>NZ_CP069568.1:0-2743971 GCF_016889985.1 Corynebacterium sp. FDAARGOS 1242 | reverse complement strand
ACGCCCAATGACCACAAGGTGATCCGCAGTTTGCGCCATCTCCGACAGGAGGTGGGAAGAAATGAGCACCGTGCGGCCTTCCGCAGCAAGCGCGCGGACGAGGGAGCGCACCCAGCGTATACCTTCCGGGTCCAAGCCGTTAACCGGCTCATCCAGGATCAACACACCTGGGTCGCCCAACAATGCCGCGGCCAAGCCAAGGCGCTGGCCCATACCTAGGGAGAAGCCGCCGGCTTTCTTACCGGCGACATTGGAAAGTCCCACGAGCCCCAGCACCTCATCCACGCGGGAGGTCGGGATACCGTTGGACTGTGCCATCCACTTCAAGTGGTTAGCGGCGGAGCGGTTGGCGTGGACCGCTTTAGCGTCGAGAAGCGCGCCCACCTCCCGCAATGGGTGCTTGAGCTCACGATAGTGCTTGCCATGCACCAAGGCCGTGCCCGCTGTGGGGCGGTCAAGGCCCAGGATCATCCGCATGGTCGTTGACTTTCCGGCACCGTTTGGCCCCAAGAAGCCGGTTACCTGGCCCGGCTCTACTTGAAAGGTGAGGTCATCCACGGCGCGAACAGACTTATACTGTTTTGTCAGTCCGGCTACTTCAATCATGACCTACAGCGTGCCACAGCTTCCTGCCACATGCCTGTTTTAGCCGCTCAATTCGCCATAGCGTGCCACCAGCTGCGGTAGCGCCTCCCGGAAAGGCGGAATCAGCTCCAACGCTTCTACCTGGTCGAACGGTACCCACCGCAGCTCGGCGGATTCTTCATTGGGAATAGTGTGCAAGCGCTGGCCTGTCACCGTACGCGCCAACACCGTGGTGTAGGTCCACCCACCAGCGAAGGGTCCCGCGGTGACGATGGATTCGAGGACCTCCACGTCCGCCGCAGCCACGCCCGTTTCCTCCTCGGTCTCACGCAGCGCAGCCTGTTCGGCAGTTTCCGGCTTATCGCGCGCTCCGCCCGGGATTCCCCACGTCCCACCGTTGTTGGTCCACGTGGCGCGATGCTGCAGCAGCACCTCGTTGCCCGCTACGAGGAAAAGTCCCGCTGCCCCGAATTTGCCCCACACGGGCACCCCGCCCGGACCTTCGGCCCATCCGTCGCCGGAAATTTCTGGGTTTACGTGTGCACACATGCCTCCAATCTATACCCACTTTGGGATCAAGGGCGCTATCCTAAGGGAATGACCGGCCCGGCCACCGAACTGCGCGAGCACTCCCCCGAATCGTGGGGCGATCATTGGCTCGATGATGTCACCGAACCTGCCGCGCCCGCGTTTAGCCGCCCCACCCAGCTGGCCATGAACTCCTTCGCCGGCCCGGCGCGCCTGGTCCGGCGTCTCTATAGCTTCGCCGCCACGACCCCGGGCAAACTATTCACCCTCACGCTCATCCTCACGGTGGCCCTAGCCGCAGCAGGGTTTTCCATGTCCTCCTCGTCGGCCGCGCGCCACGATGATCTCGATGCCCTGCTGACCTCCACGGAGCCCATGTCGAATGCGGCCCACCACCTCTACACCAACCTTTCCCTAGCGGATACGGTGGCCACCACCGGCTTCGTCCAAGCCGGCGTGGAGCCGGTAGGCAACCGCGAGCGCTACAACGAGGCCATCGACGCCGCCGCGGTAGCCGCAACCCAATCCGTCGTGGGCTCCTCGGCCGATGATGAACGCGTGCGCGAGCTCGTCACCTTCATCCAGCGTGAGCTGCCCGTCTACACCGCCCTCGTGGAGAAAGCTCGTGTCAACCACCGCGCGGGCAACGCCGTGGCGAACTCGTACATGTCGAATGCCTCAGCACTCATGCGTACGCGCATTCTGCCTGCCGCCGCGGAGCTCTTCACCCTGACCTCGGAAAAGGTCACCCATCAGCAGCAGCGCCTCACCCGCCCGCAGTGGGTACCGCTCTCCGGCCTTGTGGCCGCACTCATCTTCTTGGGCTTGGCGCAGTGGTGGCTGTGGCGCCTCACCCGTCGCCGCCTAAACCGCGGGTTCGTGCTGGCCACGAGCCTGCTCTTCATCGCCCTCGTGTGGGCTTCCGCTGCGAACTTTGCCACGTGGGCCTCGGGCCACCAGGGATTCGAGACAGTCTCGCGCCCCTGGGATTCCCTCACCGCCTCCCGGATCGAAGCCCAGCAGATGCGCACCTCTGAGACTCTCGCGCTGGTCCTGCGTTCCTCCCAGGAAGATATGTCCGTGCACTTCAATTCCACGGTCTATTCCGTCAACCATGCGCTGCGAGATTATGAGCAAGCGCTGGGCGAGGATTCGAACCCCGCTCTTATCCCCCAAGCGCAGCGAGCAGTGGAAGACTGGGCCGTCACCCATGAGGCCTTCATGGACAGCCTCTCCACGGGTAACTACGACACCGCTGTGTATCAAGCCACAGCCATCGACCCGGATGGGGAACCGACCGCCGCGAGTGCCTTCAACGCCGTGGACAATTCGCTGGCGCTCCTTATCGACGAAGCCCGCGAGTCCATGCGCGAGTACCTCATGCAGGGCCTCAACGCCATGACCTTGGTGTCCACCGGTGTCTCACTGGCCACGTTCGGCGCCATCATCGCGGTGTGGCTGGGCATTCGTCCACGTCTGCAGGAGTACCTCTAATGAAACGCCTGTGCTTCGCGACGATCCCGCTGGTTACCCTCTCCCTCAGCCTCAGTGCCTGCGAATCGACCCACACCACTGCCCCCACACCGGTACTGTCCACGAGCGCAGATACCCATTCCACGCCCGGCCCACCACTGCCGGAAGATGCCATTATCGAGCCTGCCGGCGCGGGCGAAGCCGACACGGAGAGCGAGGCCGAGCCTTATGGCTCCTACCGTCCGGATGATAAAACGCCCAAGGAACGCGTGCCGGAGATCATCAAACGCGGCCGTCTCATCGTGGGCGTGGACCGTTCGAATAACCTGCTGAGCTACCGCGACACCGCCACTAGTGAACTCCGCGGCTTTGAGGTGGACATCGCTCGCGAAATCGCCCGCGACATTTTCGGGGATCCCTCCAAGGTAGATTTCCGCTTCGTGGAAGCCTCCGACCGCGCCAAGGCCCTCAATGACCGCCAGGTGGACATGGTCATTCGCACAATGACGATTAGCCCGCAGCGCCAGCGCGAAGTCGCCTTCTCCATCCCCTATATGAAAACGGATGCCCGCTTGCTCGTGCTCAAGAACTCCGGTATTCATTCCGTGGCGGATACCGCCGGTCTCACTCTGTGCGCGGCGAAGGGCTCGACCATGGTCAATGCCATCCGCAAGCACGCGCCGAAAGCCGATATTTTGGAGACCCGCGCCTGGGGCGATTGCCTCATGTCCTTGCAGCTTGGTCAAACCGACGGCATCGTGGTCGATGATGCATTGCTCTCCGGCATGCTGGCCCAAGACTCCTACACAGAAATCGTCGGCGATGCCTTGGAGACCCAGAGCTATGGTGTGGCCGTGCGCAAGCCCGATGCGTCCTATGATTCCCGCCCACTTATCCGGCAGGTCAATTCCACTCTGGAGCGCATCCGCTCGGACGGCACGTGGCTGAAGCTCTTCTACTCCTGGTTGGGCGACTACATGGAGCGCCCCACGCTCCCCGAGCCGAAGTACCTCAACGAAACTCCGCCCGCCACCGAGGACGCATCCGCAAAGGAGGCACGCCCATGAGCCACCGTTTCACCGAGGATGAGCTCGACCACCTCACCCCTGAGGACCACGATCCGGACCCTAAGCCCACGGCTGCCCACAACGACATCAATGACGCGACGGAGGCTGTCCCCTTCGATCCCTTCGCCGACGACGAAGACGGAGAAGAGGCCGAAGGGAACGGCTCAGGCTTCACCAGCACCGACGGCGCGCAAAGCCCCCACAGCAACCTCACCGACGCACACGATGCCACCGCCGCCGTGCCCTACGATCCTTTCGCTGACGACGAAGACGAGGACGACACCCCAACCAGCCAGGTATCCCGCGGCGCCACACCAAGCGACCCCAAACAAGGCAAAACCACACCAGGCGACGGCGAATTCGTCGATTCCGATAACATCGCCGCCCTCATCGAGGAACTCGGCCAGCTGCGTGACCGCCGCAAGGCCGAGGATCCCTCGCATGCATCGCGCCGCCGCGCAATTGACACCTTCCGCCAGCGCCGCACCACCAAGCGCACCGACCGCGAGGTAGCCGATGGCATGGCCACGCTGCCCTTCGTGGTACCCGGCAACCCGCAGGATGCCCTCATTGACCCGGAAGACTCACCGCGCATCGCCCCGCCGCAACTGAAGCCCGGGGACATGGTGGCTGAGCAGTACGAAATCCTCGGCGTCCTCGCCCACGGCGGCCTGGGCTGGATTTACCTGGCCAACGATCACTTTGTCTCCGGACGCATCGTCGTGCTCAAGGGCATGCAGGCCGAGAACTCCGCCGAGCAAACCGCCACGGCGGAATCGGAGCGCGAGTTCCTGGCGGATATTACCCACCCGAACATCGTCAAGATTTTTAACTTCATCGATGATCCTCGCGTACCCGGCGGCTTCATCGTCATGGAATACGTCGGCGGCCCCTCCCTCAAGAACCGCCGCAACCACCAGGAGGATGACGTCTTCCCGGTCGACACGGCGATTGCCTACATCCTGGAAATCCTCCCCGCGCTGGATTATCTGCACGCCCGCGGCGTGGTCTACAACGACCTCAAACCTTCCAACATCATCGTCACCGAGGACCAGGTCAAACTCATTGACCTGGGCGCTGTCTCCGGAATCGGCGCCTTTGGCCACATCTACGGCACGCAAGGTTTCCAGGCCCCGGAGATTGCCACCAAGGGCCCGTCCGTAGCCAGCGATATTTACACCATCGGCCGCACTCTCGCCTGCTTAGTGCTCAAGCTTCCGGTGGAAGATGGCGTGTACAAGCCGGGTCTCCCCTCCCCCACCGAGGAGCCGCTCCTGCGCCGCTACCTTTCCTTCTACCGCCTGCTGCTGCGCGCCACGGACCCGGATCCGGACAAGCGTTTTCGTTCCGTATCTGAGCTGCGCGATCAGCTCTTCGGCGTGCTGCGTGAGGTCATTGCTCTCCGCGATGGCATCCAGCACCCAGCCCAGCACTCGGTCTTTTCCCCACAACGTACGACTTTCGGCACCAAGCACTTGGTCTTCCGCACGGACCAGCTTATCGACGGCATCGACCGCACCGTCCGCATCACCGCCCCCGAGGTCGTCTCCGCACTACCTGCCCCGCTCATCATCCGTTCCGACGTCGGCGCCTCCCTCCTCCAGGGTTCTTCCTACACCGAGCCGCAGGAAGCCCTAGAAACCCTCCGCCAGGCCATGCAAACTCCCGAGTACGAGGAGTCCGCGGAAATCCCCCTCGGCGTGGTGCGCGCCATGATTGACTTGGGCTACATCGGCCAAGCCCGGGAATGGCTGGCCTCCATCAAAGACCGCCTCGACAACGATTGGCGCTTCCATTGGTACTCCGGCGTGGCGGAACTGCTACTGGATAAGTACCGCGACGCCCAGGCTCATTTCGCCTACGTTCTCGACATCCTGCCTGGTGAAGCCGCACCAAAACTGGCCATTGGCGCAGTCAATGAACTGATCCTCCAACAGTTAGGATATTCAGAAGCAGCGCTAATCGATGCCTCCGTGGCCCGCGCCTGCGCCAACCTCACCACCTCATTAGCGGATCTGCCGAATGAGGCTTTTGAGGACCAACCCGGTATCTGGGACCACGTCACCGACGATCCTGCTCATCTGCGATTCAACTCGATGCGTCTCTACGGCATCGTGTGGGCTACCAACCCCACGACGGTCTCCTCTGCCTTCGGCCTGGCCCGCCAGCTGCGCGCCGAACACCAAGTGGAGCTGGCCGTGGCCACACTGGATAAAGTGCCGAACGCCTCGCGCCACCACCGCATGGCGCGCCTTACCACGATTTTGCAGCTCATCGTCCACGACTTGTCCGAGTCCCGCATCCGCCGCGCCGCCCGCCGCTTGGAGGAGATTCCGCAGAACGAGCCACGCTTCCTACAAATCAAGATCGCCGTCATCTCGGCCGCCCTCACCTTCCTACGTGACGCCGACCTCGATGCCGCAGCTTCCCCCAACGACCTCTTCGAGTTCCCCTTTACCCAACGCGGCCTGCGCTATGGCCTCGCCGATACCCTGCGCGCGCTGGCCCGTCAGGCCCCCTTCTCCCGCCACCGCTACGCGCTGGTGGACCTCGCCAACAAGGTCCGTCCAGTCACTCTCTTCTAGCGGTGTGCCGCGGTACGTGCTGTACCCCCAGAAGGCCTAGTACAAGCCAGCCTCCCGGGCCATGGCCGCGATACCTGCGGACTTCTGGGCAATCGCCAGCTCCTCGTTCGTCGGAACAACGAAGACCTTGACCTGCGACTCAGCCGTCGAAATCATGCGCGGCTCCTTGGAGCGCACCAAGTTCGCCTCCTTATCGAAGTCAATGCCGTACATGTCAAGGTTGTACAGCGAATCCTGGCGGACCTCAGTATCGTTCTCGCCCACACCAGCAGTGAAGGTAATAGCATCCACACGGCCGAGCGCAATCATGTAGGAACCAATGAAGCGACGTAGCTGGTGGATGTAGATGTTGTAGGCCAGCCAGGCATCCTGGTCCTCGTTGTTGATGCGCTCACGCAGCACGCGGAAGTCATTGACCCCCGCAATGCCCTTCACACCGGACTGCTTGTTGAGCAGGTTGTCAATCTCATCGATGGACATACCCGCCTGACGCGACAGGTGGAAGATGATACCCGGGTCGATGTCACCGGAACGAGTGCCCATGGCCAAACCAGCCAGCGGGGTCAGACCCATCGAGGTATCAATCGGGCGGCCGTTGCGGATAGCTGCGGCGGAAGCACCATTGCCCAAGTGCAGCGTGATCTGGTGGGTATGCTCCGGGTCGCGGCCGAGCAGCTTTGGCACCTGCTGTGACACGAACTCGTGGGAGGTTCCGTGGAAGCCGTAGCGGCGGATGTCGTACTGCGAGGCGACATCATTGTTGATGGCGTAGAGCGCTGCAGCCGGCGGCATGCCGTTGAAGAAGGCCGTATCGAAGACCGCCACGTGCGGAATATCCGGCAGCAGCTTGCGGGCCACACGGATGCCGTCCAGGTTCGCTGGGTTGTGCAGCGGGGCGAGCGGAATAAGGTCCTCAATCATGGACTCGATCTGGTCCACGATGAGCTGCGGCTCACTGAACAGGCGGCCGCCGTGAACAACACGGTGGCCAACGGCGATGACCTCCACGTCCGTAGGGCCCACCCCGTGCTCGTGCATGATGTTGAAGGCGCGGTCGAGGCCGAAGGAGTGAGTAGGAATCTCCAGTTCTTCCTTGTATTCCTCACCACCGGTCTTGACGGTCACCGCGCCCTGCGGCTCACCAACCTGCTCAACCAGGCCGGACACCAACGGAGTATCAGTAGCCGAGCTATTCGGATCCACCAACTGGAACTTGACGGAGGAAGAACCGGAGTTCAGAACGAGTACGTACGCCATTTACTTCACCCCTGCCTGAATAGCAGTGATAGCTACCGTGTTGATGATGTCCGGAACGGTCGCACCACGGGACAGGTCGTTGACCGGCTTGTTGAGGCCCTGCAGAATCGGGCCCACAGCTAGGGCACCACCGGTGCGCTGTGCGGTCTTGTAACCAATGTTGCCGGCCTCCAGGTCCGGGAAAACAAAGACCGTAGCCTGACCAGCCACCGGGGACTCCGGCGCCTTCTTAGCAGCCACGCCTGGGTCACACGCAGCATCAAACTGCAGCGGACCGTCCACGGCCACGGAGGAATCGATACCCTTGGCCACCTCGACTGCCTGCACCACCTTTTCGACGTCCGGGCCAGCACCAGAAGTACCGGTGGAGTAGGACAGCAGCGCCACGCGCGGATCAAGACCGAACTGTGCGGCGGTCTGAGCCGAGACGATGGCAATCTCACCGAGCTGTTCCGGCGTCGGGTTCGGGTTCACGGCGCAGTCACCGAAGGCCCACAGGCGTCCCGGCATGACCATGAGGAAGATGGAGGAAACTACAGAGGCCTCCGGCTTGGTCTTGATGATCTGGAAGGAGGGCTTGATGGTGTGTGCGGTGGTGTGCGCCGCACCGGAGACCATGCCATCAGCCAGGCCCTTGTGCACCATCATCGTGGCGAAGTAGGACACGTCCTTCATGGTCTCGCGCGCCTGCTCCAGCGTCACGCCCTTCTTCTTACGCAGCTCCGCAAAGTCCGCGGCGAATTCCTCTGCCAGCGGGGACTCCAGGTGGTTGATGATGTCCACGCCGGACAGGTCGATCCCGAGTTCCTGAGCGCGCTTCTCGACGTTCTCGTCACCCAAAATCGTCAGCTTCGCCACCTTGCCCTTGATGAGCTCATCGGCGGCTTCAAGAATGCGGTCATCCTCACCTTCCGGCAGGACGATGTGGGCGCCAACCTCACGAGCCTGATCTAGAAGCTGCTTCTGGAAAAGCTCCGCAGACATATAGGGCTCGATGTCATCCAGGGAAGAAATCGCACCGGGAACAGAGGAGACATCAGTCAGCGCACCCACGACAGTGGCACCGACCGAGCGCGCGTGATCAAGTGCCAGCTCAGCGGTACGGGCAGGGGCATTAGAGATGAGCACGAACGGCAGGCCCAAGGCAGCAGCAGCCTTGGCATCGAAATCCATGACGCCAGTGCCCTGGAGGACAAGGTCGCCCTCCGGGGCGTTTTCGAGGACTTGACTGAGCTCTGTGCCTAAGTCATCGACTTTGGCGAAGGTGGCGCCGAGTTCCTGCGCCACAGACTCAACGCCCAAGTCATCGAAGCCGCGCCCGATGACGCTAATGAATGCAGATTTACGTGAGGACGTGATGGGCATATGCAACCTTTCTCTACAGGGAAGGCGTGTACCCCCGCTCACACACAGGGCACACAGTGACACTTTCACACTACGGCAACATGACCATCCTCGCCGCAACCCTTCAACACCCCGAACCACGTCTACCCTGCACAACAGCACACCCATTAACAAAAAGTGCGCTATTCCACAAAGACTTGTCCCCCGTGAGGTCTTCGGAGTAGGCTCCTTAGCAGGATTGTTACTTCGGGCAAGACCTAGGCTCCCCACTCGTAGCCGCGTGGGGATGGTTCACTATGGACCATTGTGGCCTAGGTCTTTTGTGGTTTTCACAGGCCCTTTACTTGCGAAAGGATTCTCATGTCGACTGACGTTCGCTCGGCAGCCGAGGCCATCCTGGATGGTATCGGCGGAGCGGAGAACATCACCTCTCTCACGCACTGCGCCACGCGCCTGCGCTTTGAGCTGGCTGATACCTCCAAAGTAGATAAAGAAGCACTCGAGTCCATCCCCAAGGTCATGGGTGCTGTGCCGCAGGGCGGCCGCAACTACCAGGTCGTCATCGGCGGCGACGTCGCCACCGTGTACGACCACATCAAGGCTCTTCCCCAAATGAAGAACCGCAGCCAGTCCAGCGGCCAGTCCAACGATGACGTCAAGGCCGCCGCCCGCGCCAAGTCCAAGGGCAAGCTGCCGTGGATGGATACCTTCTTCGAGTACCTCTCGGATTCCTTCCGTCCGATCCTCGGCGTACTGCTGGGTGCATCTCTGGTTATTGCCTTCGCCGCTGTGCTGGATGCCATCGGCGTCGTTGACTTCCGCGCCGAGGATAAGCCCGCCTCGTGGATTTTTGTCGACGCCATGTGGCGCTCCGTTTTCTTCTTCCTGCCGGTGATGGTGGCCTACAACGCCGGCAAGAAGTTGCGCATCGACCCCTGGGTTCCCGCTGCAGTCATGCTCGCAATGTTTACCCCGGAGTTCACCGGTCTCAAGGACAACCCGGCTGTACAGTGCCTCACCAACGAAACGCTGAAGGCTGAGCAGTGCTCCATCGATATCTTCGGCCTGCCACTGCAGCTGCAGGACTATGGCGGAAACGTCTTCGTTCCGCTCATCATGGCGGCCGTCGCGGCATTGTTCTACAAGGGCTTCCAGAAGATCATCCCGTCCGCGGTCCACATGGTCTTCGTCCCGTTCCTGACCTTGCTCTTCGTCATCCCGTTGACCGCCTTCATCATTGGCCCATTCGGTGTGTGGGCTGGTAACGGCATTGGTGCGGGCCTGTCCTGGATGAACGACAACGCCCCGTTCGTCTTCGCCTTGGCCATCCCGATGCTCTACCCGTTCCTCGTCCCTCTGGGCCTGCACTGGCCGCTCAACGCCCTCATGCTGGTCAACATCCAGACCTTGGGCTACGACTTCATCCAGGGCCCGATGGGTGCATGGAACTTCGCCTGCTTCGGCGCCACCGCGGGTGTTCTGGCTCTGTCCATCCGTGACCGCGACACCGTGATGCGCCAGACCTCTGGCTCTGCCCTCCTGGCCGGCCTGCTGGGTGGTATTTCTGAGCCTTCCCTCTACGGTATCCACTTGCGTTACAAGAGGATTTACCCGCGCATGCTCGTGGGCTGCTTCGCCGGTGGCCTCACCGTGGCCCTGCTGACCCTGGGCACGAACGGTATTACGACGAATGCCTTCGTCTTCACCTCCATCCTGACCATCCCGGTCTTTACCCCGATGGCCAAGTACGCCATCTCCATCGCCGTGGCCTTCATCGTGGCCTTCCTGCTCATCTTCTTCACCGACTACCGCACCCCGGAAGAGCGCGCTGAGGCCAAGGCCGCACGCGAAGCTGCCGAGCGCGGTGAGACCAACGCCAACACCGCTGATGACGCCGCGCTTGGCGACGCCTCCCCAAGCACCACTAGCGCACACGCTGCCGGCGCCGGCTCCGGTGCTGGCGCCGCAGATGCTGCCACCGCGACTGCCACCAAGGCAGACGCCCCGGCCGAAGCTGCTGAGCCTGCTGCTGGTACTACGACCGACATTGCTTCCCCAGCTGCTGGTGAGGTTGTCCCGATGGCCGAGATCGATGACCCAGTCTTCTCGGCTGGCACCCTTGGCGATGGCGTCGGCATCGTCCCCGAAAACAACGACGTGTACTCCCCTGTGAGCGGCACCGTCATGAGCGCCATGAAATCCGGACACGCCTACGGCGTCAAGACCGAAGACGGCGTAGAGGTCCTCGTCCACATCGGCATCAACACCGTGAAGATGAAGGGCGACGGTTTCACCCCAGCCGTCAAGAAGGGCGACACCATCCAGAAAGGTGAGCTGCTGGCTACCGTTGACTTCGACAAGGTCCGTGAGGCCGGCTACGACACCACCATTGTCCTCGCCGTAACCAACACCAAGGCCCTGTCTGCGGTCACCCCGGCGGGTCTCAAGCACGCCACTGCGGGCGATACGGTTATCACCACCACCCGCTAGGACACTTCAGACAAACCCTGACTAAGCTGGCTCGATGTTCCACCATCGTGGCCGGCTTTGTCATATCCGGACCAAGTCCATTCCACGGACCAGTCGCAGGCTTTTTCAGCCTTCCTCCCACTACAGAAAGGTGCCTTGTGCAACTCTTGCGCGTGTTCAACAACAACGTCGTGCTCGCACGGCGCGGTGAGGAGGAGGTCATCGTCACCGGCCGCGGCATTGGCTTCCAAGCCCAGCCCGGCACCCCGGTGGCCCCAGACAAGGTCGTCAAGGTCTTTGTTCCGGATTCCGGCCGCGACCCGGATCACCTCGCCGCGATGATTGCCGGTATTCCCGGCGAATACGTGCAACTCGTCATTGATGCTATGCATTCAGTCGACATGCCGGAAGCACTTCGCAGCAAGCTCACGCTCGTCGTTGCACTGGCGGATCACATCCACGGCGCAGTCTCCCGCGGTCATACCGTTTCCTATCCCCTAGAGGCAGAAGTCCGCCACCTCTACGCTGAAGACTTCACCCTCGCCCAACAGCTTCTTGCCGCCATTAACGATGGCCTCCAGAAGCCACTAGACCACGATGAAGCCGTGGCGATTACCCTCCATCTGGTTAACGCCGGCTTCGCCGTCGGCGACTTGTCGGGAACGTACCGCATGACGGGCCTTATTCAGCAGATCCTGGCTGTGATTGGCTCCCACAACGGCACTGAGCTCAACAGTGAGGACATCTCCGTCGCGCGCTTCATCACGCACCTGCGCTACCTCTTCGTGCGCATGGCGGAGCACAAGCAGCTCGATTCCGACGACCGCCAAGTCGCCACCGCTATTTCTGCCCGTTACCCCGATGCCGGCGAAACCGCCCAGATTGTCTCCAATCTCATTGAGCTCCGACTCGACGACACCTTGACCCCCGATGAGGTCTCCTATTTGGCACTGCACATTGCGCGCTTGAAGGAGGCCTCCGTCTAAGCCATTCACCGGCTTAGACGGCTACGACAGCTAAGCCGCCGGCACTTCAGCAGGTGCCTCAGCTGGTGCTTCAACCGGCACCTCGGCCGGTGCTTCAGCGCCCTCTTCGGCAGGCGCTGCTACGGGCTCTGCGACAGTAATGATGTTGTCCTCGTAGCCCAACTGACCACCAACAAATTTGCCGCCACAGGTAATCAGCACCAGACGGTTCTCGCCATCCGTGTCATTGATAACGTCCGGGAAACCAGAGCCCTTGGGCAAACGGTATGGTGCCTCAGTAACGCGGAACTTGCGCTCTTCGCCGTCGATGTAGACGGCAAACTCCTGGCCCTGTTCCAGAGTGGTGAACTTCTCTGCGAAGCCAGTTCCCTGGCCCTGGTAGTTAATGTGGCCGGTAATCACGCTGGAGCCCACCGGGCCAGGCTCACCCGGGACAGCCGAGGCCGAGTACCAACCCAACCTCGACACATCACGCGGCGGAATCAGCATGCCATTGTCGGTGACCTGAATCGGGTCCACCGCCGCGAATTCCTCGTTGATGCCCAGCGACATCGCGCCAAAATCACGGAACTCACCTGGGGCAGCATCAATTTCCTGATTCTGCTCGCCGGAATCATCCACGAACGGGTCATTGTTGGTCGTTGGTGCAGCCTCATCGGAGGCCGAGGCCACTGTCGACGACGCACCCGCGTCTCCCTCACTATCGTCGCCATTTCGACCGAAGTACACCACCAGCTGAATGATCACCAGGACGATAGCAATCAATGCCACGATGGCCCAGAGAGCTTTCTTTCCGCCCTTCTTTCCGTTACCGTCAGGCTTCCTGTGGGCGCCGCCGTCCGGCACCGCAGCCGACGACGCTACCGCATCCGAATTCGCACCAGAATCCTGTGCTGGGTACTCCGGGATGCCGTTTCCTTCCTCCGAATCAGCCATTGTGTATCACTCCTCTGACTACAGCAGCTGCGCTTAGCGACGAACTGCATGCACGTCTTACCACGCTTTTGTAATAAATTTTCTAAATAAACAATAGATGAGAAATCCCCTCCAGCGCTTTCACTCTGGAGGGGATCGCCCTAAACCAAGTTTTGCCCCTACCGGTACCCGCCCATCAGAGCGGGACCGGCACTACGAGCGGACTACTTGATGAAGTCCTTCATGCCCGGCTCAAGCTTGGTCGCACCGGACGGCACGTGCTTGATCTGAACACGCTCGGCGTTGGACGGCAGCGGCTGGCCGGCGTCCTCTGGCAGAGTCTGACCAGCATCCTCCGGCGGAGTAGCGTCCAAGACCGTGACCTCGCGGTCGTCGCGGCCGTTGTTGTCACCAGACTCGTTGTTCGACTCATCCTGGTTGTCGCCACGGCCGCCCTCCTCGACGACGTCGGTGTGGTCGCCACCATCGTGGTCACCATTGCCACCGTCGTGGCCACCGTTTCCGCCGTCAATGATGAGCTTGATCAGGCCCAGACCCGGGATAAGCAGCAGCCACCACGGAAGGTCAGACTTCTTCGAGCTGCCCTTATCCTCCTCGTCCTTGCCGTCGCCATCATCCGGGTTGTCGGACGGCTTATCACCAGGCTTCGTCGGCTCGGTCGGCTCGGTCGGCTCAGTCGGCTCGGTCGGCTCGGTCGGCTCACCAGGCTTCGTCGGCTCGGTCGGCTCAGTCGGCTCAGTCGGCTCAGTCGGCTCACCAGGCTTCGTCGGCTCACCAGGCTTCGTCGGCTCGGTCGGCTCGGTCGGTTCAGTCGGCTCGGTCGGTTCCGTCGGCTCAGTCGGTTCCGTCGGCTCGGTCGGCTCCGTCGGCTCCGTCGGCTCACCAGGCTTCGTCGGCTCGGTCGGCTCGGTCGGTTCAGTCGGCTCGGTCGGTTCCGTCGGCTCGGTCGGCTCCGTCGGCTCGGTCGGCTCCGTCGGCTCGGTCGGCTCGGTCGGCTCCGTCGGCTCCGTCGGCTCCGTCGGCTCCGTCGGCTCCGTCGGCTCCGTCGGCTCCGTCGGCTCCGTCGGCTCCGTCGGCTCCGTCGGCTCCGTCGGCTCCGTCGGCTCCGTCGGCTCGGTCGGCTCGGTCGGAGTCGTGGACTCACCCGGCTTATCCTCAGAGGTCACCGTCTGATCCTCATCGTTGATGTCCTTGTGCTCAGCGATGTCGTTCGGGTTCTCCGAAGTAGCATCCGGAGTCTCCTCGCCATCCTTGTTGACCTCAACCGAAGTCAACTCCTCGAAAGCAACCGCAGCCTCAACCGGCTCGGTCACAGACTCATCAACAATGATCTCAACAACAACGTCACCGTCAGCAGACTCCGGAGTAAAGGTCTTCTCGCCCTTACCCAGAACGCTCTTGCCATCAGCCTTAGAAATCAACTCAGCCTTAAGGGTGTATTCCTTACCCGGAACCAGACCCTCATAGGTCACCGTATCGTTGACCTGCGCACCAGCAACAACCTCAGTTGCACCATTAGCAAAATCAGCATTCGTCGAAATCTTCGGCTCACCAGACTCATCACCCGGCTCACCAGGCTTCGTCGGCTCCGTCGGCTCCGTCGGCTCCGTCGGCTCCGTCGGCTCCGTCGGCTCCGTCGGCTCCGTCGGCTCCGTCGGCTCCGTCGGCTCCGTCGGCTCCGTCGGCTCCGTCGGCTCCGTCGGCTCGGTCGGCTCGGTCGGAGTCGTGGACTCACCCGGCTTATCCTCAGAGGTCACCGTCTGATCCTCATCGTTGATGTCCTTGTGCTCAGCGATGTCGTTCGGGTTCTCCGAAGTAGCATCCGGAGTCTCCTCGCCATCCTTGTTGACCTCAACCGAAGTCAACTCCTCGAAAGCAACCGCAGCCTCAACCGGCTCGGTCACAGACTCATCAACAATGATCTCAACAACAACGTCACCGTCAGCAGACTCCGGAGTAAAGGTCTTCTCGCCCTTACCCAGAACGCTCTTGCCATCAGCCTTAGAAATCAACTCAGCCTTAAGGGTGTATTCCTTACCCGGAACCAGACCCTCATAGGTCACCGTATCGTTGACCTGCGCACCAGCAACAACCTCAGTTGCACCATTAGCAAAATCAGCATTCGTCGAAATCTTCGGCTCACCAGACTCATCACCCGGCTCACCAGGCTTCGTCGGCTCCGTCGGCTCCGTCGGCTCCGTCGGCTCCGTCGGCTCCGTCGGCTCCGTCGGCTCCGTCGGCTCCGTCGGCTCCGTCGGCTCCGTCGGCTCCGTCGGCTCCGTCGGCTCCGTCGGCTCCGTCGGCTCCGTCGGCTCGGTCGGCTCGGTCGGAGTCGTGGACTCACCCGGCTTATCCTCAGAGGTCACCGTCTGATCCTCATCGTTGATGTCCTTGTGCTCAGCGATGTCGTTCGGGTTCTCCGAAGTAGCATCCGGAGTCTCCTCGCCATCCTTGTTGACCTCAACCGAAGTCAACTCCTCGAAAGCAACCGCAGCCTCAACCGGCTCGGTCACAGACTCATCAACAATGATCTCAACAACAACGTCACCGTCAGCAGACTCCGGAGTAAAGGTCTTCTCGCCCTTACCCAGAACGCTCTTGCCATCAGCCTTAGAAATCAACTCAGCCTTAAGGGTGTATTCCTTACCCGGAACCAGACCCTCATAGGTCACCGTATCGTTGACCTGCGCACCAGCAACAACCTCAGTTGCACCATTAGCAAAATCAGCATTCGTCGAAATCTTCGGCTCACCAGACTCATCACCCGGCTCACCAGGCTTCGTCGGCTCCGTCGGCTCCGTCGGCTCCGTCGGCTCCGTCGGCTCCGTCGGCTCCGTCGGCTCCGTCGGCTCCGTCGGCTCCGTCGGCTCCGTCGGCTCGGTCGGAGTCGTGGACTCACCCGGCTTATCCTCAGAGGTCACCGTCTGATCCTCATCGTTGATGTCCTTGTGCTCAGCGATGTCGTTCGGGTTCTCCGAAGTAGCATCCGGAGTCTCCTCGCCATCCTTGTTGACCTCAACCGAAGTCAACTCCTCGAAAGCAACCGCAGCCTCAACCGGCTCGGTCACAGACTCATCAACAATGATCTCAACAACAACGTCACCGTCAGCAGACTCCGGAGTAAAGGTCTTCTCGCCCTTACCCAGAACGCTCTTGCCATCAGCCTTAGAAATCAACTCAGCCTTAAGGGTGTATTCCTTACCCGGAACCAGACCCTCATAGGTCACCGTATCGTTGACCTGCGCACCAGCAACAACCTCAGTTGCACCATTAGCAAAATCAGCATTCGTCGAAATCTTCGGCTCACCAGACTCATCACCCGGCTCACCAGGCTTCGTCGGCTCCGTCGGCTCCGTCGGCTCCGTCGGCTCCGTCGGCTCCGTCGGCTCGGTCGGCTCGGTCGGAGTCGTGGACTCACCCGGCTTATCCTCAGAGGTCACCGTCTGATCCTCATCGTTGATGTCCTTGTGCTCAGCGATGTCGTTCGGGTTCTCCGAAGTAGCATCCGGAGTCTCCTCGCCATCCTTGTTGACCTCAACCGAAGTCAACTCCTCGAAAGCAACCGCAGCCTCAACCGGCTCGGTCACAGACTCATCAACAATGATCTCAACAACAACGTCACCGTCAGCAGACTCCGGAGTAAAGGTCTTCTCGCCCTTACCCAGAACGCTCTTGCCATCAGCCTTAGAAATCAACTCAGCCTTAAGGGTGTATTCCTTACCCGGAACCAGACCCTCATAGGTCACCGTATCGTTGACCTGCGCACCAGCAACAACCTCAGTTGCACCATTAGCAAAATCAGCATTCGTCGAAATCTTCGGCTCACCAGACTCATCACCCGGCTCACCAGGCTTCGTCGGCTCCGTCGGCTCCGTCGGCTCCGTCGGCTCCGTCGGCTCCGTCGGCTCCGTCGGCTCCGTCGGCTCCGTCGGCTCCGTCGGCTCCGTCGGCTCCGTCGGCTCCGTCGGCTCCGTCGGCTCCGTCGGCTCCGTCGGCTCCGTCGGCTCGGTCGGCTCCGTCGGCTCCGTCGGCTCCGTCGGCTCCGTCGGCTCGGTCGGAGTCGTGGACTCACCCGGCTTATCCTCAGAGGTCACCGTCTGATCCTCATCGTTGATGTCCTTGTGCTCAGCGATGTCGTTCGGGTTCTCCGAAGTAGCATCCGGAGTCTCCTCGCCATCCTTGTTGACCTCAACCGAAGTCAACTCCTCGAAAGCAACCGCAGCCTCAACCGGCTCGGTCACAGACTCATCAACAATGATCTCAACAACAACGTCACCGTCAGCAGACTCCGGAGTAAAGGTCTTCTCGCCCTTACCCAGAACGCTCTTGCCATCAGCCTTAGAAATCAACTCAGCCTTAAGGGTGTATTCCTTACCCGGAACCAGACCCTCATAGGTCACCGTATCGTTGACCTGCGCACCAGCAACAACCTCAGTTGCACCATTAGCAAAATCAGCATTCGTCGAAATCTTCGGCTCACCAGACTCATCACCCGGCTCACCAGGCTTCGTCGGCTCCGTCGGCTCCGTCGGCTCGGTCGGAGTCGTGGACTCACCCGGCTTATCCTCAGAGGTCACCGTCTGATCCTCATCGTTGATGTCCTTGTGCTCAGCGATGTCGTTCGGGTTCTCCGAAGTAGCATCCGGAGTCTCCTCGCCATCCTTGTTGACCTCAACCGAAGTCAACTCCTCGAAAGCAACCGCAGCCTCAACCGGCTCGGTCACAGACTCATCAACAATGATCTCAACAACAACGTCACCGTCAGCAGACTCCGGAGTAAAGGTCTTCTCGCCCTTACCCAGAACGCTCTTGCCATCAGCCTTAGAAATCAACTCAGCCTTAAGGGTGTATTCCTTACCCGGAACCAGACCCTCATAGGTCACCGTATCGTTGACCTGCGCACCAGCAACAACCTCAGTTGCACCATTAGCAAAATCAGCATTCGTCGAAATCTTCGGCTCACCAGACTCATCACCCGGCTCACCAGGCTTCGTCGGCTCCGTCGGCTCCGTCGGCTCCGTCGGCTCCGTCGGCTCCGTCGGCTCCGTCGGCTCCGTCGGCTCCGTCGGCTCCGTCGGCTCCGTCGGCTCGGTCGGAGTCGTGGACTCACCCGGCTTATCCTCAGAGGTCACCGTCTGATCCTCATCGTTGATGTCCTTGTGCTCAGCGATGTCGTTCGGGTTCTCCGAAGTAGCATCCGGAGTCTCCTCGCCATCCTTGTTGACCTCAACCGAAGTCAACTCCTCGAAAGCAACCGCAGCCTCAACCGGCTCGGTCACAGACTCATCAACAATGATCTCAACAACAACGTCACCGTCAGCAGACTCCGGAGTAAAGGTCTTCTCGCCCTTACCCAGAACGCTCTTGCCATCAGCCTTAGAAATCAACTCAGCCTTAAGGGTGTATTCCTTACCCGGAACCAGACCCTCATAGGTCACCGTATCGTTGACCTGCGCACCAGCAACAACCTCAGTTGCACCATTAGCAAAATCAGCATTCGTCGAAATCTTCGGCTCAACCGGTTCATCGGGCAAGCCTGGCTGATCTACCGGAATCACAGACTGGGCACGCGAAGCTCGATTCTTATTGGGATGCACAACGGTGATATACGCATCGGCTGGCTGCTGCGCAATCTCTACAGTCGGATCTTTCACGAGCTTCGGGTTATCAACAAGTCCTTCAATCTTATAACCCGTAAGCTGGGTAAATTCTTCGTGCGAACCGGTAAACGCCGGAAAATACTTCTTATCATTTTGCACGATAGTGCTGGCCGGCCAAAGCTTCGGGTTTTGCGACGAATTGATGAACATCAGTAGGTAGACGTAATAATTCGCAGCCGACTTACTATCCCCCTTAGCAGCTGCAGACTCCATCTTCCGCCCGAGATTAATCACGGCGTCATGATAGGTCGCGTCGTACTCAAGCTTCGTAGCGTTCTTCTTGTCATATTTCTCGAACGTATTAAGCGGAGTCTTAGCATGCGGCTCAATGCACCATGCCCACCCGACGTTATTATCTTTGTTTCCGCCGTTGTTGAACCCGGGCCCCGCCGGTTCGCCTGCCCAAACAAGCAGACCCCAGTTATAATCCGCAGCGAAATGCTGCGGGTCAGATTCTTCTTTCTTAGTTTCGTTACCCAGCGAAGTGTTGGGCGTAAAATCAGTCGGCTCCGCAGCCTCTGCCTTCATCCCAGGCACGGCGACCATGGCCGCAATTACCGCAATGGCAGTCAGCACTGCGGTAAAGACCATCCACCCCTCTCTGGAGATGTTTCGTAATCTACTCATTGTTTCCTCTTCGGATGTTGCAAACTCTTACAATTTATTCTGCGCAGCGTCCGGATGGATGCTGAGAATATCTGAAATCTTGACGTGATATTTCCGCCCTGACCGGCATAAACACCTTCAGACTCTCGATCTACTCTTAAAGTCCACTCAGGAGAATATCATCACGCACAGGTTCCTGCAAGATTGGTGATTCTTCTATAAGTTTCGCTTATAGCGGTGGAAAGTCGGAAAACCTGCAGGTAAATCGGCATGGTAGCACCTTTGAATCGTGCCGTTAGTCATGATGTTCGATACGTTGTTGATATATCGACATTCTCAGTTTTCGGAAAAACTGATTAAGCTAGAGTTCTCTCGTCTTAATTTCTCAACTCAGGTTTTCTAAGCTTTAGCAGGGGTTAACATGTGCAAATTTCAACCAAATATGAACAGCATCGCGGACATTAGGACACTGAGTGAACATGAGCCCCAGTAAGAAGGGTGAAAAAGGTTTGTTGAACCTTCAACTTTTACTAGAACGCCCGTTCCCTTATTTTTGTCAGCTTCCCCACGCCGTGCAGCCCGTGAGTAAGACAAAAGCGGCCGCGCATACCGCGCAACCGCTTAAAAAATTCCTGCACACATCTACACCCAAGGGTGTAGTGCTACCTCCCCGTTAGTCGTCGGCAGACCTGGTGAGTTTGGGATCAACGTCGATGACGGGCTCGGCGACTTCGATGACGTCAATGTCGGTAGCGGGGGCGTCGTCTGGCGAGAGCGTTTCTGAGGTGCCCTGAGCAAACTCGCTATGCTTTAGCCCCACAGTAATCTTAGAAGCCGCTAAGTTGGCTCTGTCGCGGGCGGTTTCAACATCCTCAGCAGTCGTAGCCACCATCCCCATGCGGCGGCCTGAATACGCCCACGGTTTACCAAACAGACGCACGTCGGTTTCCTCATAAGCCATGGCAGCATCGAGGCCGGAATATGAGACGTCGTCAAGCTCAGCATCCGCGTGGAGAATGACCGCAGCACCTGGGCTGACCAACGTGACGTCAATGGGAAGGCCCAACATGGCGCGCACGTGCAGATCAAACTCGGAGAAGCGCTGGGTATAGTCCGTAAGCATCGCCGTATCCAACGGGCGTGGCGAGACGGAGGAGAAATACACGTCATCGCCAGCCACGAAGAGCTCTACGCCGTACACGCCGCGTCCACCCAACTCATTGGAGATGCGCGCGGCCACGGAACGTGCATTCGCCAGCGCATCCTCACTCATCGCCATGGGCTGCCAGGACTCCACCAAGTCACCCTTTTCGTGACGGTGACCAATAGGCTCACTAAACCACGTGGCCATCTTGCCCGTAGCCGGGTCAATGGAGCGCACCGCCAGGAGCGTGACCTCATAATCAAAGTCCACGAAGCGCTCCACCACCACGCGCTTCTTATCCGAAGACACGTGGCGCACCATGGACCAGGCCTCCTCTACGTCCTCCTCTTCCTTAAGAAGGACGTGCCCCTTGCCAGAGGTCGTGATATCCGGCTTCACGATGCACGGCAGGCCCAGCTCCTCCACCGCCTGCTGCAGCTCCTCAGGGGACTCCGCGAAGCGATAGCCGGACACAGGCAAGCCGATACTCTCAGCCACGCCACGCACGCTCTCACGCGATTGGGTCAGCGCACACGCACGCGCGGAAGGCACCACTGTGGCCCCCAGTTCTTCCTCTACGCGCTCGAGGGCTTCAATCGCCACGGTTTCCACCTCGGGGACCACGTAGTCCGGCTTGATTCGCTCAGTAAGCTCCCACACCTTCTGCGGGTCTCTG
The DNA here is from genome assembly GCF_016889985.1 of Corynebacterium sp. FDAARGOS 1242. NCBI lineage: Bacteria > Bacillati > Actinomycetota > Actinomycetes > Mycobacteriales > Corynebacteriaceae > Corynebacterium > Corynebacterium sp. FDAARGOS 1242. The sequence continues at coordinate 2,722,655 of NZ_CP069568.1, read as the reverse complement.
ATGTCTGCGATGTAACTAAAGTGCGCGAGCTGCTGTGCGGGTGCGCCTGCGTAGCGGTCCACGGCGTGAACCTCGAGCCCTAAATTTTGGAAGGCCATTGCCAGCTGCTTGCCCAGCTCACCCGCCCCTAGCAACAGCACCTTGGTAGCGGTTGCTGTGAGTGGGGTTCCGATGCGGCCTGCGTTATCGCCTGCGGTAGTCATTCTCGAATTATCGCACACATTTGACGCTGTGCTGCTTGGCGACGTCCCCCGTCCCCCACCATTCCCTAACGCGTAGCGCCTACGTGATCACCTACGCGATCACCAAAGCCCCCTTTCCTCACCGCAGGGAATCGGTGGGAAAAAGGGGCTCGGTGTTACAGACTGACCTTTAGTGTGTCAGCCGACCACGTGGGCCGACTGGCCCTCGGTTATCGCGGACTTCCTCTTACTTGGAGGAACCTTCCTCATCAGCACCCGGTGCACACGCATCAGCCAGCAGGCCGATAGCCAGAGCACCAGCAGCAACCAGCGCTACAGAGCCAGCGCTTACGCCAAAGCGCTTGAGCTGAGCATTGATACCAGCCATCTGGTCCGCCAGCGGGCCGTTGAACACGCCTGCCTGCATCTGCAGACGAGCGTTGATATCAGCGATCTGCTTGTTAATCGGAGCAATGAAGTCCTTCAGACCCGGGATAGCCAGCTGGGAAGCCAGACCAACCGGAATCAGGAACAACAGCGGCAAACCGACACCCAGACCGGTGTTGATGCAACGCTCAGACAGGTTGGAGGACAAACCACCCTCACCCGGCTCCTCACCAGGCTTCTCGCCCGGAATGGACGGCTCGGAGGAATCCTTCGGGGTTGCAACCTCGTAGTCCTGGTCACCTTCGGAATTCGTCACTGTGGCCTTATCGCCCGTAGCGATATCTACCTTAGGTTCAACCTTCCAGTTGCCATTCTTATCGACGTCAACATGCTCGTCCTTGAACTTCTCCTTGCCATCCTTATCCGTGATGGTGACAGTGACGACAGTCTCCGGCTCAGCCGTGCCCTTAACAGTAGAGTCGCCTTCCGTCACAGGCTTGACGTCGAGCTTGTGGGACTCAGCATCCTCGCCCTCGGACTCGCCTTCACCGTCGTTACCGGAGGTATCACCCGGGGTGGTCGGGTTCGTGGGCCACCACTCACCTGGCGTCGACGGACGGTTCGGGTTGGACGGCTTCATGTCAGAGCCGTTGTCATCCTTGCCCTTCTCATGGCCCTCAACCGGAACCTCAACCTCGGCCTTACCATTCGGCAAGTCCTCATCAGCAACGACAACCTTAATCGGACCATCAACATCCTCCGACGGGGTCACAACAACGTCGCCTTCCTCATCAATACGAGCCGGAACCTTGTTCCCATCCTCATCGGACGCAGCAACCGACGTGCCCTCCGGGTTGTTAACCGTCACACCAGTCGACTGCTCCTCACCATTCGGCTTCACAGTCTCCGGCGCATCAGCGCCAATAACCTCAGTCTTCTTATCCTCCGGAGTTCCAGAAGGCTCATCAGACTTATTGTCATCCTTGCCCTTCTCGTGGCCCTCAACCGGAACCTCAACCTCGGCCTTACCATTCGGCAAGTCCTCATCTGAGATAACAACCTCAATCGGGCCATCAACATCCTCCGACGGAGTCACAACAACGTCGCCATCCTCATCAATACGAGCCGGAACCTTGTCCCCATCCTCATCGGACGCAGCAACCGACGTGCCATCCGGATTGTTAACCGTCACACCAGTCGACTGCTCCTCACCATTCGGCTTCACAGTCTCCGGCGCATCAATACCCTCCACTGTGGTCGTGGTATCAGGCTCTTCAGGAGCTTCATCCTTCACAGTCGGATTAGTACCAGCCTTGACCTCATCACCATCGTTGGTGCCGTCGCCATCGGTATCAGCCTCGTTCGGGTTAGTACCAATCTCAATCTCAGTACGGTCAGTCAGGCCATCACCATCAGAGTCAGCCTTCTTCGGGTCCGTCGGCTTGTTGTCGTACTTAGTGTTCTTAGAACCGTCCAGCTCTTCCTTATCGCTCAGGCCATCACCATCGGTATCGGCCTTGGCAGTATCGGTACCCTTGTCCTTCTCCTCGGCGTCGCTCAGGCCATCACCATCGGTGTCAGCCTTGGTCGGATCAGAGCCAAGCTCCTTTTCCTCACCGTCGCTGAGGCCATCCCCATCAGAATCAGCGTTCTTCGGATCAGTGCCATCAGTGACCTCCTGGCCGTCCTCGACCCCATCACCGTCGGAATCAGCCTTCGTCGGATCGGTACCGCGCTCCTTCTCTTCACCGTCGCTGAGGCCATCGCCATCAGAATCGGCCTTGTTCGGATCAGTACCGTCAGCAGCCTCCTGCTCATCGGTGACACCATCACCATCAGAGTCCTTCGCAGGCTCTTCAGGAGCTTCGTTCTTCTCGGTCGGGTTGGTACCGGCCTTGACCTCATCACCATCGTTGACGCCGTCGCCATCGGTATCGGCCACATTCGGGTTAGTGCCGATCTCAAGCTCAGTGCGGTCAGTCAGACCGTCGCCATCAGAGTCAGCCTCCGTCGGATCCGTCGGCTCATTGCCGTACTCGCCGTTCTCAGAGCCATCCAGCTCCTGCTTATCGCTCAGGCCATCACCATCGGTATCGGCCTTGAGAGGATCAGTACCCTTCTCCTTCTCCTCACCGTCATTCAAGCCATCATCATCAGAGTCGGCCTTCAGCGGGTCGGTGCCGTCCTCAATCTCCTGGGCGTCATCGACACCATCGCCATCGGTATCAGCCTTCGTCGGATCGGTACCGCGCTCCTTCTCTTCACCGTCGCTGAGGCCATCACCATCAGAGTCGGCCTTGTTCGGGTCAGTACCGTCAGTTTCCTCCTGCTCATCGGTAACACCGTCACCGTCCGAGTCCTTGGCCGGCTCCTCAGGGGCTTCGTTCTTCTCGGTCGGGTTGGTACCAGCCTTGACCTCATCACCATCGTTGACGCCATCACCATCGGTATCCGCCACATTCGGGTTAGTACCGATCTCAAGCTCAGTGCGGTCAGTCAGACCGTCACCATCAGAGTCAGCCTTCGTCGGCTTCGTCGGCTCATTGCCGTACTCGCCGTTCTCAGAGCCATCCAGCTCCTGCTTATCGCTCAGGCCATCACCATCAGAATCAGCCTTCAGCGGATCAGTGCCATCAGTGACCTCATCACCATCGCTAACACCGTCCCCATCAGAGTCAGCCTCATTCGGATTGGTACCGCGCTGCTTCTCCTCACCGTCACTCAGGCCATCACCATCGGAGTCGGCCTGGTTGGGATCAGTGCCGTCGGCAAGCTCCTGTTCGTCGGTAACACCGTCACCATCGGAGTCCTTCGCCGGCTCCTCGGACGGGTCGGTCGGGGTCACTCCACCGGTGTCCTCGGAGCCGTTGTCGTCCTTGCCCTTCTCATGACCATTGACCGGAACCTCCACGGTTGCAGGCGCATCCAGGGAGGGATCCTTCACCGTCACAGTAATCGGACCATCAACGCCCTCACCCGGAGTAACGAGAATCTCGCCGGTGTCCGGATCGATCGTGGCAGGAACGGCCTTGCCACCCTCATCCTTGGCGGTCACCGTAGTCTTGCCGGTCGGGTTCTCGACCTTCACACCGGTCGACTGCTCCTCGTCAGAGGCATCGACAGCGCTCGGCGTGTCGGCTCCTTCGACGGAGACCTTAGGCTGCTCGGCATCAGGCTCGTCCTTGGCCGTCGGGTTGGTTCCGGCCTTGATCTCATCGCCATCGTTGGTGCCGTCGCCGTCAGTATCGGCCTCATTCGGGTTAGTACCGATCTCAATCTCAGTACGGTCAGTTAGACCATCACCATCAGAGTCAGCCTTCTTCGGGTCCGTCGGCTTGTTGTCGTACTTAGTGTTCTTAGAACCGTCCAGCTCTTCCTTATCGCTCAGGCCATCACCATCGGTATCGGCCTTGGCAGGATCGGTACCCTTGTCCTTCTCCTCGGCGTCGCTCAGGCCATCACCATCAGTGTCAGCCTTGGTCGGATCACTGCCCAGTTCCTTCTCTTCGCCATCGGTCAGGCTATCGCCATCGGAATCAGCGTTCTTCGGATCAGTACCATTCTTAACCTCGTCACCATCGTTGACGCCATCGTCATCAGAATCGGCCTTCGTCGGATCAGTACCGCGCTCCTTCTCCTCACCATCACTCAGGCCGTCACCATCAGAATCAGCCTTATTCGGATCAGTACCGTCAGCAGCTTCCTGCTCATCGGTGACACCATCACCATCAGAATCCTTCGCAGGCTCTTCCGGAGTCTCATCCTTCACAGTCGGGTTGGTACCGGCCTTGACCTCATCACCATCGTCGACACCATCACCATCGGTATCGGCCACGTTCGGGTCGGTACCGATCTCAAGCTCAGTGCGGTCAGTCAGACCATCACCATCGGAATCAGCCTTGGTCGTATCAGTACCCTGCTCCTTTTCCTCGGCGTCCGTCAGACCGTCACCATCGGTGTCAGCCTTGTTCGGATCAGAGCCAAGCTCCTTCTCCTCACCATCAGTCAGGCCGTCACCATCAGAGTCAGCGTTCTTCGGATCGGTGCCATTCTTGACCTCGTCACCATCGTTAGCGCCGTCGTCATCAGAGTCAGCCTTGTTTGGATCGGTACCCTTTTCCTTCTCCTCACCATCACTCAGGCCATCATCATCAGAATCAGCCTTGTTCGGGTCAGTACCGTCCTTGGCTTCCTGGTCATCAGAGATACCGTCACCATCAGAATCCTTCGCAGGCTCCTCCGGAGTCTCATCCTTCACAGTCGGATTGGTACCGGCCTTGACCTCATCACCATCGTTGACACCATCACCGTCGGTATCGGCCACGTTCGGGTTGGTACCGATTTCGATCTCAGTACGGTCAGTCAGACCATCCTTATCGGAGTCAGCCTCCTTCGGATCCGTCGGCGCGTTGTCGTACTCGGTGTTCTTCGAACCGTCCAGCTCTTCCTTATCAGTGAGGCCATCACCATCGGAATCAGCCTTAAGAGGATCAGTACCCTTCTCCTTCTCCTCACCGTCGCTCAGACCATCATCATCAGAGTCGGCCACCAGCGGATCAGTGCCATTCTTGACCTCGTCGCCATCGTTGACGCCGTCGCCATCAGAATCGGCCTTGTTCGGATCGGTACCGCGCTGCTTCTCCTCACCATCAGTCAGACCATCGCCATCAGAGTCAGCCTCGTTCGGATCAGTACCGTCAGCAGCCTCCTGCTCGTCAGTGACACCGTCGTTATCAGAGTCCTTCGCAGGCTCAGAGCTATTGTCATCCTGGTCCTTCTCGTGACCATCAACCGGTACCTCAACTGTTGCCGGCTCATCCAGGGACGGATCCTCAACAGTCACGGTAATCGGACCGTCAACACCCTCACCAGGCGTAACGAGAATCTCACCGGTTTCCGGGTCAATCTTGACAGGAACACCCTTACCGTCCTCGTCCTTAGCGGTCACCGTGGTCTTGCCCGTCGGCTTCTCCACCTTCACACCAGTCGACTGCTCTTTATCGGTAGCATCCACCGGAGTCTTCGAGGACTCGTCGACAGCTACCTGCGGCCCAGTCGGCTTGTTATCAGGGTTGTTCGGATCAGTGGGGGCAGGGTTGCCGTCGGCGTCCGTGTTGTTGACCTCGTCGCCGTCGTTAACGCCGTCTCCATCGCTGTCGGCATTATTCGGATCGGTCGGGGTGCCGTTGTTCTTGGAACCGTCAACCTCTTCCTTATCGGTCAGACCATCACCATCAGTGTCAGCCTTCTTCGGGTCAGTACCCTTTTCAGCTTCTTCCTTGTCGGTAAGGCCATCATCATCGGAGTCCGCGGAGGCGTCCTTGACCACGAGCGGGAACGTCTGGGTACCGGTGCTGTCACCATCGGTGACCTTGACGGTCACGTTGTAGACAGCGTTGCCGTCCTCGGTCACAATGTCCGCGGTGTCCTTGTTATAAGCAGGGGTACCGGTGATCTTGCCGTTTTCATCGATGGAGATGCCTGCAGGGGCGTCGACAAGCTCGTACGTAGGGTTGGACAGCTTCGCATCGTCAGCGGTCTTGGCAGAAACCTGAATCGGGTCAATGGCCTCATCGGACCAGGTCTCTTGACCTTTAATCTTGTCAACGACCAGATCCTTAGGAGCCGGCTTCTCATCACCAGCTGGGACCTGAACAACGATGGTGTCGGTGAATTCTTCGCCATCGATAGTAACGGTAACCGGCAGCTCAAAAACTTTAGCTGGAGCGCCTGGCTCCTGCTTCGGAACGGTGATGGTTGCAGCACCGTTCTCATCGAAGCTCACCTTGGTGCCCTCAGGGGCGTTGGAGGTATCTGCTGTGAACGCGATGCCCTCAGGCAAGGTATCCACGGGCTCACCGTTGAGGGTCAGCTTCGGAGAAACCGTAGAGGTGGCGTTCTCGCCGTCCACAGCAAGGTTCTCCAGCGCTGGGTAGTCAACGCCGTAGGTCTTATCAGCCCCAGGAGTCTCAGGGTCGGTTGGAGTCTCCGGCTCCGATGCGTCCGCAGCCTCAACCTTTACGGTTGCCGGCTTGGAAGGATTCTTACCGTCCTCGGTTGCAATAGCCGTGATCTCATCGCCTTCCTTGAGCTCTTCGCCCTCAGGAATATCTGCGGTGAAGCTACCCGGATTATCCGGATTCTCAGTAGCGGTGACCTCCTTACCAGACGGCAGGGTCACCTTCACCTCGCTGCCTGCAGGAGCCGTGACAGTGACCTTGGTGGCATCAACCTTTACCGAATCGATGGACGGGGTCTCGGTAGCTACGGTCGGGGTCTCGGTAGCCAGGAACGTGCCGCCCTTGGTGCGCTCACCATTCGGAGACTCCGCAACGAGGGTGTACTCCGTGCCGTTTTTAAGCTCGAGCTTCCCGGAGGTGAATTTACCCTTCTGGATTGCTGCGACGTCGTCAAGCGATGCGATGCCGATAGCATCAGCAGCCTCATAGTTAAGGTTGCCGTCTTGGTCTTCGTTCAGCTTCTCGGTCGGCACAGCGACAATCTTGACCGGTGCGGCGTCAGCATTCGTGATGTCGAGGAGCGGGATGTCCTTGCCCTGGGTGTCCTTATCCTGCTCGCGGGTAATGGTGCCCGACAAAGATTCGGGCTTGAGAGGAACTTCCTTCTTAGCCGGCTGCGGAGCAGCAGGCTTGAAGGACTTGGGATCCAGTGGATCAGTATTGTCAGTTAACACCTCGACGTCATCGCGGACACCGTCACCGTCCGTATCTGCAGCCGACGGGTCGGTACCCAGATCACGCTCGTAGTCGTCGGTAAGACCGTCGCCGTCGGAATCAATGATGTTGAGGTAGTCGGACTTGAGCGTGTTCTTCAGCAGCATCGGCTCAGCACCGCCGTCTTGCTTTTCGTCGTTCGGCGCAAGCTTAGGCCACTTGTCCGTAAAGTCCACCGAGATCCAGGACGTGGTGTCGATGCGCTTACCGTACGGGGAATTAGCAAGGTTGTCAGCGCCTTCCTCGAGTTGGTACTCGATGGTAAAGCTGCCGGTGGCGTTAGCTGCGATGCCCACGACGCTGTTCATGTTGACCCACACTTGGTCCTTAGTCTTTGCGTCAATGTCGGTCCCGTGTGGGATGTAGGACAGTTCGGGGCGAGTTGCGGTAGTCGCGAACCCTGTCTCCTTGTCGAAGTCCATCTTCCACTTCTTCGCATTCGGAAGCGGATTGCCTTCCATATCAGACTTGTACACCGTGACGTCGGTAATGTGCTTCGCTACATCAGGGCTGATGTACTCGTTAAGAATCCAGTTCCAGTAGCTGTTGCCACCAAAGTTCCTACCTGCCATCGTGGCGGTGGTAGTGGACTTGATGGAGCCCTTCTCTTGGTCATACTTCAGCTGCTTGGAGATACCGTTGTGGTACACCCTCTCGCCGGTGCCCTCGAAGGTGTTTGAAGGAACTCCGTCTACTTGTGCAAGCTGATTCTTGCCAACGATGTTGACATGCTGAACAGAGTTATTGAAGATTCGACCATCCTTGCGAACCCAGTAGTAGTCAACCTGCGAACCCTCTGCCGGAAGGCCAAGATCCTCAATCTTCTTGCCATCCTTCAAGAAGATCTGAATATAGGACGCATACGGGACGTCCCATGCGCCGGGAAAGTTCCGAGAGTCATCGAACTTCAGTCCCCACTCAGAGCCCTTCGGATCACGCTTGGTAAATGAACCCTGATGGTCACCATTCACACCCACCAGCTCAATGCGAGCGATCTGGGAGTAGAGGGCCTCATCACGGAACCGGATGTACTGGCCGTCTGCGTCTGTATCCCCCGCCGGGGTCTTACCGGTATTCCAAATAGCCTTCCTTAGATGCGGAACCTTGAAGACGTACTGCGGGTCATTTTGCTGTGCATCCACAAACTCCGGCACAAGACCGGCATAGAGCAGGCCGTCCTCCTCACCGTTGTCATTGGTTCGCCCGGCATCCGCAGGAATGTAGTTACCGTCGGCGTCGGTGATTTCGGCAGCCTGAGCCACCGCAGCAGTGCGCGGTACAGCCACTGGGTGAACGAACGGAGCAACAAGGGCTACGGACAAGGCAGCTGCCGCGAAGGAAGTGCCGCGACGGCGAGCTGCAGATGCTGCTCGGGTGCTCTTCTTAGTCATGCCAAGAAGTCCTTTCCTTAAGACTTGTAAGAGGTGATCATGCTGGGGCACGTGACCGCGTAAGTGGGAATCCGGCTTACGCAACTGAGAGCGACTCACATCTTCTCCCCCAGGCAAAGGTCAGAGAATCCAGGGAACAGTAAGTTAACTCTCTTAAGATGCTATCTCTTTTAGATCATTTGGAAAACCGCACAGCAACCTTAAAAGTCCATGGAAGAAACAGTTTCATGACTACCATTATGCATACACCCGCAACCTGTGGATATAGCCCCTATAAATGACACGCCACCGAGAGAGTGTAATATGTCACATTGTTACATGCGTAACATTAGGCACACGAACCCCGCCCACGCGGGGGTGATTTCTACGGACAGGCGTAAAGGTTGCGCATGTAATCAGGGAATATTCACGGAAGATTGCTGCAGTAATACATGAGAAAACCGCCTCGGCTCCGAGGCACGGCGTCAGCATTCATACGCTGACAGCCTGCATCCAGAATGCGGGGCGGGAAATAGATAAGTAATACTTATACGGGTCACATACTCAGACTACTGATCTTCCATAACGTCGTGGCGCACGATGGTCTGGTCGCGGCCAGGGCCGACACCGATGTAGGAGATGCGGCAGCCGGAGAGTTCCTCCAGGCGCAGGACGTAATCCTGAGCCTTTTGCGGGAGGTCCTCAAAAGTCTTGCAGTCAGTGATGTCCTCATCCCAAGCCGGCATGGTCTCAAAGATGGGCTCGGCGTGGTGGAACTCAGACTGGGTCAGCGGCATCTCGTCGTAGCGCTTGCCGTCGACGTCGTATGCGACGCAGATGGGAATCTCACCGATGCCGGTGAGCACGTCCAGCTTGGTCAGGAAGTAGTCCGTGAAACCGTTGACGCGGGTGGCATAGCGAGCCACCACGGAGTCATACCAACCGCAGCGGCGCTTGCGGCCGGTGTTGACGCCGATTTCGCCGCCGGTGGTCTGCAGGTACTCGCCCCACTTGTCAAAAAGCTCAGTGGGGAAAGGACCAGCGCCCACACGGGTGGTGTAGGCCTTGATGATGCCCAGGGAAGTCTTAATGCGCGTAGGACCAATGCCGGAGCCCACCGAGGCACCGCCGGCCGATGGGTTGGAGGAGGTCACGAACGGGTAGGTGCCGTGGTCCACGTCCAGCATGGTGGCCTGGCCGCCCTCCATGAGGACGTGCTTGCCAGCGTCGAGGGCCTTATTGAGCTCCAGCTCGGCCTCGACAACCATCGGGCGTAGACGCTCGCGGTAGCTCAAGAAGTACTCCACGATCTGATCTGGGTCGATAGCCTTACGGTTGTACATCTTCACCAGCATCTGGTTCTTGATGTCGAGAGCAGACTCAACCTTCTGGCGCAGGATGGATTCATCGAAGATGTCCTGCACACGGATACTGATGCGGGCAACCTTGTCGGCATAGGCGGGGCCGATGCCGCGGCCGGTGGTGCCGATGGCGCGCTTGCCGAGGAAGCGCTCCTGCACGCGGTCGAGCGTCTGGTGGTAGGGCGCCACGAGGTGGGCGTTGGCGGAAATCTTCAGACGCGACGCATTAGCGCCACGGGCTTCGAGGCCATCGATCTCGTCGAAGAGGGCCTCAAGGTTAATCACCACACCGTTGCCCAGGACCGGGGTGGCGTTTTCAGAAAGAATGCCTGCGGGAAGGAGCTTGAGCTCGTACTTCTCGCCGCCGACCACGACGGTGTGGCCGGCATTGTTACCGCCGTTGGGCTTAACTACGTAATCGACCTTGCCGCCGAGGATGTCGGTAGCCTTGCCCTTGCCTTCGTCGCCCCACTGGGCGCCGACGATGACGATCGCTGCCATTTTTGGTGTCACTTCCTAGTTATTGAAGTCAAATACGCACCTACTTTACCCGCCTTGCTGGAGCAGTGGTGGGTTTGTGACAAGGTCATCAAGAATTAGAGCGCTGGCGGCACGCGGCACCGTCCACGGCGAATTAAGCGTGAGGCCGACTAGACGCTTTCGGTGTTCGCGTCGCCACCGCCCGATTCCTCGTTATCGAAGTAGATGGTGTCGTTGGTGAACATCAGCCTCGACTTGTCTGGGGTGCTGACGATGATGCTGTCATCGACAACGGCAATTTGGGCTTCGATGTCACCGATGCCGATTCGGTAGAGCCCGTTGCCTTCAATTTTCTTGCCGTCAGTTGGGATATCGTCGTCATACTGGCTGAACTCGGTACTGTTCTCCAGTGGCAGGAAGGTCACTAAGTTAAACTCCATGCCTTCTGGCATTGGGCTCTTACCGCCCTTAATGCCCCAACCCCCGCCATCGCCATGTGCACAGTCGATAGCGTTATTCTCCTCAGCGATTCCGCAGACCATGTTCCAGCCATCGGCAGCGATAGTGAAGAGCTCTTCGCCGCGGAGGTCTTCTTCATCCTTAGCCAAGTCCGCAGATTCGGTGGGTTCAGACTTCACGTCAAGGTAGAAGATGTCAGAGTTCACACCGTCAAAAGAGTCATCCATCATAGGTGCTTCGGTGCCTGGGCGCTTATAAACTTTGCCTTCAACACCAACAATGTCACCGTCGGTCTCGGACTCATAGGTGTAGCCCTCGCCATCCTCGCTGACCTCGAACGAGGAGGATGTGATGTAAAGAGCATCCTCGCTATAGATTTTGCCATTGACGAAGAAAGCAGGGACTTTAACGGATTCTCCACCGAACTTGCCCTCCAGCACCACGTAGCTGAGGAACTTGCACGGGTCATACTCGTCTTCACCGACGGTGAGGTCCTCGAATTTCTCGGTGGAGCCCTTCACGTAAGCTTCCTTGTTCTCCAACACCTTGCCGAGTTCGGTGTCTTCCAGCTTCGTGCCTTCCCCACACTTGGTGCTCGTGGTGGATGAAGCCGAGCTGCTGGAGGATGCGGTACTCGAGGTCGTGGGTGCTTCCGAGCTCGACTCTGCCAGGGTCATTGCCGCCGCTGTGGTGAAAGCGGGTTCTTCGGCTTTGTCACCAGAGCCTCCGCCAAAAGTACAGGCGCTCAGCGCCAGGCCCGTAGCGGAGAGGAGTGCGAGAGTAGTCATGCGAGCAGACACAGTGAGAAACCTCCAAGGGGTAGATAGGACTCTGCTGGAACTCTTCGATGTAGGAAACCTTGTGGGGTTTGACTGCCAGACTACCCAGCCCTTGTGATGCGCACTACAGCATTGGGCAAGGCTCCCCGTTTCTCGGTTGGTGAACTGCCTGTCATTACAGGTTTGCAGATGGGGCTTCTATGATCCTTGTATGTTCTGTGCGCTTTTAGACTGCGGCGGCCAGTTCGCAGTCACCGCTTCCGCTCCCATTGCCCACGCTGAAGAGCAAGGGCTTAAGGTGCGGCGACTGCCCATGAGCAAGATCCCGACACGCGCCGAGCTCAAAGAGCTTGATGCACTAGCAAAGGAGATTCTGCCGGAGGACCCGACTCCAACGCTCGATGAGATCGCTGCACAGCCAGACGTGGACCATTTAGGACGACCGGGCGCAGCGCCGCAAGCACGATTCTTGCGCGAGCCGTTGCGCGTAGTCGTCATTGGAAGCGATGCGGCGCTGAGCGCCGTGCTTACCCGGATGATGCGTGCGGACTATCTGTGGGCTGAGGTGGGCTTCGTGCCAACGGAGGAGACATCCACGGCAGCGATGAATTGGGGACTACCAACCTCCACAGAAGACGCTCTCTCATTTGCGTTGAGTGCGCCGGTGAAACCTGTACCGCTCATTCGCAATGATGCGGGTCTGGCCGTTGCGGGCTCAGCCACAATTGCGGAATGGTCATATGAGGAAATTACGGGCGAGATTATCGTCGATGACGCAGTGCTTCTGCGCGCAGACCGCGACAAGCACGTCTTTGGCGCTCGCCTCGTGCCAATGACCGATGCGCCGGGCATCGTGGCAGCTAAGGCGGTATCGAACTTTGCACCGAAAACTGAGCCACGGCGGGGACTATTAGCTCGGCTCCGCAAGCAAGAGAAGCCGGGGCAACTCGACCCCGATAGCGTGGTGCAGGGAAGAGCCGTGCAGGCAGGAGGGCCAGAGCTGAGCGTCAGCGTCGATGGCGTCCGCGCACCGCGCCCAGTCAAACGCGTGACGTTCTACCGTCACCTGCGCGACCTGCAGATAGTGCGGCCTTAATTGTCCTGCTAAATAATCCGATCAATCTGGCTCAGTACTGGGGCCACTAATTTGGGAGCCAGCACGAAATGTCGTTTAAGCTCAATTCTCGAGCCCGAGTTTGAGGGTAAAACGAAATGAGGATCCGACCAGCATTACCTTTCGGTACTAGGCTCGGAACCGGATCCTCACCGCATGCGCATTGTGCAATGCGCCTAGGCGGTATGCGGAAAACTCTACCATTCTCGACTCCCGAAAGAACAAACCCATGCCACTAACAAGAAAAGTTTCTTGGGTATCCGAGGCCAGATTCGCTCCATACCTCGAAGAATGTGGCACACCGGAGGAAGCATGGAAGCTATATGAACTCAACGCACAAATCGCAGCTGCATTGTCTGAAGTCATTCATCACACTGAGGTCTTGCTGCGGAATGCCATGAGCGATTCACTTGCCGAAGCTCACCCTTTTGACTTCGGCTGGAGCCAAGATTCTTTCGATATTTCCGCACTCTCTACGAAGCTAGCCAAGAAATACAAGCGTCCTGTCACAAAGGACGACATCATCGCGCATCATTTGTGAAGAGACCCCGGTACTTTCAGAGTAGTTCTCTGTTGGCTGCCAAAGTCACATCTGATTTGCCTTCACCAAACAAGTAGTCCGAATGATTTCCGAATTCGCACTGCTAAAGTTGCGGCCCTAGTCATCCTTAATCTTCGTCCTCCAGCACCTCCGGCGGGTAGGCCGGGTGCTTGGACGTGGGCACTAGCTGCGCTACCGCGGACTCGCGAGACATGCCACAAATCATGAGCAGGTCCACGATGATGGAGCGCGTTTGTGCCAGCAACGCATAAGCGGAGAGAACCGGCTTATCCCCCGCCATGCCAACAGAGCAGCGTGCCGCTAGCAGGCGCAGGCGGTGAACGATGTCGGGGATGGCGTGGGCTTCATCCACGCGGCGTTCCCGTGCGGATTGGTGGCTATAGAGCTCCGAGAGTTCCATCATGATGTCCGAGATGTCGTCGATAAGCTCGATCTGCTCCGGGGTTGCTTCATCATCATCTTCAGCCAGGACGAGCGCACGGCGGGACAGCACACGGGTGCCGCGGACAACGTTATCGACGGGGGTGAGAATACGCTCCAAGGAGCGGACGTTGCGCTGCGAGCCCCACAGAAACGGTGATAGGCGTGCGGTCTCCGCACCACCTTTCGTGGCGTTCAGCATGTTGTTGATGTCATCCTGAGTGCCGCGCACAGCATCACGTGCTTCTTGGATGCGGTCGGGGTCGTTATCCTCTAGGCCTTTCGAGACATCGACGAGCACCGATGACGTGATTCCTAAAACCTTGGAAACCTCGGTTCGGCCTGCTCGCAGAGGCGAATTGGGGATGAGCATGATCATGGACAGGCCAATGACCGCACCGATAATGGCGTCAATCGCGCGGGAGACTCCGCCCATCTCCGTCGGGGGCAAAATCGTGGCGATGAGGATGGCGGCGATGACAATCTGATTGGACACCAACTGCGAGCCGGTGACGAGGGAACCGATAATCAACGCCAGACCAATAATGATGGTCATGTGAATGGGTCCAGTGCCAAGTGCATCTACGAGCAACGTGCCCACCAGAACGCCGATGACACCGCCGATAGCCATGTCGACTGCACGTTTAATGCGGTCGCTGCCCGATAGGCCCAGAATGATGATGACGGCCATCGGGGCGAAGAAGGGCTGCTCGTGGCCGAAGAAATCGTGTGCGACATAGAACGCGAGGCCAGCGCCAAGGGTGCACTGGATCATGTAGACCAGCCGGTTGCGCACGCGCGTAAAGCGTGACTTTAAAGACCTATCTACTAGCCGCAGCTGCTCGCGGGTAGTCCTGCGAACGCGCGTGACGGTACTCGACGATGGCTCTTGCGCTCCCATGGTTTCCGTATCTTACGCGTTCAGCTGTCGGCGTTGACTGGGGCGGCCGGGGCTAGATGCAAAAAATGAGCACGATAGCCTTCCGAACCGGGTGGATTCGGGAGCTATCGTGCTCAGATCGTGCGCTTGCTTGGAGCTCTGTACCAGGGGGGACGTCGCCAAGCAACAGCGCGACTTAGAACCGTTACTTAGAAACGGTCTTGCCCACAGAGTGCAGGTCCTGGCAGGCCTCAACCACGCGGTCAGCCATAGCCTGCTCTGCCTTCTTCATGTAGGAACGCGGGTCGTAGACCTTCTTGTTACCAACCTCGCCGTCAATCTTGAAGACGCCATCGTAGTTGGCGAACATGTGGCGAGCGACCGGGTTGGTGAAGGCGTACTGGGTGTCGGTGTCAACGTTCATCTTGATAACGCCGTAACGCAGAGCCTCCTCGATCTTCTCCTTCTCGGAGCCGGAGCCACCGTGGAAGACAAAGTCGAACGGCTGGGCGCCGTCCTCAAGGCCAAGCTTCTTGGTGGCAACCTTCTGGCCCTCATCCAGAACCTCCGGACGCAGCTTCACGTTGCCCGGCTTGTACACGCCATGGACGTTGCCGAAGGTAGCGGCCAGCAGGTAGCGGCCCTTCTCACCGGTGCCGAGGGCATCGATGGTCTTCTCGAAGTCCTCCGGGGAGGTGTAGAGGTTAGCGCCAGCCTTAGCCTGAACGCCGTCCTCTTCGCCACCGACAACGCCAATCTCAACCTCGAGAATGATGTTGGCGTTCTTTGCCTTCTCCAGCAGCTCCTGAGCGATTTCCAGGTTCTCATCGATCGGGATAGCGGAGCCATCCCACATGTGGGACTGGAACAACGGCAGCTCGCCGCGGTCTACGCGCTCCTGGGAGAGGGCGATGAGCGGGCGCACGTACTCATCCAGAACTTCCTTCTGGCAGTGGTCGGTGTGCAGCGCAACGTTGATGCCGTAGTGCTGTGCTGCTTCGTGCGCGAAGGCAGCGAGTGCCTTTGCACCGGCAACCTTGTTCTTGACGGACAGGCCGGAACCGAACTCGGCACCGCCGGTGGAGAACTGGATGATGCCGTCGGACTCAGCCTCAGCGAAGCCGCGGAGTGCTGCGTTGATGGTTTCGGAGGAGGTGCAGTTGATGGCCGGGAATGCGAAGCCGCCCTTCTTGGCGGTATCGAGCATCTGGTTATAGACCTCAGGGGTTGCGATTGGCATAAAGATCCATCCTTTGGAGTTGCTGTGCAGTAAGCCGTGCTACCTCGCTGTTCGGCGAAACAACACGTTCCAACACCCAAGTATGCCTATCGATGTTGGTTTTCGCCGTGCGATACGGTGTGATCTCACTTAAGGGGGTGATCCCAGTTCGCAGTGATACAGGTCTACTAGGAGTTTTGTACCTTTTTGGATTCTTCCTTGTGCTTCCAAATTCGGGCGCAGGCCTCCAGCAGCATCCACCCGGACAACTGAACGGACAAATCGCGCTCGGCCACGCGGATGATGCCAACCTTCTGGCCCAGACTCGACGGGCCGAATCCGTAGTTGTGGGGCAGCTTCGCGTCCGCAGTCCAGTCGGAGCCAAAAATGGGAAGGCCGTCGACCTCGAGGCGGTGCTCCCACACGGACTCAGCAGAGCTAATGACGAGGCGTGCCGCCAGTTTCTTCGTGGCGCGATTGGCAGGTGAATCGCCAGGAAGGCGTACGGCTACATCTGCGAGGTAGCGCACGAGAATGCCCTTGAACAGCCCGCCATCGCCGTCACCGGTTTTCCAGTCGATGACACCCGTATGGGTAGCCATGCCCGTGGCCACAGCTTGGACAAGACTGCGAATGCGGGTGGTGTAATCCATCATGTCTTTGGCCAAGTCAGCCTCGTAGATGGTGTCGATGGTTTCCAAGGAGGTCAGTCCTGACTTCTTGCGGAGGGCAAGGACAATCTCCAGGCAAGCACCGAGGACAACGCCTTGGCAGTAGGGGTGGATGGCGCGAACAACTTCGCGGCCGTCCATGCGCATGCGGATGCCGTCCATAACGAATCCGTCATCGTCGATGAGGTGATCGTAGATCCAGTCCACGATATGGCGGGCTTCGTCTAGACGCCCCATGCGGGCAAGCATGATGGCCCCGGGGCCGTTGGACGGCACGTTGAGGAAGGTCTCGCCTTCGCGCCACGGCAGCACTCCCACCTGGGAGTCGATACCGGCGCGAATGTTGCCCTGCAGGACGCTGAGTTTCTTGTACGGGCGCAACTTCTTCAGCTCCCCGGCGCGGGCCATGGCGAGGGCCATCCAAGCTTTGTCGTCGTAGTAACGGTTCTTGGTCAGCGCGCGCAGGTTGCGCACGTGGATGCCACGCATGGTGTTGGCAATAAGCGTCCGGCGCACCTTGGTGTTCTTGCGCAGTGCGGCATCAACCTGGCAATCCAGGTAGTGGGCCTGCCACCAGTAGTGCCAATGGACAAAGAGTGATTCCTTGGTGGTGGGCGGCCAGCTCACCACTGCAAGGTTGGTACGCGGCAAGCCCCACACAGCGCTCGCATGGCGCTCGTTGATGGCTGTCTCCGCGAGGTCAGCACGGTGTGCCCATTTTTCTTTCACGTCTAACCCATCATTCTGTGATGTGAATTCGTTACCTCACATGTAAACATAGTGGGAGGGGTCTCACCATGCTTTTGACAAGTCGGCGTGCTGTCGAATCCACGCATGCATGGCAATACCTGCGGCCACGCCCGCATTGATGCTGCGCGTGGAGCCGAATTGGGCGATGGAACATGTCATAAGCGCTGCGTCTTGGGCCTCTTGGCTTACACCGGGGCCTTCTTGACCAAAGAGGAGAAGGCAGCGCTCAGGCAATTCTGCGGTTTCGAGGGGCACACACCCGGGGGTGTTGTCGATGGCGACGACGGTGAGCTCCTGCTCGGCGGCCCAAGTCATTAGTTCACTAACGTCCGCATGGTGCATGAGGTGTTGGTACCTATCGGTCACCATGGCGCCGCGGCGGTTCCAGCGGCGGCGGCCTACGATGTGGACGGTATCGACAGCAAAGGCGTTGGCTGTGCGCACGACCGTGCCGATATTGGCGTCGTTCTCGAAGTTCTCGATGGCGATGTGGAGGGCATGGCGGCGGGTATCGATGTCCGCACGGATGGCCTCGCGCGACCAGTAACGGTAGGCGTCCACGACGTTGCGGCGGTCGCCTTCAACCAGCAGCTCTGGGTCGTATTTATCCGCTTCTGGCCCTTCGGGCAGCGGCCCTTCCCAGGGGCCGACGCCGTGGCGGCCTTCGTTCCACTCGGTGGGGCCTTTGGCGTCGGTGGTTTCTTTGTGGTGAGCGGTGTCGCCGGGATTAGGCAAGGTCGAGGTCCTCAAGGCCCAGCAGGTAGCGGTACTCCAAGCCTTCGGCGGCGATGGCTGCACCGGCGTCGGTATCACGGTCCACAACGGTGGCCACACCAACGACCTCAGCGCCTGCATTACGCAGAGCCTTGACGGCGGTCAGCGGGGAGTTACCGGTTGTGGTGGTGTCCTCTACAACGAGCACCTTCTGGCCCTCAACGTTGAAGCCCTCAATCTGACGCTGCATGCCGTGCTTCTTGGCTTCCTTGCGCACGACGAAAGCGTCAATGTCGCGGCCATCAGCATGCATGATGGACAGCGCGACAGGGTCGGCGCCCATGGTCAGTCCTCCGGCAGCGGCAAAGTCCCAGTCGGCAGTGAGCTCACGCAGCAGGGAGCCGATGAGGCGGGATGCCTCATGCTGCAAGGTAGCTCGGCGCAGGTCAACGTAGTAGTCAGCCTCCTTGCCGGAGGACAGCGTGACCTTACCGTGGACGACGGCCAGCTCCTTTACCAGTTCTGCTAGGCGTTGCTTCTTCTGCTGATCCAGGCTCATCGCGCGCTCCTTCGGTGTGTGGCTGTCTCTAGCCTTTAAAAATCCGCCCTGTAGTCTACCCTCTTCCAAGTAGCAGACCATTACACGGGCTGCAGTGCTCGCAGCGAACTACTCATGGCGCTGACTAGTCGAAAATAGATGAGCCACCATCGAAGCGGCGCGGCAGGCGGGCTTGGTTCTGCTCGTGAGTCGGGTGTTCGCGGCCATCAGCGATGGCGTCCACCTCATCCGCGCCCAAGCTCGTGTGGTCGATGGGGCCATGTGCCTCGCTTGTTGTGCGGCTCGGCATGACCACAGGTTCAGTTGGTCGCTGGATATTGGGAGCACCGACAGAGGCATCACGGTCAGGGACGGCCGTGGGGCCAGTGGGCTCCGGCTGCGGGGGTGCGGGAATATCGCGGCTCGGGTCGAGCTCGTCGACGCGCAGCACCTGGGTAGCCTCGGAGCGCGGCGGAAGGACGCGTGCGGTATCAGCCAACACAGCGAGCGGCTCCAGCATCTCTTCCCACTCGGTGCTACGAGCCTGCTTGGTGGTTTGGGCAAGCACCCATTCGCCTTCCATCCATACTGCGGTGACTACAGCGGGCAGTGCGCGCAAGGCGCGGGTAACTCGGTCATCGATGAGGCGCTGGCCCACGCCGGCTTCAGAGGCGAAGACATCAAAGCCTTCCTCCGTGCAGACGTGGACTAAATCCTCAGAGGGGTTATCTACGGTCTCCCCTACGCGGCGGAAATCAATCACGATGTCAGAGGCTGCGCCGGTGCGCATGGCCATGATGGGGATAGCGCCCATATCGAAGAGCAGCGTTTCATGGCCGCGAACCGTTCCAGCGATGATGTCCTTCGGTTCTTGGCCGCGGGCAGCAGCACCGCGGTTCCACTCATCCGCGAGGTAGGAATCATGCTTGGCGTACTCCCAGCCGCGCTGTTGGCCAAAAGCTTTCCGCTCGCGGCGAGTGCTGCCAGGCACTAGCTGCTTGGCGCGTTCGGCGCGCTCCGCAAAGCGGGGTGCCGGGGCCGGTTCCGCGGAGATGGTATCTGCGGCAGTTTCTGGCTCCGAGGTTGGCTCCGGAGTTGGTTCTGTTCTCTGCCTTGGTTCCGACATTGCTTCCGGCAATGGCTCTGGCGTGGGTTCCGGCTCGGGAGCGGGTTCGTACTCGGGCTCAGGTGCCGGTTCGGGCTGCGGCGCAGACTCGGCTGCCGGTGCAGGCTCGGTTGCTGCGTTGTTGGCAACGTCCGATTCGGTGGCGACGGGCTCGGAGGTGGGCTGCTCAGGCAGCTGTTCGTCGGCGGAAGGCACGGCGTCAGCGGCCGGAGTGTCGGCGTGCTGGCGCTGGTCCCACCAGAGCAGGAGCAAGCCCGCGAGGAGCGCGGCGACGGCGAGGAGTAAGAGTACGAAAGGCATTACTGACTGAGCTTAATCGCTCGGGACGAGGACGGGGCGCTTAGACGTGGTCGCGGTCGCCGCGCTCGATGGGGTTCTTCGGGTTCGCGGACCACTGGGACCAACCACCCACGAAGTGTCGCAGGCCCGTAAAGCCCACGTACTCAAAGAAGGCGATGGCCAGGGAGGAGTGGTTACCGGAGCCGGAGTAGATAATGGCGCCATCGGTGTTTTCCTTGGTGACGCCATGTTCACCCAAGATGTCGAGGATTTCTTCCTTAGAGCGCCACACGGTCACATCGTCGGTGTGGAAGAGGCGCTCCGGCAGGTTAACCGCGCCCGGGATGTGGCCAGCCTTAAGGTCAAGGTTCTCGCGGCGGCCGGCGAAGCGGTTGCGCGTGCGGGCGTCGAGAAGCAGCCCCGTATGTTCCTTGACCTCATCGATCGTGACCGTGGGCATGGAACCTGGCTGGACGGTGATGTCTGAGGTCATGCCCAAGTTGCCCGGACCGGTGAGGGTGGGCATGCCCTGAGCACGCCAATTGGACAGGCCGCCGTCGAGAATGCGGACGTTGTGTACGCCCGCCCAGCGCAGCGTCCACCAGGCGCGGCCGGCGAAGAGGCCACGGCCCTCGTCGTAGACGACGACCTCGTAGCCCTGACGCAGACCCCAGTGGTCAACCCACTCCTGGACCTTCTCCGGGAGCGGCAGTGGGTTGCGGCCCACCTTGGAGCCTGGCAGGCCCACGAAGGCAGAGGCAGCGTCCGCATACTGGGCGGTCGGCACATGGAGGGAGGAAAACTGGTTGAAGGACTCACCTTCGCCAGGAGCCCAAAGGGAGGCAAGGATAGTTGTCTTGTCGCCGTGGTAAATCTTGTCACGAAGCTCGTGCGGGGAGACCAAAATGCTCATGCCCCCGATGATAGGGGCATGAGCGGGTTGGCGCGCGCCGTGCGGAGAAGACTCGGCTTAGCTACGGGCGGTGAGGTCGAGGCGTTCGCCGCCATCGGCTACGTCGACATGGACGGTATCGCCATCGACGATGTCACCGGCCAGCAGTTTCTTGGCCAGCTGGTCACCGATGGCCTGCTGAATGGTGCGGCGCAGTGGGCGGGCACCATAGGCCGGGTCATAGCCACGGTCCGCGAGCCAGGACTTGGCGGAGTCCGAGACCTGCAGGGTCAGGCGGCGGGAGGCGAGGCGCTCAGCCAGGCCGCGCAGCTGGATGTCAACGATGCCACGCAGGAGTTCCTCGGAGAGGGGCTCGAACATGACCACGTCATCAAGGCGGTTGATAAATTCGGGCTTGAAGGCCTTCTTCACCGCAGCCATAGTTTCCTCACGGGTGCCGCCGGCGCCCAAGTTGGAGGTCAGGATGATGACCGTATTGCGGAAGTCCACCGTGCGGCCCTGGCCATCCGTCAAGCGGCCTTCGTCGAGAACCTGCAAGAGGACGTCGAAGACATCGGGGTGGGCCTTCTCGACTTCGTCGAAAAGCACCAGCGTGTACGGGCGGCGACGCACAGCTTCGGTGAGCTGACCGCCGGCCTCGTGACCAACGTATCCCGGAGGAGCACCGACGAGGCGGGAGACGGAGTGCTTCTCGCCGTACTCGGACATATCGATGCGGACCATGGCGGATTCATCATCGAAGAGGAAGTCCGCCACTGCCTTGGCCAGCTCCGTCTTACCCACGCCGGTGGGTCCGAGGAAGAGGAAGGATCCGGTCGGGCGGTTCGGGTCAGCCACTCCCGCGCGGGAGCGGCGCACCGCATCCGAGACCGCGGTGACGGCTTCCTTCTGGCCAACAACGCGCTTGCCCAGAACAGATTCCATGTTGAGCAGCTTCTCGGTTTCTCCCTGCAGCATTTTGCCGGCAGGAATACCGGTCCACGCGGAGACAACCTCTGCAATAGTGTCAGGGGTGACCTCCTCACTGAGCATGGTGTTGCGCTGCTGCGTGGCCTTCTCCTCGGCGGCTGCGAGCTCCTTTTCCAGCGGCGGGATCTTGCCGTAGTTGATCTCAGAAGCCAGTGCTAGGTCACCATCGCGCTCAGCGATTTCCGCCTGGCGGCGCAGGTCATCGAGCTCTTCCTTGATGTTTTGGACATCATCGATGGCCTTCTTCTCATTAGCCCAGCGGGCCTTGAGCTCACCGAGCTTCTCGCGCTGGTCCGCCAGCTCCTGCTGGAGGGTCACTAGGCGGTCCTGGGAGGCGGCGTCGGATTCCTTCTTGAGAGCGAGTTCTTCGATCTCCATGCGGCGGACAATGCGCTCCAGCTCGTCAATTTCCTGCGGGGAGGAGTCAATCTCCATGCGCAGGCGGGAGCCGGCCTCATCGACCAAGTCGATGGCCTTGTCCGGCAGGAAGCGGTTGGTGATGTAGCGGTTAGACAGCTCCGCGGCGGACACCAAGGCGGAGTCCATGATGCGCACGCCGTGGTGTACCTCGTAGCGTTCCTTGAGTCCACGCAGAATGCCGATGGTGTCTTCGACGGAAGGCTCGGCGGCGTAGACCTGCTGGAAGCGGCGCTCGAGGGCGGCGTCCTTTTCGATGTACTTGCGGTACTCGTCCAGGGTCGTGGCACCGACCAGGCGTAGCTCGCCGCGGGCCAGCATGGGCTTAATCATGTTACCGGCGTCCATCGAGCCGTCACCGGTAGCACCAGCGCCGACGATGGTGTGCAGCTCATCGATAAAGGTGATGATCTGGCCCTCGGAGGCCTTAATCTCATCGAGCACGGCCTTGAGGCGCTCCTCAAATTCACCGCGGTACTTCGCACCAGCAACCATGGAGCCAAGGTCTAGGCTGATGAGAGTCTTGCCCTTGAGCGACTCGGGGACGTCACCGGCCACGATACGGCGGGCGAGGCCTTCGACGATAGCGGTTTTACCGACGCCAGGCTCACCAATGAGCACCGGGTTGTTCTTGGTACGGCGGCTCAGAACCTGCACCACGCGGCGGATTTCCTGGTCACGGCCGATAACCGGATCAATCTTTCCTTCGCGGGCACGGGCAGTAAGGTCCGTGGCGTACTTTTCTAGTGCCTGAAACTGATCCTCCGGGTTCTCCGAGGTCACCTTGGCGGCACCGCGCACGGACGGGAAAGCGCCTTTAAGCGCGTCATAGGTTGCGCCACGGGAGGTCAACAGCTCAGCCGCGTCTGATTTGGAACCCGCGATGGCAGCCAGCAGCACCTCGGTGGACACGTATTCATCACCGAGCTCCCCGGCCAGCTCCTGGGCACGGGTAAGAACGTTGAGGGCGTCGCGGTTAAAGTTCGGGTTCGCCATGTTGGCGCCCTCTGCCTTGGGCAGGGCATCAATAAGCTCGCGCGCCTCCTTAAGAACCGTGTCCGGGTCCACGCCGGTGGCCTTAAGGACCGGGGCGGCAATGCCGTCCTTTTGCTCGAGGATGGCTGCTAAAAGGTGTGCCGGGCGAATGTCCGGGTTGCCGTTAGCGGAGGCGACTTTCAGCGCCTGCTGCAGGGCTTCCTGCGTCTTGGTGGTGGGGTTAAAAGAATTCATGTGTTTATCTCCTTGTGTTTATTGCCCTCCCTCGCGCCAAGGTGATTGTGGTTGTGCCCTGTGCGGGGAAGGTGGCTTCACCGACTATAACGCCAAAGAACTTGAGTCTGTTCCACTCAAGTCAAACTTTTGTGGAGATTTTCTATCCGGGCAGGTTGATACAGGTTCGCTCAACTTTGTGGGAGGGTTTGCAGGCTTGCCCCGAATACAGAAAGCACGAAGCGCCCTCGGTGCGCGTGCAGGAGGGCGGGATGCGGTGCGTAGGTAGCGCGCGCGGTGTGGGCGCGCTACGTGGAGGGAGTGTTAGGCGCGGAGGCTGTGCTCGAAGGTGGCGAAGACGATGCCGATAACGGCGTAGTAGATCGACCACTTCTGTTCGAGGTCAATGGAGCGGAACTCGCCTACGGAGGCCAGGTGGCACATACCGTCGGCGCCGGCCCACAGGGTGAAGTTCTTGATGTAAACCAGGCGGTCCTTGGGCTCGAGGCCGGCTTCCCGCAGTGCTTCACGGTTAAAGCGCATGAGCTGCGCGAAGGACACGCCCATCTGAGTTTGGTCTACCTCGCCGTCCTCACTCAGCGGAACCACGGAGCCAGACGCAGCTGCGATGCAGGCACCGTAGCGGTCCGGAGCGGTCATGGCGTAGTGGAAGTAGGCCACGGCACTGCACAAGAGTTTGTCCTTGGCACTGGCATCCGCCGGCAGCTTGTCCAGGAGGTAGAGGATCATGTCCTCAAGTTCTTGGTCAGTTTCATGCTCGACGCGCTCACGCAGCACAAAATCATTGTCCACGAGGGATGCCACAAAAACGTCAGACACACCAAAGTATTCAGCGACGTTCTCAATGGTCACCGCCTTCATGCCCTGCCGGCCGGCAAGCTGAATGGCGCGCTCCATAATGGCGGCGCTGGCCCGCTCCGTAGGCAGTGCCGTGAGGTCCTCAATAGCGGAAATATCCGGTAGCGTTTCGCGGCCTGGGTCGTAGGCGGAAATACGCTCGCGGAAGACAGACATGCTATCGCTGACGTCGAGAAGCTCACAGGTCTCAGCGGAATGGAAAAGCGTTCCGATGAGCGCCTTGCACACCTCGCGAAGATTAAAGCGGCGTACCACCGGGTGCTGGTGACGCAAGACGCCAAGAACACTCAAGTGCGCCATGCCGTGAACGGTGGCCCAGCTGGCCACGCTGAGTTTTGCCAGGGTCTCCGGGCACACATCCGGGCCTACCTCAAGCCCAGCATGGTCCACGATGAGAGCCATGTTTTGGTGAACAAGATCCAATGCCAAATTGTTGGAGGGGCCACCCTTCAGCAACGCCTGCCATTCATCATTGAGAACGCGGGCCTTCTGTTCAAAGAGGTAGCGGAAAAGCTCCGGTTCACGCTCGGCATACTCGTAGTAGGACTCCACAAACGTGGTGAGCCTGTCAAACAAATCCGCGTAGCTCGGGACTGCCTCGAGGGTGTCCTTGAGGAAGTTCACCTTGCGTTGGGAGACATACTCGGGGATAGCGGAGATAATCTCCTCACGGTTAGGAAATACAGCAGTGACATCGGAGGGTTTCAGATCCGCGTATTTAGCCACCGATTCCGCAGTGACGGCATCGTCGCCCTGGGCCGCAGCCACGTGGATCGCCGACTCGAGGACGGCCTCGCGAGGCGAGTCCCCATAAAGATGCTTCATGTATTTTCCTAAAGATTGTGCCCAGCAGGCGAAAGAGAAGGATAGAGGCAGATTAACAGCCCCTCAGATTTTAGCCTGAGCAATCTTTAAACAGCAATGCGAGAAGGGTATTTAATTGCTATCTCACAGCAGCTATATAGCGTGAGTTCAATTAACCCAGCCGCAGCGCCTGCTGTAATTTCTCCTCAAACTATTTTAGTATTTTGACCATTTGCTCAGTTCCCCTTTTTCCAGGGCGAGCACGCGTGGCGGTGGGTTCTCTTGTCGCGGATTCTGATGGCTGTTGATCCTGATGGCCGTGGACGCATAGTAAAGCCCCCAGGCTGCTCGTTCATGCAGCCTGGGGGCCGAGGGATAAGGGCAATCTACTTTTCTACTTAGAGGCGCCGACGTGCCCGATGCCGTCTTTGAAGATGGTGCCGCGTGGCGGCATCATACCGGTGAACTTGAACACGAGGTAGATGACCACTGCAATACCCAAGGAGAGCCAGCCAAAGCCTGCGGTGAAGCCGTACATGACAGCCAGCGGGGCGATGATGGTCCAGGAAATCTCAAAGGGACCGAAGCCGATGTAGGCCATGCCGTACTCAGACAGCGTGCCGGACTTGAGTTTCGGGTCGACGATCTTGAGGATGGCAATACCCGTCGCCACGGTGGCGGTAGCCCAGCCCCAGCCAAAGATGCCGCGCTCGATCCACCGCTCGCCAAAGAACTCGGCGGGGAACCACATGAGGAAGAAAATGCAGTAGACAGTACCGAGGACGAAGAGCAGGAGGAGTGCCTGCCAGTAGGCGGCCACGGCAGCCGGCACGATGGCGGCCACGCCGAAGGCAATGAGGTAGTCGGTTGCTGCACCGGATACGGAGCTCACGGTGTCCTTATCCAGGTAGTCCTTGGCACCGATCATGTTCATAATGGCGCGGAAGAGGAGGCCGACGACCATGGACATGGCAAACAGCGGGATGGAGACGTTCTCCCAGAGGGAGGCGATGCCCTGAGTAATGCCGTAGGCGGTCATCACGGTCAGCGCAATGAAACCGACGTGGAGGGTGATGGGCTCAATGGCAGACGGGTTGGTCGTCGCACGGCCCAGGGACGGGCGATCTTCAAGGCGGGAGATGTAGCCGCGGCGCAGCTCCTCCGGAAGTTCCTTCGGAACATGGGACACCTTGCCCTTGCGAATACCCCAGTTACCGGCCACGATGCCGCCGACGATGGCAGCCAGCGTACCCACGGTGGCGGAAGTAAAGCCCAAGGAGGAGGCTGCATCCGCGCCCACGCCTTCGAGTGCGCCGCCCACGGCCGCGGCAGTACCAAAGCCACCGATAAAGCCCGCCGGAAGCATCATGCCGAACCAGTCCGGGGTGTCGAAGGCCGGCTTAAAGACCAGAAGACCCAGCACAATGAACAGGCCCCACTGGCCGGTGAACATCATGGTGGAATAACCCCACATATTGCGGGCACCTTTGCCCATGTTGCCGCCCATCTCCATGGAATACGCCATGGAGGCGAACACCACGGCGATGAGCAGGGAGGTGTAGCTGCCCAGGTTGTCCGATAGGCCGATCCAGCCTAAGACGTTGGGGCCTAGGATCAAGCCGAGCAAGCCGGCAGTAATGGGCGCGGGCAGGAGCAAATCCTGGAATACGAACTTGACCTGGTGGCGCAGAACGTTGCCGATGACCATGAGCAACGAGATCCAGCCGACATCGACCATGATCGTATACGCAGAGAATTCTTCCATGCGAAAACTTCCTTCCATGCCGCTGAACGCGGCGTCATAGAGATACGAGTCACCCTCTTCCGGGAAATGGACCGTAGATTACACTACAACCAGATGCCCGCTATGCCACCCCCTGCATATAACCCGTGGGTAATTGGTGGTTACCCCCGGCGACTAGGATGGGCGGGCATGAGGGAACTGGGTGAGCATCTGCGCAATCATGCTGAGGACTATCGCGACGCAGTACATAGCCACTTTTTCAGCACTGTGGCACAGGCTCGCCAGATCTTCGCTCTCTCCATGAAGGACACGCACCCTTCGATGGCGCCGGCCTTGGCGTGGGTGCTGGAGAATTTAGAGGATGGGGAGGTTCGGGGGGACGTCGCCAAGCGCATGGCCCTCATGGGCCGCGATCATCGCCGCCATGGGTTCCCACCGGAGGTGTATCCGCAGTTTGAGGCCTCGCTCATTCATGGGCTGGGGGTGCTGGGGCTCACGCCGCATCAACATGAGGTGGCGGCGCGGACGATTTCCCGTATCTGCGCGCTGATGCAGGAGGCGGCACAGCTTGACGACGCCTCCGGGATCCCCCCTGCCCACAGCGCCCAGGTCGTGGCCGTGGAAAAGCCGAATCGACGCACGGCCGTGGTGCGGCTGGAATCGGGTGTGCCGCTGGAGTACCGCGCGGGCCAGCACGTTCCGGTGACGTCGCAGCTCACGCCCGGTACCTGGCGCCTGCTGACTCCGGCTGCCCCGGCGGATCCTTCGGGTCAGTTGACTTTCCACGTGGCGTTGGCGGGCGAGGCCTCGTCGATGTTGGCCATGGCGCAGCCGGGCGATTGGTGGACGCTGGGCGCGCCTGCTGGCGAGCCGGTGACTTTGGATTCCTCCACGACGCTCATCTCGTTTGGCACGGGGTGGGCCGGTGCGCGGGCAGTGCTTCTCGACGCCCTCCCCGACCTCCCCGCCGGCCTGCGCGTGGTCGTCGTTGCTCCCACGCCGGGCAAGCACTATGACACGGAGTTTCGGGCCAACCTGATGGCCCTTGTCCCTTCCCTCGACATTCAGCACATTGTGCGCGATGCCCACGATCCCTGGCTGCTGGGCGCAACGGCGCCAGCGGAGGGCTTTGAGCCCCTCCTGGCGGAAGAACCTATGGAGCCCGTCCTTGCCCGCGGCACGGATCGCCGTTTCGTGCTCATTGGCCCGGCGGATCGCGTCGAGGTAGCCCAGGCGGCGCTACTCAAGGGCGGGGTGTCTCCTACATCCATCGTGACGGAGGGCTGGCAGCGCGGCAGTGAGTGGACGGCGTCGGCCGCCAAGCTCGACGGCTGGGGTGATGACTGGGAGGCCTGGGCTGCGTGGAAGAAATCGCAATGGGCCTAAGCGCTTAGGCGTCCAGGACGGGGAGGGATTCCCTAACCTTCGTCACGGTGTCCGCGTCCACCTCGCCGTAGAGGATCTCCGATTCATATCCGGCTTCGGCCACGCGGGTGCCATCGGGTGCCACGAGTACTGAGTGGCCAATCCCCGTTGGCCCCGAGGCCTCCCCTGCCTTCGCTTCCCCGCCTGGGCGCGCCTGGCCGGCAGCGAGGATGTAGCTGGTGGAATCCAGTGCGCGGGCAGCGGACAGCAGGCGCCATTGCTCTAGCTTGCCCGGCCCATCGGCCCAGCTGGTGGGCACGACGATGAGCTGCGCACCTTGGCGGGCGAGCTCCTTAAACTGCTCTGGGAAGCGGATGTCGTAACAGGTAGCCACGCCGACGGTGATGTCGCCGGCGTCGAAGACCACGAGGGACTCGCCGGGGCGCACGGTATCGGATTCTTTGTATTTAAACGCGTCGTAAGTGTGGATTTTTTCGTACCCGCCCAGCACACCTGGGCCGGCGATGAGCGCCACATTGGCCACGCGGTTGATTGTCTTGCCGTCACGCTCGACGGTATCGGCGGGGGCAAACATGCCCAGCACCACATAGACCTCGAGCTCTTCTGCTAGCTCGCGCACTGCTGTAGCCACGCGGCCCTCGAGCCCCTCCGCATTGGTGTCGAGGCGGCCTGAGTCAAAGCTTTGGGTGGTGGCCTCTGGCAAGACGATGAGCGTGGCGCCATTCTCGGCGGCCTCCCGAATCTTTTCGAGCGCTACCGCGAGGTTCTCCTCCACGTCTCCGGTGCTGGTCAACTGTACTGCTGCTACCTTCATGCGGCCCACGGTAGACGAGCCCGGGCTAGTTATCCACAGATTTCGTTCTTCAGTGTCTGTGCCTCTTTACCTTGCCGCGTTCGTGCCGCACTCTGGTCTGCATGAACCACCTCGACATTGACCCCGCAGCGCTTCCGCATATCCGTTCTCTCTACGACCACCGCCCGCCACCCGGCCCTACAGCTTTAGATGCCCCGCCCCGCACCGCGGCGGCTCTTGCACGTTTAGAATCGCGGTGGGAATCTTCCCGCCATTCCAGTGACACCGCGCGCGTGGCCCAATTAGAGGACCTGGAGCGTTTCGTGGTGGCGGCCCACGATATCGATTCTGGGCTATCAGCTCGCTTGGGTGGCGCCCGATGAGTATCGCTTATGCTCTCTATGCGACTTCCTCTGCGCTCGCCAGTTCATCCCGTGAGCTGGATCGTTATATCGATGCGTCCCACCATCATTGGGTAGCTCTAGCTATCTCCGGCGCCGCCGGCGATGCTGCCCGCTCCTCTCTTCGCCGCGCCACGGATAGCCTTCTCAGCCCTGCTCAGCAGATGCGTATGGCCGCCCAGATCGTGTCGCTCTATGCTCCCCTCCAGGAGAAGATTGAGAACCTTCGAGCTCGCCTCAGTACCTCCCCTCTTGCCCATCCACGCAGCAGTCTCATGGGCCAGCTCGATGCGCTTGCCGACGCCCTCGATTGGGCCTGCGCCCGCCAACTCCACGCCCTATGCACTCCGGAAATGTCCGCTCCCCCGACTCGCCTGGAGGACTTCGCCGACCTTTCTTTGGCTGAGCTCCATCAGGTGCAGCTCAGCGTCGCCAGCGACGAGGTCCGCGCGCTGGCCGCCGCGAACCCCGACATGACCATCCTGGAGACCAGCCCCGGGCGGCTCGTGGCTCTTATCGACCCTTCTGGACTCGCCACTCAGCCCGCACAGGTGCCTCAGGTCAACACCTTCGTGGGCGGCGTGGGTTCCTCCAATACCGCAGGCTGGCCAACCTCGCTTGAGCGGGCTCGCTCCATTGCCCGCGCCACCGGTGGGCCCACGGTGGCGTGGCTCGGTTACTCCGCACCCTCCTCCTTATCCCGCGCCGCGCACGAGGAGCCTGCCCAGCGCGGTGCTGCCGAGCTCATTCGCTTTCAACGTGCGCTCCGCGCCCGCTTCCCCCAGGCACAGCACATGCTTGTCGGTTATTCTTATGGCTCGGTCGTCGTGGGCAAGGCCGCGCACGAGGCGAAGGTTGCTGATGACATCGTGCTCGTCGGCAGCCCTGGTGCCTCCACCACCAGCGCGGACCAGCTCCACGGCCGAGTGTGGAGTGCAACCAATGCCGAGGATCCCATTGCTCTGACCACCGGCCCCCTCGGCGGCATCCACGGGCCCAGCCCGTCCTCCCCCAGTTTTGGCGCCTCTCCCCTCCCCGGCGCGAACGGCTTGCCGGGCGACCACGGCACCTATTGGAAAGACCCCGCATTTCTGCGAGGTCTAGGCTCTATTGCTCAGCGCCCTCATCTTGAAGACCACAATGTCCTACCGTAACGACGACGGGAACGTCCGAATGGTCTACGCTTGGGTCAATCGTGTCGAGATAGTCGCGTACCTGCGCTTCGGCGTTTTTAAGTTGAGCGGTACTTGTTGCGTTTTCCTCATCGATCACCAAGTCCCAGCCATGCTCCCACCGAGAGGCGGTAACAGCTACAGGAGCCACAGTTTTAGTCACCGCCGATCACCTTCCTCACTTCTTCGATATCTAGTCTCTAGAATAGGCCAGCGTGCTCCTCTGAGTAAGACACGAGCATGTTCTTAGTCTCCTGATAGTGCCCCAGCATCATAAGGTGATTCTCACGGCCGATGCCAGACTCCTTGTAGCCGCCGAAGGCACTGTGAGCGGGGTACACGTGGTAGTGGTTAATCCACACGCGTCCGGCCTGAATCTCGCGGCCAGCGCGGTAGCAGGTGTTCTGGTGGCGCGACCACACGCCGGCACCGAGGCCGAAGTTGGTGTCGTTCGCAATCTGGATGGCTTCCTCGAAGTCTTTGAACGTGGCGACAGAAAGCACCGGACCAAAAATCTCCTCGCGGAAGATGCGCATATCGTTGGTGCCCTTGAACACGGTGGGCTCGATGTAGTAGCCATTCTCCAGGCCTTCCACCTTGTTCACGTGGCCGCCGACGAGAGTTTCGGCACCTTCCTTCGGGCCCACTTCGAGGTACTCGGTGATTTTGTCCATCTGTTCCTGCGAGGCCTGGGCACCCATCATGGTCTCAGTGTCGAGCGGATGCCCAATCTTGATCTTCTTTACGCGCTCCACGGCCAGCTCAAGGAACTTGTCCGCGATGTCCTCATGGATAAGCGCACGCGACGGGCAGGTGCAGACCTCGCCCTGGTTGAGGGCGAACATGACAAAGCCCTCGACGCACTTCTCTAGGTAGTCATCGTCCTTGTCCATGATGTCAGCGAAGAAGATGGACGGTGACTTTCCGCCCAGCTCCAGGGTGACCGGAATGACCTTGTCAGCAGCGGTCTTGTTGATGATCTTGCCTACCGGGGTGGAGCCAGTAAAGGCAATCTTGGCAATGCGGTCAGAGCCGGACAATGCAGCACCTGCTTCCTCACCGACACCATTGACGATGTTGAGCACGCCCTTGGGCAGGAGGTCCTCGATAATCTCAATGAGCAGCAGGATGGATGCGGGAGTCTGCTCGGCCGGCTTCATCACGATAGTGTTGCCCGCAGCCAGGGCCGGGGCAATCTTCCATGCGGCCATGAGCAGTGGGAAGTTCCACGGAATAATCTGGCCCACCACGCCCAGTGGCTCGTGAAAGTGATACGCCACGGTGTCCTGATCAATTTGGGAAAGGCGACCCTCCTGAGCACGGATAGCGCCGGCAAAGTAGCGGAAGTGGTCCACAGCTAGCGGGATGTCAGCGGCGAGGGTCTCACGCACGGCTTTACCGTTCTCCCAGGTCTCCGCGACAGCAATCTTCTCTAGATTCTCCTCGATGCGGTCCGCAATGCGGTGCAGCAACAGTGCACGTTCTGCCGGGGTGGTCTTGCCGAAGGTCTCGAAGGCTTTTTCGGCGGCGTCGATTGCCAGGTTAATGTCCGCTTCCTTACCGCGGGCTACCTGGCAGAAGACCTCGCCGGTGACCGGGGTGATGTTGTCCATGTACTCGCCATCGACGGGCGCGACCCACCCGCCGCCGATGTAGTTGTCGTAGCGCTCGCGGAAGGAGACGATGGCATCAGCGGTTCCGGGGTTTGCATACAAAGTCATGTGCGTAGTGCCTTTCTTGTGGGTTCTTTTCCATCACGGCGGCCGCCCACACAAAGCCTCATGACAGTGATGGGCGACACAACGTTGAATGCGAGTGTAGCTATATATTTTGCCAAACTCACGTTTTTCCTCAAGAAAGCTTTTGGTATTGGGAAGTTGCCAAGAAGTTGGTTTAGAAAAAGGTGCCCTAACTGACGGAGATCTGGGCCCCAGAGCAATTTTGGGCAGGATCTTCGTCAGCTAGGGCCCTTGGGAGCGCGGCAGGCACGAAGGCCGGGCCCAAACAGTCGGCCGGGCTCAAGCGGGCGGCCGGGCAGGACCGAACGAGGCTAGAAAGGCCGAAAACAGTAGAACCCCCTCCATCGAGGAGGGAGTAAAGGCGCCTAGTTGTGGCGACCGCGGCGCGGTTTCCACATCACCACGGAGGTGGAGCGCGGCACGTGGACGAGCTCGCCACGCGAGGGACGGGCCTGGCTGCGCAGCCGTTCGACCTCTGCCTGGAGTTCATCACGCTCAGCAGCAAGGCGGTCACGCTCGGCAGTGAGCTCGATAATGGATTTGATGCCTGCCAGGTTCACGCCATCGTCCTGCGACAAGGTCTGAATCTTACGCAGCAGTTCAATGTCGTTTTCAGAGTAGCGGCGGCCGCCGCCCGAGGTGCGGGCTGGGGAGACCAGCCCCATCCGGTCATACGTGCGCAGGGTTTGCGCATGCATACCGGACAGCTCCGCCGCCACGGAAATGACGTACATGGCCTTCGGCTTTGCGGTATCGCTTCTGCCTGGTGTTTCCTTGTTCATCATTTACCTCTTTCTAACGCATGACCGGGTTTCCGGCCCAGCCCTTGCGCGGGTCAAAGCCGGAGTCCTTCTCCGCCTGCGCGTACGTGCGTAACGCCGAGGAGGCGGCAGCGTCCAAGGTAGAGGGCACGGCTACTTGCACGGCCACCATGAGGTCGCCGGCCTTGCCGGAACGCTTGGGCACACCGCGGCCCTTCACGCGCAAGGTGCGGCCGTCCGGGGTGCCGGCAGGAACCTTGACGCGCACCGGCGAATCGAGGGTAGGAACCGTAATGGTGTCCCCCAACGCCAGCTCGGCAAAGGAGACCGGAACGGTGACGTGCAGGTCATCGCCCTCACGGGTAAAGACCTCGTCCGGCTTGACAGTCACGGCAACGAAGAGGTCGCCGGATGGTGTGCCGTTAGGACCGGCCTCGCCTTGGCCTGCCAGACGCACCTTCTGACCATCAATCACGCCGGCCGGGATGCGCACCGTGATTGAGCGCGTGCGGTGCACCGTACCGGAGCCGGAGCAATCCGCACACGGGTCCTCAGCGCGCTGACCGGTGCCAGCGCAGTCGGTACAGGGAGCAGACAACCCAAAGGAGCCACGCTGCTCCGAGGTGAAGCCGGTGCCGTCACAGGTAGAGCACGTCGACAACTTACCGGTCTTCGAACCCGAACCGTGGCAGGTCGTACACGGCGCCTCGCCGCTGAGCTGCAGCGGGATGGTCGTGCCCTTGGCGGCCTCGCGGAAGGAAAGGGTTATGTGCGTTTCGACGTCGGCCCCCCGCGACGGCCGAGCTGAGTGGCCAGCACTACCGCCGCGGTTGAAAACGCCACCGAAGATATCCCCAAAACCGCCGCCTTGAGCCGATCCTCGAGGGGATCCTCCGAAGATGTCGGAGAGGTCGAAGTCTTGCGCACCCGGGCCACCCATGTGCGTGGATCGAAACCCGCCGGGAAACCCGGCGCCTCCTCTCCGTCCAAAGCCGCCGCCGCCGCTGCGCATCATGGCCTTGAACTGATCGTAGTTCTTGCGTTCGGAAGCATCTGACAGCACGTCGTAGGCTTCAGCCACCTGCTTGAACTTCTCCGCTGCCTCCGGGTTATCCGGGTTGGCGTCGGGGTGGTTCGCGCGGGCGAGCTTGCGGTAGGCGTGCTTAATCTCGTCGGCGGTAGCGGACGAGGAGACCCCCAGATCCGCGTAGTAATCTTTGTCTGCCCATTCTGGCTTAGCATTCACTGGGCATCTCCTCCTTTCAGGAGAATCTCAAAAGCTTGTATCTAAAAGAAGAGTGGCGCCAAGGACTCAACACCCTGACGCCACCAT
The DNA here is from genome assembly GCF_016889985.1 of Corynebacterium sp. FDAARGOS 1242. NCBI lineage: Bacteria > Bacillati > Actinomycetota > Actinomycetes > Mycobacteriales > Corynebacteriaceae > Corynebacterium > Corynebacterium sp. FDAARGOS 1242. The sequence goes on along the minus strand of NZ_CP069568.1, from coordinate 2,688,110 downwards.
CTGTTGTTATTCTGCGCTATCCGGGTTGTCCGGACTCTCAGCCGAGCCGGCTGGGTCAGCAATAATCACCATGGCGGTGCGCACAACGCGCTCGCCTACCTTGTAGCCGCGGCGCAGCACGGTACCCACTGCCTGCTCATCACCAGTGGAGAGGTCCTGGACGGCCTCGTGCACCTCGGGGTCGAAGACATCGCCTTCCTCACCGAAGGGAACCAGCTGGTTGTTAGTGAGCACGCCGTTGAGCTTGTCCGCGATGGCCTTGAGCGGGCCCTCGTTGAGGTCGCCGTGCTGGCGTGCGAGTTCCAGGTCATCAAGGATAGGCAGGAAATCTGCCAGGACCTTGGCCTTAGAAGTCTCGATCACGGCCTGACGGTCACGCTCGGTGCGGCGGCGGTAGTTGGTGTACTCCGCGTTGAGGCGTTGGAGGTCCTCGGTGCGCTCAGCCAGCTGAGCCTCCAGGGAGTCCTCCACTGCCGCGTCGTCACCGGCAGCTGCTTCCTCGGCAATATCGCTCGCGGCGTCATTCACAGCAGCCTCGGCCTCAGCAGTGCCCGCAGTAGCGGCGTTGGCCTGAGCCTCAGCGGCCTCGTCCACGGCACCGTCGGCAGCAGCGGCCTCGGCGGCGGCAGCCTCCGCGGCGTCGGCGGAGGTTGCCTCAGGGTCGGTATTGGCCGGGTTGCCCGGGTCCTGAGGGGAGGTCATCGTTTACTTCTCCTTGTTCTCGTCGTCCTCGTCGACAACCTCGGCGTCGACAACGTTCGGGTCACCAGCGGCCTCACCAGCAGCACCCTCTGCGCCTGCCTCAGCTGCCTGGGCCTCGTACAGGACCTTGCCCAGCTCCTGGGACTCGGTGCCCAGCTTCTCGACGGCCGACTTGATGGCCTCGATGTCATCACCCTTGAGGGCCTCATCGACGGCGTCGGCAGCCTCGGTCACGCGGGTCTTGAGATCCTCCGGCAGCTTGTCGGAGTTCTCATCCATGAACTTGCGGGTCTGGTAGGAGGTGGATTCCGCCTGGTTGCGGGTCTCCTGCTCCTCGCGGCGCTTCTTGTCCTCCTCGGCGTGAGCCTCGGCGTCCTTGACCATGCGGTCGATCTCCTCCTGGGAGAGGCCGGAACCATCCTGGATCTTGATGGTGTTTTCCTTGCCGGTGGCCTTGTCCTTGGCGGTCACGTGGACGATGCCGTTGGCGTCGATGTCGAAGGTGACCTCAATCTGCGGAACACCGCGCGGTGCCGGGGCAATGCCACCGAGCTCGAAGGAGCCGAGCAGCTTGTTGGCGGAGGCCATCTCACGCTCACCCTGGAAGACCTGAATCTGCACGGACGGCTGGTTGTCATCAGCGGTGGTGAAGGTCTCAGACTTCTTGGTTGGGATGGTGGTGTTGCGCTCGATGAGCTTGGTCATCACGCCGCCCTTGGTCTCGATACCGAGGGAGAGGGGGGTGACGTCGAGAAGCAGCACGTCCTTGACCTCGCCGCGCAGAACACCTGCCTGCAGAGCAGCGCCCACAGCAACGACCTCATCCGGGTTCACGCCCTTGTTCGGGTCCTTACCGGTCATCTCCTTCACCAGGTCAGACACGGCCGGCATACGGGTGGAACCACCGACGAGGACCACGTGGTCAACCTGGGACAGGGACAGGCCAGCATCCTTGATGACCTGGTTGAACGGCTCCTTGGTGCGGTCCAGCAGATCCTGGGTGATCTTCTGGAACTCGGTGCGGGACAGGGTCTCATCCAAGAAGAGCGGGTTCTTCTCGGAGTCCACCGTGATGTACGGCAGGTTGATGTTGGCGGACTGGGAGGAGGACAGCTCAATCTTGGCCTTCTCAGCAGCCTCACGCAGACGCTGGACAGCGCGCTTATCCTTGGTCAGGTCAACGCCCTGGGAAGCCTTGAACTTATCGACGAGCCAGTCGACAATGCGCTGGTCCCAGTCGTCACCACCGAGCTGGTTGTCACCAGCGGTAGCCATGACCTCAACAACGCCGTCACCGATCTCCAGCAGGGAGACGTCGAAGGTACCGCCACCCAAGTCGAAGACCAGGATGGTCTGCTCCTGCTCGCCCTTCTCCAGGCCATAAGCCAGCGCGGCGGCAGTCGGCTCGTTAACGATACGCAGGACGTTGAGGCCTGCAATCTGGCCGGCCTCCTTGGTGGCCTGGCGCTGGGAATCCTCGAAGTAAGCCGGGACGGTAATGACGGCGTCGGTAACGTCCTCACCCAGGTAAGCCTCGGCGTCGCGCTTCAGCTTCATGAGCGTGCGGGCCGAAATCTCTTGCGGGGTGTACTTCTTGTCATCGATATCGATGGTCCAGTCGGTGCCGATGTGGCGCTTGACGGAGCGAATGGTGCGGTCAACATTGGTGACCGCCTGGTTCTTGGCGGACTGGCCAACGAGAATTTCGCCGTTCTTGGCAAAAGCCACGACGGACGGGGTGGTGCGGGAACCCTCGGAGTTAGCGATAACGGTTGCCTCGCCACCTTCCAGCACGGATACAACCGAGTTGGTGGTACCAAGGTCAATTCCTACTGCGCGTCCCATAATCTTTTCTCCTTGCGTGTTGGGGTTTGTTTTAAGTTGATAGTGCGCGACTCAACTTCTGCCGCGTCCAGTCAGCGACTCTAACAGAAGCGACACTCAGAGTCATCCAAACCTGAGCGCCGGTCACTCAACCTACACAACGCAGGCAAACTCAAAGTTGTTCCCGATCGACTCAACTTTTTTATTTATCGCCAACACGCTGGGAAAACAAACCCGGTTTGGCGGAGACTCACCCTACAGGGACGATTGCCGGCTCACCGTCCACATCTACAACGCGGACTGACAGCCCATAGAGTTCCTCAATAAGGGCAGGGGTGATGACCTCGCGCGGCACGCCCGCGTCCCGCACCGTTCCATCTTTCATCGCCACGACGTGATCCGCATAGCGCAATACATGCGCCAAATCATGAATGACCGCAATAAGGGTTTTGCTTCCTGCCAGCTGCCGCATCAGCCGCATGAAGGAATGCTGGTATCCAATGTCAAGCGCGCTCGTTGGCTCATCCAAGAAGAGCACAGGCGTTTCCTGGGCGAGGGCCATGGCCAACCAAGCACGCTGACGCTGACCGCCAGACAACGCCGCTACCTCGGCCGTCTCCAGTTGTTCAAGGCCCACCTTTGCTAGCGCACGACTAACGGCACGCTCGTCCTCCTGGCTCCTCCACCCCATAAATCCTTGGTGGGCGAATCGCCCGCGCGCAACCAGTTCCCTGACATTGATCCCTTCGGGAGCTATGGATTGCTGCGACATCACGGCGACGCGCCGAGCGTAGCTACGCCGAGAGAATGCGGCTGCATCTTCTTCGCCAATGCACACCGCGCCCGCGTTCGGCATTTCCAACCGCGCCAACACCTTCACCAAAGTGGATTTTCCACAACCATTGGGGCCGATAATGGCAGAAAATTTCCCGGCCGGAAAAGACACATCCACCGAGTCGAGAATTAACGGGGCAGTCCTCCCATAGGACATGCTCACCCCCTCAGCCCGCACGCTCGGCGCACCGTCACATACTTTTAGTTGGTTCACTTTACTGACCTTTCATTCCGGCAGATCGGGATTGCCACAGCAGCAAACCCGCCAGGTAGATGCCACCGGCGCAGACCGTAATAAGACCGGCAGGCAGAGTAATTGGGAAAAACAGCCGCTGCCCTGCTAAATCGGCAGCGAGCAAGAAAAGTGCACCGAGGACTCCAGAGAGCAACACCGGCGTCCTGTCTGGACGCGAGAGCAACCGAGCCATATGTGGGGCCGCGAGGGCAATAAATGAGATTGGGCCCGCTATCGCCGTCGATACAGCGACAAGAACTGTGCCAACCAGAACCATCACCACACGTGCACGACTCACGTTCAACCCCAACGCACTCGCCGTGCTATCCCCCAGGGCAAGCGCGTCACACCAGCCACGCAGCAGCAACCCAGCGACGCACGCCGCGCCTCCCAGCACCCCCAATGGAATAACTCGCGCCCAGGACACAGCATTCAATGTTCCAGCAGCCCAAGTCGCCGCACCTAGGGACTGCTCCAACTCACCACTAAGAATCAACCACTTGTTTATTGCTGAAAGGAAGAACGTCACTCCAATCCCCACCACAACCAGCCTTGCTCCCGTGAGCCTTCCGGCAAATGAAAGCCCCATGATGAGTAACGCAGTGATAGTCCCACCCACCAACGCGCCTAGCGCAATGTTGAATGCGGAGCTAAAGCTCGCCAAGGAGACCGCGATGACACCGGTATAGGCACCGGTATTAAACCCGATAATGTCGGGTGACCCCAGCGGATTGTGGGTGAGGATCTGAAAGATGGCGCCCGCTATGCCCAAACACATTCCTACGACAATCGCGGCAACCACCCGCGGAGCACGCCATTGCCACACGACGGTGGCTGCAAAGTCAGTGCTATTGGGATTCGTAGCCACGGACCACAACGCTGCACTATCCTGCCCGGCACCAGGCGAGAAGAGCGAATAGGCAGCAATAGCCAGCGCGACGATCACAATGCCCGCAAAGGACAAAACACTTCTCACGCTCACAATCACAGCCTCCTTCCAGCGCGATGGGACAGCGCAATCAATACTGGGGCACCAATGAGCGACACCGTGACGCCAGCCGGCAACTCAGCAGCAGTGAGGTAGCGGCCCACAATATCGGCGCCCAATAAAAACAAAGGCCCCACCACGGCAGCGGCGACAAGCTGTGCCCGCTCTTCGTATATCCCGCACAGCCTGACAACATGCGGGATAACTAGTCCAACGAACACAATCACCCCCGCCGCTGCGGTGGCGGTAGCAGCCAACACCGTTACCGCCGCGACAAGCCCCAAACGAGTCAGTTTGAGGTTAATGCCGAGACTCGCCGCAACGTCATCCCCCAGAGCAAGGGGCGGCAAGTGGCGAGCAAAGACAATCAGTAGCACCACGCCTACCACCAGTCCGCCGAAGGCAATCACCACTGGCGTCCACGAAGCAACGTCAACGGAGCCCGTCACCCAAGCACGGATTCTTGCAAAGGCGTGAGGATCTATCAGGATCAGCGCGGAGGACAGGCCCTCACATACCGCCCCGATGGCTACGCCTGCAAGAATCAGTCTCAGCGGATCAACATCGCCCGCTCTGCCACGCCCGACCGCGGTGACCAGCAGCATGGTCACTGCCGCACCGATGATGGCTGCGAGCGAAAACGCAAAAGGTGATTGCCACCCCCACCAGCCCAGAGCAATGGCGGCGGCCAAGCTGGCGCCTACGTTAATCCCGAAAACTCCGGTATCTGCCAAAGGGTTGCGCGTCATGATCTGCAGAACTGCACCAGCGAGGGCCAAAGCACAGCCTGCGCAAACAGCAACGAGTGTACGGGGAAGACGCCTCTCCCACACGATCGAGGAAGCTATACCAGGCTGTCCCCGAAGGGCGGCCAACACGTCGCTGAAGGGAATGCTACGCGCGCCCAACGCCAGTGACAGCGCCACGCCGATACAGAGAATGGCAAGGCCAGCAACTACTACCCAACCAAGACGCCGGGTATTTCTCTTTCCGGCGCGCAACCCCTGCTCAATCACCGACACCACCCAAATACCTTCATATGCTCACGTTTCCTTAGCTCGACCTAATTTAGGTTAGGCTACCTTTTATGAACATTCGAAAGAAAATCGCACCCCGCACCCCTCTCCTCCGCCTCACTGCTGTTGGTCTTACCGCAGCGCTAGCGCTCACCGGCTGCGCCAGCCTCGAAAACACCAACTCAAACGCTGACGCTTCTAACCCTGCGTCCTCACCGTCCGGGAAAGAATCAGGAAACTCCAATTCAGCCTCGGGAAATGACTCCGTGGCCACCGGAGGCGAAGGCTTTGCCGGGGCGAGAGAGAAAAGCCAAAGCTTTGGCAGCGATGCAGCCCCTGGTCAATTCCCACGCACGGTCACGCATGCACGCGGAACGACCGAACTCAAAGAAAAGCCACAACGGGTGGTTGTTCTAGAAAGCGGCGAACTCGATTCCGTCCTAGCACTCGGCATGAAGCCAGTCGGCATGACCACGTCCAAGGGCCAGAATCCCGTCCCGGATTACATGGCCGACAAAGCAAGTGACATCGAAACGGTAGGCACGATCAACGAAGTCAATATGGAAAAGATTGCTTCGCTCAACCCCGACCTCATCATCGGCTCGCAGCTGCGCATGGATAAGCACTATGACCAGCTCAATTCCATCGCACCTACCGTTTTCTCGATCCGCCCTGGATACACCTGGAAAGAAAACTTCCGACTCATCGGTGAAGCCCTCGGAGAAGAGGAGCGCACCGAACAAGTCATGGCCGACTATGACAAGAAGATCGAAGAAGTAAAGAAGGTCATTGAGGACGGGCCAGCTAGCGAAGACACCACCGTCACCATTCTGCGCTTCATGCCGGGCAAGGTACGCCTCTACGGGCGCCTTTCACTCATTGGAACGGTGCTTGATGACGCCGGCCTCGCCCGCCCCGCCAACCAGGACATCGAAGAGCTCGCTGCGGAAATCTCGCCGGAGAACATTGACCAAGCGGACGCCGACTACATCTTCTACTGCAGCTACGGAGATCCCTCCGCCACCGGCCAAGACACCGCCGTTTCTACCGCGGCGTTCCAACGGCTACCTGCGGTCAAAGACGGCCATGCCATCGAGGTCAGCGACGATACGTGGGCACTCGGCTTGGGGCCTCTGGGCGCACAGAAAATCGCGTCAGATCTCGCGGACTATCTCAGCCACTAACACGGGGGTAGCACCCTCCCCTCAAAACAACACCTGTGGGATTGACTCACCCCAACTTAAGGGGCTAGCTTTCATGTAAGCGAGATGGGTTACACGTCTACGATTTCTGTGCGGCGGGCCATATCAAGGTCACCGATTTCTCGCTAATCAGGCCAGGCCGTTGCCTGGCTGCTCCCCACACGCAAGAAGGGTGGTCGCACATGAATGCTCACTTCATTAGGCAGCGTCGTTCTTCCGATCGGCCACCGGTTGTGTACGCCAGCGTTAAATAAGCACCTCTTTTCACACAGACTGAACGGTACGGCGCAGAGTATGCGCCCGTGTTGGACTAGAAAGTCTGCAGTTTCCGCTTTCCGCAAGGCCGCACCAGTGTGCCTTGAGACCCATAAAGGTTGTAATCCATGACTAACGATGCTCACACCCCCGTTCCCGAATCCACCGACATTGACGCCGCGCTGATCGCCGACGCCGCGGCCCAGGCCCACTCCTGGCTCGCCTCCACCGCCGACGAGCAGGACCCGGCCACAGAACAACTCGCAGACTTATTGCGCAACCCGGACGGAGTAGCCTTCACCATGGACTTCGTCGACCGCGTCATGCGCCCCGAAGATGACAAGGTAGCCGCCCACGCACTGAAGTCCGTTACCACCACCTATGACGCCTCCTTCCTCGGCCTCATCAACGGTTCCCTCGTAGGCCTGGGTGGGTTCTTCGGGCCCATCCTGCCCAACCTGGTCATGCCGCTGGCACGCATGCGCATGCGCCAGATGGTCGGCCACCTGGTCCTCGACGCCGAGAGCGACGCCCTCAACAAGACCTTGGACAAGGCCGCCGAGTCCGGCGAGCAGCTCAACCTCAACCTTCTCGGTGAGGCTGTGCTGGGCGACGACGAAGCGCGCTCCCGCGCCGAGCGCACCCTCAAGCTCATCAATAACCCGCGCGTGACCTACGTGTCCGTCAAGGCCTCCTCCATGGTGGCCCAGCTCAACCCGTGGGATATCGAGGGTTCCTTGGTCCGCCTCAAGGAACGCCTGCGCCCGCTCTACGAGGCCGCCGCGCGCCGCCCCGATAAGGTCTTCATCAACCTGGACATGGAGGAATACCACGACCTCCACCTCACGGTGCGCCTGTTCACCGAGCTACTCAGCGAGCCGGAGTTCACCAACCTCGAGGCAGGCATCGTCCTGCAGGCTTACCTGCCGGATACCTTCGACGCCTTGGCGCACCTGGCAGAATTTGCCAAGCAGCGCGTGGCCGAGGGCGGATCCCACATCAAGATTCGCATCGTCAAGGGCGCAAACCTCTCGATGGAGCACGTCCAGGGTGAAATCCACGGCTGGCCGGCAGCACCTTATGCCACCAAGGATGAGGTGGACGCCAACTACTACCGCCTGCTCGACTACATCCTGCGCCCCGAGTTCGCCGACTGCGTGCGCATCGGCGTGGCCACCCACAACCTCTACACCGCGGCTTTTGCCTACAAGCTGGGCACCAAGCGCGGTGTCATGCGCATGATGGATTCCGAAATGCTCCAGGGCATGTCCCCGGCCCAGCAGGCCGCGGTCCGCGATGCCTTCGAGGGCCGCCAGATCCTCTACACCCCAGTGGTGCACATGGAGGACTTCGATGTCGCGGTCTCCTACCTGGTGCGCCGCTTGGAGGAAAACTCCGCACCACAGAACTTCCTTTACGCCCTCTTCGCCCCGGAGGAGCAGGCGCTTAAGGACCAGGAGCAGGTCTTCCGCGAGGCCGTCGAGCAGCGCTGGGATACCTTCGCCGGCCCGCGCCGCACCCAAAACCGCCTGGAGGAGGCCGAACACGCAGCCGGCCGCCAGGCACCGCGCACCGGCCGCTTCGCCAACGAGCCGGACACTGACCCGGCCCTGGAAGCCAACCGCGAGTGGGCCATCCAGGCTCTCAACAGCGACCCCGGCGCGCATGGAGTGGATGAGCTGACGGACACCACCGTCGTCGACAAGCACGTGCTCCGCGCCGCCGAACTCGGTGCCGAATGGGGTGCCCGCCCTGCTGAGGACCGTGCCCGCGCGCTGGAGGCCGTGGCCGATGAGCTGGCCAACCGCCGCGGCGAGTTCATCTCCGTCGCTGCTTATGAGGCCAACAAGACCGTCACGCAGACCGACCCGGAGATTTCCGAGGCCATCGACTTCTGCACCTACTACGCCCAGTCCGCGCGTCTGCTGGAGAACTACGCCGCTGAGTTCTCCCCGCACCGCGTGACCGTGGTGACCCCGCCGTGGAACTTCCCGGTGGCCATCCCCACCGGTGGTATCGCCGCAGCCCTGGCCGCAGGTTCCGCCGTCATCATCAAGCCCGCGCCGCAGGTGGTGCACTGTGCGAAGCTCGTCGTCGACGCCTTCCGCACCGCACTGGAAGCCCAGGGCCTGGACCCGGATCTGGTCCAGCTCGTCTTCACCGATGAGGGCGAGGCCGGCCGCGCGCTCATTTCCCACGCCGACGTCGACGCCGTCATCCTCACGGGTGCGTCCGATACCGGCCAGCTCTTCCGCTCCTGGAAGCCGGAGATGAACATCATGGCGGAGACCTCCGGCAAGAATGCTCTCATCATTACCCCGTCTGCCGACCCAGACCTGGCCATCCAGGATCTCTACCTGTCCGCCTTCGGCCACTCCGGCCAGAAGTGCTCGGCGTCTTCTCTGGTCATCTTCGTCGGCGCGGCCGGCGATTCCCAGCGCCTGCGCTCACAGCTTGTCGACGCCGTCGAGACCCTCATCCCCGGCCCCGGCCACGAAATCACCACCACGATGAACGGCCTGGCCGAAGCGCCCGGCGAGAAGCTCCTGCATGGCCTTACCCAGCTGGAGCCGGGCGAAACGTGGCTGATTAAGCCTCAGAAGCTCAACGAAGAGGGCACGCTGTGGTCGCCGGGTATCCGCGATAACGTGCGCCCGGGTTCCTGGTTCCACGTCAACGAGTGCTTCGGCCCGGTCCTCGGCATTATGCATGCGGAGACTTTGGATGAGGCCATCGAGTGGCAAAACTCCACCGGCTACGGCCTCACCGGCGGTATTCACACGCTGGATAACGACGAGATTGACTACTGGCTCGAGCGCGTCGAGGTGGGCAATGCCTACGTCAACCGCGGCATTACCGGCGCGATTGTCCAGCGCCAGTCCTTCGGCGGCTGGAAGCAGTCCGTCATGGGGCCGGGTGCCAAGGCCGGTGGCCCGAACTACGTGGCACAGTTCGGTACCTGGGCCGATGGCGCGCTGCGCCCCTTCGACGTCGACATTTCCCAGCCGGTGGCCGCCCAGCTGCGTGCCTTCGCTAACCTGTCCCTTTCTGATGAGGACACCGCCTGGCTGTGGCGTGCTGCCGAGCTCGACGAGCTGGCCTGGCAGCAGGAGTTCGGTCGCGACCACGACCGCGCTGGCCTGGTCTGCGAGGCCAACGTCTTCCGCTACCGCCCGCTGCTAAGCCCGCTGCAGGTGCGCATTTCTGAGGACGCCGAGCTTCGCGACGTCGCCCGCCTCACCCTCGCCGCTACCCGCACCAACTCCCCGGTTCGCTTCAGCGCCGCCCCGGAGAAGGCTGCGGAGCTGCGCGAGCTCGGCTTTGGCGTCGATGGCGTAGCACTCGAGGCTTTTATCCGCGAGGTCTCCAGTCTCGAGTCCGGCCGTGTGCGCTCGGTAGGCTCCGTGGAAGAGGGCGTCTTTGAGGCCGCAGTACAGTCCAACTCCGTGGTGCTGGACCAGCCTGTGCTTGCCGACGGCCGCCGCGAGCTCCTCCCCTTCCTCCTCGAGCAGGCCGTATCGGTGACCATGCACCGCTTCGGCATCATCCGCGAGGTGGGCAGCATCCGCGCATAGTTAATTTCCTGCGCTCATATGAGAAGATGTAGCGCATGAGTCAAAACACCGGTGATGCCACCGCTTCGGACGCCCAGCACGCTGAAGCCCCCGACGCGGTGGCGAAGCCTATCAATGAAGAAGCCACCCTTCACCCCTCAGAAACCGACGACAAGTCCCGTGTCCTCGGCCGCGATGCCATTTCCCTGGCGAAGATCTGCCTGATCTTCATCATCGTGGTCGCAGGTGTGGGCCTGGCCGGCTACCTGCTGAAATTCATCTGGGTAGGCCTTCTGCCCGTCATCCTGGCCATCCTGGTCTGCACGGTCCTTTTCCCGGTGACCGCTTGGCTGCGGGCTAAGAAATTCCCCCGCGCCCTTGCTGCCATCACCACCCTGCTCGGCTTCTTGGCCATTATCGGCGGTGTCTTCGCCGCGATGGCGCCGGTTGTCTCCTCGCAGGGAGCAGCCCTGGTCAACCAGGCAGAGGACGGCCTGAACAAGCTCGTCGTTATGGCCAAGGACCTTCCCATCGAGATTGATCCGGCGAAGGTGCAGGAAGTGCTTGATGACGTCATGGCGTTCGTCAAGGGCCAAGCCTCCCAGATCGCGACCGGCGTCATTTCCGGTGTCTCCATGGCCAGCTCCATTGTCATGGCCTTGGCCATCATGCTGTTCGTGTCCTTCTTCATTCTCAAGGACGGCGATAAGTTCCTGCCGTGGCTGCGCACCTACACCGGCTACTCCGCCGGCTGGCACGCCACTGAGCTACTGACCCGCGTGTGGAATACCCTGTCCGGCTTCATCCAGGCCCAGGCGGCCGTGGCGGCTGTCGACGGCCTCCTCATCGGCCTCGGCCTCTGGGCCCTGCAGGTCCCGCTTGCCCTGGTTATTGGCATGGTTACCTTCTTCGCCAGCTTCATCCCCGTCATCGGCGCGGTGACCGCCGGCGCCTTGGCCGTCATCATCGCACTGGTTTCCGACGGCCTCACCAAAGCCCTTCTCGCCCTGCTGCTCATCATCGTGGTCCAGCAGGTAGAGGGCAACGTCCTCCAGCCGATGCTCCAGTCCAAGGCCATGGGCCTGCATGCTGCCATGGTGCTGCTCTCCGTCACGGTCGGCTCCGCCCTGGCGGGCATCATCGGCGCCTTCCTGGCTGTGCCGGTCGCCGCCACCATCGCCGTGGTCTTCCGTTACCACCAGGAGATGGCCAGCCTTCGCGCCGGCGAGATCGAGGCGAAGAACATCAAGATCTCCACCACCGAGGGCCACGACACCGTCATGAAACTCTACGAGCACCTGGAGGCCAGCGGCGCCCGCTAGCCACACAACCGGCGCATGGCTCGAGCTTTCTCGGCCGTGCAACTGCCCTAGTTGCCAAACTTCTCCCCCGCCACCCGCGGCGGGAGCAATGGTTTTGGCAACTAGGGCACTTTCCATATGTAGGGCCTAGTCTGCGGTGACCGTGCCGAAAGCCTCGGCCAGCTCCTCCGCTGCGCGGTCCAGCACAGACGCCCACGTGCCATAGGACTCCTCGTTGGCGGTATCCGAGACCTGCTTGAGCAAGGTGCACGGCACGCCGAACTTCCGGCACACCGCCGCGATGGCATAGCCCTCCATGTCGCACAGCTCGGAATCCTGGGCAAGGCGCGTGCGGGTTGGGGTATCGGAGATAAAGGAATCACCCGTCGCCAGCGAGGCGGTGGGCAGCTTGCCGGAGGTCTCGAGCTCGATAACCTCCGGAAGGAGATAGCGGGAAACATCGCTGAGCACGTCCAAATGGAAGTCGTGCTTTCTTACGTGGGAGATCTCGAATACGCCTGAGAAATCGTCGACAAGCGCGCCCGCAGTACCAATGTTGATGACGCGCTCCGGCAGCACCTCAGCCGAGGCCAGCGCGTTCGTCAGCTCAATCGCGGCGGGCACCGTGCCGATCCCCGTGATGAGCAACGGCGCGCCGTCCGGGACGTGGGAAGCTTCAGCGTCAACGGCGGCAACAAACAAGACATTCTCCATGCCTGCGAGACTACCCGGTGACCCGAGGAATGTTCTCCGCGGCTCTGGTCTGGGGTCCACGGCCGCTTGTAGGGTCTGGAAACACACCGAGACCTCAGAAAGGAGAACACCATGTTCACACCACGAGCTTTCGCCGGAGCAGCACTACTCTGCCTCCCCCTCATCGCCTGCAGCAGCCCCGAAGAAGTCCAAGCCAGCCCCGTCGCCGAAGTCTGCGGGGTAGGAAACGCCCAAGCGGCTGTCAACGCCAACATCGCGCAGGTTCCGCAGTGGAATGGCCACAACTGGAAGGTTGTCGATAGCTCCCACTTCGACCCGTGCGCGGATCTGAGCTGGCAGACCATTTCCATCGAGGGCGGCACCGCTTCCTCGCCGCACCACATCATGCTCTTCCACAAAGGCCAGTACCTCGGCACCGCGACCGCTGAGCCCTATGGCTTCTTCCCCAGCATCGAGCAGGTCAACGGTAACGAGATTTCCGTGACCTACCACTGGCCGCAGGAAGGCGACGCCAATGCGGCGCCGACGGGCCAGACCCATGCCGGCTTCCGTTGGGACGCCGCCCAGCAGAAGGTCATCATGAACGGCGATGTTCCCCCGAAGGCCTAGATAAGATAGAGCCAGTCGTGCGCCCCACAGGAGGCGCACAATGCGAGGAAGGAACATCAATGTTGAGGCGTAGCTGTGCACTTTTGGGCGCTGCCCTTCTCTGCCTCCCGCTCGCCTCCTGCTCCGGCGACGCGGCGCAGGATAATTCGCCAGCGTTCGACACCGTCCGAAACAGCACGACGGACAACGCTCCGGATAACACGGAGAGCACTGATGACCCCGAAGCACCGGCCGCGGGCGTCTCGCCGACGCTTCCTGCTGAATCCCCGGCAGAAGAAGAGGACGCAGAATCCTGCGAGTCTATCGACGCCCACGCGGCCTATGAATCAGGAACCGGCACGATTCCTCCGTGGCAGGACAACAACTGGACGCTGGTGGATTTCTCACAGTTCGATCCTTGTGCGGAGCTGAGCTGGCAAATCATCACCATCGAGCGCGGAACGGCCTCTTCGCCTTACCACATCATGCTCTTCCACAAGGGCGACTACCTGGGCACCGCGACCGCCGAGCCCTACGGTTTCTTCCCCACCGTCGAGCAAGTCAGCGGCACTGAGATTGCTGTGACCTACCACTGGCCGCGCGAGGGCGAAGCCAATGCGGAACACACCGGAACTACGGAGGCCGGCTTCCGCTGGGACGACGCCCAGCAGAAGGTCATCATGAGCGGCGACGTCCCGCCGGGAAGCTAAGCGCGGCGGTTCGGCCGCCGCAACGCAACCTTTAACGTAGCCGCTGGCCCACAAACCCTGCGGCCAGCGTGTTGCCGCTGGAGGCATCGATGAGCAAGAAGTTGCCCACCGCGCCACGCGCGGCATAGTCCTCCACCGGCAGCTCCGTCTGGGTCTGGATGGTGACGTAGGCGATGTCGTTGAGCGAGGCCTTCTCCGGCGACTCGTCGTCGGCCACACCGTCGAGGTCGAGGATGCGATCCACCGATGCGATACGGGCCTTGACCAGGTCGGTGCCGTAGCGCAGCTTGAGCATTTGGCCTGGTGTGAGGTCCTTGTCGGTGAGCACGACCGCAGTCGCGGCAAACTCGCGGACCGCCTCGGGACGCTGCGAGCCGGCGAGGAGATCACCGCGGGCAAGATCGATGTCGTCAGCCAACAACAGCACGACAGAATCCCCAGCCGTGGCCTGCTTGCCTTCAGCGAGGGGGCCATCAGCGGTATCGATACCCGTTACGGTGGTGGAACGCCCGCCCGGTGTTGTCACGGTATCCCCCACCGCCACGTGGCCAGCCTTCACGCGGCCGGCATAGCCGCGGTAATCGGAAGCATGCTCACGGATGACATACTGAATCGGGAACCGGAAGTCTAGATCATCGGCGCGCCCGGTTGCCACGGGGACGGTCTCCAAAACATCCAGGACGGTTGGCCCGGAGTACCAGTCCATATTCGTGGAGCGCTCCACGACGTTGTCGCCCTTAAGCGCGGAAATCGGGATAGCCACAGAGTCGCTAAGGCCCAGGCGAGCGGCGAGTTCGGAGAACTCATACTCAATGGAGCGGAAGGTGGCCTCGTCATAGTCCACCAAATCAATCTTGTTCACGCCCAGCACCACGTGGCGCACGCCCAAGAGCGCTGCGACGTTGAGGTGGCGGCGGGTTTGCTCGACGACGCCATGGCGGGCGTCGATGAGCAGCACCACCACCTGGGACGTCGACATGCCGGTGACCGTATTGCGCGTGTACTGCACATGTCCCGGGGTATCGGCGAGGATGAAGGTGCGCTTATCGGTGGCGAAGTAGCGGTAGGCCACGTCGATGGTGATGCCTTGCTCGCGCTCGGCGCGGAGGCCGTCGACAAGCAGCGACAGATCCATGCCGTCAAAACCGCGGTCGGCGGAGGAACGTTCCATGGACTCCACTTGGTCCGCGAGCACGGACTTGGTGTCATAGAGCAGGCGTCCGACGAAGGTGGACTTGCCGTCATCGACGGAGCCGGCGGTGCACAGACGCAGGGTGTCGCGCTGCTTGAGCGCGCTAACATTGGGCGCGAGAGTCATCAGAAGTAACCTTCCTTCTTGCGGTCCTCCATGGCGGACTCGGAGAGTTTGTCGTCGGCGCGGGTAGCACCCCGCTCGGAGAGGGTAGACACAGAAATCTCGGCGAGGATCTCATCCGTCGTGGAAGCCGTGGAATCCACCGCGCCGGTGCAGGACATGTCACCTACGGTGCGGTAGCGCACAGTCCGGGTCTCCAGCGACTCGTCCTCGCGGGGCCCGCCCCATTCGCCCGGGGTCAGCCACATGCCGTTGCGCTTGAACACCTCGCGCTGGTGGGAGTAGTAGATGGACGGCAGCTCCAGGTTGCGGGCGCCGATGTATTCCCAAATATCGGACTCGGTCCAGTTAGAAATGGGGAACACGCGCACGTTTTCGCCGGCCATCTTGCCGCCGTTGTAGAGGTCCCACAGCTCGGGGCGCTGGCGACGCGGGTCCCAGCCGCCGAAGGAATCGCGGATGGAGAAGATGCGCTCCTTGGCGCGGGCGCGTTCCTCGTCACGGCGCGCACCGCCAAGGACGGCGTCGTAGCCGCGGTTGGCGATGGTCTCCACGAGCGGCACCGACTGCAGCGGGTTGCGGGTGCCGTCGGGGCGCTCCTGCAACTCGCCGCGGTCAATCCAGTCTTGGACCAACGCCACGTGCAGGCGCGCGCTGGATTCCTCAACGAGGCGGTCGCGGAATTCGATGACCTCCGGGAAGTTGTGGCCAGTATCCACGTGGATGAGCTCAAACGGCACGGTGGCGGGGGCAAAGGCGCGGCGAGCAAGCTCGAAGACGACGACGGAGTCCTTGCCGCCGGAAAAGAGCAGGCCTACCTTGTCGAATTGCCCGGCGACTTCGCGCAGGATGTGAAGGGATTCGTTCTCTAAGTCTTTAAGGTGTGGTGAAAGAGTCATTAGTCGTGCAACCCGCATTCTGTCTTGCCGTCAGCGAAAACGCGCCCGGAGCGCGCATCCTCGCCCTCGCCTACCGGGAAGGTCAACGGCGCGCAGCCGATAGAGCGGTACCCCTGGAGGGTGAGGGGGTGGATGATGAGGTCGTGTTCCTTGATGTAGGCGTCGGTGTCATCGAGGTCCCACGTAATAATCGGGGAAATCTTCAGCCGCCCCGTGCGGTCCAGACTCAGCGCCGGGGCGGTGGCGCGGTGCTCGGAATCGGCGCGGCGCAGGCCGGTGACCCACCCGACATACGGGTCCATAGCCATGTTGAGCGGCTCCACCTTGCGCATGCGGTTATACGCCGCCACATCGCGCGCATACAGGCGCGGACCGTAAATCTCGTCCTGCTCCTCGGGGCTCAGAATCGGCAGAACCCTCACCAAGGGCAGGTCCGCATAGCGCTTGGCGACGTCCCCCGCCACCCCCAACGTCTCCTCAAAGTGCCACCCAGTATCGATGAAGAGCAGGTCAGCGTCGAGCTTTGCTTGGTGGGCCAGCTCTGCGAGGACGGTGTTTTCCATAGACATCGTCACTGCCAGCCGGCCCGGCGCGTGCTCGGCGGCCCATTCGGTGATGGTCTCGGCGGAGGCGTCGTAAAGCTTGTCGGCCCAGGCGTCGACGAGTTCTTGGTTGCGCTGTGCCACTGAGGGGTCGAGAGGTGCCGTGTCTCGCGTGCCCTCGGGGCTGATGCTGGGGTCGCGGTAGTCGCCGCGGTCCAGCAGGTTGGTCGGTTCGGTCATGACACCTCACATTAAAGGGAGGCGGGCGTGTGCGCAGCCCCACAGTGGGGCGCGGGGGCTGTGAGCTTGGGTACTAGGAAGAATAAAAATTAGCCAGAATGAACCGAGCGGACTAGATTTACAGACTAGATAGTCTATTTGTTCCGAATTGATAGGGGTTCTCATGCAGCGTGTTGCCATCGTCGGCGATAGCCCGGCGGCGCTCTCCACCGCGGAACGGCTCATTGCGGCCGGTTTGTGTGTGGACCTCTTCTGCGAGCGCCCCGCGCCCTTCGGATTGCTGCGCCGCTTCGCTGGGCTTTCCGGTGCTGAATCTGCTCCTGCTCCGTGCCCGAAGGGAACAACGCCTAGGCTGCGGCTCATCGGCAACGTGCGCGTGGGCTCTGGCCCCGACGCCGATATTAGCCACACGGACCTCAACCAGCTCTCCGCGTCTGGCGACCGCCATCTGGTTTTGCTGGAGCTCATGGCGCGTGGTGTCGCCATCACGACGTGGGAGGGCCTATGCCGCCCCACTGCCGACATTGAGGATTGGGCTACCGTCGCGGCCCGAGCTCAGCGCGCCCCGGTCTGCTTCTAACGCGCGAGCTCATCGCTCGCGCAAAGTCCTCATCACCACGCGGCCTCCGCCCATGCGCGAGCGCGCGGGCTAGACGCGCGAGCTAGCGCTCGCGCAGACATTACGGATAAAATTGCGCGGTCAATGCCCTTCAGCGGCCCAGCGCAGAAACCGCGCGGCCGCCAACACGTATGAAACGCTGGCACATGGAACTCGTTCGCATCCTTTTATCCCGCTCCAAGCCCTATACCGGCTACGTCATCGCGGTCCTGCTCCTCCAAGCACTATCCACCGCGGCGACGCTCTACCTGCCGTCGCTCAACGCCCGCATCATCGACGAAGGCGTCGCCAAGGTCGACATCGACTTCATCTGGCGCACCGGCGGCATCATGCTGGGCGTGGCCTTCGTCCAGGTCACCGCCGCCATCGCCGCAATCTGGTTCGGCTCCCGCACCTCGATGGGCCTAGGCCGCGACCTGCGCTCCGACATCTTCCGCCGCGTGACCCGCTACTCCGCCGAAGACATGAGCCACTTCGGCACAGCTACCCTCATCACGCGCGGCACCAACGACGTCCAGCAAATCCAGATGATCTACATGATGATCCTCAACTTCATGGTCACCGCCCCCATCATGTCCATCGGCGGCATCATCATGGCCATCCGCGAAGACGCCGGAATGTCCTGGCTCGTCATCGTGTCCGTCGTCGTGCTGCTCGCCGCGCTCTCGGCAATCATCGTGCGCCTCATGCCACTCTTCCGCGCCTGGCAAGACAAGCTCGATACCATGAACGGCACCCTGCGTGAGCAAATCGCCGGCATCCGCGTCGTCCGCGCCTTTACCCGCGAGGAGCACGAGTCCGAACGTTTCCGCGAGGCCAACCGCGACCTTACAAACCTCTCGCTCAAGGTGGGCCAGCTGTTCATCCTCATGTTCCCCATCATCACGGTCATCCTCAACGTCGCCACCGGTGCGGTCCTGTGGTTCGGCGGCCACCGCGTGGACGAGGGCCTCGTCGAGGTCGGCTCGCTCACCGCCTTCCTCCAGTACCTGCTCCAAATCCTCGCCGCCGTCATGATGGGCACCTTCATGGCCATGATGCTCCCGCGCGCCATCATCTGCGCCCGCCGCATCACCGACGTTCTCGACCACGCCCCCTCCATCGAGGAACCCACCAACCCCGTCACCCCGGCCCGTTCCGAAGGCGTCGTCGAGCTGCGCAACGTCACCTTCCAGTACGCCGGCGCCGAGGAGCCTGTGCTTCGCGACGTCTCCTTCACCGCCACCCCCGGCACCACCACTGCCCTCATCGGCGCAACCGGTTCCGGCAAAACCACCGCACTTTCCCTCATCCCGCGCCTCTACCTGCCCACCGAGGGCCACGTGCTTCTCGACGGGACGGATGTCGCCGAGATGAAGCGGGGGGACGTCGTCAAGCGTGTGGGCCTGGTGCCGCAGAAACCGTACCTGTTTAGCGGCAGCGTGGCCTCCAACCTGCGCCTCGGCGCCCCCGAGGCGAGCGATGAGGAGCTGTGGGCCGCGCTGCGCACCGCACAAGCAGACTTTGTCGAGGACCTTGACATGCACATCGCGCAAGGCGGCACGAATGTATCGGGTGGTCAGCGCCAGCGCTTGTCCATTGCTCGCATGCTCGTCGCGCGGCCTTTGGTGTACTTGTTTGATGATTCCTTCTCCGCACTCGATGTCGTCACCGACGCCGCGGTGCGCGACGCCATGCGCGAATACACCGCCGAGGCGACGACGATTATCGTGGCGCAGCGCGTGAGCTCGATTGTGGATGCCGACCAGATTCTCGTCATGGATGCTGGGCGCATCGTCGCGCGCGGCACGCACGAGGAACTGCTTGACAGCTCCGAAACCTACCGCGAGATTGTGGAATCCCAAAAGACCGCGGAGGTGGCATAAATGACTGAGCAAGACAACGCTACGTTGAGCGAAGACGCTGAGTTTGAGCAGAAGACCGGCGAGAACGCTCCGCGCAAGGCCAAGAACTTCTGGCCTTCCGCCAAGCGCCTCTTTGGGCTGCTTGCGCCGTTCAAGGTGCAGCTTTTCGCGATTGCCGCCATGAATATCGTGTGCGTGCTGCTGGCTGTGGCCGCGCCGAAGGTCATGGGTATGGCCACCGACGTGATTTTCTCCGGCGTTATTTCGCGCCACATGCCAGCCGGAATCACCAAGGACCAGGCCATCGAGGCGCTCCGCGCGGGCGGGCAAGACAAGTTTGCCGACATGGCCTCCGCCATGGACTTAAACCCTGGCTTCGGCATTGATTTCTCCAAGCTCGGCACCATCATCCTGATTGTCATCGCGATGTATCTGGTGTCCTCCCTGTTCCAATGGTGGCAGGGCTTTATGCTCAACTCGCTGGTGATGAAGGTGGTCTTCGACCTACGCGAGAGCATCGAAGCCAAGCTCAACCGCTTGCCGCTCAATTACTTCGATACGCAATCGCGCGGTGACCTGCTCTCGCGCACAACGAACGACGCCGACAATATCCAGTCCGCCCTCCAACAGGCCATCTCGCAGCTGTTTTACAACCTGCTCATGGTCGTGGGCATTACGGTCATGATGTTCTCCGTGTCCTGGCAGCTGGCCCTCGTGGCGCTGCTCGCGCTGCCGCTGACCGCCGTCGTGATTGCGGTCATTGGTTCTCGCGCGCAGAAGCAGTTCAAGGCGCAGTGGAAAGCGACCGGTGACCTCAACGGCCAGATCGAAGAGGCGTTCTCCGGCCACGACCTCGCCACCGTCTTCGGCCGCATCGATGCCATGACGGAAGACTTTGACAAGCGCAACGAGGAGCTGTTCCGCTCCGCGTCGCTGGCGCAGTTCCTGGCGGGCATGATGATGCCGATCATGCAGTTCATTTCCTACCTGTCCTACGTGGTCATCGCGGTGCTCGGCGCGCTCAAGGTGGCCTCCGGCTCCCTCACGCTGGGCGGGGCGCAGGCCTTTATTCAGTACTCGCGTGAGTTCAACCAGCCGCTGGGCCAGCTCGGTGGCATGATGCAGCAGGTGCAGTCGGGCGTGGCGTCGGCTGAGCGCGTCTTCGAGTTCCTCGACGCCGAGGAGGAGCCCCTCGAAGAACCCACCTCCCGCCTCGGCGGCCGCGCGAAGGGCCTCGTCGAGTTCGAGGACGTCGATTTCTCCTATGATCCCGACTCCCCGCTCATCCAGGACCTTTCCCTGCGCGTGGAGCCCGGCCAGACGGCGGCCATCGTGGGCCCCACGGGTGCTGGCAAAACCACACTGGTTAACCTCATCATGCGCTTCTACGACATTGATTCGGGCACCATCCGCCTCGATGGCATCGACACCGCGGAGATTTCCCGCCACGAGCTGCGTTCCCAAGTGGGCATGGTGCTCCAGGACGCCATGGTCTTTGAAGGCACGATCATGGACAACATCCGCTACGGCCGCCTCGATGCCACCGACGAGGAGGTCATCGCCGCGGCGAAGGCCACCTACGTCGACCGCTTCGTCCATTCCCTCCCCGAGGGCTATGACACGAAGATCGACCAGGATGGCGGTGCAATTTCCGCCGGCGAGCGCCAGCTCATCACCATCGCGCGCGCCTTCCTGGCCCAGCCGGCGTTGCTCATCCTCGACGAGGCCACCTCGTCTGTCGATACCCGCACCGAGATGCACGTCCAGCAGGCCATGAACGCCCTGCGCCAGGGCCGCACGTCCTTTATCATCGCGCACCGCCTGTCCACGATTCGCGACGCCGACGTCATCATCGTCATGGAAGAAGGCCGCATCGTCGAACAAGGTACCCACGCCGAGCTTCTCGACGCCCACGGCGCCTACCGGCGCCTCCACCAGTCCCAGTTCCGCGAACCCTAACCCCCGCGCGGTGCTCCCGCACCGCGCGCTAGTCCACGCTCACCGCAATCACCGGCGCGGAGAAACTATCCCCGGTGAGGTTCGCCAGTTCGAGGGTGACGTTGGTGAGGGAGAGGCGGTCCATGAGGGCGTCGGGAAGCGCGGCGTCCGGGACGGGGTGTGGCTGAGGAATGCCGAGCTGGTCGAGGACGTGATTGATATCCCCGGTCAGATCCACGGTGACCGGCACGGTACGCGCGCCTTCAATGGTGGGCGTAGCGGTCAGAGACGTCGCGACGATGCGTACGGACCCCTCCACCGTGGTCTGCGCACCACCGGTGGTGAGTAGTCCATCACCGGCGTTGCCGGGCAGCGTGATGGCGAGATCCCGCGCGTCTAGGCGGTCCCCGGTGAGTTCCAGGACGCGCACCTCGCCGTCGCCGGTCGGTGTCGTGCTGATGGTGGCGCCCACGTTACCCCGCAACGCCACCTCCTTCGCGGTCACCGTGGAGAAATAAGGCTGGTCGGGGGCAACCTGCGCGCTCACGACCTCCACCCCGCCCTTCGCGCTCACCGCGAGGGCCACAACGGCCGCGATCACTGTGCTCCGTGAGCGCGAAGGGCGGGGCGCGCGGCGCGGGGTGTTCGGGCGGTGCTTAAACATCGCTCGGTTCCCAAGCCAAGGTGAGTGCGCCGCCAACAATGCCGAGCAGCGAGCCAACGAGGAAGCCTCCCAAATTAGACGCCGGCAGGGCAATGACCGCCACGATGATGCCCAGCACGCCAAGATACGTCGCGGTGGCGGGGCGAAACCACGCGCCGAGGCCAAACATGACGAGAAGCGCGCCGATGAGCAGCGTGGATACGCCCGACACGGTGGAAATCATGACGAGCAGGTCCGAAATCTGGACCGTGAAGTAGGCGGGCATGGCAATGATGATGCCCGAAAGGATGAGCAGCAGCCCCGGGATGAAAGGCCGCTCGCGGCGCCAGGCTTTAAAGCGCCTCCACGCTGACGGTTCGGGTGCTACAGAGCCAGATTGATCGGCATCGATTGAATCAGGTTCCACGGCGCTCGTTCCTGGAGCGCCACTAGCGTCATCAGCAGGCATGGCCACGGCCCCGCTCCACGGATACGCCCACGTTCTGCGCGGACAGGGTCTTCGCGCCGATGGAGGTGGCGCGGACGTCGTCGGCGGTCAGCGAAACCTGCTTGGAGTAGAGGCCCCAGGTGCCGGGGTCGGCGGCGTCGGAAAGCTGGCGGGCGTCAATACCCACGTTGGCGTCCTGCATGACCAGCGATCCTTCGATATCTGAGGCACCGACGAGGAGGTCGGTGGCCTCCACGCTGTTATCGCCCTTGGCCTTGAGCGCGAGCGTGGACTCCCCCACCGCGGGCAGATCTGTTGTGACATAAAGGCACAAGTCCGAGGCCACGGCGTGCTCCAGCTTGAGGCGCGCGGTGGGAACCTCCTCCTCGCCCTTCTTGTCGCTATCGATGAAGAGGGAAAAGCCCTCGCCCTCCAAGTGCCGCATGTTGACGTTAAAGAACGTGCCCGACAGCGCCAGGTTCGCCGTCAGACCGCCCTGCGCCACCGCAAAGCCCGCCACGCCAAATGCCGCGAAGCCCGCTACTAGGCCCGCCGCGGCTTTCGGCACACTGATTCTGCCCACAACGCCTCCTGAAAAGTTGACCCTCAGAATGATAGCTGAATCCCGACTCCCGGAATTGAGCAGTAAGGCTTTAAGGTAGGAAGCAGCATTGAGCCAAGCAATAAAGGAGCGCGCATGTTCGGCTGGGTTGCCATCGCCGCATCGATCCCGGTGTGGCTGTATTTCTTCTACCGAGTCGGTGTGCTCTTCCGTTTCATCCGCTCCGGTGGACCCACGCAGCTCAACCGCACCGACCGCCCGATGTCGCGCCTCGGCCGCGTCCTCGTCGAAGTCTTCGGCCATACCCACTTCAAGGGCCGGCCGCTGGTCAACGCCGCGCACTGGCTTGTCATGGTAGGTTTCCTCTTCGGCATTCTGGTGTGGTTTGAGGCCTATATCCAAACCTTCGCGCCCGATAAAGGCTGGCCGTGGCTCAGCGACTGGCCGGTCTATCACTTCATCGAGGAGGTTCTCGGCATCGCAACGGTGCTGGGCATTGGCTTCCTCACTGCGGTACGCCTCAAGCTCGGCCACACCGAGCGCGGCAGCCGCTTCTACAACTCGCAGGTCTTCCCGGCGTACTTGGTGGAGGCTATCGTGTTTATCGAAGGTCTCGGCATGCTCCTGGTCAAGGCGTCCTCCATCGCGACGTTTGGCGGTGGGTCGCCGTGGGCTGATTTCTTGACGATGCATGTGGCGGGGGTTATGGGGGCGTCGCCAAGCATGGTGCAATTCTTTGCCCTGGTGAAGCTGCTGTCGGGCCTTCTCTTCATCGCCTGCATCGCCCGCTACTTCCAGTGGGGTGTGATGTGGCACCGTTTTATGGCGTTCTTCAACATCTTCTTCCAGCGCAACGCCGACGGTGCAAAGGCGCTGGGTGCTGTGCCCACGCCGGACCTGGAGGACCTCGAGCCGGGGAGCTGGAAAATGCTTCTCGACGCCTCCTCCTGCACCGAATGCGGCCGGTGCCAGGACCTCTGCCCCGCGTGGAATACCGGCAAGCCGCTGAGTCCGAAGAGAGTCATGATGGACCTGCGCCAGGGTGCGCTGGATAATTACAACCCGCACGAGGGACTCAACGTGCTGGCGATGGCGGGCACGATTGATGATGACGTCCTGTGGTCCTGCACCAACTGTGGTGCGTGCGTGGACCAGTGCCCGGTGGATATCGAGCACATCGACCACATTGCGGACCTGCGCCGTTTCAAGGTTCTGGCGGAGTCGGATTTCCCGTCCGAGCTGACGGGGCTGTTTAAAAACATGGAGACCAAGGGCAATCCGTGGGGCCGCAATGCTTCGGAGCGGCGTACGTGGATTGATGAGGCGCGCGCCGACGGCATTGAGGTGCCGATTATCGGCGAGGATGCCGCGGATTTTTCGGACCTGGAGTACCTGTTCTGGGTCGGTTGCGCGGGTGCCTACGACTACCAGGGCCGCGCCACGACGCGCGCGGTGGTGGATATGCTGCACACGGCCGGCGTGAAGTTCGGCGTGCTGGCCACGGGTGAGACCTGTACTGGCGACCCGGCGCGCCGTGCCGGCAATGAGTTCCTGTTCCAGGTGATGGCGGAGCAGAATGTCGCCGCGCTTAACGACGCCTTCGCTAACGTCCCCCAAGGCCAACGCAAAATCATCACGACGTGTCCGCACTGCTTTAATACGATTCGCAACGAATACCCCGATTTCGACGGTCATTTCGACGTGCTGCACCACACGCAGCTGCTCAACCGTTTGGTGCGCGAGAAGTTGCTTGTGCCCGTGCCGCGCTCGCCGGAGAATCGCCGCCCCGTGACGTATCACGACCCGTGTTTCCTGGGCCGCCACAACAAGGTTTTCGACCCGCCACGTGAGCTCGTGGAGGCGACTGGTGCGTCGCTGGCAGAGATGGACCATAATCGCGACGAGGCCTTCTGTTGCGGTGCCGGTGGTGCGCGCATGTTCATGGAAGAAAAGCTGGGCCAGCGCATCAACGAGTTCCGCTCGGAGCAGGCGGTGGCCACCGGTGCTTCTGAGATTGCGACCGGTTGCCCGTTCTGTAACGTCATGCTCACCGGTGGCGTGAAGTCCGTCGCGCCGGAAACTCGGGTCAACGATGTGGCGCTAATGCTTCGCGACGCCATCGCCCCCTCCGGCACTCTCCCTTCCCCGCGCGAGAAGGCTTTCCTCGACACGCCGCGTCGTCTCTCCCCCGCTGCGTCGTCCGACCCCACCGCTTCCTCGCGGCCTAACACCTCGTCGGTGCCTGACTCCTCCGCGCCCGCCGTTGCCGCCGATAAGCCCACCACCCCGGAGCCTCAAGCATCTTCGGCAACGCCCCCTCCAACCCCACCGGCGGCTCCTGCAGCTCCCGCCACCCCGCCGGCTCCAACCGCCCCATCCGCGCCTTCGGCCCCTGCCACTCCCGCCACGCCACCGGCTCCAACCGCCCCAGCTGCGTCAGCTGCGCCAAGCGCACCTGCTGCACCGGCCGCTCCCTCCACTCCGTCGGTGCCCACAGCACCCAGTGCCCCCGCGGACTCTTCCACCCCGTCCGCACCTGCTACTCCGAAGCCACCTAGCGCTCCGGCAGCAACAAAGGCGCCAACCGCACCGTCCGCGCCCACGGCCCCTGCAGCTCCCGCCACGCCGCCGGCTCCAACCGCCCCATCCGTGCCAAGCGCACCTGCGGTACCGGAAGCGCCGAAGGCAGCGGAGACTCCTCGTGCGCCAGGAGCGCCGAAGGCTCCAGCAGCGCCCGCTGCGCCGGATGTACCGAGTGCCCCGGCGGCGCCTAAGGCTCCGAGCGCGCCAACAGCACCCCAGGCACCTGCGGCACCCGCGGCGCCGAAGGCACCAAGCGCGCCGAAAGCCCCCGAAGTGCCGGTGGCGCCGGGGGCGTCGGAAAGCGTGGCACAGGTGCCGAAGCCGCCGAGCCAGGACTAGGTCTTAAACTAGGCGCGATTGGGACGGCACAGGTAGTCTCTAGACATGCATTTTGACGTGACGTACGTCCTCGCCGCTGGCGAAAGCAACTACACCGACTCGCTCGTATCCTTCGCGTGGATTATGGCGGTGTCCCTGCTGGCGCCACTGGTCTCCCACCTGACGGGCAAAAAGATGCCGGCCGTGGCGCTGCTTATCTTTTTCGGCATGATTATCGGACCCTCGATGCTGGGTTTGGCGCACGAGGACCCGGGTATCGGCATGCTGAAGGAACTGGGCGTCGGCGCACTGTTCCTGCTGGCAGGTTTCGAAATCGACATTGCTGCGCTGAAGTCCAAAGAAGCTGTGACGGGCTTTTCGACGTGGGCCATCTGCATGGTGGCATGTGGCGTCGGCGCATACTTCCTCATGGACGACATCCCGGGAGCCATCGTGATGGCGATTGCTCTGACGTCGACAGCGCTCGGCACGATTACCCCAATGCTGAAGCAAGACAAGCTACTCGGCACGCGCGTGGGCGATTCCGTGTTGATTCACGGCGCGATTGGTGAGGTCGCGCCGATTACCGCGATGGCGCTGCTTCTGGGCTCGCGATCGACGTTGGCAACGATGCTGATCCTGCTGGCCTTCATTGGTATTGCAGTGGCCGTGGCAATCATGCCGTTTGCCATTACGACGCTCATGCCGTGGTTCAAAGACGCGTTCATCTCAAGCGCGGGGTCGACGAACCAGACCATCATGCGCCTCATCATCCTCATTCTGGCGATTCTTATGGCGGTGACGGCCGTGTTTGAGCTAGACATCGTGCTGGGAGCGTTCGCGGCGGGCATCATTCTGAACCGCATCATCCCGGATGAATATCACAAAGGCCTGGAAAACCGCCTTGACGTGGTGTTTTATTCCATGCTCATCCCGGTGTTCTTCGTGATTTCCGGCATGGCGATTGACTGGAACGTTATCGTGAGCGAGCCCATCAAGGTGCTGGGTATCCCGTTGTTGATTTTGGTTACGCGCGGCCTTCCGGTGTTCCTGCGTGAGAACATCCACCACACTGGCTCCGATGTCGAGACCACCCGTGAGCGCATCCAGGTTGCGCTCTATGCCGCGACGGGTCTGCCGATCATCGTGGCGGTGATGTCGCTGGCGGTGGCGTCAGGAATCGTCGACAACGAAATAGCCTCCATCTTCATCGCCGGCGGCGCGCTGACGGTGGCGATCTTCCCCTTCATTGCCAGCCTGGTGCGTGAAAAGGAGCCGGCTAAGTCGGAGAAATAGCCTGCTAGGATAGGTGCTGTGACTAATCCATTCAGTATGCGGCTTTCCGACGCCGAACGGACCGACGCCGTCAACGACCTCGCCCAGGCCTTGGGTGAAGGCCGTCTGACAATGGATGAGTTTGAAGAGCGCACCGACGCGGTAATGCAAGCCACGACCCGCCGCGAGTTGGCGGAAGTCTTCATGGATATTCCTACCAAGGCCAGCACGGAGCTCAAGATTTACTCCCACGGCGAGATGGAGCGCGCGTACCAATCCACGCGGAAGCCGCGTTTGGCCACGGCCATGGTGGGTACGCTGGGGCTGTCTTTTGGCGCAATCGCTTTTGGCGCACTCGCAGTCTTCAACGTGTTGCCGGGGCTGGCGGCCGCTTTGACGGGAACGGGCCTGATTTTCCTTATCCCCGCGCTGTGGATCATGCTTTACGTGGCCAAGGTAGGTCCGGAATCCTGGCACCGCCCCTCACCGCGGCAGATTGAGCGCCAGCGTATGCGAGAGCTCGAGGCGGCGACTGCGGAGGAACGCGCGCAGACGAGGGCGTTGGAGCAGGCGCAGTGGGTGGAGAGGCGTCGGCAAGCAAGTGAAATTACGGGAAATGCGATGAATCTGGCGAAACGTAAGTTAGACGAGTGGAACCGGAAGTAACATATCCCGCATGACTCACCACCGGATTTTTGATCAATCCACCAAACTACAAGATGTTGCCTACGATATTCGCGGCGAGGTGTCCGCGGAGGCCGAACGCATGGAGCTCGACGGGCACAACATTCTGAAGCTCAATACCGGCAACCCCGCGGTGTTCGGTTTCGATGCGCCGGATGTCATTATGCGCGACATGATTGCGGCGCTGCCGACCTCGCAGGGTTATTCCACGTCGAAGGGTATTATCCCGGCGCGGCGTGCGATTGTGACGCGCTATGAGCTGGAGGATTTCCCGCCCTTTGATGTCGATGATGTCTACTTGGGCAATGGTGTTTCAGAGCTCATTTCGATGGTGACGCAGGCGCTGCTTGACGACGGCGATGAGGTGCTCATCCCTGCCCCTGACTACCCCCTGTGGACGGCGGCGACGTCGCTGGCGGGTGGCACGCCCGTGCACTATTTGTGCGATGAGGAGGATGATTGGAATCCGTCCATTGAGGATATTCGTGCAAAAGTAACGGAGAAGACCAAGGCAATTGTGGTCATTAATCCGAATAACCCGACGGGTGCGGTGTACTCGCGTGAAACGCTGCAGAAAATCGTTGAGGTAGCACGCGAATACAATCTGCTCATTCTGGCGGATGAGATTTATGACCGCATTCTTTATGACGGCGCGAAGCACATTTCGATTGCCTCGCTGGCACCGGACTTGCTGACGATCACGTTTAATGGCTTGTCGAAGGCCTACCGCGTGGCCGGCTACCGCGCCGGCTGGATGGTGCTGACGGGCCCGAAGTCCCATGCCCGCGGTTTCATTGAGGGCCTGGATTTGCTGGCGGGCACGCGCCTGTGCCCGAATGTGCCGGCGCAGCACGCAATTCAGGTCGCGCTTGGTGGGCGGCAGTCCATTTATGAGCTCACCGGTGAGGGTGGTCGCTTGCTCAAGCAGCGCAACATTGCCTATGAGAAGCTCAACGAGATTCCTGGTGTGTCTGTGGTGAAGCCGATGGGTGCGCTGTATTGCTTCCCGCGTCTGGATCCGGAGGTCTACGACATCCACGATGATTCGAAGCTCATGCTCGACATTTTGCGCGCGGAGAAGATCCTCATGGTGCAGGGTACGGGCTTTAACTGGCCTACCCCGGACCATTTCCGTGTGGTGACGCTGCCGTGGGCATCGCAGCTGGAAAACGCGATTGAGCGCCTCGGTAATTTCTTAGTGAGTTACCGCCAGTAGCGCGGATTCGACCGACCCTGCGAGAAATGGAGTCGGCGCAAGGCTAAGCACCGCGGGGCGGGTCTGGTCCAGGCTCGGAGAGGGAAGCTGCGGTGGATTCGGCGGGGCCTGTCGACGAGCGTGGGTAATCACCGCGGCCAGCAGCGGGAGCGGCAGAGCCGGTGCTGCCAGCGACGCCGGCGGAGACAGTGCGGGCGTTGCGCAGACGCTGGGAGCGAGGCGCGCGGTGCGGATTGACCGGTTCGCGCGGATCGCGAGGCCCTGGCGGCTGCCACTTAATGCGCCCGTTCTCCCGCACAATGCGTCCACGGCCGGGCAAACCATTGATGGCATTGTGGTATTCACAAAGTGGGGTGAGGTTCTCGGGGTTAGTGTCGCCGCCGTTGCGCCACTCGGTGATGTGGTGAATCTGGGCGTAGTCCGCACCACATAGGCAGTCATGCCACGCGCAGATGGGCTGCTCTCCGATGGCCATGGTGCGCTGCTTGTCGGAGGCGAGTCGCTGGGTGCGGTGCAGTTCGACGGGGCCTTTGACGCGGTCGACGAGCATGACGAGGCCCTCCTCAGCGAGCTCACGCTCGATAAGTTCCGCACCGGTAATTTTCGCACCGTTGGAAAGCTGGACAACGATGTCTCCGAGGTCAGGTGCGGGGCCGGAGCTAGCTGCAGAAGTGGCTGACGCCCCTGCGGTGGTTGACGCGCCGGGGGCAGCAGTCGCGCCGGCGGTGGTTGACGCGCCGGGGGCAGCAGTCGCGCCGGGGGCAGCAGTCGCGCCGGGAAGGTGGGAATCGGGACGCGGGGTGGCGGGATCCCCGAGGCGGCCGAGAATCCGGGCGTACTCGGGAAGCTCCATAACGGCGAAGGTTTGGGCGACGGGGCGGGCGAGGCGGCCCTCGCGAAACGCGGCGGTGAAAGAACCCACGGGATCGTCCTCGTCAATGTTGTAGCGAAGGTCCTCGATGACCGACGGCGGGGCCGTCACCGTAAGCTTCGACATCTCCTTGCCGCGGCGAACGTTCACGCCGGGCTTCGGCGCGGGCGGAGGGGCAAGCTCGCGGATGCGAGTGCGGGCATGCCGAGCGACTGCCTCTTCATCGCCGCTGATGCTACACAGCTCAATGCGCAAGTCCCAGGCCTCACGCTGTTTCGTGAGGCGGCGGGCAAAGCGCTCGATAAGCATCAGCGTGGGCAAGTCATGACCATTGGCGCGGGCAGCATCGACGGCGCGGGCTTGTTTGCGGGAAAAGGAGGTGTGGGAAAAGTAGACGTCGTAAAGCGCTAGCAAGGACCGCGCCACCGACTCCGGGCCCCACGCCCGGAGCTGGTCAAGGCTGAGGCCCGCAACGGCGGCGACGAGCTCGATACCCGCCGCCTGGCTGCGAAGATGCGCTTCAACAAGGTTCATGACAACGACGCTATTGGGTGCCAAGAAAGTGCACAATGGTTCAAGAAAAAGCCTGTGGACAACTTGTTGACCGCGTCAGCATAAGTTTTCATTCTCATGACAATCGTTCACAATAGTAGGCATGACTAGCCTAAGCCCTTGGCGGACGGGACTTCTCGGATTCTTGGCAGTGGCAGCGCTCGCAACGGTGGCTGGCCTGCTTATACTCCGCCCCACCAGTGCACTAATGGAGCACACCAGCCCCGACTTCGCGTCGACGTACGCTCTCAACCAGCCGCAAGTTGAAGGTACGGTCACGACTGTGGATAACCACTTATGCAGCGACCCGCACACAGGCAAAGCCTTCGACGAGGCACCGCTTATCCCCGCCTCGGGCGATGACACGTCCTGCACGCGCGTACTCCTTGACCTGACGTCCGGCGACGACCAGGGCCGCTTAACGCAGCTCGTGTTTTACGGGGTGGCGGGCGACCCGACACTGAACCCCGGCGATGAGGTGATGCTGTCGCGCTCGGCTGACGGAACATATGCCTTCGCCGACTATCGACGCGGCGGAAACCTCGCGTTGTGGGCCATCATCTCAGCACTCATCATCGTGGGCTTTGCCGCGTGGCATGGCCTGCGCGCGCTGGTGGGTTTGGGGATTAGCCTGGCTATCGTCCTGTTTTATCTGGTGCCTTCGCTAGTGGAAGGGCACGCGCCGCTGCCGCTGGCGATGGTGGCCTGCGCCGCGATCATCTTCCTCGTCGTACCACTCGTCCACGGAGTGAATTGGAAATCCGCCTCAGCGCTGGGTGGCGTCTTGGTGGCGTTGGGGGTTGCGGGGGCGCTGGGGTGGGCGTCGATAAGCAGCACGGCGTTGACCGGGGCCAGCTCGGAAGACAACCTCAAGTTACTGCTCTACATGCCCGGGGTACCCGTCGTCGGCGTGCTGTTGTGCGGGTTCATTGTGGGCGCACTGGGCAGCCTTAACGACATCGCCGTGGCGCAGGCCTCGACCGTGCGGGAGCTGCACGCTGCCGACCCGACGGCGGGCCCCGGAAAGCTGTTTGCATCAGCAATGAAGGTGGGACGCGACCACATCGCGTCCATGGTCTACACCATCGTGCTGACCTACACCGGTGCCACGCTGCCGCTGCTCATTCTTATTGCGGCGGCGCAGCGCCCAGCGGGTCAGATTCTCTCCAGCGACCTCGTGGCGACGGAGGTCATGCGCTCGCTACTCGGTGCCATGGCCTTGACCCTAGCGGTGCCACTGACCACGGCAATTGCGGCGTTTACGATGCCGGAAGGACGCGCCCCAGGGCGTCGACAGTCCAGCCGGCGGCACGCCAAGCATCGACGTTGAGCACATTCCGGCCGTCAATGATGTGGCGGCGGGCAACAAGCTCGCCGGCGACGGCCGGGTCCAAATCGCGGAACTCCTGCCACTCGGTGGCCAGGATGACGAGCTCGGAGTCCTTGAGGGCGGCGTCGGCAGTCGGCGCGTAGTTGAGGGTCGGGAACACCTTCTTGGCGTTCTCCATGCCCTGCGGGTCGAAGACCGTCACGGCAGCGCCGGCGAGGGAGAGCGAACCTGCGACGGACAGCGCCGGCGAATCGCGGACGTCGTCGGAGTTCGGCTTGAAGGCAGCGCCCAGGACGGTCACGCGGTGTCCTAGGAGAGAGCCGTCGAAGGCCTGCTTAGCCAGGTCCACGACGCGGTCGCGGCGGCGCATGTTAATGGCGTCGACCTCGCGCAGGAAGGTCAGCGCTTGGTCCGCGCCGAGCTCGCCAGCACGCGCCATGAATGCGCGGATGTCCTTGGGCAGGCAGCCGCCGCCGAAGCCTAGGCCAGCGCCGAGGAACTTGCGGCCGATGCGCTCGTCGTGACCGATGGCGTCCGCAAGCTTGACGACGTCCGCGCCGGCAATCTCGCAGATTTCAGACACGGCGTTGATGAAGGAGATCTTGGTAGCCAGGAAGGCGTTGGCGGAGACCTTGACCAGCTCGGCGGTCTGCAGGTCCGTCACGATGAACGGGGTGTCCTGCGCGAGCGGCTGGGCGTAGACCTCGCGGGCGATTTCCTCGGCGTGGGTCTCGCCCTCGCCAACGCCGAGGACGATGCGGTCCGGGGTGATAGTGTCCTTGACGGCGTAGCCCTCACGCAGAAACTCCGGGTTCCACGCGATTTCCACGCTGGTGCCCTCCGGGGCGAGGTCATCGGCCATCTTCTGCAGCTCCGCCGCGGTGCCCACTGGGACGGTGGATTTGCCAAAGATGATGTGCTCGCCCTTGAGACGCGGCACGAGCTCCGTGATGACGGACTTTACGTAGGTCAGGTCCGCGGCATAGGAGCCGTGGGCCTGCGGCGTACCCACACCGAGGAAGTGCAGGTTGGCAAACTCCGCGGCGTCATCATAGCTGGTGGAAAAGCCCAGGCGGCCGGACTCGATGTTGCGCTCGAGTACCTCCGGCAGGCCCGGCTCGTAGAACGGCACGCGGCCATCCTTCAACGCCTCAATCTTCTTTTCATCAACATCTACACCGAGTACCTCGTGGCCGAGCTCCGCCATACAGGCGGCGTGCGTCGCACCCAGGTAGCCGGTACCAATAACAGTCATACGCATAACCAGCCATTTTAGGCGCTACGCGGGCGGCATGCGCGACGGAGCAGAAAAGTTTAACGGAAGTTCAGATAGGACTTCGACGGCGTCGGCCCGCGCTGGCCCTGGTACTTCGACCCCAGCGCGCCGGAACCGTACGGCGCCTCCGCTGGCGACGACATCTGGAAGATGGCCAGCTGGCCCACCTTCATGTTCGGCCACAGAGTAATGGGCAGGTTCGCCGTATTGGAGAGCTCCAGCGTGATATGGCCGGAAAAGCCCGGGTCAATAAAGCCTGCCGTGGAGTGCGTGAGCAGACCCAAACGTCCCAGGGAGGACTTGCCCTCCAAACGTCCCGCCAGGTTCGCCGGCAGGGTGAACTTCTCCAGCGTGGCGCCCAGCACGAACTCGCCTGGGTGTAGGACGAAAGCATCGCCCTCGGCCACCTCCACCTCGCTGGTGAGGTCCGGCATCTCCTGTTTGGGGTCGATATGCGTGTAGCGCGAGTTATTAAATACGCGGAAGAACTTGTCCAAGCGCACATCGATGGAAGAAGGCTGGACCATCTCAGCGTCGAAGGGCTCAACGCCCAGACGCTCGGGAACATCAGCGGCAATGGCGGCACGGATATCACGATCAGAAAGAAGCACGGATCATAGTCTACCTCCCCACTGGGGTATTTATGGCCTCAGGCGGCGGCAGTGCTAAGCTTTAGAGCGATGCACAATCTGCATTGCGCCGACGTAGTTTAATGGTAGAACTGCAGCTTCCCAAGCTGCTGGCGCGGGTTCGATTCCCGTCGTCGGCTCCACTTAATTTCCCATTTCATGGACTAATTTCATACCTACAGGATGGACCATGACAGCCCCGATCTTCACGCCCAAAACCACAGCGGAGTTTTGCGCTGAGCGTGAGCATCTACTCCAAGAGCTTGCGCCCCGCACAGTCGATGAACACCGCGAATTGCGCGCGATTGATCAAATCTTAACCATCGATGAGGCCACTCTGAATCGGTATGAAGCCCTGTGCTTCGTTATCGGTGACTAGACACAGAAACGATTTCTTTTAGATCTGCTTCTTCCCTAGTCTGAGGTTCTAAGAATCTCTTAAAACGCCCCACGTCAGCTCAGGGGCGTGCGGCAACAGACCCCACACAGGCAGGACACAATGGGCAAGCACGAACCAGCGGGAATCACCGACGCAGCCAAGAAAAAAGGCACCAACCACAACGCCATCATCGCGTTGATCCTGATTCTCGTCGGACTTGGCGTCCTGCTCTACCCCGTCGTTGCCACGCAATGGAATAACTACAACCAGTCCCGCGCCGCGGAGGAGTACGCGAAGCTCGAAAAGCAAGCCCCGCCTGAGATTCTGCACACAGCGTGGGACGAGGCGCAGTCCTACAACGCACAGCTGGGCCAAATCAGCGTAGGCGACGCATGGACCACCACCGATGACGAAGACTCCCCCGAGTACCAGCGCTACCGCCAATACCTGTCTGTGTTGTCCGAGACCGATGCGATGGGCCGCATTGTTATCCCCTCCATCGATTCCGATCTGCCCATTTATCACGGCACTTCAGAAAAGGTGCTCTCCCGCGGCGCTGGCCACCTCTACGGCACGGACCTACCTGTCGGCGGCGTAGGTGAGGGCGAGGGTCGGCACGCAGCACTTTCCGCCCACACAGGCCTACAAAACGCCACGCTGTGGGACAATCTCACCAAGGTCAAGAAAGGTGATGCTTTCTATATCGCCGCCGGCGGCGAGAAGCTCAAGTACGAGGTGCACGATATTCGCGTCGTCGAGCCAGCAGACACCAGCTCGCTTCACCGTGAGTCTGGCCAGGACCTCGTTACGCTCATTACCTGCACTCCCTACGGCGTAAACACCCACCGCTTGCTCGTCACAGGCCACCGAGTGCCGATGGATCCGGAAGACGAGGCCGCATTCAACAGCTCGGGTGTTCACTGGCAGTGGTGGATGTGGGCC
Source organism: Corynebacterium sp. FDAARGOS 1242 (assembly GCF_016889985.1). Classification (NCBI taxonomy): domain Bacteria; kingdom Bacillati; phylum Actinomycetota; class Actinomycetes; order Mycobacteriales; family Corynebacteriaceae; genus Corynebacterium; species Corynebacterium sp. FDAARGOS 1242. The sequence continues at coordinate 2,653,082 of NZ_CP069568.1, read as the reverse complement.
ATCCTGGCTGCCGCTGCCATCATCGTGCTTCTGCTCATCTACTGGTGGCGCAAATATGTCAGCAACGCCAAGGACGCCGCGCTTGACGACGACCCACAAGAGTCCTAACCGACAATGAACATGCAATAAGGCCCGCCCTTCCCTGGTTGGAAGAGCGGGCCTCATCTAAAAGTAGCCGCAAGCGCTGGTTCTATACCCGGCGACGTCGCAAAGCGAGGCACCCTGCCGCGACAATAGCGGCACCAGCGAGAGCCCACAGGCCTACGCCCTCACCACCGGTCTTGGGCAGTGCACCCTTGGTGATGTCAGCGACCTGAAGGACGCCGATCTTCTTCACGCAATTGGCAGCGGTGTCGGACTCAGCGCACCTATTACTCGTGATCGCGGTCTTTCCGGAGAGCACCTTGATGACTGCATTGCCATTCTGATCCCACTCCGTCGAGAACTTGATTGGCGCGGGCAGCAGGTTATAGCCGTCCGGCGCCTTGGTCTCGATGAGGTAGTACACGCCAGGGGCATCCAAGCCTTCGAGCTTGACGCGACCTCTGGTGGTGGTCGTGGACTGCTTCACTACGGGGTTAGCATCAGTATTGACGGTGCCATCCGCGTTGAGCTTCAAGTTGCCGTCAGCGTCACCGCGGTGGACGGTGAACTGCGCGTCGTCGAGCAACTCGTCGGTTTGGATCTCCTTCGGCTTGTCCGGGTTGTAACTTACCTTTTCAAGCAGGACATCCATCTGTTTGCTCTCCAGCGGGATACAGCCGGTATCCTTCCAGCCACCCATTTCCGCCTCGTTCATGAGGCCAAAGTTGGGCTCATAAAGGCCACCCTTGGTGTAGCAGCGGGAGTTACCGGCAGGCTGGCTCGGGTATCCATCCGGCACGGAGGTGCTATCCAGCTTTGTACGGTCCAGCTTGAAGCGCACCGTCACTTCGTAGACGTGCTGCCTGGTGCCCTCGGGCTTAATGATCTTCGGAGTCTCATTTTTATTGAGTTCGTACGGACCGGCACCCTGATAGGACTGCGGCTCGCTGGTCTTGTTGAACTCGTCCTTGAAGACCACAGAGGCTCCAGTAACCGAGGCTGCGCCAACGAACTTCGGGGTGTCCGTCAGCTTCCCGTAGATCACGTCGTTGGTGTCGAAACCAGGTGCGTCCGGTGCCTCCACCACGACGTTGTACTTCGCGGTGTATTCGTTCGACTCACCCGGGACCGGCTGCGGTGCACTGTCGACGGCAACCTTGCTGAAGCAGGCTTCAGTAGCGACGTTGTCATCTTCAGCCGGGCTCGACTCCCCGTCCGTGGCCTGGAAAGCCACCTTGTTCGGACTACACACCGTCTTAAGATTGCCGTTCTCATCTTTGCGTACAGGCGCCGAGACGACATACTCTACCTTTGCGCGTCCGGGAAGAGTACCAACGTAGCCCATCATGTACGGCGACTCACCAGCTGTAGCTGACGGCAGGGTCATTCCGGCATAGATACCAGTCCCCGAACCAATCTCTTTGGGACCTGGCGGACGTCCGTTGACGAGTGTGGAACCCGGCCCGAAGCCTTCAAACTTAGCAGTAGGATCCGAAGCGTTCACACCATAGTGGGTATCCGTCGGCAGGTACTCCCAAAACGTACCACCTGAGCTTGGGTTGTTTGTTGTATTTTCCACGGAGATGGTCCAGAAAGTACGCACCTCTCCGTCTACTACTTTGGTTTCAGAGCGTTGCTTCTTCACCGCAATGTTTGATTGCAGCGCTGGCGGCGGCGGAACTAGGTCGGAGGCCGCGTCCGTGTTAAATGAAGCAGGCAGGTTGTTCATTATGTTGACCAACTCGAACGTCGGACTATCGAGATCCGGGTTAGTGATTTTCAACTCAAAGCCCAGCTGATTCGCATTCGCACTACCCGAGCCAAAACCCAGGTTTCCATTGGAATAGGTCCACGCCTTACCCCAGGAAGCAGAAGGGTTAGAGATCGTACGCCCATCCAACGTCTTGATACCGGTGAGATCCCAAGTCGTGATTTCGCCGGTCTGTGTGTCAATGCGTTCAAGGATAAGCTTGTCGCCTGCCTTAGACTTACTCTGGAAACCCCACATATACTTCTGGGCTTGCGGGAGCACCGCCCAGTCCTCCGAAAAAGACTGCTGGTTTCCGAACACACGTTTAGCAGTGGCCTTACCGACATCGTTGACGTTACCGACATCGATTCTATAAAGGTGCCGAGTACCAGAGGTAGATGTGTTGCCCACGAAGAAACCCTCGCTGGTATACACGCCCGCGTTAAGCGCATCCCGGTCGCCGCTCGTTTCGAACGGGGTACCGGTACTTCCGGCCGCAAGGATAGGCCCAAGGTTATGTACCTTACCGGTCGCCGGATTAATCTGCAGGAGATTTCCTGCCGGATAGCAAGGATCACCATTTAGGCCGCGAATCTGACTCACCGCATAGAGCCAGTTATCGCTCGAGTTGAAGGCCAAAGAGTTATAGACCCATGGTGTCTTCTCGCCGACTTGCTGATAGTCACGCCCTTGGTCGATCTGGCGGCGCAGGACAGAGGTATCTCGATTCAGGCCGAGGGGCTCACTGGTCACCACGTAGATGGGGTTGCCGTCGGCAAATTCAGCTGGGGTAAGTTCACGCTTTGGTTGTCTGCTTGTTACCGGATCCTTGCATTCTTCCTTCGCAGGAACAGTAAAAGAAGCGGTAAACACTGTATTGGCCGGCCCGCGATGAACGCCTTTGAATTGTATCTGTGCATTACCGCCAATAGTGATCTGTGGAAGGGTGACCTGGTACTCTTTAGCGCTAATCTTTTTGTAGGTCACCTTCGCCTCGTACCAACTTCCGTTGGCACCTGTGTAATAGATCGTCAGGTCCTCATCGTTGGTCGATAAATAACTGTTAACACTGGATTTGAGGGTAACCACCGTGCCTTGTGGAATGGACAGCTGGCCGCCAAAAAGCTCACCGGACGGAATCTTAAAGTTCGGGATATAGCGGCTTCCCTTAAGCACGTATCCATCGTTTTGCATCGTGATGGTTCGGTCGCCTGCAGCGTACGGGGTAATGTTCGGTGCTGCCATCAGGCGAGCTGGAGCCTCGTCTACGTCAGCAATTTCCAGCGGCTCAGTCACTTCCGAAGGAGCTTCTGAGGTTTCGCTGGATTCCGTTGAAGACGTGCTGGTAGTCTCCTCGGCTACTCCACGCGCATCGACGGATATCCCGCTCAGTTCGGAATCTTCTGCGACCGCTGGGATCTTCAATGAGAAAGCTGCTCCCTCTGGCACGTCAGTAGAAAGGCCAGTGATGCGGAAAGTCACTGAAGAGCTGGTCGATTTTACAACGAGGTTGTCTCCTTCGCGGACGGGGATCACTTCGCCGTCGATAGTCAGTGTGTAGGCCGAGCCGTCGAACTCTAGTCCTGCAGTCTCAACAGTGAACTCCAAGTCCTCCACGGTTCCGGCGTCAATAACGTGGCCTTCAAACGTTGCGGAGTCGCCAGCAGTCAGGCTCAGCTGGTCTGCAGAATCGAGCTCAGCGCGCAGGGCCGTGGTTTGTGCTTCAGCGACAGCACCAATGATGCCGGGCAGAGCAGCCGGTGCAGCAACACCAACAATGAGAGCCAGTGCAGCAATGAACGCCGCTAAGACGCGCCAGCGGTACACTACCGGCTCGGCCGAGTGAGTATCTGTCCAGGACATTAGCGTCCCTCGCTTTCTGAATTCTTCCTGCGGCTAAAAGCAATCATCACGAAACCGGTAGCAATCAATGCCAACGCTCCGGCCACCACACCGAGTACTTCTGCACCGGTCATTGCCAATGAGCCTCCATTCCCTTGCGAACGGTTCGGGGAATCTGAAGTTGTGTTTGTACCAGATTCCGGGTTGTTAGGTGGCGTTGTCCCAGGCTCGTGCGGAGTCTCTCCTGGCTTTGTCGGTGGTACCGGGGGAATCAACGGAGGGAACACCGGCGGAAACTTTGGCGTTGTCCGCGGAGTACTCGAGGTTGTCGATGGAGTATTCGGGGTTGTCGGGGCCGTGGGGGTCGTCGGCGGCGTCGGCGTTTCACCCGGCTTGTGGGTCTTGGCCACAATCACTCCTGGCACTGGGTTCGGATTGTCCACCACTGTGTGGAACGGAACCACCACCACAAACGGACTAATCTCCCGGTAGGAGTCATCCGGGGCCGTCGACGTCACCACATAGAAACCATTGGCAAGACCACCAAACGTCACCTCTCCATTGGCATCGGTGACTTTCTCCGCGTGCATATCAGTGCGCCAATCACGAACCTCGTCGAGATTCGCGTTCCGTACGCGGGCTGCGTCGTCAGCGTTGGTCGGGTCCAAGCCGGCAAGCCGGGCCAGACGAATCGTAACTCCCTGAATCTTTCCCGCAGGCGCATGACCATCGTCATTCGGATTACCTTGTGTAAGCCGCACTGTCACCGTATCCGTAGCCATAGTGCGCTCCGAACCAGTGGACTGCTGCCCGGCAACCTGCACCGCTTCCGCAGCAACCGTGCCCGGCCCTGCGAACGCAACCGCACACGCTACTCCGACGGCAACCACTCGGGCCGACCATGCATTTGTCAACCTCTTCATCGCTTTACTCCCGCACGCTACTTTCCTTATTAATTACTTCTTGCACCCCGGTAGCCGCCTTCTGGCGCCGCAGCCACCAAACTAGCCAACAACCAATAACAATCACCGCAGCTAGCAGCACAAACATCCACCACTGCCAGCCCGGGCCATGGGAGCCTTCAAACAACGTTTCTTCCCCCGGCTCTAAGGCCACCTGATGGCCACGCACCAACAAGCGATGCGTATTGATCCCGTACGGGGTGCACGTAATCAACGTGACGTAATCCTTATTGGCGACTGGCCGCAGACTATCTACCTCACTCGGCAGAACCACTTGTATGTCATCTACAACATACTTCATTTTATGGCCAGCAACCTGGATATAGAATGCATCGCCCTTAGCGGCCGAATTGAGGTGATCAAACATCGTCGAATTTGATAGACCCGTGTGCCCGGTGATGACGGAATGAGTTCCTGCTCCTCCTACCGGCAAATCAGAGCCATACAAGTGCCCTAACCCACGCTGCAGTGTTTTGTCCGCAGTGCCATGAAACACCGGCAGATCGACGTCTATTGCTGGGAACACGAGGCGGGCCATCGCTTCGGTCTCACCCAACTGTTCCAGGTAAGCCTCATAATCGGGATTATCCACACCGATACGGTTCAGCCACGGATCCAAGATCGGACCCGACGTATGCTCCTCGTTGTACGCATGCGCAGCATCCCATACGGAGTCCTGCACCTGCGCCGGTGTCTCTTTGTCCAGTCGCGCATACTCTTGCGCCACCCGTGAGGCATTCCAGTTGTTCCAGGCGGTCGAGACCACTGGGTACAGCATCACCAACAACCCGACGACAACGATTACCGCCGGAAGAGCTAAGCCTCCACGGCGCCTGTGCCGCCTGCCAGTTTCTTGGCCTACCACCGAAGTCAACGACCCGCACCACCCAAAACAATGCCCCACGCGCTAGCGCAGCGCGACCGGGATTACAACGAAAGATAAAGATAGGGACCGGAATCTACGCCTAGTCCAGTCCCCTCATTGGGTCGGGCGGCCTACCTTGGCTACCCGACCCGCAGCGCAGACCACCATGGACAGTCTGCGCTACCGGAACTACGCCCGGCTATTAGTTACGCGCGGTACGACGAGCGAACCAAGCACCTGCCGCAACAATCGCTGCACCGATAGCTGCCAGGATGCCCACACCGGCGCCACCAGTCATCGGCAGGTTCGGGGTGTCGCGCTTGACGTTCTCAATCTCTGATACGAGGGTGATGGCATCGTCGCCCTCACCGGTCTTCGCGATATTCTCGCGGGTGAAGTCAATCTCGGTAACGTTCTTCTCCGGCAGTACATAACCAGCCGGAGCCTTGGTCTCCTTCAGACAGAACTTCTTCGTAGCCGGTGCTTCCTTGTTGTCCTCGAAATCCGTGACGTGCAGACCGTCGATGGTGATGGTGCCATCGGTACCCGTGGTCCATTTGTCCTGTTCCTTGACAATCAGCTTCGCGCCCAAGTTAGCTGCCGAGGTGCACTGGTAGAGCTCAAACTCAGCGCCTTCCAGGACCTTGCCAGTCTCCTTGCCATCCTTCTTCACAACCTTCAGCTTGCCGTGGTAGGTCACGACCTCGTTGGTCTTGTTCGTGACCTCGTTACCGGTATTCGGGTTGTTGAAGATGACGTCAGCCTGGTTCTTCAGCTCAGTGGTGTCGCCAACCTCCTTGCGCTTAACCTCGAAAGTCAGGGACATTTTGTCACCGGACTTGACCTTGGCAAGACCAGCATCGGTCAGCTTCACGACAAGCTTGTTGCCGTTCTCAGCGGGGTTGTTCACGGAATAGTCGCCGGCCTCAAGAACGGTGTCGCCGGCCTTGACCTCGGTAACCTGCTGGAAGTCCAGGCGCTTGTCCAGCTGATCCTCGAAACGGAAAGCAGTCAGCTTCTTGCCTTCGCCCCAGGTTGGGGCATCCGCATTGATGGTGTAGGAGTAGGCGTCCTGGATGTTCTTATCCGCATCCTTAACGGTCTTCTCGGTCTTGGTTTCCGTGTTCTTCGGGTAGGCCACAACATCGTAGTTCCACGCGTCGGAGGCCTCGTTAACCATCGGCACCGACACGATGAACGGAGCACCAGAAACGATGCCAGCCGGAGCGCCGGTCTCCTCAACGAGGTAGATGCCCAACGGAAGATCAGTGAAGGCTACCTTGCCCTCAGCATCGGTGGTCAGCTCGAACGTCGTGTTAGTCTTGTTTTCGTCCTTGACATCTGCAGCCGACTTCGGGAAGGTCGACCAGTCACCATTCTGCAGGTCGTAGTCAAGCTTGGTGATCTTGTAAATCACACCAGAAAGAGGGTCACCCGGTACGTTCCCCATCTCCCCACCGGTCGCGGGGGTGTCGGACTCAGCACCCTTCTTCTTGTAGAGGGTAATCGAACCCTTCTTGCTGAAATCGATGTTTGCCTTGTTCACGGCACCCTGCTCAACGGCAGGTGCTTCCTCGGCCAGGGCGCCCGGAGCGGAGATTCCCAGGGAGAGGCCTACGACTGCTGCGAAAGTGACCGAACGAGCGGTACGAGAGATCTTGTTCACGGAAACAGGTCCTTTACATGAGTTGTGTAATGAGACACCGCGCCTCATCAGCTGTACGCAATCCACTCCACACGGTTTACACACCATGGCCCGGCCCATCGCTAAGAGTCTTTCACCCACATAGAGCGACGTCCCCAAGAAGGTAAGGCACCTACCCGGGCCCCTTGTTGCGCGGGGGTATCTAGTAACACCGTGGTGACTATCCAGTAACGGGATGGTGAGTATCGAGTAACACTTTGGGAGAAGATTCTTCTGACCGCGTGACAAAAGGGCTCGCGGCATAATCAGAGGAGTCCGATCGTGACTGATTACCGGGCCGTGATGGATCTTGTCTTACAAGGCTGGTCCGTCCGTCAAATCTGCTCGACTGTGCGTTGCTCGCATACCACAGTTCAAAAGGCCCGCCAGGCAATGGCGGCACACCAGATCGCAACCGATGAACAACTCGCCGGTATCACCGACGAAGAAATGGCCACATGGTTTGTTGATGGTCGAAGTCTTGCCCAAGGAGATTTCGTGCCCATCGACTTCGACGCGGTGGCTAAAGCACGCACCGGCCGAAACAAAGTCACTCTCCAAGTCTTGTGGGGTCGCTACACCACCCAACCTGCTCGTCCGTCTCAGCGTTACTACAGCTACGAGCGGTTCCGCCAGCTTGTCGCCGAACACGTTGATGCCACAGGACTTACCGCACGCATTACGCATATCCCGGCACACACTATGCAAGTCGACTGGGCCGGTACCACGATGCGGCTGTTTGACCCGATTGATGCCCGGGGTACAAAAGTCAGTATTTTCGTGGCGTCACTGCCATATTCGGGAATGCTGTTTGCCTGTGCTTGCCCGAACCAGCGGCAAGCGGCGTGGCTGTGGGCACATATCCAAGCGTTTGAATACTTCGGTGGCGTTGCTGAAGTCATTGTGCCTGATAATGCTTCGACAGCGTCACACGCAATTGGTGCTGCTGACCGCAACCGGCAGGTTAATTCCACCTACGAGGAATTCCTCGAGCATTACAACACTGCCGCGCTGCCTGCTCGTGCTCGGCGTCCGAAGGACAAGGCGAACGTGGAAGCGGCTGTCAAGATCATCACCCAAAAAGTCATCCATACCCTCCACGGGCATCAATGCGTTGGGCTTGATGAACTCAATGCACGCATCCGCAGCCTAGTTGACGATATCAATGACGCGGTCCCGTTTCGTGGCACCTACACCAGCAGAAGAATGCTCTTTAATGAGTTTGAACGTGATGTGCTTGGCCAACTTCCCACAACACCGTGGCAGCATACCGAATGGAAACGTGCGAAAGTCGCCCCCAACTTCCACATCACCGTCAATACTGCTCACTATTCGGTGCCCTACCAGCTCGTCGGCCGGACTGTCGATGTACGTATCACTGGCAACGAAGTTACTGTCTTTGACGCTGGGCAGCGTGTTGCCACCCACCGGCTTGCCCAAGCCCGGGGGATCTATGTCACTGACGTGGATCATATTCCTGCCAACATGGCTGATACCACAGGGCTGTGGACCAGTGACTACTTCTACCGTGAAGCGGCCAAGATCGGGCCAGCGACCCAGAAAGTCATCGCAGAACTCATCAGCGCAAAGGCAATCCCTGCCCAGGCGTATCAGTCGTGTCGAAACGTACTAAATATGGGCAAGCACGCCAACAAGGCGATTTTGGAACAAGCCTGTGCCCGCTTGATCGCACCTGATGGCGCAAGGAGGGCCGTGTCGTATACCGCGGTGAAAAACATGATGGCTGCGGTACGCAAAGACCAATCCACCCGCCCGACAGGCCATGATCTTGCGCCAACAACACCGCCTGAAACACCACCAGCAGTTCACGCACGTGATACCCGCGGCGCGTATCTGGGTGGGTCTGCCCAGTTCAGCATGGAAAACCTTAGGAAGAAAGGACCTTCGAAGTCATGACACAGCCACAACCAGCATCAGCATCAGCACGCTTTCTAGATGAATCGGTCCTGCCGATCTTTACCGATCTGCGAATGACGGCCTTCGGGCGAACCGTGATTGATATTGCCGCAGATCCTGTCTTCGACTCGTGGAGTTTTTCCGACAAGGTGCTCTACGCACTCGATAAAGAAGTCGCGGCCAAGCGTGAGAGACGAGTCAACAAATTACTCAAAGCATCCCGATCGCCAAATCTCGATGCATGTATCGAAGACATCACCTACGCGCCCAGCCGCAACCTCAACAAAGAGCAAATCACCAGACTCGCTCACTGCCAATGGTGTCAAAAAGCGCAAAGCATTGTCATCCTCGGCAAATCATCCGTCGGCAAAACCTACCTGGCCCAAGCACTGCTTACCGCCGCGTGCAGAAACGACTACTCCGCCCGTTTCTTCCGCACAGACACACTAGCCAACCAGCTAATGGTGCTACGCCATAATGACACAGCACGCATGGAGTTTCTTCAAGACCTGCACCTGGCAGACGTCCTCGTTCTTGACGACTTCCTAACAACCCCGATTGATGCTGCCACAGCACACCAGCTGCTCAATATTCTTGCCGAACGCGAACACCGGGGATCAACGATCGTGACCTCCCAGTTCACGCCCGATGAGTGGTACAAATCCATCCCGGACGCTGTCATCGCCGAGTCAATCCTGAATCGACTCGTCGTTGGCGCTGAGATCATCACACTGGAAGGACCCAACATGCGCCTAGAAGCCAACGCAGAATAGTTGCTCATAGTCAACGCCCGGGTGTTACTCAATACTCACCCGGGCGTTACTGCTTGCTCACCACGGCGTTACTAAATCCGTGGTCCTAACACCCCTAGCCTAAGTAACGGTAGCCTGTGGATTACATAGCTAGACCCTATACCTAGAAGAAGAAATGCGATATCGAACAAATGCCCGCTTCCCATAAAACCAGCTAGCCCTCTCAAGTAATCGCCCCATTACGTTGTTAGCAGTTCCGCTTGAAGGAGCCCAGGATTCGTACTCCTAGCCCCATGCTGGGGCAGGCTATGTTTATCTGCGTTCCTTCTGCCTTGTGGCAGCGGAACTAGTCGCTGGCTTCGGTATGGCTTGTTTTCGTCCCTGTCTGAAAATGATCCGGGGGGTGATGCCGCCGAAGGCAGTGACATACTCCAGACTGCTAATAGGAACCTGACCCACACAGGATGTGTGAGGTCTCAAGTAATGTGGATGCCAGCGTGAAGTATGTCCGACCACCAGCGATGAAATAAGTCTCATACTCGTTCAATTCGCTAGGAGGTCTGGCATGACCTACGACTATGTCATCGGCATGGACGTTGGCAAATACTTTCACCACGCTTGCGTCTTAGATATCGACGGCGCCCAAGTGCTATCAAAGCGTATCAACCAAAACGAAAAATCCCTGCGCACACTCTTTTCAACGTTTAGCGCAAACGACCACAAGGTCCTTGTCGTCGTGGACCAGCCCAATAACATTGGGCGACTAACTGTCGCGGTTGCCCAAGATATCGGAATCGATGTGCGCTACCTTCCAGGTTTGGCTATGCGTCAACTCTCACGTATCCACGCTGGTAATGCCAAAACTGATATCCGGGATGCATATATCATCGCCCACGCTGCAAAGAACCTTCCGGAATCCCTCCGCAGTGTCGACCGCGTCGAAGAAGCCTTTCTCCAGTTGAAAGTCCTCAACGGCATCGACGAAGACTTAGCGCGCTCCTACACCAGGCTCATCAATCAGATTCGAAGTGCACTAGTTGGCTGCTACCCGCAATTCGAGCAAGCCCTTCGCGGCCAGGTGATCCACCGCAAATGGGTTCTGCACCTACTTGCACGCTACGGCGGGCCGACCAAGATAAAGCGCCTCGGAAAAGCCAAAGCAGCTGCCTTCGCTCGACGCTATAAGGCACGCAATCCCGAGCCCGTCATCGATGCCATATTCGCTGCCATCTCTGAGCAAACAGTCGCCATTGCTGGTGCACAATATGCCGAAATGGGCGTAGCAATGTCGGCGAAGGACGCGCTTTTAAAGCTCGAGCACCGCAAACAAATCGAGCAGGAAGTCATCGAGCTCATCAACGACATCCCCCACACTCAAATCCTGCTATCCATGCCAGGAATCGGGCCGAAGACGGCTGCCCAAATTCTCATGACCGCGGGCGACATGTCCGACTTCCCGACAGCTGCGCACCTAGCCTCTTACGCTGGCTTATCACCCCGAACGAATCAGTCCGGAACCTCAATCATGTCGAACTCACTGAACAGAGCTGGCAATAAAAAATTAAAGAACGCCCTATGGCAATCATCTTTTGCATCCATCAGATTCCACGAGCGTTCACGGCAATTCTATGAACGAAAGCGCCGTGAAGGCAAGAGACACAACGCTGCAGTCGTAGCACTAGCCCGCAGACGGCTCAACGTCCTATACGCCATGATGAGCAACCACGAGTACTACCGCGATCCCGACCAATCACAGGAAGTCAAAGCAGCCTAAACCCCAAGAACCAAACAGCCGACTGGGAAACCCCAGTCGGCTAACAGCCATGCCAGAAAACAACACGGCCAAACAACCCCGGCTGAAAAATCAACCCCGGCTAATCCACCCGCGAGGTTGACAAACTATATAGGAACACCCCCCCGCAGATAATAATTATATTCGCAGTTAAACTGCGGTATTGGTAGCTGCCATTCCACTTTGAGTGATATCGACCTCACCGCCCCCTTACGGGGGCTCTAGCAGCCTTGCCCGGGCACATTGGTGGCAACCATCTCGCTGCGAAACGCTTACCAAGAGTGCCATGCAACCACCAGCCCAACCATTAACACCGTCAATATCGCCAGGTAGACGTGAATCTTCATGGGCAACCACTGGGGCGCGGCAAGAAGGTACCTCAGGACAATCCCGAAGCCATATATTTTCTCGGTCTTTAACAAACTCCAGATAGAAAGTTAACATCCCTAGGTTTCTTGGCGGGGCTCTCTAAGAACGATCACCAGTAGTTTTCGCGGCACGAAGGAGCGCCGCATAAGCGCCATCGCGGGCAAGCAGCTCAGCGTGGGTGCCGCGCTCGGCCACGCGGCCGGCGTCGAGGACGATGATCTGGTCGGCGTCGTAAATCGTGGACAGGCGGTGGGCGATGACTAGGCGGGTAGCATCCGCACCAAACACCGCTTCCTGGATGGCGCGCTCGGTTTCATTGTCGAGGGCGGAGGTGGCCTCATCGAGGATGAGGACCTGCGGGCGGCGCAGCAGCGTGCGGGCCAGCGAGATGCGCTGTTGCTCACCACCGGAGAAGCGGTAGCCACGCGAGCCGACGAGGGTATCGAGGCCATCGGGAAGCTCCTTGACCACGTCGGCCACGTGTGCGGCATGAAGGGCCGTCCACATGTCCTCCTCCGTGGCATCGGGTTGTGCGAAGAGGAGGTTCTCCCGCACGGTGCCGTGGATGAGGTAAGTCTCTTGGGAAACTACGCCGATGACCTCCGCGCGCTGCTCAGGTGGAATATCGCGTAGGTCGACACCACCCAAAAGCACGGAGCCGGAGGTCGGGTCAGCCAAGCGCGCCATAAGTGCAGCGACGGTGGACTTGCCGGAACCGGTATGCCCCACAAGCGCGGTGGTGGTGTGGGCGGGGATGGAAAGGGAGACGTCGGAAAGCGCGTCGGTGTCCGTGCCGGGGTAGCGGTAGGAGACGTTGTGGAGGGTGAGGGAGGCGTCGGCAAGCTGCGCGGGCTCGGTGGTCTCCGTGAGTTCGGGCTCCAAGTCCAGGTACTCGAAGATGCGGCTGAACAGCGCCATCGACGCTACCCACTGCGCGCCCACGTTGAGCAGGCCGGTAATCGGGCGGAAGATTTGGGTCTGCAGGGTGCTAAACGCGATGAGGGTGCCGATGGTTATGCCCGGGCGCAGGCCGGCCACGAGATAAATCAGGGCTGGCATCACGCCGAAGATGATTTGGGTCAGCGCCATGCGCCAGCGCCCGGCCAGCTGGGATTCGAGCTCCAAGCGGATAAGGGAGCGCGAGGTGGCCGAGAAGCTCGAATAGACCCGGTCCTGCGCGCCCAACGTGGTGGCCAGGCGCATGCCGGAGACAGACAGGTTCTCCGAAATGGTCTGTTGGAGTTCCGCCTGGGCTTGGCTGTTTTTCTCCATGAGGCTGCGGCGCAGAACAGCGGCGCGGCGCGTGAGCCACACGGCGGGAGGCAACACCAGCAAGGACAGCAACGAGAGGGTCGGCGAGAGGGCCACCATCGCAACGAGGGTAGCCACCGTCATCGTGAGGTTGCTGGCCACGGACGTCGCGGTGGTGGTTACCATGCCACGCATCGCCGCGATGTCATTGGTCAGGCGCGATTGAATCTCGCCACCGCGGTTGTTGGTAAAGAACTGCAGGGATTGGCGCTGCAAGTTGGCAAAGACCTGCGTGCGCAGCTCGTGCATGATGGTGTGTCCCACCCGCGCGGACAGGAAGGACTGGATAACGCCAATGGCTTGGGAGACCACGGTGATGGCGAGCATACCGCCCACCAGCCACAGAAGCAGCGCGGTGTCGTGGTTCGGGATGGCCTCATCCACGGTGCGGCGCACGAGGAACGGCTGCACCACCGTAAGCCCCGAGGTCGCCACGATGAGCGCGAGCACAAGCAGCAGCGTGCCGCGGTGCGGGGCAAAGAGGCCAGCCACCCGACGGAACTCAACCGGGTGCTGGGCCAGCTGATCGACGTCCGCGGGGTCCTTCACCGCGGTATGCATCGGCCGCGTCATAGTTTAACCGCAGGTGACGATGGGCTGCGGGTCATAGACCGTGGTGGTGGTCTCCCGGGAGATTTCCTTGCCGGAGAGGTCCTTGATAACGCGGGTATCGGACGTCGTGAAGCCTGGCGCACCAGACGACGGCGAGCAGTCCTCGCTCACCGACTTGCGCTGCGGCTCGGTCTTGGCCCAACGGCCGTTGTTGATGGACTCAACCTCAACAGTCTTCACGCCCTTGAAGCGCACGGTGATGTCGCTGCCAAAGCTGGTCTCGATGCGCACCGGGTGGTTCGAGGTGTTCTTGAACTGCAGGTCAATCGCGCCTTCGTACACGGTAGCCTCACGGCCGGCCGGGTAGCGCGAAATGTAATAGGAGTGCGGGGTATGCGCCACATCCTCCATGCCGGCGAAGTACGCGGCGTTGTAGAGCGTGGTGGCGAACTGGGAGACGCCACCGCCCACGGCCTTGCCCGCGTGGCCGTCGATGATGATGCCGGATTCCACGTAGCCCTGCGCAGTGCCGCGCGGGCCGGTGTAGCCGTTGAGGGAGAAAGTCTCGCCTGGGTTGACCACGGCACCGTTGACCTGCTGGGCCACCAGCCGGATGTTAGTGCCGGAGGCCCCGGAGAAGCCGCCGGTGGAGAACTCCGACACGGTGTCATCGAAGGTGGCCTTCTCCGCCATCTCCGTGGTGAAATCCGCGGGGTCCGGCTTGTAAGCGGCGTCCCATTCGCGGTCCTCCTCGCTACTCACTCGGTCTTCGAAACCATCGAGGGTCTTGTCCCAATCGATGATGGAGCCGTCCACCGAGGGCGTAATCTGCTTGTCGTTGCCGCTGAAGGAAATCTTGGCGTTGGTGCCGGGCACCTCGGAGCCTTGCATGCGCTCTTGGAAGAGCTCGCGCGCGCGGTCTTTATCTACTTTGAGGCGCAGCTCGCCTTCCTCGGCAGCGATGGAAACGAACTGGGAAATCTCCGGCTTGCGCAGGGTTCCGGCGGTGTTGTTCTCACCTTTCAGAGTGAGCGGATTATCCAGCGCGCGGGCGGCATCACCGGTGCGCATGGCCTCAATCGCCGCGGCGTTAATTTGTGGTTCCACCACCATGGGAGTGACCTCCACACCGTCGGGGTCGAGCCAGTGCTTCTCGACGTCCCCCCTCAACGCCTCCTTCTCCACCGCCTGGCCCAGTTTAGGTGCGGTTTCTTTGAGGGAGCCGTCGATAAGCTCAAGGTTTCCGTCCTCCGGCTCGATCGCGAGCTCTTCGCCTACGCGATCCAGTGTGCTGTCGAGCTGGGCATCATCGACGTCGACGGCGACCGGGATTTCCTCGGTAGGTTTGATGAAGCTATAGAGGCGGGCAAAGGGGTTGAGCGAGGCATCCGGGATGCCGTCGACAGCCTTCTGGTAGTTCAGGCTCAGCCCCGAATCCTGCGGGATGAGCTCGGAGGTTTTCTCGCCTGCGCGCACGATGACGGGCCGGGTGGCCACGTCACCGAGTTCACTTTCCAGCTTTTCTACCGCGGCGGTGCGCTCCATGCGGGAGATGTCCACGCCGCCCACTGACGTCGCGCGCGGCACTTTGTGCTGATTAGCCATGACATCCCACGCGTAGGCGATGCCGGCGATGAGCACGAGGCCGACGAGCACGCCGAGGGTGACCTTGAGTCCCCGACGGTTGCGGTCGCGTCGGTATTGGCTGTGTCCGATTGCCTTTTTCACGTGTATGAGATTAACGTCTGCCAGCTAGTTTTTCCTAGTCGGTATCCTGCTGGGCCACTACGTCCGCCGCCGCATCGATCACCGCGTCAATGTCGTCATCGGTGGACCACAGCGGCATATCGGCGCCCGCGGCGAGGGCGGCGGCCACGGCTTCCGGCACACTGAAGTTCTCCGAAATCGAGGCCATTCCTCCCAGGTCATCGGTATAAATGGTGCCTTCAAAACCAAGTTCTTCGCGGGCCAGCTGGTAGGCGCGCGGGTTAAGGGAGGCCGGTTCGTCCCCCAGCCCCGGGACCACGAGGTGGCCCATCATGAGTGCTGCTTCCGGGGCTTGCGGAAGAGCTGTGTGGAAGGGGACAAACTCGTGGCCCGACAGTTCTTCCAGGGGCGGGGTAACAGCTTCACCCAGGTGCGTATCCCCGGAGGCGCGCCCATGGCCGGGGAAATGTTTGAATACGGCCTTGACTCCTGCTGCCTTAAGCCCGCGGGCAAAAGCCGCGCCATAGTCGCCGGCGGCCTCCGGGTCGGTAGAGAAGGAGCGGTCGCCGACGACCTCCAAGCCTCCCCCGTCTACGTCAAGCACCGGGGCAAAGTCCACCGTCACTCCATGCGCGCGGAGGCTGTGTCCAATCTCGGTGGCCATCTGCTCCACCTCTTCTGGGGTATGGCCCTCCGCCATGGCCTGTGGCGAAGGATAGTCGCCCAAAATTTCAGAAAAGCGCTGGACGCGGCCGCCCTCGAAATCGATGGAGACCTCGAAGTCGCGGCCCACCTCCTCACGTAGGGCGTTGATTCCCCGCGGACCATCGCTGAGTAGTTCCGGGTCAGCCCAACTCGGGATGAACAGCCCGCCAACACCCGCGTCCAGCTTCGCGCGGGCATCCTCATAGTTCAGTGCCGGCGGCATGAGCTTCGCTGCCGCACGGGCCCGCACGTCCTCGGGCGTCTCGGCCTCGGTTGTCTCAGCCTCGCTGGTCTCGTCCGCTGCGCCTGGGGCGGCGGACGAAGTTGGGGTGGGCGTTGTAGGGACGTCGGAAAGCACAGGCTCCGAACCGCACGCACTGAGGGTGCACGCGGTACTCAACAGGAGGGCGGAAGTTGCTTTTCTCATACCCACCAGTCTGCCTGAAGGACCCGCGCGGGCAACATCCGGTTGTTAGGATGGTCACATGAGCAACGGAGAAACCCTGCTAATCGCCTACGACGGCTCCGACCGCGCCGACCGCGCTCTCGAATATGCCGCGCACTTGCTACGTCCCACCGACGTCGAAATCCTCACCGCGTGGGAAACCTCCGCGCGCCAAGCCGCGCGCGCTGTCAGCCGCACCGGCCTGCACCAGTCCACAATCTCGCCGGACAGCGTGGAGGAGGACCCTGCTTATGAGGAAGCAGTGGCAATTTGCCGCCGGGGAATCGCCAAAGCGGAATCCTTGGGCCTGCGTGGACATGCCCACCTGGTGGAGTCGGTGACGTCGATTCAGAGCGCGATTGTCGACGCCGCCCAGGAACTCGACGTCGACGTCATCGTCACCGGCACCCGCGCGCTGACCGGCTTCCGCTCGCTGTGGACGAACTCAACTGCGGAATACATTGTGCGCAACGCCGGCCTTCCGGTCTTTATCGTGCCGCCGGAGAACGACGACGAAGACGACGACTGCTAGAATCTGGCGCCATGGCATTCGATAGCGATTCCCTCAACAAGCGCACCCTGGGCCCGGCCCTGGGCAGTGCTGTCGTTGGCGTGGCGTTGGGAGTCGTCACCATCCTGGGTATTGCCCAGTTCTCGCAGGCAGACGCCGTACCGAGCGATAACTCTGTCAAAGCCTCCGACGCCGTGATGGGCGGGCCGGAGTACGGCTCCCGCGAGTAAGCGTGCGCGCACGCATCGGGGGGCTTTTCTTTCTAGCCCTCGTGGTTCTGGTGCAGCCATGGGGGCTGACCGCCGCCGATACCAAACACGACTTGGTGGCTAACCCGGCCCACTTTCTGCGCGGCGCCCTGCATGCTTATACCGATACTTTCACGCTGGGCCAGCTGCAGAACCAGGCCTATGGCTACATCTTCCCACAGGGCTTGTTTTTCCTGCTGGCGGACCCGCTGCCGGATTGGATAGCGCAGCGCGCCTGGTGGTTTGTGGTCTTGGCCGTGGGCTTTCTGGGTTTCTCCCACCTAGTCCGCGCAGTACTTCCCGCCGCGCCGGATTATGCCGCGCTTGTGGGCGGAGTGCTCTTTGCGCTCTCACCGCGCACGCTGACCACGCTAGGGGCGATTTCCTCAGAGACCTGGCCGGTCATGCTGGCACCCTGGGTACTGCTGCCCTTCCTGCGGCCGGGCCGGCTTTGCTGGCGGGATGCAGCACCTTCGGTGGTGGCGGTGGCATGCATGGGCGCGGTCAACGCCACAGCCACACTTGCCGCTTGCCTGCCGGCGGGTTTGATCCTCTTGTGGCGGCGCGCGGGCAAAACCGGTCTTGCCTGGCTCGCTGGGTGCGCCGCGGTGTCCGCATGGTGGATTATCCCGCTTTTCATCCTGGGCCGCTATGCCCCGCCTTTTACGGAATTCATCGAGTCCGCTGGGGTGACCACGCGCTGGCTCAACCTGGCGGAAATCCTGCGCGGCACCACCAGTTGGGCGCCCTTTGTGGATACCGAGCGCATCGCCGGCAATGAGCTAGCCACCGAGCCGGTCTTCGTGCTTGCCACCGTGGCGGTTGCCGCCCTGGGTCTTGTGGGGTTGCCCCGCCTGCCGCGCGTGTGGAGTTTCATGCTGCTGGTGGGCGTGGCCGTGCTCGGCACGCATGCCGCGTGGTACCTCGATGCCCTTGACGGACCGTTGGCCGCGCTGCGCAACGTGCACAAATTCGACCCGCTGGTACGCATCCCGCTGGTGCTCGGCGTGGCCGCGCTGGTGGCGCGGGTGGAGTTGCCGCGGACGTTGAGCTTGGGGCGTCGTGAAGCAGCGGGCCTTCTGGTGTGCCTCGTGGTGATGGGTGCGACCGCCCCCGCGTGGGCAGGACGGCTGCTGCCCAAGGGCGCGTACGAAGAGGTTCCCGACTATTGGCATGAAGCTGCCTCCTTCATGAATAGTCTGGACACACGCGTGCTCATCTACCCACCAGCCTCCTTCGCCCGCCAGGACTGGGGCTGGACGCGCGATGAGCCGGCGCAGCCGCTTCTCGACGTCCCCTGGGCCATCCGCGACGCCATCCCCCTCATCCCGCCTGAAGCCATCCGTGGCCTGGACGGTGCGATGGCGCAGATTTCCCGCGACCCCGCGTCCGCACCGTTAGTGTTGCAGCGCCTCGGCATCGGGGCCGTCGCGGTGCGCCACGACCTCATCTCTGCTTCCTCGGCCCACATCCCGGGTGAGGTCCACACCTTCGGGGAGGTCGACGTCGTGGTCTTCGACCCCGACCTCTCTATGAACCTGGCGCCTGCCAACCCGCCGCGTGTGGCGGGCGGCGGGGAATCGCTCGCGCTCCTTTCCGGACCCCACGAACTGGTCTCTTCCAACGCAGACATCGTCACCGATACGCCCTCCTTGCGCGACCGCAACTACGGAACGCTTTCCGGACCGGTTTCCGCGCCGCTGGCCCCTGATGACCCCTCCACGGTGCGCAACCGCCTGCGCGACTACCCCTCCGCCGGCCCGCTGACCCAGGTGGTGGAGCACGATGGCCGGGTCACAGCGTCGTCGTCTGCCGCGGATGCCTCTGCCTTCGGCGGGGCGAACCCGGCGCGTTCTCTTACTGCGGCCGTCGACGGCGAGAACTCCACTGCCTGGTGGCCCGCTCCCGGCGATTCCGGCTGGCTGGAGCTGCATTCTTCCTCCACGTGGGCCTCACCTACGCTGCGACTGATGACCACCGGCACGACTGAGGTGACCATCCACAACGGCGCTTCCAAGGTGACTGTCACCATGGAGGCCTTCCGCGCCCGCGATATTCGCGTGCCCGGCGCGCAGGCCTCCACTATCCGTATCGAGCCGCAACGCCGCACCGGAATTGCGGAGGCCTCCATCGTCGACCAGCCCACCCCGCGCCGCCTCGTCACCGTTCCCGACACCTCGCCCGATGTCGAGCAGTTCCTCTTCCAGCAGGACAACGAACGCATCCTCATCCGCTCCTTTACTTCCCCGCGCGATATGACCGTGCGTGTGTTGGGTGAGAAGCCCGTGCTTATCGACGGCTCCCCCCACTCCCCCGGCTCCACCTTCGACCTGTCCGCCGGACAACACCTCGTGCGCACCACCGGCGATTGGGCGGCCCTGACAGATACCGCGTCCTCCTTGCCCGCGCCCCTGCCTGCCTCGTTTCCTGACATATCCGGTTCCGCCGCCGACTCGGCCGCCGCATCCGGCGCGGACCCGACAGCCACTTCCGGCGCGGTCCACGGCTATGCCCCGCTCGCCGCTGGTTCCCCCATCGAGCCCGCCGACCACGACCGCCTCCTTGTCACCGGCCGCGCCTTCAACGAGGGCCTGCGCGGCGAGCTCCGCTCCCCCAGCGCAACCGCGGTCTCGACGTCAGGTTCAGCACAAGATTCAGCGCGGGCCTCCGGCTCGGAACAACTGCTCCTCGAGCCGCGCTCCATCGATGCCGACACTCAAGCCTTCCTCATTCCCGCCGACGCCGGTGGCACCTTCAACATGACTTTTGTTGCTGACCGCGCCTACCGCGTCGGCCTCGGCCTCGGCGGCGCGCTCGCCGCGCTGACTACCGCGCTGTGCCTGCTCGTCATGGCCCGCGGCCCTTCCCCTGCCACATCCGCGTCTTACACAGCTCACGACTCGACCAGCCCGGCTGCCCTCCCAGCGAGCTCCACCACCTCCGTGGCTTCCCGTACGCGCTCTCCTGCCCGATCTCTCTCGGCGCGTGTCCTTCTGGCACTACTCGTCGCGGCAACGATGACGCTCGTCGCGGGCCTGCCCGGCGTGGCCGCCGCTGTCGCGGCGTGGGCCATCACGCGCTGGACCACGCTGCGCCCCGACTACTTGGCGGGCGCGCTCACCTTGGCCGCGGGCGCGATGCTCGCCCGCGCACCCTGGCCCTCGGAGGGCTACGCCGGTGATTCGCTGCTCGTGCAGCTGCTCTGCGTCGCGGCTATCACGTGTGCCTGCCTCCCACCCCGCCGCGCCGCTTAGGGACGCAGCCGCGCTGTGCATAGCTGTCCGCCCCTGCTGCTTCCTTCCGGGCCGCTGGTTTCGACGCGGACCCGCTACGCATGGTGCTCCGAGCAAAGCGCCTCTCAAAGGGCATCCCACAGATGGCTCCCCACAGAAGGCATCCCACAGACGGCATCTTCAGCGCTAAAAACGCCATCTAGAAGGGGCAAATGGCGTTTTTAGGAGCAAAGACGCCTTTTGACTGATGCCTTGTACAAAATGCCTTTTGTCAGATGCCTGCTGTGAAATCGGAGGCGAGGCCAAGAAGGCTAGTTAGGAAGCAGAATCAGTCGAGCCAGCGGTGCTGGCAAGGGATGCGGACCCCACGGTAGCGGAATGGGAAGCGGAGCCGGCAGGGCTATCTGCCTGGCGCGGCAGGGAACGCGGGACGGCGATGAGGCCGCGGGCAAGGGAGCGGATGAGGTCGCGGCCGGGGACCTCGACAAGCACGTAGGTCGCAGCAGACAGCACGCAACTGACCACCACTGTAAAGACCAGCACCACCGCGAAATCCCCGGCAGAACCGGAGAAGGCCGACACGCCTAAAAGCGGAAAAGCGATGGCCAGCACCGCCACATGCCACATGAAAACACCATAAGACCAGCGGCCCAACGCCCGCATCACGGCAGAGGAGAGCCAGCTTTCCCGAGGGGCCAGCGCCACCGGCACCACGATGCAGGCCCCACACACAGCGCCCACAGCAATGCGACGCGCAAATTCGTCCGGTGAAGGGTGGACCAAGCCCTGCGGTCCGAACCACTCGCGGCTGGCCAGCCACACGCAGCCCGCCGCCACCACCCAGCAAACCGGACGCACGATCCGCCCAGCGCGCACGCGCACGCCGGCCGACTCAGCCTCCGCGGCCAGCATCCCCACCGCGAACCACGAGAAGTACGCCGGCGGCCAAATCTGCGTATTGATATCGCCGGATTCATACCCGGCCACGAACGGCAGGAAACCCCAGAACAGACTCAGCACGCCAGCACCCGCAATAAGCACCACCCGCGGGCGCGCCGAAAGCTTATCCAACAACCACACCAACAGAGGCAACACCGCGTAGAAGGCGAACTCCACGCTCAACGACCACAATTGCGTTAACCCAGGCACCAGCCCATCGGCGATATACAGCTGCGTGCCGGTCAGGTTGGTGAGGAGTTGCGGGAGGGTTAAGGGGGAGGCGTCGGGAAGCAAGGCGAGTACCGCCACCACACACACCAGATAAAGCGGCGCCAAGCGCGCCACGCGGGAGAGCACATACTGCCGCGCCGTATGCGCGTGCCGCCGGCGCCACAGCAAGAACCCACTGAGCACGAAGAAGACCGCCACGCCGTAGTCCAAGCGCTCAGCCCAGTCCCAGCCGGTAGCCGTCTGGAAGGACACGTGCGTGACCACGACCGCCATTGCTGCCAGCGCACGCACGCCTTCGAGCTCAGGGAGAAAGCGCATGGCCCACTACGATACTATTTTTGCAGTACATCCCTCGACCGATCGGAGCTGACGTGTTCCTTCGCTCGCGCCTAGCGCAGGTGACGATTGCCGCCGCGGTCTTCCTCATCCTCGGGTCCATCCTGCCGCCGCTGTACAACAACCAGTCGAGGCCCCTAGCCACGGACCTTGCCTTCGAGGTCCGCGCGAACGAGGACGGCACCGCGCTGACCCGGCACACCGCCACCTCCCCTGCGGACAAGGATGCGGTGGCACGCACGCAGTCCACCATGGACCTCACCGTCGATGGCGAGACCGTCGTGCACATCACCGAGGATTCCCTGCTCAACCGCGAATCCACCTATCCGGTCGCCGGCCCGAACACGACGCAGCACATCGAGATCCCGGCTTTTGACCTGCAGGTGGACAGCGAGATCGAGCGCGATGGCATGAGCTATTTCTTTCCCGCCGGCGCGGAGCAGCGCTCTTATCCCTTTTTCGATCCCCTGACGCAAAGCGCCAAGCCCATCGATTTCCTTCGCGATGAAAAGCTCGACGGCATCCCCACCTACGTCTTCCACCAGGACGTCGCGCCGGTGTCGCTCCTCCAGGTCTTTGGCTTTGATGCTCACCGCGCCGGCCCCGCGGGTGACTTCTACTCGCCGGAATCCCTGGAGCGCTACCACCTGAAGCCGGCTTCGCACGTCATCCTTGAGCCCTTCTACGCGGTGAGCCGCACGGTGTGGGTGGAGCCCACCACGGGCACCATCGTGAAAGAGGTGCAACACCCGCGCATCTTCTGGGCCACCGACGCCACCCAGGCCCAGGCCATGGTCGACGCCGATGACACTAAGGAGCGTGCGCTTCTCGACGTCCCCCTCACCTGGTCCCCCGATACCCTCACCGAGCACCTCGACTCGGTGCGCCGGGTGATCGACACGGTGAAGGTCTTGGGTATCGTCGGCTGGCTGGGCAAGGCCATCGGCGTGGTGTTGTTGGCGGTAGCGGCCGCGATGTTCATGCGTGGCCGTGGCCAGAACGCTTAAGGGCGTCTGCTGTGTCCTCCTCGCAGTGCTCTGTTCCTCCGGTGTCCGGTTCCCGTGCGGTGAGCTGGGCCCTTGGGCTCTGGGGCGGGGTGCTCGTGCTTGCGGTGTGCTGGCCTTTTCTGCTGCCGGGTGAATTCGTGTGGCGCGATATGGTGCTGCTTGACCGGCCAGCTTTGAGCGCTTCTGCCTTCGGCGCCGGCGACCTGCCTGCGCGCAATGCGCCGCAAGATGGCGTGCTCGCTCTTCTCGGCGGTGCGTGGCTGGCTCGAGTTTTCATCCTTGCTGCTGCGAGTGCCTCGGCGTGGGTAGCGTGCCGGTGGGCGCGCACGTCTGGCCCGTGGGCAGCGGCCGCGGCGATGGCGTGCGCGGTGGCCAATCCTTTCGTCATTGAGCGCCTCTTGCAGGGCCAATGGTCCCTGGTGGTGGCCGCATGGTTAGCGCCCGTGATCGCGTGGGGTTGTCTGCAGGGGCGCCCCCGTCTGGCGTGGCTGGCGTTGTGGGCTGCGTCCTTGACGCCCACCGGCGGGCTCTTCGGGGGGCTCATCGCGGTTGTCTGTGAGCGCGAAGGGCGAAGAAGGTGGCTTTTTGCGGGCGGCTCGGTGTTGTTGTGGCTGCCGTGGTTGGTTCCAAGCCTCGTGGCTGGACATCCAGGCGCCTTTGGGGACCCCGCCGCCCAGGCCGCGGCCTTCGCCCCGCGCGCGGAGGCCTATGTGGGGACGATCGGCTCACTGCTTGGTTTCGGCGGCATCTGGAATGCCGCCGCCGTGCCGGCTTCCCGTGAGAACGGCTTCGCCGTGGCGGGACTAGCGGTCGTCGTCCTCGCCGTCTTGGGCGCCACTCGCCTTCCTCGGCGCGAGCTGCGCCCCCTCGCAGTTTTGGCAGTTGCCGGCATGGGCCTGGCCATCCTCGGCGCGCTGGCGCCTGGGTTGACTGCCTTCGCCGTCGAGCACATCCCCGGTGCGGGTTTGCTGCGCGATTCCTCCAAGCTCACTCTTCTGGCTTTGCCGCTGGCCGTCGCGGGTATCGGAGCCTTGCGCCACCTACCCGCCGCGCTCGCCCTGTGTGCCTGCCTGCTCCAAGCCCCTGATGCCCCGCGGGAACTCGCCGTGTTGAAGCCGCGCGAAACGGGCATCGACCGCCAGCTCGCCGAGGAACTCGACGGGCGGCTCACCTTCTTCGCCGACCGCCCAGCCATGGTGCCGCTCGACGACGGCATTGCCCTCGACCCCTACTCCAAGGCGGCGAACAAGCTCGATTCCGGCGAGCTCACCGTCGACGGCGTGACCGTGGATGAGCCATCTCCGCGCTACCTGGCCGCTGCCGAGGCCTGGACCACGCGCGACCTCGACCGGCTGGAGGAACTCGGCGTGGGCGCGGTCGTCGAAAAGGGAAGCATCGTTGCCACCACGAACGCCCAACCGGCACCCGTACCGTGGGGGCTTAGCGTCGCCTGGTGCGCACTTCCGCTTCTAGCAACTCTTCGAAACGCGCGCCGGTTTTCTCCCACGAAAAAGTAGCCGCCAACTCCCGCGCCGCGTGGCCTAAACGGCGGCGGAGGAGGGGGTCGTCGACAAGCATGCGTACCGCCGGCGCGAACTCTTCCTCGCGCTGCACCAGCACACCAGTCTCACCGTCGATAACGCTGTCTTGCAGGCCAAACGCGTACCCTACCGTGGGAACCCCATGTTGGGCTGCCTCCATGACTGCCAGTCCCCAGCCTTCTTTTCGGGAGGGCATCAGGTGGACGTCGGCACGCGCGAGCAGCGCATGTTTATAGTCCTCGGTGACCTGACCGCGGAAGCGCACGCGATCCTCCACCCCGTGGGCCCGGGCGTACTCGCGCAGTTGGGATTCCCACCAGCCGGAACCGATGACATCCAGAATCGCGCCCGGAATCCTAGCCACGGTGTCCATGGCGTGCTCGATCTGCTTGTGTGGCACCAGGCGGGACAGCGTCACCAGGTGGATATCGGCCTCGCGCTCCAAGGTGGGCACGTGCTCCGGCAGGGGATCCACGCCGTTCTCAATGATGTACGCGCCACGAATGCCCAGCTTCTCCAGGTCACGCTTCGAGGCCTCCGAGACCGTCACCCACGTGTTCTTTCGGTAGAGCGCGGGTACCACGCGGGATTCCAGGAACCAACCCAGCCGCGCCAGGACGGGTCCGGCCACCGGCCACTGCTCACGGTGGCAGTGGTGCGTCAGGATGACGACGGGCGCGCGGGTAGCCAGGCGCGCGAAGAAGGGAATGCCGTTGTGGGTATCCACCACGACGTCAAAGTCGCGCGCGCCAAACAGCATCCACAACAGCGCACGCGGATACACGCTGAACTTGGCGCCGGCACGCGAATAGAGCACCCCGTTGCGGCGCTCGCGGCTGGCGGCGTTCATGTGGCGCGCGGTGCGGAAGACCACCTCATGGCCTTGGGCAGCGAGGTACTCGCCGACGCGCTCGAGGTAGCGCTCGGAACCGCCACCTTGCGGGTGGGTAGAATCGCGCCAACAGAGTAGAAGGATTTTCATGTCGAGGAACTAGCCTAGTGGGTTATGAAACGCACCCGTGCCTTGGCCACCCTGCGCCGCTCCTGGCGGCTGCTGCGCTCCTTCCGCTTCGAGCAGACAGCGCCCGCCATCTTTTATGGCGGTTTGGCTGAGGACACCGCTGCGCTTATCGACGCCCTCTGCCACGACCTCTCCCTCCCTCTCACCGGCGCGCGCGTGCTCGACGTCGGGGGCGGGCCCGGCTATTTCGCTTCCGCCTTTGCCCAGCGCGGGGCCAGTTATGTGGGGCTGGAGCCGGACGTGGGCGAGATGGCCGCCGCCGGTATCTCAGTGGCCCAGGCTGTGCGGGGCGATGGCACGTGTTTGCCCTTTGCGGATGACACCTTTGACATCACGTATTCCTCCAACGTGGCCGAGCACATCCCGAATCCATGGGACATGGGCGAGGAGATGCTGCGCGTAACCAAGCCCGGCGGGCTGGTGGTCTTGAGCTACACGGTGTGGCTGGGGCCTTTCGGCGGGCACGAGACCGGCCTGTGGGAGCACTACGTGGGCGGCGCTTTTGCCCGCGACCGCTATACCCGCCGCCACGGCCACCCGCCGAAGAACGTCTTCGGTACCTCGCTCTTTGCGCTCTCCGCTCGTGAGGGCCTGGACTGGGCGCGACGCATATCGTCGCGTGATGCGACGCTGCTCGTCGCCGCTTTTCCGCGCTACCACCCGTGGTGGGCCTGGTGGGTAGCAAAGGTGCCGGTGCTGCGCGAGTTCCTCACCTCCAACCTGGTCCTCGTCTTGCGCGCTTAACCCCCGTAAAACGCCGAATGCTCCCCCGCAGGGGAGCATTCTTAACAGTAAAGGTTAGGAGGCAGCCTCAACGCGCTCCTTGAGCGCCTTGAACTGGTCCCACACCTCAGACGGCACGCGGGAGCCCAAGAAGTGCAGGTACTCCTTGTTGTCTTCCATGTCGCCAGCCCAGTCCTCCGGGTTGACGGCAAGGGCCTCGCGGACGTCCTCGATGTCGAAGTCCAGGCCGGTGAGGTCGATATCCTCTGGGCGGGCGGTGTGGCCCACGACGGTCTCAACGGCCTCGACGTTGCCCTCGATGCGGTCCACAATCCACTTGAGAACACGGGAGTTCTCACCGAAGCCCGGCCACAGGAAGCGACGGTCCTCGCCACGGCGGAACCAGTTGACCAGGAAGATGGCCGGCATGCGGTCGCCGCCGTTTTCACCCATGTCGATCCAGTGCTGCAGGTAGTCACCGGCGTTGTAGCCCATGAACGGCAGCATGGCCATCGGGTCGTGGCGCAGGGCACCGACCTTGCCCTCAGCGGCAGCGGTCTGGCCGGAGGAGAGCAGAGCACCAATCATGGTGCCGTGGTTCCAGTCGAAGGCCTGGGTCACCAGCGGAACGGTGTCTGCGCGGCGGCCGCCGAAGAGGATGGCGTCAATCTTGACGCCCTTCCAGTCGTCAAATTCCGGCGCAGCGGACGGGCACTGCGTAATCGGCACGCAGTAGCGGGAGTTCGGGTGCGCAGCCTTGGTGGTCGAAGCCGGAGTCCAGTCGTTACCGTGCCAATCGATGAGGTGCTCTGGGGCCTCGCCCATTTCCTCCCACCAGACATCGCCGTCGTCGGTCAGCGCGACGTTGGTGAACAGGGTGTTGCCCGGCTCCATCGTCTTCATGGCAATCGGGTTGGAGTCGTAGTTGGTACCCGGTGCCACACCGAAGAAGCCGTTCTCCGGGTTCACGGCGTACAGGCCATCCTCGCGCAGCTTCATCCAGGCGATGTCATCGCCCACAACCTCAGCCTTCCAGCCCGGGATGGTCGGGGTGATCATGGCCAGGTTGGTCTTACCGCAAGCAGACGGGAAGGCGGCTGCGATGTGGTAGTTCTTGCCCTCCGGGTTGGTGAGCTTGAGGATGAGCATGTGCTCTGCCATCCAGCCCTCTTCCTTCGCCATGACGGAAGCGATACGCAGCGCGTAGCACTTCTTGGCCAGGATGGCATTTCCGCCGTAGCCGGAACCGTAGGACCAAATCTCCTTGGTCGCCGGGAACTGCGTGATGTATTTCTTCTCGTTGCACGGCCACGCGACGTCCTCCTGGCCCGGCTCCAGCGGGGCACCGACGGAGTGCAGAGCGTGGACAAAGTCGCCATTCTCACCAATCTTGTCCAGAGCCTGCTGGCCCATGCGGGTCATGATGCGCATGGACAGCACAACATAAGCGGAGTCAGTAAGCTGAACGCCCAGCTTCGGGTCCGGGTCGCTGATGGGGCCCATGCAGAACGGCACGACGTACATGGTGCGGCCCTTCATGGAACCTCGGAAAGCCTCGGTCATCTCTTCCTTCATGGCTGCCGGCGGGGCCCAGTTATTGGTCGGGCCTGCGTCCTCGGCAGTCTCGGTGCAGATGAAGGTGCGGGACTCCACGCGGGCGACATCCGACGGGTTCGAGCGAGCCAGGTAGGAGTTCGGACGCTTCTCCTCGTTGAGCTTGATGAGGGTACCCTTCTCAACGAGCTCGGCAGCGAGGCGATCGGCCTCCTCCTGGGAGCCGTCAACGAACACGACCTCTTCCGGCTGGAAGAGCTCGACGCTCTCACTGATCCACGAAATGAGCTTCTCATTCTTCGTGGGCAAGTCACCTACAAGGCCTGGAATAGTTGCGGTCATTTCATATTCTCCTGTGTTCGGTGGGCCAGGGCACTTCTTAGCGTCGGTGGGGATCTTCTCCACCATCGACGTCTCGCCTTCCAGAGTACGGACGCTGGTGATACCAAGATGTGTAATAAGGGCCACCCTGGTTATATCCACCCAGCTCACGCCGACTATCCCAAGGGTATAGGACTGTGAAATACAGCACGGCAGGGAGAAACTCACCCCTGCACGGGGGTGAAAAATCCTCTATCGGCACGTACCGTACGGCCGTACTCCTACCCCCGACTCGCCCGATAGGGCATGACCGGGACCTTCTGCACGGCGCGGCACGTTGCCTCAAACCCCTGCTTAAGGGAAAGATATAAGCCGATGAATAGCGCAGACTCTTCCCAGAACCCCGCCGCCGAGATGCCCCATGGCCGCGGCCTCCAGACGGACTTCAATGCAGAGTTCAACAACGATCTGGACTACCCACGCCTGGGCAACGTCACCTTCCGCCGCGGCACCCTGACTGACAACCAGAACGCCCTCTTCGAGGAGCACTGGCCCAAGCTGGGGCAGATGCTTGCCGACGTCCCCCTCGACATCCCCTCCTGGTTCGGCCGCGAGGGCGCGAAGACCATCGTGGAGATCGGCTCCGGCACCGGTACCTCAACCGCAGCCATGGCGCCACTGGAAAAGGACACCAACATCATCGCCGTCGAGCTCTACAAGCCGGGCCTGGCCAAGCTGCTGGGCTCCATCGTGCGCAATGATATTGAGAACATCCGCATGGTGCGCGGCGATGGCATCGAGGTGCTCATGCGTATGTTTGCGCCGGAGTCCTTGGATGGCATCCGCATCTTCTTCCCCGACCCGTGGCCCAAGGCCCGCCACCACAAGCGCCGCATTATCCAGTCCGGCACACTCAACTTGTTCGCCTCCCGCCTGAAACCCGGCGGCGTGCTCCACGTGGCCACCGACCACGCCGGCTACGCCGAGTGGATTGATGAGCTCGTGGAGGTCGAGCCCTCCCTGGATTACAAGGGCTGGCCCTGGCCGGAATGCCCCATCCTCACCGACCGCCAGGTCATCACCAAGTTCGAGGGCAAAGGCCTGGATAAGGAACACGTCATCACCGAGTACCTGTGGGAGAAGAAGTAATGGCCGGCACCTATCTTCTGGTGTGGGATGCACCCAACATGGACATGGGGCTCGGCGCCATCTTGGGCGGGCGACCCACCTCCGCACACCGCCCGCGTTTTGATGCGATTGGCCGCTGGCTGGTGGAGCTGGCCTTCGACAACGACGCCACTCCCGAAGCCGCCGTGTTTACCAACGTCACTCCCGGCGGCGCCGACGTCATCCGCCCGTGGGTCGAGGCCATCCGCAACGTCGGCTTCGCCGTCTTTGCCAAGCCAAAGCTGCACGAGGACGATGACGTCGACCCCGACATGGTCGAATACATCAAGGCCAACCGCGAGAACCTCTCCGGTGTCATCGTGGCCTCTGCCGACGGCCAGAACTTCCAGCACCTGCTGGAACAGCTCTCTGCTTCCGGCCTGCCCACGTGCGTCCTCGGCTTCCACGAGCACGCTTCCTGGGCTGTGACCCATCCGGAGATTGAGTTCGTCGACCTCGAAGACATCGAGGGTGTCTTCCGCGAACCGCTGCCACGCGTTAACCTGGATAATCTGCCTCCAGGCGGCGCCTGGCTGCAGCCTTTCCGCCCGCTGTCCGCGCTGCTTCCGGACCGCGCGCCCGAGCACAGTTAGGAGCCGCATGTTTTATTCTTGGGGCCGCTTCTCCTATGCCCACCGCAAGGTCATTCCGCTTATTATCGTCGGGCTCATCCTCGGCCTCTTCTTCGGCTTCGGTACCCGCCTGGGTGACCGGATGAGCCAGGAGGGCTGGGAGGACCCGGGGGCGGCGTCGACAAGCGCTGCACAGATCGAACTGGAGACCTTCGGCCGTGACAATTCCGGCGACGTCATCCTGCTGTTCGATGACCCCGACGCCCACGCCGCTGAGGCCAAGGCCTTCCTGGATGAGCTCAAGGCGCAGCACCCAGAGCAAATCGACTCCGTCACCAGCTACTTCGATAAGCACAACCCAAACCTCATCACGCAGGACCACTCCACGGCCTTCGCCGCCATCGGCCTGAAAGGCGACGGCGAGCAAACGCTCAAGGATTTCCGCGCCATCGAGGATTCGCTGCACTCCAGCGGCCTACCCGTGCAGGTAGCGGGTGCCACCGCCGTGGCCGATGCGCTGGACGAAGGCATGGCCAAGGACATCTCCCGCGCGGAGAAAGCCGCCCTGCCGATCGTCGGCCTGCTGCTGCTGGTTGTCTTCGGCTCCGTCGTCGCGGCCTTCATGCCGCTCGTGGTGGGTGGTCTGTCCATCTTGGGTTCGCTGGGCATTCTCTCCATCCTGGCCGGTTTCCTGCAGGTCAACGTGTTTGCGCAGGCCGTCGTCACGCTGCTGGGCTTGGGTCTGGCCATCGACTACGGCCTGTTCATGGTCTCGCGTTTCCGCGAGGAGCTGGACAAGGGCCGCGAGGTCAAGGAGGCCGTGGCGATCACCACCGCCACCGCGGGCCAGACCGTGGTCTTTTCCGCCGCGATGGTGGCGGTGTCCCTCTCCGGGCTTTTCCTCTTCCCGCAGGCCTTCCTCAAGTCCGTGGCTTACGGCTCCATCTCCGCCGTCGGCCTGGCCGCTCTGCTCTCGGTCATGGTGCTGCCCTCGCTGTTTGGCATGCTGGGTCACAACATCGACAAGTGGACCGTGCGCAAGACTTCGCGCCGCGGGCGCCGCATCGAGGACACCTGGTGGTACCGGATGCCGCGCTGGGCCATGGGCCGCGCAGGTCTGATGACCACCGCCATCTGCGCCTTGCTCATCGCGCTCACCCTGCCGGTGCTGGGCGTGAAATTCGGCGGTATCAACGAGACCTACCTGCCGCCCAACCAGGACGCGCGCGTGGCGCAGGATCAGTTCAACGAGCAGTTCCCCTCCTTCCGCACCGAGCCGGTCAAACTCGTGGTGAAGAATGCGACGAATGAGCAGCTTGTCGACGTCGTCATGCAAGCCCGCTCCATCCAGGGCCTCACCGAGCCGATGGGCCCGAAGACCGCGACTGTCGACGGCACCACCGTCCTCGGCGCCGGCATCCAGGACCGCGAGGACTACGCACGCATCGTCCACGAACTCGAGGACATCGAGGCACCCGACGGCGTGGAGCTTTATGTCGGCGGTACCCCGGCCATGGAGGTCGAGTCCCTCGATGCGCTCTTCGACACGCTGCCCTGGATGGCCCTTTACGTGGTGCTGGCCACCTTCCTTCTCATGGCGCTGGTCTTTGGCTCGTTCATCCTGCCGCTCAAGGCCATCATCATGACGCTGTTGTCGCTGGGGGCCACGCTGGGCATTTTGACGCTCATGTTCGTCGATGGCCTCGGCGCCGGCCTGCTCAACTTCACCGCTGGCCCGCTGATGAGCCCGATTC
This sequence comes from Corynebacterium sp. FDAARGOS 1242, assembly GCF_016889985.1. Taxonomy (NCBI): domain Bacteria; kingdom Bacillati; phylum Actinomycetota; class Actinomycetes; order Mycobacteriales; family Corynebacteriaceae; genus Corynebacterium; species Corynebacterium sp. FDAARGOS 1242. The sequence continues at coordinate 2,621,187 of NZ_CP069568.1, read as the reverse complement.
TGGTGCTCATCATCGCCATCGTCTTTGGCTTGTCCACGGACTACGAGGTCTTCTTGGTCTCGCGCATGGTGGAAGCCCGCCGCCGGGGTGCGTCCACCGATGAGGCCATCGCTGCTGGCACCGCGCACACGGGCGGCATCATCACGGCAGCCGCGCTCATCATGATTGTGGTCGCAGGCGCCTTCGGTTTCTCCGACATCGTGATGATGAAGTACATCGCCTTCGGCATGATTTTCGCCCTGCTTATCGACGCCACCATCGTCCGCATGCTCCTCGTCCCCGCCGTCATGCACCTGCTTCGCGAAGACAACTGGTGGGCCCCGCGCTTCCTTACCCGCCTGACCCATCGCTTGGGCGGCGACAACGCTCCAGCTGCCGATCCGGCAGAGTCGCACCCGGCCCCCGTAACTCCGGCTGAACCGGCGGAGCAAGTCAAGATTCCGGAAGAGGGGGCGTCGCAAAGCACCGCGAACGAAGCCGCCGTACGCGGGGACCGCAGTGCCGATACTGACGAGGAGCTCATCCCCTTCTCTGAGCTGGTCAAGCGCCTCAATTCCACGGATGGTCGATGAATAAGAAGAACTGGCTGACCTGGATAATCTCCCTGCTGATTCTGGCTGCGCTGGCGTGGTTCTTCCGCGACCAACTGGACTTCATCTCCGAGGGATTGCGCCGCCTGCGCCACGCCGAACCTTTCCCCGTGGCGCTGGTGGTGTTCTTCGCGCTGCTCTCCATCGCGGGCATGGCCGAGGTGATGAAGCGGCTTATAGGTGCCGGCGGCGTCAAGGTCCCGCTGCGCGAGACCTACGCCATCACGCTGGCCTCCAACGCGTGGTCCACGACGCTGCCCGCGGGCCCTGCCTTTTCGGCCTTGCTCACTTTCCAGGTACAGCGCCGCTGGGGCGCGTCGGTGGCGTTGTGTAGCTATTTCCTGTTCTTGTCTTCGATTATCAGCTCGATGTTCCTCGCGCTCATTGGGCTGGGCGGGGTGTTTTTCCTCAACGCCGACATGGCCCTGGGATCGCTGATCACAACGATTGTCCTCATGCTCGCGGCACTCGGCGGAATTTTTTGGCTGACCTCGCATCCGGCGACCCTCGAGGGCTGGCTGCGCAAGCTGCGGCCCGGGCCTAAGCGGGATCGCGCCATCCAGGAGGTCCGCAACCTGGGAGAGGTCCACCTGTCGCGCGGCCCCTTTGCCGTGGTTGCCGGGGCGTCGCTGGTGCACCGACTGGCTGATATGGGTGCACTGTGGGCATCCGTGTGGGCAGTGACCGGGGAAATCCCCTGGCTGCGTGCGGGTGCTGATGACACCACCATTGCTGGCGTCGCCCTGGCTTTCCTCGCCGCGAAGCTGGCGGGTTCCGCGCAGGTCACGCCGGGCGGTGTGGGCACGGTGGAGGCCGCCCTCATCACCCCGCTGGTGGCGACAGGGTTAACCGTGGTGCACGCCACCTCCGCCGCCATCATCTACCGGCTTATTTCCTTTGCGCTCATCACTATCATTGGATGGGTCATCTACTTCGCCCACTACGCCCGCGATGGCTTCTCTTACGCGGCGTTGAATCGGAAGGAATCCTAAATGCGCATTGCCCCGCTTATCGACGTCCTCGCTCTCGCCCTCTTCGCCATCTTCGCCCGCCTGGCGCATGGCGGTTTGAGCTTCAGCTCCTGGCTTGATGCCTTCTGGCCGTGGACCGTGGGCGCGCTCGTGGGCTGGGTCATCATCATGGCAGCCAAGCTGAGTGGGTTGTGGAAGGAAGGCGTCGTCGTGTGGCTCAGCGCCATCATTGGCGGCATGGCTTTGTGGATACTGGTTAACGGCCGCCTGCCGCACTGGTCCTTCCTCATCGTGGCCACCGTGATGTCGGCGCTGCTGCTCTTTGGCTGGCGCGCCATCGCTGCTTTTACCTCCCGCTCCCGCGCCTAAACCCAACTGCGGACCCACTGCGCTGAATCGCATAGTCTGATTCCCTTGGTCTTACTCACCTGCTTGCACCCCGAAGAACCTTGACGGATGGGCGTTTGAACTGGACGTTTGCTGCTCCGGTTGCGGGATAGGTGGAGCGGGTTTAGTGTGTGAGCCATGAAGTTGGGGGACTTACTCGGGGTACTCGCACGCGGCATGCACGTCGTTTCTTTGTGCGCAGGCCACACGCTCAATGAGATGATCGCACTTGGCGCGACTCCTCGGGTGGCACGGCAGTTAGATGCGCTCCGTCGCGTCTATTTCGGGCAGACCGCCTACAGCGCCAAGCAGCGCCGCGCGCGGGAGACCACTCACGCGCTCGATACGCTGCTCACCATCGAGCGCCACGTCGCGCGCGTGAAAGATTCCCGCAAAGCCTGGGACCTGCGGGTGGAATTGTGCGAAACACCAGTGGGAGAGATTGCGGGTGTGGCGAAGCGCCGGCTTGCCGAGCTCACCCCGAAGCCCAGCCCCAGTGTCCGTGTGCGCCGCAGCGCTACCGGTCTGCACAGCATCACGATTACGGACCGTCCACGAGCGATCGCCGACATGGTGGGCACACTTCGGGCGACAAACGACGACCTGCTTAAAGCCGCCCACGAGGTCTTTAAGGGCAGCGGCGCGCCCGCGCCGGCGCTGCATGCCCATGTCATCGTGCGCCTCGACGAGCTGGACAAAATTGCGCGCGGCGAAGGCGATGACATCGTCCTGCAAGCCACCGACGGCGGCACGATGACCGGCGCGGAGTTCGTGCGCGCGAAGTTTGCCGAGCGCGGATTCGTCACTCTCATCCACCCCTCACAGGGCCCTGTGAGTCTCTACTTCACCAGTCGGTTCGCAAGCGACAAGATGCGGCTCATGTTGGGCGCGGAGCATCCGACGTGTGCGTGGGTGGGATGTAATAAACCCGTCACGGAATGCCAGATGCACCACATACAACGCTGGCAGGATGGCGGTCCTACCAACATCGCCAATCTGGTGCCTTTATGCCAGTACCACAACGCCATTAATGACGACGATCCCACTCGCCCCACCGGCCGGGGTCGGGTCGACCGCATCAACGGCAGAGTCCATTGGTTGCCGCCCGGTGGCGGTCCTCCAGTTCCCAGCCCCAGTCCTGCCTGGCCCTAAAGCACGGATCGAAAAAGCCCCTCCACAGGAGGGGCTACAGGCGCTGGTCTGCGACTACTTCGAGCTCAGAGAGGAACCGGAGACGGTAACACCGGCGCGGTTGAGCAGCATGATGACGAGGTTGATGATGTCGCCACCGAGGTCAATAACGCTAGACAGCATGAGGATTCTCCTTTATTCGATTACCGAGACTTAATGTTTATCGTGCGAGGATGCCCTTGACGTTACGCCTTGCGCGAAAAATCCGGCAATTTTTGGGGAATGACCCTAACCGGCCCCAGCCCCCACCCAGCACCGCGGCAGCATCATGGCAAGCCAGAAGGTTGACCGCCCCAGTAGAGGATTCGGCAGGGCAACCATCCCGCCGGCGCTGGCGATGCGCTAGAGCGGGGAGATGGTGTGCTTCTTGGGCAGGTCCTTCTCTTGCTTATCGGCAAGCTGGCGCAGCGCGCGGCGCAGGGCTAGACGTGACTCGGAAGGCTTAATCATGCCATCGAGGTATCCGCGCTCCGCGGCGACATAGGGCGCGGTCATGGTCTCGTCGTAGAAGTCCATGAACATCTTCTTCGTCATGGCGCGCTGCTCCGGGGTCTCGGCGGCCTCGAGCTGCTTGCCGGCAATCATGACCACAGCGGCGGCCGATCCCATCACGGCAATCTGGGCCGTCGGCCACGCCAGGTTGATATCTCCCGTCAGGTTCTTCGAGCCCATCACGGCATAAGCACCGCCATAAGCCTTGCGCACGATGAGCGATACCTTCGGCACGGTAGCCTCCACCACGGCAAACGCGAACTTCGCGCCGCGGTGAATCAAGCCCGCCTTCTCCTGGTCCACGCCCGGCAGGTAACCCGGCGTATCCACCACGAAGACCAGCGGGATGTTGTAGGCATCGCAAATACGGATAAACCGTCCACCTTTATCGGCGGCGTCAGCATCGATACAACCCGCCGAATGCATCGGGTTATTCGCCACAAAGCCCACGGCCTTGCCATCGATGCGCCCAAAGGCGGTGATGACGTTGGGGGCGTAGTTTTCCTGGATTTCGATGAGCTCGTCGTCGTCGCCAAGCTGCGTGAGCAGGTCCATCATGTCGTAGCCGGCATTCGTGTCATCCGGCATGAAGGAATCCAACTCGGTGTCCTGGGCCACCTCTTCATCAGACGGCGCGTCGAAGACCGGCGCCTCATCGAAGCAGGTCAACGGCAAATGATCCAGCAAGTCACGAACCAAATCGAAGGCATCATCCTCCGAGGGCACCACAACGGAGACGTTGCCGTTGAGCTCCTGCTGGCGGGCGGAACCTAGGTCGTGGGAAGAAATCTCCTCGCCCGTGACCTCCTTGATCACGTTCGGGCCCGTCACGTACATTTCCGCCTCACCATCGACGGCGATGATGAAGTCCGTGGTCACCGGCGCATACACCGCACCACCGGCGGACTTGCCCATCATGATGGAAATCTGCGGGCTGCGGCCACTAAGCGGCAGCTGGCGGCGGGCAATCTCGGAATACATGGCCAGAGACGTCACCGCATCCTGGATGCGCGCACCACCGGAATCCTGGATGCCGATGACCGGGCAGCCAATCTTGATGGCCAAATCCATGATGTCGGTAACCTTCTTACCAAAGGTCACGCCCACGGATCCGCCGTAGACGGTCTTATCGTGCGCGTAAATGCACACCGGGCGGCCGTTGATGCGGCCGTGGCCGGTGACCACGCCGTCGGAGTAAATCGCGTCCGGGTCGCCGGGGGTCTTGCCCAGGGCGCCGGTTTCGACGAAGGAGCCTTCGTCGAGAAGCGCGGCGATGCGTTGGCGCGGCGTGGAACGTCCGGCCTCGTCGCGGCGGGCACGGGAGCGCTCGCTGCCGGGGTCCTGGGCACGCTCGAGGCGCTCGCGCAGGTCCGCTAGCTTGTCAGCGGTGCTAGTCACTTCCGAATCTTCTCCTCGATCCAATCCTCCATGTGCTTGCCCACGATACCGATTGCCGGCTCGTCGGGAACCGCCAGGTGGTCGCCCGGCAGCTGCACAATCTCCAGATCCTTCACGATAACGCCCCAGCCGCCGTCCGGGTTAATCTCCGCATACGCCGGCTCGAGTTCGATGGCGCCGTCGTGCATACGCTCGGAGCGGAAGAGGATGACGGGCACGCTAACCGACGCCCACCTTCCCATATCCAGCGAGCCCAAAATCTGGTTGTCGACGAAGGACGCACGCTGGTGCTCGAGTACACCGGCGGACAGGCCGTGTTCGGAGGCGTCGGTAGAGCTGAGGAATTCCGCGAGCATGGCCATGAGCGCATCCTCGCCGACGGTTTCCAACATCTCGTAGGGCGGCTCGAAGTCGAGGCCATAGGTCTTCTTGGCGAAGGCGGCGTAGCGGCCCCAACGTGCCTTGGTTTCCTCCAGTGTCTTCGGGGCCGGATGCGCCGGCTGGGTGGTATCCAGCAGAGCGATGAAGGCAACCTCGGCAGTATCCTCACCGCGGGCTGCACGCTCTTGCAACTGGTAGGCCACCTCGTAGGCCAACGCGCCGCCGAAGGACCAGCCGCCGAGCACGACCTTGCGGCCGCGCGCGTAGTGCAGGATGTCCTCGATGTAGGCAGCGGCGCGATCCTCCAAGCTGCCTTCAAGGCGCTCCACGCCGTAGACGGCGACGTCGGCAGGCAGGCGGCGGGTCAGCGGCTGGTAGACCACGGTGGTGCCGCCGGCCGGGTGGAACATGAAGACGGCGGGGCCATCGGCCTCGCGCAGGACGCGGATGTTGCCCTCAACCTCGGTCTCCAGGCCCTCGCGGACGAGATCCGCCAGGGCCTCCAGTGCTTCGGCTTCCTGGACCTGCTGTGCGGTGACCTCGATGCCGGCGCGCTCGGTAAGGCGCTCGGCAATCTTCTCCGCTATCTCATCGCTGACCTCCGGCAGCGCGGAAGTCACGCCGGCGGCGGCCTTGCCGGTGAAGGTGGCCCAGGTGCCAAAGACCATGCGCTCGGAAGCATCACGCGGGGCGACGCCCACGCCCTCGGTCTCGCCGTCGCGCTCACCGTCGTCCTGTGCTCCATCCGCGCCGCGGTTGTCACCGCGTGCCTCGTCTGCGCCGCCCTTCGCGCTCACCGTGGAGGCGTCTGGGGTGGTGTCGTCGCTCTCGGTGAGCGCGAAGGGTGCAGTGTGAGCGTCTGCGGGATCGGTGGCCGGCGCGGCGGGGTCGGTTTGCTCGGCGACGGCCTCCTCGACCATGGTGATGACGTCGGCGAGGGAGGCGTCGCGAAGCGCCTGCACCTGCAGCGGCGGGATCTGGAAGTCGTTCTCCACGCGGTTCTTGATGCGCATGCCCATGAGCGAATCCAGGCCCAGGTCAATGAGCGGCAGCTCGCGCGGGAGGTCAGAGACGTCGTAGCCCATGGACTCAGAGACGATGAGCGCCAAGCGCTCCTCCACGCTCTCCTTCTCCGGGTCCCAGCGCACCGCATCAACGCCCACCTCGGGGTCGGCAAACTGCGGCGCGGTCACGGCCTGCGGCAGGCTCGGCTCCGGGGTGGCGGCGGGGGCTGCAAGATTCAGAGTAGAAGCGAAACCTTCCGCGATGAGCTTGGTCGAAGCACCATCCACGAAGTGCACCGCCACGGACAGGCCGCCGAGAGTGCGGCGCACAATGGTGGTGACCTCACCCTTCGCCGGCAGGTCCGCATGTTCCTCGCTGGCGGCAATCTGCGCGCCCGGGGATACGGCCTCGGCAGCAGCCTCCAGGATGGCCAGGGCACTCGGCGCCTGGTCCGCGTTCGTGGAAAAGGACACAGCACCTTCCGGAAGGGTGACGCGCGCGCCCGGCAGACCGGAGATACCAGCGGAAGGGCGGGCGTTGGTCCAGAAACGCTGGCGACGAAAGTGGGTCGAGGGGGCGGCAACAAGCGCGCCGGAGCCGAAGACCTTTGTGTAGTCCACTGGGACACCCGCAACGTAGAGCTTGGCCAGCACATCCAGCAGCGACTCGGTGGGGTCCACCTTGCGCTTCAGGCTGTACAGCAGCTGCGCGTCCGCCTTGCCTGCGGCGAAAGCAGTGGACATGAGGCCCATCAGCGCAATCGGGTTCGGGGAAATCTCCACGATTTGGGTATGGCCCGCGTCAAAGGCCGACTCGGTCGCGTCCTGCAGGTAGACGGAGTGGCGAGTCATGCGGATCCAGTAGTCTTCGTCGTGCAGCACAGTGCCCGGACGGTAGGCCTTGCCGCGGTCCACGGAGGAAAACAGCGTGGTATGCAGCGGGCGGGCCTCAATGCCGGCGATTTCCGCATAGAGCTCTCCCAGCAGCGGGTCGACGGCAGAGGTGTGGCCGGCAGCCTTCACGTTGAGCGCGCGAGCGAACTTGCCCTCGCCGTCGAGCTTCTCCACCAGCGCGAGGACCTCCTCGCGTGGGCCGCCCACTGTGGTCATGCCGGGGCCGGTGTAGACGGCGGGCTCGATACTGCCGGGCAGGGCGCCAATCTCCTCGGCGGAGAGTTCGACGACGGCCATGGCGCCTTGTTGATCGTCGGGAAGCGAGGCCTCGCCCTCCCCCATGAGGCGCGCGCGGTGGCAGGCAATGAGCATGGCGTCCTCCGCGGAGATGCCGCCGGACGCGTAGGCCGCGCCGATTTCGCCCATGGACATGCCGATAACGCCGGCCGGGCGCACGCCGAAGGCGGCGAACAGGTCCGTCAGCGCAATCTGGATGGCGGTAATCGCCACCTGCGCGGTTTCGGTGTTGTAGGTCTGGGAGTCATCGTGGACGAGCTCCAGAATGGACCAGCCGGATTCGCGCTGGACAAGGGCGTCGAGTTCCACCAGACGTTCTTTAAACAGCGGCGACATCTCAATCATGTCCTTGGCCATCTTGCGGTGCTGGGAGCCGAAGCCGGAGTACATGAAGACGGGGCCGTGTACCGACGGGGAATCCGCCGCGGCGATGCCCACGGAGACGGTTCCCTCAGACACCTGGCGGAGGCGCTTGATGGCTTCCTCGCTTGACGACGCCATCACTACCGCCCGCGAGCGCCCATGATTGCGGCGGGCGAGGGTGCGGGCCAGGGAGAGCAGGTTCGGATTCTCGGTCTCGATGTATTCCGCGAGGTCGGCCGCAGCCGTGGCGCGGCGTGAGGGCAGCAGGCCGGAGACCGGCAGGGCAACCGGCTGGCCTTCACCTACGGCGACCTGCGGGGCAGCCTGGTGGGTCAGCCCGCGGTAATCAGTAAGGACGACGTGGGCGTTGGTGCCGCCGAAGCCGAAGCCGGAGACGCCGGCGATTTTTTGGCCGGAGTATTCGGGCCATTCGCGTGGGTCCTCGACCACTTCGAGGTGCTCGGCGTCGAAGTCGATGTAGCGGTTGGGGCCGGCGTAATTGATGTTCGGCGGGATGACGCCATGGCGCATACCTTCGATGACCTTGATGAGGCCAACCACGCCCGCAGCGGATTCGGAGTGGCCGATGTTGGTCTTGGCGGAACCCAGAAGGGTCGGGGTGGCGGCATGGCGGCCTGGGCCGAGCACGCGGCCGAGGGCGGTGGCCTCGATGGGATCACCGAGGATGGTGCCGGTGCCGTGGGCCTCGACGTAGTCCACGTCTTGGGGGCGGATGCCGGCGTCGGCGTAGGCGCGCTCGAGGACGTCGACCTGCGCGTCCGGGTTCGGAGCGGTCAGGCCGTTGGAGTGGCCGTCGGAGTTAACGGCAGAGCCCTTGATGACGGCGGCGATGTTGTCGCCGTCGCGTTCGGCGTCCTCCAGGCGCTTGAGAACAAGGACACCGGCGGCGTCCGCGCGGACGATGCCGTCGGCGTCATCGGAGAAGGCATGGATGGCACTGGTGGGCGAGGTGACGCCGAGCTCGCTAAAGCCGATGGAGGCATGCGGCGAGGCCAGGATGTTCACGCCGCCGGCCAGGGCGACGTCGGCAGCACCCACGCGCAGGTCCTTCACGGCCTGGTTGACGGCCACGAGAGAGGCGGAGCAGGCAGTATCCACGTTGAGGGACGGGCCGCGCAGATCGAATGCGTAGGACAGGCGGTTGGCGATGATCGCCGAGGAGGTGCCCGTCATCGCGTAGGGGTGCATCTCTGCTGGGTCGGCGGTGATGAGCATGCCGTAGTCGTTATTCGTAGAGCCCATGTACACGCCAGTAGCGGTGCCGCGCAGCTGGTTGGCTGGGACCCCGGCGTCTTCCAAGGCCTCCCACGCCACTTCGAGGAGGATGCGCTGCTGCGGGTCCATGTTGGCGGCCTCGAGCGGGGAGAGACCAAAGAATTCGGCGTCGAAGCTGGCGATGTCATCGATGTAGCCGCCGTCGGTGTTCTGCTGCTCCATCTTCTCGCTGGTAATCGGGTCGGAGGAATACTCCGACCAGCGGCCCACGGGCAGCGGGCCGGTACCAGGCCGGCCCTCCACGAGCATGTTCCAGAATTCGGCGACGTTCTTTGCGCCTGGGAAGCGGCCGGCATAGCCGATGACGGCGATGTCGCCGCCCGCGAGAGCGGCAGGGCGAGGTGCCGACACTCCTTCCCCTGCCACGCTGTGGGAGGCGCCGTTGACCAGACGTTCCGCCAGCTGTGCAATCGTGGGGTACTCATACGCCACGGTGGGCTCGAGTTTAATGCCGAGAAGGTTTTCTAATTCACCGGAAAGAACCACGGCGTCGCGCGAGGACAGTCCGAAGTTCTCCAGCGGTTTGGTGTCCGTGATTTCCTCTGCGGAGAGGCCGGTGGTCTGCGCAACCCAGGTGCGCAGCCAGCCACGAAGCTCTTCAACGGTCATAAATCTCTAGCTTTCTAACGCGGACTATGGTCACAAGGCGGTCGATTGTGCGCAGCACGAAGGCGCGCTCGACGACGCTCCTATACGAGTTATCGGACAATTATCTCACTCCGTTAACTCAGGTTTCATAACCGACATACCCATTTACTCCCCCACCAGCGAAAACTCGCCACAGATCCGCACACTTACGCGCGCACGCGCGCGCGAGAGAGTAGGCGGCTTGGGCTGCGCGGGCAAGTGTTGCGGGGGCGCGCACGCGCGCGCGAGAGAGTGGGGGTTGCTCTAACGTGGCACGGTGAGCTCGATAGGCGCTAGCTCGCCTCATGCACGACAAATCCCACCCAGCCATAGTGAGCAGGGTGGGCAGCGCAGGGCGCGGACTAGGAAGCGAGGTACTCCTTCTTCGCCACACGGCGGGCAATCTTGCCCGAGGAGGTGCGCTTAATCTCGTTGGCGTTGAACCACTGAATGGCCGCCGGGGTCACGCCGTGGTGCGAGGAGACGGCGGAGCGAATGGCCTCGGAGGCAGCCTCGTCCTCGGCGGAGCTTGCACCATCCGCACGTTCAATCAGCAGGACGAGCTCTTCGGTGCTGCCGCCCTCGACGGAGAAGGCCGCGATGGAGTCGGCACGCACGTGGGACGAAGCCTCCTGCACGGTTCCTTCGATATCCTGCGGATAGTGGTTGCGACCAGCCACCACGATGAGGTCCTTGAGGCGGCCGGTGATGTAGACCTGATTATCAACAATCGCCGCCAAGTCACCGGTGGCGAGCCAGTTGTTATCCTCCGGGGCATTCGGCACACGGGAACCTTCAGCCAAGCGCTCACCTAGCGTGTTGTGGAAGGTGGACGAGGTTTCCTCTTCGCGGCCCAGGTAGCCGGCGGCGCGGTTTTCGCCGTGGAGCCAGATTTCGCCCACGCGGCCGTCGGCAAGCTCGGCTCGGGTCTCCGGGTCCACGATGGTGAGTTCCTGGGCAATAACGCTCTGGCCACAGGAAGCGTAGGCCACGGAGTCCGCAGACTTCTCCACGATGACCGCCTCGCCCTGCGCCAGGCGCTCGCGGTCGAAGTGCGAAATGATGGGGCGCTCCGGGGTCTGCGGCGTGGTGACGATGAGGGATGCCTCCGCCATGCCATACGACGGGCGCAGGGTCTCGCGACGCAGGCCGTACTCTTCCTTACCGAAGGTCTCCCAGAAGGAGTTCACTGCGCTCTCCGTCACCGGCTCCGAGCCAATCACGATGCCATCGACGTTGCTGAAGTCCAACTCCTCCCCCGCTGCCGGCGCTCCATACCGCGCTGCCAGCTCGAGGGCGAAGTTCGGGACTACGGCGTAGGTGCCTTGCAGGTGGGCGTCGACAGGCTGGCGCTTGAGCTGATCTACCCAGCGCTTGGGCTGCTGGACGAAGTCGCGCGGGGTCATAATCTCCAGGTTGAGACCCAGAATGGTAACGAAGACAGCAAGAATGATGCCCATATCGTGGTGCATCGGCAGCCAGGAGATCACGCGCGCAGGCAGCTTAATCTGCACGGCGGTGAAGATCTGCAGCACGTTAGTCATGATGTTGCGGTTGGTCAGCAGCACGCCCGCCGGAGTGCGCGTGGAACCGGAGGTGTACTGCAGGAAGGCCGGGTGATCCACCGGTGCGGTCTTCAGAGCAGCGAGGGCGGCCTTACCCTCTTCAGTCTCCAACGAGTTCACCCAGCTGGCGGCAAGGGAATCCGGCAGGGAATCAATAGAGATGATGCGCGGGCGCTCGGCGGCGGGGCGGTCGGAGAAGTACGCACGGTTGGCGGCCGCAGAGACGTTGTTGGTGAGAACAATCGGCGGGTTGGCATCCCCGAACACCGCGCGCAGGTGGTCAGTGTGGCCCGGCTCGTTCGGGTCATAGAGCGGAATCGGAGTCATGCCCGCGTACATGGCGCCGAGGAAGCCGAAAATGTATTCCGGGGAGTTGCCAGCCAGGATGGCCACGCGGTCACCCATCTTGCCTACCTGCTGCAAACGCGCGGCCACCACCTTGATACGGGTATTGACCTGGGAGCGGGTGAAGTCACGCGGGGTGCCTTCCGGGTTATCGGTGAAGACCCACTGGCGCATGACCGGGCGATCCGGAATTCCTGCCTGCTGCTCGGCGGCATAAACGTGTTCCGTCAAGCCTGCCAAGGTGAGGTGCGGCGGCAGGGTGATGGCGCCCTTCTCGTCGAAGAACTGGCCGATCAATGCTTTCAGGTCCATGTGGGACTCCTTTGTGGGATAGACAGGTCACGTACTTTTGACACTGAAAATATCAGACGCAGCGTGGCGAATGTTACATGGCGCGCCAATTTTAGTGTGCGTCGATGGTGTCCTTAGCCCACTGCGTGACCCACTGGTTGGCCGTGGTGCCCTCAATAACGTCCGGGTTTGAGGCATACATGGCATGCACACCGTTGGCTTCAATGAGGTCCATCGCGCGATCGAGCCCGTTACTGGCATCCAGCGGCGCATCACAAATAGAGTCGTTGGGCGCGCAAATCTGGAAGGTGCGGTCGGCCAGTTCGCCAAAGCCATTGGGGCGGGCTCCGCGCATGGTCGCTCCCGGCACGATGCCCTGGATCAGGGTCGAGACCGGCTGCAGCGCAATCTCCGCGCCGACGCCGCCAACTGAGGCGCCGGGATTGATACCGACGCCTTCTTGACGACGCCCATCCGCAATCACCGCCACACCAGCCACGCTGGAGGCAGGAATGGGACCATTGCCGCCACCGATACGGTCAGCGATATCTCCCACAATGACCGCGCCTTGGGAGAAGCCGGACAAGATGAACTTCGTATCCGGGCAGGTCTCGTGCATGTAGGTCAGCTCGCCCTCCAGACGGGAGGTTCCTTCATCACGTGATTCGTCGTAGCTCATCTCGTGCTGGGCGTTGATGTTCTTGAACTGCGCGGTATACGGCAGCGTCCACACCTTGACGTCCTCGGGAACGTACGCCTCCTTAAGAGGATTGGTGATGGAGAGCATGAAGGAGTTCGGGTTGGCACCGGGGTTGATGGGATCATCATCCGCGGCAGATTCCCACGTGCCCGGCGCGGAGACAAACTCGAAGCGCGGGCACCAGTCCGGCTGTGCGGGAGGCTCCTCCGCGGGCTGTGCCGGCGTGTCGGAGGGTTCGCTGATAATCCCGGGTTCGCCTTGGTCGCGGGTGTTGAGGAAGTGGACCACTCCGCCGCCGATGACTACGAGGAGGACAACGACGGCGAGGACGGTGATTGTTTTACGCATAAGGAAATTTCTACCTTGGGAAGGTGCGGGATTCCCTGGAGAATCCCTGCCATGGGGCTGGGTGCGCTTGACGACGTATCCCCCACCGCCCCGCCGCACCTACTCGGTGCAGAGCGCGCTGCCCTTCTCGCTGATGAGCTGGGTCAGTTGCTCGTGGCTGAGCTCGCTGCGGCCTTGCTCGATGAGCTGGCCGGCGACGGCGGGCACGGTGACAGTATCGCCTTGGCAGGCAGCCTGGGCGGCACCGACGAGCTGATCTTCTACACCTTCGGTGTTGACGCCGTCGCCGGAAAGCGCGGCCAGGAACTCCTGGTGCGGGCCTTCCGCGGGTGCGGGGGCGGGGATTTCGGAGATTTCGCGCGCACCGCGGTCCTCCGGTTCTTCGCCGGAACCGCGGGAGGAGCCGCTGCCGGACGAGGCCTTGTCGCTCGAGCTCGCTGCCGATGAATTCGACGTCGAGGAGGATTCCGCCCCTTCAGACGAGCCGGCAGAGCGCTCGAGCGGCGCCACGGAAGTTTCGGTGGCTTCGCTTTCGTCGACAGTGGCGGAGCCACAGCCGGCCAACAGGGCGCCGGCGGCCAGCAACGCTGCGGCTGTCACCCGGGCCGAGGAGCTTAGTCGTCGCGTGCGCATGGCTTAGTTCTTGTCTGCCTGGATGTTGCCCATGACCTTGCGGATGACTCCATGCTGGAAGGTCTGGGTCAGACCGCCAGCTGGGATCTCCTTGTAGTCTTCGGTCGGCCAGCCGAACTCGCCCTGCTCGAAGCCATGCTTGCCCCACTCGTCAAAGATGTCGCCCTTGAGGATGTAATGCGCGCCGGAGTCCATGGACCAGTAGATGTTGCCGTGCTCGAATTCCTGGAAGAAGCCGCCATTGACGGCCTTCTCTTCGCCGACGGGGTAGCCGAGGTCGGATTCAGCGGCCTTGAGCTCCTTGTACTTGGCGCCAATGGCGCCATGCACGATGTTGAAGGAACCGTCCGGGTTGTGGGTCAGCACGCCATTCTCGAATTCCTGAACCACACCGTCGCCGACCTTGCGGACGTCGGAGGTCGGGTACTTGAGGTCGCCCATCTCGAAGCCGTTCTTGCCCCACTCATCGTAGAGGTCCTTCGGAATCGGCCACGCGCCGTTCTCCGGGGTCCAGTAGATGGAGCCGTGCTCGAAGTGGACGAAGCGGCCGCGACCGTCGAGGGTCTTGCCTTCGCCGGTCGTCGGGAAGCCCAGCCAGGAGGTGGGTCCGCCCAGCTCAGAGTAGCGGGCGCCGATGCGGCCGATGATGGCGTGGGCGCCTGTCTCCGGGGACCAGTAGGCGGTACCAGCCTGGAAATCCTGGGCCTTGCCGCGCTCGGCGACGTCGTACTCGTTGTTCACGCAGGAACCAATGATGCCGGACTTGGTGGCCTCCGCAATAGCGCCCACCGGGGTGCAGTCAGCGCCGCGGTCAGACTTGTCGAGTCCGAGGGAATCAGCAATGAATGGCCATGCCTCGGTCATTTCGAACTGCCAGTATTCCCAGCTGTGCACGCCGGTTGGGCGGAACTTGACCACCGGCTCGACCTTGGCACGCTTGGCGTAATCGACGAAGGTTTGAGTAGACATGCGGGAAATCGCCTCGAGGCCCACGCCTGCCATGTTGGCCTGGCCCTTAGCCACGGAACCGATCTGGCCGTAGTCATCCTTGCCGTTGCCGGCGGAGACGTAGACCTTCATGTCCTTGAGGTTCTCAATGCCCAGCTTCGGGTCGTGGTCAATCCAGTCCTGGGAGTAGAGGTCGCCCCACATGTTGGTGGAGGTGTAGCCGCCGGCATCTGCCTGCGCAGCGGTAATGGCCTCCGGCATGCCGGTGGTCGTGGTGTCGAGGTAGCCCGAGAAGGAACCGACAAACTTGAAGGCCCACGGATTGCGCTCCGCCAAGTTCATAGCTGCAGTACCACCCATGGAGATTCCGGTAACAGCACGCTGGCCGTTGGAGCGGTAAGCCTTTTCCAAGACTGGGATGAGCTCCTGCATGAGGAAAGTTTCCCACTTGTAGTGCTTCCCATTGTCGGGCTTCTGCCAGTCGGCGTAGAAGGAGGACTCGCCACCGACCGGCATAATGAGGGTGACGTTACGGTCAGCAAACTGGGACAAAATGTTGGTCTCGATGGTCCAGCCGGACTCGTCATCGCGGGCACGCAAGCCGTCGAGAGCCCAGACCTCCGGGAACTTCTTGTCCGGGTTGGAGTACCAGTCGCGGGCCAGCTGAATCTGGACGACCTGCTCCTTGTCCGGCATAGCGGCGGACTTAATGTAAACCTTGAGGTGGCGGTTGGTCAGGTACTCAACACGGGAGACGGACACGCCGTCCGGCAGGCCCTCAATGTCCGGGTACTCGGTCTCAATCGGGGTGCGCTGCGGCGGGTTCGACGGCGCAAAGGAATCGGAGAAGTTGGAGCTTCCCAGAATGTCAGTAATACCCTCCCCGGAGCTGGAGCCGGAGGATTGGGCGTTGGCCATAGGTAGCAGCGCGAAGCCGACGGCCACGGCGGTGGGCAGTGCAGCGATGGTCAGGCCCTTGCGAGCGGCGGACGGGGAACGCAGGCCTGCTGCCTTGGAGGGCTGAGCAGACTTCTGAGAAGGCGCAGTGTTCGGCATTGGTGAATCCTTGCGATGTGTCGAGTGAAGGCACGTTGCATCGAGCGGGCTCCGCAGGTTCCCCTCCTGCGGAACACGCCACTGCAGACGCGGTGAGCGGTCTAACGTGAGCTCAAGTTTAAGTTGAACTTGAGACTTTTGGAAGAGGGACACGCCCACACTTTCCTTATCGAACACGACAAAGCCGGCTCGCCCAGCGCCTCTAGCGAATAATTCCGCGAGAAGGCGACGGCCGAGCCGGCGAAAGTAAGGTGCCTACCTGTTTACCAAGCGTTCATCACGTTGAGCACCTGCGGCTTGGAGTGCTCCAACTCGTAGCCAAACTGCTCCCAGTTGTGCAAGCCCTGAGCCGGGTAGTTCGTCTGGAGACGCACGCCCATCGCGCGCGCCTTGAGCTCCCACATGCGGGTCGTGGCATGCGCAAAACCTTCCAGCGCAATACCGGAGGCAATGTGCTCCGGCTTATAGCGCTGTTGATCCAGCGGACCCGGAATGCCGGAAGCGGCGGACACAAACACGTCGGTACCGTGAGCGGCCAGCTCCGGAATCAGGTTGAATGGGTCGTTGCTAAAGCGCTTCGGGTTGATGACGGAACCGTACATGGCGTTGATGTTGAAGCCGCCGGCGTCGAGAAGCGCGAGGCGCATAAAGGTCTGCGCACCCGGCAGAGTCGTGGTGAGGTAACCGGAGTAGGACAGAGCCTGGCGGAACTGCTCTGGGTGCTTGCCGGCCAGAGTAATGGCCGCGGTAGCACCCATGGACAGGCCAGCAACGGAGTTATTGTTGCGGGCCACACCGAAGTTGCCCTCAAGGTAAGCCGGCAGCTCCTTAGTGAGGAAGGTCTCCCACATGTAGTTCACCGGTTTCACCAGGTCATAGGTGGCAGGGCCGCGCCAGTCCGCGTAGAAGGACGCAGCGCCACCCACCGGCATTACGAGGGTGATGTTGTGGTCGACGTAGGTACGCGCGGCGTTAACGTCATTGATCCAGGCGTTGGTGCGGTCGGTAGCGCGAAGACCATCGAGGAGGTACAGGCCTGCGTTGCCGCCGTTCTTGGCCGGTTGAATCTGCACCGGGATGGTGCGGCCCATAGCATCGGACCAGACATCACAACGCTGAACCCAAAACCCCACGCGGTCCCACTCGCAGGCGCCGGTAGCATCGCCACGCAGCCAGTCACGGCTAGCTGCTGAGGCCTCCTGGGTACCGGCGGTGACGACGAGGCCCAGAGCAATAGCAATGGCGGCCACAACCGCCATGACACGCGTCCGCAGTGCGGAACTTAGTGCACTCATGTTTCTCCTTAACATTCTTACTGCCACTAGTACATCGCCAACACGCCAGCGATGGTTACGGATCAATAACGAGAATCTTCTGTAGCGTAACCTACCCGCCCGCGTTTTGTCTTCCTACGGGGGTGCCTACTTGGCGGTGAGGTAGTCCGCTGGATCCTCTGACAGCTGCAGCGAGCGGCCCGTCGTCAGGGAAAAGGCCAGGTTGGCACGGAAGCGCTCCCAGGACATGGGCTCGCTGTACGAGGCCACCAGCTCCTTGAGTTCCGGGGTCTCCAGCGCAGCGCGGGCCTGGCGGGTGATGTCCTTGTCGTACCACGGCGGCAGGTAGGCGATGTCTGCGCCCGACTGCGCCGCCTGCCATTCCAAGGCGAGGGATTTATCGTGGCCGATGCGCCCGCCTTCCTCGCGCGGCATCCGCGCCGCCAGCGGGGTGGCCAAACCGACGGTGTCCTGGATTCGAACATCAAGCGGCGCGTTCATCGACGTCATGCCAAGGTTCACTAGGAACAGCGACGGCGCCTGCTCGCGCCCTTCTGCACGCGGCACGGTGAGCCAATTGAGCTGGTCGGTAGCCTTATCCTCGACATAGAGGACGGCGAGGGCATCGCCGTCTTCGAGTTTGTCCATCGCGGCCGGGTAGCCATTCATGAACTTCATTGTGAGGTAGTCGCGCGCTGAGCGTGGCGGATGGCCGGCCTCACGATTGGTGGCGTAGGTCCAGAAATCGCGCTCATCCACGATGGACAGCGTCTGTTCATAGGCATCCCAGTCCGTGTCATGCCCCCTCAGCACGATGACGAGCGCCCACACCGCACACGCGCCCGCAGCCAGCCAGGTGACGAGCCCCTTGAGCGGCAGCACGAAGACCGGTAGCAGCGCTGCAAAGAGCGGCAGCAAAAGCATGCGGCCGTGCATGAAGTCACCGCCAACGCGCAGGATATAGAGCACATGGATGAACACCGCGCCAAGGAGCAGGTAGGTCACCGTCGTAGAACTGCGCAGTTCAGTTGGGCGCAGCTGATCGCGGAAGGCCCAGATACCTCCGGCCGCCAGCACGATGACGGGCAGGTACAGGGCGTAGGGCCCCACGAAATCCTGCAGATAGTTCAGGCCGCTGGCCCATGCGCTTTCCGACGCCGACTTCGCCACCGCCGTGTGCGGCGTCACCAACCCGTAGTACCCCATGCGGAAAATCTGGTACGCGCCCGGGATAGGAAGGGCCGCGCCAAGGATGCCGAGCCACACCTTCCAGTTGCGGTGCGTAGCCAAGAGCAACAGGCCGGTCAGCCCGCCATACAGTGCGAGCTCTGGGCGCACGAGCCACGATAGACCCGCCCAAAAGGCAAGCCAATAGGCGCTCATGACGCTGGTGTCCTCGGCCCAGCGCTGCAACAAAGCCCACAAGGCCGCGAGGTAGAAGATGGACAGCCCCCACTCCAAGCCAGAGGTGAAGAAGTCCCGGGCAGGCGGGAGCGCTAGGTAGACCAGCGCGCCGGCAGGTGCGACGAGCGGCACGGCGTTGCGGCCCGCCTCAGCGGCTTCGGAGCGGGAACGGTAGAGCCCGCGGGCCGTGGCCCACGTGCCCACCACCATGGCTGCCACCGAAAGCAGCAGACCCAGATTCACCGCAATGGATTCCAAAGAGGCATCAGAAACCCAGTGCACCAGCAGAATGAGGTACTGCCATAGCGTGGACGTGTTGGCTTCGACGCGTTCGCCCACGTTAAAGACCGGCCCATTGCCGGCCTCGAGATTGCGGACGGTGCGCAAGACAATGAGGCCGTCATCAGAAATCCAGCGGCGCGCGAATCCTCCCCAGAACGAGAAAACCCCGATCACCAGGACCGAGGCCAGCGCGCTTAGCGCCGCCAAAGTACGTGAATCGGGTTTTCGCATGAGGAGAGAGTCTAGCACCGAGACAGCTGAGAGTACTTATCCGCCCATAACCGGCATGACGTAGACCGCCATGGCAATGCAGGCCAGCCACGCCAGCGCAAGGATCTGCAGGACGCGATCCTCCAACGCAATCTCGTCCGGGGCTCCACCATTGCCGCGGTCGACGTCCGCAGCATAGCGCAGGATGGCAATAGTAAACGGAACCATGGACACCTGGTACCACACGCTTGCCGGACCAGCAGACTCGTTGGAAAGCTGGAAGCCCCACAGCGAGTAGGACATCACCACCGCGGTGGCGGCCAGGGTCCACACAAAGCGCAGGTAGGTCGGCGTATAACCCTCCAGGGACTTGCGAATCTTCGCGCCCGTGCGCTCCGCTAGAAGAATCTCCGAGTAGCGTTTACCGGAGGCCATAAACAGGGAGCCGAAGGCCGCCACCAGTAGGAACCACTGGGACAGCTCAATGCCCGCAGCCACGCCGCCGGCCATGGTGCGCAGCATAAAGCCGGAGGATACCAAGCCGATATCGATCACCGGCAGGTGCTTCCAGCCGAAGCAATAGCCCAGCTGCAAGCCGATGTAGATCGCCATAACGATGGCCAGGTGTGGGCCCGCAGTGGCCAAGAAGGACAGACCAATGGAGCCGACGATGAGCACACCGGCCATCGCGTAGGCCAGGCCGATCGGCAGCACGCCCGCCGCAATGGGGCGGAAGCGCTTCGTTGGATGCTCGCGATCCGCCTCCACGTCGCGGGCATCGTTGATCAGATAGATAGAGGACGCGCCCATGCAGAAGACGATGAAGGCGAGGAGGACGTCGAGAAGCACGCGCGTATGGAACAGCGCTTCTGCACCCGCCGCAGCGGGGGCAGCGAGGACGAGGACGTTTTTGACCCACTGCTTGGGCCGCAGCGCCTTGACCATGCCATCGGCGAGGTTTTTCGGCGGCTTGCGCTTGCGACCGGTATCGATGCCAGACGTGTGCGGCTCCGAGTGGAAGACTTTCTGGTCGCCGTCATCAACGCGTCGGGTGCTCATCGGGTCTTCCTTTCATAGCGGTGACAGGCCTCTGCGGTGGCGGCGCCGAGGAGGGCGCCGAGCGCGGTATCGGACGGATAATGTACTCCGAGCACCATACGCGAGGCCATCATGACCGGCACGCCCACGAGCGGCGCTGGGGTTCCCATAACGTGGGCAGCGCCGACGAGGAACGCGCTTGTCGACGTCGCGTGGGACGACGGAAACGACAGCTTAGACGGCGTTTTCACGCCGACCTTCACGTAGTCGTAGTCTGGGCGCTTACGGCGCACAATGCGCTTGATCACAACGCTGGCCGCGTGGGCGGCAAATGCGCCCACACCGACATAAACCCACTGGCGGCGTACCGCCGGTTTCTTGTAGTTCATGCCCGCGCCCACCGCGGACAGGGCCATCCAGCCCAGGGCGTGCTCGCCGAAGTGGCTAAGCGCTCGGGCAGTGGGCAGGACGCCGGGGGCGTCGAAGGCCACATCCTGGATCTTTTCCAGGACGTGGGATTCGGCGACGGAAAGCTTACTGGGCATCGAACACCTTTCGCCAGGATTCACGAGAGGTCAGCTCCGGCAAGGCTGCACGGTACTCGGCCCGCAGGTCATCGAAGTTCTCCTCGATTTCCTTGAGCAGCTCGCGGGTAGAGCTCACCAGCTCCTTGGCCAGGTCGCGGTCGCGCTTGCGGAAGGCCACGCCGGTGCCACCTGCGGTGGAGACCGTGGCGGAGTCGACGCGGGAAAGCGTAAACCACCGCGCCTCCTCCGGGGTGAGGTTGAGCTGCGGCGCCTCGTGATGGGCCGGGTCTTCCTTGGTAACCAGGTGCTTGGCAGACTTGATGAGCCACGGAATCTTCTTGATCTTGCCCAGGCGGCCGCCGATGTTGCGGGTGGGCACGCCCGGCGCGCCGGTGGGCGCGGGCAGCTGATCCGCCGACTCGATGATGACGGCGTCCGGGAATTCCTTGCGGATCGCCGCGATGCGCGGCAGCGAGGACTCCAGGATGTCGAAGAGCTGATCCGGGCCGGCCAGGAAGTCCTTCATGGCCTCCAGCTGGATGGCCATGGTGGAGTACTCCATGCACATGGTGTGCTTGAGGGTGGACTTGAAGATGGACTTGGTAATCCCGCGCGCATCGCCCTCGTGGTAAAGGGCCGCCACGATGAGGCGGTTGCGCAGGTGGAAGTAGGCCTGCCAGTCGATGGCATCGTCCTTATCCGCCCAGGCCATGTGCCAGATGGCTGCACCCGGCCACGTCACCGTGGGGAAACCCTTGGATGCTGCACGTAGGGAGTATTCGGTGTCATCCCACTTGATGAACAGCGGCAGTGGCTGACCGGTGGTCTCCGCCACGATGCGCGGGAAGAGGCACATCCACCAGCCGTTGTATTCCACATCAATGCGGCGGTGCAGCGCGCGGGAGTCGTACTTCTTCGGGTCCAAGCGGGATTCCTTGGTGCCGATGGCGCGCAGCGGGTACTTGGCAAAGTCGTGGTCGTACACAGCATGCTCGGCCGCGCCCCACATAAAGTCAGCGCGGTTGACGCGCTCACCGGTGGTGCGCAGCTGGGAGCGCTCCTGCAGGTTGAGCATCTCACCGCCCACAATGAAAGGCTTGGCCGCATAACGTGCCGCTTGGACTGCACGGAGGATGGAATCCGGCTCAATCGCGATGTCATCATCCATATAGAGGATGTAGGGCGAGTCGGTATTCTCCAGTGCTTCAAACATGATGCGGGAGTAGCCGCCCGAGCCGCCCAGGTTGCCCTGGCGGAACTCGCGGAAGCGCTCACCAAAATGCGCGACGGCCTCGTCGTAGCCCGGCTCGTCCGCTGGGTGCTGGTTGCCCTGGTCCGGCATGAGGACGTAGTCGATGATGCCATCCACGACGGGGTCCTCTGCCAGCGCCTGCAGCGCCGCGACGGCATCCGTCGGGCGGTTAAAGGTCGGGATACCCACGGCCACGCGCTTGTCCTGCGCCGGGTACTCGCTGCCGTCCGGGAGGAGCTGCGGGTTCGGGGCGTGGGGTGCGGCCCAGGAGGCGTCGGCAAGCACGGTGTCTTCCACCGCCGCGACGTCGAACCACAGCAGGCCGCCGTCCTCGAAATTCTTCAGAGGCAGCTCGAACTCGTGGTGGCCAGTGGTCACCACGTGGTTGGCCACGGAAATGCGCTGGCCGTCCTGCTTGGAGCGGTAGAGGGAAATGTTGGCCTCGCCCTCGACGTCCATCACCAGCACGATGGACTTCAGCTGAGACCAGCGGCGCCAATAGGCGGCTGGGAAAGCATTGAAGTAGGTCTCGAAGGAGGCTTCCTCGCCGGCCGGGATGGTCACGGAGGTGCGGCCGCTCCAGCTGAGGCGCTCGCGGTTGCGCTCCGATTCGATGAGGTAGAGCATGCGGACGTCGCTCGGCTCGCCGCGCTTAGGCAGCAGGATGCGCTGTACGGGTTCTAGCGTTTCGCGCGCAGCAGAATTGTTGGCAGTCACGATATCTTCGGTTCTCCACACAGTTTTCGACAGTTATCAGAAACCAAGATTAGTGGTTCAGCACTGCTGCGCTGGGTTCCCACGCGGCTGAAAGCTAAGCCGAGAGGGGTGCATCCTCCGAGATGGGTTCGATGCCCAGACGGTTGAGCATGTAAAGCACGCGGGCGCCGAGGTCGTCAGCCAGCTCGCAGGTCTCCTCTACGGTTTCTGCCGTAGCGATATCCCAAATCTTGATGTCCTTGCCGACTTCGTCGCCTATGATTGCGGCGCCAAAAGGAAATCGACCTCGATGGTCACGAACTCGTGGCCGCAATTGTCAGAGGCTCAAGAGAGTGTCGAATCGGAGGGAGATTGAGAAAGTAGAGAACAATACTGACTAATTTTTTGCTAACTGACAACTATTAACTCTGTACAATAAGAAGGATACTCCTCATAGCAACACATGATCAGAGTGTCTTTCTTCCTATTTCAGTCAGCTCAAAGAGTCGACTTTAGCGAACCTCTTCCCAACTGCTCCCCAAGTGAGATAAACGCCGGTACAAACAAGAAATGCTGCAAAAAGAACGCCAGCAAGGGAAAACGAAACCTTCAGAGAAATCCCCGCCATCACATGCCCCAATGAGGAACCAAGGATAGCCAGATGCAATGTAGAACTCAGCACAGCGAAAACTACCGACAAGGCCATTGACAAAGTCAAGTAACAAAAAGGCAAGCCGATGAACCGTGCGACATTGATCATCGGAGTTGCAACACCAATTCGCGCGAGCCGCTCAGTGGTGACTTTAATCTGGTCCACCCCCGCGAAAAAAGAAAAAACAGATAGCAATCCAACGAATAGCAAGGGAAGACCAAAGATGATAAGAAAATCCCAGTCTTGAATGCCCTGGCCAAACTGCTCTAATGCCAGCACCTCTGTCTGGGAAACCGACAACACAATAGCGGGAATGCCAAGCACGTAGCACAACGGGAGAACTATTGCCTTTGTCGCTGAATGAAGCTCGGCCGAAAGAGCACCAACTATTGAAACACCCGCAGCAATCTTCGAAAAAGACGCCAATAACCTTTCAAGAGAGACAACTACAAAAGCACTGTTCGACTCGAGAGCCAAAACAGAAAAAGCACCATCGGGGCAAACCTCACCCGCGGCCGCCCGGGCCCTGTCCATGGCCAAGCCCGGTCTGGTGCCCCCGGCGCCAACGACTTCCGGTGCCGCCCCGGGACGGTGAATTGCCCGTCATCCTCATTCCCGGGACCGGGTCGTCGAACAGCTCATCGGTACCGGTGCCTCGAACCACGGGCCCCGGGCGCACAGCGCAGCCGATCGCTTTGACGTCCACCCCGAGATGCGCCACGGATACTCCCGAAACGCCGGCAAAACGAACGCGCTTGCCTGGGAACAGCAGATCTCCGGTTCCATGCTGCTGAATGAGCTGACCATCGGCGACATCACTCGACCGGGCGTGCGGTACACCTTCCTGGGCACGCGGCACGACAATGCCGTGCTCCCCCACTAAAACTCCTTCGTGCGGGAACCCGGCGTCACCAACATCACCGTCCAAGACGTGTGCCCCGCCCACCGCACCGAGCACTACGGCTTCAATTACGACCCTGTCGCCCAGGGCATCGTCGAGGACCCGCTGACCGGGACGGCGTGGCGGGACCACTGCACCGGTACCGGACCGGAGCGATAGTCCTCGACGGACGAGGATCAGGCGCCCGGGGAGCCTCCCGTCCGGCACGTCCACGACTCGGCGTAGCGGCCGCCCTTCGCCAGCAATTCATCGTGCGTGCCCCGTTCTGCGACCGTCCCGTCCTCCGAAAGCACGACGATGAGGTCGGCATCGCGGACGGTGTGCAGGCGATGGGCGACGACGATCACGGTGCGATCGCCGCGCAACGCTTCCATCGTGCCGACAATCGCCCGCTCAGTGGCCGCATCCAGCGAGGACGTCGGCTCGTCGAAAAGCACCACCGGGGAATCCTTCAGAAGCGCCCGGGCGATGGCGACGCGCTGCCGCTCGCCTCCCGACAGCAGCGTCCCCTCCTCTCCCACCGGGTTATCCCACCCGGAAGGCAGCAGCTCCACGATGCGGTCCACCCCGGATCGCCGGGCGGCCTCGCGCAAGCGGTCTCCGTCGCCGGGCCCGGAACCGAATCCGGGGTCGGCGAAGACCACGTTGTCCCGCACGGACGCGTCGAAGAGGAACGTCTCCTGGAACACCGGGGTCACCAGCGAGTTCACGCCGTCGGTGCCGATCCGAGGCAAGGGCACCCCGCCAATGAGGATCTCCCCCGAGTCCGGATCATGAAACCGCGACAGCAGCCGCATGACCGTCGTCTTGCCCGCCCCCGAAGGTCCCACTATGGCGACCAGCGCTCCCTGAGGCGCACGGAAGCTGACGCCGTCGAGGACCTTCTTCTCCCCGTACCCGAAGCTCACGCCGCGGAACTCCACGTCATGCCCGTCGGGCAGCTCCGGTGCGGCAGGCTCGGGAAGGGCGGGGATCGCCCGCAGGTCACGCAGCGCAGCCAACGTGTTGCGGCCCGCGCCGAAACCGCCGGACAACGCTCCCGCCGTGGTGATCGGTCCGGTGAACTGGACGACCACAATGAGCATCGGCGCCAAATGCGCCGGTGACATCCCGCCCGTCGCGGCGACCGCCACGGCGACGACCACCGCCGCCGTGAACACCGCATGGACGACCGAGCCCAACCGTCCGATGGCCGCGCCTTGCGTCGACGTCGCCTTCGCGAACGCATCGTGTTGGGCCTGGATCGCCTCATCCACCATCGCGTCCGCCGCCGAACCGTCGCCCGCGGCGCGAATCACCTGCTGGCCGCGGGTGAACTCGATCAGCCTGCCGGAGACGGCAGCGACGGCGTCAGCATGCGCTTCGTCCGACTCCCCGCCAACCCGGCCAATGGCCCGGTAGGCGAAGAAGAGCACCGGCGCCGACGCGACGAGAACCAACCCGACGCGCCAATCCACCGCCAGAATTCCGAGAGCGATGACGGTCGGCGCAACCACAGCAGCGATGACGGGCCTCAGGATCACGTGCGGCACGGACGCCGCGAACGCCATGCCCGAAGACGCCATCTCCGAAAAGCGGCCGGCCGTGGACTTGGTGACGTACCCGAGTGGCAACGTCAGCACGCGTTCGCCCAGGGAACGCAGCAGGGACGACAGCACCGCTGCGGAATTCGCCCTGCCGACCGTCCCCGCGGCGAGGGACAGCACCGCATGGGCGGCCGCGAGGCCGGCGATGACGCCGGTGAAACGCCACGCCGTCGCATCATCTCCCACGGCCAGAGCCGACAGCAGCGGCAGCAGCGCGACGAACGCCGCACCCTGTGCCAGCGCGGCAAGCGCGGCCAACGCAATGAGCCACGCCAGCGTCATCTTCGAGCGCCGATCCGTCATCGACCACAAGTCCCGGATCATCGGTTCCCTACCTTTTCATCGTCTGCTTCAGTGCCCCGCGGGGCGGATGGTTCGTCGTCGAGCGCGAACGCGCGCCACAGATCCCGGTAGCGGCCACCGCGCGCAAGCAACTCGTCGTGGGTGCCCGCCTCCGCGACCGCTCCCCCATCGAGAACGAGGATGCGGTCGGCGTTGCGGATCGTGCTCAATCTGTGCGCAATCACGATCACCGTCCGCGAACGAGCCAAACGCTCGATTGCGGACTGAATGAGGGCCTCGGAAGCCGGATCCGCGTAAGCGGTTGCCTCGTCGAAGATGAGCACCGGCGCGTCCGTGACAATCGACCTCGCGATGGCCACGCGCTGCGCCTCACCACCGGAAAAGGTCACGTCGACGTTGACCACCGAATCCAGGCCCTTCGGTAGCGCCGCGATGACCGTATCGAGGTTCGCGAGCTTCGCGGCCGCCATGATTTCGCCGTCGGTGGCGTCTCTCCTGGCCAGCCGGATGTTCTCCCGCAAGGGCAGCGTGAGCAACTGCGGATCCTGGAACACCACCGACACCGAACGGTGCACGTCGCGCACGGCGATGTCGCGAAGATCGTCGCCGCCCAGCAGCACCGAGCCTTCGACAGGGTCGTGGAAACGTGCCAACAGCCGGGCGACGGTGGACTTTCCGGAACCGGAGGACCCCACCAGCGCCGTGAGGGTCCCCGGTTCGAACGTCGCGGACATCCCGTCGAGGACCCGCGGCCCATCCCCGTAGGAGAAGACCAGGTTCCGAACCTCGAGCGCGCCCCCGCGCGCGGGCACCGGATCGGCGGGCTCGGCGATCGGCGGCGTGCTCAGCACCTTCGCAATGGACTTCAGAGCGGCGAGCCCCGCGATGATGGGTTCGGAGTTCATAGCCACCCGCACGATCGCCGCGGAGAGTCCAAGGCCGAGAACCAGCCCGGCGACGAGACCCTCCGGTTTGCCGCCCGCGGTGTCCCTCAAAGCGAGGCCGGCGGCGCACACCACTGCGAGGACCGTGATCGGGGACGTCACCACGTCGATGAGCCCGAGATAGATGTTCGACTGCCGGGACCAGGCGGACCACGCGCGGACGAACGACGACGCCGCGGCATCGTAGCGGCCCGCGCCCTGGTTGGCGCGTCCGAAGGACTTCATCACAGGGATGCCGCGCACCAACTCGATGACCGCAGCCGTCACTTTTTCAGAGGCTCGCTCGTAGTCGCGCTGAAGATCGGCTCCGCGCGAAATCATCATGCCCATCAGGGCGAAGGTGACCAGCACTGGGACGACCGCCACCGCCGCGATCCGCCAATCGACCGCGACGAGCGCGATGAGGGAAAGCAGGGGAACCAGCACCGCCACCACGGTCTCGCCGACGGTGTGGCCCATGAGCTGGTGGACGGCCGCGACGTCCTTCTCAACCGACCCGATGATCCCCGACGAGCGCCGGGCGTCCAGCCAGCCCAGCGGCAGCTTCCGGATATGGGCAACCAACCGGCGCCGGAGGTGGAGCTGCAGGTCGTTATCCGCCCGGTGCGAGAGCATGCCGGCGGCGCCGTCCGCAGCCATTCGCACCGTCGCGGCGACGACGATGACAGCCACGGCCAACCACGTCCGATGCACCGGGGCCTCCGGGTACGTCATCGCGATGTCGATGATGCCGACCAGCGAAGCGACGGTAGCCACCGACGACAGGACGGACAACGCGACCACCGCACGCATCCGGGTCCGGATCGGGGCGAGCAGCGACCACGGGCCGACGGTCCCGTCCACGGCGCTCACTTCCCCGCCTCCCCGATCGCGCTTTTCTTCGCGAGAGTGCAGAAATACACCATGCCGGCGCGTGAGGCTCCGTCCAGCTTCAGCCCGTTGGCTTCGGCGAGGTCCTCGAGCTCGCTGCCCCGGAACACCCGGTGGCCCATCTTCGCCATGACGGCCATGTCGACCCGCTCGTTCACGTCGGGATCCTCGACGAACGTCTGCACGTAAGCGATGCCGCCGTCGGCGAGCAGCCCGGAGACCCTGCCGAGCGCGGCTCCCGCATCCTTCATTTGGTGGAGCGCACCACACACCCAGATTTCACAGGCCCCGCCGGGCTCTCCCGCGAGCGGCGTGAGGATGTCGGCAACGTGGAATTCCGTCCGGGCCCCGAGCCCGTCGGCGGCGGCGCGTTCGCGGGCGATGCGGATCGCATTGGGCGACAGGTCGTAGCCGACGATGTTCGCCCTGCGATAGCGAGACTCAGCGGCGAGCGTGCGGGCGAGCCACCCGGTTCCACAACCGAGGTCGAGGACCCGGGCCGGCGCATCCGGCCCGGGATCCAGCGCACGGAGCTTCCGGTACACGGCGGCGGCGTCCATCGGTTCGCGCGCATAGCGGCTTAGGAACCTCGGCTGGACCTTGTCCTCGTAGGCCGCGAGGAGCCTGCGGTTGTTCTGGACGATCTGGGCGATCGACTTCATCTGGTTCTGTCTCCGGGTGTGTGGGCCGCGTCCACGCGGCGGTTTCGGGTTAGATGCTCGGATTCGCGGGCCGTCATGCAGACTCCCCCGGCCTCGTTTTCACGGCGATGCCCCACGCCGCGAGCACGGCGATACCAAAGAACCAGGCCGCGCAGACCACCAGACCCGCAGCCCCGGTGCCGTTGACGGCCTCGCCGGCCGCGGATACGGGGGTGTGCCCGGCGATTCCGCGCAGGAGGGGACGGAAGTGGTCGGCGGGCATGAGCACCGTGTTGACGAACATCGCAACGATGATCAACGGGATAAGGGCCACGGATCCCTGGGGGCTAGTGATGGAGAACGCGATGTACGTGCCGGTGCATGCGGCCGCCGCGGCAACCATCGCGCTGGTCACCGTGATCCTCCACCACCAGGACACCTCCGGGGGGCCGTCGGAAAGCAAGGCGGCCACCGCCGCGACGACGACCGTCATCGCCATGATCCGGATGAACTCGGCGATGATCCGTGCGGTCGGCACGGCCGCGTACGGTGCCGGCATTGTGATCAACCGCTCGTGGAGGCCATTGCTGCGTTCAACGAACACGGTGGACGATCCCGTGATGGCCAAGATGAACGCCCACGCCGTCACGACAAGGATGACCGCGTCCCGGAGTTCGAACTCTCCGGTGAGCTGCCTGACCAGGCTACCGAACATGCGGTTGACGATGAACAGGTACACGAGCGGAGCAATGAACGTCATGAACCAGAAGTCAGGGCGCCGCAGCCAAGTGTGGACGATGCGCCGCAGATGCACGAAAATAGCGTCGATCATGATTCGCTCCTCAAGGTGAACCGGCGGATGAACAGGATGATTCCGACGACCGCCGCGACACCGAGCCACAGGGCTGCCTCTTCCCCGGCGTGATCCGGGAAGGCGCCCGGGGACGCCGCCCTGATCACCTCGATCACCGGCGAAAAAGGCATGTGGCGCACGATGTCGCGCAGGGAGCCGTCCAAAGCGGTCGCCGGAATGAACGCGGTGGAGAACATGAGCAGCAGCATTTCCAGCGCCTGGATCGATGAGGCCGTCGACACCGGGGCGGGCACCATCAGGATCACCCCGTCCGTGACCAGGGACAGGACCGCGGCGGCGAGCAGTGACCACAGGACTGTCCACGCGACGTCACCGAGAGCCATGTCGAGGCCACAGGCCCACGCGACGATCAGCAGCGCCGCGATCGACGCGGACATCCGCAGCACATCGGTGGCGAGCCTGCCGGCGACATAGCCGCCCGTGGCCCCGGGCAACACGCGCACACGGTCGACGAGCCCGGATTCGACGTCCTGTCCCACCGCCATCGCCGACGCCGCGGCGGTGAACATCGCCGCCTGGAACAGGCAGCCGCCGAGCACGAAACGCAGGTACCCGAAGCCGGATTGCCCTGCCGAGTACCCAAACACCGCGTACAGGCACAGCAGGAAGAGGGGAGGAACGACGAACATGGAGATCAGCGACGCGGTGTTGCGTCGCAACAGCAGCAGATCCCGACGGAGGAACGCCGCGACCGACGTCGCACTCATCGCGCCGCACCCCCCGCGTTCATCGATATGAACACCTCGTTGAGGGTGGGCGGCGACACGCTCAGCGAATCCGGCAACGCTTCCGAGGCCTCCATCGCCCGCGCCACCGCCTCGAGGACCTGCGGTCCGGGGTCGACGTCGAGGGACACCAACTTCCCCGCGACGCGGGCGCGGTCCAGACACGCTCCCCTTAGGCAGCGGGCGAATGCCTCCGCCCCGGCGGCGGTGGCGAAGGACACGCGGAGCACGTGCGACCCGAAGTTGCGACGCAATTCCTCCGGCGTTCCGCTGGCGACGATGCGGCGGTCCTTGAGCAGATGGACGTGGTCTGCCAGCGCCTCCGCCTCTTCCAGGTACTGGGTGGTCAGCACCAGGGTCATTCCGTCGTCCCGCAGTTGCCGGATGAAGCCCCACAACTCTTCGCGGCTGACCGGGTCCAGCCCCGTCGTGGGTTCGTCGAGGAACAGCAACCTGGGCACGACGCACAGCGACGCGGCGATGTCGAGGCGGCGCCGCATGCCACCCGAATAGGCCGACGCCAGCGTCGAGGCGCTGTCCGCGAGCGAGAATTGCGCGAGCAGTTCCGTCGCGCGGGCGGCCGCGTCGGCGCGGTCGAGTCCGCGCAGACGCCCGAAGAACTCCAGGTTCTCCCGGCCGGTGAGGTTCTCGTCGATCGCCGCGAATTGGCCGGTGATGGCAATGTCGGCGCGCACGCCCGCCGGATCCTCTTTCACATCGCGCGAGAAGATGCTCACCTCGCCGGAGTCTGCGGTGATGAGCGTCGACAGGATTCGGATGAGGGTGGTCTTGCCTGCGCCGTTGTGGCCGAGGAACGACACGATCGACCCGGCGGGCACGGTGAAACTCACGCCGTCGAGCACATGCTTGCGCATCCGGGCGCCGCGCTTTCCCTTGCGCCCGCCGTCCGGCGGAGCACCTGCCCCGCCTTCGGGCACGGTGCCGGCTGTGCCCGCAATCGGGTAGCTCTTCGTGAGGTCGCGGACGACGATCGCCGCACCCCGTTCAGCTTGATCCGTCATCGTTTCTCCTTTTCTTTGGTGTCGCAGTGGGCCGCTGCCGGCAGTGGCCCCGTGGTCGGGTTGTCATGCGGCGTTTCGATATGGATGCCCGCATCGCGGGCGAAGGCGAGGACCGGTTCGAGGAGCCGGGGGTGGCCGACGAGATCCCGGCACCCCGGCGCGACCGGCTTCCCCGCGACCGACGCAACGGTGGCGGCGGCAATGGCCGCGGTCATTTTGTAGGAACCCGGGCCAGTCGCCCGGACGACGGTTGTCTCGGCCGCCGACCCCGCATCGCCCGCGCCGGCGGAGGACAGTGCGACGACCAGCTCGGCGGGTTGCGGAGTGCCCTTCGCCCGCGCCTTCCGCGACGTCACGGCCGCCCCGAGACGGGCGAGCAGACCGGAGACGACGGGCATCGCGTACAGTCTCGACGTGCGGATCTTCTCCACCGACTCATCGGGGAGAGCATCGAAGGCGACGTGGTAGGAATATCCGAGGATCGAGGGGCACACCTCGCGTACGACGTCGATGTCCGGGCATTCGTAGCCGATTCCGCTTTGCGACGACACCAGGTTGCGCCGCACTTCGACGATGGCGCCGCCGAGCATCGCGCGGTATCCGCCGCGAATGGTCCGGAACATCGACTCGACCGACGCTGCCCCGGATTCCTGGTCGGCGCCAATTCGCAGATCGACCCGCACATCGCGGACCTCTTCGGCCCCCGCAGCGCAGGCCCCGAGCATCAACAGGGCCGTCGACAAGCCCGGGCACAGGCCGAACCCGGTGAGCACGGGAACCCCCTCCCGCCGAGCATCCCCGTCGAGGGCCATGATTGCGCGGCGGGCGTCGATCGAATCGTTGACGTCGATGTACCCGGTGCCTGAGTCGATGCAAGCACGGGCGAGTGAGTCTGCATGCACCTCGAACGGGCCGGTGCAGTTGACCACCCAATCGTGTTTGCGGAAGACCCTGCAGATCTCGTTGTGGCCGGCGGCGATCCTCAGCGGGAAGTGCCGCCCCGGGCCATCGTCCGGTTTCTGCCGGGAAGTGTAGGCCAGCTCAATCCCGTCGACGACGCCGAGCATCCCCCGGACGAGCCGTCCGGTGACGCCGGTACCTCCGGCCACCAGCACTTTCACGGGTTCGCCCCCGTCGCGGTCCCGTGCTTCCCCGCCGTTTCGTCGGTCAGTCACTTTCCATCTCCTTTCCCCGGTCCCGCGACCGGTCGATTCCATCGGACGACGGGTCCACTGCCCTGTCATCCGTTTCCGGCGCCCGGCGCCGGCGTTCGATGTACTCCCCGATGAGAGCCCCAGTCAGCGCGGCATCCTCTCCGAGGACGAACGAATAGTGGTTTCCCGCGACGCCGGCAACGCAGAGGTCATCGACGAGGTGGTCCCGCCACTGGTCGTGGTTGTGGGCCTCGCCGTCATCGGGGAGAACGAACAACGCCTCCCTCACCCGCCCCTCGGGCCGGTACCGGGTGCGGGCATCGATGAGCGAGCGCAGCGAGTTAAACTCCGTAGCCGTCACCCGGTCGCCGGAAAGCCCAAGGTCCTCCAGGAGCGTCGGTGCGACCGCCGCGGCCAGGGCACGCAGGCGGACCCCCCGCTCCCCGTCGGTCTCGTCGACTCCGCCGAACTCCGCCCAGAGGCGGGAAACCGGCGTTCCGTGCGGAAGATCGGCGATCGAGGGCACCACCCGGGACAGCAGCCTCTGTTCGGATTCCGCGTCGAAATCCCCCACGTCGACCGCGATCCCCGGAGCCAGGCTGTCGAGAAATACCAGCGCGGGATCGAGATCGGCCAAACGGAGCACCATCTCGGCCGCGATGGTGCCGCCGAGGCTCCATCCGACGATCGCCGGGGCGGCACCGTCGACGAGCACCTCGCGGACCCGGCCCGAGTAGTGGGCCGCGATGTCGTCGATGCCGGTGGTGCGGGGGAATGGTCTCTCGAACTCCGCGAAGCCGACACCCCACACCTGCCCGCCACCGGGGATCGCGAGTGCCAGGTCTCGGTAGATGTCGACGGTGCCGAATCCGCCGTGGACGAGGAAGATCGGGCGCGCCTCATCGCCGCTGCGCAATAGGACCAGCGAACGGTCCGCGGCCGATGCGCCGGGGTCATCCGCGTCCCGCCGGTCGGTCGGCGTGGCCGTCGACTGGCCGACGAGCTCGGCCACGCCACGTGGCGTCGGCTTGGCCAGCGCTTCCGCGAGCGGCACCGACGCCCCGGTGATGTCCTGAATCCGCTGCATCAGCTTCACGAATCGCAGGGAGTCGTAGCCGAGGAGGAACAGGTCGTCGTCCGCGCCGGCTTCGGCGCCGCCGAGGTCGGCCCGGACCATCCCGGTGATGACCGTCAGGTATCCGCGAGCTCGGCCCAACAGGTCCCCGGATGCGATCCTCGAGATCGCGCCCGACCTGTCGCGCTCCGCCGATGACGCGCCCGCGACGCCGTCGTCGATCGCCCCACCGCCGGAAGAAGTGCCCCCGACCGCCAGGCGCAGGTGCCGAACCTGGCCGACGCTCAGCGGCGCCGCTTCGGGGCAGCCCCCGGCGAAGCCCGACACCGACCTGATGTAGTGGTCGAAGATGTCCTCCACCAGTTCCGGTTTCAGAATCTGCTCGACGAAATCCCAGGCGACGTTGATACGCCCGTCGACCTCCATCACCTGGTTGTCCAACAGCACCTGCGGGGTCTGGGAGATGGCGTAATCGACGTCTCCCAGGACGTGGGCATCCCTGCCCGAGCCATCGCCTGCCGCGGAACCCTCGCCGAACAGCAACGAGGTGTACACGAACGGCGCTACGGCCTGTCCGACGGGCAGACCCCGGTGGCGCGCGATGGCACCGAGCAACGACACCCCGGAGTACCCGGCCGCCATGTGCCCGAGCAGCCGGTCGCGCAGTTCCGCCGTCCACCAACGGAGATCATGGTCGGCGGCCGCTTTCACCGGCATCAGAATCACGCCGGTGAAATCACCGAAGACGCCGGCGACGTCGGCGATTTCGGGATCACGATTGTACGTGGTGATGTTGATGCCGACCGAATCCCCCCTCGACCACAGCGACAGGCTCGTCGCATAGCAGGCGAGAAGCAGTGCGGACACGCTGCCGTCGGCGGCGCTGGCCCGTTCCCGCAACAGTGCGGTTTCCGCAGCGGTGAATGTGTACGTCAGGCGACGCATCCGCGGCACATCCACGTCCGCGGCCGCACCGCTTGATGGAAGGGTGTTGCCGGGCGGGAATTCCTCGACCACCGTCCGAGTCAACGTCTCTTCGCCCCGCCCGACCGCCGAAGCTTCCCGGCGCTTCATCTCCAAGACGTACGTGCGGTAGTCGCCAGTGACGGGGGGAAGCTCCATTCCCCGGTACAGCTTGTCCAGGTCGTCGATGAAAATCCGCTGGCTCGCCCCGTCTCCGATGATCATGTCCACGCTGAAGAACAGGCGGTGCCGCCCGTCCGGGAGCGCGAACGCCGACAGATGGAACAAGGGCCAGCTGCCCAGATCGAATACCTGGTGGCTCAGCTCATCGCGCTTGCGCCGCACCGCCTCGACCACGGTCGCCTCATCGGCGGCCCGGTAGTCGGCGACGTCAATGCGGTAGCGCGGAACCTCCGGCAGGATCCGCTGCATGGCTTGTGCGGTGAACACGACGCGCAACATCGGATGCCTGCGGATTAGATTGTCGAGGGCTTCCTCCAGGCGGTCGATGTCGATACCTGGTTCTGTGACGGATTCGATGTAGTAGTGCTCGGTGACGCCGCCCAGCTCGAACCCGGAGTTCCGGCCAACGTAGTAGGCCTTCTGCATGTCGGTCAGGGGGAACGGCGCGTGGGGGTCGTCCCCGAATTGTTCCACCGGATCCTTCCCGTGGGCCCTCGCGGAACATTCTCGGGCGCCTCCTGCGGCTGAACCGGCACCGACGGCGCAATCGGGGGAAGACATTGCCTCGGCGACGTCTTCAGACTCGGCCCTGGACTCCCGCATGGCTTCCGAGACAAGGCCGGCGATGTGCGCGATGGTCGGGTCGGCGATGACGTCGCGGAAACGGAGGCGG
Organism: Corynebacterium sp. FDAARGOS 1242; assembly: GCF_016889985.1. Lineage (NCBI taxonomy): Bacteria > Bacillati > Actinomycetota > Actinomycetes > Mycobacteriales > Corynebacteriaceae > Corynebacterium > Corynebacterium sp. FDAARGOS 1242. Next base: position 2,586,161 of record NZ_CP069568.1, on the reverse strand, counting down.
ACTCCCGTCTTCTGCCGGATCGCGCGCATCATAACCTGGAATTGCAAGGAATCGCCGCCGCGGCGGAAGAAAGACTCTCCCGCGCCGCACGCCGGATCGGCGGCACCCGTCGACGGGGCTTCCCCGAGGATCTCGTCGAAGACTCCGGACACCAACTCGATCGCCCCGGGGTCGGCGACGGAACCAGGCGCGCCCACGGCTCCGGCCCCCACCCCGGCGGCCTCGCTATCGGCCGTTGCCCCGCCGCCCGCGGCGCCGACGTGCCTACGAATTTCCTCCTGATCCAGTTTCCCGTTGACGGTAACGGGCAGGTGCGCCACCGGCAGCAGGACCGTCGGTACCATGTACGCTGGCAAGCAGCGGGCAAGCTCGGCCCGGACGGCATCCCGCGAGCCGGTCATGTCGTCCGCCGGAACGTAGAGGCACGCCAGGAGTCCCCGATCGCCCGATTCGACGACCGCCGCCATCGACGCGGTCACCAGGCCGGACCGCTCGAGGACCGATTCGATTTCTCCAAGTTCGACGCGGAAGCCCGCGATTTTCACCTGACGATCGCGGCGGCCGAGAAATTCCACAAAACCCTCCGCATTGAACATGCCCACGTCTCCGGTCCGGTAGCAGCGCCCGATACCTGGGACATGCCCGAAGGCGGCAGCGGTCCGCTCCGGATCGGCCGCGTACCCCTGCGCGACGCCGAGACCGCTGATGTGGATTTCCCCCGGCACGCCAACGGGGCAATGCACCCCGTCGGGCGCGAGCACGTGGATGCCCTGGTTCGCCAGCGGGTACCCGTAGGGAATGCGGTTTTCCAGGCTGTCGCGTTGCAGCGGGCAGTGGATGGACCAAATGCTTCCTTCGGTCGCACCGCCGAGGCTATTGATCGACGCGTTCGGGAACATGGCCATGGCGCGTGCCGGAAGCCCCGCTGCGATGCGATCGCCGCTGAGCAATACGGTGCGCACATCCGGGAACACGTCGTCGTCCGCCGCCCGGACCAGGGCGAGCTCCAACAGGGCGGGCGCGGAGTTCCACAGCGTGACCCGCTCTTCCCGCAAGACGTCGAGGATTTCATCGGCGTCGCGTTCGTCTCCGACCATCGTCACCGTCGCGCCTGCCGCGAACGCACCGAACACGTCGTAGACCGACAGGTCGAATCCCAGCGACGACAATCCGATGATGCGATCGGCGGAGGTGACTCCATACCGCCGGTTCACGTCGAGGATGGTGTTGACGCAGTTGCGATGACTGATCCGCACACCCTTTGGACGGCCCGTGGTCCCCGAGGTGAAGATGACGTAGGCAAGGTCGTCAGGGGCAGTGCCGGGCGAAGAGTGCGCACCCGCGCTGCCCGCGCGGTCGCAGACTTCCGCGGCTGCGGGCTTGCCGACGCCCCCCACTCCGCTTTGGTCCAGTTCATCGATCACGCCGGTGTCCAGAATCGGGCCCGCCGCACCTGAGGCTTCCACGACGTACTCTTGTCGCTGGGTCGGCATGCCCGCGTCGACAGGCACGAATGCGGCTCCCGCACGCAATACGCCGACCATGTTGACGATGTCGTCGGGATGCTTGGTGTAGCGCACGATCACCGCATCCCCCGCCCCGACGCCGGAATCCGAGAGTTGGCGGGCGATGCGTCCGGCCCGGGCCCAGACCTCGGCGTAGGTGTACGAGATGCCCCGGGCAGCGAGGCGCACGGCCGGTGCGTCCGGAGTCGCCGCGCATGCGGCTTCGACAAGCGAAACCAGGGTGTCATCGTGGATCGGTCCCGCAGCGTCGTTGTAGCGGGCGACGGCCCCCTCCGTCTCCGCATGACGGATGGGCAGAGCCTCTCCACCCTCCGCCACCACGTCCAGGGCCTCCGCAACGGCCCCGAACATCGCATCTACCGCAGGGAAGTAATCGTCGACCACGTCCCACGACAACGCCATCCCGCCCGATGCCGGCATCACCTGAATGTCGAGGCACACCTGCGCGGTTTGCGTGTAGACGCGTTCGATGACCGGGCTGCGCCCGCTTCCCCGCTCGCCGCCGAGGTAGCTGGTGAACACCACCGGAGCAGTGGCCTGGGACTGATTGGCCGCGTCCCGAAGGAATCGCTGTAGCACCTCCACACCGGAAACGCCACGGTGGGACAGCCCTTCGCGGATGTCCAGGTCGATCACCTCCGCCAACCCGTCGATGGTCGCGGCTCTCCCGGCGTCGACGCCGACGAGCATCGATGAAGTGAAATCTCCCATCACCCTCGTGCCCGCAGCGAGGCCGCTGCGTTCGCTGACAGTCACATTGACCGTCAACGCGGATTCGGGCAGCCACCTGCAGACGACGGCGGCGTTGACGGCCATCACCAGCGACGACAGGGTAACTCCAATGCGGCGGGCACGTTCGCCGAGCTTGGCGGTGACCTCCGCGTCAAGCACCGTGCCCAAGCGCCGGGTCGACCAATCGTCGCCACCCTCCACGGCCGCCGGGAACTCCGGGCGCCGCGGCAGATCTGCGGCCTTCTTCTCCCAATAGGCGAGGTCCTCGGGCCGTTTCCCGTCGCGCCGGCGCGCGGAGATTGCCGCCACGGCATCCCCATATCTGGAAGCCGGAGCCGGCGACTCCCCGGCCAGCAGGGATTCGAGCTCGTCGAAGAACAGGTACACCGAACCCGCATCCATGACGATCATGTTGAAGTAGATGAACATCCTGCACCCGCCCGCATCTGCGAGCAGCCTCGCGGCGACCATGGGACCGTCCTCGTTCGACGATCGCGCCGCGGTTCTCATGTCCCGACGGATCTCCCCCACCGCCGCGTCGACATCGTCGCCGGACCCGACTACCTCGACGGTGGCGAGGCACGCGCCGGTCGGGCTCAAGACCCCGGCATCGACGTCGAGCCGATGGAACAGCACGTCGTGACGCCCGAAGACCGCCTGCACGGCCTCCTCCACCTGCGGCAACGGATGGTCGTGCCGGGATTCCGCGTAGATGTACGTCGCTTGGCCGCCAAGCTCGATGTCCTCGTCCGCGCCGAGCAGATAGGCGGTCTGGATCGGATTGAGCGGGACCGCATCCGCGGGATCGGCCCCATTTTTGCCGGCCCCGCCGTCATCCGACTCATCCGTCGCCGCAGCGGGGTCGGCAGCGGCGCCTGCGGCAGATCCGGCATCAGCGCCACCCCGGGCCGCGTCGATGGTGGCCGCCAAATCAGCGACCGTGGCCCCGGGGTCCATCGCCGCGTAATCGATGCTGACCCCGTACTCATCCTCCAGCGCCAGCAGCATCTGGAGGAAAGTCAGGGAGTTCGGGATGTGGTCGCGGAGTTTCACGTCCGCCGAATCCAGGTGCACGCCGATGGCGTCGGCGATGGACTCCGACAGCCGTTCGGGGGCGACTCGGGCCCCGGTGCGGGTTCCTCCCACGGCGGTAGATGCGACGGCCGGCGCGATCGTTTCATTGGTCATGGTCATCGCCTCAGAGCAGAGCCTCGAGCTTGCGGCGGAGCTTCTTGCCGTTAGACGCGACGGGCAGCTCGTCGACCCACAGAACCCGGGAAGCGGGCACCCCGGCGACGCGCATCAGCTCGGTCATCGCGGAACGGGCCACCGCCTGTTCATCGATCGGAGTTTCATCCGCGTCCGATTGCCCGACACCGGTCGCACCGTCGGCCGCACGATCGGTCGGGGTCTGCCTGGCCAGGAACACGGCGATCTCCTCTTCGCCCGTGGCTGGGTTGCTCCGGCCGAGAACGGCGACATCACGGTCAAGCACATTCTCCAGCACGGCTTCCAAATCGGCCGAATAGTAGTTCCGGCCGTTGACGAAGATGATGTCCTTCTTCCGGCCGAGGACGAACAACTCGCCGTCGCGGAGAATGCCCATGTCCCCCGTGGCGAACGCCCCGTCATCGGTAAGCTCGTGCTCCACGATCCCCTCTGCCGTGATCGCGGCGCGGGTCATCGGAGCGCCGGCGATGTGGATTTCACCGACGGTGCCGTCGCCGAGGACCCCGCCCCCGTCATCGCGGATGGTCAACGAGATCCCCGGGACGGCCTGGCCCAAGGCGACGAACTCAGCTCCAGACTCGCTCTTGATGTCCTCGAAACGCTGCCCCGTGGCGATGCCCGTCCGGTCAAGCCGCACCGTGGACAGACCCGAGTAGATGTCCCGGGTCGTGACCAGCAGGCAAGCTTCGGACATTCCGTAGGCAGAGGTCAGGGCATCCTCCCGGAGGCCCATGGCGGACATCGCCGCGAGGAACTTCCGGGCCAATGGAGCGTCGATGGGTTCAGAACCGCTCATCAGCTTCTGGACGTTGGAGAAGTCGTAACCGTGGTCGTGCCCGAGGGGCCGGCGCTCGAGATGGCGCAGGAAATGCTTGAACGCGAAGTTCGGGCACACGGTCACCGTCGGCCGGTGCCTGGTCACGGCCTCGAACCAACTCCGGGGATCGGCGATCACCTCGGAAACCGGCAGCAACACCTGGTCGTACCCACGGAAAAGGGCGTAGACGTGGAAGCCGATCAGCGAAAGGTTGTGGGTCAAAGGCAGCCACGTGAGCATCTTGTTCTCGTACCGGTGCGCGTGGCGTGGGATCGTCGCGCGCAGACCGTTCAGCACGGACTCGTTGGTTACGATGACGCCCTTCGGCGATCCCGTGGAGCCGGACGAAAACTGGATAAGGGCTTCGCCGCCCGTCCCACCCCGCACCGGGAACGCGGGGACCGCGCCGGCGCCCTCCCCGGAATCCACATCCCCCGGCTGAGAGAAGTCCGATTCAGCATCACCCGACATCGCCGTCCCCGGCTCCGCGGCGGCGTCATTGACTATGGACACGTCGAGCAGCCGGTCCTCGTCCACGACCACGGCACCCTTTGCGCCGGTGAGCAGCGTGTGACTGCGTTCATCGACCAAGATCGGGGCCCCGGGCATCATGTCCAAGAGCGTCCGCACCCTGTCGACGTCAGCCGGGCCCGACACCGGCGGCGCAAGCGCCGGAACCGCGCCGACGTAGACGCAGCCCCAGAACGCCCGGATGAGCCCGCGGTTCTCCGAAACCTGGAAGATTACGCGGTCGCCGGGGCCGATGCCGGCTTCGGCCAACCGAGTCGCAGCCGCCACCGCCTCCGTATGGACCCGGCCGTACGGGACGAAGACGTCCCGCCGATTCTCGACGAAGGTGATCCCCTTCTTCGTCTCATCGGCCTTGTCCCGAAGCGCGTCGCTGATGGTCCGGATCGTGTTCACTGGTACCTCTTTCGGTTGTCGGCGCCATGCCGGTGCCGGGCGGACCGGGCCCGCATGGCGCGACCCGGAGAATGTGTCTGAAGGGTTGAAGCAACTGGGTGGGGCGCGTCTCCGTACAGGCTCGGAAACGCTCGCGGGCTCGGGGCCCGCCGGTTCCGGGTGCCCGTCAAGTCACTGCGGACACCAGGGCGGCAACGAAGGCCGCGGCGGACGCTGCGGCCGCGAAACCGTCACGCACTCGCCAGGGGTGATCGGTGCGGAAGGTACGCCGCGGATGGCGGCCGAAGTTGCGCATCGCCAGGGTCAGGGACAGCTTTTCGGCGCCGCGCACGGCGCTGACGAACAGGGGAAAGGCGATGCGCGCGGGCGTCGTCGCGCGAATGAAGCCGGAGCGGAAAGACTGCCCTGGTTGCATCGAGCGCAATCTAATCGCCCATGTCAGCTGGGGGATTTCGCTGCGCAGGAACGCCGCGATGCTCACCCCGGAAATCGCTATGGTGCACCATGTGTAGGGCACCCGGAGGCGTTGCACCATGGCGTCGAAAAGCTCCTCGACGCGCATACACGCGGAGACCAGGACCGTCCCCGCAAACACGGCCGTCAGCAGCAGTCCGTGATGGATGCCGTGGCGGACAGCCTCCGTCGGATCCCCACTGCCGTAGAACTCGGAGCGCCACCCGAGCAGGCCGAAGAACACCCCGATCAACAGGACGAGGAGGACCTTCCCCGCCGTCGCCCGAACGTCGCGTTCCGCGATCGCAGCGAGTGCGAGGAACGCGACCACCGTCAGCGCGACAACGGCGTCTCCACCGGAGAGCAGCCCGGCGGCGACGACGAGCATCACCGCCCCGACAATCGTGATGGCGTTCAACCCTGCGCGCCTTCGAGAGGCGGATTCACTGGTCCAGGGGCTTTCATTCCCGGACGTCCCTGCGCCGGCCGCGGGCAGTGCGCGATCCCGCCGGGACGACTCCGGGGCAGCCGGCACGTCGGCCGCGGGACCAGACCAGGCGACCTTCCCTTCGGCGACGATGCTCGCCCGATCCGCCCACGTTCGCGCGGCACGGCGGTCGTGGCACGTGAACACAACGGTTCCGCCGGCCCCGGCGTATTCCGCCAGCGTATCCAGTACGATGCGCGAGCTCGGCGAATCCAGGTGCGCCAACGGCTCGTCGAGAAGCAGCAAACGGCGATTGGCCGCCACCGCCAGGAAGATGCCCAACCGTCTTTTCTGTCCGCCCGACAGGACGAACGGCGAGACAGGGTCAAGTGCCCGGGGGCACAAGGCTTCCCGCAGTTTCCTCAGCTCATCGGCGCCGAGTGGTCCGTGCGGGTCCGTGCCGGCCAGCGCGGAGGCGATTTCCGCGGCGACGGTCGCACGGGTGAACTGGTGCTCGGGGTTCTGGAACGCCCACGACGCGAAGGCGTCGGGGGCGCGCCGGGCGGACTCGCCGTCGATCCGTATGTCCGCTCCCGCCTTCATCTGGCCCGACAGCACCGCCAGCAAGGTGGACTTACCGGCTCCGTTGGCGCCGACTAGAGCATGGATCTCGCCCCGTTCCAGTGTCAGATCAGCCCCGTTCAGGATCCGCTCCCCGCCCCGGGCCACGTTGGCTCCGGTCAAGGCCAGCAGCGGAACGGCATCCGCCTCCGATTCCGGATCGGCGCCATTCCCGGCTCCCCGGGACCTTCGCCGCCAGTCCGGACTGAGACGGTCCGGTGCCCCCGTGCCCGGCGTACTGGCGTCCGGCGCTCCGGCGGTCGCGGCCGACGTCGCAATGCCCTTCACCGCGATGTCATCCGGCGCTCCGTGGGCGGCGACGCTCCCGTCCGCATCGAGGATCGTCACCGTGTCGACCCACCCGTCGAACGGGCGGAGGTCGTGCTCGATGAGCAGGATGACGCGCCCCGGGGCCCGCAAATCACGGATAGCGGCGAACAGCGACCGGCGACCATCCTCGTCGACGTGGGCCGCGGGCTCGTCGAAGATCATGACCTCCGGCGCACTGGCCACCGCGCCGGCGATGGCCATCCGCTGGCGTTGCCCGCCCGACAAAGCCCACGGATCCTTCTCCGCGAGCTCTGACAGCCCGAGCTCTGATAGGGCCGCGGCTGATCGCTTGGCGACGATGTCGGCTTCCACGAGGGAAAACTCGAGGGCCATGGATACGTCATCGACGACTCGAAGCGTGAGCACCTGCGTCGCCGGGTCTTGCCCGACGAAGGTGACCCGGTCCCCGTCCACGGGGCATTCGGTGCCGTCGACATCAACGATATGCACGGATCCGGCATGGTCGATGGGGATGTGCGAGGGGATCAGTCCAGCGATGAGGTGGGCCAGGCTCGTCTTTCCGCATCCCACGGGTCCCGTGATGACATTGATCGTACCGAAGTCGAAGGAGAGATCCACCATGTCGGGTGCCCATCGCCCATCGGCGTGCCGCACGCCAGCGCCACTGACCCGTAACCGGGCCGGGGCCGTCCCACGTGTCGCACCGGCGCACGCAGGTGCTCCGCCGGTCACCGGGTGACCTCGCGGCTGCGAAGCCCCTTTGCGACGGCAAAGCCCAGGACCAAAAACACCAGGCTCGATGCCAAGGCTACGGCGAAGCTGATCAGGGTCATGGGCGTGGTCGGCGAGTCGACGCCAACTGCGCGCGGGGCCATCGTTCCCATCATCGCGGAGAACAACATCGCCGACGCCACGAACTGGGTACGCGTCCACCGCCGGTACAGGGTGACCATGAATGGAAGCTCGATGAGCAATCCTTCCATGATCAGCGCCCCGATCGCGGCGACGCCGAACGGGGTGGTCGCCGCGGACACGACGCCCATGGCAAGGCACGCGATGAGGCTCGCGCCAGGCTTGCGGACGACGATGAGGGGAACGACGCACTGCAGGAACCACAACCCGAGCGTCGCCGCGACGAGATAAACGTGGGCGATGCCGGCGAACACCTGCAGGTAGGTCAGGGGCACGACGACGAGAGACCCCGCGACGCCGATCGCGGCGGCGACGAGCATATCGCGGGTGGATGGTCGGCCACCCGCTGCGACCGGTGCGACGTGTACCAACCGCCCGTCGTCCGTCTGCGACGCCACCGCGTCGCCGTCGCCCGTCCCGTCCGGGCCCGCGTCCCCGACTCCCCCTCCGGAGAGGGGTTCTCTGGTCGATCCACGTTTTCTGTTCATCGTCGCCGCCTCGCTTCCGTTGCCGATTCCCGATCGGGAACCTAACTTGAAACAGTATTAGGTTAGGCAATCCTTAGCAACTTATGCCAGACTCGAATTATTGACTTTGCCCCCGCTCCCCCCATTACGTTGTTAGCAGTTCCACCTCAGGGCACCGAAGATTCATAACCTGTCCGCCCGATTGGGCTGGTTATGTTTATTTCCGTTCCCTCCGTCTGAAAGGACAGTGGAACTAGTCGCTGGCTTCGGTATGGCTTATTCCCGCCCCTGTCTGAAAATGATCCGGGGGTGATGCCGCCGAAGACAGTGACATACTCAAACTGCTAATAGGAACCTGACCCAGCCCAGGTGGTATGAGGTCTCACAGTAATGTGGATGCCAGCGCAAGCTTGTCCGACAACCCCAGCGATGAAGCTTAAATAGTCCAACTTCTAATTCATCGCTAGGAGGCATACACCCATGGCCTATGACTTCGTCATTGGCGTAGACGTCGGCAAATACTTCCACCACGCCTGCGTCCTCGATCCCCAAGGCAGGCAAGTCCTGTCCAAACGCATCAATCAGCATGAAGGCTCGCTACGCAAGCTCTTCGGCCAATTCCTCGCCGACAACGCCTCGGTCCTTGTTATTCCCAACAACATCGGCCGGTTGACCGTCGCAGTGGCCCAAGACATGGGGGCAGATGTTCGCTATCTACCAGGGCTTGCGATGCGACAGCTCTCTCGCATCCACGTCGGCAACTCCAAGACCGATGTACGCGACGCCTACGTCATCGCCCATGCCGGTCTTAACCTTCCAGATTCCCTGCGCAGTGTCGACCGCGTTGAGGAAGTCTTTATCCAGCTGATTTAGGCCGTGACAGCGGCATCCTCCGAGATAGGCTCGATACCCAGGCGGTTGAGCATGTAGAGCACTCGGGCGCCGAGGTCATCGGCCAACTCGCGGGTCTCTTCCACCGTTTCAGCGGTAGCAATATCCCAAATCTTGATGTCCTTGCCTGCCTCATCGCGTGGGAGGTCGCGGCCAAGGTACACAATGTAATCCGGGATGGTCAGCAGACGCAGGTCCTCGAGGTAGCGGTCCGGATGCTCAGCCATACCGCGCTCCTGGAGCACGTGGGCCATGTGGGAATCGGACTCGTTCTCCGGGTGTGCCACGGCAGCGTCCACCAGCAGGGCATCGCCGGCGTACTTCTTCGTCAACGCCACTGCTGCCTGGGCCAGCGCATGGTCGGCGCCGGCAGCAAAACGCACGTGGATACGGTGGCCACCAAAGTGCTCACGCACCTCGCGCTCCACCATGACGGGCACAAAGTCCTCGAGAGTAGCGCCTTCCTCGTGGCGCTTAATGGCAGCATCCAAGACAGAGTTGATCTCGTCGGTGCTGCATTCGTGACCGTAGTCGGCCTGAAGATCCTGGCGCAGAGTATCGAAACGACGGGAATTCGGGGAGGTCATTTTAAACTCACTTTCTGTTCGCCTATTGTTAACCTGGAGTTTACTTTAGCGAGTTGTTGTCCCGACCTCAAGTTTTACTTTCACACCGCTCATGATTGGCGCCGGCGATGGTCTTCGGGGCCCACAAAGGCCAAAGGCCTGCCGGGTGTTCCGGCAGGCCTTCTTTGCTTGCTGCTTTTTCTTATCGGGAATGCGGGTCGCGCGACTACGTAGCTTGAGATGTTCCTCAAGCCGCTCCGGGGACATCTTCCACATGCTGCGGTCCGCAGCCCCGGGCGCGCGCTTCCTCTTCTTGCGCTGGGCCATGCCGTCACCTCCTTCCATCGAGGTGTTTCAGCATAGCGCGCCGTGCCGCACTATAGGGAGCGGCCGGGGGGCAGCACTGCGGCCTAGTGGCCGCGCTCCTGCTCTAGGGCCTTGCCCTCGTTCCAGAACGGAGCCAGCTTGTTGTCGAACATGCTCAGCGCGGAGGCGATGGCCATGTGCATATCCAGGTACTGGTAAGTGCCCAGGCGGCCACCGAAGAGGACGTAGTTCTCGCGGGCCTCAGCAGCAGCGAGCTTGCGGTAGGCTTCCAGCTTGGCGCGGTCCTCCGGAGTGTTAATCGGGTAGTACGGCTCATCGCCCTTCTCGGCAAAGCGCGAGTACTCTTTCATAATGACCGTCTTATCGGCAGGATATTTATCCTGCCGCTCCGGGTGGAAGTGGCGGAACTCGTGGATACGGGTGTAATCCACATCCGCATCGTTGTAGTTCATCACCGGGGTGCCCTGGAAGTCACCGGTTTCCAGCACCTCCAGGTCGAAGTCCAGCGTGCGCCAGCCCAGCTCGCCCTCGGCGAAATCGAAGTAGCGATCCAGTGGGCCGGTGTAGACCACCGGCGCGCTTGGCGACGCCCCCCGCACCTCCTCGCGCACGTCGAACCAGTCGGTGTTGAGGCGGACGTCGATAAGCTCGTGCTCCGCCATCTTCTCCAGCCAGGCCGCGTATCCGTCGACAGGCAGGCCCTCGTAGGTGTCGTTGAAGTATCGGTTATTGAAGGTATAGCGCACCGGCAGGCGAGTGATGTTGCCAGCCGGCAGCTCCTTCGGGTCGGTCTGCCACTGCTTGGCGGTGTAGTCGCGGATGAAAGCCTCATAGAGCGGGCGGCCAATCAGCGCGATGGCCTTCTCTTCCAGGTTCTGCGCCTCATCTACGGCAAACTCACCGGCCTGCTCCTTAATAAGCTCGCGCGCCTCATCCGGGGAGTAGTAGCGACCAAAGAACTGGTTAATCAGGCCCAGGCCCATGGGGAACTGGTAGGCCGTGCCATCGTGCATGGCGAAGACGCGGTGCTGGTAGTCGGTGAAATCCGTGAACTGGTTGCAGTACTCCCACACGCGCTTATTCGACGTGTGGAAGAGGTGCGCGCCATACTTGTGGACCTCGATGCCGGTCTCCGGCTCGGCCTCCGAGTAGGCGTTGCCACCCAGGTGCTCGCGGCGCTCCACGATGAGCACCTTCTTGCCCAGCTGGGAGGCTGCGCGCTCGGCCACGGTTAAGCCAAAGAATCCAGATCCAACAACGATGAGGTCATATGCAGTCATGGGCTCCAGCTTAAAACAGCGCTACCCCTGGTGCCGCGGATGACGAGCACGCGCGTGTCACACCTCCGACCCCACACGCAACTGTCGTAACATGTGTCCCGTTAGTTAACTTTTTGCGCTCTTTTTAACCTGCAGATAGCCCCTAGGGAGTAACAGTGCAACAGAAACGTCGTCTCGTCCCCGCGAAATCTCGGTGGTCTACGCCGATTATCGCCGCGGTCACCTCCATCGCCGTGGTCACCACCGCCGCCTTCGGAGGGCATACCATTCTCCAGACCCAGGAGGCTGGCAACGGGCCGATTGAAGTTTCGTCCCACAGCGAGTCCTTCGGTTCGGGCGAAGCGGTCGTCGTCGATGACCCTGCCATCGCCTCCCAAGGTGACGGCTCTGGGCCGCGCGCGGTGAAGCAGTTCCACCGTGACGAAACCTTTTCCTCCTTCGCCGTGACGTGGAAGGGCCCGCGCGATGTCGCCGCCTTCGTGCGCGCGAAGCAGCCGGACGGGTCCTGGTCCGAGTGGTACGACATGGACGCGATGTCCTACTCCGGCGATGACCCCTCTGCCACGAACGGTACTGAGCTCATCTTCGTGGGCGACACTAACGATGTGCAGGTTTCCATCAACAATGTCGATCTCGTGACGGGGTCCAACCTCGATGAATCCTTCGAGGAGACGGAGGTTGAGGAGGACGCCGCGCTTGACGACGTCTCCCCCTCCCTCGCCGCCGCCAATGCTGCCGCGGAGCGCTCCGCGAACCCGCTGCCGGCGCCTATTGCGTCCAATGTCGGTGACATTGCGCCAGTAGCGGACGTCGAGAACACCGCCAGCATGGAGGGCCTTGAGGCCGTGTTTATGGACGGCAATGCTCAGGAGGGCGAGGTTATCGAAGCCACTGCCGATACTGACGGTATGCCGCGCGTGGTATCTCGTGCTCGTTGGGGCGCGGATGAGAGCCTGCGTTGTAAGGACGCTGATTACGATGATGGCGTGAAGGCTATTGCGCTGCACCACACTGCAGGTTCCAATGATTACACCCGCGCGCAGGCAGCTGCACAGGTCCGCGCGGCATACCAATACCACGCACAAAACCTGGGCTGGTGCGATATCGGCTACAACGCCTTGGTGGACAAGTACGGCACGATTTACGAAGGCCGCTATGGTGGCCTCGACGAGGCCGTGCAGGGCGCCCACATCGGTGGCTTCAACGAAAACACGTGGGGCATCTCGATGATTGGTAATTACGAGAAGACTCAGCCGACCGCTGCCCTGCTGAAGTCAGTCACGGACCTGGCGGGCTGGAAGGCCGCTATCTCTGGTGTTGATCCGGAATCCCGCGTGAACCTTCGCTCGCAGGGCTTCTCCGGTTCGAGGTACCCGGCCGGTGCTTATGCCCCGGTCTACGGCTTCTTCGGCCACAGTGACGCTCACTTCACTGCATGCCCGGGCCGCTACACCATTGCGCTCTGGCCGCAGATTCGTGCAGCAGCGCATAAGAAATACAAGGCCATCAGGTCTGGGGCATCTGGCTCAATCGATTGGTCTGATGACTTCGAAGGGTCCACTGCAACCGACACAGCGACAGTCACCGATGAACCAGCACCGCGCCCGAACAAACCGGCAGCGCAAGAGCCGATGTCCTCGATTGGTGATTCCGAGATTCCGCTCAGCACCATCACGGCACTCCTCGGCCTAGCTGCCACGGTCTTCGGCATCATGTACAGCCGCTCCGATAAGCAGATTGACATGGACCAAAAGGTCGGCGGACTGCCGGTCGAGCAGATTCCGGGCATCGTGACCAAGGTGGTGTCCTTGAGCAAGAATGAGGGCCTCAAGGAGACGTGGACCGCGGTGCTCAACAACTTCGGGCCGGTCCTGGGGCTAGCCGTGGGCGGCCCGGATGAGACGTCGGGTATCATTTCGCAGCTCTTCCAGAACGGCGTGGTCCTCTACTCCGAGGAGACTGGCGCCCACGCACTGGTGGGCCAGATTGCCAAGGAGTGGGCAACCGGCGCTAACGCCGCCAAGCTTGGCTTGCCGACGTCCGACCAGATCCTCACCGGCAACGGCAAGGAAGTCCGCGTTCATTTCCAGGGCGGTTCCATCGTCTACAACCCAGATACCGAGCAGATTCACGTCTTTACGGACTAATCCTCAGCTCGAGTGAGGCTCTGCACAGCGCAGGGCCCCGCGTTGAGGATCGCCAACGCCGCGGAGGCCCTGTGGGGGCGTCCGCGTGGGCGGTGTGGTGCTTGGGGGGTTTAGCCTGGCCGGGGGAGGTTGTTCTGGGCTTGTTGGTAAGCCGCCTGGGCAGTGATCGGTTCTGCCCAGGGTGGGATGTAGCCTACTTCACCGCGGAGGCGGAAGACGTAGCCGGCCCCGGTGGGTTTATCCGGGTCATCATCGTTAATACCGTTGTGGTAGGCACACAGCATCGTTAGATTCGGCGGGTCGGTAGTCCCGCCTGCTTTCCACGGCACCAGGTGATGCACGTGGGCATAATCAGCCGGTTTGTTACAACCTTTCCTGGCACAGGTCGGGTGCTCAGCACTGGCCATGATGCGCTGCTCAAACCCGGCGAGGCGTTTCATGCGGTGCAGCCATACCGGCCCGATGGTGGGGTGGATGAGGGTGACGTAGCCGATCTCAGCAAACTTGTAGTTCAAAAACTGCGTGCCGGTCATACGCCCACCATTGGTGAGCTCCAGGACGATGTCATCCCCGTCGCCGGAGATAATCTTGTCGAGCTTGTCTAAGGTTACGACCACGCTGGTGAATACGGCGGGTTTGGTTCCGCCGTGGGACTTGTTGAAGAAGACCTGTTTGGCTGCTTCCAGCAGGTTGTTCTGGTTGAGAGATTCTAGAACGCCGCGCATTTCGGTGACGGTCATGGGGTCATCGGTAATCGTGAGTGAATGCGGCCCATCAGCACGATAGGTCATGCGTACCCCAGGTTTCGGCACACGTTTAGGTTTGAGTTCTTTTAAGCGCTTGGCTGCTACGGCTGGGATGTTGTGTGCTGGGGTGCCGGCAAGCTTGAGGCGTAGGTTCCAGGCATGCAGCTGATTGTTGAGTTTCTTGGTGTAGGACTCAATCAAGCTTAATGTGGCTAGGTCGTGGCGTTGCTCTGCGGCCCGGTGGCGGGCTTGTCGTTGTTTGCCCGTGAATTTCGTGGCGCCGAAGTAAATGTGGTTCAGGCGTGCCAGTTCGGTGGCGTCGGCAGGTGAAGCGCCGAGTGCGCGTAAACGATTCTCGCCTCCTACCGCTTGCTCCACCAACGTGATCCCCGAGTTGCGGTAGGAGAAATAGGTTTCTAAATCCCCCATGACCCAGAACCCTAAAACACCCCAACCAACCCTGCAACCGGAAGATTAAAACCAGTGCTCAAGCACCTTAGCCACCCCGGCCTGGTGATGGGGCAGGGTGGTGGCATCGGAGACGTCGGCAAGCGCGGGGTGTGCGTTTCCCATTGCGACGCCGCAGCCTGCCCACTCCAGCATTTCGAGGTCATTGGGCATATCGCCGAAGGCGATGATGTCTTCGCGTGAAATACCGTGATGTTCCGCCAACCACTGAACCCCGCGGCGCTTGGTCACGTTCGGCGCAGCGACCTCGAGCACGCCCTCCGACATCGAGTACGTGACGTGGGCAAGCTCTGGATCGATGTGCGGGGCAACCAACTCATAGAGCTCCGGGGCCGAATAATCAGTATTGCGGATCAGCAGTTTCACGGCTGGTTTCGACACCAATTCCCCCACGCTGACCAGGCCGAATCCCTCAAACATCGCGTTCTCCGAATAATGCGATTCCACCACGAAGAGTTCGTCCACGGGATCCAGCAGCGAGCCGCCAGCGCGCTCTGCACCGAAACCCGCGCCACCTAGGGGCTGGAGGGCTCTGGAGGCGACGTCGACAGTTTCGGCCAAAGCCTCCGGGGACAACTCGTGGGTAGAAAGGACGCGGTCCTCGGCAGAATCATAAATCACCGCGCCATTCGAGGTCACGCACACCGGACGCACCGTAAGCTGCTCCAGCACCGGCATAATCCAGCGGAAAGGCCGACCCGTGGCCAAGGCAAACTCGGCTCCGGTGTTGACAGCCCGGGAAATGACCTCCCGATTGCGCTTAGGCACGCGGTGATTGCGGTCCAACAAGGTTCCGTCGATATCGCTCACGATGAGGCGCGGGGCGTGCTCCGGGAAAGTCATAACCTTGAGTCTACGTCAGGGGCTGCAGCAAAAAGGCGGCCGCAACACATGTTGTCACGGCCGCCGTGGGGAAGACGTTAGAGCTTAAGCGATGACGTCATCATCGTCGACATCTTCCCAGTTGAGGGAACGCTTAATAGCGCGCTTCCAGTCGCGGTAGAGAGCCTCGACCTCCTCCTTTTCGCGCTGCGGCTTCCAGACCTTGAAGTCGCCCTGCTGGGAGCCCAGCACGCTGAGGTCATCCCAGAAGCCGGAGTCAAGGCCGGCGGCGAAAGCCGCACCGGTGGCGGTGGTCTCCACGTTCTTCGGGCGGTGGACCTCGACGCCGAGCATGTCTGCCTGGAACTGCATGAGTAGCTCGTTCATGGTCATGCCGCCGTCGACGCGCAGCTCGGTGATCTCCACACCGGAGTCGGCGACCATGGCATCGGCGACGTCACGGGTCTGGTACGCGGTGGATTCCAGGACCGCGCGGGCTAGGTGCTTGCGGTTGGCGTAGCGGGTCAGGCCCACGATTACACCGCGAGCGTCCGGGCGCCAGTACGGAGCGAAGAGGCCGGAGAAGGCCGGCACGATGTAGACGCCGCCGTTGTCCTTGACCTCGCGGGCCAGGTTCTCGATGGACGCGGAGTTCGGGATGAGTTGCAGGTTATCGCGCAGCCACTGCACCAGGGAACCACCCATGGACACGGAACCCTCGAGCGCGTAGACCGGACGCTCGCCCTCGCGCTGGAAGCACACGGTGGTGAGCAGGCCGTTGTCGGAGAACTTCGGGGTGGTACCGGTATTGAGGAGGAGGAACAAGCCGGTGCCGTAGGTGTTCTTCGCAGAACCCGGGCGGAAGCAGCCCTGGCCGAACATGGCGGCCTGCTGGTCACCAAGGATGGCGCGAATCGGCACGCCAGACAGGGAGCCGCGCTCACGGACGGTGCGGAAGTCACCGAGGGAGGGACGAATCTCCGGAAGCATGGAGGTAGGAATACCCATCTCCTTGCACAGATCCTCATCCCACTCGAGCTTCTCGATGTCCATGAGAAGGGTACGAGAAGCGTTGGTGACGTCGGTGGCGTGGAGGGCTTCTTGGCCGTTGTCGCCGTCGGCGCCGCCGGTGAGGTTCCACAGCAACCAGGTATCGATGGTGCCGAAGAGAAGCTCGCCAGCCTCGGCGCGCTCGCGAGCACCCTCGACGTTATCGAGGATCCACTTCACCTTCGGGCCAGCCGGGTAGGAGTTGATGATCAGACCGGTGCGGCGGCGCCACTTGTCCGCGCCTTCGTCGCCAGCCAGTTCCTTACAGATTTCAGTGGTGCGGGTGTCCTGCCACACGATGGCGTTGTAGACCGGCTTGCCGGTCTTCTTGTCCCATACAACGGTGGTCTCACGCTGGTTGGTGATACCCAAAGCGGCGATGTCTTCAACGTTGATGTCGCCGTTGGCCAAGGCCTCACCCACCGCGCGGCGGGTATTGCTCCAGATTTCCTCTGGGTCATGCTCGACCCAGCCCTTCTCTGGGAAAATCTGCTCGTGCTCGAGCTGGCCGACGGACACCTGCTCGCCGTCGTGGTCAAAGATGATGCAGCGCGTGGACGTGGTGCCCTGGTCAATCGCTGCAACGTAGCTCTTGGTGGACATAACTTTCTCCTTGTCGGGGGTGTTTTAAAGGGCTATGGACAGCAGGCCAACGGCGACGGCCGACAGCATCGGCGCGACGACCGGAACCCAGGCATAGCCCCAGTTTCCAGTGCCCTTGTCCTTGATGGGCAGGACGAAGGCGTACATGATGCGGGGACCAAGGTCACGGACCGGGTTGATGGCGTATCCGGTGGGGGTACCGAGGGACAGACCGATAGACACGATGACGAAGGCAACACCGAAGTAGCTCAGCGGGCCGAGCTCGCCGCCGGTAGGACCGAAGGCGATGAACATGAGCAGCACAGTGGTAGCGATGAACTCCGTCACTGCGTTCCAGCCGTTATTCGGGTGCGCCGGGTTCGTGAAGAAAATACCGCCGGTGTTCTTGTTGGCTCCGGTGACGTTGCCGGCTTCGTCGACATTGTTGGCGTCGAAAAGCTGCTTAAACGTTGCCCACGCCAGGAAGGCACCAAGCATGGCGCCCAAGATCTGACCCAGGAGGTAATAAGGCACGAGGCTCCATTCAAGAGAGCCGTTGACAGCGAGCATGATAGTCACCGCTGGGTTAAGGTGACCGCCAGTGGGGTCCGCGATGCTAGCGCCCAAGTAGACGCCGAGGCCCCAGCCCATTGCGATAACGATCCAGTCTGCACCACGCGCCGCGGAGGTGCGGAGGTTTACAGTGGCGCAGACGCCGTTACCCAACAGGAGCAGCACTGCCGTGCCAAGGAACTCCCACAGGAATGCATCAGTTCCGGTCATAACTTGTCCTTTCTCTTTTGCCTAGGCCAAAGGCCCAGCGAGAGACAGCAAACGTCCTCGCTGGGCCCGTGATGCTTAGGCTTCTTCCTTAGTGGCTCGTGCGCTGCCAGCGCGCTCGAGAATGTCATTTGCCTCACGGTCGGTGAGGGCAGCCTCGGCGGCAAGTTCCGCCTCGGTGTGCTGCTTGAACTGGCTAACCTCGCGCTCAATGTCGCTCTGGTCCCAGCCCAGCAGAGGCGCAACGAACTCAGCGATAGGCTGAGCAGCGGCAACGCCACGGTCGGCGAATTCGATAGCCACGCGCAGACGGCGGGTAACGATGTCGTCGATGTGCAGAGCACCCTCGTGGGTGACGGCATAGCGAACCTCAGCCCAGATGTAGCTCTCAGCGCCCGGAATCGGCTCAAGGAGGGAAGCGTCATCGGCGGCCGGAGCCAGCACCTCGCTGATGAGCGAACCGTAGCGGCCGAGCAGATGCTCGATGCGCTCCTCGCTGAGGTTGTAACGGCGAGCGAGCGCCGGAACCTGGTTGGCCAGCGCGTGGTAGCCGTCCGCGCCCAAGATCGGGGTGCGCTCGGTGACGGATTCTGCCACCTTGAAGCCCAGTTCCTTGGCGGCCAGGTCCACCGCATCCTTACCGATGACGCGGTAAGTCGTGTACTTACCACCAGCAACGGAGACGAGACCCGGGGCTACGCGGGCAACGGCGTGGTTGCGGGAGAGGTTGGTGGTGGAGTCGGACTTACCGGACAGCAGCGGGCGCAGACCGGAGTAAACACCGACGATGTCCTCGCGGGTAATCTTGTTGCGCACGCGCTGGTTGACCTGGTCCAGGATGTAGTCGATATCTGCCTTGGTCGGGGCCGGGTCCGGCAGGGACAGGCCCTTTTCCCAGTCAGTATCAGTGGTACCGATGATCCAGTACTCGCCCCACGGGATGACGAAGAGCACGGACTTTTCAGTGACGAAGCACAGAGCGGCGTCGGCATCGAGGGCGTCCTTCGGGACAACGATGTGCACACCCTTGGAGGCGTGAACGGTGAACTTGCCCTCCGCGCCGGCCATCTCCTGAATCTTGTCGTTCCAAACACCCGTGGCGTTGATGAAGACCTTGCCCTTGACGGTGGTCTCGCGGCCGGTCTCGAGGTCACGGACCTGCGCAGCGGTGATGCGGCCGCGGTTATCCTTCTCGAAACCGATGACCTCAGTACCGGTGCGCACACTTGCGCCGTATTCAGCAGCGGTACGCAGGACGGTCATGGTGTGGCGGGCGTCGTCGACAAGCGTGTCGTAGTAACG
Organism: Corynebacterium sp. FDAARGOS 1242; assembly: GCF_016889985.1. NCBI lineage: Bacteria > Bacillati > Actinomycetota > Actinomycetes > Mycobacteriales > Corynebacteriaceae > Corynebacterium > Corynebacterium sp. FDAARGOS 1242. The sequence continues at coordinate 2,566,800 of NZ_CP069568.1, read as the reverse complement.
CACGCCACCAACGACGGCATCCTCCTTGAGGCCCGGGGTGACCTTGAGCACGCCCTTGCGGGTGAGGTGCTTCTGCATCGGAACGCTCTTAGCGCCACCCATGAGGTCGTAAAGGGTAAAGCCACCGAACATCATGACGCGCTCCCAACCGCGGTGGGTAAGGGGGAAGATGAACTTCAACGGCTTGACCAAGTGCGGGGCCAGGGTCGACATGTTGAGCTCGCGCTCCTTGAGGGACTCCGCAACGAGGCGGAAGTCAAACATGGCGAGGTAGCGCAGGCCACCGTGGAACATCTTGGAGGAACGCGAGGACGTTCCTGCCGCAAAGTCTTGGGATTCCAACACGGCCGTCTTCAAACCGCGGGTGGCTGCATCCACCGCAGCACCAGCACCTACTGAGCCGCCGCCAATAATGACGACGTCATAGTCTTCAGTGGAGTAGTCGTTCCAGGTCTGTTCAAAATACTCGGGGTTAAAGCTGTGGTTACTCGTCGTGGTCATGGTTGACCGAATCTCCTCTCTCGCTGCTTACCACTGCGCGGAAAAGATTTGTTCACATGACAAAGGCGCAGCTCAAGCAAATGTGCTCACCCACCGCGCGAGCAACGATGCCTCGGCATTGTCCACCACGGTCATTGCTGTGCGGCTGAGATGAAGAAGAAGTTATCTCCCAAACCCCATGCTATAGGTCACGCCTTTTTCGTTCTGGAGACACTACTCACACGTAAGTTCCGGAGGGGTAAGCAGGACTTTTTCACACCACTCAGTAGGCGCACAAAAAGAAAACCACCCCCATCAGGGGGCAGCAAAGAGGCATGGGGAATCTCCCAAAAGTGGGAGATGTAGCGACTTATTTCTTCTTCGACTTCTGCAGGCGGGCCATCGCCTCAAGCACTTCTGCCATACCGAAGCGCTCGGCGGAATACGTCACGGCCCGAGCCGCCTTAATCACCTCGATGGGGGCGGTCTCTAGAGCCACCATATGCACGGCAACATTCTCGTCGCCTTCGGCAAAGGTTTCATCACCGGATTCGTTCGCAAAGAAGAGAAGGTCCTTCGGCTCGGCTCCAATCTTCTTCACCACCGCGGCCAGCCCCTCGGCCGGAGAGGCGGCGGTCGCGACGGGACCACCGGGAGCGTCGTTAAACTGCACGCCTTCAGCACCTTCGGCACAGGCAATGCGCCAGACGTTCTGCGGGATGTCCTCCACGGCAGCGGCATCAAGTACTGTGCCCTGCTGCGACATAATCACCAGATGCTCAACCTGGGGATGCAACTGCGCCAGTGCTCCCTGGAGGCGCTTGGACACTTCGCCGCCCTCCATGCTCATCGCGCTCTGATCCGCCACAACAATGCGCGGCACAGCGGAGTATTCCGCCTTGATGCGGTGTGGCAGACGGGAAACGATGAGGCGAGACTGCGTGGCGGCCGAGAGCAGGCCCTGCTCCACGACGGACCCCGCGAAGATCTCCTTACCGCTCGCCGTCATCGACGCCTGCGCCTCGGCGACGTCCGACTTGAGCTGCGCCATAACCTCCGTCACCTTGTCGCGACCCTCCTCCAGGCCACGAGTTGCCTCCTCCACCACGGAGTTGAGGTTCTCCTTGATCCATTCCAGGGTTTCCGGCGCGGTACGCGGCCGCTCCTTGAGCTGGTCGGCGTCGGTGGTGCTGTCGGCGCTGTCGGTACTGGGGACGTCGGCAAGCACGGCGTCATCGTCAGCCTCCGGCGCGGCCGATTTTTTAAGCATCATGCGGTCACGGACCAATTCTATGGTGGCGGCGGAGACATAGCCTTTGAGGTGGGCCAAGTCATCGCGCAAACGACGCACGCGGTAGCGCTCGTCCTCCACCACGGCGTCCTGAGCCTCAGCCTCCTCCAAGGTCGGCGCACCGCCGCCCTTGCGGGCAGGTACCCAATACTCGCCCGCGGGCATCGGCCCGAACTCGGACTCATACTGCTTCCACAGCTCCTCGAGTGCTTCCTGCATGCGGCGACGCACTTCCGCGATATCGGCATCGGGGTCACCCGTGGTGTAGTAGGGCTCCAGCGCCGTGATGAGGATCGGAGTATTCGTGCGGCCCAAGTGCTTCTTCTGCCCCTTGGTCCAGAGGCGCTGGGAGCCAAAAATAATCTGCGGGATAATCGGCACACCCGCCGCGTGGGCAATGCGCGCAGCACCATTGCGCATGGACCTGATTTCGAAACTGCGGGAAATGGTGCCCTCCGCAAAGACGCCGACCAGCTCGCCATTCTTGGCCAACTCGGTGCCCTTCACAATCGACGCCCCACCATCAATGCGATCCACCGGAACGTGCCCCATCACTTCGAAGAGGCGGCCCACCATTGGAGCCTTGAATACCGAGGCCTTGGCCAGGTAACGCACAAGGCGCTTCTTCTGGTACGCCAAGTACGCTCCGAAAAGGAAGTCCATATAGCCCGTGTGATTGCACACGATGACCGCGCCGCCCTCATCCGGAATGTTCTCCACGCCCGACAGGCGCATCTTCAAACCTTGGGCCACGGTGACCCCACGGCCTACGTGTGTGATCTGCCGGTAGACAAAATTGGTCACAGCGCTCATGGTGCTCCAAACAGGTAAGAAACCTCGCCGCCTGAAGGAGGCGGCGAGGAGGGACAAGGGAGGGCGACGCGGGTGAAACCCCGCGCGTAGCGATCTACTGGGAGTTTACGGGGTAAAGCACATCCTTGCCCACGAAAGGACGAAGAGCTTCTGGAACCACGACAGAACCGTCCGCCTGCTGGTGGTTTTCCAAGATGGCCACGAGCCAGCGGGTGGTGGCGAGGGTGCCGTTGAGGGTAGCGGCGTACTGCGTCTTGCCGTTCTCATCGCGGTAGCGAGTGGAGAGGCGGCGGGCCTGGAAGGTCGTGCAGTTGGAGGTCGAGGTCAGCTCGCGATAGGTCTGCTGAGTAGGAACCCATGCCTCGTTGTCGAACTTACGGGCAGCGGAGGAACCCAGGTCACCACCGGCGATATCGATGGTGCGGTACGGCAGCTCCATAGCGGCCAGCATGTCCTTCTCCATCGCGAGCAGCTTCTGGTGCATCTCTTCGGCGTCTTCCGGCTTGCAGTAGATGAACATCTCCAGCTTGTCGAACTGGTGCACGCGCAGAATGCCGCGGGTGTCCTTACCGTGTGAACCGGCCTCGCGGCGGAAGCAGGAGGACCAGCCAGCGTACTGAATCGGGCCGTTGGACAGGTCGATGATTTCGTCCTTGTGATAACCGGCCAGAGCCACCTCAGAGGTACCAACGAGGTAAAGGTCATCTTCCTGGAGGTAGTAAACCTCATCCGAGTGCTGGCCCAAGAAACCCGTGCCCTGCATGACGTCCGGACGCACAAGCACCGGCGGGATCATGAGCTTAAAGCCAGCCTCACGGGCCTTCTGCGCGGCCAACATGAGCATGCCCAGCTGCAGGAAGGCGCCGTCACCAGTGAGGTAGTAGAAGCGGGCACCGCCGACCTTGGCGCCCCGTTTGACGTCGATAAGCCCCAGCGTCTCACCCAACTCCAGGTGATCCTTCGGCTCGAAGTCGAACTCCGGCTTCTCGCCTACTTCCTCAATCAGCACGAAGTCATCTTCGCCACCGGCCGGCGCGCCTTCGACCACGTTGGAGAGCTGGTACTGCAGCTCCTCCACCTTGGCCTCAGCGGCAGCCGCTTCCTCGCTAGCTGCCTTCACCTTCTCCTTGAGCTCATTCGAGCCCTCCAGAAGTGCCGGGCGCTCCTCCGGAGAGGCTTGGCCAATCTTCTTGCCAAAGGCGTTCTGCTCAGAACGCAGCTGGTCCGCCTTCACAATCGCCGCGCGGCGCTGCTCATCGGCGGCAAGCAGCTGGTCCACCAACTCGGGATCCTCCCCACGGTTAACCTGGGAAGCGCGGACTACATCGGGGTTTTCGCGAAGAAACTTGAGATCAATCACGCCTCATAGTCTAGCGCATGCACTACCCTTTGCGGTGGTAATAACCAGCGGCCTATCATAGTGTTATGGCGCCTCACATCATCACCGACGGCCCCGTGCCTAAGCACGCGCAGCTGCGGGATATTCTCTCGGAGCTCTGCCGCACCACGCTCAAGCCGGGCGATATCCTGCCTGGCGAGCGCATTTTGGAAGAAACCTATGGCGTTTCCCGCATCACGGTTCGTCGCGCCATCGGGGATTTGGTGGCGGAGGGCCGCCTGCGCCGCGTGCGTGGCAAAGGCACGTTCGTGGCGCCGAACCCCCTGGTGAGCCGCCTGCACCTAGCGTCATTCTCCGATGAGATGGGGATCCAGAAGGTCACGGCATCCTCCAAGATCCTGCTCGGTGAGCGCAGCACCGCGCCGGACGAGGTGTGCGAATTCTTTAATACCGCTCCCACCGTGGCCCATACCCACCTGCGCCGCCTGCGCTTGGGCGATGGCGAGCCCTATTCCATCGATGATGGCTGGTACAACTCCACCTTCGCGCCGACGCTGCTGGAAAATGACATTTACAAGTCCGTCTATGCCATTTTGGGCTCGACCTTCGACGTCCCCATTACAGAGGCCGAACAAACCGTGACGGCCGTAGCGGCAGAGGAAGAGATCGCCGCGCTTCTCGACGTCTCCCCAGGCACCCCCCTCCTCCACATCACACGTTTCGCCCGCTCGGGGGACCGGCCGGTGGAATGGTGTTCCTCGGTCTACCGCACCGACCGCTACCGGCTGACCTCCCGCGTCGCCCGTGCTTCTCAGTAAATGTCACGGTGGGCCGTAGGAAGCGCCTAGGAGCCGCTAAGGCTAAGGGGGTACTATGAAGAGTTCTATGAGCACTACTTCTGCCTGGCGCTCCGCCTCCTCCATCCGCGTCGTCCTCGTTGCCGCCTTGGCTGCGGCCGCCTTCATGGCTGCCTACGGTGTGTTCAGCGGCGATTCTTCCAGCAGCGACACCACCGCGGGCAAGTCCACCGCTCCCAGCGTCGACGGTAGCCAAGCCGCCGACCCCTCTGCCCCGGACGCAGCGGCAGCATCCTTCACATCCGCTTCCGCGGGGGCATGCGTGACGTGGGATATTGCGCCGGATGGCACCGCCACCGGATTCGAGCAGACCAGCTGCGATAAGCCACACCGCTTTGAAATCTCCGCGCGCGAGGACTTGAGTGCCTACCCCACCAGTGAGTTCGGCCGCAATGCCGAGCGCCCGGACATTACCCGCCAGAATGCGCTGCGCGATGAGCTCTGCGAGGCACCAACGGTGAGCTACCTCGACGGCAAGTGGGATCCCCATGGGCGCTACGACATTGCTTCTATCCTGCCGCCGGCGGCCTCGTGGGAGAAGGGCGACCGTACCCTGCTGTGCGGGCTGCAGACCACGGACGCTGCGGGTGTTCCGCAAGAGTCCACAGGAAAGGTGGCGGAGGTGGACCAGGCGGTCGTCGCCAAGCCAGGCGAATGCCGCAAGGTCGATGAATCACAGGTGGTCAGCACCGTGCCGTGTACCGAGCCGCACCAGATGGAGACCGTCTCCGTCATTAACCTGGCGGAGCGTTTCCCCGATGGCTACCCCAGCGATGAGGAACTGGACAAGCACCTTTCGGAGACCTGTACCCAGAACGCCATGGATTACCTCGACGGCGAGGAGAATCTTTACCAGTCCACTCTGCAGCCCTTCTGGGATGCCCTATCGCGCGAATCCTGGGAAGGCGGATCACGTTCGGTGAACTGCTCCTTGATCCACGTCAACCGTGGTTTCTTCTCCACCGTGACGGGCTCGGCCAAGGACGGGCGTGACGGTCTGATGATCGATGGCGCCCCGCCTACCGAGCAACCCAAGCGCAACCCTCTGCGCGATCCGAATGAGCAAGGCGGTGGCGAGACCCCTGCCGCTCCTACCGAAGACCCGGCTGCCGCGCCAGCACAGTAGGCGCCCGAACCACAAAAGGGAACAGCAATGTATGAGGTCAGCGAGGAGCGCTTTGAGGAGCTCGTAGGCGAGGCCCTCGACAAAATTCCGGACAGGTTCGTCGATCAGATGCGCAACGTCGTCATCCTCGTCGAGGACCAGAATCCAGAAAATCCCCACCTGCTGGGCCTCTACGAGGGAGTCATGCTGACGGAACGCACCGCCTCGCACACCGGCTACCTGCCGGATGCCATATCCATTTACCGCAAGCCGCTGCAGTCCATCTGCAACTCAGAGGAAGAGCTAGCGCACGAGGTCATGGTGACCGTCTTCCACGAGGTGGGTCACTACTTTGGCTTCGAGGAGGACCGCCTCCACGAGCTGGGCTGGGGGTAGGCGCCCCGAGACACCTACGCTGGCTATAACGAATTAGACGTCGGTATCGGCCCAGCGCTTCAGGGTCCACTGACCAAAGTGCTGGCCGTGTGGCTCCATGAGGGTAAAGCGGCAGTTGGGCATATAGCCGGTGTAGGCAAAGTCCGGGTCCACGCCGCAGGCATGGGTCGTGACCACGCGGATAGCCGCGCCGTGGCTGACAACGATGACATCTTCGTCGTCGCCAAGCTCCGCGGCAATATCCACCAGCACCGGTTGATAGCGCTCCAGCACGTCGGTGTAACTTTCGCCGCCCGGCATGCGGGCTTCCGGATCACCATCGACCCAGCCGCGCAGGGCCACCATGTATTCGCGGTGGGTATCCTCGCTGCCGCTCATCTCGTGCTCGCCGGCGAAGACCTCGTGCAGACCCACGCGGACCTCGACGGGAACGTTGCGTTCATCGGCAGCCTCGGCATAAGCCTTGGACGCCAACATGGCCGTCTGCTGGGCTCGCAGCGCAATGGAGCAGACGAAGCGTACGCGGCGGCCTTCACACAGCTCGGCCAACTCCCGGCCCACGTCCTCTGCCTGACCGCGGCCGCGCTCGGTCAGCTCGGCGCCCGGCGGGCGAGTATCCATGATGCGGTCAATGTTGGAAAAGGTCTGGCCGTGGCGCAGGAGAATGATTCTTCCGGTCATGCTTCACACATTATTGCCCGGTGCGCGCCTTCGCTACCCATTCATCAGCCTGCTTAAGACGGACCAGATCCAGCTGGGCCTTCGGTGTTGCCGCAGCGGAGGGCCACGAGCCTACGAAGACCACCTCTTCTGCGCGCAGCCACAGCGCCCGCAGGGCCTCGGCCACCGGCTGGTCATCAATGTGCCCGATAAGATCCGCGTGGAAACGGTAGTTGCCAAAGACGGTACGCAGCGGACGGGACTCGATGCGGGTGAGGTCCACGCCGCGGTGCGCAAACTCCTGCAAGGCGCCCACGAGCGAGCCAGGTTCGTTGGGCAGGGTAAAGATGACGGACGTGCGGTCGTGGCCAGTGCGCGCGGTGGGTTGGCCGGCGGGGCCTACTAGGACGAAACGAGTGGTGGCGCCCTCGACGTCGGCGATATTGTCCGCTAGTGCATCCAGCCCAAAGACCTCCCCGGCACGGGCGGGGGCTGCTGCTGCATCCGCCTCGCCGCGCGCCACAGCCTGGGCAGCCGCGCCATTCGACGCCGCCGGGACGTACTCAACGCCCGGCAGGTTCTCCTCCAACCAGCCGCGAACTTGCTGGTAGGCCACCGGATGAGTCGAGAAGGTTGTGATCTCCTGGGCGCTCTTGCCCCGAGTCAGGATGGAGAAGGACACCGGAAGGTCCACTTCGCGGTAAATCTGGACCGGGGAACCATCAGCCAGCGCATCGAACGTGGCCGTAACTGGGCCGTCCACCGAGTTTTCAATGGCCACGCAGGCATAATCGGCGTCGCCTGAACGCACCGCGGCCAGCGCTTCCTTCGGCGAACCAACGGGAAGCGGTGTCGTTTCGCCCAGTTCTGCGGCAAAACGTTGCATTGCCGCCTCCGTAAACGTCCCGGCTGGTCCCAAGAATGCGATGGTGGTGCTCATGCAGGCAACCTTAGCCCACTAGACTGGGCCGCCATGGACGTTAGCGAGTTCACCCTGGAGAAACTGCGCGAGGATCTTGCGGGGCTAAGCCCCGAGGAGCACGGTTTCACGCACATTGATCTGGAGCGCCGGCCGCAGCGCCACGGGCGCTTGAGCGGGTGGATTCTCTCTGCCAAGGATCTCAATGACGTCGCCGGTATGCCCACTACCCACGGCCACGCTGAGCGCACCTACCTCGCCGAGGAGACAGATCCCTTCCTGCAGGAGCTTATCGACGCCGGCGCGGTCATCATCGGCAAATCCGCCGCCCCCGAACTGGGCTTGCGCGTCGATACGGAACCCGTGGGCCTTCCTCATCCAGATAATCCCCACTACCCAGGCCATACGCCGGGCGGTTCCTCCGGCGGGGCTGCCGTGCAAGTAGCGCGGGGTTTGCTGCGCGCGGCCCATGCCTCCGATGGCGGCGGTTCTATCCGCGTTCCGGCTGCCGCCTGTGGAGTCGTGGGCTTCAAACCTGCCGGCGAAGATCTCTCCGTGCCCGGTTTTATTACCCGCTCCGTGGCTGATAGCGCTACCCTCCATGGGCTAACTCCGCGCACACCGCGCGCCCGCGTTGGAGTGCTCACTGATCCTCTTTTCGCTGAGGTAGAGGTGGCTCCGCACATGCTCCGCGCCGTCAGCGAGGCCACTGCCCGGTTGGAGGGCGCCGGGTTCGAGACCGTCGCCATCTCGCCTTACCCGCAGGCAGCCGCAACGTTTGAGGCCTTCCAGCACATCTTTACCCACCGTCTGGCGGATCTGGAGTTCGCTGAAGGCTACGCCGAATGGATTCGCACCCAGGGCCGCCGTGTCACAGAAATGGAACTCTTACTCGCGCGCAGTCATGCCATCGTTCTGCCTGGCGTTCTTCGGAAGTTCTGGCAGGTCGACGCCATCCTCTCCCCCACGCTGGCCTTCGATCCGCCGCGTCGTGGGCACTTCCTTGACCGCGACCATCAGGAGAATTTCGACGAGCAAACCCGCTGGTCGCCGTGGGGATCACTGTTCAATGTAGCCAAGCTTCCGGCGATCTCCGTGCCGTGGCCGGTGCCCAACCACCCGCCAGTCGGCGTTCACCTAGGCGGCATCACGCTGGACGACGCCTCCCTTCTCGGCCTGGCCCAGGTGCTCCACCCATGACCATGACGCGCTCTCGCCTCCGGGCGGAAATTCTCATCGTCCTCACCATCACGTTCGGCATCTCCGGGGTACGCGCCGTCCTTCGGCTCGCGGATTCCCTCCTCAACCCTACCCCGCTCAACGAGCAATCCGTCACCATCAACTCCTCGCAGTCCACGACGACTCTGCTCGACCTCGCCTTCCAGCTGTGCAGCACCGCCATCTTGGTGGCGTGGGGCGCGCTCGTGCTCTACCTCCTTGCCTGGCCGCCGCGGCCCCGTTGGCGCGATGGCCTCCATGGCGCGGCATTAGCCGCTATCATTGGCCTGCCGGGGCTGGTGCTTTACTACGCGGCGCTGCACTGGGGCTGGACCAAGGAGGTCATTCCGGGCGCTTTTGATACCTGGATTGAAATCCCCGTCTTGCTGCTCAAGTCCTTCGCCAACGCCTGGGCAGAGGAGCTCGTCGTGGTCTATTGGCTCATGACCAGACTCAAGCAGTGCGGCTGGGCTCTTCCTGCCTCGCTAGCGGCGACGTCCCTCCTGCGCGGCTCCTACCACCTCTATCAAGGAATCTCGGCCGGGTTTGGCAATATCATCATGGGGCTGCTCTATGGCTGGTATTTTCACCGCACTGGACGGGTATGGCCGCTGGTCATCGCGCACTTTCTTATCGACGCCGTCGCGTTCGTCGGTTACGCTGCCCTCTTTGGCGCTTAAAAAATAGCTGGAAAAGGCTCCGCGCACGCCCTGTGAACTCTGGGGCAGGAGTGATTAGGCGGTACAGTGTTCCCCATGACCTATCAAGGACGCGATCCAGAGCGCGAGGCGCGCCGCGCGGGCAAATCCCCCGGCGATTACCGCCGCGCGGGTTCCGGCAGCTCGGCTCAGTCTGCTGGCGCCCATGCCAGCGATGCCGAGCTGGGCGATTACGTCCTCGGCGCCGATGGCCAGCCCCTGCGTGACCGCTATGGCCGCCCAGTGCGCCGCCGTCCCCAGTCCTCCCAAGCACGCCGCCCCGGCGCGCGGTCCGCAGAGCCCTACCGCGGCCGCCCAGCAGCGTCGCGCCGCGAGGAAACTCGTTTCGACGTCGATGCCTACATGGCCCAGAACCCGCCGCGCCAACAACCGCGCCCCTACGCGGACCGCGCTGCGCAGCAGCAGTACCAACCCCGCACTGAGCAGCCACCTCGCAGCTATAACCCCGATGATCTGGGGCGCGTCTCTCGTCGTCGCGCTGAAGGCCGCCCGCACAGCCGCCGCAAGAAGGTCAACCCCCTCAAGCAGGTTTTTGGCTGCGCGGGCTGGCTCGTTGCCATCGCGCTCGTCTTCACCGTGGTGTTCACCTTGTGGACGGATAGTCGCTTGACCCGCATCGATGCGCTGCCTGAGGAGCAGGTGGCGTCGACCTCCGGCACTAACTGGCTACTCGTGGGCTCCGACTCCCGCCAGGGTCTTACCGAGGAACAGCAGGCAGAGTTGGGCACCGGTGGTGACGTGGGCGCGGGCCGTACGGACACCATCATGCTCCTGCACATCCCGAAGTCCGGCAAAGCCAAGCTGGTCTCCATCCCCCGCGATAGCTACGTGGACGTCCCCGGCTTTGGCATGGACAAGATCAACTCTGCTTTTACCTACGGCGGCCCTCAGCTGCTGGCTCAGACCGTGGAGCAGTCCACCGGCCTGCACATCGACCACTATGCGGAAATTGGCATGGGCGGCCTGGCCAACGTGGTGGATTCCGTTGGCGGCGTCGAGATCTGTGTGCAGGAGCCCATCAACGATCCGCTGGCCGGTATTGACTTGCAGGCCGGCTGTCAGAAGCTCCGCGGGCCGGATGCCTTGGGCTATGTGCGTACCCGCGCTACCGCGATGGGTGACCTTGACCGCGTGCAGCGACAGCGCGAGTTCTTCGCCGCCCTGTTGGAAAAGACCACATCCCCGGCGACCATCGCGAATCCCTTCAAGGCCATCTCCTTGGTCAACCACACCGCGGACTCCTTCATCGTGGGCCGCAAGGACCACGTCTGGCACTTGGCACGCGTGGCGCTATCCATGTCCTCTGGAGTAGAGACAGAAACTGTACCGATTGGCGGTTTCCAGGACACCGTGGTGGGCAACGTCGTCCTTTGGGATGACGCCGGCGCCCAGGCCCTGTGGGATTCGATGCGCTAGGACTTCGACTGGTCGTTTCTAGCGCAGGGTCACCTGACGGGACTTGATGTTCTGCAGCTGCTTGCGCTCGTCAGCGTTGAGGTTGACATCGTTGGAGATTTCTTCCTCCAATGCCTTGTTCACGCGGGAGAGCTCGGCCTCGTAAGAGTCGTGCGCAACGTCCGGATCAAGGTCGAAGACCGGAGCGATAAGGCCGTGGGTGCGGAAGACACCGGCGAACTTGGTACCTTCACCCAAGTTGAGTTCACCGCGTGCGGCAACGCGGGACAGGGCGTTAAGGAAGGCATTCTCATCATCGCACGGGCGGACCCAGCGGATGTGAGCCTTGCCGCCACCAGCATTAGCCCAGAAGGCGGTGCCGATGAGGCCCTCAGCGTCCTGGCCCACCTGGTAGGACTCGATGACGGAATCATTGGCGCGCTGCAGAGCCTGTGCCATGTGCGGCGGGACCTGTGCACCCTCCGGCATCCACCAGGAGAAGTCCTGGTAGACGGTGATGTCGAGCTCAGCAGATTCGTCCAGAAGCTCGGACAGCTCCGGCTGGGATCCGTCGGCAGCAGTAGACTCCAGGGTGGACCCCGGCGCGTTGTTCTTTACCCAGTTGAGCGCAAAGGCCAGGTCGCGGCCCGGGTTGTGGGTATGGGACTGCACCTGCAGACCCACGAAAGCATCTCCGCCAGACTCCTCATCACGGATGAGCGCTGCAGAGGCACCCGGCAGCACGGTCGCAACGTAAACGTCCTTGTCAAAGCCCTTGACGGAGAGCTTCGCCGTTGCGGAAGGAACGAATTCCTGCAGGGCAACGAGGCTAGCCTCAGCGGCGAGACCACCAAACGGGCGGGGATCCTTTTCCAGGGCAGCGCGCTCGGCGGCGCGGGCAGCGAGCTTAGCTTGGCGGCGGGACATACCCTCCGGCAGCTGTTCGTTCTTCTTTTTCTTCTTTGCCATACCCAACAACTTACCTGTTCGCTACAGCTCAATGGCGTGCAGGGCCACTTCAGGTTCATTCGTCGCGAGAATATCTACCCCGTTGGCCCACGCCCACTTCATGTCTTCCGGCTTATCGATGGTCCACATGTACGTCGGCAAGCCATGCGCACCGATGGCATCAGGTTGGATTTTGCCGCGGAGAATCGACATCCCCAAGCCCGTGGGCTGGGATAACAGGAAATCCGGCCGGTTGACGTGACGCTCCCAATCGCGGCGCAAATAAACGCGGTCGATCTGGGGAGCAAGCGCGGTCATGCGGCGGATGGCGCGGTGGGAAAAGGAAATCATGTGGATACGGGGGTCGTCGATAAGCCCCGCGTAGCGCAGCCGCAGCACCATCTGCTCCTCAAGGATGTCGCCCTGCCCCGAGGGGTGTTTGGTTTCGACGTAGAGGTGGTGGCTCTTGCCGTCGAGCATTTCCAGGAGTTCGTCGAAAAGCAGCATTCGCTGGCCGCCCCCAATGTTGAGGCGACGCAGGTCCTCCCACGTTTGGCGGGACACACGGCCCGAACCGTTCGTGGTGCGGTCCAGCGTGGGATCGTGGTGGACCACCACTTTGCCATCGCTGCTCAGGCGAATATCGCACTCGATGCCATGGATGGGCAGCTCGAGCGCTTTCTCAAAGGCAAGAGGGGATAACTCCGGATATTTCCCGGAGTATCCCCTATGGGCGACAATCTTCACTATCCGAAGATTTCTTCCTTAATCGTGTTCAGCGTATTGAAGGAGTGGTCGAAGCGCTCCTGCTCGTGCTCATCCAGCTGCAGTTCGATGACACGGTTGACACCGTTGCGGTCAACGATGGCCGGGGTACCGATGAAGACATCTTCCTTACCACCGTATTGGCCCTCCAGGTAAGCAGAGACCGGAAGGGCGACGGCCTGGTTCTGGATGACCGCGCGGGTAATGCGGGCCAGGGCCATGCCGATGCCGTAGGAGGTGGAACCCTTGGCGTCGATGATGTGGTAGGCGGCATCGCGAGTGTCTTCGAAGATCTTCTCGATGCGCTCGTTGTATCCCGGGTCCTTCTCAGAGCGGCGGGCCAGGGAGACACCAGCGATGTTGGCGGAGGAGACGACGGGCAGCTCGGAGTCGCCGTGCTCACCGATGATGTAGGCGTGGACGGAGGTCGGAGCGACATCGTCCATCTCTGAAAGCATGTAGCGGTAGCGAGCGGAGTCCAGCACGGTACCGGAGCCGATGACGCGCTCGTGCGGGAAGCCCGAGGCCTTCCATACAGCGTAGGTGAGCAGATCCACCGGGTTGGAGGCAACGAGGAAAATGCCGTCGAAGCCGTTCTTCATAACGTCGCCCACAATGGAGTTCATGATCTTGACGTTCTTGTCCACGAGCTGCAGACGGGTCTCACCCGGCTTCTGCGCAGCGCCGGCGCAGATGACGACCATGGCGGCGTCCTTGCAGTCCTCATAGGTGCCCTTGGTCACGCGGGTGCGGGACGGGGCCCAGACGACACCATGGTTGAGGTCCATGACGTTGCCTTCGAGCTTCTTCTCGTCGATGTCGATGATGGCCAGGTGATCAACAGTGCCCTGGTTCACCAGAGCGTAAGCGTAAGCGACTCCAACATCGCCTGCGCCGATGAGTACTACTTTGTTTCCAACATGATTTCCCATGACTCCTATTCTGCCCCCAATGTCCGAATTTTGCTCGTTATGCGCCCGACTTCACAGGTTCAATAGCCTGATCTCACATTTCCCTGCCCGATCGGACATCCCTTGACGGCCATCTGCACGGCAGCGTTAAAGCTGGTTCAATGGCGACCATGCGCACAGTCCTTCGCCGCATCGCTCTCAAGACCACCCAAAATGTTCTTCACGCTGCAATTTTTGGCTTGGAGTTGGTCAGCGATCTTACCCCGGGCGTGCGCATGACGGGGAGGAGACGTCTGCCACAAAACATGTGGCCCGGCCTCTTCGGCGCCGAGGTTGCCACGTGGGCAGCCGTCTCCCCATCGCTTCTTCCGCGCCCGTGGTGGGTCACGGCGGCCAACGTGGCCATGGGCCAAGGCGCAGGCCACCTCGCCGCAACGACCGCAGCCTTCGCTACGAAACAAGCACTGCGCCTAGTAGGACGCCGACCCCAAGACCATGTCGGCCCTACTACTCGCCGCTATTCCTACTACCTCCTCGGGCTGGGCACCTTCGTGGCAGGTCTCCGGTCCCTCCGCAACCAGACGGCGCAGGCCCGGTTGGTCAGTAAGCTCAATGACCGCGGGCCCCAAACTGCGGCACTTGGCATGCTTGTAGGTACCGCTGGTTATGGTGCGCTCTTGATTCTTGGCGAAGCTACCCAGCTCACCGTCACGCAGCTTTCCCATCAAGTTCAACGTTGGCTTCCCCGGTGGATTGCCTGGCCACTGGCGGGCGGCGTGGTGGGCTTTGCCGCTGCCGTCCTCAGTGACCGGATGGTGTGGCGCCGGATGCTGAGCTCGGCGTCCATCAACGCACTGGAGCTCAACAGGTTGGTCTACCCTGGCTCCTCCATGCCGTGGGAGCCGGAGCGTTCCGGAAGCCCGTGGTCCCACGAGCCGTGGACAGCAGTTGGCTCACAGGGCAGGGCTTTCCTTGACCGCGGCCCGCGTGCCAACGACATCCGGGAGGTCATGCACTTCGAGCGAGCCCGCGAGCCAATCCGCATCTACATTGGGCTGATTCGCGGCCGCGGCCCACAGGCAGCTGCGCGCCAAGCCGTGGCGGAGATGGATCGCACGGGCGCTTTCCACCGCAACACCATCGTGGTGCAGCTCCCCTCTGGTTCGGGCTGGATCAACAACTACTCAGTGAGCAGCTACGAGTTCCTCACGCGCGGAAATTGCGCCACGGTGGCGCTGCAGTTCGATTATTTGCCCTCGATGTTTTCCTATCTCGTGGACAAGGACCTTTCAACCACCTTTGCCCGCGAGCTCATTACTGCTGTGCGGGAGCGCCTTGAGCTCCTCCCAGAGGACAATCGCCCCAAGTTCTACCTCAGCGGCGAATCCCTGGGGTGCTATGCCATTGTTGAAAACTACGAGAACCTCGAGGACCTCCTCGCCGATTGTGACGGCGCAGTCTTCACTGGACCACCCCGCATGACCAGCTTCATGCGCCGCCTGCACCGTGAGCGCGGCTCCCTAGAGCGCCTGCCGCTTATCGACGGCGGCCGCCACCTCCGCTTCGCTGCCGTCCCCGAACACATGGAGCACGACGCGTTCGGCGAACCTTATGGCCCGTGGGAGCGCCCGCGCGTAGCGGTGGGCCAGCATGCCTCCGATCCCATCGTCTGGTGGGATAAAACACTCATCTATGCCCGCCCCAATTGGATTCACGAACCTACCCCGAAGACGCTGTATGCCGATACTTTCGAGAACCTCCACTGGCACCCCTTTATTACCTTCTGGCAGGTAGCCCTTGACCAGATCAATTCACTCAACGTGCCCGGCGGTCACGGCCACAACTATTTCGAGGAAACCTTCTGGTACTGGGATGCCGTCCTCGGCTCACAAACGCGCGCCCAGCTCACCCCCGAGCTAGCCGAGCGGATGCGCGCTTTTGTCGAGCGCGACCAGCTCAACAAACCGACTGACTTCCGGACGCAGGTACGCGCGCAGCTCTAGTCGCACTTCACGCCAGTGCTGTGGTGCGGACAATAACCGTTGGGTACCTTGTGCAGGTACTGCTGGTGTTCGTCTTCCGCCAAGTAGTACTCGCCTGCGTCCGTCTCACGGAGAAGGGTGATTTCAGTCGTGGTGTCACCAAAGTTGGCTGCGGCAAGCTTGGCGGCATAGTAATCCACCAGCTGTTGAATCTCCTCGCGCTCCTCTTCCGTCTCTGGATAGAAGGCGGAGCGGTACTGGGTGCCCACGTCGTTGCCTTGGCGGAATCCCTGGGTCGGGTCGTGGGCCTCAAGCGCCTTGACCACGAGGTCACGCAGGCTAATGCGCTCCGGGTCATAGGTGATTTGGACAACCTCTGCATGGTTGGTCAGGCCGCGGCAGACTTCGTAATAGGTGGGGTTCGGGGTCGCGCCGCCGGCGTAGCCCACGGAGGTGGACTCCACGCCCTCGGTTTCCCAGTACATTTTCTCAGCACCCCAAAAGCATCCGATAGCAATGAGGAGGGACTTCTGACCTTCCTTCCACGGGCCGGTAATCGGCGTGCCAAGCACGGCATGGGGCTGCGGATTGGTCAGGACAGGCTCTGCTCGCCCGGGGAGTGCGTCGCCCTTCGAAACGAGCGCGGGCTCTGGTTTGTAGAGGAACATGCAGGATTCTCCTTTACGTGTCGATGCATCCTCTTATACCCCTCGGCCCTGTGGAGGAGCCACTTTTTGTTCAGGGTGGTCCGCGCCCGGACAACGCTGCAGGGTGTCCACCCTGCAGAAAATATTGTGGCCAAATTCTCAATCTGCCCCTACCATGGGCCGCGAACCCAATAGAAAGGATTGTAACAATGGCTGTTTACGAACTTCCGGAACTCGACTACGCATACGACGCACTGGAGCCGCACATCTCCGCTGAGATCATGGAGCTGCACCACTCCAAGCACCACGCCGGCTACGTTGCTGGCGCTAACGCAGCGCTCGAGGCTCTGGAGGAGCAGCGCAACGGCGAGGCTAACGCTGACGCTATCCGCGCGCTGTCCAAGAACCTGGCCTTCAACCTGGGTGGCCACACCAACCACTCCATCTTCTGGAAGAACCTTTCCCCGAACGGTGGCGGCGAGCCGACTGGCGAGCTGGCTGAGGCTATTAACCGTGACTTCGGTTCCTTCGAGAAGTTCAAGGCTCACTTCTCCGCTGTTGCTACCGGCCTGCAGGGCTCCGGTTGGGCAGTTCTGGGCTACGACCACATTGCTGGCCGCCTGGTTATTGAGCAGCTCTCTGATCAGCAGGGCAACATCTCCGTGAACTTCACCCCGCTGCTCATGCTGGATATGTGGGAGCACGCTTTCTACCTCCAGTACAAGAACGTGAAGGCTGACTACGTTAAGGCTGTGTGGAACGTCTTCAACTGGGAGGACGTTGCTGAGCGTTACGCTGCCGCTACCAAGTAAGCAGCTCACCGGCTTTAATTAAGGCCAACTAGCACGACACCGCGCCGACACCCTCGGACTTTCTGAGGCTCTCGGCGCGGTGTCGTCGTTTTTTCTTCGACCACACGGCGCACCCCCTCCTGCCCCACCCATCACATCTTTCCCTATAGAGGTTTAGAAATTAATGCCACCTTCGCAATTAGGCTATGGCATAATTCACACCACCTGCACATGTGGTGACGCATCACTGGCGTGATTTCTAGGAATGTTAGCTCCGATTCGTCACCATTGCCTGTGGTGCTATCTCTGGCTTCCACGGTGTGGTGAGCTCTGGTACCTCATCGAAGCAGCTGGACAAGGAAACAGATGCCCGCTTCGTCGGCTACTTTGGTTCCGTTGGTGAGGGCCTCCTGGCACTTGGCACCATCGTGGCTACCACGTCTGGTTTCAAGACCGCCGCTGACTGGGAGAACATCTACAACGAGTGGAACGCCGGCGGCGTTGGCGCCTTCGTCCAGGGCGGTGGCTCGCTCCTGAATGAGGGCCTGGGTATCCCCACCTCGCTGTCCGCCACTATCTTGGCCACCATGGCCGTTCTCTTCACCGCCACCACGATGGACTCCGGAGTGCGCCTGCAGCGCATGGTCGTCTCCGAAGCCGCCGAGCTCATGGGCCTGAAGCTCAGCGGCCTCGTTGCCACGATCATCGCCGTGGGCTGCGCGTTGGGCCTGACCTTCTCCACGGGTGTCGATGGTTCCGGCGGCATGCTCATCTGGCCGCTGTTCGGTACCACGAACCAGCTCATGGCTGGCCTGACCTTGTCCATCATCGTGGTCATCCTGACGCAGTTGCGCCGCCCGACGTGGCCGGTCATCATCCCGCTCGTTTTCGTCACGGTCATGTCCCTGTGGGCAGCGGTGCTGCAGCTCAAGACACTTTTCCAAGCAGAGAACTGGCTGCTATTGGCCATCGATATCGTCATCATCGTTGCTGCCGTGTGGGTCATCGGCGAAGCCATCGCCGCCATCTCCCGCGCACGCAAGGCGCCGCAGGTGACCTGGGACGACGAGGACGTCGAGCCTCCACTACCGGTTAATGCTCGATAAATTCAAGGCCTTTGGGCGCGGACTTACCGAGTTCTACTCCGCGCCCTACCGACGGTCCTTCGCCAAGGCACAGCAGGAAGAAGATGACCTCTTCATGCTGCTCGTCATGTCGGAGGCCCTCGGCGTGCCAAACCCAGCCAGCTATTACACCCTGGAGTTGCTGCCGCTTATGTACGAGGATTTCCATGCCTGGCACACGCGCAAGGGCATGGAGCGCTCACCGTTGAACGGAATTTCATGCTGTTAGCCCCCATCATGTTCTTCGGCGGCAAAGGTGGCGTGGGCAAGACCACGCTGGCCACCGCCACCGCGCTGCGCCTAGCCCAGGAGGGCAAGAACGTCCTGCTCGTGTCCACGGATCCGGCCCACAACTTAGGCCACATTTGGGACGCCGCGCTTTCCGACGTCCCCACGACCGTCCGCCCCCACCTCTCCGTCGTGGAGATCGACCCGGCGCGGGCCACGGAGGAGCACCTGGGGGACGTCGGCAAGCAGATGCGTCGATTCATGCCCGAGCGCCTACACCGCGAGGTCGATCGGCACCTAGACCTTGCCCGGCACTCACCTGGCACGCATGAGGCGGCGATGCTGGAGCGCATCGCGGAGCTCATCGAGGACCGTGCGGACTACGATCACATTGTTTTCGATACCGCGCCATCTGGGCATACCTCGCGGCTCATGGCGCTACCGGACATCATGGCGGCCTATACCGATGGGCTGCTGGCGCGGCGCGAGAAGTCCGATAAGTTTGGTGCCGTGGTGAGGGGGATGACCTCGGCGGAGAAGTCGGTATCCGCCAGCTCCATGGACCCGGTCGATCGCCGTAACCAGGAGATTCGCTCCACGCTGTTGAAGCGCCGCCGCCGCTTTGAGCACCTGCGCACAACACTGACGAGCGCCTCGGTGACCTCCTTCTATCTCGTCCTCACCGCCGACCGCACCCCGGTGCTGGAAACAACCGAGTTCTTCGAAGAGCTCACCGCCAACGGAGTACATGTAGGCGGGCTCGTGGTCAACCGCCGCACGCCGGAAAGCCAGGATGCGTTCTTGGCACAGCGCCGCGCCTCCGAGGACGAGGCTCTCGCACTCTTGGCACAGGCGTTGCCTGGTCAGCCAATCGTGGAAATCCCTTGGCTGCCACACGAAGTGTCTACGCCGGAGGCGCTAACTGCACTGGCGGATTCCCTACCACAAAGTCTTTGAAGCGTTCCACGGGTGGTGCCTCATCGCCGATGCGCCACACGAGGCCGAGCTCACGGTAGGCCGCGGGCTGTAGCGGGATGAGGTTGCTGGTCTGCAGGTACGGATCATCCAGCGGCAGCAGCGCCGAGCCGAGCCCAGCCGCGACGAGCCCCGCGACGGTTGTGAGCTCCATCGACTCGAAGACGAGGCGCGGGCTAAACCCGGCGTGGGCCGCGAGGTCATCGAGAAGCATGCGCGTTCCGTACCCCGGCAACATGCCGATGAAGGGCTCATCAGCAAAATCTTCGAGGCGCACGTTGTCTCGGCCCGCCGCCCAGTGGCCCTCCGGCACCGCTAGGCCAAGGCGCTGCAGTTTGAGCTGGTGCCAGCCCACCGCAGCGTCGGGGTCTGGGCGCGGACCTACCAGGGCCAAGTCCGATTCGCCTGCGCGCACACGGTCCACCAGCACGCGCGCAGCTCCCTGGTGCAGGCGAATATCCACGTGGGGATGCTCAGCGCGATAGGCCTTGAGCAGCTCCGGGACCATCCAGGTGCCCAGCGAGTGCATAAAGTCGAGCCGCACCGTACCGCGCTCTGGATCCATGAGGCGCGCCACGGCATCGCGTGCCGCAGTTTCGGCGGTGAGCATGCGGCGAGCTTGTTCGACGAAAACGCGGCCACGCGAGTTGAGCCGCAAGCGCCGGCCACTTCGTTGGAATAAGCTCGCGCCGATGTCGGCCTCTATGCGCTGTACGCGGCGGGTCAAGGCGGGCTGGGAAAGCCCAAGCGAATCCGCCGCCGCTCCCACCAGTCCGTGGTCGGCCACGGCGACGACACCGCGTACATCCTCCAGGTTCATGCACACCTCGCATGGTTTATGTCATTTCTGAACATTTTACACATAACCGCGGGCAGGCCATGCTTAAAGGCATGACGAGAACCCGGCGCGCCACCATCGCCATGCTCTTCGTGGGCTTGGCGATTTTTTCCTGCCTTTACCCCACCCAAGCCATGCTGCCCACGCTGGTCGAGGACATGGGCATGTCCTCCACTGAGGCCGCCATAACTATTTCCGCCGCGACCGGCGCGCTGGCCGTCTGCGTCATCCCGGTCTCCATCATTTCCGAGCGCATTGGGCGCGGAAAGCTCCTGCTTGTCTCCACGATTGCCGCCACACTCATCGGCATGCTCGTACCACTTGCTCCGAATCCGGAGATCCTCATTGCTACCCGCGCGCTTCAGGGCGCCGTTATTGCCGGCGCGCCCGCCACCGCCATGGCCTGGATTTCGGAGGAACTAGAATCCAACTACGTTGCCCGAGCCATGGGCCTCTACATTGCCGGCACCACCATTGGTGGCCTAACCGGCCGCCTCATCCCCACTGGCTTGCTCGAGCTCACCTCCTGGCGCTGGGCGCTGTTCGGCTCCAGCTTGGTCACTCTCATCCTGGCCATCATTGCGGCAATCCTGCTGCCCTACCAGCAGAATTTCACTCCGAAGGAAACTCACTTCCGCTCAGAGCTCAGCGCCATCTTCCGCCACGGGCGCGATACCCGCCTCATCCCGCTGTTCATCGTGGCCTTCGTGGCCATGGGCACCTTCGTTTCCCTCTATAACTTCTTAGGATTCAGGCTTATCCACCATTTCCACCTCTCGCCCGGTCTGGCTGGCTTGGTTTTCCTCTTCTATCTCACGGGCACATGGTCCTCAGCCCGCGCGGGCCGGCTCGTCACGCAGGTAGGCCATGCCAACACGTTGCTGCTGTCCTGTGCGTTGTTTGCCGTGGGCATCGCGCTGTGCGCGGGATCCCTTATCCCTACCTTGCTTGGAATCGTCCTGCTCACTATTGGTTTCTTCGCCGCGCATTCGACGGCTTCGGGCTGGGTAGGCCACATCGCAACGCATGACCGCGCAGAGGCTTCGAGCCTGTATGTCTTCTTCTATTACCTGGGCAGTTCCGTCCTGGGTGCGCTGTCTGGCATGCTTTTCGACGCTCTCCCCTGGCCCGGTTTCATCGCCACCTACGCCTTGCTGGCCGTGGGTATTGCGGGCATGAGTTGGGTTGTGAGAAAAACCGGATAAAATCGTGTTTTATGGACAAGTGGTCAACACGTACATGGCATAGGAAAGCCTCCCGCCCAGTCAGCATCTGGATGATGGTCTTCCTCCTCGCCGGTGTCTCCCACATTCTTATACCTAATTACCGCTGGGTGCTCATCCACCTCTTTACGCTGGGTATCCTCACCAACAGCATCGTGGTGTGGTCCCAGCACCTCACCGAGAAGTTTGTGCAGCTCAAGCTCCCTGATTCCGCGCGGCCGCAGCAGCTCGCGCGCATCTATCTGCTCAACGTCGGCGTCATCTGCGTGCTGATTGGTCAGCTGCTCATTGAGGCATGGGAGCCTCACTGGATTCTGACGCAGGTGGGCGCTACCTTCGTTGCTGCCGCGGTGCTCTGGCACGGCGCGGTGCTCTTCGGCCTGTGGCGACAGGCGGAATCGAAACGCTTCCGGCCGGTCGTCGCCGCCTACGTGGCCTCGGCGGCCTTCCTCGCCGTGGGCGCGGCCCTCGGCGCGCTTCTTGCGGTATTCCCTGCGCATCCGCGCCTGCTCATCGCACACGTAGCCGCCAATGTGGGTGGCTTCGTGGGCCTTGCCGCGGCAGGGTCACTTACTATCTTGTTCCCTTCCATCTGGCGGACCAAGGGCGTCAACCCACGCATGCGCCTCAGCTTCACGCTGCTGGGCCTCGGCGTGCTGGCCACCCTCATCGGTTCCGCGTGGAACGTCCCTGAAGTGGGTCTTATCGTCTACTGCGTGGGCTGGTTGGCGAGCCTACAAGGCTGGCTGGTCAATGTGCTCACCGTGGCCGAGGATCCCCGCGGGCGCATCACCTTCCCTGCACTCTCCGCCCTTTTCTCGGCTTTCTGGCTGGTTGGCGGCCTAACCTACTACACCGCGCAGCACTTCTTGAGCGACGAGCCGAAGATTCCCATGCTCGCGCTCGTCGTCGGCTTTGCCGCCCAACTGCTCACCGGCGTCATGAGCTACCTCATGCCCACAACCATGGGCGGCGGCCCTTCCGCGGTGCGGGCTGGCCTGCGCGAATACAACCGCTGGGGGATTGGGCGCTCCGTCTTCATCAACGGTGGCCTGGCATTGTGGCTGGCCACGTCCAGCTCTATCACTATGGTCCTCGCTTCTCTGCTGAGCCTCGGCTCCATGGCGCTCTTCCCCGTCCTCACCACCCGCGCAGTCAAGGCCCAGAAGGCAGTGCTCCAGAAGAAGGCCGAGGGCCCGGCACCAGAGACCACCACGGACTGGAACCAAGCGGTGATTGCCCTCGCGATCCTCGTCCTTGTCGGAGCCCTGAGCTTCTTTATCTAGCTCCTTCGACCTCAAACCTGAGAGACGGCGC
This sequence comes from Corynebacterium sp. FDAARGOS 1242, assembly GCF_016889985.1. NCBI lineage: Bacteria > Bacillati > Actinomycetota > Actinomycetes > Mycobacteriales > Corynebacteriaceae > Corynebacterium > Corynebacterium sp. FDAARGOS 1242. Next base: position 2,543,859 of record NZ_CP069568.1, on the reverse strand, counting down.
GTTTAGGGGTCCAGCGGCGGGATGCCCGGCGCGCCGGCAGTCATCCATTCGCGGACCACGTGAGTAGCGGTGACATCACCAGCGTTATAGCGCAAGATCTGCTCGCGGGCGGTAACGTCGCCGGCCAGTGCGGCGCGGCGAGCATTGACGGACTCCTCACCGTCGAAGTCCTCCGGCCATTCAAAACCCGCGACGGGTGCGACGGTCTTGAGACTCAAGCCCGACGTACCGGCGAAGCTGCGTTTGACGTGGACAAACATGTCGACCCACTCCTCAGAGGAAATAAACTCCTCCACTTCCTGTAGAGCAGGACGGTGAAAGCGCTCGGCGGAGCGCCGCATCCAGTGGTTTTCGCCGTGGGCAGAGTAACAGTACGCGGCAAACGTCTTACCCGCTTGGTGCGCCTGGGCCCGCAGGTTCATCAGCCACTCCCAGAACTCGGCGAAATTCTCCGCCTCGGCGCGGCCACCCAACGGCTCCCACGTGGCGAAAGGAATGTAGTCGCCATTCAGCCGCGCGCCCCAGAGGTAGGCGCCTTGGTCGAGGTACGCCTCCATATCGACATCCACTTCGACGTCGGCGCGGGGAACGCTGACCTGGCTACGGCGCAGCAACGGAATACCTTCGCGCCAGGCGGCGGCGAGGGTGGAGGGGGCGCCGAGGGAGGCGTCGATAAGCGCCTGCACCGTCTCAATCCCCCGCTCGCGGTAGGGGTTCGCGCGGTCGCCCGGGAGGAAGAGGGAGATGTCATCGCGAGCCTCAAGCTGGGGCTCGCACAGATGCCAGAAGCGACACGACGCGCACTCTTTGACGCGGCGCGGGCTGTCCGGGAGAGGCTGGGCAAGTGCAGCATCGATGGGATAACGCGAGGTGTCGGTCACAAAAGCCTGGGTTCGATCCTGACCAATCGTCGCCCCGCGCCCAGAATTGAGGCCCACCTCTTCCAGGCCGCGCGCGGCGAGGGCAAGGCGGTAGCCGTCGACGGCATGGTGCTTAATTTTATACTTCGCCGGCAAAGGCTCGCTTAGCCCCAGGCGATGCGTGGGCACGACCACGGCGCGCGATTTTTCATTCGGACGGGCGACACGATGATCGGAGACGATGACTGGGGTGTAGCTCTCGCCCTCACGGATAAGGAGTTCCACGCGGACCATCCACTCGTTGGTAGAAAACACCGCGTTGGTGATGTGGGTATAGCCGTACGCCAGGGCCTCCAGCGTGGCCATAGCGCGTTCAAAGTCGGTGCCTTCAAGGTCGATGCGCCGAAAGCTGCCGGGACCTTTGCGGGGAACGAGGGCTAGGGCGGCCTCAATGGCTGCGGCATGGCGCTCCGCGCGGGCCTGGCCCGTCGGGGTGCGCGGGATATCTGGATGTGCGCGGCGCTGCACGAGGCGATAGCGGCAGCCCACGAGGTCCGTGGCGACGAGCACATCTTTCACACCAGGTGAGCTTAGTAGACCACCTTGCTAAAGTTGTAGCGAGACCCTACCGATAAAAAATAAAGGACGTTTCAATGAGCTTGATCAAGAAGATCCGCAAGGCCCGCCGCGAAGCCCGCGCCGAGATCAAGGCCGCCAAGACCCGCGCAAAGGCCGAGGTCAAGGCAGCAGATAAGGCACGGCACCGTCAGCAGAAGCTACTGGCCAAGCAGGAGAAGGCCCTCATCAAGTCCGAGGAGAAGGGTCTGAAGAAGCGCCGCAAGCACGAGTACAAGATGGCGCAGAAGGAACTCGAGCGCATCAAGGAAGGCCGTTTTAATAAGAACAACGTCAAGCGTTACGCCGGCGCCCTGCGCACCGCAGCCCCGCTGCTGCTGCCGCTGATTTACCGCGGTATTACCGCCGCGCAGCGTGAGGTAGAAAAGAATCGCGCTAAGAAGGCAGGCGTCTCCGCTGACCAGCTCGCGTCCTTTGCTGGCCACGGCGCACCACTCAAGGCCCGCACCGCCGGCATTCGCAACTCCCTGAAGGACGCCAACGTGCCGGTCGGCTTCAAGCGTGACGTCAAGGAGCGCCTCAATGAGCTAGACGCCGCTATCGAGAACGCCGAGTACATGACCGAGCAGCAGCGTCAGCGCGCGCACCGCTCCATCTCCGGTGAGATTGACTCCATTAACGCCGACATCCAGGCCAAGCTGCGCGCTTAATCCACCCAGCGTTCCTGTGCCGCGACCTGTGAGAGGTCGCGGTTCTCATGTTTTCGGCGCCGTGCACCGCCTCGCTCTAGACCTTTTAAAAGCGGATTTAAAAAGAGAATCATTTCCGACATCGATTTCTCAAATGTCACGCGAAGTATCCAGTAAGGAATATCGCCCGTTTTTCGTCACTCTCCGCTTATTTTTTCGTGTTCTGCAGTGTAGATAAATCTATTTCTCCTATATAGTCGAAGACGAGGATAAACAGCGCCTAAAGCCGCCCCTCAAAAGATAGCTTCTTTTACGAATCGCCTTCCTGCCCAGCGCACAGGGCTGGAAGAGCATAACCCTACCGTATGGAGAATCATGGCACGCCGAGAAGTAACGCAGTTCTTTGATGACCTTGACAATAGCCCGCTTACTGAAGAAGAACTTACCGTCATCCGTTTTAGCGTTGACGGGAAGGATTATCTCCTGGATGTTTCCAAGGAGAATGCAGAGAAGTTTCACGCCGCAATGGAACCTTTTGTGAAGGCTGCTCGCCACCCCATCAAGAAGGAAACCCGCAGCTACAAACCCGCTGATGTCCGCGAATGGGCAGCCAAGCACGGCTACGAGGTAGCTGAGCGCGGCAAGATCCGCAACGACGTTATTTTGGCCTACCGCGACGCCAACAACCTTTAAAGGACTCCCTGCTCGCGGGCAGCTGCCACGGCAGAGGTGCGCGAGCGCACGCCCAGCTTGTCGTAGATATGAACAAGGTGGGACTTCACCGTGGCTTCTGAGAGCATAAGCTCCACGCCAATTTCACGGTTGGAAGAACCTGCAGCCACCAGCTTGAGAACCTCCAGCTCGCGTGGGGTAAGCGACGTACGCGGGGTGCGCACGCGGGTCATCAGCTTGTCGGCCACGATGGGGGACAGTGCCGAGTCACCCTCGGCAGCGGACCGCACCGCGGCGAGCAGCTCGGCCGGCGGAGCGTCTTTCAGCAAGTAGCCGACCGCACCTGATTCGATGGCACCGAGAATATCCGCATCGGTATCATAGTTGGTGACCACAAGGACTTTGGGGGGATTGTCCATGGAGAAGCGGATAGCGGCGGTGGCTTCCGCACCGCTCATCACGCGGGTGCCTTCAATGCCGGCACCAAAGCGCAGGTCCATGAGGAGGACGTCGATTCCGCCTGCTTGGGCGGCAGATACCGCGGCTTCAGCCGTGGCGACCTCACCTACTACCTCGATGTCCTCGGCGCCCTCGAGCACCGAGCGTAGACCCAGGCGCACGATCTCGTGGTCATCGGCAAGCAAGACCCTAATCACGGGCTTCCTCCTCATTGGTACGGTGTGGACAAATTCTTAATCTACATCGTTATTTAAGGGCACACTAACTGAGACCGCCGCACCCGCGCCTGGTGTGGATTCAATCACGACCTCGCCCCCGAGCTCTTCCGCACGCCGACGCATGGCCGCGAGCCCAATATGGCCTAGTCCGGCGGGTTTATTCTCCACGGCCTCCACATCAAAGCCCTGGCCGTTATCCACCACGTCCACGCGCACCTCGTCCGGCGCATACGTGACGGTCACTCGGGCCTTGGAGGCGTGAGCATGCTTGACGACGTTGCCCACCGCGCCCTGCGCAATCCTCAACAACGCCGCCTCCACCTTCATAGGCAGCTGCTGCGCTTCGCCTTCCACATCCACTGAAACGTCCACGCCCCCGGTGGCCGCGAAATTATCCGCCATGCGGGTCAGCGCTGCCCCGAGGGACGTTTCGGACAGTGCGGCCGGCTGCAGTGCCGCAATCATGGCGCGGGCTTCATGGAGGTTATCCGCTGCGGTGCGCCGCGCCAGCTCAATGCGTTCTTGAGCCTTGGGGATATTCTCCGTCGCGAGGTCACGGTCAGCAGCATGGAGCAGCATTTGAATCGAGGACAAGCCCTGGGCCAGGGTGTCGTGGATTTCGTGCGCGATGCGCTGGCGTTCGGCGGTCATGCCAGCCTCGCGTTCGGACTCCACTAACTGCGAGCGGGTTTCCATAAGTTCGCGGTTCATTCTGCTCAAGGCAGAGAAAGCATAGGTGATAGCGATAGTCACCAAAGCTGAGACTGCCGGCCCCATAATGCCGCCAAAAGTCAGCCCGCCGGGAATCTGCACAACGATGGTCACCACCGTGGCAACGAGCACGCAGATAATGCCGGGAATCATCTCCAACACGTAGAGATACACAAAATACAAAGAAAAGACGAGGTAGATGGCCGCCGGGGCCACCGCCATATCCGCAAGCCACAGCACCGAAAGGATGGCCAACCAGCCATATTGCGCGATGCGAGGCAACGACTCGACGTAAGCAGATCCACCGAAGTAGACCACCGCGAAGGACACGAGCAGCAGCAGGTTGAGCACACCCTGCCACAAGGGCAGGCGCACCGTGGTGAAGATAGCCACCACCAGAAGCGTCGCGGTCAGGATGTGGATACCGTTGCGCAGTGCATCCGAGTCAACCGAACGCTGGTCTAGTGTGGAGGTCATGCGCCACAGCCTACTTCCCTCTCTTGCTGCCTGTCTGATCGGTATCGGCTTGGTTAGCACCGGCTGCACCGACTCCGGTCAGCCCGCAGACCCCACACCGAACGACACCCACGACAGCGCCCCCATTACGGACGGTTCCCTCGCCGACTCTCCGGAAAGCCCTGCTGCCGGCGGCGATGGACTGCCCATCGACGCCTCCGCTGAGGTCACCGACTGGGAAGACTGCCCTTACCTGGATACCCAGTGGGTCGCAGATACGAATGGGCAGAGGATGACCCGGTGGGGCGTCGACAAGCGCTTTAGCACCCCTGCCTGCGTATTCTGGTCCTACCCGGAGGAGCCGCAGGCCACCGTCATCGTGCGGGAGATGCCCAGCGTGGAGGAGGCGCGCGCGGTTGTCGATGCCGCCGCCCCCATCAACGACACCGAGCTGGCGGAATTCGACGGCTGGTCAGGCGGGCGTGGAGTTTTTGAGGATCACTCCGTCTTCGCCGTGCAGAAGGACACCCACGCGGTGCTCGTGTGGTCAAACCAGTTACAAACCCTGAAGCCGCAGCTCATTGCGCAGGAGACTATTGCACACCTTGGGCTCTAAAGCGCCCAGCGCTGCTACACGGCGACGTCGTTGTAGGGCATCAGGGTCGATACCCACGGGAACACGACCTCCATGAGCAGGAAGAACACGGCGACGATGAGGGCCACCGCCAGGACAGCTTTTACCACAGTGGGGCCGGGCAAAAGGTTCCAGAGAGCGCGATACATTAGTTCTCCTCCAAGACGGCGGGGCGGTCATTCTCGTGAGAGTCGGGGGTTTTCTCTTCCCGTTCTGTCTCCATGGCATGGATAATCATGCGCTCCGCATTGGAAAATTGCGGGTGGCATGTGGTGAGCGTGAGCAGCCCCTCACTGGCCTCAATGCCCGCGTCCGGCGGGGTGCCCGGTATCGGATCCAACACGCTGACATCACCCGGAAGCGTAATGTGGCGTCCCTGAATCTGCCGGTACTCTGGCTTTTCTCGCTGCTCAGGCGTGAGACACTCGGCTGGGGCTCCGTCACTGGGCAGCACGCGGTAGGTAATCCACTCCGTCGAGGTCTCAATCACAATGGCATCGCAGGTCTGCAGGTTATCCAGGTCATTAAACGGCGCGCCTTTGCCCACGCGATGCCCCGCGACGGCGAAATTCCCCAGCTCACCGGGCATCTGCGTATCCGTATACCGTCCGGGACCGCGCAGCAGGTCATCTTCATTCGTGCCTTCCAGCACCGCAAAAGCGAAGTCAGAACCAAACGCCGGGATATAGAGGCGCGCAAAGGCCTCACCCAGCTTCGGTGCCTGGCCCTGTCCACGCGGGTTGTGCCACTCCTCCTGCAGGGTTTCGTTGGCTTCCTCCTGCAGGTGGCCGGATGCGATATTGGTCCAATAGGACTCATAGAACGCGAAGAGCAAGAGCAGCACGCCGGCTGTCAACATGAGCTCCCCAACGACGGTGCTCACCGTTGTTCTTCGTCGCGAAGTGGGCTGTGGCATGTTCTCTACCCTAGCCCCTGTACCGTATAAGTACCCCACTCAGAGGACGGAGAGGAGTCCACGATGCTCGAGATTTTCATGTACCCCGTCTCCGGGATCATGAAGCTGTGGCATCTGCTGTTTAGCTCATTCCTTGACGGTTCGATGGCATGGATCCTCACCATCGTCTTCCTTGTGCTGACAGTACGCGGCATCATTGCCCCACTGAACTGGCAGTCAGTCAAGCAGGGCCGCATCGCTGCGCTCATGCGCCCGGAGATGACGGAACTCAATGCCCAGCTGCGCCACATCACTGAGGTCGATGAGGCCGTCGCACTCCTCACTCAGCAGCGAGAGTTGAAGAAGCGCTACAAGCACAACCCAATGCTCGGCTGTTTCCCGTCCTTCATCATTGTTCCCGCGTTTATTGGCCTTTACCAGGTGGTTCTTCGGGTCTCCGGTTCTGCCCATGAAGCGGTGGGGATGCTGACGCTTGCCGACGTCTCCTCCTTCCGCACCTCCACCGTCTTCGGCGTCCCCCTCACGGATTTCGCCCGCGAGCACCGTGATCTGGTTCTGCCCATGCTCGTGGCTGCGCTCGTGTTTACGTCTTTGAACACCCTCATCATGCTCTACCGCGGCTTCCTCACCACGCAGTTTGATCAGAAGATTCCACGCCGACTGCTCTGGTTCATGGCGGTCATGGTAGTGCTCATCCCCTGGATGCTGTGGAATGTAGCCTGGCACGGACCTATCCCCGTGACCATCATTTTCTACTGGGGCTGTTCCTACCTCTTCTCGCTAGTGCAGACCATCGTCTATGAGTTGATCTTGCGCAGACGCTATCCGCTTCCGGAGGCCGTTCATGAGCAGCGCCGCGCGAGCATTCAGCGCTGGCGAGCGAAGGAAAACCAGAAAAACAAGAAGGCCCTGAAGGCCCAATTCAAGGCCAATCCGGAGCAGAAGGAAGAATACGAGGCTTCCCGGAAGCGCCACTCAGCACTCCTTGCTGAGGCAAGGAAGATCGTTAAATCGAATAATCAGCAGGAGGGGCCGACAACAGCTGAATAGCCAGCTGCTTCGCGGTGACCAGCGGCGCCGATTCGCGGGTCAACCGCGCGCCGGCAAGACCGCCATCCAAGAAGATGAGGAGCTGGCTGGCCTGTTCCCCTGAAGGGTAGCCATTCTTGGCGTTGAGCAGGGCTGTAATGGTGGAATGCATCCAGGTGCGGTGCTCTACACAGGCAGCCACGATGCCCCTCTCGGCATCTGTCTCTGGGCGCGGATACTCGCCCGCCGCATTGAGGAAGTGCGAGCCGCGGTACTCGATGGTGGGCTGTTCCTCAATGGCTTTATCGAAGAAGGCGAGGATCTTGCTTTCTGCATCGGTAGCGTCCTCGGTACGTTCCTGCCAATCGGCACGATACTGCTCATCAAGCGCCTCAACATAGGCAATGACGAGGGCATCCTTCGAGCCGAAAAGCGAGTACAGCGAGGCCTTGGCTACGTCGGCCTCGCGCAGGATACGGTCGATGCCGATGACGCGAATACCCTCAGTGGTAAAGAGGCGCGTCGCTGATTCGAGCAGTCGGCTGCGCGGGCTCGGGCGATTGCGCCGCGACTTCTTTTCGGCCATTTCTTCTCCTCACATGACAAAACCGGTTCATCTACACAATATAGACAAACCGGTATGTATGTGAAATTTTACTTCTTGCGGCCAGTTATTGCGCCCACGATCCACAGCAAGATACATGCGCCGACCGTGGCGGTAATGATCATAAGGAACCAGCTATCGCCCACGTTCTTGTTGAAGAGGGCTAGCAGGCCACCGCCGATAACACCGCCGATAACACCGACGATGAGGTTGGTAAACAGACCCTGATCGCGCTTCATAATCTTCTCTGCGAGCCAGCCGGCGATGATACCGACGATGATCGAACTAAAGAAACCGAGACCAAGTCCCATAATGTACTACTCCTCGTTACTCATAAATTGATGCGTACGTGCACGAGTGTACGCACAAAACCACGAAACGATCCGGCTGCAGCGCATTCAGAGGCTACTGCAGCCGAATCGTTATTGCGAAGTAATAGAACGGTTACTCAGAATCTGGGCGAACCACCATCATCGGGCACGGAGCCGACTGCAGGAGCGCACGGGAGGTGGAACCAAGGAGCATGCCCTTGAAACCACCGCGGCCGTGAGAACCAACGACCAGTAGCTGCGCACCTTCGGAGGCATCCGTCAGCGCACGGACCGGGCGGTCACGGGCGATAACCTTCTTGACCGGCACATCCGGGTACTCCTTCTGAAGATCAGCGAGGCGTTCAGTAAGCAGCTCTGCCTGTTCCTTCTCCACCTCTGCCCACTCAGCCTGGGCCGCGGACAACCCAGCGAGGGAGGCCTGGACCTGCATATCCATCCAGGTGTGTACGGCGATGAGTTCAGCGCCGCGGGCATCAGCCTCCTTGAAGGCGTAGTCCGTAGCCTTCTGGGACACCTCAGAGCCATCCACGCCAACGACTACCGGTCCGTACTTGGTGGAATCAGTGACGTGGTTGTCCTCGCGCACAACCACGACGGGGCAGGACGCGTGGGAGACCACGGATGCGGAGACAGAACCCATGACCATGCCGGACAGGCCACCCATACCGCGGGAGCCCATAACAATCATGGTGACGTCCTTGGACATCTCCAGCAGCATGTCAATCGGGGAACCCTCAGCCACAGTGTGGCCGATCTTCAGCTCCGGCGCCACCTTGTGGGCTTCAGCGCGGGCAGCCTCAATTTTCTCGAGGGTTTCTGCCTGGAGGTCGTCGAAAAGCTCCTTCGGCGGAACCATGCCCTCGGCGTAGAGGAACTGCGGCATCGTGTAGCTCGATGCGATACGAAGTGGAATCCCGCGCTTCATTGCAGTGTTAGCAGCCCAACGGACGGCGTTCTTCGACGCTTCCGAACCATCAACGGCTACGACGACAATGTCTTCCTTGGCCATGACCTTATCCTTTCGACGTGCTTACACCTCCAGTCTAATACCTATAGGCCGGCCTGTGGGGTGGTAGCAGCATCCGCATTGGCGGGGAAGAGAACGTTGTACAGGGTCACCGCAATGTCACGAATGACCGCACCGATACCATTGGAAAAGAAGTCAATGACGGGCGCGAGAATAGAGTTGAAATCCATGGGAGAAAGAATAGTCCAAAAAAGGCGTGGCGCAACCCCACTTCCTATCCGTGATGGTCTAAACCCCACCCAGGCTCGAGTATCTGAAGGACCAATTAGCGCATGGAACTTCGTACACAATCTCATCAGCACGCAGCGTCATCGCCACCCCGACGACAACGAGCAAGCCTTGCAGGCCCGCTTCGACGCGAACAAGGTTGTGGCTCAAAGCGGTACGGCCCTTAGCCCTGACAGTATCCTGGACACTAATGCCGTGGTGTATTTCTATCGCATCCCTGCGCCAGAGGTCCCTGTTCCTTACGACATACCAATTCTCTTTGAAGACGAACACCTTCTGGTCGTGGATAAGCCACCCTTCATGGCCACGATGCCGCGGGCCCGGCACATCACAGAGACTGCGACCGTGCGCCTACGCCGCAGCACCGGCAACAACGAACTCTCCCCCGCGCACCGCCTCGACCGCCTTACCTCAGGAATCCTCGTCTTCACCAAGGACCGCTCCGTTCGGGGCGCGTACCAAACGTTGTTTGCTGAGCGCCGCGTGAACAAGACCTATGAAGCCATCGCCCCGCTTGCCGACGTCTCCCCCGGCACCCTCTGGCACTCCCGCATGGAGAAGACCCCGGGCGAACTCCAAGGGCGCATCGTCGACGGTGAAGTCAACGCCATCACCGAAGTAGCCGACGTTGCTCCCGTGGACAAGGCCCCCTACGAAGCCCTTCACGGCCCACTTCCGGACCTTGCGAAGTACACTCTCAAACCTCACACCGGAAAGACCCACCAGTTGCGCCTCCACATGCTTCAGGCAGGAATTCCCATTATTGGGGACCCCATCTACCCCGTAATATTCCCCGCAGAAGCCGAAGACATGCGAGTTCCCATGCACCTAACGGCCACGCACATTTCCTTCACCGACCCCGTTACCGGCGTAACCCGCGAATTTAGCTCACAATTACCGCTTGAAACCCATCATTTGTTGCGCCCGTAATTCTCCCCATCGAAATAGTCTCCAGCTTTCGACCACCACGTATCCGTATCACGCGCGGATTTCCACCCCGCAACGTAGGCCAGCACCAAGCCGGCGAGGGGAACGGCCACCGCACCGATCGGACTAAATCTACTACCTCGTCGCGAAGACCGTGCTGGGAATCTAAGAAGTTTCCGGGGGGATACACCCCGTTTGATTCACGCCGCAATCCACCAAACCATAACTTGGCTCACATGTCACAATCCCACTATGAGCCCGCCTTCGGAACACCGACGGAACGGTTCGAGCACGCTGTACGCCTCTCGTTCCACAGGGATAAAAGCCTGGAAGCACAAGGCGTCGAGTCCCTCACCTTCTTCATCATTTGGCAGCGTGACCAAGGGTTCACCGCAGCCAATGTGGCAGAAATCAAAGGCTCTCAGCCCTTCGATAGAAGCGTCAACTACGATCAGGCGGAACAACTCACCCACGGCAACCTGCTGCGCAATCTCTTCCCACCGAATTTCGCGGGCGAAATGCATCGGCCATTCGAGGCAAGAAATACTGAAATGGCGAGGAACATCCTTTCCACTGTTCTGGCAGTCCGCTATGACCGCGCTCTGGACAGCTTTTGCTATGACCGCAAAGACTACTTCGACAACTACCAACTGCCGAGTAGCCTTGACGACCTTGTACCCACTGCGCAGGACCTAAAAGCGCGGTGCGAAAAGAACGCGCAAACAGGTGCACGCTCCTATCCAATCCTCGATCACGCAGCTCCCACCGAGGCCTTCGGCAACGGCACCGGTGCTGATAGCGAAGCCGTGGTGAAGAAACTCATCGATCAGATCGACAACGATATCCAGGTGTTTAACCACACCATTTCTTCACCGTGGGATGGCTTCGCCATCAATTTCCTGGTTCGCAACACCGCCGACGGTATCCAGCTCCGCCAAGTTGACGCACTCTTCTGTTGGCAAGACGGCACGTACCATGTCGCCCCAATTGCACGATCCGCTGTGGAACAAACGGCGGTTGCGCTCGTTGAGGACCAGTCCTACGGGCAGAAGTTTGACCTAGCGGTGATTCGCCTGAAGTACCGAAACGGCGATGGCTTCGCCCTCCGCATCGAATGGAATGAAGATGCAATCCCCCATGTTGCCTCGCCGCACACGGCGCCAAGCTTTGTCCGCACCGAATGGCCGCTCTAAAGCGAGTGAAGTGGCCCAGGTTTTGTTCCGTTTGAGTAGATGGGAAAATCTGGAACATGCCAAGAAAATTTGATCAGGATGCGAAAGACCGTGTCGTCCGCCTCGTTGAGGACCGCATCTTGGCGGAGAACATGTCGATGCAGGCCGCGTACCAGGCAGTGGCGCCGAAGCTAGGCGTCTCATGGCACACGGCCCGGCTGTGGACACAGGCTGCCCGCCGCGAGGGACGTGTTGCCGAACCGATGTCCGAGGATTTGGCTGTTGAAGTTGTCAGACTCCGCCGTGAAGTTCAGGAGCTGCGGGATACTAACGAGTTATTGAAAGCTGCCTCGGCTTTTTCGCATCCGAACTCGACCCACAACGTCGGAAATGATCCGGTTCATTGATGAGTATCGTGATCGTTTCTCGATCGAGTTCATTTGTTCGACGTTGCGAATCAATCGTGAGGGCGGTTTTATCACCTCGCGCGGGTATCGCCAATCAAGAGCTCGTGGACCCAGCGCCCGCAGGCTTCGTGATGCTGTTCTTGCAGAACACATTCGCGAGGTTCATGCTGATAATTACGGCGTGTACGGCATCCGTCAGATGTGGCACGCGCTGCGCCGCGAAGGAATCGACATTGGACGTGAGCACACTGCTCGCCTAATGCGCCTTGCTGGAGTCAGTGGCAAAGGTAAGGGTCGGTCACCTGTGACTACTCGTAGATCTAAGTGACCGGACACTCGCCTTGATCTGGTGAATCGTGAGTTCAAGGCCCCTGGGCCGAACAGGTTGTGGGTGGCTGACATTACGTATGTACGTACCAGGAAAGGATTCGTGTACACCGCTTTTGTCACCGACGTGTACTCCCGCAGAATCGTTGGGTGGGCGTTGTCTGATTCGATGCGAACTGAAGTCTTGCCGCTGCAGGCGCTTAACCAAGCGATTGTATGTGCGAAGGAAACAACGGGCTTGGTTCACCATGCAGACCATGGATCTCAATACGTCAGCATTGCCTATAACGAACGCCTTGCTGAGTATGGAGTTATTGCGTCGACCGGCACTGTTGGTGATTCTTATGACAATGCGCTGGCTGAGAACGTCAACGGTTCCTACAAAACGAGCTCATCCATACCCGCACATGGAACGATGTTGTCGACGTGGAAATCGCAACCTTCGAGTGGGTGACGTGGTGGAACGAGTCACGGCTTCATCAGAGCCTGGGCTACTGTACGCCGACCGAGGTGGAGACCAAGTTTTGGGAACATAACCCAGACCACGGGATAATGGAAAACAAGGCACATGCCTAGGAACAAAACCGGGGCACTTCACCACCATCTTGTTGAGGCCAATGGCTAGGGTAAAAGCGGATTCCGTACTTTCCACCCTGCAAAATGGAAATCTCCATCCTAATACATGATTCTGCTGTTGAATCTGCCAAATAGAAGGGCTGATCAGGTTCGTAATACCACGTTTCAGGCCCTCCAGCGATGCACACACCAGTGGAGCGCCCTCATATGAGAAAACAGAAAGACAAAAGCATCAAACGTTGAGTACTAGTTCAACACTTGATGCTCTTTCTGTGAAACATTCAGTCAGTGAGCTGAATGGTCAGAGTAGGTTTTCCGAGTCTATTTCTTTCCATCGTTGAGCTGCCGTGCCACGTTGTTTAAATGCGCTTACGAGGTCGCGAGCTACTGCGGGATGTCCTACGATGTGGCTTACTTTTGATAGTAGTTCGTTACTATCAGTCGCTTCTGAGTTGAGGAAATCTAGGATTTCTTGTCGAGTCCTGTATTCTTGTTCGAAAGTGAGGTCATGGCGTAGGCACGCTTTATCCCACGCTTTATGCTCTTCGGGGGCTGAGCTGAGTAGGATTGCGAGCCGTCCTTGGTTAAGTTCTAACTGGGAAATGCGATGCTCGATATTGTCCATGTTTTTATAGGGCCAGCCAAGCAATAACGTCTGCGACAACCATGGCGGCGATGCGGTGTTGTTGTTTTTGCATGTTAAATATGGTTTCCGTAGATATTGGCAGTGGTGCTAATAATGATAACTTCTACCGAGCTATCGCGCAGGCCGAATTTCGGCGATCTAAGATTGCTTCGGTAACCAACCTTCAACTTCCTCACACCTAGTGAACGGGGTGAAGGAAGTCAATTGAAGTGCCCCAGATTTTCCCATCTGCTCAGACGGAACAAAACCTGGGGCACTTCAGAGTGTGTAATCACCTGTAAAACGGTAGTGGTATTTATAACGAGGTAAAGGCCCTAGACACCTTGATGGGTCTCTAGGGCCTTCAGGTTTGTATTGAGTTGTTTGTTGTTGTTTGGTGTCGGCGGTTTCTTACTCTCCCACAACCTCCCGGTTGCAGTACCATCAGCGTTAGCAGGCTTAGCTTCCGGGTTCGGAATGGGTCCGGGCGTTTCCCTGCTGCTATAGGCCACCGACAAACACTTAGAGCATACTCTGGTTGCTGGTGTTGTGTCAGATACTGTGTAGTGGACGCGAGCAACAGTGATTTTTTGTCTTGGTGTTTGTTTGTTCTCCAATACCCTGGTTGGGTTTGGTGTGTTTGTTTTGGTCTATTAGTACCAGTAGCCTTCACACCTTGCGGTGCTTCCAGGTCTGGCCTATCAACCCCATCGTCTGTAGGGGACCTCAAATGAAACCTCATCTTAAAACAGGCTTCCCGCTTAGATGCTTTCAGCGGTTATCCCTTCCGTACGTAGCCAACCAGCGATGCTCCTGGCGGAACAACTGGCACACTAGAGGTACGTCCGTCCCGGTCCTCTCGTACTAGGGACAGCCTTCTTCAAGTTTCAACGCGCGCGGCGGATAGAGACCGAACTGTCTCACGACGTTCTGAACCCAGCTCGCGTGCCGCTTTAATGGGCGAACAGCCCAACCCTTGGGACCTACTCCAGCCCCAGGATGCGACGAGCCGACATCGAGGTGCCAAACCATCCCGTCGATATGGACTCTTGGGGAAGATCAGCCTGTTATCCCCGGGGTACCTTTTATCCGTTGAGCGACACCACATCCACAAGTAGGTGCCGGATCACTAGTCCCGACTTTCGTCCCTGTTCGACATGTCTGTCTCACAGTCAAGCTCCCTTGTGCACTTACACTCGATACCTGATTGCCAACCAGGCTGAGGGAACCTTTGGGCGCCTCCGTTACATTTTGGGAGGCAACCGCCCCAGTTAAACTACCCACCAGGCACTGTCCCCAACCCAGATCATGGGCCAAGGTTAAGGTATCCAATCCGATCAGAGTGGTATTTCAACAACGACTCCACGCGTGCTGGCGCACGCATTTCATAGTCTCCCACCTATCCTACACAAACCGAACCGAACACCAATACCAAGCTATAGTGAAGGTCCCGGGGTCTTTTCGTCCTGCCGCGCGTAACGAGCATCTTTACTCGTAGTGCAATTTCACCGGGCCTGTGGTTGAGACAGCAGAGAAGTCGTTACGCCATTCGTGCAGGTCGGAACTTACCCGACAAGGAATTTCGCTACCTTAGGATGGTTATAGTTACCACCGCCGTTTACTGGGGCTTAAATTCTCAGCTTCGCAGTCAAAGACTACTAACCGGTCCTCTTAACCTTCCAGCACCGGGCAGGCGTCAGTCCATATACATCAACTTCACGTCTTCGCATGGACCTGTGTTTTTGATAAACAGTCGCTTCCCTCTATTCTCTGCGACCCCACAACCCACCACCAGCGCAAAGACTGGTTTAAGTCGTGTGGTCCCCCTTCTTCCGAAGTTACGGGGGCATTTTGCCGAGTTCCTTAACCACAGTTCACCCGAACGCCTTAGTATTTTCAACCTGACCACCTGTGTCGGTTTAGGGTACGGGCCATACATCCACATCGCTAGAGGCTTTTCTCGACAGTACTAGATCACCAACTTCACCCCAATTGGGCTACGCATCACGCCTCAGGTTATACGGTGTGCGGATTTGCCTACACACCACCTCACACGCTTACACCAACAATCCACTAAGCGGCATGGCTACTACACTGTGTCACCCCATTGCTTGAACCACACTTCAGGCCCCACGACATCAACAACCACCCCACTCAAAGAGTGGGCTAATCGTATCCGCGGTGGTTAGTATCAGTGCTTTATCATGGGCGCGGACATACGGGTACCAGAATATCAACTGGTTGTCCATCGACTACGCCTGTCGGCCTCGCCTTAGGTCCCGACTCACCCTGGGAAGACGAACTTGACCCAGGAACCCTTAGTCATCCGGCGGGAAGGATTCTCACCTTCCAATTCGTTACTCATGCCTGCATTCTCACTCGCACACACTCCACGCCTCCTTACGGTAACGCTTCCACACATGCACGACGCTCCCCTACCCAATACAAAAAAGTATTGCCGCGGCTTCGGCGGTGTGCTTGAGCCCCACTACATTGTCGGCGCAGGACCACTCGACCAGTGAGCTATTACGCACTCTTTCAAGGATGGCTGCTTCTAAGCCAACCTCCTGGCTGTCTTCGCGATCCCACATCCTTTTCCACTTAGCACACCCTTAGGGGCCTTAACCGGCGATCTGGGCTGTTTCCCTCTCGACTATGAAGCTTATCCCCCACAGTCTCACTGCCGCACAACACAATTGATGGCATTCGGAGTTTGGCTGACATTGCTAAGATTGTAGTCCCGCTCAACCAACCAGTAGCTCTACCTCCACCAAGCTAATGCGACGCTGCACCTAAATGCATTTCGGGGAGAACCAGCTATCACGGAGTTTGATTGGCCTTTCACCCCTACCCACAGCTCATCCCCGCAGTTTTCAACCTACGTGGGTTCGCGCCTCCACAACCTCTTACAATTGCTTCACACTGGCCATGGGTAGATCACCCCGCTTCGGGTCCAGGACATGCCACTAAAACACCCCATTAGGATTCGGTTTCCCTACGGCTACCCCACACGGGTTAACCTCGCGACATGCCGCTGACTCGCAGGCTCATTCTTCAAAAGGCACGCCATCACACTATAAAAAGTGCTCTGACGGATTGTAAGCACATGGTTTCAGGAACTATTTCACTCCCCTCCCGGGGTACTTTTCACCATTCCCTCACGGTACTCATACACTATCGGTCACACTAAGTATTTAGGCTTACCGGGTGGTCCCGGCAGATTCACAGCAGATTCCACGAGCCCGCTGCTACTCGGGCAACCCAACAACCTATGCATTGAAGCCTTCAACTACGGGACTATCACCCTCTTTGGCGGGCGTTTCCACACCACTTCACCTAACAACAACACACAAGCAAACCAGTGGTAGCTGATTCACATTGGGGCCCACAACACCGCACACACAACCCCTACCAAGTATCACATGCACACGGTTTAGCCTCATCCACGTTCGTTCGCCACTACTAGCAGAATCATATTTTATTTTCTCCTCCTACGGGTACTGAGATGTTTCACTTCCCCGCGTAAACCCCCACAACAGCTATGAATTCACTGAAGGGTAACACCCCATAACAGGTGCCAGGTTTCCCCATTCGGACATCCTCGGATCAACGCTTTATTGACAACTCCCCGAGGCTTAACGCAGCCTTACACGTCCTTCATCGGCTCAGCATGCCAAGGCATCCACCATGCGCCCTCAATAACGAACACACAACCAACACACAACACAACAAACGCTGCCTGCATGTTGGCGTGAACTACACAAAACACAAAAGAACAGAAATCACACAAACCATGACACCCACCACCAACAAAAAAGATGGCAAGCACATGGTTTAATGCTCGCGTCCACTATACAGTTCTCACACAACACCCCACACCAAACCAACAACCATGCATACTGCATCACGACTGCTAAGCCACGTGTGGGTTACAACCAGGGGATAATGCCCCAGACACCCAACAATGCACCAAGTACCTTTAAAACCGTGTTAGTCAATTAACCATCTGGTCAACAATCATTCTGGTTAAGGTGTATCTCCACCCGATTAAACAATCGGTGGCAGCAAAACTTTTGTTTACTCAACCACCAAGCACATGAGAAATACTCACGTGCTTACAACACCAACTGGTGTCTTATTTTAATGCTCCTTAGAAAGGAGGTGATCCACCCGCACCTTCCGGTACGGGTACCTTGTTACGACTTCGTCCCAATCGCCGATCCCACCTTAGACAGCTCCCTAACAAGTTTGAGCCACTGGCTTCGGGTGTTACCAACTTTCATGACGTGACGGGCGGTGTGTACAAGGCCCGGGAACGTATTCACCGCAGCATTGCTGATCTACGATTACTAGCGACTCCGACTTCATGGGGTCGAGTTGCAGACCCCAATCCGAACTAAGACCGGCTTTCAGCGATTCGCTCCACCTCACAGTGTCGCTGCGCGTTGTACCGACCATTGTAGCATGTGTGAAGCCCTGGACATAAGGGGCATGATGATTTGACGTCATCCCCACCTTCCTCCGAGTTAACCCCGGCAGTCTCTCATGAGTCCCCAACCAAATGCTGGCAACATAAGACAAGGGTTGCGCTCGTTGCGGGACTTAACCCAACATCTCACGACACGAGCTGACGACAACCATGCACCACCTGTACACCAACCACAAGGGAAACTACATCTCTGCAGCGATCTGGTGTATGTCAAGCCCAGGTAAGGTTCTTCGCGTTGCATCGAATTAATCCACATGCTCCGCCGCTTGTGCGGGCCCCCGTCAATTCCTTTGAGTTTTAGCCTTGCGGCCGTACTCCCCAGGCGGGGCGCTTAATGCGTTAGCTACGGCACAGAAGACGTGGAAGCCCCCTACACCTAGCGCCCACCGTTTACAGCATGGACTACCAGGGTATCTAATCCTGTTCGCTACCCATGCTTTCGCTCCTCAGCGTCAGTAACTGCCCAGAGACCTGCCTTCGCCATCGGTGTTCCTCCTGATATCTGCGCATTTCACCGCTACACCAGGAATTCCAGTCTCCCCTACAGCACTCAAGTTATGCCCGTATCGCCTGCACGCCCGGAGTTAAGCCCCGGAATTTCACAGACGACGCGACAAACCACCTACGAGCTCTTTACGCCCAGTAATTCCGGACAACGCTCGCACCCTACGTATTACCGCGGCTGCTGGCACGTAGTTAGCCGGTGCTTCTTATACAGGTACCGTCACTTGCGCTTCGTCCCTGTCGAAAGGAGTTTACAACCCGAAGGCCGTCATCCCCCACGCGGCGTCGCTGCATCAGGCTTCCGCCCATTGTGCAATATTCCCCACTGCTGCCTCCCGTAGGAGTCTGGGCCGTATCTCAGTCCCAATGTGGCCGTACACCCTCTCAGGCCGGCTACCCGTCGACGCCTTGGTAGGCCATTACCCCACCAACAAGCTGATAGGCCGCGAGCTCATCTTGCACCGAAAAAACTTTCCAACCACCACACTAAAGACGGTTCCTATCCGGTATTAGACCCAGTTTCCCAAGCTTATCCCAGAGTGCAAGGCAGATCACCCACGTGTTACTCACCCGTTCGCCACTCGAGTACCCCTGCAAGCAGGGGCCTTTCCGTTCGACTTGCATGTGTTAAGCACGCCGCCAGCGTTCGTCCTGAGCCAGGATCAAACTCTCCACAAAAAGGCCGTGAAAAGCCCAAACCTAACAAACAGACAAACCAACACAAACAACACCACCAAAGCAGCATCGCCTGAACTGGCACATCCAAAAATTACATAAAGAAAAAAACTTCAACCAACCCCCAACCCGACGGGGCACAAAAAAGGAGGCTGGCCGTTAGAAGATTTAAATCAATACGCCCAAACAACTTACTGTTATTTACAATGACGCCGCTTGAAAAAGCGCCATCCGGCATACACCAACCGCAACACACATACAATGCATCACGGCCAAAAAGATAAAATCAACCAACACAAAAAAGTACATTGGCACACTATTGAGTTCTCACACATCATCACCACACAGTCATACGGACCATCGTCAGATGAAACGCAGTACTGCGAGTAAAGAAAATCTTTGTTCGTCAGGGCCTGTTTTCCTACCGCCACTCTCCAAGAACTTCCGTTCCTGTGGGGCGCTGTCGGTCGCGCTGACTCATATAAGGTTACACACGGCCTCAATAAAACACAAATGTGCACTTCACTCAAGGTTTTAGCCCTTCAGGAAGTGCACAAAGACAACCTTTTTACACAGACATTGGATGGCGCTCAGTGTGCCCCAAACCAGCCCATGAGGCCCGGGCTAAACACGTTGGTCTTTTTAGCCATCCGGGGATACACGGCAACCCACACGACGTAGATGATTGCCATTCCTGTGAGCGCCCACCCCATCGCAACGCTGGGATTGATAAGCCACGCTATGAACAGTACGGCGATTGCTCCCGCTAGCGCAGTTGTGTAAAGCCACGTCAGTTTGTCGGTAATGGCGAAAGCTAAAAGTAGTGACGTTGTAGCAAGACACACGATGGTGAAGCCGGCTGGATTGCCGGTCCACATCATCGCTACCAGATCGGCCACGAGCGATAGGAGCACGGGGATTGCCGTGCACAGCACAGTGGCCTTGGCCCAAGCACCGCGCGGCAGCCCAAAGGCCACTGCATCTTTGAGTGAGCTGCGGATTGAATCAGCAACTAGCGGCAGGACAATCAACGTAACAATGACACCCACGATGCCCACGCCGGCATCCCACAGCTTGATCACCACGATGGTTATCGCCATTGCGATGGCTACACCAATCGCAGCCCACATCCACGCGCGAACTTGAGGGCGCAACACAATCTGGGAGACCGGGGACGCTGAGAACCAGCCCGTCGAAGAATCACCATCGCTGCCTACGATGAGGGAGCTCGCGGTCATGCGCGATGGCTCGACGCGCTTGGCCATGCAGAATATCCACGCTGCCGTTGGCGCGATGAGAGTCCACCACGGAAAAACCCACGGTGCACTGGCAACAATGAGCAAAAGCGTCAGGGAAGCATTGATTCGTCGGTGCCCATTCCACACCTGGGTGCTCAACCCAAAGGTCAGATAACGCGTGAAATCAGGCTGCGAAAGGTAAACCATAAGGACCATAAAAAGTGAGTAACCGATGGCCCAACCTTGCCCACGGCCCATTCCCAGCACCGGAAGGATGACAATCCACAAAGCGTAGAAGAAGCTGTTCCAGCTCAGCGCCATATGCCTATAGAGCTTCATCATGCCTCCCCTAATGCCAGAACTGCCTGTTCGAGGGATACCTCGGTGGCACGTAGCCCCATTTCCTGGGCCATGTCGAAGACGTTGGTGGTGTGGTTGGGGCGGGCGTCGACAAGCGCGCGGTCTGCCATGGTGGAGGTTTCGCGCTCGAGTACCGGGAGCTGCAGGCGCCCCAGCGCACGATCGAGGGTTTCGGCAGAGCCAGTGAGCTGGACGACGCCCTCAATGAACTCATCGATGGGACCAGACAGAGGGTTCTCCCCCATCAGCGCCACGGTATCGAGCAAACCAGACAGTTCGTTGAGGTGATGGGTGGAGACAATAATGGTGCGCCCGTGCTCCTCGCGCAGGACGTCATAGAAAACCTCCCGCTTGGCGGCGTCAAGGCCGAGGTAGGGTTCGTCGAGAAGCATGTACGGCACCCCCGAGGCCACCGCAACGATGAAGCTTGCCGCCGACTTCTGACCGCGTGAAAGGCCCGAGTAGTTCTTCATCGGAAGCTCGAAGCGCTCGACCAGTTCCTCAGCGCGCGCTGTGCTCCACGTGGGCCAGCGCAGGCTTGCCACGGTGAAGATCTTCTTCACGTTCCAGCCTTCCGGCAGAGGGTTGTCGATTCCCATGAGGACAACCTTGTTGAGGACTTTTTCATTGTCGTAGGGCTTGTCGCCGTCGACTTTGATGCCAGAGCCACCCAATTGCCCGGCAATTTTGCGCAGCAGGGTGGTCTTGCCAATGCCGTTGGGGCCGACGAGGCCGTGAGTGAGGCCGTCGTCGAAGGTGAAGTGCGGGGTAGAAATCATGAGTAGAGTCCTCGACTTTCTGCAACAAGGTCGATGAGGTCATGGAGTTGCTGGCGGGTATAGCCCAGGTGCACGGCTTCGTCGATAAGCGGGGCTGCGTATTCAGCCGCAAAGTCTTGGCGACGCCGCGCCCGGATAAGGTCTGCGGCACCAGAGGTGACGAACATGCCGATACCTCGGCGTTTTTCGAGGATTCCGAGATCCACGAGGAGGGTCAGGCCCTTGCGGGCGGTGGCGGGGTTGATGCTGTGGAAGGCGGCGAGCTCATTCGTGGACGGTGCCTGGGCGCCCTCGGCGAGAGTGCCCTCAATGATGGCGTCCTCGATGAGTACCGCTATCTGACGAAAGAGTGGCTGCGCGGAGTTATCCATGCAGTCCCCCTAGTTGGTTGGTTACTCATGCAACTAACCATATAACCTGCTCCGTAACCTCCGCAAGACTTGCGGCAAACACGTTTATTACCTGGGAATTTCCCCAAGGTTATCGACGTTTTGTGACTAATGGGGCACACTGGATAACACCAGCCTTAAGCTGGAGACCTCACGAAAGTGACCATAGAAAAATTAGTTAGAAACGATAGAACGGAATTTAGGAGCCATGCTTGAACGAACACTTGTCTTCGTTGACACCTCATACCTACTTGCCAGCTTTTATAACTCTTGGGAGACCGGCGCTCGGGCCCAGCTAGAAATCGATTTACCGGAGGTTGTCAGCTCCCTGGGTTCCATGATTGAAAACCAGGTGGGCAACCGAATTCACCGCCAATACTGGTACGACGGCATTCCTGATACCGGCCCCCACCGCTACCAGCGCGCGCTGCGCGTGTGCGACGGCGTGCAACTGCGCACTGGCCAGCTCATCGAGTGGGGCGAGCGCCGCACACAAAAGGCTGTGGATACCCGCCTCGTCGCAGACATGATCGTCGCCGCAATGAAAGGCCACGTCACCGACTTTGTGCTCGTCTCCGGCGATGCGGACATGATTCCGGGCGTCCAAGAGGCCGTCAATAACGGCGTGCGCGTGCACCTCTACGGATTCGGATGGGATTCCATGTCCTCCGCTCTGCGTCATGCGTGCGACTCCACGACCATCTTGGATCCACGCGAAGACTTCGCCGACGCAATGGAGCTCGAGGTCCTCGAAGGACCCTTGCCACCAACAATCCGCGAGCCGCGTGACGGTGACGAGGATTCCGAATCAGACGCAGTTCTGGGCGCCGAGACCTCTGGCCAGTCCTCTTCCCCCGAAGGCTCTTCCGACGAGTCGCCTGCACAGCCCTCTCCGCAGCTTGCCGAGGACGATGACGACTGCGACGAGCCCACGGAAGCCCAGGCCGCCTTCCCCTCAGCTCCGAAGCCGGGACCGATTACCCCGTCAGCTGTGGCCCCTGCAGCACCGGATGCTGCAACCGCAAAGGCTCCACAGACTTCATCGTCCGACGATGACTCTGCCGACAACACCGCAGCCCCGAAACCGGCCGCGCCGAAGCCGTCAATGATGGCTCCGCGCCGCAAGCTGCGCTCGAAGTACGTTCCGCTCCCCGAAGAAGTATGGAGTTCCGCTGGCTTCCAGTCGCCCTTCGACGTGGGCCAGCAATATGCTTCCTGGTGGTTCGACAATGCCGCCAGCTCCGAACAGCGCGACCAAGCCCACCTGCTATCCGGCGGTGGCCTGCCCCCAGAAATTGATCGACCGCTCCTGCAGTTCGCCTGCGAGACGCTGCACGAATACACGCTGACCGAAACCCAGCGCGTGAACCTGCGAGACGGATTCCATTCCGGCATCCGCGGCGTGCTCATCAACATCCGCCGCCAAGACGGCTAGCGCACGAAGCGACCTCAAACCTCACAAGTAAAGGGACCTTTCACAAGGTCCCTTTACTTCATCTCTGATTCCTCTCGGAGCCTGCGCTACTTGGCGTCGCCGCCTTCAGCGTCCTCGGCGGTCTCGGCCGTCCCAGCTGCGTCGGCATCAGTGGTGCCTGCCTCGAGGGCGTCGGCAGCCGTGTCAGCAGAACCTGACTCCAGCTCCTTGTTCTTAGCCATCTCAGCGCGAATCTCCTCAAGACGAGAGGATGCGGCCATGTCGTGACCTGCGGCCGCAATCTCCTGGATGCGGTCACCACCGGTGGCGCGGTGCAGCTCTTGGGCACCGAGAGCATCAGCGTAGCGCTTCTCAATCTTGGCGCGAACACCATCCAGAGTCGGAGTGGAGCCATCCGGCGTCAGCTCGTTCATGGAGTCGAGCGCCTCGGCATTCTTTTCCTGCATCGCGGCCTGATCAGCCTGAGAGAGAAGCTGGTCTACCTGCGCCAGCTGCTCCTTAAGGCGTGCCTCCGACTGCTGCTGCTGAGCCTTTGCCTGCTCAGCAGCCTTGGTGGCCGCCTCATGCTGGGCCTTGAGGCCTTCAAGCTCCTTCTCCACGGCTACGAGCTGGCTGGCTACAACTTCAGCTGCTTGGTTGTACTCGGAGGCCGTCTGCGGATCCTCAGCCTTCTCCGCCATCTCTAGTGCCCGGCGCGTCTGATCCTGGTAGTCTTTTTGGGACTCCACCAGGCGGTTAAGCTGCATCTCCAGCTGGGACTTGCGCCCAATAATTTCCGCGGCATGCTCAGAAATCTGGCGGTGCTGCTCCTTTGCCCCCTCCACTGCTTGCTGGATCTGGACCTTTGGGTCAGCATTCTCATCAATCTTCTGATCGAAGGATGCCATCACATACTTCCAGCCCTTGCTGAATGGATTAGCCATCGCGCGTACTCCTTCATGCTTCCTGCAGCAGTGCTCCCTGCCGCGGTTATAGTGCGGTTATATTGTCAGTCGATATTGTTTATGTAGCGCCCAATAAAAAGGCGCTTTCCTGCGAGTGTAGCGATACTCACAGAAAAGCGCGCGTTGTGAACGGCGAGATTTTACTCAGCCTGCTCGCCCTGTTCCTTCTCTACCTGGGCGCGAACCTCATCCATGTCGAGGGCCTTCACCTGGGTGATGAGATCCTCCAGGGCTGCTGGCGGCAAGGCGCCCGCTTCACGGAAAACCATGATGCCGTCGCGGAAGACCATGAGGGTCGGGATGGACTGAATCTGCAGCTTAGCTGCAAATTCCTGATTGGCCTCGGTATCAAGCTTGGCGAAGGTAGCGTCTGGGTGCTCCTCGGAGGCCTTTTCAAAGATCGGGCCGAAGCGCTTGCAGGGGCCACACCATTCCGCCCAAGCGTCGACAAGCGTAATGCCCTCACCTTCGATGAGCTGCTTGAAGCTCTCCTCAGTAATATCAATCGTTGCCATTGGTCATTCTCCCTATCAGTTCGGGTTCATTCTTAGGTTCTTTCCCACTCAACGGTACACAACCTAGTTCTATTCCTTGCATATATACCCTAGGGGGGTATATCCTCGGGGATGAACCATCACGAGTAGAAGGGACAACAGCTTATGGCCACCAAGAACTACACCGTTACCGGCATGACCTGCGGACACTGCGAAATGTCCGTCAAGGAAGAGATCGGCGAGATCGCCGGCGTTACTGAGGTCACCGCTGACCACGCGACTGGCGCAGTCAGCGTCAGCGGCGAAGGCTTCACCGATGAGCAGGTTGCTGCCGCTATTGCAGAAGCCGGCTACGAGCTGGCCTAAGCACTATGACTGACGTCCTCCAGCCCCACGGCCCCCTTGCCCACCTCGACCTTGGCGTCACCGGGATGACGTGCACCTCGTGCTCCTCCCGGGTCGAACGCAAGCTCAACAAGGTGGAGGGAGTTGAAGCCACGGTCAATTTCGCCACGGAATCTGCCTCCGTGAGCTATGACCCGACCACGACCACCCCGTCTGATCTCATTGAGATCGTCGAAGGCGCTGGCTATGGTGCCTTCACCGTGGGCGGCGAGGACGAGGAGGAATCCACCTCCATCACAACAGAATCCGCGCGCGATGCCGAAGCTGCCGACCTACTGCAGCGCACGCTCGTCTCCGGCGCGCTTTCGCTTCCGCTCATGGTGCTGTCCATGGTCCCAGCCTTGCAGTTCCAGCATTGGCAGTGGGCGTGTCTAGTCCTGGCGACCATCGTTTATATCTTCGGTGGCGCTCCCTTCCATCGGGCCACGTGGGCGAACCTGAAGCACGGTGCCGCCACGATGGACACGCTCATCACCTTGGGCACCACTGCGGCCTACGCGTGGTCACTCTACGCGCTGTTTTTGGGCAATGCCGGAATGCCCGGCATGACCATGCACATGACGCTGCGCTCCAACGACGCCCAGATGGACCACATCTATCTCGAGTCCGTCGGCATGGTCATCACCTTCCTCCTGCTGGGACGGTGGTTTGAGGTGAAGGCCAAGGGGCGTTCCTCCGAGGCGCTGACCAAGCTCCTCACCATGGGTGCAAAGGACGCGACCGTTCTGCGCGGTGAAACCGAAAGCCGAATCCCTGCGTCCGACCTGCGCGTAGGCGACATCATTGTGGTCCGTCCGGGGGAAAAGATTGCCACCGATGGCGTCGTCACCGCCGGCCACTCCGCTGTGGATGAGTCACTACTCACCGGCGAATCCCTTCCGGTCGAGGTCTCCCCCGGCAGCCGCGTTACCGGTGCAACGATCAACGCCTCCGGCCGCCTCGAGGTGCGCGCTACCCGTGTCGGATCCGACACCGTTCTAGCTCAGATGGGCAAACTCGTCACCGACGCCCAGGCTTCAAAGGCTCCTATCCAGCGCCTTGCAGATCGCATCGCGGGAGTCTTCGTGCCCATCGTCATCGCTATCGCACTGCTTACTCTCATCGCGCACCTCGTCGTCGGTGGCGTGGCTCCAGCGTTCGTCGCCGCCGTTGCGGTCCTCATCATTGCGTGCCCGTGCGCCATGGGCTTGGCGACGCCCACCGCGATCCTCGTCGGCACCGGGCGCGGCGCCGAACTGGGAATCCTGATCAAGGGCCCGGAAATCCTGGAATCCACCCGACAGATCGACACCATCGTCCTCGACAAGACTGGCACCATCACCGAAGGCCAGATGTCCGTGACGACGGTGACGCCCGCTGACTCGCCAACTGCCGGCGCCCACACCAAGGATGAGCTCCTGCGCCTGGCCGCAGCCGTCGAAAAGGGCTCCAAGCACCCGATCGCCCGCGCCATTGTCGCCGCGTACGATGGGGAGCTACCCGCCACGGACGCTTTTGAAGAACTGCCCGGCCAAGGCATTGAAGCGACGATCGACGGCTCCCGGATTCGCGTAGGCCGCCCACCGGCCGGCTACCAGGGCACGGGCACGCAGGTCGGCGTCTACGTCGACGGCACGCTCGCTGGCACCATCGAGCTCCACGATCGCATCAAGGATTCCTCCACGTCCGCCATTACTCGCCTCAAGGAGCTGGGCCTCGAGCCCTACCTCCTCACTGGTGATAACACCAGTGCTGCCCAGGCCGTCGCACGCGAGGTAGGCATCGCAGTATCAGACGTCCAAGCAGAGGTCATGCCTGAGGACAAGGTGGATGCCGTCAAGCGCCTACAGGCCGAAGGGAAGGTCGTGGCCATGGTGGGCGATGGCGTCAACGACGCCGCAGCCCTGGCCCAAGCGGATCTAGGTATCGCCATGGGCGCTGGTGCCGACGTAGCCATCGAGGCCTCCGACATCACCGTGATGAACAACGACTTAGGCTCGGTGGCCGATTCTGTGCGCTTGGCTCGGCAGACACTGCGCATCATCAAGGGCAATCTCTTCTGGGCCTTCGCCTATAATATTATTCTCATTCCGGTCGCCGCCTTTGGCCTGCTCAACCCCTTGCTCGCGGGCCTGGCCATGGCCTTTAGCTCGGTATTCGTCGTCACGAACTCTCTTCGCCTGAGAAGGTTCGCACCTGCGGAGTAATCTAACTATGCATGAATCGTCTTGATCATCATGCAGTCTCTCGCACTGAGCGGCTTGACCGTCTCCCCGTCACTTCCAAACACAAACGCCTTCTTATCGGCTCTGGCATCGGCTGGGCTCTCGATGCCATGGATGTCGGCCTCATTTCCTTCATCATGGCCGCCCTTGCCGTGCACTGGGGTATTACGCCTACTGAGTCCTCATGGCTGGCCTCCGTTGGTTTCATTGGTATGGCGCTGGGCGCGACCTTCGGTGGCCTACTGGCCGACAAGTTTGGCCGCCGCCACATCTTCGCCCTGACGTTGCTTGTCTACGGCCTCGCCACAGGCGCGTCTGCTCTAGCGACGGGGCTAGTAGCGCTCCTTATCCTGCGCTTCTTTATCGGACTCGGCCTCGGCGCCGAACTTCCCGTCGCCTCAACACTCATTTCCGAGTTTGCCCCGCTCAAGGTCCGCGGACGCCTCGTCGTCTTACTCGAGGCCTTCTGGGCAGTAGGTTGGATCCTGGCGGCTGTCATCGGAACGTTCGTCGTGGGGGCGTCGCAAAGCGGCTGGCGCTGGGCACTCGCCCTCGGCATGGTGCCGGCGGCCTACGCCCTCGTCGTCCGCTTGAAACTACCTGAATCTGTGCGCTTCCTTGAAACTCAGGGACGCCACGAAGAAGCCGAGAAGGTCGTCGCCTCCTTCGAGTCGGAGGTTGATGATGCAGATATTGACCGCAGCACCCCTGCGCCTACCTATTCCGAAGAAGACATCACCGCCACCAGCATCTGGTCACAGAGCCTGCGCGGACGCACACTGGCGCTGTGGACTATCTGGTTCTGCGTCAACTTGTCTTACTACGGCGCCTTCATCTGGATTCCATCTCTGCTTGTTGCTGACGGCTTCTCCCTGGTGAAATCCTTCAGCTTCACGCTCATCATCACTCTGGCACAGCTGCCCGGCTACGCCGCGGCTGCCTGGCTCATTGAGGTATGGGGACGCCGCAGCACGCTGGCTACCTTCCTCGTGGGCTCCGCGTTGTCCGCGGGTCTCTACGGCTTTGCCGGCAGCGAGGCCATGATCATTCTGGCCGGCTGCCTGCTGTCCTTCTTCAACTTGGGCGCATGGGGCGCGCTCTACGCAATCGGCCCAGAACTCTACCCCACCGCACTGCGTGGGCGCGGCACCGGTGCGGCCGCCGGTTTCGGCCGGCTCGCCTCTATCCTCGCCCCGCTCATTGTCCCACCTCTTATTGCTACGGCCGGCGCCGGCTGGCTCTTCGTGCTCTTCGCCGCGGCCTTCGCCATAGCGGCACTCGCAGCGCTCAGCCTCCCCGAGTTAAAAGGCACGGCCCTTGCTCAATAAAGTATCCCTTGCCGCATGGATTGCGGTGATGGTCGCGCTCACCACACTCAAGCCCTTTTATCAGATTGGCTACCTGTGGAAGCCGGAGAACCAGCGCGTCCGCGATCTGCGGCTGGTTCCCCTAGATGAATTCTCCGGCGGCACATGGTTTGGCCCGCTCTTTGAGTACGCGGGCAACACCGCCTTCTTCATCCCCTTTGGCATGCTGGTCTTTGCCCTGTGCCGGTCGATATCTAAGACTGCTACGTGGGGCTTCGCGCTGAGCCTGGCGCTTGAAATTACGCAGTACGCCTTCGCGCTCGGGCGCACGGATATTGATGATCTCATCTTTAATACCCTGGGCGCACTCATCGGAGCGACCTGTGCCCGCCTCTGTGGCGAGCGTTTCTTCCCGCTGTGGCGATGGCTAGCACTAGCCGCAGCTGCGGTTTTCTTGGTATTAGTTATTCTCGGCCCACGGTTGGGTGACCCCAACGCGGTGGTGGACCTATAGCCCCGGGGCCGTGCTTTCGTCTCCTCCTTAGCCGTGCGCCATATTGACGAACTTGGAGTAGTGCAGCTGGTGGGCCACCTTGACCGTGTCAATCGGACCACCACGGTGCTTGGCCAAAATAATGTCCGCTTCGCCCGCGCGGGGATCATCGCGGTCCTGCGAGTCCGGACGGTAGAGCAACATAACCATATCGGCATCCTGCTCTAGCGAACCGGACTCACGCAGGTCTGCCAGCTGCGGCTTTTTATCCGTACGGGATTCCGGCCCACGGTTGAGCTGCGAAATGGCAATCAGCGGAACTTCAAGTTCCTTGGCCAATAGCTTGAGCTGACGCGAGAATTCCGACACCTCTTGCTGACGAGACTCCACCTTCTTGCCCGAGGACATCAGCTGCATATAGTCCAGAACAATCAGGTCGAGGCCATGTTGCTGCTTAAGGCGGCGAGCCTTGGAACGAATCTCCATCATGGTGAGGTTCGGGGAATCATCAATGAACAATGGCGCATCCTGGATGCGATTCAGCGTGTCATCGATCTTGGCCCAGTCCTCCGTGGAGACGCGCCCACCGCGCATATCGGAGAGCTTGACCTCCGCCTCCGCTGAGAGAAGGCGCATCACAATCTCAGAGGCAGACATCTCCAGTGAGAACACCACCGAGGTTTTGTTGTGCTGCAAGGATGCCGAGCGCATGAAGTCCATGGCCAACGTGGATTTACCCACGCCCGGACGTGCAGCCACGATGATCATCTGTCCAGCGCGCAATCCGTTGGTGAGGTTATCAAGGTCAATAAACCCTGTGGGAACTCCAGATTCCACGCCATTTTGCTGCAGGGCTGCCAACTCATCAATCGTGGGATCAATGAGGTCCGTCAGCGCACGATAATCCTCTGTTGTCTTCTTCTGCGCTACCGCGAAGACTTCCTGCTGGGCGCGGTCCAGCACCGATTCGATCTCGAGGTCTTCAGAACCCTCGAAGCCCAACTGGACCACACGCGTTCCAGCGTCGACAAGCTTGCGCAGCACTGCCTTCTCCGCAACGATCTCCGCGTAGTAGCGAGCGTTAGCAGCCGTTGGCACCGTGGCCAGCAAGGTATGGAGGTACGGGGCACCGCCGACACGCTCCAAGTTGTTGTAGCGGTCCAGGCGGGAGGCCACAATCACGGCATCGATATCCGTACCTGCGGCATACAGGTCAATCATGGCCTGGTAAATGAGCGTGTGGGCCGGGTAGTAGAAGTCCTCTGGTTCGAGCTCCTCGATGACTTCCATGACCGTGTTGGGGCTCAGGAGCATCGCTCCGAGCACGCCCTGCTCTGCTTCGCGGTCCGCAGGAGGCTGGCGGAATTCTCCGTAGCGCTGTGGCTCCTCCGGGCGTGAGCGATCACGCCGAAAAGAGCGGCGCGGCTCCTCCTCCGACGGCTCCGGCGGAAGCGGTACAGAGTCGTCATCAAAACTAGCGCTAGTCATTGTCATCAGCCCCCGGGGTGCTCGTTAAATCTACAAATTCAGCGCGCTGATTCTCCACTCTTGCTTGCTCAGCACGAGGGATACGCGCGGAGTACACAACAGTCTAGTCGAGGTCCCCGACACTCCCCCTTGGGCATAACTTCCAGATTTATCCACAAACGGCTGTGGAATTACCAGCTCAGCACACCGAACTGTTGCGAAGCCCAAGGTCACGGCTGTGGATAACTTCCCAAGCCCGTGACCTGCACATATAATAACTGCAGGTCAAAGTAGGTTTTCAGCAGTGTGAAAATCTGCACAAAACCAGTGGAAAAGTAAGACTATAAGCCCGAAATCCCCGCTACCAGCAGGTTAACAGACCTGCCTGCACGTAAACTCACCGTAAACAGCCAACCAAGTTATCCACAGGTTTCCGGAGTTATCCACATTTGTCCACAACCCCCTAGCTAAGGTGCGCAGACAGGAAAGCGGACAAGAAAACAGCCCACAGGCCGTGCCTCCTCCACCACCTCACATAGTGGGAGAAGCACGGCCTGTGGGCTTTGCTGTTGTCAGTGGGTCTGACCTGCGTCCACTCGCCACGCCTCACACGTGGGATGGACGGAGGAGACCGTCGTGCGCCTTAAGTCTTAGGCAGCGACGACCGAGAAGTTCACCTTGCCGATGACGTCAGCGTGCAGCTTCAGCTCGACTTGGTAGTTGCCGGTCTTCTTGACCAGGCCCTTAGGAAGCACAACGATGCGCTTGTCCAGCTTCGGGCCGCCAGCGGCGGCAACGGCGTTCACGATGTCCTCAGCGGACACGGAGCCGAAGAGCTTGCCGGACTCGGAGGTCTTCACAGAGACGGTAACGTCCTTGAGCTCCTCCAGCTGGGTACGGATCTCGCGTGCATGATCCAGGTCGCGGATCGCACGAGCATCCTGGGCACGCTTGATGCCCTCGATCTGCTTTTCAGCGCCGCGGGTGGCAACAATAGCCAGGCCACGCGGAAGCAGGTAGTTACGTCCGTAGCCGTCCTTAACCTCTACAATTTCGCCGGGGGCGCCGAGGTTCTCAACGGCAGCGGTGAGGATCAGCTTCATGATCCCTGCCTTTCAATTGAGTTAAATGAATACTTGCGTGACAGTCTTAGAACGGGGGTTCTGCATCCGCACCACCAAAGCTTCCTGCCTGGGGTGCCGAATTCCACGGGTCGTTACTCGGAGAAGATTGCTGCTGGGACTGCTGCGGGGCAGAAGACTGGGACTGGTTTCCGGAGAAACCACCCTGGTTGTTTCCACCGCCGTAGTTGCCGCCACCTTGCTGCTGGCCGCCGCCGTAGTTGCCACCATTTCCGCCGTTAGCGGACTTGCGGGTGACTTGTGCGGAAGCGTAGCGCAGGGACGGTCCCACCTCATCGACCTCAATCTCGAAGACAGTGCGGTTGTCGCCCTCACGGGTCTGGTAGGACCGCTGGCGCAGACGGCCAGTGACAATAACGCGCATGCCCTTGGTCAGGGTCTCCGCAACGTTCTCTGCGGCTTGGCGCCACACGTTGCAGGTGAGGAACATGGCCTCGCCGTCCTCCCACTGAGAAGTCTGCTGGTTATAGCGACGTGGGGTGGAGGCAACGCGGAAGTTTGCTACTGCGGCACCCGACGGGGTGAAGCGCAGTTCCGGGTCAGCAACAATATTGCCGACAACCGTAATGTTGGTATCTCCCTGAGCCATGTCTTTACTCCTTAAATATCGGTTACGCGGATTCGTGTAGAAATGCTCGAAACCCAGTATCCGTTATTTGCTGTCGGTGCGCAGAACCTTGGTACGCAGAATGGAGTCGTTCAGGTTCAGACGACGATCGAGCTCGAGAACCGAGTGGGACTCGCACTCCAGGTTAACGACGGCGTAGATGCCCTCTTCCTTCTTGTTGATCGGGTAGGCAAGACGGCGCTTGCCCCACACGTCAACCTTGTCGACTTTGCCGCCATCCTTGCGGATTGCTTCGAGGAACTTATCCAGGGACGGGGTTACGGTGCGCTCATCCTGATTGGGATCCAGAATGATCATGACTTCGTAGTGACGCACGGACCTCATCACCTCCTATGGTCTAGTAATTGGTATCGGCCATATCACCTTTGCGGATATGGCAGGAGGGTCTGTTGCGTCAAGCAACCCCCACACAGTACCGCACTGACCGGCGGAAAAGAAATCACTCGCTCGGTCTTACATACCGTTGGTCGTTGCCGCAAAGAAAATAGCGGTACTCGCCGGGATGACAGTGAGGAAAAGGAGAGCCAACAACCCGAGGACGAGAGGCCACGTCCGGTTCTCAGATCGCTGGAATAGGTAGTAGGCCGTGGTTACGCACAAGAAGCCCAAAACGATAGACACTATGCCCACGATCGTGATGATCATTTCCTAAATCCTCCAGCGAGGGGATCGCGTCCGCCATGGGCCGCACGGACTTTGTCCTCGGACTTGCCCCACATTTGGCGGATGACCAGCACGCCAATGGCAATGATGAAGGCATCGCGCGTGATAACTGCCAGATCCAGCATCTCGTGCGGCAGGGCCTTGTTTTCTGAGCCGAGCATGTGCCACATGAGGATGGGCCATACGAGGGCGTCGGCAAGCGCCCAGCTCAGAATGAGGCGCCACCGCGGCAAAGCCAACACTGCCGGTACCACGAGCCACAGAGAATACTGCGGCGACCACACCTTGTTGAAGATGAGGAAAGCCATGATGATGAGGTAGACCAGCTCCGCAACGCGCGGCGTACGCGGCGCCTTCAAGCCCAAGAGGGCGATGCCTGCACAGCACAGCAAGAACGCCACCAAGGAGAAAGTGTTGAGGAATTCCGGCGAAAAGCTGAGGTCCGTCGTGCGGTTGATCAGCGCATAGATCGTGGTCCACTCAGCACCGCGCTCCTGGTTAAGGCGGAAAAATTCGCGCCATGCCTCCGGATACATCACCGCCACCGGGAGGTTGACCACGACCCACGTGACAATGGTGGAGAGGAACATTGTGATGAACGGCGCCCACCGCTTGTTGCGGATGGCCAGGACCAAGAAGGCGCCGAGGATGAACAGCGGCCACAACTTGAATGCCGTGCCCAGTCCAATAAGAACACCGGCCAGCAGGTTCTTGCGTTTCGTCACTGCAAGGAGAGCGCCCACCATAAACGCGACGGAGGGGATGTCCCAGTTCGTAAAAGCGTGAATAACAACGAGGGGGCTAGCCGCGACGAGAATAGTGTCCCACGCGCGGTTTCCGGTGAGCTGGAAAACCATAACGATGACGCCCACCCAGATGAGAGCCATCACCAAGGCAGTAAGGCCGAAGTACCAGCTGACCTCCGCCATACCGGTCCACTCCACCGCTGCATAGGTGTTGCGCGCCAGCCACCCGACGGCCCCTTGGAAAAGGCCAGCAAGCACGGGGTACTCCATGTAGCGGGTGAGGTCACCTTCGACCCAGGAGTAGGCGTAGGGAAAGCCCGGCTCGTCAAGACCGCGTCCGCCGTACAGCGGGACGATGTCGTTGTAGCAGAAAGAGGTGTACTGGCGGTTGCCATCCCAGTTAAGGCTGATGGTTCCATCGTCACCCCGGCGGCTGCCAGCACACGTGGCCTTGCTCAGAAAACCGAAAGCCAGGAAGGTCCACGCCAAGGTGATGATGACGCGTAGCGGCGTCCACCACCCAGCATTACCGGAGCGGGCAAAGCGGCCTGTGCGCCCACCCAGGGCGTCGACCGCACTCAGCGCTAGCGGTTCGGAGGAGAGGGGTACAAGCTGTTGAGTTTTCTGCTGACTCACCGGGGGATCTGTCTCCTACTGACCAAGAAGTTGATTAAGTCCGTCGTCGATCAATTCATCAATCGACGGGGAATCCGGTTGGGCGGGTTGTTCCGGCTGAGCAGGCTGTTCAGGCGGTGCTGGGGCATCGCCCCCACCTCCGTCGTGGTTCTCACCGTCGTGGTTCTCACCATCATGGCTTTCGCTGTCTTGGCCTTCATCGCCGTTCTCGGTGGCCTCCTCGGGGGCCGCTGGGGCCTCCTGCCAGGTCTGGGTCTGGCTCGGGTCGTAGGTATAGCCAGAACCCCAGCTGCCGACGCCGTAGTTGATGGGATAAGCCTGCGGGAAGGCCTGCTGCTCGACGTCAGCAAGCGAGGTGTCCAAGATGGACTTCCAGATCTTCGTCGGCGAGTTGGAGCCGTACATGATGCCGCCCCACTGATTAAAGATTGCGGAGGTGTTGTCGGCCGTGCCTACCCACACTGCTGTAGCCAGCTGCGGCGTGGAACCGACCATCCACGCATCCTTGTTCTGGCCCGTATCGCCCAGCTGCGTCGTACCAGTCTTGGAGGCAGATGGGCGTCCGCCAGCTAGCGCACCATTGGACCATGCGGCAATTGGCTGCATCGCGGAGATCACGTTGTTGGCCACGTTGGCGGAGACACGGCGTTCACCGCCGTCGGTCGGGTTCTCGTAGAGGACTTCGCCGGCAGCGTTTTCTACCTTTTCCACGAAGTGCGGCTGATGCCATATGCCTTGGTTGGTCAAGGTGGCCATTGCCGTCGCTATATCGAGCGGACGCGACTGGTACTGGCCCAGCACGATGCCCTCGTACGGGGTTCCACCATTTTCAGTGAGGGTCTTTTCAATCCCCGGAAGACTGCGCGGCACGCCCAACGCATGCGCCATATCCGCGGTGTCCTGCGTCTTGTTTTCCAAGTCATCCTGGAGGCGCAGGAAGGACGTGTTATAAGAATTCTTCATTGCCTCAGCGATGGAGCAGCTACCGCAGCCGGCACCCACGTCGTTGGTCACGAGCTGCGATCCAGGCAGCTGGTAGGGCGCCGAGGAGTAATAAGTATTGAGATCGATGCCCTGCTGGAGCGCTGCGGCCAGGGTCATAATCTTGAAGGTTGAACCTGTCTGCAGCGGGGAATTGGCATAATCCCAGCCGCCAGAATCATCGCCGCCATAGTAGCCGCGCACGGCACCCGTAGCCGGGTCAATGGTGACCGCCGCTGCACGTGCATCTTCCTGCAGCACTCCCAGCTCTGCATGAGCAGCATCCGTCGACGCATTCTGGACGGTCATATCAATGGTTGTCGTCACCTTCAGGCCACCAGTGGCCAGCTGATCCTCAGTGATGCCCACACGGGACAGCTCATCGATGACCTGGTTCTTGATGTGGCCATAAGCGCCTGGCGCTTCGGTGTAGGCGGAATACTCAGACGGATCACGAGTTTCCGGGAAGACCAACTGATCGCGTTCAGCCTGATCCAGGTCACCCATCTCCACGAGGCCATCCATGACGTAGTCCCAACGAGCATGAGAACGTTCCTCATCTACCCACGGATCAAGGACAGACGGTGACTGGATAACGCCCGCGAGCAGCGCGCCTTCTTCCTTCGTGAGGTCCTTAGCGTCCTTATTAAAGTACGCGTTGGACGCTGCCTCAATGCCATAGGCGTTGCGGCCGAAGTAGACGGTATTGAGGTAAGCGTTAAGGATTTCCTCCTTGGACCACTCATTGGTCATCTTCACGGAGTAGATGAGCTCACGAATCTTGCGGACATAAGAGTATTCGTCACCTACCAGCGTGTTCTTCACATACTGCTGAGTAATGGTGGAGCCACCACCGGCGCTGCTATCGCCGGTGAGCTTGCCCAACACGGCACGGCCCAGGCCGGTAAAGGAGAAGCCAGAGTTGGTCCAGAACTCGCGGTCTTCCGCAGCCAGAACCGAGTCCTCAACATAGTCTGGAATCTCTTCCAAGGTGACTTGGCGGCGGTTGCCTTCTGGCGGCACGAGCTTAGCCAACTGCGATTCACCATCGCGGGCAACGATGGTGGAAATCTGGCTGGGCTGCAACTCTTTGGAGTCGGGGACGTCGTACTGCGTATAGGCGTAGCCAAAAAGAGCCGCAGGCACGGCCACGATCACGAGCAGGACAACGAGCACAACCCATGGCCACCTGCGCTTGCGGCGGCGTCCGTCGTCGGAGCTCTTCTTCCTGTGGCCACCTGGCTTTCGCCGAGACGTTTCCTTTTCGGTCACTGATCCGTGTCCTCATCAATCCTGTACAGAAACTGTAAATACATGCAGCTTACCGGCGTGAACTGGGAAGCCAAAACTACCCTAAAGCATAGACCGTGGCGGCCCGAAGAAGATGATTCCAACGGCACGCCGGACATACCTCCACCGCATGGACCGTAAACTCCAGCCCCTCGGCCACCAGATCCGCAATCTCCTGCTCGCTGCGTGCACTTCCTGCACGGCGCCCCAGGGAATCGCCATATACCCAGCGTGTGAGGCGCAAGTCGTGCTCGCAGATGGGGCAGGACTTATGCATATCGACGCCATGGTGCTCCGCCGCGGCGCGAAGGAGGAAATCGGCGTCGCAGAGCTCGTCACGGCTCATCCGGCCCGCACGATAATCGCGCAGATGCTGGGCGCGTTCCCACTCATAGGAGACCTCGTTGCGATAAGCCACTGTTACGGTTGCTTTCGCCGACACCTGAATACCTCCTTACTAAAACTCATCCTTACCAATACTCATCGCTGGCTACGACGCCGCATCTACCCGATACATTTTAGTAGGGGCTGCGACAACAATCTACGGGCCTACTCCCATAGAAGACTGGGAAGGTGTAAGCGATTCACGCTGCAAAACTAAACTTTTCAGCAAGCTAACTACCATTAGGGCACATAACTCGCTAAACTTACTTTCCATGAGTGAAGAAAATATCGAATCCCCCGTACCGTACGAGGACGCCCTTGATGTTGCCCGCCAGATTCAGCCCGCGCTCAACAAACTTATGTTGATTTTCCAGCGCACCACGGAGGGCACCTCCCTGACCACCTCCCAGGTGTCCATCATGAACCAACTCCGCCTGCGCGGCCCTTCCCGCGTGAGCACCATCGCCCAGGCAGAGCTGATCCGTATGCCCACCGCATCTAATGCCCTGTACCAATTGGAACGCCATGGTTTTGTGGAGCGTCACCGTGACGAGAAGGATCGCCGCGGTGTTCTCGTTGCCCTTACCCAGCTGGGCGAGTCCGAGCTGACCATCGTCTCTCGCCAGCGTGCAGCCGCTTTGGCGGAGATTCTGCGATGGCTGGAGCCGGAGGATATCAAGGATGCCGACGCCCTCGTGAACCTGATCTCCAAGCTGGCGGATGTCTACCGCCCCATCATGGAAGGAAAATAGACCTTAGAGGAGGCCTTATGCAGATTTT
The DNA here is from genome assembly GCF_016889985.1 of Corynebacterium sp. FDAARGOS 1242. NCBI lineage: Bacteria > Bacillati > Actinomycetota > Actinomycetes > Mycobacteriales > Corynebacteriaceae > Corynebacterium > Corynebacterium sp. FDAARGOS 1242. Next base: position 2,505,981 of record NZ_CP069568.1, on the reverse strand, counting down.
ATTTTAAGGCCGGAGGGGTCGATAATGGAATAAACAACCCCGACACGTGTACTGAATGGTTAAGAAATCTTCACGCCCCTCTCCGGGGCTCGTAGCATCAGAGGACTCGCTCCCTCCGGTCCGCATCCTCGTATCGTGGAGCCCCAATTCCGCCGGCACGGAGGCTATTGACTTTGCCGCGTGGATCGCGCGCACCACGCCTACGCAGATCCGCGTCGTGTCCACCATCTCGCAACCGCTAACGGTCACCTCCTTAAGCAAGCTCAGCGGTTCCTATAAGAAGTGGTTCAAGAAGGAACGCGCTGCCTGCGAAGAGGCTGTCCGTGACGCCTTGAGTGCAGCGGGCGTGCACAAATCCCAGTGGGATAAGGACGTGTCTGTACTCGTCGCCGGCCCCTCCCGCCCACAGCTCTTGGAGGAGATGGCCCAAGAGTTCGATGCCCATGTCATCTTGTTGGGTGCCAATCAGTCCGCGCCGAAGGGCCGATTCTTCTCCGGCTCCACGGCGGATGCCCTCCTGCACTATTCTCCGCTTCCTGTCGGCTTGAGCCCGCGCAGCATTAAGCTCTCCAAGCACGGGGTCACGCGCATCAACTTCGCGTTTACCGACCGCGGCGCCGATGACGACCCAGCACTCCTCCGCGCTGCATACATGGCCCACCGCACCGGGTTACCTCTGCGGGTTCTGGCGTTTTCACCGGAGGGGCTTATCGACGTCCCTCTGGACTACTCCCCTACTTTCCCCAGTGACGCCCCCAATTGGCGCGAGTACTCGCTCTCCCTCTTGGACCGCGCCCACGATTTTATTGCGGACGCCTTCCCGGATCTTGAGGTCACCACGGCCATCGGCAACGGCAATGGCTGGTCCGGCGCAGTGGACTCACTCAAGTGGAAGAAGGGCGACCTTCTCTGCTTGGGCTCAGCGCCCATGGGCCCCTTCGCCCGCGTCTTCATAGGAAGTACCGCGACCGAGCTTCTTCCACACGTGGGTGTGCCTGTACTGGTGTGCCCGACGGGCCCGGGTCCTGAGTCTTAGTTCACGCGTTAAACTGCACATCATGGCAGCTGAGCATCCTGAAAACGACCTGACGTCGGACGCGGACTACGCTAACCTGCGCCGTCCTGAGCCGCAGAGCTTCGACGAGCTTGCCGACGCCCCCGATCCTCTCACCATAGCCAAAGCCAACCGCCGCTCTTCGCGCCAAGCGCTCTGGTTCATGGTGGCTATCCTTCTAGGCTCGGCACTGTACGCACTGCTCCTCGCTGGCATTTTCAAGCTCGCTGGCCCCGACACCAACTGCCACCCGGCGGTCTATGCCTCATGGTTGTGCACGAAGACTCAGCGAACCATTTTCGCGACCACGACGATGATCATCCCCTTCGCGGGCATGATCGGCTGCGCCGTCATCATGGTGCGCAAGCTCAAGGCGTATCTGCGCTGGCGCGGGTGGATGGCCATTTTCTGGGTCATGGCCGGCAACTTCATGCTCTGGGGCATTAACGATATTCAGATTCTCCTAGCCCCGGAACTCTAGCCCCTCCCCGCGCTTTTAGCTCTGCTTCTGGGCAGTCGCTTCCTCCTTGGCGACCTCCGCGCAATCCTCGCGCCCACAATGCTGCGTCTCTGTGTGCTGGATGCAGTCATCACAGATGAGCACCTGTTGACGGCACGTGTCCTCGTTGATGCAGTTGTGGAAGGTATTGGTGCCCTTGCCACAGTGCACGCAGTGGCCCAGCTGGATAAAGCCCGGATCCTCAATCCCCTGGCCAAACTCGTGGTGCATACGCTTATCGAAGACATACATCGAGCCTTCCCACAAGCCATCGTTGCCGTACTTTTCGCCGTAGCGCACGATGCCACCGTCAATTTGGTAGACCTCGTTGAAGCCACGATTCTTCATCAGCGACGACAAGATTTCGCAGCGAATGCCACCGGTGCAGTAGGAAACGACCGGCTTATCCTTCATCCAGTCATACTTACCGGATTCCAGCTCAGCGATGAAATCGTGCGTGGTCTTCACGTCGGGGACAACGGCATTTTTGAACTTGCCGATTTCCGCCTCCATGGCGTTGCGGCCATCAAAAAAGACGACCTCCTCGCCGCGCTCCTCGACGAGCTTGTTGACTTCCTCCGGCTTCAGGTGCACGCCACCGCCGACCACACCATTCTCATCCACCTTGAGCTCACCCGGCGCGCCAAAGGCCACGATCTCATCGCGGACCTTGACTGAGAGACGCGGGAAGTCATCCGCGCCACCCTCCGACCACTTGAACTCCATCTTCTTGAAACCCGGATACTCGCGAGTCTCGCGCACGTAGCGCTTACAGGCATCCATGTCACCGCCGACGGTGCCGTTGATGCCGTGCTCCGAGATGAGGATTCGGCCCTTAAGCCCGAGCTTCTCGCACAGGGAGCGCTGCCACAACATAATCGCGGTGGGGTCCTCGATGGGAGTAAAGCAGTAGTAGAGGAGAATCTTGCCAATAGTCACGCCCGCAAGTCTAGGCCTGCTGCGAAGTAAAACCCCAATTTTCAGGGGCTAACGCGGCAATCACCTTTAGCCCAAAGCCCCAGACCTGGAACCCGAAACTCCCTGGTGGGTGGTGGGGCGTTGCAAAGCGCTAGGCGACGCCCACCTGCACCTTTCGGGTTCCAGGTCTGGGGAATTACCTACCGAGGAGACGCCCCCATCCAATGTTCGTGAGAATTTTAACGCTTCTGGTAGAGAGCACTCTTGCGGGCAAAGACCGGATCGGAGGTCACGAGCACCCCGAGGTTGCGGAAGATACCTTCATCCACAGACCCCAGGATGGTGGTGGTGTGGACGTCGCAGCCCTGCAGTTCCTTCAATGCATCGAGGGCGCGGCGCGCATTCTCGTCTTTAGCAGCAGAAACAGACAGGGCGATGAGCACCTCATCGGTGTGCAGGCGCGGGTTTTTCGAGCCCAAGTGCTTGGTCTTCAAAGTCTGAATCGGCTCGATGGACTCCGGTGAGAGCAAGTGCAGGTCATCGTCGATGCCGGCCAGGTGCTTCAGCGCATTGAGCAGGGTAGCCGCCGAGCACCCCAGCAGAGGGGAGGTGCGGCCGGTGATGATGGTGCCGTCGTGAAGCTGCAGCGCCGATGCGGGACCTTCGGTCTCCTCTGCCTTCGTGCGGGCCGGCTCCACCACGGGGCGGTCGGTGGCCTTGATGCCGGCCTTCGCCATAATCACAGCCGCGCGCTCGGACTGCGTATTGTCGAGTCCGTTGCGGGCCTCCTCCACCAGGGTCTTGAAGTAACGGCGGATGATCTCCTGCCGGGAGGCCTCGCGGCACACCTCGTCATCAGTGATGCAGAAGCCCACCATGTTCACGCCCATGTCCGTCGGGGACTGGTAGGGAACAGTTCCAGTGAGGCGCTCCAACAGGGACTTGAGCAGCGGAAAGGCTTCCACGTCACGGTTGTAGTTCACCGTGGACTCACCGTGGGCAGAGAGGTGGAAGTGGTCAATGACGTTGGCATCGTTGAGGTCCACCGTGGCGGCCTCGTATGCCAGGTTCACCGGGTGATCCAGCGGAAGGTTCCAAATAGGGAAGGTCTCAAACTTGGCGTAACCTGCCTGAACCCCGCGGAGGTTCTCGTGGTACACCTGCGACAATGCCGTGGCCAACTTACCGGATCCCGGGCCCGGCGCGGTCACCACGACGAGGTCACGGGACGTCTCCACATAGTCGTTCTTGCCCAGACCCTCGTCGGAGACAATGAGATCAATGTTGGAAGGGTAGCCGGGGATGATGCGGTGGCGCGCCACCGTCAGGCCTAGGCGCTCCAAGCGCTCGATGAAGGCCTCCGCCTGACTATTTCCTTCCTCCAACTGGGTCATGACGATGTTGTTGACCAGGAAGCCACGGTCCCTGAAAACATCGACAAGCCGCAGCACATCATCTTCATAGAGGATGCCCAGGTCACCGCGCATCTTCTGGCGCTCAATGTCCTTGGCGTTGATGCACACGAGGATCTCTACGTCATCCTTGATGCGCTCCAACATCGCAATCTTGTTATCCGGCGTGAAGCCGGGCAGCACGCGGGAGGCATGCATGTCATCAAAAAGCTTGCCACCCATCTCGAGGTAGAGCTTCCCGCCGATTTCTTTGCGCCGAGCGTTAATGTGCTCCGACTGCAGTTCAATGTATTTTTCACGGTCAAAACCGAGTGCGCGCCCCATAATATTTAGGCCCTTCCGTTCAACGGGTAGTACCCGGAAAGTCTACAGCAGCACAGCCCCCGCGTAGACTTCCTGACATGCCTGAGGGACACGTCATTCACCGTCTTGCCCGCACACTCAATGCGGACTTCCGCGATGCACCACTCGCCGTAAGCAGCCCCCAAGGCAGGTTTGCTACGGAGGCCGCGCTTGTCGACGCCTCCCCACTCACCCTCGCCGAAGCCTTTGGCAAGCACCTCTTCCTCCACTTCGATGCCGAAGATCCACGCCACGTCATCTACATCCATTTGGGTCTCATCGGTTCCCTACGCTTCGAGCCCTCTGCTGATGTGTGGGGCCAGATTCGACTGCGCCTTGACAACGGCACAACGGCCGCCAACCTGCGCGGCCCGCAGTTCTGCACGCTCATCACGGAGGAGGAATACCAGGCCAAGGTGGCGAAGGTGGGCCAGGATCCGCTGCGTGAGGATGCTGACCCCGATGCCCTGTGGGCCCGGGTACATGCCTCACGCCGCAGTATCGGCGCGATGCTCATGGACCAAGGCCTCTTCGCTGGTGTAGGAAATATTTACCGCGCCGAGACCCTCTTCCGCCAGGAACTTTCCCCCTTCATCCCCGGCAACCAGCTCGACCGCGCGGAGTTCGATGCAATCTGGTCTGACTTAGTGGAACTCATGGACTACGGCGTGGAGCACGGTCGCATCGATACGGTCCGCGAAGCCCATACCCCGGAGGCCATGGGCCGCGAGCCGCGCAAGGATGACCACGGCGGCGAGGTCTACGTCTACCGTCGCGCCGGGCAGCCCTGCCATGTCTGCGGCACGGAGATACAGGAGAAGGTCATGCAGGGCCGCAACCTCTTCTGGTGCCCTACCTGCCAGGGCTAGACTCGTAGGGTATGCGCCCTGCTTATACCGTTGCCACTGTTCGTGCTGCTGAAGAGCAGCTTCTAGCCCAGCAATCGGAGCCGGATCAGCTCATGAAACTTGCGGCCGCAGCGGTGGCGGAAGCTGCCACCTCGATGCTGGCTGCTCACCCCGGCGCGGTTGTCATTCTCGCTGGGCCGGGCGGCAATGGCGGCGATGGACTCTTTGCCGGCGCGCTCTTGGCCGAGCGTGGTATCACCGTCCATGCCCTAGTCCCCGAGAAGCACCACGAGGCAGCACTGGAGGCCTTCCTCGCCGCGGGTGGCACGGTCCTTCCTCCTATGTCCGCGCTGCCGACAGGCACCGCACTGCTTATCGACGCTATCGCGGGCCTCGGTTCCGCCCGCGGCCTGACCGGCGCCGCGCTGTCGCTCTACCGCGAGGCCACTGCTACCAGCGTGCCCGTTGTCGCCGTCGATATGCCCACAGGTGTTGATGCCGATACCGGCGTTGTCGCCGCGGATGCTGTCGAGGCCAATGTCACCGTCACGTTTGGCTCACCGCGACTGGGCCACGCGTTGGCCGCTGAATGTGGGCAGGTGGTGGTCTCCGACCTCTTCTTACCCGGCGCGCCTTCCTTCGCTGAGGCCCTCGCTGAGCTGGATAATCCTGCCGCATTCATCGCCCATGAACCCACCGTTCCGACGCCCTGGGAGTGGACCGCTGGCGAGCTCGAGCTCCCGGGTGGTCGCGCCACGCGCCCTTGGCCCGTCGGCTGCACCGGGCCCATTATCGATCCCACACCCGGAGCGCGCTCCGATAAGTATTCCGGTGGCGTCGTAGCCCTGGCCGCCGGCAGCGACACCTATCCCGGCGCGGGCATCCTCTGCGCCACCGCGGCGGTGCGGGCCACGCCGTCGATGGTGCGCTTCATCGGCAATAACACCATCACGTCTCTGCTCCCTGAGCTGGTCTGTCACCCGGATGTTTCCTCCGCTGGCCGCGCCCAAGCCTGGGTCGTGGGTCCCGGCCGCGGTACCGATGCCGCCGCTGCTGCGGAGCTACGCAAGGTGCTTGCACAGAAACTCCCTACCGTCCTCGACGCCGATGCCCTTACCCTCCTAGCCCAGAACACCTCGCTGCGCCAGCTCGTCACCGATCATCCGCTGACCATCCTCACCCCGCACGAAGGCGAATTCACCCGCCTCTACGAGGCCACCTTCGGCTCTGCTCCCGATGCGACTACCGGCTGGAGCCGCGCCCTCCGCGAGCTAGCCGAGGAACTGAACAGCATCATCCTGCTCAAAGGCCGCCTCACCCGCGTCACCGCTCCAGGCCAGCCGCAGTACTCCTTCAATTCCGGCCATTCCTATGCCGCGACTCCCGGCTCCGGCGACGTGCTCTCCGGGATCCTCGGCGCGGTCATCGCCCAGCTTTCCGCCACCGCTTCCTCCCCGTCCCCCACCGAAATCATCACCGAAGTTCTCCACGCCGGGGCCATCCACGCGCACGCGGCAGCCATCGCGGCCGAGACTCCCGACGGCTTCGCCCCCTGTTCTGCCTCCCAGATCGCCGCAGCCATCCCACAGGCCATTGCCCGGCTCCTCAACGCGGAGCGCTAGCTCCGCTACTAAGTACGTTTCGATCAAATAGCACCCCAAAAATCCGAAGATCTGGGGCCTTATTTGATCGATCCGTACCTGGCCGCCGCCGTCTTGGTACGTTTTCGCAACGAAGCCCTAGAATTCCGCGATTTGCGGGCCACTATTTACGAAAACGTACAGTGGCCCGGCGCAGGATCCCGGACGCAGTACCGACGGACTTGCGCATAAGCCCGCGTGGCCCCACGGCCACGGTTCCGCGACGCAGCGAGGTGTTTTCCCACGGCCACGTCATTCCGGCCCAGGCAGCCATGACGGCAAGGGTTTCCACCACGATGTAGCCGGGCCATGGGCCGAATAGATTGATGATGGACGGGCTGCCCGGCGCGTGGTTGAGGAAGCCATAGTTACCGTCTGTCTTGGCGTTGACCGTCATCGCGATGGCCATCCAGATGGGCGTGACCTTCACGGCAAAACGGTAGCCCTTCCACGTCGGCCGATAGCCCAAGCCAAAGGTCAGGCCCAGCGGTACGGCGAGCGCCACGATGTGGAAGAACCAGTAGGTGCTAAAACGCAGCCAGCGCGGGGCAAAGTAGTAGATGACATCCGGGGTGATGATGGCCTGCGGGTTAAGGATGATGCCCCAGAAATACGTCAGGGTGAGGGCATGCTCGTTGCCGGTAATAAGGCCGAGCGCCAAGATGGGACGCAGCACGTCACAAAGGTGCAAGGGGAGGGACTCCCGGATATCGAATTGGGAGGGGTCCAGAGAAATAACTGTCCATGCGGTGCCAAGGACCAAAAGGACCCAGCCGACCATCTGGCGAATGAACTTTTCACGGCTTGTGCCTTTAACGCGGCGAGCGCCGACGATGAAGACACCGCAGGCAGCGATGGTAATCGTCAACATGAGCGCATGCAGCGGGGTCCATTGCTGCATGCGCTCATAGTCGGTAGGGGTTACCCGTGGGCGGCGAGGTCGAAGCATATCGGAGTACTAATGTACTCCGCCTTCAGCACTTGTGGGCACTAAGAAGAAAATTAGTTCCTTGTATCAATTAAGGTCTAGGCCGCCACGTCGGAGTAAGCAGAGACGTGTCCGTCCTTGACTTCCAGGACACGGTCGGCGTAGTCAAGCAGGCTACGGTCGTGGGTGATGAACAGGGTAGCGGTGCGAAAGTCCTCGGTGACACCGCGCAGAAGCTTGGCAATCTCGCGCGAAAGCTTAGAGTCAAGAGCGGAGGTGGGCTCATCCGCCAGCAACACGGAAGGCTGGCCCATAAGAGCGCGGGCAATGTTGACGCGCTGGCGCTGACCACCAGACAGCTGGTTCATACGGCGGTTACCAAAGTCCTCAAGGCCCACGAAGCTCAAGAGCTCATCGGCACGGTCCTGGCGTGGCTTTCGGCCTTCCATGTGGTCGATGATGAGTAGTTGCTCACGCGCGGTCAGAGATGCAATGAGGTTGGCCTGCTGGAAGATGAGGCCGCGGGAGCCGTGCATTTCAACGGTTCCGGAGTCCGGCTCGATGAGGCCGGCGGCGACAGAGAGCAAAGTGGACTTGCCGGAACCAGACTCGCCGATGACGGCGGTGAGCTCACCGGGCTTCACGTCCAGGCTCACGCCATCGAGGGCGGTGACGCGGGACTCGCCGTCGGGGTAGGTCACCACGATGTCGCGAAGGGACAGAGCAGGAGTAGCAGTGGTAGTCATTAGGCGTTGCCTCCTAGGGCGTCGAGCGGGTTGATCTTTGCCACGCGGCGGGTGGCGAGGAAGGCACCAGCGATGCCAAGCAGCCAGATGCCGAGTGCGGGAACGATGACCGTCATTACAGAAACCTCGAAGGGCACGGTGCCCTGTGCGGCGAGGCCCAGCAGCCAGCCAACAAGTGCGCCAATACCCACGCCGGCAGCCAGGATGATGGCCGCCTGGGCAATAGCGTCCTTGAGCAAGTACGTCACGCTGGCACCAAGAGCGCGGAGGATGGACAGGTCACGGGTGCGCTGGATGGTCCAGATGCTCAGGAAGGCGATAGTGACAAGCGCGGAAATGCCGTAGAGGAAAGCCTGCATGGTGAGCAGGGAACCGCGCTCCGAGCTGTAAGCCGGCAGGCCAGACAGGGCCTTAGCCATCGAGACGGAGCTATCAGTCGGTTCCGCGCTCAACAGGGCAACACCCACCATGTCCTCGCGGGCGTGGGAGACCTTCTGCCAGGTGGCGGTGTCTACCCATACGACCGGGGAGTGGGAGTAGTACTCATCCGGCACCGCGCCGCGCACGTCCAGATCCACGCCACCGAGCGTGGCCTGGGAAGGCGCGTTCATCTCCTCGTCGATAGATTCGCTCAGAACCATGCCGCGATCCGGGATGAGGGTGTCCGTACCGGGGATCTCAGTACCAGCCGGCAGACCGAAGACAGCTACGCCGCCCTGTCCGTCAAGCTTGGTCTGGGTAGCGCCCAGCGGGATAGCACCAGCGGTGACGTCTTCAGCGAAGATTTCTGATTCCGTAAAGGACGGGTCCTCGGTAGAAAACGTCACGTTCGGGGTGTTTTCACCGAGCGCCTCCAGGGCGGACGTATTTTGCTTGGACAGGCCTTGGGTCAGGCCGGACAGCATAACGAGCAACAACGTAATTAGAGCCACGACGCCGCCGATCAGGAAGAAACGACCACGGGCGGTGACTATCTCTCTCAATGCAAGGAACATAGTATTCATACTGCTCACGCGCGAAGAGAAAGTAATCGGGTACCTAGTTGAACCTTCACTCAACCAGTTGGTTGATTCGGCCTCAACCGCTGAGGCGATAAGCTGGTTCGGCGTGATGATGCGAAACAGCCTGTGGACCGTTGGCCTCCACGTCATGTTTGGATTCCTGCTGGTCTTCGGCGTACTCCGCGCCTGGGCCGATAACCGGCTCGATGCCCGAGTCCTCGGGCTCTCGATTGCCCTCGCCGTGGTCTACGCCGGCTTCGTGGCCTACGCTGCCCGCAAGCCCGCCAAGCCCGTACCCACCACGCTGTGGCTCGCTGCGCTCTGCCTGCTGTGGATCGGCCTCATGGTGCATGCCCAAGACTTCATGTGGATGGAATTTCCGCTGGTCTTCGTCTTTGTCCATGCCCTCCCCTTCTGGCCTGGCATCCTCGCCAGCGTTGTACTGTGGGCCATCGCCGCCTTCATCCCCGCCTGGCTGCACCCCCAAGCATGGACGGCGGCCGCGGCGATCGGCCCCTTCATCGGCACCTGCTTCGCCGTGGCCGTCTACCACGCTGCCCGCAAGATTCAAGCGGAGGCGGTGCACCACGCGGCTGTGGCCAAGCAACTGCGTGAAACACAGGAGGAACTGGCCGCCACCGAGCACCAAGCAGGCCGCCTCGAAGAACGCGAGCGGCTCTCCCGGGAGATTCATGACACCGTGGCCCAAGGTTTATCCTCCATCGTGCTGCTCAGCCGCGCTGCGAAGAACAGCACGGACCCGGAGGAGACCACCGCACAGCTCGAACTCATTGAGAAGGTGGCCAAGGACAACCTCGCGGAAGCTCGTCGCTTCGTCAAAGAACTCGCCGCCCCAACCTCCTCCATCGATGAAGGTCTGCGCGCCCTCGTGGACGAACTCCAAGCACAGGCGAAGGGTCTGGGGTTACGCACACGCTTTAGTCTCAAGTTAACCGGCCGCGGCGAGGTGCCTACCGAGCTCCACCACGTCATTCTGCGTTCCGCGCGCGAGGGCCTAACCAACGTGATGAAACATGCCGACGCCGACCGCGCAGTGGTCACGCTGGGCGCTTTCACAGATGAGATCACCTTGGACGTGGTCGACGATGGCCACGGCATCGACGGCCCACAAGGCTTCGGCCTGACCGGCTTGGAGCAGCGTGTTCGCAGCGTCGGTGGCTCCGTCCAGGTAGAATCCTCACCGGCCGGCACCGCGCTCGCGGTGCGACTCCCAACAGGAAGCAGCCGCAATGGTTAACGTGATGCTCATCGATGATCACCCCGTGGTCCGCGCCGGGCTGCGCGCCATTCTCAACACGTTCCACGACATTGATGTGGTGCTGGAAGGCTCTGACGGTTCGGCAGTAGAGAAGCTGCTGCTTGACGACGTCCCCCCCGATCGACGTCGTCGTCTGCGACATCCAGATGCCGGATGTCGATGGCATTGCCGCCACCCGGCGCGTGCGTGAACTCAACGGACCGCCGGTCTTGATCCTCACCACGTACGACACGCAAGCCGACATCCTCGCCGCAGTGGAGGCCGGGGCGATGGGCTACCTGTTGAAAGACGCTCCTGAGGAAGCCCTGCACACAGCCGTGCTCGATACCGCCGCCGGAAAGCGCACCCTAGCCCCCGAGGTCACCAACCTCCTGGCGGAGCGCCTAGCCCAGCCGGAGACGGCACTCTCCGCCCGTGAGCTGGAGATTCTTCAGGCACTGTCCACCGGCCAGTCCAATAAGCAGATTGCGCAGGAGCTGTTTATTTCTGAGGCCACTGTGAAGACTCACCTGATCCACGTCTATCAAAAGCTCGGAGTGGAGACCCGTACCGCTGCGGTGTCCGCTGCCCGCGAGCGCAAACTCATTTAAGCCAATGCATACCTACGATTGCATCGTCGTCGGTGGTGGCCAATCCGGCCTCGCCACCGGCTACTACTTGCGCAAAAAGAAGCTCGACTTTCTCATCCTCGACGCCAACCCCTCCCCCGGCGGTGCCTGGCAGCACGTGTGGGACTCACTGACGCTGTTTAGCGATGCCGAGTCCTCCACTCTTCCCGGCTGGCCCATGCCGCACTACCCCGGGTTTCCGCCGGCAACCCATGTGGTCGACTACCTCACTCGTTACGAAGAGCGCTATGACCTGCCCGTTCGGCATGGCGTCGAGGTCACCGCCGTGCTTGACGACGCCCCCTTCTTCCGCCTTTCCACCACCCACGGGGAGTTCCGCGCCCGCACCGTCGTGGCCGCCACCGGCACGTGGTCCGCGCCCTTTATCCCCTTTTATCCCGGCGCATTTGCGGGCTGCCAATGGCACACGGCGAACTACCCCGGCCCCGCGCCGTTTCTCCCCGACGCACAGCACGATGCGGGGCGTGTCGCCGTCGTGGGCGCAGGCAACTCAGGTGCCCAAATCGCCGCCGAGCTTGCCCTGGAAGGCGTGGACACCACGTGGTTTACCACGCATCCGCCGCGGTGGATGCCGGATGACGTGGATGGCCGCGTGCTCTTTAGCCGCAACCGGCAGCGCATGCTCGCCTTAGCAAAAGGGGAGCCTGATCCCGGATCGGAGTCGGAGCTCGGCGATATCGTCATGGTTCCGCCCGTCCTCAAGGCCCGGGATAGCGGGCTGTTGGACGCTACCCCGATGTTCGATTCCCTCGATGAACTCACCGAGCAGGGCTTTAGTGATCTCATCTGGGCCACCGGTTTTAGGCCTGCCCTGCGCCCCTTTACCGGACTCCTAGCAGAAGGAAAACCCACGGTGGAAGGTTTCTTCCCCGTGGGCTACGGCTCGTGGACTGGTCCTGGTTCGGCCACGATTACCGGTGTCTCTCCATATGCTCGGCAGGTCGCGGCTGACGTTACTGAACGCGTTCGGCTCACGCCGAACGCATAAGTTAGGAAATGCCTAGTTCAGCAGCATGGCTCCACTGAGTGCCACCGCCGCCAGAGCTAGGAGAAAGCCAAGGCGTTGCAGGTTCTTCATTCGTGCCTCACGGCTCAGCCGCGCCATAAGAAGTGCCCCCAGAACACTGCCCACGGTGTTGTAAAGGACATCATCAATATCGCTAAAGCCTAGGCAGAAGACGTACTGGGCAGTTTCAATCCCCAGGCTCACCATGAGACCTGCCAGTAGTGCTCCGCCGAGACCCCAGCGAATCCGGCGCAGAGAGCGCCCCACCACGTACACGGCCGCACCGAAGGGCATAAAAAGAAGGATGTTGCCAAAGAGATCGCTCCACGCTCCATACCACACCGAGGCCGTCTCAAAACCGCCAAAGAGGTGCAGGTTCACCTTGCGTACCGCATGCGCAGAGCCATCCACGACTCCCGGGATCTCCATGAAGGGCTTGCCCAGCGTGGCCAGCCCGACGGTGACAAGGGCGAGAAGGGTGACGAGGAGGGCGTCGCGAAGCACATGCCGGTACGGATCCGGCACGGACGCAAGCCGGTTTCGAGTGTGGCGAAGCTCTGTGGTGCTCATGAAGGACACTGTAAGAGGAAAAGCTGACAAGTTCCTAGTGCATTCGCTGCCAAGAGGCTGCTTCACAGTGTCGGTAGGATAGTGCGCATGAGCACACTACTTGTCACCCGCACCGAGTCCGGCGTTTCCCAGACTTTCCAGGACGAGCAGGTTCTGGCAGAAGGGGACACGCTGGTCAATGTTCAGTATTCCTCCCTCAACTACAAAGACGCCATGGCTTTGGAGGGCGATAAGGGCGTCATGCGCATCGACCCACTCGTGCCCGGCATTGACGTCGTAGGCACCGTGGAAGAAACCACGGATGAGCGTTTGAAACCGGGCCAGCTCGTCGCAGCCTTCGGCGACGGCCTGGGCGAGTTCCGCCACGGTGGCTACACCACTCAGCAGCGCGTCAACGGTGAGGCCACCATCCCCGTTCCGGAGCGCTTCAGTGCCCACGATGCTGCTGCCATCGGCACCGCCGGCTACACCGCGGCTATCTGTGTGAACCAGCTGCGCACGCACGGCACCACGGAAGGTCACGTCCTCGTCACCGGTGCTACGGGCGGCGTGGGCTCCATCGCCGTGCAGTTGCTCAAATCTGCCGGCTACGAGGTCACCGCGGTAACTGGCCGCGTGGACTCCCAATCGGAGTACCTCACCCGGCTGGGTGCGGATCACATTCTGGACCGCGCTGCGCTCTCGGAAACTGGGCGCCCGCTGCAGAAAGCACTGTACGACGGCGCCATCGACACCGCCGGCTCTACTGTTCTAGCTAACGTTCTGGCGCAGGTGCGCTGGGGCGGTGTGGTCGCAGCCACCGGCATGGCGGCCGGCCCTGATCTACCGGCTTCGGTGCTGCCGTTCATCCTGCGCGGTATCGTGCTGGCGGGTGGCAACTCCGTCGACGCTCCGCGCGCGGTGCGTGAGGCTGCCTGGCAGCTTCTCGACGATCACCTGGACCTCGATCTGCTGCACTCCATTACGGAAACCGTGCCGCTCGACGCCGTCGCCGCGGCCGCCAAGGAGCTGCGTGCCGGCACCCGCCACGGGCGCACAGTGGTGGAAATTTAACTGCGCTGATGAACGCGATGTGACAGGGCTTCGTCATCCGTACCGGGGGCGGAGCCCAGCTCGCCCGTAGTGTCATCGTCAGTGCGGGCCAGCCAGATGGAGGACACCACCAGTCCACCCCAGATGACGACGACGAAGAGGATAAAGAGCAGGATTGCGCTGGTAGTCATTGTCATTCTCCTTTCCTACTAGGTGTTATTTCTGGCCGGAGACGGGCACGGCATTGTGTCCGGGCGCGGCTGCGGTCTCTGTGCTCACTTCTGCCGCGGTACCGGCTGCCAGCGGGTTCGGGGTGCCTGCGGGGCGGCCGCCAACTGGGACGCCGTAATCCGAGGTCTCCATCCCGTCGAGGTACTTGTCGCCGCGGAAAGCTACGAGTGGCATGAGCAGACTTCCCAACAGGATGAGGCCGAGGGCTGCCCACCCAAAGAGCCCAATCTGGATAGAGGCATAGCCCTCATAACCTTCGCGCGCGATGGTGAGGATTTCGTTGACAAGGAAGTAGACCAGAAGCAGCGGCGTAGCCACGAAAGTGAGAATCTGCCAGAAGCCACCAACCTTGAACTGGGACACGGCGTTGAGGTGCTGCTGGATTTCACGGCGACGGCCGGTAATCCAGCCCACCACAATCAGCGCGCAGATAGAGCCAAAGACGATACCCAGGTTATTGGTGAACTTATCCATGATGTCCAGCGTGACCAGCCCGGAAGACGTGGAGAACAGGAAGCAGGACAGAACCGCCATGACGCTGCCGACGGAAATCGCGGATACCCGGCGTGACACATCGAATTTATCGGCCACTGCGGAAACCACGACCTCCATGATGGAAATCAACGAGGTCACGCCGGCCAAGAACAGTGAGCCAAAGAAGAGGACACCGAAGAATCCGCCCCACGGCATTAGGTTGATGATGGTCGGGAAGGCGATGAACGCCAAGCCGATACCGGAGGAGGCCACCTCATCCACGGCCACGCCCTGCTGCGCTGCCATGTAGCCCAAGGTGGCAAAGACACCAATTCCAGCGAGGACCTCGAAGGAGGAGTTCGCAAAGGCGGTAACCAAGCCGGTGTTCGTGAGGTTGGTACGCGGCTTGAGGTAAGACGCGTAGGTGATCATGATGCCGAAGCCGATGGACAGTGAGAAGAAAATCTGGCCGTAGGCCGCAATCCACACTGAGGGGTTGCTCAGTACGGACCAGTCCGGAGTAAAGAAGGCACTCAGGCCAACCGTGGCGCCTTCCAAGAAGAATGCGCGCACCACGAGGATGATGAACATAACCGCGAGAACCGGCAAGAAGATCGACGTCAGTTTGCCAATTCCCTCGTTAATGCTCGTGGCCAACGTCGCAATGCAGATGATCCACACGAGGATCATGACGATGAGGATGGAGGGAACCACGTCGCCGGAATAAGTGGCCTCTGGGTCTGCTTGGAGGAAATCACTCATGAAGTAGGTGGCAGGATCGTCACCCCACGCCTGCTTTACCGACTTCACGGTGTACAACGCCGCCCAGGCAATGATGGCGGCGTAGTAGATGGCAATGAAGAAGTTCACTCCGACCTTGAACCAGCCAACGCCTTCCCAGCTTTTACCAATGCGGCGGAAGGCCAGCGGTGCTGAACCACGGAAGCGGTGGCCAATGGCTAGGTCAAACCAGAGAATCGGAATACCCGCGGTCAGCAGCGCCACCATGTACGGGATGAGGAAGGCACCACCACCGTTGTCATAAGCAACGTAGGGGAAGCGCCAAATATTACCCAGGCCCACAGCGGAGCCAATAGCAGCCATAAGGAAGACGAAGCGGGTGTTAAACGTATCGCGCGTTGACGTAGTTTTTGTCGTGGTTGTTGAGGACATGAGAGCACCTTCTTGTAGAGCACATCCCGCCCGCATGAGCCTGAAAGAGGAACCTTCAGCATCCACATGCGGACGAGTATTAGCGAGGAGTTTATACTACCTGCCGACCAATAGGTACCGTTTTTTGAGAATTGTGTCTCATTTTTTACCCCCTAGGCTTCACATCACTCACTCACTAAAACCGCCGAAACCCCTCGGCACCCAGCCTTGCCTTTCGGAACAACGAGTCCTGAAAGAAAACCGAGCGATGAGGGGTATCGAGCCTGAGAAGTTCAGAGTGCGACTAGACGTGCAGGTCGCGGTCCTGAATCCCCTTGGGGACAGTGAGCACGCCGATGAGGGAGACGATCGAAATAGCGACACCGTAGGCAGCGATGGCCATGGAGGTCTCAAACTTGGTATAAAGCATCTCCGCAATCATCGGGGCGAAGGCACCACCGATAATGGAGCCGAAGGCATAGCCGATGGACACGCCCGACAGACGCACTTTCACTGGAAACATCTCCGCATACATCGCTGATTGCGGGCCGTAGCTCGCGCCCAAGATGACGCCCAGCAAGAACACAGCTGCGCCGAACAGATGTACGTTGCCTGAATCGACCGCTAGGAATACTGGGGTGATGTACAACGCTAGGACGACATAACCACCAATGAAGGTCGTGCGGCGTCCAACCTTGTCGGACAGGTGGCCGAAGTACAACGTTCCAAAGAACCAGCCAATCGACGCAACGAGGGCTACCGCAAGAGCTTGCGGGCGTGTATAGCCCACCACCTTCGTTCCATAGGCGGTGAAGTAGGCGATAACGAAATAACCAATAGCGTTGTTAGCTGCAAAGATGACCGCGCACTTGATGACGGTTCCTAGGTGCCCCTTGAACAGGACCGCGAGCGGTGCGGTGGACTTTTCCTTAAGCTCCTCCATTTCCGCGAAGGCCGACGACTCCTCTACCGCTCGACGAATGAGGTAGCCGAGGAGAATAAGCACGAGAGAGGACAAGAACGGAATGCGCCAACCCCATGCAAGGAACTGTTCCGGGGTCAAAACGGTGGAGAGCACCAGCATGAAGATGGTGGCAAGGAACATTCCGAGAGGCACGCCTACCTGGGGGAACGCTCCAAATAGTCCGCGCTTCCCTGCGGGTGCATGCTCTACCGACAGCATCGCTGCACCTCCCCATTCACCACCAGCGGAGAGCCCTTGGAGGACACGCAGCACTACCAGCAAGATAGGTGCAGCCATTCCGATGGATGCGTAAGTGGGCAGCACACCCATCAGCATGGTGGCTAGGCCCATGCCAACCAGCGTGACCACGAGGACCGGCTTGCGGCCTAGCCTGTCACCCAAGTGACCGGCCAAGATTGCACCAAGAGGTCGAAACAGGAACGAAATGCCCAGCGAAGCCCAGGAAATGATCTGCGCCAACGAGGCGCTTTCATTGGAGACCGGATCGAAGTACTGGGTGGCAAAGATCAGGCCGGCGGCCTGGGCATAGATGAAGAAGTCGAACCACTCAATAGTGGTACCGACCATCGAGCCAGCGAGCACGCGCTTGTGCTCTGTGGTAATTCCCGGCCCTTGGGCAGGCTGTTGGGTGACTGGTGCAGACATAGTGGGATTCTTTTCTCTATGGGTGCAGAAGCACAGTGGATACGGTTAAGCCAGTGAATGAAGGAGTCATGTGGTGAACTAGGCGTGCCCGAAGAGCCGAGAACGGACTACTTATCGCGGTTGTCGACGATCCTCTTCGCCTTACCTTCACCGCAATCAACATGATCAGTGATTTCCACGCCAACGGTGATGCCGATGCGTTCCTTGATCTGTTTCTTCAGCCACGCGGCAGAAGCGTCGATCTGATCGGGGGTCGCCTCCGAGGAGTGCTCAACCACCAGGGTGAGATGGTCCATGCGGCCGCGCTTGCTCAGCACGCATTGATAGCGCGGGCGAAGCAAGCGGTCCTCGGTGATGATCTCCTCGAACTGCGACGGGAAACAGTTCACGCCGCGCAGGATAATCATGTCGTCGTTACGAGCGGAGATACGGTCGATGCGGCGCATCGAACGCGCGGTACCCGGGAGCAAGCGGGTAATGTCGTGGGTGCGGTAGCGGATGATCGGGAAGGCCTCCTTAGTCAGGGAGGAGATGACCAACTCGCCGTACTCTCCATCCGGAACAGGCTGCATGGTCTCCGAATCAATAATCTCCGGGTAGAAGTGATCCTCCCAGACAGTCAGGCCATCCTTGGTCTCCACACACTCCTGAGCCACACCCGGCCCCATCACTTCAGAGAGGCCGTAAATATCGGTTGCGGTGATACCAAAACCTTCCTCAAGCTCACGGCGCATTCCCTCACTCCACGGCTCGGCGCCAAAGACACCAGCGCGCAGGGAGGACTCACGCGGGTCCAAACCTTCCTTGCGCATTCGGTCAAGAAGGTTAAGCACGTAAGACGGGGTGCCCAAAATCGCGTCCGGCTGGAAATCCTGCATGATCTGAATCTGGCGCTCCGTTTGACCGCCGGAGGTCGGAATTGCGGTGGCCCCTAAGGCCTCGACACCATAGTGGGCACCGAGGCCGCCAGTGAACAAGCCGTAACCAAACGTAATCTGAACCTTGTCGCTCTTACGCAAGTCTCCTGCCCGCAGCGAACGCGCCACGAGCTCTGCCCAAATGCGCACGTCATTTTCGGTATAGCCCACAACTGTCGGACGGCCAGTGGTGCCGGAGGATGCATGGATGCGGGAAACCTGGTTCTGCCCTACAGCAAACATCCCGAAGGGGTACTCCGCACGGAGAGTTTCTTTGTCCATAAACGGGAACAGAGCAAAGTCCGAAAGCTCCTTGAAGTCATCCGGGTGGACGCCCTTTTCATCAAATGCACGGCGGTAGTGAGGGACGTTGTAGTACGCGTGGCGCAACTCGTTCTTCGCGCGCGCAGTTTGCAGCGCGATGATTTCGTCGCGGGAAGCGTACTCGATCCCCATCTGAGGGCCATGGTGGTCAGAGAAAATGTCAAACGTTGCGGTCACGTTATTTGCCTTTCATTTCGGGGAGAGGGGTACCACACCCATTGAGCTCCCTCGAAAGTGCTGCAAGAAGTTGGTTAGCAGGTACAACACGCGCGTCGCGCGTTACTTACTTACCGTTCGGTTGGGTAAGCCTTGTGACGTACACTACAGACTGCAGCGGTGATAGACAACACATTTTGGCCAAGTTTTTGAAGAGCGCCACATTAGCGCAGGTCGTGGCAGTTTCTTAGGCGAAATAAGGCTCCACCCCAGAAAACCACAACGCCGAACCGGTTTATATGGTTAGGGCTACTCCATTGTCATTGCCTGCGGGGCCAAACCGCCAAAAACGACGCTTTCAAAGGTGGCAGCCAATTCATCGGCATCAAGCCGCCCCTCCGGCTCATACCAATCGGACGTCGAGTTAATCATTCCGAAAATCATGCGGGTCAGCAGCGAGGCATCAACGTCGGAACGGATGGCTCCCTCCTCCTGAGCTGCTGCAACCAGCGGAATTACAGAACGCGTCAGAATGCGACGACGCTCGAGAGCGGAACGCTCCACCTCGGAGTTACCCCGCAAGCGGAGCAGAAGTGCTACAGACTTCGGATCGGAACACAACACTTCGATCGAGCCACGCAACAGCCCTCGCACTTTTTCTCCCGCCGACACATCGGCTTCAGCCATCTCTTCTGTAACCGCCTCAAGGCGGCTCAACGCCTGCACCACCGTGAGTTCCAAAATCTCTTCCTTTGAAGAGATGTGGTGGTACAAAGCAGATTTGGAAATCCCTAATTCGCTCGCCACGTTGTCCATCGACGTGGCGTCGTATCCGCGAGCGGTAAAAACGCGAACAGCTGCACGAATGACATCTTCACGGGAGTAGCCGGGGCGGCCACGGGCCGCGCCCCGAGCGATGGATTTCTCTTTATTCACGCAGTCCATTCAAGCAGAGTGCACTTCGTACCGTTAGACTAGTGAGTCACCACACCCCTTGTTTGCTCCCTCGGTGGCATTGCGGAAGGCCCCTCCCAAGGAGAGTTTCCCCATGAGCACCGAACATCCCATCCTTGCCCCCGGCGTCGCCGAAGGCCCCGAATTTACCCACGTGCGAACCATGTTCGATGGTGACCGCGCTACCGCCGAGATTGGTGCGACGATTACCGCGCTAGACGTCGGCACGTGCGAAGGACACTTCACCATCCGCCCAGAAATGTGCAATGGGCACGGCACAGCGCAGGGCGGCTACCTGTATATGTTCGCCGATTCCATTTTCGCCGGCGCCTGCAATTCAGGCGGCGATCTGGCCGTGGCCGCGCACAACTCGATTCACTACATTGCACCAGCCTTCGAAGGGGACGTCGTTGACGGCGTTGGAATTACCCGTCAAACCTGGGGCCGCAACGGCGTCGTCGATGTCACCCTCAGTATCAAGGGAAATCCCATCGCCGAATTCCGCGGCACATTTCGCGTCCTTCCTGCCAAGCCACAAAACCGCAAAAAATAACGCGCAGCCACAGGGCTAGGAGCGAACGCGCAGAAATAGGGCGCAGATCACAAACACGGTTGACATAGCTCACACCTGCGCCATATACTGACCAACCAGTCAGTAAGTATTACCGAGCCGACACTGAGCAGAGAGGCAACGTTTCCTCCCATGACCACATCAGAGAACACACTCGCAGCCGTCCCAGCCGCGGATGAAGCACAAGCACAGCAGTGCTTCGACGAGCTCATCGCCGAAGACTCCCGCATCGAACCCACCGACTGGATGCCGGCTGCCTATCGCAAGACCTTGACGCGCCAGATTTCCCAGCACGCGCACTCCGAGATCATCGGCATGCAGCCGGAGGCCAACTGGATTAGCCGCGCTCCTTCGCTCAAGCGCAAGGCCATCCTCATGGCCAAGGTGCAGGATGAGGCCGGTCACGGTCTCTACCTCTACTCCGCTGCGGAGACCTTGGGAACGCCGCGCGATGAGCTGGTACAACAGCTTCTCGACGGCACCGCCAAGTACTCCTCCATCTTCAACTACCCGGCGCGCACGTGGGCCGACATCGGCGCCATCGGTTGGCTGGTGGATGGCGCCGCCATCTGTAACCAGGTTCCGCTCTGCCGCGCCTCCTATGCTCCGTACGGCCGCGCCATGGTGCGCATCTGTAAGGAAGAATCCTTCCACCAGCGCCAAGGCTGGGAGATCCTCTACGAGCTGTCCCACGGAACACCAGAGCAGAAGCAGATGGCGCAGGAAGCTATCAACCGTTTCTACGGCCCAGCACTGCAGATGTTCGGCCCGCCGGATGATGACTCCCCCAACTCCAAGCAGTCCATGGCATGGAACATCAAGCGCTTCTCCAACGACGAGCTGCGCCAGCGCTTCGTGGACATGATTGTTCCGCAGGCCGAGGTCCTTGGCCTGCACTTCGAGGACCCGGACCTGAAGTGGAACGAAGAGCGCGGCCACTATGACTTTGGCGAGCTCGACTGGTCCGAGTTCAAGGCCGTCATCAAGGGCGAAGGCCCCTGCAACGTGCAGAGGATGCAGCGTCGTCGCCAAGCGCATGCCGACGGCGCGTGGGTGCGTGAGGCTGCCGCAGCCTACGCCGAGAAGCATGACGCAGCTGATACCTCGCTCATCGCTTAACGCCTAAGCACACTGCCCCACCAGCTTCAAGACTTTAAGGAAGATTCCATGTCCAGCTCTAACTGGCCCATGTGGGAGGTCTTTGTACGTTCCTCCCGCGGCCTCTCCCACGTCCACGCCGGCTCGCTGCACGCACCGGATGCCACGATGGCCCTGCGCAACGCCCGCGACCTCTACACCCGCCGCAACGAAGGAACCTCCGTGTGGGTTGTGCCTAGCGAGGCCATTGCCTCCTCCGACCCCGACTCCAAGGGCGGATTCTTCGAATCCCCGCAGGGCAAGAGCTACCGACACGCCACGTACTACGACAAGTCGGAAGGAGTGCCGCACCTGTGACCGGATTTGCAGCCGCCGATTCTGCGACCAAGCAATCGCAAGGCAACGGCATCACCGCAGAAGACATCGCCGCCTCCGGCGCAGTCGCGCCCGAGGACACTGCTCGTTATGCACTCATGTTGGGCGATGATGCTCTCATCTTGGCCCAGCGCCTGGGCTGGTGGATTTCGCGGGCACCAGAGATGGAGGAGGATATCGCCCTAGGCAATATCGCCCTCGACCTCATCGGGCACGCCCGCTTCCTACTGACCTATGCCGGCACCGCGTGGGGCAAAACCGAGGATGACTTGGCCTATTTCCGCAACGAGGAGGAGTTCCGCTCCGCCCGCCTGGTCGAACAGGAAAACGGCGACTTCGGCTACACCATCGCCCGC
The DNA here is from genome assembly GCF_016889985.1 of Corynebacterium sp. FDAARGOS 1242. Classification (NCBI taxonomy): domain Bacteria; kingdom Bacillati; phylum Actinomycetota; class Actinomycetes; order Mycobacteriales; family Corynebacteriaceae; genus Corynebacterium; species Corynebacterium sp. FDAARGOS 1242. The sequence goes on along the minus strand of NZ_CP069568.1, from coordinate 2,483,839 downwards.
CAGTTGCTCTTTTCCTATTACCAATACGGGCTCTACACCGCCCTGCTGGAGTCCAAGGATGAGACGCTAGCAGCTATCGCTGCCAAAGCCCTCAAGGAAGTTGAGTACCACGTCGACCACGCCAACCAGTGGATCCTACGTCTCGGCCTCGGCACCGAAGAGTCCCACCACCGAATCACGGAGGGCCTGATGTACATGTGGCCCTACCTCGACGAGCTCTTCGAGGACCTCCCGCTCCACGAGAAGCTGGCGGCAGAAGGCATCGCCGTCTTGCCGTCGAGCCTGCGCGCGCAGTTCGATGAGCGCATCACCTACGTCCTCGACAAGGCAGGTCTGGCCATCCCGGACGTCAAGCAGGCCCGCTCCGGGCAACGCACCGGGCGCTTTTCCGAGCACCGTGGCTTCATCCTCGCGGAGATGCAGTCCCTAGCTCGCCAGCACCCAGGCGCAACCTGGTAAAGAACAGGAAAGGACCAAGGTTTCATCGTGTCCATCACTGATAAATCTCACCCGCTGCGTCCCTCGCAGCCTGACGACGCCCTCGTGTGGGACGTCGCCGCCGAGGTGCCCGATCCGGAAATCCCCGTCATTTCCATCGCCGACCTTGGGATTCTTCGGGATGCACGCCTAGAGGGCGATACTGCGGTGGTCACGATTACCCCGACCTATTCCGGCTGCCCCGCCATGGAGCACATCACGACAGACATCACCACAGCGTTGACCGAGGCCGGTTACGCGAAGGTGCGTGTCGACCTCGTGCTCCACCCTGCGTGGAACACCGACTGGATGACGGAAACCGGCCGACGAAACCTCAAAGACTATGGCATTGCGCCTCCCAGCGGTACAACCCGGGCCACGCCGGAGGGTCCCATCCCTCTCACACTCGAGCCGCCACCTGCCATCGAATGCCCCCACTGCGGCTCGCGCCGCACACGTAAACTTGCCCAATTCGGTTCCACCTCCTGCAAAGCCCTCTACAACTGCCAGGACTGCTTGGAGCCCTTCGATTACTTCAAGGTGCACTAATGACCACGACCCCGTCTGCCCCCGCAAAGAAGAAGGCCACGTTCAACACCCTGACCGTGTCCGAGGTGCGCGCCCTGACTGAGGACTCAGTGGAGGTTTCCTTCGCTATCCCTCCGGAACTCCAAGACGACTATGACTACATCCCCGGCCAGTACGTTGCCCTGCGGGCGATCATCGACGGCCAGGAAGTCCGCCGCTCCTATTCCATTTGCGATGTACCTCGCGACGGCATTCTGCGCGTCGCTATCAAGCGCGACCGCGGTGGCGTGTTCTCCACGTGGGCCAACGACACTCTGCAGCCCGGCGACACCATGGACGTGATGAACCCGCAGGGTGCGTTCACCTCGAAGACCCATCTGACCGGTCTCAACAATCCTGAGGCTGTGCGCGAAGAACTCGAGAAGCTAGAGAATCCCCACCTCGTAGCGATCGCCGCGGGATCCGGAATCACGCCGATCATGGCCATCGCGCAGACCGTGCTCCACACCTCCCCAGACACCACATTCGAGCTCATCTTTGCCAATAAGGGCGGCGGCGACGTCATGTTCGCCGAGGAGATCGGTGACCTCAAGGACAAGTTCCCCACGCGCTTTGCCGTGCACCACGTCCTCTCCCGCGAGCAGCGCGTCAACCCGCTATTTTCCGGGCGCATCGACGCTGAGAAACTTCAGACCCTGCTGGATAACGTGGTGCGCACCGACAACGTCGACGAATGGTTCCTCTGCGGCCCCTTTGAGCTGGTGCAGCTGGTGCGCGACGAGCTGGCCAGCCGCGAGGTAGGTGAGAAGGACGTGCGCTACGAGCTGTTCACCACCGGCAAGCCCTCCGGAGACCAGAACCAGGCTGGACGCCACGTCGAGGTGGATCCGGAAGGCGATAACATCACCATCAATTTCCAGCTCGATGGCCTCTCCGGCTCCGTTGAGTCTCCGGTTTCTGCCAACGAATCCCTGCTCAACGCGGCCCTGCGCGTGCGCTCTGACGTCCCCTTTGCCTGCGCTGGCGGTGTATGCGGCACCTGCCGCGCCAAGCTGGTCGAGGGCGAAGTCGACATGGCAGAGAACTACGCGTTGGAGACCGACGAGGTCAAGGCTGGCTATATCCTCACCTGCCAGTCGCGCCCCACAACACCGAACATCGTCCTCGACTTCGACGCCTAGGAGAAATACCCATGATTGACCTGCACCACGACGCCGAAGCCGGAGTCGTTGAGCTCGTACTCAACAACCCGAAGGCCCTGAACTCTCTTGCGGAGGAAGACCTCGCCGAGCTCTCCCGCTCCCTCGATGAGGCCGCGGCCCTCAGCCCCCGCGCGCTCATCCTGCGCGGCGAAGGCAAGGGTTTCTGCGCCGGCCGCAACATCAAGGGACTCAATCCGCGTGAGGACGATGCCACCGCATACCTCGCGGACGTTGTCACCCCCGTGCTCAAGAAGATCGATACTTTCCCTGCGCCTACCTTCGCCTCCGTGCACGGCCCGTGCCTCGGCGTGGGTCTCGGCCTCGCCTTGGCGTGCGATGTCGTGTACGTCGCCGAGGATGCCAAGTTCGGCTCCCCGTTTGCCAACCTGGGCGCCACCCTCGATTCGGGCGGCCACTCCCTCTTCGTCGAGCGTCTAGGAACGCACCGCGCGATGGACCTCGTCATCACCGGCGAGCTCATCTCTGGAGCGGAGGCGGTACGCGCGGGGCTCTTCTCTCGTGCGGTGCCGGCGAAGGAGCTGCTGGAGTTTACCCGGGGCGTCGCCCAGCGCGCAGCCCACGGCGCTACTCAGGCATTCCTCACCAGCCGCACGCTGGTCCAGGATATCCGCGATAACGGCACCGGACTGTGGGCCAGCGTCGATGCCGAGAACATCGCCCAAGGAAAACTCTGCGATACCGAGGACTATTACGAAGGCTTCGCAGCCTTCAACGAGAAGCGCCCACCGGTCTTCCGCGGACGCTAAAACCTCAAGACCTTCCACAACACACATCAGCTAACCCACCACAGCTAAGGAATCACATGACTGCATACCTGGTATCCGGCTTCCGCACCCCCGTGGGCCGCTACGGCGGCGCACTGTCCTCGGTTCGCCCAGATGATCTCATGGCCACCGCCATCAAGAAGACGGTGGATGAGGCTGGGCTCGACCCCTCCGCGGTGGATGAAGTCATCATCGGCAACGCCAACGGCGCGGGTGAAGAAAACCGCAACGTCGCCCGCATGTCCTGGCTGCTCGCTGGGTTCCCGGACACCGTTCCAGGCATTACGGTCAACCGCCTGTGTGCTTCGGGCATGTCCTCGATTGCCCTGGCCACCGCCTTCGTAGAATCCGGCCAAGCGGATGTTGTCATCGCCGGTGGCGTCGAATCCATGTCCCGTGCCCCCTGGGTCATGGAGAAGCCAAACAAGCCTTTTGCCAAGCCAGGACAGGTTTTTGATACCTCCATTGGCTGGCGCTTTGCCAACCCGAAGTTCGCGGAGCAGGAGAAGATGACCTACTCCATGCCGGAGACCGCCGAGGAAGTGGCCAACGTCTTCGGTATTAGCCGTGAGGACGCCGATGCCTTCGCCGTGCGTTCCCAGGAGCACGCGCTTGCCGCCATCGAAGCCGGAAAGTTTGCCAGGGAAATCGTGCCCGTCGAGGTCACCGACCGCAAGGGCAATGTCACAGTGGTCGACACCGATGAGGGCCCCCGCCCGGGCACCACGATGGAAGTCCTGGCCAAGCTGCGCCCGGTGACCTCTCTGGGTGACGTCACCACGGCGGGCAACGCCTCCTCGCTTAATGACGGCGCCTCCTGCGTCATTGTCGCCTCCGAGGAGGCCCTCAAGAAGCACAACCTGACCGCACGCGCCCGCGTGGTAGCCAACTCTGCGCGCGGTGTGCGCCCAGAGATCATGGGCACCGGCCCTATCCCGGCGACCCGCGATGTGCTGGAGCGCGCCGGCTGGGAGCTGGATAGCGTGGATGCCATCGAACTCAACGAAGCTTTTGCCTCCCAGTCCATCGCTTGCATCCGCGAGCTGGGCTTGGACGAGGACAAGGTCAACACCTGGGGCGGCGCCATTGCGCTGGGTCACCCGCTGGGTTCCTCTGGCTCCCGCATCACCTTGACCCTGCTCAACCGCTTAGAAACGGACGGTCTGAGTCGCGGCATCGCCACCATGTGCGTGGGCGTAGGCCAAGGCACCGCGATTGCGATTGAGAGGGTCTAAATGACGACTGCCATTGAGATTTCAACGCGCGGCGAGAACGACGAGATTGTCGTCGCCAAGCTCAACCGCCCCGCCGTCCGCAATGCCATCGATGAGCAGATGGTGAGAGAGTTCCACGAACTCTGCGCGCAGCTCGAGTCCGCTCCCCGCATCCTCATTATCACCGGCTGCACCGTGGACACCGCGAAGGGCCCCTGCGGGATCTTCGCCTCTGGGGCGGACATCGCGCAGCTTCGTGAGCGCCGCCGCGAGGATGCCCTGCGTGGCATAAACTCTGGCATTTTCCACCGCATCGCTTCTCTTCCTTCCCCCGTCATCGCGGCAGTGGATGGCTACGCTCTCGGTGGCGGATTGGAGTTGGCGCTGGCCGCGGACTTCCGGGTTGCCACTCCTTTTGCCAAATTTGGCCAGCCGGAGGCCGGCCTGGGTATCGCCGCCGCCGCGGGGGCCACGTGGCGCCTCAAGGAGTGCGTGGGTACCCCGTTAGCGAAGGAGATTCTGCTGGCCGGACGCATCCTCAACGGCGAAGAAGCCCTGACCAACCACCTGGTCAGCGAGCTGCACGAACCGGACGCGCTTGTCGACGGTGCCCTCGCCCTCGCCTCCCGGATTGCTCAGCAGGACCCGCTGGCCGTGCGCTTGACCAAGCAGCTCATCTCTATGCCTGATGCGGCGCACCCGGCAGTAGACAACATCGCCCAAGCGGTGCTCTTTGAGTCCCCCGCCAAGTTTGAGCGGATGCAGGCCTTCCTGGACCGCAAGAAATAAACCTTCCACTCACAAGGAGATTCAACTCATGTCCCCAGTACTGCAGGTTCCTGCCAAGGTTGGCGTGCTCGGTGGAGGCCGGATGGGCGCGGGCATCGCCCACGCCTTCCTAGCCTCCGGCGCGTCCGTGACCGTGGTGGATATCAGCGAGGATGCCGTTGCCGCCGCTCGCGAGCGCGTGCACAAGGCCATCCGCGGCTCCCTCGACCGCGGGGCGGAAGGCACCTTCGAATCCTGGGATGAGCGGCTCAGCTTTTCCACCGCCGCCTCCGCCTTTGCTGGTTTCGACCTCGTGGTTGAGGCAGTTCCGGAATCAATGGATCTCAAGGTAGCCGCCTTCCGGGATATCGCCGATGCGGCCCCTCAGGCCGTCGTCGCCACGAATACCTCCTCGCTGTCGGTATCGCAGCTGGCGGAAAGCATCCCCAACGACGTCATTGGCCTGCACTTCTTCAACCCGGTCCCAGCTTCCAAGCTGGTGGAAGTGGTGGTTGCCGAGTCCACGCCGGAGGCGCTCGTAAACACCGCCAAGGGCTGGGTCGAGGGCCTGGGTAAGACCGCAGTGGTGGTCAAGGACGCCCCTGGCTTCGCTTCCTCCCGCCTGGGCGTAGCCATTGCGCTTGAGGCCATCCGCATGGTGGAGGAAGGCGTGGCCTCGCCGCGCGATATCGACAATGCCATGGTGCTGGGCTACAAATTCCCCATCGGCCCGCTGGAGCTGACCGATATCGTGGGTCTGGATGTGCGCCTCGGCATCGCTGAATACCTCGAATCCCAGCTAGGTGAGCGCTTTAGCCCACCGCAGCTCATGCGCGACATGGTCGCCCGCGGGGAGCTGGGCCGCAAGTCCGGCAAAGGCTTCTACGACTATTCCGAGTAACCGTGCTCTTCTCTGCCTGGCTCTGGCGCCACAAAGCGATAACCCAAGCCGGGCTCTGTGAGCAGAAAACGTGGGTGGGCGGGGTCATCCTCCAACTTGCGCCTCAACTGGGAGGTGTAAATGCGGAGGTAGTGCCCCTGCCCCTCAAAGCCGGGACCCCAGATCTCAGAGAGCAGGTCCTCCTTGCGCACCAAGCCACCGTGGGCGCGAAGTAGCGTGGTGAGCACGCCCCACTCGGTGGGTGTCAGATGCAGCGGCTCGCCACCTTTGGTGATGGAATGGTGCGGAACGTCAATCACGATATCCCCGGCGCGAACCACAGCGATCTCAGTGCGCCTCACCGGACTCTGTGGGCTACCATGCCGCAACGCCACTCGCACACGGGCTAGAAGCTCCTCCATAGAGAAGGGCTTGGTCACGTAGTCGTCCGCGCCGCGGTCGAGAGCTGCGGCGCTAAACAGCGGATCGGAGCGCGCCGTCAGGATGATGACCGGTACCGCAGACCACCCGCGGATTCCTTCCAACACGACGGTGCCATCCATATCCGGCAGCCCCATGTCCAAAATCACAACGTCTGGCTGCTGCTGCGACACCACCTGTAGTCCCTCTGCGCCTGTACGCGCCTGGTGAACCTCGTAGCCACGAGCCTTGAAGTTGATACTCAGCGTGTTAAGCAGGCGGGGGTCATCGTCCACAATGGCGATGCTGGTCTTTTTCGTCGTCATTTTTGTTCTCCTCCCGCGACGGGAAACCGCAATATAAAGGTTGCGCCCGGGGTGGCAGCCACCTCGATGCTACCGCCCATGGCCTCTACAAAGCCTTGGACAACAGAAAGGCCAAGGCCTACACCGTTGTCGTTGCTGGTATCACCCAAACGCTGAAACGCTTGGAACAGTTCCTTCTGCTTCTCCGGTGGGATGCCCGGGCCCTCATCGACAACGATCAGTTCTACCTGTTCGGTGGTGGTCTGGGCGCTCAAGGTAACGTCGCCGGTTGGAGCATAGCGCAAGGAGTTATCGAAGAGATTGGCCAAGACGCGCTCCATGAGCGCCGTATCCGCGCAGCACGTAACTCCACGCACGCTAGGGTCAAGGTGAATGCGCCCAATTTGCTCTCGGGAATGCCCGAAGGCACAGGAAGCAATGGCACGATTAGCCACTTCGGCTACGTCGACGATGTCTCGGCGGGCGGTTATGGCGCCGGCTGTGAGCCGGGAGTAATCCAGCAAGTTGGTTACCAATCCGGTAAGCTCCTCGATGCTCGCCGCAGTTTCTGCCAAAAGCATGTCCTGGTCTTCGGGAGTGAATTCAATGTCAGCGTTGCGCAACGAGGACACCGCCAACTTGGCCGTGGCCAGCGGGGTACGCAGGTCGTGGCTCACACTAGACAGCAGCGCTCGGCGCAACTCGTCAGCAGCGGCTATCGCATCTGCGCGCGCGGCCTCAGCAGAGAGCTTTTCGCGGCGAACAATGCCTGCGAGATAGCCCGCTACCACGGTGACCAGACCTCGGTCACGAGCAGACAATGCCGGGCCCTCGAGACGCAGCTGAACCGTGCCATCTGCGCTCGCAACAACGGTGTCCACTTCCTGTTCATGGCGCACTTTTTCGGGAATATGAAGGTGTTTCGAGGTGCGTTCGGGGGTAGCTGCGCGCCACGTGGCAAGAACGTCACCGTTTTCATCCAGCAGCTCTGCTCTACGACAATTAAAAGCCTCCCCCACCTTGCGCATCACGGCATCTTTAGGGGAAGAATCCGCGCGGCGATTCAAGGCGGCGCGGGAAAACACCGTGAGTAGCTCGGCATCGCGCGCAGCAATAGCCGCGTTCGCACGCTCAATCTTGGCGCGGCGCACGAGGATGCCGACGGCCAGCGCAATAGCCACCATGACTACGGCGATCACGGCGTTAGCGGGATCAGCAATATCGAAGGTATGGATCGGTTCGGTGAAGAACCAGTTGACCGCTAGGCCGGAAGCCACTGCCACCACTACGGCCGGCCACAGGCCTCCCAGCAAACTGACAAGCAGGATGAGTGCAAAGTAGAACGCGGAACAAGTACCTGTTCCCAAATCCTGGCCGTCCGCCTGCACCAACAGCGCAGTGAGCCCGACGAAAGCTAACGCTGAGCTAAGCCACGCGATGGCACGCTGCGGGAAGGGGCGGAAAGGATGCAGCATCCGTGTGAGCGGAAGTGGTTTTTCCGGGGGAAGGTTGACTATGTGGCAGTCAATCGAGCCGGATTCACGCAGCACCGTTTCCGCTACCGTACCGTGCCAGTGCACGCCGAAACGACGCCGCGGCGAGACCCCCACTACGAGCTGGGTGGCGTTGACACTCCGGGCAAAATTAAGCAGGGCTTCTGGGACGCTGTCCCCGGTAACCTGGTGCAGTCGTGCGCCCACATCCTGGGCTAAGGACTGCAGCCGGGCGAGCTGTTGCGCTGATCCCCCCACCGAGGAGGAACGAGAGGTGAAGGAATCACCGAAAACAACGTGGACCACGTGCAATTCCGCCGAGGATTTTGTCGCGATGCGCCGTCCGCGGCGGATAAGAGTCTCAGCATGGGCAACGTTTTGGATGGCCACAACCACCCGCTCACGCGCTTCCCACGTTTCGGTGATTTTCTGATCCGAGCGATAAGTGATGAGTGCCTCATCAACCTGATCCGCTAGCCACAGCAGTGCCAACTCGCGCAGCGCGGTGAGATTTCCCACGCGGAAGTAGTTGTTGAGTGCAGGCTCAATGCGTGCCTCGCGGTACACGTGGCCGTCGCTCAGACGGGTGCGCAACAGCTGTGGGGAAACGTCAACAAGCTCGATCTCATCGGCAGCACGTACTACCTCGTCCGGCACCGTTTCCTGCGGCGCGATGCCCGTGATCTGCTTGATAACGTCATTGAGACTCTCCAGATGCTGGATATTGAGAGTCGACATGACGTCAATTCCGGCGTCCAGGATCTGCTCAATGTCTTCCCACCGCTTCTCGTGAACCTCGCCGCGCGGATTAGAGTGCGCGAACTCATCGACGAGAACGATCTCCGGGTGCCGCTGGATAACCGCCGCGGTGTCCATTTCACCCGCGGAAATGCCCTCGACAGCGCGCCTCGGAACAATCTCCAGACCCTCGCACAGGGCCTTGGTGTACGCGCGCCCGTGGTCTTCCACGACCCCAACGACAACGTCGCGGCCTTGGTCGACCAGCGTGTGCGCTTCACTGAGCATGGCGCAGGTTTTGCCCGCGCCGGGAGCGGCGCCCAACAGAATCTTCAGGGTACCGCGTTTGACCCGCGTCGGGGGTGTCGTCGGTTCGGTCAACATTGCTTCATCTTATGAGCTGATCTTTATGAGCAGGGGGTAGGCGTGGGCAATGCAATGTTGAGTGTGGTCACATTTACCGTGTCCTCGCCCAAGAAACCCAGGCTGGCATGCTCAGTATTGTCTGCAATCAGCTTCTTCACGTCTTCGACGCTCATACCCTGTTCTCGGGCCACACGCGGAGCCTGCAGCTCCGCGTACTCAGGACTGATGCCGGAATCCACGCCGGAACCGGAGCCGGTAACGGCATCGGCAGGCACGTGTTCCACTGATACGCCTTCGCGCTGAGCAATCTCCTCTCGGCGTTCCCGGATGGCCTTCTCTAGCTCCGTACTTGATGTGCCGTAGTTACTCATACCTTCCGCGCGGGCGAAGAAGTAGGGGCCATCTTCCAAGCCATCCTGAATCTGAGTGGAACCGACCAGGCATTCACCCTGGTAGATAAGGTTTCCATCGGCAGATTTCGGGGTGATGCGAGATATTCCCCACACCGCGGCCGGATAGATCATGCCCAGCGCGACGACGCATAAGAGCACGGCGACGAATCCGGCGATGAGATTACGCAGATAAACACGCATTATTGCTTCCTTTTTCTTTGCAGGTTTTCTTTATAGGCCTGGAAGGAGGGAGACGACATGGTCGATAACCCAGATGCCGATGAAGGGGGTAATAACACCGCCGAGACCCCAGATGCCGAGGTTTCGACGCAACAGTGAGGACGCAGAGGCGGGCTTGTAGGACACACCCTTGAGCGCCAATGGGATGAGCGCGACGATGATGAGCGCGTTGAAGACAACTGCGGAAACAATGGCGGACTCAGGGGAATGCAGGTGCATGACGTTGAGGCGCTCCAAGTGCGGCAACTGCGTGGAGAAGAGCGCCGGCAGGATGGCAAAGTACTTCGCCAGGTCATTGGCCAAGGAGAAGGTAGTCAACGCGCCGCGGGTGATAAGCAGCTGCTTGCCAATTCGAACGACATCGATGAGCTTTGTCGGGTCAGAATCCAAGTCCACCATGTTGGCAGCTTCCTTCGCCGCGGAGGTACCAGTGTTCATGGCCACGCCCACGTCCGCCTGGGCCAGCGCCGGGGCGTCGTTAGTACCGTCACCGGTCATGGCCACCATGCGGCCTTGTGCTTGCTCCTCACGGATGCGGGCGAGCTTGTCCTCCGGAGTAGCTTCGGCGATGTAATCATCGACGCCGGCTTCCTTGGCAATGGCGGCTGCGGTCAGCGGGTTGTCACCGGTCACCATGATGGTCTTGATACCCATCTGACGCAGTTCAGCGAAGCGCTCGGCCATGCCGGGTTTGACGACGTCACTCAGTTGCACCACCGCAATAACCGTGCGGCTGCCATCGGATTCTTCCACGGCGACAGGCAGCGGGGTGCCACCGTCTTGTGCAATTCGGGTTACGGAATCCTCGATCTCTTGCGGCCAGGTGCCACCTGCTTCAGTAACCCACTTGCGTACGGCATCGCCAGCGCCCTTGCGCAGCTTGCGGTGAGCCAGGTCAAGGCCGGACATCCTCGTCGACGCGCTGAATGGAACGACCTCCGCACTCCGCGCTTCTGCATCTCCTTCGCTGGACAGAGAGTAGTTTTCAGTCAGCCAGGCCACAATGGAACGGCCTTCTGGGGTTTCATCCGCTAGGGAGGAAATGCGAGCAATCGCTGCAGCCTCGCGCTCGTCAACGCCCGAAGCCACAATCAGGCCGGTGGCCTGGCGGTTTCCGTAAGTGATGGTGCCCGTCTTGTCCATGAGGAGCGTGGCGACGTCACCAGCCGCCTCCACCGCACGGCCGGAGGTGGCCAGAACGTTGTGACGAACGAGGCGGTTCATACCGGCGATACCAACTGCCGAAAGTAGGGCGGCAATGGTGGTAGGGATTAGGCAGACCAACAGAGCGATAAGGGATAGTGGCGAAAGCTCCGCGCCGGTGAATAGACCCATCGGGGCAAGCGCAGTGACGGCGACGAGGAAGAGGATGGTCAGCGTGGAGAGCAGGATGCTCAGCGCAATCTCGTTCGGAGTCTTGCGGCGTTCCGCGCCCTCCACCAAGGCGATCATGGTGTCAACGAAGGTGGAGCCCGGTTCGGAGGTGATTTTGACCTTGATGGAATCAGAGAGCACCACGGTGCCGCCGGTCACGGCACAGCGGTCACCGCCGGCCTCGCGTACCACAGGGGCCGACTCACCAGTAATAGCCGATTCATCCACGGTGGCAGCACCTTCGATGACGTCACCGTCACCCGGGATGGTCTCCCCTGCTTCTACACGCACGATGGCACCCTTGGTCAGCTCGGACGCGGGGACCACTTCAATGCCAGAGTCAGTAATGAGATTGGCAGTTGCATCATCGCGCACAGAGCGCAGACTGTCTGCTTGGGCCTTGCCACGGCCTTCGGCATATGCCTCGGCGAAGGCGGCAAAGGCAATGGTGAACCACAGCCATACCGTCACGACCCATCCGTAAAAGCTGGGGTTGAGGATGGACCACACAGTGGTCAGTGCCGCGCCTACCCACACCACGAACATCACGGGGTTGCGTGCTTGGGCGAGCGGGGACATTTTGCTCGGCAGCGTTTTCAGCGCCGCAGCCGCGAGGCCACTGCTCTTCTCCGGAGCGTTGCGGTGAGGAGTCTTATCCGGCTCAGCGGTGATGGTTTGGGTTGTCATGATAGTGCCTCCGAAATGGGACCCAGGGTGAGGACAGGGAAGAAAGTGAGCGCTGCAACCAGCAGGATTACTCCGATAGTCAACAGCGAGAAGGTAATGCCGGAGGTGGGTAAGCTGCCTGCAGTGGTGGCCTGGCGCTTCTGTCCTGCCAGGCTTCCGGCTAGGTAAAGGGCGAAGACGATGGGCAGGAAGCGGCCCAACAGCATGGCCAAGCCCAAAGTGATCTGCCACCAGGGCTCAGTCACCGTCAGTCCAGCAAAAGCAGAACCGTTGTTATTCGCCGCCGAGGTAAAGGCGTAGAGAACTTCCGACAGACTGTGGGCATTATCAGCCGTGCCCGGCGCACCGAAGTTGGTCGCTGAAGCTTCCACGAGTTTGCGCTGCGCCACGGAAGCGCCGACGCCCACGAGGACCAGAACCGGCATGGTGAGGATGTACAAGCTAACCGCTGAAATTTCCTTGCGGCCAATCTTGTTGCCCATAAATTCCGGTGTGCGGCCCACTAGGAGGCCACCGATGAACACAGCGAGGATGGCCACAACCAACAGGCCATAGAGGCCAGTACCCACACCGCCCGGCGCGATTTCACCCAGCAGCATGTTGAGGATGAGCAGACCACCGCCCAGTGGCGAATAGCTATCGTGCATCGAATCCACCGCACCCGTCGAGGTACCCGTGGTAGACACGGCGAACAGTGCTGAGGCATCAATGCCTAGCCGCTGTTCGATACCTTCCATGTTGGCGCCTGCCAACTGAGACGCACCGCCGACAAGGGTGTGCTGTGCCCAAGTCACCAGAACAACCATCACGGTCCACAAACCACCAGCCACGCTGAGCAGCGTCCACGCGTGCTTCTGCGACTTGAGCATCACACCATACGTGCGAATCATGCAGAAAGAGATGACAAGCAGGGAGAAGATCTCCACCAAGTTGGTAAAGCCGGTCGGGTTCTCAAACGGGTGCGCAGAGTTGGCACCGAAGATGCCACCGCCGTTGGTGCCCAGGAGCTTAATGGCTTCCTGGCTGGCCACGGGAGCACGGGAAATATCTACACCGGACTCCGTAACCAGGTTCGAGCCAAAGGTTTGCATGGTTCCGCCGAGGACGAGCACGGTGGAGATGAATAGCGACAGGGGAAGCAGGATGCGGACGAGGCCGCGGGTGAGGTCCACCCAGAAGTTGCCGATGAGGTGCTGACCATTCTCGGTTGCCAACGTATCGCGGCTATAACCCAAGTGACCGATGCCGCGGATCAAGGCGACAGCAACACACATGCCCACTGCGGCTGAGGCGAAGTTTTGCACGGTCAGGCCCAGCATCTGCGAAGCGTTCGTCAGAGTGTCTTCACCGGAATAGGACTGCCAGTTGGTGTTGGAGGTAAAGGAAGCCGCGGTGTTGAAGGCCATCCACGGCTCCACGGCTTCCTCGCGGGGGTTTCCAAAACTTGGCAACACCGCTTGGAGCCGCTGCACTGCGTAAAGGACGAGGACTGAAGCCAGGCTGAAGCCCAGCAGAGCGCGAGCGTAGTTCTTAGCGTTATGGCCCCGGTTAGGGTCAATACGCAAAATTCTGTACACAAGGCGCTCCACGGCCCAGTCTTTTTCAGAGGTATATGTGCGGGCCATCCAATTGCCCAGCGGCACGTACGCCGCCGCTAGAAGTGCAAGGAGGGCAAGATACTGCGGCGCCACCGCCGCAATGCTAGCGATCATGCGAAACGCTCCGGGTCAATAAGGGAAATGATGAGATAAGCCACGAGCGCGACAACAATGATGAGCCCGAAGACTGCTGTGATGGTGTTCATGTTCTACGCGTCTCCGTCCATAAACTCGTTGATGGAGGAAGGACCGCTGAACGCAAGGACCACGATCACAATGACCAGAATGTCCAACATGTGGGAGAGACCCCCTTGGGTGAAAGCGATACTAGGTGTGCCCGGTGCCCCAAAGCACCAAGCGCCGGTGCATAGTGCACCTGCCGAGCAATGACGTTAGGCCCGTTCTCCCTGGGACCTACCGGTTATTTGCGGCTTCTTTACGCCTCTCTACCCCGATTTTTACGCTTTATTTACAGCCACCTTTACCCCCGCCTACTTAGGGTCAACGAGCGCGTTCGTAATGCGCGCCGTACACAGCCTCCTCCCCTCGTCATCTGTAATGACGATCTCGTGGGAGCACAGCGTCTTGCCCAGCTTGATGGCGGTGGCCGTCGCCATCACCAGATCCGAGCGCCCGGAAGCGTGGTGCGTCGCGTTGATGTCCACGCCGACGGCGACCTTGCCCAAAGTTGAAGCGTGAATCACTGCCGCCCAGCTACCGACAGCCTCAGCTAGACACGCCATGGCTCCGCCGTGGAGCAGACCGAAAGACTGGGTATTTCCCTCAACCGGCATGGTGGCAACCACGCGCTGAGCCGACTCTTCGAGGATTTCGACACCCATCTTCTTATCCAGCTCACCCAACTGAATCTTCCATACCTCTGCGGCCATGCAATTCTCCTTACGTGCTCCTAGAAATGTGACGCAGACTATACTAGCCTGTATTTACTGACCAACCGTTCGGCAACTAATGGAAAGGCTAATCTTTTCGCTATGACTGAAGCCCTCGTCCCCAGCTACCTCTCCGGCCAGTGGCTCACCCCGGACAATCCCTCGCGCGTTGCTGACGTGCACGACGCCTCCACCGGTGACGTCGTCGCCAGGGTTAGCGCCGAAGGCCTCGACATCGCCGGCGCCATCGATTACGCACGCAACACCGGGCGCGAAGGGCTGCAAAAGCTCACCTTCCACGAGCGCGCCCTCAAGCTCAAAGAACTGGCTATCTACCTTCAGGATCACCGCGAAGAGCTCTACGAATTGGCCAACAAGGCCGGCGCCAACAAGCGCGATAACTTCGTCGATATCGACGGCGGTATCTCCACCATGTTCACCTTCTCCTCAAAGGGCCGCCGCGAGATGCCCAACTCCACCGTCATGCCGGATGGTGAGGCAGAGGTCTTTTCCAAGGACGGCTCCTTCATTGGCCGCCACATCTACACCTCTATCCCTGGCGTAGCAGTACAGATCAACGCCTTCAACTTCCCCGTCTGGGGCATGCTGGAGAAGTTCGCCCCGGCCTTCATCGCGGGCGTGCCTTCCATTGTGAAGCCCGCTACGCCGACCGGCTACATCACCGCGGCTTGCGTGCGCCTCATGATTGATTCCGGGATCCTGCCGGAAGGCAGCCTGCAGCTCATCTCCGGCTCCGCCCGCGACCTACTGGATCACCTGGACTACCGCGACCACGTGGCCTTTACTGGCTCTGCCGATACTGCGAATACTCTGCGCGCACACCGCAACGTCATCGAGGGCGGTATCCAGTTCAGCGCGGAGGCCGACTCCCTCAATGCCGCCATCTTGGGTACCGATGTCACCGCAGATTCCCCGGAGTTCGACGCATTCGTCAAGGCAGTCTTCGGCGAGATGACCTCGAAGGCGGGCCAGAAGTGTACCGCCATCCGCCGCGCTATCGTTCCGCATGCGCTTGTCGACGCCACCATTGAAGCCCTCAGCGCACGCCTTAGCGACAAGGTCGTGGTGGGCGATCCGCGCGATGCCTCCGCCACCATGGGCCCGCTGGTCTCTGCGGATCAGAAAGCGGACGTCGCAGAGGCCGTTGAAAAGCTTAAGGCAGGCGGCGGCGAGGTAGTCTACGGCGACGAGGAGGCCGAAGGAGCTTTCTTTAACCCCACCATCCTGCGCTTTACCGATAACCGCGCTCCAGCCGTGCACGACACCGAGGCTTTCGGCCCCGTCGTCTCCTTCCTGAGCTATGACTCCCCCGCTGAGGCCGTCGAGCTCGCCGCCCTAGGCTCTGGTTCGCTGGTCGCCTCCGTGATTACCCACGACCCGCAGCTAGCCCGCGAGTACGCTCTGGGCATCGCCGCCCACCACGGCCGCCTGCACTTCCTTGACCGTGACGACGCGAAAACCTCCACCGGTCACGGCTCTCCCCTTCCGCACTTGGTCCACGGCGGCCCAGGTCGTGCCGGTGGCGGCGAAGAGCTGGGTGGCGTGCGCGGCATCCTGCACTACATGCAACGCACCGCCATCCAGGGAACCCCGGACCACCTCACCGCAATCACAGGCCAGTGGCACCGCGGCGCCGCTGTGCAGCGCGTGACCCGCGCCGACGTGGAGAATGGCCAAGGCACCCACCCCTTCCGTAAAGACCTGGCCACGCTGCAGATTGGTGACCAGTTCGCCTCCGATCTGCGCCACGTCTCCCTCGAGGAAATCCTCGAGTTCGCAGAGAAAACCGGCGATACCTTCTACGCCCACACCGACGAGGAAGCCGCCACAGCTAACCCCTTCTTCCCGCGCCGCGTCGCACACGGTTACCTGCTGGTTTCCTGGGCAGCTGGGCTCTTCGCGGAGCCGGCACCGGGCCCGGTCTTGGCCAACTATGGCCTGGAGAACCTGCGCTTCATCACGCCGGTGACCTATGACGATTCCATCCGCGTGGAGCTGACCGCCAAGCGCATCACCCCGCGCGTGACCGATGACTACGGTGAGGTCTGCTGGGACGCCGTCCTCTATAACCAGGAGGATGAGATTGTGGCGACCTACGACGTTCTGACCCTCGTGGAGAAAGTCAACACGACTTACGCCTAGGTCTCGACCTCGATCTCTCGCTAATCATTTGCGAGATAAGTCACACACTCGGGATAAGTTTCTTTTATCATTACTGTCATGAAAGAAACTACCCCAGACACTAACACCGTCATCATCGTGGGCACCGGCCTCGCCGGCATGGTCGCCGGCTACGAGGCCCTCAAAGGTGGCAAGCACGTCATCTTCCTTGAACAAGAAAACCGCAATAACCTCGGCGGCCAGGCCTTTTGGTCGCTGGGCGGCCTGTTTTATGTCAATTCCCCTGAACAATCCATGATGCGGGTCAAGGACTCCGAAGAGTTGGCGTGGCGGGACTGGACCAACTCAGCCGATTATGACCCAGTGACCGAGGAGGACCGTCACGACTATTGGGGTGAGAAATGGGGACGCGAATACGTGCGCTTCGCCGCCAATGAAAAGCGCTCCTATCTCAAAGGCCTAGGCCTCAACGTCCTGCCCACCATCGGATGGGCAGAGCGCGGCTCTGGTGACGCGTCCGGTCACGGTAACTCCGTGCCGCGCTTCCACCTCACCTGGGGCACGGGCCCCGAGGTTGTTCGAGTATTTCGCGAGCCACTCCTACGTGCTGAGGAGAAAGGCCAGGTGGAATTCCATTTCCGTCATCGCGTCGATGAGCTCGTCGTCGAGAACGACGGGGCAGGCAGTCCGCGTGTGGTGGGCGTGCGCGGCAGCGTCCTCTCCCCCACCAATCAGGTACGTGGCGAGGCCAGCCCGAGGGACGTCGTCAAGCACTTTGAACTGCGCGGCTCCGCCGTGGTGATTGCCACCGGCGGCATCGGCGGCAACCTGGAGAAGGTACGCCAGATGTGGCCCACCGAGCGGTGGGGTAAGTGCCCGAAAGAGCTAGTCACGGGTGTGCCGGCGCATGTCGACGGCCGCGGTATCGACATCGCCCAGAACGCTGGCGCCTCCGTGGTCAATACCGACCGTATGTGGGCTTATACCGAGGGCATGACCAACTGGGATCCCATCTGGCCTGGCCACGGTATTCGCATCATCCCGGGTCCGTCGGCGCTGTGGCTCGACGCCGAAGGTAATCGCCTGCCCACCAACCTCTTCCCCGGCACCGATAACCTGGCCGCGCTCGCCCACATCGGCCGGACCGGCCACGGCTATTCCTGGTTCGTGCTCAACAAGGCCATTGTGGACAAGGAATTCATCTTCTCCGGCTCGGAGCAGAACCCAGATCTGACGGATAAGGAGTTCAAGAAGCTCGCCGGCAAGTTGGGCCCCGGCACGCACGTAGCGGTCAAAGCTTTCATGGACAACGGCATTGACTGGGTTGTGGAAGACACCCTAGAGGATCTCGTCGCCGGCATGAACCGCCTTACGCCGAAGGGATCCCCCACCATTGAGGAGGCCCACCTAAGAAAAGTCCTGGAAGACCGCGATTCCCAACTGGATAATCCTTTTAGCAAGGATGCCCAAGTCAACTACATCCGCGTTGCGCGCGGCTTCTTGGGTGACAAGCTCATTCGCGTCGCTCCCCCGCACCGCATCCTCGATGAATCCAAAGGCCCATTCATTGCGGTGCGCCTGACGTTCCTTACCCGCAAGACTCTGGGCGGATTGGAAACCAACCTGGATGGCCAATGCCTCAACGCAGACGGCTCGGTGCTTCCTGGTTTATACGCCTGCGGCGAGGCCTCCGGCTTTGGTGGCGGTGGCATGCACGGAAAGAACGCACTGGAAGGAACCTTCCTCGGCGGGTGCATCCATTCCGGCAAGCGCGTGGGCGAAGCCCTAGCGCAGAGCTAGCTAAGAGCCAACCAAGAGTTCACCCAGCGCCATTGCCCATACTCCCCTACCGTAGAGACCATGAACCTCGCTAGAAACGTCCGCATCGTCGTGGAGAATCCTTACTTCACGGTCACTCGCTTCGTCGCCACGCCCGCTGAACTCACCGTGGGCGAGATGATCATCATCGTGCACGCAGCTCTCGGCCTCGAACCGTCGAGCCCCGGCCAGCTCATGGTGCGCGAGGATGAAGAGCCCATCGATATCTTCCCCATCATCGACTCGGACTTCTACGATTCCTTCGGCGATGACGTCCACTACCACCCCTCTGAGGGCGATTGGTGCATCACCATCAGCATCGCGGACACCTCCCGAGTCGTCATGGGGCTGCCCGCGCTGATCTCCGGCGAAGGCCCCGACCTAGTCACTGAGTTAGGTTCCCCGCAGGCGATGTTCAGCGTCATGCTCGACGTTCAAGCCTCCATGGCTTACATGGGCGTCCCGCCACAGGACATGGAGCGCATCTTCAGGATCTTTCCCAATTACACCCTTGAACAGGTCAATCAACGACTGACAACGTGCTATCACCCGGCAATCGCGCAGCGCTTGGCGACGATGGGCACGGAAGCCGCCAACCTTGAAGGAGGAACCCAATCCTCACTCAGCTCCGAGCTCCCCTTTGATCCGTTCAGCGCTCATCCGTGGGATGACTTCTCAGATGACGTTGATGACTTAGGCTTCCCCACTGAGCTCCTCGAGCAATGGCGCGAGGAAGTTTATGAGGCCTACCCAGAGCTGAGCCCGGATTTTGCGCTTCCGGAGCTATCTGAGGACACCGTCCAAATGATTGGTCAGCGTGTGCGCGAATACTTGGATGTCATCCGCGACTTTCCACGCCTCACCGGCGCTGGATTCCTCAAACAAGCTGCAGTTCAGCGCTTGAAGGACTGGCTGCCGAAGCCTAACGCCCATGAAACCGTCAAGCGTGAGGACTACCACCAGACGCTGTTGAATCTGCGAGAGTTCTTCCTCAGCCTGGATTGGGTTACGTGTACCACCTCGACCATTCGCGTCACTGAGCTTGGTGAAAGGGCTGCCCGCGATCCGGACTTTGCAACGCAGCTCATTCTTGGAGCCATTCCCTATTCCTACTCCCCTCCGAGTGGCGCTCCGCAGCTGGGCTTAGACCTCGTGCATCTGCTGCGCGGCGACATACCGACTCAACTGGACTGGGACCCTATCCTCATCATCTCGCGTGACCTGTTCTTCGCGCTGGGCATTCTTACCCATGACACCCACCTGGCCACTATCAAGCCAGGTCACGAAGGTTTTGTGGCCGCTGTACTCGCGTCTTTGCGCGACGACCTCAACCAAGAACTCGACTAGCACCACCACGCGCTGTGGAGCGCGTGGCTAGGCCTGCGGCCCCTCACCAGGGCCCTGATTCTGGCTGTGACCTTGGGGTGTAGCGCGTTCTTCCTGTGGTTTCGCAGGAGTTGAGCGCACGCGCCGCACCGCAATCACCAGCAAGACAAGACCGCTGAGCAAGAACGCCAGGGCCCGGAAAATACCGGACAATGCAGCCAGGTCGAAGAAGGTCAGCTTCAGCGTTGCCACGATGGCAAGGAGAATACCCAGGCCAGTAAACCCTTCGTGGTGCTTGATGAGCAAGCGCGCGGCGATGAGCATCCAGGCAACGGACACCACCACGTGGCTGGCAAACCACGGGGAGGAACCCCAGGCGTCACCGGTAATGAGTCCGCCCAGGCCGGTAATTGTTCCAACCACTGCAACCATACTGAGGCCCAGCGCAAACACTGTCGCAGACGCAACGTACACGCGATTGTTAGCGAGCCCATGGATCTGAGACCTGCGCAACCACGTTGCAATCAATGCCAGACCCAGCAGCACTGCGGAAGCAAACATTGTCGGTTCTTCACGGAACGCCTGCGGGACGGCAATGCTCGACAAGAACAAGGGAAAGACTAAGATCACCACGCCTACTACCCACGCTGCTTGCAGAGCACCATGCTTTAAGTAGGGCAGCAGAAGCACCAGCGCGATGTAAAACACTGCCGTGAGAACAACCGCAACCCACAAGCGCACATCGGACATGCCACCGCTTGCCCCATGTTCACTATCGGAAAAGTTGGCGAGCTGGGTGGCCTTATACGCGAGCGCAAAGGCAACAGGGAACACTCCAAGCGCAATGCGTCCTTGTAGTTGGCCCCACGCTACCGCAGCGATGGCGGCAAAAGCGGCAACCAGAATCCACGCGGGAATCTCAAAGTTCACTCGCACAAGGCAGAGCCCCAACAGCAGTGCTGGCACAAGCAAGCCAGCTGTGTAGTCACCGAAAGCCCTACGGCTAGTGGGGAAGTGGACTGCAAGGCCTACGAGTAGTACAGCGGATGCACCCAATACCGCGTTGGCCACGATATGCATATCGGAAGCCTTACCCATGATCAGGTTGGCCACGACCAGCAGCAGTGCAATAGCGCCGGTACCACGCAAAGTATCGTTCCTGCGCCACGCTGAGTAACCCAACACCATCAGCGGCATGAGCAGCACGGGCAAAGCACCAACACCGGTATTGGCAATCAGAATGCTGGATACCAGGGCCATACCGATGGCAAACCACATTATGGTCAGCTTATGGAAGCCCTCGGGCTTGTAGTGGACAGAGGCCATGTACGCGGCAAAAAGCATGGTCATGATAATTGCGCCGAGCCACGCTGGCCACCATCCCAGCCAAGTCACCACCAACAAGGAAGTAACGAGTGCTGAGTACAGCGATGTCGCCAGCAGAGCAGTAGTACCTGCTTCTGGCGCCTTGCCACGGAATTTCCACGCTGCACCGCCTAGCGCTAGGGAGACCACATAGGCCAGGATCACTCGTCCAAGCGGACCAAGCAGCCCTGCCTGAATGGCCATGCCCACGAGGAAGGCGACACCAATCAGGGTGATGACCGTTCCGGCGATAGCCACAACCCCAATGAGTGTCTTTTCTTGGTCTTCTGGATTACGTGGCTTTTTAGGAACCCAGGGCTGCGCTGGCGGTCGCTGCGGACCACCGTGCGGGGGCAGGGCACCGTTGGGTCCATGCTGCGGCGGGAACTGCGGCACAGGTTGTCCTTGCGGTCCCCGCGGTGGCTGTGCTCCTTGGTGTGGCCGTGGCATTGCTTGTTGAGGAACGCCTTGAGCCTGTTGCGGCCGCTGCTGCGGAGGCTGTTGAGGTTGCTGTCGCGGGCGCTGCACCTGCTGCGCACTCGGTCCTGCCTGCTGGCGGGGCATAGGCCGCTGAGGGCCAGACTCCGGAGGACGCGGCTGACCGCGATCGGGCGACTGCGGCTGGTGCTGCTGTTGCGGATGCAGCTGCAGCGGGTGCTGCTGCGGTGCGCTGGGGATTCGTGCAGGCGGAGGCTGCAGTGGCGCCTGCGCTGCCGCAGCCTGAGCCCGGGCCTGTTCTTGCTGGGCCAGCCACCGGCGGGATTCACGAAGCCCGCGCTCTAGTGCGTCCAGTCGGCGGCGAAACTCTTCAAATGCTGGATCCTGCTCCATGCCTATTGCTTACCTTTGTTTTCAGTAAGCAGCCACGCAACCGACAGCTTTGTTACCTAGTTGAAACCAAATAGTGCCCCGGCTGCCATACGCATAGCCCTAGACCTGAAACCTGTGACCTGCCGGTCGGCGCCGCCTGGCGGAACGTGGATGCTGGCTTTACTTCACCACGAGGTTGACCATGCGGCCTGGGACGTAAATCTCCTTGACCACGTTCTTGCCTGCGGTGAGCTCGGCGATGCGCTCATCTGCCTTGGCGACGCCCACGACGGTGTCTTGGTCGGCGTCGGCAGGCACCATGACGCGAGCCTTGACCTTGCCGTTGATCTGCACCGGAACCTCGACCTCATCGTCGACGAGGTACTTCTCATCGAACTCTGGGAAGGCTTGGTAGGTGATGGTCTCCTCGTGGCCGAAGCGCTTCCACAGCTCCTCCGCAATGTGCGGAGCAACAGGGGAGACCAGCTGGGCCAAGGGCTCCACCGCGGCGCGCGGAGCGCCCTTCGGGTAGGCCTTGGTCAGGTAGTTCACGTACTCGATGAGTTTGGCCACCACGGTGTTCAGGCGCAGGTTCTCGTAATCGTCACGCACACCAGCGATGGTGCGGTTGAGCTGCTTCAGGTCATCGTCGGAAAGCTCCGCATCCGTCGTGCACAGCTCGCCGGAGTTCTCGTCGATAGCCAGGCGCCACAGACGCTGCAGGAAACGCTGCGCACCGACGACGTCCTTGGTTGCCCACGGGCGCGAGGTATCCAGCGGGCCCATCGACATCTCATAAACACGCAGGGTATCGGCACCATAGTCGCGGCAAATGTCATCCGGGGCCACGGAGTTCTTGAGGGACTTGCCCATCTTGCCGTACTCCTGGTTGACCTTTTCATCCCCGTAGTAGAACGCGCCATCGCGTTCTTCTACCTCGGCGGCCGGGACGTAGACGCCGCGGGAATCCGTGTAGGCATAAGCCTGGATGTAGCCCTGGTTGTACAGGCGGCGGTAGGGCTCCTTGGAGCTCACGTAGCCCAAGTCGAAGAGGACCTTGTGCCAGAAACGGGCGTAGAGCAGGTGCAACACGGCGTGCTCAACACCACCGACGTAGAGGTCAACGCCGCCCGGGTCGTTGGCACCGTGCTCATCTGGGCGGGGGCCCGTCCAGTAGCGCTCGTTCTCGATATCGCAGAAGATTTCATCATTCGTCGGATCGATGTAGCGCAGCTGGTACCAGGAAGAACCTGCCCACTGCGGCATGACGTTGGTGTCGCGGTAATACGTCTTGGGGCCATCCCCGAGACCCAGGTCCAGCTCCACCTCAACCCACTCGCGGGCCTTGGCCAGCGGCGGCTGCGGGGAGGAATCGGCATCATCCGGGTCAAAGGACACCGGCTTGTAGTCTTCTACCTCCGGCAGCTCGATGGGCAGCATCGACTCCGGCAGCGGGTAGGCCTGGCCGGCCTCGTCGTAGACGATAGGGAAGGGCTCGCCCCAGTAGCGCTGACGGGCAAACAGCCAGTCACGCAGCTTGTACTGGATCTTCTCGCGGCCTACTCCCTGCTCCTCCAGCCACGGGATGATCGCGGCGATGGCCTCATCCTTGGACATGCCGTTGATGTCCAGGGAATCGTTGGCGGAGTTCACCGCCTTGCCGGACTCCGTGTACGCCGCTTCGACGATGTCGCCACCAGAAACGACCTCCGTAATGGGCAGGCCGAAGACGGTAGCGAACTCGTAGTCACGCGTATCGTGCGCCGGAACCGCCATGATGGCACCGGTGCCGTAGCCGGTCAGGACGTAATCCGCGATAAAGATCGGAACCTGCTTGCCGTTGACCGGGTTGGTGGCATAGGTGCCCAGGAAGACACCGGTCTTTTCCTTGTTCTCCTGGCGCTCCAGGTCGGACTTCGCGGCAATAGAAGCGCGGTAGGCCTCTACGGCCTCCTTCGGATCATCGTGTCCGAAGGTCCAGCGCTCATCCACATCATCCTCGTACGGGATGGGGGAGAGGAGGGCGTCGACAAGCTCGTGCTCCGGCGCCAGCACCACGTACTCCGCGCCGAAGAGGGTATCCGGGCGAGTGGTGAAGACGTCGATGTCATAGCCCTCGGCGTGGAAGCTGACCTCCGCACCACGGGAGCGGCCAATCCAGTTGCGCTGCATGGACTTGACCTTCTCCGGCCAATCCAGAAGCTCCAGGTCATCAAGCAGACGGTCGGAGTAGGCGGTAATACGCATCATCCACTGCGACAGGTTCTTGCGGAAGACCGGGAAGTTGCCGCGCTCGGACTTACCCTCCGCGGTCACCTCCTCGTTGGCCAGCACGGTGCCTAGGCCCGGGCACCAGTTCACGGTGGAGTTGGACAGGTAAACCAGACGGAACTCGTCGAGCGCCTTACGCTGTTCTTCCTTCGTCAGATCCGCGTAGTAGCGGCCGTCCTTCGTCGTGCGCTTGCCCACCTCGAGCTCCTTGATGAGCTCAGACATTGGGCGCGCCTTCTGCTGCTCCTCATCGAACCAGGAGTTGTAAATCTGCAGGAAGATCCACTGCGTCCACTTATAGAACTCCGGGTCAGTCGAGGCCACCGAGCGGCGTGGATCGTGGCCCAGACCCAGCAAACCCAGCTGGCGGCGCATATTCTCGATATTCGCCTCCGTCGTAGTGCGCGGGTGCGTACCCGTCTGGATAGCGTACTGCTCTGCCGGCAGGCCGAAGGCGTCGTAGCCCAGCGTGTGCAGGACGTTCTTGCCCAGCATGCGGTTATAACGGGCAAAGGTATCAGTAGCGATGTAGCCCAGCGGGTGGCCCACGTGCAGACCCGCACCAGACGGGTAGGGGAACATATCCTGGACGTTCAGTTTCTCCGCGGGAAGTTCCTTACCGTCCTCCGCGAGCGGCCCAACTGGGTTCGGCGCGTTGAACGTACCGTTATCCTTCCAGTACTGCTGCCAGGCACTTTCAATCTGCGCGGCGAGCTCCGGCGTGTAGCGGTGGGTGGTGTTATCGCTCGGGTTAGTCATGGTTAGACAGTGTAGTCACCCCACGGACATCTCCCCAGTTAGACCCAGCTGAGCCGCATTCTGCTCCGGAACGCGGCCACGTGACTGACGACACCCCCTTGTTCCCACTAGGCGGCGCCATTAAAATCACCATTGTTCTACTGTTCTACATTTGGCGAACAGATAATCAGGAAGGGCGATTAGAGCGATGACCAGCATTTCTTTGCGCGAACTCAATCAGCGTTCTGGCCACATAGTGCGCGAAGTCGCCGCTACAGGCCAAAGCGTGGTCATCACTGACCGCAATCGTCCCATTGCTCGCGTTGTTCCTATTTCATCTCTCGATAGCCCTGTGGAGCAGTTAGTAGCTGCCGGAATCTTGAGCCACAACCCGGAGCCATACTCCCAGCCAGGCAGAACAGACTATCTGCCTTCCGGAACAGACGTTGTATCGCTACTGGACAGGGAAGACCGCTTGTGATGATCTATGTCGATACTTCGGCACTAGCGAAATTGGCCTTGCCCGAGCGCGAAAGCTCCGAAGCCGCCGCACTTCTTCAAGGCCAGCAACTGTTTTCTTCTGCACTCATTGACATCGAGCTATCCAAAGTGTGGCAGCGCAGTGGCCTCACCGGTACCGGCTACCGACAGTTCACGGAGGCAGTCTCCAAGGTTGGCATCAGCGATGAGGTCATTCACCGAGCGTGCTCTCTGACCGGAGTTCGCTCCCTAGATGCTATCCACCTTGCGAGCGCCTGCCTCCTCCGTGACGCTGGCCTCGCGCTAGCCTTTTTCACCTATGACAAGCAGCTCCACGCTGCTGCCCGGTCTCAAGGATTTACTGTCCTTCCCTCAGCCAGTGACGGCCACCAATGACGGTCGTAGAGGTTTCTCTAGGCCTTCTTCACCACAGCAGGCTTGAGCTTCATCGCACCGAAGCCGTCAATCTTGCAGTCAATGTTGTGGTCTTCCTGGCCGGTGCCGGCATCAAAGTTCAGGCGAATGCCGCGCACCTTGGTGCCGGACTTCAGTGGCTGCTGCGCGCCTTTGACCTTGAGGGTCTTGGTGATGGTGACCGTGTCGCCGTCGGCAAGCGCGTTGCCCACTGAATCCACGATGGTGAGGGCGGCTGCCTCCGCGGCCGAGTCGCTGGCAACAGTGTTGGCGGAGAACTCATGCGCGCACTCCGGGCAGACGATGAGCGGCGGCATCTCGTAGGTGTACTCGGAGGAGCATTCAGGGCAGGGCGGCAAAGTTGCGGCTGAGGTATCAGGCATAGGAGATAGTTTAGCCTGCACAGTACGACGAGATGATATTGCTCTCATTCTTTTGATTGATACCCGGGTGGGGTATAGGCTTATGGCACGCCCAATCGGATTCATTCGAAAGAACTATGAAACGCTTTATTTCTCTCGCTGCCGCGTGTGCCGCAGCCATCACCCTGTCCTCTTGCTCTACTGACAGCCCCGTACCGAGTGAAGCCTCGAAGAGCGATGCTGCCGCCACCGAGGTCCAGCAAGTTCCGGTCGAGGACATCCTGGCCGAGTTCGACCTCGAGGGCCTGGATGGCCAGGAAATCGTGGACAAGCTGGATCGCCAGTCCAAGGACGAGCGCAATAGCGATCTCCTCGCATCCGTGCGCCCGAACGAGTTGATCCTCGCTACTGAACAGGGCCAGGCCTCCCTGCCGCTGCCGGAGGACAAGTTCTACCTCTCTATTGCGCCGTACCTCTCCCGTACGCACGACTGCTTCAACCACTCCCTGACCACCTGCACTGGTGAGCTCGGCAAGGAAGACATCCACGTCACCATCACGGATGATGAAGGAAACGAGCTGGTCAACGAAGACACCACGACCTTTGACAACGGTTTCATTGGCTACTGGCTGCCCGCCGATAAGAAGGGCACCATCACCATCAAGCAGGACGGCAAGACCGGTGAGGTCCCCCTCGACACCTCCGAGGAGGGCGCAACCTGCATCACCACCCTGCAGATGACCTAATTTGCTCATTCACACGCCACGGTGAATCCCACCTCCTGGGGTTCACCGTTTGTCGTTTTATGGTGTCCACGCAGTGCTTGCCGACGTCAACGGTGTTCTGGGCAAGTCCCCATACGGCCGCTCCCTGAAGAACATCTCTGAGCAGGCTGTCTCCCACGGTAAGCCCGCTGGTGTCGTCAGCTCTGTTCCGTTCAGCCACGCCACCCCGGCTGCATTCGCGGCACACAACAAGAACCGCAATAACTACACCGAGATCGCAGAGGAGATGGTCGGCTCCGATCTCTCCGTCATCATGGGCGCTGGCCACCCAGAGTTCGATAACAATGCCCAGAAGGTCGATGCGCCGAACTACAAGTACATCTCCGAGGAGTCCTTCAACTCCCTGTGCGATGGTTCCGCTGGTTGGGAGTTCGCCGAGAACACCGCTGACTTTGAGAAGTGGGCCGAGGGCAACGTTGAGGCCAACAAGAAGCACTTCGGTCTCGCGCCGGTTGCCTCCACCCTGCAGCAGGGCCGCGACGGCAACCCGGATGCCGCTGAGCCGGGCACCGACCCAAAGAATGACGTCGTTGACCTGCCGACCATGACCAAGGGTGCTCTCAACGCCCTGGGCCAGAACGACAAGGGCTTCTCCGTCATGATTGAGGGCGGCGCCATCGACTGGTCCGGCCACGCCAACCAGACCGGTCGCGATATCGAGGAAACCCAGGACTTCAACAAGGCTGTCGACGCCGCCATCGCCTGGGTTGAGGAGAACTCCAGCTGGGATGAGACCCTACTCATCGTCACCGCTGACCACGAGACCGGCTACCTTTCCGGCAAGGAGGAGACCGAATCCTGGAACCCGCAGACCGGTGAGAAGGAGACCAGCTCCGCCGTCGGCGCCGGCTTCTTGGGCGCAGGCGTCGTGGCTGCCCTACTCGGCGCCATCGCCGCGTTCCTGCAGTCTGTCGGCGTGGTCAAGGTTGACTTCTCCGCTCTGCAGAAGATGTTCCGCTAAGCACTACAGCACTATGCACTAAAGGATGCGCTAAGCATTCAGCCCCCCACGTAGGCCCTCCGCACTCGTAGCGGAGGGCCTTTGCCAATCACACACTACGGGGGCTGATTCTACTGGGAGGACTCCATTAGGCAGTCATACAGAAAATCCATCAAAACTGTGGCATCGTCGGCCCGGAAAAGTTCATCAAGTGCAAGGTTGAACTCCAGCCTCCGCGCGTGGGGGATATTCAATGCGCTGTATCCATGACTCAGCAAGAGGCCTGACGCTACAAGCCGTGCGGTTCGCTTGTTTCCATCGAAATAAAACTGGCTACGCGTGGCAGAGCAGAAATAGGCCAATGCTTGCTCGACGGGGTTCCCACATGCGTGAAGGGAGACCAGTGTCGATAGCCTCATCCCTTACTAGGACAGCATGGAGTACGTCACTGGTGGCTTTATGAACCGGACATTCCTCTCTGATGACTCCTTGGAGTTTAGTTTCAATGAAAGCTAAAGCCGTATACCCAATATTCCAACAACTTCTCATCAACGAGGATACGCTTGAATTTCCGAAAAGAGAGTTGCTGACAAACCCCATTTCGCGGAACTGTGCAGGACTTACAGTCGATGTCTAAAGTGTCTAACTATGTTGTTCCACCCAACATCGAGACAGATTTAGTTAAGGTGAATGCAACAATTTAGCCGACGCTGGAATCCAGCTAGTAACTTCTATCTTTTTCAACTTCGCCAGCAAACTGATGTTCATTCCGCCTGTGGATCGAACAATGGTGGTTAGGTAAAAACTCTTAGCTTAATTAGTGCATTTGCGAATAGAGACAGGATATGACGATGCCCAAAGATTATCTCTCCGAGGAAATTTCAATTTGTCTAGGTAAGTTCTTTTTCGCTGGCATAGGTCCTTCCCATGGAGAGATAACAACTTGTTTCTTAGACTTAGGCCTGCAACATGCAGATCCTTATGACCCTTCCTCTGGCACCCCGAATAAGGAACAGCGAATTCTTCAGCTATGTCGTGAGGTCAGAACAGGAAATTTAGTAGATGCTAAGACGGTTCTAGCGCGCGTTCTCACCATGCTTAGGGCACATGGAGTTTTCCGGCTTCACCAAGAGAAGTATCAGCTTCAGATCTCAAATTTGGCTGCTGCTTTGGAACGGGAAAACCTTGTCCTGACTGACCAAGGCTATGTAAGAAGCGACTTCGAGATTGATTTGGAAACTGGCGGCAGAGAAGCTCTCGAGGAACATCTGCATCGTCTGTCAACAAATAGCGAGGACCCCGGAGTACTTTTAGGAGTCGCAAAAGAGCTACTTGAATCGTCTTGTAAGTTTGTGCTTGAAGAAAGCGGAATGTTGCCTGGCCGTAAGGCCGACTTCGACGAGCTAGTTGCATTGACCTTTGAGCGGTTGAATCTCCTGCCGGTGGATGTAGACATTAGTCAACCTGGCGGAAAGCAGATTCGCGCAATTTATCAATCAGCTAGAACCGCCGCCCTTCAGATAAATGAGCTACGCAATCTACAGGGAACTGGACATGGTCGGACTCTTCCTACTGGCGTTACTGTTCAAGCTGGAAGATTTGTCGTTAGAGAAGCGGCACATGTAACAGAGCTAATCCTGACGAGTCATGACCGTATGCGAGGGCGGATTCAATAAAATCAATACAATACGTCAGATTTTGATACTACGTTCGCGATGGAGAATACAGTGGCACAGCGACCCAGGATGGTCAACCCCGAAGGATTCGGTGGAAGAGCCTGGTTGACAGTTGAAGAATGGGAGACATATCGGCGGCGAGCAGCAGTGCGCTACCCCCAAAAGCTGCGAGCCGAAGTTATTAAGCGAGACGGGGAAACATGCTGCATTTGTGGCTCAGTTAATGGAAAGCCAATACAACTTGCGCACCACGTTCCATTCAAAATGGGCCTAATTGACTTCGGTCTTACCCCTGAATGGCTTGACAGTATCGATAATCTTCGACTCGCTCATCAAGGTTCGTGTAACGATCTCGCGGAATGTAAGTCTGAAGAAGTTCCTCAATTGCTGGTTTCACTAGGATTGAATCTCAAGGATAGTCCGGTGGTGCGCTCTGGGGCCGCCACCCTCGAACAAGTTGATGGTGACAATACCGTGGAGTTCAAGTTCAATGTGTAGCTAGGCCTCGGGGTTACCCACACAGAACTCGTTGCCCTCTGGGTCCTGCATGACAGTCCACACCAATCCCGGTGCTTCGTGGGTGTCTAGTTCGGCAGCGCCCAGGCCCTTGAGGCGCTCTACTAAGTATTCGCGCTCCGACCCGCCAACATCGATATGCATGCGGTTCTTGCCAGGTGTGGGATCCTCAACGCGCTGAAACCCTAGCGCCGGGGCGGAATCAACCATCACGAAATCGCCGTAATCCGCGGCGATTTCACAGCCAGTTGCAGCCGACCAGAACTCGGCGAGCCTAGACGGATCGTGGCAGTCGAAGGTAATTTGGCGGATCGCGAGATTGGCATCATTCATAGTCTCCATTGTGGGGATGGGATCTGACATTTGCAATGCCCTGGCGAGCGTATGAAGTTGCATCCGGTAAAAGCGCCGGGTATTGGAGCTATTCGTGACTAGTCGAGCAGGGCGCGGTACTGCTTGCGCGCCTTCATGGAGTGAATGATCGTTTCTGTGCCGTCATCCCAGATGAGTACGACGATCTCGAGTAGTCTCATGGAGCCGTCGAATCCGAGGCGTAGTTCCCTTCGAGGATGTTCCTCGTCGAGTGGGGTTTGAACACACAGCCTGAAGTCGCGGCAGTAACTAAGTCGTCTGGCTTGATGCCATGTTTCGTGGCGCTCCGGCGTACGTCCATTTCTAAATGGCATTCTTTAACGCTTCGCAGATTGCCTGAGACCGTGACCATCCGTTTGCGCCCGCATACTTGTCGAGGTCTGATATCTCGCTGGGGAAAGCCGAATGGAGATAACCTTCGCAGTATCTTCGTTTCGAGGTTTCCTTCCTCGTCGACAAAGTGTCTCTACGTCGTAGCCTTGCTCGACTTCGGTTACCCACACATCGATTTGCTCTTCGCTGACTGGTTTCCCGTGGCGGCAAACGGTCAGACTTCTTGTTGACCACGCAGTTGCATCAGCATGAGAGGACGGGAGCTATGGTCGCTGGCGTCTACCGCATTCTAGCCCTGACGCGGTTCGTGATCTGCGACTTGGCAAACAACTCATCAGTAGGGCTGTTTATGTCGATGAGAAAAGTCCTTGATAACGAGTTCGGCTACCAAGAATGGAATGCGAAGAGGCGATTGTAACCTTCTATCAATCCTGGGAGTGGCAGTGTGTGATCGACATCGAATGGACACTGAACCGGGTGCCCTCCAATTCTCCAAGTCCACCGCTTCGCATTTTTTGCATTTCGCTCCATTCTGGAGTGGCCAAGCGGAGAGTTTAGCCTTCGAGAAAAAGCTTGCTGACAACACACCGCTAGTGCTGATGTACTGCGGTCAGATTAACATTCAAAAGGCGCCGCCGAACCAGTACGCCTAATGAGCGTTCTATCTCAAAGTGATCATCAACCGAGACGAGGTGATTTACTCCCACAGTAAAGAAATTGCGACGTGAATCGCTCCGCCCTGCGGGTCAGACTGCCCCGCGACGCACGCCAGACTCACGCACGACCACATCCAACACCACGCAAAACTCGCGTCGACCAACTTCGTATGGCCAGAGCACTCCTTCCAAGCGCCAAAAAGCGTTCCCAGTCTATGTCCCTCCGATGTAGTTTTCTGCGCACACATCAATGGCAAGCTGATGCGGTGATACGTAGTGTATTCCTGCTTCATTCGTTGCGCCGGTGAGCTCTTCACCAGCGACAGGCACGAGGGTGATTCCTCCGGATACAGGCTCAGCACTCGAGTGAATCCGAGTGGGCAACGAGGGCACTATGTCTGCCGGATTTGTGCACCAAATCAACGTCGACCGAGGCTTTTCTCCTCCCCTGGCGCTTTGCGCCGGGCTGCGTTGAGCTGCAAAAGCACCCGACATCGCCCATGGTTGCTCATTCGCATCAACCGCTGAGGCAAGCGTTATGGGATTCGCCGGTAGAAAATGAAGAGCCCCGTGGCGGCCATAGGGATTGGACGCCCATGCGCCCCGTTCTATGAGCGTCTGATAGTCACCGTCTTCGCCCGGAGCATCGCCCCATTGCACGAAGCGGTCAATCCACCTTTTAACGTCTGGTTCTTCGCTGCTGAGCTCCCCCAGGAGAACTCGGACGGCTGTCGCGGCGGCGGCGTCACTCATGCGATGCACCGATACGGAAACCTCATACCCAAGCACGCGCATTACCTTGTCCAACCCTGCCAAACTCGGTTGAGCTGCCCCACGCAACCACAGATTGAGCGTATTTCGCGATACTCCCGAGCGCCGCGAGATTTCACTAAGGCTCAGCGGGCTTTTCTTGAGGAGTTGTAGTGGGTCCATAGCCCCCCACTATAGCCATTTGTCCTATGCTTAGGACACCTGTCCTACTTCTAGGACAGTTAAGCCCTCTACCAGCCACATGGCAACCGCACCCCGCTGTGTCCTATGATGAGGAAAATGAGCGCGGAGATTTATTCACTTCCAACTACGCCCCTGGTAGCCAGCGAGTACATCGAGCAGGGCCCCCGGCTGTCCCTGCGTCGCGGCAGCAATATTCTCACGCTTCAGCTGCCCGCCACCTTCCCGGAAGCAGAACTTACCGATCCCCGCTGGGTCGTCCAATCGCATTTCATTGATCGTCCGCACACGCTGCGTGAATTCGCCACCGATGAGCCGCTTGAAGTAGGCATTCCCGGCCCCTTTACTCGCATCATTGTGACTCTGCGCGACGGCGAGGAGGAGCTCATCGAGCCCACCACCTTCACGGGCATTACGGAGGACGCTCCTTTCATCGTCTACGACCGCACGACGCTCATCGCGCCGCAGGGCACGCTCGAGGCCGCTGAGCCGCTCGGCATCTGGGCCGGCTGGGAAGTGGGCTCGCTGCCGGAGCAGGTTAGGGTGCCGCAGAGGGAACCGGTGGACGTCGCCAAGCACAGCGATTTTGAGTGGGACTTTGGCGTGGCCATCCTGCCCAACGCCCGGGGACTTGATAACGAGCCGATTTTTACTCAATCCCCGCGCGTGCACCTCATCGCGGAAGGTGAGTGGCGCCTCGACCTCACCTACGCACCCCTCGGCGGTGAGCAGGAGGAGATTTCGGAGCAGACCTTTGAGCCAGGAATCGCCGAACCTTTCCCCAGTGATCTCTACGAAGACCCCTGGGTAGGGCGCTACAAGGTCTCCTTGTACCGCGACGACGAACTCGTTGATGTCCGCTTTATCTCCCTCGCCGAGGGCCTCCACATGCGCGCGAGCAACGAGGGCCCGCGCGGCATGGATTTCCGCATCATCGATGCTCTCGGCGCGCATTCCGCGTTTAGTTACACGCTGGCCTCTCCGCCGAAGAAGCCCATAGCGCTGGAGAAGGGCCTGCGCACCTTTGAGGAGACCGAGGTCTCGCGCCGCGAGGTCGTGGCCAGTGATGCCGGGTACGAGCTCGAGTTCGACGTCTGGCCCGAGGCCCTGTTTAGCCGCGTCAAGCGCATTGGCTTAGAGCCCACGGAACACTCCGACAAACCGGTTATTTTTGCAGGGCAGCTCGATCAGGACGATATGTTTACCGTCCATTCGCCGCGCCCGTTGCCGCTGGCGAAGTTCGTCACCATTGACGGTCGCCAGAAGATCAAGGAGCTGGCCCGCACCTCGAAGACCACGCAGGCGGTCACGAACCTCGCCGTTCCGAATGCTGCGTTGGCCAATGCCGTGCGCAAGCAGCCTTCTGCGGAGCTTTTCCTCATGTGGTCTACGTTGACCTACGAGGACTACCTGGATTCCCTGCCGGAAGAGGAGCGCACTGCTCACGAGGCCCGCAGCTTGGAGCGCCGCATTGTGGAATACGAAGCTTCGGCTTCGACCAGCCTCATCTATGCTGCCTTGGCCACGGTGCGCAAGACCCCGTTGGTCAGCCGTGGTCTGCTCGGTGATGGGGAAGTGATCATCGAGCAGAACGTGGATCCACAGGTAGATTTGGTGGGCTGGGCATGGCCTTTGGCCAACCCCACTGTTTCCCCTACCCAGCTCACTCCGACAGAGAATGGTTTCGAGCTGTCTGCCGACCTCCTCGAACAGGGCTCGCTGCTTGTCGACGTCCGCGAGCTCAACCCCACCTCGAACCTCACCGCCCCCGCCCGGCCATCGAGTGCATCCATCGTCGTGACCCCGGAGGGTGCCGAACCGGCCCGCGCTTCCAAAGACTGGACACCGGAGGAGCTGTGGGGCGCCTTCCGCGCGCTGCACGTGCTGTCTCAGCGCAGCCCGAACCCGAAGCTGCAGGCGATGTTCGACGACATCATCGACCGCCTGCGCGCCAACCCGGAGGCAGCGCTCCACGCCCTCGCGCGTACCGGCGTCAGCGTGAACCAGCAGGCTCGCTCCATGGCACGCACCCGCCTGTTCCACTCGCCGCTCGAATCCGACATAGAGAAGAGCGCTGACAGCTACTTGGATCTTCTCCTCGATCCTTCCGCCAGCGAGAATGCCGAGCTCACTGCCGTGCGGGACAGCGGCGCGGATGGTCTGACTCGCCCGATGCTGCTCAACGCGGCAACGGTTCACAGCCCAACCCCGAATGTTGATGACCTCATGGGGGAGGCCGCTCGCGTCGCTGCCCTCCGCGAATGCTTTGCCAACAACGGCGCCCTCGATGCGCTGGGCACCATCGAGCACCTGCGCAAGGACGCCACTGCACTCGCGTCGGTGGTGCAGAATGCCGGCGTGGACATGTCGATTAGCCACACCCTCGTGGCCTTGGGCGCCTTTGCCAGCGGAAATACCGCAGACGAGCTCAATGCTGCTGCTTGGATGCCTTATATCTCCTATGCCTTCGCCTTGGCTTCCCGCGCCGCGGCGAACGACATCATCATGGAAAGCCCCCTGCTCAAGGACGATATGCCTATGCTTGCCGACGTCCTCCCCCTCGCCCCCCGCCTCTTCTTCTACGACCTCGTGACCGCGGAGGCCCTTTTCCATAATCGCGACGTGTAACCGCGTGAGGTGTGCCACAATGGGTGAGCATGAAGGTTATCTCCACGAACGTCGCTGTCCGCCGCCCGGAGCCGCACGGGCGGCACGAGTACACGGGCATCGATAAGCAGCCGCGCCCTTTCCTGGATCTAGAGGTTCCCGGGCCCAACTATGGTGACGGCTCCGGCGTGGTGGGGGATTCGATTGGTGACCACGCCCACCACGGCGGTGCCGAGAAGGCCGTCTACGCTTATGCCCGTGAGGAGCTCGATCACTGGGAGGGTGCGCTCAACCGTGTACTGCGTGATGGCTACTTCGGGGAGAACCTCACCACTGAGGGCATCTCCTGGCCGAATATGTTCATCAACCAGCGGATTCAGGTGGGGGAGTGCGTCCTCGAGGTCTCCATCCCGCGCACACCTTGCGCCACCTTCTCCGGCTGGATGGACGAGCCGGGCTGGCTCAAGTCCTTCACAGAGCGCGGCGATTGCGGTGCGTACCTGCGCATTATCGAGCCTGGCCGCATCAATCCAGGCGATGAGATCACGCTTATCGGCTGCCCCGACCATGACATCACCATGGGCATGGCCTTCGCGGCCAAGATGGGGGACAAGGAGCTGGCCCGACGCGTCGTGGACGCCGGCTGCCTCGCTGCCGTCCACCACGAGCAGCTGGTTAAGAGCCTGCAATCCCGCGGTTAGCTAGCCATTCATAGGTTGTCGCTTGTGAGCCGCGCGTACCATCCATACGCACGAATCGTGCCTTCACCAGTGACTTCAGCGCATATCGGACCTGCGCTCGAGTGAGGTTTGTGGCTGTTTCTATTTCACCAATGGACAGGGGTTGTGCCGCCGCACTCAGCGCCTCCGCTACGCGCGGGGCGTTGACTCCTAGGCCATCCACGTTTGCTGGTGCGTCCACTCGTCGTTGCGATTCGATGCGGGATTCCTCCTTGCGTAGTGGCCCCCAGGTACGGGCTTCCCCACGCGTGTCCGGCCGCCACATCTTCACCGTAAATTGCACACCGGAATCTATCAGGTCAGGCTCCGGCAGTCCTTGCTCTCGCGCGGCATCCAACATGAGCTGCACGCCGCCGCCTTCGCCCTCAATGACAAAAGAGCCATCGTCTGCTTTGAGATATCGGCACAGTCTATAGAGACGCTGGTTAATCTCCTGTCGTGCCAGATCTCTCGACTTCAGCTGCTCTACCGTCAGATCCCGCAGGCCACCTGGGCTGGAGATGACCATCTTGTCCGGTAGCAAGCGGACATCAATCGATTTACCCGCACCCAACGTATTTGGCCCAAGATCACGGTGCACCAGTGCATTCGCCACGGCCTCTCGAATGGCCGAAAGGGGAAGTTCAGGAACTTCCACCATTGATCCATCCTCTCGATATCGCCGTACGGCGGCTAAACGTTGCCTTACCCATCCCATTACCGAGTTCAACAGCACCGGAACGGGCCCCTCAAAGGTCTCCAACCCCAACACTCGCCCGTGCTTCGAACCATTCGGTAGCCTTTGCGCCACCGTTACTGCTAAGGAGGGAAAATGTCCTTGAGGATAGAAACCCAGCGCATACAGGCCAGCAAGCGTCAGCTCTCCAGTCGCGGTCGTCACCGCTAGTGCCCGTAAGACGTCCTCATCTTGAGTAAGTCCCGAAAGTCGCCGATTCTTTCTCCGCGCCTGAACCAAGAAATCTTGCACCAAGTCGCTATCTAGGTCTGCAAGGCTCGTGCCCTCCACAATCGTCGTGTCATAGGACACTGCCTCTTCGGCATGCAGCTTCGCTACGTCCATCATGCGTAGCTCGGAGGCACTCATACGATAATCCCCATCAGCCATTCGAAGATACGCTTCTCCCCTGTAGATAGCAGGCTTGTCAATGATCGGAAGACCCGTAACCTCCGCAATCACGACATGCGTGCCATCTATTGCCACACTGTCGGTATGCACTGTGACTGGGGGAGTGATGGCATGACGCGCCTGCGAGGCCAGAGCAGCCTCTATCTCCGAAGGATTCTCAATGCCAGTGACAATGAAGCCTTCTTTCTCATTGACACCGAGAATGATAAGACCGCCACTCGGCATGTTTGCGAACGCGCACAATGTCTGCGGTAGAGAGTCCGGAATGCCCCCTTGAGCGGTTTTGACCTCGACTGTTGTTGAATCACCGCCGCGCAACTCAAGCTCAGCCAATAGCTCTCTCAGCTGATTCTCGGACCAATTGTTCACGATGAATACCCGCCCTCAATATTAACAATGACGGCTCAATGCTAACTTCATTCCCGTTCAATGACAAGATTTCTCATTGATTTTCCCATTGAGGTGTCATTGACGTTCTCGTTGAGGCCGAATTATGACCCTGAAACCCCGCATGTTTAAGAGTTATCTAGCGCCCAAACCCCAATGAGTGGTTGGATAAGAGTTATCCAACCACTCATTTACTGTTTGACGAATGGATAACCTCTAGCAGACGACATCCTCAACCTGCTCGACCTCGCAGACCGCCAGCTCGCCAGCAGCCGCTTCGACACAAGGATCTCACCACCTACCGGGCACGAAGTTCCACGGGCACAGTCTTAGAACTTGCGGATACGCTCAGCGTCAGCCATGAGGTTCTGCGTGAGCTTCTCCGCTTGAAGGCCACTCAAGTCGCAGCTGTCGAAGCGGGCCAGCCAATCAGCGCGAATGGCGGAGGAGTCGAACCAGGTTGCGCGCTCAGCCTCAATATCTTCGATGCCGCTTAAGGTGCGGCCGTCGCGGGTGCGGATCTCGAGGTCGTCGACAAGCGGTGCAATCGCTTGAAGTCCTGGGACGATGGCCTTAAAGCCCGACGTATGGGAAACCTCGTTAGTCCAGCGCGGGTAGCGGCTCACGCGCTGCGCCTCCAGATAGCGCTGGACCACGCCCAGCCTAGAGACCTCCTGCGCTACCGCCAGGCCCACGACCTTCACGCGAAAACCCGCAGACCGAAACTTGGCTATCTCACCCGCGATGAATTCCGGATTGGACAGTGTGTTCTCAATGATGAGGGAGTGCCCGTGCTGCCGGCCATACTCAATGAGCGAAGACATCCAAAAGGGGACCGGACCATTGGTAAGCACGTCCATGCGCAGGGGGTCGCGCTCCATGATCTCGTCGAGGGCCGGGTGCAGCTTCCGAATCTCATCGGAGTCAAGAACTGCATGACCATTCTTTACAGATTCAATAGCCGTTGATTTGCCTGACGCTGGCTGCCCCGCCACATAAATGACTTCTGGAGCAGACGTGCTGTGAGCATTCGATCGGCCGAAGTAGCTGGCTTGCAGAGTCTTTAGCCGTTGCTCCATAACCTGCGGATCAACGGGGAAGTCAGCGGCGGAAAGCATAAGCTATGCCGCTTTATGCTCGGAGGAGAGGGCTTCAAGCCGCTGCGCAAAGAGAGCCGCAGCGGCGCGGATGGCTTCAATGTCGGTTGAATCAACACCACTGACCATGTCCTCTACCAGCCAATTCTGACGAATCCACCATTGTGATTCAACATCGTTGCCTGCTTCAGCGGCCCTAGTGAGGTAGGCAGCTCTCAGCGAGGACGCAACCTCCTTCATGGCGTCGAAGGCTGCGTACTCGATCTCCGGGACTTTGGCGGTGCTCATGGCGCTAAGAATAGCAGCGCCAGGCCGGTTTTAGCCGTTGATGATCTGCGGGTAGGCCAGGCCCTTGAGACCCTCGGTGCCGAACTCCACGCCGTAGCCGGAGGACTTGATACCGCCGAAAGGCACGCGCGGATCCACCGCACCGTGGCTGTTGATCCAGGTGGTGCCAGCCTCCAGCTGTGCGGCAACTTCCAGAGCGCGCTCGCGGTTGGAGGACCACACGGAGGAGCCCAGACCCACATCGAGCTTATTGGCCTGCTCAATGGCCCAGTCGAGGTCCGTGTACTTCACAATCGGCAGTGCGGGACCGAACTGCTCCTCCACGACCAGCGGGTTATCCGGGTCGATGTCCGCCACCAGGGTGGTGGGGTAGAAGTAGCCCGGCGCGTCGTAGTCTGGGTCACCGCCCAGCAGAACACGGGCGCCGGAATCCTTGGCGGCATTGACGAGCTTGTCGACGATGTCGAACTGCTGCTTGTTCTGCAGCGGGCCGAGCACGTTTTCTTCCTCCAGGCCCACGCCCATCGGGGAGGCCTTGGCTACCTCGATGAGGGCTTCACAGACGGCGTCGTACAGCGACTCCGGCACGTACACGCGCTTCATCGCCGCACAGGTCTGGCCGGTGTTGATAAACGCGCCCCAGAAGAGGTCGCCGGCGATCTCCTTCGGGTCGGCGTCATCCAGCACGATGCCCGCGTCATTGCCACCGAGCTCCAGCGTAAGGCGGGTGAGGTTATCGGCGCTAGCCTCCACAATCTTCTTGCCGGTGGCGGTAGAACCGGTGAACATAATCTTGTCGACGCCCTCGTGGGTGGTCAGCGCCGCGCCAACCTCACCGGCACCAGTGACGACCTGCAGGATACCCTCCGGCAGAACGGAGTTGATGACCTCGATCAGCCCCAGTACGGACAACGGGGTGTACTCCGAGGGCTTGACGACGATCGCGTTACCCATTCGCAGCGCCGGTGCAATCTGCCAGACGGTAATCATCATCGGCCAGTTCCACGGACCAATAGCACCGACGACGCCGAGCGGGCGGTAGTTGACGGTGGCGGTGATGTCATCATCCACGGCGGTGTAGTTCGGGTGTTCAAAGGAAGCAGTAGCATTCAGCCAACCGGAGCAGGCACCGACCTCGAAACGGGCGTTCGGCCCGTTGAGCGGCTTGCCCTGCTCACGGGAGAGCAGCTCAACCAGCGCTTCCGCGTTGGCTTCCACAGCCGCAGCTACCTTGGTGAGAAGCTCACAACGTTCTTCGTCGCTAAGCTTGGCAAAGTCCTTCTGCGCTGCACGTGCAGTCTCCACCGCGGCGTTGAGGTCCTCCACAGAGCCTTCCGGCACGCGGCCGACAACCTCACCAGTTGCCGGGTTGAGGATTTCGCGTCCGTTCTCGTCCGTAATCGCGTTGAGCAGGTCAGCATAGGTAGCGAACTGAGTCATGAGATCTCCTTCTAAGGTGGTCAACAGCTTAGAACCCAAAGAAACTAAGCCAAGAGAAACTTCTTTTAGCTATGTTACCTGCGACACACTGAACCAGTTGACTATGCGCGCACACAATTTGTCCAAAAATGTGCCAGCTCTCACGATATGGTTCCACTTATGTCTGCTTCAGCTGTTGAGCATTTCGATATCGCGTCATGGCGCACCGCGTCATCCGGGTCTTTTGGCCAACTCGACGTGGACACCGAAGACCCTGCCACTTTTCACGCCACGCTGCGTTCAACGAAGGTAGGGGATATTTCTCTCTTCGACATGCGCACTTCCCCGCACACCGTGAATCGCTACAAAATAGCCGCCAACGAGGCCCCCTTTTGTAAGCTCAGCTTGCAAATCACCGGTTCCTCAACCATGAGCCAAGACGGGCGGACGTGTGAACTGCACCCAGGGGACCTAGCTCTGTACGTGACCCAGCGGCCCTACACGCTGCGCTATCCGGAAGATCAGAACACACTCATTGTGCACTTCCCGCAGAGCTTTCTCGACATTTCACCAGCGCAGATCCAACGCCTTACCGCGAACCCAATCTCCCGCTCACACGGCCTGGGCGCGGTAGCCGTCCCCCTCTTTGAGCAACTGGCAAAGAACCTCGATCTGCTCAAGGGACCCCACGCCACGGCCTTGGTCCGCTCCGCGCTCACCATGTTGGTGTCGGTTTTAGCCTCCGATGTGGCCGATGAGCCCTCAGCCGGCACGCTACTGTTCAACCAGGCCACCGCCTACATCGAACAGCACTTGAGCGACCCGGACTTAGGCCCCAACACCATCGCCCAAGCACTGTTCGTATCGGTACGCCATCTCCACGCCAAGTTCTCCGAACAGGGCCTCTCCGTGAGCAGCTACATCAGAACGAGGCGCCTAGAGCACATCCGCAGAGAGCTCGTGGACCCGCGGCACTCCGAGGAATCAATCAGCCACATCAGCGCCCGCTATGGCCTGCACGATCCCTCGCATCTCTCACGCATCTTCAAGGCGGAGTACCGCAAGTCACCGAGTGCGTACCGGGCTCACACGCAACCATTCGAAACTCCTTAAAGGACGACCTAATGCTTGATTACCCTCCGTCGATAAATCTCGCAGAATGGCGCCAGTTTTTGAGCGCCAAATTTTCTTCAATAAGAACAGCTGAAACAAAAGACTCCGATTTCCAGGCATCTTTCCTCGAATCAAACATCGGAAGCATACAAATCTACGGAATCCAATCTAACCCACATACTCTAGAAAGATCGCCGCAGCTTATCAGCCCTGAGAGCCCTCACGACGTCAAGTTCTATTTGCAGCTATCTGGCACAACAATTATTGAACAAGGAAAGCGGACTACGGCTTTAAAACCCGGTCAGCTCACTCTCTTTGTGACTTACCTTCCCTATACGATTCGCTTTCCTACCGCACAGCAAGGCCTTCTAGTGAAGGCCCCCGCCAGTATCCTCTCTCACCCGGAAAGCGTGATCGAGTCACTTGCTCTAACAATTTTGGACAGAGAAAAGGGAATTGGTTCAGTACTCTTACCGAGTTTCAGCCTTCTTGGAAATTGTCTTGAAGAAAATCGCAACACCGTACAGGCCGTCGAGTGTCTGCTCGAAGCAGTCATTTATGCCCTAATCGGAGCTCAACAGGCCGATCACCCACTAACCCATGACAGTACGTTTGAGAAAGCTACGGACTTCATAGACCGCCACCTCAGCGATCCTAGTCTCAATGCTGAAAGTGTAGCCAAGGCAATGTACATTTCTTTAAGAAGCCTTCAAAAACACTTTGCAGATCATCAACTCACCGTCACCAAATACGTCAAGTCTAGGCGCGTTCACTTAATCCGCAGAGATTTGGCCAACCCAGCTTTGAGCGATCTCTCAATCAGAGAGATCGCTCAAGCGCATGGATTGGTCCAGCCAAGTCACATATCTAGAGCTTTCAAAGAAGAATTTGGAATCAGCCCTAGAGCCTTCCGCTCTCACGCAGCTGATTAATAACCCGCCGCGCAGTGATGATCCCAGATTGAATTGCTCCATCCACAATCACCCCACGCCAACCGGGTGCAAAATCAGCTCCTGCAAAATGGATATCGGATTCGGAATCAATAAAATGGCTCCATCCATCTATGAACTGCCCCTTGCGTAGAGTTGCCCAAACTTGTTGAGTCCACTTATTGTTGCGCGGGGGTATCTAGTAACACCGTGGTGACTATCCAGTAACGGGATGGTGAGTATCGAGTAACACTTTGGGAGAAGATTCTTCTGACCGCGTGACAAAAGGGCTCGCGGCATAATCAGAGGAGTCCGATCGTGACTGATTACCGGGCCGTGATGGATCTTGTCTTACAAGGCTGGTCCGTCCGTCAAATCTGCTCGACTGTGCGTTGCTCGCATACCACAGTTCAAAAGGCCCGCCAGGCAATGGCGGCACACCAGATCGCAACCGATGAACAACTCGCCGGTATCACCGACGAAGAAATGGCCACATGGTTTGTTGATGGTCGAAGTCTTGCCCAAGGAGATTTCGTGCCCATCGACTTCGACGCGGTGGCTAAAGCACGCACCGGCCGAAACAAAGTCACTCTCCAAGTCTTGTGGGGTCGCTACACCACCCAACCTGCTCGTCCGTCTCAGCGTTACTACAGCTACGAGCGGTTCCGCCAGCTTGTCGCCGAACACGTTGATGCCACAGGACTTACCGCACGCATTACGCATATCCCGGCACACACTATGCAAGTCGACTGGGCCGGTACCACGATGCGGCTGTTTGACCCGATTGATGCCCGGGGTACAAAAGTCAGTATTTTCGTGGCGTCACTGCCATATTCGGGAATGCTGTTTGCCTGTGCTTGCCCGAACCAGCGGCAAGCGGCGTGGCTGTGGGCACATATCCAAGCGTTTGAATACTTCGGTGGCGTTGCTGAAGTCATTGTGCCTGATAATGCTTCGACAGCGTCACACGCAATTGGTGCTGCTGACCGCAACCGGCAGGTTAATTCCACCTACGAGGAATTCCTCGAGCATTACAACACTGCCGCGCTGCCTGCTCGTGCTCGGCGTCCGAAGGACAAGGCGAACGTGGAAGCGGCTGTCAAGATCATCACCCAAAAAGTCATCCATACCCTCCACGGGCATCAATGCGTTGGGCTTGATGAACTCAATGCACGCATCCGCAGCCTAGTTGACGATATCAATGACGCGGTCCCGTTTCGTGGCACCTACACCAGCAGAAGAATGCTCTTTAATGAGTTTGAACGTGATGTGCTTGGCCAACTTCCCACAACACCGTGGCAGCATACCGAATGGAAACGTGCGAAAGTCGCCCCCAACTTCCACATCACCGTCAATACTGCTCACTATTCGGTGCCCTACCAGCTCGTCGGCCGGACTGTCGATGTACGTATCACTGGCAACGAAGTTACTGTCTTTGACGCTGGGCAGCGTGTTGCCACCCACCGGCTTGCCCAA
The DNA here is from genome assembly GCF_016889985.1 of Corynebacterium sp. FDAARGOS 1242. NCBI lineage: Bacteria > Bacillati > Actinomycetota > Actinomycetes > Mycobacteriales > Corynebacteriaceae > Corynebacterium > Corynebacterium sp. FDAARGOS 1242. The sequence goes on along the minus strand of NZ_CP069568.1, from coordinate 2,440,345 downwards.
GCCCGGGGGATCTATGTCACTGACGTGGATCATATTCCTGCCAACATGGCTGATACCACAGGGCTGTGGACCAGTGACTACTTCTACCGTGAAGCGGCCAAGATCGGGCCAGCGACCCAGAAAGTCATCGCAGAACTCATCAGCGCAAAGGCAATCCCTGCCCAGGCGTATCAGTCGTGTCGAAACGTACTAAATATGGGCAAGCACGCCAACAAGGCGATTTTGGAACAAGCCTGTGCCCGCTTGATCGCACCTGATGGCGCAAGGAGGGCCGTGTCGTATACCGCGGTGAAAAACATGATGGCTGCGGTACGCAAAGACCAATCCACCCGCCCGACAGGCCATGATCTTGCGCCAACAACACCGCCTGAAACACCACCAGCAGTTCACGCACGTGATACCCGCGGCGCGTATCTGGGTGGGTCTGCCCAGTTCAGCATGGAAAACCTTAGGAAGAAAGGACCTTCGAAGTCATGACACAGCCACAACCAGCATCAGCATCAGCACGCTTTCTAGATGAATCGGTCCTGCCGATCTTTACCGATCTGCGAATGACGGCCTTCGGGCGAACCGTGATTGATATTGCCGCAGATCCTGTCTTCGACTCGTGGAGTTTTTCCGACAAGGTGCTCTACGCACTCGATAAAGAAGTCGCGGCCAAGCGTGAGAGACGAGTCAACAAATTACTCAAAGCATCCCGATCGCCAAATCTCGATGCATGTATCGAAGACATCACCTACGCGCCCAGCCGCAACCTCAACAAAGAGCAAATCACCAGACTCGCTCACTGCCAATGGTGTCAAAAAGCGCAAAGCATTGTCATCCTCGGCAAATCATCCGTCGGCAAAACCTACCTGGCCCAAGCACTGCTTACCGCCGCGTGCAGAAACGACTACTCCGCCCGTTTCTTCCGCACAGACACACTAGCCAACCAGCTAATGGTGCTACGCCATAATGACACAGCACGCATGGAGTTTCTTCAAGACCTGCACCTGGCAGACGTCCTCGTTCTTGACGACTTCCTAACAACCCCGATTGATGCTGCCACAGCACACCAGCTGCTCAATATTCTTGCCGAACGCGAACACCGGGGATCAACGATCGTGACCTCCCAGTTCACGCCCGATGAGTGGTACAAATCCATCCCGGACGCTGTCATCGCCGAGTCAATCCTGAATCGACTCGTCGTTGGCGCTGAGATCATCACACTGGAAGGACCCAACATGCGCCTAGAAGCCAACGCAGAATAGTTGCTCATAGTCAACGCCCGGGTGTTACTCAATACTCACCCGGGCGTTACTGCTTGCTCACCACGGCGTTACTAAATCCGTGGTCCTAACACACTTATCTTTCACCCAATCGTGACCCGTTGAATCGACAACTTCGACGCCTAATTCCCATGTATCCATGATTCGTTGAGCGTCCTCGACGCTATTAAGATCAACCTTGGTGTGGTCAGCACCAAATCCAACGAGAACTGTTGTTCCGTCGTCCATAAAGTACTCAGACCTGATTAACGACATTGGATAGTCTGCCCCAGCATAAGCAATTATTTTGTGATGGCCTTTAATTTTTATCCAAATCTTCGCGCCAGTTGAGTTCCACTTATCGCCGATAACGCGCTGCTGATCTTTACTGAGCGGTGGGTCGAACTCTATGTTTGTAAGCGCACCAAGCGGAACGGTGCTGATCACCTTGCTCGCTTCTTTGACTTCTCCAGTTTCAAGCGTGACTCGCACCCCTGAAGCAGTTTGCTCCACTTTCGCTACCGGAGACCACAGGTGCACTGAGCACCTCAAGTCGTTTCGAATGCTCTCGTAAAGACCTCGCATTCCATTATCGAGCTTAAACCTGAGGTTAATTTCATCGACCAATTTATGGCTATGGTCAGAAAGCGCTGCCCACTGTTTTGCCATTAGCGAAGAGCCCGTTCGCGGATCTCCGATGTATGCAGCCGACCAGAACCCTTCGACCATGTCTTGAATCTCTTGATCTACTCCTTCCTCATTAACGATGTCCATAACTGACTTTTGATCGAATTGCTTAAATGCTTCGACGTCTTGTGGGTCCGCACCATACTCATCTCGCAGGATTGCAAGCGGGTCGTGAGGGTTGGGGAAATACTTATCCGAGCCTTCGTAGATTACGTCTAGTGCAGGCATCATTTTTTCATCGGCTTCCCTTTCTGTAGCCCTGCGAACTTTGCCCTGAGTGACCCAGTAGGCGTCGTTATCGACTGGACTTGTGTGGATTCCTTGGTTATACCTCGTAATCTCTCCCCACATGTACGGCTGAAACCAATGAACCCATGTCGCACCCATTTCCAACGGGAGCCCCATTCGATCGTCCGTCCAAGCTCTTCCACCAATTCGGTCGCGTGCTTCGATAACTTCACAGTTCACACCTGCAGTTTGAAGTTCACGTGCTGCTACCAAGCCAGAGAATCCAGCGCCGATAACAATCACTTTGGAAGAATCCATCATCAATCCTCTCTGTCAGGGGGCACGGTATGTGATCCATACCGCTATGGGTTCTTATGGTGACATAGCTCTCCCGTAAAAACTTGACTAATAACGCCGACAACTTAGCGTTAAACGATCTTCGTCCAAGCCAAATGAGCCTCGCGTTGACAGAGAACAATCCGGTTTAACGCTCAATCCGCCGAATGAGAGCGACGATGGCTGTAAACTTCAAAAGTCCCCTTCCTGTGGGAAAGACCTTTCGTTAACTTGTCTGTTTGTGCCAATTAGGCCTTTACCGAGAAGCTCTCAGGGGAGTATCCCGCTAGCCCCATCGGGAGCAAGCAACGCAGTTGCGCGGTTTTGGCGCTTTCTATAGTTGAAAAGTCACCAAGTCCATCCGGACACAACGTCGAGTGCTCGAGCCCGAAAGCCCTTTAGGTCAAAGTACATAATCCTTCTCTGTCAACCGCGCACTCAGACATCGTCCACGCCGGTCCTATTTACTTGAGATTTCCGCAGCTAAAAGGCAGCCGCCGTGTCGTACGAATCGGCTCTAGTAGCGTTCCTCCACTTAAAACCGCCACGAGGGCTTCACCTCAATAGGAATGTCGCGGCCTTCTCAGCGACCATGATAGAGGGCGCATTAGTATTTCCCGTCGGTACAAGTGGCATTACAGAAGCATCGGCGATTCGAATCCCCTCGAGCCCGTAGACCTTTAGGGTGCGCGGATCTACCACGGCCATAGCGTCAATGCCCATCTTGCATGTGCCAACTTGGTGGTGGTACGTAATAGCGGTGCTACGAACGTAAGCCTCAAGATCATCATCGGATACAACTGGGCCCGGGTAGACCTCCTCAGGGCCCCATTCGGCCAATGCTGGCTGGCGGCCGACTTCACGGCACTGCTTCACCGAAGCTACCAATGCATCGACATCCGCCTGCACCGATAAAGCGCCGAAATCAATAGCAATAGGATCTGATGGATTTGGCCCCGTCAGGGTCAGCTCACCGCGACTGGCGGGCCTAACTATGCCACCCATTAGCGTGAAGCCGTTTTCTGGCCCCTCCATGCCCTCGTTGTACATAGGGATCGAGAAATAAAGCGGTTGAGTATCCGGGACGGCAGCGTCAGGACGCGACCTAGAAAACACGTGTACCTCGGCTGGCAGAACTTCCGGGATCGGTACTTCCTTTTTCGTTGTAGTGAATATAACGGGGGAGAGTAGGTGATCATGGAGATTCTTGCCTACGCCAGGGAGATCATGAGTCGATGGAATCCCCAACGCCTCGAGTTCTTCTGCCGGCCCAATACCGGAGCGCAAGAGGATTTCCGGCGAATTCAACGCTCCTGCGCATAGAATCGTCTCATCAGCACGAAGCTCCTGAAGCTCACCGGAAACTGCGGCAGTAACGCCAAGGATGGCACCGTCTTCGACGACTAGACCGTGGACATGCGCGCTTGTAATGATGGTTAGATTAGGGGCATTCTCGACCGGCTTCAGGTACGCGTGCCAGGTGTTGAAGCGGTTTCCATTGCGAACGTTCGCCTGAATCTTGCCCACACCTTCCACGTCACCGGAGTTGTAGTCCTTGTTGAGTGGAATACCCGCCTCCTGAGCTGCTCGGAAAAGGTCATTTTGAAGCGGGTGACGAGTGTAGTTCTCCATAACATCAAGCAACCCCTCGCTACCACGGAACTCCGAGGCGCCACCGTCAAAGTTTTCAATCGCCTTGAAAATGGGCAGCACGTCATCCCAGGACCAACCATCATTGCCCAAATAGGCCCAGGTGTCGTAGTCCTGCTTAGCACCACGGACCCAAATGGTTGCGTTGAGCGCATGCGAGCCGCCCATCACCTTTCCGCGAGGAATGTGCAGACTCCGGCCCGCCGCCCCCGGTTGAGGAACCGTATGATAATTCCAGTCTTGAGGTGAACCCCATAGGAGTCCCAAGGTGTGCACCTTCTCGATGTCGGGATTAACGTCATAATCGCCAGCTTCTAGAACTGCGACGCTCTTTCCCGCATCGATTAGTCGACGGGCAATAACGCAACCGGCTGACCCAGCTCCTACAACGATGTAATCAAACTGCTTGGTTTCTTCTTGAGACATTTTCAAACCTCCCTGGGTGCAGACGACTCTTCGTGAGCCGCTTACCGGGAGTATATTCTGCGTCACATTCAGTGGCTTTGAGTGATAGCACACATACTTTGGATATGCGCGCAGAATGTCAAGCAAAAAGAGTTTGAAGAAAAAGAAAGCCGCCCCGTAGGGCGGCTTACGCAGTGCACGGAGAAGCTATTGCACTATTTATGCATTCGCATAAGGATCACGCACACCGATGTACTGCAACGACGTGTACTCGTCGATGCCCTCGGCGCCGCCCTCACGGCCCATGCCGGACTGCTTCACGCCACCGAATGGGGCAGCGGCGTTGGAAATGACGCCGGCGTTGAAGCCCATAAGGCCGAATTCGAGGCCGTCACCGACGCGCCACATGCGGTCGGAGTTCTCGGTGAAGACATAGGACGCCAAGCCGTATTCCGTGTCGTTAGCAATCTCAATCGCTTCCTTCTCATCGGAGAAGGTCAGGATCGGAGCGATCGGGCCGAAAATCTCCTCCTGTGCCACGCGGGCATCGCGGGAGACGTTTGTCAGCACGGTCGGGGAGTAGAAGTACCCCTTGCCCTCACCCGGCTTACCACCGATGAGGACCTTGGCGCCCTTCTCCACGGCATCGTCGACAAGCGCGGTGATGTTATCGAGTGCCTTCTGCTCCACGAGCGGGCCACAGGTAACGCCCTCATCGAGGCCGTTGCCCACCTTAAGCTCACCAATGCGCTTGGCGAACTTCTCCGCGAACTCTTCCGCGATGGATTCGTGAACGATGAAGCGGTTAGCAGCGGTGCAAGCCTCACCGATGTTGCGCATCTTGGCACCCATCGCGCCTTCGACGGCCTGGTCAATGTCGGCGTCCTCAAAAACGATGAACGGAGCGTTGCCGCCCAGCTCCATCGAGGTACGCAGGACGTTGTCGACAGCTGCCTTGAGCAGGGTCTTGCCCACCGGGGTAGAGCCGGTGAAGGAAACCTTGCGCAGGCGGGAATCCGCCATGATCGGCTCAGAAATAGCAGAGGCGGACTTGCCGGACACCACGTTGACCACGCCCGCCGGAACGCCGGCATCAATCATGGTCTGCGCGAAGTACTGGGTGGTGAGCGGTGTGAGCTTGGCGGGCTTGACCACCATGGTGCAACCAGCAGCGATGGCCGGGGCAATCTTGCGGGTGGCCATAGCCAGCGGGAAGTTCCACGGCGTAATCAACAAGCAGGGGCCTACCGGCTTGCGGCGGGTCACCATGCGCAGGGTGCCCTCCGGTGCCGGGAGCGTGCGGCCGTAATCGCGGACGGCTTCCTCGCTAAACCAGCGCAGGTACTCAGAACCGTAGGTGACCTCACCGTAGGACTCCGCCAGCGGCTTACCCATCTCCAAGGTCATTAGCGCAGCGAACTCGTCCTTACGCTCCTGCACCAGGTCGAAGGCGCGGCGCAGCAGGTTGGAGCGCTCACGGGTGGACGTGCGTGCCCACTCATCCTGCACGGCACAGGCGGCGTCCATAGCCTTCTTTGCATCCTCAGAGGTAGCGGACGCAAGGGTAGCGATAACCTCACCGGTGGCTGGGTTTTCCACATCGAAGGTGGAGCCATCGGAGGCGTCTACCCATTCGCCGTTAATGAGCAGGCCGGTCGGAACCTTGGCCAGCAGCTCGTCAATATTGACCTTGTTGTTTTCACTCATGATTCTTTTCTACCCTCCTAAAGTGAATTTGTCTGCGAGTTGGCGTGCCGCACCAGAAAGAAGTTGAACATCAGCACCAACCAGCGCAAATGATGCTCCAGAATCAAGATATTTCTGCGCCTGTTCGAGGTTAAAAGCGTTAACGCCTACCTTCTTTCCAGAAGCGCGCACGACCTCAAATGTGTGGTTCACGGCTGCGAGTACCTCCGGATGGGTCTGCTGACCCAACAGCCCCATGGAGGCTGCCAAATCAGACGGGCCCACAAAGATCTGGTCCACACCATCGATAGCCACAATGTCTTCGACATTGTCCACGGCCTTCGCGGATTCAATCTGGACCGTCAGGCTGACCGTCTCGGAAGCGTTGGGGAGATAGTTCTCCACACCATTCCACCGCGAGGACCGCGCCAAGGCAGAACCTACCCCGCGCACTCCACGTGGTGGATAGTGCATTGCCTGCACAGCCGCTTCAGCTTCCTCGGGCGTATCAATCATTGGCACCATCAGATTTTGCGCGCCGAGATCCAGGTACTGTTTAATAAGCGCGGTGTCATTGACGGGGATGCGAACAACGCGCGTGATGCCATAAGCATCGGTCGCGCGCAGCAGGGACAGAACTGTCTCTAGGCCATAGGGGGCATGCTCGCCGTCGATCAGCGTCCAGCTAAATCCAGCCGAGGCGATGATCTCCGCCGCAGCCTCTGACCCGGAACAGATCCAGGCACCCACGAGCGGCTGCTCTGCCTTCGCAAGAACGTCCGCAAACGTCGGCGGCAACTTTACTGGAATCGGCATGTGATGGACCCCAACTTTCCATAGTCAGCGTGGACAGTATCGCCCGGTTCAACCCACATGGGCTTGGTGAAGGAACCGGCCAGAATGATGTCGCCGGCGGCGAGGCTATCGCCATGCGCATGGAGCTTGATGGCAAGCCAGGCCACTCCCATTGCCGGATGGTTGAGCACGGCCGCGGCCACACCAGTATCTTCGATGGATTCGTTGCGGTAGAGAAGTGCGGAGACCCAGCGCAGATCGACGTCTGCGGGATCCACCGGGTTGCCGCCGTAGACCATGGCGCCCAGTGCCGCGTTGTCCGAGATGGTATCGACGATCGTGCGGCCTTCCATCTCGATGCGGGAGGAGAGAATCTCTAGTGCTGGAACAACGTATTCCGTCGCACGAAGGACGTCGAAAATACTGCAATTCGGTCCCTTCAGCTCATCCTTGAGCACGAAAGCCAGCTCGACCTCGATGCGAACGTTGGAGAACTGCGCGTGCTCGATGGTCGAGCCATTCTCATAGACCTGGTCCTCAAAGATCGCACCGTAATCCGGTTCGGTAATTCCCGTGGCTTCCTGCATGACCTTCGAGGTCAGGCCAATCTTACGGCCGACGAGACGGCGCCCGTCTTCGATGCCGCGGCGCACCCACTCGCGCTGTACCGCGTAAGAATCCTCGATGCTCATCTCCGGGAAACGGGCGGTCAGCAGCGGAACCATTGAACGGTCCTTTTCGGCCTGCGCCAGTTCATCTGCAATAGCGATGTGCTGTTTTTCATCCAGCATGTACTTCGCTCCTTACTATGTTGTGGGACATGACTGTGGTGTTGTAGACGGTTGTTGAACGATGTGGTTTCACGTGAAACGACAACGCGGCCCCGCGTTATGTGCGCATTATCGACGCCGCGGGACCACGTTCATCAACCTGAGTACTGTGGGCTTCTAGAGCTGGTTACCCAGCTTGTACTCGCCCTGCTTCCACTCCGGCATCTCTTCCGAGTCTTCCTTACGGGTGTAGGAGAAGCCGTCCGCACCAATGGTGGCCTCCAGCTCGGACTCGTCTTCGCGAGCGACCAGCGGCACCGGGTTGCCATCCAGGTCGAGGACGGTGGAGCCATCGCGGTACCAGGAAGGAACAACTGGGGTTCCCCACCAGTCGCGGCGCTGGTTATCGTGAACGTCCCAGGTCACGACCGGGTTATCCGGGTCACCGGTGTAGTAGTCCTGGGTGTAGATCTCCACGCGGTGACCATCCGGATCGCGTAGGTACAGGTAGTACGCGTTGGAGACTCCGTGGCGGCCAGGGCCGCGCTCGATACGGTCAGACTCGCGCAGGGCACCCAACTTGTCACAAATCGCGATGATGTTGTGCTTCTCGTGGGTAGCAAAGGCGATGTGGTGCATACGCGGGCCATCGCCACCGGTCATGGCGGTGTCATGAACGGTGGGCTTACGGCGCATCCAGGCAGCGTAGACAGTTCCTTCCTCATCACGGATGTCCTCGGTGGTGCGGAATCCGAGCTCCTCCATGTACTTCACGGCGGCAGGAACGTCCGGGGTGATCTGGTTGAAGTGGTCGAGGCGAACGAGTGCACCAGGGATGTGGGCGTCGTATGACCAGGCCAGACGCTCACGGTGCTCAACCTCGTAGAAGAACTCGTACGGGAATCCCAGTGGGTCCTGAACGCGCACGGAGTCACCAATGCCCTTGACGAAGCCATCCTTGTTACGGCGGACCTCGCAGCCACGCGCCTTGTAGAACTCCTCGGCGAGGTCCAGGTCCTCCGGCGAACGAACGCGGAAGGAGAATGCAGCGACGGCAGCGACGGGGCCCTGTCGCAGCACGAGGTTGTGGTGGATGAACTCCTCGTAGGTGCGCAGGTAGATTTCGTTCTCGTTTTCCTCAGTCACGACGAGGCCGAGGGTGTCAACGTAGAACTTACGGGATGCAGCGAGATCGGTAACGATGATCTCCATGTAGGCGCAACGCAGGATGTCGGGGGCCTGAATGTCAGCCATGGTGGCTCCTTAGTGTGAGTTAGTAATGGGGGAGTGGAGAGGGCGCGCAGACGTTACTGGTCCTGCTTGCCAAAGACCGGGTTGTGCACCTTGTCCAGGTTGATGTGGACGGCCTGCTGATCGGTGTAGAAATCGATGGAGCGGTAGCCGCCCTCGTGGCCGAGGCCGGATGCCTTGACGCCGCCGAACGGAGTGCGCAGGTCGCGGACGTTGTTGGAGTTGAGCCACACCATGCCGGCTTCAACGTTCTGGGCAAAATTGTGGGCACGCTTGAGGTCGGAGGTCCACACATAAGCGGCGAGACCGTACTTGGTGTTATTGGCCAGCTCGAGTGCTTCTTCGTCGGTATCGAACGGGGTGATACCAACGACGGGGCCGAAGATCTCTTCCTGGAAGATTCGTGCGTCCGGCTTGACGTCAACGAAGACGGTCGGCTGAACAAAGTTGCCCTCCTCGAAGCCCTCTGGACGCTCGCCGCCGGCGGCCAGGGTGGCCTCCTGCTTGCCAATCTCGATGTAAGAGGTGACCTTCTCGTAGTGCTCCGGGTGGACGAGTGCGCCAACCTCGGTGGTCGGATCGGAAGGCAGGCCGACCTTCACGCGCTTAGCCTGCGCGGCGTAGCGCTCGACGAACTCATCGTAGATATCGCGCTGAACCAGAATGCGGGAACCTGCGGTGCAACGCTCACCATTGAGGGAGAAGACACCGAAGATGCAGGCGTCGATAGCCGTCTCTAGGTCAGCGTCATTAAACACGATGGCCGGGGACTTACCACCCAGCTCCATGGACAGGCCCTTGAGGTGCGGGGCTGCGTTGCCGAAAATGATCTGGCCGGTGCGGGATTCGCCGGTGAAGGAAATCAACGGGACGTCTGGGTGCTTGACCAGCGGGTCGCCGGCGTAACCTTCCTCGCCGAAGCCGTTGACCAGGTTGAAGACACCCTTAGGCAGGCCGGCCTCTTCAAAGATTCCCGCCCATAGCTGAGCAGACAGCGGAGTGAACTCGGCCGGCTTGAGGACGACGGAGTTACCGGTAGCAATAGCCGGGGCCAGCTTCCAGGACTCCAGCATGAACGGGGTGTTCCATGGAGTAATCAGGCCAGCAACACCAATCGGCTTGCGGTTGACGTAGTTGATCTGGCGGCCCGGAACCTTGTAGGCGTCATCGGCCTGGGCCACAATCAGATCGGCGAAGAAGCGGAAGTTTTCCGCGGCGCGCTTGGCCTGACCGTTTGCCTGCGTAATCGGCAGACCGGAGTCAAAGGACTCCCATGCGGCGAGCTTCTCTGCGCGGGTTTCCACAATATCCGCGATTTTGTTCAGGACACGTGCACGTTCACGCGGCAGAGCTTTGGCCCACGGGCCGTTCTCGAAGGCATCCTTGGCAGCCTCAACAGCCTTATCGATATCAGATGGCTTGCCTGAAGCTGCCTTGATGTAAGGCTGGTTCGTCACTGGATCGAGGACATCAAATTCCTCGCCGTCGATAGACGGAACAAATTCACCATTGATGTAGTGCAGGATCTTCTCTGGAAGATCGGTGGGCTTAGCAGCATCGTTGTTGATAGCCATGTTTAGTCCTTCTCCTTAGGTGTTTTTCTCGCGGTAACTGCGCAGTGTGGTTAGTCGGTGTTCGCGGGCCACCTTTTCTATGTAGGCAGGCTCTGCGCCTGCCTCAATCAAGTTGACCAGTCGTTCGTGTTCACGGACGGATTCTTGGGCTCTTTCTGGCACGTACCGAAATGTCGACACGCGGTGGTATTCCAACTGTTTCCATTGGTCCACCACCAAGTTCTTCAATCTCTCATTAGGGCACTTGGCAAAAAGAACGCTGTGAAATTCTTTGTTGAGCTGGGTGAATTCATCGGGGTCATGGTGGATGTCTAGTTCACTCATGCGCCGATTAATTTCCCGTGCTCGGGCTAGGTCTTCGGGTTCAAGCAGGGGCGCGGATTGGGCTGTGGCATTCGCCTCCACGGTGGCCACGATGTCCATGGACTCGTAGTAAGCCTCGCGGTTGTAGGTGGTAACACTTGCTCCTACATTGCGCTCATACGTGACCATCCCCTCCGCCTCCAGCTGGCGTATCGCTTCCCTGACGGGGACCACGCTGATATCCAGCGCTTCGGCGATGGTGGCCAGTACTAGGCGGTAGCCGGGCTCGTACTCACGGGTACGAATCTTTTCACTAATCCAGTTATAGGCTTTTTGGGATTTGCTTTCCCCAGAAGGTGCGGAAGGTGATGTCATTGATCACCTTCCTTGCTCTCATTGGCAGCCCCGTCACGGAAGGCAAGGTAGGCCTCTTTGTTCTTCCCCGTTGGTGGGAAAAGGCCATCGAGACTAGCGCCGGTTTCCACTTGGGTAGCGACCCACTCGTCTTCGTGCTCCTTGGCCAGAGCACCTTCGGCCACCTCCTTTGCCAATGCTCGGGGGATGACGATGACGCCGTCATCATCGCCAACAATGATGTCTCCTGGGAGTACGGTGGCGTTTCCGCAGGAAACAGCAATATCGCTATCCCACGGCACGTGCTTTCGGCCAAGCACGCAGGGGTGTGCCCCCTGGGTAAAGACAGGAAGACCGATCTCTCGCACGGCTTCGAAGTCACGGACACCACCATCGGTCACGACTCCAGCGGCACCGCGCACCTTCGCACGCAGAGCGAGGATGTCACCGAGGGTTCCGGAACCCGACTCTCCGCGGGCTTCGATAACGATGACCTCTCCCTCCTTGACAGTGTCAAAGACTTTCTTCTGCTCGTTCAGTCCGCCACCGTGGGACTTGAAGAGGTCTTCGCGGCCGGCGACAAAGCGCAAGGTGCGAGCCACGCCCACCATCTTGGTTCCCTTGGTTTGCGGATAAACACCTTCAATGACGGACTGGTTAATGCCCCTATTGCGCAACTGTGCCGAAAGTCCCGCCGTTGGCGCCTTTTCAAGCGCCGCCTTCAACTCTGGGTCAAGCCCACCATTATCTAGCGGTTCAAGTCCCGCACTTTCGCGGTCACCATAAGCATCTTCACGTTGCTTGTCATCCACATAGGGCAGGCTTCCCAGCTTCGTGTCGAAGTCCGCTGCTACCTCTTCAACGGTGGTCTTCAACCGGCCGGAGGTCACGCCACCTGGGATGTCTACCTCTACCTCAACGACGTCGCCCGGCTCGATGACGGAGGAGCCAGCCGGGGTTCCGGTAAGAATGATATCTCCCTCTTCGAGCGTCATGTGCTGCGAAAGGTCTGCCACGAACTGGGCGAGCGGGAAAATCAAGTCCTCATCGGACGACGTTCCTTCCTGGACAATCTCACCGTTAACCCATGTACGCAGACGCAGTGCCTTAGGGTCAATGTCCTGGGCCGGGATGAGCTCTGGACCAATAGGGGTGTAGCCATCGCGCGACTTGGAGCGGGTATTGGATCCCTTGTCCTGGACCTTGTAGTCATACAGGCCAATGTCGTTCGAGGCGGTGACATACGCGACGTGCTTCCATGCCTCCTCCAAGGAGACATGTCGTGCAGGCGTGCCGATGATTAGAGCAATTTCGCCCTCAAATGCCAACAGTTCGGTGCCGGCGGGACGTTGAACTACCTGTCCGCTTTCAGCCAGCGTGCTCGTGGCTTTGAGAAAGTAGCTCGGAGCCTTGGGCCAACGGCCTCGCTGCGCTGCGCGGGACTCGAAGGCCACGTGGACGGCGATCATCTTGCCCGGCTTGACCGGCAGAAATTCAGGTACAGCCATGAAGAATCCTTAATTGTGAACAAATCCTTGCCCGAATCGTATACTATCCCTAGCATCGCCGCAAGTGGTTCAACTCACACGACGACTCGTATATATGTCGCACCACATGTCGAAAGGAATCAACATGTCTCACACCACCGTCACGCCGACGATCTCCACGGCCGAGCGCCGTCGAGTAGTCGCCGCGACAACCATCGGTACCGCCATCGAGTGGTACGACTATTTCCTCTACGCTGCCGTCGCCGGTTTGGTGTTCAACCACCTCATGTTTGGCCCACTCGAGGGCGGTTTAGCCACCATCATTTCCTTCCTGACGGTCGGCCTATCCTTCCTCTTCCGCCCTGTCGGTGCCTTCCTTGCTGGCCACTTCGCTGACCGCCTTGGCCGCCGCGTCGTTCTCATGGTGACTCTTTTTGCCATGGGAGGTGCGACCACCCTCATCGGCCTCCTCCCCACCTACGAGACCGCCGGCGTGTGGGCACCAGTCCTGCTCATTCTCCTGCGCATTGTCCAGGGCATTTCGGCTGGTGGCGAATGGGGCTCGGCGGTGCTCATGGCCGTTGAGCACGCCCCTGATAACAAGCGCGGCCTGTACGGTGCGGGCCCACAGGTTGGTGTTCCGGCGGGCCTGCTGCTTTCCTCCGGCGTCCTTTCCATCATGAACACGATTGCGCCTGGCGACGCCTTCATGACCTGGGGTTGGCGCGTTCCTTTCCTCATTTCCATCATCCTTGTCCTCGTGGGCTACCTCATCCGTATGGGTGTAGACGAGTCCCCCGTTTTCGAAGAGATTGCCCAGCGTGAGGAGGAAGAAGCCACCAATCCCATCGGCACGCTGTTCAAGAAGTTCACTCCGCTGGTCTTCGTGGCCGCTCTCGTCTTCGCTGGTAACGGCACGGTGGGATACATGACAACCGGCGGCTACATCCAGCGCTATGCCACCGACCCTGAAGGCCCCGTAGCACTGGCACGTGGCGACGTACTCAATGCCGTCACCATCTCCGCGGCAGCTTGGGCGCTGACGACGCTTTTCGCTGGCTTCATCTCTGATCTCATTGGCCGCCGGAACACCTACCTCATTGGTTTCGTGCTCCAGGCCATTGGTGCAGCAGCCCTCTTCCCGCTGGTCAACACCGGCAGCTTGGGCATGCTGTACGCCGCCCTTCTCTTCCTCACCATTGGCCTTGGCCTGACTTATGGTGCCCAATCCGCGATGTATGCCGAGCTATTCCCCGCCTCCATCCGCGCCACGGGCGTATCCGTTACCTACGCCATTGGTTCGGTGCTAGGCGGTGCTTTCGCGCCCATGATTGCGGCTTCCTTGGTGGAAGCAACCGGTACCACCTTCGCTGTATCGGGCTACCTGGTTACCGCCTCCCTCATTGGCCTTGTGTGCACGTTCCTACTACGCGAGCGAAAGGGAATCGCTCTAGGCCCAGAGCACGAGGCAGAACAGTCCCGTGGCCACTTCATCTTCTCGCCGAAGGTGTAGAACAACCTCACCCGAGCCATTGTGCTGCAGCCGGTCATCATATATGATTCCGGAACTAAGACGCAGCTCACACATCGATGGTCTATTGAACTGAATCACCATCCATGTGCAATCTCTACCATCGCTTTACTAAGGAGTTCATAGTGCAGTTCCATCACAACGGCTACGTGTCCGAAGATCCGCGCGTTCATGAGGCCACCGGTTACGGCGTCGACCGCGCAGTAGAACTTCCCGATGAAATGGATGTACTCATCGTCGGCTCCGGTCCTGCGGGAATGATTGCAGCGGCCCAATTGGCCATGTTCCCGAGTGTCAATACCCGCATCATTGAGCGCCGCCCACAGCGACTTGAACTCGGGCAGGCTGATGGTATTCAGTCCCGTTCGGTTGAAACCTTCCAGGCCTTTGGATTCGCCAAGGAAATCACGGAAGAAGCCTACGAAATTACGGAGATGTCCTTCTGGAACCCAGATCCTGAGGACCGCTCGAAGATTGTCCGCGGCGCTCGCCCCATCGATGATGAGCATGGCATCTCGGAGTTTCCACACCTCATTGTGAACCAAGCACGCGTTCTGGATTATTTTGCCCGCTATGCCCACCGCGCACCGGGGCGCATCACGCCAGATTATGGCTGGACTTTCACTTCTCTCGAGGTAGGGGAGGGCGAGTACCCGGTCACCGTCCACCTCGAGGACGCACACGGCAATCCACGCGATGTCCGCGCGAAGTACGTCGTGGGTTGCGATGGCGCACGTTCCCGCGTGCGTAAGTCCATTGGTCGTTCGTTGAAGGGCGACCAGGCTAACCACGCTTGGGGCGTGATGGACGTTGTGGTTGATACCGACTTCCCGGATTGGCGTACCAAGTGCGCAATTCACTCGAAGGCCGGCTCCATCCTGCACATCCCTCGCGAAGGCGGCTACCTCTGCCGTGTCTACGTTGACCTCGGAGTGGTTCCCGAGGATGACAACCACAAGGTTCGCGATACGCCCATTGAAAAGATCATTGAGAAGGCCAATGAGATTTACTCGCCTTATTTCATTGACGTCAAGATGGTGGCGTGGCACTCCGTCTACGAAGTGGGGCACCGCCTGGTTGATGCCTTCGATGACAACAACGATGACCCGCGTGTCTTCCTCACGGGAGATGCGTGCCATACCCACTCTGCCAAGGCGGGACAGGGCATGAACGTCTCGATGCAGGATGGCTTCAATATTGGCTGGAAGCTCGGGCATGTCCTCGACGGTCGCGCGCCCAAGGAGCTCCTGTCCACTTATCACGGTGAGCGCCAGCCGGCTGCACAGAATCTCATCAATTTTGACCGCGAGTGGTCCACCCTGATGGCTACCCCGACCGAAGAGCTCGATGACCCTCAGGCAGTGGAAAAGTACTACGTCGCTGCGGAAGAGTTCGCCGCTGGCATGATGACGCAATATGACGAGAACCTGATTGTGGGCGATACCAAGCACCAGGCCCTGGCGGTAGGTTTCCCAGTTGGCAGGCGTTTTAAGTCCCTCGAAGTTCTGCGCCGCTGCGATGCCTTTGTGCAGCACCTAGGCCATCAACACACTGCCGACGGCCGCTACCGCATCTACGCCTTTGCTGATTCACCTAAGGCAGGGGAGAGCTCCGCGCTCAGCGCATGGGCAGAAAAGATTCCGGCAATTCTCGCTAAGTTCAATCCAGAGGGAGCCGATGAAAACACCTATTTCGATGTCAAGGTGATTTATCAGCAGACGAATCATCATGACTACGAGATCCTCGATGCGCCAGCCCTCTTCCGCCCGCGTAATGGCAAGTTCAACGTGCCCAATTGGGAGAACGTCTTCAACGCACTTCCAGACAAGGACATCTTCACCATGCGCGGCATCTCCCGCGACGGCGCCGTAGTTATTGTCCGCCCGGACCAGTACGTTGGCGCGGTACTGCCGCTTGATGACGCCAATGCGGTGGAAGAGTATTTCGCCTCCGCACTCATCAAGCGAAGCTAAACCACGTTTCACGTGAAACGACTGTGGCCCGGCTAATTGGCGGGCCCACCCTCACGTTATTGATCCTCATGCTGCCACAACGACGAGATGGGCAGCACGCGCACTGGAAAGCCATCCTGTTCCACCGTAACCGCACGTGACCCGTGATAGAGCACCACGCCCGCGCTACAACGCTCTTGGTGCTCCATACCGAATCTCAGAACGTTCTTCCACGCACGGGCATCAACGCTCAAAGCACTTTTAACCTCAACAGGCACTACACGCCCATCTGCTAGCTCGATGACGATATCAATCTCGATATCGCGTTTACGGTAGTGAGCAATCTTAAAACGCTCACGGGACCACGTTGCTTGTTTGAGCAACTCACCGCAAACAAATGCCTCAACGAGTGCACCGTAATGTTCAAAGCCTCCAGCAACGCGTGATTTCTCGACGCTAAAGCCGGTAAGGAATGCAGCTAACCCTGTATCAGCGATACTGACCTTTGGCCGCTTGAGCGCCCTGTTGCTATAGCCCACACCCCACCCAGGCGTAATGTCGATGAGATACATCATCTCAGCCAACGTGAGATATTCGCCCAGCGAACTTTCGGCGATTCCAAGGCTTCGCGCTACTTTTGACTTCACCAACTCTGCTTGAGGCTGATTGGCTATGACCCGCAATAAGGTCTCAAGATATTGGGAAAAGCGGCTGCCGTTTCCAAGCTCTCGTGAATCATGCGTGGCAAGGCGCTCAACATAGGAGCCATACCATCGTTCCTGCCTTCGACGGTCGGACCTCTTTAATGGTTCTGGGTAGCCACCTGCAATGATTGCAGAACGCAGTTCATCCGGAGCTCCTCCAGCCTCAGTCCAGCGCTCTAGCCCTTGGTAGCCGTCAACGGCCCAGGCAACCCAATCCTCCGGTTGCTTTCGCTCGGCGATTTCCCCTTGGCTGAGGCCATAAACACGGAGGGACTCTGCCCGTCCAGCCAAGGAGTCCGACACTCCGGGCAGGCGAAGCAAATCGGAGGAACCCGTGATCGCAAACCGGCCAGGGCGACGATCACGGTCAATCGACGCTTTTAAGGCCAATGCTAATTCAGGCGCGCGTTGTGCTTCATCAATCACCAATGTGCGGGAGCCGGCTTGCTCGACAAATCCCGCCGGATCGTGCCGAGCGTAGTCTAAAGCTAACGCGTCGTCGAGCGTAACGAAATGCGCCTCTTCCTCATTCAGTGCCTGGCGGAGAAGCGTGGATTTACCAACTTGCCGCGCACCTTGCACCACAAGAAGCGGGGAGTCCTCAAGGATTTCCCGCGCAATTGAAACCCCATGTCGTGGCACCTCATGTGTAAGCGTCATGTCCCGCATTTTAGCAGGTTAAAAGGCTACTCGAAGATTTACCGAAGTTTGCTCGAAGATTCACCAGCTCCTGCTCGAAGATTTTGCCAGCCAGTGTTTCACGTGAAACGCTAGCCTTATTGCAGCAGCGTCCTGTCGGACGTTGCTGCCTTAATCTTTGCGAACTCCGCCATGAGGTCTTCCACCGTCAGCTTGGCCTTCTGCTCCGCATCTGCTGAGTAGATAATCTGACCTTCATGCATCATGATGAGCCGATTGCCCACCTGGAGCGCCTGGGCCATATTGTGCGTCACCATGAGCGTGGTCAACTTGCCTTGCTCCACAATGCGCTTGGTCAAGTCAGTAACCAGCTCCGCACGTTGCGGGTCAAGGGCGGCCGTGTGTTCGTCGAGGAGCATCACATCGGGGTGAGTAAACCCTGCCATAAGCAGTGACAGCGCTTGGCGCTGACCGCCAGACAGGAGGCCCACCTTGGTCCCTAGGCGCTTCTCCAAGCCCAACTCGAGGGTTTCCAATTGCTCGACAAAGATCCTTCGGCGCGAGGCGTTAAGGCCCAAACCGAGGCCGCGCTTCTTGCCGCGCAGGTAAGCGAGCGACAGGTTTTCCTCAATGGTGAGGTTGGGCGCGGTGCCGGCCATAGGATCTTGGAACACGCGGCCGACCTTCTGTGCACGTTTGTGCTCCGGCTGCGTCGTGACATTCTTTCCATGGATGGTAATCGTGCCGGAGTCTGGGATAAGGCGCCCCGAAATGGAATTCAGCAACGTCGATTTGCCTGCACCGTTGGAGCCGATCACGGTGACGAAATCACCGGGAGCGAGTTCCAGGGAGACGTCGCGAAGCGCACGGCGTTCATTAGCGGTGCCCGGGAAGAAGGTCTTCGACATGTTTTCGACGTTAAGCATGGGCCTTGGCCTTCCTTCCACCACGCACGCGCGTCAGGCGCGGAACCAACAGAGCAACGATGACCAATAGCGCGGTGATGAGCTTCATGTCATTCGGGTTGAGGCCCACCTGCAGGGCCGCAAAGATGATGAGGCGGTAAATCACGGAGCCGAGCGCCACAGCAACAACTGCCAACCAGAGGCGGGATTGGGGGAGTACCGCCTGGCCCAGAATGACAGAGGCAAGACCCACCAGGATGAGGCCGATACCCATCGAGATATCCGCGAAGCCCTGGTACTGAGCAATGAGTGCACCGCACAGGCCCACCAGCCCATTGGACAGGGCCAGGGTCAGGATCTTGGTGAAGTCCGTGGACACACCAAAGGAGGTGATCATCTGCTGATTATCACCCGTGGCGCGCAGGGACATGCCCAAATCTGTGGAGAGGAACCACACAATGAGCAGGCACAGCGCCACCGCGCCCACAGCCAGCAAACCGACGCCCGCCCACGTGCCCATCACGGCATCGAGCGGGGTAAAAACTGAATCCTGGGTGAGCAGTGGCACGTTGGCGCTGCCCATGATGCGCAGGTTGATTGACCACAGGCCAATCATGGTGAGAATTCCCGCCAAGAGTCCATCAATACGGCCCTTGGTGTGCAGCACACCTGTAATGCATCCGGCAATGAAACCAGCACAAAAACCTGCCAGCGACGCCAGGAAAGGGTTAACCCCATTCGTAATAAGCACGCCGGCCGTCGCAGCCCCAGTGGTAAAGGAGCCGTCAACGGTCAAGTCGGGGAAGTCAAGTACGCGGAACGTCAGGTAGACGCCCACCGCCATGACTGCGTAAATCAGGCCTAGCTCAAGCGCACCGATCACAGCGTCTCAGCCTTTTCAAGGATCTCCTTCGGCACCTCAATGCCCTGTGCCATTACCGCTTCCTCGTTGATGACGTAGGTGTACTCGGAGGCAGTCTCCACCGGGGTCTTAGCTGGGTCGGCACCGTCCTGGAGGATACGCAAAGCCATCTCGCCGGTCTGGCGACCCAGCTCCTTGTAGTCGATGCCGATGGTGGCAGCGGCACCGCCCTCAACAGCGCCAGAATCTGCAGCGATGACCGGGATGGTCTTGTCGTTGGCCACCTTGATGAGGGAGGAAATGCCGGAAACCACCATGTTGTCGGTAGGGATGTAGATGGCATCCACGTCACCCAGCGCCTCCACTGCTTGCGGAATCTCGGTCACGGAGGTGACAGTCTGAGACTTCACCTCGATTCCCTTGGGCTTGGCAGCCTCAGTGAGCTGTTCCACTTGGACCTTGGAGTTGACCTCGGCTGAGGAATACACCACGCCAACGCTCTTGGCATCCGGGACGAGCTCGGTGATGAGCTCCACCTGCTCCTCAATCGGCGCAGCGTCGGAGGTACCGGTGACATTCTTGCCGGGCTTATCCACGGACTCCACCAGCTCTGCTTCGACGGGGTCCGTGACCGCGGTGAAGAGCAGCGGCTTGTCCTTAATAGACTTGCTCATGGCCTGGCCCGCTGGGGTAGCGATGGCTAGGTAGAGATCGTGTTGCGCACTAGCCATTTGCTGCGAGATAGACACAGCGGTGGCTTGCTCACCATTGGCATTCTGGATGTCGAATTCCACGTCCACGCCAGCGTCTTCGAAGGCCGCTTGGAAACCTTCTGCCGCAGCATCCAGGGAGGGGTGCTGGACCAGCTGGTTGATACCGATGGAGTAGGAATCCCCACCTCCCGAATCGCCGCCGGCGCTGTCCGACGATGACGAGCAGCCCACCAGGGCGGCAGCGCTCAGGGCGATAGCTGAGAGAGCAGCGGCAGTTTTAGAGAACATATCGGTCCTTTTCTACTCAAGAGTGACAGTAGTGACCGTTATTAAATCCTTTCTCTACCTTTCTAACCAGCGGTTTTATGAACATTTTTCTCAGGCGGGGGTGTTCTTAGACCTCCAAAAGCTATAGCGCTACAGTTTTAGAGTCGCACATCACACCCGCTAGCTGCATGTTTCCTACCTCACTGTCCACTCCTTAGGTGCGCACTGCCGTGAGACCACGGGGGTACCCCGATTTCCGTTTACCTGTACGGCGGAAGGTATTGGTGTTAAAGTCAGTGCTGTGAAGAACACATCTAACCTTTGGTGGTGGCGCGCGTAACCCGCGGGCCTCGTTGTTCTCCCATCTTTTAGAAGCCCGCAGCTGCGGGCTTTTCGGCGTTTTTCTCTCCTCAGAGCTCGCGGCAGCACACAAAGCGTTAACGAAAGACACACATTATGCCGTTGAAACATAAGCCGCACAGTGCACAGCGCACACTGGCCTACACCCCTGATGCCGCTGCGCTCTTTGATGCCCTCGCCACGCCACAGGATTCCCTGCTCTTAGAATCCGCGGACATTGAGACCAAGAAGAACCTCACCTGCATCGCCATCACCCAGGCAGCTCTGAAGGTAGTGTGCCGCGGCCAAGAGGTCACCGCCACCGCACTGACGCCCTCCGGACGCATTCTTATCGACGACCTCCGCGAGGACTTCCACTCACGCATCACGAAGGATGCCGACGACAGCATCACCTTCCGCTTTGAGCTCTCCACCGAGCACGATGAGCGCGCCCGCTTGCGTGCCACCTCCACCGCTGATGTACTGCGGACGCTGCAGTTTAGCCGCCTCTACTCGGGGGAGATGCTGCCTTTCCTGGGCGGTGGTTTCGCCTTCGATTATGTCGACACCTTCGAGGAGCTCCCACCGGTTCCGGATGGCCCGAACGAGTACCCGGATTATGAGTTTCTCGTCGCCGAGCACGTCCTCACCGTGGATCATTTAACCCAGACGGCGAAGATTGAGGGGTGGGGCGTCGATAAGCACGTGCTCGAAGAAGAACTCGACCGCGCTGCACGTACCGCACCCCTCACCCCAGCCTCACCCGCACCGCTAGGCACCGTCGCCGCGCGCGCCAACATCGATGACGCTGCTTTCCGACGCCACGTGGAACACCTCCAAGGCAACGTCCATGCTGGCGATATTTACCAGGTCGTGCCTTCCCGCGCGTTCAGTATTGCGTGCCCCGATGCTTTCGCTGCCTACCGCACGCTGCGCGAGACCAACCCCTCGCCGTACATGTTCTACATTCGCGGTACCGACCACGAACTTTTTGGCGCCTCCCCGGAATCCAACCTCAAGTACACGGCCTCCGACCGGCAGGTGCAGCTCTATCCCGTCGCCGGCACCCGGCCGCGCGGAGCCACGCATGAGCTAGACATCCGCAACGAACTGGAGATGCGCACAGACTCGAAGGAGGTGGCCGAACACATCATGCTCGTGGACCTCGCGCGCAACGACCTCGCCCGCGTCGCGGTTCCCGGCACCCGCCACGTCGCCGAGCTGCTCCACGTGGACCGCTATTCCCGCGTCATGCACCTGGTCTCCCGCGTCGTGGCCACGCTGCACGAGGACTTCGACGCCCTCGATGCCTACCGCGCCTGCATGAACATGGGAACTCTTACGGGCGCACCGAAGCTGCGCGCAATGGAACTTATCCGCGAGACTGAAGGGACTCGCCGCGGCTCCTTCGGCGGCGCCATCGGCTACCTGCGCGGTGATGGCTCCATGGATAACTGCATTGTCATCCGTTCCGCCTACGTCAAAGATGGCACGGCCGTCGTCCAGGCGGGCGCCGGTGTCGTCCGCGATTCCGTCCCCCAGTCCGAGGCCGATGAGACGGTCCATAAGGCCTACGCGGTCCTCAGCGCCATCGCCCAGGCACACCACGCATCCTTGGAGGTCATCCGATGAAACCCCACGTAGTCCTCATTGATAACCACGATTCCTTCGTCTACAACCTCGTCGATGCACTCGCCGGCTATGACACCACCGTCTTCCGTAACTCGGTCCCGGTGGAGGAGGTCCTCGCCGCTTCGCCCGACATCATTGTTCTTTCCCCCGGTCCCGGTCATCCCCGTGATGCCGGAACGATGATGCAGCTTATCGAGTCCTCCCTCGGCCGCATCCCCATCCTCGGCATCTGCCTGGGGTTCCAAGCCTTGCTCGATCACTTCGGCGGTACCGTCCAGCCGTGCGGCCCCGTTCACGGCTCTTCCATACCCATGACCTTGACCGATGCTGGTGCGCGCCACCCGGTCTTTCAAGACCTAGCCACCGATAACGAGCCGGATAATCCCAACTACGTGGGCCGCCTCGTTCCCGTGGCGCGCTATCACTCCTTGGGCTGCGCGAACATCCCTGCCCAGATGCGCAACCTGGCCGAGACCGACACAGACATCGGTCCGGTCACCATGGCGGCTGAGACTCTCGACGGCAGCGCCATCGGCCTTCAGTTTCACCCCGAGTCGCTCCTCACGCCCACCGGACCAATCATGATTGAACGCTGTATCGAACAATTTTCATCCCGCCCCACAATGGAGGAGGTCAACTAATGCCACATCATACGTCCCTAGAGACGCTTAAAGCCTATCTTGATATCTCCGAGCCCACCCTCGATGAAGCCATCGAGGTCTTCACTCCGCTGACGATGGGGGAGTATGACGATATCCATATCGCTGCTCTGCTGACTCACATCCGTACCCGCGGCGAAACTTTCGCCGACGTTGCCGGCGCCGCCCGCGCCTTCCTCCATGCCGGGCGCCCCTTCCCGGTCACCGGAAAGGGCCTCATGGATACCGCGGGAACTGGCGGTGATGGTGCCAACACCATCAACGTCACCACCGGTGCCTCCCTCGTAGCCTCCGCCGGGGGAGTGAGGATGGTTAAACACGGTAACCGCTCCGTCTCCTCCAAGTCCGGCTCCGCCGATGTCCTCGAAGCACTGGGCATCCCGCTCGACCTCGACCCCGACCGTGCCGTCCGCCAACTGGAGGCGTCGAACTTCACGTTCCTCTTTGCCCCGGCCTACAACCCGGCCGTTGCCCACGTGCAACCAGTGCGCAAAGGCTTGGGCATTTCCACCATCTTCAATACCCTTGGGCCATTGCTGAGCCCCGGCCGACCTGAAACTCAGATCATGGGCATTGCCAACCCCGCCCAAGGCCAGCTCATCGCAGAAGTGTTGAAGGAGCTCGGCCGCACCCGCGCCCTCGTAGTCCACGGTGCTGGCACCGATGAGATCGCCGTACACGGAACCACCCAGGTGTGGGAGCTTAAACACGGCACGATCAGCCACTACGAGCTAACGCCGGAAGACCTCGGCATTTCCCGCCACGAACTCTCCGATCTCGCGGGCGGCAATGGAGAGGAGAATGCCCAAGCCCTCCGTGATATCTTCGCCGGCACCGGAAAACCTGCCCATCACGATGCCATCGCTGCTGCCGCGGGAGCCATGTTCTACCTCAATGGCACTAGCGACTCGATTTCCGAGGGTGTCTCCCACGCCAACCAGCTCATCAAGGACGGCACCGTTGCCGCATGGCTGAAGAAGCACGAGGAGGCGAATTATGGCTCTGCCGACCGTGCTTGAGGGGATCGTCGCCAAGCGCCGCACCCATCTGCCCGCCATCCGTGAGCGCCTTGCCCACGTGGACCTCGACGCCCTCCCGCGTTCCGAGCGCTCCTTCTATGATGCTCTCAACGGCACCAACCGCTTTATCATGGAATGCAAGTCCGCCTCACCTTCGCTGGGCCTTATCCGCGAACACTACGAGCCGGGCGCCATTGCGCGGGTCTACTCACGCTATGCTTCCGCAATCTCCGTGCTCTGCGAGCCCGAGCGTTTCGGCGGCGACTACGACCACCTCCAAACCGTAGCCCTCTCAACCCACCTGCCGGTGCTGTGCAAGGACTTCATCATCGACCCCATCCAGGTCTATGCTGCGCGGTACTACGGCGCGGATGCCATCCTTCTCATGATGTCCATCGTCGATGACGAGACGTACGGTGAACTCAAGCAGCTTGCCGACGCCCTCGGGCTCGACGTCCTCACCGAAGCCCTCACCGAGGAGGAAGTAGCCCGTGCAGTGGCCTTCGGCGTGGACGTCATCGGCATCAACAACCGAAACCTGCATGACCTCACGATTGACGTGGGCCGCACCGCACAACTGGCGCCCCTGGTTCCGGAAGGCAAGGTTGTTGTGTCCGAGTCCGGAATTCGCAACAACCACACCGTCCGCCAGCACGGCGCCCACGCCAACGCTTTCCTTGTCGGTTCGCAGCTCACCGGGACACCCGACATCGACCGCGCCGCCCGCGAACTCGTCTTTGGCAGCAACAAAGTCTGCGGCCTCACCACCTGGTCCGCTGCGCAAACCGCTCGCGCGGCCGGCACGGTGTACGGCGGGCTTATCTTCGAGGATGCCTCCCCGCGCAATGTTTCACGTGAAACCGCGCTTGACATTATCGCTCATGAACCTGACCTCACCTATGTCGCGGTCTCCCGCCGAACCACCGGTTGGGAAGAGCTCGCCCTTGACGGCATTGACTGCTTCCAAATCCACGCGCCGTACCAAGGAAGCACAAAGGCCGAGCGTGAACTCATCAACTCCGTCCGCGCGGTAGCGGGGGAGAGGCAGGTGTGGCGCGCCATCGACATGACCGCCCCACACGGCCCCAGTCTCGCCGCCGCGCTTGCCGACGCCGCCGATCTCCTCATCCTCGATTCCGGCCCCGGCGGCACGGGCACCCCCTTCGACTGGACGACCATCCCTGACTCCATCAAGGAGAAATCGCTTCTCGCCGGCGGACTCAACCCATCCAACCTCACCGAGGCCCTCCGTGTCGGGACCGTCGGCCTCGACCTCAATTCGGGACTCGAGATCAACGGCCGCAAGGACGCTGGTCTCATTGCCCAAGCCTTCAGCCTTATTCGTCACTTTACGTATTAACCCCCAACCCAAAGGACCATCATGACCACTCCACAAGAATCCCGGGAGACACTTCTTCCCGCCTACTTTGGTGAGTTCGGCGGACAGTTTGTCCCCGAGTCGCTCATCCCTGCCCTCGACCAACTCGAGCAAGCCTTCGTCGATGCACAGAATGACCCCTCCTTCCGTGAGGAGCTTTCTGGCTACCTCCGCGACTACCTCGGCCGCCCCACCCCTCTTACTGAGGCCACCAAACTTGGCGGCAAGGCTCGTATCTTCCTCAAGCGCGAAGACCTGGTTCACGGCGGCGCCCACAAGACCAACCAAGTCATCGGCCAAGCCCTCCTGGCAAAGCGCATGGGCAAGACCCGCATCATTGCCGAAACCGGCGCTGGCCAACACGGAACCGCCACAGCCCTCGCCTGTGCGCTCCTCGATCTCGAGTGCGTGGTGTACATGGGCGCCAAGGACGTCGCCAGGCAGCAGCCCAATGTCTACCGCATGGAACTGATGGGCGCGAAGGTTATCCCCGTCGACTCCGGCTCGGGCACTCTCAAGGACGCGGTTAATGAGGCCCTCCGCGATTGGACTGCCACCTTCCACGAATCTCACTACCTCCTCGGCACCGCCGCGGGACCACATCCATTCCCGACCATCGTGCGCGAGTTCCACAAAGTGATCTCCGAAGAAGCCAAGGCCCAAATGATTGAACGCACCGGCGGGCTTCCCGACGTCGTCGTGGCCTGCGTCGGCGGCGGTTCCAATGCCATCGGCATGTTCGCGGATTTCATCGATGAGGAATCTGTTGAGCTCGTAGGCGCAGAGCCTGGGGGAGAGGGACTCGATTCCGGCCGCCACGGCGCCACGATTAACAATGGCACCATCGGCATCCTCCACGGCGCACGTTCCTACCTCATGCGGAACTCTGAAGGCCAAGTGGAAGAATCCTATTCCATCTCTGCCGGCCTCGACTATCCGGGCGTCGGCCCGCAGCACGCCCACCTTTCTCAGACGGGCCGCGCGACCTACGTCGGCATTACCGACGCCGAAGCGCTCGAAGCCTTCCAACTTCTCAGCCGCCGCGAGGGAATCATCCCGGCCCTCGAGTCCTCCCATGCCCTGGCCTACGCCCTCAAGCGCAAGGAGGAAGACATCACAATCCTCGTTTCCCTGTCCGGCCATGGCGACAAAGACATCGACCACGTCCGACGCACCCTCGACGAACAGCCCGAACTCAAGCTCCCGGAGGATCACTAATGAGCCGCTACGAGAAACTCTTTTCCACACTAGCCTCGCGCAATGAAGGCGCATTTGTCCCCTTCATTATGCTTAGCGACCCTGACCCAGACACCGCCCTGACCATCGTCCGGGCAGCCGTCGCCGGTGGGGCCGACGCTCTCGAGCTCGGAGTACCATTCTCCGACCCGGTAGCCGACGGCCCCACCATCCAGGCCTCACACATTCGCGCCCTCTCGGGAGGTGCCACTGTCGATTCCGCGCTTAGCCAAATCCGCGAGATTCGCGCTGAGTTTCCGGATCTTCCCATCGGCATGCTCATTTACGGCAACGTGCCCTTCACCCGCGGCCTCGATACCTTTTACTCCGAGTTCCAAGAGGCAGGCGCCGACAGCATTTTGATTCCCGACATCCCCGTCCGCGAAGGCGCCCCCTTCGTCGCTGCTGCCGACAAGGCCGGTATTGACCCGATCTTCATCGCACCCGCACAAGCCTCCGAGCAGACCCTCGCCGGCGTAGCCAAATATTCAAAGGGCTATATCTACGCCATCTCGCGCGATGGTGTCACCGGTACTGAGAAGGAGTCTGAGACCCAGGGGCTTGATGAGGTCGTCGCAAACGTCACTCGCTTTGGCGGTGCTCCCATTCTCTTGGGCTTCGGCATTTCCACGCCACAGCACGTCGCCGACGCGATTGCCGCTGGTGCCGCCGGCGCAATTACCGGTTCCGCCCTGACCAAAATCATCGACGCACACCTCGACGACAACCGCAAACCAACGCCAGGGCTTTCCGACGCCGTCACCGCTTTCGTTTCCGACATGAAGGCCGCCACCAAACGCGACGACTAGTAAGCCATTGCCTCCCCAAGGCCTCCTCTCCATCCTCTTGGAGCAGGGGGCCGTTTCACGTGAAACACTGCGCAACTGATACACCGTCATCTGCTTTTACCACTCTCTCGACCAACCCCTTCTCCGATCGTTGCCCCTGACGCCGGTTCTCAGTTAAACAACGTCGATGAATCAGCGTGCCGCCTGCGTCGTCAGCGAGGACGATCCGCATTTTCCTCTCCCCATGGCGCCGCCACCTTTTCGTCGTCTATGGCGACGAAGAAGCTTTGTCCTAGGGCAGACAATCGTCCCGCCGGCGTCGTCGTTTCTAACGACGATAGGAAAAGCACCAACCCCAAGCCTCTGCATTCCGCCGGGATCCTAGCCACTCATCATCGTCGTCTAGTTCGACGAACAAGCCAGCCTCATCTTCGCACTAACCCTCTAGAAGGGAATATCGTCACCGCTGGTGTTGTCGCGGTCTGCCGGGTCGGTCATATCAAAGACTTCCACGATCTCACCGTTATCCAACTCCACCTTCAGCGCTTTGGCATCCTCATGCATCTTTGCCCTATGTGCCATAACATCCTCCGCAACAGTGCGCGCCCACCTGCGCATCGATGGTGCAAGCGGGCCTGTGGCTTGTGTGGTCACCCAACTGCCATCAGCTAGCAACCACACCACATCACCGGTAACGGGGTCCAGAATATAAAAGGCCCTGCCTTCGGTCTTCATATTGTGATGACGCTGGCACAAACACACCAAGTTATCTGGATGTGTTGGCCCACCCTCGGCGTAATTGATCCGATGATCTAGCTGACACATCCACGCTGGGACATCACAGTTGCCAGCCCGACACGTCCCATCACGCCCCTCAACGTACTTACGCACAAAATCAGACGGACGATAAGAATCAGACGCTTCTGGCATCTGGCTTAAATCCCGCTCAACCACCTTGGCTGCTGGTATATCCTCACCACGCCACCCGTGGCCCTGAACAAAGACCGGTGCCCCCTCCACATCAGACGCCTTATAGGTATGCACCACCACTTTTCCCACCTCAGGCTCCACTGTGCCCGATAGCAACAGCACCATGGCATCCGCCATGGATACCTCATGCTTTTTAGCGGTTTCTTTAATCAGCTCATGGATGACCACACCCACAGTGGAATCAACTTCTAACTCAAGAAAGGCACGCTGGCCTCGAGTGAGGATGGAATAGCGGTTCTTTTTACGCGTATCACGAAACGCGACTGAATCATCTAATACTTTGGCGATATCGCGCACCCGGCGCCGAATTTGGCTCGCTGTCGGAAACACCTGATTAGGCCGCTTGGGCACAAACCAGCCGGACAGCTTCTCATCAATTTCTGCCACCACCTTCCGTGTAGGATGCCCCAGCTTTGACATCACCTCATCTATCGCCACCAACGACGCCATATCCAACAAGGCCTGGGCATCCTGCAGCGCTTTAACCTTCGGTAACTCTTCAAGCCGAAGAACCCCCATCACATGCTGAGCTACCTGCCTCTGTGTCTTCGCCGTCTTTACCCCCAGCTTCATCACCTCACTATCAGAATCAGCCTCCAAAGCCGGAAGATTATGTAACCAAAACTCGTACTCCGCGCGCCGCAGAAACATCCCCGCAACACATACCGGATCATCAGGATTCGAATGAGAAAAATACGCCAACGGAACAGAAGCAGAAGTTGTTGTTGTGGTTGCCACCATAAGTGACCCACCCCTTAAATACTAGAAAATACGAACATGCTTTCTAGCCACCACACTACCCAACCACCCCGACACCACACCAGACCCCTAAACACACCGGCGCACCTAGACCAAAACAACACGCCCATTCGAACATACTCTTGCCAACACCACATATAGACGGCAAATTATCAAACACCCCACACCATAATGTGACAAACGACACACAATAGAAACCAGAAATGGAGTTGGGGGAGGCGTCGCTAAGCACTGTGTTGACTACACCATCGAACAAACCCAAAGCACTCGACAGAGCTTCACGGTTAAGCCGGAAAACGACTGAACCCCCAACCCGTCAGGGAAGGGGGCGGGAGTTTCACGTGAAACTTAAGCCGTAGCGACCTCTCCGTCGGCGGCCTTTGCCTCCGGTTCAGAATCGATGCCGTCGATCTTGTCGCGAGCGAAACGATCAACAATCATGGCGATAGCGCCGTCGCCGGTAACATTGGCCGCGGTACCCACGGAGTCGATAGCAATGTATGCAGCAATCATCAGCGCCACCATGGAATCATCAAAGCCCATATTGGACTGCAAGAGACCCACAGCCACCATCACAGCACCACCAGGGACGCCCGGTGCTGCAATCATCATAATGCCCAGCAGAAGGATGAAGCTCAAGGCCTTTCCTAGATCGCCGTCCATGTCAGGTGCCATAAAGACGATAGCGAAGGCATACAGCGTCAGTTTCATCATCGAACCGGACAAGTGAATGGTGGCGCAGAGTGGAATGACGAAGCCGGCAACCGGCTTGGAAATGCCGTTCTTCAGAGCGGAGTCAAGGGAGACCGGAATGGTCGCGGCGGAAGACGAGGTACCCAACGCTGTGAAGTAAGCGGGCGCCATATTCTTCATTGCCGTGAACGGATTCTTCCCTGCAATGGCACCGGCTACTAGGTACTGGAATACCAAGTACACCAGCGTCATCACCACTGAGAGCAAGAGCACCTTGGCAAAGGCAAGGATGACCGTGCCGATGTTGCCATTCATACCCAGGGTCAGGAAGATACCGAAAATGTAGATCGGTAGCAATGGAATGACGAAACCCCAGATAACCTTGATAACGACTCCTTCGAACTCTTTCGAGAGGGTGTAGAGGTTATCGGACTTCACCGTTGTCATCGCCACACCAACACAGAAGGAGAGAAGAAGCGCCGTCATCACCTCGAACGGTGCCGGCATCAAAACCTCGAAGTATGGCTCGAGGGCCCCTTCATCAATATCAGCAACATCGGTATTGAGCGTTTGGCCCTTGAGCATCACGGGATAAAGTACCTGGGTCAGCCCATAGGCCACCAGGCCCGAAACGATGGTGGAACCGTAGGAAATACCTGCGGTAATGCCAAGCCACTTACCTGCGCCGCGGCCAAGACCAGCAATGGCGGGGGCCACGAGGGCAAAAATCAAAACTGGGATAAAGAAGCCCAAGAAATTGGAGAACAGCCCGTTGAAGGTGGCGAAGGTTCTACCGAACCATTCGGGTGCAAACTGGCTTGCAATGATGCCCAAGATAATCGCCACGATGATCTTGAACAACAGAGAGTTGAGAACACTCTTGAATGACATGATTGATTCTTTTCTATGGTTGGAACCACGTGGATTTCCATCGCTCGGTAATGAACGCTTTATTATCTACCGAGCGACACGAAATGTATATTACAGGAGCGACCTCATAATTTGAACCGGCTTTCTCGCTAGGCAGCGGGAGAGATAGACTAGTGCACATGCTCGTAGTCGGAATCCTCTTCTTCATCCTCGCCGCAGTTCTTGTGATCGTGGGCGGTCTCGCATCGCTGCGCAAGCTTCCAGGCAATAGTGTCGTCGGCCTGCGCCTAGCGGAAATTCGCAAAAGTAAGGAAGCATGGGATAATGCACACGCCGTTGCCGGACCTTTTTGGGCACTCGGCGGGGTCGCGCTCATCTTCGGCGGCTTCGTGGCACTGAGAGCCGAAGGCTGGATGTGGCTTATCCCCGCCGCGACGTTCATCGTTGCGGTATTACTGCTTTCCATTGGTTCCAACATGGGTGCCCGCGCAGCCTACTTGTGGGATCAAGCGCACAAAGATGATGAGGGCTGCGCGGATTCCTGCACTTGCGGCGACGATGGTTGTGGGGATGATGCACCGCCGGCAGTCGATGTCTCCGCGGTCCGCGCGGCTGCCAAACACTCCGATGAGCAAAAGAATGTTTAAGGCACAGTGACGTAACGCCATTAGGTTTCTGGACGGACGAGTTTACGTCACAACGAAATGATAATTGGACTTTTCTGATGGTAGGCCCGCGCTATCATCGGGAAGGTCCTTTTGTGTATCTGGTCACGAGCTGTCAAGATGACCAGAGGTAAGTGGGAGACTTGAGCTTGCGCGTGACAATGATGGGGGTTGCAGAGGACGATGGTCTTTATGACTAACAGACAGCGAAACAAGACTCTTCAGATTTTCGCCGCAGCGGCGTTGAGCCTCACGGTCCTGGGCGCCGGCGCCTCCTACGCTATGGCCGTCGATCCACGTGGTGCGAAAACGGCAGCACAGGCTGGAACGATCTACAGCGACGTAGGAACCTCATATGGCTCCTACGATTTTAGCGGCAGCACCGAACGTGAGGTTCCCGTGTGGAAGGGTGAGATCGGATAAGGTAGGGCCCATGACTACGTGTTCTCGCCGCCTGTTCCTCCTCGGCTCCGCCACCACCTTCGCAGGCGCATACCTCGCCGCCTGCGGCAAGCAGCCCTCAGCTGAAATCGCCGCCACTGAGATTCCCGTTGGGTCTGCCATCATCGTGGACAAGGTAATTTTTGCCCAACCGACCGAAGGCGAGTTCAAGGCCTATTCCCAAACCTGTCCGCACCAGCAATCCCTCATTACCAAGATTGAAGGGATGACGGCGACGTGCACGAGCCACTATTCGAGCTTCGACCTGTCTACAGGTGAAGTCACGGGCGGCCCGAGCCCGAAGCCACTCACGGAGTACGGCGTTGAAAACGACGGCGGAACGGTAAGGAACGTCAGCAGCTAACGCCGCGGCAGCGTTTCACGTGAAACATATGAGGGCGTCTACACTCTGATATATGCTTGAGCGTCTTAAAAACCTCGACCCCCTCATTCTCCTCATCCTGTGCGCCGTCGCGATTGCGATCGTGTTCCCCGCCCGTGGCGAATTCGCGGATACCTTCGATGTCCTAACCAATATCGGCATCGCGCTCCTTTTCTTTCTATACGGAGCACGACTCTCTACGCGTGAGGCGATTAATGGCATCAAGCACTGGAAACTGCATCTCACCATCCTCGCTTTTACCTTTGCTGTATATCCCCTTATCGGTCTCGCCCTGAGACCCCTCACAGCCTTCATGCCCAACGACCTCTATTTGGGCATCTTGTACCTCACGCTTGTGCCATCAACCGTGCAGTCCTCTGTGGCATTCACGTCCGTCGCGAAGGGAAATGTCGCCGGCGCGATCGTGTCTGCATCGGCGTCAAACTTGGCGGGCGTCATCCTCACGCCACTTCTCGTTATGGCACTCATGGGTGCAGGAGACGGTATCCACATCGACAGCGCGGTCTTCCTCGAAATCTCAATGCTCTTGCTCCTGCCCTTCGCGCTGGGCCAACTCACTCGGAGGTGGGTCGGCACGATCGCCGCAAGTAAGGCCACGAAGGTGGTGGACCGAGGCTCCATCGCCATGGTTGTCTACGCAGCCTTTTCAAAAGGAATGGTGGATGGCATGTGGTCACAGATTAGCGTCTGGCAAATCCTCTTCCAGATTTTCTTCTCGACGGTTTTCGTGTTTTTCATGCTCTGGCTCACCAAGGCCGTAAGCAAGCAACTCGGGTTTAGCCGTGAAGATACGATTGCTATCCAATTCTGTGGTTCGAAGAAATCACTGGCCACGGGGCTGCCGATGGCCTCGGTTATTTTTGCTTCCGGTAGCACGTCGCTAGGACTGCTCATCCTCCCGCTCATGATTTACCACCAGGTGCAGCTCATGATCTGCGCGTCTGTGGCATCGCGCTATGCGCGGGTAGAGTGAGGCACCATGAAAACCCTCTACGTTCGAACAACCTTGACCATCCCAGGGGCCGGCACAGCTATCCATATTGCAGAAATGCAGGAGATTAGTGACACCGCCTGCTCCATGCAGCGCATCATAGCGCTCGCGCCGGATGACTCCATCGCGGGTGCAGCGACCCCCCATGCGTCGGTAGGCAATGCAGATATCCCACAACAGGTGGTCCCGCACCCCAATACCTACGATGAATTCCCGGATATTGAGGCCGAGTTTGTCAGCACCCTCGAGTTTCACTCCCTGTGGACCGAAGCTACCGCCCTCTACGGCGAGATTTAACAGACCCAATTCACAAGGAGCATGTAGAACGCGGTACCGCTGAAAATGGATAAACCGGAGTTTCGGCGCCACAGATGGAGCCCCGCAGTAAAGGCAGCTCCGGCCAGGGGCGCGATGGGGCTTCCCATGTCACGGGATGCACCAAATAAGGTATAGACCACCAAAACGGTCATTACGCCTATTGGCATTGTGAACCCCAGCATGGAAATGAACTGGCTTCCCTTAAGGGCCTTGACAAAGGCGAAGGGCAACCAGCGCAACAGAACTGTCACGATGCCAACGGGAATAAGCACCGCCAGAATCGCGGAAAGGGTCACTCCGGCTGGCACGATGCCTCCTTACGCAGGACCATCGCGGAATCCAGGCGCGGGGAGAGATAGCGTGCGACGAGCATGAGGAAGTACGCGGTCAGCGCCACCATGAGGAGCTGACCGGGGAAGAGGAATCCGGCAAGGATGCCCAGAGCCGCCGCCGACAACGGCAGCGAGTAGTCCTTGTTGTTCTGGAAGGAATCAATCGCCAGGACAACGAAAAGAGCGACAAGGGCGAAATCGAGGCCCTTTACCGAGGGCGGAATAGCCTGACCCGCCAGAGCACCGATGATGCCGGCACCAACCCACAGGATTTG
Organism: Corynebacterium sp. FDAARGOS 1242; assembly: GCF_016889985.1. Classification (NCBI taxonomy): domain Bacteria; kingdom Bacillati; phylum Actinomycetota; class Actinomycetes; order Mycobacteriales; family Corynebacteriaceae; genus Corynebacterium; species Corynebacterium sp. FDAARGOS 1242. The sequence goes on along the minus strand of NZ_CP069568.1, from coordinate 2,406,211 downwards.
GCAAAACAACTGCACCGAGAACACGAAGGTGACACTAGGGCGCGAATGTCGGGGGAGGGCGGAGATGACGGCGTAGGATTCGTCGGTAAGCGCATAGGTGGAGTAGGCACGGCCGAGTGGACTGCGGATCGCATCCCGCGGAAAGGTAAGACCATAAAAGAGGTGCCGGAAGTTCACCATGAAACCAGTAAGCGCCGCAACTCCCGGGGTTACTCCGCCGGTGACCATAGAGATCGCCAGAAACTCCATGGAACCGGCGTAAATAACGATGGAGAAGACTGGGGTCCACCACCAGTCAAACCCGGTTTGAACCATGAGCACACCGAAGGCCAGGCCGAGCGGAACCACGCCCACCGCGATGGCCATGCAGGTCTTCACTGCCGCAGCTATCTCCGAACGCATGGAGAAAATGCTAGTTCACGGTGCGTTGCGAGGGCCTAATTATCTTCGTCGATGTAGCGCGGGAAGGTAGAAAAGAGCGGCAACGGCATGGCCTGGCGCTTCATGACGTCCGACCAGGTGTCGGTCGAGCCAGAAGACACCACGTCCTGGGGAAGGGCGGGGGCAACGTACCAATCGCCGCGATCGATTTCCTCATCGAGTTCGCCGGGGCCCCACTCGAAATGACCGGCGAAGAGCCGCATGCCGTCAACCAGTTCGGTCACGGCATCGGGGCCCACGCGCAGATCGACAAGCGCCACACGCGGAGCGAGACGGCTCAGCGAAGGCTGCTTCTCAATGTCCACGCCTTGGCGCGTCATGGCCACACCAATGGCTGCCTGCTGATTATGCGGGCCACCGATGTAGAGGGCCTGAGGTTTGGCCACCGCGGGCAGCCATTCCGGCATGACGTTAAAGACGGCCATCTCGGAGCGCTTGGTCAGGTCCACGCCATACGTGCGACCAGCATGTTGCTCCGTGATGAGGACAACGGAGCGGTTGTAGTGCGGCACGAGGATATCGGGAGCCGCAACAAGGAGTTGGCCAGGGGCTGGGTCGTTGCGCTCAAGGGCGTTGAAGAGTCTATCTGCGTACATCCCTATCTAGAATTCCACCACTCGCGCAGCTTCGCAATAGCAACGTCGCGCTCCAGAGGACCTTCTTCGAGGCGAAGCTCCTTGAGGTAGGACCACGCCTGGCCCACTTCCGGGCCGGGCTGGAGACCGAGGATCTCCATGATCTCGTTGCCATCAAGGTCAGGGCGCACGCGGGCGAGATCTTCCTTCGCCGCGATATCCGCGATGCGTTCCTCCAGCTCATCATAGGTACGCTGGAGGCGGCGGGCCTTTCGTGCGTTGCGGGTGGTGCAGTCTGCGCGCACCAGCTTGTGCAGGCGGGGAAGGAGATCGCCAGCATCGGTGACATAGCGGCGCACAGCGGAGTCAGTCCACTGTCCATCACCGAAACCATGGAAGCGCATGTGCAGGTACACCAGCTGGCCGATGTCCTCCGTTACGGCCTTGGGGAACTTGAGCTTGCGAAGGCGCTTGCGGGTGAGCTTGGCGCCCACGACCTCGTGGTGGTGGAAACTCACCTTGCCATCGGTGGTGTCGCGGGTATCGGGCTTGCCAATGTCGTGCAGCAGGGCGGCCCACCGAAGAATAAGATCGGGGCCTTCTTCTTCCTGCTCCATAGCCTGGCGCAGCACGGTGAGCGAGTGGGCATACACGTCCTTGTGCTGTGCATGCTCGTCGGGAGCCATGCGCAGGGCCGGAATCTCCGGGAAGATGTAATCCGCAATGCCAGTCTCCACGAGCAGGTCAATGCCCTTCCACGGCGCGGTGCCACAGATAAGTTTGTTGAGCTCGACCTGCACGCGCTCCACGGTAATGCGCTGGATTTCGCCAGCCATGTCAGTCATGGCGTCGCGCACGCGCTTGGCGACGTCAAACTCCACCTGCGCCGCGAATCGTGCCGCGCGGAGCATGCGGAGGGGATCGTCGTGGAAAGAAATCTCAGGCGCGTCCGGGGTATCGAGGATGCGGTCCGCCAGGTGCTTGAGGCCTCCCATCGGGTCGTGGAACTCCCGGGTTCCGTCTGGACGCAGCTCAATAGCCATGGCATTGACCGTGAAATCGCGGCGCACGAGATCGCCTTCGAGGGTATCGCCGTACACGACCTCGGGGTTGCGGGAATCGCCATCGTAGCTATCGGAGCGGAAGGTGGTGATCTCGATCTGCTGGCCCTTATACGCAGCGGAGACGGTCCCATAGTCGATGCCGGTGTCCCAGACGGTCTCTGCCCATTCCTCGAGGATGGAGTAGACCACGTCCGGGCGAGCCGGGGTAGTGAAGTCGAGGTCGTTGCCCAGGCGGCCTAGGAGTGCGTCGCGGACGGAGCCGCCGACGAGGTAGAGGGGGGCGTCGTGAAGCGCAAAGCGATCCACCAGCCCCTGGAGGAGGCCACTGAGCTGGTTGAGGGAGGCGTCTGCGCGGGCGAGAACGCCGATTAGCTGAGTGTCCTGAAAATTCACGGATCGAAGTCTACTACGATTAGCAGGGATGACTAAGAACACGCCAGGACCCAAGCGCCGTCGCCGGCGGGGCTCGGGTAACCGGAACCGCCGCTCGGGACGCCCGCAGCGCACGTCCACCAACCGCATGACCACGCGGGATGAGACGTCTGCGGGCGGTCTTGTCGTGTCTGGATTGGCCGAGGCCGTGGGTGAGGACGGCAACGTGGACCTCTCCCAGATTTATGTCGCGCTCATTGGCCGGCTGGATCGTCGCGGCCGTCTGCTGTGGTCCATGCCGAAGGGCCACGTGGAAAATGACGAACCTAAGGAGCTCACCGCCGAACGCGAGGTGTGGGAAGAGACCGGAATCCACGGCAAGGTCTTCGCCGACCTGGGCATGATTGATTATTGGTTCGTCTCCGATGGCGTCCGTATTCACAAAACCGTGCACCATCATCTGCTGCGCTTTGAGGACGGCATCATGAATGATGAGGACCCGGAGGTCACCGAGGTCTCCTGGATCCCCGTCTCTGAGCTCATCGAGCACTTGGCTTACGCGGATGAGCGCAAACTCGCGCGCATTGCCCATGACCTCCTGCCGGATCTCGCGCGAAAGGAAGCCGCCGCAGGAAAGGCGACCCCACGGTGAGCCGGCAAGGGTGGCGCATAGCGCTGGCTGCGGCGCTAGCGCTCGGAGGCCTCGCCCCGGTGGCACAGGCAGAAACCCCCGACGACAGCCTGGCGGATTCGCAGTATTGGCTGGGCTCCCGAGGCCCTGATGAGCTGGAACTCAGCCTCCTCAGCGCCAGTGAAGCGCGGGTAGGGGAGACCGGTGAGGTCACGCTGCGTATCCATAACCCAACCGACAGCGCAGTGGACAACCTGCAGGTGACAACCCGACGCAGCGATGCGGTGGGCTCGACCACGCAGGCCCGCCAAGAGCTGGCTGCGGGTTCCTTTCCTTATTATGGCCCCTCCATCACGGCCGGCGAGCTCAAGCCAGGGGAGAGTCGCGACGTCACCGTTGCCGTACCTACGGCATTGGGGGAGGATTCCACGCTCGCCATTACGGAACCCGGCGCGTACCCGCTGCTCTTTACCCTGACCGGCACTCGTGATGGCCAGGCGGCGAGCTTTGCGGAGGAGCGGACGATCCTGGATTTTCAGGGAGACCGGGAAGCCCCAGAGAAACCTCGCGCCTTTTCCCTTATTTATCCACTCACCGCACAGGTTGACGTGGTGCCGGGTGATACGGGCGGCCAGGATCTCATTCTGGAAAGCGAGCAACTGCCGCAGCAGATGGCACCGGGTGGGCGTTTGGACCAGTTGCTCGACGCCTACCTGGAGCACGATCTGCACGGTTCCGGGTGTGTGGCGGTGGACCCGGCGCTTGTCGACGCCGCCGACCGCATCGCATCCGGCTACACCGTCCACGAGACCCGGCCTTCCATCGCGCAGCGCCCGAAGCGCTTACGTGATTCTTGGTTCTCCGGTTCTGATTCGGACCGCGGTGAACCGGGAACCGGCTCCGAAGACGCTGCCGCTTGGCTGGAAAAGCTCAAGAGCGTGGATTGCCGCATGCTTCTTCCGTGGGCCAATGCCAATACGGATGCCGTGGCCCGGGTGGGCAATGAGTGGCTCACGCATGAGGCCGTGGAGAAGGGCCAGGAGACCGTCGAGCGGGTGCTGGGAGCTCCTCTCAACACGACGCTCACCGCGCCAGCCTCGGGCACGAGTGAGCATAAATTCACCGTGCCGTTTCTTCTTGCGGATAACTCCGCGTGGTCCGGTGAGGCAGTGACATTCGACGCATCCCTCGGCGCCCTGCTCGCCCAAACCGGGTCTTACCCACAGACGACGGGCTATTCCAACCCGGAACTGCGCTATGACTTTGCAGAGGACTCGGAGCAGGCGAGGGCGCTGACGGCGGGGGCGTCGATAAGCGTGGCGGCGCACGAAGCGGAGCAGGCCAGTGAAGGTGAGCGCGACGGTGTGGTGGCCAAGCTGCCGAACTACCAGGATCCTGCCGCCGCACGCGCCGTGGTGGAAGCCGCACAGCGTCTTTTGGACTCAGGGCACATGACGCCGCGGCCCGTCACCGCGCTGCCGATGGAGACCAGCCAGGGCGAGCCTGGTAGCCCGTATACCAACCCTGCGGCCTTCCACGACGCGGAGATTACGCAGGTCAGGCAGCAATCACGCTACACGGATGAGCTCATGTCCATCATGACCAACGATCCAGGTATTGCCATGACGCGCTACCAGTTCACGGTTCCGCTGCGTCGAGACCTCCTCGCCGTGCTGAGTGATACCGGTCGCACCAGCCTGCGCGGCTTCCGTCCAGCGGTGGAGGGCAGCCGCACACGCTTGGAGAAGAACGCAGATACGCTGCGTGAGCTGCGCGCCTCGGTCTCACTGATCCCGCCAGGCAATGTCTACACGCGTGTCTCAGAGTCCTCACCGCTACTCATTGTGGCTGAGAATGGGCTGCCGCTGCCTGTCGACGCCCACCTAGCCTACGACGCCCCCGACGGTTCCACACTCAACACACCAGACTCGGTTCACATCCCGGCCAAGGGATCCATTACCGTGTCCATGACCGCTGACCTGCCCAGCGACGCCGACCGTACCTCGCTTCGGCTGTGGCTGGCAACGCCCAGCCAGCCCGATGAACCCGATGAGCACCTGATTTCGGATCCTATCGATATCACCGTGCAGACGCGGGCCGGTATCGTTAGCGTCTATGGAGCCGGCATCGCCGCCGCGCTCGTTCTCGTCCTAGCCGCACTGTTCCGGCTGGGTAAGCGGAAGAAAAAGAACACTCACGGATAGTTTTCTCTATGACACATGAACCTTTGTCTGGTGCCCGTCGACGTATCGTCACGCCCTCGCCGCCGGCACCGGTCCCGGAAAAACGTGCGCCAAGCAGCGTTGTCGCAGTCGACGACGAGCAGGAAGACCGCTCGGGACTGAAGGGAGAGGCGCAGGCCAACGCCAGCGATACCTCCGGCGAAGCAAACTCCGACAGTGCCGTCGTGCGTGCCACGGGCTCTATGGCCATTGCGACGATGATTTCCCGTATTACGGGTTTCATCCGCATGGTGCTCATCGGCTCTACTCTGGGCCCCGCCATTTCTTCTGCCTTCGGCACGGCGAACCAGCTGCCGAACCTCATCACGGAAATCGTGTTGGGCGCGGTGTTGACCTCGCTCGTGGTGCCCGTGCTGGTACGCGCTGAGAAGGAAGACGCCGACCGCGGCGAGGCCTTTGTCCGGCGCCTCTTCACGCTGGCCTTCTCACTGTTGGCCACGATTACGGTGCTGTCGTGTATCTTTGCACCGCAGATCACGCGCATGATGCTGCCGGAGGACGGCGAGGTCAACGCCATCCAGGCCACGTCGTTTGCCTATCTTTTGCTGCCGCAGATCTTCTTCTACGGGCTCTTCGCGCTCTTCCAAGCAGTGCTCAATACCAAGAACATATTTGGACCGGGCGCGTGGGCGCCGGTGGTCAATAACCTCATTTCCATCTCGGTGCTCGTGGCTTATCAGCTGGTACCGGGCAGTTTGCATCCCGACGCGCCTTCTCCGATTACCGATGGCCACGTGCTCCTTCTATCCCTCGGCACAACCGCCGGCGTGGTGGTGCAATGCCTCATCTTGTTCCCGTATCTCAAGAAGGCGGGCATCAACCTCAAGCCGCTCTGGGGCCTGGATGACAGGCTCAAACAGTTCGGTGGCATGGCGTTAGCCATTGTGGCCTACGTGGCCATCTCCCAATTGGGTTATGTGATTACATCCCGCGTGGCCGCACATGCAGACGACGGTGCGCCTTTTATCTACCAGCAGGCATGGCTGCTTCTGCAGGTTCCCTACGGCGTCATCGGCGTTACCCTGCTCACCGCGATCATGCCGCGGCTCTCCCGCAACGCTGCCGACGGCGACGTCAAAGCCGTGGTCCGTGACCTCACGCTGGGCACCAAACTGACCTTCATCGCGCTTATCCCGATTGTCATCTTCATGACGGGCTTCGGTATCCCGATCGCCCGCGGCCTCTTCCAATACGGTGCCTTCAACGCCAAAGCGGCCGAGGTACTCGGCCTCACGCTGAGCTTCTCTGCCTTTACCCTGATTCCTTATGCCCTCGTGCTGCTACACCTGCGCGTGTTCTATGCCCGCGAGGAAGCCTGGACGCCGACGTTTATCATCGCTGGCATCACGTTGACCAAGGTCGTGCTCTCCCTGCTCGCTCCACAGGTGGCGGACTCCCCGGAGCGCGTCGTCATCCTGCTGGGTACGGCGAACGGCTTCGGCTTTGTGGCCGGTGCTGTCATTGGTGGCTTCCTGCTCAAGCGCAAGCTCGGCAGCTTGGGTGGCCGCGCTGTCATTGCCACCACCATCTGGTCGGTGCTCTCCTCAGTCGTAGGCCTCATCGTGGTCTACGCCCTCAACTGGGCGCTGAACCTTGTGCTGCCGGCCTCGCTGCCTGCCGTGGTGAACCTGATTCGCTTGATTGTGGTCGGCATCGTCTTCGTCATCGTGACCGGCATCGTGCTCTCGCGTTCCGGCCTGCCGGAGGTCATCAACTTGGGCCGCCAACTGCAGCGCATCCCCGGCATGTCTCGCATCATCAAGATCGAGCATGCCGAGGCCATCGAGGTCGAGGAACCGGAGCAGCTGGAGTTCCAGCCCATCTTCAGTGTGGACGCCTTCAACTCCTCTCCTGTTCCGCCGCCCATGTCCGCCGGTATCGTACGCGGCCCGCGCTTAGTGCCAGGCGCACCGGTGTCTGATGGCCGCTTCCGCCTCCTCAAGGACTACGGCTCTGCCCCAGGCACCCGCTTCTGGAAGGCCCGCGAGCAGGCTACCGGCCGCGTTGTATCCCTCACTTTCGTCGACACGACAGGCGAAGCACCCATGGCGCCGGCCACCCCGGCCGTGGCAGCTCGCCGCTCGGCAGAGGTCTCCCGCGCTACCCGCCGCCTAGCGGAAATGGAACTCGACGCCGTAGCCACCAACATCGACATCCTGTCCTACCGCCAGGGCTGCCTTGTCGTCGCGGACTGGGTCAAGGGCACCTCGCTCAAGACGGTCTCCGAAGACGAGGACCTTGATCCCCGCGCCGTGGCCCATGCCTTGGCACCGCTGGTTCGTACAACCGCCGCGGCGCATGCCGCGGGCCACGTGCTGGGCATTGAGAACCGCAACCGCATCCGCATCTCCACCGAGGGCGTGGCCACCTTGGCCTTCCCGGCGGTTCTGCAGAGCAACGATGAAGAGACCGACCGTTCCGCACTGGCCTCTGCCATCTCCCTGCTGGTGGAGTCCACCACGCCCACCCCGGAAGTACTCCAGGACATCGCCAGCGATGCTGAGGCGGGGGAGGATGCCGACTTGGAGGACATCGCCCACCGCCTATCGGCCTTCGCCGGCGATGGCGACGACGGCGAGGAAACCCTGCAGGTCCCCGTGGAAGAATCCCCACGCAAGGAGGATCCGACCCCGGCCCCGGGCTTCGGTGGCCGCGGCTACTCAGGCTCAGGCACCATCGTCCTGGGCGTGCTGGCAACCGTCTTCGTTGTGGCCATGGCAGCACTCAGCGTGTGGATTCTCTCTCAGGTCGCCGATGAACAAACCTCTCCGGTGGTCACCAAAAGCGAAGCCTCTGATGAAACCACATTCCCCAATGTGCCAGCTGTGCTCTTCAAGGACGTAAAGAGCACCTCGGTTCCGGAGGGCAAGAATGTGGACGGTTCCTGGACTACCAAGGACACCGACGCTGGCCTATTGCTTAGCATCGATAAGCCCACGCAGCTGCACGTCCTGCCGCTGGAACAGAAGGATTCCATCGGCGCGAAGTACGTGGTTTATGGCGTCAAGACCGAGGATTTCGATCCGAAGAACCCCAAGTCCAGCACGCTCACCGAACTCGCACACGGCACCCTGACGAGCGCACGCCAAGACATCGAGCTCAAGGAGAAGCCGGTGGCTTTCGACGGCGCCCTCATCATGTTCACTGACCTGCCCAAGTCCGGTTCGGTCACGCTGAAGGAGGCCACCCTGGTAGGTATCCCCACCAACTGACGCACCTCCACAGGAACGGTCTCACGCATATCCCCAGACCTGAAACCCGCAACTCCCTGCTCGCTGACTCAGACGCATCGCGCGCTTGACGACGCCCACCTGCAGGTTTCGGGTTGCAGGTCTGGGGATATGGCTTTCGATGGAAAAGAACCCTTGACAGCTGAGCGAAGGAGCGAATAATTATTGTTGTCACGTCAACCTTATAATGAAATGAGGAAACCATAACCATCACTGCAGGAACGTACGCACTGGACCCGACGCACACCACCATCGGCTTCGTTACCCGCCACGCCATGATCACCAAGGTGCGCGGCAACTTCGCCGCGACCACCTTCGACGTTAACGAGCAGGGCGAGGGCACCGTTACTGGTGACCTCACCAACAAGGACACCACCAAGTCCGTTGACTTCAAGGTAGAGGAGACGGGTGTGGCCGAGGATCCCTTCGGCAATACCCGCCTGGGCTTTGAGGCTAAGACCTCCATTAACCGCACCGACTTCGGCATCGACTTCAACGCTCCGCTGAAGACCGGCGGCGTGCTGGTCTCCGAGGAGATCAAGATTGAGCTCGAGGTTTCTGCCATCAAGCAGTAAGTCATCAAGCGCGATACCTCGCCTTGAGAAGTAGTTTTTAGTTGTTGCCCATAGTGCCCATTTCGGCACTGCGGGCAACAACTTTTTAACAACTAGAGGCACATCAATGGAGTAATAAACAACTCTGAAACAACTCCTAAACAACTTGCACAACGCTTTGTCCTGCATGTTTAAGAATGATTCTGCGTCAGAAGCTGCCATATTAGCCAATAGTTGTTTATTAGTTGTTGCGGAGTTGTTTGAAACAACTCTGCTACACTACGGGGCCATGAGAGAGGACGAACTCGACTTCATCATCCAGGTACTGCGCTCGATTGAAGCCGGCGCAACCGCCGATAGCCTGGAATCCGAAATTCTCGATTTTAAAGAGGATCCCGCCGTCCACCCGCGAAATCGAAACCCAGACGCATCCCTTATTGAATTCCTCATCGATGAAGCCGTGTGCTTTTCCAATGCCGATAACGGGAACGCTTTCATTGTGCTTGGAGTCGCAGACAAGAAGTCTGGACCAGAGGCATTTACAGGCACCCAGCGCGAATTGGACTGGCTCATAAGAAAGATCTTCGAAGGAACACAACCCAACATCCACGTCGAAGCAGATGAGCTGGAGTGGTGTGGAGCCCGGCTGATTGTTTTGCGCGTTCCCCGTGGTATCACGCTGTATCAGCGCCCAAAAGGACAGGCAAGCAAGCGAGTTGGCACTCGCTGCGTACCCCTCACCGAGCATCAACGCCGCGCACTCTTTTTTGAACGCGCCAACCCGGATTACACCGCTCACCCCTCCCGGCGAGGACTTGAGGAACTCGATATGACGGCCGTCGATCAGGCCCGACACCTCCTAGCCCAAGCGAGGGCAATGTCCGGTTCCCAAGAACCTGTTCCCGCAACAGCCCGCGAACTTTTGGGAGAACTAGGGCTGCTCGATGGCTCACAAAACCCCACATACGCGGCCGAAATCCTTTTCATGCCTCCGGTATCCCAGCAGGTTACAGTTCGACACCTCCTCCGTCTTGTACCTGGCGGTGAGCCGAGAACAACGGAAATCTCTGCACCCCTCATCACCACATACTTGCGATTGAAAGAGCTAATTCGAGTCAATGCCCAGCAAGAAGTGGAGCGCATCGCCCTTGCCACGGGTCAAGAAGTATCGATCAAGGCTTTCCCAGACACCGCTGTCGACGAGCTTGTCTCCAATGCCTTAGCCCATCGTGACTGGGTCGCGGCGGCTGCGGTAGTCATCGACCAATCTCCTATAGCCTTCTCTGTATGGTCTCCCGGTGGTCTTCCCACAGGTGTACAACGCGATCGAGTTCTCACAACACAATCAATTCCCCGCAATCCCCGCCTTATGACGGCGTTAAGGATGCTGGGGTTAGCAGAGGAATCCTCCCGTGGATTCGACCGCATGTGGGCATCCATGCTGTCAAGTGGTCGCCATATTCCGGAGCTTCGCGCCGAGGAATCCTTCGTCGAAGTTATTTTGTCCTCTGGGCGCGTTGACACCGCGTTTGTTAAGGCCTTGACCGAACTCAAAGGTGCTTTCGGCGCTGAGCCTTTCGACAGCGTCAATGGTCTCATCATTGCCCGTCACCTTATGGACAACCAGATCCTGCTGTGCCACACTGCTGCCCAACTCATGCAAGTCAGCGAAGATCAGGCTGCGGATACCCTTCGGTGGTATGAGAGCCTCGGTTTCGTAGAACAACTACGGGAAGCGCGAGAGTGGATACTTACCACAAAGGCCCGATCGCTGATGGGGCTTCACATAGAAGGACACATTGCAGCGACCTCCGTTCAGGATTGGATCCTGGCTCAACTCAAAGAAGGAGCTGCACTGACCACGCGCGAAGTCGCCGAAGAACTGGGAGTAGACCGGGCAATTGTCACGGGAATACTGCGCCACCTGCGGACTATAGGCCAAGCGCGCATCGATCCTGATGGCCCACAGCGCGGGCCCAACACGCGGTGGGTTCTTTCCTGACCGCCCTGTGATACGCACCGCAGCGGAGTTTAAGATGTAGCGCATGACTACCGCCAACCTCACCCATGCAGAAGCCACCGGTCGCAGCACCGCGCTGCGTTTGAGCACCTACGAGCTAAACCTCGACGTCACGAGCGCGCCAACCGACGCCGACTCTTACGAGGTCACCTCGCGGATTACGTTGAGCACGACCGAATCCGAGACCTTCGTGGACTACCTGGGTAAGGCCGTCCACTCAGTGCGCGTTAACGGCGAAGAGGTGGAGAACACCTTCGACGGCGGACGGGTCTACCTGCGGGATCTTCCAGTAGGGAAGGAGCTCACCGTAGAGATCACCGGCTCCTCCTATTACTCACGCACCGGCCAAGGCCTGCACCGCATGCACGACCAGGCCGATGACACCACGTACCTCTACTCGCACCTGGAGCCATCTGACGCGCGCCGCATTTTTCCCTGCTTTGACCAGCCGGATCTCAAGGCCAGCTACGAGGTACACCTCACCGGTCCGGAAGGCTGGCAGCTCCTCAGCAACCAGCCGGAGGTTGGCCGCGAGAAGACGGATAGCGGGGACGTAGCGCACTTCGCGCCGACCCCGTTGCTGTCGACGTACTTGACGGCGTTTGCGGCGGGGCCGTACGTCGAGAAGCACAGCACCTGGACCGCACCCGATGGGTCCTTGGAAGTGGAACTGCGCGCCTTCGCCCGCGCCTCCATGGCCGACTACCTGGATGATGAGATCCTGCAGGTCACCGCACAAGGCATGGACTTCTTCCACAACAACTATGGCTACCCGTACCCGTGGGGCAAGTACGATTCCATCTTCGTGCCGGAGTACAACCTGGGCGCGATGGAGAACCCCGGCCTGGTGACGTTCACGGAGCATTACCTCTTCCGTTCCGCCGCCACCCGCGCGCAGCATGCCGGGCGCACGAATACGATCCTGCACGAGATGTCCCACATGTGGTTCGGTGACCTGGTCACCCCGCAGTGGTGGGATGACCTTTGGCTTAAGGAGTCTTTCGCGGAGTTCATGGGCGCGGATTCCTCGGTGCATGCCACCGAGTACACCGAGGCGTGGGTCAACTTCGCCGGCCAGCGAAAGAACTGGGCCTACCTGCAGGATCAATTGCCCACCACGCACCCGATTAAGGCCGAGATCCCGGATGTAGATGCCGCGCGCCAGAATTTCGATGGCATCACTTATGCCAAGGGTGCTGCGGTGCTCAAGCAGCTGGTGCACTACGTGGGACGCGAGAACTTCTACGCCGGCGCGCGCGACTACTTCCAGGAGCAAGCCTTTGGCGCAGCCACCTTTGATGACCTGCTCAAGGCGTTGAAGAAGCACACCGACCGTGACCTCGACGCCTGGTCCACAGCCTGGCTGCGCACGTGGGGCCCGGATACGCTCACCCCGGAGCTGCACACGGACGGCGATAAGATTCACGAGCTCGCCATCACAGTAGAAGCCGAGGACACCACCCGCCCGCACCGCCTTAACGTGACTCTGTTCGATGACTCCCTGCACAAGTACGCCACCCTCGACGTGGACCTGGAAGGCGAGCGCACCATCCTCGACGAGGCTTCTGGGCTTCAGGCACCGGCGTTGCTGCTGCTCAACGACGGCGACCACACCTACGCCAAGGTCCGCTTCGACGAAACCTCCCTGGAGACCATCCGCACGCGCCTGTCTGAAGTTCCGGATGAGCTCTCCCGCGCGGTCATCTGGACTTCCTTGTGGAACCTCACCCGCGATGGCGAGTGGCCGGTGCGCTCCTACCTCGACACCGTGCTGAACCACGCCCCGGCGGAGTCTAATCCGACGCTTCTGACCACGGCCTTTGCCAATGCAGGCTATGCCATCGACCACTTCGTCAGCGAGAAGAACCGCGAGGAGGTCCGCGCTGACTACGCCGATCGCCTCTGGGCCGTGCTGCATGCTGCACCGGCAGGCTCCGACGCGCAGCTCACCTTCGCACGCGCCGCCATCCAGGCGCTCGCGGCCACCCCGGCGGAGTCCGGAACGCAGCGCCTGCGCGCGCTTCTCGACGGCTCCTTGGACGGCCTCGCCCTCGACCCGGATATCCGCTGGGCCATCCTCCGCGCACTCGCCGCCCGCGATGCCGTCAGCGCCGAAGAGCTGGACGCGGAAAAGGAGCGCGATAACACGCTCACCGGCGCCGCCGCATACTTAGGCGCCTCCCACGCCTTCCCATCAGCGGAGGTCAAGCGGGAGGTTTTCGACCTCGTGCGCACGCCAGGTAAGTACTCCAACGCCGAGGTGGATTCCCTCCTCGCTGCCTTTAACGCGCCGCGCTCAGCCCACCTCACCGAGGCCTTTGCCCAGGAGTACTTCGATTCTCTAGCGAAGCTGTGGGAGGAGCACCCCATTGAGATTGCCAACCGCCTGGTGCGCGGGCTCTACCCAGATCTCGCGATGGCCGATGCCGCTACCAGCGAATTCTTGAGCAGCGAACGTCCGCGTGCACTACGCCGCGTACTGCTGGAATGCCAGGACGCCCTGCGCCGCGCGGCCCGCGTGCGGGCCGCGCAGTAAGCATCCTGCTTACTGCATTGCGAAGCGGAAGCTTCGCGTAGCGGACAGAAGAATCTTCCCGTAGACTCGCAGACACATTAACGGGGGGATAATCACACGCCATCGGCTTTAGCTGGGGACTGTGGTGACCCGTTTGTCATCTGTAGTTTCCGGGGGGATTCTTCTTGTCAGCACAGCCGACCGATCGTGAACTCGTCGACGCCTTTATTGGCGGAGATACCAAGGCCTTTTCGGCAATCGTCGAGAAGCACCGCGCGCGCCTGACCGCCATGGCGCGGCGTTACACACGCAACGATGATGATGCGCAGGACATCGTGCAGGAGGCGCTGCTCAAGGCCAGCTGCAATATGAAGTCCTACCGGCACGATGCCGCACTGAGCACGTGGCTGCACCGCCTGGTGATGAACTCCGGCTATGACTTCCTCAACCACCGCTCCAACCGGGAAAACGCCTCGCTGGATGCGGAAATTATTGACGATGACCGCAATTACGCGCTCGCGCACAATCCCAGCGAGCACCTAGCGGAACGTATCACGGTGGCCCAAGCCATGCAGACCTTACGCGAGGACCAGCGCGAAGCGCTATACCTGACTGATGTCGCCGGCTATCCCATCGATACGGTGGCCAAAGTGCAGGGCGTTGCACCAGGCACGGTGAAGTCGCGCCGAGCCCGGGCTCGGCAAGTGCTGCGTGCAGCGATAGACTAGGCCCGAGTACAATCTCAGTGTCCTCCGCCCCTTATGCGCGGACATGATCAGATTCTCTACAGGAATTGTCGTCTCAAGGGAGTTTTTAGTGACTATCCACGATGTTGCCATCGTCGGCTCCGGCCCCGCCGGTTACACCGCAGCCCTTTACGCAGCGCGTGCTGAGCTCAACCCCATCGTCTTCGAAGGTTTTGAATACGGCGGCGAGCTCATGAACACCACCGAGGTGGAGAACTATCCGGGCTTCCAGAAGGGCATCATGGGCCCAGAGCTCATGGAAGAAATGCGCGCCCAGGCTATCCGCTTCGGTGCAGACCTGCGCATGGAAGTTGTGGACTCCGTCGAGCTCGACGGTGACGTGAAGAAGTTGCACGTGGGCGACGAAGTCTTCGAAGCCCGCTCGGTCATCCTGGCCACCGGTGCCGCCCCACGCTACCTGGGCATTCCGGGCGAATCCGAGCTGGCTGGCCGCGGTGTCTCCGCATGTGCCACCTGCGATGGTTTCTTCTTCAAGGGCCACAACATTGCCGTCGTCGGTGGTGGTGATTCCGCCATGGAGGAGGCCACCTTCCTCACCAAGTTCGCCGAAACCGTCACTATTATTCACCGCTCGGAGAACTTCCGCGCCTCCAAGATCATGCTGGAGCGCGCCAAGGACAACGAGCAGATTAAGTGGCTGACCAACACCACAGTAGAGCGCGTCCTGGAGAAGGACGGCAAGGTCGGTGGCCTTGAGGTCAAGAATGTGCTGACCGGTGAGACCAGCGAGCTTGATGTCACCGCCATGTTCGTGGCCATTGGCCACGAACCGCGCTCGAGCTTCCTGGAAGGCCAGGTAGAGACCAACGAGGCTGGCTACGTTGTGGTGGAGCAGCCTTCCACCAAGACCTCGCTGACGGGTGTCTTCGCCTGTGGTGACCTCGTGGATGACCACTACCAGCAGGCCATCACCGCCGCGGGCTCCGGCTGCCGCGCGGCCATCGATGCGGAACATTTCCTCGCCGATAACCGTTAGTAATCACATGAGCAACATTAAGAACGTCACTACTGATTCCTTCCGCGCGGACGTCGTGGAGGCAGGCAAACCCGTCGTCGTTGATTTCTGGGCCGAATGGTGTGGGCCGTGCAAGAAGCTGTCCCCGATCCTCGAAGAAGTCGCCGAAGAGTTGGGCGATGACGTCTCCGTGGTCAAGGTCAACGTGGACGAAGAACGCACCCTGGGTGCCATGTTCCAGATCATGTCCATCCCCTCCGTGCTGATCTTCAACAACGGCGAGAAGGTGGATGAGTTCGTTGGCCTGCGTTCCAAGGCTGACATCGTGGCACAAGTGAAGAAACAGCTCTAACTGGTATTCTTTAACTCGTTGACGGCGCACCAAGGTGCGCCCACCTTGATCACGAAAGGGGTAGGTGTGAACCGCGTTCTACGGGTTGGTGACCAGAGTGTTCGGGTCGCCGAAGCACGCGCAACCCTTGCCCGCCTCGGTCTTATGTCGGACTACCAGGAGACGTTGTCCGACTGGAAGAAGCAGAAGTACTCCGAAGCCGATAAGCACTTCGACGCAGACCTCTCCCAAGTCCTCAAGGCTTTCCAACAGTCACGCGGTATTGTGCCCAGCGGTGATATCGATGAGCTAACGCTGCGCGAACTGCGCCAAGCCTCATATTCCTTGGGTGCCCGCGTTCTGGCCTACGAGCCGGGCAACCTGCAGGTAGGCGATGATGTCTCCCAACTTCAGGAACAACTGCAGGAACTCGGTTTTTACCAGGAACGCATAGATGGTCATTTTGGGCCGGCTACCTACGCCGCTTTAGCGGAATACCAGCTCAACTGTGGCCTGCGTAGTGACGGCATTTGCGGCCCAGCCACCATTAATGCACTAAGCCTCTTGGGCCGCCGCATCACCGGTGGTTCAGCACACAATATCCAGGAGCGTGAGCGCGTGCGCAACGCCGGCCCGAAGCTGGCCGGCAAGCGCGTGGTCATCGACCCAAGCCTCGGCGGCTTCAACACCGGCCGCACGGTCAAAGGCCGCTATGGCGACATCACGGAGGAGGAGATCCTCTGGGATCTCGCTGAGCGCGTCGCCGGCCGCATGATTGCCGCCGGCATGGAGACCATCATCTCCCGCCCGCGTACCGACGATCCTTCCGTGCGCGACCGCGCTGGACTGGCTAACGCCTTCGACGCCGACTTTGTCATTTCCCTCGCGTGCGATGAGTACCCCACGGAGAAAGCCAACGGCGTGGCCACCTTCTACTTCGGCTCGGAGTCTGGCAACTCTTCGCTCATTGGCGAGACACTCTCCGGCTTCATCCAGCGTGAGATCGTTGCACGCACTGAGCTGGGAAATTGCCGCAACCACGGTCGCACGTGGGCGCTGCTGCGCCTGACGCAGATGCCAGTCGTACAGGTGGTGCTGGGATACCTCACCAGCCCCAAGGACGTGGCTATCCTCACCAACCCGGATTGCCGCGATGACATCGCCGAGGCCATCGTCGTGGCCGTCAAGCGCCTGTATCTCCTCGATGACGACACCGCCGTGACCGGCACGTACCGGTTCGACGAACTCCTGCGCGCAGAGCGTTCCTCGTAAGAAGTGGGGCAACGGTACGTGGCTCCACAAAACAAGAATTCCTGCACAATATAGGTCTCTACTGTTCTGGCTCTCCGCCATTCCAAATATCTAACTCGCCCCACTCAGCGGGAACCCCATATCTTTCTCAGGACTTATACCTTCGATGGTTGGAAAGTCCGCCATCAGCAGTGTCAACTTGCGGCGCCAGCTTTCTCCATCTCCGATGGACAACAAAACATATGCGATCAGAGCAAGTGTGGGATAGATTTTATTGAAATTTGCGCTGGATTCACTGGCACGGTCTTTGGCACCTTCTTCTCCTTATACACAGACAACGGCTGTCTAGTTCCCTGGTGGCTGTTTTCTGACCACAGCGATCGTGGCTTGCATCCCGCCATATGGAAGTTGTCTTTGAAGGCTAGGCTACAATTCCAGGGTGGAATCACAGCTAGTCGCCTACATCGATGAGTCCTCCGCCCCTAGACCCCCAGACCGGCAGGAGTACATGGTGTGTGCAGCCATCATCGACACTCAAGACTTGGAAAAAATACGCGAGGAGCTGCGTCCACTACGACTTCCTGGCCAGGTCAAACTTCACTGGACCGACGAACGTAATAGCCGACGCCGAAAAATCGTGGACACCCTTTCTGAGATCGACTCCATGCAAGCGATCATCACCCACCGGAGTGAAGTGAGCAAGAAGACGGAGAGGCACCGCAGGAAATGCTTGGAGCAGATGTACTTCGAGCTCTCCGAGATGCACGTCCACAACGTCACTTTGGAAAGCCGGCAAGAAGCACAAAACAGGCGAGACGTCGCCCATATAGTTGCCCTGCAGGGCCAGGGACAAAGTGCTGGCATCCGACTGCGACACGTACGCGGTGGCGATGATCCCCTGCTCTGGATTCCAGATGCCGTTCTGGGAGCACTGAACTCCGTCCATCTAGGGGAAGAGCAGTACTGGGAGAAGCTGCACGAGAAAGTGGTCCTCAAACGTCCCACCCCGGATTCCCTCTAGAGGCAGGCGAAGACCCTGGGTCCAGTCGTCCGGCTGGGGTCCCAGGGTCTTCTTCCGATCCTGTCGTAACAGGTGGCAATAACACTAGGGTAGCACCATCTGGCACCATTTGGCACCGATAGGCCCCTTCCGTTTCCTTAGCTGGATCGGCGGCCTCATCCTGGTTTCCTGACCAAATCCACATCGACCAAGCCGAACGCAGCGGGTGTTAGGACCACGGATTTAGTAACGCCGTGGTGAGCAAGCAGTAACGCCCGGGTGAGTATTGAGTAACACCCGGGCGTTGATTTTGGGGAACTATTCTGTGTTGGTTTCTAGGCGCATGTTGGGGTTTAATAACATCGTGCAACAGTGAGAATGAACTTCCGGGCCTGTTCATTGAATAGGTCTTTGAAGCCTAGGCCCTACGCCAGGGCGCGGGCGAGGAGATCCTCCACCGCGGCAGCGGTGAGCAAATCAAAAGCAGGGGGCAGCTCAAGGCGCAGGCGTGGCGTAATGGGGTGATCCTGCACCACCATGAAACCGGCGGATTCCAGCGTTTCCACAGGAAGCAGGCCAATGCGACCGGGTTTGTCGCGCAACAAGTCCTCGGCCTGGCGGGCATCGCGGTAACCGAATGCTTCCAGCGCGGTGGCATCGCGGGTGGTGAGGTGCATTATTGTGGCGTCGAGAAGCACGGCTTCCAAGCCCTTCGCCGCGCGCTCCGACTTCACAAACAAAGAAGACACCAACACGGCGTCCTCAGAAACCGGGGAGGTAGGCAGCTTAGCCGCACCGGGGGCAAGCTCCGGTGGGCAAAAGAAGACGGTAGCCTCATCGCCCACGGTAAAACCGCACTCACCGTAGCTCAGCAAGGTAGCGCTCAGCCACGCTTCCTTCTCAAAGGCGGGATCAGCGACCGTGGTCTTCATTTCCCAGAAAATGGATCGGGCCGCCAAGGGGTTGATGGCAACACCTTCCTTGACGGCCTCAATAAGCATGATTGGGAGCTAGCTGCTTTCGTTTCCCTCAATGAGAGCCAAGATACGCTCGAAGTCTTCTTGGTCACCAAACTCGACGACCATCTTGCCCTTGCGCTTGCCCATAGTGACGGTGACCTTGGTGTCGAAACGATCGGCAAGGCGCTCAGCGGAGTCGGTGAAGAACTGCGGCTGCGGGGCGGCCTGCTTCTTCGTAGGCTCGGCCGGCTTGCCTTCACGTTTGTACAGGGTGACGGCTTCCTCCGTGGCGCGCACAGACAGGCCTTCGGCCACGATGCGGTTCGCAATGAGCTCCATGGCTTCTGCATCCGGCAAGCCCAGCAGCGCGCGGGCATGACCGCCGGACAAGGTGCCGGCAGCGACGCGTTTTTGTACGTTGACTGGCAGCTTGAGCAAGCGGATCATGTTGGTGACCTGGGGGCGGGAGCGGCCGATGCGATCAGCCAGCTCGTTCTGGGTCACATCGAATTCTTCCAACAGCTGCTGGTAAGCGTGGGCCTCTTCCAGCGGGTTGAGCTGCACGCGATGGATATTCTCCAGCAGGGCATCACGCAGGAGGTCATCGTCCTTGGTGTCGCGGACGATAGCCGGGATAGTGGCCAGACCTGCCTTAGAGGAAGCACGCCAGCGGCGTTCACCCATAATGAGCTCGAAGCCGCCTTCCTCGGAGGGGCGGACTACGACTGGCTGCAAGAGGCCGAACTCCTTGATGGAGTGCACCAGTTCTGCCAGTTCGTCCTCGTCAAAGACGGTACGCGGCTGCTTCGGGTTGGGGAGGATGTCACCGACGGAAATCTCGCGGTAAGTCGCACCAATGACGGAAGGCTTAGCCTGGCGCTTCTTTGAGCCAGAAGACTGCTGGATGGTCGGAGCGCCCTGGACCTTCTTCGTGCCGGCGTCCTTTGGTGTGCCGGCGGAGGCACCGAGAATGATGTCCGCGGCGGAATCGCCCAAGTGGGGCTTGCGGGATGGAGCACCCGGGCCGGACGGAATGAGCGCAGCCAAGCCCTTGCCCAGACCACCCTGACGCTGTTCCGGCTTCTGGTCTGCCTTCTTGTTTGCCATCCGTTGCTCCTATCCTTCCAGTTCCGCGAAAATCTCCGGGCTCACGCCAATAGCACCTGTGGTGGGGTGCGGCGTGTAATCACCGCGCTTGTCCAGCTCGCGTGCAGCGGCGGCGTACGCGCGGGCGCCTGTCGACGACGGGTCATAAGCGATAACTGTCTTACCATAGCCCGGCGCCTCTGAAACGCGCACGGAACGGGGGATAACGTTGCCCAAGACCACGGCACCGAACTGTTCGCGGACCTCATCTGCCACTTGCTGGGCCAGCTTAGTGCGGGCATCAAACATCGTGAGCAGGACGCCAGAAATGTGGAGATCCTCGTTGAGGTGCTCCCGAATCATGGAAATATTGCCCAACAACTGACCCACGCCCTCCAAGGCGTAGTACTCACACTGGATGGGGATAATGACCTCTTCGGCACACGACATCGCGTTAATGGTGAGCAGGCCCAAAGAAGGCGGGCAGTCAATGAAGACGTACTCGAAGCCGTGCTCCTCCAGAAAGCCGTTGTGGAGGGCATCGTAGAGGCGGAATTCGCGGCGCACGAGGGACACCATTTCGATCTCCGCGCCAGCCAAATCAATGGTGGCAGGGATGCAGTACAGATTCTCATTGTCGGGGGAGTGCTGCATGGCGTCATTGGCCGTGCAGTCTCCCAAGAGGACCTCGTAGCTGGACTGGGTACCGGAGGTATGTTCTGCGCCTACGGCGGTGGAGGCGTTGCCCTGCGGGTCCAGGTCAATCACCAGCACCTTCTTGCCGGCGTCAGCGAGCGCGGCGGCAAGGTTCACGGCGGAGGTGGTTTTACCCACGCCACCTTTCTGGTTCGCAATGGTGATAAGACGAGGATGAGTCATGCCGTCTACTTTAGTTCACGCGCGGGACACGGATAATCGTGGTGCCGTGAATGGTCATGACCTCGGCTTTTCCGCCACCGGCACGCTTAATATCCGCGGCGTCGCGCTCCAGCTCCTCATGCACCGAGGAGCCCTTGAGAGCAATCATTTCGCCGCCCTTGCGCACCAGCGGCAGGGACCACTTGGCCAGCTTGCCCAATGGAGCTACCGCCCGAGAGGTCACGATATCCGCGCCCTTAACGGCTTTCTTCACAGGGCCTTCTTCAGCACGGCCACGGATGACGGTGACGTTATCGAGGCCCAGAAGGTCGACGACCTCATTGAGGTAGGTCGAGCGCTTTAGCAGCGGCTCGATGAGGGTGATCTGCAGGTCGGGGCGTGCAATGGCGAGCGGGATTCCGGGCAGGCCGGCGCCACTGCCGACGTCGATAAGCGTGGCGCCTTGCGGCATGACTTCGGCGACCACAGCACAGTTGATGAGATGGCGCTCCCACAAGCGCGGGACCTCACGGGGGCCAATAAAACCACGAGTGGACCCGTCCGTGGCGAGTGAATCGTGATACTTCTGCGCGAGCGGCAGACGCGATCCAAACACGTCAGACGGGTCCAGTGGCACAGTGTCAGATGCAGTGTCGGTCACTGTGAAAACTCCTGGGTAGTACTAGTTGTTCTTGCGGCGCTGCTTCTTAGAGCGGTTGTCCTTCTTGCGAGCGCCCGGCTTCGGAGCAGAGGTGCGCTTGAGCTCAGCCTTGGCAGCTGCCTCCTCTTCCTCCTCGCGGTCCATCTTGGCGTACACGATACGCGTCTGGAAGAAGGTCCACACGGTGTTAGCCAGCATGTAGAACAACAGACCGATGGGCCAAATGAAGCCGGAGAAAATCAGCATGGCCGGCATAAACCACAGCATCATCTTGTTCATCATGGCCATCTGCTGCTGCATCATTTCCGCATTCTGACCCTGCGGCGTAGCCGTCTTACCAGCAGCGCGACGAGCCTCCTGGCGGTTCAGAGTCATACGCGCGTTGAAGTGCGTGAGCACCGCAATGATGGCAATCAGCGGCACGATAATAAGCGCTGCCTGCGTTGTCGTGGTGCTCTTGACAATCTCCAGCCCAGAGTTAAGACGTAGGTTAGCCACGAGCGGAACGCCGAAGATCTTGGCATCCACGAACTCCTTGACCAATTCCGGCTTGAAGACGTAGTTCGCGATGGAGGCATTCATCTCCTCCGACATGGCACCACCGGCCGGGTGGCCAATGCCACCGGCAACGGCCACGGTGCGGTCAAAGGAGCGCAGCACGTGGAAGAGACCAATGAACATCGGAATCTGAGCAAACATGGGCAAGCAGCCCGCTACCGGGCGCACACCAGATTCCTTGTAGATGCGCTGCATCTCCTGCGCTGCCTTGGTCTGGTCATTGGCGTACTTGGTGCGCAGTTCCTGGATTTGCGGCTGGATCTCCTGCATCTTGCGTGAGGAGCGCAGCTGCGTGATGGTCGGCTTGACCATGAGCGCCTTCAGCGTCCACGTCAGGAGGACGATGGCGATGATCCACGTTCCGCCCCAACCGGAGTCGAGGACGAAGCTCAGAAGCCAATGCCAGAACCACAGAACGGCTGAGATTGGCCAATAGATGAAATTAAGCACGAGTGTTGTTTACCTTCGATGTTGTTTGGTCGGTACCGGATCGAATCCGCCCGGATGCCAGGGCCCACACTTGCAGAGCCTGGCGACGGCCATGCCCACTCCCTTGAGCGCTCCGTACACGGAGATGGCCTCGAGGGCATAGGCACTGCATGTCGGTTCAAAACGACAGGTCGAAACCATCTTAAGGGGTGAGACATGCTTTTGGTAGAAGCGCACCCAGTGAACTAGGACTCGCCCGAAACCGCGGGCAGGGGGAATCTCTTCTCCCTGGGAGTTCAGATATCCCATTTTGCTAGGGCTTTGCGGATATCGCGGGCGAGGCGCTCACTTGTTGCCTCGGCGCTGGCGGGCAGGGCTCGAATGACAATGTCCACATTCGGTGGAAGAGGAGTGCCATGCGCACCGTCTTTCATCACCGCCATGCACACATGACGAAGCCGCCGGGAGGTGCGGTGGCGAACCACGGCATTCCCGACGGCCTTCGAAACGATGAGGCCAAATCGCGGGCCAGTAGCCGCGATGGCGTCCTCACCAGTGTTGATGTGCATATGCACGACAACGGTGCGCGTGCCCGCCCGGCGTCCGCCCTTGATAGTCCGCCGAAATTGCCTCGGGGACGTGAGCTTGTGCTGGGCTGGAAGCATGAATTAAGCGGTGAGCTTAGCGCGACCCTTCTTGCGACGAGCTGCGACGATAGCGCGGCCAGCGCGGGTGCTCATGCGGGTGCGGAAGCCGTGCTTACGAGCACGACGACGGTTGTTCGGCTGGAAGGTACGCTTACCCTTTGCCACGATTAACTCCTTGAAGTTGTACGCAGATAGCTCAAACCCGCCGCGCGGCGCGGCTGGGCCTGAGCATCCACTGATGAATGGTGTTCGCGGGGATGAGGCTTCGCCCGGATAGCGCCATGCGGCGGGGCGAGGCAGTCCCACATGCAACATGTGCGTTATGCACTGCTGCGATAGACCATCACAGGTTACGTGACAGATGGGGCGTAGAACAAATCGACACACTGGGTGTACCCGAAATGACATCGATGTTTTTATCCCCAGCTAGAGCGCCACTTTTGGCCCTCTTGCTGCGAGTCAACCCCAGACACATCGCACCTTCACAGGGTTCGAATCAACCAGACCTACTGCATGCATAAAAAGTGCGTTAGACAGCCTCGGGACAACGCGGTAGAACTAAGGAATCAAATTCCACAGCTACCCACAAGGTGTGGATAACTCTCAACTGAACCTTGAGACTTTTGCCGTATATGCAGGTCAGAGCCATTAAGGTACCGATGGGAAGTTATCCACAGCCATGCGCTAGGCTGTGGATAAACCACCAATTCACACCTGTGGATAACTTTGTGGAAACCAAGGTGACGCACTAAAACATCGTGTGGAATCTTCGGTGGAAACCCGTGGAATTTCTTTTACTCTCTCAACAGTCCATCCGTCCGTCCCCCGATAATTACAAGAATCACTGCGCTACCCGCACAGTGGTCAAGTACGTGGGTCGAGTACCTGCCCCGTGGCCTCTCACCACTGGCAGTGTGAACTCGAACTACATAGAAGGTAGGCGTCTTGTCTGATCCGCAAGCGGCCCTCAGGGCCAGCTGGAAAGCAGTGGTCACTGATCTGCTGGCACAGTCTGAGCAACCCAACTCACATGTGCCGAACTTTACCCACAGCCAGCGGCTCAACTTGCAGCTCGTCGAACCCATCATGATCGGCGACGGATACGCCCTCATCGCCGCCCCACACGAAAACGCCAAGAATGTCATTGAGACCGAGCTAGGGGAGCACATCTCACGTACCTTGTCCCAGCACATGGGCCGCCCCTGTTCCCTGGCCGTGACAATTACCGCTCAGCAGGCAGCGCCCGAGCAACCAGCAGCGTCTGCCCCTGCTGAAGTTGAACCAGACCCCACGCCCCAGCGCCCCATCCAAACTGAGGCACCCCAGTACGGCATGGACCACCAGTCTCAGCCGGCCCAGCCACAGCAACAGCAGCAGGCCACGAGGTGGGATTCCACCTACTCACCGGCCAGCCTGGACGAGCTAGCTCAGCACTACAGCGAACAGCAGGCCGCCGCACCAGCCAGCTACCCGGAGGCAGCCGGTGCACGAATCCCCCGTGAGGAACCCGCGCACAACCCGAATCACGAGAAGTCCCTCAACCCGAAGCACACGTTTGAGAACTTCGTCATCGGTTCCTCCAACCGTTTTGCCAACGGCGCGGCCGTAGCCGTAGCGGAGAACCCCGCCCGCGCATATAACCCACTATTTATTTGGGGCGGTTCTGGTTTGGGCAAGACACACCTGCTCCACGCCGCCGGCAACTATGCCCAGGTGCTGCACCCAGGGCTGCGCGTGAAGTATGTGTCCTCGGAAGAGTTCACCAATGACTACATCAATTCGCTGCGTGATGACCGCCAAGAATCCTTCAAGCGCCGCTACCGCAACTTGGACATCCTCATGGTGGATGACATTCAGTTCCTTGAGGGCAAGGAATCCACGCAGGAGGAGTTCTTCCACACCTTTAACGCGCTTCACCAGGCGAACAAGCAGATCATTTTGTCCTCTGACCGTCCGCCGAAACAGCTGACGACCCTGGAAGACCGCCTACGTACCCGCTTTGAAGGCGGTCTCATCACGGATATCCAGCCGCCAGACTTGGAAACGCGCATTGCCATTCTCATGAAGAAGGCCGCTGCGGACGGCACCGACGTCGACCGCTCAGTCCTGGAGCTCATTGCCTCACGTTTTGAATCTTCCATCCGTGAGTTGGAAGGCGCACTTATCCGCGTGTCTGCCTACTCCTCCCTGGTCAACGAACCGATCAGCATGGAGATGGCAGAGATTGCGCTACAGGATCTGGCACCGGACTCGGCCGACCGCCAGATCACCGCAGCCGCCATCATGGAAGTCACCGCGGAGTACTTCAACATTGACGTTGAGACCCTGCGCGGTTCTGGTAAGAAGCGCGCTGTGGCCCACGCCCGTCAGCTGGCAATGTATCTGTGCCGCGAGCTCACAGAGCTTTCCTTGCCCAAGATTGGTGATCAATTCGGTGGCAAGGACCACACCACCGTCATCTATGCCGACCGGAAGATCCGCAAAGAGATGACGGAGAACAGAAACACGTACGACGAAATCCAGGCGCTGACCCAACGCGTGAAGAATCACCGCTAACGACGCGCGCTTACCGACGCCCCTCCCACCTCACCACTCCACGGTGACGGCCTTGGGAGGGGCGCTTTTCGTTATCCACAGCGTTATCCACACCTGTGTAATTTCACTGTTGTAATTTGTAGATCCTCGTCACGTTTTCGGATTCCACAGCAGATCAGGACCAGATTTTCTCTTGTGAGCAACCCTGTGATCAGCAGCGATAGATCTGGGGATGGATTGTGGATAACTCTGACCCCGGCGGAGTTACTCACATTTTGTGTCATTTAATCACAGGGATCCCACATCCTGGCCCACAGATCGATTCGCCGGAGCAAGCTTGGCTTTTGTAGGGTTCTCCACAGATCCCACAGCGCTTATTACTACTCCTATTTTGTTTTCTCCCTAACTAAGAAGAAAAAGGATGTGTGTGATTCGTCGATGCCCGCCTGGCCACCGGTCTCCAACGAGGGAGCAAGGATGGTGAATGACAAAACTCCTGTGGTGTCTCGCCGATCCTGTAAGTTGGAGTGAGCTTCCAAGAATTTATCCGTCAGGAATTTATCCATCAGCAACTAGAGGAGCGTCTCACCACCATGGACCAGTCCGTGTCATTTCGCGTTGCCAAAGATGACCTCGCCAACGCCGTCGCATGGGTCGCGCGCAGTCTGCCGTCAAAGGTCACGCAGCCGGTGCTGCGCGCCATGCTGATCACCGCGGATGACAATGGTTTGGAATTCACCGGCTTTGACTACGAGGTCTCCACGCGCGTGCGCATCGCCGGCATGGTGGATGAGCCGGGTCGCATTGCCGTCGCTGGCAAGCTGCTTTCTGACATCGTTGCGTCCTTGCCCAACAAGGAAGTGGAGATGACGCAGGAAGATTCCAAGGTTTTGCTCACCTGTGGTTCCTCGCGCTTCGAGCTGCCGCTCATCCCCCTTGATGATTACCCGCAACTGCCAGTCCTCCCGGAGGTCACCGGCACCATTAACCCGCAGCTTTTCGTTGAAGCCATCAGCCAGGTCGTGGCAGCGGCGGGTAAGGATGACACGCTTCCCATGCTCACCGGCGTGCATATTGCGATTAATGGCTCCCACGTGGAGATGACCGCTACCGACCGTTTCCGCCTAGCCATGCGCACCTTCGAGTGGGAGCCGGTTGCAGACAATGTTGAGGCCAAGCTCCTCGTTCCAGCCAAGACGCTCCAGGACACTGGCCGTTCCTTGGATACTCACCTCAACATCCCGGTGGAGATCGCCGTGGGTACCGGTGAGAACATTGCAGCTGAGGGCCTGTTTGGTCTGCATGCAGATAACCGTGAGACCACTACCCGCATGCTGGATGCAGACTTCCCCAACGTGGCACCGCTGCTGCCGAAGAGCCACACGGCGATGGCCAGCATCGAGGTAGCTCCGCTGCAGGAAGCCATTCGCCGTGTCTCCCTGCTGACGGACCGCAATGCCCAGATCCGCATGGAATTCAGCGAAGGCGAGGTCACCCTTGCCGCCGGTGCTGATTCTGGCCGCGCCACGGAAACCCTTCCTTGTGCTTTCAACGGCCGCGATAGCTTCGTAATCGCCTTCAACCCGTCTTACCTCAAGGACGGCCTTGGCGTCGTCCACACGGATCGCGTTGTCTTCGGCTTTACCGAACCTTCCCGCCCGGCCATCATGATTCCGGAGCCGGAGGAGCTACCGGAGGCCAATGAAGACGGCACGTTCCCCACCCCGGAGACGGACTTCACCTACCTGCTGATGCCGGTACGCCTGCCAGGCTAGGCCGTATGTACATCCGCGATCTCGATGTCAGGGACTTCCGCTCCTGGCCCGAGCTCACCCTCGGGCTAAAACCGGGGATTACCCTCTTCGTTGGCCGCAATGGCTTCGGCAAAACCAATATCGTCGAGGCCATCGGCTATACCGCGCACCTGTCCTCGCACCGCGTATCCCACGATGCCCCGCTCGTGCGCCAAGGAGCGAACAACGCCCGCATCTCCGCCACCGCTGTTAACCAGGGCCGCGAGCTTACCGCGCACCTGCTCATCAAACCTCATGCGGCGAACCAGGCGCAGATTAACCGCACACGTCTGAAGTCCCCACGCGAATTGCTCGGCGTGGTGAAAACCGTCTTGTTCTCCCCGGAGGACCTCTCGCTCGTGCGCGGCGAACCTGCAGCACGCCGCCAGTACCTCGATGACATCATTGCCTCACGCACCCCGCGATTAGCCGGTGTCAAAGCGGATTATGACAAGGTCTTAAAGCAGCGTAACGCGTTGCTGAAGTCGGCATCAGCGAGCCTGCGCCGCGGCTACAACGACAGTGACGGCGCTTCGGCTCTGGCCACCCTCGACGCATGGGATACGCAGCTGGCTTCGCTCGGCGCGCAGGTGATTCAGGCACGCTTGGCGCTTGTCGACGATCTCCAGAACCTCATCCCTGCCGCCTACTCTGGTCTAGCCCCGGAATCGCGTCCAGCCAGCATCGAGTACAAGTCCACGGTGGACGTCTCCGACCGTGGGGTTATCGAGGCCATGATGCTTACTGAACTGGCTACTACCCGCCAACGTGAGATTGAGCGCGGCATCTCGCTCGTGGGCCCTCACCGCGATGACCTTGTGCTGAACTTGGGCACCAGCCCTGCGAAGGGCTTTGCCAGCCATGGTGAAACCTGGTCTTATGCCATTTCCCTGCGATTAGCGGAATTCAACCTGCTGCGTCAGGACGGCACCGACCCGATCCTTATCCTCGATGATGTCTTTGCGGAGCTCGATGCTAAGCGCCGTGAGAAGCTCGTCCATCTTGCCGCTGAAGCCGAACAGGTACTCATCACCGCAGCCGTGGACGAGGATCTGCCTGGCAATCTGCAGCCCATCGAGAGATTCACCGTCACCGTGCGTGACACGGACGAGGGCAGAATTTCTGAAATTACACCACATGCTGCCGCAGGGGGAGACCCAGCCGAAGGTACCCCGGGCCTTGACGGTCATGCAGACGGTGATGGTGACGGTGACAAGGATGATCAGCATGACTGAGCAGAACGTCGACCCCGTAAAGGCCTTATTTGAACGCACTCGAAGTAATTCCAAGAATGCGCCGAAGCTGAACAAGCCCGCACCCAAAATGAATCTGGCCTCCACACCTACAGAACACCAGCCCAAGCCATATCGCCGTGGACGTCCCAGTGGGCCGGATGGCCGTCGCCGGCGGCGCAGCCTGGAGATTCCAAGCCTCGGCGCACAGATCCAGCGTGAGATTGGCAAACGCGGCTGGGAGCACGAACTGGCCCACGGTTGGGTCATGGGCAATTGGGAAAACCTCGTGGGCGAGCGCATTGCTGCGCACACACAACCGCTCACCATCAAAGAACAAGTTGTCTATGTAGCCTGTGATTCTTCGAATTGGGCCACGGAACTGCGCTACCTCCAGCGGCCCATCTTGCAGAAGATCGCCGACCGCCTCGGTCCTGATGTTGTGGTGAAGCTGCACATCCAAGGCCCCAAGCAGCATCGCAACTATGAGGGGCGCCAATGGGTCAAGCCGCAAGGCTCACAAGACACATACGGCTGATCCGGCTATTAGGGCCGATCGCGAAATTCACGCAAATTTGGGCTTCTCACTGGCGTGCAGTGTCCCTGCGTGGGGGGACACAGTGTAGAATGGCTAAAGTCTTAGATTTAGCTCTAGCCAAAAGGAGAACACGAATCCGTGGCTGAACAACACGCATATGATGCGGGGTCAATTACGATTCTGGAAGGCCTCGAGGCCGTCCGCAAGCGCCCCGGCATGTACATCGGTTCCACCGGTGCCCGTGGTCTGCACCATCTGATCTGGGAGATTGTTGACAACTCCGTCGATGAGGCAATGGCGGGCTACGCCGACAAGGTCACCGTCACTCTCCTCGAGGACGGTGGCGTCGAGGTCATCGATAACGGCCGTGGTATCCCAGTGGAGATGCACGCCTCTGGCATTCCTACCGTCCAGGTCGTCATGACTCAGCTGCATGCGGGCGGTAAGTTCGACTCTGAGTCGTACGCCGTTTCCGGTGGTCTCCACGGTGTGGGTATTTCCGTGGTCAATGCCCTGTCCACCCGCGTTGAGGCGGACATTAAGCGCGATGGCAAGCACTGGTACCAGAACTTCACCAACGCCATCCCAGATGAGCTCGTTGAGGGTGAGAACGCCCGTGGTACCGGTACCACCGTCCGTTTCTGGCCGGACCCGGAGATTTTCGAAACCGTCGAGTTTAACTACGACACTATTGCGCGTCGCCTACAGGAAATGGCCTTCCTCAACAAGGGCCTGACCATTGTTCTTCGTGATGAACGTGCTATCTCGAAGGAGCAAGCAGAGCTTGAAGAAATCGCCGAAGCTGGTGACGCAGCGGTCAGCCTGAGCTCCCTCGATGAGAAGGACGCTACTGGGGAAGATGGCGAGGCGAAGACTTCCAAGAAAAAGAAGGAAGTCATCTACCACTACCCGAATGGCCTGCAGGACTACGTTGAGTTCCTCAACCGCAACAAGTCTGCCATTCACCCCACCATCGTTGGTTTCGACGTCAAGGGTGAGGACCACGAGGTTGAAATCGCACTGCAGTGGAACCAGGGCTACAAGGAATCCGTCCACACTTTTGCTAACACCATCAATACCCACGAAGGTGGTACGCACGAGGAAGGTTTCCGTGCGGCGCTGACCTCCCTGATGAATCGCTACGCCAAGGAGCACAAGCTTCTCAAGGAAAAGGATGGCAACCTCTCCGGTGATGATTGCCGTGAGGGCCTTGCTGCTGTTATTTCCGTCAAGGTGGGCGATCCTCAGTTCGAAGGCCAGACCAAGACCAAGCTCGGTAACTCTGAAATCAAGGGCTTTGTCCAGCGCGCAGTCAATGAGCACCTTAATGACTGGTTCGATGCCAACCCGGCTGAGGCCAAGGTCATTATCAACAAGGCCGTCTCCTCGGCGCATGCTCGCGTAGCTGCGCGCAAAGCCCGTGAGCTGGTTCGCCGCAAGTCCGCTGGTGATCTGGGTGGTCTTCCGGGCAAGCTGGCGGATTGCCGCTCCAAGGATTCCAAGCTCTCCGAGCTGTACATCGTGGAGGGTGACTCCGCAGGTGGTTCCGCTAAGGGTGGACGTGACTCGATGTTCCAGGCCATCCTTCCGCTGCGAGGCAAGATTCTTAATGTGGAGAAGGCCCGCATGGATAAGGTGCTCAAGAACGCCGAAGTCCAGGCCATCATTACCGCTTTGGGTACTGGTATCCACGAAGAGTTCGATATCTCCAAGCTGCGTTACGACAAGATTGTGCTTATGGCCGATGCCGACGTGGACGGCCAGCACATCGCGACGCTGCTGTTGACGCTGCTCTTCCGCTTCATGCCGCAGCTGGTGGAGGATGGCCACGTCTACTTGGCTAACCCGCCGCTGTACAAGCTGAAGTGGGCCAAGGGCCAGCCGGGATACGCTTTCTCCGATGCTGAGCGCGACAAGCTGCTGGCTGAGGGCTTGGCAGAAAATCGCAAGATTAACAAGGATGACGGTATCCAGCGCTACAAGGGTCTCGGTGAGATGAATGCCTCCGAGCTGTGGGAGACCACCTTGGATCCGAACACCCGCATTCTGCGCCGTGTGGACCTTGAGGATGCCCAGCGTGCCGACGAACTCTTCTCCATCCTTATGGGCGATGACGTTGCGGCCCGCCGTTCCTTCATTACCCGCCGCGCAAAGGACGTGCGCTTCCTCGACGTGTAAACGGTCTTACACGTCTAAGACCATTTACACGTGTAGGACAGAGCTGCACGTACCTTCCGGCAGTATAGGAAAAGACCAGCCCTCACAACGAGGAGCTGGTCTTTTTGTGTGTCTATGAATCCGAAGTGACGCTTCCTAAACGGTACCCATGTGGCGTTGCAGCACACGGCCGATAGTCGGCACGTTCGGCTCCAAGATGGAAGAAGCCTTACCGCGTAGCGACTTGTAGGTACGGGCAATGCCAGGTGCTTTGATGTCCTCAGCGGACTTATCAGCAGTAGCCATAATGGCATCAGTAATTTCAGAACTGCGACCATCAAGGTACGTGCCGAAGTCTGATTGCTCAGAACCTTCGAATTCCTTCCAGTAGGAATCAAGGCTGTTCAAAAGTTCTGGGAGCATCTGGTTGACTCCCTTGGATACAACTTTGGAATCTGCCTTCTTGGCGGCTGCTAATGCACCTTTGAAGGCCATGCCGGAAATTCCGGACAGAGAAGAAACGGCTTCATCGGCGGCCGTGGACAAGTCCGCCACCACGGCATTGCGGGTAGGGGACTGAAGAAGCTGGGTGAGGTTTGCCATATATGTGAGCTTACTGTGCTGGGGCGCTAGAGCCTGCCTTGAGCGCGGCGAGCTGGTCAGCAATCTCCGGGAAACCATTAGTGCGGGCAAGACGCTCGAGGTCAAAGTCGAGGCCACCCTGGTTCAGACGGCTGTCCTCAGACGAACCAGAGGATCCAGCAAGGCCGACCTGTGCGGCAAACTCATCGACCTGAGCGCGCAGGGCTGGCACGTTGTCAACGACTAGCTTAAGCAGCGCCAAGGCACCAGCAATGGAGCCACCGATGATAAAAGTCATGTCCAGGGGAGTGGAACCCGTGAGTGAGGAGCCAGCCTCGCCCTGCTGGAAGTCAGGGTTGACGTTCTTCTTCCAGTCGTCATTAGTGGTCTCAGCGCTTGCTGCTGGTGCAACAGCGGTGGCAAGAGTGGTGGCCACAACGCCGGCGGCGAGAAGCTTCTTCATGGACATAGGGAATTCCTTTCTAGAGGGAGAGTGGGGTGGTTGCGAGCGCCCCACTACTTAAACGCGAGATGGTTTAAGCATCTTTATCATGCTTAACTTACATAACTTCTGCCACAGAAAGATAGACCTGCGCGCAAAAGTGCGCGAATTCTTCATTCTTTGCGTTTAATGCTGGGACCGCGCGCAACACGTTTTCGAGGGCGGCTGCAGACTCTTGCCGAGTCCCGTGGACGGGAATGCCCTCTACTGACGCAGCACTTGCACCTGCCGCAGCGGCCAGTGCCGCAAAGGACACAATCCGTACGCGATATAAACGGCAGAACTCGCGAGCTATGAGAACTAGATGCTCAACACTCATGATTGACCACGAGTCCGGCGAATCTCTGCTTCAAGCTCAGCACGCCTAGGCAAAAGTCGCCGGGCCGTGTCCTGAACGGCAGCATCAGAAAGCGTTCGGGAAGCTGCGGCCACCACAGCGCGGACCACAGCCTCGTGTTTTGATGTTCCCTGCGCTGAGGCCAACAGTGTAAGCGCGTGATCCTGCTCTGGAGTGAGCCTGAGTGTCATTGCCATGTCTCACATGCTAACAGTGCGATACCACCGTGATACCACTATCGTGGCACGAAGAGCTTCACAGCGCCTCAGACGGTACGATAAGGCGTTATGAGTGATAATAACGGCGATCTTTTTGATCGTATTCATCCCATTGACATTAATGAGGAGATGGAGTCGAGCTACATCGACTACGCCATGTCCGTCATTGTCGGCCGTGCTCTCCCTGAGGTCCGCGATGGCCTGAAGCCAGTGCACCGCCGCATCCTGTACGCGATGTTTGACTCCGGCTACCGTCCGGATCGTGGTTATGTGAAGTCGGCTCGTCCGGTTTCGGACACGATGGGTCAGTTCCACCCGCACGGTGACTCCGCTATTTACGACACCCTCGTGCGCTTGGCTCAGCCGTGGAACATGCGCTACCCGCTGGTAGACGGCCAAGGTAACTTCGGCTCCCGCGGTAATGACGGTCCGGCTGCTATGCGTTACACCGAGTGCCGCATGACCCCGCTGGCCATGGAGATGGTGCGCGATATCCGCGAAAACACCGTGGACTTCGCTCCCAACTACGATGGCAAGACCGAAGAGCCGGTCATTCTGCCCTCCCGCGTTCCGAACCTTTTGATGAATGGTTCCGGCGGTATTGCTGTCGGTATGGCTACCAACATCCCGCCCCACAACCTCAACGAACTGGCGGACGCCATTTACTGGCTTTTGGAGAACCCGAATGCCAGCGATGAAGAGGCCCTTGAGGCGTGCATGAAGTACGTCAAGGGTCCGGATTTCCCCACCGCTGGTCTGATTGTTGGTGACCAAGGAATCAAGGACGCCTACACCACTGGCCGCGGCTCCATCCGCATGCGCGGTGTGACCTCCATTGAGGAGGTGGGCAACCGCCAGACCATCGTCATCACCGAGTTGCCGTACCAGGTCAACCCGGACAACATGATCTCCAACATCGCGGAATCCGTGGTCAACGGCAAGATTGCCGGCATTGCCAAGATTGAGGATGAATCCTCTGACCGCGTCGGTATGCGCATCGTCGTCACGCTCAAGCGTGATGCTGTCGCTCGTGTGGTGCTCAACAACCTGTACAAGCACTCCCAGCTGCAGACCTCCTTCGGCGCTAACATGCTTTCCATCGTTGATGGCGTGCCGCGCACGCTGCGTCTGGATCAGATGCTGCGCTACTACGTGGCGCACCAGATCGAGGTCATTGTTCGCCGTACCCAGTACCGCCTCGATGAGGCGGAGAAGCGCGCCCACATCTTGCGCGGTCTGGTCAAGGCGCTCGACATGCTCGATGAGGTCATCGCGCTCATCCGCCGTTCCCCGACGGTGGAGGAGGCACGCGAGGGCTTGATGCAGCTACTCGACGTCGACGAGATCCAAGCCGATGCCATTCTGGCCATGCGTCTGCGCCGCCTGGCAGCCTTGGAGCGCCAGAAGATTATTGACGAGCTGGCGGAGATCGAGGAAATCATCGCAGACCTCAAGGACATCCTGGCTCGTGAGGAACGTCAGCGTCAGATTGTCCACGATGAGCTTGAGGAGATCGTGGAGAATTACGGTGACGAGCGTCGCACCCAAATCGTCGCTGCCTCTGGCGACGTCACCGATGAAGACCTCATCGCTCGTGAGAACGTCGTGGTCACCATCACCGCTACCGGTTACGCCAAGCGCACCAAGGTAGATGCCTACAAGGCACAGAAGCGCGGAGGCAAGGGCGTGCGTGGTGCAGAGCTCAAGCAAGACGATATTGTTAAGAACTTCTTCGTCTGCTCCACGCACGACTGGATCCTGTTCTTTACCAACTTCGGCCGCGTTTACCGCCTTAAGGCCTACGAGCTTCCGGAGGCAGGCCGTACCGCCCGCGGCCAGCACGTAGCTAACCTGCTGGAATTCCAGCCGGAGGAGAAGATCGCACAGGTCATTCAGATTCAGTCCTACGAGGACGCTCCTTACCTGGTCTTGGCCACCGAGCAGGGTCGCGTAAAGAAGTCGCGTCTTACCGACTACGAGTCCGCACGTTCTGCTGGCCTCATCGCCATCAACCTCAACGAAGGCGACGCGCTGATTGGCGCACAGCTAGTTAACGAAGGCGATGACATCTTGCTCACCTCAGAGCAGGGACAGGCAATCCGTTTCACTGCAGATGATGACCAGCTGCGTCCGATGGGCCGTGCTACCGCCGGTGTGAAGGGCATGCGCTTCCGTGGCGATGACCAGTTGCTCTCCATGTCCGTGGTAAATGATGGCCAGTTCCTTCTTGTGGCGACCTCCGGCGGCTACGGAAAGCGCACGGCGATTGAGGAATACACCCCGCAGGGTCGTGGCGGCCTGGGTGTTATGACCTTCAAGTACACCCCGAAGCGCGGCAAGCTCATCTCTGCCATTGCTGTGGACGAGGATGACGAAATCTTCGCCATCACGTCTGCCGGCGGTGTAGTCCGTACCGAGGTCAACCAAATCCGCCCAAGTTCCCGTGCCACGATGGGTGTTCGTCTGGTTAACCTGGCTGACGATGTTGAATTGCTTGCCATCGACCGCAACGTTGAGGATGACGGCGAGGAAGATGCACAGGCAGTAGCTAAGGGTGAGAAGTCCGTTGAGGATGTCAAGCCCGAGCACCTCAAGCTGGGTGAAGACTCCAAGGACAACAAGGACAAGGCCGCTGACGATAAGACTGATGAGGAGTAAGTCATGATCGGACGAGAGATGCACCTAGCGCGGATTTCACCGATGTCGGCTTTCCGCGTGGGTCTCGCCATGTCCCTCGTTGGCTTGGTCGCCTGGATTATCGCAGTGTGTCTGCTGTACCTCGGCCTCGACCAAGCAGGAATCTGGGATTCTCTCAACAGCCTTGTGGGCGGTGTTGGTGGAGGCTTTGAAGTCAGCTTCGGCCTTGTAGTCTCCGCGGCTGCTCTTTTCGGTGCCATTATTGCTGTACTGATGACGCTTCTGGCGCCGATCATGGCTGTTATATATAACGCCATTGTTGATGTCTTTGGCGGCTTCAAGGTGCGACTACAAGACGAGCCGCAGCGTTAGCCAAAAGAATGGCGGTAATAGTGCTCTAAGACTACCTAGGAAATGTCGATTGACCTGGCGATTTGTAATAGATCGCCAGTCCTATGTAGAGTAACTACTCGTTCCGGTAAGGGCCTATAGCTCAGTCGGTTAGAGCGCATCGCTGATAACGATGAGGTCGCTGGTTCGATTCCAGCTAGGCCCACCACGGAACCATGGGGCATTAGCTCAATTGGTAGAGCATCTGCTTTGCAAGCAGAAGGTCAGGAGTTCGATTCTCCTATGCTCCACAGCATAAAAGTGAAGACGCCCAGCGATGGACGCTGGGCGTCTTTCTTTATTTCAACTCCAGGAGTGGATCTGGACCCGAGAGTTAACCGACGTGCCCGGTTGATTCGGAGCCGGGTGGAATTGATTTAGGGGGCCAGAATAGGCGCTTCGTTTCCGCGCCTATCGAATGACATAAATGTAATTATTACCCGTATAGGGGTAAAATCATTCACAGCATTCACAGAGGTTCGAAACAGTTACAATAGCCCCTCGCGTATAAAACACTGTCATCTACCTGCTGGTTAGTCGGCGATAGCCAACAAAGGTTTGGAAAAACTTTGGAAACTTGTTGCGTTTGACTGGAAAGACCGACACAACTCCGATAATCTTGCCTACAGCGACAAAAGCTGCACTACTCGTTGAGAATGTGAAGATCATTCATCAAGAACGATTGCTAGCGTCGCCCTACACGACGGTTATCGTAAGATAATTTTCACAGTCCGACCTCAACTCTCATAGGGGAATTACATGTTCAAGAACCGTGTTCGCACCGCCGCTCTCGCAGGTGCCATCGCAGTAGCCACCGGTGTTTCCGGTGTTGCAGTCCCGGCTTTCGCTGAGGACACCACCACCACCAACATCCAGGGTGGCGGTTTCAACGAGCCGGACGCATCCCTGGGTAAGGATGTAGAAGCTAAGGACGTCACCGAGGCTCAGCTCCGCAAGCTCGTAGAGGCAACCCACCACTACATCGTCAACAACAACCAGTTCGAGGAGCTGTACACCGCAGCTCGTGATGCCAACACCGATGGTCTTGACCGCTCCGAGCAGGCTGACCACAAGGCTTACCAGGCTGCAGCCAACGAGGCTACCAAGCAGCTCGCTCAGGCTGAGAAGAACGTACAGGCTGCACGCGCTTCCGTAGCGTACGCTCTGGAGAACGACAAGGGCGCTGACAAGGCTTGGGCCAACTACGAAGAGAAGGCCTTCGACTACAACAACACCGTTACCAACATTGCCGGTGGCAAGCGCTACGACAAGGATGGCGACGGCAAGCTCGGCCTGCTGGAGAGCGACCTGAACAAGGCTAACGAAAAGTGGGCCAATAAGGTCAACGACGAGGACAAGACCAACCTTCCGCCGCTTGAGGCTCCGAAGCTGAGCCCGGTCGACCCAGAGGATTTCAACTCCGTTCAGAAGACCCCGGCGAAGAACATCAAAATCTTCGAAGACACCATCAAGACCTACAAGGAGCGCCTCGACTACGCTGGCTGGCGTAACGCTGATAAGAACGAGGACAGCTACATCACTCGTGACTACATCCCGCTGCTTGAGCAGCTGATCGCTGACGCTGAGATGCTCTTGGAGCAGCTCAAGGAGGACGGTGCAGCCCTGGAGGAGGCTCGCAAGGCAGCCCTCGAGGCTTCCCGCGGCGCTCAGGGTGCCGACATCCTGGTTCGCCAGGGCTACCTGGACCAGGCACACGCTCAGGTTCGCGTCCTGCGCGCAATGGAGGCTGAGTTCGCTATCGGCGCCCGCGAGCTCGAGCTCCGCGAGGCTGATGACAACGCAACCGTAGTTATCAACGATAAGCAAACTACCCTGCGTCAGGCTTACGCTGACCTTATCAAGCACGGCGAGGGTGCTGTCACTGTCGCTAAGAACAAGAACTACGAGGTCTACAAGACCCAAGTCTTCGATTCTAAGAACAAGTTCAAGGATTGGGCTACCGACAAGGCTAACTTCGACGGCAACCGCATCTGGACCCCGCAGATCCCGGCCGACTTCGTGAACCCGGAGAGCCCGTGGGGCAATACCGAGGTTGCTGTCTGGGACGGTGGCAATGACGAGGAGCGCACCGAATACCTGGCAATGAAGGTTGCTGCACAGCAGCTCTGGTTCGGTCCGAGCAACTACAACATCGAGTACGAAGAGGCTTACCGCCAGGTTGTCAACGCTGACAACGGCGTTCAGAAGGAAATCGCTGACTCCCAGGCAGCTGAGGAGAACGCTAAGGCTGAGCGTGAGCGCGCCGAGCAGGAGGCTAAGGATCGTCAGCGCATCGCTGATGCTCTCGAGAACCTGGCTGGCGGCGACAACGGCAAGGACGGCGACGCTGGCAAGGACGGCGACGCTGGCAAGGACGGCGACGCTGGCAAGGACGGCGACGCTGGCAAGGACGGCGACAACAACAACAAGGGCGACAAGGGCTCCGCTAAGGACAAGCTGTCCAACAACGGCAAGCCGACCCCGCTCGCTATCTTCGGCATCGTCGCTGGTATCCTGGCTGCAGTTGCCGCTGCATACCCGGCAGTTGCTCCGGCAATCTCCAAGGCTCTGAACATCAAGCTCCCGTTCTAGTCCCCCGGTAGCTGATATCACTCCGCCCCTAACGGAGTAAGCCAGTAGTAGGGCCCCGCCATAAGGCGGGGCCCTACTTTTATTACAACCGACGCCGGTAGAATCCGCCTTGCAGGCCAGGTGAAGTAGAAGGCTTTTCCTTCAATCGAAAGAGGAAGGCTCCAACCAAAGTGGCTGGAGCCTTCTTTCTTCTATCGGTATGGCGCGTTGCTGGCAGCGGCCTCTTGGCACACTGAATTTTGTGCCACCTACCGGTTAAGATACTGCTTTCCCGCCTCCGGGTTTGGGATGAGGCGGTCGAGGCTGACTGGTTCGAGGCCCTTGGCGCGGAGGCCGTCGATGACGCAGTCGGTGGCTGCGACGGTGGTGGGGTGGATGTCATGCATGAGTATGATGGCGCCTGGTTGTGCGCCGTCGACGGCAGCACGGCAGACGTGGTCGGTGTTGCGGTCTTTCCAGTCCAGCGTGTCGACTGACCAGAGTGCTTGGGCTTGGCCATTGGCCTGTGCGGCTTTGTAGACGGTGTTGTTGGTTGCGCCATAGGGAGGGCGGAGCCAGCGTGGGCTATCGCCGGTGGCTGCCTTGATGGCGGCTGCCCCTGCTTTGATCTCACCGTCAACCTGGCCCGCCGGTAGCTTGTCCAGTTCGGGATGTGTGGCGGTGTGGTTGCCCACGGTATGGCCTTCGGCCTTCATGCGGCGCAGAAGCTCAGGATGCGCGTAGGCCTTGGGAGCGAGCACCATGAAGCTTGCATGCGCGTCCTTAGCCTTCAGGGTATCGAGCACTTGTGCCGTGAGTTGACCGGGACCGTCATCGTAGGTGACGGCAACGCAGTTAGAACACGTCGCGTCCGCTACGGACTGGGAGTGCTGGTTGCTCTTGTGGTGTTTGTCCGCGCCGTGCTTGTTATCTTTGGCTGCCGGCTTCTTCTTGTCTTTCGATCCGGGCGCTTGGGGGCGTGAGGAGCCGGCGAAGATGGGGTTGTTCTGGAGCTCCTTGGGAAGGGCGTTGTAGGCGTCTTCCTCGATGCGGTCGATTTCCTTCCGGACGTCGGGAGGCACTTGCAGTTGTGGCGCCGGGATTCCCGGTGCGGGGAGCTTGGGGAGCTCAGCTGCGGGGGCAACGCCGGGCAGTGCGGTGGAGACCGCGAGTGTGAGGGCAGCGAGCGAGTGTGTAAGGAATCTAGTGCGACGCATGACAACCTTCTACGGAGACAATTCGACCCCTTATTCTCGCTCGGGTGCCGCTGTAAAAGGCCAAGTGACACGCAACTAGAGTGAAGTTAGTTAAGTTGTGTTGCGTGTGAGGTTTAGACGAAGCGCTTGACCAGGACGATGTGACCGTCACGTTCGCTTACCGGTTCAAAGCCGAGGTGCAGGTACAGGCGGTGGGCACGGTCATTGTCTTTGGCCACAGAGAGGGAGATGCCGGGAGTGTTCATCGCACGGGCGAGGTCCGTGGCGGCGTCGATAAGCACGGTGCCCACACCTTGGCCGCGGAAGCGGGGTTCGACAGCGAGGGCTAGCTCGGGAATGCCCTCAGCCACGTGACCAAAGCCGTGGCGTTCAGCAGTGCCCCAGTTGAGCCACACACCGCCGGCGGGCACGTGGCCTTCCCAGGCGATGAATCCGCCGCGGGAAGGTTCCCAACCGCCGAGGTAGTAGTCAAAGCCCTCCTCAAAACCATCGGGGAGTGCTTTGTGCTCATCACCGAACGTATCGGCAAGGAAGTTGAGGCGGGCAAGGTAGGTGCGGTCGGCTTCAGTCAAGGGGAGAAGATGCATAGTTCCTATGGTAGAGACCGAAAGTATGGTCGTTCGAGACGGTGGCAGAGAGAACTTTTCGTTATACGATAATCCCATGCCTGTGAAAGTTACTGATAAGCAATTGGATGCATGGGTCGCAGAAGCGGAGCATGGTTATGACCCGCAGGAGTTGAAAAAGCGAGGACGCGGACGTCCCGGAAGAGGTTCTGAGCCAGCCAAGGTCGTGGCCGTAAGGTTGACGCAGGAAGAATTAACCAATCTCGACCGAGTTGCGGTGAAGGAGAAGATTAGCCGGTCTGAATTGATCCGACGGGCGATCAAGAAAACCGTCTTCGCTTAGGTGCGCGCCTATTCCCAATCTGGTTCTAGTTGCCGTGCTTTCACTTAGCTGCCGTGCTCCCACTGTGCATAAGCCTTTGCGTAGCGGCCGTTCAGTGCGATGAGCTCGGCGTGGGTGCCGTCTTCCACGATTTGGCCTTGTTCCATGACGATGATGCGGTCGGCCTCACGGGCTTGGTCTAGGCGGTGGGCAACGACGAGTGCAGTGCGGCCTGTGGTGACAGCCTTGGCGGCGTGTTCGAGAACCTCAGCATGTTCGGAGCCGGCTTCGGAGGTGGCCTCGTCCATGATGAGGACAGGAGGCTGACGCAAGATCATACGGGCTAGCGACAGCTGCTGTTCGGCTTCCGCGCCGATCTCCTCGTGACCGGCACCGATGAGGGTGTCGAGGCCCTGGGGGAGCCAGCGGGAGTGCTCGTCCAAACCTACGGTGTGGAGTGCCGCCCAGAGGTCTTCATCGCTGGCACCGGGCTTGGCCAACAGAAGGTCATTGCGCAGCGTGCCGGAGAAGAGGTGGACTTCCTGGGTAATGAGCGCGACGTGTTCGGTGATCCACGTGTTGGGGACAGTGGCAGTATCGATGTCGTCGAGACTGATACTTCCCTGGGTGGGGTACTGCAGTCCGGCGACGAGGGACGCCAGGGTGGATTTACCCGCACCGGAAGTACCCACCAAGGCGGTGGTAGTGCCGGCGGTGAGGGTAAGGGAGACGTCGCGAAGCACAGGCGCGCCACCCGGGTAGTGGTAGGAGAGGTTCTCAATGGTGATGGTCGGGGCGTGGCTCAGCCGAGGAGTGTCCTTGTGATTCGCGTTCTTGCCCTTCTGTTTCGCGCCGGTGCTGGCGGCGTCCTCGAGGGTGGCCAGGGCCACGGCACGGCCGAGGGAGGTCACGGAATGCTGGATCTCGCCGGCGAAGAAGAGGATGTTGAACACGTGGACTTCTAAGCGCATGACGAGCAGCACCGCGGCAGTAGCTTGGCCCTGGGTAAGCCAGCCGGCCATGACCATGGGCACGGACATGGCTACTGAGCCCAGCAGCAGCACGCCGAAGGCGAGGGCGCCTTGGCCGACGATGCGGTTAATGAGCGGGACCTTATTACCCCAAGCCTGCACGGTGTCCCAGGAGTAGCGCTCCATGCGGGTATGCGCCCAGTCCTTAAGCGTGAACTGGCGGAGGGTCTCCAGTGCGCGGATGGTGTCCAGCAGCACGTTGTTGCGGTAGGCCTCCACCGAGGACACTTCGTTGGCAACGGCGGGGATGTCCCGCATGGTGCCGCGGA
Source organism: Corynebacterium sp. FDAARGOS 1242 (assembly GCF_016889985.1). Lineage (NCBI taxonomy): Bacteria > Bacillati > Actinomycetota > Actinomycetes > Mycobacteriales > Corynebacteriaceae > Corynebacterium > Corynebacterium sp. FDAARGOS 1242. The sequence goes on along the minus strand of NZ_CP069568.1, from coordinate 2,364,167 downwards.
TGAAGGGATAAAGCAGGCAGCCCACCGCGATGAAGAGCAGGGCATAGGCAGGGTGGATGAACACCATCATGACCGCAGTTAGCGGCAGCATAAAGAGGGTGAGCACGAGGCGGTCACCCATCATGGAGATGGTCATCACCACGGTATCGATGTCTTTGGACAGGCGCGTGATGACGTTGCCGGTGCCCAGTTCCATGACGGCGGGCACGGGAGCGCCGAGGGTGGAATCCAGCGCTGAGGTGCGTAGATCCACCGACAAGCGGCGGGTGGTGGAGGTGACCAGGTAGCGGCCCAAGGTGCGGCCGGTGACCTCCACCAGGTAGCCCACGGCAATGATGATGAGCGCGCCCACCATGGCGCTGCGCCCCGTGCCGAGGAAGGGCAGTTCGACGCCCTGGATAATGTCGACGACGCGGCCGAGCACCTGGGAGACCAGGTTCATCATGACAACAGTCACGGTAAACAGCCCAAAGAAGAGGGCGATGCCGAGCCTGCTGGGCGCACTGGGCAGGGTCTTAAGGAAGCGCAGGCATTCCTGCGGGGAGGCAGGGGCCAGGGCATCGGCGCGGTCTAGGGTGGTGGTCTCGTGTGCAGTGCTCATAGTTCCACCACCTCATCGGCGTTGGCGGCCCACGTGGAGGCAGAGGTGATGACCACGGTTACCTTGCCGGCGCGCAGGTCACGCACGCGCTTGGCCACATCCGCCAGGGTCAACGAATCCAGTCCCGTCGTGGGGTTATCCAGCACGAGGATGTCGGGGTCGAGGGCGAGTGCGCGGGCAAGCGCGACGCGCTGGCGTTGGCCGCCGGAGAGCTTGAGTCCGGCCTCACCGATGGGAGCGGAGGGGAGCTCACCGTTGGGGCCGAAGCCACCGAGACGGGTAACGATGTCCTCGCAGGCGGAGGCGTGGAGGGCGTCGTGAAGCTGCGCGATGCTAGCGCTGCGGAGAGGATCGACGTTGTCTTGCAGGGTGCCCTCCAGCACGGAGATGCGGTGCGGTGGGCACAAGGCGCCGTGGTCGTTGAGGTAGCGCACCCAGGAGTCCACGGTGTCGCGACCTTCAGTGGTGGTGGGCATCCACACGTGGAGGCCAGGGGAGAGCTCGATGGGCGTGCTGGTGGTGTCGACGGTGTTGGCAGAGAGGTCACCGAGTAGTTCGCCGACGCGCTCCACGGAGGCCTGTGCCCTGGCCCAGTTCTCAGTAAGTAGGCCTAGGGAGACACCCAACACGGTCAGTGCCGGCGGCACGAGCATGGTAATCGCCATCATGCCGCCGGGGGCGATGCGACCCTCAAAGGTTTCCCAGGAGGTCCACGCGAGAATACCCACGGCGAAGGCGGCGGGAACCATCTGACGAATCCATGCCATGAGGGATGCACGCTTCGCCTCTTTCAGCATGGCGGTCAGCGCGTCCTGGGCGGCATCGGAAAAGCGCTGGCGGGCAATGTCCTTGGCGCCCAAGCCTTTAATGACGCGGGAGCCTTGCGCAAAATCCGTGGCGAGGGAAAGCGCGGTGTTTTCCAGCTGGCGGCGGCGCGCAGCTACCTTAGTCAGCGGTCGTGCCGTGGCCCAGGACGTCACCGCTGTGGCGAGCGCGCCGAGGAGGAGCGCTCCGGAGACCTGCCAGGAAATCGGTGACAGGCTGACCATTGCGCCTAAGAGGTAGCCCACCATGACCAGTGGGAAGTTGAGAATCTGCTTGAGCTGGCCGATGTAGTGCGAATCCTCATCCATCGTGTTGAGCAGCCGGCCCGGATTGATTCCAGCGGTGGAAGCGTCCAACAGCTTGTCGAGCAGGTTAAGGCGCAGCGTGTGGGTGGTGCGTGCCTGGCTCAGATCCGTAAACGCATCCGCCGTGGCTTCGCAGATGTAGGCGATGTAGAGGAGGACCGCCGTGGCCGCAAGCGGTAGGGCTACGGTGCGCCAAGAGGGCTCGGAGAAGGCATACTGCGTGGTCTGGCCGATGATAACGGAGACCAAGGCACCGAGCGGAGCGTTGATAAAGGTGGCAATGAAGATGCCGATAACGCCGGTGCGCTGGGCACCGAGCAGCCGCCACGTGGCTTGAGCAGAGCGGGAGAAGTCGGTGGTGTCGGTGAGAGAAACCTCCCCCGTAGGAGGTTCATCGGGGAGGTACCACGACCACGTCTTCATGCGCGGATAGTGAGTCATAAAGACTCATCTTATAATCCCCGCAGGATGTATGGTGACTTAGATAACAGTTTTTAGGAGAGGTGGTAGTTGTCCACGTCGTAGCCGTTGAACTCGCGTTCCACGCCGTAGTCGTCAACAGAGTTGAATTGGGTGCCATTCTCAATGGCGAAGCGCAGGTTATCTACGCGGGAGGAGGGGTCGCCCGCGACGGCACCTGCGGGGAAGTAAAAGGTGTCGCCACCTTTGAGCTTGACAATGAGTGATTCGAAGCTCATGTCCTAATCTCCTTGGGGGTGCTGCTACCACTAAAACTCCAGCGCGAAAACAACGCGCGGGCACCGATCGTTGGGCGATCGATGCCAGTCATCGATCGATTCAAGCAGGTCGCGCGCGCGGGGGCAAAGCAGTGAGATCAAGACAACGAAACCCTCTCCCCCAAAGTCGGGGGGAGAGGGTTCCTGAGGTGTGAGCTAGGCAGGTATGAACTAACTAGGGTGGCCTAGCTGGCGAAGGGATTAATTCTCATCCTCGGTGCGCAGTCGGTGCTTGCCTTCAGACTCGTGGTCATCGGTAATGCGGGAGGTGTCAACGCCCTCGCTGTCAGCGTTGCTGACCTCGATTTCGGTTTCCACGGCGTCCTGGATAGCGGTTTCTTCCTCGCGGTGCTTGGCCAGCTGCTCATCGAGGGAGCCCAGCAGCTCCTCATCGCGCTCGACGACGCCATCCTCAGCCAAGTCGGAGCCTTGGGCTGGGACCTTAGCGTCATCCTCGGTGGTGGAGGTGTAGACCAAGGTGGAGCCCTGCGGTGCAGAGGTAGACGGGGTGGTGAAGTCCTCCACGCGCGGCGGAACCTTGGATTCTTCCTTCTTCTTCTGGGTGAAGAAGTAGTACACACCACCGGCGATGGCGGCGATAGCGGCCACGAGTGCGGAGATGAGCCATACCTTCGAGCCCTTCTTCTCCTTGCCGGTGGCCTTGCGGGCCTTCTTCTGGACCTGAGCTGCCTTCTTACGGGCCTTCTTGTCTGCCTTGGTGGCCTTCTTTTCAGTCTGCTTGCGCAGCGAGGCGGCCTTCTTTTCGGCCTGCTTCTGTGCCTTGCTCAGGCGCGTGGAGGCCTTATCCTGGGCGTCTTCAGCCGCAGCGGCCAGCTTCTCGGCGGTGTTTTCGCTGCGCTCCTTGAGCTCCTCCAGGGCGCGCTCGAGGCGGGAATGGGCGGCCTTGGTCACGGCACCAGCCTCTCGGCGGGCCTCCGGGAACCAATCTTGGTCGCGCTCGTCCATGCGGGCGGCCGCGGTTTCAAGAACGGAGTAGGCCTCGCGGGACTTTTCCTCGCGGTAGTCCTGGAAACGGTTCCACAGGGAGGAAGCCACCTGGACGGTGGTGGACAAAGCGGTGGAGTTCATCGGGAGTGGTGCTCCTTTTCGTAGCGTGTGTTAAGGGAGGTGCGGTGTTGATTCGCTGGGTACTCCCTTTCAGCGTAGTGGCGCCGGCCATGCCCCGCCACTGTGTGTGGGGAGTGCCAAGCAGTACGCCCAAAATAGACAGCTTTGTACGGAGCGGGAATGTTTTATTCACCTTGGGTTTTACTAACGGTGCAGCTGGCTGGCGTAGAAAGGTATCACCATTCGTCAAATGCTTCCCGTGAAAATGGACAGCTTGGTACGTTTTCATCAACAGCAACGAAGACTTACCCCGATAACCTGCAGAGGAGGTGACCATGTCCCCGCGACTCTCCGCATCCGCGCCACTAGACCAAATCAGCGAAGATACACCTAAGCGCCTTGAGCGCACCGCGCTTTCCTTCGAAGTAATCCCGCCGCGTCACGACGCCGATGCCGCAAAGATCGACCGCCTGCTCGCCACCCTGTCCGCGTATAACCCGGACTACATTGCTGTGACCAGCTCCCAGCGCTCTGGCTGGCTTAAGGGCACCGCGGCGTTCATTGAGAAGATTTCTCGCGATACCTCGATGCGTCCACTGGCTCACCTGGCCTGCACGGCCGGTACTGAGCAGGAGCTCGTGAGCTGGATCGACACGCTTGTCGACGCCGGCGTGCGCGGTTTCCTCGCCCTCCGCGGCGACTTGCCCGAGGGCGGCATGCCCGAGGGCCATCTTCCGCATGCAGACTCCCTTGTCCGGCTTATCCGCCGCTGGGAATCCGCCCGCGTGGCGCGCTTGGCTGCCGGCCGCTTGGCGGTCGGTGTGGCCTGTTACCCCAACGGCCACGCCGAGTCCGCCACGCCGGACGAGGACATCGACGTCCTTTTGGCCAAGCAGCGCCTCGGCGCAGACTTCGCCATTACCCAGCTCTTCTTCGACGCGGAGGACTACGTCCGCTTTGCCCAGCGCGCCCGGCTGGCGGGTGTGCGCATTCCGCTCATCCCCGGGATCATGCCTATGACTAGTCGTGCTCGGGTGGAGCGAATGTGCCAGCTGTCCGGGCTGGATGGGCCGACAAAGGTCCTTGACCGGCTCGCGGCAGCGACCTCACCCGAGGAAGAACAAGAAATAGGCATGCAGATTACAGCCTCATTGGCGCAATCCGTGCTGAACGCCGGTGCCGATGGACTGCACATCTATACGCACAACAATCCTGACATTACGACTGACCTGCTGAATCGAATTGGAGTCACCCCATGACCGCATCCTTCCCTAAGGCCACGATTGAGGGCTACCCGCGCGTTGGCGCTCACCGCGAGCTTAAGCGCGCGCTGGAGTCCTACTGGTCCGGCAAGATTGACGCCGAGACCTTCGAGTCCGCCGCGCACTCCCTGCGCCTTGATACCTACGCTCGCCTCAAGGAGCTGGGTCTCACTGAGGATTACGCCATCCCGGCGGACGTCGCCTACTACGACCACGTCCTCGAGACCGCGCTGACCGTGGGTGCGGTCGAGGGCGAGAGCCTCGATGATGAATTCACCCTGGCCCGTGGCAACAAGGACACCGCGCCGCTGGAGATGACCAAGTGGTTCGACACCAACTACCACTACATCGTTCCCGAAATCACCGATGACCAGCCCTTCACCGCCCGCCCACAGCGCGTACTGAAGATCGTGGAGGAGGCCCGCGCGGCTGGCCACACCGTGCGCCCAGTTCTCGTTGGCCCGGTGACCCTTCTGGCCCTGTCCAAGCAGGCTGAGGGCGCTACGAAGCAGCCGCTCGACCGCCTCGACGAGCTGGTGGAGTCCTACCTCACCGTGCTGGAGCAGCTTGCCGACGCCAACGTGGAGTGGATCCAGTTGGCCGAGCCGGCCCTGGTTGCTGACCTCGCCGCGGCTGACGACGATTCCCTGGCCGCCGCCCTCAAGACCGCCTATGGCCGCATCCTCGCCGCGGAAAAGCGCCCGCAGGTCTACCTGACCACGCCGTATGGTTCCCTCAACGCGGGCCTCGACGCCATTGCTGAGCTTAAGCCGGAAGCCGCCCAGGTCGATCTCTCCGTGGGCACCCTGGCACTGGACAACTCCTACCTCGAGCGCGTAAAGAAACTCACCGAGGCAACCCACCTCGCCGCCGGCCTTATCGACGGCCGCAACGTCTGGGCCGCGAACCTGCGCGACCTGCGCGAGAAGCTCGAGACCCTAGGCGAGGGCGTCTCCGTGACGACCTCCGTCTCCCTGCAACACGTCCCGCACACCGTTGAGGCAGAGACCTCCCTGCCGGTCGACGTGGCGACCTGGTTCGCCTTCGCTGACGAGAAGGTCCGTGAGGTCGTAGCCCTTGCTGCCGGCCCGCTCGATGCACCGGAGGCCTACGCCCAGGCCGACCGCGCCGTGCGCACCCGCGCTGAGTCCGCCCGTACCCACAACCAGGCTGTGCAGGATCGCACCGCGCAGCTGCCGGAGGGCCAGGTCCAGCGCCAGCCGGAGTTCGCCGAACGCAACAAGGCTCAAGAAGCCCTCGGCCTGCCGCAGCTGCCGACTACCACCATCGGTTCCTTCCCACAGACCTCTGAGATCCGTGCCGCCCGCGCCGCGCACCGCAAGGGCGAGCTTTCCGACGCCGACTACACCGAAGCCCTGCGCAACGAAGTCAAGAGCGTCATCGAGCTCCAGGAGCGCCTAGGCCTGGACGTCCTCGTTCACGGCGAGCCGGAGCGCAACGACATGGTGCAATACTTCGCCGAGCTTCTCGACGGCTTCGTCGTCACCGAGAACGGCTGGGTTCAGTCCTACGGCTCCCGTTGCACCCGTCCGCCAATCGTGGTTGGCGACATCTCCCGCCCGAAGGCCATGACTACCGAGTGGGCGAAGTTTGCCCAGTCCCAGTCTGAGAAGCACGTCAAGGGTATGCTCACTGGCCCGGTGACCATCCTGGCTTGGTCCTTCGTGCGCGATGATGTTCACCAGTCCGTCTCCGCCGACCAGCTCGGCGTGGCGCTGGCCGACGAAGTCCGCGACCTCGAAGAGGCCGGCATCGACATCATCCAGATCGACGAACCCGCCCTCCGCGAGCTGCTGCCGCTGCGCGAGCAGGACCGCAAGGCTTACCTGGATTGGGCCGTGCGTTCCTTCCGCCTCGTAGCACTCGAGGCCAAGCCGACCACCCAGATTCATACCCACCTTTGCTACTCGGAGTTCGGCCAGATCATCGACGCCGTCGCTGGTCTCGACGCCGACGTCACCTCCATTGAGGCGGCCCGTTCCCGCATGGAGCTGCTCGAGGACATCGATGAGAAGTTCCACTCCGAAATAGGCCCGGGCATCTACGACATCCACTCGCCGCGCATTCCGTCCGTGGCGGAGATGGCTGAGCTCATCCGCGCCGCTCTGAAGAACGTGCCGGTCGAGCGCCTCTGGGTCAACCCGGACTGCGGCCTGAAGACCCGCGGCTACGAGGAGACCGAGGCCTCCCTGCGCAACCTGGTCCTCGCCCGCGACGAGGTTCTCTCCAGCCTCTAGGTTTAAATCTTCGGATTTAAACCTCTTCGAAGTTCATCGCCGTCAGCTCACTGAGCGCGGCGATGTCTCCGTTTTTGCCCCTATCAAAGTGCAGCGCCTTCAGCCCCGCCGCTCGTGCGCCTTCGACATCGTTGGCTATTGAATCGCCCACCATGAGTGTGGAGCTTGGCTCCACGCTCATACGTTGACAAGCCTCAAGGTAGGCCTCTGGGTGCGGCTTCGGATGGCCCATCTCCACAGTGGGGAAGAGCTCTATCCCAGGCAGGTCGAGCCCGCCTGCGCGCAGCTTGCCTTCCTGCATGTCTCGTGCACCGTTCGTCAGAATGCCGACCTTGAGACCTAAATCCAAGACGTATTCCAGTGCTTCCCGTGCGCCGTCCACCGCGCACCAGTGCTTCTCGTACGCGGCCAGATACGTGCTATATTCCGCCAGAGCTTCCTGTTCCGTCATCTCCGGCCGGCCCAGAAACTCGCGGCAGCGCTCCACTCGTTGGCCTTGATGGGTGACCTCGCCACGCTCGTACGCGGCGAACCACTTCCTTTCAATTTCGGCGAAACGCTCTTGATGCCCGCCCGGAAGCCAGTCCTCCACAGCCGCATGCATGGCAGCGGTGTGGTCCATGAGGGTGTCATCAAGGTCGAAGAGAACAGCGCGGATCATGCTTGTAACCCTACGCAGATCGCTGACAGCGTCGCGCCGGCACGACGCGCTGGGCGAAATTTCCATACAATGGCAGGCATGACTCAGAAGACCGCAACTGCAACGATGCACACCAACTACGGTGACATTGTTATCGACCTGTTCGGTAACCACGCACCGGTAACCGTGGAGAACTTCATTGGCCTGGCTAAGGGCGAGAAGGACTACACTACCCAGAACGCAAAGGGCGAGCAGTCCGGCCCGTTCTACGATGGCGCTATTTTCCACCGCGTCATTGACCAGTTCATGATCCAGGGTGGCGACCCGACTGGCACCGGTCGTGGCGGCCCTGGCTACCAGTTCCAGGACGAGTTCCACCCGGAGCTGCAGTTCGACCGTCCGTTCCTGCTGGCCATGGCTAATGCTGGCCCGGGCACCAACGGCTCCCAGTTCTTCATCACCGTGGCGCCGACCCCGCACCTGAACAACCACCACACCATCTTTGGTGAGGTTACCGATGCTGCCTCCCAGGAGGTCGTGTCCAAGATTGCGAAGGTCTCCACCGACCGCATGGACCGTCCGGCTGAGGACGTTGTCATCGAGTCCATCGAGATCGCCTAAGCGTTCATAGCTTTTCATCCGAGCCCGCTGCCACGACATGTGGTGGCGGGCTTGGTGCGTATAAGGAGCTTGTGTGAAGAACTATCTGAAATCTGCACCGGCCACCCTGGTGCTCATGGTGCTGTGTATCGGTGCCTGGTTGGCCACGGCAATTCAAGCCAAGACCCTCGCCACGCCCTACTATCGCAGCATCTTGGCCCAAGACTGGACGCTGTGGGGCCCTGAGGTGTCTGAGCACCCCGCAACCATCATCACTGCGGGCTTTATGCACCTCGACGCAGGGCACCTCCTGGTCAACATGGTGATGCTGCTCTTTGTGGGAAGGGAAGTAGAACGCGCCCTGGGCAGCGCGCTGTATGTGACGGCCTATCTCATCTCCATTGTGGGTTCTTCCGCTGCAGTGCTGTGGATGGATTTCGGAACGCCCACTGTGGGCGCTTCCGGCGCTCTCTTCGCACTCATGGGCTTGCTGATTGGCGTGTACCGCAGCCGCGGTCTGGATCTGCGGGCACCCATCGTCCTCGTGGTAGCCAACGTCATCTACAGCTTCGTGGCGGAGAACGTCTCCGTGTGGGGGCACTTGGGCGGTTTGCTCACAGGACTGCTGTTGGCACCATTCCTCTTTCGACAACGCACGTGGCTGCGGTGGCTGGGGATATGGCTTATCGCTGTCCTGGTAGCCGTGTTGGCGGCGCTGCGAGCTGGGCTTTGGGGATAACTCGGGCGTGTTATCCACGAAAACCTTTGTGCGAAAGAATTCCACATAAGTTATCCACACTGTGGATAACTACATTTTTGTAATTTACCGAACGTGTGCACCAAGATAACCGCAGATCAGCAGCGTGTTAGGTTGTGTTCGAAGTTTTTGTGCGGGCTGTGGGAAGCGTGAAAACACTTATTCACAGGGTGTGGAGAAAGGTTGTGGAATTCGCTTTTCACAGAGTTATCCCCACCCTGTGGATAACTTTGTACCCACCGTGTTAACAGCTCTCCGGTTGTGGGGTGGTGTTGGGAATTGCGCGCCCAAGTTAGCTCACCACTCCTGCGCGAAAGGCCCAGATCACGAGCTGTACTCGCGAACTAGCTCCCACTTTGGCCATCGCAGATGACAAATGAGTCTTGACCGTAGAGGGCTCCAAATACAGCTCGCGCCCGATTTCGATGTTGGTCAATCCTTTGCCCAGGGCCCGTACGCATTCGAGTTCGCGAGGCGTGAGTAGGGCGGAATCTACCGTTGCCCGCGCTTTCCGCCGACCAAATTCCGCAATCACCCTTTTAGTAACCGCAGCGTCGACCATGCCTTCACCTGAGGCCGCGTGTTTGATGCCTTGAATGAGGTCGGTCATTGGGGAGTCTTTCAGCATGACGCCACAGGCACCGGCTTCGAGGGCACCAAAGACGTATTCGTCCAGGTCAAAGGTGGTGATCACGATGACTGCTGGGGGATTGTCTTGCTTGTTAATCTCCGTGGTTGCGTAGATCCCGTCCCCGTCAGGCATGCGGATATCGAGGCACACCACATCAATGTCGCGAGCCTTTGCAGCCGCTATCGCCTCATTTCCAGAAGCTGCCTCAGCCACAACTTTGATCTCTCCGGTGGCCTCGAAGATTGCCTTTAATCCCTGTCTGATCAGAGGTTGGTCATCAACTAATAAGACTCGAATCATGGCTTCCTCCAGGTAATGAGCACCAGCCAACCATGTTCCGTAGGTTCATTGAAAGCGGTTGCACCGACAGCTCGGGCGCGCTCTTGGATGCTGATGGTGCCACGGCCCGTGGTGCTGTGCGTGAAAGCGCCGTGGGTGATTATCCGCAGTTCATCATCGCTCAGCATGACATCAACAGGCGCGCCTGTTGCATGCTTGCGGGCATTTGTCAGAGCTTCTTGGGTGATGCGGTAAGCCGCAATCAATTCGGCCTCCGACAAGTGGGAAGTGTCCGAAAACGTTACTGCCTGCCCTAGAGCGCGAACTTCCGAAATTAGCGCAGATAAATCTGTCGGCTGAGGGATGCGGTGTATTTCGGCATCGGAAACCGAGAGCTTGCCAACGGTCGCGCGGACATCCTGGAGCGCCTTCGTCGTCGACGAGGTGACGTGTTGGAGATGTTCTTTAGCAGCGGTGGGGTTGACATCGATGCATGCCTGTGCGGCTTGAGCTTGGATGGCGATGGCTGAGAGGTGATGGGCAGTGGTGTCGTGAAGCTCTCGCGCAATGCGGGCGCGCTCCTCGACAATGGCGTTTTCCTCAGCGAGTTCTGCTTGGCGTGCAAGGGATGCGGTGAGCTCACGGTTATTGCGGACAGCGATTCCAATAGCAAAGAGCACTATGAGGGGGAGTATCCAGCCCAGGGCTGTCAGCAAAGTAAAAAGTGGAGGCTCGATTCCTCCCAGCGGTGGCATGGCAATGGCGCGGAGGATGCCGACAATGAGACCCGAGATAATGAGGGTAATAGTGTCGCGGGTTTTTGACTTCGTGTGCAGCGCTAGCGAAAACGCAGCCACCGAAGCAGCGATGCCCTTGTAGCCAAGGCTGTGGTCTGCGGTGACAAGACAGTAGAGGGACCACAGAAGCTCAGTAGCAGAAATCCCGAGTAGGACGCTTAATGGAAATCTACGGCGCCACAGTAGGAGGATGCCTTTGGCAATGATGGCAACAAGAATCAACCAGAACTGAGCTGGAGACAATGCGGTAGTGAAGAGGGTTGGTTCCATCGAGCTAGCCACTAGGAACCCAACGAGGTCAAGGCCTAGAACGATGACAGCGAGAGCGATATCTCTGGCTGAAAGTCGATTCATGTAGTCCATGCTAAAGATTTGCTCGGTGAAAGCGGGTGAGCCCAAGTCCCATACTCACAACCGACCAGCCGGCAAGTACAGCAATACCCACCCATGGATTCATAGTCTGCGTTGGCCCCTGTCCACCAGCAATTGACACAGCAGAAGAAGGAAGCCAACTGTAAAGATACGGTTCCCACCCGGCCATGACGCCGATAGTTCCCAAGATCACTCCTGCCATCAACACTGCGACAATAACGCCGATGGCTGGACCGATCCTCCGTATGGCTAATACGACACCGATGATAGCGAGGGTCAGTAGTAGCACGGCCAAGCTGCCTCGCAGCCACACGACAGCGACATTAGAAGCAGAAGCAACCAGAGAAACATCATTCATCGGAGCCGCAACCAGTGCGATCAGTGAGTTAAGAACGCACGCTGCCACGCATACTAGGAGGACGGTATTCAGCACCGCCACGATCAAAGAACGCACCCATTTCATACGCGAACCAGCGCCAACCACCTTCCACACCACTGCACCGCTGGAAAATGGGTAGCTAGCTGCGGTGATTGTGAGTGCAACAATGGCGATGAGGAAGATTGAAATGCCTGTGGACTGGCCAGAACCTGTGATATCGAGGGCGGCCAATTGGAAACTGGACGTCGTGGGGTCGGAGCCGTCGATAAGCGCCTGTACTTGTTGGCCTGTTGGACTGTCACCGACTTGTGGCGGGTCAATTTTCAAAAGGAACGGAAGTGCCCACTGCAGGACAGCGCTGATGCCCGCCATCATAACTGCGAGTATCGCGACGATCAGCACGTTCGGGAGGTGACGAAGGGTATAAAGCTCGGATTTCATGTCTAGTCTTTCGTAGTGTGGGCGAAGTAGGTGGCTTCAAGGTCAGGGATTTCACTGAGAACGCCTGTGAATGTGGTGTGACCACGAGAAATGATGACTACGTCGTGGGCGACTGCGGCTGCTTCAGCCAGATGATGGGTTGCCATGATAATTGCCTTCCCACGGGAAGCTTCCGCACACAAGACTTCGCCTAACCAACGAATGCCGTCAGGATCAAGACCAGAGGACGGTTCGTCCAAGATGATGATGTCGGGATCTTGTAACAAAGCTCCCGCTAGCGCTATACGCCGCTTCATGCCTAACGAGTAAGTTTTGAGCTGCCGGTCGCAGCGGTGCGACATATCGACCAGCTCTAAAACCTCTTGCACCCGATGCTTATCGACGCCATATAGCCTCGCCATTGCGTGTAGATGCTGACGCCCGGTGAGACTGGTAACGAGGCCGCCATCGTCGAGGAGCAGCCCGATGGTGCCATTGATGTGCTTCGTTCCGGTGGCTTTCACCAACCCGAGGGCAGCCCGGAGCGTGGTGGATTTGCCGGCGCCGTTTGGACCAAGCAAAGCGGTGATCCGTCCGGGAGATGCCGTGAGGTTCGCGCCGTGGACAACCTCATGTCCGGCGAAGGAGACGGTGATGTCTCGAGCAGTGAATACGGTGTTCATACCTCTGACGATATTGATCAGGGGCATGAGGAACATCGCCTAAGCAGGCAATCTTTTGCCTCCGCCATTTGGGGGAGAGGCCCGTTAATCGAGCAGAGCGCGATACTGCTTGCGGGCCTTCATGGAATGAATGATGGTCTTGGTCCCGTCGTCCCAGATAAGAACAACGAGCTCAAGTAATCTCATTGAGCCGTCGAATCCGAGGCGAAGCTCTCGCTGTGGGTTCTCGTCGTCGAGTGGAGCTTTAAAAACACAAGTTGATGTTGCTGCGGTTACGGAATCCTCCGGCTTGATGCCGTGTTTTGTGGCGCTCCGGCGAACCTCCATTTTAAATGGCTTTTCTTAGCGCTTCACGGATTGCCTGTGACCTAGACCATCCATGCGCTGTAGCATACTTATCCAGGTCTGCAATTTCATTGGGCGAAAGGCGAATCGAGACAATCTTTGCGGCCTGGTTGTCGCGGGGTTTCCGCCCCCGAGCACGAAGAGTCTCCACGTCATAACCATTTTCGGCTTCCATTACCCATTCATCAATTTGCTCTTCGCTGATCGGCTGTCCATTGATAGTCTTCATAACCGTAATCGTATTACGAAAAGGGGTTCTGTCGCTAGAGTGAAATTCGGACTAGGAGCCAACGCCGCCCAGAATCTTGGTCACCAGGTTCAGGCGCGTGCTGGCGCCGAAAATGGTGATGAGGCGGGAGACGTGCTTCTTCACGGCGGACTCGGAGTAGCCGGTAGCAGTTGCGATTTCAGAGTTGGAATTGCCGGCGAGGAGGAGTTTGAGGACGGCAATTTCGGCGTCGTGAAGCTCGTGGCCCTCAATGGCGGCAGCAACGGGATCGCGTGGGGTGCTGGGTTCACCGATGTAGTCCACCAAGCGATGCATGGCGGCAGGTGCCACGACGGTGCCACCTTCCACAGCCGAGCGAACAGCCTCGATGATGGAGCGCGGGCGCTGGTTCTTCAAGATGTAGCCAGCACCGCCCGCGCGCAGAATCTTGAGCATTGTGTCATCCGAGTCGAAAGCGGTCACCGCCAAAAATGTGGGCGGGTTCGGCGCGGAATTAAGGTGCTTCAGAAGGGTGATGCCATCCATTTGCGGCATGTGGATATCAGCCAGCACGAGGTCCGGCTCGACATCCTCGATTTGTGCCAAGCAATCTGCACCATTGGTGGCCTCACCGACCACTGAGATGTCGTCGGTGGTCTGGAAGTAGAGGCGGAAAGTCGACCGGACGAGCTCGTCATCGTCGACGAGGAACACCCGAATGCTCATGGGAGATATGTGGTCGAAAGGAACAGGTGGGGCGTGGTCTTAGCCTCCGCACCACCAGCGCTCCGGGCTGGTGGAGCAACGGAAGTGGTCGGCGAATTCGGCGCCATACGACCTGTAGAAGGTGAATCCGGTGGATTCGGAAGCGGTGGAGTTTTCGTTAGTTGCGGTGGGTTCAGATGCACCGGCTACCGGTGCGGAGATAAGGGCCAGCGCTGCAGCGGCCGCGGCGAGGGAAGTGCGCATGTTTTACCTTTAATATTCAATGTTCGGTGATTACCGGGCCACTTTACTATATTTTTCTCAGACAGGCAGCAGGAAGCGATAGGCGTGTGACCCACTGATCAGCCTCTTTCCCGCTGCCGAATGTGCCATGAACCCTCCGCACTCGGCGGGCGATCTCACTCAAACCTAGGCTGGTCGTCATGAACTGACGCGATTGCTGTGCGGCGATCGAAGACGTGATGTGCACATCAATATTCTTAGAAGTGCTGTTGGCTTCGATGCTCACGCGTGACTCGGGTTGGGCATATTTGAGAATATTTACGGCTAGTTCAGAGAATACGAGGGAGAGCTTCTGCGGTAGAGCAAGCTGACCCGTCTTTCCCAGATTGATGTCCGTCTCGCATATAAAGCCGTGGCTCGATAGGAAGCTCACCATGGTATCGAGGTCTTCTTCGACCGACTTGATACCTTGAGTGACGCTTTCATTCTTCATCACACGCAGAAGATCGCGCACCTCACCCATCGCCCGGCGGGCGTCGTCGGCGATAGCTTCCGCGGAGTCAGCTGCGGAAGGATCCGTTTGGGTCAGCGCTAAGGTCTCCGAGCGCATGACCACGGAGGTCAAGGTCGCAGCTACCGAATCGTGAAGGGCAGTCATGAGAGCCTCGCGCTGCTCGGCGGCGCGCTGCTCGGAGGCAAGACGCTGGTCCCGGGTTCTGCGCAGTGCGGCGCCAATGCCGATGGCCACCGCATATAAGAGAAGCGGAAGCGAAAGGTTAAATGGATCGAAGTCAGGGAGGTAGTTGTTCGACGGATCTGTAGTGATGAAGTACGTGTACACCACCGCCAGGGGAACTGCCCACAACCAGCGCTTCTGAAACGCCACAATGCCCACAATGACGGGGCTCCACGCCAGGAATAGGAACGACCGCCAGTCGGGGCACCACATGGCGAACGCAAAAAGCGCACCGTACCCGCAGGCCGCCACGAAGGGACGTCGGATGGCCAGCGGCGTCAAGCTGACGCCGAGGCCTGCGAGTAGGAGTGCGCCGGGAGTAAGGAAGTTTTTGTCCACCGTGACGGTCAGCATCACCAAAATGATGCAGCCGACACCGGCGACGCTATAGAACCGCGAGGAGTTCATCGCTTCCGTGTTTTAAGCGTGTAAAACTAACGCCAACCCATCGTCATGAGCAGACCGATGATGGCTAGGCCGAAGCCGATGCCGTAGTTCCACGGACCCAGCTCCTGCATGAACGGGATGGACTCGCCGGCCAGGTAGTTCACCACGAGCCACAGCAGGCCAATAAGCATGAGGCCGAGCATGATGGCGATGTACCACTTCGGGGTGCCCTCAGAGTTGATCTTGACCGGGGTGCGGTTGGTAGCAGAGCTGGAGGACTGTGGGAGTGCGGAGCCCTCCGTCGTGATCTTGGACTTTGGCATTTCTACACCTTTAGGTAGGGGGTTTTAATCTGTGGGATACCTTAGCAGCTACGGCGAAAAGAGCTATTGCGGAATCAGCGCGGACGGGTCGAATTCCCAGAAGCGGACGTCGATGGTGGCGTCCTTGCGGATGGCATCGCCGCGCTTGACGGATGCCCACCCAATCTTGTCGCTGTCGATGGGATTGGACGTAGGAATGCGCTCGCCTACCTCAAGGGTGCCGGACCAGCCCTTCGCACGCAGCGCGGACTCGGCTTCACCCTGAGTGGAGTGCACCAGGTCCGGTGCCTGAATCAGCATGCCGTTAGAGACCTCAACGGTGACCGTGCTGCCCTTGGGGAGCTTCTGGCCCTTTTCGGAGACCTTGATGACTTGATTCTCCGGCAGCTCAGAATCCACCGAATGCACGTTGACCTCAAAGTCCATGGAGCTGAGCATCTCCACGGCGCGGTCGCGGTCCATGCCGGACACGTCCGGGACGCTGACATCCTTCTGGCCCTTGGACACCGTGATGTGGACCTTTGAGCCCTTGGACAGTTGCGAGCCGCCGGCCGGGTTCTGCGAGATGATTTCGCCCGTAGGTGCATCATCGTTGACCTGCTCGATGTCTTCCTTGAGTTCCAGGGAAGCCTCCTCAAGCGCCTGCGTGGCCTCTTCCACGGTCATACCGGTGAGGTCAGGGACCTCAGTAATCTCCTTACCGGAGGACACTGTCAGCGTGACGGAGGACTTCTTCTGCAGCTCGGAGCCTTCCGCTGGGTTGATACGGATGGCTTTGCCGCGCGGCACGTCAGGACTAGGCTCCTCATTGACTGTGACGAAGAGACCGAGTTTCTCCAGCTCCTCCACGACCTCGTTGCGTGGGCGGTCCTTCACCTGAGGAACGACGACCATGTTGGCGCGCTGTGCGGCTTCGTGCTGCGCCTGCTCACGCTCGCGGGCTTCCTGCTGGGAGCTCTGCCAGAAGTCCCAGGCAAAGTAGCCGACGATGGCGATAAGCGCCGCCGCGAGCAGGGCCGCGAGCCACTTCAAGCCGCCGCCGCCCTCATCGTCTTCGCTCGGCCTTGTCGACGCCACCGGCGCACGGTGCTGCGCTGACACCGGGGCCACCATCGTGGTGGGGTGATCCTCATCGTTGACGTGCGAGCGCGCTGCCTCCGGCAGCTGGCCCTCTGCCAAACGATCCAGGTCATCGCCCATTTCCCAGGCGGACTGGTACCGGTCCGCCGGGTGCTTAGCCATGGCAGTGAGCACCACGGCATCGAGGCCAAGGCGCTGCTTCTCAGACAGATCTTCTTCAATGAACTCCGAGGGAGGGGTTGGATCCTCCTGCACGTGCTGGTAAGCCACCGCGAAGGGAGTCTCGCCCTCAAACGGGGTGCGGCCGGTCACCGTTTCATACATGACGCAGCCGAGGGCGTAGACGTCGGAGCGGGCGTCGGCCGGCTTGCCACGGGCTTGTTCCGGGGAAAGGTATTGCGCGGTGCCAATGACCGCAGAAGTCTGCGTCATCGCGGACGTGGAATCATCGAGGGCCCGGGCGATGCCGAAGTCCATGACCTTCACCTGGCCGGTGTTGGTGAGCATGATGTTCGCCGGCTTGATATCGCGGTGAATAATGCCCGCTTCGTGGGAGGATTGCAGGGCATCTGCCACGGGTTTAAGGACGCGCGCGGCTTCGCCCACCGGCAACGGCCCGTCCTCACGAACGATATCGCGCAGCGTGCGGCCTTGGACGTATTCCATGACGATGTAGGGCACCATCATGCCGTCGACGTCCTTCTCACCGGTGTCGAACACGGCCACGATATTGGGGTGGTTGAGCTTACCGGAATTCTGGGCTTCGCGGCGGAAACGTTCACGGAAGTTGACGTCGCGCGCCATGTCGGGACGCAGCATTTTGACGGCGACGGTGCGTCCCAAGACGGTGTCTTCGGCCTCGTAGACTTCAGACATGCCGCCGGTGCCGATGGACTGGCGGAGGTGGTACCGATCACTGACCATGGTGGGTTACTGGCCTCCCTGTAGCGCGGATTCTTCGGTGGGGTTGCCCTGTGATTCTAGTTCGGCTGTGGCGGTTGGTCCGTCATTGACCTGCGGTTGTGTCTCCTCAGGTAAGAGTTCTTCGTCTGTGGGTTGCTGCGGGGAGACCTCCTGGGTGGGCGGCGGCAGCACTGAGTGTGTCGTCGTGACGGTGACGGGGGCTGGGGGTTCTTCCTCCACCGTGGTGGTTTCCACGGTGTTGAGGGTAGTCGAGGCCTCAGTGGTGGGCTCCTCCGTGGTCTCCGGCGTGACGGTTTCGGTCACGATGATCTCCGTCGGCTGCTCCGTAGTCGTGGGTGCAGGTTCGCTGGAGTTCTCGGTGAAGAATTTATATCCCGCGAGCCCGATGCCCACGAGCGCAGCGATCGCTACTGCAATGAGCAGGCCGGTGCCGAATCCACCTTTCTTCGTCGGCGGTTCCGCTGTCGGCGGCTGTGTTGCCGGGCGCACCGTCGTGGGGTGGGCCATGTTGCCCAGCATCTCCGTCGAGGCGGAGGGGGAAGGTTCGGCGGCTAGCGGAGCGAGTGCGGCAGATTTCGGCTGCGGCGGGCGCTGGCCCTGGCGCACGGCCGAGATGGCGTTGGTGAACTCATTGCCGTCGGCAAAGCGGGTGTTAGGGTCCTTGCGCAGGGCAAGGCCGATCAGTTCACGCGTGGGCGCGCTTATCGACGTCGACAAGGGCTCCGGCGCCTGACTAATATGCGCCAGCGCTACCGATACCGAGGAATCACCGCTGAAGGGGCGATTGCCGGCGAGCATTTCATAGCCCACCACACCAAGCGAGTACACGTCCGAAGCTGGGCCGACCTCGTAACCTTGGGCTTGCTCCGGCGAGACGTACTGGGCGGTGCCGACCACCATGCCGGTGCGCGTGAGAGGCACGGCTGCGGCGGCTTTGGCGATGCCAAAGTCAGTGATCTTGACCTGGCCGTTCTGGGTAATCATGAGGTTGCCCGGCTTAATATCGCGGTGCACGAGCCCCATGTGGTGGATGACGGACAGGCCGTGGGAAGCCTGCTCCATGACGTCGAGCGCCAGCGTTTCTGGCAGTGCGCCTTCGCGGGCCAGCAGGTCCGCCAAGGATTCACCGCGGATGTACTCCAGAGCCATGAAACAGAAGGTGCGGCCGTTGTCCTCAAGCTCGCGGTAGTCGTAGGTGGCCACGACGTTCTCGGAGTCGATGGACTCTGCCGCCTTGGCCTCGTTGCGGAAGCGCGAGAGGAATTCGTTGTTATCGGAGAATTCCGGCCGCAGGACCTTGATGGCTACCTCGCGGTCGTTGTGGACATCATCGGCAAGCCACACGGTGGACATGCCGCCGTGGCCGACGATCCACTGCAGCTGGTAGTCCTCACCGATGAGTGCTTGTAGGTGTTCCTTGTTATCAGCACTATTCACTACTGCTCACCTCCGTATGCGCGCAGAATGGCGCGTCCAATCGGTCCGGAGACCTGTCCACCAGTAGCGCCTTCTCCCAGGTTTCCGCCGTCCTTGACCACGACGCCGACCGCAATGTCCTTCTCTGGATCGAAGGCCACGTACCACACGTGCGGGGCCAGGCCCTCGCCGTGCTCGGCGGTACCCGTCTTGGAGGCAAAGCCATTGCCGTCATAGCCCCAGGTGGAACGCTCAGAAGCGAACATGAGGTCCGTCAAGGTTTTGGCGGTGTCCTCGTCGATGGCCTCAGCGGCCTGACGCGGTTGGGTCGTGCGCAACTCGTTCATCTGCGCATCGGTGATGCGATTGATGAGGTAGGGCTCCATGCGCTTGCCTTTGTTGGCCACGGTGGCGGCCATGACCGCTGCCTGGAGGGCGGACATGGTGACGTCGCGTTGGCCGATGGCCGATTGGGCGACCTGCGCGCCGTCGCTTAGCTCGCCCAGCGCACCCGAAGAGGTCTCCACACCGAGCGAGTACTTCTCACCCACGCCGAAACCTTCGGCGTACTTGCGCAGCTCATCGGCACCGATACCTTCGGACATCTCCACGAATGCCGTGTTGCACGAGAGCGCAAAGGCGGTCTGGAGCGTGACGCTGTCCGCGCCGGCGCAGGCCTGGTTGCCGTAGTTCGTGAGCTCCGTGACCGTATCCGGCAGCGTGATGGACGCCGCGCCGGTCAGCGTGGAGTTCGGGTCATACCCGTTGTTGAGACCGGCAGCCGTAGTGATGATCTTAAAAATCGAACCCGGCGGCAGGGTCTCCTGCGTGGCATGGTTAATGAGCGGATTGCCCTCTTGATTCTGCAGCTGATCCCACGTCTCGGCTGCCTGGCCCCCGACGAGGTCGGCGACGTTAAAGCTGGGGCTCGAGGCCATGGCCAGCACCTTGCCCGTGGAGGGCTGAATGGCTACGGCCGCGCCCTTGTAGCCCGGGCCGGCCAGCTGGTCATAGGCAGCCTGCTGCAGCGCTGGATCGATGGTGACCTCCACGTTGGCGCCCTTCTGCGGTTTGCCGGAGAGCATATCGAGCCAGTTGTGTGCCAGCAGCGAATCATCCTTGCCGTTGAGGATGTCATTCTGCGAGGCTTCCAGCTGGGATGCGCCGAAGCGCTCCGAGAGGTAGCCGGTGACATCAGCGAAGGCCGGGGAATCGGTGGGGTAGGAACGCGAGTAGTTGCCGTTCTCATCCGCGGTGGACTGCGCCAGAACCGTATCGCCGGCGAAGATCTGGCCGCGCGGGGTAGTGCGCATTTCCAGGTAGCCGCGAACGTTCTTGGGATTGTGCGCGTATTTGTCCGTCGAAAACGCCTGCACCACCGTGAGGTTCACGAGGAGTACTGCGGTAAGAAGCAGGGCAAACAGGGAGACGAGGCGAATCGATCTATTCATCGGGTGGCCTCCTGGATGGCGGGGAACATGGACGTATCACTCGGAGCATTTGAGGTGAGCTCTCGCGCTGGGCGACGAGCCGCGTTGGAAATACGCAGCAGCACGGCCAGCAACATGTAGTTGGCCATGAGCGAGGAGCCGCCGGCGGACATGAACGGCGTGGTCAGACCCGTCATGGGCAGCAGGGCAGAAATACCGCCGGTGACGACGAAGACCTGGACCGCCAGCGTGAGCGCCAAGCCCGAGGCCACCAGCTTGCCATAGGTATCACGGCAGGTCAGCGCGGTGCGGAAACCGCGGGAGACGAGCATGGCGAAGAGGATGAGTACCGCAGCCAGGCCCACCAAACCGAATTCCTCGCCGATGCCGGCCAGGATGAAGTCCGAATGCGCCACCGGCACCATGTCCGGATGGCCCTGGCCCAAACCGGAACCAGTAATGCCACCGGAGGACATGCCGAACAGCGCCTGGGACAGCTGGAAGCCGGTGGTGTCATAGTTGGCCAGCGGGTCAATAAAGTTGGAGAAGCGCTGCTGAATCTTGTCCGAGACCTGGTAGATGCCGAAGCCGCCGATGCCCACGAGGATGACACCAATGATGAGCCAGCTCACGCGGTTGGTGGCCATGAAGAGCATGCCGAGCACCGTGCTAAACAGCAGCAGTGCCGGGCCGAAGTCATTGGAGATGCCCATGATGACAATGGCGATGCCCCAAATCACGAGGATGGGGGCAAGGTCACGCAGGCGGGGCAGGGACAGACCCAGGAACGTAAAGCCCGCCACCGTGAACAGGGAGCGCTTCTGGGTGAGCAGCATGGCGAAGAACAAGATCAACAGGATCTTGGAGAACTCGCCCGGCTGGATCGAAAAGGGTCCAAGCCACAACCAAATGCGGGCCTCTACTCCTGGCGGCTGCGGCCATACCAGCGGCAGCGCCAAGAGGATAAGGCCAAGTGCGCCCAAGATATAGGAATAGCGCGTCAGCGAGCGGTGATCCCTCAACAGGACAAGTACCAGCGCAAACAGAATAAGACCGACGACGGTCCACATCACCTGCCGTACCGCGAGCTCACCGCCACTGGCCAGGTCAAGACGCTGCAGCATAATGAGCCCCGTGCCGTTGAGCACCGCGACGATGGGCAGCATGATCTGGTCCGCGTAGGGCGCTAAGAAACACAGGAAGAGATGCGCTACAGCGAAGACTCCGATGAAGCCACCGATGAGGTAGAGCACGTCGAGGGTCAGCACGTTGCCTTGGGATAACTCGAGGCTCACCAAGGTGATGGCGAAAACTACCGTGGCGAAGACAAGCAGGCCGAACTCAGTTCCACGGGAAAAGAGCTTGCTCACCTACTTCACCTCCCGGCAGTTGCCCGTCAAGGGTTTGTCCGCATCCTTCTTGGCGTTTTTATCCTTATCCTTCGCGACGTCGTCAGAGGTCGCGCACGGCTTCAAGGCCTTCTCCGACAGGCGCGTCAGCTGCGTCTGCACG
This sequence comes from Corynebacterium sp. FDAARGOS 1242, assembly GCF_016889985.1. Taxonomy (NCBI): domain Bacteria; kingdom Bacillati; phylum Actinomycetota; class Actinomycetes; order Mycobacteriales; family Corynebacteriaceae; genus Corynebacterium; species Corynebacterium sp. FDAARGOS 1242. The sequence continues at coordinate 2,342,244 of NZ_CP069568.1, read as the reverse complement.
TCGTCATAGGAGCCTGCGGGCAGGTTGCCCACGGCTGCGCGCTCCGACTCGGGAAGGTCCGTGAGCTTAAACGGCGCATACTTGTCCGTGCAGTCACCGGTGCTCAGCTTGAGTGAATTGTCCTTGTTCAAGCACGCATGCTGATAGGTGTGGTGCAGGGAGCGGCCAAAGACCTCAAAATCCGCGCCTTGTTGGATGGTGAGGACCTCCTCCTCATCCGTAGTCACGTAATAGTTGTTGGCCACGTGGTTCTTCATCCACAGCCCACCGCTCACCACAATCACCAAGATAAGGACGAGGGAGGCGATAACCTTCCACCCCACCCGGCTGCGTCGCGGCGGCCGCTGCGGCTCATCCTCGGTGACCTCCCGGGGTTGTACCTCAGCGGCTTGTGCTTTTGGGGGCGAGATCAGCTTCGCCGCACGGCTTGCTGAAGAATCCGGGTGCGTCGGCTCCGGCACGACGCCTTGGATGGCGCCGACGGTGATGGGGGAGACGTCGTCAAGCTCTGCGTCCACGACTTCTGCCACCACGATGGTGACGTTATCCGGACCGCCTGAACGCAATGCGAGATCGCGCAGCATAATAGCGGCCTCATCCACCGAACCTTGGTTCAGCGCCTGCTCGATGGTCGACGCCGTCACCGGATCCGATAGTCCATCCGAGCACAGCAGGATGCGGTCGCCCACCTGGGCATCCAGCGTAAAGAGCGTCGGCTCCACCGGGCGGCCGGTGTAGGCCTTAAGGATCAGAGACTTTTGCGGGTGGGACGAGACATCTGCCGGGTCGAGCTTGCCCTCATCCACAAGTGACTGCACGTAGGTATCATCTTTTGTCACCTGAGAAAGCTTGCCGTCACGCAGGCGGTAGCCGCGGGAATCACCCACGTGGCACACGCCGAACTGAGAGCCATTGAACATCATGGCAGTCAGCGTGGTGCCCATACCTTCGGTTTCCGGGTGCTCGTCCACATGGTCGCGGATTGCCGCGTTGGCATCTTCCGCCGCCGCGCCCAGCAGGGCCAGCATGTCGTTATCGCCCGGATCACGCTCGAGGGGCGCCATGTGCTCCACCATCGTCGTGGACGCGACTTCGCCGGCGGCGTGGCCACCCATGCCGTCGGCAAGCACCAGCAGGTGAGGTCCCGCGTGGGCAGAATCCTCGTTATTGTCGCGGACCAAACCGCGGTCCGTCACTGCAGTAAATTTCAGGCTCAACGTCATGCCATCAACCTCACGGTCGTCCGACCAAGTTTGATATCCGAACCCACGCCAACGCGTTCCGGCTGGTCAATACGGGCACCACCCACGAAGGTGCCGTTGCGGGATTCCAAATCCTCCACAAACCACTCGCTGCCCCGACGGAACAGACGAGCGTGGTGGCCAGAGGAAAAATCATCACCAGTGACAAAATCACAGTCCTGCGCGCGGCCCATCGTACAGTCCTCGAGGGTGCCCAGCTCCATGTGGGAACCGCGCAGGGGACCCTCCACGATGGCGATTTCACGCGGCGCTTCTCGACGCCTCTGTGACCCCTTCACCGGGGCCGATGCCTGGTACACGCCGGCCGCCTTATTGGCGTCGCGGCGCATAGCGTTGAGCGCGACCAGAATAAACAGCCACAACAACACCAGCAGGCCGATGCGCAGCGACAGCAGCACGATCGAGTCCATGGACGGTCCTTACTTTAGATGGGGTGGGGCTTAATAATTCTGGTTCTCAAGGCCCGTAATGCGGACCTCGATGTGGGAGTGGCCGAGGGTAATCACGTCACCATCAGCCAGCAGCCAGTTGTCAATCGGGGTGTCATTGACCGTGGTGCCGTTGGTGGATTGGAGGTCAACGAGCACCGCGTCCTGACCGTTCCACGTGATCTCCGCATGCTGGCGGGAGACACCCGTATCCGGCAGGCGCAGGTCTGCGTCAGTGCTACGGCCGAGGATATTGGAGCCTTCGCGCACGTGGTAGACGCGGGAGGAACCATCCTGCAGCATGAGCGTTACCGCTGGGCCGTGTGGCGTTGGTGCCGGCTCATTCGGGTTCGGCACCATGAAAGCGGTGGTTTTGGCCTCATCGGCGTTGTGCGGCTGGGTCATAGAGTCCTCCTGACCATGGTCGTGGTGGAAAATCGCATCGAATCCGGTTTCTTCTGTGGGCTCGTGGTCCAGGAAGGACGACACGCGCAGCTGGCCTGTACGCAGGCCCGACTCCTCCGCAATCCGCACAATGACCGGCCCCGCGAGGGACCAGCCACTGTTGCGAATAAAACGAGTGAGTTGATCAGATAGATCCGTAGGAATATCCCGATTTTGGGAGAGGTTCTCAATGTCCTTGGAGGACACACCGACGGTCATGACGTTGGGGCTGTACAGCTTGCCGTCATCACCGCGGGACAGGTTGTCCTGCGCCTCCTGCTTGAGCAGCTCTTCAATCTCTGCGGGGACGACCTTGCCGCCAAAGACAAAGGCCATGCCGTTGTCCAATCCGCGCTGCAGGGAAGAATCCAGCTTGGCGAGTTTATCTAGCAATGCCATGGGGGAAGTGCCGCCCTCCTTTCAAGAGTATTCCAGGGAACTATCTCACTGCGATGGTGGAATACAGCGATATAGCAGCGATCAGTATAGGTGTCTTTCCCCCTCTAAACGTAGACGCGCGCGGCAAAGTTCCCTGTGTATTCAGTAAAAAGCTCGGGTTTGCCAGCGGATTTGTCGATTCATTAGGGCGGCGTGCTAAAGTTAGCTGGTCGCCAAGACATCAATACCCTGCCCGGGTGGCGGAATTGGCAGACGCGCTGGCTTCAGGTGCCAGTGTCCTTATAGGACGTGCGGGTTCAAGTCCCGCCCCGGGCACGCTGTGACGGCCCCGCTTTCTCGTTGAGAGTGCGGGGCTGTCGTCGTTTCGGGAAGGCCGACGTTCAGGGTTAAGGGTCAAAATGTGTGTCTGGCTCGGCGTGTCGCTGGGGTTAGATTTGGCCTTTTTGGATGCCGATTGAGTGGGTGTACTCGGTGTCGATACCGTTGTCGTAGAGGGCTGGTCGTCCTGTTTCGTGGTCGGCTTGGTTCTCGGTGTGGGTCAGGATGGATACTTTGGCGAGTTGGTCCTGGCCCCAGTGGGACTGTCTGGCGATGCGTAGTGGATCGTCGGGCAGTTCTGTTTTTAGGTACAGCCACCAGTCCAGCATTTTGCGCTGGTGTTCATTTGTTCTGCCCCGGTGAGCACGCGCAATCTCTTTCAGGCGAGCGTTAATCCCGCCTTCAAGACTGTTGGTCGTAGATTTGATGCGGGCAGGTTCTAAGACGCCTTTAGGTTGATTGATGTAGACAAAGAGCATGCCTTGGCGCCATAGATGGTTCAGACTGTTGTAGGCCTTTCGCACGTTGGAATGTGTCCATACCCATGTCCAATTTCCTGTATCAGGGTCTTTAACCCTGGTCCTCTCGTCCATCCACCTGCGGTAGACAGTGTTGAAGTTATGGAGCAATACACCCCAGTCAGCTACCTCTTCTTTAGTTCGCACTCGGGTGAGTTTCAGCGCTAGCGTGTAGATAGCTTTGCCGGCATCAGTGCGCGGACGTGAGGTTGTATAGCGGCGAACTACACGCTGTGCGTGGACGAGGCAACGCTGCACATGTGTTGTTGACCAGCAGGTTTTTATTGCACTTGCTGTTCCTTGCCCGCCATCTGTCGTTGCGATTAACGGGGCGGGGATGCGTTCGAGCAGGCGTGTGTAATCGGGAGCGGTTTCGTGTTTGCACCAGTGCCAAGCAACAACATGATCGAGGGTGGAAGCTACAATCAAGCATCCGCCAGCGGTGTAGGTACCGTCGAGAAATATCTGGTCATAGACTCGGCCTGTATGTGCCACGGTGGGATCCGGTACGTCAATAAGCCAGCACCATGTAAATCTGCGCTTCATAGTGGAATGGCTTACATTGTTGCGTTTAGCCAGTGCAGTTAGCGAGATTGTGGTGGTGCAATGCTCGATAAAATCCGCAAAAATTCTAGCGTTGGTGACGTCGGGGCGACGTTTGATGCCTGATGCCCCACAGGCTTTACATCGCCATCGTGTGGTTCCTTTGCTGGTAGTTCCGTTGCGTTTCATGTCGCCGCCGCAGTGGCAGCGTGGTCGATTCTTCGGCATCAAGCCACCACACCACCAGGGCCTACCACATCCAGGTAGAAACACCGGGGATTTACCGTCAAGGACAGCGATATACGGTCGTGAAGCCTATACTTTCAACAATCACACTGGACAGTGACTATAAATCGCCGATCCCAGACACACTTTCTGACCCTTAACCCGACGTTCAGGACGTCGTTCACGGTAATTAGGGGCCAGAAATTCGAAATTTTTCGCCCTTATCTACCGTGAACGACAGCGGGTATCCGCAACGTCCCGAGTTCTCCGAGGGACAGGCAGCTGTGCGGGCCAAGATCGTGTCTCGTTTGCGGGCTTTCAACACAATAGCCGGGACCTAGTTCCGGCCTCAGTTGTCGTTAGGTGTTAGCGACACCCACCTAGAACTGCTCCTGAAGGCGCTAGAAGTACCAGCGCTGGGCCTCGCACAGGCATAATTTCAGAGTCCCCCACTTCGGTGCGGAAAGCCGCAGAGGATCGATGTCTCGAGACATCGCTTTTCGTCGTTTCTGGGCAGTTTTAGCTTCCGGGTTTTCTAACGGATCGATGTGGTGAGACATTGGTGCTGGTTGGACCGGAACGATCTCATGAGACATGCGGAACGATGTCTCCGAACCAGACACCGCCCCGGGCACGCTGTGAAGTCTCGAGACATCGTTCCGGTCGGTGTCTCGAGATTTTCTGTTTTTGGTTGCCCCAGAAACTCGCAATTCGACTCTCTGGGGCGTGTCTCGGAAGCTCAAGGCACCACATGATGTCCGCGTCGTTGTGATCGGCGGAGATCTCCCCGTCCGCCTCAGTCGTCGCCGTGGTGGTCTCGGTCGTCTCTGCGGTAGTCGTCGCAGTGCTGGTGGCCGAGGCGGTGGCGTCGGTGTTGCCTGACTCAGTGGCCTCACCGCAGGCGGCCAGCGCCAGGGTGGAGCCTTTCAGGGTCATATGGGGGCAGTGGAGAGAAAGTGGTGGATCAGTGGGCGGCGGTGGATGCCGGAGTAGGCGTGGTGTGTTCCTCCTTCGACTCGGTCGGAGCCAGGTGAGCCGGATCCAGATCAATGCGGCGCAACAGCTGGGCGTTCAGGGCCACCACGATGGTCGAGGCAGACATCAAGATCGCGCCCACGGCCGGGGACAGCACGAACCCGATCGAGGCGAGCACTCCGGCGGCCAGCGGCACGGCGAGGATGTTGTAGCCAGAGGCCCAGATCAGGTTCTGGATCATCTTGCGGTAGCTGGCCTGGGACAGCTCAATCATCGACAGCACTGCCCGCGGGTCATCGCTGGCTAGGACCACTCCGGCAGATTCCATGGCCACATCCGTGCCGGCACCGATGGCGATACCGACGTCCGCGCGGGTCAGAGCGGGGGCGTCATTGACACCGTCACCGACCATGGCCACGCTCAAACCCCGGTCCTGCAGCTGCGTGACCTTGGTGTCTTTGTCCTGGGGCAGGACCTCGGCGAAGACCTCATCAATGCCTAGGTCCTGACCAACCGCCTGGGCCACCTGCTGGGCGTCGCCGGTGATCATCGCGACCTTCACCCCGCGGTCCTGCAGGGCTTTCACGGCGGCGCGGGATTCGGGGCGGATCTTGTCCTCGACGGCCACCGCACCGATGATCTGACCGTCGCGGACAATATGGAGCACACCGGCCCCACGCCCGGTCCAGGCGCTGGTGGTGTCGGTGAGCTCGGCCGGGGTGGTGAGGTTGAACTCGCGCAGCATGTTCGGCCCGCCCACGAGGATCTCAGCGCCATCGACAGTGGCCCGGACCCCCCGGCCGGAGGCGGCGCTGAAACCAGTTGCACGGATTTGCCGACGGGAGGCCTCGGGATGGGCGGCCGCGGCCGCCACGATGGCGCGGGCCACGGGGTGCTCGCTGTCGGCCTCTGCGGCGGCGGCCAGGGCCAGCAGCTCGCCCTCGGTGACGCCGTCAGCTGTCGCGACACCGGTGACCGCGTGCGCACCCTCGGTCAGGGTGCCGGTTTTGTCGAAGAGCACCACGTCGATGGTGCGCATCCGCTCGAGCGCCATCCGGTCCTTGATGAGCACCCCGGATTTCGCGGCCCGCTCGCTGGAGATCGCAATAACTAGCGGAATCGCCAGGCCCAGGGCATGCGGGCAGGCGATGACCAGCACCGTGACCGTGCGCACCACGGCATCGTCCGGGCTGCCGATAATGGTCCACACCACCGCGGTGATCAGAGCGGAGATCAGCGCGAACCAGAACAACAACGCCGCCGCCCGATCCGCCAGGGCCTGGGCCCGGGAGGAGGACTCCTGGGCGTCGGCAACCATGCGTTGGATCCCGGCCAGGGCGGTGTCCCCGCCGGTAGCCTCCACCCGGATGCGGACGGTGTTGTCGGTGGCCACGGTGCCGGCGACCACCTTGTCACCGGTGTCGCGGAAGACGGGACGGGATTCGCCGGTGATCATTGCCTCATCGAATTCGGCGGCTCCGTCGAGGATGGTTCCGTCGGCCGGCACCCGGGCACCGGCCCTCACCAGCACGACGTCGTCGACGACCAGCTCGGAGATGGCCACGGTGCGGGTGGTTCCGTCGATGACTTTCTCGGCCTCATCTGGCAGCAGGGCAGCCAGCGCGTCAAGCGCGGAGGACGCGGCCCCGAGAGCGGACATCTCCAGCCAGTGGCCCAGCAGCATGATGGTCACCAGCAGGGCCAGCTCCCACCAGAAGTCCAGCTCAAAACCGCCCAGCCCCAGAGTGGTGACCCAGGAGGCGACAAACGCCACGGTGATGGCCATGGCGATCAGGAGCATCATCCCGGGTTGGCGGGATTTGAGTTCTTTCCATCCGCCCTTGAGGAAAGGCGTTCCGCCGTAGACGAAGATGATCGTGCCCAGCACCGGGGGGATCCAGGTGGATCCGGGGAATGCCGGGAGGTGGTAGCCAAGCAGGTTGGCGACCATGGGGCTGAAAGTAACGACGGGAATGGACAGAATCAGCGACCACCAGAAGCGGTCCCGAAACATTGCGGTGCTGTGTCCGGCGTGTTCGCCGTGACCATGAACGTGGTGGTCATCGTCCAGGGCGGAGTGCGGGTGATCGTGGGGCATCGCCTGGCCGTGGGTGTCGGCATCTGCGTGGTGTTCGTGGCTGGCATGATCCGGGTGGTAGGTGTGGTCTGTTTCCGGAGCGGGGTGATCACCATGGTGATCGCCGGAATGGTGGGGAGTGCTCATGACGTTCCTTTCCACTCAACCCGGTCGGGGTCGAGATGATGGGTAAAACTGATCAGGATAAGACGGTGTAGCCGGCGTTCTCGATGGCCCGGCGAACCATCTCCGGAGGTGCGACACCGGTGACCGTGACGGTGGAAACTCCACCAGCAGCGAGATCAATCTGGACGTCGTCGACCTGGGGGAGGGCCTGAAGGGCCTGGGTCACGCTTTTCGCGCAGTGCCCGCAGGTCAGGCCGGTGACCTGGTAGCTAGGGGACGACCCTCCGGCTGACGAGTCGCCGGCGGCAGGGATGGAGGCGGTGTCGGAAGGTGAGGCAGGCCCGCAACAGCTGCAGCCGTGGGAGGCCATCGGCAAGAGGCGGGGCGGGGAGGTGATCATGGGAAAGCTCCTTCGGTTCGGTGGGGTGCGGCGATGCCGCTCTCTAGCGTATACCCCCCAGGGGGTATATTTTCAGTATACCCCCTGGGGGTATATTTTCAATGGGTGGAGGGCACGGCCCTCACGAGGGCCGGGTCCTCACCTGCGCCTGTCTCCCGTGTCACTGAAATCTTGTACCAAGGAAGGTTAAATCATGACGAACGCGTTTTCCCGACGACAGTTTCTGCTCGGCGGGCTCGTCCTCGCCGGCACCGGGGCCGTGGCCGCCTGCACCAGCGACCCTGGACCCGCTACCTCGGCACCAGGTCCCTCCCTTCGCACCACTCCCACCCCCACTGCGCTCGGTGAGCCGACGGTGCGCCGGACACTGACCGCCCGGCCCCTCTCTCTGGATATCGGCGGCATCGAAGCCAAGACGTGGGGATACGTCTCTGACACCGGGGATGCGGCCATTGAGGCCACCGCCGGCGACGTCCTCCAGGTCGATATCACCAATGAACTGCCTGAGAGCACCTCCATCCACTGGCATGGCATCGCACTCCACAACGCAGCCGACGGTGTGCCCGGCATGACCCAGGACCCCATTGAACCTGGCGAGTCTTTCTCCTACGTTTTTGAAGTCCCCCACGGTGGCACCTACTTTTACCATTCCCACACCGGCCTGCAGCTTGATCGCGGCCTCCACGCCCCACTGATCATCCGTGACCCGCAAGACGCTGAGGACCAGGACGTCGAGTGGACCATCGTGCTCGACGACTGGGTCGATGGCATTCAGGGCACTCCCGACGATGAGCTCGACAAGCTCACCGGAATGGGTTCGGGCGACCATAACGGGAGGATGAGAACTGGAGGTCACGGCCATATGATGCACGGCACCCCGGACCGGGTACTGGGCGGGGATGCCGGCGATGTGATGTATCCGCACTACCTCATCAACGGACGTATCCCCCGTGCTCACCGGACCTTCGAGGCTCGCCCGGGCGACAAGGCCCGCCTGCGGTTTATCAACTCCGGCGGTGACACCATCTTCAAGGTGGCCCTCGGTGGTCACCGCATGACCGTCACCCACACCGACGGCTTCCCTGTCCAGCCCAGGGAGACCGAGTCGATCTACCTGTCGATGGGCGAGCGTGTCGACGTCGAGGTCATCCTCGGCGACGGCATCTTCCCGCTCACGGCTTTGGCGGTGGGTAAGGACGACCGCGCCTTCGCCGTCATCCGCACCGCCGGCGGCCAGGCCCCCCACCCCGATGTCGACTTCCCCGAGTTGTCGTCCACCGGACTGCTTCTGTCCTCCCTGAAACCAGCAGACCGTGCACTCCTGCCCGAGGGCACATCAGACCGAGAAGTCAGCATCGACCTGGGCGGGCAGATGATGCCGTATGAATGGAGCATTCTCACCGACGGCCAATCCTCCTCCGCGACCGTGCAGGAGGGCCAGCGCCTGCGGATGGTCATGCGCAACAGGACCATGATGCCCCATCCCATGCACATCCACGGCCACACGTGGGCGCTGCCCGGCAGCGGCGGACTACGCAAGGACACCGTCCTTCTCCGCCACGGTGAAACCATGATCGCCGACCTGATCGCTGACAACCCCGGTGAGTGGGCATTTCACTGCCATAACGCCTATCACATGGAAACCGGGATGCTCAGCTCGCTTCGCTACGAGTAACCTCCACAGCAGGGTGGAGTGCCGAGGTGGGCGGGGGTGTCCCCCGAGTAGTGGACACGGCGTTGGTGTCAGGGTTGAGCAGTGTGTGTCAGGAGTCGACGGGATTGAAGTATGCGTCAGCGCGCACGGCAGCAAGTTCAATGATGCGGTCGTAGCGCTTGTTAAAGCCGACGTTTTTGGCGCTATTTACCGTGAGCGTCATTGTTCGTGGGCCGAGTCAGGGAATCGGCACGCTGTGTAGGCGCGCCAGGCCGGTGGTGAGGACCCACACGGAGCCGGTGGCTACGAGTGCGCCGGAGAAGGCGACGGCCGGGGCCACGCCGAGCAGTTGGCCTGCGAAGCCGCCAAGGAGCGCGCCGACCGGCATGATGCCCCATTCCACAAAGCGCATCGTGCCTAGTACGCGACCGCGAATTTCTTCAGGGGCAAAGGCTTGGCGCAGGCCGGCAGCAAGAGCTTGGCTGGTCATGATGCCCCAGCCGCACAAGCCTGCCCCAAGGTAGATGAGCAGCAGCGGGGTCGTGACATGGCCGGCAAGCGCCATGCACACCAGTCCCACGGCTGCCACCACCGGGCCACACAGGAGCACCCGTCCAGCGCCCACAGCCTTGGCCAGGTGGTTTGCTGTCAGCGCGCCGGTGGCGCCGAGAAGAGCGATGGCGAGGAAAACCAGCCCGATGCCGATGGTGCTGACGTGCAGCTCACGCGCGAGGAACACCATGAGAACCGAGAAAGCCGCGTTCATGCCCAGCGAGACGGCGGCGCCCGTGCCGGTGAGGCCGAGCAAGCGGTTATCGCGAACGACGGAGCCCACGCCGGTCTTCACGTCTTCCCACACGGTGGCGTCGGCGGTGGCGGTAGAGGAATCGGGCCCAATCATGCGGAGGCTGGCGGCGGAGATGAGGTAGGAGAAGGCGTCGATAAGCATGGCGAGGGGCGCACCTACCGTGGCGATAAAGACTCCCACGAGGCCCGGGGCGGTGAGTGAGGCGATGCCGGAGGTGGTCTGTAGCGCGCCGTTGGCCTGCACAAGGTCGCCGTCCTCACCGACGATGTCCGGCATCTGCGCCTGGCAGGCCACATCAAAGACGAGGTTGCCCAGGCCAACGACGAAAGCGACAAGGCACAGGTGGGTAAACGTGATGCCACCGACAAGGAATGCCAGCGGAATCGTGAGGACGGCGAGCGCACGGAGGAGGTCGGAGACGATCATGAGCGGGCGGCGCCGGCGGCGGTCCACGAGCGAGCCGACGAACAGGCCGAAGAGCAGGTAGGGCAGGTTGTCCAAGGCGCCGAGGATGCCCATGTGGAGGGGGTTAGAATCAAGGAGGGTGACCGCAATGAGCGGCAGTGCCATGAACGTAACCTGGGAACCGAGTGCGGATATGGCTTGGCCGCCAAGCAGCCAGCGAAATGGGTGCTTCATGCCCCTTCTCCCTTACACCGTAAGTTTCACCTTTTATCGTAGTCCGGCGGCCGTCCAGAAGGAGGTCACGTGTCACAAATCATTACGCGCGATGCCATCGTCGAGGCAGCCATCGCCATTGGTGATGAAAAGGGCCTCGAGGGTGTGTCCATGCGTGCCGTCGCCGGCCGTCTGGGCGTGCAGGCGATGTCCCTCTACCACCACGTGCGCAACAAGGCCGAGCTTCTCGACGCCATCCATGAACACCTCATCCTCGAACTCACCCTCCCCGCGGAGTCCCCAACCTGGGAGGCAGCACTGCGCAGCGCTGCCGGTGCCTACCGCGCCCTCGCCCTGCGCCACCCCAATCTCTTCGTGCTCGTGGCTACCCGTCCGATTTCCACACCGGCGGAAATCGCGCACATCGCGCCGGCGTTGACGGTCTTCGACGAGGCCGGAATCCCTCCCGAGCAGCAGCTCTTTAGCGTCCAGTCATTCTTCTGCGCGCTCAACGGCTACCTCTTGGCGGAGGTTGCCCCCACGCCCGGCCACACCGAGGTTCCCGATTCCCCCATCCCCGTTCCACCAGAAGGTGCCCCTTCCGTCTTGACTCTCCTCGCTTTCCTCGACGGCCAGCAGCCTTCTGGCACTGCGGGCGAGAACTTCCTCGGCGCTTCCTTCGACACCTTCGTCGATGTCTTCCTCACTGGACTGGCCGAACGCCTAGGTGTGCAGTAGCGCGCTGCGCTTCTGTGGTGCCGCTGATAAAGTAACGCCTTGTGTTCTCAGGTTTTCTCGCAGCCATACTTTCCGTCCTTACTGCAGTAGCGTCCATGTTCGGCATTACTCACGCTCCCGGCGTTGACTCCGGCGCGCGTGACGTTCTACAGGCCACGAGCACGGTCGCCGCGAAGGACGACCGAGTTGCCGCACTATGGCAGAACGAGTCGCGGGAATGCTCGGCCGGCTACATCGGCAATGACTGGTGGCTCACCGCTACCCACTGCTTGGGCCGCAACCTGCGCCTTACCCAGGCAGACGGTGATAGCGCCAAAGTTGTCGCCTCCACTCCGGTGGCGGAGAAGTCAGACATTGCCTTGCTCAAGGCGGAACCCATGGAGGCTGAGGCCTTCGAGCTGCCCACCCGCCCTCTGCGTGTGAACGAAAAGCTCCTCCTCGTGGGCTTCGGCGGGTCCCACACGTTTTCCTCGGAGGCCGTGTCCCGCATTGAGGAGACTGGTGTAACGCACGAAATCGAAGGCCACGAATTTGAGAACCTGCTTAGATCGCACTCCTTGTTCTCCTCACGCTCCTGCAGCGGTGACTCCGGCGCCCCGCTCTACCAGGACACCACGATCTTTGCGGTGCATACCGGCGGTGAAGAGAATGAGTCTTGCGCAGACGGCACGCGCCGCCGCATGTGGCATAGCGAAATCTATCCTTACGTGGGGATGCTCACCGCGCTCATGGAGAGCTATGACGAGGAGGCAGTCGCCCACCGTGAGGAGTCGGAAGCCGAGATCGTGCGCCAAGCTCGCGCCCAAGAGCGCCGCCAGGCCCCCGCGGAAAAGCCCTCCGAACAACGTACCGAGCAGCCGAAGAAAGACCGCAGCAGCAGCCTAAGCAACCTCTCTTCCTGGTAATAGCGCCCATACAGCAAGCGCTCAGATTCAGGCGCTAAGCTCGCTCCTTATGAAAAACGGCTTCTTGCAGCGCGCTTTCCTCGCCATCCTCCTCGGCACCGCTGCCCCCATCCCAGCGCACGCTGAGACCATGGAAACCTCAGCTGCAAAGGACCTGGGTATAAATGATCCGGACTGCCAACCCACTGGCCCCGTCACCGAACCCGTAGTCCTCCTCCACGGCACGTCGGCAAACTCGGCCGAATGGAATGATCTCATCCCAAAGCTCACCGAGCAGGGCATGTGCGTGTGGGCCTTCGACTATGGCGCGGATGACCTCACCTTCCAGAACGCCTATCCCTACATGAAGGGCATTGCGGATTTGGAGTCCTCCGGGCGTGAAATCGCCCAGCATATCGAGCACATCCGCGACGTCACTGGGACAGAGAAAGTAAACCTCGTGGGCTTTTCCCAGGGTGGGCTGCACACCAAGTCTTATGCACAGCTTTATGGTTCACCCGATGAGGTGCGCCGCGTGGTCACGATTGGCGCGAACTTTCACGGGACAACATGGGGCGACAGAGCAACGCCCCTAAGCACGGCGGCAAAAATCGCGCCCGATGTGACCAATTTTGTTGGAACCAGTGCCGGCATCCAGCAGCTGCAGGGTTCGGACTTTATGGAGAATCTCAACCAGTTGCCGGACACCGCGCCGGGTATCACCTACACGTCCATTTACTCGCCCGTGGACAACACCGTGACTCCGAATGAGACCTCGCAACTGACTGCAGTGCCGGGCGCGGACGTGGCCAACGTGGAGTCAGTGCCGGTTGAGCATGGAAAACTGCCCCATGATCCGCGCGTACACGAGCAGATCGTGTGGGGCTTGACGCGCTCATGACACAGATTCAAGGAGCCATCGACGCGGAAGGGCGGTGCCGGCACTGGCACACGCTTGTCGACGTCGTCGCCAACAAGTGCAGCACCTGTACCGGTTGGTTCGCGTGTTCCTTGTGTCATGCGGAGCTCACCGATCACGAGTTTGGCGCCATGCCGAAAGACGAGCTGTGCGTCATGTGTGGCGCGTGCGGCCATCAGATGACCTTCGCGGAGTATTCGGCATATAAATGCCCCGCGTGCGGGCATGCCTTCAATATTGGCTGCGCGCTGCACGCGGGGACGTATTTCCGCTAGTTGCTTAAGGCAAAAGTGGTGCCAGCGGGGTGCCCTCGACGAGGGTCTTGAGGTAGGCCACGATGTCTGGGACGTAGATGGTGAAGGAGCCGAAGGTCACCGGAATCGTCGGAAAAGCGTTGTTGGCCGGGGCCTTCGTGCCACCGTTGTTGCCACCGTTTCCATTGTTGTTAGCCGGGGCTGGCTGGTTGTTGTGGGCCGGTGCGCCCTGGTTGTTGCCATTATTATTTGTGGGGGCGGTCTTGTCCCCGCTGCCGTTGTTCGCGGGGGCAGCATTGCCGCCACCGTTGCCACCGTTGAGGCCGCAGCGAGCGATGGCCTCGTCGGCGCGGGCGATGGCGTCACGGATTTCGCCGCCGCGCGGGTGGAAGTTCGCGGCAGCGAGGGCCTGGGACTTCTTGCTGTTGTAGTCGGACGGATTGGTGTAGTACTTCGTGGCCTGCTCGCAGGAGATCTGACCGGCCGGCACCTTGGCCAGGTAGTCATCGACCATATCGGCCGAGGCAGCAGGGCTAGCAAGGCCGACGGCAACGGCTGCAGCAGCGGAACACAGGACAAGCTTGTTTCTCATGCGCCACATTGTGCCACAACTTTTACACTTTTGCGCTAGTGCTAGAGCCCCAGGAAGCGATTTACCAGCGAAGAATACGCCTTCACAGTCAAATCCAAGTCTTCCAGGTAGAGGTGCTCATCGTGGCTGTGCAGCTGCGAGTTGGCGCTGGCCATGTCCCGATCCTCCGCATGCAGCGCAAAGCCATAGGCGTTGCCGCCGCGGCGTCGCGCCACGCGCAGATCCGAGCCACCCGTGGCCAACACCGGCAGCACCTTCTTATCGGGGAAGAACTCGTGCGCGGTGTCCTCAATGCAGCGCCACAGCTCAGTATCGGTAGAAGACTGCGTGGCGTCCTCCGTAATAAGGTGTTCGATTTCTACTTCGTCGGCCATATCGCCCAGCGCCTCACGCAGGAACTCGTCGAGCTCCTCCTGGGCCTGGCCAGGGAAGGGGCGAATGTCCATCTCTAGATAGGCGTGGGAAGGCAGCACGTTGATAGCGCCACCGGCGCGCAGGACGGTTTGGGCAATCGTCGTGTGTGAGAAGGCATGGGCATAGGCGGCCAAGGTGCCAAAATTCTCATAATCGGCCGCCGTAGCGGAGCCGTCGAGAAGCGCTGCTTCCGTTGCGGGGTCAAAACGGAAGGTCTTGACGAATCCCTGCCACACCTCATCCATCGCCACGGGCGGCTCAGCCGCGGCGATGCGGCGGGCAACCTCACCAATCTTGACGATGGCAAAGTCCTTCCCAAACGGCGTCGAGCCATGACCAGCATCGCCATGTACGTGCAGGCGGCGCTGGCCGGCGCCTTTCTCGCCCACGTTGAAACCCAGCGCGCCGGGCAGGTGGCTGCCGCCGGTCTCCGAGAGGCAGTTGCGCACCGAGTAGGCCTCAGGATGGTGCTTATCCATCCAGATGGAACCCAGGCCGCCGCGGGCCTCCTCGTCAGCCATGCCGACAAACGCTAAGGTGCCGCCGGGGTTGCCGCGCTTGGCGACGTCCCTCGTTACCGCGGCCATCGTCGCCGTAATAAAAAGCATGTCCACCGCGCCGCGGCCATACAGCTTGCCATCCTCGATGACGGCGTCGAAAGGCGGCTTGGTCCACTTCGGCTCGTCCACGGGCACGACATCCGTATGACCCATAAGTGTGAGCGGCTCCTTGTCGGGGTCTCCCGGAACGGTCACCACGATGGTCACGCGGCCCGGATGGGACTCGTAGCGCTGAATCTCCACCGCGGTGCCGTCGAAAAACTTCTCCAAGGTGTCGGCGTTGCGGACCTCGTGGCCGGAATCCGGCGTGAGATCGTTAACGCAGGCATTGCGGATGAGTTCCTGAAGAAGGCCGAGGGTGTCGTCGTAGAGAGTCATGGCCATCAAGGGTAGTCCGTGGAAGGAAAAGGCGGAGATTTTCCACAACTTGAACGCCGTTCAAGTAAGGTTTCTGCCATGAGCATCGTAGATATTGCACGCGAGAAGGCCCTCGAGCAGGGTATTGGCCTCAACGAAGAGGAACTCCTTCAGGTCCTCCAGATCCCCGATGAGCAGCTGGAAGAGATCGCTGACATCGCCCACAAGACCCGCCTCAAGTGGTGCGGCCCAGACGTGTCCGTCGAAGGCATCATCTCCATTAAGACTGGCGGCTGCCCGGAAGACTGCCACTTCTGCTCGCAGTCCGGCCTCTTCGAGTCCCCCGTGCGTGCGGCCCGCCTCAACATCCCTGAGTTGGTCGAAGCCGCCAAGAAGACCGCCAAGACCGGCGCGACGGAGTTCTGCATCGTCGCCGCGGTGAAGTCCCCGGACGAGAACCTCTTGAGTCAGGTCGCGGAAGCTATCCCGGCCATCCTCGATGAAGTGGACATCGAGATCTCCTTGTCCCTCGGCACGCTGACCCTGGAGCAGGCGCAGCGTCTCAAGGACATGGGCGCCCAGCGCTACAACCACAACCTGGAGACCTCTAAGTCCTTCTTCCCCAACGTGGTCACGACCCACTCCTGGGAAGAGCGCAAGGAGACTCTCGACAACGTCCGCGCGGTGGGTATGGAAGTTTGCTCCGGCGGCATCATCGGTATGGGTGAATCCCTCGAGGACCGAGCCGAATTCGCCTACCAGCTGGCCCAGATCGAGCCGTGCGAGGTGCCGATGAACTTCCTCGACCCGCGCCCGGGCACCCCGTTCGCGGATCGCCCGCTGGTTCCGCTCGGTGAGGCACTGCGAGCTGTGGCCGCCTTCCGCCTAGCCATGCCGTCGGTAACGCTGCGCTTTGCCGGTGGCCGCGAGCTGTCCCTCGGAGACGACGGTACAGAGAAGGGCCTGCTGGGCGGTATCAACGCCATCATCGCTGGCAACTACCTCACTACGCTGGGCAAGCAGATTGAGAAGGACGTCGACATGCTCGGCCGCATCGACCTGCCCATCAAGGCCCTCTAATGGCCGCTTCGCAGGGCGAATCGACGGAGCTTGTGGCCGCCGTCCTCGCTGGGGAGGAGCCGCAGTTCCACCCCAACACCGGCAAGCCGCTCAGTGAGAACTTTCCCCTCCACCCGGCGGCCGCGGCCGGCCTCGACGTGCCACGCTATTGCCAGCTGTGCGGACGCCGCATGGTGGTCCAGGTCCGCCCGGACGGCTGGAGCGCGCGCTGCTCGCGCCACGGTGAGCTCGACTCGGAGGATATCTACGAGGAAACCTTCGGCTAACTACAGTGGGCGCCATGGATCCCGCCGTCGCCCACGCCCACCAGTCCGCGCTGCGCTCGATTTCGCGCGTCGTCACGGAAATCGCGTCACCCACGCCACCGGAGCAGGCGCTTGCCGACGTCTCCCGCCAACTCCGCAACGGCAACGTCATGGTCCTCACGGGCGCGGGCGTCTCAACGGAATCCGGCGTGCCGGACTACCGCGGGCCGAAAGGCTCGCTCAGCCGCCACCGGCCCATGACGTACCAGGAGTTTCTCCATGATCCTGACGCCTCCCACCGTTATTGGGCCCGCGCCTTCGTTGGCTGGCGCGTCATGCAGGCCGCACGTCCCAACCGCACGCACTACGCGCTGGTGGAACTTGAGCGCGCCGGGCTGCTGACGGGTGTGGTGACCCAGAACGTTGATGGCCTTCACGAGGAGGCAGGTCAGCGCAACCTCATTGCCCTGCACGGCGATATGCAGCACGTGGTGTGCTTGAGCTGCGAGTACGAGGAAAAGCGAGCGGATTATGATGCCCGCGCGGCCGCGGCCAACCCGGGATTTCTCGAGCGCTGGGTGGTGGACACGGCGGATGTGAACCCGGATGGCGACGTGGCGTTGAGCCAGGAAGCGGTCGCGGAGTTCCGCATGCCCGGCTGTGTGCGCTGCGGCTCGCCGCGGCTCAAGCCGGACGTGGTGTACTTCGGCGAACCCGTGCCTACGGCGAAGAAGGACGCAGCGTATGAGATGGTGGCGGCCGCCGAGTCTCTACTGGTTGCTGGGTCCTCACTGGCAGTGATGAGTGGCTTCCGTTTCGTGCTCGAGGCGCAGAAGCAGGGCAAGCGCGTGGCCACCATCAATGGTGGGCCCGGTCGCGCTGACGACCGCGTGGATACCCTGTGGCGCACCCAGGTGGGCCCGGCCTTCGATGCGCTTCTCGACGCCCTCGACCTTTAAACGCTCCGTCTGGCCCGTTAGCTCGCCGAAGCTCTAGCTTCGGCGAGCTGATCGAGGTCATCAGAAATCAACTGGCACACCCGTTTATCCATGGGCATGTCCTCGTGCCGAATGAGGGCGCGGCGGTCGATGTCTTGGATAAAGATGTTGCGCACCTTCTGGCCGTTGAGGAAGCACGTGGTGGGAGGGACGACGACGGCGTCGGATCGCGTGGCGATGCACGTGTAGCTCACATCGTCTTCGACCTCGCTGCCGCGGTTCGTGGCCTCGACAATGTCGCTGCCGGCGACTTGTTGCATGCCGGCGGGGCCAAACCAGCCGTCGATAAGCGAGCGCACCACGTCTTCTTGGCGCTCGCTGCGGAAAAGGGGACTGGCGATTCCTCCCTGCGTCGTCCCGTGATTCGGGGAGCTAATACACACCAGGTGGTGGACGCGATCCGCACGATCGTGCATCCGCATCCAATACCGCGCAAGTAGCCCGCCCTGAGAATGGCCCACGAGGATGGCCTGTTCTGCCCCGGTGACGGTCAGGACGGCGTCGATGTACGCATCCAGCTGACGTGTCGATTCCTGAATCGGGCCGGTGGCGCGGTTGCCATAATCCGGGGCAAAGACCGCCCAGCCGTTCTCACGCAACAGACCGGCGAGGACCTGCCACACGCCTTTGGTGTCACACGTTCCGTGGATGAGGATGACAGGCCAGGGTCGTTCGGCCGTGGGGCGCGCGGACCAGTCGTCTTCACACACGCCGCGGGTACGCAATCGGGCACCGAGGGGAAGCGGGGGAGTGGACATGGCGCCACAGTTTACGCCGTGTGCACTACCGCCAACGGCGGCATCAACGCCGACCGTTTGATTGCCGCGGCCGTCGTGCAAAGAAAAATCATTAGGGTATCCTCGCTGTCATGTCTCTCCATCTTGAAGACCAGCTGTGCTTTTCGCTGTACCGAGCTGCGCGTTCGGTGATCCGTTCTTATGCCCCGTTGCTCGAGGAGCTGGGAATCACCTACCAGCAGTACCTCATGCTTATGATCCTGTGGGACAGCGAGGAGCCGGTGACCCTGGAAGCCATGGAGAAGCGCCTCCAGCCAGAGTCCGGAACCTTTGAGGGCTTGGTGAAGGGATTGGAGGAATCCGGCCTCGCCACCGTCGAGGACGGTAAGGTCACCATCACTCAGAAGGGCATTGACCTGAAGCCACGCGCCGTGTGCATCCCGGAGACTATCCTCAACGAGTACCGCAAGTCCGGAGTGGACCTCGTGGAGTTCCGCGAGTCCTTGGACATCGTGCGCGAAGCCGGTGAGGCCTCCAAGATGGAGTATCCCAACTAGACTGGCCGGCATGACCGACCTGCAGCATGCCCACTCCGTCACCGAGGCGGTCAACCGCCTCTGCGAGCTCTATGAAAGCTCCTGCGAACTGGCGCGCGAAGCGCTGGCCTCCGGGGACCATGACGCCTACCGCCATGTGGTCTACCCCAAGATCATCGTGCAGGTCCGTCAATGGAGCCCCATCGACCGTTCCGAGCCCTTCGGTTACGTGGACCAGGAGGGGCGCTACTCGGCGGTTATTTCCAAACCGTGGCTCATCCGCGGCTACCTACTAGAGCAGCTCACCAGGCTGACCAGCAATTATCCGTGTGATATCTACGTGGGCCAGTCGGATGAGCGCATCCCGCCGGAGTACATCCGGGGTGCCGGCCCCTTGCCTGAGAATCGTGGAGAGATTCCCCGGCCCACTTTGGATGCGGTGCACGATGGCATTGTCGACGGCGCGTGGAAGGCTTTCCACGGCAAGGAGAAGCCGCTTTTCCACTTCGGCCCGCAGCGCTTCGACATTGCATGCGCCCGCATTGAGCACTACACGGGCATCGAGGTGAATTCGGTCCAGAAGTACATACTGTTCACCAACTACGCCATGCACACCACGGAGTTCGTCAAATTTGGCCTGCGGGAGCTGGCGCGGGAGGATTCGCGCTACACGGCGCTGGTGTTGCCGACAGGTGAGACGATTCATCCTAATGACGCCGTGCTTCTCGACGTCGACGAGCTCACCCTCACCTCGCGCTTCCAGATGCCCCGCTTCGACCTCATCACGGCGGGTGGCGATGGCATCACGATGATCAATATCGGCGTAGGCCCCTCGAACGCCAAGACCATTACGGACTGCTTGGCGGTGCTGCGCCCGGAGGCGTGGATCATGATTGGTCATTGCGCGGGCCTCGATGGCCGCATGCGCATTGGTGACCTCATCCTGGGCAACGCCTACCAGCGCGAGGACCATATCCTCGACGGCACCGTTGCGGCCGGCAACCCGATTCCCGCCATCCCGGAGATCCAGCGCATGCTGGAAGCCTCGGTGGAGGAAGTGTACGGCGAAGATAATTCGCTCATGCGCACCGGAACGGTGCTCTCCACCGATGACCGCAACTGGGAATGGCGCACCTCCCGCGATTTGTGGGAGTGGCTGCGCCACTCCACCGCCGTGGCCGTGGACATGGAATCCTGCACGCTGGCTGCTAATGGCTACCGCTACCGCATCCCGTACGGCACGTTGCTATCCGTGTCCGATCTGCCTTTGCATGCAGTACCCAAGCTTCCTGCCCAAGCGCAGGCCTTTTACTCCAATTCCAAGGAGGCGCACGTGATGTGCGCGGTGCGCGCGGTGGAGGCTTTGGCAGAGAATCCGGAACGCCTGCGCACCCGCAAGTTGCGCCGAACGGTAGCGGAGGTTCCGTTCCGCTGAGGTAGATGATTAAACTGAGGGAAATACAAAATCTGGCGAAGGAGACCTAGACAATGAGCACCCCGGAATGGTGGAACCCGGAACGCGAAAACCTAACGTGGGAGGTCTTCGGCGAGGCTAGCCGCTACCTGTCCCAGGAGATTGTGGATTCGGGCTGGTTTCCGGACCTCATCGTTGGCGTTGCCCGTGGTGGCCTCATCCCGGCCGGAGCCATCGGTTACGCCATTGGCGTGAAGGAAATGGGCGCGATCAACGTGGAGTTTTACACCGATATCGGTGAAACCCTCCCAGAGCCCATCCTGCTCAACCCGCAGCTGGATACGGACTCGCTCAAGGACAAGAAGGTTCTCGTCGTCGATGACGTGGCTGACTCCGGCAAGACCCTCGACCTTGTGGTCAACCTCCTGGAGCAAACGGCCTCCGAGGTCAAGTCCGCCGTTATTTACACCAAGCCCACCACCATCTTCGAGCCGGACTTTTCCTGGAAGAAGACCGACCAGTGGATTAACTTCGCCTGGTCCGTCCTTCCGGTCATCACGCGCGATGGCTCTTACAAGGAAGGTCATTAATGCCAGAAGCCTCCGCCGGAACTTTCCGCGCGGCCTTCACCTCGCCCGCCCGCTTCCGCAAGGAAGTGTTTGGCGGGCTTGCTGTTGCGCTAGCCCTGATTCCGGAAGTCTTAAGTTTCTCCATCCTCGCCGGCCTTGACCCCAAGGTGGGCCTATTCGCCTCCGTCATCATGGCGATGTCGATCGCAATCACCGGTGGCCGCCCCGCCATGGTCTCGGCCGCGGCGGGATCCGTCGCCGTGGTCATCGCGCCCCTGGCACATGAGCATGGCCTGCACTACGTCCTCGTCACCATCTGGATGGCGGGAATTCTGCAGGTGGTGATGGCGCTGCTGGGCGTCGCTAAGCTCATGCGTTTCATTCCACGCAGCGTCATGCTGGGATTCGTCAACGCCCTGGGCATCCTCATGTTTACCGCGCAGCTGTCCCACCTGTGGAATGTGCCGTGGCTGGTCTATGTGCTCGTGGCGCTGGGCCTGGTCATCATGGTGCTGTGGCCGCGGGTGACGACGGCCGTGCCCGCCCCGCTCGTGGCGATTCTCGTGGTCAGCGTGCTCACCGTGGCGTTCGGCTGGGACGTGCCCGACGTGGCGGACCAGGGCGAGCTGCCTACGTCGCTGCCTGGGTTCATTATCCCGGACGTGCCGTGGACGATGGACACGCTCATGCTGTGTCTGCCTTACGCCCTCGGCGTGGCGCTGGTGGGACTCATGGAGTCCCTGCTCACCGCCAAGCTTGTCGACGACCTCACGGATACCCACTCCGATAAAACCCGCGAATCCGTGGGCCAGGGCATCGGCAATATGCTGGCGGCCGCGATCGGCGGCATGGGCGTGTGCGCGATGATTGGGCAGACCATGATCAACGTCAAGGAATCCCAGGCACGCACGCGCTTGTCGACGTTCCTCGCCGGCGTCTTTCTCCTCATCCTCATGCTCGTGCTGGGCGATACGGTGGGGCGTATTCCTATGGCCGCGCTCGTGGCGGTCATGTTCATGGTGTCCTTCCACACGGTGGATTGGCACTCGGTGCGCACTCTGCGCCGCATGCCGTTGAGTGAGACCGTCGTCATGCTCGTGACGGTGATCGGGACCTTGGCCACGGATAACTTGGCCGTCGGTGTCATCCTCGGCGTCCTCACCGCCACGGTGGCCTTTGCGCGCCGCGTGGCGCACCTAGTGTCGGTGGAGCTGGAGGGCAACGTCTACACCGTGCGCGGCCAGCTCTTCTTCGCCTCTTCCAACGATCTGGTCTACGCCTTTGATTACACCCTGCCGGTGAAGGAGGTCATCGTGGACTTCAGTCGGGCCGATATTTGGGATGCCTCGACCGTGGCGGTACTCGACTCCGTGGAGAGCAAATACGCTGCGCGCGGGGTCACGGTGTCCTTCCGTGGGCTGGATGTGGCGAATGAGCAACGCTACCGCCGTCTCAGCCAGGGGCTGCGGAAATAGCTGGCGCAGCTTAGGTAAAGCTGTCCCAAAAACTGTTATGACTTGCGAATTTGCTAAAGCTTACCTTGCTGGCGCGGGCGGAGTTTTTCTGTATTGTGGGTAACACAAAACGCACGAAAGGAATGACTCTCATGGATGAGAAACTGCAAACGCTCCTAAACGCCCAGGTCAACAACGAGCACGGCGCGGCCCTGGTTTACACTCAGCTGGCCTACGAGATGGACAATCTGTCCTTCCCGGGCATGCGCGATTGGTTCTTCAAGCAGGCAGAGGAAGAGCGCGAGCACGCGCAGAAGTTTGCTGAGCACCTGCTGGACCGTGGCTACCGCGTCGAGCTGGAGGATATCCAGGTGGGCTCCGTCAAGGCAGCCACCCCGCTCGATGCCTTCGAGGCCTCCCTCGCGCATGAGCAGAAGGTCTCGGAGCAGATCCGGGAGATTGCCCGCACCGCGGATGCCGCTGGCGATCTCGATTCCCGCCCCCTCATCAACTGGTTCCTCGATGAACAGGTGGAGGAAGAGGCCAGCGTGTCTGAGGTTATCGACCAGCTGAAGCTGGTCGGCAACGATGGCTCCGGCCTCCTGCGCATCGATAGCTCGCTGGCAGAACGGTAACGAAGCCATATAGTTTGAACGAATTCTCCCACAGCCCTCGCGGTTGATGGGAGAATTTCTTGTATGACTAACACGCGGCTGATGCTTCTAGGCGGTGCCCTCGCCGGGCTGGCAATGGCACTGGTGGGTGGTATCTGGCTGGCGGCAACGAACGTGGCGCTCGGGACCTTCTTCTTTGCGTTGGCACTGATGTTGGGCCCGTTCCTCGGCGTGGCCCTGTTGGTATGTGCCGCGGCGGCGTCGACCGCGCTGAGCCGCTCTCTGTTTAGCGTCGGAGGATTGTTCTTGGTGGGGGCAATCTCCACCCTCGGCGCGCTGCCGTGGGGCCGCGTGAGTGTCTCGCTGCCGCTCTTCATCGTTGGCACGCTGACTGGTGCGGTGGCGGTGTGGCTACACTGGGCGCATGGCCACTCTGCTCTTCGATCTGTACGGCGTGCTCATGCGCTCAGCCACGCCCGCCGGGCACGCTGAGCTTGAAGAGTACGTCCGCCCGGTCAACCCGGATCACTTTTGGTCCACCTATGAGGAGTTTCGCCCAGCCTATGATGCCGGGCACCTGAGTGATTCGCAGTATTGGGGCCGCATTCGTGCCCTGACGGATCTTGCGCCTTTCGATGTCTCCCAGGCGGTGGAGCTAGATACGGAGCACCTGCTGGAGGCCGACGAAGAGATGGTGAACCTTGTCTTGCGGTTCATCGGGGAGGGCCACAGCGTTGGTATCCTCTCCAACGTTCCCGCGGCGTTGGGGGCGAAGGTCCGCGCGTCGCAGCCTTGGTTGGAAGAGTGTGCCGCCGTGACGTTGAGCTGCGATATCGGCGTGGCGAAGCCCGACCCGGAGGCCTATCACGTGGCTGTCGATGCCCTCGGCGCCCAAGCCAAGGACACCCATTTCTTCGACGACCGCCTCGATTTCGTTGAGGGCGCGCAGCGCGTGGGCCTTCACGCTCAACTATTCACGGGAATCGATTCGGTCCGCTTTTAGTTCTGGGATCGCCAACGCCGCGGAGGCCCGGTGGTGGGCGTCCGCGTGGGCGGTGTGGTGTTGGGGTTTAGCCTGGCCGGGGGAGGTTGTTCTGGGCTTGTTGGTAAGCCGCCTGGGCAGTGATTGGTTCTCCCCAGGGCGGGATGTAGTCCACCTCTCCGCGTAATCGGAAGACGTAGCCGGCCCCGGTGGGTTTCTCCGGGTCGTCATCATTGACGCCGTTGTGATAGGCACACAACATGGTCAGATTCGGCGGGTCGGTAGTCCCGCCTGCTTTCCACCCTGACTTAGGTCATGGGTGGGTGAGTAACGTCACTCTTGACACTGTAACCTGTTGGTTTTCGTCGGTGGGTAGGAATTTTTCCGCACTAAGTGGGTAGTGCCGGGGGTGTTCAGTAGTCTGATTTTTGTGAGTCCTTATATTCGCACTGTCAAGACCGCTTCTGGGGCGATGGCGGTGCAGGTGGTGTTCTCTGAACGCAAAGGTGCGAAAAGGATGAAGCATGTCGGCTCAGCGCATTCAGAGTCTGAGCTTGCACTTTTAAGAGCTGAAGCTCAACGCATCGTCGATGGTGACCAACTGGCATTGGACTTCGGCGAGGTGAAACACATCGCACCGGCAACAGGCAGCGTTTCCAACCCGCTGCCGGTAGTCGGTCAGCGGGCCGGATACTTACTGGACTGTATTGATGCGTGTTTCAACGAGTTAGGTCTTGCTGCAGCAAGCGGTGATGATCCGGTGTTTCGCGATCTGGTGCGTGCCCGGTTGATTAATCCTGGCTCAAAGCTGGATTCCATCGAGACTCTTGCCGAGGTTGGCATCACCAGCGCAAGCTACCGCACCATCCAGAGGCGTCTTTCCTCCTTCGCCACCGAATCGTTCGGAGAGATACTAACCCAAGCGTTGGCCCATCATGCAGGTATCGGGCCAGGTACTTTCATCTTGTACGACGTGACCACCTTGTACTTTGAAACCGATACTCCTGATGAGCTTCGCAAACCCGGGTTTTCCAAAGAGCGCCGTGTAGAGCCACAAATCCTTGTCGGGCTGCTTACTGATGCCACTGGGTTTCCATTGCATGTGGGCGCGTTTGCTGGCAACTCTGCAGAAACCCACACGATGCTGCCGATGATCACACGGTTCCAAGAGGCCTACCAGCTCGACGAGGTCACCGTCGTTGCTGATGCAGGCATGTTCTCCGCGGCGAACAAACAAGCATTGATAGATGCAGGTCTGCACTACATTTTGTCGGTGAAAACCCCCACCGTGCCTGAGGTGATTGAAACCTGGCGGCGGGAAAACCCCGGTGAAGACTACACCCACGGCCAGATCTGGACACAAGCCTCGGCAAGCGATGGGCGCAAACACACAACCCCGAATACGGTGACGCATTACCAGTACTCTCACGATCGGGCTAGGCGCAGCCTGCGCGGAATCAAAGAGCAAGTTGCAAAAGCTAAACGCGCTGTTGACGGCGATATCGCTATCAAGCGTAACCGCTATATCGATCTTTCCGCCCCGAACAAGAAGGTCAACTACGCTCTTGCTGCCAAACACCGAGCCCTAGCCGGAATTAAAGGTTATGAAACCGACCTGACCGCTCTTGACGCTAGTGAGGTTATCGGGCATTACCGCAGGCTATTTAACATTGAGAAATCGTTTCGGATGTCGAAATCAGACCTGAAAGCACGCCCAATCTACGCCAGGAAACAAGACTCGATCACAGCACATCTCAATATTGTGATGGCAGCACTAGCCGTGGCCCACCTGATGGAGACCCGCAGTGGTCAATCCATCAAACGCCTGGTGAGAACACTCAAGAAATACCGCAGCTTTGAACTCAACATTGGTGGCGAAACCATCCACGCCGCCATACCACTCCCGCCCGATATCACCGCCACCATCCAAGCAATCACCGGCCGCGAACTTCCGCACTAAAGTGGCCTAAGTCAGGTTCCACGGCACCAGGTGATGCACGTGGGCATTATCAGCCGGTTTGTTACAGCCTTTCCTGGCGCAGGTCGGGTGCTCGGCACTGGCCATGATGCGCTGCTCGAACCCGGCTAGGCGTTTCATGCGGTGCAGCCATACCGGCCCGATGGTGGGGTGGATGAGGGTGACGTAGCCGATCTCAGCAAACTTATAGTTCAAAAACTGCGTGCCGGTCATACGGGCACCGTTGGTGAGCTCCAGGACGATGTCATCACCGTCGCCGGAGATAATCTTGTCGAGCTTGTCTAAGGTTACGACCACGCTGGTGAATACGGCGGGTTTGGTTCCGCCGTGGGACTTGTTGAAGAAGACGTGCTTGGCTGCCTCCAGCAGGTTGTTCTGGTTGAGAGATTCTAGAACGCCGCGCATTTCGGTGACGGTCATGGGGTCATCGGTAATGGTGAGTGAGTGCGGGCCTTCCGAGCGGTAGGTCATGCGCACCCCAGGTTTCGGCACGCGTTTAGGCTTGAGTTCTTTTAAGCGCTTGGCTGCCACGGCGGGGATGCTGTGGGCGGGCGTGCCGGCAAGTTTTACACGCAAGTTCCACGCGTGCAGCTGATTTTTTAGCTTCTTGGTGTAGGACTCAATGAGGCTGAGTGTGGCCAGATCATGGCCTTGTTCGGCGGCTCGGCTACGGGCTTGGCGTTGTTTACCCGTGAATTTCGTGGTGCCGAAGTAAATGTGGTTCAGGCGTGCTAGTTCGGTGGCATCAGCTAGCGAAGCGCCGAGTGCGCGTAAACGTTTCTCGCCTCCTACCGCTTGCTCCACCAACGTGATCCCCGAGTTGCGGTAGGAGAAATAGGTCTCTAAATCCCCCATGACTCAGAACACTAAAACACCCCAGGAAACCCCGCAACCGGAGAGAAAAAACTTTAGGCGGCCTTTGCCTCGCGGCCCAGCTCAAGCGGTACGCGCAACAACGGGTCGAGGGCCACAGCGCGGGTGCAGGCGCGGACAATCTCGGAGGGCGACGGAACCATACGCAGCTCCAACGCCTGGTCGGTGTTCTGCCGCACGGTAGACGCAAAGAGCTTCGGAGCGGCCGGGTCGTCGGAGAACGCGCCTCCTGCTACGACGAGGGTGTCCGGTGCGTGCTCAGCCACGAGGGAGGCGGCGATGGTGCCGAGGGAGCGGGCGCGGTCGTCGAGAAGCGCACGCGCAGACGGGTCCTGCACTGCATCCGGAAGGGACTCCGCACCTACCGCCGTCAACACGGCCTGTGTGGCCAGGGAATCCGGGGCGGTGAGCTCCAGCGAAGTAATCTCATCGCCCACGGTGAGCGCCGCGCCCACAGAGTCATCCGCGTAGAGCGCCATGACGGGCTTCTCCGCGCCAAGCTCCGTGGACTGAGTCTCCGAGCCGAGGATGGCGGGGATAACGGAGGAGACAACAACCGGAACACCGAACTGGTACTGCAGGCGGCTAGCAATATCCATGCGGTCCCAGCCCAGGTTGTGCGCCGTCACGCGGCCGGATTCGTCCACACTGCCGGACGTGGTCACACCCACGGAGACCAAGCGGCGGTCGAGGCCTGTCATGAGACGGTTCATGCCCGCGATGATGTGCTCGATAACGTCGCCCTCACTCAAACGGAACACGGGCGTTGCCACATCTTCCTCGCAGAGCGTACGGCCCTTGGTGTCGAAGAAAGCGATGCGCGTGAATGCGGTACCCACCGCGATGCCGGCCAGCATCCAGTCATTATCCGCGACCTCCAACGGAACGGTAGGCCTGCCACGGCCGCGGGACTGCGTGAGGTCGGTGCGTTCACGGATCAGTCCGGCACCCAGCAGCGCAGCGGTGGCACGGGTGATGGTGGGCTGGGAAAGCCCGGTGGCTTCCACCAGCTCACTGCGGGTTACAACGGGGTTGAGTCGGATGATGTGGAGGCACTTCGCCGCAGGGGTTCGAGGGCGGGTGAACACGGGGCCAGACTTGATCATGGCGTCAAGTATAAATTCAACAGACCGCATTGTCTAATAGAAATTAGCTTCCAGTAGACATCATGGTCTAGGAGCCGGGCTGCGATAGAGTGAAACCCATGGATTCTGTTGCTGTGTATTGCGGCTCAGCCGCCGGACGTTCTGAGGCTTATGCGCAGGCTGCGCGCCACTTGGGGGAGGAGCTTGCACGTCGCGGACTCACCTTGGTCTACGGCGGCGGTGACGTTGGTCTTATGGGCATCGTCGCGGATGCCTGCCTGGCGGCCGGCGGTCACGTCATTGGGGTCATCCCGCAACAGCTCGTTGATGTCGAGCTCTCTCATCAAAACATCACGCAGCTCGAGGTCGTGGACACTATGGCGCAGCGCAAGTCGCGGATGGAGGAGCTCGCGGATGCCTTCGTGTGCCTGCCGGGTGGGGTGGGCACGCTCGAGGAGCTCACGGAGGTCCTCACCATGCAGCAGCTCGGCAACATCGAGGGGCCTGTGGGCCTGGTGGATGTGCAGGGCTTTTGGCAGCCTTTCGTGCACATGTACTCCGCAATGGTGCAGGAGGGCTTTGTCCAACAGCGTTTCCTTGATGCCCTGGTGGTGGAGTCCACGCCGGTCGCTGTATTGGAGGCTTTCGGGGCCTGGAGCAATCCCGGCAGCAAGTGGGGCAACAATTAGCTAACAACCTGGCACAAAGCCGCCGCTGGGTTGGCCGAACCGGGAGGTTTTTCGTTAGACTTCGCCCTTATGAGTTTTGACCAGAACGCAGAGCGCCAGCCGTCGTTGCTGGACGCGTCGTGCGATAACTTCGTTCACGACCTCGCGCAGCTCACACCTACCAATGCCACCGCGTGGGGCATCCCGGGCTTCGATGGGGAGCTCGAGGATTTCTCACCTGAGTACTACTCTGCCGTAGCGGACCGTACGCGTGAGATGCTGGCGGACCTCGATGCACTCGATGACACCACCGATGAGTCTGATGATGACGATGACTTCGACGAGGTGGATTACGTTACTGCTGAGGTCTTGCGCGATCGTCTCTGCCTGGATCTTGACCTCCACCATGCTGGCGAGGACATCCGCTGCCTCAACAACATTGCCTCCCCAGTGCAGACCATCCGCGACACGCTCATGCTCATGCCGCGCGAAACGCCTGAGCAGCTGGACATGTTGCGCTCGCGTTTGTCGAAGGTGCCGGCGTCGTTAAGCGGCTACAAGGAGTCCCTGATCGAGGCGGCGTCGCGAGGCATGGTGGCTCCGCAGCGTCAGATTTCGGAAGTGTTCGTGCAGAGCGAGCGGCTTGCCGACGCCGGCTCCATGCTCGAGGACCTCGGCCTCGACGCCGATTCTGCTGAGGTCATGAAAGCCAAAGAAGCTTTCGGCGAGTTCGCCGACTGGCTCTCCAACGAGCTGCAGCCGCAGGCCCCGTCGCAGGATGCGGTGGGCCGTGAGCGCTACGAGCGCTTCTCCAAGCTCTTCGTCGGCGATGCGGTGGACCTCGACGAGGCTTATGAGTGGGGCCTGGAACAGGTGCGCTCCATCAAGGCAGAGCAGGAGAAGATTGCCCACCAGCTGTACGGTTCGGACGTGACAGTCCGCGCGGCGATGCGCAAGCTCAACGAAGAGGAGCGCTACCAGCTGCACGGCACCGACGCCCTAGTGGAATGGATGCAGTCCACCGCGGACCGCGTAATCAAGGACCTCAACGGCACTGCCTTCGACATCCCGGAGGCAGTGCGTGAGATCGAGTGCTGCATCGATCCGGCCGGTACCGGCGGCATCTTCTACACCTCGCCCTCCGATGACTTCTCCCGCCCGGGCCGCATGTGGTGGTCCGTGCCCGCGGGTCAGGAGCTGTTCCACACCTGGCAGGAGCTGACGACCGTCCACCATGAAGGTGCGCCGGGCCACCACCTGCAGATTGGTGCCGCGCTGACCCAGCCGGACCTGAACCTGTGGCGCCGTGCAGTGACGTGGAACTCCGGCCACGGCGAAGGCTGGGCTCTGTATGCGGAGGCGCTCATGGCGGAGCTGGGCTACATGGATGATCCGGGTTTCCGCATGGGGCTTCTCGACGCCCAACGCTTCCGCGCCGCCCGTGTCGTCGTGGACATCGGACTCCACCTGGGCAAGGCGCTGCCGGATTGCACCGCGTCCGGCGTCTGGGACAAGTCCCATGTCAAGACCTTTATGCGTGAGAACACCGCGATGGATGATGCCAACCTCTCCTTTGAGGTCACTCGCTACCTGGGCTGGCCGGGCCAAGCCCCGTCTTACGCGCTGGGTCAGCGCCTGTGGCAGCAGACTCGCGACGCTGCCGTGGAGCAGGGCATGGAGGTCCGTGACTTCCACTCCCAGGCCCTAGCGATGGGCTCGGTGCCGATGTCGATCCTGCGCGAGACCATTCTGGATTAAAACCCCAGGTCGAGCACCAGACTCTTGGATTTATCCACACCTGACTCTTGGATTTATCCACTAGTGACTCTGTGATTTGTCCATTTTTCGGGCTAGGGTACTTGGTATGTACCTGCCCCGAATCGTTGATGCAGAAGTCGAACGAGGGCTCCGTGTTTCGGGTGCCCTCTTTCTTAAAGGCCCCCGCGCGAGTGGAAAAACTTCTACGGCACGCCAATTTGCCAAGTCTGTTATCCAACTTGACCGAGACTCCCCAGAGGCAAACCTTGCGCGCATGCAACCGGCATTGGGGCTTGAAGGCGCACGGCCGCGGCTCATTGATGAGTGGCAGGTTGTCCCAGCTATCTGGAATGAGGTGCGCCATGCAGTCGATGACTCGCAGGACAAAGGGCAGTTTCTCCTCACAGGTTCCTCCACGCCCGATGATGATGCTACCCGGCATTCTGGTGCGGGCCGGATTCGTTCCATTCAACTGCGAACATTGAGCTTGGCAGAGCGAGGACTTGGTGCCGAGCACGTCTCACTGGGCTCAATCATTGCGGGCAATCAAGAACCCACCGCTGGGACAGATGCCACCGTGGCTGATTATTCCCGTTGGATCGTTGCTGGTGGTTTCCCGGAGTTCTTTGACCTTGATCCGCTCGACGCGCAGGAAGGGATGGAGTCCTATCTGACAGAAATGAGTGAGCACGACTATCCCGAACTCGGCGGACCACGACGCGATCCGCGCCGTTTTCAGTCGTTCCTTCATGCTTATGCCGGACTGGTTGCCCAACCGGCTACTGCTGCTGCGATTCGCAAACGCATTGGAGAACTCAGTAGCGCTACTTCGACGCCAGCCGCAGAAACTGTGAACGTCATTCACGATTTTGCTACGCGCCTCTTCCTCATTGAGGACCAGCCGGCGTGGTCACCACGTACTCGTTCGAAGACGTCCATGGTTCAAATGCCGAAACGTCACTTAGCCGATCCCGGTTTGGCTGCTGCTTTGTTGGGAACGGGGCCAGACAAACTGCTTGGGGATTTAGAGACTCTAGGCATTCTCTTCGAGGCGCAACTTGTCCACGATCTGCGCGTTTATGCGCAGGCGCTGCGTGCGCGCGGAGTATTCCACTTGAGGGATATGAAGGGGCGCGAAGAAATTGATGCAGTGGTGGAGCTCCGAGACGGTTCGTGGGTAGGGTTTGAAGCGAAGCTTTCTCACAACGAGGTTGATGCTGCGGCGGCACATCTAAAGCGCGTAGCCGCTAAACTCTCTTCGCCACCAGCAGCGCTGATAGTTGTGATTCCGAGTGGGCCGGCTTTCCAACGCCCAGATGGGGTGTGGGTGGTTCCCCTAGCGGCGCTTGCGGAATAGCCCCAGGATCTGGGGCAGGTAGCCGGCGATGACGAGCACGATGATGAGCCGGATGATCTGCACGGCCACGACCGCGGGGCCGGCGCCGCCTTCCGCGGAGAGCGCGAGGACGGTCTCCAGCGCGCCGGGCGAAGTGGCGAGGTAGGCCTCGAAGTAGGTGATGTCCAGCCACGCGGTGAGTGGCAGGGCGGTGAGCGCGCACACGCCGATGACCACGACGATGAAGAGGATGGTGGCGGGCAGCTGCTTGGCAAAGGACGTGAGTGCTGGCACGGACAGTCCGCCGCCGCAGACCCAGCCGATGGACATAAAAGCCATAATTTTGAAGACGTAGAGCGGCTCCAAGGTGTGGCCGGCGGGCAGGAATTGCGCCACGATGACGGTGAGGATGAGCGGGCCCAACACCGCAGCAGCTGGTAAGCGAGCGAGTTTGCCTAGGTGCTCACCCAGAATCGCAATGGCGATGGTCAGCAGCACAATCCACCACGTGGTCTCGCCGTCGATGCTCATGTCGACGCCGTTGCCGGCGGGAGCGTCCAGGAGTGAGACCACTAGCGGCAAGGAGACCGAGACCGCGAGAAGGCGCAGGTATTGGGTCAGCGCCACATAGCGGTAGTCCGCACCCAGCTCGCTGGCCAGTGCCGGCATGAGCGAGGCGCCACCCGGCAGCATGGATAAGATACCCGTCTCCCAGGAAATATCCTTCGGCTGGGCGCGGTGCAGCAGAACGCCACCGCTGATGCCGATGAGCACGGTGATCAACGACATCGTCACCGCAGCCGGCACAAAGCCGATGAGCGTGGAGGCGGGGACCAAAGTGAGTGGAATACCGGCCATCATTCCGATGAAGCCACGGGCCATGGCGTAGAAGCGGTCATTGACGGCGAGTTCCTTGCCCGTCGTCAAGGCCATGGCTCCCGAGACCACGATGGCACCGAGGATCCAGGCTGCGGGTACGTGAAGGTAGCTCAACAGTGCTCCGAGGGCTGCAGACCCCGGGGCCACGATGACCCACCTCGCACGAACTGACATGCAATCGAGTTTAATGGTGGGCATGGACTTTGGATTGAGCGGTTGGGCCGTTCTCACCATTGGCGCTGCTGTGGCCGGGTGGGTTGACGCCGTCATTGGCGGCGGCGGGCTCGTGCTCATTCCGCTTATTCTGGCCGTGGCTCCGCAGCTTGCACCCGCGACGGCGCTGGCAACGAACAAGGTGGCGGCGGTGTCGGGAACGGCGTCGGCGGCCGTTACCCTAGTAAAGAAGGTGCGCCCACCGAAAGGCGAGCTTATTCGCATGGGACTCATCGCGCTCGTGTGCTCCGGCCTCGGCGCGGTGGCAGCCGCACTCATGGACAAGGACGTCATGCGCCCGGTCATCATCGTGCTCATGGTGGCCGTTGGTATCTTCGTGGCCTTTCGCCCGGATTTTGGCAGCGGTGACGGCCAGGGCCTGCGCGGCGGCTGGCGCACGTGGGCAGCACTGGGCGCTGTGGCTGCTATCGCGTTCTACGACGGCATTTTCGGACCCGGCACCGGCATGTTCCTCATCATGGCGTTTACCGCCATCTTCTCCCAGAATTTCCTCACCTCAGCGGCGATGGCGAAGGTGGTCAACACGTGTACCAACGTCGGCGCCCTCGTGGTGTTTATCGCGGGCGGCCACGTGGTGTGGGCGCTGGCCCTCGTCCTCGCGGTGGCCAATATTATCGGCGCGCAGCTTGGGGCGCGGACAGTGCTTGGCGGCGGTGCAAAGCTCATCCGCTATGCGCTTCTCGCACTCGTCGTGGTGATGAGCGTGTACCTGTCTTGGCAGCAGTGGGGCTGATTTCTACATTCGGTTCTTCGTCTTCGCCGTAGCCACCGCGTTCCACGGATCTTCTGGCCACGGGTGCTTGGGATAGCGCCCGCGCATGTCGGCGCGCACGCCGGCATAAGGCCCAGCCCAGAAGCTCGCTAGGTCATCGGTGACGGCGAGCGGGCGGCCGGCTGGGGAGAGCAGGTGAAACTGTACGCGGTGGCCGCAGTATTCGGGGGATTCGGCCAAGCCGAAGCATTCTTGCAACTTGATGGAGACCACGGGGCGCTCGCCGGACCAATCGATGCGCGCGTCGCGTCCGGAAGGCACCGGCAAGCGTTCTGGTGCGAGCTCTTCGAGGCGGCTAGCCTCGGGCCAGGGCAGGAGGCGTTGCAGCGCTGGGTACATGTCCGGCTTGTGGCCTTCTGCTAGCTCACGTAGTTCTGGCTCGAGCCACTCCAGGCTGGCGCTGGCACTTTCGACGTCCGGCCACGGATCGCCGTAGGCTGCCCGCAGGTGGCGCATACGTTCCCGCAGGTTCTGGGCTTTCTCGCTGAAGTGGAACAGGTTCAAACCTTGGCCGGAGTGGCGCAGGGCCTCCACTGCCTCATCGCCGGAGACCTTGACTGGGGTTTCGGAGAGCACGATGGCGCCGGCCGCGCGCACCCGAACGCCGCGGACCTTGGAGCCCTCAAGGAAGGCGCGGGTCTCCTCGGTAACGCCGACGATATCGAGGGCGTCATTCTCCGCGATGGGCTCCGCCGCGCGGATGATGGCGTTGCCGGCATTCGACAGGGATACCTCGGCGACGGCGAGCCACTCGTGGCCTGCGTTCGCGGAATCCAGGACCCGGGCGCGGGTGCCACTCGCGAGCAGGTACTCTTTCTCGTCCACGCGCTTGGCCACGAACTCGGGGAACGCGGTGGCTACGACCACGCCCGGGTCCACCGCGCCCTTGTCGGGCACGAGGCGGGCTAGTCGTTGGGGATCCGAATCATCGAGGCGCGCAATCGTGTCAGCGGCACCGGAGCCATGTTTGAGCAGGGAAGCTCCCCATCGCGGGTGCGTCGGTAGCAGTGCGAGCTCCTCGGTGGCGTTGAGGGAGCGGAGGGTGCGGTGGGCGTCGTCAAGCGCGGCGTGGGGCGGGGGATCCAGGAGCGGGAAATCCGGGCCTGCGCCCCAACAATCCATGAAGAGTGCTGCCTGGGTGAGGTCCGCAGAGAGGATCTCCGGGGTGACGTGCGGGGAAAAGTGCTGGTAGTCATCCTGTGAATAACAGCGGATGACGGCGCCCGGCGCCTCACGGCCGGCGCGGCCGGCTCGTTGATCGGCGCTGCTTTTCGACGTCGACACCGTCACCAACCCACTCATCCCGCGCTGCGCATCGCGCTTGGGCACGCGTGCAAGACCGGCGTCGATGACGGTGCGCACGCCCGGCACGGTGAGCGAGGACTCGGCGATGGACGTAGCCACGACGATGCGCTGCTCGGCGGTGTAGAGCGCGGCGTCCTGCTCGTGGGTGGTCTGGCGGCCGTGGAGGGGGAAAACGTTATGGCCGGCCAGTGCCTCACAGACGAGGTTGACCTCGCGCACGCCGGGCACGAAGACCAGGGTGGACTCGTGCTGTTGGGCCGCGATGTTCGCCACGGCTCGATAGAATTCTCTGTCGCCTGCCGCGCGGCCCGGGAGTGGTTGGTAGGAGATGTCGAGCGGATAGGTCACCGCCTCTGTGGAATGAATCGGCGCGCCTCCCATGAGCTGGGAGAAGCGGGCGGCGTCGACAGTCGCGGACATGGCGATGACGCGGAAATCCTCACGGAGCTGGGCCAATTCGAGGCACATCCCGAGGACCAAGTCGGTATCGAGCTGGCGCTCGTGGACCTCGTCGATAGCCACGGCGGCCACGCCTTCGAGCTCCGGATCACGTAAGAGTCGGCGCAGGAGCACGCCGGGCGTGACGAATTCGACGTCGTGGCCCTTGCGGGAATCACCGCGTACCGCATAGCCGATGCGCTGGCCGGACAGCTCCTGAAGGCGGTTGGCCGCCGCACGTACCGCCACGCGACGCGGCGCGGTGACGAGAACCTTGCCGCAGCCCGCCGCCTGGTTGGCCAGGGCCGGCGGAACGAGCGTGGTCTTACCCGTGCCCGGCGGGGCCTGGACCACAACGTGGCCCTCAGCAGGAAGCGAATCGATGGTCTCCAGGACGGGCAGGCCGCGGCCGACGGTGGCGAGATCAAACATGGAGATCCTGGCGCTCCCACCTATCTTCGTTGTCTTCCAGCTTGCGCACCACGCGCCCTGGTGAGCCCAGGACCAGCGAGTTATCCGGTACGTCGCGGGTCACCAGTGAGCCTGCGCCTACGACGCAGTTCTTGCCCACGGTGACGCCAGGCAGGACCGTGACGTTGCGGCCGTATTCCAGGTTAAGCGGCGTGTGGAGGCCGGGTACTTCGGACTCGGGGGAGAGCAGCGCGCGCAGGATGTCGTGCGCGCGGTCGCGATCGGTGTTCTGCAGCTCGTTGAGTTCTTTGACCAACCGGAATCCGCGATGGTGCTCGACGCTGACCTCCTCGTTGACGCCGGGCATGAACCATGTCCCGCTGGCCATGCGTTCAAAGGAACCTGCATTGGGGTGAGTCATGGCAACAATCCTATTGTCTCGTCTTACTCGCGGGTGAGAACATCAAGGGCGGCGCGGTGAATGAACACCTTCCCGCGACCCTGTTGGATTTCTTCAAGAATGCCTAGCTCAACTAGGTGGGCCAACCATGTGCTCGCGGTTTGGCGTTTAACGACGCCCATCTCTACCACGTCTGAGATACGGACGTAGGGTTTGATGAGAATCAGTTCGGCCATTTCGAGAGGCTGGCCAATCACACCTGCGGCACGTATTTCGCGCGCGGTGTTCTCCTGGATGGCACGGAGTTGGGTAATCATCGAGGAGGCGTCGTCAGCCGCTGCGTGTACGCCACGAATCATGAAGAGAAGCCAGTCTTCCCATGCTCCATCGGCCGTTACGGCGTTGAGGTAGCGGTAGTACGCGGCTTTGTTGCCGACGATATAACCGGACAGATACAAGACTGGAAGCTCAAGGAGTTCCTCTTGGATGAGGTGGAGGACATTGAGGATCCGTCCTGTACGTCCATTGCCATCGTAAAAGGGATGAATCGCCTCAAACTGGTAGTGAAGGAGCGCCATTTTTACTAGCGAATCCACGTCATGATTGGAATAGATATAGTCCTCCCATGCCGCAAGGTGACCTTCGATAATCTCCCTGCCTTCGGGAGGCGTGTAGAGCCGCTGCTGAGTCACGGGGTTGCCAATGAATGTTCCCGGTAGGGAACGCACCTCGGCCGGGGTATCCAAGAGCGTGCTACAGACAATTTTCGCTGTCTTTTCTGATAACGGACGCTGTGATAGCGAAGATAGGCCTGCATGCAACGCGGAGTTGTAGCGAAGAGCCTCCTTAGTCGCAGGAGAAGGTTCGGCATCGACGTGCCATGCCGCACGGAACAGTTCGTCATTAGTGGTGACAATGTTTTCGATTTCAGAAGAGGCACGGGCCTCACGGAGTGGAATCGTTGAGGTAATGATTTCCGGATTGGGGATAAGTTGGCATGCTGTTCTCAGCTCAGCGAGCTTTTCCTTGGCGTCGATGATGGCCTTAAGCACAGGTACGGTTTCGACAACGTCTGCGGGAGGGAGGGGAGGAAGATCGTTGTAGGGAATATCTGGATTATAAGTTGCCATGAGAAAAGAATAGACAAGTTTTTCGGACATGTCGATTTTTTCCGAAGTTTTAAACATGTCACGGTGACGTGTCGATTGCATCGACATATCGGCGTACGCTTGGTTTAGAAAGTTGATACGTCTACAGAGAAGGTTCGTTCCATGGCAAAAATCGGCATCATTCTTGGCTCTACCCGTGACGATCGCGCCGGGCTGGCCATCGCCCAATGGGTCACTGACCTGGCCCAAGGTCGCGACGTTGACTACGAGCTCATTGACCTCAAGGCTTTCGATGTACCGATTCTCACCTCATCTGTTATCCCCATGGCGGCCAATAAAAACTACGAGGACGAGAAGGTGCAGGCCTGGTCCGATGCGGTTGATGCCTGTGACGCGTATATCTTTGTCACCCCGGAGTACAACCATTCTGTGCCGGGAGCATTCAAGAACGCCGTTGATTCCTTGGGGGCCGAGTGGGTAGCCAAGCCGATTGCGTACGTAGGCTACAGCTTCAGCGGAGGAATCCGTGCGGTGGAGGCGTGGCGCCTCATCATGGCGAACTTCTCCATGACGCAGCTGCGCACCCAGCTCGATATTTCCCTCAATACCGACATGACAGATGGCACCTTCACCCCGGCCGATTTTAAAGCAGAGATTGTGACAAATATCTGCGCGGAGCTGGAAGAAGCCCTATCCTAAAGCGCATGGCAGATACAGCACGCGTCGCGGTCGTTACGGGAGCATCGTCAGGAATTGGGGAGGCCTCGGCACGAGCATTGGCTGCCGACGGCTGGCATGTCGTCGTCGGCGCACGCCGCATCGAGCGCCTAGAGGCCCTGGCCAAGGACATCGGTGGCGAGGCTTATGTGCTGGACGTGACCTCGGACGAGTCCGTCGCGGAATTCGCCTCCCACCTGGACCGCGTGGACCTGCTGGTCAACAACGCCGGCGGCGCGAAAGGCTTGGAGCCGCTGGTGGAGACCACTGTTGAGGACTGGCAGTGGATGTACGAGGT
The DNA here is from genome assembly GCF_016889985.1 of Corynebacterium sp. FDAARGOS 1242. NCBI lineage: Bacteria > Bacillati > Actinomycetota > Actinomycetes > Mycobacteriales > Corynebacteriaceae > Corynebacterium > Corynebacterium sp. FDAARGOS 1242. The sequence continues at coordinate 2,303,841 of NZ_CP069568.1, read as the reverse complement.
CAATGTGCTGGGTACCGTGCGCATGATCCAGGCGCTCCTGCCCAGGCTTCAAGCCGCGCCTGAGAACTCCGGGCTCATCATCAACATGGGTTCCGTGGCCGGCTGGAATGTATACGAAGGCGGGTCCGGTTATAACGCCGCGAAACACGGCGTGCGCGTGATTTCCCGTGCGCTGCGCATCGAGGAACACGGGGTGCGCGTCACCGAGCTCGACCCAGGCCGCGTAGCCACGGAGGAGTTCTCCCTCAACCGTTTCCGCGGTGACCAAGAGCGCGCTGATGCCGTGTACGACGGCGAACTCAACCTCAGCGCGGAGGATATCGCCGAGGCCGTGCGCTGGGTGGCGTCCCTGCCGGAACATGTCAACATTGACACCATGACGATTAAGCCGCGCACACAAAGCTAAAGTACCTGTTTCGCTGCAGGTGAGACGCCTCTTATAGTGGTATGCGTTAGTAGCAATGCATGTGATTTTGGGGGTGTTAGATGGCACTGGGTGCCCTTGCGGCCTTGATGGGAGTGTGGTTCGCGGCGATGGCCTCGCCGGGACCGGATGTGGTGCAGATTATTCGGCTGGGCGCACGGTCCACGCGCGCGGCAGTGTGGGCAGCCATCGGCAGTACCACGGGCTTGGTGGTGTGGACGGTGGCCTCGCTGGCGGGATTGACCGCGCTGATTTCGGCGCATCCTGTCATCCTCGTAGCACTGCAGGTTGCTGGTGGTGGCTATTTGCTGTGGATGGCTTTTTCTGCCATTAGCGGTGGCATTAAGGAGCGTCGGGCGCCCGCGACCGTGGTGGGCACCGACAAGAGCGCTCCACAGCCGCGCGGGTTTACCCCGGACGGGATCATCAAACTCGGAACCGCGTACCGCATGGGCCTGGTCAGTGATCTCTCTAACCCCAAGGTGGTCATTTTCTTCGGCGCTATCTTTGCCAATTTTATTGACCCAGGCATGGGATTTGGCGCCAACGCCCTAGTGGGCTCCGTGCTTATTGTTGAAAGCCTCATGATTTTTGTCGGCGTCGCGCTGTGCACTCGTGCGGTGTCGAAGTGGATGTCGAAGAACTCAGCCAATGTCGACATCTTCAGTGGCGTGGTGTTCGCCCTGCTTGGTGTGATCATTTTGGCAGAGGGCATTCGCGGGGTCCTTGCTCTTTAACCACGGTGGCGGCTAGGTATGCTGGTCAGCATGCTAGACGTCTCAATTAGGGGAGAATCCATCAAGCTCGGCCAGTTCCTCAAGCTGGCCTCCTTGGTCGCCACCGGCGGCGAGGCCAAAGAGCTCATCGAGCAGGGCCAGGTCACTGTCAACGGTGAGGTTGTCACGCAGCGTGGGGCCACGCTCGCGCTGGACGACGTCATCTGCGTCACCGACACCTGCGTCCGCGTTGCCGCCGAGGACGAGGACGATGATTACTTTGATGAAGCCACCGCCGATGATGATTTCGACCCGGAGAAGTGGAGGAATCTCTAATGCCAGCTTTTGAAGCGGAAGTAGGCATGCCCTACGGGATTACCTTGGCCAGCTCTGATGTGAAGGCGTCGGAGAAGTTTTACTCCGCGGTGTTGGGCTGGGAATTTGAGGATGGCATTGCCCGCCTCCAGGGCCTGCCCGTCGCAGAGATAGTCCCGGGCCAAGACACCTGGGCCACCTACTTCCTCTCCCGTGATCTGGAAGCTGATTGCGCCCGAGTGGAGCAGCTCGGTGGAAAGATCTTGGCCTTGGGAGAGCCCTTGGCTCTCGTCCTCGATAACACCGGCGCCGTGTTCGGGCTGGTGCAGCCGGAGCTGGACCGCTTCGTGGCCGGCGGCGAGCCGGGTACCCCAGTGTGGCATGAGCTGGCCGTTTCCGAGAACTTCCGGTCCGCCCTGGACTTCTACGGCGAGCTCTTTGACTGGGAGATCCGCGGCGATGAAGAGTACGCGCTCGCGGAGGAGGAAGGCGCTGCCTTTGCCGGCTTCTGGAAGGCCGAAGGCCTGCCCAGCTTCTGGCAGACCTACCTGGGCGTGCGGGATGTCGACCGGGCGGCCAGGGCCGCCCTTGATAATGGTGGCGAGGTGATTCGTGAGCCCTATGAGTCTCCCTTCGGCCGCCTGTGCCTCATTGCCGATTCAACCGGTGCGACCCTGACCCTGTGCGAAGTCGAGGACGCCCCCGACGAGCCCATCGAGCTCTAACCGGAGAGCACACGTCACCATGACGACACCTGGGCGTATCGAGGACGTGCGGGCCGTCGTGTGCCGAATTCCGCCCGGTAACGTGTCCACCTACGGTGAGATTGCCAAGGTGGTCGGCGTGGGCGCGCGGTACGTGGGCTGGGTGATGTCGAAGGGCGCAGACCTGCCCTGGTGGCGCGTGGTCAACAGTACGGGCCGCGCCCACACCTCTGCCGCCCACGACCACTGGGATGCGGAAAGGATTCCGCACAACGGTGACCGCGTGCTCCTTGCGGAGTGTGGGTTGGATGCGGAGGATCTGAGGGGCGTCGGCAAGCACGCCCCATAAAAGAAAGGACACGTGATGCGCGCCTGGTTGTTTCTTGGCATCGCCATCCTCAGCGAGGTCATCGCCACGCTCTGCCTCAAGGTCGCGCTAGCGCACCCAGCGGTATACGTCGTGGTAGTGCTGGGATACGTTGCAGCCTTTTCCTCGCTGCACCAGGTGCTGCGCTGCGGCATGCACGTGGGCGCGGCCTACGGAATCTGGGGTGCTACGGGCGTGGTCCTTACTGCGGGATTGTCCGCGCTTTTCTTCGGCGAGCAGCTCACACCCCTCATGCTGGTGGGCATGGGCTGCATCATCGCTGGCGTGGCCTGCGTGGAGATGGGCGGCCGTGAGCCGAAGCCCGAGCTCGTGGAGGTTCAGCCGTGACCTGGCTAGCTCTTGCTATCCTCATTGAAGTGGCGGGCACGTTGGGCCTGCGCATGCTGGCTGTGCACGGCCAGAAGGCGTGGATTGTGTGGGTCGTGGTGGCCTACGTGTCCTCGTATGTATTTCTCTCCCTGGCTTTGCGCGACGGTATGCCACTAGGCGTGGCGTATGGAATCTGGACTGCCTGCGGTGTCGCACTCACCGCACTGGCCTCCTTTGCGCTCTTCCGTGAACCGTTTACGTGGCTCAAAGGACTCGGCGTGGCGCTCATCATCGGGGGAGTACTCCTCGTTGACATGGGATAAACCTCACGATGAGGTCTAGACTCAGTTTTCGTGCTGACAAAAACTGGAGCCCTCGCGCTCACCCTCACCGCGACTCTTGCCGCGGCGCCGGCTGCCCAGGCACTTACCTTTGACCCAGGAAAAGTCCCGCCACGCACGCAAATGACCGTCCGCTATGCCGACGGCAACGTGGCGTCCACGCCTAATAGCCACGAGTCCCGTCCCGCTGTGTCCCTAATCAAGCTGTACCTGGGCATGTGGGTGCTGAAATACGGTGCACCGGAGGACAAAGCCCGCGTGGAGAATATGATCCGTTTCTCTGAGGACGGCACCGCAAGCGACCTAGAGCGCGCATACCCCCAGGCTATCCCTGGCATTATTAGCGAATATCAGCTGGGGGAGACCCATCACAATGGATATTGGGGCCAGACTACGACGTCGACGGAGGACCTCGCCCGCTTCCTCGGCGCCATCTCCACGGATCCGGTCGCAGCTCCCATCATGAAGGGCATGTCCACGGCAGCACCCGCTGCATCAGATGGCTACCGCCAAGACTTTGGCACCGCGCAGATTCCCGGCATTCTAGGGACGAAATTTGGGTGGTCAGATGACCGCCAGGTACACGCCACCGCGTCCTTTGGTCCGGGCTACACCGTGGCGGCTAATACCTATGGCTCGCCGGGCGATCTCACCGCGGATGTGCTTGGGGCAGTCGACGTCCCCGCACCGCCGGCCGTACCTGCGCCGCCCGCCCCGCCGACACCGCAGGATGTGCGGGATCGCGCCTGCGAGGAGCTCAAGCGCCTTGCTCCCTCCTCATCGAAGACGTGCAATTGGCAGCGAAACGTTTAATGCTCTGGTGCCGTCTGGATAGTGTGGCTGTTCCAAGCACAATTAGCTAACTTTTCTGTTGTTTCCAGAACAGATCATGGTGTGACTTTGGCAACCCAAGTAGGGGTAGTGGATAAGAATTCTATTCCACCATTTAAACTTTTTATCGAGATACAAACGCTTGGACGCGCATACGGGAGGAATTGATGTGAACCGTAGAAAATTCTACGGGGTGCTCTAGATCAGTGGAAGTGTAAGTCCTTTGTTCCATGTGAAGTAGTGCCGTGTTTTGCGGCACCTTCAGCAACTGAGCAATTCTAGCGTTCGAGTTAACAGCCGATAAGAAACGCTCACCTTTTCCGAGCCTATTTCCGAGTAGATGCTCAATTCTGTCGAATAAAGCAATGTTATCGAAATCAGATTCTGCAATCTGTGGATCTACTCCCGAGGCACCAATGAGTACTGTATTTTCAAGATACGCAATGGGACCCCTTTTATCGCTTCGGACTCGCTGCAACTGTAAAGCAGGGAAAGGCCGTTCGAGATTGAAGCGGTTAAGCCAATCCTGTGAGCTCAGCGTGGTGACTCGATGCGAGATGGTGCTCGTTGTGAATTCGATATTCTGTTCCCTAAGCTCATCGGCGATCGTTCCAAAGGCCGTGGTCATAGAGGTTTCAATGGGAGGGTTCGAGACGAAAGTTCCCCGCCCATGAACTCGCGACAAAATTCCTTCGGATGTTAAATCATCTACTGCACGACGTAGGGTTCCCCGCGCAACACCCAACTCAATCGCAAGAGTTGGCTCTGAGGGCAGCTTTGTCCCAGGGCTCCATTGTCCGGTGGCAATTCTTGTGCGCATAAAGTCGGAAACTTGGGTATGCAGCGGCTCGGCTTCAGTCCTTCTGGGGGAGAACTCTGAGGCATGCAAGGTTCTAATCTTTCGTTTGTTGGCAGTAGCACAACTATAAACTACGTGCGCAAACAGGAAAAGTTATCAAAAGATGTCCATGGATGTCCACTAGATGTTAGGCTAATGGTGATGCAAGACTTGATGGCCATTAAAGGTGACATAAGTCTCATCAAGGTTCCGTTCGCGATGAAAGGATAATCTATGAAACTTCTAGTGGTGGGAGGATATGGTATTGGATTGAGTTTCTTCACCACGCATGCGCCAGCTGACGGTGAAACTGTAAGTGGAGCCCGAATGAGTGAAGAGCATGGTGGTAAGGGGTCCAATCAAGCTGTCGCTGCTTCGCGCTTGGGGTCTTCGGTGGGCTTACTGACAGCAGTAGGCTCCGATAAATTCGCTGAACAAGCAAAAGCAATGTGGGAGCGAGAGGGGATTGAGAGTAGTCACGTAGATCAATTAGAAGGATCGACGATGATGGGCTGCATCGTGACGGACCAATCAGGCGAAAATAGGATCATCATCGCCGATGGAGTGCTGGCTGATTATGGTGCATCCCATGTGCGACAGCATGAAGAGGCTTTTCGAGAAGCTGATTGTGTTCTTGTTTCATGTGAAATTCCTTTAGAAGCAGTTCGAGAAGCCATTTCCCTCGGGCGCGAAAACGGTTGCCTAGTGATTCTAAATCCAGCCCCAGCGCCCAAGCTTTCGGCAGAGGACTGGAAAAACATTGACGTAGTAACGCCAAATAGGACAGAGGCTGCGCAATTACTCTGGGATTTTGAGCCGGATTGCATTTCCGAAAATTCACCGTCGAGCGTAATTGCGGCAAAAGTCAGTGAAGCATTTGATATCGATGTGGTTATGACAAACGGCGGGGAAGGGTGTCTTGTCGCGACATCCGAACTGAAAGGGGAAGCAACGACGATATTTCCCGTGATCCCTGAGCGCGTCGTAGACACTACGGGTGCAGGCGATTCTTTCAATGGTGCTCTGGCTACAGCGATGTTGGCAGGAGTGAGCGCCAAGGATGCAGCTAAATTTGCCGTCCACAATGGTGCTTTTACGGTGGAGAAGGAGGGGGTGATAACGGCGCTTCCCACAAAGGAACAATTGAAACAGCGCTACGGAGTAGTAACTCCGTAGCCTATTCGCTAGCAAGAATGAAGTACGAGGCAATGAGGAGTGAAAATGCCTAACATCATAACCCCAGAAATGATCACGCAACCTAAAGAGATTGCTCCCTATATTCAACACACAAAAATTGGGATTGGCACAACCAGGGAGCAATCTATTCGCCATGCCGAAGAAGCTGCAGAGTTTGGCTTCAATGCTGCGATGGTAGCAGGCTCCTGTGTCCCTATCACGGCCGATGTGCTCCGAGGGACAGGCGTAGAAATCGCCTCCGCTCTAGACTTCCCTACTACCGGAGTGATGACTTCAAGGGGCAAGGCTGCTGAGGCTGAGGAACTTGTACGCCTAGGTGCCACACAAATCGACATTGGTGTGCAAATCGGATGGTTGAAAGATAAAGAATATAAAAAGTTCCGGGATGATATTGCCGGAGTGGTCGAAGCCGGCGTTCCTGTCAAAGTCATGCTCGAGCTTCCATTGCTCTCGATAGAGGAACGTAAAATAGCTGTAGAGCTGGCTATTGAGGCAGGTGCGAAAGTATTGAAAAATGCCTCTTCCGGCGCTGTCGAGAAGGCGAGTGTTGAGTCCATAAAATTCTTGAAAGAACTTGCGCCCGAGGGGATTCAAGTCAAAGGGTCGGGTGGAATTTCGACATTCGAGCATGCGCTTGAACTGCTAAAGGCTGGAGCATCCCTTGTAGGTTCTTCAAATTCGATCGCAATCGTAAGCGGCGCTGACAATGGCGCTAACAGTTACTGAATGGGGTAGCGAGAATGGACAAGAAACCATTTATTCTCGACACTGATACGGCACAAGACGACTGTGTTGCCATACTATTAGGCCTTTTAGATAAGGTTGCTTCGTTGGAAGCCATCACGATGGTTGCAGGGAACGTGGGGTTTGAGCGACAAGTCAAAAATGCTCATCTGACGCTTAATTGTGCCGGAAAAGAAAACGAGGTTCCAGTACATGTCGGGTGTTCCCAGCCCATGCTACAGCCATGGGCATCGGCTGAAAATGTCCATGGTGATGGCACCGGAGGCCTTACGATGGACTTTTCGAATTGCCGAGTAGAGGCTGAGCATGCGGTCGACGCACTTCTGCGAATCACGTCTGAGCGTCCAGGTCAAGTTTCGGTAGTAGCGATTGGTCCTTTGACGAACATTGCTACTGCTGTGGTTAAAGATCGAGATTTCGTAAGAAATGTTAAGTCGCTCTATATTATGGGCGGATCAAATAATGGACGTGGAAACATTACTGCGTCTGCGGAGTTTAACTTCTACGTTGATCCAGAAGCGGCGAGTATAGTTCTCAACGCAGGCTTCGAAGATGTCGTCATACTCCCTTGGGATCCTGTCACATTAAAAGACGCCACAATTTCGCGAGAAATATACAACCAAAAAGCTAATAAAGGTACTGCGGTCGCGAAATTCTTCAAAGCTGTGTGCGACACGACTCTATCCTTTAATGAGTCTGTCGGTATCGACGGGTCCACACACCCAGATTCCATGACTCTGGCTACTTTTTGTACCCGGAAATGGTTAAGGAATCACAGCGTTACCGGGTGGATGTCGAAACGGGTTCACCTTTAACAAGGGGATATGCCGCGATGGCTTGGTCGAAGTTTGACTTGGAACCTAACGCTACTGTCATCGAGAAGGTGGACCATCATGCCTTCTTTAGCCTTCTGGATCAGGTTTTGACGACTGAAACAGAACCAAATCAGGAAATGTGGGTGCAGTGACATGGAGACTCAGAACCTTGTTCGTACAGTGGTTGACGATGTAAGAGGAAAGCCTGCGCGTCCGGTTCTCGTTCTAGTCTCATTGATATTGGTAGTTGCTAGCTTCCAGCTGAATGCAACGATGCTGTCGCCGGCAGTCTCGGATATGGCAGCCGAGCTTGATACAAATGTTGGAGTGATTGGCTGGAGTTCTACCGTATTCCTTGCCGTAGCAGCTGCCCTAGCAATTTTTCTTCCCCCTTTCTCGGACTTGGTGGGTAGGAAAAGGATTCTCGTTGTTTCTGTTTCGGTAATGCTGATCGGAACTCTGATTGTTCTGTTTACGAGTAGTCCGGCGGCACTTATTTTTGGCCGTGCTTTGCAGGGATTTGTCGGTGCTACATTTGCCCTTAGTAATTTAACGTTGCACGCTATGCTAGATCCAAAAAAGTATGGCCTGTACATCGGTATCGTTGCAGCGATGAATGCCGGAGTTGGTGGCGTTGATACGCTAATCGGTGGACTAATCGTCGATACTTGGGGTTATAAAGGTATCGTATGGGTCATACTTACTGTTGCGATTCTCGCGCTCTTATTAGTTCTTGTAACCGTTCCTGATACTCGAGTTGAGGGCGCGGGGGGCATGGATTGGCTGGGTGCTTTGACTCTCACCGGCTCTCTTTGGTGTGCGAATATGGCACTGACTCTCGGATTTTCAGCCACCGGTTGGACTAGTTTCTGGACCATCCTTTTTGTCGCTGCAGCGTTCGTGTTCTCGGTGGGTTTTTATTTCCAAGAGAAGCATGCCGAGGTGCCGCTAGTAAGCATTCAGGAGATGAAATCTCGAACTACATGGGGCCAGCTGGGAACTACGTTCTTTGCTTTAGCATCTGCATTTTCGACGCTTCTTTATATTGTTCCTGCCTTCTCCCAGGATGAATCTGGATTTGCGATGTCGGGCACGAAATCAGCGTTGCTGTACCTAATGCCCTTCTCCTTACTTGGATGGGCACTTTCACCGCTAGTCGGAAAGATAGCTCCTACGGTTGGCTATCGTAGGGTTCTGAGATTGGGATTGTTCGGTTCTGTCATTCTAATTCTCTGCATGTGGCTTTTTGGTTTAGCCAATGAGTGGGCACTTTTCGCCCTTTCTTTCTTAATGGGCGCCACATATGTAGCTGGGACGAATACCACGCTGAATACAACTGGTGTCCTATATGCGTCAGAAGAACGACCGGGAGTCCTTCCGGGGCTCACCTCAGCTGCTTTCAATTTGGGGGCCGGTGTCGGAACTGGAATCATGGCTTCGATGGTTTCGAAGTCATTGTCATCAGGTGAAGTGATTAACGGCTATCGTGCGGCTTTGGTGGTGGGCCTAGTATGCGCTGTGGCTGCTCTAATTTGTTCCTACTTAATGCCCCCGAAGGGAGATGAAGAAATCCGCATCTAAACTCTTCCCTTACTGGTTAAGACTTGACCTTCGGTGAGGTTTATCTACTTTTAGTAGACTCGGACTGGAAATCTGGTGTTCACCTGACCGAGGTCAGGTCTTGGCCTTTGCTGGGGATCATCATACCTGTGATTAGGGCCGAAAAACCGTTAGATTCATCGCCTAAAGGCGGATCAGTACTTGGGCGTAAAAAGGCGTGTCTTCTTTCGTCTTCCTTTCTGTTCCTGAAATTTTTCTTGTTCAAAGCTCATCGCAAGCTTGCGGAGCCCGGCGAGTGTGAATAGGTGTCATCGTTCTTGGCCAGCCGGTGGGCGCGGATGCCCAGGTAGATGACCGTCGGGTACATGATGAGCGCCACGAGGACATACTGCGTAATCAGCTGCCAGGTCTCATCCCACATGTAGTTCCACGCAAAGTGGAGGCAGAAGGAGAAAAACAGCGCGCCCACGCCGATGCCGAGGCGCCACCACCAGGGCTTATGTGCGGCGTAGATGGCCCAGCCAATGCCAAAACCGGCGATGGCCGTGAAGCACATGTGCAGGCATGGCCCGGCCACAAGGCGCAGGCCCCACATCTGGAACATGCCTATCCAGTCCGACGAGTGGTGCATCAAGGCACCCATGGCGGAGTATAGGCAGTTTTCTAGGACCTCGAAACCCCAGCCGACGAGCGCGCCGACGATGAAGCCGTGCCAGGGCCGGTTGAGCTGGCGGAAGCTGAGGAGGACGAAGACCACGCCGAGGGCCTTAGCAAATTCCTCCGGGTAGGCACCACCCCAGGACATCATGGATTCCTCCCAGCCTAGGCCCACGGAGAGGTCGGTCAGTGGGGTCGCTGACAGCAGCGCTAAGGTCACGGCAGCACCAGCGCCCCAGAGCACGCTTGCCGACGCCCACCCTTTCCCCGGTCTTGCCCACATCGGACTGCGACTCCACAGGAACAGGCCCAGCGCCAAGAAGGCGAAGCCGATGATGAGACTTACGAGGCCCGGCAGCGGAGCCACGAAGAAAATGCCGAGCAGGTTAAACAGGGAAATAGGTAGGCACAGACCAATGATGATCCACAGGGTGATTCGGAAAACCTTGCTCATCGGAAAGCCTCCATAAACTGCTGGGCAAGGTCGGTCGGGTCACCATCGGAGAACACGATTTGATAATTGAGATCGCCTTTGGCCACGCTGAAGGCGAAGACCGGAATGAAGCCATCTTTTTCAAGGGTAAGAATGCCCCCGACATCTTTAACGTCCTCTTCCCGCGGCATGCCCTCGAAATTGGTGGCACGCACGGCGCGGCGCAGAGCGAGTTCATCGTCCTCGACGCCTTCGGTGACATAGGCCTCGACCAAGGTATCGCCGCAGTCCCAGGCCTGGTTGGCCATGGAATCATGGTTCACGCTGCATTTCAGACCGTCGATGGGCTGGCGCCAGTCAGGGTCATCGAGCACCACCTCTTCCATCTCAGGTTCGCGCTCGGGCAAGGCCAAGCTCAGTACAGCGGGCGAACCAAGGACAAGGAGGGTTGCCCCGAGCACGGCGAAGAAAGGTCCCGTCATCTTCGCCGGCGGAAAACGATAAGAAGTCATGCGCACCACACTAACGTGTGCTTCTGACATAGAGTGGCGTGCATGAAGGATCTGTACCAATTTGTTAACGGCCCGTGGGTTGAATCCCACGTCATCCCAGATGACCGCGGAGTAGACGGAACATTCCACGCACTACGCGATGAAGCCGAAGAGCTTGTCCATGACATCGTCAAGGAGGATTCTGGCTGCCCAGGAACCCTCTACGCCTCCCATATGGACACGGAGGGAGTCAATGCTGCGGGTACCGATACTCTGGCAGCTGACCTAGACAAGCTAGTCGCCGCTGACCCCGAGGAGCTTGCCCACAACCTCGGTGTGCTTGAGCGCGAAGGCGTGGGTGCGCCGGTGACGTTCTGGGTCGAAAAGGACTCGAACTCTGAAGATGCGGTGGCCTACATCATTCAGTCCGGCCTCGGCCTGCCTGATGAGGCCTATTACCGCGAGGAGGCCCACGCTGAGGTCCTTGCCGCCTATGAAAAGCACATGGCCGCCATGCTGGGTTTCCTCGACCCGGCTCGCCTGTTTGGCCTCGGTGCAGAAACCGCAGCGACCCGTATCGTGGCCCTAGAAAAGGAGCTTGCGGCCGGCCACTGGGACGTGGTGGCCTCGCGCGATGCGGTGAAGACGTATAACCCGGTGGACGTCGCCAAGCTGCCCAGCATCACCCGCGCCATCCTGAAGGGTGGGGGACTGCCGGAGCACCGCGCGGTGGCAATGATGCCTTCTTATTTTGAGCACCTTGAGGGCCTGTTCACCGCTGGCCGCATGGCAGATTGGCAGCTGTGGGCCACGTGGCACATCCTGCTTTCCCGCGCGCCCTACCTCACCGAGGAGATTGGCCGTAAGAACTTCGAGTTCTACGGCACCGCGCTCTCGGGCGCCACAGAGCAGCGCGACCGCTGGAAGCGCGCCGTGGGCCTGGCGGAAAACATGGTGGGACAGGAGATTGGCAAGGTCTTCGTGGACAAGCACTTCCCGCCGTCCTCCAAATCCGAGATGGATGAGCTGGTGGATTACCTCACCGCCGCTTACCGCGAGCGCATCTCTCAGTTGGAGTGGATGACCCCGGCCACTCGCGAGCGCGCGCTGGAGAAGCTCTCCCAGTTCAAGGCCAAGATCGGCTACCCGGACACGTGGCGTGATTATTCCGACTTGGAGTTTTCTCCCAAGGGCGCGGACCTAGTGGCGAATGTGCGCGCGGGTAGCGCGTGGAACCACGACTACGAGCTGGCCAAGATTGGCAAGCCGGCGGACCGCGATGAGTGGTTCTCCACCCCGCAAACCGTCAACGCCTTCTACAACCCGGTGGTCAATGACATCACCTTCCCGGCTGCTATTCTGCGCCCGCCTTTCTACAACCCAGAGGCAGACGCCGCGGAGAATTTCGGCGCGATTGGCGCGGTCATCGGCCACGAGATTGGCCACGGCTTCGACGACCAAGGCTCGCAGTACGACGGCCAGGGCAACCTCAACTCTTGGTGGACCGAGGAGGACCGCGCCGCCTTTGAGAAGCTCACCGCCAAGCTCGTGGACCAGTATCAGGGCAAGGTACCGAAGGTGCTGGAAGGTACCGACTCTGCCGGCGTGAACGGCAGCTTCACCTTGGGTGAGAACATCGGTGACCTGGGTGGACTGGGCATCGCTGTGGTGGCGTACAAGAACTACTGCGCCGATAAGGGCCTCGATATCAATGGCCAGGTGGCACCGTTTGAGGCCGAAGGCGCTGAACCGGAACTGGCGCAGCACGAGTACACCGGCCTGCAGCGCTTCTTCCTGGCCTGGGCGCGCGTATGGCGCACCGCTATCCGCCCGGAGATGGCCGCCCAGTACCTCGCCATCGATCCGCACTCCCCGGCGGAATTCCGCTGCAATATCATCGCGGAGAACATCGATGAGTTCTACCAGGCCTTCGACGTCGAAGGCGGCATCGCACCGGAGGAGCGCGTCACTATCTGGTAGTACCCTGGGGTGCCATGAGTGAGTGGACCATCGGCGGTACTGACCGCCAGCTAACACCGGAAGAACAACTGGAACAGCTCTCCTCCTACATGGAGGTGCACTACCCGCTACCGGATTTCCGCCCACCGTGGGCCGGCGGCGGGTCGCCGGATGCGGATCGCTACTGTGCCCTGCTGCCAGATCGCATCGTGCAGGCCTCGATGATGGTCCTGGGCTCTGCGGTCGATCATTCCTTGCCGGGGACGGCGTTTACGGAAGGCGTCAGCGTCCAAGATTCTGAGGTCGGGGCGATCTTTGAACCGTCAGATGCTGACGGCCGCCGCTGGGCAGTGTCTCTGCACTCTGGTGGCTGGTGGCGCGGAGACGGCAAGGCACTGGAGATGCAGTGGCGCCCCGAAGTGGCCGCGGCAGCGCAGCTATCCGGAACCACCATCATTGACGTCGATTACCCACTCGCGCCTGAGCACACCGTGGCGGACATGGTTGAGTCCGTTCAAGCGGCCGTCGATTATTCCCGCTCCCACGGTGCGGAACACGTCACGGTGTGGGGCTATTCCTCCGGCGGCGCACTAGCGGCGCTCGTGCCTGCCGACGCCCTCCTGCTCACCTTCCCCGACTTCGGCGCGCTGGAAAAGCTACCGGAGGAGATCCGTGGCGACTACGCCCTCGACGAGGAGGCGCTGGCCGCCCAGTATTCGCGCATCCTTGTCCAGACCGCGCTGCAGGATGAGATTGCCGCGCGCGTCGACATCCCCGGAGCCGAGACCACCGAGTACGTGTCGATGCACCGAATTTCCACCCCGACGGTGGCCCGTCAGCGCATTAAAGAAACGGCGGACTTTCTCAAGTCCGCCGCCTCAACTTCTTAGCTAGGCCCGTCTAGCTTTACTTTTCCCACTCGGGGCGAATCTTCATCTCCGAGTTCTTCCACAGCCCGGAGCGCTGGATGACCTCGTGGTTGATATCCGCCTCGATGGGGGCGTCACCCTGGGAGTTCGTGCGCAGCTCGTACTTCTCAATGGAGCCCCAATCGCGCGCCCAATCGTTGTTGAGGTAGCTCGGGATCTCGTAGGAGTAGTTCACTGCCTCCGCCGTGGCCATGGCGCCACCGCCGGAGAAGGACTGGAAGTCCGTCAGGGAGGTCTGTGCGGCGGCGTCGGGAAGAATGCGGAACTGCGGAATCTCCGTCACGCCGGCATAGTGGTCAAAGGTGCGCTGGCACGGGAACTGCAAGGCTACCGACCAGTCCAGGAGAGCCGGGGTACCGGAATCGAACTGCGAGTTAATCGTGGCCAGCTCCGGAACGCGCGGCGGGGTAAAGGCCATCCAATCGTCCTCATCCGTGGAGTCATCGACCGCTACGAGGCGCACCACGTTGGCCTCTTCCGGCAGATCCTGGAGGGCGATGCGGAGGTTGCGCCATTTCGGCGTCGCGCCGACGTCGGAAAGCTCGGCTTCACCCGTGTTCGTGACCTTGCCGTTTCTGAGAGTGCCGTATTCCAAGGTGAGTTCAGTACCTTCTTGCTCCACGCCGTTGACGTCGTGGTGGTAAATCTTGCCTGCGGCAGACACCGCCAGGACCGGGGTGTTCTCGGACTCTTCCGGCAGGTTGTACCACTGCGTCGTGATGGTGGCGGAGGAGCGCTGCGACTCAGAATAGGAACCCATGACCGGGACCTTGGTGTAATCCAGGTTGAAGGGCAGGTGCATCTCCGAACCGTTGACGCCCAAGGTGCCGCGCACACCACCCGCGGAGGAGTCAGTAACTTCGGCGGCCTTCTCCTCGTTCTCCGTGGTCTCAGTGAGCTCTTTCTGCTCGTTGGACGAGGCCGAAGAATCACCGGTGGTGTTTGCAATGGCGCCTACCGACGCCGAGTTGAGGTTCTCCGGCTCGATATCCTCCTTGATCATGTTGGGGCCGAAACCGTAGTTGTCTTCCTTCTTGTTCACGAGCGAGTTCTTGAACTCGCCCTCGACTGGGCTGAGGAAGGCATCGTTGGTGTTGGTCTCCACCAGGGTGGAATCTGCCAAGGAGCACACATTACCGCGCAGAGACGCGAGGTTGCCCTTGCCCACTGAGTAGGAATCCGCCTGGGCTACGTAGCCCTTGGCAAAGGAGGCACAGGAGAAGGCCACGATGAGGATGCAGGCAGCGGCAATCGGAGCGGACATGACGCCGGCCCAGCGCGAAACCTTGGCGGCGGATGCCTTCTCAAACTCCTCGAGGGTGCCGTTGGCCTCGGCCTTGTTCTTGCGGTAATCGTGAACCAGCGACTGGTAGAGGCCAATAGCCAGCACCACCATGCCGATGGCCAGCACCACCGTGTTGGCCTCGATGGCCTTGAACTGCACGGTTCGGTCCCACCACGGGATGCCGAAGGAGGAGACGTACCACCAGGCGTTCCAGCCGCCCAGGGAGATCGCCATGAGGAAAATTACCGCGGCGATAGAGAAGGTGCGGGCGCGCGGCGAGCGCATGGCGATCTGGGAAAGAACCACGGAGCCAAGTGCGGCAATAACACCGGCGATGCCTGCATAAATGCCGAAGTGGTGTGTCCACTTCGTCGGGGTAAACATGAGGAAGAATGCCGACAGTGCCATGATGGCGAGCAGGCGCTGGGTAGGACCGACCTCCGCACCAACCACGCGGTGGTTCTTGATGAAGGCGTAAATAATGAGCGCCAAGCAGAAGAGCATGGTGAACATGGCAAAGCGGCGCGTGAGCGAGCCGTCCACGGAAGGTTCAAAGAGCGTGGAGTAGCGCACGAACTCTGAGTACCACGGCAGCGAGGGGCCCACCTGGGAGCGCACGCGCGTGGACTCGAGAACCGAGGCCAAGGTTTGATCACCAAAGGCCGCCACCATGACAGCGGTGCCGCTGGCGAGGAACGGGGCGATGAGGGCCAGCCATCCCACCTGCTGTGCCCGTTCGCCCATGATGCGGAAGAGCGCGGGCAGGCACACCAGGAAGATGCCTACAGCCGTCAGGCCCGTCGGACCTGCGGCCAGGGTAATGGACGCAACGATGGTGCCCACTGCTGCCGGCAGGAGGCGGCGGGTGGAAATGGCACGCTCAAAGGAAGCCCACGTCACCATAACGCCGAGCGCCACGATGGGCTCAGGGCGGATGCCGTTGTTGTACGGCAACCAGAAGGCCAGGAACATGAACGCGGCGGTCCAGTGTGCCAGGCGCCTCTCGTTGACGCGGGCTCCGAAGCGCGGCAGCATCTCACGTGAAAGGATGAACCAAATGATCAGCGCCGAAATAAGGGAGGGCAGGCGCACGACGATAGAGGCGCTGGAGAGCTGGGAAAGCCACGCCACGAGGTCATAGTAGGGCGCGCCAAACGGCGCCTCGGGGACGCCGTACCAGCGGTAGTAGTTCGCCATATAGGTCGCGTGATCCGAGACACGGCCCATGGTGAGGATGAAGCCATCGTCAGAGGTATTGGAACCGAAGATGTACCACCAACCGAGGATGGCGGCCACGACGCCATCCAGCGGGCGGATCTGCTTCCACGTCTCCGGCATGAAACCATGGCGCTTGCCATCGAGGCGGTCAATGCGCCACAGGCACACCAGGCTGACCACGACCATTGCCAAGCCCAGCCACATGGCGATGAGCTTGAGCACTGTGGGCGAGGACGTGAATCGGGAGTTAACCTCCACGTGGATGTGCAGGTCGTTTCCAAGTTCCTGGAGGTTCTCCGGGGTGTCGTCGATCTCGGTGTAGACACCGGTGACCTGCGGGCGCATGTCCTCGTCAGAGGTGGTTGTGTGCTTGCCCACGGTGACGGTGGTGCCGTCCTCTGTGGCATTGATGCTGAGGGTGGCGTCGTCAGGCAGCTTCGCCACCTGCTCCGGGGTAAGTGAGAACAGCACCTCGTCGAGGCTGGTGACGGAAAGCCCATCCTCGCCGGCGCGGACGAACATGCCGCGGTTGGAGGCCTTCTTCGACTCTGGCGGAATGGTGCCGTAGAGCAGGTCTTGGCCTTCGCGGAGCTTATCGACGGCCGCCAGGGGGATCTCTGCCTCAATCTCCTCCGGTGCCACAGAGATGAGTGGTGCGTTGATGGACTGCAGGGAGTTCTGCTGAGGCCAATCGAAGGAGGACTGGGTCTGGTTCACCGGCAGCAGCGGCGTGGCCACAAAGCACAGAAAGCCGATGAGACCGGCGATGATGGCGGTGAGCCGCAACGACTGCGGGGCTGAGGTTTTCCTATCTGACACGGCGATCAGTGTACGTTACTGCCTCGCCGTATTGAGAAATGCTGTTATGTACGCGCCGCCACAACGAAGGGGCCAATTTGGGTTAATTCCCAACCCTTTTCAAAAACCTCGGGGTTGAAGAACACCGCACGGTAGCGCACGTTGGGCTGGTTCGGGTAGATATCCTCCGCCAAGTGCGTCTTGTATCCGTCCCCGGGTTCTTCCACATCACCGCGGAAGATGAGGACATCGGGTGCGCGCCAGGGCGAGGAATCGAGAGACGCCGCAAACTCATCGGGCGTCTGCTCCCAGGATCCCTTCGCCCAATCCTCAATCTGCAGGTTACGGGTGGTGAACTCACCGAGCGGGTTGGCGTAGTGGCTGGTGAAGGCGTTGAACCCGTAGTAAGGGTTGTAGGCCATGAAGAGTTTTTCGTCGGTGAGTACGACGGTGTCGTTAGCCTCATAGCCCTGAGCGTCGATGAACTCTCGAATCTTGCCATAGTTAGCAGCGGAATCGCTGGTGTAGCGATCCGCGCGCTCGCCGTAACCATCCGTGTCGGTATAGGCATGATCGAGGGCTGATTCGTTGGTGGCAGGGATCTGCTGGGCATAATAGACGCCGCCCATGCCCAAGATAATGGCGAAGGCAAGCGTGACTCGCTTGCTCGTGGTACCGATCATGTGTGCTGGGTAGAGGCTAGGCAGCCCCATCAACCGGACATCCGCGAGCGCGAGGATGCCGGCAGTGGTGAAGAGAAGTACCACGACGATTTCGAGGCGGAAGCCCAACAACGTGTGGCCAGCCAGGGTCATGACCATGGAGGCCACAGTCCACAGGTAAGTACCTACGAGTGCGGTGCTCAGTGAACGCAGGTCCGGCTCATCGATGCGCAACACCAAATACACCAGTCCAATAAGGCTGAGCATGCCGATGACCGATAGTGAGAGGAAAGGCGCAGGGATCTGGGTCCCTTCCTCCGGAAGGTAGTGCTGCGCGGCGGATTCCAAAGGACTGGTGGCCTGCAGGACACCAAGGATATAGGGAGTCCAGGCGATGGCCGCTACGGCCAAGGAACCGACGGCGATGGCGGCGAGATGCACGAGGGGAGTCCAGGTTCGCTCTGATACACAGATGACGAGGGCGATGAGCGTGACGATAGTCAGCGACACCGCGCCGGTGTACAGCGTGTAGAAGCACGCGGAGATACCCAGGTAGAGAGCAATAGCGAGCGTTGCGAACCAGGAGCCGTCGAAAGCGCGGGAACACAGGAGGGCGACCGCAGGCACGCCCATGGCGATGACCGCGGAGTACGGCTCTTCGGCACCTAGAGTGAGCGTCACCGCGGTCGTGGTCAGCGCGATAGCGGTGGCCACGGGAAGGGAACTGACCAAACGCTGCCACAGGGGAACAAGGATGCATCCGGCTACTGCCAGCGAGATGAGTCCCCACGGCTGGTAGACCTCCCAGCCAGGCATATTGAGAAGATTAGCCAAGCGGCCGCCCATCCAGAACCAGCCCAAGGGATAGAACGTGGGCAGCCCCTCGTAGTTCATGTCCGCATAGGAGCTGGCCTCAGCGGCACGGGTCAGGAATTGGGTACGAAAGACTTGGTCCACCTGGACGCCATCAAGCCACAGGCGCGATGCCGAGAGCGGCAGGCCGATGGTGGCGAGGGTCAGCAGGGCAGGCGAGATGTAGCACAGCGCAATCGTGAGCCACGAGCGCCAGCGTGGGCGCTGGGTGCCATTGTGCTCGTCAAAGAGCCACCACACGCACAGCGCGCCGACGAGTCCGACGGTCAGCACCGTTCCCGTCGTGCTGAGAGCACGAGTGACCATAGAGGTGCTAAAAGCGGGCAAGGAGACCGTTTTGAACGCAAAGAAGCCAAGGAGCGTGATGAGGCCGCCGCCGAGAGCGGCGGCGGCGATGCCCACAAGGCTGGCGCGACGCGAGAGACGGTCAGCGTCATATTCCATGGCGGGGGACATGGCAGAGGACTCAGTCATGCTTCAAGTCTCCCACACGCCACGGACTTAGCGGAACTTTAGAACGGCAGCTTTCGGAAGATTGCCTGCGGGATGAACTTGAAGCCCAAGGACACGTACTCGAAGAGCGGGTGCACGTAGATGGACTGCTTGCCATCCAACACTGCCTTGACGGTGGCCTTAGCCACGTCAGAGACGTTGACGGTCAGCGGTGCCTCACCAGCGTCGGCGGACATCTTCGTACGCACCTGGCCCGGGCGGACCACGAGCACCTTGGCACCGGATCCGCGCAGGGCCTCGCCCAGGTTGATGAAGAAGCCATCGACGCCGGCCTTGGAGGCGCCGTAGACAAAGTTGGAGCGGCGCACGCGCATACCTGCGACGGAAGACAGTGCCACGATGGTGCCGTGACCCTGCTCCTTGAACTTCTGCCCCAACAGCACACCGAGGGAGACCGGTGCGGTGTAGTTGGTCTGCGCAGACGCCACGGCCTTGGCCTGGTCCTGCCACAGTTCTTCCTGGTCACCGAGGGTACCGAAGGCGATGATGGCGACGTCCACATCGCCACGCTCAAACGCGCGCTTGACGACGCCCTCGTGGCCCTCGAAGTCAGTCGCGTCAAAGTCAATGACCTCGACGTCGCCACCGCGGGACTCGATGGTTGCGCGGGCATCCGCGATGCGCGGTGAGTCGGCACGAGCCGCCAGAGTGACCTTGGCTGGGCCGCGCTCGAGGAATTCCTCGACGATGCCCAAGCCGATTTCGGAGGTTCCGCCGAGAAGGAGGATGTGTTGTGCTTGGCCTACTGCATTCAGCATGAGGTGGTTCCTTTCTAGTGCAGCTCGAGGCGGCGGGACATATCGGAGGCAAAGACGCCGGTCGGGTCAATCTCGTTGCGGGTCTTGAGCCAGCCTTCCATGCCTGGGTACATCTTATGGAACTTCTCCGCCGAGGTGCGGGACTCCTTGGCCAAGTAGAGGCGGCCGCCAAACTCCATGACGCGGTTATCCAGATCGTCGAGGAAAGCGCCCAGGCCCGGCTTAATGGGGAAGTCCACGCAGACGTTCCAGCCCGGCATCGGGTAAGACAGCGGAGCCTTGTTACCCGGGCCGAAAAGCTTAAACACGTTCAGGGCAGAGTAGTGACCGGACTTCTGCATGTCGCGGATGATGTCCTTGAAGGGCTCGACGGCGTCGGTCGGCACCACAAACTGGTACTGCAGGAAGCCGTTGGATCCGTAGCCACGGTTCCACTCGCCGATGAGATCCAGCGGCTGGTAGAACTGCGTGAGGTTCTTGACCTGGTTACGCGCCGGGGACCCCATGAGGTAGTACGCCTCACCGATGGCCATGAGGGATAGCTTGTTCATGGTGAAGTTCGGGAAGATATCCGGAACAGTCATGAGCTGCGGGGCGTTGAACTTCAGCGGATCCTTCGCCAGCTTCGGGGCGAGCTCTTCCAGCTGTGCCAGCGTGGCCAAGGAGCCACGGGAAATGGTGGAGCGGCCCAGCTTCGGCTCTGGGGAGATGACGTCGAACCACGCGGAGGAGTACGTGTAGTTGTGCTCCGAACCATCGGAGTGGAAGGCTACGGTCTCATCAAGATTGCTTGTGCGGTCGGTATCCGCGATGAAGTAGGCGGTCTCCGTCTTGGTCATCTTGATCTTGGCGCGGAGGATGATGCCGGTCAGGCCCATGCCACCGACGGTGGCCCAGAAGAGCTCGCCTTCCGGATCCTCATCTGAGCCTTCCGGGGTCAGGTGCAGGACGCGGCCATCGGCCACGAGCAGCTCCATGGAGACGACGTGGTTACCGAAGGAACCTGCAGAGTGGTGGTTCTTACCGTGAATATCTGGGCCAATGGCGCCACCGATGGTGACCTGGCGGGTACCCGGCAGGACTGGGACCCACAGGCCGTAGGGAAGGGCGGCCTTCATGAGCTGGTCCAAGGTGACGCCACCGTCAACGTCGACGATGCCCGACTCCGGATCGATGGAGTGGATGTTGTTGAGGGGCTGCATATCGATGACGAGGCCGCCGCCGTTCTGGGCGGGGTCACCGTAGGAGCGGCCCATGCCGCGGGCGATAACACCGCGGCGCAGGTGGGATGGTTTATCGGCGTTGTCTTCAGCAACCTGGGCAACGGCAGTTTTGATGACGTCGACGTCTGGAGTGGACAAGACGTGAGCGGTCGACGGCGCAGTGCGGCCCCAACCGTACAGGGACTTCTCAGTAGTATGCAGTTCCATCTCTTCTTCTTTTGACTCGATGTGATGGGTCGATTATCCACCCTACATAGCAACAGAGGCATATGGCGTGAGGGAAAACGTGAGATTAGGTACACATACAAAACTAACCGGACAGCCGTACTGTCCGGTTGTGTCTGCTTTAGTGCGGGTTAAGGGTACTAAGAGTACGGCCTTAGTACAGATCCATGATGTCTTGGATCTCCTTTGGCAGTTCCTTTTGGCTCGTAATCTCCGGTCCCTCATACTCGCGGAGGATCTCGTATACTCGCGTCCGCGAGGCAGAATCGAGGATTGGCAGCTCTTCGGCGATGAGCCTGGTCATGAAACCGTCGAGAGGCAATGCGGTGTGCTCGGTGGCCAGAAAGTGGCCGTGGCGCTTATCGTCCTCAGCGCGGTCGTCGTGAGCCGCGCGCTGCGCCGGGGTGAGGTGCTCTTTCTTGGAGGAGTACATGCACGGTAGCCTACCGTCCGCCTAAAGTGGGGCGGTATGACTTCACCCAAGACCGATTATTATGCGCTGGATGACACCTTGCCCGGCCGTATCACCCAGGCCGTAGCCGTCGGCATCATGACGGCGTTCCCCGACTGGATCAAGAATAAGACCACCCTGGTCTGCGCCTACGTGTTGTCTTTCCTCGGATTCGGTGCGCTCGTAGCCTACGTCAACGCGGAGAGCCACGAGGACCAGCCGGAGCCGGAGACTCCCGACGTCCCCGTGTGGGCCATCCCAGTTGCCTTCGGCATTCTGGTGCTTGGCGGCTGGCTTTCCATCAAGACTCAGCAGAGCCTCGTGGGCTTCATTCGCCGCCGCGGAGTGTCCAAGCCATGGACTGTGTGGGGCGCCATCGGTGCTGCGCTCGTCTTCGTTCTGAGCGAGCTGGAGGCGCGCGAGAACGCCGCCCGCAACTAAAAATGCGTATGGTGGGGCCCATGAGCTCAAAGGTCACAGATCTGGCGCAGGTCCGCGCCGATCGTGGCGATGCCGCTCGTACCTTGCTCTGCCAGGTCTCCAACGTCCGCGCGGACGCTGAAGTGCACCGCCAGATTGGTTTCTCTGACGCGCTGACGCTCAACGAGCTTCACCACATTCTCGAGGTTTGCTTCGGCCTGCCGGAAGAAGATTCACCGTGGCACTTCTTCGAGCACCACGACGCCCGCGGCGAGCGCATTGATCCGCATCACACCGTGCGCGAATTCCTTCGCCGCGAAGGTGAGCAAATGGATTATGCCTGGGGGTTGTGGGATTTCGAGGTTGTTGTGGTCGAGACCTACCCGCGCGATGGCGGCACCCCTGAGGCGCTCTGCGTGGGCGGCTCTGGTTCTTTCCACACGCCGTTTGATCTCACCGCTGTTAATGCGGAACTCACGGGTCAAGAAACCATCGACGAGGTCCTCGAGTTGGTCGTCGCCCCTGTCCGTGCGCTCATTGAGCGCACCCGGCTCTACGACTTCGTCCCGCTCCTCCAAGCGCTAGACCTGCATCGCGACATAACCGTCGATGCCTCCACACTTAGCCAATTGCGCACGTTGCCACGAGAGGTCACCAACGAGGGCAAGGATGCCTTCTGGTCTATGGCTCTGGCACTGTCCTGTATGGGTGGCCGTGAGCTGACGGATTCCGTTGTGGAAACGTCGATGGCGGCGCTGGGCTGGGTCGATGATGATGGCGAGGAGCTTCGCGGCCCTGAGATCCGTGACTTGTGCTCTGCATCCCTTGACGTCTTGGCGTCCTTAGGAGCCTATGGCGTTAATGCCGCCGCGCCGGTGGATCGCTTGGACATTTACCGTGCCCTGGTACGCGGGTAGAGTATTCCGCCGTGACTAAACCAACCTCGACTGGTGACTCCACTCTGAAGACGCAGCTTTTCCGCTTCGTCTCCGTCGGTGTCTTCACCGCAGCCATTGATTATGGCCTCACCTTATTCCTTACTTATCTCGGCCTGCACCGTTCGCTTGCCAAGGCCATCGGCTGGGTCTTTGGCACCATCGCAGCCTACGTGGCTAATGCTCGGTGGACCTTTGGCGCACAGGTTTCCGGCCGTACCGCCGGTGCAGTGGGCATGCTTTATCTATCCACCTTCGCGGTGCAGAACTTCCTCTACTGGGTGCTCAACGCTCCTCTTATTAGCGTGGGCTTTGAGGGTGCCCTCAAAGACACCATTGCTTTCGTCATCGCGCAGGGCGTGGCAACGGTGACCAACTTCGCTATTCAGCGCGTATTCATTTTCAAGGGCAAGTAAACTCCCTGCTATGCCCACTCGCGCCGAACGCCTCTCCCAGTCGAATTCCCTGCATGCGCAGGGCGCGAAGTTCGCTATTACGGGAGCAATCGCCGCGGTTATCGACGTCTCCATTACCTGGCTCTTCCAAATCGGCTTGGACTTGTTTGGCGATGTGGTGTCTCGCACCATCGGTTTTTCCGTCGGCACCCTCGTGGCGTACTTGCTTAATCGGCGGTGGACCTTCAATGCGAACGCGTCGAAGCGTCGCTTTGCGGCTGTCATCGCTACCTACGCCATGACCTATGCGATCAATATTCTTCTGTATCGCTGGGCATTCCCCTTCTTTGACCACACGCTGGACTGGCCTTCCTCGTGGGCGCTTGCCGTGGCTTTCGTCATTGCGCAGGGAACGGCGACAATTATCAACTTCCTTGTGCAGCGCTGGGTCATTTTCCGCAGCACGCGGAAATCCTTTGAAGTGGACTAAAGCGGGGTTTTAGGGGCGGCGGAAGTCTTCCTTGCGGCCACGGTTGTGCAGGCGCAGCCACTCCATAAAGCCCTTGACATCATGCTGCTGGACAAGGAAGAACCAGCCAAAGCGCGCGAACTCCTGTGGCAGGAGCTTGCGCATGCCGCGCTGCCACAGCAGGTAGCCGCGGTTGCGGTAGGTGAAGAAGCGCTTGAACTCGCCTTCCGGGTACTGAGTGTGCATTTTTCCGCCGAGGATGGGCTTGAACTCATCGGAGCCATCCGGGTGGAGGTAGCTCGTGGTCAGCGCGGTGCCGAAGCTTAAGCCCGAGTTGACCAAGCGGCGGTGGTACTCCACCTCATCGCCGCGGATGAACAGGCGGTAGTCCGGCACACCGATGATCTCCATGGCCTCGGCGGAGATGAGCGCGCCATTGAAGAGGGAGGCGATGCCGGGGAGAAAATCACCTTCGAGCTCGCTCATGTAGCGCCGCCACACTAGACCCTGGCGCAGTGGGAAAGCCAGTTTGGCGGGCTCGTTGATGTTGCACACGGCGGGGGAGACCTCGTGCAGGCTGTTTTCTTCCGCGACGCGGTAGAGCTCCTCCAGCACGTGGTGGTCGGCAGGACGGCCGTCATCATCCGCGCACCACACCGCGTCCGCGCCGAGGGCGAGTGCGGTGAGGAAGCCCAGCGCGAAGCCGCCCGCGCCGCCGAGGTTGGTTTCGGAAGGCACGTAAACGCCACGCTCGCCGGCCAGTTCGTGGAGTAAATCCTCCACGGCTTGTTCCGCGCCGTTATCCACCACGATGACCCACTGCACCGGGTGCGTTTGGTTCACCACCTGCTCAAGCGAGGCGCGCAGCAGCTCTACGCGCTGGTGGGTGACGATCACAGCGGCCGTCGTTCCGGCCTGGGACAAGGTGGCAGTCATGCGTTCCATTGTGCCACCCACAGTGCTCAGTAGGATGTTGCCATGGCTGTGAAAGATATCGAAGAGATGTGGGCTCCGTTCAAACTCACGGTGCAGGTAGGCAAGCTGACGCTGCGGGTTATGCGCGATAGCGATATCGCCGCCATTCACGGCGTTACCGCCGCCGAGATTTTCGGCGAGCCGCTTCCGGATTACACGTTTCCGTGGTTGAAAGAGAAGCCGGACCCGAGCTTTCGGTGGGCGCATCGAGCACAGATGTCCCCGGAAGAATGGTCACTGGACTTCGGTGTCCACCTCGATGGTGAGGTCATTGGTTCGGTAGATCTGCGGGCGAAGAATTTCCCCGACAACCATGAGGTTGAAACCGGGTCGTGGATCTACCACCGCCTTCAGGGACGCGGCATTGGTACGCAGATCCGCCACGCCGTTGCGGTCTTTTGCTTTGAGTATTTGGGCGCGAGCCAGTTGTGCTCCGAGTGGGAGCCAGGAAACGAAGCTTCCCAGGCTGTATCGCGCAAGCTGGGCTACACGATCAACGGCAACAAAGCAGTGTTGCGCAAAGAGGATTATCAGCCGGGGCCGGACGTGACTGTCAGTGGCATGACCGAGGAGCTGGGTGCGATGCTCGGGGTGAGGTGCCCTAAGTGACGAAAGTTTGGTCAGCCATTCGCTGAGGGCCGGCAAGATTGGCAGCTAGGGCAGTAGGAACAGCGAGGATTTCGTGAAAACAAGTGAATAGTTGCCTGTTTTCACGGAAACTTAGGCGTTCTCCTCGTTATCGAAACGCTTGCGCAGATCGCGAACATACTCGCCAACCTCGGGCCCCTCGTACTCGCCCACGACGTCGGAGACCTCGCCCACCGAACGAATCTGACCGTGGTCGATCCATAGGGCGGTATCGCACAGCTGGGCCAGGAAGTCATTGGAGTGGGAAGCAAAAACCAGGATGCCGGAGCGCTTCACCAGGTCCTGGAGGCGCACGCGGGCCTTGGCCATGAAGGCGGCATCGACGGCGCCAATGCCTTCGTCGAGAAGCAGGATCTCCGGCTCGATGGAGGTCACCACGCCCAGCGCCAGGCGCACGCGCATACCGGTGGAGTAGGTGCGCAGCGGCATGGAGAGGTAATCACCCAGCTCAGAAAATTCCGCGATCTCATCCATCTTGGCCTTCATCTGCTTGATGGTCTGGCCCAAGAAGAGGCCGCGGATGATGATGTTGTCGTAGCCGGAGACCTCTGGGTCCATGCCCACGCCCAAGTCGAAGACGGGAGCCACGCGCCCGCGGACGTCGGCAGCGCCACGAGTGGGCTCGTAAATGCCAGAGAGCAGGCGCAGCAGAGTGGTTTTACCCGCGCCGTTGTGGCCGACGAGGCCGACGCGGTCACCTTCGCGAAGGTGCAGGTTGATGTCTTTGAGTGCCTCCACCATGACCACGTTCTGATCATTCTTACCAATGGAGCCACCAGCGGTGGAGAGCATCGCCTTCTTGAGTGAACGGGACTTGGCATCAAAGATGGGAAAGTCCACGCAAGCGTTATACGTATCAATGGAAACCATGGACGATCCTTTCTAGACCCAGTAGGAGACGCGGAAGCGCCACTGGCGCATGGCCAAACCGGCAATGAGCAGGCCGACGACGGTGCAGCCAATGACGATAAACCAGTGATAGGCAGGCACATGCACACCGATGAGCGGGCCGCGGACAATCTCCATGTAGTGATACAGCGGGTTGAGCTCCGCAATACGCGCACGGTTCGCCACGGCTTCGCCCTGTTCTTTGAGCGTGCTCGTCATCCACACGATCGGCGTGACGTAAAAGAGCAGCTGTGTCAGTGCCTCCAGCAGCGGGGCGACGTCACGGAAACGAGTGGCGATGATGCCAAAGAACATGGCGACCCACACGCCGTTGACCAGCAGGAGTGCAAAGGCTGGGATACACAGGAAGAACTCCCAGCCCAGGCTGCGCGGGAAGATAATGATGAGCAGCAGCCAAATGATGAGGTTGTGGCCCAAGAAGAGGGTCTGCCGCCACACTAGGCGGTAGACGTGGACCGAAAGTGGCGCAGGCAGCTGCTTAATCAGACCCTCGTTTTCAATGAAGACGGTGGCGCCTTCCTTGATGGCACCCGAAATGAAGTTCCACATGATCAGGCCCACGGTCACGTGGGGCAGGAATTCTGCAACCGGTATCTGGAAGAGCATGGAGTACAGCAGGCCTAGGGCCGCGGCCATGACACCGGTGGCGATGGTGATCCAGAACGGGCCCAGTACCGAGCGGCGGTAGCGCTGCTTGATGTCTTGGATGCCCAGCTTGAACCACAGCTCGCGCTGGCGCGCGCCTTGCAACAGGTCGGCGTAGGCCGCCGACATGGTCATAGACCGCGAAGCTGGCTCTTCGCCGGGTGCAGTCGGAGTGGTCATGCGGGCGACGTCGTCACGCAGGTTTTTCTTGTCTTGCACGCCCTTCACCCTAGCGCGCGCTTATGCCAAACAGCTACACACACGCCCGCCACCTGCGAAAACATCGACGAGCTGGGAAAATCTCGGGTTAGGAAAGATTTACGTGGGGAGTATAGAGTAGGGAGTCGATCGGACGATATGAGAAAGGGCCGCAGCATGACGCAGCAGTATGACGTCGCCAGTGTGCGAGGTCTTTACACTGGGCTGTCCGATGGCTGGACCTACCTCAACGCGCATGCCGCGCCGCAGATTGCGGAGCGCGTGGCGTCGGGCGTGGCCCGTTCCTTCCGCACGTCCGCCACGGTGAAGCCGCAGGAGGACACCGTGGGCGCGCACTCGGCTCGCCGCGCGCCGGGCGAATTGCTGGCGGATGATATGTATTCCTCCGCGCGCCGAGCCGTGGCTGATCTCACGGGTGCGACGGCAGACCGGGTCATTCTCGGCCCGTCCCTGCCGGTGCTCTACCAGTCCCTGGCGGCAGCGTTGCGTCCGCTTGTACGCCGTCAGTCCTCAGTGGTGCTCTCGCGCCTCGATCCTCCGGAGCTGTCCAGGGCATTCATGCACCTCGATGCTGACATCCGCTGGGCGCAGCCAGACCTGGGCACGGGTGAGCTGCCGGCGTTCCAGTACGCCGAGTTGGTCGATGGTTCCACGCGGTTCGTTGCCTTCCCCGCAGCGCATGAGCTGCTGGGCACGGTCACACCGACGGCGGACATTATTGATGCGGTCCATGAGCGTTCCCGAGCCTGGGCGCTTGTCGACGTCTCCTCGATCACCCCCTACCGCCGCATCGAATTCGATACTGTGGGCGCGGATATCCTCGGCGTGGATCTAGGCACACTGGGCGGGCCGCAGTTGGCGGCTCTGGTCTTCCGTGATACCGCGATGTTCCGCCGCCTTGATGACCTCGTGGTGGGCCCGGTCTCGCCGGGCCTAGCCGGTGGCGTGGGGCCGCTGGCGGATCACCTCGCTGCCCTAGCCGGCGGCGAACGCGGTTCGCGCCGCGTGCGCCTGGGGCGCTCGCTCGATGCACTGTCGTCCTACATGGAGGAGCTCTGCGGTGATCTTTATAGCCTGCTGGGCACCCTGCCGGCAGTCCACATCTTGGGCGTAACAGGCGAGGCGGCTGCCGATGCCTCCGATGACCGCCTCCCGCGGCTTACCTTCGCCGTGCGCGACGTACCCGCGGACGTGATTCACCGCCGCCTCTTCGACAATGGTTTGGTGACTACCATCGCTCCGCACACCCCCTTGCTCACGGAGATGGGTGTGGACGAGGTCGGCGGCGCCGTGACAGTCTCTCTAAGCCCTTTCAGCACGTACCAGGACATCGAGCACCTGACTCGCGTCGTGGCCTCCTTGGCCTAGAACCTCAACGAGGGAGTCTAGACCTCGAGGACGAGTTTGCCCGTGACCTCGCCGGAGTCGAGGGCTTTGTGGGCTTCGGAGGCGTCGGCAAGCGCGTAGGTGGCGTGCAGGTGGTGTTTGACGCTGCCGTCCTCTAGCCACGGCCAGACGTTCTTGACGGTGTCCGCAACGATGCCGGCCTTGCCCTCCAACGAGCGGGAGCGCAGCGTGGTGCCCTGTAGGGTCAGACGTTTGCTCAGCAGGATAGCCATGTTGAGCTCGGCTTTTGTTCCGCCCTGCATGCCGATAGTGACCATGTGGCCGCCCTGCGCCAGCGCAATGAGGTTTTTCTTGAGGTACTTCGCGCCCATGATATCGAGGATGACATCACACTGGTTCTTCAGTTCCTCGGCGAAATCCTGCTCGTTGTAGTTGATGAGGATGTCCGCGCCGAGCTCTTTGCAGGTCTCGAGCTTTTCATCGGAGCCAGCCGTGACGGCGACGGTGGCGCCCAGTTGCTTCGCCACCTGGATAGCGAAGGTGCCGATGCCACCCGCGCCGCCGTGGATGAGGATGGTCTGGCCTTGAGTAAGACCAGCTTCCATAGCGATGTTGGACCAGACCGTGCAGGCCACCTCGATGACGGATGCGGCCTCGTCAAAGGAATAGCCGGTGGGGATGGGCAGTAGCTGGCCTTGGGGCACGGCCACGTACTCGGCATAGCCGCCGCCGGCGAGCAGCGCGCCGACCTTGGAGCCCACCTCGACGTCGGTGGTGCCTGCGTCGACGACCTCGCCGGCAACTTCGAGGCCGATAATCTCCGAAGCGCCTGGCGGCGGTGGGTAGTGCCCGCGGGCCTGGAGCAGGTCGGCGCGATTTACACCGGCGGCTTTGACCTTAATGAGGACTTCGCCGTCGTGGAGCTGAGGTTTGTCGGTGTCCCCCAGCGTCAGCGAGCTCGGGTCTTCCGGATTGGTCTGAATGATGGCTTTCATGTCACACCACCGTACTTAAATCCAATCATCCTCGACGAGGAAGGCGTTGACTGCAATCGCGGCCGCGTTAGCCTCACCCATGGCTACGGCGACCTGTCCGGCGGGATTGGCCACGTTTCCTACCGCCCAGATGCGCGGGTGGCTGGTGGCACCAGATTCGCCGACCTTGATCACGGTGCCGCCCATCGCGGCGGGCGGGCTGTGTCGCTCTAGGTTGAGCTCAGCCAAGAACTCATCGTGTGGGCGGGGGACGGGCATGAGGAAGAGCGCATCAACCTGGTGCTCAGTGCTGCCGGTACCTGTAGAGATGTGGACCGTGTGTTCTTGGAAGGCGGTCACTTCGCCGTCCTGGACGGTGATAGCGCGGCGGGCTAGTTCCTCGCGCATGT
The DNA here is from genome assembly GCF_016889985.1 of Corynebacterium sp. FDAARGOS 1242. NCBI lineage: Bacteria > Bacillati > Actinomycetota > Actinomycetes > Mycobacteriales > Corynebacteriaceae > Corynebacterium > Corynebacterium sp. FDAARGOS 1242. The sequence continues at coordinate 2,273,838 of NZ_CP069568.1, read as the reverse complement.
CGTCTGCTAGCTCTATCCCATTGCTAAACAACGTGATATCTGCAGACCATTGGCGCACCATCATGGCTTGGAAGGGAGCAAACTCGCCTTGGCTGAGCACGCCGAGTTTCTTATCTGAAACCTCGTAGCCATGGCAGTACGGGCAGTGCAGAACCGTGCGGCCCCAGTTTTCCTGGATGCCTGGAATGCTGGGGAGCTGATCATCGATGCCGCTGGCGACGATAATGGAACGGGCCGCGACGGTGTTCCCGTTGCTCAACGTGGCGGTCAACGTGCGGTCATTATCGGTGATGGAATCTACGGTGGCGTTCACGATCTGCGCACCATAGCTGCGCAGCTGCTCCTTGCCGCGCTCTTGGAACTCAAGCGGAGGTGTGCCCTCGAGGGCAATGACACCGTGGATTTCGTGGGCAAAGCGGTTGCGGGGAGTGGAGGAATCAACAACAAGGACGCTGCGGCGGGCGCGGACCATGACTAGGGCTGCCTGCAGGCCGGCCGCGCCACCGCCGATGATGAGGGTATCTACTGTCTGCATGGGTCCGAGTAAACCAGAGGAGGACGTGTGCGGCAATGGTTTTCAGTAAGTGGTGTCGGGTGCTTTGCTCAACCCTGACTTGGCTCAAATTAGTGCCGAAGGGTTGGGGTGTGGTGGGAATCCGTCAACATGCGGCATCGGGCAGAAAAGCGAATGCGGCCCGTCGAAGGATGGCGCCTTGTGTATCCTTTGGATGTCGTTGAGCCTCTAAGGAGCAAGAAAGTAGCATGACCTACCCCTCCACCGTCTCTAAGGTGGGCATCCGATCGCGTGCCCTGCGTTTCGCACCGCGCCGCTCGGACTGGTCCCGCGCGACGATCGGGCGCGACCTCTCTGCCGGCCTCATGGTGGCCCTCGTCGCACTCCCGCTGGCGCTCGGCTTCGGCGTCGCGTCTGGTGTCGGCGCGGCAGCCGGAATTACGACGGCCATCGTCGCGGGCATCCTGTCCGCAGTCTTCGGCGGTAGCAACGTCCAGGTAAGCGGCCCGACCGGCGCAATGACCGTCGTGTTAATCCCCATCGTGGCCGACCATGGTGCCGATGGGGTGCTCGTCGTTGGCGTGCTGGCGGGGCTCATGCTGCTCTTGCTGGCATTCACCGGCGCTGGCCGCGCGATGAAATACATGCCGTTGCCTGTCGTCGAAGGTTTCACAGCCGGTATTGCGGTGATCATCGCCCTACAACAGCTGCCAGCAGCACTCGGTGTTGACGTGGACGGCGAGAAGGTCCTCGGGTTGGCGTGGGGCGCAATCAAAGCTTGGTTAGATGCCCCGGCATGGCAGGCGCCCGTGATGACGCTGGCGGTGGCAGCCGGCATTGTGGTTGCGGCGCGCGTTCGTAGTGGCTTTCCTGCGGCGTTGGTGTTGGTAGCTGCCGCGACGGCCATCAACATGCTGGCAGACAGTAACCTGAAGACAATCGGCTACATCCCGTCGACGTTGCCTGCTCCGCGCTTGCCGCACATCCCGTGGGAGCACCTGGATTCCTTGCTGTTGGCGGCGGTCGCCGTCGCGGCTCTCGGTGCGTTGGAATCGTTGCTGTCTGCGACGGTTGCGGACGCAATGACTGTCGGCGACCGGCACGATCCTGACCGCGAGCTTTTCGGGCAGGGCGTGGCCAATGTCGTTGCGCCCCTGTTCGGCGGGATCCCCGCAACCGCCGCGATCGCCCGAACTGCCGTTAACGTGCGAGCCGGCGCAGGTACGCGCCTGGCAGCGGTGTTCCATTCGCTGCTTTTGCTCGTCGCCGTGCTCGTCGCGGCCCGGTGGGTGGGCGAGATCCCTCTCGCCGCGCTCGCCGGCGTGCTTATCGCCACTGCGATCCAGATGATCCATCCTCGGAACCTCCGCTCGGTGATGCGCGCCACCAAAGGCGACGGGGTCACCCTGCTTATTACGGCTGCCGCCACCGTCGTGTTCGACCTTGTCGTCGCCGTGCTCATCGGCCTTGTTATCGCGGGCTTCTTTGCACTGCGCGATACCGCCCGCACGGCGGTGTTAGAAGCTGCCCCGCTGGAGACGGGAGATACCCGCGACAAGGAACGCGAGCTTCTCGACGAGCACATCGCCGCCTTCCGCTTGGAAGGCCCACTTTTCTTTGGCGCAGCGCACGATTTCCTCCTGGGGCTCGCTGATGTCTCGTCGGTCAAGGTTGTCGTGCTTCGCATGCGCTACGTCACGACGATCGACGCCACCGGTGCCCAAATGCTCGCCGACACCATCGGGCACCTCGAACGCCGCGATACCACTGTCTTACTCGCAGCCACGAAGCCAGAACATGTTCCGGTGTTGCGCGAACTCGGCGTATTTGACCAGCTTGCGCGCGAGAATCACGTTTTTGACGACACTCTCGACGCCATCGCCCACGCCCGACTGCATGTCTCGCGCATTCAGCATGAGGAGTCGGATGGCGCACCCGCGGCGTCGCAAAGTAATCAGCAGGACGAGTAGCACTGACGAACCTGCGGTTGTGAGGCCATTATCGGTGACGTATTGAGCCGAATTCTTTTCCCGCGGCGGAGTCTAGTACTCTGAACGTGTTGCGCGCGGTGCATGCTGACGCGTGACGAGGAGGCGTGGCAGAGCGGCCGAATGCACTGGTCTTGAAAACCAGCGTGGGGAAACTCACCGCGGGTTCAAATCCCGCCGCCTCCGCCAAATTTTTTTGGGGGGTCATTTGTAGCGGCTTTGCTCCTGTCCCATGCGGCTGTAACGAAGCTCAGAACGCATCCAGCTAGTAGGAACCCGCTGATTTGCAGGTGGGTGGCCGAGTTTCCTCCGCCGCCAGCCATGACGAGGAAAATAGAAAATGCAATCGCGACAAGGCAGTGGATGACCAACCGGCTATGCGCTCCAAGGTGGCATTGCGGCCAAGCTTTCTCGATAGCCCAGCTCACTGCTGCGAGAATGACATAAAAGGTGATTCCCGCTAAGGCTCCTGGGACAAGGTAGAGCATGGATTCATCTCCTCCGAAGGGGCGGGGTGACTGGCCGGTTTTAGTTTCTTTACTCCATCCGGACGAGGGGTAACAGCTAAGTCTTCGATTGCAGCAAGAAGTCGCCTTTGTGTCGGTCTATCGAGCTTGCGTAATTCCTTGGCTGCGGATGCCTTATAGGTGATGCGATAAGTGGAGTTAGCCATAGAAGGCGATTAGGTGAGACCGAGTTCCTTTTTAAGGTCTTCGTGTGAAATCTCTATGGCTTCTCCTCGGGCAATCTCTGCGGCCTGAACGTCCTCACGATCTTCCAGTGCTTCAACTGCGCGGGCGAAAAATGAAGGAGAGACCACAAAAGCGCGAATCCGGCTTCCACGACTAGTGATGGCGACGGGCGTGTGCTGTGCCTCGTCAAGAAATTGGCTTTGGGATAGGCGGAATTGGCTGGATGCCACTGACATCGTTTTCATACTGAAAATGTACATCTTGTACATTTCGGTGGGCAAGGGCTACGGATATCGGGTTGTTACTCGTCTTTGCCATCGATTCGCCCCGCTAGGATACGAGGCAGCGCCTCCGCTGCGGTGGCGGTGACCACCACGCTGGCAAGCGGTGAAAGGTCCGTGGGCTGCGGGGTGACTTCCACGATGGGGATGCCGCGCGCGTGGGCAATCTGCGGCAGGCCGGCGGCGGGGTAGACCACGCCGGAGGTACCCACGATGAGCAGCGCGTCCGCGGTAGACATGCGGTGCTCGGCCTCGGCCCATTCGCCGTCGGGCAGGGCCTCGCCGAACCACACCACGCCCGGGCGCACGAGCCCACCGCACACGGGGCACTCGGGCGGAGTGATGCTTTCGACCGGTTCCTTCGGCAGCGCAATGTCCTCGCCATATGGCGCATCGCAGTCAGTGCAGCGGAAGGCGAACAAGGAGCCGTGCAGGTGGACCACGTCCTGGCTACCGGCGCGCTCGTGCAGGTTATCGATGTTTTGCGTGGTCACCGTCATGTCGCGTGCGGCGGCAATTGCGCGGTGCCCGGCGTTGGGCTCGGCCCGCTGCGCCAGCTGGGCGCGCCACAGGTACCAGGCGAACATCGGCTCAGGATCGTTGCGCCATGCGCTTATCGACGCCATCGCTACCGGATCCACGTTCTCCCAGATGCCCGTCTGCGCATCGCGGTACGTGGCGATGCCGCTATCCGCACTTATACCCGCGCCGGTGAACACCTCAACGTGGGTGGCATCAGAGAGAATCGAGTGTGCGCGCTCAAACAGGTGCTCCATATGCCTAGAGTACGGCGATGAGCACGCAGAATGCCATGGATGCGGCGAGAGCGATGCCCATGCGCCATAGGTAGCGCCGACCAGGTTCGTGCGCGGTGTTGATCTGCAGCTTCGAAGGATTCGTTGAAAAGACTGCCATGCACATGGGGTCTGTGGGTTCGTTATAGATGCCCATGCCACCGGCAAAGCGGAGTGCTTTGTTACGAGTCTGTTCATCATGATCGGTGGGTATGGCTTTCACGGACCTTTGAACCGATAGCGTGAAGCGGATGACCCCGATCATGACGAACAGGAAGAAGCCCACCCATGCGGTGATGAGAAGAAGGCCCGAGAACGGGATGTCCGGTACCACCGTGCAGACCGCGGTGAGGCACACGCAGGTCGTCATGGTGAAGACTGTCTGGGCGATGAACGTGGCGGCTTTTTCGGTGAGAAGCTCCGCGCGCTGTGCGGTGGCCTCGGAGAAAGGAAGCGCTGGCTCCGCCGGAACCTGCGCTGTCTTTCGCGCCAGCGAGATCGGCGGCACGCACAACGGCAGCGCGATGGCGAATACAACGCCGATCCACACCAGGGCCGTTGCGTTGAAGAAAGACTTGGGTTCGAAGCGGTCCGGGTTGCCTGAGCCATCGAAGTGGACAGGGATGGGATCAGGCACCGAATCCCAGCGCAGCAGCATGTACACCAGCGTGAGAGCACACACCACAGCGGTGGCGACGTAATACTGGCGGCTTCTCATGGCCGCGAGTCTACAAAGGGGGTGTCTGGTTGGGGGCGTTGTAGGAGTCGATCCCGTGCATGGTTCGAGGTCCATTCCTATAGCATGGGCTTCATGGAAGAAAAACGACTGTCCTCATTATTTTTTGGCAATGTTGTTCTTGAGTCCCAGGCGTCAGGAACATTCCCAAAAATCTACGCTGATGATATGCACTCGTATTGGATGCGTCCGAGTAATGATGGCATGCTCTCTGTACCGCTAGATGATCTACGCGGAAACATCAGCTCCGATAGGGCTGAGAAACTCTCCAACAAAATATTTGAATCTGTGTCCGCAGAATTGAACGCTAATTATCCAGGAGGAAAAAGCCAAGCAGTAAAAGAACTGACTGCCTGGCTTTTACAGGACTCCTAAACATCGCAGGGGAGATGTACTTCCTTAGAAACGTCATACCCTGTATGTTCCCCTGCTTGAATTTTTCCGTCTATACGGTAGTCATGACCTGATTTAGAGGATCCGCAATCTACTTCCCCTCGAACAAATCCATAGCCGCCCTCAGTGAAATTCTTCTCCATTTCATCAACATTTTGGTAGAAAAATCCGGCATGCTCTTCTTGAAGACGAATCTTAGCGCTTAATGGCAGAAAACCACTTCCACGCATTTGACATGCAAACCATAAGTAAGCTTGTTACCGGCTTCGACTCGCGGACCTGCAAACGTACCTGTGCAAGTTCCTGCCCCGAATGCACCATAAGCTGTGCGGGAACTTATATCCTCGTCACCGAATGTAAAGGTAAAACTATTGTTGGTGGTTCCTTCGTCCATAGGAGAAGAATCGGCTAGAGCGGGCGGGGAAAAAATAAGTGCTATAGAAAGCACGGTTGTTGGGACAGTGAAAGAGAGAACCTTACGCATATTTCCTCCTTGCTTATTGAACTCACTCTGGCTGTATCGCAGATACGATAGTTGCGATCGTCTAAAGCCAAACACCTTCCCCAAGGTGTTGATCACGCCATAACCGCTCTTAGTTTCTCTTACTCAGCCACCGAGTGAGGCGTTGTAGGGGGCTGTGCCTTTCGGGCACTTTGCAGATGGCATCTGTCAAAAGGCATCTTTGGGTTTAAAAACGTCATCTGCGCGGGGTAAAAGGCGTTTTTAGCTCTGAAAACGCCTTCTGATAGATGCCTTCTATCAGATGCCATGTGGGTAGAGGAAAGGGAGCAAGGGTTCGGGCTATGGTTTGGTCTATATGTCGTTGTGCTCGGCCTCTAGGTCATCGAGAGAGATGGTCTCCAGATCGCCACGGCGTGCGGCCTCGGCCTCGGACTCGAGCTCGGAGATGTGCTCCTGCCAGGCATCGATGCCGCCGCGCAGCGAGTAGACGTTGCTGAAGCCGCGGGCGCGCAGGGCCTCGACGGCCTGGGCGGAGCGCAGGCCGCTGGCGCAGTAGAGGACGGCGAGGTCCTCAGAGTTTAGGGGCGGGTTGTGGCCGACGAGGATGTCATCGAGCGGGAGGTGCTGCGAGCCGGGGATAAGGGAGGTAGCGCGCTCGGAGGCGGTGCGGACGTCGATGAGCGTGGCATCCTCTGGAATCTCGCGGATATCCGTGGGATTGTCGGGGCGCGCCGGGATGGCGCCGTTGGCGCGCACGGGGATGTATTCCCAGGTCCCGACGAGGGAATCGTAGTAGCCCAGCGTGCCGATGAGCGGGGTGCCGATGCCGGTGAGGAGCTTGAGGACCTCCACCGCTAGGGCGGAGCCGGCCACACCAACGACCGGACCCAATACGCCTGCCTGCGAGCAAGAAGGCACCTGCGGATCGGTGGGGAAGAGGTCCTCGTAGACCGGGCCGTGGCCGGAGTGGAAGACAGTGAGCTGCGCGTCATAACCCAGGAGTGACGCCCACACGTGCGGAATGCCCAGCTCATGGGCGGCCCAGGAGGCTAGGTGGCGGGAGTAGAAGTTATCGGTGCCGTCGATGATGAGGTCAGCGCCGCGCAGTTGCGCCAGGGCGGTGTCAGGTGTGAGGCGCGAGAACTGCTCGACGGTGCACTCGGGGTTGAGGGCCTTCAAGGCCGCGGCGGCGGATTCGGTTTTGGGCTGGCCTACGGTCGCTGTGCTGTGGATGACTTGGCGGTGCAGGTTGGAGAGGGAGACGAGGTCGTCGTCGAAAAGCAGGATGCGCCCCACGCCCGCGCCTGCCAGGTAGAGCAGGGCAGGCGAGCCGAGGCCGCCGGCGCCGATGACGGCGACTGTGGAAGCGCGAAGCCGTTCCTGTGTGGAGGTGCCCCAGAGGGCTTCCTGTCGTGCGTAGCGTGAACTCATTCCAGGCCCACCCACGTGGTGGTGTCATCGGTATGCAGCTGCTCTTTCCAGATGGGGACTTCCGCCTTGACGCGGTCCGCGCAGGTCGACGCTGCTTCGAAGGCGTCCTTGCGGTGTGCGGAGGTGGCGGCGACGATGAAGGCGGACTCGCCGATTTCTAGTGCTCCAGTGCGGTGCGCGCACCATAGGCGGACGGCCGGGAAGGCGGCGGCGACTTCGCCGGCGACGCGCTCGATTTCTTCTTGGGCAGTGGGATGCGCGGTGTAGGTCAGGAGTTTCACACCCCGGCCGGAGTCGTGGTTACGCACGATGCCGTCGAATAAAACGACAGCACCCGTTTCTGCGGTAGCGATGTCCGGGGCGGAGATGGGCTCAGCGCTGATGTGCGCGCCGAGTAAGCCGAAGTTAGTGCTCATTGATGCCTTCCAGCTGGTTGATGATGTGGTTAAGCACCGGTTCGAGGACCGCGCAGCCGTCTTTGGCAGCGCCCGTGGAGCCGGGCAGGGCCATGGCGAAGGTTTTGTGCGATACGCCAGCAACGGTACGCGAGAGCGCCGCGGTGGGGATGCCGACGGAGTGCGCGTAGAAGGCATGGGCCAGGCCAGGCAGCTCGCGCTCAAGGTGTGGGGTGAGCGCTTCGACGGTGCGGTCATCCGGTGTGATGCCAGTGCCGCCGGAGGTGAGGATAACCGAAGAGGCATCGGCAAAAGCGCGGGAGAGGGCGGCGTCGATGTCGGCGTCCGCGACGACGACAGGCTGCGGGGTATCGAAGCCCTGTTCACGCAGGAAGTTCACCAAGATGGGTCCGGAACGGTCCTCGTACTCGCCGGCGGCGGCGCGGGTCGAGGCAACGATGACGAGTGCGCGGCGGGTCATGAGAGCGGGAACACCTCCACGAGGTCGCCGGCTGAAAGCCGTGTGTTCGCCGGGATGCGGATGAGGGCAGTAGCACCGATGGCCTGGGACATCAGGTGGGAGCTGGTGCCGCCGAGGAAGGAGGCAGTTGCTGTGCCATCGGCGATACTCAAGGTGCCACGGCGGAACTGCTCGCGGTTGTTGAGTCCATCCACGGATTCAACAAGGTGCGCGCGAACCGGCTCCGAGGCATGGCCAAGGACGGGTGCCAAATAGAGGCGGAAGCTCACCAGCGTGGAGATGGGATTGCCGGGGAAGCAGACTACGGGGACGCCGCCAAGGCGGGACAGGCCCTGTGGGCCGCCGGGCTGCTGCGCTACGTGGCCGAACCAGCCATCCTCTTCAAAGATTTGGCGGATGACCTCGAATTTTCCGTGGGAGATGCCGCCGGAAGTAACGATGACATCGGGGCGGTGGGTAATGATTGCTTCGGCGAGGTCCGCGCGCAGGGCAGAAGGATCGTCGTTCGTGCGCACGAAGCCAGCCACGTCGATGCCATACTGCCTGGCCAAAGCTGCGAGCATTGGCGCATTGGAATCGGGGATGGTGGCCTCGCCGTCGCCACTGATTTCAGCACCGCCGGTACAGATGAGGATGCGGGCGGGCGCGAAGGTGAGGACTTCGGTCAGGCCCTGGGAGGCGAGGGTGGCGATGGAGGGGGCGTCGAGAAGCGTGTGCTCATTGATGAGGGTTGCGCCTGCCTTGACATCGGAGCCCGCACGGCGGATGAACTGCTCGGGGGCTGCCGGCACAGTGACCGTGGCGCCTTCCTCCGGGAAGTGTGGGGGCTCGCAGTGCTCGACGGGGACGATGGTGGCGGTGCCCTCAGGGATTTTCGCGCCGGTCATAATCGGCACGGCTACGCCGTCTGTCAGCTCACCCGGAACGTCCCCCGCCGCAATGGTGCGGCCTACGGTGAAGGTTCCACCGTCTGTGGTGGGCAGCGCATAGCCATCCATCTGCGAATTATCGAAAGGCGGAAGGTCCTGCTCCGCACGGTACGTCGCGGCGGCGCGGCGGCCGAAGGCACTGTTCAGGGGTGTGGAGATCGCGCGAGGCTGCGGAAGGGCCGCGCGAACGGCGGCGAGGTGTTCCTCATAGGTGCGCATCAGATTCCTTCCTGTCACGGAGGCTGGCATAGTGGCAACTATGGTTGATATACATTACTTTGCCGCAGCCCGCGCCGCCGCAGGGCGCGCGCAGGACACAGCGCAGGCGGCGACGCTGGGGGAGTTGCTGGAAGTACTGCGTCAGCGCCACACCGGCAGCACCGAGGCCGGCATGAGTTTTGCGGAGGTGCTGGAGCGCTGCACCTTCCTGGTGGATGGTGCGAGCGCTACAGAGGACGCAGTGCTTTCCGACGCCTCCCGAGTCGATGTCCTCCCACCCTTCGCTGGTGGTTAGTTTCGGCTGCGCAGCGGGCTGGTGAAGAAGTTCACCACGCCGGAGACAATCGCGAGAACAATCGCGCCGATGATGGCAGCGCCCCAGCCGTCGATGACGAGTGAGTCCATCAGCGCGCTGACGAGGAGCAGGACCGCGCCGTTAATGACGAGCGCGAACAGGCCCAGTGTCAGGCAGGTCAGCGGGGCGCCGAGGAAGCGGAGCACCGGGGTGACGACCTCGTTGACGATGATGAAAACCGCCGCGATGAGCAGGAAATTCTGGGTGCTAGCGGGGACGATGTCGATACCAGGAACAATCGCCACCACGGCCCAGAAGGCCACCGCGACGGCAATGACGTTGAGCGCAAAATTGATAAATGTCTTCACAACTGCACTCTAGCGCGAAAACTACTCCTCTGCAGCGAAGGCAGCGTCCCACGCCTTAAGCAGGACGTCGGTTTCCTCAGCTGTGGTCACGGTTACGCGCACGCCCTCGGGAAAAGCGCGGACGAGAACGTCATTGTCGGCAAGCTGTGCAGCAACGTCCTGCGGGGAGCCCAGCTTCGCAATGGTGTCTGCCGCGAACCAGATGTGGTTGGCCTGGGATTCCGGTACGCCAAAGTCCGCGAAGTGCTCCACCAGGCGGTCACGCTGCTCCACGGTTTCGTCGGTGCGCTCACGCAGCTCCTTCTGGGCGGCCAACGAAGCCACAGCACCTGCCTGCGCGATGGAGTTCACGGAGAACGGGATGGACACCTTGCTCAGCGCCTCGATGATCTCGGCGTTGCCGAAGGCATAGCCTAAGCGGACACCGGCCAGGCCATAGGCCTTGGAGAAGGTGCGCAGGCCAATGATGTTGTCGTGGGTGTGGACATAGTCGGTGGCCAGCGGGACGGCGTCGTTGCGGTTGTACTCGATGTAAGCCTCATCGAGCGCCACGATGACGTCCTTCGGGACCTTGGCCAGGAAAGCGTCGAACTCCTCCTTGGTGATGATGGAGCCGGTGGGGTTATTCGGGTTGCACACGAAGATCAGGCGGGTCTTGTCCGTGATGGCAGCCGCCATGGCCTCCAAGTCCACGCGGTGATCCGCGGTGAGCGGGACCTTGACCGGGGTAGCGCCCACGACCTGCGCGAAGATGGGATAAGCCTCGAAGGAGCGCCACGGGAAGACAATCTCATCACCGGGCACCGAGGTGATCTGCACCAGCTGCTGGCAGATGGCGGAGGAACCTGCACCGGTAGTGACCTGCTCCGGAGCGACGCCAAGGTTTTCCGCCAGCGCCTTGCGGATTTCCACCGCGCCCATATCCGGGTAGCGGTTGACGTGGGCGGCAGCTACCTCCATGGCCTTCAGCGCGCCGGGCAGCGGCTCCTGAGTTGCCTCATTGGAGGAGAGCTTCAAGGCGTGCTCGGCGTTCTTTCCGGGAACGTAGGCAGGTAGGGAGGAAAGGTCTGGTCGAATCATGTTCTCCACCTTAGGCGTTGCGGGGGCCACGAGGCCCGAAGTCGAAGTCAGCGGTCTGCGGCCCGAAGGCCTGAAGTCCCTTCGGCGCGTCGAAAGGATCGAGGCGCACCTCAAGGAAGGCACCGCGCTCCGGATGAGCGGCGATGTCCTCCAAGGCCTGCGCCAGCTCGCCCTCGGTCGAGGCCACGTAGGACTCCATCGTGGTGTCCTTCATGAAGGCCTTAGGCAGTGCGGTGTAGTCCCACATCTGGATTTCGTTGTACTCGCGCTCCATGCCCAGGATGAAGCGCTCGATGGTGTAGCCATCGTTGTTCACCAGCACGATGATGGGCTTGAGGTCCTGGCGCAGGATGGTGGACAGCTCCTGCGCGGTGAGCTGGAAGGAGCCATCACCGATGAAGAGGACGTGGCGGCGCTCCGGGTTAGCCAACTGCGAGCCGAGCACGCACGGCAGTGTAAAGCCGATGGAACCCCAGATGGTGGAGTTGATGTACTGCACGCCCTCGGGCATGCGCTGCTGGCCCAACCCGATATTGGAGGTGCCGGCTTCGGCGATGACCACATCATCGTCCTGGATGAAGCCGAGCATCTGCGGCCAGATGCGCTCCTGGGTCAGCGGGGCATCCGGGTTCGGCTCGAAGGGCTCGGGCTCGAAGGCCGCGCTTGGCGACGTCTCGGCTTCCGGGATGCGGTCGAGGAGGACGTCGAGAAGCTCCAGCGTATTGATGCCCACGAAGAACTCACCGTCGGCGTTGACGTGCTGGTCGCCGAAGTTGTAGACGCGGGCATCCGCCAGGTTGTGGGTGAAGGAACCGGAGTTGACCTCGATGAAGCGTGGGTTCGTGGTGACCAGGAAGTCGGACTTTTCGATGCGCTCCTGCACACCCGGCGCCGATGCTGCGCCGTTATAGGTGCCGATGAACAGCGGGTGGCGCTCGGACAGGATGGCCTTGCCGGAGGAGAGCTGGGAGTAGGGCAGCTGGGCCTTGTCGATGATGGCGCGGAGCTTCTCCGTAAAACCGTGGCGGTTGGTGTCCTGATCGATGAGGATGATCGGGTCCTTGGCCTTCGCGAGGTGCTCCAGCACGTAGTCCGCAGCGGCGTTAAGGCGCTCCGGATCGGAGGGGGCGAGCTCGGTGGAGAATGGCTCGTCGGGGACCTCGATGGTCAGGTGAGTGATATCGGAAGGAATCTGGATGTGCACCGGGCGCTTTTCGCGCAGGCAGGTGTGCAGGGCGCGGTCGAATTCCTCGACCACGTTCATGGGGGACACACGCGTGGCCACTTCGGTGAAGGGTGCGAAGGAATCCAGCATGTTGGCAAAGTCGCCGTCGGCAAGCGAGTGGTGCAGGTTCCAGCGAAATTCAGTCGCATACTGCGGCGGCGCGCCTGCCAGCGACACCAGCGGGACATGCTCGGCGCGGGCACCAGCGATGCCGTTGAGCGCGGAAAGCTCGCCCACGCCATAGGTGGTGAGCAGGCAGCCTACGCCGCGTTGGCGAGCGTAGCCATCGGCGGCATAGGCGGCGTTGAGCTCGTTGCAGGCGCCGACGAAGCGGATGCCTTCGGAGGCCTCAATCTGCTCGAGGAAGCTTAGGTTGAAGTCACCGGGTACGCCGATGATTTCGGTAATGCCGATGGCCTTGAGGCGGTCCAGGATGAAATCACCAATGGTGGTCTGCATGGCGGGAAATCCTTTTCTTCATTAGTTACTGCGTGCGGGCGTCGTGGCGCTTCTTGCCCAGCCAGATGAGGGCCAAGGTCACAATCCAACAGGGTAGGACAATGGCGCCGGTGCGGTAGTCGGGCAGCATGAACATCAAAACGATGACGAGAGCGAAGAAGGCCAAGCACAGGTAGTTGGCAATGGGGTAGAGCGGTGCGCGGAAAGCAGCATCCGGGCAGCGCTTGCGGAAGTTCAGGTGTGCTACGGCAATGGCGGACCAGGAGATGAGCTCCGCGCCCACGATGATGGCGAGGAGAACTAGCAGGATCTTTCCCTCGAAGAGGAAGTTGAGCAGCACCGCCGAGCCCATGAGTAGGGAGTTGAAGAGCAAGGCGCGAATCGGCACGCCCTTGGCGCTGACGGAATCAAAGAAGGGAGGAGCTTGGCCGCCGCGGGAGAGATCCCGCAGCATACGCGCACCAGAGAAGGTCATGGTGTTGAACACGGAGACGGCCGCGACCAGCACGATGAGGTTGAGGCCCGTGGCGGCGGCCGTAATGCCCAGGGTGCTCAGCGCGCGCACGAAGGGCGAGGTAGACGTATCGAGTTCGTTCCATGGAGCGAGCAGCACGATGATGCCGATGCCGCCGACGTAGAAGATGAGGATGCGCCAGATCACGTTGTTGATGGCCTTGGGCAGGCTCTTGGCGGGATCTTGCGCCTCGCCCGCGGCGGTGCCGATGGAGATGATGCCACCGAAGGAGAAAATCACCGCGACGAGGGAGAAGAGCACACCGGCGATACCATTCGGAAAGAAGCCGCCGTGATCAGTGATATTGCTCAAGCCCAGGGCCGGCTCCGGGGTAAGGCCGAAGACGATGGCCGCACCGACGACGATCATGAGGATGAGCGCGGCGACCTTGATGAGGGAGAGCCAGAACTCCGCCTCGGCGAAGGCGCCGACGTGCACCAAATTGATGGCGGTGACGATGACGAGAGCGACGAGAGCGGTCAGCCAGTGTGGGATTCCGGGGAACCAGAAGTCCATGATGGTTCCGGCAGCGGTGAGCTCCACCATGCCCACGACGATGGTGGTAAACCACCAGTTCCAGCCGGTGACGAAGCCAGCGATGGGGCCGATGTACTCGCGGGCATACGCGCTGAAAGAGCCGGCGACGGGGTGCTCCACGGCCATCTCACCGAGCATGCGCATGATGAGGAAGATGATGAAGCCGCCGATGGCATAGGCGGCGATAACACCTGGGCCAGCCTCCTGGATGGAGGCGCCGGAGCCCAAGAAGAGGCCCGTGCCGATGCACGAGCCGAAGGCGATCATCTGCAGGTGGCGCGACTTCATGCCGCGCTGCAGGCCGTCGTCTGCACTGGTGTTGTCGCTGGCGACAACGTCCTGTGCCTTGACGGAATTGTTGGTTGTGGTCATGTAGACGCCCTTCGTGAACGTATATCTGTGACGTGAGTCATTGAACTGTAGGAGATTATGGCGCACCACAGTTTTGTTTGTCATCAGACAATATTCGTAAGTATCTTTGACATATGTCAAAAGTGACACCCCCGCAGCTGACGAGCATCCAAGATATCGTCGACGAATGCGCCAAGATCCTGCAGCGCTCCGTTGAGGTGACTACCCCCTCCATCGCGGTGATTGCCGCTAGTGCGCAGATTGGTGCCATCGATAAGAACCGCGCGGCTTCCATTCTCAACCGCACCCCGCCCCCGGAGCCCATCCCGTGGATGCTGAGCTTCGGTATTCAGGAGGCGACCCTACCGGTGCGTCTGCCCGCTAATCCGCGCTATGACATGCTGCCTCGCGTGGTCATCCCCCTGCGTCACGAGGACGGGCTGGTGGGTTACCTGTGGATTATTGATGAGCCCGCGCTGGGTGATGCCCCCTTGGCTCGCCTGGATTCATTGCTTGCGCCCCTGGCCAGACTTATCGACGAACGCGATGCTCCCCTCGCCGCCCGCGCCCAACAGCTCGGCGAGTTGGCCCGCGAGGTCCTCACCGGTGACCCGGCTGCGCTGGCGGGTGCGCGGGAGCGCGATCTCCTGCCCAACGATGGTGAGTTGACCGTGCATCGCGTGCTGGTGGAGGGCGATCAGCGCGCGGTAGCCGTGGAGCTTGCCCGCCCGTTGGTGCGCCGTCCTTTCTTGGTCGCGGATTCCCACGATTCCCTCGTGCTTGTCGAGTGCCGCCGCGACGACAAGGACACCGAGGCTCTCATGGAGGAGCTACAGAGTGCTGCGCTCGTCGCCGGCGCTGAGGTAGTGGCGCGTGGCTCGGCGCCGACGGGCCCGCAGGCGCGGCTCATGGCGGATGTGGCCAAGCTCTGTGGCCAGGATTCGTTGCGCTGGGAGGAGGCCGGCGCGTGGCGGCTGCTGCGTGGGTGGGAGCTGACCCCAGCAACGGTGGTGGAAATGAGCCCCGATGCCGCAGTGCTTCTCGACGTCCCCCGCAACTCCTACTGGCACACCCTGCTGACCTATTTTGAGCATTCCCGCAACGTCTCTGCGACCGCTAATGCGCTCTACATTCACCGCGCTACTCTGCATTACCGCCTAGACCGCGTGCGTGAGATTCTCGGGCCCGGCGTGCTGGATGATGGCTGGCGTTGCGCGGCTCTTTACGTTGCCCTCAAGCTGCATGCGGTGCTTCAGGGAAAGAATAGGGAAGCCCCATTTTGTCCATAGGGGAAGCGCTCAGGTAGAGTGATGAGCGATTCATTACGAATCGCTGGAGACGTGCCAGAGCGGCCGAATGGGGCTCCCTGCTAAGGAGTTGACTTACTTGCGTAGGTCCGGAGGTTCAAATCCTCTCGTCTCCGCAAACTACAGAACCCGAGTTATCGTTTCACCGGTGGCTCGGGATTCTACGTTTTCAGTTCCTTCGTATGACGGCAGTCCGTGAGCCGAGAACTTAGAATGAAGGCACTGAGCTTAATCTGTGCTGGCTGGGAGCGTCATGGAGTTACTAAACGGGCCAATTTGGGATGTGGAAAGTAACACGAACATCGATCCCGATGAGAACTTTGTCCGAATTATGCTGCATGAAGAAAGCGTTGTAGCTGAATTTACTATTGCCGAGCTGTGTAGTTTCTTCGGAATTAACGGTTTCGATTGTCTGCAGCGACAATTCAAGGCCTGGCATGACTTGAACGCTTTCGCGTGGGATTCAAAAGGTGAAGTTCACTGTGAACAGATCCCTTTCTCTGAATATTTTGTTCTTTCCAAAATTCATGAGTGCTATTCCCCGCAGCCACTTCCCGAAGCAACGAACGGCATAGTGAGATGGGGGATGAAAAAGAAGTAAATATCGGGCGAATGTGCTTGATAGCGAAATGGGGCAGGGTGGTTCCGAAGAATTATTGGTCTCCTAATTCAGCACTAGCGTCAGGACCAATACACCGGTTGAGAGCGCGAGCATGCCTAAGCAGTTGATCCAGAATGCGCTGCCGAGGAAGTGGGCGCGGACATGGGCTGCTGCGGCCGCGCAGAAATAGGCGATGACGCCAACCATGGCTGCGATTCCTACGCCGGGGAACCAGAGGCCGGCAATGAGTCCTACGGCGGCGAGGCACTTGATGACAATGAGCGCCCACCACCAGTCCTTGGGGAGTTTGACGCCGCTGAGGCAGGCTTCGATGAAGGGGACGGGTTTGAGGGAGAGGGCGGCGTCGCCAAGCAGGATGGCAGCCAGTAGTAGGGAGGGCCAAGCGGGGGAGGATTCTAGGATCATTGGCTTACTCCGAATGCGGTGTTGAGGCGTTCGATGGATGAGGCGGCTTGGGATGTGAGGTGCTCGGTGTCGTAGATTCCGGCGGCCCAGCCGATGAGTAAGCCGAGGTAGACGTTGTACAGCAGGTTGGAGTACTCGGCCGCATCGTCGCTGTTGATTCTGGAGCCAAGGCGCAGGGTGATTTCATCTGTCAGGAGCGTTTTGAGCGCGGTGAGTGCCTGACCTTGGTTGCCTTGTTGGATGAGTGCCGCGCCGAACGCGCGGGAGAGTTCTTCGTGGCCGGTGAACATCTGCAGGAAAGGCCTGAGGACGTCGAGGAGACTATCGGATTGTCCCCGGATGTCGTCGTGGAGTTCTGAAATGTGTTGGCCAATGGTGTGGATGAGCAGCGTTTGTTTGTCGCCGACTCCCATGACGGTTCCCACGCTGACACCAGCTTCGGATGCGATGCTCCGGATGCTGGTGGTGGCGTAGCCCTGAGTGAGGAAGAGCTCATAGGCGGTGGCTAGGACCTTGCTGTCGGTGCCAGCTTTGGCGGCCGAGCGTGATGAGTGAACGTGTTCAGTGAACATGTTCAAAAGGGTAGCTCTTGATGATTTCGGGGTCAATGACGCCGAAGTGTTGACAGGTGGCGCTAGGCCAGCGCGGGGAAGACGCGATCGCGTAACAGGTGCGCAAGCTCGCGGTCGGGGGCTGCTGGGTCGACCCAGGCGGTGTCGCCGATTTCGGCGGCCGCATGGGGTTCGTCGGCGGTGACGGTGCGGGTGTAGGTGAAGATGGTGCCGACGACGACCTCGCCTGGTTCGTTGGCGGCGGGAGCGTCGAAGGTGCCGAGTTTGTTGAGGCTCTCGGCGTCGAGGGTGAGGCCTACTTCTTCGGCGACTTCGCGCAGGGCGGCGTCGACAAGCGCTTCGCCCGCCTCAGGCTTGCCGCCGGGCAGTTGATACTTGGTTGAGGATTTCTTGCGCACGGTGAGCACGCGGCCTTGCGGGTTGCGGATGACGACGGCTGCGACTTCAATCATGGCCGCCGATTGTAGCGCTGGGGTGGATTGAGGTTTTCGGGTGTCGAGAATTTTGTTTGTCAATACAAGTGGGCGGAGTGTGGGGTGGGGTTTGATTCGCCAAACCATATCAATCTTTAATTGTTAATCATGGAAATTACTTTATGACTTTCGGCAGGCTAGAGATTTGGACTTTCAACGGGTATGCTCCCTTCAGTGCGCCAAAGTTGGAAGATTTTTATCAGGGATGTAGCCAGGCTTGGCCGCGTCCCCAGGGCGTGGATCATCCTCATCGGACTCATCATCACCCCCGCGTTGTATTCATGGGTGAACATCGCGGCTTTTCGTGACCCTTATGGCCATACCAACAACATTAAGGTGGCCGTGGTCAACGAGGACAAGGGTGCAAACAACGAGCTCACTGGGGACATTGATGTCGGCAGCGAGGTCATTGAAAAGCTGAAAAAGAATGACCAGCTAGGCTGGCAATTCCTTGAGCGCGACGAAGCCGAGAAAGCCCTTTTAGAGGGGGACGTGTATGCCTCGGTGACGATTCCTGAGGACTTTAGCGAGAACCTCGTGAGCATGCTCGACGGGAAGTTCACGCAGCCGCAACTGGTTTACCGCGTCAACGAGAAGAACAACGCCATCGCCGTGAAGATCACGGATACCGGTGCCAAAGGTCTGGACAAGCAGATTACGGCAGCCTTCAAGGAGCAGGTGGCCACGGTTGCGGCGGAAAATGTTAAGGACACCGGTACCGACTTCGAGCGAAAAATCACGCGCGCGATGAACAACACCAGCTCCGCGTTCGGGGAGACCGCGCAGGAGATTGACGGCAACCGCGAGAACCTTGCGCGGATCCAGGGAAAGCTTGACGCCGCTGCTGATTCCACGTTGGGAGCTAAGTCTACGGTGGCCAATGTGAGTGCTGCGCTGGGCGACGCCCAAACAGCCCTCGCCGAGGTCTCCTCCCTAGTCGAGCAGGCCCAAGGGGGCATCGGTGACTTCACCGACCAGACCACAGGTGCCTTCGTCAGTGGCGCAAGTGCGGTGGCGGACGGTACCGCCCAGGCGCAGGAATCCATTGCGGATGTCACAGCTGGCCTGAACCAGGCCGGTGACCGTTTCGATTACGCCACGCAGCGAGCGAACACTGCCATTGACGCGAGCGCAGAATCGATTGCGCAGCTTAAAGCCCTGCGCGATTCCGCAACGCTCTCACCGCAGGTGGCCAAGGAAATTGATGACGCGATCCAGCGCCTTGATGAGGGTAATGAATCCAACCGCCAGTTGGTGGGAAACCTCAGCGCGCTGAGCAAGGATACTCAGACCGCGGCGGACAATGTGCAGGCTAGTGCGGAGGCCATCAACCAGGCAGCGGCCGATACTAAGGCCACCTCGCAAACGCTGCGCGATACCGTGACGACGGCCGTGCCGGAGATCAACCGCGCCATGAGCAGCCTGAGCTCCACGGCGAGTGCTTTGAGCTCCACCCTGGAAGCCCAGAAGGGCACCATGCAGGAGGCAGACGGTCTCCTAGATGGTGTGGCCCAGCAGCTGCGGGCCACGAAGGACACCTTGTCTGATTTCGATGCCAACCTCCTTGCCCTACAGGACAGTTTGCGCGCTATGCAGGGTGATGTGGGTTCGCTGCGTGCTGCGATGAACTCCAAAGTCGTTCAAGATGTCACCGGGCTGGATGCGGAAGAAATCGGTAAGTTCTTTGCCGAGCCCATCGAGCTGAAGACCGAAACCGTGTACCCGGTGGACAGCTACGGCTCCGCCATGGCGGCGCTGTTTACCAACCTCTCCCTGTGGATCGGCGCCTTTGTCCTCATGGTTATCTTCCGGGTCGAGGTGGATAAGGAAGGATTCCACCGCGTCACGGTGGGCCAGGCCTACCTAGGCCGCTTCCTCCTCATGGCCTTGATGGTCATCATCCAGGCCATCACGGTGACCGTCGGTGACCTGCTCATCGGCGTGCAGACCGTGAACGCGCCTGCCTTCATCCTGACGGGCGTGCTCGTGGGGCTGGCCTACTTGAGCATTATCTATGGGTTGTCGACGTCGCTGGGGCACCTCGGCCGCGGCCTCTGCGCGGTCTTTGTCATTATCCAGATTCCGGGTGCTTCGGGCCTGTACCCGATTGAGCTGTTGCCCAACTTCTTCCACACCATCTACCCACTACTGCCATTCACGTACGGCATCGATGCCATGCGTGAAACCATCGGTGGGTTCTACGGCAACCACTATTTCAAGAACATGGGCGTGCTCGCCTTCATGTTCATTCTGTTCTTCGTCTTCGGCCTGTTGCTGCGTAAGGCTTTGGCGCACTTCAACGTCATCTTTAACCGCGAGCTGCGGGATACCGAGCTCTTTGACTATGAAAATGTGCAGGTTGTCGGCTCCGGCTACCGCATCGCGGACGTCATCCAGGCGTTGGATAGCCGCAGTGGTCTGAAGAAAGATTTGGACCGCCGCGCGCATGACTGGGGCTACTGGCTCAAGCTGGTGGCCATCGCCGGTGTTATCGGAGTGGTGATCCTCATCGTCGTCTCGGGTCTCTTGCCCGACCAGAAGCCGCTGCTTCTGGCTATTTGGACGGCATGGTGCTTCCTCATCATTATCGCCGCGGTCACCCTGGACTACCTACGCATCAGTCTGAAGCAGTCCGCAGAGCTGGTGACGTTGGATGAGGATGACATCAAACATCCGGCTCGCATCGGGGCCGACTCCACGGAGGGGGATAACTAATGCGTGGAACACTCGATCTTTTCGTCAACGACATGCGCACCGCATGCCGCAACGTGATGAGCACGGTGATGCTCGTGGGCCTCGTCGTTATCCCGATGCTGTTCACCTGGTTTAACGTTCTGGCCAGCTGGGATCCCTTCGATAACACCAGCCAGCTCAAGGTGGCGGTGGCTAGCAAGGACACCGGCTATAAAAGCGATCTGTTGCCGGTGCCCATCAACGTCGGCGACCAGGTGCTCAATGAGCTACGTGCAAACGAGCAGCTGGATTGGGTTGTGACGACTTCCGATGAGGCGATTGAAGGTACCAAGTCCGGTGAGTATTACGCAGCCATCGTGCTGCCGGAAGATTTCAGTACCGACATGATGAACTTCTACACGGATGGATCCAAGCCCGCCGACTTGTCCTTCTATACGAATGAGAAGAAGAATGCGCTGGCGCCGAAGATCACTGGTCAGGGTGCAGAAGGCGTGTCGGCTCAGGTGGCCGAGGCCTTCACCACGACGGTCGGTGACGTCTCCTTCGATCTGGTCACCTCACTCTCCGACTTCTTGAGCCAGGGCGATACCAAGGCTGTGTTGGACCGGATGCAGGCGCGCGCGGATGGTGTGCAGACCCAGCTGGACATGGCCGCGCGTACCGCGCGTTCCCTCGCGGGCCTGGTGGATACCGCGGTTCCGCTCATGGAAAGCGCCCAGCGCATTGCGGACTCGGCAGACCTGGAGCTGCCGGAGATCCAGTCTTCCTCACTCAATGTTTCCACCGACGCCCTGCAGCAATCCCTCGATGCCACCAGCGCCAGTTATGACGTGGTACGCCAACGCATTGATGCGCTTTACGACGACGCCTCCGCCTCCCGCGCCGACCGTGTCGCCACGCTCAATACCTTGGCCGGCCAGGTAGAAGGCACGATTGCCCAGTACCAGAACCTGCACGGCCACATTGAGGTCCTCCCGATTCCCGTAGGGGATAAGGAGAAAGCGTTAAGCAGGATCGAGGACGCTATCGACGCCGAGCGTGCCCTGCACGCGCGTCTTACGGCCGCCGCCAACGCTCCCGAACCGACGAAGCCGGATCTCTCCAGCCTCGATGATGCCAAGAAGGCAGTGGAGGGGATCTCCACCTCTGGCCTGCGTGAATCCTTGCGCGCGCTGCAGGATTCCCTGGGCCAGGTCAGCGCGGATCTGGATACCGCGAAGACTCCCGTCACCATTGATTCCTCTTCCTTGACGGATGCTCGGGATGCGGTACAGAAGCTCGCCTCTGGCTTGCAGGACAAGGCGAACAAGTTTGGTGATCTAAAGAAGGACATCGATTCCGCTGCGGAATCCGGGGATCTGAAGAAACTCGCGGACCTTATTGGTTCAGATCCGGACGCCTTGGCGCGTGCGATTGCGGCCCCAGTGGACGTCGACAGGCAAGCGGTCTACCCGGTCAAGAGCTTCGGCGCCGGCATGACGCCCATGTACACCGCCCTGGCGCTGTGGGTGGGTGCGCTGCTGACCGCAGTGAGCGTGCGTACGGATGTTGTGGATAAGGACAAGTATTCGCCGATGCAGCGCTTCTTCGGGCGCTTCGGTATTTTCGCGGCAGTCGGCCTCATGCAGTCGACGATGCTCATTTTGGGCCTCATCTTCTTCGTAGGTATCGAGCCTGCGCACCCGATTCTCATGCTGTTGGCGGGCTGGGTTAGCTCACTTATCTTTATGCTGATTTGCTACACCTTCGTGGTCTCCTTCGCCAACGCCGGTAAAGCCTTAGCAGTGCTCATGTTGGTGATTCAGGTGTCCTCGTCGGGCGGTGCTTACCCATTGCAGGTGCTTCCGGAGTGGTTCCAGAACATCAGCCCCTGGTTGCCAGCGACCTACACCATCCGTGCACTCCGCGCGGCCATCGCGGGTACCTACCACGGTGATTTCTGGCTATCCCTGTTCGCCCTCTTGCTCTTTGCCGTACCGATGCTCGTGTTGGGCGTGGTCTTCCACAAACCGTTGGAGAAGTTTACCAACGGCTGGGTGGAGACCTTGGAAAAGACCAAGCTGATGTAGCGCTTACTTTGCGGTGCCGCTGATGTTATGTACATCAAACTTTCGAGATACTCACAGGTTAGTGGGGTCCCGTGAAACGGCACCCAGCGGTAAGCTGAAACGCTGTGAAACGCGGTCATTTCCTGGGCCCAGCTCGGCTCACCGCCGCGGGCTTTATTCTGCTTATCCTCCTGGGAACGCTGCTGCTGATGCTGCCGATTTCCGCCAACGTTCCGCAGTGGACTCCGTTCTTGCCTGCGTTTTTTACGGCTACCTCGGCGGTTTCTTTGACGGGTCTCGTAGTGGAGGACACCGGTACCTATTGGACGCCCTTCGGCCAAGCGGTTATCATCGCGCTCATCCAGCTGGGCGGCCTCGGCATCATGAGCCTGGCGTCGTTATCGGGCATGCTTCTGACCGGACGCATCAGCTTCAAGGCCCGCAGAACTAGTGCTGCGGAGGGCCGCGCCGAGGTCTCTGGCGGAATTCGACATGCCTTGATGCTCACCTTGGTCATGACTCTGATCTGCGAGGCCATCGTTGCCGTGTTCATCGGCGTGCGTTTAGCCACCAAACACGGAGTAGCACCAGGACGCGCGGTGTGGGAAGGCATCTTCCACGCTATTTCGGCCTTCAACAACGCTGGGTTTAGTACCTATTCCGATAGTGTCGTTTCTTTCGCCGCCGATGCTTGGATCCTGATGCCCCTCGCCTGCGCCCTGATTACGGGTGGCTTGGGCTATCCCATGCTGGCGGAGTTCGTGCGACGGGCCCGCGCACGGCTAACGCGCTGGCGTGGTGGTACACCGCGCATTCACCGCATGTCCATGACCGCCCGGATGACGCTGGGCGCCACCGCGTTTTTGTTGCTTAGTGGCACCGTTGTTTTCTTCCTCTCTGAGGGCTCCGGTGTGCTGAACGGGATGCCGTTGGGCCAGAAGCTCATCAACGCCTTCTTCATGAGCGCTTCGCCCCGAACGGCAGGTTTTAACGCTATCGACTACGGGGAAGCGCAGCCATTGACGCTGATGGTCACGGATATCTTGATGTTCATTGGCGGCGGCTCCGCCGGTACGGCGGGCGGCATCAAGGTCACTACAGCGTGCGTTCTGGGCGCGGCAATGATCTCGGAATTCTTGGGCCGGGAAGACACCTCCATCGGACACCGCCGCCTGCCGTTGTCCACCTTCCGCCAGGCCCTCGCGCTGACCGCCGCCGGAATGATCGTCGTTGCCGTAGGTGTTGCGACGCTGCGCATCTGGGACCCTGAGTTCACCGCGGACCAGGTCACTTTCGAAGTCATGTCCGCCTTCGCCACCGTGGGTTTGTCCACGGGTATTACCGCAAGTTTGTCCGCACCATCACAGCTCATGCTGTGCCTCATCATGTACGTTGGCCGCGTAGGCCCCACCACTTTCGTGGCGGCACTGGCCGCCCGGACCATCAGCCTGCGCTACCGCTTCCCCGAAGAAAGGCCGTTCATTGGCTAACATGTTCAGCGCCCTGCGGCGTGAAAAGTCTTCCATCAATATTCCGCCGGTTGTTGTCATTGGCATGGGGCGGTTCGGTTCTTCCCTGGCCCGCGAGCTGATGGAGCATGGAGTGGAGGTCCTCGGAATCGATGCCGAGGAGAAGCACGTGCGCGAACACGCTGCGTACCTCACCGAGGCCGTGACCGCGGATACGACCGACGCCGAGGCCCTCCGCCAGCTGGGCGTTGATGAAGTAGAGCGCGTGGTCGTGGCCATCGGTTCGGATCTGGAGGATTCCATCCTTACGGCCTCCAACCTCGTGGAACTCGGGGTGAGCGATATCTGGGCCAAGGCCGATTCGGATGCGCACGCCCGTATCCTGCGCCAACTGGGAGTGCACCACGTGATCCGCCCGGAGCGCGATACGGGCCGCCGCGTGGCGCACCTGTTGGGCGGGCGCTTCGAGGATTTTGCGGAGATCGCCACCGACTATGGCGTGACGGCGATGACCCCGCCGGCGTCGATAAGCAAGGGCCCGCTCAACCTGCACCAGGTGTGGGAAGAGCACAACGTTCAGCTCATCTCACGCTGTGAGGGGCCCGGCCAATGGCGCCCGCTTGTCGACGGCACCGAGCTCACCCACCGCGACCTCATCGTCGTCGCCGGTAGCCCCGCGGATCTGGAGGCCTTCTCGCAGTCCTAGGCACGGCGTCTGGGGTGCCTCGCACTGTGGAGCGAGGAGTGGGGCACTACAGTGGCGCGTATGACGAAGGCACGTTTTCCGGGCTCGGTGTATGGAACAGGGGAGGAACCCGACCCGCGCTTCAGCATGGCTAATGAGCGCACCTTTTTGGCGTGGATCCGCACGTCGTTGGCCTTTATCGCGGGTGGTGTGGCTCTGGAGACCTTCGAGCTGCCGCTGAACACCACGCTGACTCGCGTCGTCTCTGTCATCATGCTGCTCGTGGCCATCATCCTGCCGGCGGTGGCGTGGTTTCACTGGGGTGCCTCCGAGCGCGCGATGCGCCATGGGCGTCCGCTCCCGGCCAGTCCGGCGTTGGCGTTGATTGTTGGCGTGGTGATCATCATCGGCCTGATGATTCTGGTGGGCGAGCTGCTAGCGTGAGCGAGCTTTTTGATCCCGGCCTCCAACCCGAGCGCACCCGCTTAGCCTGGCAGCGCACGGGTCTAGCCGGCCTCATCGCGGGTTTGCTGGTCGTTCGTTCCGTTGCGCCATGGGCGGCTCTGATTGTTGGAGTAGTAGTGGGTGTTGTGCTGTGGTTGGCCACCGCCAAGCTTCGCCATGCTGACGAGATCCTGGCTCGAGCCCAATCGCCCGCCCTGCCCGGAGCTCCGGCGCTCGCCGCAGTTGCGCTGGGCACGATGCTCCTCGGGGCAGTTGCCTTCGCCGCCGTCTGGTAGCGCCAAACCCCCAGAGCTCGATCCCGAAACACCCTGGTGGGTGGTGGGGCGTCGGCAAGCGCTTGGCGACGCCCACCTGCAGGTTGCGGGATCGAGGTCTGGGGATCTGCGGAAGAAGGGTATTGTGTGCGGACTGCCCACACATTGGTGAGCATTCTTTGCAGCTAATCTGCAAAAGATTTTGCGAACAGGGGTGAATCTGCGGCCTGAGTGGGGGTAATGACCGGAAAGTGTTTGTTGGCGGTCTGTGACCTCGATAACCTAAACGTGTAGGCCCATTCGGCGATCCCTATAACTCTCTCTCGGCTGAATGGGGGGCTGGTTAACCAGGAAAAGGAGGGGGCAGATGACTACCCCGCATACTCACGTCTCAACATCGCACACGGAGGGCGAAGACGACCACGGCGTTGATACGCGCGAATGGCGTCGCATGGCTATTGGCCTTATCCTCGGACTCGTTTTGGCTGCTCTCGTGTGGTTTATTTTCCCGAGCAACGCCGTCGACACCGTGCTGCAATCGCCCGGTGCTAAGGATGACACGGAATACACCCAGAGCGCGCTGCGCGCCGTAGCGGCCGTGACCATTCTCATGGGCGTGTGGTGGATGACGGAGGCCATCCCTCTGGCCGCCACCGCACTCTTACCGCTGGTCATCTTCCCGCTGGCCGGCGTTGGCACTATTAAGGATGTGGGCGCGCCCTATGCCTCGTCCACCATTTTCTTGTTCATGGGTGGCTTCCTCATCGCGTTGGCCCTGCAGCGCTGGAACCTGCACCGTCGCATGGCGTTGTTTGTGGTGAAGGTCGTTGGTACCTCGCCCAAGCAGTTGATTCTCGGCTTCATGCTGGCTACCGGCTTCTTGTCCATGTGGGTGTCCAACACCGCTACCGCAGTGGTCATGCTGCCGATTGGTATTTCGGTTCTTTCCCTTACTGCTGATGCCGTGGGTGGCATGGCTAACCAGAAGAATTTCGCTACGGCCCTCATGCTGGGTATTGCCTACTCGGCGTCGATTGGCTCGCTGGGCACGCTCATCGGTACCCCACCGAACGCCCTGCTGATGGGCTACATGAAGGAAACCCACGGAATCGTCCTCGGCTTTGGTAAATGGATGTTGGTGGGCATGCCGCTGGCATTCATCTTCCTGTTCATTGCCTGGTTCATGCTGATTACCGTGTTCAAGCCGGAGATGGACAAGATTCCTGGCGGCCGTGAGCTCATCGATTCCGAGATTGAGAAGCTGGGCCCATGGACCGGCCCGCAGGTGATGACGGGCATCATCTTCTTGTGCGCTGCCCTGGCTTGGGTGATTATCCCGTTCTTCACCGGCAAGGAATCGAACTACGACGACGCTATCGTGGGTATCGCCGCTGGCCTGTTGCTCTTTACCATCCCGGCTGATGCAAAGACCGGTGTGCGCCTGCTGGACTGGAAGACCGCGAATGAGATGCCCTGGGACGTGCTCCTGCTCTTCGGTGGTGGTCTGTCCCTGTCCTCGATGTTCAACAAGTCTGGTCTGTCCCTATGGATTGGTGAGATGGCCAAGGGGCTGGGTGGCCTGCCCATCATCCTGCTCATCGGTTCGGTGGCTCTGCTTGTGCTCTTCCTGACGGAGATCACCTCTAACACTGCGACGGCTGCGACCTTCCTGCCGATTATGGGTGGTGTGGCCGTGGGTATCGGACTGACCGAAAATGGCGACATCAACGTTCTACTGCTCACCATTCCGGTGGCGCTGGCCGCAACCTGTGCCTTCATGCTGCCGGTGGCAACCCCGCCGAACGCGATTGCCTACGGCTCTGGCTACGTCAAGATCGGCGACATGATCAAGGGCGGTGTCGGCCTCAACCTGATCGGCTGCGTGCTCATCACCATCACCGTCTATCTGCTTGCTGTTCCGGTCTTTGGGTTGGTTCTGTAGCCCTCAATTAATGAAAAACGTTATCATTACGGGATGGCTACACCCGTTACCGTGCTGTCCGGATTTTTAGGCAGCGGAAAGACCACTGTTCTTAACCACCTGTTGGCCAACCGCGAGGGGCGCAAGCTGGCAGTTGTGGTTAATGACTTCTCCGAGGTCAACATCGATGCCGCCCTCGTCGCCGGCGAGGGCCATTTTGAACGCGGCGAAGACCGCTTCGTTGAGCTCTCCAACGGCTGCATCTGTTGCACGTTGCGCGAGGATCTCATTGAGTCCGTCGGCAAGCTGGCTCGTTCCGGCCGGTTCGACCAGATTGTCATCGAGTCCACCGGCATTTCTGAGCCCATGCCTGTCGCTGCCACTTACGAGTGGGAATTTGAAGATGGGACCACGCTTGCCGACGCCGCCCCCATCGACACCATGGTCTCCCTCGTGGACGCCTCCACGTTCCTGACTAACCTGCGCCGCGGTCGCACGCTCGCTTCGCAGAATATTGAGGCCACGCCTGACGACGACCGCACCATCGCCGACCTCCTCGTGGACCAGGTCGAATTCGCCGATCTCATCCTCATCACCAAGACGGATCTAGTGGAGGCCGCCGAAACGGAACGCGTCATCGCCACCGTGCGTGCCATGAACCCTCGCGCCCGCGTCGTGCCCGTCACCAACGGTGTCATTGACCCCACGCTGATTCTCGACGCCCACCTCTATGACACCGCCACCGCCGCGACTTATCACGGCTACGCGGAAGAACTGGCGAATCCGCACACCCCCGAAACCGAGGAGTATGGCATTTCTTCGGTGGTCTTCCGCGCTGACCGCCCTTTCAACCGCGAGCGTCTGCTCAAGGCCTTGCGTGACAGCACTGGCTTAGTGCGTTCGAAGGGTTATTGCTGGATTGATACCGATCTGCGCGTGGCCCATGCCTGGCAGCAGGCCGGCCCCAACCTGCAGATCATGCCGGCGTCCCTATGGGCAGCTAACGGCGTCACGCCCGGCACCGAACTCGTGCTCATCGGTATCGACTTCGATCATGAATCCACCCTCAGGGCCTTTCGTAACGCCGTGCTGTCCGACGCCGAAGTGGCTGACCTCGTTTAGTCCCTCATAAAGGTGAACACGGGGTGAATTGCTATGCCCATTCGCGCGGGCGAAAACATGCATTGACAAGGGGATTTGTCAGTTTTCTGGCGTGTGGGTATAGTTATTCCTCGTTGCACGGCAGAGCGCACGCACTGCTTGCCAACGGACTGCGCCCGTAGCTCAACGGATAGAGCATCTGACTACGGATCAGAAGGTTGGGGGTTCGAATCCCTCCGGGCGCACCAAATTTTTTTAGCCCCTAGCTGCACAAACAGCTAGGGGCTTCGTCGTCTGTTCCCGAGCGCGGGGCCGGGCATGTCGGAGGCGGCTAACATGGTGTCCATGATCAAAGCGATTCTCTCCGCCATCCTGTTATTCATCTCCTCGCTGTTTTCTAGCGCGGGCTCCTCGGAGCTGGCGGGGAGTTCGGAGGCGTGGGGGGTGAGCGTCGCCCAGCACGGCATGATTGCCCACGCGCCTGCAGGTTTGGTCGAGGCAAGCGATGAACAGATGGAGCACATCACGGCCCTCAGGTGGAAGTCTGAGGCGAAGCCGGAAGATTTCTCCCTGAATTTCCCGAATCAGACGATTTCGCTGCCGTGTAATAGCGGCGAATTCGCCTTGTCTGGTAGCGAGGTGGAGCTCGGCGGCGTGACGGAAAAGGCCTGTTCCGGAGGAAAGGTTGACCTTCCCTTCATTGTGTTCCTATCCGAACCGGCGAAGATAAAGGTGGACCATGATGCCGCCGCGACGCCGCAGCGCATCTACCTTGTGAACGGGGACCAAGCCATCGCACTCACTCGCTGAGACGCACATCACGCGGCGTTGAGTGAAACGCAGAGCTGAAAAGCGGCACAAATGTAAAGACCGGCCAGAGCTATTGGTCGGTCTTTAGACGTTTTCTACTGCAAGGAGATGAATAGGTGTCAGCGCGTGCCCGAATAGTGGGCCTCGATATTGCTCGTTCCTTGGCCATCATCGGGATGATTATTCTGCACATGGCCAACCTGGTGTGGAGCGCCAAAGTGGTGCTCTCCGGGTTGCCGGCGGCGGGCTTTGCCATCATTGCAGGTACCACGATGATGATTCTTGCCCGTGACTACTCGCTGCGGGTCTTCCTCAAGCTGGTTGCCCGCGGCATGATAGTCATGCTCGTCGGCGTGGCCTTGCTGCCCGTGGGCGGTGAGATTCAGGTGGTGCTCGTGGTCATGGGCGCGGCCATGGCGCTGACAGCCTGGGTGCCGCCGCTGGCCACCGGCTGGAAGGTACTGCTATTTGCGCTGGCCACCGCGGGGGCGACGGTTCTCTACGCGCCGTACACCCTCCCGCAGGTCTACCCCCTCGTGGCGTTCCTGGCGTACATGGTGGCGGGCATGCTGCTTTACGACGTCTACCTCACCCGCCCCACCCGCGCCCAAGCCATCACTACCGCGGTGGCTGTCGTCGTTACCGGCATCGGTCTGTGGCAGCGCTTCAACCCGGATATCCCTGGCTGGCTGCGTTTCACCGGGCATACGGGTGTGCTTGGTGAAATCCTTCTCTCCGTGGCGGTCACCGCAGTGGTGCTGCACCTGTGCCTGATCATTGGCCGTCAGCTGCCGCGCTTGACCTTTCCCTTTGCGGCATTGGGCTCGATGTCCTTGACCATCTATATCCTGCACATTCTCACGGCTCGCTACTGGCAGGCTCACATCTCGCTGCACAACACCATTGCAGCCGTGGGCTTTGTGCTCGCTTTCCTGGTGCTGAGCGCGCTGTGGAAAAAGTTCTTCGGAAAAGGCCCGGCTGAGAGGGCCGTGGCTTGGGCAATCAAGGAGGTAGCCGCGTAATGAAGGCACGAAAGATAACTGCTGTTGTGGCCAGCTCTCTGGTCGTGGGGCTAGGCGCTGCGCCGGCCATGGCCTTGGAGTTTGCCCAACCTGCACCTCAGTCGGAGGAAAGCGCTGCCGTAGCTGCGCTGCGTATGGGCAAGATCGGAAACTTCGGCGATTGTACCGGCACACTGGTGGACGAGCAGTGGGTGCTCACCGCCCGCCACTGCTTGGAGTCCGTCAACAACGAAGGCACGCAGGCACGTTTTGGTGACCGCGTCTACGACGCTGACTCGTGGGCGGTATCGCCAACGATCGATGCGGGCCTCGTCCATCTCACCGAACCCGTCAAGGGCATCAAGCCCGCCAAGCTGGCGGACGCGGTCCCCACCGCCGGCGAGAAAGGGCACTTCTACGGTTGGAGTAGTAGCTCCCGGATGGCCCGCAAGGGCCAGCTGCCGATGGCCGAGATGGAAGTCGGCGAGCTCCTGTCGGGTGGTACCCCACCGGCCAGCCCTGACGAGTCGGGCGAGAAAATGACGCCGGTAGCTCCAGGAGGAGAAGCAACCGCGCCGAAGGATTCCGGTGCCATGGCTCCTGGCGGTATGGCCGTTCCTGCACCGAACGGACCTGGCGGAATGGTCGCTCCCGCCCCTGGCTCGTCCGACGCTCCCCAGGTGATGAAGGGCGGCGAGATGCCAGACATCACTTCGGGCCCAGGTGGCGCGGAAAGCATCCCAGCTGGCGAGCTTGGGGGAGTGGGGCCGATGATTGCCGCTGCCATCATGGACGTGAAGTCCCTCAATGGTGAGGGCATGCAGGGCGGCGATTCGGGCGGACCGTTCTTCGTCGATGGCCGCCTCGTCGGCGTGGCCACGGCTGGCACGTCGAATGCGGACCCAGATCTGCCTTCCCCTACCGCGGCGATTACTTCCGTGGTCGAAGTCCGCGACTGGATCGAGGACATCACCAGTGGTCGGGATACCGACGGCGTTCTCAACGCCGATAATTCCCCGGCGCCGCCGACAACGATGCAGGTCAGTGCCCCGGTTGCATGGCCGGCGGGTGTTGCTGCGGTAGTAGGACTTATCGCCATAGCCATCATCTCGCGCCTGCTCAACCGCAAGTCTGTCGCTGAGCGGGGTACCAACTAGGCTGAATCTCCATGAAGGAGAAACTCGTTCCGTGTCTGATCGCTGGTGCCATCCTTGGCCTAGTTCTGTGGCTGGCCTCCGGCATGCTGTGGTTACTGCCGGTGGGCCTAGTAGCGGGTCTCATGGGCTACCCGCTCCTCGGCATTACACGCGATGAGTCCCAAGCTCGCAAGCGCCGTGACGATACCTTCCGCGACTAAACGCCCCGCGCACCGCTGCACCGCTGCACGCCGCCCCGCCGCACGCCGCTCCACTCCACCGCGCACGCCACTTCACAGTCCGGCATCACATGGCATCCTGCAAAAGGCATCCGCTAGAAGGCGTCTTTGGGGCTAAAAACGCCATGTGCACGACCTAAAAGGCGTTTTCAGGCGGGAAAACGCCTTTTGACTAATGCCATCTGCAAGATGCCTTTTGCTAACTGCCCTATGGACAGAACTGCCCTCAGGCCGATGCTCTCCGCCAGATCGAGCGAGGCAAGCTGTTGCAGATGGTCCTTTTATTTTGGTCCCTTTAGTTTGGTCCTTTCGCTGGCTAAAGGGACCATCTGAGTAAGGAAAACTGCCCGCAAGTGGTCCCTTTGTACTGCAAAGGGACCAGAGCAAGGGGACCGTACTAAAGAGACCTTGTGCCGCAGCGGTGTGGGCACGATGAAACCGCCGACCAAGGACAGGAATGTGCTCAGCGGGTCGAAATAACTCCAGAGCAGGGCCCTTCTGGAACTTAGAAGTTGGGCCTGGAAGCCCACCACAAAGCTAGAAGATCTCGATGCGCCCGCCCAAAGACTCGGTCTGGCGTAACTGCGCTACCCAATTCGGTGCACCTGGGTGCAGGCGCAGCACCGGGCGGGAAGAAATCTTGACCGGAGAAACGGATTCCTTACGAGCACCGGATCGGGCTTCGATGCGGGTGCGGGCTCTGTAGCCAGCGTCGGCAAGCTCGGCGATGGAAGGCTCATCTGAAGCCAGCGAGTCACGGGCAGTCTGCATCAGCTCAATCGCCTCATCCAAAGCAGTGACCAGGGCAGTCGCGTTGGTCTCGCACATCTGGCGAACCAGGTCCGGGCGGGTACCGGCCACGCGCGTGCCGTCCTTGAAAGAGCCAGCCGCCAGGGACTGCGCCAGGATGCCGCCATTATCGCCCACTACCGCGAGGGTCTCTGCCAGCACGTGCGGCAGATGAGAAATGCGAGCAACCGCAGCATCGTGGTTAGCCACGCGCACCGGCACGGCTTCTGCATGGACCATCTGCGTCATGCGGACAACATCAGCGAAAATATTCTCCCACTCGGTCGGGATACGTTCGCCGCGCGCGTCGCACTCGGCGGCGTAGTCATAAGTAATAACCCAGGCAGCGCGGTTGAACAGGCCGGTCTGCGAGTTCTCCCAACCGGACTTGGACGTACCCGCCATGGGGTGGCCACCCACGTAGCGTGGGTGCATGTTGCGGTCAACGACGAGCTGGCGGATTTCGGTCTTCACCGAGACGACGTCCGTAAAACCACAGCTCGGGGCGTGTTCCTGAATAGTGTCAAGAACCGAGGCCACTGCATCCATGGGCACCGCGATAACGATGAGCGCCTTGTCTTCCTCCGCGCGGCGAAGAATGGCGGGGAGGTCATCGGTGACGTCAAAGCCCTGCTTCACAGCAATGCGGGCACCGGACGTGGAGTGGTTGTAGCCGTACACCGGATGGTTGCTTGCGGCGAGGTCACGCAGCAGGGAACCACCAATGAGGCCGAGGCCGATAATGCAGACGGGGCGTTGAACATCTTGAGAACTCACGGTGACAATTGTGGCACAACCCGACTAATCTGACGAGGTATGAGCCACGACGATCTCTCTTTTTCCATCACCGTTGCCCGCAGCGAGCACGGATGGGTGATTCGCCCCTTCGAGGATGACTTCACTAACGTCAACACCTCCATTAAGGCGGTGCGCAACCTGCGTTCCGAGGGTGCGGCCTTTGCGCTGTTGTGCGTGGAGGATGACTATTTCGTCGTCGTGCGCCCGGTGCCGGGGGATGTGCGCATGCTGCTTTCCGACGCCACCTATGCCGCCGAAGACGACTTCGCCGCGGATTTCCTCGACCTGCGCGATATTGATATCCCGGATTTGGACGAAGACGAGTGGGAGGAAGCCGATCCCTACGGCGATGGCGACTTCGACATCTTCGCGGACCTCGGCCTCGATGAGGACCAAGTGGGCTACATCATTGACAACGATGAGGACTGGCCTTCCGATATGCTCCTGCGCATCGCCGGCGAGCTGGGCTTTGGTGATGAGCTGGAGGATTTCATCGACGGCCTCGACTCGGATGACTCTTAAGCCGGCGGAAGGGCTGGTGCGCGCGGAGGTCCGCATGCGCCGCGCCATAGAGGTGGCGCGCACCACGCCGGTGGGAGATATCCCGGTGGGCGCCGTGCTGTACGACGCCTCCGGTAAAGAACTCGCCACCGGCGTTAACCGCCGCGAGCAACTCAATGACCCAACAGCGCATGCGGAGGTTGAAGCCATCCGCCAGGCGGTGCGTGTGCACGGTGATGGCTGGCGGCTGGAGGGTTGCGAGCTGGTCGTCACCTTGGAACCCTGCGCGATGTGCGCTGGTGCGATTCAGGCTTCCCGGGTGTCCTCGGTGGTCTTTGGTGCCTTTGAGCCGAAGACGGGGGCATGCGGCTCGCTTGTCGACGTCCTCCGCGCCCCCGGCGCCCTCCACGTGCCCGAGGTACGCGGCGGTGTGCTGGAGGAGGAGTGCGCGGAGCTGCTCACGAGCTTCTTCGGGGGGCTGCGCGGCAGCGGCGAGTAGCCCTGAGTTGGGTAGTGTCCCCGGTTCCTCTTTCCGATTCAGGTGTAGGCTGGGTGGCCCGCATTGAATGGACAAAGATTAAGGAGAAAATCATGGGTGATTTTGAGAACAAGAAGGACGAGTTCGTCGGCAAGGCTAAGGAAGCCGCTGGCAACGTAAGCGACAACGAAAAGCTGGAGAACGAGGGCAAGGCCGACCAGGTCACCTCCGAGGCCAAGCAGAAGGCTTCCGACGCTGTTGAGGGCATCAAGGATAAGGCCAACGAGGTCATCGGTAACCTCAAGGACTAATTCCTAGCCTCAAATAGCTGAATCGCTGTCCGTGCCGCCTGGCGTGGGCAGCGATTTTGTCGCTCGGGATGACTCCCGTAATCTGGAACGCGGTGGCGTGTCCGAGCGGCCGAAGGTGATCGCCTCGAAAGCGATTGTTGGGTAACCCCCAACCGCGGGTTCAAATCCCGCCGCCACCGCCACATCCGGCACTCCAGTTTTAGCTCTGGGGTGCCGGTCTTTTGTGTTTTAGAAGCCAGCTCGCCCTCTATCAACATCTCTTTGGAAATCCAGCGCGGCTTGGCGCGCCTCGGGGTCGTGGTCTTCAGTGCGCTTGTGAATCCGCCGGCTCATCATGCCCGCTGGGATGGCAATGAGAAGGATGGCCGCGACGGCGACAATGGCGAAAGTAGACATGGCGGGTCTCCTAGAGCACTTCAGTAGCTCCACATTGTAGCGCAGGCCATACTCCGCAGGGCTGGTAGAGCTCTTACGGGACCGTTAGGGCTTCACAGTCCAACTGGTTAAACTGGTGCACATTCGTGTCCACCACCAAAGCTTCCGCGAGCAATAATCGCGCATGTGAAGGGGAAATTCCGTGGCAAAGCTGCTCTACCACCTAGGCCGCTGGTCTTACATCAACCGATGGAAGGTCATCATCGCCTGGATCTTCATCGTAGCGGCCGCGGGTGGAGCGACCTTGAGCCTGATGAAGCCGATGACCACGGAGTACTCCATCAGCGGCACGCCCGCTATTGACGCCACCCGCCGCGCGGTGGAGCTCTTCCCGGAGAACGGTAACCCGGCCAATGCGCCGTCGGTCAACCTCGTCTTCAAGGCCCCAGATGGGCAGAAGCTCAGTGACCCGCAGAATGAGGCGGCAATCGGGGACGTGGTGCGCCACATCGCAGAGGGCCTGGATATCCCGGAGGGCAGCCAGCAGCGCTGGGGTAATCCGCTTGAGGTATCGCCGGCACTGCAGCAGCAGGTCATCGAGCAATTCACTTCCATGGGATTGCCAGAGGAGACCGCGCGGGCGGATGCCGACAACCTGGCCATGGTCAATGCCGATGAGACGATTGCTTACACCACCTTCGACTTTGACGCGGAAAGCCCCTACTCGGTAGACCCCGCGGATAAAGATGTGGTGCATGAGGCCATGGATATCGGCCGTGCGGCAGGTCTGGAAGTAGAGGCCGGCGGCGCGGGCTTCGGTGATGAAATCCAGGTCAACTCGATTTCTGAGGTCATCGGCCTAGCTGTAGCGTTTATCGTCCTCATTATTACCTTCGGTTCCTTGGCCTCCGCGGGCATGCCACTTATCTCCGCGGTCGTGGGCGTGGGCCTGGGCGCGATGGGTGTCATGATCGCTACCCACTGGATTGAGCTCAACAACCTCACCCCGGTGCTGGCCGTCATGATTGGCCTGGCCGTGGGCATCGATTATGCGCTGTTCATCATGTCGCGCTACCGGCAGGAGCGCTCCCGCATGGACGGACCAGACGCCGCCGGCATGGCCGTCGGTACGGCGGGTTCCTCCGTGGTCTTTGCCGGCGCGACGGTCTTCATCGCGCTCTTTGCTTTGCTCGTGGCGCGCATCAGCTTCCTCACTGCCATGGGGCTGGCCGCTGCGGGCACGGTCTTCATGGCTGTGCTCGTGGCGCTGACCTTGGTGCCCGCGATGCTGGGCCTGCTCGGCGATAAGGCCTTCGCTGGGCGCATCCCTGGCGTGGCCGGCAACCCCACGAAGCGCCGCCCGCGCCGCACGAAGCCAACGATGGGCAACCGTTGGGTGCGCACGGTGCAGCGTGTCCCTGGCGTGGTCATGGCCCTGGTGGTGCTCGGCCTCGGTGCTTTGACCGCTCCGGTTCTGCACATGGAGCTGGCGCTTCCGGCGGATACCACCTCCAACCCGGATACCACCCAGCGCAAGGCGGCGGATCTTCTGTCCGAAGGCTTTGGCCCCGGCATCAACGGCCCCTTCCTGGTGATCGTGGATGGCGCTAACGCCAACCCGGACTCTGCAGCCTTGCAGCCCTATATCCAGGGCCAGGAGGGTGAAGAGGACGAGCAGAAGAAGGCGGCCCTTTCTTCCTTCATCTATTCCGTGCAGCGCCTGAATCAAGTGGGCGGTGTCAAGCACGCCCAGCTGGTGGGGGTGAGCAAAGACATGAAGTCCGCGCAGATCATGGTCAGCCCTACCACGGCGCCGACGGATGATGCCACGGTTGGCACCGCCTCCGCCCTGCGTACTGCCGGTGCGGAGCTGGAGGATGCCACCGGTGCCGAGATCGGCATGACGGGCCTGACCGCGGTGCAGCTCGACATCACCGAGCGCCTCGAAGAAGCCATGGGGCCATACCTTGCCATCGTGGTGGGCCTGGCCATCTTCCTGCTGCTGGCGGTATTCCGCTCCATCTTGGTCCCGCTGGTGGCCGGCTTAGGCTTCCTGCTCTCCGTCGGCGGTGCCTTCGGTCTGACCGTGCTGGTGTGGCAGGACGGCTTCACCGGACTGGTGCCCGCGCCGGGCCCGCTGATTTCCTTCATGCCCATCTTCCTCATCGGCGTGACCTTCGGCCTAGCCATGGACTATCAGGTCTTCCTGGTCACCCGCATGCGCGAGCACTTCTCCCGCTTCCCGCAGGGCAGCGGTGGCAAGTACAGCAAGTACAACGCCAACGATGAGGCGACTATCGCTGGCTTTACCGCCGGTGCCCGCGTGGTCACCGCCGCGGCCATCATCATGATTTCCGTTTTCGTGGCCTTTATCAGCCAGCCGCTGCCCTTCATCCAGATCTTCGGCTTCGCGCTGGCGGCGGGCGTGCTTTTCGACGCCTTCCTAGTCCGCATGTCCCTCGTTCCCGCCACCATGTTCCTCATGGGGCACACCACCTGGTGGATGCCGAAGTGGCTGGACAAGCTGATCCCACAGCTGGATATCGAGGGCACCGCACTCGAGGAAGAATGGGAGCGCAAACACGCGGCAGCGTCTCGTGAGGCAGAGGATAAGGCAGCGCAGCCCGTAGAATAGTTCCCTATGACCCACCCTAAGCCGCAGCTTGAGACCGACCTGTCCTTCGATGTGAAGAAGGAGCTGGACCTAAGTGGTCCAGCACAACCGGGAAAGCACGGCCGCACCGGCGTTATCCATACGCCGCATGGAGATATCCAAACCCCGGCCTTCATCCCGGTGGCCACCAAGGCCACGGTAAAGACGCTGACCCCGGAACAGATCCGGGCCACCGGCGCGCAGGCCATCTTGTCCAACGCTTATCACCTCTACCTGCAGCCGGGCCACGACATCGTGGATGAGGCCGGTGGCGTGGCTACCTTCGAGAATTGGCATGGGCCGACGTACACCGACTCGGGCGGATTCCAGGTCATGTCGCTCGGCGTGGGTTTCAAGAAGGTCCTCGCCATGGACGTGGCGGACTTGACGGAGTCCGATATCCGTGCGGCCAAGAAAGAGCGCATGGCGCAGGTGGATGAGGACGGCGTGGACTTTAAATCCTTCATCGATGGTTCCACGCATCGCTTCAC
The DNA here is from genome assembly GCF_016889985.1 of Corynebacterium sp. FDAARGOS 1242. Classification (NCBI taxonomy): domain Bacteria; kingdom Bacillati; phylum Actinomycetota; class Actinomycetes; order Mycobacteriales; family Corynebacteriaceae; genus Corynebacterium; species Corynebacterium sp. FDAARGOS 1242. Next base: position 2,236,095 of record NZ_CP069568.1, on the reverse strand, counting down.
CCCGGAGGTCTCCATGCAAATCCAGCATGGCCTGGGCGCGGACATTATGTTTGCTTTCGACGAGCTCACCACGCTCGTGGATACCCGCACCTACCAGGAGGAATCCGTCGAGCGCACGCGCCGCTGGGCGCAGCGCTGCCTGGATGAGCATGACCGACTGACGCTCGCCCGCGGTCCGCAGAAGCCGCGCCAATCCCTGTGGGGCGTGGTGCAGGGCGCGCAGTACGAGGACTTGCGCCGCCAGGCCGCGCGTGGGCTGGTGGAGCTCTCCGATCGCGCCGAAGCGAATGGCCGGCGCGGCTTCGGTGGCTTCGGCATCGGTGGTGCGTTGGAGAAGGAAAATCTGGGCACGATTGTGGGCTGGGTATGCGATGAATTGCCCGTCGATAAGCCCCGGCACCTGCTGGGTATCTCTGAACCGGATGATATTTTTACCGCCGTTGAGGCTGGTGCCGATACTTTTGACTGTGTGGCGCCGACCCGCCTGGCGCGCCGCGGTGGCGTCTACACCCTCGATGGGCGGCTCAACCTCACCAATGCGCGTTTCAAGCGGGACTTTGTTGGTGTGGATGAGGAGTTCGGCGGCTACGTCTCGGAGAACTACTCCCGTGCCTACATCCACCACTTGCTCAAGGCCAAGGAATTCCTCGCCGGCACGCTGTGCACCATGCACAACCTGGAATTCATGATCCGCCTGGTGGATAACATTCGGGAGTCCATCGACGGCGGCTATTACGAGGCCTACCGCGATGAATTTATGGGGCGCTATTACGCCAAGTGACCGGTGACGATGACGTTGTACTCCAAATCCGAGGCACCGTCCACCGCACACGCAATGAGCACGATACGCCCGGGAACCTCTGTATTCATGAGGTCGGCGTCGCTGCCGAGCTGATTCTTGGGGATGAGGAAGGCGTTGTCCACGATCCACTCGCGGCCCTCACCACCCTCGGAGGTCATGCGGATGTGGGAGCCGTTCAGGGTGGACGTCGCAAAGCGCTGTACCTGCTCCCCGTCGAGGCCTTCCACCGTCGTGGGCGCGGTGAGGTCCACGTTGGCCGTGACCACTTCGGAGAAGGGGTTGAATACCAGTTTCTGTTGGCCCCACGCATGGCCCAACACGTAAGTAGTGCCCTGTTCTGCCGTGGCGGGTGACTCACCCCAGTCTCGGACCCAGCGCACCATCGTGTCCTGTGGACCGGCCGGGTTGAGGGGGACGACGAAGGGCATCGAGTCATAGGTCGCGCCCGTGATGGTGGCCGGGCCATCCATCTCAAACGCACCGGTCAGGGCTGGTGCTGGGCCCTCATTGAGCGGCGGCGGGGTAGGGGTGGTGCTGGGCGCTGCGCTTGACGACGTCTCACCGCTCACCGTCATCGACTCCGACGCGGCCACGTCGCTCGTCGTTTCGGACGACGTGGTGACTTCCTCGGCGCCCGAGCACGCCACAAGGATTAAGGCCGTGGTCAGGCCAAGGATAGGGAGGAGGGCCGTTCGTAGATGCTTATGCATCGTAGATGTCCTTCCGGTGGCCAATAGCGAATACCTCAATCGTTATTTTCTGTTCGTGGATGTACGCCAGAATGCGGTAAGAACCGACCCGATAGCGCCATTCACCTGAACGGTTTGAAGTCAATCCTTTTCCGAGAGCTCGAGGGTTTTCGCAGCCCTCGAGGTTCTTTTGGATCCACGTCAAGATGATTCGTGCATCGAATCGGTCAAACTTCTTTAGCTGTTTGCGGGCTTTCGAAGTGAATTCGACGTGATATGAAGTGATTCCCTCCGACATCTTTAGAGATCCTCTAGGACCTCATCAAGGCTAAACCGCTCGCCAGAATCCTCTGCCATTGCTGCGCGCAGTTCCTGAAGGTCGTAGTAGTCTTCGACCCGTTCTAGAAGCGCTGCTCGGGCAAAATCAGATATCGTACGTCCTTCAAAGGCAGCTAGATTTCGAACGAGCTCAGCGTCGCTATCATCCATGCGAATCGTCAAAGTAGCCATATTTCCTCCTTAACCATCGTGAATACATTGTATTCAATGGGGAGAGTAAAGGGAAGAGAGAAATAGACCCCCTCAGCACAGTGCGTGCCAAGGGGGTGAAAATTCGGGACAGGTCGCTGCTACTTAGAGGGCGCTGCCGTAGGGGTGTCGGCCTCGTCGATAGGCACGTAGTCCTCGCGGCGCTTGACCCAGGAGATAACCAACGTGGTCAGCGGAAGCATGATGACCTCGCAGGCGGTCTTCCACAAGAAGCCCACGATGACGTAGTTCAGGAAGCCGCTGAAGGAATCGATACCGATGACGGGCGCTGCGATGGCGCAGAACAACAGGGTATCGCCGAATTCGCCGACGACGGTGGAAGCGACCAAGCGAGCAATGAGGCCCTTTTCGCCCGAGCGGGCCTTCATCTTCACCAAGGTGAAGGAGTTGAGCAGCTGGCCCACAACGTAGCCGACCAAGGAGGCGGCAAGAATTTGCGGAACCAGGCCGAGAGTTGCTTGGAAAGCTTCCTGGCCTTCATAGAAGTCCGCGGCAGGCAGCCAGATGGCGATGTAGAAGGAGAGCGCGGCAAGGATAGCCATGGCGAAGCCGATGTAGACAGCGCGGCGGGTGGACTTGAAGCCGTAGCACTCAGAGAGAACGTCGCCCACGATGTAGGCAAGAGGGAAGAGGAAGAAAGCGCCATCGGTAATGAGCGAGCCCAGCTGGACGCCCTTCGTGGCATTGATGTTCGAGATGAGGAAGGTGACGACGAACACCGTGACCAGCCACGGGTACAAAGTGGAATGTACCGGGATGAATCGGATGCTCTCGCCACCGGGTTTGGTGGTTGCGGTTGCCGATTGAGTTGTCATGACACAGCATTTTTCCATGAAGATGGGGGAACTAGAAATGGGGTGGATCTAGCGCTACTACCGGGGAGTAATCCCTGTGGTGTCATTGTGAAACAAAACTGCAGATGAGCAGCTTGTTTTCGGGATCCATTAAGAGGATAGTAGCCAGAAAGTTATCTGAACTGGGCAGAAAAGGTGGCCATACTATGGCATTCTTTTGCTTGCAGTGTTGTCGTGTTCCCTGCACGTTTCTTGTCTGCTGTGCTTGCTGAGCGCTCGAAGAAATTCGGGCGCGTTCGAATTTTTAGGTCAGCACGAGAAGAACGTGTCCGAGACTGCGACTACCTTATATCTCAATGCTCTCAGCACTCCGGCTGATTCTTTGTCTTCTACGCACTTATGCAGGGAGGAGAGGGAGGTCGGTCGGGGCAAACACCGTTATAGAGAAGGTATCGCTATGACATTTGGTTCCCCAGGTTCGTCACCACAGTTTGGCGGGCGCCCTCCACAAGGTGCGCCCACGCCGAACCCCGGCGCAGGACACAACGCCGGCTCTGGGTTCGGTGCGCCCGGTGGATCCGGCGGATTTGGTGTTCCCAATCCGGCGCAGAACCCGACCCCTACCCCTAGTCCAGGACAGAGCGCAGGCACGGGCCCAAGTTCCGGCTTTGGCTCCGGTTCCGGTTCGGGCTTTGGCGCGCCGGGCTCGTCGGATGGCTTTAGCCAGTCCTCCCCAACCCCGGACTTCCGCCGCCAGGTCGCAACGCCGAGCGAGCCGACGAAGGGGCCGTGGTCACTGCTCATCGCAGCAGGTGTGTCTGCAGTTATTGCGCTGATTCTGCTTATCGTGGCGCCCCTCGTTGCCTCCCCGACGCAGGGCCTGTATTTTGGCCTCGCGATTTTTGGCTGGCTGCTGGCGGGCATCGTTACCTTTGTTCTTTTGGGTCTGTACACCTTGAAGAACACGCAGCGGCAAGCAGAGACCTTCTACATTGAGGACACCACACAAACCTTGCTCTACCGCGTCATTATGGGCGGTAGTTTCCTTCTCGTCATCGTCGCTGCGGTCGAAATCGCCTTCTATGTAGGAAAGGCGGTTGGCGCCTAATGAAGAAGTTCACTCGTGCACTAGCTTTGTCCGCAGCAGCGATGATTGCCGGTTTCGGCGGTAGCTTGGGAGCTGTAGCGCAAGAAGCCCCACCGGCTCCGGATGCACCAGCTCCTGAGGCGCCGCCGGCACCGGATGCATCCGCGCCGGATAATCCGGACGACAAACCCGAAGACCACCCAGAGGACAACGGCGACCACAAACCTGACGAGCACCTAGAGGACAAGCCTGCTCCGGAGGAACACCGCGAAGGTATCGGTTCTGAGTCCAAGCTTTCTGAGGTCTCCCAAAAGAACCTGTCTGACTTCGGCTCGTGTATCGCGAGTGAGAAATCTGCGGACCTACTTTTTGTTCTGGACCAATCGGCGTCGCTCGTTGGTTACGAAGGCTCAACGCCTACGGATGCTGACTTTTTCCGCGTAGATGCTACGGCGGACATTGTGAAACAGCTGGCTAACCTCGGCGAGGATAACGGCGCCGACATCAACGTCAAGCTCGCTGGTTTCGGTTCTGAGTACTACAGTGACCCTGCCGAATACGGCGGCTGGACCAACGTCTCCGGTAAGGAAGATGCCCTGGATAGCGAGCTGGAGAAGTTTCGCAAGGAAGACCGAGTCTCTGATCTGGAAACCAATTACGGCGCTGCGTACTCGGGTGTGCTCAAGGAATTCGCTTCTCATGAGAGCAGCAACTGCCGTGCCATCGTGTTCTTTACCGATGGCAAGTACTACACCGATGCCGAAGCACATGATCTGAAGGGCGCACAAGACAAGCTGTGTGAGGTTAATTCTTCAGTAACTGCTTTCCGCAACTCGAACATTCGCCTCTTTAATGTCGGCCTGGTTCCTGCTGCCGAAGCGCAGGACCAGATTAGCCAGCTGACTCGCATGGCAGAAGGCGAGGACTGCGGTCAAGGCGCCCCGAACGGTGCGTTCTTTGATGCTGGTGAGGACCCTGCGGCACTCTTCGCTGCCTTCCGAAATCTCATTCCGACCTCGGGTGGTGTGACTAAAGACGGCAACCTGAAGGACCAATTCGACTTCGTTCTGGATGACTCCGTTTCCCCAGTGCGCCTGTCCGCAGTACCGAAGAACTCGGTGGAGGAAGGCACTCTTATTCCTACGTTGACCGGCCCCAATGGTGAGGTGGTTGAGCTCCACACTGATACCACCAAGGTGGCTGGCGCGAAGGTCTCCGTGACGGAAAACAACAAGCTGCCGGGCATGGTGGACATCGCTATGGAAAAGGATGGCGATGACTGGGCTGGCGCATGGACCTTCGGCTACAAGGTGGCGGAGGGCACTGATGGCGAGTACCTTGCGTCTGTCGTCATGGTCCCCGGTCTCACTCTTGACCTCAAGCGCGAGGATGGCACCAAGGTTGAGGGAGGCATTAACTCCGACCAAATACTTAAGGGCCAACTGGTAGACGGCAAAGGTGAGGCCCGCACGCTAGAGGGCGAGGGCACACTGCACGCAGAGTTCGTACCGGAGGAAGGTTCTCCGGTCACTCTCGTGGACAACGCCCCGATTACTGATGGGCAGCCTGTCGATATTCCACTCGAACAAGTAGAAAACGCTGCCTCTGGTCAGCTGGTCACTCGCGTGGACATCACCACGAAGGGCACGGAGGATCGTCCGGGTTCCAAGCTGGATCCCATCAATGCCGAAACTCCGCTGACTATTACCCCGGTGAACATGCCCACTGTTGGCTCGGCGCAGACAATCACGATGACGGAGAAAGAAATTACCGTCGACGTTCCAGTGACCGGCCCGGGCAAGGTGTGGGTTGCAGACCAGACAGTGAATACCGAGGATGCCATGCTGCCTGCAGGAGTGTCCTCCATCGCTGTGTCTTCCAAGAACAACTCTGAAGACTCCGCACTGGAGCTGTCCAAGGACGAGAAAGCCACCATTCCGGTGACTTTGAGCGTGGAGAATATGGCCGACGGTCCGCTGCGCGTGGAGCCGGTAATTAATCTCCAGTCAGCAGAAGACAACCAGCAGATGGAGTTGCCGTTGACCTTGCAGGGCTCCATGAGTGCTCCTCTGAGCAAGTCTGCATTTGGTTTGGCATTTGTCCTTGCAGTGCTGCTTGCACTGCTCATTCCGCTGGCCATCCTGTACTTCATGAAGTGGTTCTCTGGCCGTATTCCAGAAAAGCCACGCATGTTCGTTAAGACCATCCCGGTCAAGCGCGACGGGGCCAACCTGGTTCGCACCGATAATGGCCGCCCATTTGCAGTGAGCAAGGACGAGTTCCAGGGCGCGGTACCGGTGGAGACCTCGGCACGCTCAGCTCAACTTGGCCGCAATGAAGCCAAGGTGAAGATGGGGCTGAGCCCCTTTACTGCCGCGCACGTAGAGATTCAGCGTGACGGCACAATCTCCGGCAAGGGCAAGAAGTCTGGTTACCGCGCAGTGCTGCCGCTGGCCATTCAGAATGAGTGGTTCTTTGTTGGTAACCAGAAGGACCGTGACTCCGGTGAGATCGTTATGACCGTCGATACGCTGGCGCAGGCCAGCCAGTACGACGAAATGTCGAAGGAAATCAGCCGACAGGCACTGCCGCTCTTTGACCAGGTAGCGTTCCCTGCTGAGAAGGAGCCGACCCCGCCGCCAGCAGGGCAGCGGACCCCACCTCAGCAACCGGGTGGTCTGTCTGACCCCACCGGTCAGCCAGGACCATCTGCTCCACAGGGCCCGTGGGGCCCGCAAGGTGGCCCACAGCCTAGACCACAAGGAGCTCCGCACCAGGGCAGTCAGCCGAATACCCCGCAACGCGGTGGCTTTGGTTCCTCGCAACCTTCAGGACCGTCCCCGCAGACCCCGCCGCAGCACGGCCAGCCGGGCCGCCCGAATCAGCCCGGCCAATCTGGCTTTGGTGGAGGGCCAGGATTCGGTGGTGGACAGGGCTTCGGCCAGCCACAGCGTCCGAATCAGCCAGGCGGTCCAGGACAGCCTGGTGGCTCTGGGTTCGGTCAACCGGGACAGCAACGCCCGAACAATCCTGGTACCCCTGGTAACAACGGCGGCTTTCCCCCGAACCCCGGGTTCGGACCCCGGAACTAAGTCGGTTTAGCACCACACAACAGCACAGAAGCGAAGCCCCTTCGAAAGGTAGTTAAAGATGAAGAAGTTCCTCGTCGTCGGTTGCGGTGGCTCCGGCGCCAAGACCCTGGCGTTCATGATGGACCAGCTCAAAGCAGAGCTGCGCAGCATTGACCCGGACATGACCGAACTGCCCAAGGCGTGGCAGTTCGTCAACATCGACGTGCCTCTTGAGGAGGAAGCCGGCCCGCAGAAGCTGCCCAACGTGACTCAAAACGGCGGACAGTACGTCGGCATTGGTTCGCGTCAGAACTACAACACCTTCGACGAGGGAGTATCCAGCATCCTCGGCCGCTCCGGCAAGCTTGGTGAGATCGCCACCTGGGCTACCCGTAACCCGGCGTCCAATGACGTAAAGCTTGCTGATGGTGCCGGCCAGTACCGCGCAATCGGCCGCATGCTGGCCCTGCCGCACCTTAAGGAGATTCGCCAGTCCCTCAAGGCAGCGGTGGACGAGATGTTCACCCAGGAAGCGATTCAAGAACTCAACCGCTTGAATTACAAGCAGACCAAGTTGGACTCTGACACTGGTGACTCCCAGCCGGTCGTCCTCGTGGTCTCCTCCATGGCGGGCGGTGCCGGTGCCTCGATGTTCCTTGATGTGTGCCGCGTGCTCACCACTATTCCGAATGTGAATCCACAGGGCACCCTCGTCTTCATGTACACCCCGGAGATCTTCTCCGATAACAAGGCCGATGACATGGCTGGCGCCTGGCCGAACTCCCTGGCCATGTTTGGTGAAGTCGTGGCAGCCCAGATGGGTAATTCCAGCAAGCATGACCGCGCCATCTTCGAAGCCTTCGATATGGGTAACCCGCCGGAGGGGCAGACTTTTGGCCGTATCTTCCCGATTGGCTCCAAGATGGGCACCACCAGCGCACGTTTCGGTGATGGTTCTGCCATGTCCATTTATCGTGGTCTGGGCCGCGCATTGGCCGGCCTGATGGCATCCACGAAGGCCAGCGACAACCTTGTTTCTTACGCGTTGACCAACACCCCTGCGGGTGACGGCGGCCGCCGCTTCTTCGGCTGGGATAGCCCTACCGGTGGTACCCCATGGGGCCGCTTGCCCTGGGGTTCTCTTGGTTATGCCCAGGTATCCATGGGCCGTGACCGTTTCGCCGAGTACTCCTCTCAGCGCCTAGCCCGCAGCGCTTTTGAGCGTCTCTTCAACGGTCACCTCGATCCGCAGAACCCCGAAGCCGGTGAGATGCAGATTGCTAAGAAGCTAGAGGAGCGCCTGCCCAACGCTTTTAGCTCCATTACTCTTGATCCGTCCTGGGCGCACGGCGGTCAGATTGATAGCGGCAGCGTCTGGAACTGGCTCAACAGTGTTTTCGGTGGCCAGGCTCAGCAGGCTGCGGATAGCGCAACGAAGTACCTGCAGAACTACATCCCGGTAGGCCAGGGCCGAAACGTCAACGAGTGGCGTGACGAGTTCGAAGGCAACATGGCTGACCCACGCAACGAACAGGCCATCGCTTCCGTACTGAACAACGCTGCGTATGACATTGTCTACCGCTACGCCAACTTCTTCACTGACAGTGTGCTGGCTACCGTCGAGGGCGAGCTTGCGGCCGTCGGCGTGCCTTATGTACGCGAAATGCTCTCGAAGATTACGGATGTGTTGACGAACTCCGACCGACTCATGCCGGTTCTAGGAGAGTACTCCGGTTACTACCAAAACACCCGTGTGCTGACGAAGCCGGAGGGTGCGGATCCCATCCTGAGCCCGCTGACCGGTAAGGGCCAGATGACGGATCCGACGCCGACGGTTAATGCGCTCATGGGCTTGTACTACAACCAGTTCTACAGCTACGCGCTCATGGCCATCGCACACCTGCTCACGGATGTTCTCCAAGATTATGCTGACGAGAACCTTTTCCACCTCAAGCGCGAGCTGGCAGATGCCCACACCGTGCTAGAGAAGGCAGTGTCCAAACGCGCCGAAACCAACAAGCTTGCGGATGTACGCACCGATGAGGTCAACGCATGGCCGACGGAAATTGATGAGGTTGTCGAAACCCGCTTCAAGGGTGCCGAGAACGAAATCATGCTCACGGACGTCAACTCCTTCATCGTCGACTACAAGGATCAGATGCTGCGCACCATCCAGGGCCAGCAATCCACGGCGAACGTCACCAACTACGAGCAGGCGTATCCCTTCGCAGTGCGTTCCGTCATCCGCGGCGAGTGGGAATCCCTCGACGCGGCCCAAGCGCCGAATGACACTTTGGCACCGCAGAAGCGCACGAACGATGCATATTCCAACCGTGCTGGTTGGGTTTCTAAGTACCTGTCGCGTCACCCGCAGACTGGTGAGTCCCGCGAATCCCAGCGTGCGCACTACCACGCCAAGATTCGTCCAACGGATCTGCTCGAGCGCTCCCGCCAGTGGATTAACCGTCGTGATTATGAGTTCCAGAAGTTCAACTCGGTAGACCTCCGCCGCTACCTCACCCTGACCCCGGACATCAACGAGGTTGAGCACGCCGAGCGTCAGCGCCGCTTCGTTGAGGCCTTCCAGTTGGCACTGAGCTATGCCCGCCCGCTGGCGGCTGTCAACGACGACATGGTCCAGCGCATTCATGGCAAGTCAGTGCAGTACACCTACTCCTTCTCCGATATCCCATTTGCCGAGCTCGGCTCCGCAGAGAGCGGTATCGCTGCGCAGTTGGAGTCCGTGCTCAACCGCCCGGAGATTGACGGCCCGTCCTCGGTTGCTCTCCGCAACTCCTTGAACATGTCGGATCATGTTCAGCACATCGAGATTTTCGGCTCCTACCCGAACTACTCGCCGATTGTCTTCTCCTCCATGTTCAACTACATCGCCAAGGACATTGAGAAGCAGGACAACTTCGATGGTTCTTGGTGGTCGGAGCGCCGAACCCGCCCGCTCCCGGCAGCGTTGCCGCTCACGGAGACCGAGCGCCAGGCCATGGTTGCCGGTTGGATCATTGGCCGCATCACCGGGCGCGTGTACATCTCTAACCCAGACACCAGCAACGCCGCGGCCCATATCTTTGATGACACTGATGGTGGCGTGAACAATTGGGTCGACTTCCCGAACCCCATGCTCATCTCGCCGCGCCGCATGATCAAGAAGTCGGACTGGATGTCCTCGGTACTGGAATCCATCTTCATCGCATACGCCAAGGTGCAGGAGAACGGTCCTCACGGCTTCGCATCATCGCTGTATCCGTACCAGTTGCTGCGTGGGCTTTTCGACGACGGACTCGACTTCGCTCACTCCGGCGCATCAACGCACCCGGTTGTCCACCGTTTGGCGCAGTTCCTTTCGTCCGGTGAAGTTCCGAACCGCGGCACGGTGGGCACGTCCATCCAGGATCGCTACGAAACCTTCGTCGCGGAGTTGGACAAGTTCGCACGCGGTGCTGATCACTTCGTTCCGGGCCACACCAACGCCTTGCCAGGCCAAGGCCGCGCGAACAAGCCATTCGCAGAGATTCGCTCCCGCGAGGTGGCGTCCATGACGCCGTACTACCGCGACTTGGCCGAGGACGTTATCGCTATGGTGCCGGTTATCCGCAACTACCTGGACCAAGCCAAGACCGTAGCCGAGAATCCCGTGGCGCAGCCGAGCCCGCAGGCACGCACCTCAGAGTCAGATTTCGGGCAGACCACTTCACCGGAATTCAACCTCAACGATCTGGATGACACCTTCTAATGACGAACGTAATTATCTTCGGGCACGGCGCGACTGCGGATGATATCCGCTCGCGGTTGAGCGATTTGCGTGCCGTCGGCCTCCTGCAAGACTTCGTATGGATCGACTACGCGCACCCCACCAACGGAGCGGTTGTGCGTTCCTTCACGGAGGACGGCACTGTGCGCTTGTCGACGCTTGATGATGCCCTCCGCGGCTTTTCCGGTGACGTCCTCCTCGCCACCATTGATCCGATGGATGCCGAACAACCGCAGGACGCCAACAAGCTCACGGAGTGGGTCAGTGCAGTCGACCAACGCCTGATTCAGGCCTCCAACCTGCGCGTTCGTCTGCTGCTGTCCGCCTTGCCGATGGACAACGTTGAGGTAATGCCGCTGCAGGGCTGGAGCAACCTCGTGCTTTCCCCGGAAGAAGGCGGAACCCCGGCCTCCTCACGGATTCGCCCCATTAAACGGACCAAAGATGGTTTCGAGCTCGCACAGTTTGCCGCCCCTGCCGTGGCCAGCATCTTCGGCCTGTGGCGCGGCATGCCGGAGCCGGCCGTGCTGGACCCCGATACACACCGAGTCATCGAAACCGGTGACCGCCAGCGCTTCCGGCTTGTGCGTGCCTTCCACCGCACGATCGACGCCAGTGACATTGAGGACAAGGTCAAGAAGGCCGTCTTTGACCCCACTCAGCGTCTTCCGCAACCGCAGGTCAACAACATTTCCCGTGCTGTGCACTACGCAAACCCGGAGCAACTCACGGATCAGTGCGCCAAGATGTTCATTGACCAGCAGATCTCCCCATTGGTGAGCGCGCCTACCGCTTATGAGGAACTACAGTCTCACAAGGTCAGTGGTTGGGCAGCACTTAAAGATAATCTGCGTCTGTACTGGTCAACGGTCGTCGGCAAGCCCCAGGATTGGGTCGAAGGACAGCGCGGTGCCATGAACAAGAACGCCGCCACGTTCCTCCAGAAGATGCTGTACGGCGAGAATTCCAGTGTTGAGGTTGTGCTGGCAGGGCACTCTGGCAAGGGGAGCGGTGCCACCAGCGTCGATGAACTGCGCCAAGCCAGCGAACACACGATGCGCGTGGCAAAAGAACAGCACTTTTCGCTGGGCCAAGAGCCGCAGTTGTCCCACACCTGGGAGGCCTATCACGATTACGCGCTCGGATTGGTTGACGGTTCTTGGCGCGAGAGCATTGAAACCCAGGGACTGCGCAACAACCAGGGCAACATGTACATCGTGCAGTATGGCGGCCAGTCGGTACAGGATGTTAGCGCTTCCTTCCACGGCTTCCATCCGCTCATGACCAGTACCTTGGGGTACACGCATGAGTCACAGGCAACGGTGGCTCCCTTCGATCCGGTAGGCGCAGAGCGCTTCGCCGCCGACATCGAGTACACGAGTCAGCAAACCCGTAACGAGGCTGTCAGCCGCAAGAAGCATGAGTTTGCTTCCTGGCGTGCGAAGAACAGCACCACCTTCGCATGGAAGGTGGGCCAGGGACTGTGGGATAAGTTGGGCCATGCTCAGCAGAAATACCGTGAGGCACACGCTATGGCCCGCGAGCTACAGGAGCTGGCCAACAGCTTCCAATCGCGTGACTTCAACGCAGAGAACAAAGCTCTTACCGGCAAGCTACGCACGATGTGGGTTGTCCTCTTCGTGTTCCTTGCGCTTCTGACCTACATGGTGGCTGGCCGCTACAACCAGGATCTGCCGCTTGGTGAGTACCTGCAGTGGTTCGACTGGCCGTGGTACGTAGTGGGCATCATTGTGGCGATTCTGCTTTTCCTCCTGTGTTCGTGGGCGGTGTTCACCAAGGCCCAGCGAGACATTTTTGACTACGTACAGCGTCGCAAGCTACTCGCCCGCAACCAGGAGATTGCAGCGCAGAACCTGGCGACATCCTCGGCGGAAATCGCGCGCATTTCCAATGCCTACAACCAGTTCTTGAGTTGGTCGGCGTTGTTGGGCCGTGCTATCTACGCCCCATTCGGCCGCAAGGAAACCTCGAGCGATCACCTGCGTACCCCGCAGTCGGGTCTGCCGGAGAACGCTCGTATTGCCCAGGCCGTGCTCAACCGTGACGATGCTGTGCGCATGACGGATGAGATTCGTTCCCATATTTTCCAAACGGAGTGGGCGCACCGGTCGCTGAAGTCCATGTTGGATGACATGAATAACACCTTTGAGCGCAACCGTACTGGCCACACGGCCGTGGCGCTTAATGAGATGTGGGGAATGGCCGGTCTGGGTTCGAGTACTGCGTTGGATAACCTCTCGCGCAACCTTGACCACCCTTATATGAAGGACCGAGACTTGAAGCAGCAAGAGTGGCAGAAGGTCATTACGGACCCGCGCATGTCGCGCAGCTTGCAGCAGTACTTGGGCCACGTCACCTTCCGTGAGGAAGGAGGCGCACGGAGCCAAAGCACGAGCGAGTTCCTCGCCGGCATGAATCAGGAAAAGGGCGCTTTGCAGGCCTTCAGCCCCAATGCGTTGACAAGTGCTGGCGGCGCTGAGGGCTACACCGAGATTGATGGCTCCCGCACTCGCATTGTGGAAGTGGATAGTCAAACCGCACTGACCAGTCAGCTTTCCCGTTCGGTCACGGTGGTGCAGTACGGCAAGATCACTGATTTCAAGTACCTCATCCCCGATTCCGTCCCTGGTGCGCATACCTTTGACAACACCGCGGACTTGTCCCTCGATGAGCTGGATGACACCAGCCACATGGGTTTCGGGGTGCCAACACAGACCGATGCGCCAAGCGACTCCCGTGGTACCCAGGAGAGCACCCCGTGGCAGCCGGGCTCGAATGCTAACCCCGTGTTTGGTCAGCCGGGGACTCCGGACTTGTCGGACCTCGATGAAACCTTCTAAGGAACGTTGATGACACACACCCCGAAACCCTCAATCAAGGATGTTCCGTTTAGCGAGCTCACAACGTTGCATGAGCTGAAGCGTGTGAGTGCTGACGATGTCCGTGAGGCTGTCTCCGCCCCGTTTAGACAGTTTGCTGAGCAGATTGCCGCTGCATTTAACGGTGAGGAAGTAGATCACCCAGAGCTGAGTGCGCAGTCCCTCAACGCAGCGGCGGCACAGGCACGCGCTGCCGACCACAAGGCTGCGCAGCAAGCAGCCAACGAATGCGCAGCGGCAGAACGGGCAGCCGCAGAGCAGGCACGGCGTCAGCAGCACGAGCAGCAGGCCGCCGCTGTTCAGCAGACGCAGCCTCACGTGCAGCCAGGGTCGGAAGCGCCGGCTGCCGCGGCGCCGCGCGACTTCTTTGCTGAATGGGCAGAGCTCCAGGCGGAAGAAGAACAGAAGACCCAGGTCAACGAAGAGGACTACATCACCATCCCGGGCTTCGGTATCCGGGCAGAGTACCAATACCGCCAAGACCCCAACTGGGTTGCACCAGGCATTGAGTTTGAGGTTGAAGTACCAGATACCACCTCAGCCGAGGATGAGTCCGGTGATGAGTTGGGCTATGGCGTAGAACCGGAGCCAGAGGAAGAATCCGACCAGCGCCACCCAGTACGCCTGTGGTGGCCGGAGCTTGAGCATGAGCCGAACGAGGTCGTGTTCTATCGCGTGGTGGCTGATGATTCCGAGATGGTTGCCTCCCCCGACGCTGGCGATACCCTTGTGTACACCAAGGGCACTGCCTACCGCGATAACAACCCGGGAGAAGCAGGACTGCGGCACTACGCCGTGTGGGCCTATAAAGGTACGGACCTGCGTGAACTGGTCAATAGCCAGCCAGTCTTCATGGGTGACACCGCTGTGGTATTCCCACCGGTCAACGTGCGAGTCTCAACCATCAAGGGGGCTATTCAAGTCTCCTGGGACCTGCTGCCAGGCCATTCCAGCGCCATGGTTTATGCCTGCCGTGATAGCGAGAAGGAGCTGCTTTCCCCGCGATTTGAGCAGGACGTGGACAGCTCCGGCCGCAAGGCCACCATCCCGGTCCAAGAATCCGGTCAAACCATCGTCATCTCCCTGCTGGGCCAAGCAGAGTTCCACGGTGCTACCGAGCAGAGCCAGGATGAGGTTGCGGTGCAGCGCTCCGTGAAGCTGGCCAGTGAGTTGGAAAAGCTGGAGCTGTCGCGCTGTGAGCGCCGCAGCGAGTACGGCCACGATTCCATTGAGGTGGATTGGTATTCACCGAAGTCAGGTGAGGTGAATATCTACCTCACCCCCACAGCTCCACCAGCAGATCTAACTACCTCAGCGGTACCAAAGACGTACGTCGAAAGTGCGCTATCGAGCGCCTTTACTGAGACTCGCGGCATTTCTGAAGCGGGTTCCTTCCAGACCGTCACTATGACGTGGCCACCGGACTGGTACGAGGTGTACATCACCCCGGTGAACTTCAACGACGCCGATGCCTGGGTAGGCGAATCCAAGGTGTTGCAGCGCGTGCAGTCCATTGAAGATGACCAGTTCCGTCTCATCGAGCGTGTGGAGAGCCAGCTCATCACCTTCGATTGGCCAAAGGGCGCTACCGCGGTCGAATACTTTACAAACCGCGAACATGACCAGATTCGTGAAGAAGACTATGACCTCCAAGGCGGGATCCGCCTGCACCTCGACCAGCACGGCGATACCGTACGCCTCAAGCCTTATGCGGTGTTTGCTGGTAAGCGCACTGAGGGCGAGGAGCGGGTCATTCAGTATGAGGGGCTGCGCCCCGTGACGTATGACTTTGACGTCGATGTCTACCAAGGCCAGGTCAAGGTCTACCTGTGGAGCCTGGGCAATGGCGATAAGCGTCAGTTCTCCTGCCAGGTCGTGTACCGAGCTGACCGCCTGCCACTCTTCCCGGAAGACGGTGAGGCACTCGGCATTGTGGAAACCAACCTGCAGAGCACGACCCACGTGGCACAAGGCTTGGGCCCTTCACGCGGGCAGTACCCAGACTTCACGGTGTCGCTTGGCCAGTACGCACAGCGCGGTGGATTCATTCGTTTGTTTGCTGTGGAAGGGTTCGACACCTACGTTGATTCTTCCTTCGACAGCTTCGGCGGTAACGATGCCTTCAGCGGATTTGCTGAGAGCTATAGCGAGGCATCGCCGACTCTGAGCGCATCAGATAAAGCCGTGGTCGTGGAAGGAGATGTGGCGAACCGCTTGATGTTCTACGCCGCTGGCCCGAATGGTGGCCCGCAGTATTCTGAGCAGTACACCGAGCCGCAGCCCGGGCAGTACTACGACCAGAGCTATGGCCAGAATTATGGTCAGGACCAGTACTTCCAAGGAGGCCAGTAGCTATGGGCGGCGCATTTAGCTATGCATCTTTCTCCCGCGCCAAGGGCCGTGCTGGCGGTTGGGGAGTGGGCCAGAAAGTTGGTGACCTTACTCAAGAGGAGCTCGCGGAGCTGGTGTCTTTCGTGCCCACCTCGCTCAACAACGGCACTGCCATCCCGGATTTTCCTTCCGCGCAGCAGCGAGCTGAGCTTGTTCGCCGTACAGCAGTTTTCGCTCTGACACCGGAAGCGGATAAGTGGGTAACCATGGTGTCAGTCCCGGCTGGTCTCGATGCCACTGGGCGCGGCGGCAATGTTTTCACCTACACCACCGTGACGCGAACTGGCACCCCGCCGGCTCCCTCCACGGTGCTTTATTCCCCCGATGTACCTGCTCCTTTTTCCATCTATGAGGTGGATAAGGTGCAGATTCCGGAGGGAATTTCGGCGCGCGGTCCGCTGCATTCAGATGTTTTGCTCGACGAGTTCCTCGACGGGGAATTCCGCCAGCCGGAGAAGCTTCCGGCACCGTTTAAGTCCGTAACCCCGAACCCAGATTCCACGTTCAACCGTGACTTGGTATCGGCGATGGCCACGGTGCTTAACTCTCGGAACGGCCTGGTCATTCTGGTGGCGCCAGACAACCAAGCGGCATTGTGGATTGCCGCCACTGCCCGCGAGGTGGGGGAGGACGGTTTTGGCTTCTCTACTTTTGAACGAGCCGCAGCCATCAATGAATTTCCACTGAGCACCTCCACCATGATCGTGGTCCCGCCGAGCGAGAAGCAGCGCTTGGCAGACACCACCATTTCCGGAAACCCAGTGGTGTTTGTGCTGGGTGAGACCCTGCCTGATGTCAGCGCGTACGAACAATCTTCTGCTGAAGAGGACACGCGGAGAGCGGAGCCGGAAGCCCCAGCGGCGCAGGAGGAAGCACCGTTTGGCGCACCTTCTTTCGGTTCCTCGCCTTTTGCTGGTGGCGGCGATCCCGCCGCGCCATTCCCGCCGAATCCTCTTGCTGCGTCGCACCCACGGGAGGAGCAGCTTTCGCCGAGCGATGATGGGCTGCCACTGAACGCGGCATCGGATAATCCTTTTGCAGCTGGGGCAGCTGGCGCGCCTATGGCGTCGGCAAGTGCGGGGCTGGAAAAGGAGACGTCGACAAGCGCAGCCCCAAGCTTCAACCCGGCAGAACCAACTCCTGAACCATCCGCAGCAACGGCCACAGATGGCGCGCAGCCGGGGGTGAACGCGACTGTCCCAGCCTTGAGTGCGGAGGAATACCAGAAGCTCACCACCTTTGATGCGCGCTGGTGGATTGAGTACCTCGATACCCATCGCGGCCGCTCAATCCAGTTGGCGTACCTGGACAAATCCACGTTGGGTGACGGGCTGGACAAGCTACTCATGTCAGCGATTATTGCTTCGTGGGTCTTTTATTTCCCTCGGGATTTCACTCTGTTGGCCGAGGACGCACTGCGGCCGTGGGAGAACCGCGACCTTGAACACATCGCGCACCTCACCGCTGATCATTTTGTGAATGCGTTCCACCTTGAAAACTGCGAGCGTTATGCCACTGGTCGCGTCGCCATGGTGCTCGATGCCGTGGCGCAGCTTCTCACAGAGCGCTCCGTGCGGCACCAACAGCACCACCCAGGTTGGCAGAACCGCGGACAGGGGCAGGGCAGAGGCCCGGGGCTGTGAAGCGATGGATGTTAGGCAACACACGACTAGGGAAGATTAAAGAAGGTAAGAAGCGTCATGGCTAAATACACATTGCGGGACGGCGAGTCCCGCCGCATCGGCTCAGACGGCATCCTGCGCGTCGAAGCCTTCGAAATGGGCGCCGGGGGTGCATCGATGGAGTTGGCCATCGTGGGCGAAGGCGTGGATGCTGTCCGCGTGCACGACCTGTCCCTGATGGTGCACTCCCTTCCGGAGCGTGCCACCATCGTGGTGCAGCCCAAGCGCGGCGGCACCTTTGGCCAGCGTAGCGAGGTGCGCCTCACGGTGAGCAACGCGGGCGATTCGGTGACCTTCCCGCGCGTGCTTATCGACGCCGCAGAGGACTCCCGCGAGCGCCTCGCCGAAGTCACACCGGAGTCCGGCAGCTACCGCCTTGACGCCTTCGGTACGACCGAAGGCGCTGGCATTACGGATTCCGCCCGCGAGGTGCGTTCCAAGATGCGGCGCGCCGAGCTCGATGCGTCCGGGCTGGATGATGTCACCGTCGTCGTCGATGGTTCTGCGTCCATGCAAGTGAACGTCACACCAAAGATTGTGGAGGCAGCCGCCAAGTACATCGATGCGCTCTCGGATGCTTTCAAGCGCTTCCGCGCCACCGATGGGCAGGACAGCATTCAGACCCACAAGGTGGATGAGCTGACTCGCTTCATCACGGGGGTCATTGAAAACGGTGCGGAGCGCGTGGGGCAGCGCCCGTGGCACGGGCCGAACATCGTATCCACGTCGTCGTTGGCTATTTACGTTACCGACTCCCCGGTAGCGTCCATGGTGGATACCGGCGTGCCCACTGTCGTACTCATCACGAGCGCTATTGGCCGCCAAGAGCTGGAGCTCGCCCACATCAATGGCACACCCCGCCAGGTGGCGTATGCGGTGATTGATGAGGACGTCGTCAAGCAGCTCGACAGCGGCGCTAATACTGAGCTTTCCGAGCTCACCGACCGAGTCACTGCCATGCTGAAGGAGAGGAACTCATGACCCAGGCACGTTGCCCATGGACGTTCAAGCCACTAGAGGCGGGCGTGACAGTGAGCCCGTACACGAACCGAGAACTGCCGGAAGGGTGGACCGATGCGGTTACGCATTGCGTAGCTATGGCCGGTGCCCGTAACTCCGGCAAGTCGCTGTATACGGCGGTGATGATTAAGCAGCTCAAGCAGTTGGCCCACAAGCACGATAGGTCCGTGCAGCCAGCGGATGAGTCGACGCGAGAGCGCTACGCGGAGGTCTATGAAAAGCCTCTCTTCGAGGAGATGCGCGCCATGGATCCCACGCCGAGCGCTGTGGCGACGGACGCCTACCAGCGTGACCCACTCATTTTCGAGCTGGGCGTATGGCCGGATGAGCAGGGACAACCGCGCATGAACTACCTGGTCTTCCGCGATGTGGCGGGCGAAGACCTGGAAAACCCGCCGGAGAACGAAGCTGATCGCGAGAATCTCGCGTTCTTTTCCCACGCGGACCTGGTAATTTTCCTTTTTGATCCGCTGCGCGTGAAGCAGATTCAGGATTTCATCCACGGTCTTATTCCCAACATCGGTGAGTTGGGCGCGGATTCGCTGCGCGTGCTGGATAACCTTCTTGACCTTCTCGATACGGACACCCCACCGCCGCTGGCTGTGACTATTTCCAAGTTCGATACCGTGCAGAAGCTTGAGCAGGTTGATGATGTGCGGTGGAAGAAGCTCATGTCCAACCGAGGCGCGGCCTTCCGGCGCGATACGGGCTGGAATTTCAACGACTCGGACCGCTACATGGTTCACCTGGAGGCTGAGTCTCTGCTGCGCTTCCTTGGCGCGAATGATCTCATCAACAAGCTGTACTCTGCGGCGCCTCGTGAGGGAAGCTTCTTCGTTGTGTCCGCTCTCGGTGAGGCACCGACGGGGCGTCAATTAGCGCGCAGTGGCATCGCGCCCTACCGCGTGCTCGACCCCATCCGCTGGCAGCTGAACCAGCGAGGCGTGTTTGCGGGGGACGTCTCATGACCTTCGGGACTCCGCAGTCCGGGCCTTCGCAGCCGGGGCACCAGCATCCTGCCCCAGCGCCCATCCCGGCTGGCCCGAATGCCGTGCAGGACTACCGCTATGGTCACGTCACGGATGCTGCCCGGGAATCGCGCCGAGCAGCGGATATGAAAGCCCAGTGGGCGCCATGGCCCTTGAAGATCGCGGCCATCATCGAGCTGCTTATCTGCAGCTACACGGTGTTTAATATCTGCAAGCTCGTGGCCTTTGAGAACAGCCCGGAAGCAGTGACCCGCACGGAACAGTTGTCGACCGAGTTGGGCGTGCTGTTAGGTGTTCTGGTGCTGCTCGTCTGTGTGCTCACCACCTACGTACTGCATGCCCAGCAGCCAGCGCGCATCGCGCTTACCGCCATCAGCGCGGTCTTGGTGTTGCTCATCCCGGTAAGTTCGGTCATGCCGGTGTCCATTGCTTCAGCCGTGGTTATCGTGCTGCTGTGGTTGCCGGTGAACCGGCAGTGGTTCGGTGGCACTAAGACTTAAGCCTTAGGCCTTCTTGCGCAGCTCCTCCAGCGCGCGCGTATTGCCAGCAGCGTCGAAGAGGTTGTAGGCGAAGTGGTACATGTTCCGCGCGCGTTCGGCTACGTTGCCGGCTGCATAGCGGTCACCGAGGAGTTCGGCTACTTCCGCCAGCGCGCTTTGCTCAGTCGGGGTGGTGGCGGCGGATGCGGTGTGCTTCTCCAAGAAATCAAGCAGAACCTGCGTGGACTTGAACATGTCCTCTGCCTGCGTGCGCAAGCTCTCGGAGTAAAGCACCGTCCACTTGGCGGCCACCGGTAGGCTCTTCAGCTTTGTAGAATCCACATAACGGGAGGCCAGAATGTCATAGGCCTCTTGGGGATCATTGGGGAGAACATGCAGGTTTACCCGCTTGAGGATGGCTTGCAGTTCGTTGTCGACATCACCGAGGCGGGCGTACTCCCGCTCGGCTGCCTCCAAACATGCGAGGCGCTGGGCTTTATCACCGCTTGAGTTGGCTGCGGCATCGCTGTAAAAGCGCGCCAGCATCGCCGGTGGCAGCTGCTGGTATTCCTCCTCGCGGCGGGCATTTGACAGGATGGCAAAGGACTGCGCGGCTACACGGGAACAGTCGTCCTGCGAGTCAGATGCCCAGAGAGCACCGACAGCGGATTCAAGGATGACCGTGAGGGCGTCCACAAACGAGGTTTCGGAGCCATCAAAATTCCCGGAGGTCACCGCATCATTGATGGTGACAAACTCAGCGGCGTGAGCTTTCGCATCGCCGTTCTTGGCCGCGTCAAGGCGCGTGCGCAGTTCAGCAAGTGAGGACGGGCTGCTATCCCCACCAGAGGCAGCAGACGCAGCCGAAGAATCGGCAACGGGCTGGGATATTGATGCAGTGACGGCCTCAGAAAAGTCCTTGTGGCTAGCCGCGGTCTGCGCGGCAGCAATCTCATCGAGTACGGAACGGTCCCCCGCAGCAGCGGCCTTGGCGGCGAACTTCTCTGCTTCTTCCTTAAAACCGTTATCCAGCCAGGCGCGTGCCACACGGGCGTAGCCGGTAGCCACCAGATCCGGCTGGCCGGTCAGTACGCCGATGGAGGCAATGGTGAAAGAGTCGTTGGCATCTTCGATGGTGCCGGCGGCCTGGCGGAGAGTCTCGCGGGCTTCCAGGTAGAGAGCAGCGGGATGCGCATCTTCGATGCTGCCCAGGAAAGAATCCTTCGCGATGACCCGGTTAATTTGCTTGTCAATGTGCGCTGACTCCGTAGTGGGCAGCGTCAGACCAGAGCTCTGGGAGCGCGCATAGGCCAGCATGCGCTCGGCGTCGGCGGAATCAAGCAGGGGATAGGTCGCGTCAGAAGCCATGGGGGCGATTCTAGTGGAGGACTCGCCTCCGCGCGGCCCCTAGACTGGACTGCATGGATTCTCTTTCTCCCGCCGGCCGCTATGCCCCGAGCCCGTCTGGTGATTTGCACCTAGGCAACCTTCGTACGGCGCTCCTCGCCTGGCTCTATGCGCGCAGTAGCGGACGGCGTTTCCTCGTTCGCGTGGAAGACATTGATACGCAGCGTTCCTCGCGCGAATCGGCTAGGCGCCAGCTGGAGGATCTCGCGACCTTGGGCCTGGACTGGGACGGGGAGGTTATCTACCAGCAGGATCGCTACGCCGCCTACGAGGAAGCCTTGGCACAGCTGCCCACCTACGAGTGCTACTGCTCGCGCAAGGACATCCAGGAAGCCTCCCGCGCGCCGCATGCAATTCCGGGGCAGTACCCGGGGACGTGCCGCGCGCTTGGCGACGACGAACGGGCCGCCAAACGCGCCGAACTCGCCGCCCAGAACCGCGTGCCAGCCATACGCCTGCGAGCCGACGCCTCCTCCTTCACCATTCACGACGCTCTCGCCGGCGAGTACACCGGCGAGGTGGATGACTTCATCCTGCGTCGCGGCGGCCAGCCGCCAGCTGACCCGAACCAGGGAATGGACTGGGCCTATAACCTGGCGGTTGTCGTTGACGATGCCTTCCAAGGCGTGGATCAGGTTGTGCGCGGTGATGATCTCCTCTCCTCCGCCCCACGCCAGGCCTATCTCGCGCACCTTTTGGGCTTTCCGGACCCAGAGTTCGTCCACGTGCCGCTCGTTCTCAACTCTGAGGGAGTGCGCCTTTCCAAGCGCGATGGGGCAGTGACCCTGCGTCAACTGCTCGCCGAACCAGGGAGAGAGGTGGGTGATATCATCCGCCTGCTCGCGCGCTCGCTGGGCTACGACACCGAAGAACTGTACACGCCTACGGATCTTCTCAAGCGCTTTAAACCCGATAAGCTTTCGCGTGAACCCTATGTCTGGGATGGAACGGTGTAGATCGGAGGAGCATGGACGCCTATGAGTACGCCCAGCTGGAAGACAGCCTGGATTACCTCTATGACTTCTTCGACACGGATCTAGAAGAACGCGTGCGCGCTGGGCGTGAGCTCCTGCCAGAAGGCATGGAAGACATCTTGGGTGACCATACCTTGGAAGACTACGTCTGGCTGTGGATCAAAGAACCTGGTCTTCACGGCTTCCGCCAGTACCTACGTGATGGTGGCTATGACGAGGCCGAGGTGGAAGAGGCTTTTCTGCTTGCCCGCACGGAATGGGGAATGAACACCCCGCCGCACGTGGAGTGGCTCAAGGAAGACGGTTTCGAGGCCCCCAAGTTCGAGTAGGGGCGGTTGACCATGGGCGTTCGATGGAGGCGCCCAGCTCGAGTGCCCAGCAGTAAAGAAACCAAAGGATTGGCACCTTATGCGAAATCTAGCATTCAACCACCTGCGGTTTTACGTGCTCAGCCCCGCAAATGGTGCCTTTACTTTGGTTCCTTTGCCCAAAAGGCTCAAGCCTCGCCCGCCCTCTTACCGGCTAGGCCCGGATTGACGGGCGGTCAACACCGACTCCGGCGCAGGCGCTAGACGCAGAATGCGAAAAATCCCGGTTCACAGCGTGATGCCGGTGAACCGGGATTTCCCAGTGGCGGAGGATAGGGGATTTGAACCCCTGAGGGATGTGACTCCCGCACGCGTTCCAGGCGTGTGACATAGGCCGCTAGTCGAATCCTCCGCTGGAAAACATTACATGAGCCCCCTAATGAAGCAAAATCGCCAGGTCAGCGCGAAAAACTTGGGGACGGGAGGCGGTAGAGAGGAAACCGGGCTGGGAGTCAGGGCGGGAGCTGGGTGGCGAGGTCGTGGTTTGGCGTCGGCAAGCACGGCACGCTAGGCTAGACCCCAGGATTCCGCGTGGCGTCCATCCTCTGAACTCCCCCAGGGCAGGAATGCAGCAAGGGTCAGGAGGCTCTGGCGGGTGCGCGGGGTCCCCTTTTTTATTTATATGTGGCCTTGCACACGGGGGAAGCGTGCGGCAGTTACTATGGGTGCCATCTGTCCGCCACATGTCCCGGAAGGAAGAGGGATGTCGCTTTCCAATCTCGACGCATCCGAGCTCAAGGAGCTTGCTGCTGAAGTACGCAAGGATTACGAGGCTCTCAAGGCCGAGGGTCTCAACCTAGATTTGACTCGCGGTAAGCCGTCCAAGGCTCAGCTGGACCTGTCCAACGATTTGCTCGTGCTGCCAGGCCGCGGCCACTACACCGATGCTGCTGGCAATGACCTGCGCAACTACGGAAACCAGAAGGGCATCAAGGAGCTGCGTGACCTCTGGGGTGAGCTCACCAACATGGAGCCGGAACTGCTCGTTGCTGCGGATTCTTCGTCGCTCAACATTATGTATGACTTGATCCACTTGTCGTACACGTTTGGCAATAACAGTTCTGAACAGCCGTGGAGCAAGGAAGAGACCATCAAGTGGATCTGCCCAACTCCGGGGTATGACCGCCACTTCACCATTACGGAGTCCTTTGGCTTCGAGCTGTTGTCGGTACCGATGGAAGAGGACGGCCCGGATATTGACGCCGTCGAGGAGTTGGCGAAGGACCCGCAGGTCAAGGGCATGTGGGTAGTGCCGATGTTCTCCAACCCGACGGGTGCTGTTATCTCCGAGGAAAAGACCCGCCGCCTTGCTGCGATGGAGACGGGTGCATCAGACTTCCGCATCGTGTGGGACAACGCCTACGCCGTGCACACTCTTACCGAGGACTTCCCAGAGGTTCTGCCGATTCTGGAGATTGCGGAGCAGGAAGGTAACCCGGACCGTTTCTGGGCCATGTCTTCGTCGTCGAAGATCACTTTCGCCGGTTCTGGTGTGAGCTTCTTCGGCTCCTCTGAGGACAACCTTGAGTGGTACCTCGAGCATGCAGGTATTCGCGGCATTGGTCCGAACAAGATCAACCAGTTGGCGCACTACGAGTTCTTCAGTTCCGCTGAGGGCGTGCGCGCGATTATGCGCCGTCACGCTGCACTGTTGGCACCGAAGTTTGAGTCCATCCTGCGTATCCTGGACAAGCGCCTGACTCAGTACGACATCGCGGAGTGGACTCAGCCCAAGGGCGGCTACTTCATTTCCCTGAACGTGCCAGATGGCACTGCTACTCGCGTGTGGGAGCTGGCTCGTGATGCCGGCATCCTCCTCACCCAGGCAGGCTCCGCCTTCCCCTATGGCGAGGACGCCAAAGACCACAACATCCGCCTGGCTCCGTCCCTGCCGCCGCAGGAAGAGGTAGAGGCCGCGATGGATGGCGTGGCTACCTGTGTCCTGCTGGCTGCCGTGGAGAAGCTGGGGGCATAAGGCCATCAACGCTGACGAGACGGCCTATTGGCTCGATGGCGTCATCCCCGTTGACCTCGAGTTCAAAAACATTGAGGGGCACCGCGTGGGCTTAGCCGTGCTTGACGACGATCAATCGCTCGCCGTCACCTGCGACTTCGCCGACGTGGATACGGGGTTGGCCCACGCGGAGCAGGGTATCGATGTTCGTTGCGAGCTTCTCGCCGTTGCTCGCACTGGCCAAGCAGAGGTGGCTGCCGCTGTGAGCGCCGCGTCCAGCCTCCTGACAAAGGCCGCCGGCGTTCTGCCGGCGCAGCCGGGCCTCCTGTTACCGAATCTCTTTGGTGAGAACGATGAGCGCTTCGCGCACCTGTCAGTGCGCCACGGCATGCTCATCGCTCCTTACCTGTGGGGCGGGCAGACCCCACAAGTCGCGGAGGATAAGCGCCTGACGTTGGTGTGTCAGCTGCTCATGCTGACTGATGCCGAATATGCCTTCGCAGTTGATGAAGGTGTACCGGCCCTGCAGAACGCAGTGGCGGAGCATGGCATCGATCTGTTGGACTGGCAGCGCTCAGAGAGCTGAATCATCGCCCCACTCGTGGGGCTTCCATGCGTGATCCGCGTGTCCGGGCAAGGCGCTAGACTGACTAACCGTGGCTCTTTACCGGAAATATCGTCCAGCAACGTTCGCGGAAGTGGTAGGCCAAGAGCAGGTCACCACGCCGTTGTCCGCCGCCCTCGACGCGGGGCGCATTAACCATGCGTACCTCTTTTCCGGCCCGCGTGGCTGCGGAAAGACATCGTCGGCACGCATCATGGCGCGCTCGCTCAACTGCGAGCAGGGCCCCACATCCACGCCGTGTGGTGTGTGCGATTCCTGTGTTTCCCTAGCCCCTGGCGGCCCCGGCAACCTGGACGTGACAGAGCTTGACGCCGCCTCCCACAATGGTGTGGAGGACATGCGTGAACTGCGCGATCGCGCCTACTACGCGCCAGCCGAATCGCGCTATCGCATCTTCATCATCGATGAGGCGCACATGATTTCCGCCTCCGGCGCCAATGCCTTGCTGAAGGTGGTTGAGGAACCACCGGAGCACGTTATCTTTATCTTCGCCACGACGGAGCCGGAAAAGATTATCGGCACCATTCGTTCGCGTACCCACCACTATCCTTTCCGCCTGCTGACCCCGCCGGCTATGAAGGGCCTGTTGGAACGCACCGTAGCTTCAGAAAATGTTCACGTGGATGACACCGTCTACCCCATGGTGATCCAGGCTGGTGGCGGTTCTCCCCGTGATACCTTGTCCATTTTGGATCAGCTCCTTGCGGGTGCTGGCCCCGATGGCCTGACCTACGACGTTGCACGTCCGTTACTTGGCGTGACGGACCTTGGGTTGCTTGATAACACCGTGGAAGCCTTGGCCAACCAGGACAAGGCTGGGTTGTTCAGGCTGGTCGATGATGTCATTGAAGCCGGCCACGAGCCGCGCCGCTTCGCCATTGACCTGCTCGATCGCCTGCGTGACCTCATGATCATCCAGGCCGTGCCTTCCGCCTTGGAGGAGGGCCTTGTGTCCGCGCCGACTGACCGCGGGGAGATCCTTACTGCCCAGGCCCAACGTTTCTCCGGCCCGCAGTTGGCCTACTTGGCAGAGACCGTTAACGAACGCGTGTCCTCACTGCGCGGTGCTACCTCTCCACGCTTGCTTCTGGAGATTCTTTGCGCCCACCTCATTGTGGGCACAGCCCCGGCTGCTGCCGCTGCCGGTCAGGTTCCTGCAGCCACGCAACCAGCTTTGGGCGCATCCTCCGGCGCCCCCGCTACTGGTGGCCAGTCCGGAGCTCAGGGCCAAGGCCCGGGCGCTGCAGCGACCCAGCGCCCGCAGTCTGCAGTATCTAGTGCCCAGGACCCTGCCGCCGCTGCTGCCGCCATCATTGCGCAGCGCCGCAGCCGCCAGGCAGCGAAGCAGAACGCTCAGCAGCAGGAGCAGCAACAGCCACAGCGCGAGCAGTCGACGCCACAGCAAGAACAGCAGCCACAGCGAGGTCCCGCACAGGAGCACCAAGCACACCAAGCACCAGCTCAATCCACCCCCGAGAAGCCGCGTGCTGAGCAGCAGTCCGAGCAGCAATCGGCACAGCAGCCTGAGCGTGAGCCAGTGCAGCCTCAGCAGACGCAGCCGCAGCATGCTCAGCAACAGCAAGAGCAGCGACAGGACACCTCACAGCAGGATCCAGCTAGTGACATCCGCTCTCGCTGGTCTGACCTGCGTGCCACCATTGGCCACCGCAACAAGGTCGCGGAAATTATGCTTGCTGAAGCTCGCGTCCTGGGCGTGCGCGACGACACCCTCGTCCTTGGCCACACCACGGGTGCTCTGGCAGAGCGCATCAATTCGCCGGGTACCAACGAGGTCATCGTCGCGGTCCTCAAGGAGGAGCTCAACCGCGAGCTCAAGGTGGAGTGTGTCATTGGTACTGACCCCAAGGCCCACGGCTTCACTGTGGAGAAACCCGTCCAGCGTACTCAGTGGAACCCCAACCAACCCCAGCGTGAGGCTTCCGAGCCTGAAGAGGAGGCAGAGAGTTCGGAGACGCCTAGCTCCACCGAAACCTCTGATTCTGGCCAAGCGGAAGCGAGTGAGCAGCCGGCCACCACTGACACGTGGGGCGCACCGCGCCGCATCGGGGGACAGGAACCGTCTTCGTCTGACACGGCGGAGCAAACCCAGCCGACGCCGCGGCAGCAAGAGCCGACACCGCAGCGACAGGAGACACCTCAGCGCGGTGCGACAGTGCCCCCAAAGAGGGAGGCCCGTGGCAGCCAATGGCGAACACGCATTGCTCAAGCGAGTCAGGTAGCAGCCCAACGCGATGAGGAGTTTGCCAAGGTTCCGCAGTTCGGAAACGGTGTTCCGTTGCCGCCGGAGCCAGGTCCGGATGAGGGTGAGTACGAGGCGCCACCGGAGGAATACGCGCCGCCGGCGGGAGCGGATGGAGCGCCGGAAAGTGCAGGGCACAGGCCTGAAACGCCGTCGCAGCAAGCTCCGCAGCAGGCTCCTGAACCGCAGCCGGAGTACTCGCGCGCTGACGAGGAACGCGACATGATGGAAGCCGCGCAAAACGCCGGCGAGATGGATCATCGCAACGCCACGGAAGTTGCCATGGAGCTTCTCGCACAAGAGCTAGGGGCGCGGCGACTATAGCGCGGCATCTGTACACTTGTCGCGTAGTGAAAATAACCGTGTGAAAGGACTTTTAGCATGACTGAGAACGACCCGATGCAGCAGGCCAACGACATGAACGACATCCTGGCGCAGGCTGCCCGTGTCCAGGCTGAACTGCAGAAGGCACAGGAAGAAATCCTGGCCGCCACCGTGGAGGGCACCGCAGGTAATGGCCTGGTGAAGGTCACCATGACCGGTGGCGCTGAGCTGCAGGACATCACCATTGATAAGTCCGTGGTGGACCCAGAAGACATTGAGACTCTGCAGGACCTCATCGTGGGTGCCTTCAAGGAGGCTCACGCTGCTGCCGGCCGTCTTGCACAGGAGAAGATCGGCCCGCTGTCTCAGGGCATGGGCCAGTCCCAGCAGAACTACGATGGTCCGTCCATCCAGGATGTCTTCGGCGGCAACCAGTAAGTCGCGCGATACACTAAAAGGCCGTTGTTGCTCTCCTTTGTGGGGAGAGCAAGGCGGCCTTTTGTGTACCCGTGCCCACTCTGGGTTCGGGATTATGAAGTAAGGGGAGCATCGCGTGTTTGAAGGACCACTGCAGGATCTCATTGATGAGTTCTCGCGCCTGCCCGGAATCGGGCCGAAATCAGCACAGCGCATCGCTTTCCACGTGCTGCATCAGGATCCGGAGGACATCGACCGGCTGCAGAAAGCCCTCGGCGCTGTGCGCGATGGCGTGACCTTCTGCCGAATCTGCTGCAATATTTCCCGCGAAGAAGTGTGCCGCATCTGTATCAACTCACAACGCGATGCTTCCACCATCTGTGTGGTGGAAGAACCGAAGGACATTCAGGTTATCGAGCGCACTGGCGAGTATGAGGGTCGCTATCACGTGCTCGGCGGTGCGCTGGACCCGCTGGCGAATGTGGGGCCGAAGGACCTCAATATCTCGCAGTTGCTGCAGCGCCTCGGCGGCGTGCTGCCGGACCGCGAGCTTGCGGATTCCACTCCGGAAGAGCCGCTGTACGACGACACCCCGGAAATCACCGAGGTCATCCTCGCTACTGACCCGAACACTGAGGGCGAGGCTACTGCCGCTTATCTCGTTCGCCTTCTCCGGGATTTCCCCGGGCTGAAGATCACGCGATTGGCTTCAGGTATGCCGTTGGGAGGCGACCTCGAGTTCGTTGATGAGCTGACGCTTTCGCGTGCTTTGAGCGGCCGCCTAACGGTTTAGCGCTGCGAGCGCGGCGGCTCGGAGGCGTTGAAGCGCTCGGTGCGCAGGCGCTCGATGGCGGGGATGTCGAGCGGTACGAGCTCACTGAGGGCAACGCCCATGGCTTTGGCCAGCAGGAGATCTGCCAGCTGTGGATTGCGGGCGAGTACTGGGCCGTGCATGTAGGTGGCGATGACGCTGCCCTGAACGGCGCCCTCGGCGGCGCGCTGGGCAGTAGTGTCGGACAAGTCGTAGGTGGCAGCGGTATCAGCATTGCCGGTGCCGCGAGTCAGGGTGCCCAAAGGCTGGGCGGCCGGGCCCAAGATGGTCGCGCCCATGTGGTTCTCAAAACCGGTGAGTGGCTCGGTGAGCTCGGCGGTGATGCCCGCCTTGGTGGGCTCGGAGGCCACTTCGCCGATGGCGCGCTCGGACAGGGAGGCGGTGGTGGCGTCGAGAAGCCCCACGCCGTCCACGACGCGGCCAGACGCCCGGAAAGATTCGCCGAGTACCTGCAGACCTGCACAGATAGCCATAATTGGACGGCCGTTAGCGGCCGCACGAGTGAGGCCGCCGTCAGAAATAAGGTGCTCAGCCGCGAGGATCTGCGCAGTGTCCTCGCCACCGCCGAGGGTGTAGACGTCGAGCGAATCCGGCACCGGCTCACCCAACTTGATGGGCACAATCTCTGCCTCGTAGCCGCGCATGCGAGCGCGCTGGCGCAATACGAGTGCATTGCCATCATCGCCGTAGGTGCCCAGCACGTCCGGCAGGATGAGGCCAATCTTAAGGCTAGTCATTGGAGTGCTCCTTTACTGCGGCGGTGAGTGCCTTCTTGAGGTCGCGGAAGGCGGTGTAGTTGGCCAGTACCTCGATGTGGCCTTCGGGGCAGGACTGAATGGCGGTCAGGGGGTCGTCGATAAGCTCATGCGAGATGTCCGCATAGACCAGACGCACCGCGAGGTCCGTCCCGCGCTCACCGGAGGCTTTAACCGGGATGTCCTCGAAGTCCTCAAAGCGCACGTCCCACAGCCAGGACATATCGATGCCGTCAGCCACGTGGCCATTGGTGGCGATGACCAGGCCATCGGCGTCACGGTCCACCATGGACAGGGCCTCTTGCCAGCCGGCCGGGTTCTTGGCTAGGAGCAGGCGAATCGTGCGCTTGCCCAGCGTGATGGTGGAGTAGCGCCCGGCCACATCATCCACGCCCTCAGCGGCGGCGATGGCCTTGTGGCGGTCGACGCCGAAGGCTTCTACCGCGGCGGCGACGGCTTGGGCGGCGTTGCCACGGTTGGCACGGCCGGGAAGGGAAAGACGCAGCTTATCGACGCCCTCCGGACTCACCAAGCCTTCCTCCGTGACGGCCCAGGTGGGGGTGGGGCGGCGGAACTCGCGGCCGTCGGCAAGCTGCTTGACCGCGTGCCAGTCCTCGCCATCACGCACAATGTGGCCACCGGTGCGCGGGCACGTTACGGACTCGCCCATCCAGCCGGCACCTGCGGAGACCCAGATGACGTTCGGCGCGTCATAGGCCACCGAGGTCATGAGGACGTCATCGCAGTTGGCGATGACGAGCATGTCCGGGTGGGCCTCCACGGCGCCGCGGAGAGCACGCTCAATCTTGTTGATTTCGCCCACGCGGTCGAGCTGGTCACGGGAGAGGTTGAGCAAGATCAGCGCGGTGGGGTCGAGGTTATCGGCTACGTGCGGGACATGCAGCTCGTCAACCTCAAGGACGAGGTGGGAGGCTTCCTTGCCCGCGAGAAGCGCGGAGATAATGCCGGCGTCCATGTTGTCACCGCCGTCGTTGGTAGCCACGCTGTGCTCAGTGCGCACAGCTGCCGCCACCATGCGGGTAGTGGTGGATTTACCGTTCGTTCCGGTCACCAAGACGGCCGGGCGCTTCTTGGCCAGGTTCTGCATGATGGTGGGGTCGATGGCACCTGCGATGAGGCCGCCAATCATTCCGCCGGCGCCGCGGCCAGTGGCGCGCGAGGCGGTGGTGGCCAGCGAGGCGGCAGTCGTTGCCACCGCGGTACGCGCCGAGCTCAGCGCGTTTCGGAAGTTAAAATTCATGTTCCCCAGGGTAGTCGGGGAGGCTAGTTATCTGTGGTGCGGGAGCGGTTGTGTCCCGAGTTTTGCTGGTTCTGCTGGTGCTGGTTGCCGTTGCCGCGCCGACCGCGTCCACCGCGGCGCCGGCGCCGACGTCCATTGTTGTTACTACCCTTGTTGGAGCCGCCCTTGGCGTTGTTCTTATTCGGGGAACCGTTGTTGCCGGAATCGTCCTGAGTGTTCTTGTGGTTCTGGCCCTGGTTGGCGTTGTTCTTTGAGCCTTGACCGTGGTGGGAGGATTTCCGGCGGGAGCGGCGGCGATTCTTGTTGTGGGAGGAGCGGTTGCGGTTGTTCTGTCCGCCAGAGCCACCCTGGTTGCCGTGGTTGCCGCCGTGAGCAGTGCTGGAGCCGCTGGTTTTGTCTGTTTCTTCCGGCTCCTGAGCGTCCTCAATGCGCTCAAGTGCAGCGAGGAAAGCAGTATCGGACATCAGTGGAATGTCCTTGCGGTGAGCGTGCATAGGCTTGCCCACGAGGTCCGTGGTGATATTGCAGACCACCAGGGAGGTTTCCCGCGTGAGCTTTTCAGAGTAGTTAAGCTCCTCACGGGTAAGTGCCGCGATGATGGTGTCGGGGTCCTCAGTGATTTCTGGGGCAACCACGATTTCCATGCCGCGGATGAGCTCCTTGCCCGGAACGTATGGGCCGGGGTTGTGGTGCTGGCGGGGAGCTTCGGCGGCATCGACACGTACATGAGAGCGCTGCAGCCCGAAGCGGTCTGCGCGCAGATCCTCTGGGGAGGCTGAGCTTAGCGTGCCCGTACGTTGTGCGCGGTAGAGCTCTACGAGGAGGCGGGTGGCCTCACGGGAGGTGTCCTTTTCCGTGCGTTGGGCGCGCTCCACGGTGGCCTTGGGGGAAGGTGCGTTGAGGCCCGTATCGCGAGCGACGGCGGCGAGGCGAATGTCGGTGCCCCACACTCCCTGGCGGCGGGCGGTGGCAAGCGTATCGATAATGCTGACCGGGGCCGGGACGTGGCCTACCTTGACGCGGCGGCGACGTCCTTTGTTGTTGCGGTTCCGATTGCGCGCGCGGTTCTGGCGGGCAGCTGCGGTCATGGCGCGGCGAGCCTCCGCCACGATGAATCCCCAGGTGTAGGTGGTGTCGTGGACAATGAGTGTGCGGCCGTCGATGAGTCTGTCCAGCGGTTTGAGCAAGGAGGAAAAGGCTTGGCCGGCCTTGATCTCCTCTGGGCTTAGGCCATGCAGGTGACGCGGTCCCGGGTCGCCATCGGGATTGATGACTGCGTGGAATTCTTGGCCGACCTCCCCTGCGTCATTGAGCGTTAGCGCATCGACGGTGAGCAATCGGCCCGTCGAGGGATGAATGCCGGTGGTCTGGACGGTGAGCGCCACGTAGGGGAATGCCGCGAGGGCTTCCTCGCGCGCCGTGTCCCTAGAGTGCTTGGAACCAGCATGCTTGGAATCAGTGTGTTTGGAATCCCGCGTGTTCGGGGAGTCGTTTGCCCCGCTGGTGTCCTTCGGGGACGGGGACGTGTCGGTGGATGTGGGGCGTGGGCCGGGCTTGGGGGCGCCAGTGCTTGGCGACGCCACAGCTGCCGCTACCTCAGCGCTCTTGTGCGCTGTGGGCTCGGTGGGGCTGGGTGTCGTCGTCATTGTTCACAGTTTAGTACTCCGTCCCGCGGAACCAGGCAAGGGCACACTCTTAGCGATTGTGCAGGGCCGGTGCCCGTCCGTTTTCCCGTTCCATCTTCTTGAGCTGGCCCGGAGGGATGTGCGAGTTGCGCTTGTTCTTTTCTCGTTCATCCCGTTCTTCAGGGGACGTGGTGGGCTCAGTAGCTTCCGCTTCTGGGAGTGGCTCGACGCTTGGCTCTGCGCTCGGCGTCGTGCTTGGCTCCACGCTCGGCTTGTCTTCTGCTGCGAGTTCGTCCTTTGGTTCGAGCTCTGCCTCCGGTTCAAGCTCTGCCTCGGAAGTCGCGGAAGGTTCTGTCTCCGTCACGGGAGCGGGGTCAGTGGGGTCAGTAGGTTCTTGAGGTTCGGTGCTTTCCGTTTCCGCCTCAGGGGTCGGTTCCTGAGGGATGTCGGGCGTTGTGCCTGGTAGTGGTTCCAACAGCTCAGGCGGAAGGAGCGGAAGGAACGGCAGGAAGGGCACGATAATGAGGTCTTCAATTCGGGGCGAGCGCTCTTGGCCGGCAATTGCGCGGTCTTGGTCCGTTGCGGAGCGATCCTGGCCAATGGGGGAGCGCTCTTCGCCGACGGCTGCACGATCCTGTCCGATAAGGTCGGATGGGGTGGGGTGTGGTGTGCGCGGCTCGTAGGTGGGGTGCGGGTCCGGAAGATAGGGCGGACGTGCTGCCGGGGGCTTCGTAGGAGTAGGTTCAGCCTGGAGCTTAGTTCGCGGCAGTGTGACTGTGTTCTTCGCCGTCGGTGCCGCAGCTGCCGTTGGAGCGGCCTTCGGAGTTGTAGGACGCGGTTTCGGCTTAACCTGGCGCGACGGTGTCGAGCCACTAGCGGCAGTGTCGCGTTCTTCGGAGCGCAGCGGCGAAGAATCAGAATTCGACGTTGAGCGGGTGCGGTTGCTGGGCGAGGGACGGTGCTTTGGTGCTGCGTCGGTGTGTTGTGGTTGCTTGGGAGGTGTGGCGGCCTCGTGGTGTTCGCCGGCGCGGCCAGCACCGCTAGAGCCGCCTAGAGTGTCCGGCTCATCGTCAAGCAGGGGAGAAGGCACATCCCAGACGTGGCCTTGCGTCATGTTCTGGGTGACGTACTTTTCTTGAGACTCCGAGGCGTCCGAACCGTTGCTAGCTTCCGCTTCGTCGGCGTCCTGTGCGTCGGCCGCACGCGGGCTAACAAGAGGGTCTTCGTAGGCCTCCAAGGCAGAGCCGGTGACGATCTCATGGGATGAGCTGAGTGAGACTATTGAGGCGGAAAATTCGCGGTGCCGCCAATGATGATTGCAACGCTGGCGGCGCACGCGAGCTTTAATCCGGTGCTGGCACCAGCGAGCTTGGCGCCAAATCCCGCCTTAGGTGAGGCACCGTCAAGGGAACTGAGCGAAATTGTCGGGGACTCGGAGCCCGCAGAGGTTCCGATGAACGGGGCGGAAGACGTCGCGCCGTGCGCTTCAGAGTGGACAATGGCCGCTGCAGTGCCGGTGGCGGTAGCCGCTGTGATAACTCCCGCGGTGCGCACAGTGGGAACGCTGGTAGGGGCGTCGTGGCCGGCGAAGATAGTGAGCGTTGGTGTGTCACCCTCCATCGAGTAGTACGCGCGCGACACGGCGACAAGACCTTCGTCGTTCACAGTGGCGATGGAATCAGCCAGCCACGTGGCCTCCCCGCGGGGGATGGAAGCAATGTGAACGTTATCGAGGGAGAGCTCAATGTGGCGATGGACAAGGCCGCTCTTGTTATCGACACGCACGAGCAGGTGAGCGGAATGGTCCGGAAGAGCCTCGTGTGCGGCGTCGAAATCGGTGACGTGCAGGGCACTATTACCCTCCAACAATCCCCAGCGCTCAGGCGGAGGGATATTGCTGGGAACGCACAAGCCGGGTTCAGGGAGGAGGACTTCGAAGATGGGGGTCGTATCGTCGTTGCCATCCGTGCTCAGGCCTACCGTTGCCGTAATTTGGGGGCTCAAGCCCGAGCTCATCATCCAATCGAGCTCGCTGTACTCTTCCGATTGCTCGGCGGAGATCATTCCCACCACAGTGTCCTCGTGGCGAACGCGGAAACCTGAGCTCGAGTGGCCGCACAGAGTTACGGTGAGCTGTTGGTTATCGCCTTCTTCCTCCAGAAGGCTGAGGAAGAGGTCTGGGTCAACGTTGCTGACGCTCAGACGGCGGGGATCACCAAAACCCTCGTGGGGGACCAGATAGTTGGTGACCATCATATTGTTCGCCTTTGTGACTGGCTTAGGTCTACAGCCGCGGTTGATGTGGGGTGAGAGAGCACATCAGCGCGGGTAGATAGAACTGAGCCTTAGTCTGAGAGTGTCATTTAAAAATATTAAAAAAGTTTGCAGATTATCGCGCTATGTGGTTAGCCTACAATGCCCGCTGTGCGGCTACAAGCTAGTGTGTCCAGCATAATGTTTCCCCTAGTAACCTAGCAAAAAATCTTGCATTGTTGACATGTGTACAAGTGGTTTTCTTATCTCGGGTGTATATACAATGCGATGACGCCCGGGGATTTCAAAGGGGTAAAGGTGCAATGCCCGTCACGCAATTCGTGAAAAGTGGGGTAGCGTGACGGGCAGTGTGCGTGGAGACTGCAACTAGTGTGTACTAGTTGTAGTTGCGTACGTGGTGCAGCCCTGCGGCTGGTGTGGGGGGACTAGGCGGCGCGGTTGATTGCTGAGGTGATGGCGTTGATGGAAGCGCGAGTGGTGGAGCCAGCGATGCCAGCGCCCCATACCTGGGTACCGTTGACTTCTGCGGCGATGTAGCAGGCAGCCTCAGCATCGTCACCGGACGTGCGGGACTGCTGGGAGTAATCAATGACTTCAAAATCGATGCCAACGTTTTCCAGCGCATTGGCATAAGCAGCGATGGGGCCGTTGCCGCTACCGGAGACGACGTGCTTCTCACCGCTATAGATAATCGAGGCAGTCACCTTGGCGTCCTCCGTTTCCGTCGTTGAGTTATCAACGTGGAAGGTCTCCAGCTCCAGCGGGGTAGTGCGGTCGAGGAACTCGGCGGCAAAGATGTCCCACATGTTCTTGGAGTTGACCTCGCCACCTTCGGCGTCAGTGACGGCTTGGACAACGGAAGAGAACTCTGCCTGCATGGCGCGCGGCATGTTGATGCCGTGGTCGGTCTTCATGATGTAGGCAACGCCACCCTTGCCGGACTGCGAGTTCACGCGGATAACCGCCTGGTAATCGCGGCCCACGTCCTTCGGGTCGATGGGCAGGTACGGAACTTCCCAGGTGGTCTCACGCAGCTCCTCCCACGACACATCGGTGTTGTTTGCGCCGGGGTGCACAACTTGGGCCAGGGCATCCAAGCCCTTGTTGATAGCGTCCTGGTGGGAGCCGGAGAAGGCCGTGAAGACCAGCTCGCCGCCGTAGGGGTGGCGCTCAGGGACACGCAACTGGTTGCAGTACTCCACCGTCTCACGAATCTTGGGCAGGTCGGAGAAATCGATCTGTGGATCCACGCCCTGGGTCAGCATGTTCAGGCCCAAAGTGATGAGGTCGACGTTGCCGGTGCGCTCGCCATTGCCAAACAGGCAGCCCTCAATGCGGTCCGCACCGGCCATGTAGCCTAGCTCCGCAGCGGCGACACCTTCACCGCGGTCATTGTGTGGGTGCAGGGACATGATGATGGAATCACGCTTGGCAAAGTTGCGGTGCATCCATTCGATCTGGTCGGCGTAGACGTTCGGGCTAATCATCTCCACCGTGGACGGCAGGTTGATGATCATGGGGTTTTCCGGAGTTGCCTCCATAATGTCGACGACCGCATCGCAGACCTCGACTGCAAAATCCAACTCGGTGCCGGTAAAGGACTCCGGCGAGTACTCCCATCGCCAGTTGGTGTCCGGGTAGTCCTGAGCGATGGACTTGATGAGCTCTGCAGCATCCGTTGCCAGCTTCTTGATGGCCGGGCGGTCCTTGCGGAAGACCACGCGTCGCTGCAGCTTCGACGTCGAGTTGTAGAAGTGCACAATGACGTTCTTGGCGCCCTCACAGGCCTCAAAAGTGCGGCGGATGAGGTGCTCGCGCGCCTGTACCAAGACCTGAATGGTGACGTCATCGGGGATCTTGTTGCCTTCGATGATTTCGCGTACGAAGTTGAAGTCCGTCTGGGACGCGGAGGGGAAGCCCACCTCAATTTCCTTGTAGCCCATCTTGACCAGCAGGTCGAACATGCGGTGCTTGCGTTCCGGGCTCATCGGATCGATGAGGGCCTGATTGCCGTCACGCAGATCCACCGCGCACCACTGAGGAGCGACGGTGATCGTCTTATCCGGCCAAGTACGGTCGGTCAGTGTGACGGGTTCTACTTCCTGGGCAAAGCTCTGGTAGCGGTTTACTGGCATGGAGGAGCCGCGCTGCTTATTCCAGGCTGGCTGGTTGTCGTTGCGCGGGCCGTTCGGGGTAGTGATGTCACGCGGAGCGGAGATGAAAGAATCGTTGGGGGACATAAGGTGTTCTCTTCCTTGAAAGGTGGTGGCTGTGTGGTGGGGACGGCCAGCTGCAGTGTCAGCATCACTACGCTCCGCGACGGGGCGCTGGCCGTGGAGTCACGAACCTAAATCCCGCCGCGGCTACTAAGGAGAAGGGTGCGCCGCAAAGTCATGTGAGCCACAATACAGGGCTTCCCATACTGTGGCAAGCAATTTCACATGCTGAGATTCGTTCGGGGTGGTTATGATGTCCCACGTGCTTTCAAAGAAAACCGAGCCGATGCCCCCTGAATCTGTCGACACCCCTGCGGGTGGTGTCGCGCTGGACGACGCCTCCCCGCAGCCCCGCAGCGCCTTCATCGTGAGCGCTGTTGCCGTCGCTGTTATTGGGGCAGCGGTGCGTATTGGCGTGCTGAACCTTCTGAGCGCGGTGAATGACAGCGAACTGTGGGACCAACTCTTGGCATGGGATGCCAAGTATTACTTGGAGATTGCGAGTGTTGGCTATTTTGAGGCCGATATCAGTGCTGATGGCCCGGTGTACGAAAAGACGATGGCCTTCTTCCCTGGCTTCCCCATGCTCTTGCGGGCGGTGGGCTGGACAGGGCTTGACCTTGGGATCGCCGCGCTGATCCTCAATACGGTGCTCACTGCGGTCATGGCTGCGGGCGTTATGGTGCTTGCGCGACGGCTCGGCGCTGGTCGCGCCGGGCAGATTGCCGCCGCGGTTGTGGTGACGAGTGCGCCGATGTCCATTGTGTTTTCCATGCCGTATACCGAGGCACTCTTTGGTGCCCTCGTAGTCTGGGGGCTGGTAGCGCTGGATGAGCGTGCGTGGTGGTGGGCCGGTGCCGCGGGCTTCGTGCTGTCGTTGACGCGCTTGACCGCGGTGGATTTCCTTGCCGTATTTGGCCTGTGGGTGCTGCTGTATGGCCGGCGGGAATGGCAGGCCTGGCTAAGCCTTGGTATTGCCGCACTTCCGTTGCCTGCCTATCTCCTGTGGACGCAACGCTACCTAGCGGATGTCGGGGGCTATTTCGGCATTCAGACGAAGCATTGGAACTCGACCTTTGATGGTGGCGCCGCCACTTTGACGTTTGTATGGGACACCCTGACGAAGAATAACGACGTGGGCTACCTGCTGACCGTCCTTGTCATCCTTGGTGCTGTGGTGCTGCTCGTGGCGTCGTGGGGCAAGGCTAACCCAGTGGCGTGGTGGTTTAGTGCCGCGCTCATGGCGAATGTGTTGCTCTCAGACGGAATTTTGCATTCCCGCCCCCGCCTTCTTCTGCCGGCAGCGCTCCTCTTCGTGCCGTGGGTAATCCGTGCGGTCAAGGAACTTCCGGCCCGCATTGCCTGGTCTGGCATTGCAGTGTGGGTGCTGTGGTCGGCATGGTTCTCCGCCTACATGATTGTCGTCTTTGAATGGGCCATTTAGCGCGTTTGAATGGGCCTTTTAGCGCGGCGCTTGGTCTGTACGTTTCGTCGTACCCGTGTTTACCGGGATTCGGGAAAGCACGATGGTGGAGATGATCATGATGACGAGTGAGCCGCCCATAACGCTCCATCCCACGGCGGACTCTACTTGGAATTTCTCGCCCAGCACCCAATAACCCAAGCCAAAGGCCACGATCGGTTCCATGATGGTCATGGCCGGCAAAGAATGCGCCAGAGCGCCGGCATGGAAGGAATACTGCTGGATCACCGTACCGCCGGCTGCCAGCCCGATGAGCGCATAGAGCTCCCAACTCCCCAGCGTTGCCAGGGGACCTTCATTGCCAAAGATGTCTACCACGGCTTTCGCCACGAGTGCCACGTAGCCATACAGAATGCCGCAGGCCGTGCCAAGTGCCAGGGCTGATTCTTCCGGGCGGTTGAAGGCAGCCACGAACAGTGCAACAAGGGCTAGGGCGCCAACGGCGAAGGCGGGCCACCATTGGGACCACGTGGGCGTCGTCAAGCCGGCTGTGGGGCGCCCATACACAACCAGAATGCCCACGGCAATAGTCAATGCCATGCACCACACAACCTCACGGGTAGCCATGGAGCGGCGCGAGTACCAGGCCGCGAGAGGCAGCGTGAACATGAGGGAAAGGACGAGGATGGGCTGCACGATGAGCAACGTGCCGAAGTGAAGCGCAAGGAGCTGCAGGGCGTAGGCGATGACGGCAGCGGCCGTGCCTATCCACCAGAGAGGGGTTCGCAGTGCGGTGCGCATCACGCTGGTGGAGCTGGCGTCCAAAACGATACGGTGGCGTATGACTGTGCCCCAGGCAATGACCAGTGCCGAGGCCAGTGCAAAAGCAACGGCAACCACGTTAGAAAACATCGAGTCCACCCTACCTGGAGTTAATGCGTGCCCAGTGTTTCGGTCGGGCCGGAAGAGCGGTACTCTAAAAAGAGTTGACTGCCGATCTATAGGTATTGGGCGGTGGACAGGTATTGGCCCTCGCGAAAACGAAAGGTGGGACCGTCAGTGGCCCTAGTCGTACAGAAATACGGGGGATCCTCCCTCGAAAGCGCAGAGCGCATTCGCGCGGTGGCGGAGCGCATTGTGGCGACGAAGAAGCAGGGCAACGACGTCGTTGTTGTGTGCTCCGCCATGGGAGATACCACCGATAACCTGCTTGATCTTGCAGCGCAGGTCAACCCCGTCCCGCCGCAGCGTGAGATGGACATGCTGTTGACCGCCGGCGAGCGCATCTCCAACGCACTCGTTGCCATGGCCGTGGAGTCCCTTGGTGCCAAGGCTCAGTCCTTCACTGGTTCCCAGGCCGGCGTGCTCACCACCGAGCGCCACGGAAACGCCCGCATCGTCGACGTCACCCCGGGCCGTCTAACCGAAGCCTTGGAGAAAGGCCGGATCTGCATCGTTGCGGGTTTCCAGGGCGTGAACAAGGAATCGCGTGATGTGACCACCCTCGGCCGCGGCGGCTCGGACACCACCGCGGTGGCGCTGGCGGCAGCGCTCAAGGCCGATGTGTGTGAGATTTACTCCGATGTCGACGGCGTTTATACCGCCGACCCACGCATCGTCCACAACGCCCAGAAACTCGACCAGCTGTCCTTCGAGGAGATGCTGGAGATGGCAGCTGTGGGCTCCAAGATTCTGGTCCTGCGCAGCGTCGAGTACGCCCGCGCGTTCAACGTTCCCCTTCGAGTCCGCTCATCTTATTCAAACGACCCCGGCACGCTCATCGCCGGTTCAATGGAGGATATCCCCGTGGAAGAAGCAGTACTTACTGGTATCGCAACCGACCGTTCCGAGGCTAAGGTCACCGTCCTGGGCATACCGGACCGCCCAGGTGAGGCGGCCAAGTTGTTCCGCGCCATCGCGGACGCCGAGATCAACATCGACATGGTTCTGCAAAACGTCTCCTCGCTGGACTCCGGTACCACCGACATCACCTTCACCTGCCCGCGCTCGGACGGCCCAAAGGCCATGGAGATCCTGGCCAAGCTTAAGGAAGAGGGGCACTGGACCAACGTGCTTTACGACGACCAGGTGGGCAAGGTCTCCCTCGTCGGTGCCGGCATGAAGTCCCACCCAGGTGTCACCGCGGACTTTACCGAGGCGCTGCGTGACGCAGGCGTGAACATGGAACTCATCTCCACCTCTGAAATCCGTATCTCCGTGCTGACGCGCGAAGCAGACCTAGAGAAGGCCGCTGTGGCCCTGCACGAGAAGTTCCAGCTTGGTGGCGATGAAGTAGCCACCGTCTACGCTGGTACGGGACGCTAGCAAGGATTGCTGATAAGGATTAAGGAGTTAAGGTCATGACCACTGTTGCAGTAGTTGGCGCCACCGGACAGGTTGGCCGCGTGATGCGCACCCTCTTGGAGGAGCGCAACTTCCCGGCCGATACGGTCCGCTTCTTTGCCTCCGCACGCTCAGCAGGCCAGGAGCTCACCTTCCGCGAGGACAAGGTCGTCGTGGAAGATTTGGCAGAGCAGACTGTGGAGAGCCTTGCAGGAATCGACATCGCCGTGTTCTCCGCCGGCGGTTCGACGTCCAAGCAGTACGCACCGCTCTTCGCCGAGGCCGGCGCCACCGTGGTGGATAACTCTTCTGCGTGGCGCCGGGATCCGGACGTGCCGCTCATCGTGTCAGAGGTGAACCCGCAGGATAAGGACAACGTCACCAAGGGCATCATCGCCAACCCGAACTGCACAACCATGGCGATCATGCCGGTGACGAAGGCGCTTCACGACGCCGCCGGTCTCACCACCATGCGCGTCGCCTCCTACCAGGCCGTGTCCGGTTCCGGATTGGCCGGCGTGGAGACCCTTGTTAAGCAGGTGGCCTCAATCGGTGACCGCAACGTGGAGCTGACGCACGATGGCTCCGTGCTCGAGGTTGAGCAGGACGAGCTTGGCCCCTACGTTGCCCCGATTGCCTACAACGCGGTGCCCCTGGCCGGCAACCTCGTGGACGATGGCACGGAGGAGACCGATGAGGAGCAGAAGCTGCGCAACGAGTCCCGCAAGATTCTGGGCCTGCCAGAGCTCAAGGTATCCGGCACCTGTGTGCGTATCCCGGTCTTTACTGGCCACACCATGGTGGTGCATGCGGAGTTTGAACAGTCGATTACCCCGGAGCAGGCCCGCGAGGTGCTGTCCAATGCTGCAGGCGTCAAGGTCGTGGACGTTCCCACCCCCCTTGCTGCTGCCGGCATCGACCTGTCTCTGGTCGGCCGCATCCGCCAGGACCAGACCATCGCGGACAACAAGGGCCTCGTGTTCGTTGTTTCCGGCGATAACCTTCGCAAAGGTGCAGCCCTTAACACCATTCAGATTGCGGAGCTGCTGGTCTAACGCGAGTAGCTCGACATGGGTGGCGCCTCAACGCGCCACACGGTGTCCCGCAGAGAAAAAGTCCGCCCCAGATATCACTCTGGCGGCGGACTTTTCCTGTTTCAGCGTCGGGCAGCTGCTCGCTGAGCGGTCTGCTTAATTCGAGAAGCGCTAGTCCTTCGGAACCTCAGGCTTGGTGTGCTCCACGAAGGTTACGGACGGTTCCGGGTCCTCGCGGTCGTATTCAATCTCATCGTCTGCCTCAAGCTCTTCATGGATTTCCTCAGCAACCGTGTCGACGAACTCCTCGGTCTCCATATTGGAGGCTGCAGCAAGCTTGCGCAGCTCGCGCTCATTCTTCTTGGTGAAGTGCTCGCGCGGGTCCAGGCGGCGCTTGACCAAGGTGCGGGCGCGCACACGACGGTCAGACTCGGAGGTGATCTTGTCGCGCTGGGTAATCCAGGTGATGACCATGACGGCAATCATGAGCAGACCAATCCAACCCAGAATCGGGTAGACGCTGGAAACCAGCTGCTTGAAGCCGATGAAGGAGAGGATGAAGCCCACGACACAAGCGCCGGCGTAGACGGGGTAGAAGAGCTTTGGCTTCTTACGGGTCAGGCGCTTACCCATGGCATAGAACATGCCGATCGCGGTGTTAAAGACCATGCCGTAGATGATGAAGGTCATGAAGTAACCCAAGACTGGGTTTACGTTGTTGATCAGCGTGAGGACCGGAAGGTCTTGGCCGTTGACCTCAGGCGCCACCATGTACAGCGAGACCACGAGAAGGGTCAGCAGAATCAAGTAAATGATGCCACCGAAGAAGCCGCCGATGCCCACGGCGCGGTTATCCAAAATATTGCCGCCAATAACGATGGACATGGACACTGCACACATCACGTTGAGGCCGGTGTAGTTCAGCGCAGCGAGCCACCAGCTGTGGATGGGCGTTTCAACGTTGTCCACGGCGTAGGCATTGATCGACGACCAGTCCACGTCCGTAGTGATGATGGTGTAGCCGGTAGCGAGGACGACGAAGATAATAATGAAAGGCGTAATCGCGCCGATGACGGAGGTTACCTTGTCCACGTCGAGCAGGCCGACGAGGAGAACCAGTGTGAGCATCACTGCGCCGCCGACCCAAATCGGTACGCCTTCGAACTGCTGGCTAATGGTGGAGCCGCCGCCGGCGAACATGACGAAGCCGATGGAGAACAGCGTTGCCAGGGTGCCGTAGTCCAGGACGCGGGAAATAATGGGGCCACTGATCTTGTCGTAGACGGCCGTGTGCTCATCGGCCTGGAAGTAGGAGCCCAACTGCAGGATCGAAATACCGGTAATCAGCATGAGGGCGGCAGCAAGCACAACGCCCCACAGACCCCAGTTGCCAAAGGCTACAAAGTACTGCATCGCTTCCTGGCCGGATGCAAAGCCGGCGCCGACGACGACGCCGATAAAGGCCATAGAAATGGCCACTGCGCGTTTCCACATAAAGTTAAGAGGTCTCTCAATCTCACACGCGCCGGGGGTATGCCATCACGACCCAAGGTGTGGTGCGAGCAATTGGGAAAGCTTCGCGGGCCCGGTTCGACTATCGATTTGTCACGTGTGCCTCGTGAAACATTAGGCGTGGTCGACAGGTATTTGCCAGCTGAAACGGTGTTCGCACTGTGTGATGCGTGTGACAGCCCTGAAAAGTTACCGATGTCTGCGCAGGTGCCCATGCTCAGCGCCACAGATTATAACGGGTCGGTAACGATTACCCGCGATGATCAATAAGGTCTTTTCGGGCGCGGGCAACCCTAGAGCGAATGGTGCCTACGCGCACGCCAGCGATCTTGGCGGCTTCCTCATAGGTATAGCCCAGCACTTGGGTAAGGATGAGGGCTTCGCGGCGGTCCTCCGGGAGGGCGTCGATAAGCGAGCGCGCGTCGATCCACTCGCTCCACGTGCTGGCGTTCTCCGGGGCGGGTGCGAGTGCTGCGGCATCCTCATACTCGGTGGCAGACTTGCGGGGCCGGGCCATGTCGTGGCGAATATTATCCACCCACACGCGGCGCGCGAGGGACAGTAACC
Organism: Corynebacterium sp. FDAARGOS 1242; assembly: GCF_016889985.1. Taxonomy (NCBI): domain Bacteria; kingdom Bacillati; phylum Actinomycetota; class Actinomycetes; order Mycobacteriales; family Corynebacteriaceae; genus Corynebacterium; species Corynebacterium sp. FDAARGOS 1242. Next base: position 2,191,705 of record NZ_CP069568.1, on the reverse strand, counting down.
ATGTGCGGGCAGAGGAACGCGCAGCAAAACGGGGAAGCGCGCTGATGACGCGCAGGTAAGTCTCTTGGGTGAGGTCGTCTGCGATATCCGCCCCGCCGAGGTGGGCAAGCAAACGCCAGACGTCATCTTGGGTGGATTTGATGAACTCCGTGAGAGCTGCGCGGTCGCCGCGTCCCGCCTTGAGGGCGAGGTCGGTAACGCGCGCATCATCACGCTCGGAGTGGACTTTCACCTCCCACAACTTACCAGTAGCGGTAGGCCACCTTACCTATCGCTGTGAGCTCCAGCCGGAATTCTAAAAACTGTTGCGGGGGTCATTTTTCGCCGGTAGGCTATGAAACGTCCGAGATTGATAATGAACCCCAAATTATCAGCGAATCCAGGAGGCATTTTCCTAATGACTAACGCTTCGAACGAGTCCGCAGCAGACAAGGTTCTGGACAAGGGCCAGCGTGCCCCGGGTGGCCCGAACACTACCCGCCCGTCCGGTCAGCCGGTTGCTACCGAGAACACCAGCGTCACCGTGGGTCAGAACGGTCCGGTTGTGCTCAACGACATCCACCTTATTGAGAAGCTCGCACACTTCAACCGCGAGCGCGTGCCGGAGCGTACCCCGCACGCCAAGGGCCACGGCGCCTTTGGTGAGCTGCACGTTACTGAAGACGTATCCGCATACACCAAGGCCAAGCTCTTCCAGAAGGGCACCGTGACCCCGATGATGGGCCGATTCTCCACCGTGGCTGGTGAGCAGGGCTCCCCGGATACCTGGCGTGACGTCCACGGCTTTGCACTCCGCTTCTACACCGAAGAGGGCAACTACGACATCGTGGGCAACAACACCCCGGTGTTCTTTATCCGCGACGGCATCAAGTTCCCGGACTTCATCCACTCCCAGAAGCGTCTGGGTACCAACGGCCTGCGTGATGCTGATATGCAGTGGGACTTCTGGACCCGTAACCCGGAGACCACCCACCAGGTGACCTACCTCATGGGTGACCGCGGTACTCCGAAGACCACCCGCCACCAGAACGGCTACGGTTCCCACACCTTCCAGTGGGTCAACGAGCAGGGCGACGCTTTCTGGGTCAAGTACCACTTCAAGACCCGTCAGGGCGTGGAGAACTTCACCGACGCTGAGGCAGGCGAGATCGCCGGCCAGAACGCTGACTACCACCGCGAGGACCTCTACAACGCCATTGAAGAAGGCAACTTCCCGGTCTGGGACGTCAAGGTCCAGATCATGCCGGTGGCAGAGGCCGAGGACTACCGCTTCAACCCGTTCGACCTCACCAAGACCTGGTCCAAGAAGGACTACCCGCTGGTGGATGTCGGCTACTTCGTTCTCAACCGCAACCCGCGCAACTTCTTCGCGCAGATTGAGCAGGTTGCCCTGGATCCGTCCAGCATTGTCCCGGGCATTGGCCTGTCCCCGGACAAGATGCTGCAGGCACGCGTCTTTGCCTACTCCGATCAGCAGCGCTACCGCATCGGCCCGAACTACAAGCAGCTGCCGGTGAACCAACCGCTCAACCAGGTCAACACCTACGAGCACGAGGGCCCGATGCAGTACCTGTTCAACGCCCCGGAGGACCCGGTGTACTCCCCGAACCGCCACGCTAAGGGCGGCGGCTACCTGGATGGCGACGAGAACCTGCGCTTCAAGGAGCAGGAGACCACCACCGCACCGGATCTCTACGTCAACCCGGACCCGGCCGGCATCGACCTGGTCCGTGCGCCGTACATCCACCACGCAGAGGACAACGACACCGTCCAGGCCACCGACCTGTACGAGAATGTCTACGACGATGGCGCCAAGGAGCGCATGGCGGACAACATCACCAACGCTATGGCTGGCGTGTCCCCGGAGACCGAGGAGCGCGTCTACGCCTACTGGGATGCCGTTTCCCCGCAGCTGGGCAAGCGCGTGCGTGAGCTCTTCGCGCAGAAGAAGTAACGCACTAGCGCGAGAGCGCTAAGGCACTGCATTAAGGCCCCGATAGTTACCGAGCAGCACGGTACTAGCGGGGTCTTTCCGCGCGCCTGATGCTTTTTGCCCAGCGTGGGCGATAGTTTCTATATCATGACCTCACGCCTTGCCTCTTCTGCTGATGACGAACGCCCAGTGGGTACCCGCTCGCTGTTGATCGCCGCCCTCCTCCTCGTGCCGCTCATCGTCGGCGCAATCGTTGCCACTGCGTCCCAGTGGCAGCCGGCGCAGGCCTGGTCACAGGAGCAGGCCGGTGCACCCAGTGATGGCACGATTGACCCCGCTGAGCTTTACGACGTCGCTCGTGCCCTCACCGAGGCCAATGCGCAGGCAGGGTTTCTGGCCAACGGTACGCAGCAGCTTGCGGACGGCACGGGGCAGCTCAAGGACGGAGCTGGCGAGCTGGGTGGCGGCGTGGATCAGTTGGCGGGCGGCTCGCAAGAGCTCTACGACGGTCTCGTGCAGCTCCAGTCAGGCACCGCGCAGTTGGGCACTGGTGCCACTGAGCTTGCCGACGGTGTCGGCGGCGCCGTCGATCAAGTCGTCGGCCTCGGCGTAGTCCGCGGCCAAATCCTCGAAGCCATTGACGGCACCGTGAAGGACCTCGACGGCAACAACTCAGACGAGGCGAAGGAGATCCGCTCACAGCTCGGTGATCTGCGCTCCCAGGTGGAGAACTTCCAGTTTGACCAGTCCATCCAAGACCAGCTCATCCAGCTCAAGGATGGTTCGCGTGAGCTGTCCAATCAGCTCTCCGTGAACGGCTACGCCTATCACGATGGTGTGTACCAGGCAGCGGAGGGAGCGAAGCAGCTCAATGCCGGAATTGGTGAGCTCAACGCCAAGGTCGATGAGGCGCTCAAAGGCGTTGACGAGCTGGTGGCCGGTGCCGAAAAGGTTGACGGCATGGCCCAGCAGAATAGGAACAAAGTCCAAGGCGCCCAACGTGCCCTGCCCACCGTAGCTGGACCCGCAGAGGCGCAGGATGGTCCCTCGCAGCTGTTGAGTCCCATCGTGGCGATGCTGCTGGCCGCACTCGCCGTCCTCGGCGGTGGTGTGCTGGGAGCTTTGCTGACCCGCGTGGAGCGCCGCCTTCTTGCCCTCATCGCGGGCGGGGTAGTCATCGGCGTGGTGGTTGGGCTCTTGACCGCCTTGCTGGCCACCGGCGTGACCGTTGCTGCTGTGGCGTGGGCGGCACTTGCGGCGGTGGGGGCCGGGGTGGCGTCGGCAAGCGCGGTTTATGCCCTCGTGCGCGGCCTGGGTCTTCCCGGCTGGGGTCTGGGGATCCTGCTGGGTCTGGTCCAAGTAGGAATCGTAGGCTGGGCATGGAAAGCAGCCTCGACCGGCACGGACCTTAACGCCGCGATGAGCGCGCTCGTGCACCTCTTTCCCATGCAGTGGGCAACCTCTGCCATCACTGTCGCGGGCAACGGGGGCAACTCCCCACAGCTTTTTGCTGCGATGGCGATTTTGGGGGTAATTATCGTCGTGTCCGTCTGGGTTGTGGGGGCACCCGTTCGCCGCCGCAGCGAAGCAAAAGCCTAGCTCAGGGCCTCGCGTTATCGGCGCAGGCTGGGCGGGGCACTAAGATACTACGATTTTGTTGATTTAGGTATCGCTGCGAGGGGAAATAGTGCTAGAGTTGGAATTGCTCACAAAGCCTACTTAGGGGGTAGGCAAACGGTTTCTCCAATCCGTTGTGAGTGATAGGGAATAGGGGCGACGCGGCTGCTGTAGGGGCACCGCGTCGTTTCCCGTTGTGGGGGTAAAATTGGCGGCACTGAATGCTGAAGAATTGGAGAATCACCGTGACTGACTCTCGCGATATCAAACCTTTTGCCGCCAGCCGTGGCCCCAAAGTAACGTCGGTCGACGCCATCGTCGGTGCGGCCATGGTGGGCGGCCTGTTGCTCGGGGGAATCGGCGCGGGTGCGAGCTTGGCGGCCTTCGATGCGCCTGAACGCTCCGACTACGTCATGCAGCCCGCGCAGCGTGAGGTGCAGGCTGACATCATGGACCCGGACGATGTGCTCACTCCGGAGGAAGAAGAGCGCATGCTTCGCGACGTCTCCCGGATCGCCGCCCCCGACGTGGTCCAGGAGCTGCACTACATGGTCTTTGCTAAGAACAAAGAAAACGTCAACGACTCCGTGGAGGAGTACTTGCGTGATAATCACCCGGAGCTCATCGGCAAGGATAAGTTTGCTGATGGCCAGGTCTTCGTCGGCGTAGGACTCGACCCTCGCCGGGCCTTCGTCTTCGCGGGTGAGGACGTGGCCGGGCAGATGAAGCTGCGCAAAGGTGACAGTCATTTGGAGCAGTCCATCGAAGCTATTAAGCCGGGCGTGCGGGATGACAACATTCCTGCTGGTCTCTTTGCGGGTGCGGCGGCTGCTATCGACGTGGACCGTGCTGCGGATGCCCAGTACGAGAGCGCGAAAGATGGGCGCATTGGGGCGGCCATTGGCCTCGGAGCGGCGGGCCTGGGCGTCGGTGGCGCGGGTGCAGGCATCGCGGCCGGCGTACGCCGCAGCCGGCAGAAGAAGACGCAGCAGGCGCGCGAGGATTGGGATTATGTGTCCCAGACCTATACCGACGTGGCACAGCGCCTCGAATCCATTGATATCCGCGCACACTCGCTGCAATCCGGCCTTGTGGATGAACGTTTGCGTGAGGATTGGGAAGGGCTGCGCGATGACTTCCTAGCCCTTGACCGCAACGTCGGCTCCTTCATGTCCATGCCTGCGGATGCTCCCGACGAGCAGTTCCGTGAGCGCGCGGAGGAACTTGCTCACGCGCGTTTGCTGTGTGAGCGCGTTGATACGGCGGAGACCAACATTGAGAAGCTGCACCGCATCGAAAACGCCGATGCTGATGCTCGCCGCTACGAGCTTTATGAGCTAGGCAAGGATTTGGCACAAGCGTCGTACGTCGCGTCCGATATTGACTCGCAGGCTGAGCGCCACGCCAAGGAGCTGGAAGACGCCGCCATGGCGCTGTCCAAGGAACCGAACCACCCGCAGTTTATGGAACACTACCTCGATCTCCTTGACCGCACCGCGCTTCTGTCAGAGCATCTGCAGGGTCTGCTCCAGAAGCGCAACGAAGCAGACGAGCGTCCCGAGCGCACGCACATCTACGATTCCAACTTCTTCGCCGGCGCCGGCTACCACGGCTACGTGCCGTTCTATACCGTGAGCACGTGGGACAGTGACGCTATCTCCGCGCGCGACTCTTCCTCCAGCAGCGGCGGCGTCAACAGCGGGTTTAGCTCGGGCTTTTCCGGTTCGGGTGGTTCCTCTAGTTTCTAAAACCTCGTAGGTTTGTGTGTTGAATGCGCGCCGACTTTGATGATTGCTTCTGCTTCCGGTCGTAGTGTTGCGGTTTGCGGCTACGGTCGCTGTGCACGTATGGCGGGGACTCGCGAATTGTCCTTTATCCATGCCGCGGCTTGAGGATTGATGAAGTCCGCTACCATTTGGATGGCGCTATCAACGGAGTCGAGATGTGCGCCTTCACGGGCTATATCGTGTTGTTGCACGATTGATTCATGATGAGAGCATCTATTTCTCATTGTGTAAACAACGGATACAAGTTCTTCGAATTCCTGTCTGCTGTCAGGAGTCTTCTCTAACGCCCTCTTTACCTGAGGCCAGATGCTTGCTTGGTAGTGGCTACTTAAGAGGAAGCGCCAGAAGTCGAAGCTGAGCTCAGCAATGATTTTTCCTGACGGCGCACCTTCTTCTCCGGCTCGTCTTTTCGCCTTACGGATGTTCTTCCTGGCTACATCGGTGAAGGGTATTCGAACGTCGTCAAACCATCGGTCACCGTATCGTCTGGCCAGGGCATTGTGAATGCAGTTTCGGAGGAGCACCTCAAGATGCTCAATGTCGGCGAGATAAGTCTTCGTGAGGTGAGTATTCCAAAGGTATAGCGCTTCTGGTCGGGGATGCTCGGCGTACCGGCTCATCCGTGCGGATGAAAACCATTGCGATAGCGGTACTGCGGTCGATCTTGGATTACTCATTTGCACATGCTATTCTCTATTTTGAAAGCCTCGGGACGATCCCTGCACTACAAAAGTAGGAGCAAATCGCCGAGGTTATTGATTTTTGGGGAAGTCAACTTCGGGTCAACGGCCGGACGGTCTGCCTAGAATTGGGGATTTATAGGCTCTGAGCGGTTGCGTCAAGAAGACGCGTTGCAAGTATATATCCGGCCATTTGGGCCCTTAATCCGCTCACGATAGCGGGGGTCAAGATGAAAACGACGAAAACCCGCAGTTTCCTGCGGGTGAGTCTTTTGTGAAAACTCCCGCCCACCTGCACCAACACGAACTACAGCGGTGGTTTCCGTCGGTTTCCGTTCCCGGTTCCGTCGGCTAGTGGGGCTGAAGAGGTAGCAGGTGGTGTCACATCAGGAGGTTCGTCCCCTAACCTAGGGGCGAACCGCTCGGCGGCAACCGGATCAGCGCCGAGGCCGACTTCGGAGGCTTCGCAGCAGCCTCGGACGACTTCCTGAACTAAAAGAGCGGAGAAGCATCATGAACGAGTGTTATTCAGCAGCGCTGTCGGCAAACACCACCACCGTCGTGGCACTGCTCGTTGGCGCTGTCCTCGGTCTCATCGTCATCAAGGTCTCCTCTGTGATTGCCGAACGGCGGGCAATCCGCCAGGATCGCAAGCGCATCGCCAAGCTCATGGCTGACACCGAGGCTGAGCTCGAGAAGTACCGCGCTGACCACGACCGCTAACCCCTCACCCTGTGCTGGGAGGACACCACGCCCGCTTCTGGGGTGTGGTCTCCTCCCAGCACCCATTGTGGGTTAGCGGCAGAAATGTGTGTATGGCTGTCGGCGTGTCATGGGTGCCAGCGGCCTGCCCAGCCCTTCTGGATGCCGTTGCCGTCTTCCCATGAGAATGCGGTGCCGGGTTGTGGCCCGTCGGGTTCGTCGATGACGCGCCGTGTGGTCTTGGTTGGTGTCCATTGGTGAGGCTGGGCCAGTGACCATGGGTCGTGGGGGAACTGGCACCAGGTGTTGAGGAGCCATTCGATGCCGCGTCGGGCATGGTCTTCGGGCAGGCCCCGGTGGACGCGCAGAAGGTCCTTGATGGCCTTGTTCGGCCCACCCTCGAGCGGTGAGGTGGTCCTCGGCAGTGGGACATTGCCGAGGGTCAGCCAGGTGAACAGTTCGTTGCGGTGGAGAAGGCCGCGGAACAAGGCACGGCATTTGCGGAGTTCGCGGTGGGTGTACCACCAGTGTTGATGGGCGCCGAGCCAAGCAGGGCGTTCCTTGTGGGTTCCGGGGTAGCTGCGGTGTTTGAGGAACTGATCCCACTGGGCTTCCCAGGCCAGGTACTCCACGATCCAAGCTCTGGCCTGGTCAAGGTCTTCGACCTTCATCAACGCTTTCGTCAGCACGCGTAGTTGCTTGCCAGCATCGAGTCGCGGGTTCATTGTCAGGTGCCGGGTGATGGTTTGGAAGATGTGGAAGTAGCAGCGTTGCACCTGGGTGGTGGGCCAGCATTCCGACAGCGCGGCCGCTACCCCGCGGCCACCATCGACGACCACCATCTCCGGGGCCGGGAGGCGCTCCAGCAGTGCGGTCCAGGCCGGCTTGGACTCCCGATCGCACCACTGCCAGCCCAGCACGTGCTGGCCGGAGAACGCGATCAGCAAGCACCAGCCCTGCAGGTAGGTGCCGTCGAGCATGACCGTCGGCAAGACCTCGCCGGTGACCGTCGGCTGGGGTACCTCGACGTTCCAGCACCACGCCGTCGATGCACGAAACGAGCGTCCCGTCCCCCCGAGGCTGCACTGGGGCGAAGGGTTCAACAACCACCCGACGAAACGGTCGAGCTGGGCACGCCGGGTAACGTCTACGCGGCTGCGTACCGTCGACGCGCCGCATGCTTTGCATCGCCATCTCGTGCGCCCCGCGCTGGTGGTGCCGTTCTTGACCAGCTTGGTGCCACATACACCGCACCGGGGGTGATTCCTCGCAACTTGCACCGAACATGCTCCCAGAGCATGTTCAACCCCGCATCACGCCTAGCCGTCGCACATGAAATCAGTCATTCCATACACACATTCCTGCCTATAACCCCCCATTGTTTTCTAGGAGCTGTCGCGCATGCGTGAACTCTTCATTGACATCGAGACCTTCTCGCCGGTGAACCTGGCGAAATCCGGTGTGTACCCCTACGCCGACCACGACGATTTCGAGCTCCTGCTGCTCGGCTACTCGATCGACGGCGGCCCGGTCGAGGTCGTCGATCTCGCCAACGGACACCAGCTCCCCGAAAAGGTGCTGGCCGCACTCGTCGACCCGCACGTAGTGAAGTGGGCGTTCAACGCCGCATTCGAGCGCATCTGCCTCTCGGCCTGGCTCCACCGCCACCACCCAGAATTCATGACGGGCCGCAGGTTTCTGGATCCTGCCCAGTGGCACTGCACCATGGTCTGGAGCGCGTACCTGGGCTTGCCGATGAGCCTGGAGCAGGTCGCCACCGCCCTTGACCTGCCGGTGCGCAAAGACAGTGCAGGTAAGAAACTCATCCGCCAGTTCTGTACCCCGGCCACACCCAGCGTCTTCAACCTGGGCGGGATGCGTAACCCGCCTGCATCCGACCCGGACGGGTGGGAGCAGTTCATCTCCTACAACCGCCGCGACGTCGAGGTGGAGCTCGCGATCCACGACAGGCTGGCTGACTTCCCGCTTCCAGCGTCCGAGTGGGACACCTACGCCCTGGACCAGAACGTCAACGACACCGGCATCCGGCTCGACCGGGTGCTCGTGGATCACGCGGTGGCGTGCGACCGGCAGCATCGCGCCACCACGCTGGCCCGTGCACAGGAACTCACTGGACTGGAGAACCCGAACTCGCCGATCCAGCTGAAAGAGTGGCTCGCCGCTCACGGCACGCCCCTGCAGTCACTGACGAAAAACGAGGTGGCCGCTGCGCTCGACACCGCTACCGGCGAGGTGCGTGAGATCCTCCTGCTGCGCGGTGAGCTCGCGAAGTCGTCGGTGAAGAAGTACGAGGCCATGCAGCACGTGGCAGGTCGTGATGGGCGCGGACGCGGGTTCCTCCAGTTCTACGGGGCAGGGCGCACCGGGCGTTTCGCTGGCCGCCTCGTCCAAGTCCAAAACCTGCCCCGCAACTACCTACCAGACCTCAGTGAGGTCAGAAGCCTGGTGCGGGCCGGAGACTTTGAAGCCGTCGAGCTGCTCTACGACTCCGTGCCCGACACCCTCTCGCAGCTCATCCGCACCGCATTTATCCCCGCCGACGGTCACCGGTTCGTGGTAGCCGACTTCTCCGCGATCGAGGCTCGGGTCATCGCCTGGCTTGCAGATGAAACCACCACGCTTCAGGCCTTCCGCGACGGGAAGGATTTGTACTGCGAGACCGCGAGCCGCATGTTCGGAGTCCCCGTCGACAAGCACGGCGTGAACAGTGAGCTGCGTCAGAAGGGCAAGATCGCGGTGCTCGCCTGCGGATATCAAGGCGGCGTCGGGGCCCTGAAAGCCATGGGGGCGCTGCGGATGGGGCTCGCCGAGTCCGAGCTCCAGCCGCTGGTCGACGCGCGGCGAGCAGCCAACCCGAACGTTGTACAGCTGTGGGCCGACATCAACGCCGCTGCCATCGAGGCCATCTCTACCCGCCTGCCGACAAGTGTTGGTGCACTTACCTTCACTGTGGAGTCCGGGATCATGTTCATCCGCCTTCCCTCCTGACGTCGCCTGGCCTATGTGAAACCCAAGCTGTGTCGTTGACCCTTTTGACAACATCACTCACCATGCCCGGCTTACCCGCGCCGAATACAACCGGCTGATGGACGAACACGATCCTGAGCGCCGGGAAGAAAAATGGCAGCGCGCCACCTACGTGTTCAACGAGTTGGTTATGGCCAGTGTGAACGACATGCCCGAAGAATACCGAGCCAACTGGCAGGGAGACCGGCTGGTACTACCGCGACGGCGACAATCTCACCCACGGCGAGGTACAAGGCAAGCGTAAAGCTGCTAAACATGTGTGGGGTTGGGAAGCCACCCTGGTCGCAGGGGTTATTCGTGACCAGGGAACTTTTGGCCAACCACACCTGATTATGGGCATTGCTTTTGACAGGCCAAGTCACAGCCCTGCCCTTCGTGCCTTGGAGGCCATGCGTCATCTCATGGACAATGAGGAGTCACCACGTGGCACGGTGGTGGGTGATAGGGCTTACTTTGGTAATGCGAAGCCGGAGTCTTTTCACATTCCTTTACGTAAAGCTGGCTACACGATTGTTGGTGACTACAAAATCAACCAGCTAGGACGAACCAATGCATATGAGTCCATGCAGCTTGTCGAAGGCACTTGGTACTGCCCAGCCATGCCGCAAGACTTAGTTGACATCACCACCCAGTTCCGCCAGGGACTAATTGATGAAGACACCTACCGCGACAAGCTTGGGGCACGCCACCGTTTTGCCATGCGGAGAAAAGGTGCTGATGACACTGGACTGTGGTATGTGAGCATCGCACAGTCGAGCAGATTTGGCGGACGGACCAGCCTTGTAAGACTAGGTCCATCACGGCCCGGTAATCAGTCACGATCGGACTCCTCTGATTATGCCGCGTGCCCTGTTGTCACGCGGTCAGAAGAATCTTCTCCCAAAGCGTTACTCGATACTCACCATCCCGTTACTAGATAGTCACCACGGTGTTACTAGATACCCCCGCGCAACATTCCTAAGACCAACTGAATACTTCTCTTTTTGCTAGCTCGGAAAACCCATGTGAGGTTCCGGGCTATTAGTCGTTTTAGAGGGGACGAACCATGCTGCAATTCTTATCATTTAACGCCTGGATCACGGCTTAAGGGACATTTCGTGTGGATAAATCGATACGGATTCCCGGAGCAGCCTGGGATAATGCCGTGATCTTGATTTTGAATCGGTTCCAACAGCCCGATCGATGAAATCAACACCGGATAGTCCTAGGTCTGTGGTAGGAGGACTGTTGTTGGTGCGGTAAGGCCAATTCCTATGGCTAATAGGAACCGGCCGTCGTGTGACATGTGCGGCCACGGACTGGTTAAGAACGGCAAAACCGCGGCAGGAACCCAACGCTGGCTGTGTCCTCAGTGCAACGTTTCATCGATTAATCCCCGCGCACGCGCCAGCGAGATTCGGCACTTCAAAATCTTTATTGACTGGATTCTTTCCGGTGAATCCGCAGACCATTTAGCTAAACGCCTTGGGGTAACCAGACGAACTTTGACCCGGTGGTTCAAGCTTTTGTGGTTTATCACCGTGCCCACGTCTACTGACCCCTATCGTGTTTACGACCAGGTCTTTATCGACGGCACCTACTTTCACAAGAAATGCCTGCTGGTAGCCTGCACCAATACACACGTCATTGCCTGGCATTGGTGCCTGCGCGAAAGCTCGTATGAGTACCTGAAACTGCTCGACAAAATTGCTCAACCACTCGTTGTCACCACCGACGGGGCAGGCGGAGCGCTCAAGGCACTGCGCATTAAATGGCCCGACGTGAGAATCCAGCGATGTCTTGTTCACGTCCAGCGCAACACTTTCGCCGATATCAGCCGCAACCCGATTCACCCAGCCCATAAAGCAATCCGGAAACTGGGCTACATGCTCGCCCAGGTACACAGCCTTGAAGATGCTGCACGGTTTACTACTGCAGTCCACCACACCCGCATCACCTTTGCTGATTGGCTTAAACAGCGCACCTACCGCAGTGCTATACCGGCAGGCCAAGTACCGAAATGGGTCAGCCCCAACCAGAAATGGTGGTACACCCACCGCAACGCCCGCAGAGCATTAAAGCGTTTGGAAAAACTCATCCACGCCGGACAATTATTTACCTTCCTTGACCCGCCTGAAGGTGTCACACAGGATCTAAAAGCCACCACAAACCTGCTGGAAGGCGGCATCAACAAACAACTCAAAGACTTAGCCGGAAACCATCGTGGCATGTTCGATGAGCATCAGCGCATCACCATGGACTGGTGGCTCTACACCCACACCGAAGACCCGGTAGCGCCGCTGGAGTTAGCCAAGCAACAAGACTTCGGACGCCAAGGAGAAAAAGCAGCACGCGCAGCCTGGACGAAAGAACAACTCAAACGCCGCGGCCACCCAGACGGGCGACCCGCCACATACGACACCGGCATCGACAACGAATGGAACCCCAGCTTAGGCGTAAGAAAAGGCTGGGCCGGACGTTCCTAAATCCACACGAAATGTCCCTTAGCGCGACACGCCGCAAATCCACACGAAATGTCCCTTAAGCCTGGATCACCGCGAAAACGACGAAACCCACCGCCCGAAGGAGGTGGGTTTATCTATCGGAGGCGGTTTCGCAAACGATTTACGTTAGTAATGCAAAACCGTCCGGGTTAGTGGTCGGGATAACAGGATTTGAACCTGCGACCTCTTCGTCCCGAACGAAGCGCGCTACCAAGCTGCGCCATATCCCGGTGTCTCGCTCTAAGCGGTACCGGATTACTGTAACGCACCCCGGGTCGAAAGGACAAAACGGCAGCGTGGCGGGTCTTTCTCAGGTGGCCTTAAAGGTCTTAGGTTGCTGAAGCGTTCTTCTCTGTGATGCGCAGCAGCGTGGCCGATGGGCGGCAGAACACGCGGAAGGGAACGAACTTGGAGGTACCTAGGCCGTTGGACACGTGCATAAACATGGGGCCGAACTGGTGCAAACCTTGCGCGCGGGCACGGTCGATACCGCAGTTGGTCACGATGGACCGGGAGCCGGCGACCTTAAACGGCAGGCACAACTGGCCGCCGTGCGTGTGCCCAGACAGCGACAGCTGGTAGCCGTCAGCGGCGAACTTCTCTAGGACCCGCGGTTCCGGGGAGTGGAGCAGCGCTAGGGAGAGGTCGGCGTCCTCGTTCGGGGCGCCGGCGATCTCCGAGTAATCATCCAAATCATGGTGCGGGTCGTCCACACCGGCGGCAGCCAGGCGGACATCGCCCACCTTGAATTCCACGCGGGCCTGGTTGGCGTCGTGCCAGCCGTGCTCGAGAAACGCTGCGCGCATGCCCTTCCACGGCAGGTTCACATAGGACGGCGTGTTCTTCTTTCCAATCAGGTAGTTGAAAGGATTCGGGATGCGCGGTGCCCAATAGTCGTTGGTGCCAAAACAGAACATTCCCGGGCGGCTCAGCAGGGGGCCCAGGGCACGGAGGACATCGGGAACGCCGCCTTTGTCGGAGAGATTATCGCCGGTGTTGATCACCAGGTGTGGGTCAAGGTCGTCGAGGCCCGAGACCCACTCGATTTTGGCGCGCTGGCCCGGAATCATGTGGAGGTCGGAGACGTGCAGGATGCGGAATTCTGGCTCCTCGCGCAGCGTGCCGGGCTCCAGCAGAGGCAGCGTGTACTCCTTGAGCTCAAACTTGGTGAGCTCCGAGTGCGCCCACGCGGCAGCACCCAGGCCTGCGGCGGCGAGTCCGCCAAGGATGGGGAAAATCTTCACCCTCCCCACCCTACCTGGGAGAGCTAGCGTAGATTGAAGGGCATGAGTGAGTTGAAAGAAACTATCCGCGCCGACCTCAAGACCTCGATGAAGGCCAAGGACAAGGCCCGCACGTCCGCCATCCGTTCCCTCCTGTCTGCCATCCAAGCGGAGGAAACCACCGGTTCTCGCCACGAGATCACGGATGAAGATGTACTCAAGGTCATTGCCCGTGAGATTAAGAAGCGCCGCGAGTCCGCTGAGGTGTATGCGGAGAATGGCCGTCCGGAGTTGGCGGAGGCAGAGCTTGTCGACGTTCCCTTTTTCGAGGCCTACCAGCCCGAGCAGCTTGACGACGACTCCCTGAACGCCCTCGTCGCCGAATCCATCGCCGAGGTGGAAAAAGAGTCCGGCGAGCCGGTCACAATCAAGCAGATGGGCAACGTCATGAAGGTTGCCAACGCGAAAGCCGCTGGCCGCGCCGACGGCAAGCGCCTATCTACCGCAGTCAAGGCTGCTCTGAACTAACGCGCTCATTGCGCTAAAGCCCGAAGAAATCCCGCACATCGTTGGTGAAGCGGTCCACGTCATCTTGATTGATGAGCGGCTCTGGCTGTTCGGGCTGCTGATCGCCCTCACCGCCGCCGTTGTTAGCAGGCGGCTGGTAGTTGGGGGCGCTCGTCGTGGAGCCATCCTCTGAGGTGGTGGCCCCGGAGCCGTCGGAAAGCTGCAGCGTTACTTCCGCACCTTTCTTGGTGCCGGACGCACCCGTGATGACGCGCACCACCTTCCCGTAGCCCACACCAGGGGCGGCAACTTCCGTGGTTTTAACCGTGTAGCCGGCCTTCTCCAATGCGGCGCGGGCTTGGCTTTCGGACTTGCCCTTCAATCCGTCGATAAGCGGCGAGACCGTACCCGAATCATAGGCGCGGTCATAGTCCGGCACCGTGCCTTGTGCTGCCTCCGGCACGCGCACCGCCATGGTGTAGAACGTCGCCGCCGGCTCAAGGCCACCGAAGAGGTTGCCACTCCCGCACTGGCGCACCGGACCGGTACACAGCGGGGTCGTCGTCGTGCCGTCGTTGTAGATATACGGCGCTGCTGCCACCGCCGAGTTAAAGCCCAGGAAAGCCGAGGACTGGTTGGATTCTGTGGTACCCGTCTTGGCCGCTGCTTTGCCTCGGAAGCCCGCCGCGCGTGCCGATGCCGCCGCCGTGCCCTTCTCCGTATCGGCCGTCATGTTGTTCTCCAGCGCCTTGGCCACTTCCTTGCCCACCGCGCGCTCGCACGGCGTGTGCTTGAGGTAGACCTCGTTGCCGTGGGCATCCGTGACTTCCTCGATGGGGTTCGGCTCGCACCACATGCCTTCTGAGGCCACCGTGGCGCCCACATTGGACAGCTCCAGCGCATTAACCGCCGTGGGGCCCAAGGTGAAGGAACCCAGGTTGGACTCCTTGATGTGATCCGCAATGGAGGAGTTTCCGTCATAGCTGCCCGGATCTTCGTAGGAGCGTAGGCCTAGTTTCACGGCCATGTCCACCACCTGCTCCACGCCGAGCTGTTCGATGAGCTCGATGAAGGGGGTGTTGGGAGAGTAGGCCAACGTATCCTGCAGCGTCATCGTGGAGGCATAGTTGCCCGCATTCTCCACGCAATACTTGTTCGGCGGACAGTTCTCCGCGCCGCCGAAACCAAGGCCTTCCGCTTCGTAGCGCTTCGGCACAGCGAGACGGTCCTTGATGCCATAGCCCGATTCGAGCGCGGCTGCGGCTGTAAACAGCTTGAATACGGAACCCGCGCCGTTGCCCACGAGCGAGTTCGGCTGGGGCAGCAGGGTCTCATTGTTCTCCAAATCCAGGCCGTAGGTGCGGGAAGACACCATGGCCAAGACCTTGCGGGAGTCAGTGCCGGGCTTGACGACGTTCATCACTTCCGCCACGCCCGCCGCATCCGGCGCCGTGTGACTACGCACTGCGTTCAGTGCCTGGTCCTGAATATCTGGGTCTAGCGTGGTCTTGACGGTGAGGCCACCGCGAGCCAAGTGCTCACGGTCGATGCCTTTGTCGGCGAGGTAGCTCAAGACATAGTCGCAGAAGAATCCGCGATCACCGGCGCCGATGCAGCCGTTGGGCAAGGTAGCCGGGCTATCAAGCACGCCGAGGGGCTGCTGGGCAAAGCTGTCGGCGTCCTCCTGAGAGAGGGAGCCGCTGTTGACCATAGCCTGCAGGACGACGTTGCGGCGATCTCGTACTCCTTCCTCATTGGTATAAGGATTGAGGTATTCGGAAGACTGCACCATTCCAGCCAGCATGGCGGACTGGGGCACGGTGAGGTGCGCGGCATCGGTGCCGAAGTAGGTACGGGCAGCCGCCTCCACACCGAAGGAGTGGTTGCCAAAAGGCACGAGGTTGAGATAGTTCGTGAGGATCTCATCCTTGGAAAGCTTCGCATCGATATCGGTTGCCATGCGCATCTCGCGCAGCTTACGGGCCACGGACTGTTCGGTGGCGGCCTGGCGCTCCTCGTCGGTGGTGGCGTTGACGAGCAGGAGGTAATTCTTCACGTACTGCTGGTCAATGGTGGATGCGCCCTGGGAGACGCCACCTGCCGCCAAGTTGGTCCACAGCGCGCGGAAGTTACCTTGCAGGTCCACGCCCTCGTGCTCGTAGAAGCGGCGGTCCTCGATGGCCACCATGGCCTTTTTCATGGCATCCGAAATCTCATCGGGCTGCACCGAATGGCGGCGCTGCTCAAAGATATAGGCCAAGGTGTTGCCTTTGGCATCCAGGATGGTGCTCACGCCCGGTGTGTCGCCGTCGGTGAGATCCTGAATATCCGATTGCATCGTCTCGTTGGTCCTGGCTACGGCCACACCGCTCACACCCGCAATGGGGGCTAGTGCGAGGGCGATGAGGAGGCCCACCAGTGCTGTGGAGAAGATGAGCTTTCCCAGGGATTTGATGACAGTCACCCTCCACACACTACGTGCTTTGAGGCTAATCCGGGAGACCCCCCTAAAGTGTGACCTATTAGACAGGCATACCGGTTAGTGAATAGACTAACGGTGAGTACATAATATTCCGTTTTGTTGAGGGTTATTCACTTTGATGGGGCGGGATGGGAGCTTGGAAGGAGTTACCTAGCCATGACAGTCAGTGTAAAAGGTGCAGGACGGTCCGCAATGGTAAAGAATGCCTCTTCGACCACCGAACGTGGTGAGTGGGTTACCCAAGCCAAGTGTCGCAACGGCGACCCAGATGCCCTGTTTGTGCGCGGCGCTGAGCAGCGCAAGGCAGCAGTTATTTGCCGTCACTGCCCGGTGCTCAATGAATGCCGCGCGGACGCCTTGGATAATCGGGTCGAGTTCGGCGTGTGGGGTGGCCTGACGGAACGTCAGCGCCGCGCTCTTTTGCGCAAGAATCCGCACATCACCAGCTGGGCGCACTACCTTGCAGAAGGCGGCGAATTAGTCGGGATTTAAGCGCCGGATTTTAGTAGCATGGGACCCATGACTAAATGGGAATATGCCACCGCGCCGGTCCTTACTCACGCAACCAAGCAAATCCTGGATTCCTGGGGTGAAGACGGCTGGGAGCTCGTCACCATCACCCCGGGTATGAACCCGGAAAACGTGGTTGCTTACTTTAAGCGCCCGCTGGAGGAATCCTAAATGACTGCGCGCGCACGTCTGGAGGAGCTCGGTATCGAGCTCCCGTCCGTTGCCGCTCCGCTCGCGTCGTATGTCCCTGCCACTCGTGTGGGCAGCCAGGTGTGGTCCTCGGGTCAGCTGCCCGTCGTTGACGGCGAGCTGCCCGCCACCGGAAAGGTTGGTGCGGAGGTTTCCGTTGAACGCGCCCAGGAGCTGGCTCGCACTGCGGCCCTCAATGCGCTCGCGGCCATTGATGCTGAAGTGGGGATGGATAACATCACCCGCGTGGTTAAGGTCGTGGGCTTCGTCGCCTCGGATCCTTCCTTCACTGAGCAGGCCGCGGTTATTGACGGTGCCTCGGAATTCTTGGGAGAGCTCTTTGGCGAGGCCGGTGTGCATGCACGGTCTGCCGTGGGAGTGGCGGTGCTGCCGAAGGACTCTCCCGTTGAGATCGAAGTCATCGTAGAAATCGCTGAGTAATCGGATAGGGTTAGAACCATGGAGCATCCTGCATATAGCCAATTGCGTCCCGTGAGCAAGTCCGTCGGTGTCGTGCTGTGTGATAACCCCAGCTACACCGCTCTGGAAGGCACCAACACGTGGATTATTCGTGCGGGGGAGGATTCCCGCGCCATTGTTGTTGATCCGGGTCCCGAGGACGAGGGTCACCTTAACGTCGTCACCGCCAAGGCGGGCGAGGTTGCGCTGATTCTTCTGACCCACCGTCACGATGACCACGCGTCGGGTGCGCAGCGCCTGCGCCAGCTCACCGGCGCTCCGATCCGCTCTTTCGACCCGAACTACTGCAATGGCGGGGACGCGCTTGTCGACGGTGAAGTGATCGACATCGACGGCGTCACCCCCCAACTCGAGGTAGTCCACACCCCGGGCCACACTGCTGATTCCACCTGTTTCTTCGTGTGGTCCGACGAAGCCAAGAACTCCACCCTGGAGGGCATCCTCACCGGTGACACTATGGCCGGCCGTCACACCGTCTTGCTCTCTGAGACCGATGGTGACTTGGGCGATTACCTCAAGACCTTGGACCTCTTGGAGGAGCGCGGCAAGGACGTTCCGCTGTTCCCGGGCCACGGTCCGGACTTGGAGGACACCTCGGCGTTTGCCCGTAAATACATCGACCGCCGTCACCACCGCCTCAACCAGATCAAGGAAGTTCGTTCCCGCTTGGGTGAGGATGTCGACGTCAAGACGTTGGTGGATGAGATGTATGACGACGTCGACCCGGTCCTGCGCCACGCGGCCGAGCAGTCCACGCGGACCGCGTTAAAGTACCTCGACGCTGAGAAGTAAGCCGAAAACCACGAAGTCCCCCGGATTTCCGGGGGACTTTTCATATGCAGTGGTGCGCGTGGAACGCCCTCAGCGTTCCTTATGGTTCCTTATGCGGCGCTTCCAGCGCGCCGCATGTTAACGCGCGCGGCGGGCGAGGTGTTCGGTATCGACGATGAGCACCGACTTGCCCTCGAGGCGAATCCAGCCGCGGTGGGCAAAGGTAGCCAGGGCCTTGTTCACGGTCTCACGGGAAGCACCGACCAGCTGGGCGATCTCTTCCTGGGTGAGGTCGTGGTTGACGCGCAGGGCGCCGCCTTCCTGGGAACCGAAGCGGTTGGCCAGCTGCAGCAGGGTCTTTGCTACGCGGCCAGGCACGTCGGTGAAGATGAGGTCAGCCAGGTTAGCGTTGGTACGGCGCAGGCGACGCGCCAGCACGCGAAGAAGCTGCTGGGCAATCGCCGGGTGGTCACCAACCCACTGCTTGAGCATCTCAGAGTTCATCGTTGCGGCGGTGACCTCGGTGACACACACAGCGGAGGAGGTGCGCGGGCCCGGATCGAAGATGGAC
The DNA here is from genome assembly GCF_016889985.1 of Corynebacterium sp. FDAARGOS 1242. NCBI lineage: Bacteria > Bacillati > Actinomycetota > Actinomycetes > Mycobacteriales > Corynebacteriaceae > Corynebacterium > Corynebacterium sp. FDAARGOS 1242. The sequence goes on along the minus strand of NZ_CP069568.1, from coordinate 2,172,722 downwards.
AGCTCGCCGAACATATCGGACGGGCCCATCACCGTCAGAAGGTTCTCACGACCGTCCGGGGCGTGGCGAGCAAGCTTAATCTTGCCCGAGGTGATGATGTAGAGACGGTCACCCGGCTCGCCCTCATCGAAGATGGTGGTGCCGCGCGGGAAGCGGACAGTCTCCATCTGCTCAATCAGATTCTGAACTGCCACTGGGTCAACGCCTTGGAAAATTCCAGCGCGAGAGAGGATGTCCTGTACGCCTTCCACTGTTACTCCTTAAAGCCTGCGCAGAGGATGGATTGATGCACACGCAAGCAAGTTGTGTTTGTTGTTGACGCAGCTGCTCTGGCAGTGCGTCAAGAGGCACTGTCCAATATCATACAGTGTAATTTGTCACCTTTTCCAGCGGGCTGAGAAATAATCACACGGCGTGAGATGTTAATTAGTTCTCGAAGGCATTTGCCTCAAGCTTTTCCATCAGAATGGCAAAGAGCGCGAGGCCCAGCGGGACAAGCAGAACAAGCGAAATCATGCGTCCCACCTTACCCGGCCGCCAGTAGAATGAGACGCATGCCTCTAGACAATCACCGCGACTCCACCGCTACCGCTGAGCGCGCCGATCACATCCGCGCTGCCCTCGCGTCGGAATACCCGGACGCTGATTGTGAGCTAAATTTTTCCAACGCGCTCGAGCTTCTCGTCGCCACGGTGCTGTCGGCACAATGCACGGATGAACGCGTCAACCAGGTCACTCCGCACCTTTTCGCGACCTACCCCACCGCCCCAGACTATGCTGCGGCCGACCGAACGGAATTGGAGAGCATCCTGCGCCCGCTGGGCTTCCAGCGAGCAAAAGCCGGCCACCTCATCGGCATCGGGGAGAAACTTGTCGGCGAATTCGATGGCCAGGTTCCGCGCGGCATCGATGAACTCACATCGCTTCCGGGAGTCGGCCGCAAAACCGCTCTCGTCGTTCGCGGCAACGCCTTTGGTCTTCCTGGTATCACCGTGGATACGCACGTCACGCGACTGAGCCAGCGCCTAGGGCTGACCAAGGCGAAGACGCCACGGGCGATTGAGAGGGACGTCGCCAAGCTCGTGCCCGAAGACGAGCAGACCGCGTTCTCTCACCAAGTCATTCTCCACGGCCGGCGCGTCTGCACCGCCCGTTCGCCGCGGTGTGGGGCCTGCGTCCTTGCCCCGTGGTGCCCGTCGCGGGGTTAAGGTGGAGCAATGAGCCAATACTCCGGGTGGCCTCGATACGTGAAGGTCAGCATCATTGCCATCAGCATCCTGGCGGCACTCGCGCTGGTCGGCGTGGTCAACCTCCTTGAGAATGATGAGCCGGAAGTTGCCCTGCCGCAATCTCAAGAAGCGGACGTGGCTTCGCGCCCCAAGTGCCCGGAAGGCCCCATCGCCGGGGTGGAGCTGCCGTGCCTGGGTGCCGCCAGCACGGCCGCAGCGAAGAATATCCAAATCGTCACCGTGTGGGCCTGGTGGTGCGAGCCGTGCCGAACAGAGCTGCCCTTCTTCCAAGACATTGCGCGCTCGCACTCCACGTGGAATGTCGTCGGCGTGCACGCAGACCCGAACGCGGCAAACGGCGCGGCACTCCTGGGTGACCTTGGTGTTGATATTCCCAGTTATCAAGATGAAAAGGGCATTTTTGCCGGCGAGCTCGGTCTGCCGGGGGTCATCCCCATCACGCTGGTGCTGCGCGATGGCCAGGTCGTGGAAAAGTTCGTCAAACCTTTCACCTCTACTAAGGAGTTAGAAGAGGCTATCGATGAGGTGCTCGAGTGAGTTGCCTTCACCCTGCCCGTGCCCCTGAATGGTTGCGTCCGGCACTGGGCGTCGATACGCGCACAGTGCAAGAGCGCCTCATCCACCATGTGAGGCCCGCGAAACGTCGCCGTGAATCGGCGGTGTTAGTGCTGCTCAAAGGCGAGAGCTTCGAGGATGGCGAGGTGTTGCTTACCCACCGTTCGCCGTCGCTGCGCTCGCACTCCGGCCAGATTGCCTTTCCCGGCGGGCGCAGGGATGAGGAGGACGCCTCGCTTGTCGACGTCGCCCTGCGCGAAGCCGAAGAAGAAACCGGCCTCGACCGCTCCACGGTCACGCCTTTGGAGCAGTGGGGAAAGCTGGATATTCGAGCAACCGGTAACACCGTAAGCCCAGTTTTGGCCTACTGGCATACTCCCGGCACTGTGTGGCCGGCCAGCCCTGCCGAGACCGATGATGTCTTCACCGTCCCGCTGCGGGAGCTGGCAGACCCGGCCAACCGCATGATGGTGGGGCACAGCCGCTGGAAGGGGCCAGCCTTTCGATCGCGAGGCTACCTGGTGTGGGGCTTTACTGCGGGGGTGTTATCGGGATTGATGGATCATGCAGGCTGGTCCGTAGAGTGGGATAAAAATAAGGTCCATGATCTGCGTGAATCACTCACTCGCTCACTTAATAATGAGAAGATGGTTTAGTTCTGCTGCCTTTGCGTGAAAGTGTTCTCCGTGTCCCTAGCTGTTGACATCGCCATTGTGATTGCCGTGCTCCTCGCCGTGCGCGTGGGCTGGCGTCAGGGTGCGCTGACCGCAGTGCTTGCAGCGGTAGGTGTCATTGCAGGTCTGGTGCTCGGAACGGTCGCCGCCCCAGCGGCGATGCAACTGGCGGACCAGCCAGCAGTGCGTTTCCTGCTGGCTGTCGGCGTGCTTATTCTGTTGGTGGGGCTGGGGCAGTTGGTGGGGGCGTCGCTAGGCGCGGCGTTGCGGGATCGTATGCGCACGCGCTCGGGGCAGCGCGTGGATTCTTCCATCGGTGCGGTCTTCCAGTCGGTGGCGGCGGTTGTGGTGATTTGGTTGGTGTCCCTGCCGTTGGCCTCCAACCTGGGTGGGCAGCCAGGCCAGGCGCTGCGTGAATCGCGTATTCTCAGCGGCCTTAACGCCGCCGCTCCTGACCGTTTAGCTTCGTTGCCGAATGGTCTGGCGGCCATGCTCAACGATTCCGGCCTTCCGCCTTTGGTGTCGCCGTGGGAACGATCCGGCACGGACGTCGAGGTGGAGGCCCCTGAGCTAGAGATTGGGGACCCGGAGCTGCTGGAGCGCGTCCGGCCTTCTGTCATCCACGTTCTGGGTGACGCTGAGGCTTGTTCGCGGCGCCTTATGGGCTCAGGCTTTGTCACGGAACAGGACTATGTCATCACGAATGCGCATGTTGTGGCCGGTACGGATAAGGTGCGCCTCGATACGGTGCTGGGGCTGAAGGAAGCGGACGTGGTGTATTACAACTCGGACGTGGACATTGCTGTGCTGCACAGCCCGGGCCTAGGTTTGGATCCTCTTCCGTGGGCAGAGGATGTTGCGGTGACTGGCGATGATGCGATTGTTCTGGGTTTCCCGCAGTCTGGTCCGTTCAGCGCGGAGACCGCGCGTATTCGGGACCGCCTCACCATCGCCGGGCCGGACATCTACTCCACCGGCCGCGTGGAGCGCGACGCCTACACCGTGCGCGGCAACATCCGGCAGGGCAATTCCGGTGGCCCGATGATTACCCCGGAGGGCCAGGTGCTGGGCGTGGTGTTTGGTGCGTCCGTGGAGGATTCCGACACGGGCTATGCGCTTACCGCGGACGAGGTGCGCGGCCACGTTGGTGACGTCACTTTGCTTGCCGACGCCACCCCCACCGGCTCCTGCGTCGGCTAACTGTTGCGCGCGTGCCTGAGGTGTTTTAGTCTTTGGCGCATGGGGGTATTAGAAACCTACTTCCACTACCGCAACTCGGGGATCGCGCTAGTGGAACAAGCATCCAGCTCACCCGATGAGCTCCGCACGCTCGGCGCCGACGCCAGTGACGCTACTGAGCTTTCCCACCTTCATCGCATCTACTTCGGGCACACCCGCTTCACCGGCAAACAACGCAAAGCCCGTGCTGCTGCGGTGGCACAGAAACATAGCCTTAGCGTTCTTGCCCTGATTGAGTCCTACACCGCCAAAGTGAAAAAAGACCTTGATGCCTGGAACCTACGCATCAAGCTTGCTGGCACCCCTGCTCACCGTATCCGCCAGGTTGCCACCAAGCGCCTAAAAGAACTTCAGTCCAAGCGCACCGCTAAACCCGGAGTACGCTTCACCTACCGCTCTAAGGGACCGAACTCCATCACCATCACCGACGCCCCGACTGTCATCGCCGATATCCGCGGAACCCTAGAATCCGTTAATAAAACAAACCTGCTTGATGCTGCCCGCACCGTCATTGTCACCGGCGGTATTGGCACCAAACCCGCCGTACATGCCCAAGTCGTTGTCACCCTCAACGAACTCGACCAAATTATTAATGGTGATGGGGAGGAAATCGAACTTAACCTCACCAACGGCGGGCGCATGAGCGGGGCAGACTTTTTGGCCTACAAGTTTGCTGAGATTGGCTACGCCACCCTCATCCACCCTTTGGAAGGACCTGTTAACTCTTATAGGATTCAGCGGCATGCCAGCTGGAAACAACGCATCAGCCTGGCAGCTGAATTCCAAACCTGCTCTAGGCCCGGCTGCAACAAACCCGCTGATTACTGCGAAGTCCACCACCTCATCCCCTGGCAGGCAGGAGGTTTTACCAACCTTAAAAACCTCACCTTCCTGTGCGCCTACCACAACGGTATTAACGATGATGACCCTAAACGCCCCACTGGGCGTGGTTACATGTTCCGGCTGAACACCGGGGTGAGCTACATCCCGCCCTGGGGTGTGCCAATTACCGCCATGCCCGAATACCAAGAAGCCACAGCCCGACTCGCTTCTGAGAAAGCAGCTGAACAAGCCACAGGGCAACCACCCGACCCACCGGGTGCAAGCTGAAGCTTCGCACCCACGCCGAGACGATGAACCCCGCCGACCACACCACGGTCAGCGGGCACATCGGCGATCCCGCAGCTAGTCGAGGCAAGCGCGCAACGATGAAACCCGCCGACCAGAGGAGGTTGGCGGGTAGGGGGCGTCGCTAAGCGCAGGCTAGTGGCCGGTACCGATTTCCAGGTGCATACCCGGAACCGAATTGATGAGGTTGCGGGTGTAGTCCTGCTGGGCGTTCTCGAAGATGTCGTCGGCAGTGCCCTGCTCGACAGCCTGGCCCTTCTTCATGACCACGACGTCGTCGGCCGTCTGGCGGACCACCGCGAGGTCGTGGGTAATGAAGAGGTAGGACAGGCTGAGCTCCGACTGCAGCTCCGCGAGCAGCTGGATGATCTGGTTCTGCACCAGCACGTCCAAGGCAGAGACGGCCTCATCGAGGACGATCACCTCCGGTTTCAGCGCCAGCGCGCGGGCAATGGCGATGCGCTGGCGCTGACCACCAGACAGCTCGTTGGGGTAGCGGCGCATGGCGGAGCGGGGCATGGAGACCATGTCGAGAAGCTCGGCTACGCGGGCCTCGCGTTCCTTGCGGGAACCAACCTTGTGCAGCGCGAGAGGTTCTTCGATGCACTTATAAATCGAGTACATCGGGTCCAGCGAGCCATACGGGTTTTGGAAGACCACCTGCATCTTGCGACGCAGGTTAAACAATTCCTTCTTCGACAGCGTCGAAGTATCGCGACCTTCAAACTCAATGGTGCCGGAGGTCGGTTCCAAAAGGCCCAGCACCATGTTGGCCACCGTGGACTTGCCGGAACCAGACTCGCCCACCAGCGCCAGGGTGGTGCCGCGGCGGATGTCGAAGGAGACATCGTCCACGGCCTTGAGGTGTTTCTTTTCGCCGCGCTGGCCACGGATGTTGAACTCCTTGGTCAGGTTGCGCACCGAAATTACCGGTTCCGCATCGCTTGGCGCTGCGGCATCAGGGGTGGCTGACTGCGCGGAGAGCGGAACAGCGGAACCAGGCTCCGCCGCAGAGGTCCCGGCGCTGCCGTGGGTGCCGTCGGCGGCAGCGGCCTCGCCGGTCTTCAGTTCCTTGGACTCCAGACCAGCTTCCTTAGCGGCGCGGATGCGGGAGGAGGCGAGGGAGGGGGCGGCGTCGACAAGCCGGCGCGTGTACGGGTGCTGCGGGGAACGCAGAATCTCGCGCGAGGGGCCCGACTCGACGATGCGGCCGCGGTGCATCACGATGAGGTGCTCAGCGCGCTCGGCCGCCAGACCCAGGTCGTGGGTAATGAAAAGCACTGCGTTGCCCAGCTCCGCGGTGAGGTGATCCAAGTGGTCAAGGATGGTCTTCTGCACCGTCACGTCAAGGGCGGACGTCGGCTCGTCGGCGATGAGCAGCTTCGGGCGTGCGGCGAGGCCAATAGCGATGAGCGCGCGCTGGCGCATACCGCCGGAGAACTCGTGAGGATACTGCTTGGCGCGGCGTTCGGCGTCGGGAAGCCCGGCCTCTTCCAGCAGCTCGACGACGCGCTTGTGGCGCTCGGAGCCCTCCACGACGTTGTTAGCTTTGAGGGATTCCTCGACCTGCGTGCCGATGCGCCACACCGGGTTGAGGTTGGACATCGGATCCTGCGGGACCAAGCCAATCTTGTCACCGCGCAGCGACTCGAATTGCTTGTTGTTGTAGTGAGTGATGTCCTCGCCCTCGAAGAGGATCTGGCCGCCGGTGACCTTGCCGGTGCCCGGCAGCAGGCCCAAGATGGACATCGCCGTGGTGGACTTGCCGGAGCCGGACTCGCCCACGATGGCCACGGACTGGCCCGGGTAAATGGACATGTTGACGCCACGCACTGCTTCAACCACACCGGTAGATGTGGTGAAGGAGATCTGGACGTCCTTCATTTCAAGAAGTGGGTTAGTCATTAACGCTTCCTCGCCTTCGGATCGAGTGCATCGCGGACGACGTCACCCATCATGATGAAGCTCAACACGGTCAGGCCCAACGCACCCGCCGGGTAGAACAGGACTGCCGGGGCCACGCGCAGGGACGCCTGCGCGTCGGAGATGTCGCCGCCCCAGGACACGAACGTCGGCGGCAAACCGATACCCAGGAAGGACAAGGTAGCCTCCGCCACGATGTAGGTACCCAGCGCCACGGTGGCATAGGAAATGATGGGGGCGGCAGCGTTCGGCAAGATGTGGCTGAACAGAATGTGCCAATTCGATGCACCGATGGAGCGCGCGGACTGGACGAACTCCTCGTTCTTGATGGAGACCACCGCGCCGCGGGTAATGCGGGCGATGGACACCCAGCCGAAGAGACCGAGGACTAAGACCACCGTGATAATGGTGCGGTGCTCCTTGAACATCTGCATGACCACGATGGCGGCCAGCACCAGCGGGATAGCGAAGAAAATATCGGTGATGCGGGAGAGCACGGAGTCGATCCAGCCGCCGAAGTAGCCAGCGACGGCACCGATGAGGGAGCCCAGAACCACCACGAGGAGGGTGGTAAGAACGCCCACGGCTACCGACGCCCGCGCACCGTAAATGACGCGAGAGTAAATGTCGCAGCCTTGGCGGTTAAAGCCGAACGGGTGGCCGGGCTCAGCCGGGGCGAGGGACTTGGACAGCTCGCACAGGCGCGGGTCCGTATTGGTAAACAGGCCCGGGACGACGGCCATAAGGACGGCGACGAGAATCATGACGGCCGCAACCCAAAACAGTGGGCGGCGGCGCAGATAGCGCCAGGCCTCGCCCCACTGGGAGGAGGGTGCAGATTCGTCCTTGACGGCGTCGACTGCGCCGAGGCCCGTCTCGTCGGTCGCGGAAACGAAGTGCTCTTGGCCCGGGTAGGGGGTAGTTTTCTCGAAGTTAGGCATAGCGGATCCTCGGATCAAGTACGGCGTACAGGAGGTCAACGAGCAGGTTGGCGATGATGTAGATGATCACCAGGACCGTCGTAAAGGACACAATCGTGGTCGGCTCGCCGCGCAGGATGGCCTGGTACATGGTGCCGCCGACGCCGTTGATGCCGAAGATGCCCTCGGTGACAATCGCGCCGGTCATGAGCGCACCAATGTCGGCACCGATGAAGGTGGCCACGGGAATCAGCGAGTTGCGCAGCACGTGGCGGCGGGTCACCGCGCCGTTGGAGAGGCCCTTGGCGCGGGCGGTGCGCACGTAATCGGCGCGCAGGTTCTCCGCCACGGACTGGCGGGTCAGGCGGATGACGTAGGCCAGGGACAGCGCGCCGAGCACCATCGCCGGCATGAGGAGTGACTTCACGGTGGCGTTCGCGCCGACGGTCACCGGCAAAACACCCCACTTGATGCCCACGAGGTACTGGAAGACGAAGCCGATGACGAAGGAGGGCACGGCGATGACTAGCAAAGAGATGACCAGTACGGTGGAGTCGAAGAAGCCGCCGCGGCGCATGCCGGCGACAACGCCGAAGAAGATGCCGAAGACAGCCTCGAAGATGATGGCCATGACAGTGAGCTTGACGGTGACCGGGAAGGCGTTTGCCATCACTTGGGTCACGGGCACGCCGGAGAAGGTCGTGCCGAAGTCCAGCATGAAGATGCCCTTGATATAGAGCAGATATTGGATGATGAACGGCTTGTCGAGGTTGTATTCGGCCTCGATGCGGGCGCGGGCAGCCTCAGTAAGGCCGCGGTCACCGCCGAGGGCTTCGACAGGGTCGCCGGGCATCAAGAAGACGAGCGCGTAGATGAGCAGGGTGGCTCCGAAGAACACCGGAATCATCTGGAGCACTCGGCGCCCGATATAGCGCAGCATAGTGTGGTCCTTTACTCGTTTGTGGGCAGGTGCTTGTCGACGCCCCGTTACCAGGCGTCACGTAGCTCATAAGGATTTTAGTGTGTGAACCAAGGCTAAGAGAAATCTATAGAGCGTTTCGAATCACACTTATGGGTAAAAACGTGGGGAGACCCCCGCTCCACCAAGGTTGCGGGGGTCCTAAGAAAAAGCCAGGGGAGGGCCTATTTCTTGGTGATGTTGTAGTACACCGGCTGGGACTTCCAGGAGAAGACGACATTGTCGACGTTCTCGGAGAAGCCACCGGTGGCGTTGGCGTACCACAGTGGGATGGCCGGCAGATCCTTGAACAGGACCTCCTGGGCCTCGATGTACTTCTTGTTGGCCTCGTCGTCGGACTTGGCGGTCAGGGCTTCGTCGAGAGCCTTGTCAAAGTCCGAGTTCGCGTAGTCGCCATCGTTGGAGGAGCCGCCGGTCCTGTAGAGCGGAGCAAGGAAGTTGCCTTGGCTCGGGTAGTCGGCCTGCCAGCCGGTGCGGAAAGCGGTCTTAATAGTGCGGTTGGTGACCTCATCGCGCAGGGACTTGAAGTCTGGGTACGGAGCGCCAACGGCCTCGATGCCGAGGGCGTTCTTGATGGAGTTGGTGGTGGCGTCTACCCAGCTCTTGTGGCCGCCGTCGGAGTTGTAGGCAATCTCCACGCTCGGGTTGTCCCACTTCTTGATCTTGTCTGCCTCTGCCCACAGCTTCTTGGCCTTCTCCGGGTCATATTCCAAGACCTCATTGCCCTTGATGTCCTCGGAGTAGCCCGGCAGAACCGGGGAGGTGAAGTCCTTGGCCGGGGTGCGGGTGCCCTTGAAGATGGTCTCGGTGATCTCCTCGCGGTTGATGGCGTGGGAGATGGCCTGGCGGCGCAGGGCGCCTTCCTCGCCGGAGAAGTGCTCAAGGTTTTCTCCCAGGGTGAAGGACTGGAACACGGCGGTCGGCTGGTTTACAGCGCGCTCACCGAGGTCAGTCTCGTAGACGTCGAAGGCGGCGTCCGGGATGGCGTCGAGGACATCCAGGTTGCCTGCCAGCAGGTCGGAGTAGGCCGCGTCCTGGGAGGCGTAGAAGACGAACTTGATGCCGTCATTCTGCGGGGTCTGGCCGCCCTTGTATTCCTCATTCGGAACGACGGTGGCGTCCTGGTTGTGGTTCCACTCGGACAGCTTGTACGGGCCGTTGGTGATCGGGTTCTGGCCGTACGCATCCATGTCGTCGTACGCAGACTCATGGAGCGGGTAGAACGCGGAGTAGCCCAGCTGTGCTGGGAAGTTCTGCTCCGGGCTGTTCAGGGCGATGGTGAAGGTGAGGTCGTCGACGACCTTGAGGCCCTCCAGCTTCTCGACGCCCTCCTTAAAGCCCTTGATGTTGGAGAAGAAGGAGGCATTGAGCTGGTCGTTAGCCACGGCGTAGTTCCACGCATCGACGAAGTTGTTCGCGGTGACCGGGGAGCCATCGGAGAAGGTGGACTCCTTGAGCTTGACGGTGAACTCGGTGTTGTCATCGTTCGGCTCGATAGACTCAGCGAGCTCGTTCTGCGCTTCACCGTCACCGTCGTAGTAGACGAGGCCGGAGTAGAGAGAGTCAACGATGCGGCCGCCGCCAACTTCATTGGTGTTGGCCGGAATCAGCGGGTTCTGCGGCTCGGAGCCGTTCACAACAATGATTCCGTCGCCGGAACCGGATGCAGCGGTGGAGCCGGAATTATCGCCGCCACAAGCCGCGAGTGTGAGCGGCAAGGTGGCAACGGAAACAACGGCAAGCGTCTTCTTGAGCGTCATGTGGGTCTTAGACCTCCGTGGTGCGAAAGATGTAGAAAACCTGTGGTTTGGTTTGTTATGAAGCTACCGTGTGTCGTGACTTACATACAAGGAATCGAAAAATATGTCCTGTGATAAAAGCTATAGTTTGCTAGGTATTCGCCGCCGACCTGCGTTTTCCTCGAAGAATGAAAATGTGCCCCACCCCCTGTGTGGGGTAGGGCACTGATTATTTATGTATGTTACGTACTTCGCATCCAGTGGATGAGGGTCTGCGCAAAACCAGACGGGTTTTCTAAGTAGGGTAGATTCTTCGTTCCGGGAATCGTCGTGGCGGTAAAACTCCCGCGACAGCGCTTTGCTGCGCGGCGGGCCACCGGTCGCCACAGCAATTGATCGGCATGGATGAACAACACCGGCGCGGCAACCGTAAGGTCGAGCCAACTCAACGGTACGACGGCCGTGCGCAGCCGGTGATTCCACAAAATGCCGCGACGCACATTGCCAATCTGGGAAGCGGCAATGCGCAAGCGCAGAGATTCCTCGCGCGCGTCTTCGCTGAAGGAACCGAGCGCATCGAGATCCATTTCCCGACGGTAGGCGGATTCGCGCATCAGCAACCGCGGCGTGCGCAGCCAACTCATGCGGCACAACGTCGCGCGCAGGAGTACCCACCCAAAGTCCCACGGGCGGGCAGCAATCGCGCGGCGCAGGTCAGCCGGGTGCGCGGCGGAAACAGATACCAGTCCTCGGACACGCTCAGGGCGCTCCGTCGCCAGCGCCCACGCCACCGCACCACCGGTATCAGCACCAACGAGGAAAGCATCGTCATGGCCTAGCGCCCGGATTGCCCCACTGACGTCTCCCACTGCGACACGAATATCTTGCCCAGGTTCCAGTGGAGGCTTATCCGACAGTCCGAAGCCGCGCATGTCGAGGGCGGCGACGTGGAAGCCGGCGTCGGCAAGCACTGCGATGACATCCCGAAAGTCGAACCATCCGCCAAAGGAGCCGTGCAACAGCACCACGAGGGGATTGTCTGGGTTGCCGGCAGTCGCGGCGTGGAGGCGGATGCCGCGCGTGTGGAGGAACTCGTGCTCAAAGGGGCCGTCGAGCTCCACCACGGACGGGGACAGGGACGTCATTGCTGCAGGCCTTTCAATAGACGAAATCCGCCCCTCGGGGGACGAGGGGCGGGGGTAAAGGGGGAAAGCGAAAGGACCCTAAAATTTAGGTGTAGAGGCCGCGCTCGATGGACTTCTCAGCTCGGCCCGGGACCAGCTTCTTGAGTTCCTTCGTGGACTCAATGGTCTTCTCCGGTGCCTTAACCTGCTTAACCTGCTTGAAACCGATAAAGGCCACAACGGCGGCGATGACCACCATGAGCAGGAAGACGATGAGGAACGCAGCCCAGCGGTCGAGCCACTTAGCTAGCAGCTCTGCGAGGAAGAAGAAAAAGAAGAAGGAGCTGTACAGCGCCACGGTGCCGGCGACGCCGAACATACCCGCGCCGATGCCGCCCTTCTTGGCGGAGGCGGCGAGCTCGGTCTTAGCCAGCTCCACCTCGGAGCGCACCAACTGGGACATCTGCTCGGTAGCGTTAGAGACCAGCTGGCCGATGGATGCTTCGCCGCGGCGGGAGGTATCGGCATCACTCAGGGGGATGCTGTCTACCTTCGGGGCGAACTGGTTGGACCCGTCAGTGAATAGTCCGTCGTTGCTCACGGTTAAAAACTCCTACTGTTTTGTCGCAATCTATATCGGCCATAGTAATGAACTTTTCAGAGTCCATGTGGTGCGGCCCGCATTTTTGGGTACGGCGTTATTGTAATGGGTATGCCTAGTTCTGACCTGCTGACCCCGCTGATGGCCCTATCCGGGGTGGAGGAGAACGCGGCGGCGGCAGTCAGTGCTATCGCCCGCGTGCACCGCCGGCCCGCGGGGTTGCGCAAGTTTGAGGTGATTTCCTCGGAGTCCCTGCTGCGCGGGGCACGGGCGTGCGCGGCAATCGATGGCGCGTCGCTCGCGCTTGCCGACGTCCCCCCAACCGTCAGCGCCTACTCCCTCCTTGCCCCCGAAGTGCAAGCCACGACGGTGCGCACCTTTGCGCGGGCTCCGCTGCAGGTCCTGGCTCGAATCGACGTCGCTTCGGGCGGGCCTGGCCGTCCCACCCAAGAACCCGCGGTGGCCCAGGCGTTGGCGCAGCTCATCACGCATGGAGCCGGCGTGGACTATGACCGCTTGCTGCCCGTCGTGCTGCACGCGGAGATTGCCGCGCGCGAGCTTTTTGGGGAGCGCAGCACTGTCGTGGCTCTCGTTGCCGCCCGCACCGCAGCGATTCATACCGGCTTCGATCCGCGCGGCTTCGCCGTGCCGGAAACCTACCTTAACCGCCACCGCGCCGCGTATCGCTCGGCACTGTCCACCTATGACGAGGCCCCTGCTGAGTTGCTCTCGCTGCTACTTCAGGCCTGGACCGCCGGCGCTAAAGAAGCCGACGGCATTGCCCGCGCGGCTTAAGCCTTAGGCCCGCATTTATTTGTTGCGTTGGCGCGCGAGCAGCACGCTACCGACGATGAGTGCCGCAATCCCCGCCAACACCGCCGAGCCAATCCCAAACTCGCGGGCACTCGGCGGGGTGAAAAGCGGCACAGGGTCTTTAAATGTACGGGTCTCCCAGCCGTTATCTGCGGCATGTTTCTTCAGGAGCCGATCCGGGTTGACTGCCACCGGGTGCCCAACCTGCTTGAGCATCGGGATATCTGTGGCCGAATCCGAGTATGCGTAGGAAGCGTCCTTGTCCACGCCAAGCTTCTGTGCCATGCGCCCTGACTTAGGCCACTTTAGTGCGGAAGTTCGCGGCCGGTGATTGCTTGGATGGTGGCGGTGATATCGGGCGGGAGTGGTATGGCGGCGTGGATGGTTTCGCCACCAATGTTGAGTTCAAAGCTGCGGTATTTCTTGAGTGTTCTCACCAGGCGTTTGATGGATTGACCACTGCGGGTCTCCATCAGGTGGGCCACGGCTAGTGCTGCCATCACAATATTGAGATGTGCTGTGATCGAGTCTTGTTTCCTGGCGTAGATTGGGCGTGCTTTCAGGTCTGATTTCGACATCCGAAACGATTTCTCAATGTTAAATAGCCTGCGGTAATGCCCGATAACCTCACTAGCGTCAAGAGCGGTCAGGTCGGTTTCATAACCTTTTATTCCGGCTAGGGCTCGGTGTTTGGCAGCAAGAGCGTAGTTGACCTTCTTGTTCGGGGCGGAAAGATCGATATAGCGGTTACGCTTGATAGCGATATCGCCGTCAACAGCGCGTTTAGCTTTTGCAACTTGCTCTTTGATTCCGCGCAGGCTGCGCCTAGCCCGATCGTGAGAGTACTGGTAATGCGTCACCGTATTCGGGGTTGTGTGTTTGCGCCCATCGCTTGCCGAGGCTTGTGTCCAGATCTGGCCGTGGGTGTAGTCTTCACCGGGGTTTTCCCGCCGCCAGGTTTCAATCACCTCAGGCACGGTGGGGGTTTTCACCGACAAAATGTAGTGCAGACCTGCATCTATCAATGCTTGTTTGTTCGCCGCGGAGAACATGCCTGCATCAGCAACGACGGTGACCTCGTCGAGCTGGTAGGCCTCTTGGAACCGTGTGATCATCGGCAGCATCGTGTGGGTTTCTGCAGAGTTGCCAGCAAACGCGCCCACATGCAATGGAAACCCAGTGGCATCAGTAAGCAGCCCGACAAGGATTTGTGGCTCTACACGGCGCTCTTTGGAAAACCCGGGTTTGCGAAGCTCATCAGGAGTATCGGTTTCAAAGTACAAGGTGGTCACGTCGTACAAGATGAAAGTACCTGGCCCGATACCTGCATGATGGGCCAACGCTTGGGTTAGTATCTCTCCGAACGATTCGGTGGCGAAGGAGGAAAGACGCCTCTGGATGGTGCGGTAGCTTGCGCTGGTGATGCCAACCTCGGCAAGAGTCTCGATGGAATCCAGCTTTGAGCCAGGATTAATCAACCGGGCACGCACCAGATCGCGAAACACCGGATCATCACCGCTTGCTGCAGCAAGACCTAACTCGTTGAAACACGCATCAATACAGTCCAGTAAGTATCCGGCCCGCTGACCGACTACCGGCAGCGGGTTGGAAACGCTGCCTGTTGCCGGTGCGATGTGTTTCACCTCGCCGAAGTCCAATGCCAGTTGGTCACCATCGACGATGCGTTGAGCTTCAGCTCTTAAAAGTGCAAGCTCAGACTCTGAATGCGCTGAGCCGACATGCTTCATCCTTTTCGCACCTTTGCGTTCAGAGAACACCACCTGCACCGCCATCGCCCCAGAAGCGGTCTTGACAGTGCGAATATAAGGACTCACAAAAATCAGACTACTGAACACCCCCGGCACTACCCACTTAGTGCGGAAAAATTCCTACCCACCGACGAAAACCAACAGGTTACAGTGTCAAGAGTGACGTTACTCACCCACCCATGACCTAAGTCAGGTTTAAATGTACGGGTCTCCCAGCCGTTATCTGCGGCATGTTTCTTCAGGAGCCGATCCGGGTTGACTGCCACCGGGTGCCCAACCTGCTTGAGCATCGGGATATCTGTGGCCGAATCCGAGTATGCGTAGGAAGCGTCCTTGTCCACGCCAAGCTTCTGTGCCATGCGCTCTAGCGCCTCGGCCTTCGCGGCGCCTTTGCAGTAGAAAAGAATCTCCCCGGTAAACCGGCCATTCTCTTCCGCCAATTCAGTGGCCACGACGTGTTCAATCCCCAACTCCTCGGCGATGGGCCTGACCAGCACGCTTGCCGACGCCGAAATGATCACCACCTCATGGCCCTTTTCGCGATGCACAGCAATGAGATCGCGTGCCTCGGCATAAATGGTGGGGGTAACCACCGTGTGCATTGTTTCCACCGCGATGTCGTGGACCTTCTGTACCGACCAGCCGGCCACCATGGCGGCAAGCTGATCCCGTGTGGCATCCATATGTTCGCTACTGTGCCCGGCAAGCATATAGCTCGCCTTGGCCAGCGATAACTGCAGTGCTTCAATGTGAGTAATGAGCCCGTTGTGCATGAACTCCCGGCCAAAAGCGTAGGCCGAGGAGGTGGCGATGATGGTCTTGTCCAAGTCGAAGAACGCGGCCACGCGAGCGTTGCCGCTGGGCGTAGAAAAGTGTTCGGTCATGGAGTGCACCTTGCCGGTATCTGTGCGAGCTACTGTGCTCATCGTAGCCTCTCAGCAGCAGAAATCGGGCGCGCAGTGACGTTCTTAAAAGATTCTCAAGGAATGTTGCCTCAAGCTGTTGTCATCTTTTCCAAGCCGTGCCATAATGTGTGATGCAAGGCCCCGATATACAGTGCGGCCTGCCCCGGCGCACCCCCCGATGCCGGGTTACAGATGGCCCGCGCACACCCCCCCGAGGCGCGGGCCATCACCTATTTCTGCCGAAACGGCGGTTGCCCGTTTTCAAAGCCCCAAACTCATAGATCAAAGGGGTTAGGCCATAACACTCGCCGGTCGCAGCCTCAGCGCTTCGTTCGTGCGGCGCGCAGACCGTTCAAGATCACGATGACCTCGGCAACCTCGTGGACCAACACCACGGCCGCCAGGCCCAGCACGCCGGTGATCGCCAGTGGCATCAACACGATGATGATGGCCAGAGACAGCACGATGTTTTGGTTGATGATCCTGCTGCCTCGGCGGGCGTGCTGCAATGCCTTCGGGATCAGCCGGAGGTCGTGGCCGGTGAAGGCGACGTCGGCGGACTCGATCGCGGCGTCAGAGCCGGTCGCTCCCATCGCTATGCCTACCGTCGCGCCCGCCAGTGCCGGCGCGTCGTTGATGCCGTCGCCGATCATCGCCGTCGGCGTCTTGGAGGAGAATTCGGCGACGATGCTTGCCTTGTCCTCCGGGCGCAGCTCGGCGCGCACGTCGTCGATTCCGGCGATTTCAGCCAACGCCCGGGCGGTGCGAGTGTTGTCGCCGGTGAGCATGCTTACTTCCACGTCGTTGGCGTGCAGGGCCTGTACGGCTTCGGGCACCTCGGGGCGCAACTCGTCGCGGACCCCGATCGCCCCGGCGAGAGCGTCATCGACGGTGACAAGGACGCAGGTCTGGCCCTCGGACTCCATGCGCTCAACGTCCGCTTTCAGTGGCCCGGCGTCGATCCACCGGGGGCTGCCCACCAGCACGCGTCGACCTTCGACGGTGCCGCCGATGCCATGCCCAGCTTCCTCGCTGATGTCCAGGGCGGCAGGCGCTTCGGGCTCCGCTGCCGCGATCGCCGCGGCGAGGGGGTGCGTCGATTGCTGCTCAACTGCCGCCGCGAAAGCAAGCACCTGCGCCCGATCGAATCCCTCTGCCGGGACCACTCCGGTAACCTCAGGCTGGTTGCGGGTAAGGGTTCCGGTTTTGTCCACTGCCAGGTGACGGATGCCGCCGAGTCGCTCGAACGCCGCGCCGGACTTGATGACCACTCCGAACTGGCTGGCCGCGCCGATCGCGGCCACGACCGTCAGCGGCACGGAGATTGCCAGCGCGCACGGCGACGCTGCGACCAGGACTACCAGCGCACGGGTGATCCACGTCTCGGGGTCGCCCAGCAGCGAGCCGATCACGCCGACTAGCACCGCCAGGATCATCACCCCGGGCACTAGGGGTTGGGCAATCCGGTCGGCGATCCGGGCGCGGTCGCCCTTTTCCGCCTGCGCTTGCTCGACTAGGTCCACGAGTGTGGTCAGCGAGTTGTCCGTTCCAGCTGCGGTCGTCTCGACCTCCAGCACACCGGCGGAGTTGATCGCTCCCGCGGGCACTTCGTCGCCGGGCGCAACCTCCTCCGGAATGGATTCTCCGGTGATCGCTGAGGTGTCAAGGCTGGAGCGCCCAGACCGAATGATGCCGTCCGTGGCGATCCGCTCTCCGGGGCGCACGAGCATCAGTTCGCCAGCCACGAGGTCCTTCGCTGCGACCTCGACTGACGTGCCGTCGCGCAGCACCGTCGCGGTCTGCGGTACCAACTTCAACAGTGCCCGCAGTCCGCCCTGGGCCCGGTCCATAGCCTTGTCTTCCAGTGCCTCGGCGATCGAGTACAGGAACGCTAGCGCCGCGGCCTCTCCGACGTAACCGAGGATCACTGCACCGACCGCGCTGATTGTCATCAGCAAGCCAATGCCGAGCTTGCGCTTCGTAACAAGGTTCCGGATCGCTCCAGGCGCGAACGTGTAAGCGCCCAACAGCAGGCTAATCCAATACAGTACCGTCGCGGGTGTCTTCAAGTCGGACCAGTCCAGCGCCAGTCCTGTTATGAGGGCTACGCCGGAGAATATCGGCAGCAGCAATTCTGGGTCCTTCCACCATGGCCGATCGAGCTCTTCGGTCTCCGTGGCGGGTTCGTGTTCGCAACCACACGCCGAGGTCATGCGTCCGTTCCTTCCTCGCTGCAGCCGGGCACCGAGCACTCAGGGTCAATGCACGGGGCGTTTTCGTCGACAGCTAGCGTCGCGTCTACCAGAGCGGCGAGTGCCGCCGCGAGGTGCGGATCGGCGATCTCGTAGCGGGTCTTACGGCCTTCTGGCTCGGCGACGACGATGCCACAGTCGCGCAAGCAGGTCAGGTGGTTCGAGACGTTCGGGCGGGTCAGATCCAGGTCGCGCGAGAGCACAGCCGGGTAGCTCGGGCCGTCGAGTAGGGTCATTAGAATTCGGGAACGCGTCGGATCAGCCATGGCCCGGCCGAGCCGGTTCATGACGTCGAGGCGTGAAGCAATAGTCAGCATGTACTGAACTATACAGCGAGTGCTGAACTATATCAAAGTGTGAAGAACCCGCCGCTCGCTCTGTCGATACCGGCGACGGTCGTCAGCAGCCCGCGACAACCGCGGCAACCGGCAGGAACTGCCTACGTTTTGCGCATCGGCTAAGCTGCCTTTCCGCCGTATAAAGCGCAAAAAGGAGCAGTTGACGTGACAGATTCGTTGGGTGCGCAGAAGATCCGTCGCGCCGCGCTGATCCTCATCCCGGCCATCGCCGCGTTCAACCTGTCCGCAGCCAAGGAAGTGTGGGAGGCCTCCCGTGAGGAGTACGACTCCGTCGAGGACGCCTTCGCCGATGAAAGTGCGAAACTGCTAATCATTTCACACTCTAATTCTCACTTTGGAGGTTAATCGGCGAATAAGGGCAGGTAGTGAAAGTGCGAAATGTGATCGGCTTTCATTCGCAGATTGACACTTTGATTCTCAGTTTGGCGCAAAGTGGGAATCTCAGACTGCATCCGGGTAGTGCGCCAGGGCCGGGTGTCGGACGCAGCGTGCGACCCCGAATCTCTTCTTATGCTTCGTTTGGGGCTCTAGGTCGCCACCAGAGCCCCGAGTTTCACAGGGCATTTGTTGAAGAGCTAACTAAAGCAGCCGAAAAGTGCAGTTTCGGCATGAGTTATCCACAGGCAGCAAAGTGACCCTAGCGCCCGTGCGGTGCGCTCGCGCATGCTTCAGGCATGAGCACATTCCACCTTCTTATCGCCGTTGGAGACTCGGCCTTGCGAGCTGAAGCGGCCTCCACCGCTGCGGCCAGTACTGCTGAGGTCAGCACCGTTGAGGACCCGCGTGATTTCCCGCGCTACCTGCCCAAAGTAGATGCGGTCCTCGCGGATTCGCTGACGGCAGGCCTCGTGGAGGGCCACCCGCGGGTCTACTTTTTGACACCCGACCCAGGGCCTATCGACTATGAAGCGGCACTGCGCTGCCATGCTGCTGCGGCATTTATCCTTCCTGCGCAATCGAAGGAACTGTTAGCGGCCCTTGCCGCTGATACCCACCCCGAGACACAGGCGGCTGCCGCGGGGTTGACCATTGCGGTGACCGGATCCGCTGGTGGGGTGGGTGCTTCCACACTGGCGGCAGCGCTGGCGCGCCACGCTAGGGCGGCTTTGCTCGTCGATGCCGCGCCCTTGTCCGGTGGTCTCGACCTCCTGCTGGGAATGGAGAATAAACCCGGCGCGCGCTGGCCGGACCTGGCAGCAGGAACGGGGACGGTGGACCCGGGTGACCTCGCTCGTGCTCTGCCCACCACGCCAGATGGCATCGCGGTGCTTGCAGCAGCACGTACCACCAGCGCCGGTGCCACCAAGCTCAGCGCCACGCGGCGCGCGGCGATACTGCAGGCAGCCTGCGCGCACCCAGGAGTCGTCGTGGTGGATTGCCCGCCGTGGGATGTTCCGGATGCCGCAGACCACGTCGTCGTGGTGACCGCGGCAGAAGTGCGGGCGGCTGCTGCATGCGCGGAGATCGTCGCTGAACTGCGGGCGCGGCCTAAGGACTGCTCCGTGGTGCTGCGGCATAGGCAGTGGTCGGGGATTGATAAGGGGGACGTCGCCAAGCTCACGCACGCTGACCCCGTCGCACAGCTGCCAACAGTGCGCGGCCTAACCCGCGCGGTGGAAACTGGCGGACTTCCGCAGCGTCTGCCGCGCTCGCTCGCCCGTGCCGCGCGGGATATTTGGGAGGCGGTGGCATGAGTCTTATCGATACGATGCGCACCATCGTGGCCACAGAGCCACAGCTTGCGCACGATGCGTCGGCGCTGGCCCGTCGGATTAGGGAAGAAGCCGGCGTCATTAGTGATGTCGACGTGTTCGATCTCTTACAGCGCCTTCGCCACGATTCCTTGGGGTTGGGATTACTGGAGCCGGTGCTGTCCCTGCCGGGGCTTACCGACGTCGTCGTCAACGGCCCCGACTCCTGCTTCGTGGACTGCGGCCACGGATTGCAGCCCAAGGAGGTCGGTTTTAGCGATGACGCAGAGGTACGTCAGCTCGCAACGCGGCTGGCAGCGGTTGCCGGTGTGCGGCTTGATGATGCGCAACCGTTTGCCGATGGCCGCCTAACCCGCCCCGACGGCACCCGCATTCGCCTTCATGCGCTGTTGGCACCGCCCTCAGCAAGCGGGACGTGCATCAGCCTGCGCGTGCTGCGCCAAGCCCAGACGAGCCTGGCGCAGCTCGTGGCTAACGGCAGCATTGACTCGGGGGTGGAGGGGCTGCTGCGGGGGATCGTCGATAAGCGCGCGTCCTTCCTCGTCACCGGCGGTACCGGTTCGGGCAAGACGACGCTGCTTGCGGCACTTTTGGGCTGCGTGCCGGCGACCGAGCGTCTGCTCATTATTGAGGACACCCCGGAGCTTGCCCCGGCACATCCGCATGTGGTGACGCTGGTGTCGCGCCGGGCTAATGCAGAAGGTAGGGGTGAGATTTCGATGTCGCTCTTGTTGCGCCAGGCGCTGCGCATGCGTCCAGACCGCATTGTGGTGGGTGAAATCCGTGGCGCGGAGGTTGTCGAGCTGCTCGCCGCGCTCAACACCGGACACGATGGTGGCGCTGGCACGGTCCATGCCAATTCCGTCGATGAGGTACCTGCACGCATGGAAGCGTTAGCGGCGCTTGGCGGGTTGGACCGGGTGGCTTTGCATTCGCAGCTGGCTGCCGCAGTGCACGTGGTACTGGGGATGGAGCGCGGCCCAGAAGGCCGGCGCTTGGCCCACATCGGTGTACTGGAGGGCAACCCCGTGCGACCCCGGCTGGTGTGGACCGCTGATGGTGGGCCGCGCGCCGGGTTTAACGAGTTGTGTGCGCGGATGGGAGTTCAACCATGATGTGGCTATATCTCGCCGCTGCATGCCTGTTGTCCCCACCTGGGGCGGTGTCGCGCCTGGCAACACCGAAGGCGCGCTCGATGGCACCTGCTGTGCTATTCCTCGGCGTGGGATGCTGCGTCTTCTTCGGCAGGCCCACCGTGGTGATAGCTGCCGGCTGCATCTTGGCCTGTGTGCTGTGGTTCGCTAATGATCTCGCCTCCGCCCGGCGTGAGCGCCGCGGTGCTAAGGCCCTAGCTTCCTATTTCGGCACTATTGCCGCGGAGCTGCGCGCTGGTTCTACTACTGCGAATGCCTTGCGTCGTGGCACGGACTCGTTACCCGACGCCACACCGGAGCACCTCCGCAGCGCGCTAAGCACCGCAGCTGGCCTCGCCGCACAGGGCGGGTCACCGTCGGTCGCTCTCACCACGCCGGAACTGTCCCGTTTCACTGCGCTGTTGAATGTCTCCGGCCACCACGGTGTTGCATTGGCTGACCTAATGGAACAGGCTCAAAGTCAGCTCGACACAGCCCAGCGCCACGCCCGGGAAACCGCCGCCTCCTTGCAGGGACCGCAAGCCACGGCAGTGGTCCTGGCGTGTCTTCCGGTGGCCGGAATCCTTATGGGTGGGGCCATGGGGGCGGATTCCCTGGGGTTCCTCGTGGGCGGTGGAGTGGGCGGCGTGCTTCTCGACGTCGGCGTGGCCCTCGTCTGCGCCGGCTTTTGCTGGTCACGCCTCATCCTGCGAAAGGCTGCGCAATGACTCCGACAACCTATGTTGCCACCGCACTTCTCGCCGCAGCATTGGCTGTTGCTACTGCTGCTCCCGCGGGCCGCGTAGGGGTGGGAGGGACACGCACACCACGGCCGAAAACTCCGCGCGATGGGCCCGACTACGGTCCGCTCGATGCCGCGAGCGACCTGGAGCTTTTTGCCGCCTGCTTGGAGGCTGGCCTGTCTCCACGCACGGCTGTCGTAGCGGTGGCCGAGGCTTCCCCCACGTGGTCAGAGGCAGCTGCACTTATCGGAGTGGGAGTCCCGATGAGTAGCGCCTGGCAGGCCTTAGCCGCACAGAAGAACTTGGAGGAGCTCGTGCGGCTGGCGAAGCTTTCTGGGGACTCCGGTACAGCTATGGCTTCTGGGTGTCACCGCCTGGTGGCACAGTTGCGCGCCGATGCTGCGGCGCAGGCAACCGCGAAGGCGGAGCGCGCTGGCGTGTTCATCGCCGCGCCGCTCGCCGTCTGTTTCTTACCCGCCTTCCTGGTCCTCGGGCTGGTGCCCGTCATCATCAGTCTGGGCCAGCAACTTCTTTAAAAACACACCACACAACACAACACGAAAGATAGGTACAATCATGCAGAAAACACTCGATAACAAGGCAAAACTCCTTAATGAAGACGGGATGTCGACGATTGAGTACGCCATGGGTTCGCTCGCAGCAGCCGCCCTTGCCGCGGTGCTCTACGCCGTGATCAACGGCGGCCAAGTGAGCAGCGCTATCACGTCCATCATCACCGACGCGCTTTCCAATACCCCGGTCTAATGCAGATGCTTGACGACGCCGGCTCCGTCACCATCGAGGCCGCCCTCGCTCTCGCCTCGCTCGTCATCGTGGCCGCGGGAATCGTGGGCGGTATAGCGACGCTGTCTGCCCACCTCGCTGCCGTTGATGCGGCGGGTGCTGCTGCGCGAGCCGCTGCTATCGGGGTGGATTACCAGCGCGAGGGAGTCACGGTCACCATTACTGAATCCTCCGGCCTGGTTACGGCGCATGCAGCCGTCCCAGCGCCTTTGGGAACGATGCGCGCGCAGGCGGTCTTTCCTGCGGAGATCGGAGCGGGTAGAGACCCAGGAGCGCAGCCGTGAGGCGTCGTCAGCGCAGCTGGAAGCGGGCTCTGGCAGGTGACGACGGCTATGCCACCGTCGTCACCGCCGGGATCATCGCCGCTGTCGCCTCGCTGCTGTTGGCGGTTGCAGCAGTCGGTTCTGCCGTTGCTGCACGCCACGCAGCGCAAGTAGCGGCGGACCTCGCAGCGGTGGCCGGTGCGTGGGATCTGGCCAAGGGCAGGGACGCCTGCTCGAAAGCTGAGGAGGTTGCCGCTTTAAATAACGCACGCCTTGACACCTGTGCTGTTGATGACCGCGACGTTGAAGTGACCACGCTGATACGCGGCCGTAGTGCCATCGCCCGCGCTGGCCCAATCTGAGAAGCTGCAGCTCTGCTTATTTCGTCATCGTGACCAACGCGCCGAGGAGTGCGACAGCGCCTGCCTTATCCAGCGGGTTGTTGCCGTTGCCGCACTTGGGGGACTGCACGCAGGACGGGCAGCCGGACTCGCAAGGACAGGAGCGCACGGCCTCAAAGGTGGCCTCGATCCACTCGGGGAAGCGGCGGAATCCTTCCTCAGCGAAGCCGGCACCGCCGGGGTGGCCGTCGTAGACGAAGACCGTGGGCAGGCCCGTATCCGCGTGTTGTGCGGTGGATACTCCGCCAATGTCCCAGCGGTCACACGTGGCAATGAGCGGCAGCAAGCCAATGGCGGCATGCTCGGCTGCATGCAGAGTGCCCGGTGTGCGCCCCGCGGTGACTCCCATCGCTGCGAGTGCCAGCGGATCGATGGTGTAGGCCACCGCGCGGGTCACCAGGCGCTGCTCTGGAAGGTCGAGGGGAACGTCCTCACCCACGGAGCCATCGGGAAGCCTGACCTGGTAGCCGGTTACCTTGTCGGTTACCTCGACCTCTAGGTTTGCTACCCACAGGCCCGGAGCGTAGTTCACTAACTCGTCGGCCTCGCGGAGGATACGGATGTCCGTCGTGGACTTCGGCTGCGTGGTGTAGTCAGGAGTCTTGGGTTCGGCGAGGGCCACGCCCGGTTCGGCGGATGCTGTGCCATCAGCGCCGCCAAGCTGTAGGTCCTCGATGACGAAGCTTTCGCCGCGGTGAAGGTACACCGCGCCGGGATGCACCTGGCTCACGGCGCGGGCGGCATCGATGGTGCCGAGGAGGCGGCCGTCGGAGGCATCGACAATCATGACCTCTTCGCCTGACCCGCCGCGCAGGGAGACAGCCGCATGCGCGGTCTCCGGGGTAAGGTCAGCCGAGCCGGCAGGTAGGGGAGCAGCGAACCAGCCTTGGGGGCGGCGGCGCAGCAAACCTTGCTGGGCTAGGTCCTCGACCACGGCTTCAGCCTGGAAAGCGGCAATGTCGGCGTCAGACAGTGGCTTTTCCACCGCCGCGCAATAGGCGTGCCCGCCCAGGATATAGGGGTTAGCCGGGTTAAACACGCTCGCTTCGACTGGCCGTCCCAACAGCGCTTCCGGGTGATGCACGAGGTAGGTGTCCATCGGCTCATCGCGGGCGACAAGTACGACGAGGGAGCCCTGCCCGCGGCGGCCCGCGCGGCCAGCCTGCTGCCAAAAGCTCGCCACAGTGCCAGGGAAGCCAGCCGTGACTACGGCATCAAGCCCGCCGACGTCGATGCCAAGCTCCAGCGCAGATGTCGTGGCCACACCAAGTAAGGAGCCGTCGTCGAGGGCTTGCTCCAGCGCGCGGCGGTCTTCGGCCAAGTAGCCGGCACGGTAGGCGGCAATGCGCCGAGCGAAATCGGGACGGCCCAACCGGCCAGAAAGCTCCTCCGCTGCCCGTAACGCCGTGGTTTCTGCCGCTCGTCGCGAGCGCACAAACGTCAACGTTCGCGCTCCCTGCGCCACTAACGCGGCCATCATCCAGGCCGCTTCCGTGGTGGCAGCACGACGCACCGGCGCGCCGTTTTGCCCCTCGATGCCCTCCATAAACCCGGGCTCCCACAAGGCCACGGTCCGCGCACCTGTCGGCGCGCCATCCTCAGTGACAGCGAGCATATTCCGTCCCGTCAGCCGCAGCGCGTGGGCGGCGGGATCCCGCATGGTGGCCGAGGCGGCAATAATCACCGGCCGCGAGCCATAATGCGCGCACAGGCGCAAAAGTCGGCGCACGACTAGTGCCACGTTTGCCCCAAACACGCCGCGATACGCGTGTGCTTCATCGATGACGATGAACCTTAAATGCCGCAGCACGCGCGCCCAGCGTTGATGCGCGCCCAACAGGGAGGAATGGATCATGTCCGGGTTAGAGAAAATGAACCGCGCGTGGTCGCGGATGCCGGCGCGTGCTTCGGTGGGGGTATCGCCGTCGTAGGGGGCGGGGTGGACGTCGTGAAGCGCGGCGATACCCTGCGTGAGCTCCAGGACCGCACGCAATTGGTCCGAACCCAGCGCTTTCGTCGGCGTGATATACAGCGCGCAGGCAGTAGGGTCCTGCGCCAGGCGGGTAAGAATGGGCAGGCGATAGCCTAGGGATTTTCCCGAACTCGTCCCCGTTGCCACCACCACGTCCTGACCAGACCACGCGGCCTCCGCCACCGCGACTTGGTGAGCATAGAGCTTGGCGACGCCCTGTTCCTCCAACGCCGCCCGCAACTCCGGCAGGATCCACTCAGGCCACGGCGCATACTGGGCAGGCTGGGCCGGCAGGGTCGTGGAGTGCGTCAGCTCAGATTCGGCGAAGCGCTCGACAAGAAGCTCGACGAGCTCCTCGCCCATAGGGTTTTCACTCACGCTCGCCTCCACATTTCAGCCACGCATTCCCAAAACGTGGCACACTAGTGCAACAGATTGAGCATTGTATATCCGCAAAGGACAACTCTTCATGGCATACGGTACCGTCAAGTTCTTCAACGCCGAAAAAGGTTATGGATTCATCGAGCAGGAAGACGGCTCCGGCGATCTCTTCGTGCACTACACCGAAATCCAGGGCACGGGTTTCCGTACGTTGGAAGATAACCAGCGCGTTTCCTTTGAGGTCAGCGACGGCCCCAAAGGCCCGCAGGCCACTCACGTCGAGACGGTCTAGGGAGTTTCCGCGTAGCCGCGGCGGGTATCCCACCATTCCATGAGCTTGTTCTGTCCTTTTTGCAGGCCGAAGCCAATAATGACCGCGGCGATGATGGAAATAATCATGGCGATGGCCGGCGAGCCCGAAAAAGCTACGCCGCCCAGGTAACCAATGGCTAGTGCTTGAGCTACCCACATCAAAACACCGATGGTGTCGAAGAAGAAAAACAGCGGCCAGGGGTAGCGCATGGAGCCCAGCAGGATCGTCATGAACAGGCGGGCCGAGGGGATAAAACGCGCAATGATGATGGCCGCACCACCGCTGCGCCGAATGTTGCGCTTGACCCACGTTAAGGCGTCGTAGGCCTTGGTGCCTTTTTGGGCTCTATTAATAAGGGTAATAAGCCGCGTGCCCAAAAGGAAACACAAGTTATCGCCCAAGATGGCGGCCACCATGGCGGTGAAAAACATCGTGGGCAGGTGCGGGAAACCTTGCGAGCCAGACCAAGCGCCCACCATGTTGAGGGGGATTTCCGAGGGCAGCACAGGGAAGAAGCAGTCGAAGAAAATCAGGGTGCCCACCAGCGGATAAATCCACTGGGTGGCCATGATGACCTCGAACCATGCGGTAATAGAAGCAATCACGTCTTCTCCCTGCGTCACGCTGTAGGGGCCTTTCTCAGACGGCAAGTATAGACCCCTCACGTGTGGACGCACAGTGGCCTCAATAACTACAGTGAGCCTTTATCTGTGTACGCTAGGGGCAATTGCCCAGCAGAGGGTTAGCCATCGGAAGGGATGAAGCAGAAGTGGCAGAAGGTACCGGCCCGGGGAAGACCCTGGTCATCGTCGAGTCAGCAACCAAGGCGAAGAAGATTCAGCCTTACCTCGGCGATAAGTACATCGTTGAGGCCTCCGTCGGTCACATCCGTGACCTTCCGCGTGGCGCTGCCGACGTCCCCGCTAAGTACAAGAAGGAATCCTGGGCGCGCCTCGGTGTGAACCCGGAGGATAACTTCACCCCGCTGTATGTCATCAGCCAGGACAAAAAGAAGAAGGTTGCTGACCTCAAAGCCAAGCTGAAGCAGTGCGATCAGCTCTACCTCGCAACAGACCCCGACCGCGAAGGCGAAGCCATTGCCTGGCACCTGCTGGAAGTACTCAAGCCTAAGGTGCCGGTGCGCCGCATGGTGTTCAACGAGATCACCAAGTCCGCCATCCTGGAGGCCGCGGAGAACACCCGTGAGCTCGACGCCGATCTTATCGACGCCCAGGAGACCCGCCGCATCCTCGACCGCCTCTACGGCTACGAGGTCTCCCCGGTGCTGTGGAAGAAGGTTATGCCGCGCCTGTCGGCTGGCCGCGTGCAGTCGGTGGCTACCCGCGTCATCGTCGAGCGCGAACGCGAGCGCATGGCGTTCATCCCGGCCGAATACTGGGATCTCACGGCAACGCTGAAATCCACGCCGGATTTCGATGCGCGCTTGAGCGCCCTCGACGGCAAACGTGTCGCTGCTGGCCGTGACTTCAACGATAAGGGTCAGCTGAAGGGCGACGAGGTGGTCGTCGTCAAGCAGGCTCAAGCGGAGCAGCTGGCCAGCGCGCTGGAAGGCTCCACCATGACGGTGGCCAGCGTTGAGCACAAGCCGTATTCGCGCAAACCTTCCGCACCGTTTATGACCTCGACGCTGCAGCAGGAGGCTGGTCGGCGCCTGCACTACACCTCGGAGCGCACCATGCGCATTGCGCAGCGCCTCTACGAGAACGGTCACATTACCTATATGCGTACCGACTCGACCTCCCTGTCCAAGCAGGGCCTGAGAGCTGCGCGTGAGGCGGCAACGTCCATTTTCGGCGCCGAGTTCGTGGCAGATGGCCCGCGTACCTATGACCGCAAGGTGAAGAACTCACAGGAAGCCCACGAGGCCATCCGCCCTGCAGGTGAGCGTTTCGCAACCCCGGGCCAGCTGGCAGGGCAGCTCGACGCCGAGGAGTACAAGCTCTACGAGCTGATTTGGAAGCGCACCGTGGCATCCCAGATGGCCGATGCCAAGGGCACGTCCATGAAGGTCACCGTGCAGGCATCTGCCGATGGCCACGACGTGGACTTCTCCGCCACCGGCCGCACGATTACCTTCCCGGGCTTCCTCAAGGCTTATGAAGACGTTGCGGCGAAGGGCTCGAACGAGGAGTCCCGCCTGCCGCACCTCAACGAGGGCGATACGCTCACGACGTCCGCCGTTACTGCCGACGGCCACTCCACCAACCCGCCGGCGCGCTATACCGAAGCCAGCCTGGTGAAGAAGATGGAAGATTTGGGCATCGGCCGCCCGTCGACGTACGCCTCCATCATCAAGACCATCCAGGACCGCGGCTACGTGCTCTCTCGTGGCAACGCGCTGGTACCCTCGTGGGTCGCCTTCGCCGTGGTGGGCCTGCTGGAGAACAACTTCACCGAGCTGGTGGACTATGACTTCACCTCCTCTATGGAGGACGAGCTGGACTCCATTGCCGCCGGCCGTGAGAACGGCACGGAGTGGCTGAACAACTTCTACTTTGGCAACACTGAAGCAGGTGAGCAGAAGGCTGCGTCTATTGCCCGCCACGGCGGCCTGAAGTCCCTGGTGGACATCAACCTAGAGGCTATCGATGCCCGCCAGGTCAACTCCCTGCGTCTTTATACCGACGCGGAGGGCCGCGATGTCTTCGTGCGCGTGGGCCGTTATGGTCCTTACATTGAGCGCGCCGTGGGCACCAACGAGGACGGCACGGTGGAGTACCAGCGCGCTAACCTCTCCGAAACCGTCACCCCGGATGAACTCAATGAGGCTTTGGCGGAGAAGCTCTTTGCCACCCCGCAGGGCGGGCGCGAGCTGGGGCAGAACCCAGAAAATGGCCGCACCATCGTGGCCAAGGAAGGCCGCTTTGGCCCGTACGTCACCGAGCAGGTACGTGAGGACGAGCGCGAGAAGGCCGAGGCTGAAGCCGAGGAGATCGTTAAGCAGGAACGCGCCGCCGAGGACGCCCAGCGTGCTGCCGAGGGCAAGCGTGCGAAGAACTGGGAGACTAAGACCGCGGCGAAGCAGAAGGAAAAGCGCATTGCTGAGTACATCGAGGAAAAACTCAAGCCGGGTACGGCCTCGCTGTTTAGCTCCATGGAACCGGCCAGCGTCACCCTTGAGGAAGCCCTCAAGCTGCTGAGCCTCCCGCGTGAGGTAGGCGTGGACCCGTCGGATGGCGAGGTCATCACCGCTCAGAACGGCCGCTACGGCCCGTACCTGAAGAAGGGCAAGGACTCGCGGTCTTTGGCCAACGAGGATCAGATCTTCTCCATCACCTTGGATGAGGCGCGCCGCATCTACGCGGAGCCGAAGCGCCGTGGCCGCGCGGCCGCACAGCCGCCGATTAAGCAGCTGGGTGACAATGACGTTTCCGGCAAGCCGATGACGGTCAAGGACGGCCGCTTCGGCCCGTACGTCACTGACGGCACGACGAATGCTTCGCTGCGCCGTGGCGACGATCCGGAGCAGCTTACCGACGCCCGCGCGAACGAACTCCTCTCCGAGCGCCGCGCCAAGGAAGCCGCCAACGGTGGCACGAAGAAGAGCACCAAGAAGTCGACTAAGAAATCGACGAAGAAGGCCACCAAGAAGTCGACGCGCAAGGCGACCAAGAAGTCGACGAAGAAGCCTTCTCCGGGCACGAAGAACGTGGTCAAGGCCGGATCGCGCAGGAAGTAGCTAGGCCATGAAGACCAGCTTCGCGCGCGACATGCTGGACCGTACCCAGGAAGGCACTGCGGCTCTTTTGCGCGCGGTGGGCCCAGCCTTTACTGGTCGCGATCACTTTACCCTCGGTGCGCTCGCCGCGGGGGAGACCGCCGCATGGTCGGGCCTGTTTACCTGGCGCACGCTGGGCACCGCGACGACGGTTGCAGCCCCTGTGGCCTTGGCCTTGCGCCCCGACTGCTCGCCAGAGACCCGTGTGGGACTGGTGGCAGCTGCTCTGGGCCAAGCCTCCAAGCGCGGTAAACCAACGACGTTCGGGGTGACGTGCGTGAGTGTGCAATACGCCTCCTTCGCGTGGGCGCTGCGCGATGCGCGCAATGATGCGACGGGTTGGGCTCTGCGCGCTGGCGCGTGGGCGGCTGGCATCGCGCTACCTCGTACTCGCAGCGAGCGCCTCGCTACGGCTGTCGCTGGAATCCCGACGGCTGCGCTTTCCGCGCTAGCCGGTGACCCAGCCTTGCGTGCTGCCGAATCTGCGCAGGGGATTAGCCACGGCGCCAATCTTCTTCTGGCCTCTGAGGCTGCGACGGTGGCCCGAACGCGTGCGGTGCAGCTCCCTGTTGCGGGAAAGACTGTGGGAAAGCTCCTGGCTGTGGGCCAGTCGGCGGCCCAGACGGTAGGCCTGGTGCTGCTGGTGGATGGCCTGGCGCGGAAGGCACAGGGTTAGACACAGCCCCCAACTCCGGGCGCATCGTCTTGCCATAAGACAAGCGGCGGTGGACCCACTCGAAAGGACCAGGCTTGCCTGCGGCCTCAAGCGCGCAGGCGATGAGAAGCGTTGCTAGCCACACGACGGCGGCCAGCGCTGCCTGACCCGCGGCGCTGAACTCGGGTCCAATGTCGAGCGTGAAGGGGTAG
Source organism: Corynebacterium sp. FDAARGOS 1242 (assembly GCF_016889985.1). Classification (NCBI taxonomy): domain Bacteria; kingdom Bacillati; phylum Actinomycetota; class Actinomycetes; order Mycobacteriales; family Corynebacteriaceae; genus Corynebacterium; species Corynebacterium sp. FDAARGOS 1242. Next base: position 2,142,164 of record NZ_CP069568.1, on the reverse strand, counting down.
ACCAGCGCCAAGAAGAACACGGACTGCAGTACATAGCCGGTCATGGAACGCTTACCCAGCGCAATCAACGGCCATAGGAACCATGGGCGCGCACCACGACGCTGCAGGGGTTCCAAGGCAAGTGTCGCCGCCGCCACGATGCCCGGCCCAGTGAGCATACCGATGAAGCTATTTGCTGCGTTGAGAGGCTCCGCCAGTGCCGGATCAATGAATCCGCTGGCGGCCAAGCCCCACGGCAGACCGATGAAGAGAATGATGGCCGCGGTAATCGCCGTCCAGATCCAAAGCTCGCGGCGGTGTCCGCCCGCCAGCGTGCCGCGGCGCGCCCATACGAAGCCGACGAGCATCACGGGCAGCACAATGAAGCCGGTGAAGGGCATTGAGAGGAGCTGGGCGACCACCATGAAGGCTTGTTCGCCCAGCAACTCCCAGTAGTTTTGTGCGGAGGAGAATGCGCCAACATCAACCGTCGAGGTATCAATGAACGCGGAACCAATCCCCATGCCGATACCGATCAATACTGTGAGCCCGAAGAGCACATAGGCCACGATCATGAGGACTCTATCGGAGAGGGAAAGTACGAGCGCGATGAGAATGCCCATCATTCCGTACAACATCATGATGTCTCCCATAAACAGGAAAAGACAGTGCAGTGCTCCAAACAGCGCTAAGAACCCGTAGCGCTTCACAATCACCGTCCGCGCGCGGCCTAGCGGGAAACCTCGCCGCCACAAGCTCATCGCGATAAGCCCCACACCGAAGCCCAGCAACGTGGAGAACATCGGCAGGCCACGCACGTGGACGAACATGGCGGCAAAGACCACATAGATTTTGTCCGCGAGGGTCTCGACACCGCCAAAGTAGGCGTCAGGCCCCTCACCGCTGGTGGAGATCCACCCAGTGGTGATGTTGGCTAGAGCGATGCCCAGCAGGGCCATGCCGCGAGCGACATCGGGGACAAGGAGGCGAGGACTCGAAGTCTGGCGTGGTGGATGGGGCTGGTGTGGCTGTTGGAGCATGGCCTCGAAGTTACCAGAATCACAAGAGCCTATTTATCCTTGGGCGCGCTCCGCCAGAGTCGGGCGAATCGGGCGTGCCAGCTGCGTCATACGACGGCGCCCGCGCAGCTCAATGGACTTCATGAGTGTCCAGCGCGCTTGCTCCGCCTCATTAGCTCCGCGCAGCGTGGCGGAGTTGGTGAGCACCTGGCCTGGGGTGTCCTTGGCCAGTTCAGTCAGGCGAGCGGCTTCATTGACGGCGTCACCAATCACGGTGTACTCAAAGCGGTCCGCACCACCAATGTGGCCGGCCACCACGTGGCCCGCAGCTACGCCGATGCCTGCCTGCAGCTGCAGACCGCGCAGCTCCTGGCGCAGCTCGCGGGCAGCTTGTAGCGCCATAGAGTTGGCGTCATAGACCGTGAGTGGTGCACCGAAGACGGCGAGGGCGGCATCGCCCTGGAATTTGTTGATGATGCCCTTGTTGCGGTGCACGACCTCCACGACGTGCTCGAAGAACTTGTTAAGTTCCTCCACGACCTCCTCCGGGGTGTGGTTGACCGCGAAGGTGGTGGACCCGATGACGTCGATAAACAGCACCGCAACCTTGCGGTCCTCGCCGCCGAGTTCCGGGCGTTCCTCCAGTGCACGCTGGGCCACCTCAGTGCCGACGTAGCGGCCGAAGATATCGCGCACGCGCTGGCGCTCGCGCAGCCCACGCATCATCTCGTTAAAACCAGCCTGCAGCACGCCGAGCTCGGAACCATCGTAGATATCCACCTGGACATCGGTCTCACCGCGGCGCACGCGGTTAATGGCGTCCTGTAGCTCCAGGATGGGGTCCACCACGCTCATCATGGCGAACATGGTGCCGATAAGCCCCGTACCTAACGCGGTGATGCTCAGCGCGATGATGGCGGGAATAATATCGGAGGTTTCGGTAGTGAACATCCCCATCTTCTGGCCGACGTGGACCAAGATGATGCCGATGAGCGGGATACCGGAAGTCATGAGCCACGTGGACATCAGGCGGTACTTAATCGGCGGCTCCAACGTCGAATCCTCGAAGCGCCGCGCCACGGCCTCCGCCGCGACGGGCCGCACGAGGCGCTCTGCCTGCAGATAGGTAAGCAACACCACGAGCGCACCGGCCAGCGTGGAGGACACTCCTACCACGATTCCCAGACGCGCTGATTGCTGGCCAGCAAGCACCACCGCCAGGATGATGCCGAGGAACCACACCATGGCGGCCACACCAGCCTGGTAAATGGGGATGCGCAGCACCAGGTTGCGCACCATGTTGGGGTCGTGGGCCGTCGGGTTGCGTTGCCAATCCAGTACCGGCCGGAAGATGCGCAGCGTTACCGCAATGCCAATGATGACGGCGAAGATGACAAAGAGTGAACCGTAGGTCCACAGGTGCGGGGTATCGGAGATGAACTCCGAAATCTCCGGCATGGGGAGGAAGAAGACCACAAAGGTCATAATCGCGATGGCGCCGATGATGTTGGCGCCCAAGACGAGCGCGGCGTACATCGGCCATTGGGTGCCCCACAACCAGCGGGCGCCACGCATCAGTCTGTTCATGGTTACACACTTTAGTTATCCCAGTAGGCTTGAGCGAGTGAACACCTCCAGCGTTGCTACAAGGCTTGCCGACGCCCCCTCCGTCGCCCACACCATCCTCAGCGCTGCCCGCGCGGCGCGGGGCGAGGGCGACCCGCGCGCGATGAGCCATTCCTGGCTGTTTACAGGCCCTCCCGGTGCCGGGCGCTCGCTGGCCGCGCAGTGCTTCGCGGCCGCCCTCATGTGTACCTCTGCTGATGAGAACGGTGACCCGGGCTGCGGGCGCTGCCCGTCCTGCCAGAGCGTCCTGGAGAATCACGAGCACACCGACTTGGTCTACGTGGACCCAAAGGAACAGTTCATTACCGTGGGCGAGGCCCGTGATGTCATCGGGCGCGCGGCCAGCCTGCCGAGTGTCGCTCCCTGGCGCGTGGTCATCTTCAACAAGGCAGATCGCCTCCGCAACGAGGCCGCCAACGCTCTGCTGAAGACCGTGGAGGAGCCCCCAGAGCGCACCGTCATCATTATGGTGGCACCCTCAGAGGACCCGGAGGACTTCTCGGTCACTCTGCGCTCCCGCTGCCGGCACCTTTATATCCCGGCGCCGAGTGTGGAGGGCGTCGTTAAGCAGCTCGTTGCCGAAGGCGCCAGCGAGGATGACGCGCGCCTAGCCGCCGTGACCACCCTGCGCCACGTGGGGCGTGCGCGACACCTCGTCAAAGACCCGGCCGCACAAAAGCGCCGTGCCATGGCCATCAACCTGGCTGAGGACGTCTTCCACGGCTCCCAGGCCTTCCAGTCTGTCACCGCGTTGCTGAAATTCATTGAGAAGGACGCTAAGGACTCCCACGCGGAGGCAGAGGAGGCGGAGCGCTCCAAGATTGAGCAATCCTTCGGCGTTGGTGCCAAAGGTAAAGGCGCGGCCAAGGCACAGCGCGACGCCCGCAGTGCCCTGAAGGACCTGGAGGATCTCCACAAGAAGCGCGCTAAGCGCCGCATTGCTGACGGCCTCGACATCGCCCTCGTGGATCTCGCCGGCATTTACCGCGATGCGCTCATGCTCAAAGTTGGCGCTGAAGTGGAGATGACCCACCCGGACTTCGCGGGCCTAGCCGGTGAACTTGCTCAACGCGTGAGCGAAGACGGCCTGCTGGCCGCCCAGTCCGCTATCCGCACCTGCCGCGAGCAGCTGCCGCAGAACGTCACGCCGCAAGTGGCTTTCGACGGCATGGTGGGCCGCCTGCGCCTGGCCTGTGGCGCGCGCTAACCAGCACGTGTGCTGCGTGCACACTACAGGTGATAGCCCGATTTCTTTATCAGCCCAGGCCTAGGCTAAACTCTCAGGCGGTGCATATACACACTGCATCGTGCCGCCTTAGCTCAGTCGGTAGAGCATCTCACTCGTAATGAGAAGGTCGCGAGTTCGATTCTCGCAGGCGGCTCCACTTAGACGTCGGATTTGATAAGTACCCTTTTGCGTTAGCGAGTATCGCTTAGGGGGGGGTGTGAAAAATCGCTTGCGTTAGCGGGTTTGGGTTTTGCGTTAGCGGGTATCTTGTTTGCCCTAGTAAAATGCGTATTCAGGGTTTAACGCGCTAACGAAGCGTTAAACCTAAGGCCGTTTCACGAGGAGGTGTGTGGTGAGATCGTATGCGTCCGGCGATGAACTAGCCGCAGAGATTACTAAGCGTGGCGAACTTTTTATCGGCGAGTTCGTAGGCGTTCCTGGCGATGGTTGGGACCGGCTGGTTGACGGTGTTGACCGCACGCCCCGGCAGATGATCGCCTACCAGCTTGGCTGGATGGAATTACTGCTCGGCTGGGAACGTGACGAACAAGCCGGTCTTGACGTGGTGACTCCGGCACCTGGTTTTAAGTGGAATCAACTGGGCGGATTGTATGAATCGTTCTACCAACGCTGGGAGCAGGTATCTACTGAGGATTTGATCGACAGGTTCAAGATCCTGCTTGGTGAGATAGTCAAAATGGTGGGCGGTCTAACCGAATCAGAATTGTTTAGTTCGGGTCAGCGTGCGTGGGCTTCTTCCACCCCGTCGGCGTGGCCGGTGTGGAAATGGGTGCATATCAACACCGTCGCGCCATTTACGACGTTTCGCACCAAAATCAGGAAGTGGAAGAAACTGGCAGCCTGCTAGCAATAGGCACGGTGATTTCAGTGCCGATTCTGAAGACGAACTGGATCTCGTTGGCTCCGATAACGGCATGGTCGATAAGCGCTGTCCACTGGGATGGTTGAAAATGCTGGATGGGCTTGTCGGCCAACTGGGTGTAGGCGGTTTTGATCGCAGTGGCCTTGGCACTCTTGGCAGCAATCTCGGCCTCGATGGCTTGTTTGCGGCCCAGGGTTTTCTGGTATCGCGCTTCTAGCTGGGTGTAGCGGGCGAGGTATTGGTCCTGGTCTTGCGCTACCCGCTGATTTTCTGCAACCAATGATTCAATCTCGCTGGCAAGAGCGCGGATTTTCTCGTCTAGGCGCTTGGACTCCGCTTCGAGCTGGTCTGTATTAAACATGGCGTCGATGACCTGTGGTAGGTGGCTTTGTCCGCGATATTGTTCAGCCAGCTGGTTTAGCGCGGCGAGGAACGCGGTCTGGATTTGCTCATCACGCAAGGTAGCGGTCTGGCAGGGACGGGGATGGTCGTATTTTTGGTTGCACCGCCAGATCGTGTGCTTGTATTTAGTGTTGGATGCCCAGGTTTTGCGTCCGTACCAGGATCCGCAATCTGCGCATTTGAGTCGGCTGGCAAATAGGCCGATTTTGGAGCTGTTGGTTGCGTGGCGGGTGGCCAACTCGTATTGAACCTGATCCCAGACGGGCGCATCAATAATCGGCTCGTGGTTTCCGGTGACGTAGTATTGCGGGACTTCGCCCTCGTTTACTTCGATTCGTTTGGTTAGGAAGTCAGCGGTGAACGTTTTCTGGAGCAGGGCGTCGCCTTTATATTTCTCATTGGTCAAGATGGAGCGCACGGTTGAGGTGGACCAGTTGGTTTTACCTCGCGGAGTCAAAGGGCTCAAAATGGCTTCAAAGCACTAGATAAACACAGCACAAGAATTTCGGGAAGCACCCTCAGTAGTCCAAGCGTCACTAGCCAGCGTCTGTGGCCAAGTGCAGCTTGTTTCTGCTTGCGCCGGTAATAGACTTGGCGGCGCACATGAGCGACGACATCGCCTTCCTCATCGATGATGTCCACGTCGAACCAATGCAAATACTTCTCACCGTTGGCCGTCTTTTCTTCGATGAGCGCGTAAGTCTCCTCGGGGATACGCATATCGGCGGTGACCGTGCCGCGGCCGGGTTTCAGGTACTTAATCTCACCAGCGGCATCCCAGATGCGGTACTCCTTGCCCAGTCGATGCATGGACGCAAGCATGAAGAACGGGTCCGTCATGGCGGAGAGCGTGCCACCGAAGGCAACACCCATGGCGTTCTTGGTCAGCATGTTTGGCCTGTGGCTGACAACGACGCGAGTGCCGTCATCAGCAAATTCTTGGATCTTGATGCCAGCGCCCAAGAAGGGCGGCCAGAATCCCATGAAGCGCTTGAGCTGGCGTGCAGAAAAGCGGGCCATGAGGAAAGCTCCGTATGAGTTGTGGGGGACAGGTGGGCTAAATGGCGCCAACTCTACCGTTACGGGATAGGGGATAGTTTCGGTCCGTAGCGTGCCGTTTGCCATGGTGACATTTGGCTATATCTCCAGATAACTGGCGAAGTAGATTTACTACAAAATTAATTGCTATTTGCCGTCGTTGCCTTGGTTACCGGAGTCACCGTACATGGTGGTCTTCAGTGTTGGGCCCGTAGTGAGGATAGAGGTGCCAAACCCTGATACGACAAGGGCCGCAGCTGGGCCAATGGCACTTACAACAGGTGCCCCGATGATGTATCCAATAAGCATTGCGGAGCTGTTAATTGAACCCATCGTAGAAAGGGCTTTGGGTTTCACTTCATCAGGTACGGATCCGACAACGACTATTCGTAGTGCGGCTACCTGAGCGGCATTGCAGACTCCGCCCAGGAGGAAGCATGGGATGCAGAGCCATAATGAGGGGAATAGTCCAGGTAAAGCTATGAAACACCCCATAGCGAATCCTGCCCCGGTCAGGACCTTCTCGGCGTTCTGTGAGTGAAGGCGAGCTGAAAGCCGTGCTCCAAAAATGCGGCCCACGATAAATGCTTGGGCAATGATGGCATATAACGTACCGCTGACGTGGAGGGTCTGTGTCGCATAGAAGACAAGCGAAACGTTGAAAATCGAGGTGCAGATAATTGCTCCCCAAATGCTGGTTAACGCGGACCGAGCGCTTCTATTCTTCAACAAAAGGGAAGGTGCTTCGAGGACCTTCTGGAGAAAACTCGGTGAAGAGTCTTTGGTTTCAGGATGCCGCAATGATTTCTGGGGCGAGGATTTATAAAGGAAATAAAAAGCAAGCAGCGAGACCCCAACGGCGCAGGCTTCAACGAAGAGCGCTGTCTGCAGGTTTCTTTGGTCCAGTAGTAATCCACCTAGAGGCGGTCCAAGGAATCCGCCGCCAAGTCGGGCTGTATCTAAGAGGGAGAAGGCTTTCGCCTGCTGACCTTCGCCGACCTGAGAATCAGCGATGGTGAAAATGGATGGAATTGACAGGCCGCTTAAGCATGCGGTGACGAGGTTTCCAAGAATGAGGATCGAAGGCTCTGGATAGGCCGCCATTGATAACAAGCCCAGAAGATCCAAGAAAAGCGCAGCAAGCGCAATGTGATAGCTGTTGAATGTGTTGAAGAGCGGAGTCAGAAAGGGGACTGCAAAAACTTGAGCGCAAGTACCCGAGATGAAGATGCTTGCCACCAACAGTTCGCCTTTGTTGAGTTCGGCGAAGTGGAGTGAAATCGAGAGGCTGGTCATTGACCCGCACACTGACAATAAAAAATATGTGGTGGTCAGGGTGTAGATAGATAAAAACCCTTTGCCACCACTATTTCTTGGAGGATGCATTTAGGCTGACTTTATCCAATGCTCAATTGAAATATCGTCTTGGTGCACTCCCATTGAGCTGAACATATTCGAATGTCGAGCGTCCTGAAATACGCTTTTCTTTTCTTTGAAAAATCCCATGTCGTACCAAGCGACTCCGAAGTGGACAACCGCGCTTCCATCTTCGAGGACTTCCTTGATGACGAACTGCCAATCGTATGGTCCTGGGACTTTTGGACCTCTTTCTGCCAGGCGGGCGTCGGACACCTCGAGCTGATAAAGGCACTTGTCCAAGGATTCTGTGTCAGAGAGTCGGATTGAAACTTTGCTTTCAGCAACCGCTTCTCGGCCTTGAACTCTGGATGGAGTCGAACCTCCTACTGTTACTATTTCTGGAAGTGTTTCAAATATGAACATGATTACTCCTGGGTGTGATAGTTATGACATTAGATAGAATAGTGATGTGCACAACACATTACAAGGGAGTGGGGAAAGAAGCGATCTTTCTGAAGATTTGTGGCGTCACTTTTTTACACCTCTAGACCTGTATGCCCCCGCTTCAAATGGAGGCAGGTCATGCTCTGTGTACAGGAAAAAGTAGCGCTAGCGCTAGTGTCTTTCGCTCTTGTGAACTTCAAAATGTAGAGCATGAAAAAGTTTGTGATTGGCATAATTGCTGTAGTAGCCGTGATTGTCGTGGCGTTTGTCGGGTTTGTGGGATTCATGCAGTGGGTAGACGCAGATAGCGTGACCGGTGATGACGGCGTGGCTGCCGGCTATAGCGCTGAGACAGGTGGCCCGCTGGAAGCATCGTTTGCGGGCGAGGGGCCGCACGAGGTCGACGTGCGGCGCGACGGCGACGTAACCGTTGCAGCACCAACGGGTGCGGGACCGTTTCCAGCGGTGGTCATGGCTAACGGCACGAACACGCCATTGAGCAGCTACCTACCCGTGGCGGAGCATCTGGCTAGTTGGGGCTTCGTGGTTGTCGGCGATGAGACTCCCCAAACCGGAACCGGGGAGAATGTCGTGCACTTAATTGAGCGCTTGCCGGAACTGGAATCCCGTGTGGACCGATCGCGGGTCGGTATTTTCGGACACTCACAAGGTGGTGCTGGTGCGATTAACGCTGCGGCACAAGTGGAGGTAGCAGCTGTGTATGCGGCGAGCCCGGCGTCCCACAAGGTGGCACAGTCCAATGACTGGGACTACACCACCGCGGACGTCAAGGCGCCGCTGTTCTTGATGACGAGTGATGGCCGCTCGGACCGCTGGCTTGTCAGCCCGTGGTCAGACCTACAGGAGAACTTTGACGCCGCCGGTGGGCCGGTGATCGGTGCACGGCGGCTGGGCGCGGACCACAAGGACGTCCTTGAGTTCGGGAATGGTTATGCCACCGCGTGGTTCCGCTACATCCTCACTGATGATTCTGATGCACGAGATGTATTCGTTGGCGCTTCACCGACGGACGCTGGTGAGTTGGCGAACAACGAGCTCTGGGACCGAGTAGATACCCGCGGTTGGTAACTCGCAGCACCCCATGCGGTGCACCCGAAACATTCACAAAAATCGACAGCCCTGATAAATTTCAAATGAATTATCAACCGGGCTGCGCCACGCCAGCCTGTACAAGCAGAATCGAATGAGTCATGCAGGCAGAGGCAACTAAGATTCAAGGCCACGTGGAAGGCCTCTACATCGATGAGAACTTCGAGCTGCGCGCCGGGGCCGTCACGTTCGAGGAGAGTATTGAGGGCATAAAGCTTGGCGACGTCCCCGCAGCCGAGGCCGCCTGGCGCGCCGGGGACCCAGATGTGTTGCTGTGGGTACCCGGTTTCGTGGACCTGCACAACCACGGCGGCAACGGCGGGGGATTCCCCAATGGTGCCTATGAGCAGTGCCTGGCCGCCGCCCGTTTCCACCGCGCGCACGGCACCACGACGTTGCTGGCCAGCTTGGTTTCCGGTACCCAAGAAGAGCTGTGTGCCCGGGCCGAGCTTTTGGCTCAGCTGGCTGAAGAAGACGAAATCGCCGGCATCCACATGGAGGGCCCTTTCATCGCCGCGGCCAAGTGCGGTGCACAAGACCCTTCGCGCATCGTGCCAGGTGACCCGGACTTCTTCCGTGCAGTCATCGCCGCGGCCCGCGGCCACCTGCGTTCGATTACCTTTGCGCCGGAAACGGAAAACGCTGACAAGCTGCTCGAAGTCTGCGCGGAGCAGGGCATCATCGCCAGCTTGGGCCATACCGAGGCCGATTATGACACCACGCTGAAGGTTATCGCTAAGGCCAAGGAGCTCGGCGTCACCGTGACCGGCACGCACCTCTTCAACGCCATGCCACCTATCCACCACCGCGCGCCGGGCCCGGTCGCGGCTTTGCTCACCGCAGCGAAGGCGGGGGATGTGGCCGTCGAGCTCATCGCCGATGGCGTGCATCTTGTTGACGGCGCCGTGGACATGGCTCACAGCCACCGCGCCTTCGCCATCACTGATGCCATGGCGGCCGCTGGAATGGCTGACGGTGACTATGAATTGGGCTCCCTTCCCGTCACGGTGAGCGGGGGAGTAGCGCGCGTGCCCAGCGGCGCTATCGCGGGTGGTACGTCCACCTTGGCCCAGCAATTCGCCAGCTTTGCCGCGCGACATGGTCTGGGCGAGGCAGTGCGCTTTACCTCCACCACGGCCGCCGATGTGTTGGGGTGCAAGGAACTCGGCCGCATCGCGGTTGGTGCACGCGCCAACCTGGTGGGCCTTAATGCCCAGCTGGAACCGGTACGAGTCATTGTCGGTGGTACCGAATTTATAAACTCTTAAAACAACACTCTCGCTCACATCAGGAAGGCAGATCATGGACATCCTTATCCGCTCCACCCCAGCCGAGGTCGCCGTAGCGGCTGCCGATATCCTCGCAAGCTACGCCAACAATTCCGCCACCCTGGGCCTGGCCACGGGGTCCACCCCGGTGGCCACGTACAAGGAGCTCATTGCCCGCCACGAGCGCGGCGAGGTCAGCTTCGCAGGCAGCCGCGCTTTTCTTCTCGACGAATACTTAGGCCTCGCCCCCGAGCATGAGCAGTCCTACTACGCCACCATCCGCCGTGACTTCACCAGCCACGTCGACTTTGACGACGCCCTGGTGAAAAGCCCAGAAGGCAACGCCACCGACCCCGTGGCGGCGACGGCCGCCTATGACCAGTCCATCCGGAATGCCGGAGGCGTCGATGTCCAGTTGCTCGGCATTGGTGCTAATGGCCACATCGGTTTCAACGAGCCGTCGAGCTCCCTGACGTCCCGCACCCACGTGGTGGCGCTGCACCCGCAGACCGTGAAAGATAACTCCCGCTTCTTCGACAACGAGGAAGACGTTCCGCGCCACGCGCTGACGCAGGGCCTCGGCACAATTAGCGAGGCCCGCCACCTGCTCCTCATCGCCACCGGCAGCAATAAAGCCAAGGCCGTGCACGCGATGGTCGAGGGCCCACTTTCAGCGCACTGCCCTGGCTCGGTACTGCAGCTGCACCCGCGCGCGACCGTCATCGTTGATGAAGCCGCTGCCTCCCTCCTGGAGGACCGCGAGTACTACCTCTACGCGGACCAGAACCGTCTGTAGGAAAACTTCAGCCAGACTCTCTTTCTAATTTCATACTTCTCCCTTTCAGAAAGGACTCTCCCTTATGAAATTCAATGTGATGGGGCCGCTGCAGCGGCTCGGAAAAGCCCTCATGGGTGCCGTGGCGGTGCTGCCCGTCGCGGCAATTCTCAGTGGTGTCGGCTACTGGATCTCCAGCGCCGCTGGTGCGGATAATCTCGCCGCCCAGCTGCTCATTAGCTCCGGTGACGCAGTGCTGGCAAACCTGGGCTGGATCTTCGCCATCGCCATTTCCTTCGGTCTGGCTAAAGATTCCAACGGTGCCGCCGCGCTCTCTGGTTTCCTGGCCTTTGCTACCTTCATGAAACTGCTGGGCCCCGACGCCGTGGCCGGCTACCGCGGCATTGAAGACCCCACGGCGCTGACTGGTGATGAGGCCCTGCAGTGGGCCTCGGAAGGCTGGAACGCCGTGGGTGGCGGCAACGTCCTCTTCGGCATCCTTGCCGGCATCATGGCGGCCTGGGTATATAACCGCTTCCACGGCACCAAGCTGCCGGACTTCCTCGCGTTCTTCTCTGGACGGCGCCTCGTGCCGATTCTGACCGCGATCTTCGCCATCGTGGTCTCCGGCATCCTCTACTTCGTGTGGCCGTTCATTTACCACGCGCTATTCAACTTTGGTGCCTCCATCCAGGGCCTTGGTGCGGCGGGCGCTGGTATCTACGGCGTGGCCAACCGCCTGCTCATCCCGACCGGCCTGCACCACGCTCTAAACTCCGTCTTTTGGTTTGATGTCATCGGTATCAATGACATTGGTAATTTCCAGAGCGGCCAGAAGACCATCGAGGCAGCAGCCGCTGCCACCTCCGCCGCTGACTGCCCGGGTATTTGGGCTAACGGCCAGTGCACGGTCGAAGGCGTTGTGGGCCGCTACCAGGCTGGATTCTTCCCCGTCATGATGTTCGGTTTGCCGGGTGCGGCGCTTGCCATGTATCTGCGCGCGGATAAGAGCAAGCGCAAGGTCGTCGGCTCGCTCATGGCCGCTGGTGCTCTGGCCTCCTTCTTCACCGGCGTGACCGAGCCGCTGGAGTTCTCCTTCATGTTCGTCGCCCCGCTGCTCTACGTGGTGCACGCGCTGCTCATGGGCCTCTCGGTCTTCATTGCTGCGGCCATGGAGTGGACCGCCGGCTTCGGTTTCTCCGCGGGCTTTGTGGATATGCTGCTTTCCTCGCAGAACCCGCTGGCGAACAAGTGGTACATGCTGTTGGTGATGGGCATCGCTTTCTTTGCCCTGTACTTTGTCATCTTCTACTTCCTCATCGGCTGGCTCAACCTCAAGACCCCGGGCCGCGGTGAGGACGATGCCGCAGCAGAGTCCACGGAGGATTCTGTCAGCGGCGATGACAAGACCGCTCGCGATGCTGCCCACATCATCGAGGGCCTGGGCGGCAAGGACAACATTGATTCCCTGGACTACTGCACCACGCGCCTGCGCGTTGGCGTGAAGGAGCGTGCGCTTGTCGACGACTCCGTGATCAAACGCGCCGCCGTCTCCGGCGTCATCCACCCCTCCGCGAAGAATGTCCAGGTCATCGTCGGACCGGCAGTCCAGTTCATGTATGACGAGGTCAGCCACCAGCTGCGCCACGGCTCCCCGGCTTTGGCCACTGCTGGCGCTAAGAGTGCCGTGGGTACTGGAGCCAGCGTGCCTGCCAGCGCCGAGGGCGCCAGCAACAGCAGCGCTTCTTCTAGCAATTCCCACGTCGAGGCTGAAAGTATTGACGTGCGTGCCCCGTTCGCCGGAGACGTCGTCGAGCTCTCCCAGGTCCCGGATGCGTCCTTTGCTCAAGGCATGGTCGGTGACGGTTTCGCGGTGATGCCGGATGCCGTCGATGCCTTCGACGTCTGCGCCCCGGTAGACGGCACCATCACAATGGTCTTCAAGACGCGCCACGCCTTCGGCATGAAGACCGCGGATGGGCTGGACCTGCTCATTCACATCGGCATCGACACCGTGGAGCTCAAGGGCGAAGGTTTCACCGCCCTGGTCAAGAAGGGCGATACCGTCACCGCCGGCACGCCGATCATCGCGGTGGAGGCGCAGAAGCTACGCGAGCGCGGCGTCAACCTCATCACCCCGGTAGTGTGCCCGACGGCCAAGCAGGTCGCCGGCATCGACATTGCTCGCGAGGGCCATACCCAGCCAGGCAAGGTCGCAGCAACCGTCAAGCGCAGCAGCTAACCTGATTCGGCTTAACCCAGACATAAAACTGCCCTAGTTGCCAAAACCAGCGGTGTTCCATGCGCTGAGGAGCGAAGGTTTTGGCAACTCGGGCAGTTTTGGCTCGGAGGGTTCTATGTCTTGAGAGGAATAGGTGTGGGCTAGTCGGTGCTCCTTAGCAGGCGCGGCACCACCTTGCCCGTGGCGTTGCGCGGCAGCTTGTCTAGGAAGTGGACGTCGCGCGGCACGGAGTGGTCGGCGAGGTTGTCGCGGACCCAGGTGCGGATGGCGTCGGCAGTCACGGCGTTGCCCAACGCATCGCGGGTCGTCACGGCCCACACGGCGATGCGCTGGAAGGTGGTCTCATCTTCTACGCCGCCGGCATGCACTTCCGCGATGCCCGGCATGGCCTCCAGCACCTCGGTCACCGACTGTGGGTGGACGTTCTCACCGCCCACGATGATCATGTCATCGGCGCGGCCCACCACATGCAGGTAGCCCTCGGGGTCGATATAGCCCAGGTCACCGATGGAAATGAGGCCATCGACCTTGTTGAGCGGAATCTTCGGGTTGGTGTAGCCGATAAGTGCGGTGGAATTGGTCAGGTAAATCTCGCCGACCTCACCGCGAGGAACCTCGTTGCCGTCCTCATCGAGGATGCGCAGTTTCGTGCCGGAGGCAATCTTGCCGCCAATGGTGGGGTCCTTGGCCACCTCCTCCATGCTGGCCGTCGATGCCAGCGCGAGCTCCGTCGAACCATAGACATTGCACAGAATCGGGCCGAAGCGCTCGTGGGTTTCCTTGACAATTTCCGGGGTCAGAGCATGACCGGCTGAGGCGATGAACTGCAGGCTCGAGGTATCGAAGCTGGAATCCGGGTCCGCCTCAACCATTTGGCGGAAGAAAACGGGGGAGGACAGCAGGCCATCGAGCTGGTAGCGCTGGATGTCATCGAGTGCGGCCGCCGGGTCAAAGACGCGCCGCGTCACGATGGTGTTGCGCAGACCTAGCGCAATGTTGATGCAGGCCCAGCCCCACGTGTGGAAAATAGAGGCGGTCATCTGCACCTTCTGGTTCGCGCGCCACGGCACCGAGCCCACGATGGAGGCCACAACCACCGGCATTGTGGGCTCTGGGCGCATGATGCCCTTGGGAATTCCGGTGGTGCCGGAGGACATGAGCACGATATGTCCGTGCTGGGGCCAGGCGGGAAGCTTGTGCTTCTCGACGTCCCGCGGGCGCATCACAATCTGGCGCAGCGTAGGGGCCGAATCCAGCATTGCCGGACGATCTTCGCCGGATTCATGGCCGATGACGACGGACAGGCCTTCGGGGAGATCACCAGCGGGGTAGAGGCGGTCAATGAACTCATCATCGATGACGAGCACGTTGATGCGATTCTCTTCGATGCAGCCGGCCAGCTGCTCCGGGGAGGAACCCACGTTGAGCAAGAAGATGTGCGCGCCTGCATAGCCTTTGGCTGCCAGCGGGGTGATGATGCCGCGGCCGTTGCGGGCCATGACGCCCAGGCGGATCTCGTCGAGGTTGTGCGAGAGCAGCCAGCGCGCGAAGGTCTGGGAGTGCTCGCGAAGCTGGCGGTAGGTGAGGGCCCCGTTGTCGTCGATAAGCGCTAGGCGTTCCGGGCAGGTCAGATAGGCTTGCTCGACTTCGCGGGCGGTGGTGAACCGGTAGCGTGCTAAGACAGGCAGGGTCGCAGCCCAAGCGCGGGGCCCACCGGCGGGGCTGATGAGGCCGGCGTGGAAGAGCGAGGGGATAAACCGCGCGATCGCGGTGGCGTGGAAGGTGATATCAGAAAGCTTCATAAGATTCTCGTGGTGGGGTAGAGGCGATAGGGAGGGATAGAAAGGCCGTCAATCAGAGCAATATGTTAAAGGTGTTGCTATTGTTACATAAGCTTCAATCGTTAGCTTAGTCTATTATGGTTTCGGTCTAGAACATACTCTTTCCCGAAAGGAACTCGTCACGTGAAGTCTACTCAGCGCCTCGCGGCCCTCTGCGCAACCCTCCTCGTGGCAGTTGGTCTTTCTCAGGCTCCCCAGGCAGCAGCAGCGGAACGCAACCTCGTTGCCTTCGGTGACTCCGTCCTGGCAGACCCGCAGTTGGATACCTACCTCTCCTCGCGCTTGGGTTCGTCCGGCCGCAATCCCAGCCTGGATTGCCCATCCGGTAATAACTTTGCCAAGCGTACCGCCGCCAAGCTGGGTATGCCGGTGGCGGATTTCTCCTGCTCTGGTGCAGTATCGATGTCCCAGGGCCCGCAGATGAACGCGCAGGTTGATGATGCAATTCGCCGTGGCAAGCTCACCGCTGAGACTCAGCGCGTGATCTACGCCGGCGGCTTCAATGACACCTACAACAACGCTGGGTTGTCTGATAAGGACATGCGTGCCCGCTTTGTTGGCGCAAATGCGCCCATCATCCACAAGATTCGCGCTGCTGCGCCGAATGCCCGCATTCAGATCGTGGGTTACCCAACCATCGGCTCTGGGGATCGCTACTGCCTCATCCACGTTGGTCCTAAGCCGGCCGATGCCACCGCTTTGCCGATGGTCCAGCGCTATGAGAACGTCACGCAGTGGATGCAGGTGGATTTGGCGCACGCGACCGGCACAGAGTTTGTGGATATGAAGCCGATGACGTGGGACCGCGGCATGTGTGCGGATGCCAATAAGCGCCTGTGGGCAGGCCTTGTGGACTTCTCCGCAGGGCCGGGCAACCTGCCGCTGCACGTCAATGCGCGTGGTCACGAGTTTGTGGCCAACCATCTCGCTAGCTTCTAAAGGCGAACTCGTCTTTTCGTTGGGCCCGGGCGACGTTGCTCGGGCCTTTCGCGTACCCTCGCGGGCATGACTGTTAATGAAAATGTAAATGAAAATAGCTCCCAGCAAGGTGCAGAGGTTGTCCGCGGTGTCATCGCGCGCGCGAAGGGCGAGCCCGTCGAGACCGTCAACATCGTAGTTCCCGCCCCCGGTGAGCACGATGTCATCGTCAAGGTGCAGGCCTGCGGTGTCTGCCATACCGACTTGGCCTACCGCGATGGTGACATCGAGGATGCCTTCCCCTTCCTGCTGGGCCATGAGGCGGCGGGCGTCGTCGAGCGCGTAGGTTCTGCCGTTAGCCACGTTGAGGTCGGCGACTTCGTCATCCTGAACTGGCGCGCGGTGTGCGGTGAATGCCGTGCATGTAAGAAGGGTGAGCCGAAGTACTGCTTCAATACCCACAACGCGTCCGCGAAGATGACGCTCGCGGATGGGGATACAGACGCCGGTACCGAGCTCACCCCGGCGCTTGGCATTGGTTCCTTCGCCGAGAAGACCCTGGTCCACGAGGGCCAGTGCACCAAGGTAGAGGAGACCGACCCGGCCGCCGCCGGTCTGCTCGGCTGCGGCATCATGGCGGGCCTGGGCGCGGCCGTTAACACCGCTGACATCCAGCTTGGCGAGTCCGTGGCTGTCTTCGGCTGCGGTGGTGTGGGCACTGCTGCGATTGCCGGCGCGAAGTTGGCCGGTGCAGCGAAGATTATCGCCGTGGACCTTGATGAAAACAAGCTTGAGACCGCCCGTGAGTTCGGCGCAACTGACACTATTTGCGGCAAGGACCTCTCCGAGGATGAGGTAATCGAGGCCGTGCGTGAGCTTACCGACGGCTTCGGCACCGACGTCACCATTGATGCTGTAGGTATCCAGCCCACCTGGCGCCAGGCTTTCTACTCCCGCGACCACGCCGGCCGCATGGTGATGGTGGGCGTTCCCAACCTCACCGACCACGTCGACATCCCCGCCATCGATCTCTATGGCCGCGGCGGTTCCATCAAACCGGCGTGGTACGGCGACTGCCTGCCGGAGCGTGACTTCCCGGCTTACGTATCCTTGTCCAAGAACGGCCAGTTCCCGCTGGACAAGTTCGTTTCTGAGCGCATTGCGCTAGACGACGTCGAAGAGGCCTTCGGCACCATGAAAGCTGGCAAGGTTCTGCGGTCCGTCGTCGAATTCTAAAGAAAGCCGAATCTTCACAAGCACGAGCTTTACCTCAGCCCGGAAAGGAACCCGAAATGAAGATTGAACAGTTTGTCACCTCTGGCAAGTTCCGCCTTGATGGCGGTGAGTGGGACGTGGACAACAACGTCTACATCGTCTCCGGTGGCCAGGAGCTCTACATCGTGGATCCGGCGCACGATGCCGAGCGCATTTACGACGAGGTGGGCGAGCGCTCCGTGACGGGTGTGCTGCTTACCCACGCGCACAACGATCACTGCGAGCTCGCTCCTGAGATTGCTGAGCACTATGGTGTGCAGCTCTACCTCCATCCGGACGATGAGCAGCTGTGGCGCGAAACCCACGCGGAGTCTAACTACGCCGCGCTGGAGGATAACCAGATCTTCAAGATTGGTGGGGAGGATCTCGTGGTCTTCCACACCCCGGGCCACTCCCCGGGCTGCGTCGTGCTGTACGACGCCGCCGATAACACCCTGCTCTCCGGGGACACCCTCTTCAACGGTGGCCCGGGAGCTACGGGCCGCAAGTACTCCGATTTCGATGTCATCATCGAGTCCCTGCGCAACCGCGTGCTCAACCTCCCGCCGGAGACCCGCGTCCTGCCGGGCCACGGCGATGAGACCACTGTGGGCGCGGAAGCTGCCCGCATCGACGAATACGTCGCCCGCGGCTACTAACTCTTAAACGCCGGCCCTAGGCCGGCGTGCGGGCAGCCTTAATGCCCACCGCCACCGTGGCGGCCAGGGACAGGCCGAACCAGACCCAGGCATCCGCTACGCCTTCGCTGAAGCTGCGAGCCTTTTCCTGCACCGCGAACTGCGCATCCGTGCTCAGTACCGCGGGCAGTGTCGCACTGCCATAACTGACAATGAACAGCGCGCCGATGAGCACGAAGAATGCTCCCGACACAATGGACACGGTATTCGTGTGTACGGGGCCTACAGTGACTTCGCGTCCGCGCAGCCACCGCCACGAACCGACGTCGAGGCGCTCCCACAGCGCAGCCAGCAGGAAGAGTGGCGCGGCCATGCCCGCGGCATACGCCACCATGATGATCCCGCCACAGAGTGCGTTGCCGGATGCAGCCGCCGTGGTGAGAACAGCACCCAACAGCGGGCCCGCGCAAAAACCGGCAAAGCCATACACCGCACCAAGCAGAAACACCCTGCCCCGGGCTTTTCCGGAGAGCGCATCCATGCCGGGGATGCGAAAGCCACCGCCCAGCGCGGTAAAGATTCCCAGGGCGATAATGATCCAGCCCGCCACCGTGATGACCTGGCTGCGATACTGCGCGAGCAGGGCGGCCAACCCCATGCCGATGGGCACGAGCGTGGTGCACAAGCCTAGGAAGAACACCAGGGTCTTAAACAGCAGCTGGCGCTGCGAATCAAAGGCATAGGCAAAGAAGGCCGGCACCAACAGAGCTGAACAGGGGCTGATCAAGGTCAGCACGCCGGCGATGAGGGCACCGAAAATCCCGATGCTCATACGCTCACCCCCACCGCATAACCGCCTAGTAGCCCGGTCAGAAGGACGAGCGCGATGAAGACCCACACAATCAGAGGTGGCTTATTCATTGGCGGCCTTTCCTAGCTGCTCTTGGATGATCTGCTCAAATACCTCGGGCGGCTGTGCGCCACCGATGAACTGGTCTCCCACCACGAATGCCGGGGTGCCCGTGATGCCAATCTGGGAGGCATAGCGAGTGGCCGTCTCGATGACCTCCGTGTAGGTATCGTCCGTGGCCTGCTGGCGGAACTTATCCAAGTCGGCGACCCCGGCCTGCTTGGCAAACTTCATGAAGTCGTCGATGTCGAACTCCGGATGGCCACTGATGTCCTTGCTGGCGGTGTAGAGCTCGTGCTTGAACTCCGCGAACTTACCTTGTGCTGCGGCAGCGCGCCCAGCCTTGGCGGCCTCGATTGCGGCAGGGCCGTTGACGGGGAAGTCATTCCACTCAATACGTACCAAGCCCTTCTCCACGTACTTGGAGAGGATATCCGGCTCGGTCACGTTGGCGTGACGGGAGCAGAATGGGCACTCGAAGTCGGAGAACTCTGAAATCACTACGGGGGCATCCACTGCACCGATGGCGAAAGGATCATTCTCCTTCTTGCGGTGCACCACCGTAATGTCTCCGGACTTGGTGTCACCGCCGGGGCCGAACGTCATCGGGTCCCCCTTCCCGTCGGAGAATTTCGTGCCGGGGGTGGCCTTGTCAGCATCCTTCGCCAGGTCTTCGGCGGGCGCCGCGCTCGTCGCGGTCTTCTGTGCTGCGGAAGTGCTTTCATTGCTGGAAGAGGTGCGCTCTGCCAGCAGGAAGCCAATGATGATGGCCAAAACAACAACGATCACCAACAATCCCCACGCCACGGGGCTGATGGTGGATAGCGCTGACTTCTTCGAATCACTGGTGGGGCGAGAGGATGAACTAGGCATGCGATTACCTTAACGTGTTTAGGCTGGTTTGGGTGAGGCGGCTCCTGACACCGAGCGGGGGGACGCTTAGGCGCGTACGGATCGATCAAATAAGGCCTCAGATTCCGTTGGTTTTCGGTCCTTATTTGATCGATATGTACCTCGGTCTCAGCCCTCTTGGGCGGCGGCGAGAAGATAGCGGCCGTAGCCAGACTTCAGGAGAGGCTGCGCCAGCGCGGTAAGCGCTGCAGCGTCGATGAAACCTTCTGCAAACGCGGCTACTTCCGGCGAGCCAATGACGGTGCCGGTGCGCTTCTGCATGACTTCCACATATGCGGAGGCCTCGCTCATCGAGTCCACCGTTCCGGTATCGAGCCAGACATCACCGCGCTGCATGCGCTTGACGCGCAGCCGTCCGCGGCGCAGGTATTCTTCGTTGACTGCGGTGATTTCTAATTCCCCACGCGCGCTGGGCTTAATGCCTTTCGCAATCTCTACTACGGAATTGTCGTAGAAGTACAACCCCACCACAGCGTGGTTGGATTTCGGTGTGGCGGGCTTTTCCTCAATGGAGAGGGCCTGGCCGGATTCGTCGAAATCGACGACGCCATAGCGCTGCGGGTCGGAGACTTCGTAGGCAAAGATGATGCCGCCATCGGGACGGTGGCACTCATTAAGTGCGGTGGAGAAGCCGTGGCCTTCAAAGATGTTGTCTCCCAAGACGAGTGCCACGTCGTCATCACCGATGAAGTCTTCCGCAATAAGAAAGGCCTGGGCCAAGCCTTCTGGGCGCGGCTGGACCGCATAGTGGAGCATGAGGCCCAGTTGGGAACCATCACCCAACAGGCGCTTGAAGGCTTCCTGGTCCTCCGGGGTGGTGATGATGAGGATCTCCCGGATACCGGCCTGAATCAAGGTGGTCAGTGGGTAGTAGACCATCGGCTTGTCGTAAATGGGCATGAGCTGTTTAGAGATGCCCTTGGTGATGGGGTAGAGGCGGGTCCCAGAACCGCCAGCGAGGATGATGCCCTTCATGAGGTTTAAGCTTAACGGAGGAGGGGCCAGCGCTGGGGCGCGGCGGCGCGGGCTGGGGGAACATAACACTTAACTTCCCACTTAACATAACACGTGGGAAGCTTAGTGTTATGTTGAGTGTTATGCTCTATTTTCGCAGCCTGTAGCGTTGTTTGGGGCTGCGGCCGGGTTCGGTCTTCTCGGCGATATTATAGCGGATGAGCTCGTTCAGTGCTTTCTGGACTGCTGTCCTGCTCAGCTTTGTAGCCTCAATCAGCTCCGTCGTAGACACGGATGGGCTGTTATGGAGAAGGTGCTCCACGTGGTCGCGAGCCGTGCCGTAGCGTTCCTGGGTGGCCACTTTGCGGCGGTGAAAAATGATGGTGAAACTATCGAGCCGGTTGATAATCTCTGGCTTCGGCATGAGCGCATCGGCCAAAGCTTGGTGGATGGTGGCGATGCCGGTGCCGCGGTTTTCTGCAGCAACACCACCTTCCGGCAAGGGGATGTCCTCTAGGAATGTGGCTAGCCGCTGATTGCGAGTAGAGCTGACCCCAGCCTCTCCCAGATTCCGCAGCGTAACCCCTCCATAAAGACCACCCGGGCTGGTGATTTCTAGGCGGTCAACAAACATGTTGATTTGTACTTGGCTGCCGCGAGCGGTGGGGGAATAGTCGCGGTGCATGAGCGCATTCACCAAGGCCTCACGGACAGCGACTATGGGATAGTCCGGAAGTGCGGTACGAGACTTATCGCCTATAAAACCCGCAGTGCGCATGTTCTTTTTCACAATATCGATGCCCTCGCTCACTAGCTCCGGAATAGTGCCGTGAAGAGTAGCGCTGTCGAGTAGGCGAATGCCCGTGGTGACGTCTCCTTTGGATGTTCCCGGAAAGAGGGCGAAGGTCACGGTGAGTCGGGGGAAGAACTCCTGAGGGTAATCTCCCATCACGAGTAGGGAAGCCAGGGTTGGGTGGCCGTCCTTGAGGATGCGCAAACGTCTCAACGCTGTGTCATGCCCATTGGCAAAGGTCTTGGGTCGGCGTTCTCGTTGTACTGCAAGAAATGCATCGAGGGTTGCGCCCTCGATATCGTCTAGGGAGGAGTCAGGGATTGCCTCCTCGTCCCACGTGGGCTGGGTGTGCTCCTCAACGAGCCGGTTCACCTCGTACTGCGAGAGCCGTGTATCGCCATCACCTGTGCGAATATAGCTGCCCTTATACAAGCCGCGTTCGGAAACATAGCAGGGCTTGTCGCGGGCGGGGAGTTCATCAATGGCTGCAACAAGTACTGTGCTGCCTTCGAACTCAATGATGTCGATATTGGGGCGAACCGGAGGGATGAGCTGTTGGCAGCGGGTTTCTAGTTGATCTTGGGCTGTGGACGCGGAGAAGTTCTTCATGGGCGTGAAGCCATCGTCCTCTGATAGGCCAACGATGAGTGTGCCGCCGGTGCCATTGGCGAAGGCGCTCAGGGTAGAGAGCACGTCCTTGCCCACAGCGGACTTCACTTCTACGGACTGTTTATTGCTGCCGATAACGCGCAGCTGCGCAATCAACTCATCGAGCTCCGTTGGGGTCATGAGCAGGCCTTTCTTTCTACATGCCACTCAACATAACACATAACATAACACGTGGGAAGTTAAGTGTTATGTTGAGTGTTATGCTGGGTAAAGTCCCAGGTAGAGGGCCAAAGCGGCCCGCCAATTCATGGGTTTGAAGCCGGTGGCTTCAATCTTGGATAGATCGAAAGTGGACTCCTTCGGGCGGGGAGCCTCGGGCCCGGCGATCTCGCGGTAGCGCTCGGTGCTGACCGGCGTGACATCGGCGGGATCCTGGCCCACGCCGGTGAAGACGGCCATGGCAATCTCATCGCGGCCCACCACGTCGCCGGAGTTGGAGATGTTGTACACCCCGTACTCGGCATGAGTCTTGAGCAGGTGGATGATGCCCTTGGCCAGGTCCTCGGCAAAGGTGGGGCGTCCGCGCTGATCGTGAATGACGGAGGGCTTGACTCCCTTATTCGCCAGCGAGCGCATCGTGGCCATGAAGTTCGCGCCATCGCCAAAGACCCACGAGGTGCGGATGACATAGTGGCGCGGAGCGGTTTGCGCGGCGGTATCGCCCGCGGCTTTCGACGCCCCGTAGGCCGAGAGCGGCGAGGGCATTTCCTCTTCGTCGTGGACCTCAGTGGAGCCATCGAAGATGTAGTCGCTGGAGACGTGCACCAAGGTGAGATTGTTCTCCGCGGCAATGCGCGCGAGATTCGCTGGCGCATCAGCGTTGACTGCCCAGGCCGAGGCGCGATTGTCCTCCGCGCCGTTGACGTCGTTATAAGCTGCGCAGTTGATGATGGCGGAATACTGCTTCCACGGACGGGCAGGCGGGTGGGTGATGTCGAAGTCCGAGTGAGAACAGAACTCCACCTGGCCCAGACCAGCGGAGGGCAGGAACTTCTGCAGTGCGCGGCCCAGCTGCCCGCCTGAGCCGGTGACGAGGATGCGGCGAGGGGGCATGGGGGAGACGTCGCCAAGCGCGGCGTGGTCCCTGTCCTTGTCGGAGATTTCCGTCGGCGCCAGCGGCCAGTCCACCATGTCCAGGTTGACGCAGGTGTATTCCGCATCCGGGGACCAGTGGTCATTGACCAGGTAGGAGTAGGCGCACGGCTCTAGCGCTTGGAATCCGTTGGCCACCCCACGCGGGACGAACACGGCCGTGTCGGGGCCAATCTCGTGGGTCACCAGCTGGCCAAAGGTGGCTGAGCCCTCGCGCAGATCGCACCATGCGCCGAACACCCGGCCAGACGCCACGGAGACGAACTTATCCCAGGGCTCCGCATGTAGGCCGCGCGTGACACCCTTTTCCGCGTTGAAGGAGACGTTATTTTGCACCGGCTGGAAATCCGGCAAGCCGGCCGCCACCATCTTTTCGCGCTGCCAGTTCTCCTTGAACCAGCCGCGGTTATCGCCGTGGACGTCGAGCTCCACAATGAACAGGCCCTCGATGGCCGTTGTCTGCACCTTCATGATTGTTCTTTACTGTCCTTGTTTGGCGTAGTTGGCTTCGACTTCTTCCTTGCCCGCGCGCCACCACTCTTCGTTGGCGCGGTACCACTCGATGGTGGCGGCGAGGCCCTCCCGCAAGTCCGTATAACGCGGGGTCCATCCCAGCTCGCGGCGCAGCTTACTGGCGTCCATGGCGTAGCGCTGGTCATGGCCCGGACGATCCGCAACGTGCTCAAAGCGCGCATGGCCGTTGTCCGTAGCCCCCATGAGCTCGCAAATCATCTCGATAACCTGGCGGTTATTGGTATCCTCCTGGTCGGCGCCGATGTTATAGGTCTCACCAATCTGCCCGCGGTCCAGAATGGCGAGTACGGCCTCGTTGTGGTCATCCACGTGAATCCAATCCCGCACCTGCTCGCCCGTGCCATAAAGCTTGGCCGGTTGGTCCACAAGCAGATTAGTGATCTGCCGCGGGATGAATTTCTCAATGTGCTGGTAGGGGCCGTAATTATTGGAACAGTTCGATATGGTTGCCCGCAGCCCAAAGCTGCGTACCCACGCGCGCACCAGGTGATCCGAGCCGGCCTTTGTGGCCGAATACGGCGACGACGGGCTATACGGAGTCTCCTCCGTGAAGTACGTATCCGCGCCAATCTCTAGGTCCCCGAAGACCTCATCGGTAGAGACGTGGTGGAAGCGCACATCGTGCCGGCGGCAGGCTTCAAGCAACACAAACGTGCCCATGACGTTGGTGTGCAGGAAGGGCGAAGGATCCCGCAAGGAGTTGTCATTGTGGGACTCGGCGGCGAAGTGGACGACGACATCGGCGTGGGCCACGAGCTTATCGACGACCCCCTCATCCGCCACATCACCTACCACCAGCGTGGCATCCACGCCGGCGAGGTTGGCGCGGTTACCCGCGTAGGTGAGCTTATCGAGGACAGTAATCTCCACCTCTGGCCGCTGCTGGGCCACGAGTCTGACGAAGTTTGCCCCAATAAAACCGGCACCACCGGTGACAAGCATTCTGCGCATGGTGCTCAAGTGTAGGGCATGGCAGCACAGTTTTAGGCCGGGAACTTAGGCAGCGCCTCGTGGTTAAGCCACTCATCCAGGAGAGCGTCCACGGCAGCGGGATCAACAGCCACCGCACGCAGACGGCTGATGAGGTCCTCCGGGGTCACCGTGGAATGCTGTGCGGCGGAGAGGTACTCACGAACCGTGAGGAAGAAGATCTCATCACCCAACAGGCGGCGCAGCGCATGGACGGTCAGCGCGCCGCGCTTATAGACACGGTCATCAAACATGTCGCGCGTGCCCGGGTCACTCAGAACAATGTCTTGCCGTTTGCGGGCCAACACCTGGTAATGCGAACGTGCAGAGTCATGCGCCGGGCGGCCATGGGCATGCTCGCGCCACAGCCACTCGCTGTAGCAGGCAAAGCCCTCATTGAGCCAAATATCCTTCCACTCACGCAGACCTACGGAGTTGCCGAACCACTGGTGGGAAAGCTCATGAGCGATGAGGCGCTCGAAGACGTGATCACCTTTGACGTGGTTGGATCCGAAGATGGACAGGCCTTGGGCCTCCAGCGGGATTTCCAGCTCATCATCGGTGATGACAACCTGGTAGTCGGGGAAGGGATACTCGCCAAAGAGACCGGAGAAGAAGTCCAGCATCTCCTGCTGCTGAGCAAACTCATCCAGCACCAGCTGCTTCAGGCGGGCTGGGGCCCAAGCGCGGACGTTGCGGCCGAGGGTGATTTCCATGTACTCGCCTACCTGCACTGTGGCGAGGTACGTCGCCATCGGGTGCGCCACGCGGTAGTGCCAGCGCGTCATGGAACCACCCGAACGGCGGCGGGAGACCAGCGTGCCGTTGGAGATCACGATGAAAGGATCATCCGCGGTGATGCGGATATCGAAGGTGGCCTTCTCGCCAGGGGTGTCATCACACGGGAACCAGCTCGGTGCGCCGTTAGGCTGGCTTGCGACGAGCGAGCCGGAATCAGTCTCCTCCCACCCAATCTCGCCCCACGGCGTGCGCAGCGGGCGCGGGGAGCCACCATAGCGGATATGCAACTCGAATTCTTGGTCTTCCGCGATGGTGTCCGCAAAACTCAAGCGCAGCTTTCCGGCGGACAAGCGGTGACGGGCCACGCGCGGGGCATTTTTCGCGGTAACGCGGCGAGCAACCATGGCTCCACCGAGATCCAACGTGAGCTTATCCAGCTCTTCCAATGCGCGGATATGCAGTACCGCGGTGCCTTGGAGCATGTTGGGCTCCACGCGGTAGGTCAGGTCCAAATCATAATGGGTAACCTCAAACCCGACGTTGAAGTCCACTCCCGTATAGCTATCCCGAGTGTGCGCGGCGGTTCCGTGAGCGGCGGTGATATGCGAAAGGGCGGTGGAGAGCAGCTTCATAATGCCGCTATCCTACCGCCCTTATCCCGCAAGACCGAAAAGCTTAGGGTTCTTCGTGAAGGCCTCCACAGAAAGCTTAGGAGTTGAAGGCCGCCTCAAACGTAGGCCAAGACTTCTCCAGATCGTCGGTCCAGCCCGGCCAGGAGTGGGTACCCACGTTGCGGAAGTTGTAGGTGGCTGGAATGTTCTGCTTATCCAGCTTCGCCTTGAGCATGTGGGTGCAGTGGTTGACGCCGGCCTCAATGACGCCACCCTCCACCTGTAGCTGAGCAGAGCCAACGAAGGCTGCCGCTGGGTTGTAGCCCTTGTTTATCCAGTAGGACGGGGTGTCCTTCTCACCGGCCAGGCCGCTCGCGGAAGAAATGTACAGGTCGGTTCCGCGCAGCTTCTCCGAGTTCATCAGGGCATCGTTGTAGCGGTTGTACGGCGAACCCATCGGGCCCCACATCTGCTCCGGCTGTGCACCGCCACGGTTGACGGTGACGCGCAGGAACTCGTACTCCAACGGGTAAGCGGTAGCGGCACATCCTGCGAAGGAACCCGCAGCGTCATAGAAACCCGGATTGTGCTGCGCCAGCAGCAGTGAGGACGTGGCGGACATGGACATGCCGGCAATGGCGCGCTTGTTGTTCGCGTTGAGGCGCTGCTCCAGTGGTCCCGGAAGCTCCTTGGTTAGGAAGGTTTCCCACTTCTGTGGGCCCTTGAGGTACTTGCCATTCGGGTCTTCCTGCCAGTCGGTGTAGTAGGAGAACGCGCCTGACTGTGGAATAACCACATTGACGTCCTTGTCCGCGTAAAAGTCCACCACATTAGAGTTGGCCAGCCAGTCCGTGTCCTGCTCGGCAGAGCCAGCGCCGTTGAGCAGGTAGATGGTGGGGCGGTCCGGGTTCTTTGCCGGAATAACGGCCAGCGGAATAACGCGGCCGTTCATGGACGGCGACGTGGCCTGCAGCTTCAGCAGGCGCGGATCATCCTTGTAGCGGTCGTACCACTTCTGGCCCTCTACCTCGGGATTAGGCTCTAGGTCCGACACGGTGGACAGTGCGGCATCACCCGCAACCTCCTGCGGCTTCAGGGTGGCGGCACCCGCGACGGGGCTGACCAGCGCGGCTGCGGTGAGCGCGCCGGCGGCGAGAAGAGAGCTAAGACGCTTCATGGGGATCCTTATTCGACAATTGTTATGGCGAGTTGAGCTTACTGCTCAGTGGCTTCGGGGTCGACCTTCGGGGCTGTTTCAGAGTCGACCGGCAAGGAGTCAGCGGGGGCAGCAGGGTCTGCCTCTGCCGCAGCCTTGTCCGTATTTTTCTTATCGGTATCTTCCGCCTTGGCGTTAGCGTCCGACTCAGCGTCAGCATTGTCGACGGTATCTGCCTCAGACTCCGTCTCAGCCTCCGCCTCAGCGTCCTTGGCAGCCGGTGCATTCACCGCGCTGTCCGACGTCCCGCCGCTCACCGGCTCCACCGGAAGATCGAAAGCGCGGGCAAAGGTAGGCCACGAGGAGTTGATGTCATCGAGCCAGCCTGGCCACGAGTGCGTACCGGTCTCGCGGAAGTTGAAGTCTGCGTTGATGCCTTCGCGGTTGAACTTGGACTGCAGGTCGTGGGTACAAGCATTCATGGCTGCCTCAATGACGCCACCTTCAATCACCAGCGTCGAGGAGGACTTGAAGGCCTGGGCAGAGCCCAATCGCTCAATCTTGGACGAACCCATGTCGGTTGCGCCGGCGAGGCCAGAGTTTGCAGAGACATAGACCTGGGAATTGCCCATGTTGTTCTTCGTGGCGTTGATGAGGCCATCGTTGTAGCGGTTGTAGTCCCCGCCCTTCGGGCCCCACATCTGCGTGGTGCTTCCGCCACCGCGGTTCACGGTGAGCTGCGTGTAGAAATTGGGCAGCGGGGTCGAGGTTGCCGCACAGCCAGAGTAGGAGCCGATGGCGTCGTAGAAATTCGGGTTGTGCTGAGCCAGCACCAGAGAGGACGTGGCGGACATGGACATGCCTGCGATGCCGCGCTTGCCGTTAGCGTTGATGTGCTCCTCGAGCGGTCCCGGAAGTTCCTTGGTCAGGAAGGTTTCCCACTTCTGTGGGCCCTTGAAATAGCCGCTATTCGGTGAGCTGAGCCAATCGGTGTAGTAGGAGAAGGCGCCCGCTTGTGGGATAACGACGTTGACGTTGCGGTCGCCGTAGTAATCATCTAGATCCTGGATTCCGTCCTTGTTCGGATCCAGGTCCTGGCCCGCAGTGGACGTCAACCAGTCCATACCCTGTTCAGCGCCACCAGCTCCGTTGAGCAGGTAGAGGGTAGGGCGGGAGGAATCGAACGTTCCGTCCGGAGTAACGACAGCCAGCGGCACCTGGCGGTCCATGGCTGGCGCAGTAGCGTTGAGCGCCTTGACGTTCTGGCGGTAATCGGCGTACTTCAAGATGAAGCCCAGCCACTGCTTTTCGTCTGGAATCTTGTTGATGTTGACGTCCTTGAACATCACATTCTTTCCGATGGAGGCCTCATACTCCTCGCGGGAAGGAAGGCGCTGACCGGCGTCATTCTTAGGGAGGTACTCCTCAATTTCGCCGTAGACATCGAGTTCAGAAATGGTGGACGGCGTTGCCTCGCCGCGAATCTGCTCCGGGGTGACATCGGATGCGCTGGCGATAGGGGAGGTCACGGCGCCGAGGGCAAGGGCGGAGGCCGCTGCTAGCGTCGTGAGAGAGCGCGCGAACTTCATAGGGTCTCGCTTTCTAAGTGATGAGCGGAATGTAGGGCAAGTCTAAAAGATGCTCTGGATATTCCCTTCGAGAATCTGCAACTGTGCAGGCAGAAGGGTAAATCCGCACCCTCAAGATGAGGGTAACGAGTTTAAACTTACCAAGTTATTGGAGTTATTGGTGGTATTGAAGTTAAAACCGTGTCATAATCTTCACGCGCACTGTCACGCGTCATGTAACGCCGCGGGCGTCTCATTCGCTAGTGGTGCTAGATGCTGTGACTACGTCCGCGATGCCGCCGCGCTGCGGAACCTAGCCGCATGAGACTCCCTTAAGCCAATAGAAAGCAGAGCAATGAACTTCTTTGACACCATTCTCGTCGCCATCAACCAGGTGCTGGGCCAGTTTGTCCACTCCGGTTCCTCCACGTCCTCGAAGGCCGCACTGGACTGGGGCCTCTTCTAAAGGGCGCCGCACAACGTCAGCCCTCACCCACATCTCACGTGGGTGAGGGCTTTTCTGATCCGGCTCTTCCCCACGGGTGGGGTTAAAACCGACATAAGGGCTGGGCCCTGCGATGCCTCTTGCCTTTCACTGCCGTGTTGCCGTTCACGTCACCCCACACATCGTGGGGGTGGTGAGACATCAGGCACAAAGTTCCGTATTCTGTAGGGCGTGACTAATGAACATTTTGACGTTGTAGTACTCGGCGCGGGCCCCGGCGGCTACGTGTCCGCCATCCGCGCTGCCCAGCTGGGCAAGAAGGTTGCTGTTATTGAGAAGCAGTACTGGGGCGGTGTCTGCCTCAACGTGGGCTGCATCCCCTCCAAGGCGCTGCTCAAGAACGCAGAGGTTGCGCACACCTTTAACCACGAGGCCAAGGCCTTCGGTATCTCCGGCGATGTCTCCTTCGACTTCGGCGTAGCGCACAAGCGCTCCCGTAAGGTTTCTGAGGGCATCGTCAAGGGCGTGCACTACCTGATGAAGAAGAACAAGATTACGGAGATTAACGGTCTCGGCTCGTTCAAGGACGCTAAGACCATTGAGATCACCGAGGGTGATGACAAGGGTAAGACCGTTACCTTTGATAACTGCATCATCGCCACCGGTTCCGTCGTTCGCTCCCTCCCGGGCGTGGAAATCGGCGGCAACATTGTGTCCTTCGAGGAGCAGATTCTTAACGACGACGCTCCGGACTCCATGGTGATTGTCGGCGCTGGCGCCATTGGCATGGAGTTTGCCTACGTTCTGGCCAACTACGGCGTGGACGTGACCATCGTGGAGTTCATGGACCGCGTTCTGCCGAACGAGGACAAGGATGTTTCCAAGGCCATTGCCAAGGAATACAAGAAGCTCGGCGTGAAGCTCCTGACCGGCTACAAGACCACCGCAATCAAGGACAACGGCGACAACGTCACCGTTGAGGTGGAGTCCAAGGACGGCTCCAAGACCGATACCCTCACCGTAGATCGCTGCATGGTCTCCATCGGCTTCGCCCCGCGCACCGAAGGCTTCGGCCTAGAGAACACCGGCGTTGAGCTCACTGAGCGCGGCGCTATTGCTATCGACGACTACATGCGCACCAACGTTGATGGCATCTATGCCATCGGTGACGTCACCGCGAAGCTGCAGCTCGCCCACGTGGCTGAGGCGCAGGGCGTTGTCGCTGCCGAGGTCATCGCCGGCGCTGAGACCCAGCTGCTTGGTGATTACATGAACATGCCGCGCGCCACCTTCTGCAACCCGCAGGTTGCCTCCTTCGGCTACACCGAAGAGCAGGCCCGTGAGAAGTTCGCTGACCGCGACATCAAGGTTGCGACCTTCCCGTTCTCCGCTAACGGTAAGGCAGCGGGCCTCAACGAGACCGCTGGCTTTGTGAAGCTCATTGCCGATGGTGAGTTCGGTGAGCTCATTGGCGGCCACATGGTTGGCTCCAACGTGTCTGAGCTGCTTCCGGAGCTGACCCTCGCGCAGCGCTTCGACCTCACCGCTGAAGAAATCGGACGCAACGTCCACACCCACCCGACTCTCTCCGAGGCCATGAAGGAAGCTGCCGAGGGCATCGGCGGCTACATGATCAACCTCTAAATGAGCGGTCAATCTTCCGCTCAGCGCGTCTAGCTTGGGCCGGTCCACCCCGGCTCGGACGAGGCGGCGCTGGCGGGGGTCAGGCAACGCACAAACTCCCCCTCATCCCGATAGGAATCGGAGGTGAGGGGGAGTTTGTTGTTATGCCGCTGTGGTGCCGAAGCACCTCAATGTGTCCTTCTTACTTGAAAAGGTTGGAGGACAGTACGAACGGTGCGCTCACGACGGTGATGAGGAGCTGCCAAACCTGACCAAGTGCGCCTTTTCCGAAGCTGCTCATAATAAAAATCCTTTCTGGAAGTGTTTAACGGTTCGCAGACCACTATAGACGCTTTACGGTGTCAAGATCGACGAGTTTTCGCTGTGAAAAGCTTTAAAAACATGTGATCTAGCTGAAATAGGCCGGATAGTGATGGCTATGTGTGCAGGTCACGCGGGTAAGTTGCAGGGCTCGCCTGCCGTTCAATGCGTGTCATCCAAAAACTGTCAAGTGGAGAGTCCTCCCCAGCCCTTTTAATTCTTCCTTGTTTACGGTGTAAAGTATGACCATTTTAATTCGGGGTTGGGGCAGGGAAATATGCGGAATTACGACTTCCTAGCTAATAGGGGGCAATAGCAGAACGGTGAGCGTCAATAACCAGATCCTCGTTGATTGCTGGGAAGGCGCGCTGGGCGCAATTCTGCCGGGGGCAGGTACGGCAGCCGGCGCCAATCGGGGTGGCGGCGGACAGATCTTCTAAGTTGAGGCCCTCGGCATAGACGGTGCGGTCAGCATGACGGGCTTCGCAACCCAAGCCAATGGCAAACAGTTTGTTGGTATCGCCAAAGCGGCCTTGCGGGTAGCTCACCGTCCGAGAAATCCATAGATAACTACGGCCATCCGGCATCTGCGCCAGCTGGCGGGAGATGGTGTTAGGGCGTGAGAAAGATTCGTAAACGTTCCACAGGGGGCACGTGCCGCCGGAGTTGGAAAAGTGTACACCCGTGGCGGACTGCCGCTTGGACATGTTGCCTGCGCGGTCCACGCGTACGAAGGTAAACGGAATTCCACGCTCGTTGGGGCGCTGGAGAGTGGAGAGGCGTGAGGCAACAGTTTCGTAACCCACGCCGAATACATTGCACAGGTACTCCACGTCGTAGCCGGACTGTTCCGCTTCAGTATGAATAAGGCCATATGGCAATAGTGTTGCGGCAGCGAAGTAGTTGGCGATACCGCGCTTGGCCAAGTTAATGGATGCGTCTGAGGTAAACGGTTCTTCATCCACGAGGCTGTCAATGAGTAAACCGGCTTCGAGGAAGCCAAGTTCGGCGGCCATGCGGAAGGCGCGCTGCCCCACACTGAGACGACTAGCTAAGCGGAACGTACCGGTTTCACTATCGAAGCGGTGCAGGGTGCCGTCCATGCGGTCAGTGGTAATGATTTCTACGCCGTGCTGGGAGGCGAGCCTCTCCCCGAGGACTTTCTCAATATCGCGAATATGAAATGGCGCTACGCCAAGTTCGTTGGCCATTACTTCGGCGTGGATGTCGAGCTCGTCTAGGTAATTCTGGCGAGCGTAGAAGAAGTCACGAACCTCGTCGTGGGGCATTGACAGGGCTTGGCTTCCATCGGAGCGGCGGGAATCTGTCGCAAGCGAGAGCTTGTCGCGGATATTGCGGTAACGCCGGTGAATATCCACGAGTGTGCGAGCAACAGTGGGGTGGTTGTACACCAGCTCGGAGAGTTCCTGAAGTTCAACGGGGGAGGGGCAAATCTCCTGATCTTGAACGACATCCTGAATTTCTGCGAGCAGGCGCGAGTCATCATCGCGGGAGAAGAAGGTGGCGTCGACGCCAAATACTTCAGTGATGCGGAGAAGGACCGGCACGGTAAGGGGGCGCACATCGTGCTCGATCTGGTTTACATAGCTAGCGGAAAGTCCCAGCGTAGCGGCGAGGGAGGCTTGGCTGAGGTCGCGTTCGCGGCGCAGCTGGCGAAGGCGTGAACCCACGTATGTCTTACTCATGTGAGCTAGGTTACCTATTGCCTTTCGGTCATAACAATAGTTTTGCAAATAATGTGTGAAGTATTTTAACTCTGCTGCGAAGCGGGGGTATTCGCATGGAGTGGGGGCTTAGGTGTAGGCGTGTACCTCATGCGAAAGTTTGACACCTAAAGGGGTGGGTTCGTCACTCGCGCAACATGCTGTGAGCAATGTCTCACAGGTCAAATGTTTACGCAATGTCAATATTGCGTAAAGGGAAGTGATCAAGGTAAAGCGGCATAACCTCATGCGTAACTTAGGTGATCCATACCTCAGGTAGTTTCTGCGGGTGGAGTGAGTGTGGGTAGGTGTCACCATCTGGTGGGGATTTGAGTAGTGGCCAGCGCGAAGGCCTGCGTAAGGTAAGGACGACTATGGAGGTGTCATGTCTGTAAAAAATCCTGACCGTGAAGCTCTCGCTCACGGCCGCATTACTAATGAAACGATTCGTCCTAAGCCGGGAATTCCGTCCTGGGCTTTGAAACTGACGATGGCTATTACCGGCCTGTTCTTTGCCCTCTTCGTAGTGGGCCACATGGCTGGAAACCTGAAGCTGTACCTGCCGGACGAGAACGGCGTGGTGCACCTTGATGAGTACGGTGCATTCCTGCGCGACCTCGGTGCTCCGCTGATCCCGCACGGTCACATGCTGTGGATTATCCGCATTGTGCTGCTTGCCTGCGTTATCGCTCACATCTACGGCGCCTTCGCCCTGACGGCTCGCTCCAAGGCAGCTCGTGGCAAGTTCAAACGCACCAACCTCATGGGCGGACTGGACTCCTTTGCCACCAAGACCATGCTGGTTACCGGCATCGTGCTGCTTCTCTTCATCATTTTCCACATCCTGGACTTGACCATGGGTGTGCAGCCGGTGGCCCCGGAGGCATTCGTCCACGGCGCGGTGAAGGCCAACATGATTGCTACCTTCTCGCGCTGGCCGGTGACCATCATCTACGTCGTCGCTATGCTCTGCCTCTTCCTGCACCTCACCCACGGCATTCGCCTTGCTGCGTCTGACCTGGGCATCACTGGTGCTAAGTGGCGCGAGGTCTTTGTCATCCTGGCGTACGTCGTTCCGGCCGTTGTGTGCCTGGCAAACATCGTTATGCCGTTGTCCGTCGCCCTGGGCTGGGTCAGCTAAAGGAGTTTTGAACCCATGACTAACGCGAATCCCGTGTCTGCCGCGAACGCAAACGAGAATGCGAACGCGAACACTGATCTGAAGCGCGAGCACCCTAACTTCTCGCACCCGCAGTCCGTCGTCCCGGGCGTCAAGCCGGGCCGCATCCTGGAGTCCCACGAGCCGCACGGCGTCCCGATGAAGGACATGTGGAGCTACCAGAAGGACCACATGGAGCTTGTCTCCCCGCTGAACCGCCGCAAGTTCGAAATCATCGTTGTGGGTACCGGCCTGGCTGCTGGTTCTGCTGCGGCCGCGCTGGGCGAGCTCGGTTACAAGGTAAAGGTCTTCACCTACCACGATTCACCGCGCCGTGCGCACTCCATTGCTGCGCAGGGTGGTGTGAACTCCTCCCGCCACAAGAAGGTGGATAACGACTCCGCTTACCGCCACACCAAGGACACCGTGAAGGGCGGCGACTACCGCTGCCGCGAGTCCGACTGCTGGCGCTTGGCCACCGAGTCCATCCGCGTCATCGACCACATGAACGCCATCGGCGCTCCGTTCGCTCGCGAGTACGGCGGCACCCTGGCTACCCGTTCCTTTGGTGGTGTCCAGGTCTCCCGTACCTACTACACCCGTGGTCAAACAGGTCAGCAGCTGCAGCTGTCCACCACTTCTGCGCTGTACCGCCAGATTGGCCTGGGCAACGTGGAGCTCTTTGCTCACCACGACCTGCAGGACATCATTACCTACAACGATGGCGGCAAGAAGCGTGCCGGCGGTATCGTGACCCGCAACCTCATTACTGGCGAGCTCAAGGCCTTCACCGGCCACGCAGTTATCCTCGGTACCGGTGGTTACGGCAACGTGTACCACATGTCCACGCTGGCCAAGAACTCCAACGCTGGCGCCATGATGCGCGCCTACGAGAACGGTGCTTACCTGGCCTCCCCGGCGTTCATCCAGTTCCACCCGACTGGCCTGCCGGTCAACTCCGAGTGGCAGTCCAAGACCATCCTCATGTCCGAGTCCCTGCGTAACGACGGCCGCATCTGGTCTCCGATTAAGGAGAAGGATGACCGTCCGGCCAATGAGATTCCGGAAGAGGAGCGCGACTACTTCCTGGAGCGCCGCTACCCGGCCTTCGGTAACCTCGTCCCGCGTGACGTGGCATCCCGTGCCATCTCCCAGCAGATCAACAAGGGCCTGGGCGTTGGACCGCTGCACAACTCGGTGTACCTGGACTTCCGCGACGCTATTGAGCGTCTGGGCCAGGACAAGATCCGTGAGCGCTACTCTAACCTCATCGAAATGTACGAAGAGGCCATTGGTGAGTCGGCGTACGAGACGCCGATGCGTATTGCTCCGACCTGCCACTTCACCATGGGTGGCCTGTGGACCGACTTCAACGAGATGACCACCATCGACGGCCTCTTCGCTGCTGGTGAGTGCTCCTGGACCTACCACGGTGCTAACCGCCTGGGCGCCAACTCGCTGCTGTCTGCTTCTGTTGACGGCTGGTTCACCCTGCCGTTTACCATCCCGAACTACCTGGCTGACCACCTCGGCGAGGAGAAGCTGGCAGAGGATTCCGCCGAAGCTGCTGAGACCATTGCTCGTGCACAGGCACGTATCGAGCGCCTCATGACGGTTAGCGGTAATGATCCGCATGGCCCGGCCTACTACCACCGTCAGCTCGGTGACATCCTGTACTGGGGTTGCGGTGTGTCCCGTAACGTTGAGGACCTTAAGGTCGCCATCGAGAAGATCCGCGCCCTGCGCGAGGACTTCTGGGCCAACGTTCGCATCCCGGGTGACGTTAACGACATGAACCAGGTTCTCGAGTACGGCCTCCGCGTCGCTGACTACATCGACCTGGGCGAGCTCATGTGTGTTGACGCCCTCGACCGCGACGAGTCCTGTGGTGCTCACTTCCGCGAGGACCACCTCACCGAGGACGGCGAGGCCGAGCGTGATGATGAGAACTGGTGCTTCGTCTCCGCATGGGAGCCGGGCGCTGCTGAAGGCGAATTCATCCGCCATGCTGAGCCGCTGTACTTTGATTCGATCCCGCTGATGACAAGGAACTACAAGTAATGAAACTGACACTTGAGATCTGGCGTCAAGCCGGACCGACGCAAGAAGGTAAGTTCGAGACCGTACAGGTTGACGACGCTGCCGAGCAGATGTCTGTCCTGGAGTTGCTCGACCACGTCAATGAAGGCCTCATTGAAGCTGGCAAGGAGCCGTTCGCATTCGCATCTGACTGCCGTGAGGGCATCTGTGGCACCTGTGGCCTCTTGGTCAACGGCCGCCCGCACGGCCCGGGCCAGAACACCCCGGCCTGCCAGCAGCGCCTGTTCCAGTTCAAGGACGGCGACACCGTCAAGCTGGAGCCTTTCCGCTCCGCTGCTTACCCGGTGATTAAGGACATGATCGTGGACCGCGCCAAGCTGGACCATGTCATGGAGCAGGGTGGCTACGTCTCCATGGACGCTGGTACCGCACCGGACGCTGATACCCTGCACGTCAACCACCAGACCTCCGAGTACGCACTGGATCACGCCGCCTGCATCGGTTGTGGTGCCTGCGTGGCATCCTGCCCGAACGGTGCTGCCCACCTGTTTACCGGCGCCAAGCTGGTTCACCTCTCCC
Organism: Corynebacterium sp. FDAARGOS 1242; assembly: GCF_016889985.1. Taxonomy (NCBI): domain Bacteria; kingdom Bacillati; phylum Actinomycetota; class Actinomycetes; order Mycobacteriales; family Corynebacteriaceae; genus Corynebacterium; species Corynebacterium sp. FDAARGOS 1242. The sequence continues at coordinate 2,105,340 of NZ_CP069568.1, read as the reverse complement.
TCATGCCGCTGGGCAAGGAAGAGCGTGGCCGCCGTGCACGCAACATGGTGGACGATCTGGAGCAGAACTTCGGTCACTGCTCGCTCTACGGCGAGTGCGCCGACGTGTGCCCGGCTGGTGTGCCGCTGACCGCGGTTTCCGCGGTTACCCGCGAACGTGCACGGGCTGCTTTCCGCGGCAAGGACGACTAAGCTATAGTCATTCACAGGATTAACAGGAACGAGAGAAAGTTTCAGCCATGAGCGACCTCAACCCGGCAGTAGCTGATCACCACAGCGAGACCTACCCGGAGTTCTCCGGCAAGATTCAGGACTCCTACATCGAGGGTTACGACCCCGTGTCCTACGGTGCACCGCACTCTTCTCTGCTGCGTACCTCCACGTGGGTAGGCATGGGCCTGATTCTCTCGCTCCTGCCGGCAGCTGGCATCCTCATCTGGGGCCTCGGCACCTGGCAGTACCCGCAGGGCATCGCCGGCGCTGACTACCAGATGAACATCATCGTGGGTGCTATCTCCCTCGTTGTCGTCGCTGTCTTGGCCTTCGGCGCTGTACACTTCGGTCGCCGCTACTACCGCCAGTACCGCAAAGAAACCGGCCGCATCAACTAGGCACCTCCTAGGACGTTGAGCGCCTAAGTTTCTGTACTGCCGCAACAACCCCCACCTCCAAACACATGGGAGACCATGTGAGGAGGTGGGGGTTGCTGGCGTTTCGGGCTAGGTGTGCGGGAGGGGAATTACAAAGAAGAAGGCAGGGAGCTGGGCGCTTGGCGACGTCAAAAGCTGCAATAAGCTTCGATCGATCACACTGTGCTGTTAACTGTACGCACTAACGAGAAGTATCTTCGTGCTGCTTCCTCTTATCATTTTTGGCTCCTACTAATGCAACCATGAAAAGAATGGCAGATGCCGCCACCTGGATTCCCGTTACCCATAGAAAATTCGTTAGGTTGATAACACCGAACGCGAGGAACCCTGCTGCAACTACTACGATTCCGAGGGGAATCAGGGATCGAGACAATGGGACATGCATCTTGTTTGCTTTCACTACGCGTCGGTATTTGGATGTAGGGCCGAATTACCTGCATGGGAAAACGGTCCCACAGTGGACTCGGCAAGCTTTTCAACTGATAACGAGCAAGCCATGGCTTTCTCCTTATTAATCATTTCGCTTTAAGCTTATCGGCCGCTTCCGCAAGGAGCAAGGAGAAATTGCACAGAGTAGACGTTGGTCTATTTCTAGATTGGTTCCGAACCCCCTTGGGGAACAACAAGGGGCCATGTAGAACCGGGGCACAGGGCATTCATAGCTGGCATTTATGCGAGCGCGCTTCGGAGTAGGCGTTCGATGCACGTCGTAAATCTGCATGCAGAGCAAGGCCGGCAGCGATAGCTTATCGAGCGTGTCCGGCAGGCACACTAGTGTTATAGGGCGAAGCTTCACTCCGTCTTCGAAACACTAAGGAGAACCACCCATGACGCACCGCGCAGACGCAGGGCTTGAGCCGGCGCAGGAAACGTCGGCGTCGCAGACGTCGTTTGTGCCGCAGCCAGGAAACCAGGAGGCCCGCCGGGCGGACCTGCGCCGTTGGAAGGCGATTGCGCTGTCCTTCCTGATTGGTGCGGCGGTGATCTTTTTGGGGTGCTCGTGGTGGCAGGCGTCGGCAAGCGGGGCTCCCGTCTGGGTGGGCTACGTACGCGCAGCGGCGGAGGCAGGCATGGTCGGTGGACTGGCGGACTGGTTCGCCGTGACCGCCCTGTTCCGCCGTCCGATGGGCCTACCCATCCCGCACACGGCGCTCATCCCGAACAACAAGGACCGCGTGGGTGATGCGCTCAAGGACTTCGTGGAGGAGAACTTCCTCACCGCGGATGCACTCAGCGCCAAGGTGCGGGAGGCAGAGATACCGCTGTGGCTGGCGCACCAGGGCGTGGAGCCAGGCAAGGCCGAGGAGGTCTCCGCATGGATTGGGCAGCGTGCGGCCAGTGTCGTATCGGATTTGGATGCGGCGGAGGCGGAGCACTTCATTAAGACCCAAGTGATGGACCGTCTGGCAGAACCCGAGTGGGGGCCGCCGCTGGGTAGGCTGCTGGAAGGCTACATTGCGGACGGCAAGGCGCGGCCGCTGGAGGATGACCTCATTGAGTGGGCACACGGCAAGATTCTTGGCATGGAATCCACAGTGGTCACTGCCATTGATGAGCGCATGCCCAGCTGGGCGCCGCGCTTTGCCCGCGAGATGGTGGGGGAGAAGGTCTACGCTGAACTCGTGGAATTCGCCGATGAGGTTCGCCGCAACGGCAACCACGAGGCCCGCCTAGCCATTCGCCGCAACCTGTCCAAGCTGGCTTCGGACCTGCAGTGGGACGAGGACATGCGCGGGCGCATTGAGGGCATTAAGCAGGAGATGCTGGCCTCCGAGCAGGCACAGAAGGCACCGGCTGCGATGCGGGCGACGGTCTCCTCCACGCTCATTGAGCAACTCACCGACCCGGAGTCCTTCCTGCGCCAGAAGATCACCGCCAAGGTGAAGGAACTGGCGCACCGCCTGTTGGAGGATTCCGAGTTCCTAGCCCAAGCCAACGAGCTGGTCGATAAGGCCGCGCGCTACGCAGTGGAGAAATTCGCGCCGGAGATTATCGCGATTATTCCGGAAACCATCAAGCGTTGGGATGCGGAGGAAGCCTCCCAGAATATTGAGCTCATGGTGGGCAAGGACCTGCAGTTTATTCGCCTCAACGGCACGGTTGTGGGTGCGCTTGCTGGACTGGTTATCTACACTGTGAACCATCTGCTTTTTGGTATCTAACAAGGAGTTATGACCATGTCCGTATTTGACTCAATCAAGAAGGCCGGCAGCTCTGCTTTTGATGTGGCCAAAGACTTCGGCGGCCGCTTCAAGGAGGAACGCCAGCGCCAAGCACAAAGCGCGCAGGCAGACCGCATTGCCCGCGCGGCTGATGCCTCAGGCATGGGTGATGGCACTGCGAAGGAAGAATCTTTTATTGACCGCGTGACCTCCACCGCGAAGGACTTGGGTGAATCGGTCTCCTCCGCAGCACGGGGGACCCGCAACTCGGAGTCCTTCGTGAAGGCCCGTGAGGATTTCAACACCGCCTTTAACGAAACCCGTGACGGCGTGCAGGGAGCTATCAACAACGCCAAGGATCAGCGCGCTGAGCGCCCTGGGACGCAAGAGCCGCAGGGCCCACGTAATCCGTACGCCCCGAAGCAGAACGACAACATTATTGACGGCGAAATCGTCGACGAGAACTAATTAATGCACACTTTTCTTGACATCATTGCGTGGATACCGCACTACATTTTCATGGCGGTGTCCATCTTTGCCCTCATCGGTGCCGTCTTGGCGGCCTTGACGCGGGAGGATGCCTTCCGTGCTGGTGACCGCCAGAACAAGTGGGTATGGGTAGCCCTTTTGGGAGGATCGGCGCTGCTCATGAACTTGCCGTTGCCCTTTGTTAGCTGGATTGGCGCGATCATCACCGGCGTGTACTGGTTCGATGTGCGCCCACAGCTCAAGGCCATCATCAACGGCGATTACTCCTACTAATGCGCAGTCTTCTTCAGGCCTCCCTTGAGGAGGTACGTGCACAGTCGCCCGGCCAGCGCGTGGTTGTCTCGCCGCATCATGTCATGGCGGCCGCTGAGGCCGAGCACATCATTTCTGTTGCTGGCTACCCCACCGGGCGCCACCACTCCTTGGTCAAGGCCGCAGAGGCGCGCCTCGCGGTGCAGTCAGGTGCGGCGGAGGTGTGGGTTGCGGTGGATGCTGTGCTTGGTGACGTCACCTCGTTGCTCTCCGAGCTCGTCACCCTTCGCGAGGCTTGCCCGCTGCCCGTGCGCTTGGGCCTGATTCTTTCCGCGGACCCAGCCCTGTCCTATGAGGACCTCGCGCGAACCGCTGAGCAGGCGGGGTATCAGTGCCTCGTCGTGTCAGACGACGACACCTTGCCCAAGCTGGATACCCAGCTTCCCATTGAGCGTCTTTAGCCCGCGGGAGTGGACGCTGGTGCCGGCGCAGTGGCGGCATCGAGCTCGCTCATCGGCACGTCGTGTCCAATCATCGTGAGGGTGACCTCGCCAGCGCCAACGTCGACGGATTCGAAGGTGAGCTGCTGGCCAGCGAGCTGTTCTTCCATGCCTTCTGCCAGGGCATTGGAGATAGCATCTGTGGCCTGACCGGGGAGATCAAAGCCGAAGAGGGATGCATTTTCTGCGTTGATGGCAAGCTTGCCGTCGCGGACCTCCGGCTTAAGGGCGAGCGTGGCCAAGCCGCCGGCGAATTCGACGTTGAGGTCATCCTCGGCGTCGTTGGCGGTGATGGCGGTGACGACGAGATTGCCCACAGCGTCATAGCCGGACTGGTCCGCAATGGCCTTCTGGAAGCTTGCAAGCAGGAATTGATCCGGCACCGTGGTTGAAGCACGCAGCGTGCCCGCCACCGGCTCCTTGGACAAGGTCATGTCCTCCACGTGGATATCGGCGGCCGGCTGGCCAGTGATGGTGGTGCCCTCAATCTTCAACGTGGACGGGGTCTTCATGTCCATCTGCGGAATCTTGCCGTTGAGCATGCCGAAGACCATGGGGCTAGCGCCGAAGCTCACCTCGGGTTCTTCTGAGGTCTCCACGCCCTGCTCCTTGGCGGATTGCACGAACTGGTCTTTCATCTGGGTGCCCAGGAACCAGCGCAGGCCGAGCTCTGCCACCAAGATGATGAGCAGGAGTGCCACGAGCACGCCGATGAAGATTTTCCAGGCCGTTGCGGCGGGAGATTTAGAAGAAGCCATGACTACTAGTGTGGCGCACTGGCTTAAAGTCCGCCAACTACAACGTCCCAATCCACTGTGAGCACGTTATCCCGCAGGCGGCGATGGACCGGGTGGAGAGGAATGGTGCCCTGGAGCTGCTCGCGAGCCATGCGCCAGCGCACCCGCGGGCCGTAGGGAGCCCAGCCAGCGGCGCGGTCCCAGGCGTCATCAGCCGCCTGCAAAAGATCATGGATCGGCTCGCCGGGTACATTCTTGTGAATAAGGATTTTGGGCAGGCGCTCCGCAATATCGCTGGGGCGCTCCACGTCGAACGGATCCCAAGCGAGAGTCAGGGAGAGGGGACCTGAGACGTCGAGAAGCACCCAGGCGGCCCTGCGCCCCAACTCATCGCAGGTTCCCTCCACGAAGAACCCGCCGGGCGCTAGGCGCGAGGTCACCGTATCCCAGGCTTTTTCTACCTGGTCCACGTCATACTGGCGCAGCACGTTGAAGGCGCGCACCAGCTGCGGGCGGTAGCCGGCCAGCTCGAAGCCGCCGAGCTCAAAGGTCACGCCATCGCGCGGCGGCAGCACGCGCTCCGGGGAAATCTCCAGTCCCGTCACGCGCGTGCGGGGATTAACACTGCGCAGCCAGCCGGCCCACTCCACCGTGGTGGTATGTGAGGCACCGTAGCCCACGTCGAGCGCCAGCGGCTCATCCGTGGAGCGCAGCAGGGAAGAAATCTCCGGGTGTGCCACCATCCAGCGGTCACAGCGGCGCAGACGATTGGGGTTGGTAGTACCCCGGGTAACCACGCCAAAAGGCCGACCAGCGCTTTCCTGTGCTCGCAGGTTATGCGCGTGATCGGCCATGACAGTAACGGAAGGGGTTACACGTTTAGAGGTTGTTGGAGATCCACTCTTCGGTGAGCTTGCCCTCGTTGGTGTAGAGCTCCTGCAGAGCCTCAGCGACCTTCGGCTCGATGGCAGCGCCCATCATCGGGATGTTGACGGAAACCTCAGAGACGTAATCCAGAGCGGTGGACTCGCCCTGGCCCTTGTAGGTGATGTCACCCTTGAAGTCGACTGGGGTGCCCTTGACGTCAGCGGTGAAGGAGACGGACATCTGATCATCGACAACCTCGCCGATGGTCACGGTGCGCTTTTCCTTGAGGTCCTGGGAGACCATAGCGCGGACAGCCTCCGGCAGGAGGGACGTCGGCAGAATTTCGTAGAGCACGGCGGTGTTGCCGGTGAACTCGTGCACGGTACCCGGTTCCGGGGACAGCTTGGCCACGATGAAGTCCCAGTACTCCTGAGTGGTCAGTGCCTTGTGCACCTTATCGATGGGCTGGTTGATGATAACGGTGTTTTCGCTACGGGTTGACATGAGTTACAGACTACCTTGGTAGACGTGCTAGATAAATTCATGACTCTCGCTGAACTAGACGGTGTCACTCTCGATTCCGAGACCACCTTCGCCGATCTCACCACTCTGCGCATTGGCGGTGCCCCGCTGGTGACGGTGCGGTGTGCCAGCGCTGAGGCCGCTATCGCGGCATTAGCAGTGCTTGACGACGCCTCCCAGGACTACCTCGTCGTCGGCGGCGGCTCCAACCTCGTCGTTGCCGAAGGTCAGCTCGATGTCGTGGTGGTCATCCTCGACTTTGAGGACATCGATGCCTCCGTGGCGGATGGAATTGTCCGTGCCGATGCCGGTGCAGTGTGGGATGACGTCGTGGCCCTGTCCGCCGAGTGCGGCTTGGGCGGCATTGAGTGCCTTTCCGGGGTCCCGGGCAACGCCGGCGCCGTGCCGGTGCAGAACGTGGGCGCATACGGCGCTGAGACCTCTGACGTCCTCACGCAGGTCTACCTCTACGAGCGCGCTACCCGCACCGCATCGTGGGTACCCGCCGCGGACCTGGACCTGGCCTATCGCTACTCCAACCTCAAGTTCACCGGACGTGGAGTGGTGCTGGCTATTGAGCTCCGGCTGACCACCGATGGACTGTCGAAGCCCCTGCGCTTTGGCCAACTCACCCAGAACCCCGGGGAGCGCCGCCCCGTCGCCGAAGTCCGCGAGGAGGTGCTGGCGCTGCGCCGCGGCAAGGGTATGGTGCTCGATCCAGAAGACCATGACACCTGGTCAGCTGGTTCCTTCTTCACCAACCCCATCGTGGAACCGCAGCTCGCCGATTCCATCCAAGAAGCCGTCCGCGCCGCCCGCGGCGATGAGGATGCTGACCGCATGCCCCGCCACGCGGTGGGTGAAACCACCGCGTCAGGAGAAGGAAAGGAAAAACTCTCCGCTGCCTGGCTCATCGAACGCGCCGGCTTTGCCAAGGGGTACCCGGGCCAACAGTCCGGTGCGCGGGCAACCCTGTCCACCAAGCACACCCTGGCCCTGACCAACCGCGGTGAGGCCACCGCAGAAGACATCGTCGCCCTTGCCCGCGAAATCCGCGCTGGGGTTCAGAAGGCCTTCGGCGTAACGCTGGAGCCAGAACCCATCTGGCTAGGGGTAGAAATATAAGTAAAAAAGATTTAAAATGGCGTTGAATTACTAGCCCGCCGCCGGCAGACACTAGGTGCCCAGAAAGGACAAAACATGTACATCCCCAAAGACGTACTTTTCGCCATCCTCCTCTTTGTCTCGGCCCTTCTCTGCGCGGTGGCGATCCTGTTAGTCCCAGGCCTGTTCGCGGAGTTCAGCGCAGCGCGCTGCACCTTGATGGCGAGTGTCTTGGGGCTCGGCGTCACCGGGCTGTTTGTCGCCCGTACCCAGATCCGACGCCTTGAGCACTAGCGCTTAGGTCATGACGTTGAGCCACTCATCCTTGGCCGCCAGGAAATCGCGCGCAGCCTCCTGTGCGCCCTCGAGCGAGTGGTGGGCGCCCCAGCCGCACTGCACCTCGTTGGCGGCGGGAACCTCGGTGGCGTTAAGGATGTCATTGAGCGCGCCCTCGACCGCGCGGAGTAGCTCATCTTGCTCCATGCCATTGGTGATGGCATAAAAACCGGTACGGCAACCCATCGGGGCAAAGCCAATGAGCTTGTCGGTGTAGTTGCGCATGAAGTTGGCCATCATGTGCTCGACCGAGTGCAGAGCCTCGGTGCCAAGATGTGCCTTGTTGGGCTGGCAGAAGCGCAGGTCATACTTAATAATTTCGACCCCGCCGCCCAGGTCGGTGCGGTCGGCGACGCGGATATAGGGGGCGTCGACAAGCCGGTGGTCGAGCTCGAAGGACTTCACATTGATCTTGTTCTCAGTCATGTCTCCCCAGTGTAACCACGGGCTGGACCGAGGCCCGAGTGTCCTGCCCCTGAACGCGGGCTGTACCGCATACGCTGGACAGATATGAGCGACGAGGAGATTGGGGGCAACGCCATCCCGGTCGAAAGACCAGAGACCATCGTGCCGTGGAAGAGCTCGAGCATCCTCGAGGTTGAGGGGCACGATGATGCCCGCGATCCTTTTGCCAAAGGCAACCGCCTTCGCCGGGAGAGTTGGGGACTAGTTGTGCGCCGCACGTGGAATGACTTCTTCCACGATGCCTTCATGGACCGCGCCGCCGGAATGACGTACTTCACGCTCATGGCGTTTGCGCCCACGGTGCTGGCGGCCTACTCCATCGCTACTCTTATCTTTTCCTCCCGCAGGGAGGAAGTAGAGCAGCTGACCTCGCAGTTCATTGAACAGTACATCCCCAGCTCCTTCTCTGAGGAAGCGAATGTCGTTGTCAGCGCGATTATTGGTTCAAGCGCCCAAGGTACCTTCGCCTTGATCGGGTCGTTGGCCATCTCCCTGTTTTCTGCTTCGGCATATGTGCGGGCCTTCGCACGCACAGCCAATACCGTGTACGGACGGGTAGAAGGTCGCGGCATCATCCGCACGTGGTCGCTGATGTGGGGGCTGACCGCCATCATTGTCATTGGCGCGGTCATCGTGCTCTTTGCCAATTTGCTGCGTGACACCGTCATTAGCGAGGCCATCTACCCCTTAGCCCGCCAGGTCGGCCTTGAAGATGCCGCTACCTACCTGGTGCAGGCCTTCCTCCCCGTGTGGAATTGGCTGCGCTTCCCCGTCACGGTGGTCGTGGTCCTCACGCTGATTGCAGTGCTCTACCACTTCAGCCCTAATGTGCGGCCGAGTCGCTTTCGCTGGATTACTTACGGTTCCGTGGTAGCGCTCGTGGGCACCGTTGGGGTCTGGGGTTTGTTCGGCCTCTACATCATGTATCTTGCTGGAGCAAGTGCTTATGGCGCGTTGAGTACCATCCTGGCTCTCTTCATGGCCATCTGGTTGATGAATACGTCCCTCATTGTGGGCATCAAGATTGATGCCGAGGTGCTGCGTGCAAAGGAGCTGCAACTAGGGATGCACTCGGAACGCTTCATCCAAGCCCCGCCACGCTCAGATGCGTCCTCACGCGCCCAGGCCCGCGCGCAGAAACGCCTTGAGTACAAGGCGCGGGAGATTTCCGATAACGCGCGGCAGGCGCAGGACGAGACGGCAGAAGAGTCAGACGAAGAACGCGCCTAAACGCCAAAACTTTGCCTCCGCGCCGTAGGCGGTTTCAAGTGATGGATGTATCACTTGAATAGTTTTGGATTCTCTCTTCTGGGGCGTATCAGTCGAGGACTCTTCTGGGGTGTCCGTTGCGTAGGTCTTGAATGTGTTGGATGCCCTTGTCGATCAGGGGACTAAAGTCGATTCCTTAAGGGCATGAAGTTTATTCATATCATTCTTATGTTTCGATTTGGGGCGGTTGGTACGTACCGAGGTTCTGTGTATCGGGTAGTGCATTGGGACTTCTTTTATAGTTTAAGCTGGCGGCACCGCAATTCGACGGTGGGGTACTCACGAACATTTTCGATCGTGCCGGTCGGTTCCCATCACTCATCGCCTCGCGAATAGCTGCTGCCTCTTGTGTCGAAACACTGCCAGACAGGGGCGGAGCCGCATTGCACGTAAGCTGTCTCAACGATGGCCACTGAATCAATGTCGGAGACTTCGACATGCGCAAGGTCTCCGGCCCAGAAGGCCCAGATGACTAAAATACTCGGCCGGTTAAGTACCAACTACGCAGAACACAGGTACTAAAATCCGCATCTGGCACTCATGGGGTAGAACGCGGTAACTTGCCGCCGTGCTGACCATTCCTAGACTGACAGCGACACCGTTCTCTAGTAGGAGAACCCTTGCTCCACCTCGCCAACTCTCTTGCCTAAGAAGCGCTGGTGAAGGACCGAGGGGAGCGGTCCGAACTGCTGGCAGAAGCGTAGGGGGCCTACAATTTCGATTCAGTGTAGACAACGTGAGTTTCCACGTATTCTAGGAGGCCATGCTTGCCATCCGCTCCGCCGATTCCGGAATTTCTACGGCCCGCATGAAATCCTTGCATCGCTTCGAAATTCTCGCGGTTAATATACGTTTCTCCGTACTGTAGCTCTCGCGACGCTTTCATTGCGTGATGCAGGTTTTCGGTATAGATCGAGGAAGTTAATCCGTAGTCGGATGTGTTGGCGAATTCCAGTGCTTCATCGAGGTCGTCTACGACGACAATTGGCAGCACCGGGCCGAATACTTCCTGCCGGGTAATCGCACTTCCCTTCTTGACGTTGTCAAGAATCGTTGGTTTGAAGAAGTAGCCTTCGGGGAGCGTCTGATCGCGCTCGCCGCCGCAAAGAACATCGGCGCCTTCCTGAACTGCTTCTTCGACGAATTTTTCGACCCTAGAAAGCGCAGCTGAGTTAATTAATGGGCCCATGTCAAGATCCGCATCTGTACTGGTGTCTCCGTATCTTGTGGAATCGAACTTATCCACCAACTTCGAGACGAATTCCTTGTGCACGTCCTTTTGGACTAGGACGACTTCAGCGCAGTTACACACTTGACCGGTATTGATGACCCGCGAATTCCAGATCGCGTCTGCTGCTAGATCCAAATCAGCGTCCTCGAGAACAATTGCAGGAGCTTTTCCGCCTAACTCGAGGTTTACTCGCGTGAGATTCTCCGCGGCAGCCGCCATGATCTTTTTGCCGGTATTGACAGACCCTGTCATCGAAATCAGATTCACATCTGGAGATGATGTGATCGCAGCGCCTACAGTTGCACCAGTCCCAAAAACCATGTTGAAGACACCAGCTGGTAATCCTGCTTCTTCAACAAGCACGCAGAATGCGGCTGCGTTGAGCGGCGTCTCTTCACTTGGCTTCATCACAACCGTATTTCCGGTGAGCAATGCGGGGGCAAGCTTTCTTACAATCAAAAAGAACGGGAAGTTCCAAGGAAGGATTGCTCCCACTACGCCAACGGGTTTATACGTCAAAGTAATGACTTCGTTGGGACGATCTGATGGCAGTACTTCGCCCTCCAACTGACGCGCGAAGCCCGCCATGTAGTCCAGGTAGTCGGCCGAAAAACCGACCTCGGTAGCTGCAAGGCTCTGTGTCTTACCTTGTTCCTCAACGAGGTACTGGGCAAGTGATTCCGAGTCTCTACGGATCAGTGACGCAAGCTTAACTAGAAATCCGGCACGATCAATCATGGTGCGCTTCGCCCAGTCCGGCTGCGCCTGCTTTGCAGCTTTAATTGCAAGGGAGACTACGTGTTCTTCGGAATCTGGGGCTTCACCGAGTAGCACTCCATTGGAAGGGTTGCGAACAGGGATCTGGTTTTCGGCAGAGGAGAACTCTCCACCGACGTAGTTTTGGATGCTCATTATGGCTCTTTCTGGGTAGCTAGATTTCAGATACGAGAGTTTCAATCAATTGCTTCTCGCTATCTGATAACGGAATGTGGTGGGCTCGGGTACCTACTTCGAAATTGAGCGCAGACTTTGCCCGAGTAGCGTATTGAATTGTGGGGATAAACCAGTTTCCGACTTCGTAGATTGCCATCAGACGAGAAATTGCAGAGGCACAATTCAAAGCAGTGCCGTAATCTTGGTTTTCATAGGAGCGATGCATTTTCACAAAAGTCTCAGGTACTACGTTCGTGAGTCCGCTTAGAACTCCTGCGCCTCCAGCAACGCGGTTCGAGATGTAGTATTCGTCGAAACCAGAAAGCACTGCGAAGTTATCGCCGGTCGCTTTAATCTCTTGTCGATTATGGGCGATAGAGTCAACCGTGTCCTTCAATCCGACAATGTTCGGATTCGCGGAGTTCAGTCGCCTGACCAGTGAGGGGCTCAGGTCGGTTCCCGTGCGGTCAGGAAAGTTGTACAGGATTATTGGTGTATCAGTGGCGCGCGCGAGCTCTGTAAAATACTGTTCGGCCTGCTCTTCCGTGGGGCCAAAGTAGTACGGACTAACCACAACTGCCCCGTCGGCACCAGCAGCTCCTGCTTTTCGCGTCAACTGGGCGGTTTCATCTAGGCTATTGGTTCCAGTCCCGACAAGGAGCTGGGTCCGATCGCCGAGGCACGATTTCGCGAATTTGGTCGCCTCAATTTTTTCTTCGGGGGAGAAGCTATAAAACTCTCCAATACTTCCGAAGATTAGTATTCCATTGACTCCAGCCTGAGCCAGATTGGTAAGGTGTTCTTCCCACGCTGCAAAGTCGAACTCTCCATCTGCAGTTAGCGGTGTGATGGAAGGACAATAGATTCCAGGTTGCAATTCTTATACTCCTAAACGATAAATGGCGGACGCATTGTTCTTAAACACTGCCGGATCATCCCCAAAGACATTCCGCACAAGCTGTACCTGCTGAGCGACGGCTTCCCTCACTGCTCCTACCGGCCAGTTTGACGCAAACAATAAGCGGTCAGTACCGAAAGTATTTTTGACAAACTGAAGAATCTCATGAGCGAGACCAGGTTCATCAACGGGAATGCCGGACAATTTGCAAAAGGTATTTGGCGTATTCGCGAACTCGCGAAGGTTCTGCATGTTTTCTGAGGTGAGGGCAGAGATATTGCCAACATGATTGAGAATTATTGAGGCGTCCGGCACCAGCCTGGAGGCTTGGGCAATGTCAGGGATTTCTTGTGGCCGAATTACAGCATCGAACGGCAAACCGTGATTAGAGAGCAACTCTAATCCTGCAAGGAAGCTTTCCTCGAGGCAGCGCCCTGGTTCTGCTGACGGGGTGTGGAGAACTTCGCGGACACCATTGGAATCAGCGAGTATGTCCATCTCAGCAGAGAGTTTAGCCTGGCTGACTATGCCAAAAGCCGGAATAAATGTCTTTAGTTGACGTACTAATAGGTGCTCCTCGTGAGGATCTTCGCAGTCAGCTTCGATGTGGACTAACCCCACTAGGCGTACGTCGTCTATCTGCTCATATTGGCGCATCAGTTCATGAACAGAGAAAGAGCGCTTAAGTGCTGCGGGTTCAGTTTCTAACCAGGGCAGCGTTTGTTTCTCTAGATTCCACTGGTGAAAGTGACTGTCGATTATGTCAAGGGCGCTCAAATCTCGACCTCCCTATTGCTGTAGAGCACGGTCTAAGTGAACATATCCGCCATCGACATGAATCCATTGGCCGGTTGTGTGCGAAGAACGCGGTGAGAGCACGAAGACTGCAGTGTCAGCAATCTCCTCCACAGAAGTCATCCGCGCTCCGAGCGGAATATTGTGGGTGATCTCGTTGAGTCGCGCTTTTTGGGCGTCTTCGTCGCCAAAGCTAGTGATCCACTTCTCATAGAGAGGCGTCCAGGCTTCAGCGACAATGATCGCATTGCTTCGCACATTATCCTTTGCAAGTGCAGCTGCCCATTCTCGAGTTAAACCCAGGATGGCGCCTTTCGCAGCTGCATATGCGGAAGTGTGGCCCTGTCCGGTTAGCGCAGTCTTGGATCCAATGTTCAGAATCGAGCCTGAAGATTTCTTCAAATGGGGAAGAGCAGCTCGCACCAGCTCGTAATAATGAGTCAAGTTTGCGTGCAACGACTCCTCGAACTGCTCCCATGACGTGTCTTCTAGGCCAAGGTTGTCATTCGCGCCGGCATTATTTACCACTCCATATAGGGAACCGTATTTGCCGATGACTTCATCAACAACACTTTGGATCTTGTCGGTGTCGCGGAGATCAATGGTGAAGTATGAAAAATCTTCGCATACAGCGTGGAGAGCGGACTCGAAGTCCTCATCAATTGGATTCCTGTCTATAACTACGGGAATTGCGCCTTCCTTGGCTAAGGAAAGAACGATGCCTTTGCCAATTCCCTTCTTGCCGCCTGTAACAGCGACCACCTTTCGGTTTAGGTTGAGTTCCATATACTCGTTACCTCCGGTAAACAAAGTTGACTCCACATGGAACACGGTTCCATGTGGAGTCAACTTTAGCGCAGATTTACGTGATGTAAACCCCTTCTGCAAAAACAAGTGATTTACATCCAAGAATAGAGCTAACCTTTGCGGAGAAGGCTATGAAGCGCCGATAGCGTGAGATACCCCGTCTGCAGCCTCCAAGACGAGTGGTGCGTACTCCTCAAGGTCAGGGATGCTTTTTTCCATCGCCAAGGCTGTCATCGAGATTGCGTATTTGACATGTCCGTCCCGTGCTTTAACTGGGGCCCCAATGCAGCGGATTCCAGGGACATTTTCTTCGTTATCGAAGCAGTACCCCGTGCTTTTTATGTACTTGAGCTCTTGCTGCAGCTCTGCGAGCGAGGTAATTGAATTCGGCGTTCTTGCCGGTAAGCCGGCAGCTACTGCTACTTCTGCGACATCGTTCGTGGGTAGAAAAGCAAGGATTGACTTACCGATCGCAGTGGTGTGCAGCATCAAGGATTGCCCAACGCCTGAGGGGATGTGATATGGCGCCACCCCCTCAATCTTGGAAAGGTAGATAGCTTCGGTTTTTACTAACCCGCCAAGGTGTACCGTCAGGCCCGTGTGGTCCACTAGGTGCCGTAGATGTGGTTCGGCAGCTTGGGAGATATCGATACTGTTGAGCGCCGTGCCACCTAGCTTTAGCAGGGTGGGTCCGGGGAAATAATCGCCGACTTCGCTTTGTCCGATGTACTCGTAGTCCAAGAGCGTCTGGATTAGGCGGTGCACGGTGGCCTTCGGGAAGCCGGTGGCCTTTACGATATCAGTGAATCGCGGGTGTGCGATGGCTGCCTCGAGGACTACCAGTGTCTTGTCTGCTGCAGTCAGGGATTTATTCACACCTACAAGTGTACGAACCTCACGGGTAGTGGCGAATCTGGGGGCGGGAAACTAAAGAAAACCATGTGGTGCAAATTACCCCTTGCGCATCTACGTGATGGCTACTACATTTGCCATAACAGCAGAACACGGTTCTACTGTACGGAATAATTGCGTTGTCAATACCACACGGAGGCCTCGTTCGATGAGTCGAATTACTGACCTAAAGACGTATGATTTCAGATTTCCGACTTCGGCAACTTTGTCGGGATCTGACGCCATGAATCCAGATCCGGACTACTCATCCGCATATTTGGAAGTGCACACAGACGCGGGAGAAGTAGGTGTCGGATTTGTCTTTTCCATTGGAAGAGGCAACGACATCATTGTTAAAGCTATTGACACGCTGGCCGAGAGGTTTTTAGGTAAGGAAATCGAGCCGTACCTAGAGAAAATGGGCAGTGCTTGGAAGGAACTTGTTTATGATTCTCAAATCCGTTGGTTAGGGCCGGAGAAAGGTGTCGCTCACATGGCAATTGGTGCGATACTTTCCGCCTTTTGGGACCTCAAGGCAAAAAGAGCGAACAAGCCATTGTGGCTGCTTCTGGCGGAACTGGAGCCAGAAGAGCTGGTGGAAACGCTGGATTTCCGTTACCTCTCCGATGCTCTTACTCCTGAGGAGGCCTTGGAAATCCTGCGGCAAGGCCAAGAAGGTAAGGAGACCCGAATTCAGCAGTTGCTCGAGGAAGGCTATCCAGGGTATTCGACCGCCGCTGGGTGGCTCGGGTACAGCGACGAAATGATGCTCAGTCTTGCTAAGCGGGAAACGGAAGAAATGGGATTCTCGCTAATCAAGCTTAAAGTCGGGCAGAATCTGGATGATGACCTTCGTCGTTTGTCGTTGGTACGTAAGGCCATCGATCCCAACGTAAAACTCGCGGTCGATGCCAACCAGGTTTGGGATGTTCCCGACGCTATTGAGTGGATCAATAAGTTCCACGAGTTTGACTTGGCATGGGTCGAAGAACCTACGAGTCCGGATGACGTGCTAGGTCACGCGACCATTGCTAAGGCTATTGCCCCGATCCCTGTAGCGACGGGGGAACAGATGCAGAGCAGAATTCTCTATAAACAGTTTCTTCAGGCAGAGGCGTTTGGGGTTATGCAAGTTGATGCAGCCCGAGTTGCCGGTCCACAGGAGCTGATTGTCCAGTATCTCTTGGCGAAAAAGTTCGACACGCCCGTTTGTCCTCACGCCGGTGGTGTTGGGCTCTGCGAGTCAGTGCAGCACTTCGCAATGTTTGACTTTGTTGCCATCTCTGGCACAACGGAAAACCGAATGATCGAGTACGTCGATAACCAACATGAGCACTTCATTGATCCGGTGATGATCAGAAACGGCAACTACGTTGCACCACGCTCGCCCGGCAATAGTTGTCAGATGAAGTTGGAAGCAGTCAAACAATATGAGTTCTCTGGATAGAAGGGTGACGGACATGTCTGATGTGAACTTAAACAAAACAGACCAGGATGGAGTGAATAGCAGTTTCGTTTATCCCGGTCTGCTGCTACCGTTTGCCCTGATTGTTGCGTGTTTCGCGGCTTGGGGAATCTCCACTGACCTCACTGCACCGATGGTTAATGTCTTCAGCTCAGTTTTCGACATGAGTGCATTTCAGTCAGCGTTGGTGCAATTTGCCTATTTCGGTGCGTATTTCCTTCTGGCGATTCCTGCTGCAATCATTAACTCCAAGTTTGGTTTCAAAGGTGGCGTGGTTATTGGAATGTCACTAGCTGCTGCCGGAGCCTTCCTGTTTTTTCCTGCAGCGGAACTAATGACATTTGGTACATTCCTGCTTGCTTTGTTTGTCTTAGCAGGCGGTTTATCGATTGTCGAGACCTCAGCGAACCCTTTTGTAATGTCCCTTGGGCCAGAACACAATGCAACGCGTCGATTGAACTTTGCACAGGCATTTAATCCAATCGGTTCGAACATTGGTGTCCTAATGGCAACTCTCTTGGTCGCTCCGCATATCTCCGAGGCTGTGGCGAGGCAGGGGATGAGCGAGGAGGAGTTGCTTGCTCAGACATCTAGCGAACTCGAAAAAGTGATGGTCCCGTACATCATTCTCGGAATTCTGTATTTGAGTCTCGCGGTAGCGATTGCTGTAGTCAAAATCCCTAAAAACCAGCGAATGGAGGAGACCGATTTCTCAGGGGTTGAGCCTGGTGTCTTCGGCCGCTTGATCCGGAATAAGACGTACAGATTTGGCGTTGTCGCACAGTTCTTCAATATCGCAGCACAGACCTGCATTTGGACGTTCTTGCCATTTTACGTGCAATACACGCTGGGGGCTTCAAAATCAGATGCGGGCTGGTGGTTGTTAGGACCACGGATTTAGTAACGCCGTGGTGAGCAAGCAGTAACGCCCGGGTGAGTATTGAGTAACACCCGGGCGTTGACTATGAGCAACTATTCTGCGTTGGCTTCTAGGCGCATGTTGGGTCCTTCCAGTGTGATGATCTCAGCGCCAACGACGAGTCGATTCAGGATTGACTCGGCGATGACAGCGTCCGGGATGGATTTGTACCACTCATCGGGCGTGAACTGGGAGGTCACGATCGTTGATCCCCGGTGTTCGCGTTCGGCAAGAATATTGAGCAGCTGGTGTGCTGTGGCAGCATCAATCGGGGTTGTTAGGAAGTCGTCAAGAACGAGGACGTCTGCCAGGTGCAGGTCTTGAAGAAACTCCATGCGTGCTGTGTCATTATGGCGTAGCACCATTAGCTGGTTGGCTAGTGTGTCTGTGCGGAAGAAACGGGCGGAGTAGTCGTTTCTGCACGCGGCGGTAAGCAGTGCTTGGGCCAGGTAGGTTTTGCCGACGGATGATTTGCCGAGGATGACAATGCTTTGCGCTTTTTGACACCATTGGCAGTGAGCGAGTCTGGTGATTTGCTCTTTGTTGAGGTTGCGGCTGGGCGCGTAGGTGATGTCTTCGATACATGCATCGAGATTTGGCGATCGGGATGCTTTGAGTAATTTGTTGACTCGTCTCTCACGCTTGGCCGCGACTTCTTTATCGAGTGCGTAGAGCACCTTGTCGGAAAAACTCCACGAGTCGAAGACAGGATCTGCGGCAATATCAATCACGGTTCGCCCGAAGGCCGTCATTCGCAGATCGGTAAAGATCGGCAGGACCGATTCATCTAGAAAGCGTGCTGATGCTGATGCTGGTTGTGGCTGTGTCATGACTTCGAAGGTCCTTTCTTCCTAAGGTTTTCCATGCTGAACTGGGCAGACCCACCCAGATACGCGCCGCGGGTATCACGTGCGTGAACTGCTGGTGGTGTTTCAGGCGGTGTTGTTGGCGCAAGATCATGGCCTGTCGGGCGGGTGGATTGGTCTTTGCGTACCGCAGCCATCATGTTTTTCACCGCGGTATACGACACGGCCCTCCTTGCGCCATCAGGTGCGATCAAGCGGGCACAGGCTTGTTCCAAAATCGCCTTGTTGGCGTGCTTGCCCATATTTAGTACGTTTCGACACGACTGATACGCCTGGGCAGGGATTGCCTTTGCGCTGATGAGTTCTGCGATGACTTTCTGGGTCGCTGGCCCGATCTTGGCCGCTTCACGGTAGAAGTAGTCACTGGTCCACAGCCCTGTGGTATCAGCCATGTTGGCAGGAATATGATCCACGTCAGTGACATAGATCCCCCGGGCTTGGGCAAGCCGGTGGGTGGCAACACGCTGCCCAGCGTCAAAGACAGTAACTTCGTTGCCAGTGATACGTACATCGACAGTCCGGCCGACGAGCTGGTAGGGCACCGAATAGTGAGCAGTATTGACGGTGATGTGGAAGTTGGGGGCGACTTTCGCACGTTTCCATTCGGTATGCTGCCACGGTGTTGTGGGAAGTTGGCCAAGCACATCACGTTCAAACTCATTAAAGAGCATTCTTCTGCTGGTGTAGGTGCCACGAAACGGGACCGCGTCATTGATATCGTCAACTAGGCTGCGGATGCGTGCATTGAGTTCATCAAGCCCAACGCATTGATGCCCGTGGAGGGTATGGATGACTTTTTGGGTGATGATCTTGACAGCCGCTTCCACGTTCGCCTTGTCCTTCGGACGCCGAGCACGAGCAGGCAGCGCGGCAGTGTTGTAATGCTCGAGGAATTCCTCGTAGGTGGAATTAACCTGCCGGTTGCGGTCAGCAGCACCAATTGCGTGTGACGCTGTCGAAGCATTATCAGGCACAATGACTTCAGCAACGCCACCGAAGTATTCAAACGCTTGGATATGTGCCCACAGCCACGCCGCTTGCCGCTGGTTCGGGCAAGCACAGGCAAACAGCATTCCCGAATATGGCAGTGACGCCACGAAAATACTGACTTTTGTACCCCGGGCATCAATCGGGTCAAACAGCCGCATCGTGGTACCGGCCCAGTCGACTTGCATAGTGTGTGCCGGGATATGCGTAATGCGTGCGGTAAGTCCTGTGGCATCAACGTGTTCGGCGACAAGCTGGCGGAACCGCTCGTAGCTGTAGTAACGCTGAGACGGACGAGCAGGTTGGGTGGTGTAGCGACCCCACAAGACTTGGAGAGTGACTTTGTTTCGGCCGGTGCGTGCTTTAGCCACCGCGTCGAAGTCGATGGGCACGAAATCTCCTTGGGCAAGACTTCGACCATCAACAAACCATGTGGCCATTTCTTCGTCGGTGATACCGGCGAGTTGTTCATCGGTTGCGATCTGGTGTGCCGCCATTGCCTGGCGGGCCTTTTGAACTGTGGTATGCGAGCAACGCACAGTCGAGCAGATTTGACGGACGGACCAGCCTTGTAAGACAAGATCCATCACGGCCCGGTAATCAGTCACGATCGGACTCCTCTGATTATGCCGCGAGCCCTTTTGTCACGCGGTCAGAAGAATCTTCTCCCAAAGTGTTACTCGATACTCACCATCCCGTTACTGGATAGTCACCACGGTGTTACTAGATACCCCCGCGCAACAGGTGGTTGCAGTTGTCACTGATTTCCTTCTTGCTAATGCGATTTGTGATGGTCTGGCTCATGGGCAAGTTTGACGGCCGATTGCTCTTGACCATTATGTGCGGCGCAGGAGTGGTGTTGTCCCTAGTTGGAGTTCTTCTAGGGAATGTCGTGGGTGCCCTCTGTATTGCAGCACTATCTGGATGCATCTCGCTTCTTTTCCCGACAATTTATGGAGTTGCTCTTACCGGTGTCGGCAAGGACACCAAGTTTGCATCCTCGGGCTTGGTCATGGCTATCGTGGGCGGCGCCATTGCGCCTTTGGTCCATGGAAGCTTGCAGGACGCTACAAACCCGCAGTTTGCTTTCATTTTTGTCTTGGTCTGCTTCTTGATTGTCGGTGCTTTCGGTGTCTATTCCATGCGTCACGGCATCGATCGAAAGGCCCAGGAGAAGGACTCCACCAATGCTTAAAGGGATTCCACCCATCTTGTCTCCTGACCTTTTGAAGGTACTGGCAGAAATGGGACATGGTGACGAGATAACAATTGCAGATGCTCACTACCCACTTTCGGGAGCGGGTGGCCAGATCATTCGCGCTGATGGGCATCGGATATGCGACCTTTTAGAGGCTATTATGAGGTACTTCCCTCTGGATCAATATCACGAATGGCAGTACGCGCTGATGGAGCCCGTTGCGGGAGACACAGCACCAGTTGTTTGGCAGGCATATGGCGAGATAATTGGTAGGCATGATCCTGCAGAAGAAGCCTTGCTAGAGCGATTTGAGTTTTACCGACGAGCTAGTCACTCCCATGCGACGATCATGACCAGTGAGACGGCGCAATATGCAAACATCATTCTGAAAAAAGGGGTAATCGTGAACTCCCCTGAAGGGCCAAAAGGCTGAGTGCGACCTCGTAGGAGAGAATGGAGCCAGACCGATGAAGTAGAGAGGCCGAGTGCTAAGCGCGGAGAGAATCCAGACTAGATGAGCTCCCGGTTGCATAGATGCGTCCGCCACTTGAAACCGTCGGGGAAATCTGCGAAATCTCCGTCAGTTAGGGCCCGGGCCCCGCCTATGTGTGCTCGACCTGTTCCGTCGAGTAGCTCGTGAACGTGTCTTCCCACGAGGCCCCCTCCTCAAACAGCACAAACAAGCCGACGGTTAGTGCAATCCTAATGATGAAACCGAGGACTACTCCCACCCCTGCGGTGCACAGCGCGATGATGGACCAGAAGTTCCTTTGGTCTTTCATGAACAAACCAGTAAGAGCCAGGGTGACGGCGGCGACGGGCACAACCGAGTCTAGGAAGAACATGAAAGGTAGGCAGGTGAGCACGCATCCGAGCAGCGCCGTGATGAAGGCGATGAGCCCCAGAACATTGGATTGCGGCTGCGGCGGCTGCTGCGGGGCGCCGTAGTAGTTCTGCTGGCCATACGGGCCATTCTGTGGAGGCGGGACGTGTGAGGGCTGGAAACCGGAGGGATGCTGGGGAGGTTGTGTCATAGTGTCCTATTTCAAAGCGAGGAAGAAGGGAATCTCAGTGCCAGGCGCGATAATCCCGAAGGCACCGTCTTCAGCGCCGTTCTCCGGCACGCTGACAGCAACTCTGCCGGTGCGCTTCTCCTGCGGCTGGAAAGGCGTGTCTGCGTCCATAAACCCGTCGACGTCCCACTTGATGGGTTGCCCGTTCTCCTCCTCGCCAGGGTCGAAGTAAAGGAACGCCATCTCAGAGCTAGCGTCGGTCTCATTACCGGTGTACGTCAGCGTCAAGTCAAAAACTAAGTACTTTCGACCATCTTCTGGCTTCTCATAAGACGGGTCCGCAGCCATGACCTCGTCAGTGCCGTCAAAGTTGAGGTTGGCTACGTCCACTGCCCATTCAGGTCCGTTCAACGTGGTGTTGAGTGGTAGGGGGGTTGAGCGCGAACCAGGGGTGCCGTCCTCAAGGATCTGGATGCCGTTTTCGTCGGGAACGCTGTTGAAGTACTCCGTCGAGATGGGGGTAGGGGAGCTTGTGCTTTCCGACGTCTCCTCACCCGATGGCTGCACCGTCGTCCCCACGACGGAGCTCCCTGCATTTGGAGTTTGTGTCGTATCCGGCAGAGAACCGATGAACTTCGCAGTAATGAAGAAGAGAAAGACTATCGAGGCAATGAAGCTACCCACCACGGAGATGAGCAGCGCGGCCACACCCCAGAACTTGGATTGGTTGTTGAGGAACAGTGCGACGATGGCAGTAATGAACCCCGCGACGAGCATGATCCAGCCCACGACGTAGATGCCGGGAACGCAGGCGATAATGGTGCCCAAGACAGCGAACACTGTGGCGATGATTCCGACGACGGAACTTTTCTTAGGCGGTTCGGGCTGGGGTGGCGGTGCCCCATACCCGCCGCCTTGGCTGCCAAAGGGAGCGCCCGGCGGCGGGAAGGACTGGTTGGCGTAGGGATTCTGCTGCGGGGCGCCGTGCTGCGGGGCTCCCTGCGGCCTGGGGCCCGGCGGCGGGTTGTGCGGCGGATACGGCGGCTGAGTCATCACGAGGCTCTTTCGGAGGTGGGGGGAGAGGTGAGTGGAACCTCATAATAACCGCAGCATAACCGCCGCGTGCGGGAACAGGGGGTAGGTGGGGAGTGCTCCTAGTTCTCTGGGTAGGTGCCGTCCTCGCTGAGGCGCGCGGAATCGTCGAGAAGCATCGCGATTTCCGCAGCCTTGGCGTTGTGCGCCGGCAGGCGGCGTCCTTCGATGACCTCGAAGAGCGGAGCGCGGCCCAACATGCCGGCCTCAAAGTGCGCACGGCCCGCACGCAAGCGCTGCTCGGCGCGCTCGCGCCACGAGGTGGCGGCATCCGCCCCACGCTGCTGGGCCACTGCCTGCTCGAATACGCCCGGGTGAGCGTAGACGATGAGCGCGCTGACGTGGCCGAAGCCAAGCGAGGTCAGCGCCGCGGCCTTCACGCTGTGGCCCGCAGAGCCGAGGTCCAGCGGGGAGCGCAGCCACACCAGGTTGGGTGCCTTCGGGGCGATGAGTGGGTCGACGCAATCCAGGGAGACGTTCGCCGGGATGCGCTGCGTACGGAAGACATCAATGATGCCGCCGGTTTGGAAAAGTGCAGCACCCGCCTTGGAGTGGCCGGTGAGAGTCTTTTGGGAAATGACGAACATCGGCTGGTCCTTATCGCGGCCAATCGCCGGCCACAGCAGGGAGTGCAGCTCCGACTCGTTGGGGTCATTGGCGTTGGTGGAGGTGTCGTGCTTGGACAAGACGCTGACATCGTTGGGTGTCAGGCCCAGTCCGCGCAGCGAGCGCGCCAGGCGGGAGTTTTCCCGGCCGCGGCCAGCACCCAGCGCACCCAGGCCCGGGGCCGGGATGGAGGTGTGGGCGCCGTCGCCATAGGAGGCCGCATGCGCGACCACCGCGAGCACTGGCAGTCCTAAGTCGGCTGCTAGTGAGGCACGAACGAGCAGGACCGTGCCGCCACCTTCGCCTTCGAGGAAGCCGCCGCGACGGCGGTCGTTGGCGCGGGAGATGAAGCGATCATCGATGCCCTTGGCGGTCATTGTCGCGGTCTCCGCGGTGGCGTTCATATCGCCGAAGCCTTGGAGGGATTCCACCTGGACATCGTCGATACCACCGGCCACGACCACATCTGCCTTGCCCAGCGCAATCTTGTCCACGGCCTCCTCAATGGACACCGCTGCGGTAGCGCAGGCACCGATGGGGTGAATCATGGAACCGTAGCCGCCCACCAGGGATTGCATGGTGTGCGCCGCGATGACGTTGGGCAGGGCCTCCTGCAGGATGTCGGACGGGCGTTCCTCACCGAGGAAGCGGGTGACGAAGACCTTGTGCAGGGACTCCATGCCGCCGATACCGGTGCCCTGCGTAGTGGCCACCTGACCCGGGTGGATGGAGCGCAGCAACTCTGCCGGGGAGAAGCCAGCCTGAGTAAAAGCATCCACTGCAGTAACCAGATTCCACACCGCCATGCGGTCGAGGGAATCCAGCATGTGCTCCGGGATTCCCCACTTCGCAGCGTCGAAGTCATCCGGCATCTGGGCGGCCACGGTGCGGGTCAGCGTGGCCTTGCGTGGCACCTTGACCGTGGCACCTTTGCGGCGGGTGACCTGCCATTCGCCATCCGCCTCTACGATGCTGACGAACTCCGGATCCGCTTCCTGGATATCGCGGGCGGTGGCTTCCGAATCCACCGTGAAGGTGACGTCGCGGTCGAGGAAGACGGTGGTCAGGTCGATGGATCCACGGTCGGTGAGATGGTACTTATCCGTGAGCGTGCGGATACCGCAGCGCGCGACGACCTCATCGCGGAAGCGCTCGAAAATGTCCTCTTCGGCAATCTCTTCGTCGTCGTTCACGACGAACCACCCCGGGTGCGGGTCCTCACGCCATTCCACCAGCCCGGTCATCCAGGCCAGCTCCAGCACGCCGGCAGCGGTGAGCTCTGCGGAACCATCGCGCTGCAGGCCATACTCGGCCTCGAAGCGCGTGCGGCCGGAGCCCCACGAGGAGACCTCGCCGATACCGGCAATGACCACCATGTCCTCCAAGTCCGTGGTGACCTCACCAATCTCCTCTTCCAGGCCTGGCTGTACCGCCTGCACCTGGTTGGGCAGCGCGGTAATGGTGGCAGGGCCCTCATGATCGTCGTGCGGAACGACGCCAGTCGGCTCCGCACCTGCGGCAAGCTCGGTGAGGGAGAAGCCCTCCAGGCCGCCAGTGAGGTCCTTCTCCACCGGCGCGTGAGCTGCCTGCTCGCGAACGTCCGTGCTGGCCAGTGCCATAAGCTCGGAGGAAATCTCCTCCGGGCTCCACACCTTGATGCCGGCCTTCTCGGCGGCGGGCACCAGCGCATCATTGCCGCCCATGAGGTGCGTGCCGGCCACCCAGCCAATCTTGGCCTGGGCCAGGGTAACTCCCTGTGGCCAGCCGGCTTCGACCTTCCACTTGTTGAGGATGGCATCGAGCGCGGCCTTGACCTCGCCGTAAGCGCCGTCGCCACCGAAGGTGCCGCGGTTGGGCGAGCCCGGCAGGACAACATGGCAGCGCTTATCGACGTCCCCCTGACTCAACCTCGCCAGCCCCGCAATGGTGCGCTCGACAGACCACAGCAACAGGCGGGCCTGCGTCTCCGTCGTTCCGGAAGCATCTGCCAGTGAGCCGGACACGCTCGGCGCAGCGAAGGGGAAGGCCAGCGTCGGGGTCAGCGCAGGTTTGAGGATCTTGACCTCGTTGCCCACGGACTCGCGCTGCTCGGTGCCGATCCACTCGATGAGCGCATCGATATCGCGAAAGCTCGACAGGTTCGCCGGGACCAGCCACAGGGCGGAACCAGCAGCGCCGTGCTCAGCGTAGAGCGTGCGCGCGAACTCCTTGCGGGCTTGGCTGACACGCGAGGCAGTCATGATGACCGTCGCGCCGCCTTCCAGCAGGCGCTCCACCAGCGCGGTAGCGATGGAACCGGGCGCAGCACCGGTGACCAGGGCGACCTCGCCGGCATACGCGCCGGGCGTGGTGTCCACGGCAGCCTTGGCGATATCCTCGCGCTTCCACCAGCGCGCTTGACGTGCTAGGTCCTCGCCGGTACCGCGGAAGCTCTCAACTGGATACTCGGCCTGACCCAGGGCGACGCGGGCAAGGCGCTCGCGGGCGATGGCCCAGGAGTCGTCGAACAGCACGGCCTTCGTCGAGTCAAACGACGGAGCCACGGACTTGAGCCACCCAGAGCCGAGTTCTGCCTCGACGGCATCGATGACGGTGGTATCAGGAGCCTCGATGAGCTCTGGTTCGGAGTCCAGTCCCAACTGGGAGAGTACCTGGCGGGCAGCGGTGGCCAGCACGCCGTTCTCACCGGTGACGGTCTCGGCGAAGGCATCCAATGCCGAGGAATCCACCACGGCACCGCCACCGGCACCACCGGCAGCCGCGCCCTTGGACACAGATGCACCGTGAGCAGCGGCGACGCCCTGGACGGCGGTGTCGATAAGCTCGTGCGCTGCGGACTTGGAGGTAGCACTGGCCGGCACGGTGTTCAGCGAGCCACCGCGCACCGAATCTTCCTCGCGGGAGCCGAGCAGGATTTCCGCTTCGACGTGGGCAACCCAGGATTCGGGCAGACCCCAGGATCCGGTGACGTACTCAGCCACGGCGGTGGGCTTGAGGCCAGCGGCACCAAAGAGCTGGCGCAGGCGTGCTCCGACGGCCTCACCGAGCACCGGACCGAAGGCAGCATAGCCCGGAGCCGCAGTGGAAACCTTCTCTCGCAGCGTGGCTACGTCGGCATCGGCGGCACCATCGATGGCGGGCACGCCCAGTTCCGCCGACATATCCATGAGCAGCTGGTTACGGCGCGAGGATACGCCGTTGGTGAGCTCCTCCACGGTGTCGGAGTCCAGGATCTGATCCACGCGAATCTTGTTCTGGAAGGCGAAGAGCACCATGATGGCCTCGGCGGCGCCGAAGCGCAGTTCGGGGGCGTCGCCAGACGCGACGCCCGGGGCTGCAGATGCAGCAGTAGGTGCAGTTGGTGCAGCCGGCGCTGCCTCGGCTGGTGCTTCGTCGGCCTGTGGCGTTGCCTCCTCAGCGACGGATTCCGCAGCGGGTTCTGGGGTGGGGGCCTCGGAGACGTCGGCAAGCATGACCTGGTCCTGGTCGCGCTCCACGTTGAGCACGCGGATGGTGCCCTCCGGGATACCGGCAACTGTGAGCGAGCGTTCAGCCAGGTTGGTCAGCGTTGGGGAAGAAGCCAGGCCGACCTCGATGATCTGCTCGACCTTGCCAAAGAGGAACTCCTGGGTTTCAATCCAGCGCACGGGTGAGGCGAACTGCCAGGACAGTAGCTCAATGAGGAGCAGGCGGGCGAGCTCGTTATCGTCCATGTCCGCAGCATTGAGCCCGTCCAGCTTTCCGGACGGCGCTAGCGGTGCCACAGCATCGACGAAGTCTTGGGTGAGCTCGAAGGGGCGGGCCACCAGGTTAGGGATGTAGCGGCCCACCAGGGCATCGAGGTCCAGCTGTGCCGGAAGCAGCTCGTCGAGCTTCTCCGCAAAGGCCGGCACGCCTTCGCGCAGCACGCGGGAGTGGAAAGGCACGTCGATGCCCGGGACCATGACGGCTGCGCGCGGGGCGATGGCATTGGCCTTGTCTACCAGGGCCTTGAGCCCCTTCTTGGTGCCGGCGATGGAGTATTGCTGGCCACGGATGTTGTAGTTGACAATCTCCAAGAACTCGCCGGTGGCCTCGGCGACCTCAGCCACCCAGGCGTCGACGTTGTCGGCATCAATGCCCGCCATGTTCGGGCGCAGTGCCGCCATGGCGTATTCGGAATTTCCTTCGGCATCGCGCGGAACCAGGCTGCCCATGGCGGAGCCGCGGGAATAGACGATGTCAATGACACCCTCGAGGTCGAAGATGTTCGCCAGCGAGGCAAGGGCGGTGTATTCGCCCAGGGAATGTCCGGCGAAGTAGGAAGTCGGTGCCAGGGCGTCCTCGGCACGCAGGCGCTCAGTTTGGGCATAAGCCACCACAGCCAGGGCCACCTGCGTGAACTGGGTCAGGTGCAGCACGCCCTGCGGGTGGCGGAAGGTAGTGCCGCGCACGGAGAGTTTCGTGGGGTTCTCATCGATGATCTTCTGGATGCTAAAGCCCAGGTTCGCGCGGGTATGCGCATCGGCGCGGCGCCAAGCTTCGCGCGCTGCTGGGGAAGCTTGGCGGTCGCCCTGACCCATGCCCACTGCCTGGATACCCTGGCCGGGGTAGACATACGCCGTGGTCGGCGCGGCGAGCAGGGCCTGGCCGCGGGAGACCACTTCGCCGTCGATGCGGCAGGTGACTTCGAGAGCTTGGTGGATGCCCTTGCGGCCGACGCGCTCAACGGTGATCTCGATGTCATCGCCCAGCTGCACCATGCCGTACATGGAATAGGTCCAGCCCACCACGCGGCCGTGGCGCCCGGCCACTTGCTGCGCCGCAGCGGAGAGCCACATGCCGTGTACGAGAGGCGCTTCCAGGTTGACGAGCTGGGCCGCGTTATAGGAAGTGTGAATCGGGTTATAGTCGCCGGAGACCAGCGCGAATGGCGTCATATCCTGCGGGGCGGTGACGGTGGCGCGGTCGATAAAGGAGCGTGGCGTCGGCACCACCTTGGTGGCGGACTTTCCGCCGCCCCACTCTGGAGCGGGCTTCGGCGCTGCGGTTCCGGTAGCGCGGCCGCGGATGGCAAAGCGGTGCATCTGCGTGGCCACGATGTCACCGGACGCGTGATCCGTGAGCTCGAGCTCCACCGTCACGATGCGCCCAGAAGCAGATTCCTCCACGGCGGTGCAGGAAGAGGTGACGTCGATCTGGCGGCCGTCGGCAAGCTGCTCTAGCGGCACCCGCACGTCGATGACGTGGTCCAGGTGCACCGCGTTGAGCAGGCCCTCAATGACCGGATAGCCGTCCTCCAGACGCCCGGAGCCGAGCGCGGCATAGATGGCCGGCCAGCAGGGGCCGACCAGAACGTCCGGGGTGCCCGCCTTCTCTGCGGAGGAATTGCCGCAGGTCACCGCGCTGTGGGCCGATAGCAGCGAGGCAGGGAAGTGGAAGGAGTAGCCCGACTCCACCGTGGGCATCTCCGTGATCTCATCGCCCTGTTCGGCCGTGGATCCTACACCGGCCAGGCCCTCCAGGAGAGCAAAGACGGAGCCTGGCAGGCGCTCCTCGGAGACCACCGGGGAGCCGCCCGTGGCCACGTCCTCTGGCAGGTCTACGGGAACGGTGACCTCGTGGACGTAGAAGGGACGCTGCTCTTCAGGGAGATCATCCCAGTAAGAATCAGCGGTGATGACGATCTCCCACTTGCCCTCGGCATCCTGGCGCAGGTCGAAGGCATTCTCATCCATCTCGTGTGCCGGGTTCGCCATCAGGTGGCCATGCCACAGCAGGGTAGGCGCGGTGCGCAGGAACGCGGCCTCATCGGCAGCAGAGTTCAGGCGGGAGAAGGCCTTCTGCGGGGTCGAGCCCTGCTCCAGCAACGCATCCGTGGTGGCCTGCTCGAAGCGGGCAAGCAGGTCTGCCACCGGCTCGTTCTTCGCGGTAATACCTGCCACGGCCACTGGACCCGGGATGATGCGCACTTGGTCGGCGGTGTAGCGCTCATCCTGGGCCTGCCAGAGAGTGTCTTTGCCAAACCAGGACTTCAGGTCACCATCGATGGCGGGTACCCACGGCATGGGCTTGACGTGCTTGTAGTGCAGCGAAATCCACCAGGCGGCATCGCGCGCGGAGACCTCCGTAGTGCGCGCGGCGGGGTATTCAGCCAGCAGCTTTGCGATGGCCTGCGGGGCATCGTGGACATCCGCTACGTCAGCGAAGAGCGTTTCAATCTGTCCGTGGTCAGCCGGGTTCAGGCGGGCCTCGACGCGGTGGAGGAGATCCAGGAAGCGGTCATCCCAGCTCGGATCCACGAACGGGTGGGCCAGCTCCACAAAACGCTCGAGCCACGCGGCGTAGGTCATGGATTCCACGTCGCCGAAGTAGGGCTTGCAGGTCTTGGCTAGAGCACCGATGATCTCCTGGCGGTGTGCCGGGTACTCCTCGATACTGAGGGAGGTAATGAGGCGTGAGGCTGCAGCGAAGGAATTGTCCAGGTCGTGGATGTCTGCCAGCAGGTGGGACTGCGATGATGCCACGCCGTGCGCGCCGCGGCCACGGCCTACCCATCCGCCGTTATCCTCCGGGCTAATGCCAGTGGTGTTGACCAGCAGGTCCTTGACGGAATCCGTGGCTTTGGCCTCCTTGGTAGCCATGGCGACGGTGCCGAGGAAGACGGCGTCGACAGGCATAGCAGGCAGTCCATGCGCTTGTGCCCACGCGCCGGTGAGGTACTCCGTGGCGCGCTCCGGTGTGGCGATGCCGCCGCCCACGGCGAGGTGAACATTGCTGTGAGCGCGGATCTCAGCGTAGGTCTCCAGCAGCATGTCATCGAGGTTTACCCACGAGTGGTGGCCGCCGGCATGCCCGTCCTCGACCTGCATGATGATCTGATCATCCGGGTAGGCAGCGGCGATGGCCAGCACGTCCCGGATTTGCTTGGCGGTGCCGGGCTTGAAGGAGATGTAGGGGAAGCCGTCCTCGTGCAGGCGCGCGAGGAGCTCGCCGGCTTCTTCCACCTCGGGGATACCGGCGGAGATGCACACGCCGTTGAAAGGCGCACCGGCCGCACGGGCTTTGGGCACGATGCGTGCCTGGCCAAACTGCAGGTTCCACAGGAAGCGATCGAAGAACATGGTGTTGAACTGGGCGGTTCGGCCCGGGTGCAAGTGCTTTTCCATGACCGCGAGGTGGGCACGGAAGACCTCTTCGGAGTACATACCGCCGCCGGCCATCTCCGTCCAGTGCCCAGCGTTGGCGGCAGCGGCCACGATCTCACCGTCAGCGGAGGTCGGAGTCATGCCGCCCAGCATGATGGGGGACAGGCCAGTGAGATCCGAAAAGCGCGTCTGCGTAACGGTGCGCCCGCCGGGAAGCTCAAGGATGCGTGGTGCAAAGTCGGCGTAGTTCAGTGCAGTGGGCAGTTCGGTGCCGGGCGTGGTGAGAGAGTCGATGGCCTGCGGGGTGCTTGCTTCCACGACGACAACTCCGGTGCCCTCCACCGCGCGGCGCGTGATGGTGGCCAGTGCCCGGTCGAGAACGATGAGATGAGTAGCGTCCAGAGCATCTAGCGTCTGCGGCCAATTGTGCTCAGCCACGAGGATGGCCTCTGCGTGCTGGCGAGCGGCATGTTCATCCAAGCCGCACTTCTGAGCCAACGCCACGGTGCGCTCAGTGGCCATAGCGAGCACCGGGTTATGGAAAGGCAGAGCTACGGGCAGCTCGTCGAAACGCGCTTCGAGCTCATCACCGCCGATAGTGCGCTCCTCTAGAGCGGCATTGTGCTGCGCAGCAGCGCCTTCAATCGCCGCGCGCGTTGCCGCAAGGTCTTCTGGACTGCCTGATAGCACGAGGTGGCGCCGCCCATTCACCACGGCGATGTCCGCTGTGCCGTGCAGGCGCTTGACAAGGAAGTCGCGCTCGAGCCCGCGCACCGACAGCATCTGCGAGCGCGGATCGGTACCGTTTACCGCCGTAGAGGCCGTGCCCATGAGGAGGGCTAGGGCTAGGGCTTCCGCTGGCTTATCGACGGCCATCTCCCCCAAGCTTCCCTGCGAGTGCCCCGCGGTCAGGTCGAGTGAGACACCAAGGTCCCGGAGTTGCTCGATGGCCGCAATTTGTCCCAGCACGATGCCCGGGATGGAGACGGCTGGGAGTACATCGCCGGGCTCGCGTTCTGCCTCCCCGCCGATGAGTTGCTCCACACGTTCCACCGCACCGGGACATGTGGAGGCTACCGAGCGGGCTACCGGGGCGATGAGCAGGCGAGCCTGGGCGAGAACCTCCTGCAGGCGCTGGGCAGTGGCTGGAGTGTGCGTAGCGGCAGCGATGAAGCTTTGCCATTCAGAGCCCTGACCCGCGAAAAGGACGGCTGGGTGGGGCATAGAATGCAGCGGAGTTACAGGCATTTTTCCTCTTTGTGCTGGTCGGGGATAGGTCTCTGACTAGTTGAAGAGCATTAGTTTGCCCAACATAACTAATCATGATGACGCCACCGTAGTCGAAGCTCGACTAATAGAGGGCCTCCCGCGCGCAAAATGTGAGGTTTTTCTCACGTTTGATGTGGAGGTGGGGGTGCTCTCGCGCTTCTCGACGAGCGAAGATGCTCAACCTTTTGTATTCTTGGCGGCACTGCAGCAGCTCGGGGGAGAGTGACGTGTGTGGGGACCTCACGACCAGCTCGCTCAGTATGTAGGTAACACACAAATTTCTAGGGGGGACAATGTCTCAAACCGCATCTCATAAACCAGCCAAAACCCCAGCAGCACTCAGCACTAGGCGCGTAAAGAAGGCCATGGAGAAGCTAGCCGGCACGCTGGAAAACAACTCCATGGGCCTGCCTACCATCCGGATCCCGGGTGGCCGCATGAGTATTGGCGTCAACGACGAGCTGGGAGGCCTCTCCATTCTTGGCTATTGGGGTGGCTCGGTGTGCTTCGATCCAGACCGGCAGCCCTTGCGTATGGACGTCAACGACTTTAACGGTGGAGGTATCTCCGGCAATCTCGTCGCCGAGCCCTGTGGAAGCTCCATAGCGCACTCACATCTGCGCGTTTATGCACCGCCTTACCTGCCGTCGACAGCAACGAATTCGCAGCTCAAGAGCATCATTTCTGGATACGCGAAGTCCCTCTCGGCGGTCTTTGCACGCTTCGATGAGCATTTTCCGGAGGAACCCTCCGAACCTATGCGCGGTGCTGGGCTCAAACCCGTGTCTCCACACTATTTCAGTGAGGTGTACGAGGTATCAGCAGTCGGCATGTGGCGCGTGCACCAACGCGCAACGCGCCTAGTCTCGATGGAGCACCCAGTTCACGTTGTGAACCACGGCAATGGCACGGTGGGCATCACGATTGAAGACCACACGATTACGGTGCAGGCGGCATGCGACGGCTCCGACGATATCGAACTAAGCCTCGTGACCCCGTCAGGGCGGTGCCTCTGTGACCTTGATGCCCTCGTGCGCTGGGCGGAATTCAAGAATGATGTCCAGTATGCGTACTCCGCGCGCATTGAGACTGTACGTCGAGGTGCCGACGAGGACCTAGTCCTTGTCACCACGGCCCGCATCCCCACTGGCTGGGGCTACACGGACGCGCAGCTGGA
Source organism: Corynebacterium sp. FDAARGOS 1242 (assembly GCF_016889985.1). Lineage (NCBI taxonomy): Bacteria > Bacillati > Actinomycetota > Actinomycetes > Mycobacteriales > Corynebacteriaceae > Corynebacterium > Corynebacterium sp. FDAARGOS 1242. The sequence continues at coordinate 2,072,714 of NZ_CP069568.1, read as the reverse complement.
TCACCAGTTGAGCACTCTGGTGAGCCAGCTGATCTGGGCCGGGGAGGAGTTCTACTCAACGTTCAACCCCAGCCGCTTCATGAGCTATGCCGAACGTGCTGCCTAAGCCTATGCGTGCTCTTTGATGAGCTCCAAGAGTTCCTTCTGTACCTCGCGGCGGCGGACCTTGCCCAGCTGGTCCGACGCGAGGTGCTCGAAGTGGTAGAACCTGCGCGGAACCTTGTAGCGGGTAAGGCGCTCACGGCAGTAGTCCTTGAGGCCTTCGGGGTCGAGCACGGCGCCGTCGTTAAGCACAATGCATCCCACGACGTCCTCAGAACCATCGTCACGGGGTAAGCCCACGACAGCCACGTTGGTCACGTCTGGGTGCTGGCGAATGACGTCTTCGACCTCCGCCGGGTAGATGTTGAAGCCGCCGGTAATGATCATCTCCTTGATGCGGGAGACAATCTTGATGAAGCCATCTGACTCCATAATTGCCATGTCACCCGTGCGGTACCAGCCATTGTGGAAGGCGTTCTCGGTGGCCTCCGGCATATTGAAATAACCCTTGAATACCTGGGGGCCGCGCACGAGGAGCTCGCCCGCGGTGCCGTCCGGCTGGGTCTCGTCGAGGTTATCTGGGTTTCCAATGCGTACCTCGGTATCCGGGAAAGGAATACCGATATACCCTGGGCGGCGGTTCTTGTTGAGCGGGTTAACCGTAACGATGGGGGAGGTCTCCGTCAGGCCGTAGCCTTCCACCAGAAGTCCACCGGTAAGGGCCTCCCATTCCTCAACGATTTCCGGCGGCAAGGCGGCCGCGCCGGAAAGACTGTTTTCAATGCCGTGCAGGTCAATGCCTTGTTCCTTGGCTGCCTCCATGACCTTGGCGTAGATAGTGGGCACGCCCGGCATCCAGGTGGGGCGGCGCTTTTTCATGATGTCCAGCAGGAGTGGAATCTTGGGAGCCGGCGTCAGGACGAGCTCGCCACCGATGTGCACGCCGAGCGCCGCGATTAGGGTGAGGCCGTACACGTGGAAGAGGGGTAGGGCTGCGAGCATTCGTTCGGCTTTATCTCCCAGTTCCGGAACCCAGGACTCCGCCATCTTCATGTTGCAGTACAGGTTGGAGTGGGTCAGCTCCGCGCCCTTCGGGGTTCCTGTGGTGCCGGAGGTGTAGAGGATGAGTGCGGTGTCGTTGTGGTCGACCTTCGCGTCTTTCAGCTTGTGACCGTGTCCGCCGATGGCACGGCCAGTGAGAACGCTCCATGGCACGGTGTTGGGTGCTGGGACGGAGAGTTCTTCGCGCTTGTCTTTAATGAAGGGGATGGGCAAGCGTAGAAGGGCTTGCTTGCGGCGCGGCATCGCTTCAATCATGTTGACCGTGACGATGGTCTCCAGTGGGGTAGAGTCGCGCAGTTTTTCGAACGTTGGGCTTGCCTTGTCCCAGACCACCGCCACGCGCGCGGCGTGGTCGTTGAAGAGTGGCTCCAGCTCCGGAGCGGTGTAGAGCGGGTTGTGCTCCACGACGGTCGCTCCCAGCTTCAGGATGGCGTAGAACACCGCCACGTGCTGAGGGCAATTGGGAAGGGCGACTGCTACGCGGTCACCGGGGCGGATTCCGAAGGCCTTTAATCCTGCGGCGGCGGCGCGCACGTGGGTATCGAGCTCGCGGTACGTCATCTGGCTGCCGAAGAACCAGGTGGCTGGCCTATCACCGTAGGCCTCGACGGTTTCTTGGTAGGAGTCCAAGAGGGTCTTGTCGCCGTAGTCCAAGTGGGGTTTGGTCCACTCGGGGTAGTACTGCAGCCATGCCTTGGTCTCGTAGGCAGAGGGCGCTTTCGCAGGGGCTTCGGTCATGAGCGAGAACTCCTTAGGTGGTCAAATATGTTATGTGTGGAACAGTATAACTAATTTGTGACCGTCGTCTCGCAAAACTTTGCAAAGTTGCTACCCGTAACGAAAGGAGCTGCGTGGGGACCCACCGACACGGATGAATAGTCGCTTAAGCTGTGGGTCCTTCGTGCCCGTCGGGAGGGGTGGTAGAAAGTGGTGCCCAGTGCTCGTAGCCGGGTTGCTCCCAGGGTTTTAACGGGGGCGGTTGTGCTCCTTTGTGCCAGTAGCCAACCCATGAGTAATAGCGTTTATCAAAGTCGGGCTCGGCAGCGTGAGTGATCTGGTCGATGACATAGTTGAGATGATGGGCCACACAGTGACCGGTGTAGCGCAAGGTGTACCAGCCTGTGAGGACGGCCTCGTTGTTCTTCCAGTGATCCCGAATCCATTCCTGACCTGCCGAGTGGTATTCAAAGCTGTTGATTTCCACCGCGACCTTCAGGTCAGGCAGCACGATATCCCAGTAGTAGCGGCCAATGCGGACGTTGCACTCCACGTTTAATCCGCGTGTTGTGAGTTCGCGGGCCACCATTATTTCGGCACCGGAGTCCGTGAACAGTGCCGCGGAGCTGAGGATCTTTTGGGTCCGGGTAGGTATCTGTTTGAGTGCGGCTCGATGGGCCTCGAGGCGGCTTCGTCCCTTCTTGGAGGAATAAATGTGCTCGAAAACCTTCTTCGCCAGTTCAACGTCGACCGTACTCAGAGCCACCAAGGGGTTGAGCACCCGGTACGTTGACACGCTGAGTGTGCTGTCAATAGTGGTACGCGTGAAGGAATAGAAGCTGGACGGTGGCAAGGCACCCAACCCAGCGAGATGAAGAGGGAAGGTCAAGGGCTCATTTAAAAGGAGCTGAGCGGCAGTGAGTCCCGATGCGAACAGCCAGGGAAATTCTGCGTGTAGCCCACTCAGGAGCCCGAGGGGAGTAGGTTGTCCCCACACATAGAGGCCTCGGCCTAATCGGGTAATTTCATTGCGTTTGAGTAGAGCTGCGATGGCGGACTTGGTCTGCCCGCGCACGACACGTTGGTTCATACTTATTCCCCCCAGAATGCGTGAACCTTAATGTAACACCGATGAGCCCTAGGTGCGCGACAACCGTCCTAACTCTAAAAAGTTTGGAAGATTCGAGCCTTTTCGGCGCGACTTTTCAGAGTTAGGGCGGTCTGAAGAGTGCAGGGCGGTTGAAACCAGTTACTTCTCAGCCTTGAGGCGCTTGAGCAGATCCTCCTGCACCTCGCGGCGGCGAATCTTGCCCAGCTGGTCCGTGGCGAGCTGCTCGAAGTGGTAGAAGGTGCGCGGAACCTTGTAGCGCGTCAGACGCTCACGGCAGTAATCCTTCAGGCCTTCCGGATCCATGGCGGCGCCGTCGGCCAAAATGACACAAGCCACGACGTCTTCCGAGCCATCCGAGCGCGGGCGACCCACGACCGCGGCCTCGTCGACGTCTGGGTGAGAAGTCAGAACCTCCTCAACCTCACCCGGGTAGACGTTGAAGCCGCCGGTAATGATGATCTCCTTGATGCGGCTGACCAAACGAATGAAGCCGTCTTCTTCCATGACACCCATATCGCCGGTGCGGAACCAGTCACCGTGGAAAGCATTCTGGGTGGCTTCCTCATCGTTGAAGTAGCGCTTGAATACCTGCGGGCCGCGGGCCAGGACCTCGCCTTCTTCGCCATCCGGCATGGTCTCATCGAGGTTGTCCGGGTTGGCGATGCGAATCTCGGTATCCGGGAAGGGGATGCCCACGTAGCCGGGGCGGCGGTCGGAGCTCATGGGGTTACCCACGATGATGGGCGAGCACTCAGTGAGGCCATAGCCCTCAACCAGCATGCCGCCGGTGTACCTCTCCCACTTCTCCACGGTGTTGACCGGCAGGGTAGATGCGCCGGAGAACGCTGCGCGGACGCCATCGAGGGACACACCGTCTTCCTCTGCCTTGGCCACGATGCGCTCGTAGAGAGTCGGCACGCCCGGAATCCAGGTGGGGGTGTGCTTCTTCATGAGATCCATGATGAGCGGCATCTGCGGGCTGGGCAGGAGAACCAATTCGCTAGCGATGAGCGGCGCCAAGGTGGCGTTCATAGTGAGGCCATAGGCATGGAAGAACGGCAGGGCAGCCAACATGCGCTCCGGGGAATCGCCCAGGCCAGGTACCCAGTGCTTACCCATGAGCAGGTTGGAGAAAAGGCTGCCGTGTGTAAGCTCCGCGCCCTTAGGTTTACCCGTCGTACCTGAGGTGTAGAGGATAATGGCGGTGGTGTCCTTGGTGACTTCCTCCGGCGAGAGGACATCGGAACCATCGCCGCCGATGGCATTGCCCACGAGGGACTCCCACGGCACCGTATTAGGTGCAGGAGCGGTGAGCTGATCGCGCTTGGACTTCAGCGGTGGAATCGGCAGGCGCAGAGCCAGGCGCTGCGGAGTGGGCATGGCGTTCACCATGTTGATGGACACGACAGTTTCCAGGTTCGTCGTGGCGCGCAGCTTTTCCAAGGTGGAGGCCGTCTTATCCCACGCGATGGCGATACGTGCGCCGTGGTTCTGGAACAGGCCCTCGAGCTCGTGGGCGGTGTACAGCGGGTTGTGGAGAACAGCGATAGCGCCCAACTTCAGCACGGCCCAGAAAGAAGCGATGAACTGGGGGCAGTTCGGAGCCACGATGGCGACGCGGTCGCCCGGGCGAACGCCGAAGGCACGAAGGCCAGCAGCTGCGCGGCGCACCTGCTTGTCCAGCTCCGCGTAGGTTTGTGTGCGGCCGAAGAAGTAGGTTGCGGACTTGTCGGGGTGCAGGGCGAGGTTGTTGTCGTAGACGTCGAGAAGCGTGGTGTCCCCGTATTCCAAGCTGTGCGGGGTCCATTCTGGATAGTGCTGGAGCCACGCCTTGGACTCGAATGCCGACATCTCTACACCTTTCGGTCACGTCTCTGAAGATGGGAGCCAGTATAACGTGGCTCCTTTCCGGATACACTGGGTGACTATGCGCATCGCGATGATCTCCATGCATACTTCACCCCTTGAGCAGCCCGGTTCCGGTGATGCTGGAGGCATGAATGTGTACGTGCTCAATACCGCCCGCCAGCTCGCGCGCCTAGGCGTCACCGTGGATATTTTTACTCGCGCCACGCGCCCGAGTCAGGGGGAAGTGGTGGACGTCGAGGAGCGCCTGCGCGTCATCAATATCGTTGCTGGCCCGTACGAGGGACTAAGTAAAGAGGAGCTGCCTACGCAGCTCGCGGCGTTTACCGGCGGCATTTTTAACTTCGCGCGCTGCTTCAACGTGGATTATGACGTTATCCATTCCCACTATTGGCTGTCTGGGCAGGTGGGTTGGCTGCTGCGAGACCTGTGGGACGTACCGTTGGTGCATACCGCACACACCTTGGCCGCGGTCAAGAACGTGCACCGCACACTAGATGACACCCCGGAGACCGAAGCACGCCGCATCTGTGAGCAGCAGCTGGTGGACAACGCCGACATCCTCGTGGTTAACACGGCGCAGGAGACTCGCGACTTGGTGGAGCACTACGATGCGTCACCAGAAAACATCGTCGTCGTATCACCCGGTGCAGACACGGAGCTCTTCACCCCGGGCACTGACCGCATGACGGAGCGCGCTCGCCGCCAGCTGGGTATTCCGCTGCACACGAAGGTCGTGGCTTTCGTCGGCCGCCTGCAGAAGTTTAAGGGGCCAGAGGTTCTCATTCGTGCCACAGCGGAGCTGATGGAGCGCGATCCGGATCGCCGCCTGCGCGTGGTCATCTGTGGCGGTGCCTCCGGTGCGAATTCCTCCCCAGACACCTATCACAACCTGGCCCGTGAACTGGGCGTGGAACGCGTTGTGCGCTTCCTCAACCCGCGCCCGTCGCAGGAGCTAGTGGCTATTTATCAGGCGGCGGATATAGTGGCGGTGCCGAGCTATAACGAGTCGTTCGGCCTCGTGGCCATGGAGGCGCAAGCATCGGGCACGCCCGTTGTCGCCGCGGCCGTCGGCGGTCTGCCCATTGCCGTGGCGGACGGGGATACGGGCTTGCTCGTGCATTCCCATGATGCGGAGGACTGGGCGGACGCCTTGGAGCAGTTGCTTGACGACGATCCCCGCCGCATCGCCATGGGTGAAGCCGCCGTCGATCACGCCCAACAGTTCAGTTGGGCGGCCGCCGCCACGCAGCTTGAAAACATTTATGCCGACGCCATGAGTATCGAGATTCCGGACTGTCATGCGCGCCGGGCAATCGGATATTAAAACCACCTGACACGCTGCCGAAAAACGTGGCATGCTGGTGTTTATGACTAACGGAAAGCTGATTCTTCTTCGACACGGACAGTCCGAATGGAACGAGTCCAACCAATTTACCGGTTGGGTAGACGTCAACCTCACCGCCAAAGGTGAAGGTGAGGCCAAGCGCGGCGGCGAGCTGCTCAAGGAGCAGGGCATACTGCCGAACGTCGTGTACACCTCCCTCCTGCGTCGTGCTATCCGCACCGCCAACATTGCCCTCAACGCGGCCGACCGCCACTGGATCCCCGTCGTGCGTGACTGGCGCCTCAACGAGCGTCACTACGGCGCTCTGCAGGGCCTCAACAAGGCTGAGACCAAGGACAAGTACGGCGAGGAGCAGTTCATGGCATGGCGCCGCTCCTACGGCACCCCGCCGCCGGAGCTCGAAGATGGCGCTGAGTACTCCCAGGCTGGAGACCCACGCTACGCCAACCTGGATCAGGTTCCGCGTACCGAGTGCCTGAAGGACGTCGTTGAGCGCTTCGTTCCTTACTTCGAGGAGGAGATCCTCCCGCGCGCCAAGAAGGGCGAGACCGTTCTCATTGCTGCACACGGTAACTCCCTGCGTGCGCTGGTCAAGCACCTGGATCAGATCTCCGATGAGGAGATTGCTGGTCTCAACATTCCGACGGGCATCCCGCTGGTCTACGAAATCACCGAGGACGGCTCCGTGGTGAACCCGGGCGGTACCTACCTCGACCCAGAGGCAGCCGCTGCTGGCGCCGCCGCCGTTGCTGCACAGGGTGCCAAGAAGTAACTCCGCCTTCGCGTACTGCGCACAATCCCCAGGGAGTCTATACTCCGTGGGGATTTCTTTTGAGGTGTGAATCATCGTGGAACTTGTCTTCGCTTTCCTAGCCGGAGTGGCGGCCTGTGGCCTTGCCATACCGGTTCTTAGGCGTATCCGCGAAAGACTGGAGCGCCGCCGCGCCCGCGACGCTGACTCCAACCAAGTCACCAGCGTGAGCCAAGTCCTCCACCTGGCGGTGGGCGGATCGCCGTCCGGTATGACGGTGCTCTCGCGCTCCAAAGAGGTCATCTTTTCCAACCCGGCGGCGCACGAGATGTCGATGGTCCACGATCGCGCCGTGAACCCGGATATTTGGTCCGTGGCGCAGGAGGTCTTCGAGGACAAGGAGACCCGCACTCTGGATTTGTCCATCCCCAAGCGCCGCACCGGCAACCGCGTCACCCAGGTGCGTGCGGTGGTCAAACCGCTGACGCTTAACGACGACCGCTTCATCATCGTCTACGGCACCGACGAGTCCGAATCTGTCCGCATGGAATCCGCTCGCCGCGACTTTGTGGCAAACGTGTCCCATGAGCTCAAGACGCCCGTCGGCGGCATTGCGCTGCTGGCCGAGGCCCTCCTGCAAGACACCGGGGACCCCGAACACGTCGAGTACTTCGGCAGCAAGGTCCAGAAGGAAGCCGCTCGAATGGCGGATATGGTCAACGAGCTTATCTCTTTGTCCAAGCTGCAGGGTGCAGAAGCCCTTCCGGAGATGGAACCGGTTGACCTCGATGAGATCGTCGACGAGGCCATGATGCGCAACCAGCTGGCTGCCGACGCCCACAATAATCAGCTCACCCGCGGCGAATCCGTCGGCGTGCGGGTGATGGGCGATAAATCCCTGCTGGTTACCGCTATTTCGAACCTTATTTCCAACGCTATCCATTACTCGCCAGATGAGATGCCGGTGTCGGTTACCCAAAAGGTGGTCAGTGGAAACGTAGTTCTCGTCCGTGTCACCGACCGTGGCATCGGTATTGCCCCGGAAGACCAAGAGCGCGTATTTGAGCGCTTCTTCCGCGTGGATAAGGCCCGCTCCCGCCAGACCGGTGGAACCGGACTGGGCCTGGCCATTGTCAAGCACGTCGTGGCCAACCATGGCGGCAATATCAAGCTGTGGTCTCGGCCGGGAACTGGGTCGACGTTCACAATCGAGCTCCCTATCTACACCGAAGAAAAGCCAGCGGATACTCTAGATAATAAGGATAATAGAGAAGACGGGGCCGTCAGCTCCGCCGCTCCTGGCCTGCAGCGTGCAGTCGCGCGCGTAGCCGCTCGTCGAAAGGATAAATCGCAATGACCACCATCCTCATCGTCGAAGATGAAGAGTCGCTTGCAGATCCCCTTGCATTCCTCCTTCGCAAAGAAGGTTTCGATGTTCTCTTAGCCCCCGACGGGCCCAGCGCCTTGGAACAGTTTGCGGCCAACACCGTAGACATCGTCTTGCTGGATCTGATGCTGCCGGGCATGTCTGGCACGGACGTCTGCAAGCAACTGCGCGCTACCTCCTCTGTGCCGGTCATTATGGTCACCGCGCGTGACTCGGAAATCGACAAGGTGGTTGGCCTCGAGCTCGGCGCCGACGATTACGTGACCAAGCCGTATTCCTCCCGCGAACTCATTGCCCGCATCCGCGCGGTGCTGCGCCGTGGCCACGAGGTGTCCTCGGAAGGTGGCGAGGAGGAGCCGCACAACCAGATTCTGGAAGGCGGCCGCGTGCGCATGGATGTGGAACGCCACACCGTGCTCGTTGCCGGCCAACCGGTCTCAATGCCGCTCAAAGAGTTCGATCTCCTCGAGTACCTCCTGCGCAACGCCGGCCGCGTGCTTACCCGCGGCCAGCTCATTGACCGCATTTGGGGCGCAGATTACGTCGGTGACACCAAGACGCTCGACGTTCACGTTAAGCGCCTCCGCTCCAAGATTGAGTCGGAACCGTCTCACCCGAAGCACCTCGTCACCGTGCGCGGCTTGGGCTACAAGTTCGAGGCCTAAGCGCGGGGATCCGCCGGGTGGCGCGGAAACTCCACTCCGGAGCGTGCCCGCGCTTCGCAGTGCCGGGCTAGAATCTCATAGCAGTCTTCGCCTAACAGTGCGATGAGCTCGGTCTTTTGAGACTTCCACAGCGGCTCCTTTGCCGTGTGGCAGGCTGGAGCAGCTGAGCACCACCAATCAAAATCTTCGCCACCATTGCCCCAACCACGGCGGTCATACTCGCCAATGGTGGTGCGCAGAATCTCTTCGCCATCAGGACGCTCCTCGTAATCCTCGTGGCGGCGAATGGGCACCTGCCAGCAGACCTCTGGCTTGACCACGGTGAGCTCCTCACCAGCGTCGAGTGCCCACTGATGGATGGCGCAGCCAGGGCCCGTGGCCCACCCGTCGCGGTTGGCGAAGATGCAGGCGCCGTCGACAAGCGGCGTCTTCAACGCCGGCTCCGGCTCACCGTCATCACCGTCGAGCTCATCCCATTCCAACCACGGCTCTAGTTCCTCGGGCTGACCATTCTGGAGATACTCGTCGACGCCCTCGGGGCGGTGCTGCCAGTAGCGTGCGGGCATGCGCGCCACGGCGTCGGCAAGCTGGTCGCGGTCGATGTCATCGGCCATGTAGGCGCCATGTACACAGCAACCAACGTCGCGCTGTTGCTTATCGATGCCGTGGCATCGTTCGGTTCCAAACTGGCATTCATAATGCGACTCGAGCCACGTGAGGTCTATCGAGTAGACGTGTAAAGGGTCCTCGGGATCGGTGAACTCAAACCACTCTCGTGGGAAGTCAGGGGCCTTTTCGCGGCCCGAAAGGATGGACTTGGCAGCGGGGGAAGAGGTGGGAAATCCCAGGTAAACCTCATTTGATTTCGGGCGATTCACACCTACCCACGGTAGACCTACTACTGTGGGGGTGTGCGATTAGGTGTATTAGACGTCGGAAGTAATACCGTCCACCTCGTTGCGGTCGATGCCGCAACCGGTGGCCGGCCCACCCCGATGAGCGACTGGAAGACGCCCCTGCGTCTCGTGGAGCAGCTCGACAAAAAGGGCAACATCCACGAGAAGGGCTTGAAAAAGCTTATCTCTGCGGTGGGTGAAGCCAAGGAGCTGGGTGACAAGCTGGGATGCGATGAGCTCATGGCTTTTGCCACCTCTGCGGTGCGTTCAGCTACGAACTCGGCCGAGGTTCTCGATGAAGTGGAAAAGAACACCGGCGTCCGCCTAGAAATCCTGTCTGGTGAAGAAGAAGCCCGCCTGACCTTCTTGGCCGTGCGCCGCTGGTATGGCTGGTCCGCGGGTCGCATCACCAACCTCGACATCGGCGGCGGCTCCCTCGAGCTGTCCACTGGTACCGACGAGCACCCAGAGCTCGCTTTCTCTCTCGACCTCGGCGCTGGCCGTCTGACTCACAATTGGTTCGACACCGATCCGCCGGAAAAATCCAAGGTGAATCTCCTCCGTGACTATATTGATGCGGAATTGGTTGGCGTTGCCGATCAGATGCGCGCCCTGGGCCCCTCCGGCTTGGGTGTCGGAACCTCAAAAACCTTCCGTACGCTGGCCCGACTCACCGGTGCCGCACCGTCTTCGGCGGGTCCGTATGTGAAGCGCACCCTCACCGCACCGGGTCTGCGTCAGCTCATTTCTTTCATTTCTCGCATGACTGCAGCTGACAGGGCAGACCTTGAGGGTGTAAGTTCTACCCGATCGCACCAAATCGTCGCGGGTGCTCTTGTGGCCGAGGCGAGTATGCGTGCCCTGGGAATCGAGAAGCTAGAGATCTGCCCCTGGGCTCTCCGTGAAGGTGTCATTTTGCGCCGTACCGATAAGGGACTGGAATAGGAAAGAAACGTGGCTGACGAGAAACAGTTGACAGTTGCGGAGCTGCTGGCCCGTAACCAGAAGGATCGCTCCGGTGGAGAGAAGAGCTCGCGCCGCCGTCGCCGCAGCCTTGAGGAAGGCGGCATCTCCGTCGCGGAGCTGACCGGCAACCTCGAGAAGGTGAAGGCAACCCCGGCCGAAGCGAAGCACTCCAACGTCTCTATCGATGAGACTGCGCCTGTTATCCCCGCTCCGCAGAAGGACGCCGAGAAGACTGACTCCACGCCGCAGGCAGACGCCGTACGCGTGGAGCGGCCGGACCAGGTCGATTCTGAGCCCCAGCGCTCCCAGCCCTCCAACGAGGACACCCACGTCATTCAGCGCGTCAAGGACACGCCTGAGAAGAAGTCTGAGGACAAGGTCGAAGAAAAGGTTGAAGACGAAACCACGACCACGGGCGAACTCGAAGCCGTCGACCACGACGTCGAAGAATACGACGAGTATGACGAAGACTACGAGGAAGAGAAGCTCAACCCCTTCGCCGTCGTCCTGCTCGCCCTCGTGGGCATCGTGCTGGGCGCCATCGTATTCAAGGGCTTCGAAATCCTCTGGGACCGCTTTGACCGACTCGTCGTCGTAGTGCTCGGCGTTGTTGTCACCGGCGTCATCGTCGGTATCGTTCACGCTCTGCGTACCAGCCGCGATGGCTTGTCCATGTTCCTCGCGGCCTTGGCGGGCCTCGTGCTTACCTTCGGCCCGCTTCTCGTTGTGATGTAGCCGTGACCCAGGGTTTCTGGCACCCTGGGATCATGACTAAAATTGCAGTACTTGGTGGAGGACAAATCGGCGAAGCCCTAGTTTCCGGGCTGGTGAGCGCAGGCTACGACGCTGCGGACATCGTGGTGACCAACCGCCGTTCAGAGCGCGGCGAGGAACTGCACGGCACCTATGGAGTGACCGTCACCAGTGATAACGCGCAAGCCATCGAAGGTGCCGAGTACATCTTCGCGTGCGTGAAACCCTATGCCATCGTCGAGTTGCTCGACGGTCTCGATATTTCCCAGGACGCCGTCGTGGTGTCCATGGCTGCGGGTTTGACCCTCGACACTCTCGAGAAGGCCGCTGGCGACGGCGTGCCGGTCGTCCGCGTGATGCCCAACACCCCCATGCTCGTCGGCAAGGGCATGTGCACGTGTGCGGGCGGTCAGCATGTGACTGAGGAGCAGCTCGGTGGCGTCGTCAAGCTGCTCGAGGCCGTCGGTGAGGTTGCTGTCATCGAAGAGAAGCACATCGATGCGGCGACCGCCTTGGCTGGCTCCGCGCCTGCCTACTATTTCCTTGTCACAGAGGCGCTTATCGACGCCGGCGTACAGCTCGGCCTCACCCGTGACGTTGCCGAAAAGCTGGCTACCCGTACCGCCCAGGGCGCAGGCACCATGATGACGGAATCGGGCAAAGATCCCGTCGCTCTTCGCGCGGGGGTGACCTCTCCGGGGGGAACTACCGCGGCGGCCCTACGCGAGCTTGAGGAGTCCGGTATTCGGGGTGCTTTCTTCCGTGCGGCGGAGGCATGTGCCCAGCGTGCGCAGGAGCTAGCCTAGTTTTCTCCTTCCTCAATGGGAATGGTGTGACGATTGTTGTGCGGCGAGTTTCTGGGGAACAACGGTGCGAATGTGGAAAAAATTGGCACTTGGGTCGCATTAGTCACAGGTTTCACGCTAAGCTTGCAGGAGCGCGTGCGTGATAGTCCTGTGGGAGGGGAAGCCTACAGCGCGTCACGTGCTGAAGGGTTAAACAAACTATGACGAATGAAGATAAGGGAACTTTCCTGACCATCGCCGAAGTTGCGGAGATCATGCGTGTCTCCAAGATGACGGTGTACAGGTTGGTTCACGCAGGTGACATGCCGGCAGTGCGCGTGGGACGTTCGTTCCGCGTTCATGAATCCGCCGTCAAGGAATACCTTGAGGCATCCGTGTACGGAGCCTAGCGTTCATCTCTCTCTGACAGCGCCCACCTCTGTGGATTCCTACGGTCCACGGCGGTGGGCGCTGCCCTTAGTTTTGGTGCTGGGAACGGCGCTAGGTAAGATGGTGGGCATTCGTGTCGGCAACGGTACGCCTGTGTCTCCCCGTTGTGTGGGGCCGCATCGAGTGCACCGTGCGGTTTCATTCCAGGCGTTGTCGGCCGGTTTACGTACGTACTGATACCGAAAGTGAGGAAACCTGTTATGGGTTCTGTCATCAAGAAGCGCCGCAAGCGCATGTCCAAGAAGAAGCACCGCAAGATGCTGCGCCGCACCCGCGTTCAGCGTCGCAAGCTGGGCAAGTAAAACGTGGCTCGCAGCTCCCCGCATAATCCTTCGTGATTGTGGCGGGGAGTTTCTGCTGTCTGGGCTTCTCGTCGTCTCAGACGACGGAGGGGTCATAGTGTGGGGTCCTTTCTGTAGTGGCTGCCGGGTGGACGCCGTCGAGTCAGACGACGGCGAGGTTTAGAACGGGATGTCCTCTGGGGGAGTGCTGGGAGCCTGGGCTTGCGCCGCAGCCTTGGCGGCTGCCTCGGCGTCTAGTTCCTTCTTCAGTGCCTGGGCCTGCTCGTGGGCGCGCTGACGGATAGCAGTGATTTTCTGGGCTACGGTTTGGGCCCAGCGCTTAGTCTTGTTGGCCAGGGGACCGGTGGGCTCCGTCATGGCCCAGGTTCCATCCTCGAAGAGCCATACGATATCCCCGGTTATGGGGTCCATGATGTAATGTGCACGGCCATCGGTCTTCATGTTGTGATGGTGCTGGCACAGCGAGGCGAGATTACTCGGATGGGTCGGGCCGCCGTCGGCGTAGTTGACGCGGTGGTCCATCTGGCACAGGTGGGCCGGCCGATTGCAGCCAAGAGCGCGGCACGTGCCGTCGCGCCCCTCGACGTATTTTCGGATGAGCTCCGAGGCAACATAGCTATCCGAGGCTTCCGGTTCTGCAGACAGGTCACGAGTGCGGGTCGTAGGCATCTCTTGAGACGTCCAGCCATAGCCCTGCACGAGTGTCGGTGCGTTCTCAATGTCGGTGGCCTGATACGTGTGCAGGATGACCGTCGACGGTGGTGTGATGCTGCCGGCGATGAGCTTCTTTACAGCATCGGCTGTGGAAACCCCGTTCTCTTTCGCGGCTTCTTTGATGTATTTATCCAAGATGATGCCCGTGGCGCTATCCGTATTGAGCTCTAGGGTGGCGCGCTTACCATTGTCCGTCATGGTGTAGGAATCCTTCTTCCGTGTATCGCGGAAGGAAATCGTTTTATCGATGCTCTTGCAAATATCGCGCACTTTGCGGCCGATCTGCGGAGGTGTAGGAAAAGTCTGGTTGGGGGCGGTGGGGATGAAGTAGTTGGCCAAGGAGGCGTCGATAAGCGCGAGCGTCTCCTGGGGTACTTCCCCCAGCTTGGTCATGGTGAAATCGATGGCGATGAGGGCTCGCATATCGAGCAGGAAGAGCTCTTCCTGCATCGCTTTCACCTGGGGAAGGTCCTCTAGCCGGTGTACGGCAAGGCAACATTCGGTGATGGTGTGTGGGGCGAGCCCAAGCTTGGCGACGAGCCTCTGACACGCCACATCGAAATCTTCATCGAGCGGAGGCATGGCAGCCGCCCAAGAACGGTAGTCGGCGCGGCGCGCGGCGCTGCGCTCCATGGCGAGGGCGCATTCAGGGTTCATGTGGGAAAAGTAGGCGGTAGGAGTAGTGGTTGTCACGGTGAATCCCCCGGATTCTTGAGGCTATAGACTAAAAAGTGTAAGAACTAATGTTCTAACAGTAGGCTATATGACGCCTCGGACATCTATCTCTACCTGCACTAATACGCGTTTTAGAAGGTAATGTTGAGTATCTATTTCCGAACAGATGGGGAGTGTCATCCGTGAGCGCCCATGACCTTCCGCGTGTACGTATGATGGCGAACTATGTTGCCTCGAATTTTGACGCTCGACACCCTCGTTATCTCGCAGACGAAGTCTTTCCTGCAGGATCAATTTCTTATTGCGGATGAGCAAGGTGTGCCTGTTGGCACGATTGTGCAGTCCGGAAGCCTGAAGGACATGTTCTTCAATTCCTCCCGCAGCCTGGAGGTGGCCTTCACGGATGATCAGGGCAACCCGCAGCAGCCGCTCATGCTGATCAAGGATCCGCCGAACTTCGTGCGGGATACGTATGAGGTGTACCTGCCGGGCATCGAGAAGCCTATGGCGGTGGTGACCAAGCGTTTCGCCATGTTTAAAACGCGCCTGACCATGGAGATGGAAGGTTTCCCAGAGATTGAGATTACGGGTGATGTGTGGGATTGGAACATCACCATTAGTAGTCAGGGGCAGCCGCTGGCGCAGGTGACCAACGAGTGGGCTGGCGTAGGCAAGTTCCTTTCGGGGAAGAATACCTACCGTCTCAGCATCGCGGGAGGGCTAGACCCACAGCAGCATGCAGGTCTTATCGGTGCGGTGATGTGCATGGATATGCTGCGCACGAAGGCACAGCAGAGCAGCTAGCGGCGATGGGCAATGCGCCAGCCGCCATAGGAGAACAGCGCAGTGGCGAGTGCTGGGATTCCGTAGGTGCGCACGGCTTTGCGGACGGAACGGTAATCGCGGATGAGCCATCCTTTTTCTTCCGCAATATCGCGCAGCTTTGAATCGGGGTTGATAGCCACCGGCGTGCCCACCATGGAGAGCATGGGGACGTCGTTGGCGCTGTCGGAGTAAGCCGTACAGCGTTCCAAGTCGAGATTCTCCAGCGTGGCCAAGGCGGCTACCGCATGCATCTTGCCGGGACCGTGGAGGATATCGCCCACGAGGCGTCCGGTGAAGCGGCCGTCCTCGACTTCCGCCACCGTGCCCAGTGCACCCGTAAATCCAAAACGCTGCGCCAAGATTTGGGCGAGCTGCACTGGGGTCGCGGTGACGAGCCATACCTGTTGGCCGGCGTCGAGATGCATCTGTGCCAGTTGCTTTGTGCCGGGATAGGCCTTTTCAGCCATCGACTGGTCGACGATTTCCTCGCACAGCGCAACCATCTCCGCGACCGAGCGGCCCTTGACAAATTCGAGGGCCTGCACGCGCCCAGCTGCTACGTCCTCGGTGTTTTCAGAGCCGGATACCCGAAACTTCAGCTGCTTCCATGCGATAGGGAGGATTTCGGAGAGCGAAAAGTAGCGTCGCCGTGCCAGGCCCAAGGCAAAGGAGACCAATGAGGAGCCTTGTACCAGCGTATTGTCCACGTCGAAGAAGGCTGCGGCGCCAAGGTCCTGGGGGATGTCGGGGTCTGGCTGCGTGAGGGAGCGCGAGCCCGCAGACTCGAAGGAGCCTTGGACAGAATCCACGCCCGAGGAGAAGGAGTCTAGGTCGATGCCGAAGAGCTGTTCTACCGCCGCGGCTGCCGACGCCTCACCTGCCGCACGCTGGTGCTCTTCACCCAGCGGGGCAAAGGCCTGCTGCTCCAAGAAATTGCGGAGGTTACCCCTACTCGCGGTCCAGTTGGCAAGGAACTCGCGGGGGGAGTCGGGCATACCGGGTGGAAGGGGGAGGGGCACGCGTTCAGCTTTCAACGGGTGGGCAGGCTAACGTGTCCATAGTAAACCGCGAAAAGTTTTGAGTCTCACTAAGGAGCCCCTTTTTATGTCCCACACAGTTGAGCTCATGGTGCGTACCACGTGCGGGTCGTGTGAACGCGTGCGCGAACAGATCAGGCCTGTAGTTCAGCAGGCCGGATGCGAGCTTATCGTGCGTGTGGTGGATGAGGACCCCGAGCTGGCCATGGAATATGGTGATCGAGTGCCCGTCGTCGTCATCGACGACGAGGAGTTTGCCTGCTGGGAAGTGGATAACGAGGAGCTCGCGCAGGCGCTGGCGGATTAAACTCCAGATTTCTGGTGAGTTTCAGAAAAGAGCTTTAGGCTAGTAGTCTTTTGGTTGATTTATGTCATCCAAAGGGATGATGAAGAACTGGAGGGTAGTGCATGAGTGTGCTCGTCGTGGGCATGTCGCATCAGTCAGCGCCGGTAGCGCTGCTGGAAAAGCTGAGCATGGACGACGCCGTGCAGAATAGTGCCTGCCAGACCCTGGTTCAGGCGGATTCGCTCTCCGAGGCGATGATCATCTCCACATGTAACCGCATGGAGGTCTATACGGTTACTAATTCCTTCCATACGGGCGTCCAGGACGTCGTTCGCACTGTGGCTGAGGTGTCCGGGGTGGACGAGGAAGAACTACGTACTTACCTGTACGTTCGCTATGCCGATGCCGCCGCTGAGCACCTCATGACGGTGACCTCCGGGCTAGATTCGATGGTGGTAGGCGAGCAGCAGATTATCGGACAGGTTCGCGCCGCCTACCAATCCGCCACGGATCAGGGCACTGCAGGTCCACGAATCCATGCCTTGGCGCAGTCGGCACTGCGCACCGGCAAGCGCGTTCATTCTGAGACGGATATCGATGAGGCGGGTGCGTCCATGGTGTCCTTCGCTTTTGATCAGGCGTTGAGCCGCATGGGGCGGGAGCGGCTGGATGGTGCCCGTGTGCTCATCTTGGGGGCGGGCGCGATGGCGTCGCTTGCGGCCACCCATGCGGGTCGGCTTGGTGCGCAGCTGGTCATTGCCAACCGGACGCTCGCGCGTGCGCAGCGAGTCGCTCAGCATGCGCATGAGGCAGGTGTGTATGCGGATGTCATCGAGTTTGCCGACCGTGCTCAAGAACTCCGCAGCGTGGACATGGCCATTTCCGCCACCGGTGCGCAAGATTTCACCATTACGGCTGCCGACGTTGAGCGCTTCCACGTTGCCAACCGTGAACTGATGCTCGTGGACTTGTCCCTGCCGCGCGATATCGATGATGCGACGGCCGAGGTCGAAGGGGTTGACCTGGTCAATATTGAGCGCCTGAGCAAATCCCTCGACGCCGCTGATACCGATATCGCTGCTGGAACCAGCCCGCACGTCCAGGCGCGGTGCATCGTCACCGAGGAGCTGGAGGCCTATGCCTCCGCCCAACGCGTGCGCGATGTCGTACCGGCGGTGTCGGCACTACGCCAGCGAGCTGCCAACCTCGTGCAGTGCGAAATCGCACGTTTAGAGCAGAAGCACCCAGAGCTGGATGAGCTCCAGATGGGGGACGTGAACCGGGCGCTTAAGCGCGTGGCCGACAAACTCCTCCATGAGCCCACGGTCCGCGCGAAGCAGCTGGCCGCGAATTCCGGTACGGTCAGCCACGAAACCGCACTTCAGCAACTCTTCGGGTTGCACCTCGAAGGCAGCGGCGTGGCCGTGGATATGACGGAGCTACCGGATGCCACACAGATGAAAGCCGCGGAAAAGAACAAAGAAGAGGACGCATAAATGTTGAAGATCGGTACCCGAGGTTCACTGCTCGCCACCACGCAGGCGGGTCACGTGCGGGACTGGCTCAAGGAAGCCGGCTACGAAGCCGAACTGCACATTGTGACCACGCCGGGTGATGTCAACATGGCGCCCGTCGAGCGCATCGGAGTAGGTGTGTTTACGCAGGCCTTGCGCGAGGCCGTGGTCCGCGGCGAGTGCGAGATTGCCGTGCATTCTTTCAAGGATCTGCCCACGGCTGCCGACGACCGCTTTGACCTCGTCGTCCCGCAGCGCCAGGACACGCGCGAGGCGCTCATCGCCCGCGATGGCCTTAAACTCAAGGAGCTGCCGGAAGGTGCGCGCGTGGGAACCTCTGCTCCGCGCCGTATCAGCCAGCTCAGGGCGCTGCGCCCGGACCTAGACATTCGTCCGTTGCGCGGCAACATTGATACCCGCATGAGCAAGGTGACTAGCGGTGAGCTTGATGCCGTGCTCTTGGCCTACGCCGGTCTTGTGCGCGCAGGCTACGCCGAGCGTGCCACTGAGGTTTTCGATCCGGAGTTCTTCATGCCCGCCCCGGCGCAGGGAGCGCTCGCTATTGAGGCAGTGAAAGGTACTGAGGCAGCCACGGCTATTGCGCTGCTTGCCGACGTCCCCGCTACCGCCGCCACCCGTGCCGAGCGCACCGTGCTGTCCGAGCTGGAGGCTGGCTGCACCGCCCCAGTTGCGGCGACCTCCCATTGGGAAGGCGAAGAACTCGTCGTACGCGGTGGCGTCTTTGCCCTCGATGGCTCCCGCCAGCTCATTGCCCAGGCGCACGGCAAGGCTGAGGAGGCGCAGGTATTGGGTCGCGCGGTGTCTGAGGACCTCTTCGCGCAGGGAGCTGCGGAGCTGCTGAGTAACTAATTTTTGGTTTCGGACCTTTTCCTTTAGTGTGTATCTAGCACACAATCATTGACGCCAATGATTCAGCCCCCCTTAAACCACACGTGAAGGGTGGGCTTTACTCTCCCGCCGTGGTGAGCGGCGCAGGAATCCCCCGGAATCCACAAACTAGAAAAGAACCTTATGAGCAATGCCGTGCCGGATACCCAGGCTGAAGTGGGCAAAGTTGTTTTCGTCGGCGCCGGCCCTGGCAACCCTGATCTGCTAACCGTCCGTGCCCGCGAGGTTCTGGAAACGTCTGCCATCGCTGTGACGGACGCTGAAGTTTCCTCCGGCGTGCGTGAGATGGTCGCCCTGCAGGTACCGGTGCCGCAAGAGCTTCTCGACGCCGCCGAGGAAGAATACGAGCGCATCTGCGCTGCCGCCAAGGAGGCGGGAGCTCGTCGTAAGCCGCCACGTCCGGCACCGCCGACGGCGGCGGTGTTTGAGGAACCTGAGGGGGACGTCGTCAAGCAACTGCGTGACGCCCTTGAACGCGCTGCAGGCCGCGACGTGATTCGCCTCGTCACGGGTAATCCGCTCAACCGTGAGTCCATTAAGGCGGAGATTTCTGCCGTGGCGAATGCTGGCATGGAGTTTCAGGTGGTGCCGGGCATGTCGCTGCCGTCGACGGTGCCGTCCTTTGCGGGCATTGCTCTGGGGGCGACGTATACCGAGGCAGATATTACGGAAGGCGCTGACTGGGACGAGCTGGCATCCGCGACGCAGCCGCTCGTTCTGCAGGCCACTGCTGATGACTTGCCGGTGATTTCTCGCGAGCTGGTGGAGCGCGGTATGCCCGCCGAGACCGAGGCATATGTCACCGTGCATGGCACGACGCGTCTGCAGCGTACCCATGAGACGACTCTGGGTACTTTGGGCAAGCTCGATGCGGAGTTGCCGGGCGTGCTCGTGGTGACCTTGGGCCGCAGCTTTGATGACCGTTCAAAGTATTCGTGGTGGGAAAACCGTTCCCTGTACGGCTGGCGCGTGCTGGTGCCGCGCACGAAGGAGCAGGCGGCGGCGATGAGTGCTCGCCTGGCAGGGCACGGCGCTATTCCGCAGTCGGTGCCCACCATCTCTGTGGAGCCGCCGCGCAACCCGGCGCAGATGGATCGCGCCATCAAAGGCATTGTGGAGGGCCGCTACAAGTGGATTGTCTTCACCTCCGTTAATGCGGTAAGCGCGGTGTGGGACAAGATTGCGGAGCTCGGCCTCGACGCTCGCGACTTCGCCGGCGTGCACCTCGCAGCGGTGGGGCAGAAGACTGCCGATGCCATTCGTGCGAAAGGCATGATCCCGGAGGTCATGCCGAAGCCCACGAAGCAGAACGCGGAGGGCCTCGTGGAGGTTTTCCCGACTTACGTGGAAGACATCGATGCGGTGGGCCGCGTGCTGCTGCCACGTGCTGACATTGCAGGTGATGTGCTGGTTGATGGCCTGTTGGACTTGGGCTGGGAAGTTGATGACGTCGTGGCTTATCGCACCGTACGTGCGGCCCCGCCGGCGGCGGAAATCCGTGACATGATCAAGTCTGGTGGCTTCGACGCTGTGGCCTTTACTTCGCCGTCCACGGTGCGCAACCTCGTGGGCATCGCGGGCAAGCCGCATGCGCGTACCATCATCGCGTGCATTGGGCCCTCCACCAAGGCTGCGGCCGAGGAGATGGGACTGCGCGTGGACGTCGTCCCGGAGATCGCCGATGTGCCGATGCTTGTCGACGCCCTCGCAGACCACGTCGCCGCCCTCCGCGCCGCCGGCAATTTGCCTGCTCCGCGCAAGAAGCGCCGCTCCCGGAAGAAGTCTGCATCGACCACATCTGGGCGGTCCTAGGAGGGGCGACTAGAGTCGGGGAAGGTATAGATTGTCTCGAAGCTCGAAGGAGAGTTCCTACTCATGAGCATTGTTCGTCGCCCCCGTCGTCTGCGTCAGACCCCGGCACTCCGGAACCTGGTTGCGGAAACGTCGCTGCGTCCTTCTGACCTCATCCTTCCGATGTTCGTCGTCGACGGGCTGGATGCGCCCCGCGATATCCCGTCCATGCCGGGCGTGCAGCAGCACACCGTCGAGTCCCTCAAACGTGCCGCACACGAGGCGCTTGATGCGGGTGTGACCTGCGTTGACCTTTTCGGTGTTCCGCGCGAGGAAGACAAGGATGCGACCGGCTCCGTGGCCTGGGATCCGCAGGGCATCCTCAACGTTGCGATTGCGGAACTGCGCAAGGAGTTCGGCGATGACCTCATCGTCATGGCGGATACCTGCCTGGATGAATTCACCTCTCACGGGCACTGTGGTGTGCTCGATGACCAGGGCCGCGTGCTTAACGACGAAACCGTGGAACTCTATCAGGACATGGCTCGCTCCCAAGCCCGCGCCGGCGCACACATGGTCAGCCCATCCGGCATGATGGATGGCCAGATCGTCGCCATCCGTGAGGCCCTCGATGAGTCCGGCCACGAGGACGTCGCCATCATGGCTTATTCGGCCAAGTACGCCTCGGCCTTCTTTGGACCTTTCCGCGATGCTGTGGGTTCGTCCCTGGACGGCGATCGCCGCACGTACCAGCAGGATCCGCGCAATTATCGCGAGTCCATGTTGGAAGTGGACCTCGACATCGAAGAGGGCGCGGACATTGTCATGGTGAAGCCGGGCCTGCCGTACCTCGATGTGCTGGCCGGTGCTGTCGAGCGTTCCTCCGTTCCGGTGGCTGTTTACCAGGTGTCCGGTGAGTACGCGATGATTCAGGCGGCCTCCCAGAACGGGTGGATTGACGGCGAGGCCGTTATGCTGGAGTCCTTGACCGCGTTCAAGCGCGCTGGTGCGGATCAGATTCTGACGTACTTCGCCACGGACGCTGCCCGCCTGCTCGCATAATCTGACCGCTTCAAGGAGAGTCGTGACGCTCAGCCCTAATACCGCGCCGTCTGATAAGCCGCAGGACAAGGCCGCCAAGAACCCCAAGCGCACCGAAGCCGTCTTCCTTATGCTCAAGGTGTGGATCGTTGCGCTGATGCTCGAAGCAGTGCACCTCGTCCTGAGCATTACTCTGACGCTGCTCAACCGAGATGAGCTTTTCGCTCAGGCCCGCAGCACTGCGGAGTCAGCCGCGGAGCGCTCCGGACAGGAGATGACGGATTCTTTCGTCCAGATTGTGGGCTACGGCTCGCTGGTGCTGAGCTCGCTGATTTCCCTGGCCATCGTGGTGTTGCTGGGCATCATGCTGTGGATGATCAACAGCAACACTAAGGCCGCCGGTACTGGTCGGCGCCTTTGGTTTGCCTTCTCGCTCTATTTTGGTTTCCGGTTGCTCATCGTCTTCTTTAGTAGCCCAGCTGGGGCGAACGTGCCGGATTGGCTGTTTGTGGTCGATGGCGCCGTGCAGATTCTCGTTGGTGTAGCTGCCATCATGGGCCTCATGTTCTCCACTAAGGAAGAGGTTCTGGAGTACACCGGCGAGATGGAGCAGATGCGCCAGATGCGCAAGGAGATGGAAGAACAACGCCGCTTGGACAACCAGGCGCAGCGCGACAAAGACAAAAATAAAGACAGAGATAAGAACACCGACAAGAAGAATTCAAAGGACGACCGCCCATGACCGATCGCCCAGGCCCCGCGGACTATAACCGCAGCCCTCGCCGGAAAAAGAAGAAGGGCGATCAGGACTATTCCGCATGGCCCTCGCAGCTGCGCATTGCCTACTGGATCTTCGTTGTCGGCGCGATCTTTATGCTCACCGCTGGCATGGTGGGCCTGTTTGGTTCCTATTCCCGGATCAACAACCCAGACTTGAGCATGGAGCAGGTGGACTATATCCGCTTCAATACCCGCTTTGCCGCCATCTCTCATATCGTCAGCGCGGTGGTTATCGCGGCCTGCTCTGCGCAATTGGCTAGCGGCTGGGTATGGGCTCGCCGTATCATCACGGCGGTGTCGGTCTATGCCATGTTCGTCAGCGTGGCTGCGCTCATCGCCGGTGTGGGCGGTATGGCGTTGCTGATTGTTCCTCTGGTACTCATGGTAGGGATTTACTTCCTCTTCCATCCAGAATCCACGGCCTTCATCAAAGCTCGCCGTGCTGAGCGGTCGTGATTAGCGTCGGCTCCAACTTTTGATTCATAATGGACGGTATGTCTCGTCTGTCTGCCGCGCCGCTTATTGAGGCCGCTTCCGGCCGTACCCCGTCCCGCCCGCCCGTCTGGTTCATGCGCCAGGCGGGTCGTTCCTTGCCGGAATACCGCAAGGTCCGCGAGGGGATCAGCATGTTGGATTCCTGCTTCATGCCGGAGCTGCTGGCGGAGATTACCCTGCAGCCGGTGCGCCGCCACGACGTTGATGGCGCCATCCTCTTCAGCGATATCGTCGTCCCGCTCAAGGCAGCAGGCGTGGGCGTAGAGATCGTCCCCGGACGCGGCCCCGTCATGGACGCCCCAGTGCGCACCAAGGAGGACGTGGCCAACCTACCGGTTCTCGACGTCGACGTGCCCGAGGTCCGTCAGGGAATCGAGATCATCCTGAACGAGCTCACCGACAAGCAGGCTCTTATCGGTTTCGTCGGCGCACCGTTTACCCTGGCTAGCTACCTCATCGAAGGCGGGCCCTCGAAGAATCATGAGCGCACCAAGGCGCTGATGCACTCTGACCCGGACACCTGGCACCGTCTCATGGAGCGCCTCACGCCGACCATCATCGCGTTCTTGGAGCTACAGCTCGATGCCGGCATTGACGCCATGCAGCTCTTCGATTCGTGGGCGGGCTACCTCAATGAGCGCGACTACCGCGAGTTCGTCTTGCCGTATTCGACGCAGATCCTCAAGGCTGCCGAGGACCGCGTGCCGCGCATCCACTTCGGTGTGGGCACGGGCGAATTGCTTGGCGCGATGTCGGAAGCCGGCTCCGAAGTCATGGGCGTGGACTACCGCGTGAGTATGGATGCTGCCGCTGCCCGCGTCAGCGCAGATATCCTGCAGGGCAACCTCGACCCGGCCCTGCTTTTTGCTGGCGACGACGCCGTGCGCCAGGCCGTGCGTACCATCAAGTCTGAGGTCGATGCCGCGCGCTCTTGCGGCGACGTGAAGGGACACATCTGGAACCTCGGCCACGGGGTTCTGCCGACAACCGACGCCGACGCCATCACCCGCGCCGTCGCCATCATCCACGAGGAGGGCTAAATGAAGATCGCGATCATCGGTGCTGGACTAGCAGGACTCACCGCAGCCTGGGAGCTGCGCTCCCACGAAGTCTACGTTTTTGAGGCAGCCGACCGCATCGGTGGAAAGCTGCACACCGTGCCGTTTAACGGCGGCCCGACCGATATGGGCGCGGAAGCCTTTATCCGCCGCCGCCAAGACGCCGTCGATTTCTTTACTGAGCTGGGACTGCACGAGTCCATCGTGGAGCCCAATGCCAAGCTGCGCCCGCGCGTCTATACCGGCGGCGAGCTACATTTCCTGCCGCAGGGCGGGGTCATGGGTATTCCCTCCGAACCACAGGAGTTCTTCTCCGCGGCCACCAATGAGTGCATCACCAACGAGAAGCCGTTTGAGTGGGAAATTGGTGGGGATGTGTCCGTCGGTAAACTCGTGCGCCAGCAGTACGGTGACGACGTCGTCGACCACGTGGTTTCCGCACTCCTCGGCGGCGTGTACTCCTGCGTTGCCGATGACCTAGGCCTGCGTGCTACCCTCCCGCACCTGGCGGCTGCGTTGGACACGCTGGCTGAGGACGGCCCGGTGACGCTGTCTGCAGCGATTAAACAGATCGAATCGGGCCGCAGCCCCGCCGAGGGCTCCGTCTTTGGCACGTTCAAGGGCGGCTATGCCGAGCTCTACGAAGCTCTGGCGGAGAAATCCGGCGCGCAGATTCACCTCGATACGTTCATTTCTGGTGTCACCCGCAAGGGCGATAGCTTTGAAGTTAAGGGTGCTCCGGGGGATATCGGACCCTTCGACCGCGTGCTCTTTGCCACCCCCGCTCCAACGACCGCACGCCTCATCAAGGCTGTGGCCCCTGAGGCTGCCGAGCACCTATCCACGATTCAGCTTGCCTCTTCTGTGGTCATCGGTTTCAACTTCGCTTCCGCCACGGACCCGGAGGGCAACGCGCTTCCCGACGCCACCGGAATCCTCATCGCCTCTGACGAACCGGATCTGCGCGCCAAAGCCTTTACGCTCTCTTCCAATAAGTGGCCGCACCTGAACGAGCGAGCGGGCTTCCTCGTGCGTGCGTCCTTCGGACGCTTTGGTGACGATGCCCTCGTCCGCGCGGACGAGGACGACTTGGTGGACTATGCCCTTGATGACTTGCAGAAGATCACGGGCTTCGACGGACGTGCTGCCGGCGTGGAAGAGATCTACACGCAGCGCTGGTTCGGCGGCATCCCTCGCTACGACGAGAAGTACCTGGCTACGCTCGCTGCTGTGCGCGCCTCGCTTGCCGACGTCCCCGGTATCGCCGCCACCGGCGCCTGGGCAGGCGGGGTTGGAGTGCCTGCCGTCATCGCTGATGCCCGAGCCGCTGCGCAAGCACTCGTCAGTTAGTTCGCCGTTCCTCCTTATGGCTGATGCCTTTTGTCAGATGCCTTCAGCTTGTCGATGGAGTCACGCAGACGTTGTGCGTTGCGAGGGGAACGCAGAAGGTACTCCGTTTCGCAGAGCGAGTTGTAGGCATCCATGGAAACGGTGGTTGTGAGGTTTAGCCGCTCGCATACGTGCTCGTCGTGGCTGACCAGGATGAATGCCCCGCGATAGCTCGTGAGCACCTCAATCAGCCAGTCAGTGGTGGGGATATCGAGGTTGTTGGTCGGTTCGTCGAGAAGCAGAAAGCGCGGTGCCGGATCGCTGAGCAGGACGCGGGCGATTTCGACGCGGAAGCGCTCGCCACCAGAAAGCTGGCCCACGGGCTGATGGATCTTGTCGTTGATAAAGAGCATCTGGGCTAGCTGGTCGCGCAGGAACTGCGGGTCCGCGTTGGGATTGGCCTCCCGCACGATGTCGAGCACCGACTTCTCTGCGGGCAAGACGATGCGTTGGCGGATGTACCCGCAGGGCAGCGCGTAGTCGACGTCGCCGCGGGCGATGCGGTTGAGGAAGGTGGTCTTGCCGCTGCCGTTGGGCCCGGCGAGGCGAACGCGCTCGGGGCCAGTAATACTCAGCAGATCGCTCACCAGCACGCGGGTGCCCGCGGGCAGCTCAGTGCCGGGGAGGTCGATGTGGACATGGGTGTCGACGCGAAGCGCGCGCTGTGCCTTGTCGTGCGCCGATTGGGCGGCGGCCACTGCATCGTTGGCCTGCTGAGAACGCCCAGCGGCCGAGCGCTCGGAACGGTTCTTGTCCAAGCCCATGGCCATGCCGGGTTTGCGCTTCGAGGCGGCGAAGTTCTTGCCGCGGCGGGCATCGCGCGCAATGCGGGTCTGCATAGCGGCGCGCTCGCGGATTTGTTTGCGGTGTTCGGCCTTGGTCTCTCGGACCTTGGCCTGCGCGGAATCCTGCTCGGCGTCAATCGCTGCGCGGTAGGAGGAGTAGTTTCCCTCGAACTCGCGAAGTGTTCCGTGGTAGAGCTCCGCGATGCTATCCGCGTGCTCGAGGAGCTCGCGGTCGTGTGAGACGACGAGAACCGGCATCGGCGCGGTGCGAATGAGTTCGAGTAAGCGCTGGCGTGATGAGGAATCCAGGTTGTTGGTGGGCTCGTCGAGGATCAGGAAATCCGGCTTGCGAAAGAAGGCGGCGGTCAGCGCCACGGTTACGGCCTCACCACCAGACAAAGTACCAATAGTGCGCTCTAAGGGGAAGGGGATACTCGCGGCGTCGAGAGCAGCTTCGATGCGTTCTGCCAAATCCCACTGCTCACCAACAGTGGCGGCGAGCTCTTCCGAGTATTCGCCAGCCTCAATGCGGGCAATGGCGTTGAGGACTTCGGTCGCGCCAAAGACATCGGCGATGGTGCTAGACGTATGGAGGCCTAAATCCTGGTCGACATAGAGGACTGAGCCCGCGGATACCGTTCCCGAACTCGGGGCAATAAGGCCTGCAAGGACCTTGGCTAGCGTTGATTTTCCGGAGCCATTCGCTCCGACCAAGCCCGTGAAGTGGGAGGAAAACGTACCGGTGACGTCCGTGAAACAAGGGGTGCCGTCGGGCCAGGTGACGGTGAGATGAGAAAAAGAAATAGGCATGAAGAAATCCACCTTCGAGTAAGTCGCGTAAAAAGTGTGACGTCGAATTAGGAAAAAATCTTCATGCCCGAAAGACTAGCACCGGCTAATACCCCAGTGCAAGGGCCGCCACGCCAAGACCGAGGGCGCCGCGGGCAATGTAGTGCAGCACCTCGGGGGAGAAGGAGACACCGAAGCCGCCGCTGTCCAGCATGGACATGCTGTCTACCTGTGCCGGGCGGGAACGCTTAAACGACGCCCAGCTAAGACCGGCGATGATGAGCGCCACTGCGATGGCGGAGAGCTTCCACACCAAGACCAGAACACCGGCACCAAGGAGTGCCGTGCCCACAGAAGCGATAAGGGGAAGGCCCCAGTCGGGCCATGCATCGTCGCTGACGCGGCCGAAGGAGGCGGCGCGCCCAACCGCCGCACCGACGATGCTCCACGCAGACATGAACCCGACGATAGCCAGCGCCCCGAGCTGTGGGGCGAACCCCAACGACAAGCCGAGGGCCGCGAGCGCACCGACGCCGATGTACCACCGTCGTCCCAGACGACGGAAGAAGAGACCCGTCAACGTGGAGGGCGCATGGGCGCGACGAGGAATCCATGCGGATTGGCTCGCAATGGCATCAGAGGTGACCTCCGAATCGAGAAGACCTAGGCCAGAACCGCCGACCAGGCGCGTGCGCCCAGCGCTGAGAAGCGAAGCCAGCGTGAACGAGCGCCACCCCACGACGAAACGCAGGGCCGTGGCTGCCAGCGCGAACCACGGGGATAGCCCGGTGGACACGCAGATGCCGAGACCCAAGACCCCGAAGCCGATCAGCTGCGTCCATGTGATCCAGTCCGTACCACGGAGCTTGCCGCGCGGGCGATCAACGTAGACCCAGCGTTCCCGTGACAGCGCGCGCAGGGGATAGAGAGCCTCGGTGAGCACCATGAGCGCGAGCAGTCCCACGACGGCGGCAATCGGGGCGACGCTAGTTAGCGCGATGCGGGCCGGGATGATAGGCAGGACTGCGCCGACTGCTTGCCAGACTGTGTAACCGAAGCCGAAGACGATGCCGGCGAGGATGAGATACCAAATGCCATCACCCAGCCGTGATAGCGCGCGCATCACAGCTGCACCACCTCGTCGCAGGCCTGGGTGATGGTGTCGGAATGCGTGGCCACGACGATGCAGCGCTCCTCCTCGTCGGCTAGGTAGCGCAATTCGCTTGCGAGGAACTCGGTCCAGGCGGCGTCGAGGTGGCGCTCGGGCTCGTCGATAAGCACTGCACGCGCCGGCTGGTACAGCTGTGCTGCCAAGAACACGCGCTGGCGCTGGCCCGAGGACAGGCGCGAGGCAGGGTGTGGAAGGAGAGGCTCAAGCGCCCAGAGCTCGCAGAGCTTGGCGACGTCCACCCCTGTCGCCTTTCCTATCAAGTCCAAGTGCTCACCCACGGTGAGGTCGGGGAGAAAAACCGGCTCGGCCACCGTAATCACAGCGCCTGGCTGTTCCTTCGTGCCGATGGGGTGACCGTCCCACTCCACTGTTCCATCGAGAGGCGCAAGCTCCCCGCCGAGCGTTGCGAGCAACGTGGACTTACCCGAACCATTGGGGCCAGCGAGGCCATAGATGTGGCCTAGGGCAAAGTTTTTCTCAAGGTGTCCAAGGGGCGTGGAATGCCCATAATCGGCGTCGATGGAAAGCATTGCTGGGCAGCGATCTCCTTACATTGTGTGACAAGACAATAGTGAAAACTTATTGATTGAGTGTAGCAAAATGCACGCCCTGAATGTTCTTCTCGAGATGGGAAACACCCTTGGGATTGGTGTTATGAGCTGCTAAAATGAGGTCAATTAAAGCTGGTAACTCGGGAGGGCCTAGTTGGCAAGGGTAGCAAGTCAACAGAAGAGCGTTGAGGAAAGCGTGACTTTTGCAAAGGGGGTTTCACTGCTAGCTGGACACAATATGGATGCGGAACAGGAATCGCTTGTCCGTGCCGTCGCTTCAGGAGACATGACGGTCGAGGAAGCAATTGCTATCGCTAAGGCGCAAGTTAAATAGGGATTGCTTCAATTATCGTGCCGTCAGGAACGCTTTTTCGTCGCGTTAGGAGTCGTGTATTGAATCCGAATCTAGTAAAAGATGAAGACCCCGAGCGTGATCCGCTAGCGCTGAGTGACGCTGCGATGCGTTTGGCAGGCCACGATGTGACTGATGAGTACGTGCGCCGGCTGGGCCGCGAGGTAGCCGCAGGGACACTATCTGCCGACGAAGCAATCGCTCGTGTACGGCGTGCTTCGTTGAAGTAGAGCAAGAGTTCGTCGGAAAGCAGGTCGCCTAGCTGCTGGGCTATCCCTTGTTGCGGAAGACGAAGATGGAGGAGAAATCTTGGTCGCCGTGGCCCATGGCCTGCTGCTCCTCAAAGCGCTGAATGACGGCGGCGAGGGCCGGGAGTGGCTTGTTGGCGGTCATCTCCATGAGCTTGGCGTCCTTGCACAGGGCGTCCACGGTGAAGTCGCCTGGAGTGGTGTTGCGCTCGCCGGTGATGAATGGGCCCTTCATGTTCTTCATGAAGGCGAGGCCGGTGATGTCGAGCATCTCGAGGATGACCTCAGAATCAAGGCCTTCGGACTCGCCGAGCTGAAGTGCCTCGAGCAGACCTTCCGCAGTAACGGCGAGGGCCAGGTTAGCCAGGAGTTTGCCAATTGCCGCGGTGGCGGCGGATTCGACGCCGATGAGCTTGTTCTCGTCGGCCCAGAGTTCGGCAATGGTCATGGCGAGCTCGCGGCGGTCGTCGTCAGGCGTGCCCACATAGACGCCGAGCTTTCCCTCCCGCGCCGGGCCCAGCGAGCCGACGACGGGGGCATGGACGTACGTTTCCACCGCAGCGGCGAATTCGCGGGCGGCATCGGGGGAGATGGTAGTGGTGTCGATCCACGTCACGTCCTCCGGGATGAGTTCGGTCTCGATGATTTGCTCGCGGATATCATCCGGGCCGAAGAGAGAGGTGATGATGACCTCTGCGCCCTCTACGGCGGCGGAAGGGGAATCAGCAAGAGCGGCACCGGCGTCCACTAGCGGTTGTGCGCGCTCAGCGGTGCGGTTCCAAACGGTGAGCTCATGGTGGTCGAGGAGGTGTCGGGCGAGCTCGGTACCCATGCGGCCAGTACCCAGGAATGCAATCTTCATGCCGCCCAGTGTGCCATCATTGTGGGCAGGCTCGCCGCGATTCATGCGAGCCCCGGACGAAGGAGGCTGAGAAATGGCGTGGTTTGTGTTGATTTTCTCCGGGGCCTTCGAAGCTGTGTGGGCGGCGGCGCTAGATAAATCGGAAGGCTTCAGCCGCCTGTGGCCGTCGGTCATTTTCTTCGTTGCCTGCGCCATCTCCATGGGTGGTTTGGGTTGGGCCATGAAGTTCATTCCCGTGGGCACGGCTTATGCGGTGTGGGCAGGTGTGGGCGCGGTCGTTACCGTGGTTTACTCTCTCGCCACGGGGCAGGAGGCAGCCACGGCGTGGACGCTGTTGTTCCTGGCCATGATCATCGGCGGAATTATGGGGCTGAAGGTGGTGCACTAGGAGGCGTCGTCGTTTCACACGACGACGCGGGATTTACTCGTAACGCAGCGCCTCAATCGGGTCCAGCTTCGCGGCCTTGCCCGCGGGGTAGTAGCCAAAGAAGAGGCCAATAGCTAGCGAGAAGAGGAGCGAGAGGATGACTGCCCAGAGTGGCGGCGCCACGAGCGCGCCGATGGCGGCCGCGCCCGCCATGCCGGCGGCGGTGCCGATGGCGATGCCGATGAGACCACCGATGAGGCAGACGACGATGGCCTCCGTGATGAATTGAATGCGGATATCGCGGCGGCGTGCGCCAAGCGCCTTGCGAATGCCGATTTCACGGGTGCGCTCGGTGACGGTGATGAGCATAATGTTCATCACGCCGATACCGCCGACGAGCAGCGAGATACCGCCGATAGCGGCGAGCACCAGGCTCATGGTGGTGAAGATTTGGTTCAGGGACGCGAGGTCATCGCTGAAGTCGGTCACCTTCACCATGTAGTCGGGGTTGTCCTTGTAGTAGCTATCGAAGACGCGCTGCAGGTTGCTAGCCACCGCGGCCTTGTCCAAATCCGGGTTGCCGCGAACGGTGACTTGGCTGAAGGCGGTGCCAGCACCCGGGGAATCGGAGAACTCGGCCTCAAGTGGGTAAGGAACGAAGGCGGTTTGGCTGGGGCCGCCGCCCACCAGAGGTCCGGTCTGAGGCTCTTCAAAGACGCCGATGACGGCCAGCTCAATCGGGGAGGCCTCGTGGGTTTCGAAGCTTACGTATTGGCCAATGGCGTCTTCAGGAGCGCCGAAAAGCTTGGTGGCTGTTTCCTTATCCAGCATGGCTACTGCCCGGCTGGAATCGATATCGTCCTCGCTGAGGAAGCGCCCGGCCACGATGGAATAGGATGAGCCGGAGACATAGTCCGGGTTGGTCGGGCGGACGAGGAGGTTGGCGGTCTCCTCTTGTTCGTCGCCTTCGGCGACGAACGCGCCAGAATAAGAGTTGTACTCGCCGATATTGATACCGGCGATCTGATCCCCCATGACCTCTTTGGCGCGGTCTAGCATGTCGGGGGTGAGCATCGAGGACTCGTCTTCGACAAAGCCGCCGCCCATGAAGGGATCGTCGGCCTCTTCCTCTTCGCCTTCCTCCGGGCGCTCCTTGACCTGGACGGTGAAGTTATTGGCGCCCACCTTGTCCAAGTCTTTTTGAACCGAGGCTTGTAGGGAGTGGCCGAGCGTGACGATGGCGATGACCGCGGCAATACCAATGATGACGCCCAAGAGCGTCAGTGCCGAGCGCATCTTGTTGGTGCGCAGGCTGGTCAGCGCCATCTTGGTGGATTCAGCGAAATTCATGACAGAACACCGTCTTTCATCGTGACGATGCGGCTACATTCCTCGGCCAGCTCTGGGTTGTGAGTAATGAACAAGATGGTCTTTCCGTGTGTGCGGTGCAGTTCGTGGAAGAGATCCATGACCATGCGGCCGGTCTGCGAATCCAGTGCGCCGGTGGGCTCGTCCGCCAACAGAATCTCCGGCTGATTGGCCAAGGCGCGGGCGACAGCCACGCGCTGCTTCTGACCACCGGAGAGCTCATTGGGCAGGTGGTTCATGCGGTCGCTCATGCCGACCATCTCCAGGAGGTTCTGTGCCCGCTGGGTGCGCTCGTGGGCGGAAACACCTGCATAAACCATGGGCATCTCCACGTTCTTCAGCGCGGACATGCGGCCGATCAGGTTGAAGTTTTGGAAGATAAACCCGATTTTTTGGCCGCGGAAGGTGGCCAGTTTGTCGTCGCCAAGCGCCAGCGCATCCACGCCAGCCAGGTGGTACTCGCCGGCGGTGGGGCGGTCCAGCAGGCCAATGATGTTCATAAGCGTGGACTTGCCGGAGCCGGACTGGCCCACCACGGCCACGAACTCGCCTTCCTCCACGCTGAAGTCGAGGCCGGGGATGACGGTCAGCTCGCTATCGAGGCCCTCGTTGAAGCGCTTGACAATGCCCCGCATCTCAATGAGGCGGCTCATGCGTTCTCATCCGCGCCGGAGACGGAGGCTGCCTGGCCGACCATGTCCTTGTAGTTATCGGCCTGGGTGATGACGGTGTCGCCTTCCTTCACACCAGAGGCGATAGCGGCGGCGAAGGCCGACTCAGAGGCTACGGTGACCGTCCGGGCGTGGATTTCGCCATTCTCCACGACGAGGACGGACTTCTTTCCGTGGTCCTCAAAGATGGCGGACAACGGCACGGTGATGGCGTTTTTGTTCTGTTCCGTGATGATCTTGGCCTTCGTGGTGGAGCCTAGGCGCAGTCCCTCGCGGTTACCTTCGACGCGGATGTCCACAGGGAATTCAGGCTTGGAGGAGCCACCACCGCCACCGCTGCTGGAGGACCCTGCGCCGGATTCAGCGGACATGGGCTGCTCAGCGGTAGGGGAGATGAAGCTGACCTTGCCCTTGTATTCCTTGCCGGGGCTCGACGGCGTGGTGAACGTGACTTCGTCGCCGACCTTGATCTGGGCGATGTCGCCTTCCTTGACCGTGGACTTCACCAGGAGTGTGGAATCATCCGCCACGGTGAGGATGGGGCCCTCAGCAGGCATGCCGGCCTGACCATTGACGGCGGTGATGACACCGGCCAATGGGGAGCGCAGATCAGCTTGGGAGAGCCTGTATTCAAGAGGCCCGTTTTCCTTGGCGTTGCTGGCGCTTGCCGACGTCGCCGTTTCCACCGCATGATTCACCGCTTGGGATTGGGCGGCGATCTGCTGCTCGATGGCCAGGTTGCTGGCCTGGAGTGCACGTTCGGCATCCGACACCGCTTGGTAGGACGCCGAGGTTGCGCGCTGCTGCTCGCCGAGCTCGCGGTCGATGCCGCGGAGGACGCGGTGGTAGGAGTCTTCGGTGTCCTTCAGTTGGCGCTCGGCTTCTGACACGGCCTCGTCAGAGTCGAGGTAGCTCAAGATAGCACTGGCGGTCTGAACGCCAGAGGGGTCTTCAGCGGCGGTGCCAATGGAGGCGAGCGCTGCCTGGAAGGACTTGGACTCGGCGTCCCGCACGCCGGTGCGTGCTTGGTCGACGGCGGCGCGGGCCTCCGCAACTTCGGGGCGGTCGCCCTTGGTGGCGAGGGCTTCATCGAGCTTTTTCTGCGCTTCGGCGTACTCGGTCTGAGCCGAATTGACGGCGGACTGGGCACTGTTAACCTCAGGGTTGAGGCCTTGGTCGAGGGAGTCTTGCAGTTGGCGCAGCTGCAGCTGGGCGTCCTCGATCTGGTGGACGGATTCCAGTTTGCTTGCCTCTTGTGCTGTGCGCTGGGCTTCGAGCTCGCGCTCGGTGTCGGTGGTGTCCATCCGTCCAAGCAGTTGCTGGGCGTCGACGCGGTCGCCGACCTTGGCGTCGAGGGACTGGATAGGTCCGGTGAGCGAGGTGGTCAGGGAAAGCTCGCGCTCAGCAGCCACCGTGCCGGTTGCGGACACGGAGCTGATGAGGTCCTCTTTGGCTGCCGTGGTGACGTCGGCGGCAGTCAACTGGATATCAGAGGAACCACTGGTGAGCGCGTAATAGCCACCACCGCCGGCGAGGAGAACCGCCGCGAGGGCTCCTGCTGTGATGCCGAGAGCTTTCTTCTTCATGAATTCCTAACCTTTACGCCGTGAATAAAACTGGATTCAGGTTAACTCCCGAATGCACTTCTTGTCATGCCTGGAGGGGGAATATCGGAGGTAGATCAGGGTATACCCCTAGAGGACGTTGGGCTGGGTGGTCTGGTGACGTTTCGATCAAATAAGGGTCCGAAGATGGGTGATTTCCTGCCACTATTTGATCGAAACGTATGTGGCATCTGTTTTTAGAGGGGTACATCGATACGGATATCCTCTGCGCGCGGCAGTGGAGGAAGGGTGGGCATCTGGTCGATGCCGCGCTGAATTTCTGGTGGAAGCGGGAAGGAGGTGGGAATCTGCGGCGGTGCGGGCAGTTCTAGCTGAGGTTTGGGGCGCTGCGGCGGCACTGGGCGCGGCGCTGGTGCGGGAGTAGGAGCTGGGGCGTGGAGAGTGACGGTTTCTACTTCGATCTGAGGCGCAGGGGGCTCGGCGGTAAGCGGTGGTTCGTCTACCTGTTCCGGCTCAGCTGGGGCGGGAGCAATGGAGGTGGTGTTGCCCAAGCGGTTGACTGGTTGGGGTAGGGCATTCGGCTGCCAGGACGGTGCCTGAGTTGAGGTGGCGCGGTTGGGTTCGCTTCGTGGAGTGGTTTCTGCCTGTGTGGCGGCGCAGGCAGACAGCGGAAGGCAAGCAAGAATGATAAGAAAACGGCGCGATGCCATGGGAATCCCCCTCAAGTAGTGCCTCTTTACAGCGCACCCCAGCGCTGAAAAGGGAAGGCGAAATCAACAGTATGCTGCCAGCATAGCGCTACGGTAGCGTGCGCGCAGCGCGAGCGAGTCGAGTGCATATGCGAGGCTCTGGATGAGCGACCGTGGGGCATGAGGGGACTCAAACTTTTGTATAGGGCTAAAACCGATACAATGTGGGCTATGCCTAACTCTTCCCAGAATACGACTCAGTCCGCCCAGTGGTTCGACCGCGCCACCAAGGTCACCCCAGGTGGTGTGAATTCCCCGGTCCGTGCCTTCGGCTCCGTGGGCGGCCAAGCCCGCGTTATCGCCCGCGGCGAGGGGTCTCGTTTGTGGGATATCGATGGCAACGGATACGTCGACTTGGTGAGCTCCTATGGCCCGATGATTCACGGCAACGCTCACCCCGCCATCGTGGAAGCAGTGCAGAAGGCGGCTGCCGATGGCCTTTCCTTTGGCGCGCCTACCGAAGGTGAGACGCTGTTGGCGGAGCGCATCGTGGAGCGCACTGCCGCTGAGCAGGTTCGCCTGGTCAACTCCGGTACTGAGGCAACGATGTCCGCTGTGCGCCTTGCCCGCGGGTTTACTGGCCGCGCGAAGGTTCTCAAGTTTGAAGGGTGCTACCACGGTCATGTGGACGCGTTGCTGGCGTCGGCAGGCTCCGGTGTGGCTACTTTTGCGTTGCCGGATTCTCCGGGCGTGACGGGTGCCTCGGCTGCTGACACCATCGTCGTCCCGTACAACGACCTCGATGCCGTCCGCGAGGCTTTCGCCGCGCATCCAGGAGAGATTGCCTGCATCATCGCCGAGGCAGCTGCCGGCAACATGGGCACCGTTGCCCCGGAGGAGGGGTTTAATGCCGCACTCAAGGAGATCGCGCATGCCGACGGCGCCCTGCTTATTCTCGACGAAGTCATGACCGGCTTCCGCACCTCCCACAAGGGCTGGTTCGGTGTCGATGGCGTGGCTGGTGACCTGGTGACCTTCGGCAAGGTGGTCTCCGGTGGTCTGCCAGCTGCTGCCTTCGGTGGCCGTGCTGATGTCATGGCATCGCTGGCGCCGGCGGGCCCCGTCTACCAGGCAGGAACCCTTTCCGGAAACCCGGTCGCTATGGCCTCTGGCCTGGCATCTTTGGAGTTGGCCAACGAAGAGCTCTACCCACGCCTGCAGGCCAATGCTGACCGCCTTACCGGCCTGATAACGGCGGCACTCGATGCCGCCGGCGTGGCGCACCACATTCAGCGAGCGGAGTCGATGTTCTCCATTCGCTTTGCGGAGGGCCAAGGCCATAACTTTGCTGACATGCAGGCGGCCGATACCTGGCGTTTTGCACCTTTCTTCCACGCTCTCCTGGAGGGCGGCGTCTACGTTCCGCCGTCAGCGTTTGAGACGTGGTTTGTGTCCGATGCGCTGACGGACAATGATTTTGAGGTAATCGAGGCCGCGCTGACGCCGGCCGCCCAGGCCGCCGCGAGTGCGCAGCGCCCGCAGTAAATCAACCACTACGAGGGGATACCACCAGGCTTATGTCCACCACTATCGTCCACTTCGTCCGCCACGGCGAGGTCTATAACCCGGACAAGATCCTCTACGGACGCATCCCGGGATACCATCTATCCTCCCGCGGACATTCCATGGCGGCGCGCACCGCGCAGGCCTTCGAAGGCCACGACGTCACCTACCTGGCGGCATCGCCGCTGCAGCGCGCGCAGGAAACTGCGCAACCGATTGCGAAGGTGACGGGGCTGGAGGTAGACGTCGATAAGGGCGTCATCGAATCCGGTAACCGCTTCGAGGGCCTGCGCACCAAGGGCTGGAACTCGCAGCTGTGGAACCCGCAGCGCTGGCCGCTCATGGTCAACCCGCTCAAGCCCTCCTGGGGCGAGCCTTTCGAGCAGATTGCCGCGCGCATGATGGATGCCGCCGAGCGCGCCCGCGCCAAGGCTGAGGGCCATGAGGCCATCGTGGTGTCTCACCAGCTGCCCATCGTGATGGTCCAGCGCACCGTGTTGGGCAAGCGCTTGGCACATGCGCCGTGGGACCGCGAATGCGACTTGGCCTCGGTGACCTCGCTGGTCTATCGCGACCGTGAAATCGTGGACATCTTCTATTCCGCGCCCGCGCAGGATATCTAATGAAACATCTGAAAAGCGGCATTGC
Organism: Corynebacterium sp. FDAARGOS 1242; assembly: GCF_016889985.1. Lineage (NCBI taxonomy): Bacteria > Bacillati > Actinomycetota > Actinomycetes > Mycobacteriales > Corynebacteriaceae > Corynebacterium > Corynebacterium sp. FDAARGOS 1242. Next base: position 2,035,470 of record NZ_CP069568.1, on the reverse strand, counting down.
CGTTGTTCTCGCTGCACTGTTGCTTGCGGGCTGCTCGCAGAGCGAAGAGAATTCGCAAAACGCAGTGGCCTCCGGCGGCACCTTCCAATTCATCTCTCCCGGTGGTCAGACCACCATTCGCTATGACGAAGCTGACCGCAAACCGCTGAAGGACTTCTCAGGCGAAGATTTACGGGATGAGTCCACGACGATTCGCCTATCTGATTTCAAGGACCAGATCGTCGTGCTCAACTCCTGGGGCCAGTGGTGCGCGCCGTGCCGTTCCGAATCGGATGACCTGCAGGCAGTTCATGCAGAACTACAGAAGCGCGAAATCGGCACCGTGTTGGGCATTAACGTGAAGGACTTTAATCCGGAGATCTCCCGGGACTTTATGAGCGATAACGGCTTGGAGTACCCGTCCATCTACGATCCGCCCTTCAAGACGGCCGCCGCGCTCGGTGGTGTGCCGACGTCCGTGGTGCCCACCACCATCGTGCTGGACAAGCAGCACCGCCCGGCGGCAGTTTTTCTGACTGAGATTACGGAGGATAAAGTTCTCGAGGTCGTCGACGAGCTGGAGAAGGAACAGTGATCCTTGCCGCCGATGGGGTAGGGCAGAGCTTTGCCGACGCCGCCGCAGCCGGCCCCCTTCTCTTGGGGATTCTGGCCGCTGCCGCGGCGGGGTTGGTGTCTTTTGCCTCGCCCTGCGTGATCCCCCTCGTGCCCGGCTACATGTCTTACCTTGCCTCCGTGGTCGGCGGTGAGGTGAGTTATGACGAGGAGTTGGGGGTGGGCGTCGGCAAGCGCAGGCAATGGGCCGTCGTCGTTGCCGCAGCACTGTTTGTGCTGGGCTTTACCGTCGTCTTCGTGCTCGCCACGGTGTCCGTCTTCGGTGCCATCTCGGCGCTGACGCTCAACGCGGACATCCTCATGCGCGCTGGCGGCATCATCACCATCCTCATGGGCGTGGTGTTCATGGGCGTGGTGCCGGTGCTTCAGAAAGATACGCGCATGGCGCCGAAGCGCTGGACCACCTGGCTCGGCGCCCCGCTGCTCGGAGGAGTGTTTGCGCTGGGCTGGACTCCCTGCCTTGGGCCCACGCTGGCTGCCATCCTCTCCGTGTCTGTAGGCACTGAGGGCACGACGGCGCTGCGCGGCACCATCCTCATAATTGGATACTGCCTGGGCCTGGGCCTGCCCTTCCTGCTCGTGGCACTTGGTTCGGCCAAAGCCATGCGCACCATTTCCTGGATGCGCAAACACTCCCGTGCCATCCAGATTATTGGTGGCATCGCCATGATCCTCGTGGGCCTAGCCTTGCTGACCGGCCTGTGGGAGAGCTTTATCAACGCCATCCGCCAGTGGACTGTGGCATGGTCTGAGTCCAACGGCACGACGCTGATTTAAGGAGAGATTTTTTCGTGAGGTACATCCGCAAGGCCTGGCACTGGCTGACCAGCATGCGCACTGCACTAGCGCTGCTCTTCCTGCTGGCCATCGCCGCGATCCCTGGATCCCTCCTGCCGCAGCGTGCCCTCAATGAGAGCAACGTCGATGACTTCATCGCAACAAACGGCAAGGTGGCGGAAATCTACGACAAGCTACAGCTTTTCGATGTTTTCTCCTCCGTCTGGTTCCAGGCCATTTACGTTCTGCTCATGATTTCTTTGGTGGGCTGCATCATCCCGCGCTCCTGGGATCACTACAAGGCGTGGAAGACCCCGCCTACGCGCGCGCCGAAGTACCTGGAAAAGATGCCGCTCAACGCCACCGGGCACTCAGAGAAGTCCCCGGAGGAGATCGCCGCGGCGACGACGACCATGCTGAAGAAGTGGCGCGTCTCGGAGGTATCTCCGGAGGAGGACCGCGCGGGTGCGCAGTCTTTCTCTGCGGAGCGCGGTTATGCCCGTGAACTGTGCAACCTCATCTTCCACATCGCGCTCGTGGCCATCCTGCTCACCATGGCGGCCGGCCGTCTGGTCACCTACGAAGGCCAGGTCATCGTGGTCACGGAGAAGAACTCTCGCGGCGAGACCCAGGAACAGACGCAGTCCACGGAGTTCTGTAATACCTCTACCTCTGTGTATGACTCCTTCCGTGCGGGCCCGCTTTTCGACGGCACTGGGCTGCACCCCTTCTGCTTCCTGGCACACGACTTCACCGCGGACTACCTGCCGAATGGCCAGGCAGAGATGTTTACCTCCAACGTGTCCTATGCTGCCGGTGACGATATCTTTACCGACCCGGAGACCTGGGAGGACTACGAACTCCAAGTCAACCATCCGCTGCGCATTGAGAAAAACCGCGTCTATCTTCAGGGCCACGGATTTGCGCCGACAATGACGGTGGAGTGGCCCAATGGCGAAAAGCGCACGCAGACCATCCAATTCCAGCCCAACGACATGACCTACTTCCTGTCCTCGGGCGCGATGCGCTTCGACCCGCCCGCGGGCATGTACCCGGACTTGTATGAGCGCCGCCAGAACCAGATTGCCATTCAGGGGCTCTTTGCCCCTACTGCTGAGTGGTCGGGCGAAAACGGAAAGCTCCTGCAGTCTTCCTTCCCGGCAATGAATGATCCGGCCGTGGCTATCGATATCTACCGCGGCGATGCCGGTTTGGACACGGGACGTCCCCAGAGCTTCTTCTCCCTTGACCCCAGCCTCCTCCAGTCGGGCCAGCTGCAGAAGATTGACCGCGTCAACCTCACCCAGGGCGAGTCAGTCACGCTCGATGATGGCACAAAGATCAGCTTCGACGGCGCCTCCGAGTTTGCGAACTACCAGATTTCCTATGACCCCTTCCAGGGATGGGTCCTGGTGTCCGCGCTCGTTATGTTGGTCTCCCTCGTTGGTTCTTTGGTGATTAAGCGCCGCCGCGTGTGGGTACGTATCCGCCCGGCAGCTGATGGTGGCACCGACATTGAGATGGGTGGCCTTGCCCGCACCGACCGCGCCGGCTGGTCCGAAGAGTTCTACGCGTTGCACCGCGAGCTTCTCGAGCTGCCGGACCCGGATGAGGTGGAGGAAGATGTGCTGTACTCCGCCGACTAAAGGTGAGCAACCTATCAGTCAAAAGTTGGATGCTGTCAGGTAAGAGGGGTAGCCTTATGAGCACTATTCATCTCTCCGTTGAGTGAGCACTTTCGTTAGCACTGTGAAGGCAAGGTTTCTCATCCATGCAGATTGATCAGAATCTGTCCAACTTCTCCGACATCGCCGTCCAGACCGCGTTCGTCATCTACGCCCTCGCGCTGGTGCTGTCCTTGGTCTACTACGGCCGCATGCAGGGCATCATTGAGGGCCTGCGCGCGCGTTCTGCCGCCGTGGCCCAGCAGCGCGAACTGGCTACCGTCGGCGGCTCGGCAGGGGACGCCGTGCTTGACGACGCCCCCTCGGCCGGCCTTAGCGAGGACGCTGACCTTGCCAAGAAGCAGGAGAAGGCCGACAAGCTTGGTGGAATGACGCAGATGCTGTTGTGGCTGGGTATTGCCCTGCACCTGGCCGCCATCGTGCTGCGCGGGCTGGCCACCAGCCGATTCCCGTTTGGCAATCTTTATGAGTACGTGCTCATGGTTACTGCTGGCGTCATGGTGGTGGCGACCATCGCGATGCAGCGCAAGGAGTGGCGCACCCTGTGGCCATGGCTGCTCACCCCGATCCTGGCGCTCATGTTCTACGGCTCCACAAAGCTGTATGCGGAGTCCGCCCCCGTGGTGCCGGCCTTGCAGTCTCACTGGCTGCCCATCCACGTAACGGTGGTTTCGCTCGGTGCCTCCATAGGCATCGTCTCCGGTATTGCCTCCTTGCTCAGTGTGCTGCGCGTGCACCAGGGCAAGGGAAGCGAGCATGGCTTCTTAGGTGCGATTGCCCGCCCGCTGCCCTCCGCAAAGAAGCTGGATCAGCTGGCCTACCGCCTAGGTGTGGTGACCTTGCCGACTTTGGGCTTGGGCATTGTGCTGGGAGCTATTTGGGCTGAGTCTACCTGGGGCCGCTACTGGGGTTGGGACCCGAAGGAAACTGTCTCCTTCGCCACCTGGATTCTCTACGCCGCTTACCTGCATGCCCGCGCCACCCCGGCGTTCCGCAAGGCCGCTCCCTACCTCAACATCGCGGCGATGCTGTTGATGGTCTTTAACCTGTTCTTCATCAACATGGTTGTCTCCGGTCTGCACTCCTACGCGGGGCTGAATTAAATGACGGATACGCATAAACCCCGGCACAAACAGGGCAAACCGGCCGGCGACAACCCGCAGCTCATCGCTTTAGGTGATGTCTTTGCTGAGCGACGCCGCGAGTTAGGCATCCTGCAACAGGAGTTGGCTGAGAAGGCTGGCCTTTCGCGCTCTACCTTGCACACCATCGAGCATGGCGGCTCCGGTGTGCGCTGGGAAAAGATTGCGGCGGTGGCGGAGGCCCTCGACCTGGAAATGACGTTTACGCCTAAGAAGCCAAAGAACTAGTTGTCTTCCCCCGTGGCGTCAGGGTCTTCCGGCTTCTGGGGCTTGGGTGCGCGCCGGCGGCGCTCTTCTTCTTTGCGCTGTGCCTCGCGCTCTTTCGCGCGGCGCTCCTTGAAGCGCTGCTTTTCCAAGTTCCAGAGGAATTCTTCGTCATCATCGGGGCCCTTGATTGCGGGGCGCTGCGGCTGCTGTTGCTGCTGTGCCTTATTCTTCCAGCTGGATGGCCCAAATGCCTTCCACACGAGAAGTGCCGCGAGGATAAACAGGACTAGTAGTATCAAACGACCCATGCGTTGTATTCTACGGAATGCCCGCGAAGCAGAAGTGAGAATGATGAGCCAGACAGACAACATGACCAACGAGTCCCAGATCCCTGAGCCACCCCAGCCGGACCCGGCGCTCAAGCGCCGCTCACGTGTGGCTCTGTGGAAGTATGGTGCTGCCCGCCTGGTGCTCTTCATCCTGTTGACCGTGGTGATTCAGCTGCTGGCTATGGCTATTGGTGTGGCCATCCCCGTGCTGGTGTCGGCTCTGTTGGCGTTGTTCGTGGCGCTGCCGCTGTCGATGCTGATCTTCTCCTCGTGGCGCGTGGAAGCTACCCAGACTCTGGCGGAGTATTCCGCGCAGCGCAAGGCCCACAAGGAGTGGGTACAGGCGGAACTAGCCGGCCGCTAACAGCAGTTAGACAAAGGCAAGTGCTAGGGCGTTAATGACTGCCCATACCAGCATTGCACGGCCAGTCATGCCGAGCACCGGGATGAGTTTGGGCCCGCGCGCACCGCGGTTGACGGTGCGGATAGCGCCTAGTGCGAGGGGGAAGTAGAGCAGGGAGGCCAGCGCCGCCCAGGAATCGAAGGCCAAGCCCACGGTGAGCAACACCGGGAGCAGCAACAGGGTCATGAATAGCGTGCGGGACTTCTTATCACCCAGGCGCACAGCCAGGGTGATCTTGCCGGTGGCCTCATCGGAGGGGATGTCGCGGATGTTGTTGGCCAGGTTTACCGCGGCACTCATACCGCCGATGCCCACGGCCAAGGCAAGGCCCGTCCATGTGATGCGGCCGGCCTGCGTGTACTCGGTGCCGAGGACTGCGACGAGGCCGAAGAAGATGAAGATGGCAACCTCGCCCAGCCCACGGTAGCCGTAGGGGTTCTTGCCGCCGGTATAGAACCAGGCGCCAGCGATACACACGGCGCCGACGAGGATGAACCAGGCCGCGTTGGCAGCTAGGGAGAGCGAAATGCCGGCGATGGCCGCCACGCCGAAGGAGACGAAGGCGGCGAACTTGACGTGCTGTGGTTTGGCCAGCCCGCCCCCGGTAAGCCGCTGGGGGCCGGTGCGGTCATCATCGGTGCCGCGGATGCCATCGGAGTAATCGTTGGCGTAATTCACGCCGATGATAAGCGCCCAGGCCACGATGAGCGCCAGCAACGCCCGGCCCCAGTGCAGGCCGTGGGCCGCGGCAGCGGCACCGGTACCAGCGATAACGGGAGCAAAGGCATTGGCCCAGGTGTGCGGGCGAGCACCCTGGAGCCAATCGGCAGGAGTGGCGGAAAAGGCAGACATGCTCACTATTGTGCCACTGGTGTGGTGTGCTGCGGCAATGAGCTGGTGCGTTGGCGAAAGCGGTAGATGATGAGCACTGCAACGAAAATAACGGCATTGGTGACTGTCATTGCGGCAGAGGTAGCCGCGTCAAGGACATAGGCAACCCAAAATCCCACGACCGCGCTGATAGCGGCAACGCCACAGGCGGTCAACACCAGCGTGGGCACGCGCTGAGTAAGCAGCCGCGCGGTCATCGTCGGGAATACCATGAGAGCGATGACCAGCATGGCACCGGCAGCGTGAAAGGCGGCGGTGGCGGTGCAGGCAACCACGGTCATAAATATGATGTGAAGAACGCGCGTGGGCACCCCGCGTGCGGCACAAAAATCGGCGTCAAAAGTCGTGGCGGATAAACGCGGCAGTGTAAGGGCGAGGAAGAGAGCATTGATACCCAGCACTGCGGCCATGATGTAGCAATAGTTGGGATTGGAGAAGGCCGCGAGGTTGAGATCACCGACGAGAACGGCGTGGACATCAAGGTGCACGTGGCTCATGTGCGTAGAAATCAGGATGACTCCGGCGGCAAACAGGGCGGGAAAGACCAATCCGAGGGCGGAATCAGCAGTCACCAGCGGGCTGCGCTGTAGTGCGTCAGTTCCCAACGCCACCACCAAGGCGCCAGCGGCCGCGGTAACGAGCAAGATGGGTGAATCTAGATCTGCGGTAAAGAGGTAGCCGACGGCAATTCCGGGAAGGACGGCATGGCCGATGCCGTCGATAAGCATGGCCTGGCCTTTGAGGACAACAAAGGTGCCGGGGATAGCACAGGCCAAGGCCGTCAGAACGGCAAGGAGACAAGCGGTCGCGGCGAGGGTCATGAGGCTAGCTTTCTACTGGTGAGGCTGATAGTGACGAGCGCCGCCTGAGCCAGGACGATGACCGGACCGGTGGGCAGCGGGCCGTGCGCAATGGAGACATAGCAGCCGAGAGCAGCGGTGGCCGCGCCGAAGAACCCGGAGAGCGCGATGAAAGGTAGCAAGCGCGTGGTCCAGGGGCGGGCAGCGGCGGCAGGGCTGATGACCACGGCGACCATGAGCACTACGCCGACGACTTTGACGCCGAGCACCGTGATGGCGGTGAGGGCGAAGAAACTAGCCGCGTTGAGGAACGAGGTGCGGATGCCGGCTACCTGGGCAAAACTTGAATCAAAAGTGACTGCGGCCTGCCGGGTGTGAATGAGGAAAAGAAAAAGCAGCACGCAGCCACCGATGATGAGTGTGGACCGTACATCCGCGCGAGTGAGCGTGGAGGCATTTCCCAGCAAATAATCCTGGATTCCGGCCTTGCCAGGCAATGGTCGGCGGGAAATATACTGCATGAGCAGCATTCCCACCGAGAAAAATGTGGTTAGCGTGGCCGCCATCGCAGTGGTTTGCCCCAGGGGAGTTAACCGCGGGATGAGGTGAATGCACCCCACCGCGAGGGTTCCGGTGAGCAGGGCGCCGCAAGAAAGAAGCCAGACATTTCGCCCGTCCCAGCCAATGGCGGTGGCCACGAGGAAGGCGGTGAGCAGTCCAGGCAGGGAAGAATGCGAGATGGCATCGGCCAGCAGGCTGGTGCGACGAACATATACCAGTGGGCCTAGCGCGCCAGCGCAGCCACCGATGAGCACGGTGCCCAGGAGTGCCTGGGTATAGGTGTAGTTCTGAAGAAGCTCGAGTGGGTTCATGATGGCAGGGAAAACATGTCGGCAATGGCGGACTCGGTAAGTACCTGCTCGGTGGGGCCAGCAGCAATGAGCCGGCCGTGGCCGACCATGAGGACCTCATCGCAAAAGTCGGCGACCTCCGCCAGGTTGTGATGCACCAGCAGGATGGTCACGCCGTTCTCGCGCAGTTCCTTGAGTACATCCATGATGGCGCGCTGACTCGCGGCATCGACACCAGCGAAGGGCTCGTCGAGGATGATGAATTCCGGCTCGCTAACGAGCGTGCGCGCCAACAACACGCGCTGGCGCTGACCACCAGACAGGGCGGAAATCGGCAGCTGCGCGTGTGCCTGCATTCCGGTGCGGGAAAGCGCGGCGTGAGCGGCGTCTTTGTCAGCGCGGCTGGGCCACTGCCACCAGCGCAGCCCGGCGGTGCGGCCCATCAGGGCGATGTCGAAGGCGGTGGCAGGGTAATTCCAGTCGATATCCGCATGTTGTGGCATATATCCGAGACGCTGCCGAAAATGTGCCAGATCGACGCCATCGAAGGTCATCGACCCGCAGGCTAGAGGCGGAAGGAGCCCTACCAGCGTGCGGACCAGAGTAGACTTTCCCGACCCGTTCGCACCCACCAGCCCGGTGATAGTCGCGGGGGTGAGGGTGAAGGAGGCGTCGTGAAGCACCGGCGTGCGGGGATAGCCGGCGGTGAGGTTTCCTACGCTGAGCATTAGCTTAGTGCTTTCGCCACGGCGCTAGCGTTATGTTCGAAGGCTCCGAGGTAGGTATCGGTTGGGGCTTCCGGGCCGAGGGTATCGGCAAAGAGCTCTTCATCCGAGATGGTGACTGTCCAGTTGCGGGTTTCTACGGCTTCCTTGAGAGAAGTGATGGCCTGTGGGTTCGCCTGGTTATCTTGGAAGATAACGGGGACCTTCTTCTCCGCGATCGTATCCGCGAGCTCGGAGATCTCAGTGGCGGACTTGGTGGCTTCGGTGGTCACGAAGTCGGTGGCTTGGACTTCAAAGTCGAAGGTCTTGCCGAAGTAGTTGAAGGCGTCATGGCCGGTGATGAGGACGCGCGGGGAGGCGTTTTCGAGTTCCTTAGCCGCTTTGTCATGCGCGGCTGCAATCTTGTCTTCATATTCATCGGCGGCCGCGGCATAGTCTTCGGCATTGTCAGAGTCGATTTCGCCGAGTTTGGTGCCGATGTGATCGACGACCTGGCTCCACAGCTCGGGGCTATTCCAGATGTGCGGGTCGTAGAGTTTTTCGCCCTTGTCACCTTGCTCGGGCCAGGGCAGGAGGTCGGCAGTATCGAGTTGTTCGCCAACTGCTAGCTGCTTCTCACCGAGGGAGGAGAGCTGGTCCACCATTTGCGCCTCGAGGTGAAGGCCATTCCAGAGGACGAGGTCGGCGTCCTGCATCTTTTCAATATCGCGCGTGGTGGGCTGGTAGGTGTGCGGATCGCCGCCGGGGCCGACCATGGTGGTGATGTCGGCGTCCGGGGCTATATTGGCGGCCGCATCAGCCAAGTAACCGGTCGTGGCGAAGATCGTCAGATTGTCGTTCTGGGCTTCGGCGGAGTCGCTGCTGGTGCAGGCAGTCAACGCGGTGGCAGCCACGAGGGAAGCGAGGGGAAGCGCAATAAGTTTCTTCACGGGAAACCTCTCTTATTAAAAGTGAATGTCGATGTTCAATAGATTGAACTTGAAAGAGCATAAGTCCTGAAACCTTTGGAAGCAATAGGCTGAACTACGATGGGGGTATGCACATCAGCGAGCTGCCCGAACGCACCCAGGACTACCTCAAGATCCTCTGGACCCATGAGGAGAAAGAGGGCGCTAATACCGCGATGCCGCTCGGGGATCTAGCCAAAGCGGCGGGACAGAAACTGCCCACGACCTCGGAGGCGGTCAAGCGCCTGGCCGCGAAGGGACTGGTGGAACATGAACGCTACTTTGGAGTCCGGCTGGTAGAGGAAGGCCGGCGGCTGGCTGTGGCAATGGTGCGCCGGCATCGACTCCTGGAAACCTTCCTCGTGCGCACTCTGGGCTATACCTGGGATGAGGTGCACGATGAGGCGGAAATGCTAGAGCACGCGACGTCCGACAGGCTCGTTGAACGCCTCGATTCTTTCCTGGGCAACCCCGCCCGCGATCCGCATGGTGATCCCATACCTGCCCCGGATGGCACTGCCGAGCCGGTCTCGCGCATTACGCTTATCGACGTCCCCGCGCAGACCCCCGTCACCGTGGAGCAGGTCACAGACGCTGACGGCGAATTTTTGCGCTACCTGGATAAATATGGAGTGCGGCCGGGAGTGGAATTGACCGTCGTTGCCCCCTCGGTTGCGGGTGTGCTCGAGGTTGCCGTCGACGGCGGTGCGCACTTCCCCCTCGGGGAATCCGCTGCGCGCGGCATTGCCGTACGCAGCTTTGGCGAAGCGGAGGCTTAGCTGTCCCACATGCGGGCGACGGCGAGGCGGTCTACCTTGCCTGGGCCGGTGGTGGGGAGCTTGGCGAGGCGCTTGAAGTCCTTGGGGATGTGCCACCGGGGAAGGCCAACGTCGTCGAGAGCCACAAGGATATCGCCGACATCCGCCCATCCGGTATAGGCGGCGACGATCATCTGCCCCAAGCGTGGGTGGGGGATGCCGACCACGCATACTCCTTCCACGCCCGGCACGCGAAGGATGTGCTGCTCGAGCTGCTCCGGGTGGAGCTTGAGCCCGCCGGTGTTCAGGATGTTGTCGAGGCGCCCGGTGACGGTGAGGTGGCCGTCGTGAAGCGCGCCGGCGTCGGAGGTAGCAAACCACGAGGTGCCGGACTCATCGACCACGAAGGCATCTGAGTCCACGTTCCGGTAGCCTCGCGCAATCATGGGGCCGCCGAGGTAAATGCGCCCCTCGTCGCCGATGCGAACAAGAGCGCTATCGAGAGGACGGCCGTTGTAGACGCAGCCGCCGGCGGTCTCCGAGGAGCCGTAGGTGGTGACGATATTGATGCGCAGCTTTTTCGCAGAGTCCAACAACTGTGGGTGGGTGGCAGCACCCCCGACGAGGATGGCATCAAAGGTGCGCAAGGCCTCGATTCCTTCTAGCGAATCCATGGCCTTGGCTAGCTGCATCGGGGTCAGGCCCGTGTATGAGCGATCCCCAGTGGCGGCCAGCTCGTGCGCGGCGCGGGCGAAATTGGGGATGGAAAAACCTTCCGACAGGTCAAGGCAGAGCGGCTCCACACCCGCCACGAGCGAGCGCACCAATACCTGGATGCCCGCGATGTGGGAGGCAGGCATGGCTAGCAGCCACTGGCCGGTGCCGCCGAGAGCGCGGTGCGTGGCATCGGCGCTGGAGACCAAGTTGGCAGCCGTGAGTTGCGCGCCCTTCGGCGTGCCCGTGGACCCGGAGGTGGCCACGACCAGCGCGATGGGGGAATCAATGGGTTCTCCTGCGCGCATGTGGTTGCGTAGCAGCTGCGCGCGGGTGCGGTCTTCCGCCGGGACGGGCAGGAAGGTGGCTTGTCCTGCGATGGCCGCTTCCAGATCAGGGAGGATGGCGGCAGGGTCACGCGGATCGACGGGCAGAGGAGAGAGGAAAGTCACGGTTAGTTAGGTTACCGCCCGCGGTGCTCATAGGGGTTGATGAGTTCGTCCTCCTGATCGAAGGGGCGCTCACCGTCCCTCTGAGCCTGCTGGATGCGCCGCAACATCCACACTCGCGATGCAATGACGGCAATGAGCGCGATGGCCGCGAGGGCAATGGCGAAATACAGCACTTCAGGCTCTCCCTGGGTGAAGGTGATTGGTGGTAATTAGGATAGCTGGCAGGTCCCTACCTGCCCTCCCTACTGGCTTAAGCCTTAAGAAGTGGCCTCGTGTGTCTCGGGGGTGTCTTCTTCCGTGGAGAAGCAACCTAGGACAAAAATCAGCACCAGCATGGCGGCGATGGTTGCGCCAACGGCGACGCCCGCCCGTAGCAGCCATGACCATTCGGTAAAGTGCCGCAGGGAAACCAAAAGGATTAGGCAGAGGACAAGTCCGATTGGGCGGGTTATCTGATTGATTTTCTCCGTGGTCAAGGTTGCCTCCGTGGGAGCTATAGTTACTGGCGTTAACTGTCCTAGATATTACTCCGTTTTTATCTTTCGGGTGGAAGAGAAGGCACTAGCCCTCGATGGAGGCCTAGTAGTAGTACGGGAAGTCATCCCAGTTGGGCTCGCGCTTTTCCAGGAAGGATTCCTTGCCTTCGACGGCCTCATCGGTCATGTAGGCCAGGCGCGTGGCTTCACCAGCGAAGACCTGCTGGCCCATGAGACCATCATCGGTGAGGTTGAATGCAAACTTGAGCATGCGCTGGGCGGTGGGGGACTTCATGTTGATTTCACGTCCCATCTGGATGGCGGCGTCCTCCAGCTCAGCGTGGTCAACCACCTCGTTGACCGCGCCCATCTCGTACATGCGCTGGGCGTCGTAGGTGCGCCCCAAGAAGAAGATCTCGCGGGCGTATTTCTGGCCTACCATTTTGGCCAGGTAGGCCGAGCCATAGCCGGCGTCGAAGGAGCCGACGTCGGCGTCGGTCTGCTTGAAGCGTGCTTCTTGGCGGGAGGCAATAGTCATATCGCACACCACGTGCAGGGAGTGACCGCCGCCGGCGGCCCAGCCGTTGACCACGGCGATGACCACCTTGGGCATGGTGCGGATGAGGCGCTGGACTTCTAGGATGTGCAAGCGGCCGCCTTCGACCTTTTCGCGGGCGGTGTCTACCGTGGATTCGTCTGCAGTCGCGTCATCGTGCGCGTGCTCAGTGGCGTAGCGGTACCCGGAGCGGCCGCGGATGCGCTGGTCACCGCCGGAGCAAAATGCCCAGCCGCCGTCTTTCTGGGATGGCCCGTTGCCAGTCAGCAGCACTGTGCCAACATCCGGGGTACGACGCGCATGGTCCAGCGCGCGGTAAAGCTCATCCACCGTGTGCGGGCGAAATGCATTGCGCACCTCGGGGCGGTCAAAAGCGATGCGGACGATGCCATCTTTACGCTGTGGCTTCGGACTATCACTGATGAGCCGGTGATAGGTAATATCCGTCAGGTCCTCAAAGCCCTCGACGGTCTGCCAGAGCTCCGGCTTGAAAGGATTATCGGTGCTGTAGTTCTTCTGCTCGCTCATGGCACACCAGCTTAATTGGAAAGTAGTGCGCCGGAAGTATAGTCCCCATTCCCAACCCTCACCCACACTCCCCGCCCAGCGCGGCGGTGATAAACAATAAACAATACTGCGGGATTTTCCCCGTCAATGTACACGTGTAATCCGTACCAGCGCGGTACACCATACAGTGGGACGGAATCGAACCTCCCTGCCTTCCTTGCGCTACGAAGGCGCCTGAGAAGCACTGGACTTTTCCCTGCCCAGTAAGGGTTGCGCTCGCTGCGAAAAGTGTGGGCTACCGTCGCGCGCACAGCGCGCGACATGACTACGTGCCGCAAGAATGCGGCACAACTAGCGGCAGACCTTATTTAGTTATGAGTTCCGTATTCCAGTTCAGCTGCTGGATGCGGGTATCGAGCTCGCGGTACTGGCGGGCCAGGTCATCAGCGCGCTCGCGCAGCTTCGGCACGGGCACGGTGGCCACGAACTTGATCTCTGAACGAGAGAAACGATCCTGGCGTGCACCAGCCTGTTCCGCCAAACCCTGGTAGATGCGGCGCTTGCGCAAGAGGCCATCGCGAAGCGCCAAGGCCTCCATCAGCGTGATCTCTTCATCGAACTTCGTAGCCGTGTTCGTCGCGTTGATAGCGATAACGAGTTCATCAATGCGTGCAGTGACGCCCTCGAGCTCCCGGAGGAGATCTGTCGGATTCTCGTCCGGTTCATCGCCTTCCTGCACGCGGACCGTCGCCACAAGACGATCCTTCAGGGTGTTGAGGCGCTCCTGCGCCTGGGCGCGTTCGGCCAGGGCTTCAGCAAGTAGCATGGGTCCTCCTTAATGGGAATCTTTATCTGCACAATCGTACAGAAGGGATGGGGGGAACGCCGTATGGTCGTGACGGTTTTAACAAATAGCGCCCCAAAACTTCGATGATCTGGGGCCTTATTTGATCGATATGTACGTCGTGGGCGGTTGGTTGGTACGTTTTCGTAGATATGCCCGAAATTTTTCGGATTTGGGGGACCTTATTTACCAAAACGTACCGCGGACTCCGTGATTAACGTTGAGCCCGCGCGAAAACCGCTACCCAATAAACATGAACGCAAACAGCGTGTTGAGCACCGTCGCCACGATCATGGGCACGGAGGTGCGCTTGACCAGTTGGATGGGGTTGACCTTGATGGCGCCGGAAACGATGAGCACCGCGGCGTTAACTGGGGAAACCTGGCGCATGAGGTTCGACGTACCCCAAATGGCGGTGAGCATCTGCGGGGCGTGGATGGAGGTCTGCGAAGCCAGGTTGGGCACCACCTCAGAGAAGGCGAAGTAAGGCGCAGTACCGGAGCCGGTGAGTGCGGCCATCGCTGCGGTAGCGGCGACGAAGATGAGGACGATGATGACGGCGGCACCGGAGGAGCCTTCGGCGGCGTTAATAAGCATGTCGATAACGCCCATCTGCGTGATGCCCTCCACCAGGACGGCGGCGGCGACTAGCAGGGCGACCACGCCGGCAGCGCCCTCACCCATGCCCTTGAAGAAGGTGGCCATGGAATCCACGGCGCCGGAGACGGTGCGCTTGCGGATGGATTCAATAATCATCGCGATGAACAGGGACACCACGGTCACCGGCAGGATGCCGCCTTCGAAGGGGATGATGCCCATCTGCTTGAGGATGGCGGAGATGATGATCAGCAGCAGCGGCAGGAGCGGGAGCACAGCATAGTAGCCCGGTAGGGAGGCGGCGCGGGCAATGGCTTCCTCGGTGGCGTCATCGTGCATCGAATCGGCGCTGACCTCGCCGGAGCTTTCGGCCTTGCGGGCATCCACCTTGTCGCAATGGCGCTGCCACCACATGTGGACGAAGGCGGTGATGAGCAGGGTGGGAACCGTTGCGCGGGCAACTGCGCCGTAGACGAATTCTGTTGGCGTCATGTTGGTGAGGTCAGCGCCTTGGATGAGGCCTGCTTCCAGCGGGGTGGGCACGATGGTTGAGGAGGTCACCACGATGGCGCCCACGGTCAGCGGCGTGAGGCCCGCGGCGATGAGCGCGGGCAGGAGCGTGGCTACAAGCAGAAGGGACAGCGCTGCGGCCGAGGGGATCACCAGCGAGAGCAGCGTACCTAAGATGAAGCCCACCGGAACCAGCCAGTAGGAGCCTTTGAAGCGCTTGAGCGGTGAGGAGAGCACCACGACCGTCTTGGCGTCCGCGCCGATGTGGCGCATGTAGGACACGAAGCCGAAGAGCACCATAATCGCCATACCGATGCCGGAGAAGCGCGCCTTGAACAGGGCATCCACTACCAGCAGCTGGTCATAGAAAGCATTACCGGTCGCTTCAATTTCGGTGGTGCGGAAGTCAGCGCGCCCGGTGAGCGCGGCGAGCATGAGCAGGACGACGCCAACGGCGAAGATGGAAGCCGCGGCGTGCACTTTCTTATAGATGAGGTAGACAACTGCGGCGATGGCCAGCAGTGCAATGAGAAGATAGAGCATATCTGGTCCTTCTTCTGGTTATAACCAATTACCGTATTAATTTATCACTATCCATTACAGTTGTCGCATTCGGAGTCGACGTACGATGAACCCCATGCATATTGATGACGTCTTTGATCGCGCCCACGTGGTTTCCCTCCCACTCGCCGTTCAGTTCCGCGGTATCACCACGCGGGAAGCATTGCTTATCGATGGCCCCGCGGGCTGGGGTGAGTTCGCCCCCTTCCTGGAGTATGGCCCAGAAGAATCCGCGCGCTGGCTCGCCGCCGGTTTGGAAGCCGCCTATGAGGGTTTTCCGAAGCCAGTGCGTGAGTGGGTAGAAGTCAACGGCACTATCCCCGCGGTTCCTGCTGCGCAAGTGCCGGAAGTGATGGCGCGCTACCCGGGCTGCCGCACCTTCAAAATCAAGGTGGCGGAGAAAGGACAGACGCTGGAGGACGACATTGCCCGCGTGGCCGCGGTGCGCGCCCACATCGAGTCCCAGGGCCGCGTGCCGGTTCTTCGCGTTGATGCCAACTGCGGCTGGAGTGTCGAGGAAGCCATTACCGCGGCGAAGGAGCTTATGCCGCTGGATTACATGGAACAGCCGTGCAAGACCGTTGAGGAACTCAAGGAAGTTCGTGCCCAACTCATGCGCGCCGGGATTTTCGTCCGCGTGGCGGCTGATGAATCCATTCGCAAGGCCAGCGACCCGTACCGGGTGGCGGAATTGCAGGCTGCCGACGTCGCCGTGGTCAAACCAGCCCCATTGGGCGGTGTGCGCAAGGTCCTGGAGGTGGCGCAGCACCTGCGCGAGCGCCACATGGACATTACGGTCGCCTCCGCGCTGGATACCTCCGTGGGTATCTCGATGGGGCTGGCCGCGGTGGCTGCACTGCCGCAGATCTATGACGACGAAGATATCGACGTCACCCCAGCCGCAGCCGGCCTCGCCACAGGGTCACTCTTTAAAGAGGATGTCACCGCACCGCGTGAGCTTGTCGACGGCCACCTGCGCGCCGAGTTCCTCACCCCCGACCCGGATCGGCTCAGCGCGCTTGCCGCGCCGACTGATCGACGTGAGTGGTGGTTCGACCGCGTCCGCCAGTGCTGGCCGTACCTATAAAAGTACAGCTCACTGTATATGTCCAAAGGCCCGCGTAGGCTGGCTGGCATGACCATTTCAGTGAGAGACGCGCACCTACACAACCTTCGCAATGTCGACGTCGACATTCCCCGCGGCAAGCTCGTGGCGGTGACGGGCGTGTCGGGCTCCGGCAAGTCCTCTCTGGCGTTTGGCACCATTCACGGTGAGGGCCAGCGCCGCTACCTCGAGTCCGTGGCACCTTTCGCTCGCCGCCTCATTGCCTCTGCCGTGGATCCGCAGGTCGGCGGTATCGATGGCCTGCCGCCGACGGTGGCCTTGCAGCAGTCGGCTTCGGCAGGTGGCGCACGCTCTACAGTGGGCACCCTGTCCGCCATCTCCAACTCTGTGCGCCTTTTGTACTCACGGTGTGGCGACAACCCTGAAGGGTTGTACTCGGATTCCTTCTCACCTAATACCGCGGAGGGCATGTGTCCGGAGTGCCAAGGCACCGGAGTAGTCCACGAGCCGACGGAAGCCTCCATGGTTCCGGACCCCTCCTTGAGCATCGAAGAGGGTGCTATCAAGGCGTGGCCCGGTGCCTGGGCGGGCAAGAACTTCCACGACATTCTGGAGGAGCTGGGCTACGACCTAGATTCGCCGTGGGAAGACCTGCCACAGAAGGACCGCGACTGGATTCTCTTCACCGAAGAGCGCCCGGTTGTCACCGTCAAACCGCACCGCGGTGCAGACCAGATCCAACGCAACTACGAAGGTACGTGGCGCTCCGTGGCGTCCTATCTGCGCAAGACCTACGCGGAGACGAAGTCGGACACGCTGCGTGCGCGCACGTTGAGTTTCATGGAATCCCATGAATGCACCACGTGTGAAGGCCGCCGCCTCAATCCGCGGGCGCTCAAGGTGACCTACGCCGGGCTGCCTATCGATGCTTTTAATAACCTTCCGCTTGCTAAGACCCTCGAGCTTCTTCAATCGCGTTCCCCACAACCCAATGATGCGGAAGACCTGCTGCTCAAAACTATTCGCCCGGCCCTGGAGTCCGCGTTGGAGTTGGGGCTGGGGCACCTGAGCCTGGATCGTCCCACCGAAACTCTCTCCGCCGGCGAGGCACAGCGCCTGCGCCTAGCCGCGCAGCTGCGCTCGGGCCTTTTTGGCGTGACCTACGTCTTGGATGAGCCCTCTGCGGGACTCCACCCGGCGGAGCGTGATGCGGTACGGGATATCTGCCGCCGCTTCATCAGCGAGGGCAATTCCGTCCTCTTGGTGGAGCACGACATGACCTTGGTCAAGGACGCGGATTGGCTGGTTGACGTCGGGCCACTGGCCGGCGAGCGCGGCGGCCAGGTGGTGTACTCGGGGACCGTTGCGGACTATGACGCTGATACCCCCACCGCCCGTGCGTTGGCGCGCCCGCATCCGGAGCCCAAGTCGGAACCGCGCCAGGCTCATGGTGAGGTCGAACTGCGCAACGTGCACTCGAATAACATCGACGGCCTCGACGTGAGCTTTGGTCTGGGCCAGTTCACCGCCCTGACTGGGCTTTCGGGATCCGGTAAATCCACACTGCTCCACGTTCTTGAAGAAAAACTCACGGGCGAGGACAGCCCACAGGCCGTCAAGCGCGTGGTGTCCATTACCCAAAAACCTATCGGCCGCACGCCGCGCTCCACCGTCGCGACGTATACCAACCTCTTTGACAACGTGCGCAAGCTCTTCGCTGCCACTCCGGAGGCGAAGAAAAAGAAGTGGACGGTCTCTCGCTTTTCCTACAACGTGAAGCAAGGCCAGTGCCCCACCTGTGGTGGTGCGGGCCAGATTGAGGTCGAGCTCGTCTTCCTCCCCGGCTCTTACACGCAGTGCCCGGACTGCCAGGGCAAGCGCTATAACGAGGACACCTTGTCCATCCGTTGGAAGGGCTACACCATCGCGGATATCTTGGACCTCACTGTAGAGGAGGCCCTCGAGGTCTTCGCCGAGGAGGAACCGATCCTCCACGCCGTCCAGACCCTTGATGCTGTGGGTTTGGGCTACCTGCGCTTGGGCCAGGGTGCCCCGGAGCTTTCCGGTGGCGAAGCCCAGCGCATCAAGCTGGCCACCGAGTTGCAGCGCTCGCGCAACTCACGCCGCGGACACACTGTCTACTTGTTGGATGAGCCCACGACGGGCCTGCACCCGGCCGATATTGACCTGCTCATTAAGGAACTGCATTCGCTGGTGGATGCGTCCCACAGCGTCGTCACCGTAGACCATGATCTTCACCTCATCGCCGGCGCGGACCGCGTCATCGAGATGGGGCCTGGTTCGGGTGCTGAAGGCGGAAAAATCGTGGCAGACGGCGCGCCGGGTGACGTTGCCAAGGGCGAAACACCTACTGGCCGGGTCTTGAGCGGCGTAGGCACACGTTAAGGACGCACGATAAGGTGAATCCTATGACCAACCACAACGGCGAGAACGAGACGCGCCAATTCAACCGCGTCAACGGTGACAACGAAACCCGCCAATTCGGCGCACCCCAGCCGGGCCTGGGCAACCAGCAGCCCCGCCAGCAACCACCGCAGCGCCCCCAGCAGTACTTCCCAGAGCCGGGTTCCCAGAACTCGTCGGGATTCGAGCAGAACTACCAGCAGCCGCAGTATGACCCGGTGCCTTCGAGCTACCAGGTAGAAGAGCAGAAGAAGAGCGGAAGTGCACTGGCCTACGTCTTTGCCGCAATCGCCGCCATCGCGGTGGTGATTGCCGGCGTTCTCTTCTTCCTCTGGCGCGGCGCTGCGGCAGATGCCAACAAACCTGCTCCGGAGCCGGTCACCGAGACTCAGACCGTGACCACGGAGGTTCCCACCACGGTGACGACCACGAAGGACGCACCGCGCGAGGAAGATTCACCGGAGCCGCCGGCGGACCTGCCGACCGAGCTCCCGCCGGAGATACAGGACCAGCTGGATGAGAGCGGATCTGACTTCGAGAGCTTGCTCAACGAGCTCCTTGGTGACCTTGAAGCGAACGGTGAAGGGGAAAATGTCTAACACTGATACCGCTGCCTCAACGGAGCAGCCGGAGTCGATGGAGTTGGCCCAGGCATTGGCAGCCCAGCTCTCGCGGCATCTCACCGATGTCGTGCTGTGCCCCGGTTCGCGCAATGCGCCGTTGGCGCTGGCTCTGCTCGCCCGCCCCGATATTCGCGTACATACCCGCCTGGATGAACGTTCGGCGGCTTTTGCTGCCTTAGGTTTGGCGCGTGTGCAGCGTCGCCACGTCGGCGTTGTTATGACGTCCGGCACTGCGGTGGCTAATACTCTGCCCGCGATGGTGGAAGCGCACTACTCGCATACCCCGCTGGCGGTAATCAGTGCAGACCGTCCTGCCCGCATGGTGGGGACCGGCGCGTCCCAGACCATCGTGCAGCAGGGTATTTTTGGCGTCTATGCCTCCACCAAGCAAGTGGAGAAGACCAGCGATGTTCCACTCATCGCTGAGCGTTTCCTCGCTGACCGTCAGGTGCACATTAACGTGGCCTTTGATGTTCCGCTGGTGGGGGAAGAGCTGCCGGGCCCGCCGAGTGATGTCACCCAGCACCGCGCGCGGACCCCACGCTGGTCCAACCACGGTGAGGTCGCCGTTAACCTGAGCCGTAACACTCTCGTCGTCGCGGGCGACGAAGCCTGGGAAGTAGAAGGTCTCGAGGACGTGCCGACCATTGCCGAGCCCACCGCACCGGCGCCTTATCACCCAGTTCACCCAGCCGCAGCGCACCTTTTTCGCCGCGCGCAGGTCTCCGCCAATGACTACGTGGTCAACACGAAGGTGGAGCAGGTCATTGTTGTTGGCCACCCCACCCTGCACCGCGGGGTCTTGGCGCTGTTGAGTGATCCCGATATTGATCTCATCTGCCTATCGCGCACCGAGGACTTCACCAACCCTCGCGGCGAGTCCGCGCAACTGGGCACCACGGTGAAGACCAGCGACGAGCCCACCCGCGAGTGGATGAAGATCTGCGAAGGCGCAGCCCAGATGGCGGCCGACGGTGTTCGCGAAGTCTTGGCGGAGACCACCGGCGAAGAAGCTAAAGACTCCGACATCGGCTTTACCGGCCTGCACGTGGCCGCCGCGGTGGGAGACACCCTCGCCGTCGGCGACACCCTCGTCCTGGGCGCCTCCAATCCCGTGCGGGATGCCTCCCTCATTGGCCTTCCCTTCGATGGCGTGGAGACCTATTCGCCACGCGGCGCTGCCGGCATTGACGGCACAATTGCCCAAGCCATCGGAATCGCGCTAGCCACGCAGTCCCGCGAGGCAGACGCACCGCGCGCGCCGCGCACCGTGGCGCTCATGGGGGATGTCACGTTCCTGCACGACGCCACCTCCCTCATCCTCCCCGAGGGCAACCCCCATCCCGAGAACCTCACCATCGTCGTCTCAAACGACGACGGCGGCGGAATCTTTGAGCTGCTCGAGCAGGGCCGCGAGCCGCTGCGTGCCTCCTTCGAGAAGGCGTTTGGGACGCCGCATGGGGTGGGCGTCGCCAAGCTTGCGGAAGCCTGCGGTGCTGACTACCGCGAGGCGAGCTCGGCGCAGGAGCTTCTCGACGTCCTCGCGGAGCTCAAGGAATACTCCACCGGCATCACCGTGGTGGAAGCGCACACCACGCGGTCCTCGCGGCGCGCACTGCAGGAGGCGCTGGCGGCCAAGGTGGGCCAGTAAGGTGACCAGGCGGCGGGTGCGCCAGATCATCCTAGTGCTCTATGCGGCGGCGCTGGTGGGCATGGCGGGAATGGTCATTGGGCCTTTTCTCAACGACCGCGCTATTAATGCCAACCCCGGCCGTGCGCTGGCCACGGTGACCGATGTGGGCCGTCTGCGCACCTTCGTGGATTTCCAAGACGGCGAGGGCATCTATCACTCCCCGCCGACCGGTCTGCTCTATCCCACTGGCCTGGGAGAGGGCCAACAGGTGTGGGTACTCTACGCCAAGAACAACCCTGACCTGGTGAAAGTAGAGGGCCGTGAGTGGACGCTCTCTATCATCCCGGGGTTGTCGTCGGCACTTGTGGCCACGCTGATCGCCGGCGCGTTGTGGTGGGGGAGTGGAAGAATTAACCGGAATTTAGCGCATCCGTTACCAACGGAGAACTCGGACAAGGAATGATGGGGCGCATGCGTGTAGCTATCGTCGCGGAATCCTTCTTGCCTAACGTCAACGGTGTGACCAACTCCGTGCTGCGCGTGCTCGAGTACCTCCACGAGCACGGCCACGAGGCCATTGTTGTTGCCCCCGGTGCCCGGGACGGCCAGGAGGAAATTCCTGACTACTTGGGGTTCAGCATCGTCCGCGTCCCCACCGTGAGGGTCCCGCTGGTGGATTCCCTCCCGGTGGGAGTTCCCACGAGTGCCGTGGATGAAGCCCTCCGTGCCTTTAAGCCGGACATTATCCACCTTGCCAGCCCGTTCGTTCTCGGCGCGGCGGGAGCCTTCTCCGCGCGCCAATTGCGCATTCCGGCCGTGGCTTTGTATCAGACAGACGTGGCAGGATTTGCTACTAAATACCACGCTTCCGCCCTAGCTTATGGCGTGTGGGAGTGGCTGCGCACCATTCACAACGCCTGCCAGATGACCCTCGCGCCGTCGTCGCTCACCATTGCTGACTTGGAGAAGCACCACATCAAGAACGTGCGCCATTGGGGCCGCGGCGTGGACTCGGAGCGTTTCCATCCGTCGAAGCGCTCGGACGCGCTGCGCCGCGAGTGGGAGCCGACTGGCAGCAAGAAGATCGTTGGCTTCGTCGGCCGCTTGGCCGCGGAAAAAGGCGTGCACCGTTTGTCGGCGCTTAATGATCGTGAGGATATCCAGCTCGTCATCGTTGGCGATGGCCCTGAGCGCCCATTGCTGGAAGCGCAGCTGCCCAGTGCGGTCTTTACTGGAGCACTTGGCGGTGAGGAACTCGCTGCGGCTTATGCCTCCCTCGACGTCTTCGTCCACGCCGGCGAGTTTGAGACCTTCTGCCAGGCCATCCAGGAGGCGCAGGCTTCTGGTGTGCCGACCATCGGCCCGCGTGCGGGCGGGCCGGTGGACCTCATTGAGGAGGGCTATAACGGGCTGCTTCTCGACGTTTCAACGTTCGTCGAAGACCTCCCCAACGCCGTCGATGCGCTGCTTAACCCGGAGATCCACGAGGAGCTGCGCGCGAATGCCCGCGAGTCCATCTCCACGAAGACGTGGCCCGCGCTGTGCGAGCAGCTGCTGGGGTACTACGAAGAGGTCTTGGAGGATGTCCGCGAGGTGCCTCTCACCATCTTGGGCCAGCGCCCAGAGCTGCCGCGTTGGGCCGCTCGCGCTCTTGGTGCACGCGTAGCCTAGACTTGGCTTTTGTGTCTAAGGCAGATCTGGATAAAAAGCCCTTCGATGTCGCGCGCATGTTTGACGCGGTGGGCAAGAAGTATGACATCACCAACACGGTGCTGTCCTTTGGCCAAGACGCGCGCTGGCGCCGTCTGACCCGCGAGCGACTTAACCTTAAGCCAGGGGAGAAGGTTCTCGACCTCGCTGCCGGTACCGCAGTGTCCACCGTGGAGCTAGCTAAGTCTGGTGCGTGGTGCGTGGCCTGTGACTTCTCGCGCGGCATGCTCGCAGCCGGTAAGGACCGTGACGTGCCCAAGGTCGCCGGCGATGGCATGCGTCTGCCGTTTGCCGATAACACCTTTGATGCGGTGACCATCTCCTATGGCCTGCGCAATATCCACGATTTCGAGCTCGGCTTGCGCGAGATGGCCCGCGTGACCAAGCCAGGTGGGCGCTTGGTGGTGGCGGAGTTTTCCAAACCCGTCATCCCGGTCTTCGGAACGGTCTACAAAGAGTACTTAACTCGCCTGCTGCCGCCGATAGCGAAGGTAGTTTCCTCCAATCCGGAGGCCTACGTTTACCTTGCAGAGTCCATTCGCGCATGGCCGGAGCAGCACGAGCTGGCCGCAGCTATTAACCGCAATGGGTGGGAGCAGGCAGGTTGGCGCAACCTGACGTGCGGCATCGTGGCGCTGCACTCAGCGGTTAAACCTGCTTAAAGGGCCTAAGGCCCACAGGCCTTAGGCCCAGAGAGGGGTATCGCGGCGCAGCGCGGACACCGCGCCACCAGCTAAACGCCAAGCGCGGGCGATGAGGTCCTTGTCTTCTTCCGTGATGAGGTTGCCCATAAGGCGTGCGGCGGCAGGCATGAGCATGCGGCCGACCGGACCGCGCATGGCGATAGGTCCGGCAAGCGGCAGGAACTGCGGGTAGGTCAAAAGGCGCGCGGCCGTGCGAGCCAACAGGAAAGCTTCTCCGTACTCGGCGCGTAGGCGATCTGGCCAGGCCAAGGTGAGATCCTTCGTGCCGAGCATGTCGACGGCAAGAGCGGCCGTTTCCAAGCCATAGTCAATTCCTTCGCCGTTAAGCGGGTTGACGCAAGCAGCAGCGTCACCAATGAACGCCCAGTTCGCACCCGCGACACCAGAGACCGCTCCGCCCATGGGCAACATCGCCGAGGTGACGTCGCGGAGCTCGCCGAGGCCCCATTCACCGCGCTGCTGCTCGGCGTAGAAACTCAAGGCCTTCTTTGTGTTGAGGCGGGCCGGCCGGGCAGCCGTGGACAGTGCACCGAGGCCGATGTTGACCCCTTGCCCGAGCGGAAAAATCCAACCGTAGCCGGGCTGGACAACGCCATCTGAGTCCTTGAGCTCGACGTGGGAGTGCATCCACTCTTCACCATCGTGTGGGGAGTCGGCATAGGCGCGCGCAGCGATGCCGTAGACCTCATTGCGGTCCCACCGGCGGCCCAGTTGCTTGCCGAAGGTGGAACGCACGCCGTCGGCAACGATGACCCATTTAGCACTTACGCGCTGCTGGCCCACGGCGAAAGAGATGAGGCGGTTGCCTGTAAGTTGTGGGTCGGTAGCGGTGCCGGTGACAAGGCGCGCGCCCGCTTCCTGGGCGGCGGTGACCAGGAGCGCGTCAAACTCATAGCGCGGCAGGGCCGTTCCTTCCTGCGAGGGATACGTTGCCGGCCACGGCGCGGTGACTGACCCGCCAAAGCCATGCAGCTTCAGCCCACGGTTGCGGTAGGAGGCGTTGACCTCGATGCCGAGGAGATCCAGCTGATGCATGGCGCGTGGGGTGAGGCCATCGCCGCAGGTTTTATCGCGGGGGAAGGGGGAGGCGTCGATAAGCACGGTATCGTGGCCGGCTCGCGCGGCATGGATAGCGGCTGCGGCACCAGCGGGGCCCGCACCGACAACAGCGACGTCTGCATGGATGGAATCGATCTGCTCCGACATGGGGACTATCATTGCACGGGATAGTGGCCTTGAGTGTGTTGAGGGCCGTGCTATGGGCTACGGTAAGTAAACACTAGGATTTTTGAGTTAATAAGGAACGCGTTTAATGTCACACGGCCAAACTCACGCCAAGCACGTGAAATTGGGGGATGCGCAGCTCACCGAGCGTATCAACGCCGGGATGACTGCCGTTGAAGATCTGCTCAGCGCGGAGCTCGACCGCGGGCAGGACTTCCTCAAGGAGAAGGTACGTCACCTCTCGATGGCTGGTGGTAAGCGTTTCCGTCCGATGATGGCGCTACTGGCCTCCGAATTCGGTGAGCGCCCAGAGTCACCTGAGGTGATCAAGGCAGCCACGGCCGTGGAAATGGTGCACGTGGCCACGCTGTACCACGACGACGTCATGGATGAAGCTGACCGTCGCCGCGGTGTGGAATCCGCCAACTTCCGGTGGACAAATTCCGTGGCGATTCTGGCTGGCGACGCCCTTCTTGCGCATGCTTCCCGGCTGATGAGCCAACTGGATACGCACACCGTCGAGCACTTCGCCGAAACCTTTGAAGAACTCGTGACCGGCCAGATGCGGGAGACGATCGGCGCCGGTGAGGCCAATGCGGTGGAGCACTACACGGCGGTCATTCGGGAAAAGACGGCTGTGCTTATTGCCTCCGCCGGCTACCTGGGTGCTTATCACTCGGGTGCAGGCCCCGAGCAGTGCGAGGCCCTGCGTCAGATTGGCTCTGCCGTGGGCATGATTTTCCAGATTGTGGACGACATCATTGATATCTTCTCCGACCCTGAGGAGTCCGGAAAGACCCCAGGCACCGATTTGCGCGAGGGCGTTTTCACGCTCCCGGTGCTCTATGCCTTGGAGGAAGAAGGCGAGGTCGGCGACGAGCTGCGTGGCCTGCTCACGGGCCCGCTGACTGACGACGCCTCCGTGGACCGCGCCATCGAATTGTTGTGGAAGTCCACTGGCCGCGACAAGGCCATGGCGGATGTCAACGCCTACCTGCGCGTGGTGGAAGACCAGCTCTCGCTCTTGCCCGAGTGCACGGCGAGTGAAGCGCTGCGTCAGCTCGCGGATTACACGGTCCAGCGCGTGGGCTAATTGAGGCTCCTGCCAGCTGATTTGCATGTTGGGCGGTACTTCGTAGTAAAGTACATAACCGCACTCACGAGTGCATGCCAGGTTGCCCGAGCGGCCAAAGGGAGCGGACTGTAAATCCGCCGGCATTGCCTTCAGAAGTTCGAATCTTCTACCTGGCACAGAATGAATCCCGCAGACACAGAAATGTGCCTGCGGGATTTTGTGTTGCGCGGGGACGCGATCGCGGGCACACAGGGCTGGGTCGGGCAAGGGTGGCGTTGAGGGTGTGTTTAAACGCTTCTTCTAAAGGCTTAAAAACATTCACTATGCTGGCGATTTGTGTTGTTTGAGCGTTTCGGGTTAATCTTTTCAAGGCTTCAACGAGAGCACAGCGGAGATTCTCCGTGACTCACAGAGGCTGTGCCCCCTTAGCTCAGTCGGCAGAGCGTTTCCATGGTAAGGAAAAGGTCGACAGTTCGATTCTGTCAGGGGGCTCCATTCATGTTTCCAGACATTTCTGGAAGGTGAATATGGCGGTGTAGCTCAGTGGTAGAGCAAGCGACTCATAATCGCTGTGTCGCGAGTTCAATTCTCGCCATCGCTACCGGGAAGGAAAAGCGCCCGTGTTCAGGGCGCTTTTTTACTACCGACTCCCAGCCTTACACGGCAGGTGGTTTCCAACAGGGATCACCGTTCTGGTAGGGTTATGCGTTGTCCCAAAAGGGCACGCAAAGGGGCGTGGCGCAATTGGTAGCGCAACGGTCTCCAAAACCGTAGGTTGCAGGTTCGAGTCCTGTCGCCCCTGCCACATCACTTCAAGGAGGAAATCGCCGTGAGCGATGAAAAGCAGCCGAGCACCGGGGCAGCCCGCCCAACCGGCAAGCGTCAGCTCTCTGGCGCAGCGACCACCTCTACTGAGTCCTACACCGACAAGCGCGTTGTGCGCGTCGAGGACAAGAAGGAAGAATCTGCCGGTGGCTCCGTAGCCTCCTTCCCGGGTGAGGTTGCCTCCGAGATTAAGAAGGTTGTCTGGCCTACCGGTAAGGAGATGGTCCAGTACGTGCTCGTGACCTTCGCCTTCCTTGTCGTGCTGACCGCACTGGTCTGGGGCGTTGACACGCTGACCGGCCTTGGAGTTGAAGCCGTACTCGCGCCTTAGTAGAATCAACCGCATACTTTCATCCCGCCGAATCCCACTAGGGGAACGGCGGGATACTTTTTGCCCTAGCCACCCCGGGTACCCTGGTGGTGACTAGACGGATTAATACACAGATGGAGCACACAATGAGCGACGAAACCACCGGCACTTCTCTTGAACAGGCCATGATCGATAACGTCCAGGATCAGGCCGCTGAGGCAGCATCGGCAGCGGAGGCTGCCGACGAGGCCCTGGGCACGGCTGCCGTCGAGGGCTCCGAGGCCCCAGAGACTGCTGAGGAACAGCAGGAGGAGCTTTCCGCCGAAGAGAAAGAAGCAGCCGAGAAGGAAGCCGCTACCAAGGCAGCTGAAGCAGCGCTGGGTGGCGGTGCTGACGACGGTGACGAGGAGGCGTCGGAAAGCGCAGCGGCTGGTGCTGACGCCGCCGCAGTAGAGGCTGAGTACAAGACTCGCCTGCGCGCCTTTACTCGTGAGCTGAAGAAGCAGCCCGGTCAGTGGTTCATCATTCAGTGCTACTCCGGCTACGAGAACAAGGTGAAGACCAACCTGGATATGCGCGCCCAGACGCTTGAGGTGGAGGATTCCATTTTCGAGGTCGTCGTGCCGGTCGAGCAGGTCCTGGAGAAGAAGGACGGCAAGAAGAAGGTGGTGAAGCGCAAGCTGCTGCCGGGTTACGTGCTCGTACGCATGGAGCTTAACGACGCTGCCTGGTCCGTCGTCCGCGATACCCCGGGTGTGACGTCCTTCGTGGGTAATGAGGGCAACGCTACTCCGGTGAAGATTCGCGACGTAGCCAAGTTCCTTATGCCGAACGACGCGACCGTTACTCCGGAGAGCTCGGCTGCCGACGCTGACGGCGAGCAGGTCGTCGCCATGCCAGAGAAGGAAGTGGCCAAGGCTTATGCACACGACTTCGAGGTGGGCGAGGCTGTCACCATCCTGTCCGGCCCGCTAGCCTCTGTTTCTGCCACCATTTCCGAAATTGATCCGGAGACTGGCAAGATGCAGGGTCTGGTATCTATCTTCGGCCGCGAGACCCCGGTGGAGCTGTCCCCGACGGAGATCGAGCGTATCTCCTAAAAAGCGATTTTGAGCTGGGCGCACGGTGTTCTAAACTTGAACGCCGTGCGCTTTTGCGCATGTTGAAACGTTCATCCTCCGGTGGCCCACAACGCGTGAGCATCCGGACGGGGTGCTGTTATTCATCGTGGCGGCACCTCGGTACCACAGGAAAGAGGTAATTCGATGGCTCCCAAGAAGAAGGTTACTGGCCTGATCAAGCTCCAGATCGAGGCAGGCGCTGCTAACCCGGCTCCGCCGGTTGGTCCGGCACTCGGTGCCCACGGCGTCAACATCATGGAGTTCTGCAAGGCGTACAACGCTGCGACCGAGTCCCAGCGCGGCAACGTCGTTCCGGTGGAAATCACCGTGTACGAGGACCGCTCCTTCGACTTCAAGCTGAAGACCCCGCCGGCTGCAAAGCTTCTGCTCAAGGCTGCTGGCATCAAGAAGGGCTCCGGCGTTCCGCACACCGACAAGGTGGGCTCCGTGACCTGGGATCAGTGCAAGGAGATTGCACAGACCAAGTTCGAGGACCTCAACGCTCGTGACATCGAGAACGGCGCCCGCATCATCGCTGGTACCGCTCGCTCCATGGGCATCACCGTTGACGGCATCCCGGCTAAGTAAAAATCGAATCTTTAGTGCGCGGCACGTCGTGTGCCGCGCGTGGCAGGGCCAGCTCCGGCCCGCTATCACCACATCAATCCAAGAAAAGGAATTGCACTTATGAGCACCAAGTCCAAGGCATACAAGGCTGCCGCTGAGCTGGTAGACCGCTCCCGCCTGTACCGTCCGATCGAGGCCGCCAAGCTGGCCAAGGAGACCTCCTCCAAGAACTTCGACGCCACCGTGGACGTTGTCTTCCGCCTCGGCGTTGATCCGCGTAAGGCTGACCAGCTGGTTCGCGGTACCGTTTCCCTGCCGCACGGCACCGGTAAGGACGTCCGCGTGGCCGTCTTCGCTGAGGGCGACAACGCTGAGGCTGCTAAGGCTGCTGGCGCCGACATCGTGGGCACCGAAGAGCTTATTGCCGCTATCAACGAGGGCAACATCGACTTCGACGTTGCTATCGCTACCCCGGACCAGATGGCCAAGGTTGGCCGCGTTGCCCGCGTCCTGGGCCCGCGTGGTCTCATGCCGAACCCGAAGACCGGTACCGTGACCGCTGACGTGACCAAGGCTGTTGCTGACGTCAAGGGCGGTAAGATTTCCTTCCGCGTTGACAAGGCTTCCAACCTGCACGCCATCATCGGTAAGGCTTCCTTCGACGCTGAGAAGCTGGCTGAGAACTACGGTGCACTTTACGACGAGATCGTTCGTCTGAAGCCGTCCTCCGCCAAGGGCGTCTACGCCAAGAAGATCACCATCTCCACCACCTCCGGACCGGGCATCCCGGTCGACGCTTCCGTGGAGAAGAACTACACCGAGTAAATCGGTCTAGCGCATCGCGCTAAATGACAAAGGGCTTCGAGGTTTACCTTCGGAGCCCTTTTCATTTACCCAGCCAGTCCCGTGTAGATAGCGGCTGGGATCGCTAGGCGTCGATATCGTCCGGCACCCAGTCGCGGCTGTCTACGTCGAGGTAGACATTGCGCGCTAGCGGAATCTGGTGGGAGGCAGATTCCAAAATATGCATGAAGTAGCCGGCGGTGTTCGGGATAGCGAGGGTATCGCCCACCGCAATGCCCTCGGGGAAGTCGAGTTCGCGGCGCAGGATGACTTCATCTTCGATGCAATAGGCACCCACCACGAACCCGGTGCGCGGTTCGCGGTCTACCGCACCGCGGTCTCCGGCAGTGGGCACGAGGAGCGGGTCGAGCAAGATATCATCCGCCGCGGTACGGCACTGGGTGCGGTTCATAGCTGCGCCGATGAGGGGCAGGCCGTCGGAGCGCTTTTTGAGGAAGCTGACCTCAGCGAGAATGATGCCGCAGCCATCGAGCAGGCTGCGCCCTGGCTCCAAGTGAAGAGAAATATTCCGCTCGCGCAGTGCACGGGCGGCGGGGCCAAACCCGGCCACCTCACCAGAAAGGAGTTGGTCTAGCCACTGGCCGCGGGTGGGCGTCTGCCAGAAGGGGTAGGTATTAGAGAGCGGGTCGGACTTCCACGTAAAAGGCTCACCGGTGCCGGCGCGCTGGGCTGCGATGCGCTGCTGGTAATACCCCCATTGCTCGCGGGATTCGAGGTAGCTCATGGGAATACCGCCGCCGATATCGATGAAGGAAGCAGGCTGGCCAACTAAGCGCAGGTGCTCGATGAGGGCGATGGCCTCCGCGAGTGCGGTGCGGCGGTCCGATTCGCTATAACCATGCAGGTGTACGTGAACGCCGTCAGCGTGGATGGTTTCGGGCCAGGCATGGCTTTGCCATGCGTGAAGGAGCTCACCGAAGCGCGTCGGCGGAAGGTTATCCGGGTTGGGGGCAAGGCGCGGTGCGACGTGCGCGGTGTGGTGGAGGGCCTTGGCAAGGGCAGCGATGCGCTCGGCTTCCGCTCGCGAATCGCAAGAAATGGTGACTCCGCGGTCGATAGCTAGGCGCAGTAACGCGTCGGTCTTAATAGCCGCGCTGAGGATAATCCGCTCGGGCGCGAGTCCACGGTTAAGCACTTGGCGCAGCTCATTTTCACTGGCGACGTCCACGCCCAGGCCAGCCTCGCGGGCGGCGTCGACGAAGCACAAGGCTTTATTGGCCTTGCGAGCGAAAAACACCTGGGTGTCCACGCTATGAGAGGCGCCGGCATCGAGGAGCTCTTGGGCGTTGCGGCGCAGCGGTGCGGGGTTGAGCACATTAACGGGCGAGCCATACTCGGAGGTGAGGCGGGAGACTTGCTGTGGGTCAGCCACCAATTCTGACATCCATTCTTCCCACCGGGCGCGCAGCGCAACGGTGCCATGAACGGGTAACGGGGTGGTGTGGTTGGTCATGGGTTTACTACTTTCTCCGCCCAACGGGGGATGTCATCGTGCACGGAACGGTTCAACGAGTCATGGCCGGGAAGCTCAAGCTCATTCATGCGGCCGATTTCCACGACGCCGGGGACATCGTGGAAAGGGGAGGGGGTGGCTTGGGGAGCTACGGTGGCGTCGATAAGCAGGTCAATGTCACCTTGTGTGCGCCATAGGTCAACCTGGTCCGGGGCTACGAGGTAGCGGGTATCTACCACGCCTGTGCGGATGAGCTCGAGCAGGCGCCGCGCGGTGACTGGGGGTGGGCCAAAGGCCACGCGCTCGAGAGTGCGCGAGAGCTCACGGAATCCGGGCATGGGTCCATGAGCCTTGTGCCAGTCCACGCATTCTTGAAAGAGCCCCCGAAACGCCGCGCCCACAGCCGCCGCCGGGGTAAGGGGCCCTGTGCCCTCAGCGGCGTGGAGGGAGGCGTCCAGCTCCGCGACGGCATCGCCGGAAAAGTCGTGGCCGTCGAGCACTGCAGCGAGGTCCCCGGTGGAAAACTCACCCATCGATCCGGCGGCCGCTAGGAGGACGTCGCGCAATTCATCGGCATCTATCACGTCAGCACAGGCGCGCCTCACGTCGTCCGGAATCTCAGGCTGGGGCGCACTCGGAGCGGGCTTGACCTCCATGAAACGCCCGCTGCGGCTCACCGGGAAGATTACCTCGGCGGTATCGCCATACAATAGGCAGACATCGATGAAGCTCAAGGCAGCACCGCGCACCCCAATCCGTCGCGGGGCACTGGGCAAATCGGCGCCGAAGTAGAGTCCGGTGACCGGAACGCGGGAAGGCTCGTGGACTAAGGCGCCGGGGTGGAGGTGATCGTGGCCGGTGCAGACGAGGACTTCGTCGAAGGGCGAGCCATCGACGATGAACCCGCCGTCAGCGGCAGACACCGAACGCACACGCTGGGGTAGGTGTCGAATGCACACGTGCTGCGGGGCGCGGTGCAGGGCAGCAGCCCACGTATCGGCCAGGAATTGCCCCACCTGCGCGCGCGGCGGGAAGGCATCGGTGGTGGATTCCCCACGGCGGGTACGCCAAGCGTTGAAGCTATCGTGTGCGGTGGTGACGATGGCGCAATTGACGTTAAGGCGCCACTGCGGCGGCTGCTGCGGGCGATACACCGCGCCGGCGCCGGCGGGGTAGGGATCAAAGACGGTGATATCCAGGGGGTTGCGGGCGCGCTCGATGAGCTCTTCTACGGCCCACAGCCCGCGTGGGCCGCCGCCGATGACGGCGATGCGGCGGGAAGGTGTCTGCGGGCTCACTCTGAATCCCCTTCGACGCGCGCGGCGAGCTCGGCAGGAGAGATATCGAAGTACTCGTAGACCCAGGAATCGCTGTAGATGGTATCGAGGTAAGGCTGGCCACCGTCGTGGAGTACGGCCACGACCTCCGCACCGGACGGAAGGGTAGGCGCGAGACGCTGGAATGCCGCGATGACCGCGCCGCCGGAGGCCCCAGGCAGAAGGCCTTCGGCCTGGGCGAGGCGACGGGCTGCCACAATGGCATCCAGATCAGGCACACGCTCTACTGAGGACGGCGAGAATTTGGTGGATAGATCGGTGACAATGCCAGCACCATAGCCCGGCAGCATGCGGGTGCCGCGCTGGCCCCCAAACAGCACGGAGCCTTCGGCATCGACACCGATGGTCTCCGTATCGGCGCCAAGCTCAGTGAGCTTGCGCACGCAGCCGCCGAGAGTGCCGGTGGTGCTCATAGCGACGAGCAAGTGGGTGGGCGCCTGTCCGAGCTGGTCCACGATTTCCGTCATTGTGCCTTCGGCGTGGGCGTAAAAGGCGGCCTCGTTGGAGTACTGGTTGAGATTGAAAGAATCGGGGATCTCTTCTAGAAGCTCGGCTACGCGGGTGCGGCGAGCAGTGAGCCAATCGCCGGTTTCCGGGTCCGGGTGATCCAGCAATTCTACGTGGGCGCCGTAGGCCCGCATCGTGGCCACGGTGGAGGAATTGACGCGCGGATCGACCACGCAGTGGAATTTCATACCCGCAAGTGGGGCCTGGCGGGCCAGTGCCATGCCAAGGTTGCCCGAGGAAGACTCCACCAGGGTGGATCCGGGGCCTATGTCGCCGGCGTCAAGCGCGGCTTGGATGAGTGCGCGTGCGGTGCGGTCTTTGGCGGATCCGCCCAGGTTGAATTGCTCTAGCTTGAGGTAGAGGTGCACATCGGTACGGGGATTAATGGCGTCCACGCGCATCAGCGGGGTATGGCCAATAGGTGGTTGGGCTTGAGAATGAATCCGTGGGCTCATCATTAGCCCCATGGTAGACCTCTGCCTGCGGCTTTTGTTGCCGGCTTAGTCTTTAGATCTCCGCATAGGCATCGAGGGCAGCTTGGCGCGATTCCTTGAGATCTCCAATTGGCAGCGCGGACAAGGCGGGTGCCCAGCGGCGCACATAGTCGCCGTCGGGATCAAAGCGCTTGGCCTGCGTTTCGGGGTTGAAGATGCGAAAGAAGGGCGCGGCATCGGCATCCACCAAGGTGTCCCAAAACCATTCCTCGCATAAGTGCCAGTGAATGCCCAGGTTCTTCGGGAGGAACGAGCCCACCACCATGCGCACGCGGTTGTGCATATCAATGTTAACGGCATCAAGGCGCCCACTCGCTTGCGGGCGGGAGTCTTTTCCCGTTCCTAGTGCTGGATTTGTGCAGGGTAATGACACCTTTCTCACTAACAGGCAATTGGCAGGTTGGTGGTATGGCATTACAAGGAACCTGCCGCATAATATTCTTGTGCGTTTGAGAGAGGCGCATGAGAGATAGAGAGAACACCCTGAGTCTTGCAGGGCGGGCGGCGTGAGAAACCGCCTGATAGACAAGACCCCTTGCAACGCGGGTCCCGGATTTTCCCCGGGGCCCGCGTTGTGCTGTGCGCTGCGTGGGCCCCACGGCATCTTGGGGTTAAGGGTCAAAATGTGTGTCTTAGTCCGTAGCTCAAGGGGTGAAGCTTGGGGTACAGGCGAAGACGGGGGCTAGGGGACCAAACTAAAGACACCATTTGGGGTGCTGAATCAAGAAAAGTCCAGGTAAAAGCATACAAGGTTTGGCATAAGGTGCCAATGCTTTGGTCCTTCTTCTTCCTTCCAAGTAGCACCGGCTCCGTAGCGTCCTTCATGTCACTGAAGCATACGGGTCCACCTTAAAGTGGAACGATTGCTTTCCTGTTGTGACGCGTGCAGAGGGGGTTAAGGCCGCGGCTTTCCTTGAATCCAGTAGACGGACCAGATGACGTCCTCCCGCGGCACACCCCAGTCGTGCACAGCTATGGCGCGCACTGCTTTGGCGAGGTCCCCTTCGCCGGATACCCATACCGAATCGGGTGCAGTATCCGGGGTGAAACGAGAATCAAGGAGCTGTCTGGCGCGCGCAATGTGCTCCTCGTGCGGAGCGGAAATCATAGTGAGCGAGCGAACCTTGCCGCTCCACGTTTCCTCAAATCCATCCTCAATTTCGTCGTCGCTTGCGATCAGAGCAACGACGTCGACGCCGCCCAAGGCGTCCGGTGACAAAGCTTCGTAATGTTCCAGGATGTGCCACAGCGCCGGAAGAGCGGAGGCGTCTGCGAGTAGCAGTTGTGACTTCCTAGGTTCTTGCCACCGTGCTTGTCCCGTATATATTCCTGCGGTATCCCCAGGTTGTGCCTTGCGGATCCAGTGCGTGCCCGGGCCATTATCGCCATGGGTTACCACGTCGACGTCGATAGTGTGGGCGTCATGATTGAGCCTGCGAATCGTGTACCACCGCAATGCTGGGCGAATCTTGGCGGGCAATCCCGTGACGGCGGCGCGAACATTGGAATCTTCAACCGGAAATGGCGAAAACTCCTGCCCATCTTGGGGCATGAGGAGCCCAAAGTATTCGTCAGGCCCGGCTAAGGGGTAGGAACCAAACGCTGGTGAGTGAAAAGTTAGTCGGTGTAGCCGTGGCTTGAGGCGGGTATTCCCGGTGAGGGTAACGGGTAGTAGGCGGTGATGTGTCAAGGGGTGTGTTCCTAGGTAGGAGGGAGATTTGAAACCATCATAAAGTACAAGTTAGGCTAGCCTCAAATAAATTAGGGGTGCGTATGGTTACGTGCCCGTTCCCAGTGAAGGAAAGGTTTATTCCATGATTGCCATCAACCGGCGCGCGAAAGCCGTGCTTGCGATTGTCTCGGCGGTAGCGATTGCTCTGACGGGCTGCTCACGTGGAAGCGGCGATGACAGCGCGGGCGTGGCCGGCGCAGACGAGCCCAGGGTTGCAAGCCTTGGGCTGGGAGATGCCGATACCGTGCTGGCACTCGGACTCACTCCCGTTGCTGTGGCCCCCTGGGGTGCGAAAGGGGATGGTGATCCCTCCGGAGTTGGCCCATGGGCGAAGGAGCTTTTGGGAGATGCCCAGCCCGAGGTGATCTATAACACCGCCTCCGGTTTCACGGCCGAGGTTCTAGAGCAGGTCACTGCCTCGGACCCCACACAGATCATCGCCGTGAACCAGGCAGTGGACCAGGAGGCAAAGAAATCCCTCGAGGATATCGCTCCGCTGACCGTGAAGCCCGAAGATTTCGAGGACTGGCAGATCCCCTGGGATGAGCAAGTCAAGACCATCGCCGCTGCCGTCGATAAGGAAGAGGAGGGGGAGAAGCTCATTGACCAAGCAGAGGGCGCCTTTGAGCAGTTCAAGGACTCCCACCCGGAGCTGCAGGGCAAGCGCGCAGCCATCCTCATGCCCTATGACGGGAAGCTGGGCCTCTACACGGCAGAAGACGGCCGTGGCCAGTTCATCGAAGACCTCGGCTTTGAGATCCCCAAGGAACTGCAGGGTGATGGTTCCAGCTTCTTCGTGGACTATGCCCCGGAAAACTACTCCCAGCTCAACAATGTGGACTATCTGTTCGTCTTGGATTACAACGGTGCGGTCGATGAGCTGAAGAAGGATTCCACATTCCAAGGCCTGGACGTGGTCACGGATGGCCGTGTTCGCTACCTGGACACAGACACCGGCAATGCGATGAGCGTGCCGAACCCGCTGACTATTCCGTGGGCCGTCGACAAATTCGAAGAGAAACTATAAGTGCTTGCACTATCGAGGAAGGCTGGCGCTATCCACGGCGTTGCAGGGACGCAACGCGGAGGCAAGGCAGCCGCACTGGACTCGCGGGGGAGAAGCCTCGCACTGCTCACCACGGCACTGGTTGTGTCGACCCTTCTCCTTTTCCTGTGCTCACTGGTGGTGGGCTCTAGGGCTATCCCGTTGTCTGATATGTTTGTTGCCCTCCTTCACAGGGGCGAAGCAGATATCGAGAGCATCGTGTGGGATCTGCGCATCCCGCGCACGTTCTTGGCCTACTTCGCGGGAGCGGCCATCGCGGTATCGGGGGTTATCGCACAGTCTTGGACTAGAAACCCCTTGGCCGATCCGGGCTTCATCGGTATCACTGCGGGTGCCTCCTTCCTTGTTGCCCTCGGGACAGCAGTAGGAATCGCCACCTCAACCGGGATGCGGACTGCCCTGGCCCTCCTAGGTGCCGGCGTGGCCACAACATTGGTGCTGGGTGTGTCCCGCAGGTTTCAGGATCCCTTGACGCTGGTCTTGGTTGGCGCAGGGGTCGCTGCTGCTTTGAGCTCAGGTGCCATGCTGATCGGCCTGTACTCCACGGATGTCCTCGACAGTATGCGTCGGTGGACCATCGGCTCCACGTTCGGGCGCGGCCCTGAAGATGTCGCCATCGCGGGTATCGGATTGCTCGTCGGGCTTATCATTGCCGCACGTGTGGCACGCCCGCTCGATCTTTTGGCAATGGGGGAGGAATCCTCGGTTGCCTTGGGTGGCTCGCCCTCGCTAACGCGGCGCGGTGCGGCCTTGAGCATCGTTATCTTAGCGGGCAGCGCTACCGCAGCGACGGGACCTGTTGCCTTCGTCGGATTTGCCATTCCGCATCTGTTGCGCCGGCTTACGGGGCCAGAAGTCGCCGCAATGATCGCTCCTGCCGCATTACTCGGTGGTTGTTCCGTACTCGCTGCGGATATTCTCGGCCGCCTCATCGCGGGCCCTTCAGAGTTGGAGATGTCCATCGTCGTGGCCTTTGTCGGCGCACCATTTCTCATCTGGGCCGTGCACCGAGGGGAGTACAAACTATGAGTGGGCGGGTGAAGGGGGACGTCGTCAAGCATCTGCGTTCCCAAGAGCGGCAACGCCGGACATGGATATGGGTGGCCACCTGCTTTTTTGTTCTGGTCGCGGCAAGCTCCTATGTCCTCCTGCTGGGGCAGGGCCCAGTGGACTTGAGTCCGTGGCAGGTTCTCGAGATTCTCAACGGCGGGGGAAGCCGAAGTGAGATTCGCGTTGTCTGGGACCTGCGCATGCCCGTAGCGCTAGCGACCCTCATCGTGGGTGCCGCGCTCGGACTGGCGGGGTCGTGGACGCAGTCGATGTCGCGCAATCCGCTGGCTTCGCCGGACATCCTTGGCGTGACTGGTGGCGCGTCCGTCATGGTGGTCATCGGAACGGTGCTCTCCCGGCCTCTCCTCGCTGAGGGGCTTTCCATGTTCTGGTGGCGGGCGGGACTTGCGCTGCTGGGCGCGGTGCTAGCAGCCATCCTGCTCGTGGCACTTGGGGGAATCGGTACGAGCAACCGTATCGTCATCGTCGGAATCGCGCTGTCACTTCTGTTCCAAGCCCTCGTGGCATATCTGTTGCGCGCTGCCCAGCTCCTCCGTGCGGCGCAGTCCCAGCTCTGGTTGGCGGGAACCACAGGGTTTGTACGGATGGATGCCATCATTCCTCTGCTCGTGGGGTTGGCACCATTCGTAGTTCTCGGCCTGTGGTGTGCTCGGGAGCTACCACTCCTGGCACACGATGATCTTTCGGCCCTCTCCTTGGGGGTCAACATCACGCGCACACGTGCTCTCCTGTTAGTTGCGGCTACGGGCATTTGCGCGGTGACCGTTTCCGTGGCTGGGCCTATCGGCTTCATTGCGCTTCTGGCCCCGCATGTGGGGCGCATTGTTGCCCGGACGCCCACGCCTGTGCCGCTGGTCTCCTGCACTGCCGGCGCTGCCTTGTTGAGTGTGTGCGCTGTCATTGCTGGAATGCTTCCGATGGACGCTCCAGTGGGTGCGGTGTCTTCCATTATTGGAGGGTGCGCCCTGGTCATCTTGGTGTGGAATGCCGCACGGCGGAGAGGATAAAAGCTTGTGAATGATAGAGAAATTACGGCTACCGGCATTTATGCCGGCTATAAAGACGGGGAAGACATCCTGTCCGGCGTTGACCTGGTAGCCCGCCCGGGAGAAATCACCACGCTCATTGGGCCTAACGGCTGCGGAAAGTCCACGTTGCTGAAGACCTTGTCTAAGATTCTTCGCCCGCGGCAGGGACGTGTGCATATCGGCGAGATGGACGTGCACGCCATGAGCGCGAAGGAAGCAGCTACCCACGTGGCCCTTCTCCCGCAGCAGCCGACGGCGCCGGACGGGCTGCGGGTGGGCGAGCTCGTCGCGCGTGGGCGCTACCCGCACCTGGGCCGCGGTAGGGGCCTGTCCGCGGAGGACCGCGACATCATCGCGCAGGCCTGCGTGGAGACCGGTATTACTGACTTCATCGATCGGGATATCGCGGCGCTTTCGGGTGGGCAACGCCAGCGGGTATGGCTCGCGCTTGCCTTGGCTCAGGACACGCCAGTGCTGCTTCTCGACGAACCCACCACCTTCCTCGATCCAGCCCACGCCATCAGCGTGTTGGAGCTTGTGCGTGCACAAGCAGACGCCGGGAAAACGGTGGTCGTTGTGCTGCACGATCTCATGTTGGCCGGCCAGTACTCCGACACCATGGTGGTCATGAACAACGGCGAGGTCATCGCGCAGGGAAGTCCCCGGCAGGCGTTGACGAAAGAAGTGCTGGCAGCCGCCTATGGCATCGACGTCGAGATCTGGGATGACCCGCGAAGCGACGCCCCCGTCATCGTTCCGCGTGGGGTGCTCGGCACGTCAGCATCCCCATAAAGAAACCCCAGTGGAAAGCCCACAGGGGAGCGATTTGGAGTTTCGGCAGGACGGGTTGTAAAGTACCTAGCGAAGTTTGAACGGCCTGATGAGGCCGAGTCAAAGTTCACCGAAGACCGTCGGTCATCCGGGAGTCCGGATCGAAGGTTCCTCATCCTAGAGGACGGCCCACGCAGGAGACACTTTGCGATTAATCGCGGCATTCTCTTATGCCGCGCGCCCTGTGCTCTTGCACGGGGCTTTTGTTATTTCGGTTGTCCATTGGGCAAGCGGAGTAGGGAAGGCCCCGGCGGAAAACACAAGAGATGTTTCGAAAGGAGGCGAAGTAGAAAATGGCAAACCCGAAGAACACCGCAGACCTGGCAAAGCTGAAGGAGAAGCTCGATGGCGCTAACTCCATCGTGCTGACCGAGTACCGTGGCCTGACCGTGGGTCAGCTCCAGGAGCTGCGTAACAACCTCGGCTTTGACGTTGAGTACTCCGTCGCCAAGAACACCCTCTTCAAGATCGCTGCCAACGAAGCTGGCATCGAGGGTCTTGACGAGCACCTGACTGGCCCGACCGCTATCGCGTTCATCAAGGGCGAGGCAGTGGATGCCGCTAAGGTCATCAAGAAGTTTGCTGATGACAACAAGGCATTCGTCGTCAAGGGTGGCTACATGGACGGCAACATCCTGTCTGCCGACCAGGTTGCAGCCATCGCTGAGCTGGACAACCGCGAGACCACTCTCGCCAAGCTGGCTGGCGCCATGAAGGGTTCTATGGCAAAGGCTGCTGCCGTATTCAACGCTCCTGCTACCAAGATGGTCCGCACCGCTGCGGCCCTGCAGGACAAGAAGGCTGCAGAAGCTTAAGACGCCAATTACAGGCGCACAACTTAAACACACACACTTTTATCTGGCCGCCTAGGGTGGCTAGGAACACTGAGAAAGGATGCCAATCATGGCTAAGCTCACCAAGGACGAGCTCATTGAAGCTTTCAAGGAAATGACCCTCATCGAGCTCTCCGAGTTCGTTAAGGAATTCGAGGAGGTCTTCGACGTTGAGGCCGCTGCTCCGGTTGCTGCCGTTGCTGCTGGTGCCCCGGCTGCCGGCGGTGCCGCTGAGGAAGAGAAGACCGAGTTCGACGTCGTTCTGACCGACGCTGGCGCTAAGAAGATCGGCGTTATTAAGGCTGTCCGCGAGATCGTCTCCGGCCTGGGCCTGAAGGAAGCCAAGGAAATGGTTGAGGGTGCTCCGAAGGCTATCCTCGAGGGCGCTTCCAAGGATGACGCTGAGGCTGCTAAGGCTAAGCTCGAAGAGGCTGGCGCTTCCGTCGAGCTCAAGTAATTCACCTGAATTACTAAAGCTTTCCCGCGCAGCACATTCGCTGCGCGCCAACAACCCCGTTCCGCATGTGCGCGGTGCGGGGTTGTTCCCGTTTTGTCGGGACCCGGGATTCTAGACATTTCGTGTCAGATCTTGACACTAGGGTCAAAAAGAGACACTATTGGGGTGTGCAATTTCGGCGAAGAAGTCTCGAGCGGTTCCATCAGGATGGTGTGCCGCCGCGATATATTCCATCGGAATTGCGTTCGGTAGTGCGCCGTAAGTTACTTATGATTGGGCGGTCTGTAAATGTCACGGACCTTCGGATTCCACCAGCAAACCGGTTGGAGCGGCTCAAGGGTGACCTAGAGGGCTACTACTCAATTCGCGTCAACTCGCAGTGGCGCATCATATTCAAGTGGACACCCGAAGGAGCTGTTGACGTTGACTTTGTCGACTACCACTGACGTGCATACTCATGTTGATGTTGTTCCCGTTCCGCATCCTGGAGAAATTCTTCTCCTAGAATTCCTCAAACCCTGCGGTATCACCCAGTATCGCCTGGCTAGTGATATTGACACTACCCGTTCCCAAGTCTCCAAAATTACCCGTGGCGCGCTCGGTATCAGTGCCGATATGGCTTTGCGTTTGTCGGCCTACTTTGGGAACTCCGCCGAGTTCTGGCTCGGGCTCCAAGAGGAATACGATCTCTGGAAAGCTCGCCAGACCACGGATGTCAGCGCTATCGTTCCGTGGAATCACAAAGAAGAAGCTGACTCTCGTTCGTAGAGTTCGCTCAATCGCACTCAAGGCGGGGTTGAGGTTGCCCTGCCGCGTCGGAGTAAACTCGCAAATCGCCCCCTAGCGCGAGTGTGTATTGGGCAAATGAATCGGTAGGATAAGCCACCATGCTGCCCAAGTCCCGCATCTTCTCCGTCCTCCTGCTCGGCCTCGGCGTTGCGCTGATCGCGGCCGGCCTGGCGGCGGCGAGCTTCTTGAGCTTTAGCCCGCGCCTGCCGCTGGACATCGAGGACACCACGTGGACGATGCAGGATGAGAACGCCACCGCGCAGGAGCTGTCCGCAGAGGGCGTGTCGCAGTACGAGGGGCCGATGACTTATCAGCTCAACCTGGACATCCAGGATCCGGTGGACAAGGAGATAGCAACGCTGCGAGTCGGCGAATCCGCCATCCGCGGTGGCACGGGCAACGTGGAAGACTTAAGCTTTGCACGCGTGTGGAACTATCCCGTCGACCGCCTCAGCGGTGAGGCGACGGGCCCCGCGGCGCTTTCCCACACCATGGGCTCGCCCACGGCGGAGGTTCCAGTCGAGGGCTACTGGCTGAAGCTGCCGGCTGACGCCGAGCAGACCACCTACCCGGTCTTCGATCCGGTGCTGCGCAAAGCAGCCGACGCCGTGTTCGAGGAGTCCCTCGACATCGACGGCCGCACGGTCTACCGCTACCACCAGGAGATTGAACCCACCAACGTGGCTACCCTTTATGCCGGGAACACGACCACCACGCTGAGCAATGAGGATGGCTCCACCGAGCAGGGCTACCTCTTCCACGCCGCAACGCGGGACCTCTTTGTTGACCAGGCCACTGGACTCGTCGTGGGTATGGACGTCGATATCAAGGACTACTGGGCAGACCGCGAGGGCAATGAGCGCGAGGTCCAGTTCGCGTTTCAGGGTGCCACCGATGAGGAGTCCCGCGCGGAGCTGCTCCAGCAGGCCGGGCGCTTCCCACGGAGTGCTGTGGGCCAGTGGGTGCGCTGGGGCGGCGTTGGAGTCGGTGCCGTTCTGGTGTTGCTTGGGGCGCTGGGCGCTTTCCGACGTCCCACCAACCGCCACTCCCGCTAGCCACTCGCGCTAGAGGCCCGCGCGTGCGGTTCTCCGTAGCGACACGCCGCGTGCGCGTTTCGCCTTTACAAGGCTGCCATTATGCTATAGGCTAATTCGTTGCGCTGGAATCTGGATCTTTAGTGCACATTTAGCCTTTCGAGCGGTGATGGCAAAACCGACTTGACAAGGTGATTTTGTGCATTCTAAACCCAGTCACTCCACAGCAGACCGAATGCTAAATCTACCAGCGGTTTTGCACCTCACCGGCCAGGGTGGGGCCGCAATCCGCCAGAGGTACTGGAAGGACCCATCTTGGCAGTCTCCCGCCAGACCAAGTCAGTGGCCAACATCCCTGGAGCCCCGAAGCGATACTCCTTCGCTAAAATCAGCGAGCCCATC
This sequence comes from Corynebacterium sp. FDAARGOS 1242, assembly GCF_016889985.1. NCBI lineage: Bacteria > Bacillati > Actinomycetota > Actinomycetes > Mycobacteriales > Corynebacteriaceae > Corynebacterium > Corynebacterium sp. FDAARGOS 1242. The sequence goes on along the minus strand of NZ_CP069568.1, from coordinate 1,992,946 downwards.
GCTGTCCCGGGCCTCCTTGATCTACAACTCGATTCTTACGCGTGGCTCATCGGTACCCCCGAGTGGCGCGAACGCGAGCAGGCAGAGCGCGGCGAAAACGCACGCGTGACGAGCGGCCTCGAGGATATCCTCGAGGAGCTTTCTCCGATCCAGGATTACTCGGGCAACATGTCCCTGTCCCTGTCGGAGCCTCGCTTCGAACCGGTGAAGAACACCGTGGACGAGTGTAAAGAGAAGGACATCAACTACTCGGCGCCACTGTACGTCACCGCAGAATTTATTAATAACGATACCCAGGAGATTAAGTCCCAGACCGTCTTCATCGGTGATTTCCCGATGATGACCGATAAGGGCACCTTCATCGTCAACGGCACCGAGCGCGTTATCGTCTCGCAGCTCGTGCGTTCCCCGGGTGTCTACTTCGATCAGACTATCGATAAGTCCACCGAGCGTCCGCTGCACTCCGTGAAGGTTATTCCTTCCCGCGGTGCGTGGCTCGAGTTTGACGTCGATAAGCGCGACACCGTCGGCGTTCGTATCGACCGTAAGCGCCGCCAGCCGGTGACGGTTCTGCTCAAGGCCCTGGGATGGACCGAGGAGCAGATTAAGGAGCGCTTCGGCTTCTCCGAGCTCATGATGTCCACCCTCGAGTCCGATGGCGTGGCCAACACCGACGAGGCTCTCCTGGAGATCTACCGCAAGCAGCGCCCGGGCGAGCAGCCCACGCGCGACCTTGCGCAGGCACTGCTGGATAACTCCTTCTTCCGTGCCAAGCGCTACGACCTGGCCAAGGTGGGCCGCTACAAGGTCAACCGCAAGCTCGGCCTGGGCGGTGACCACGACGGTCTCATGACCCTGACCGAGGAAGACATCGCCGTCACCCTCGAATACCTCGTGCGCCTGCACGCAGGTGAGCGTGAGATGAAGGCCCCGAACGGCGAGATGATCTCCATCCACACCGACGACATCGACCACTTCGGTAACCGTCGTCTCCGCACCGTGGGCGAGCTCATCCAGAACCAGGTCCGCGTGGGCCTGTCCCGCATGGAGCGCGTCGTCCGCGAGCGCATGACCACCCAGGATGCAGAGTCGATTACCCCGACCTCCCTGATTAACGTCCGCCCGGTTTCTGCTGCCATTCGCGAGTTCTTCGGTACCTCCCAGCTCTCGCAGTTCATGGACCAGAACAACTCCCTGTCTGGCCTGACCCACAAGCGCCGTCTGTCCGCGCTGGGCCCGGGTGGTCTGTCCCGTGAGCGCGCCGGCATTGAGGTGCGAGACGTCCACGCGTCGCACTACGGCCGTATGTGCCCGATTGAGACCCCTGAGGGTCCGAACATTGGTCTGATCGGTTCGCTGGCTTCGTATGCTCGCGTGAACGCCTTCGGCTTCATCGAGACCCCGTACCGCAAGGTTGTGGACGGCAAGGTCACCGACCAGGTCGAGTACCTCACCGCTGACGAAGAGGATCGCTACGCTATCGCCCAGGCCGAGGTAGAGAAGGATGCCGACGGCACCCTGACTGCCGACCGTATCGAGGTTCGCCTCAAGGACGGCGATATCGGCGTGACCGATGCCTCCGGTGTCGACTACGTTGACGTCTCCCCGCGTCAGATGGTTTCCGTGGCAACCGCCATGATTCCGTTCCTCGAGCACGACGATGCTAACCGTGCCCTCATGGGCGCGAACATGCAGCGACAGGCCGTGCCGCTGGTGCGCTCCGAGGCCCCGTACGTGGGCACCGGTATGGAGCAGCGCGCTGCTTACGACGCCGGTGACCTCATCATCACCCCGAAGGCGGGCGTGGTGGAAAACGTCACCGCGGACCTCATCACCATCATGGATGACGAGGGCCAGCGTGATACCTACATGCTGCGCAAGTTCGAGCGCACCAACCAGAACACCAACTACAACCAGACCCCGCTGGTGTCCCTGGGTGACCGCGTGGAGGCAGGCCAGGTGCTTGCCGACGGCCCCGGTACCCACAACGGTGAGATGTCCCTCGGCCGCAACCTGCTGGTTGCCTTCATGCCGTGGGAAGGCCACAACTACGAGGACGCCATCATCCTCAACCAGCGCATCGTGGAGGAAGACATCCTCACCTCGATTCACATCGAGGAGCACGAGATTGACGCTCGCGATACCAAGCTGGGCCCGGAGGAGATTACCCGCGAGATCCCGAACGTCTCCGATGACGTTCTGCGTGACCTCGACGAGCGCGGCATCGTCCGCATTGGTGCCGACGTCCGCGCCGGCGACATCCTGGTAGGTAAGGTCACCCCGAAGGGTGAGACCGAGCTGACCCCGGAGGAGCGTCTGCTGCGCGCCATCTTCGGCGAGAAGGCCCGCGAGGTACGCGATACCTCCATGAAGGTGCCGCACGGTGAGACCGGTAAGGTCATCGGCGTCTCCCGCTTCTCCCGCGAGGATGACGACGACCTGGCTCCGGGCGTCAACGAGATGATCCGCGTCTACGTGGCTCAGAAGCGCAAGATCCAGGACGGCGATAAGCTCGCCGGCCGCCACGGCAACAAGGGTGTTGTGGGCAAGATCCTCCCGCCGGAGGATATGCCGTTCATGGAGGATGGCACCCCGGTCGACATCATCCTCAACACCCACGGCGTGCCGCGTCGTATGAACATCGGCCAGGTTCTCGAGGTTCACCTCGGCTGGCTGGCGCACGCTGGTTGGAAGATCGATACCGAGGACCCAGCCAACGCCGACTTGCTGAAGAAGCTGCCGGAAGAGCTGTACGACGTCCCGCCGGAGTCGCTCACCGCAACCCCGGTCTTCGACGGCGCTACCAACGAAGAGATCTCCCGCCTGCTGGCTTCCTCCAAGCCGAACCGCGATGGTGACGTCATGGTGGATGAGCACGGTAAGGCCCGCCTCTTCGACGGCCGTTCCGGCGAGCCGTACATGTACCCGGTGTCCGTCGGCTACATGTACATGCTCAAGCTGCACCACTTGGTTGACGAGAAGATTCACGCTCGTTCCACCGGTCCGTACTCCATGATTACCCAGCAGCCGCTGGGTGGTAAGGCACAGTTCGGTGGCCAGCGCTTCGGTGAGATGGAGGTGTGGGCAATGCAGGCATACGGTGCTGCCTACACCCTGCAGGAGCTCCTGACCATCAAATCCGATGACGTCGTCGGCCGTGTCAAGGTCTACGAGGCAATCGTTAAGGGCGATAACATCCCGGATCCGGGTATCCCGGAGTCCTTCAAGGTCCTCCTCAAGGAGCTGCAGTCCCTGTGCCTCAACGTGGAAGTTCTCTCCACCGATGGCACCCCGATGGAACTGTCCGGCTCCGATGACGACGAGTTGGATGGCGCACCGTCCCTGGGCATTAACCTGTCCCGCGACGAGCGCTCCGACGCTGACATCGCCTAATAGCTGCCTAATTACTGTCTAGTTGCTTGGTCCGCCCCACATGGAGGGCGGGCATAGAAAATTACTAACTCATAAAAGCCATCAACTTCCCCCGCCACGGGGGATGAAAGGGAGACATTACGTGTTTGACGTAAATCTCTTCGACGAGCTCCGTATCGGTCTGGCCACCGCCGATGACATCCGCCGCTGGTCCAAGGGCGAAGTCAAGAAGCCCGAGACCATTAACTACCGAACCCTCAAGCCGGAGAAGGACGGCCTCTTCTGCGAGCGCATCTTCGGCCCTACCCGCGACTGGGAGTGCTCCTGCGGTAAGTACAAGCGTGTCCGCTACAAGGGCATCATCTGTGAGCGCTGTGGCGTCGAGGTGACCAAGTCCAAGGTGCGTCGTGAGCGCATGGGCCACATTGAACTGGCCGCGCCGGTTACCCACATCTGGTACTTCAAGGGCGTTCCTTCCCGCCTGGGCTACCTGCTGGACCTGGCTCCGAAGGACCTTGAGCGCATCATTTACTTCGCTGCCAACATCATCACCTCTGTGGACGAGGAAGCTCGCCACAATGACCAGTCCACTCTGGAAGCAGAAATGCTGCTGGAGAAGAAGGACGTGGAGGATGACGTCGAGGCAGAGATCGCTGAGCGCGCTGCCAAGCTCGAGCAGGATCTGGCTGAGCTGGAGGCCGCCGGCGCTAAGGCCGACGCCCGCCGCAAGGTTCAGAGCGCCGCCGACAAGGAGATGCAGCACATCCGCGAGCGCGGTGAGCGCGAGGTTGCTCGCCTCGACGAAATCTGGAACACCTTCATCAAGCTGGCTCCGAAGCAGATGATCATCGATGAGACCATCTACGAAGAGCTGGTTGACCGCTACGAGGATTACTTCACCGGCGGCATGGGTGCTGAGGCTATCCAGACCCTCATCCGCAACTTTGACCTCGAGGCTGAGGCTGAGGTTCTCAAGGAGATCATCAACAACGGCAAGGGCCAGAAGAAGATGCGTGCCCTCAAGCGCCTCAAGGTCGTCGCGGCCTTCCTGCGCTCGGGCAACGACCCAGCCGGTATGGTGCTCGACGCTATCCCGGTCATCCCGCCGGAGCTGCGCCCGATGGTGCAGCTGGATGGTGGCCGCTTCGCCACCTCCGACCTCAATGACCTCTACCGTCGCGTCATCAACCGCAACAACCGCCTCAAGCGCATGATCGACCTCGGCGCGCCTGAGATCATCGTGAACAACGAGAAGCGCATGTTGCAGGAGTCCGTCGACGCCCTCTTCGACAACGGCCGCCGCGGCCGTCCGGTCACTGGCCCGGGCAACCGCCCGCTGAAGTCCCTGTCTGACCTGCTCAAAGGTAAGCAGGGCCGCTTCCGCCAGAACCTGTTGGGTAAGCGCGTGGACTACTCCGGCCGTTCCGTGATTATCGTTGGTCCGCAGCTCAAGCTGCACGAGTGTGGTCTGCCGAAGCTCATGGCACTGGAGCTGTTCAAGCCCTTCGTCATGAAGCGTCTGGTGGAAAACGACTACGCCCAGAACATCAAGTCCGCCAAGCGCATGGTGGAGCGTCAGCGCCCTGAGGTGTGGGACGTCCTCGAAGAGGCCATTTCTGAGCATCCGGTGATGCTGAACCGTGCACCGACTCTGCACCGCCTGGGTATCCAGGCCTTCGAGCCGAAGCTCGTGGAGGGTAAGGCCATCCAGCTGCACCCGCTGGCTTGTGAGGCCTTCAACGCCGACTTCGACGGTGACCAGATGGCAGTCCACCTGCCGCTGTCCGCCGAGGCTCAGGCTGAGGCCCGCGTTCTTATGCTGGCCTCCAACAACATTCTGTCCCCGGCGTCCGGTAAGCCGCTGGCTATGCCGCGCCTGGATATGGTTACCGGCCTCTACTACCTCACCATGGACAAGGGCGAGGACGAGATCGGTGGCGCGGGACGCTACCGTGAAGCTACCGAAGACCAGCCTGCACAGGGCGTCTACTCCTCCTACGCGGAGGCCATCATGGCTCGCGACCGCGGCGTGCTGGGCCTGCAGGCCCCGATCAAGGTGCGCATCTCGCACCTGCGCCCGCCGGCAGATATTGAGGCCGAGCACTTCCCGGACGGTTGGCAGAAGGGCCAGGCCTGGATGGCGGAGACCACCCTGGGCCGCATCATGTTCAACGACCTGCTGCCATGGAACTACCCGTACCTTGAGGGCGTCATGGTCCGTAAGGGCGGCGCCGGCAACAAGATGCTGCTCGGTGACGTCATTAATGACCTCGCCGCGAAGTACCCGATGATCACCGTTGCCCAGGTTCTGGACAAGATGAAGGACGCTGGCTTCTACTGGGCCACCCGCTCCGGCGTGACCATCACTATGGACGACGTTCTGGTTCTCCCGAACAAGCACGAGGTGCTTGAGTCCTACGAGAAGGAAGCAGAGCGCATCGAGCGTAAGTACTGGGAGCAGGGTGCTCTTACCGAGCGCGAGCGCTACGACCGCCTCGTTGAGCTGTGGAAGGACGCTACCGATACCGTCGGTGAGGCCGTCGAGAACATGTACCCGGATGACAACCCGATTCCGATGATCGTGAAGTCCGGTGCTGCCGGTAACATGCGTCAGATCTGGACCCTGGCCGGTATGAAGGGCATGGTTGTGAACTCCAAGGGTGACTACATCACCCGTCCGATTAAGACCTCCTTCCGTGAGGGCCTGTCGGTTCTGGAGTACTTCAACAACTCCCACGGTTCCCGTAAGGGCCTGGCGGATACCGCCCTGCGTACCGCCGACTCCGGTTACCTCACCCGTCGTCTCGTGGACGTGGCACAGGATGTCATCGTCCGCGAGGAAGACTGTGGCACCCGTCAGGGCGTGCGCGTCCCGCTCGGCGTCGAGATCGCCGAAGGTTCCTACGACCTGCACGAGCTGTGGGAGACCTCCGCGTCCGGCCGCGTCGTGGCTAACGACGTCAAGGATGAAAACGGCGAGGTTATCGCTGAAGCCGGCGCCGATCTGACTGAGGAGCTCAGCCGCAAGATCGTCAACGCTGGCGTTCTGGAAATCAAGGTCCGCTCCGTGCTGACCTGCCAGACCCCGGCTGGTGTCTGTGCCAAGTGCTACGGCAAGTCCATGGCCTCCGGCCAGCTCGTCGACATCGGCGAGGCCGTCGGAATCGTGGCTGCACAGTCCATTGGTGAGCCGGGTACCCAGCTGACCATGCGTACCTTCCACCAGGGTGGTGTCGGTGGCGATATTACCGGCGGTCTGCCGCGTGTTCAGGAGCTATTCGAGGCCCGCAACCCGAAGAACCGCGCGCCGATCGCTTCTGTCGACGGCACCGTGTCCCTGTCGGACGAGGGCAACTTCTGGACCCTGACCATCACCCCGGATGATGGCTCTGACAATGTGGTCTATGAGAAGCTGTCCAAGCGTCAGGGTCTGGCTCAGGTCCGCCGCCCGATGGAGTCCAACCCGGATGCCATGATTGAGCGCTCCCTGCGCGATGGCGACCACGTGGAGACCGGTGACCGCCTCATGCGCGGTGCTGCTGACCCGCACGACGTGCTGGAGGTCCTCGGCCGCCGCGGTGTGGAGAAGCACCTCATCGACGAAGTCCAGGCCGTCTACCGTGCACAGGGTGTGGCTATCCACGATAAGCACATCGAGATCATCATCCGTCAGATGCTGCGTCGCGGTACCGTCATCGACGCTGGTACCACCGACCTGCTGCCGGGTAACCTCATTGACCTCTCTGAGGCCAAGCAGGTCAACGCCGCACAGGTTGCTGAGGGTGGTCAGCCGGCTCAGCTGCGCAGTGAGATCATGGGTATCACCAAGGCCTCGCTGGCTACGGAGTCCTGGCTGTCTGCGGCTTCCTTCCAGGAGACCACGCGTGTGCTTACCGACGCCGCTATTAACAAGCGCTCGGATCAGCTCATCGGTCTCAAGGAGAACGTCATCATCGGTAAGCTGATCCCGGCCGGTACCGGTATTTCCCGCTACCGCAACATCAGCGTCAAGCCGACTGAGGCCGCACGCAATGCTGCGTACTCCATCCCGACTTATGGTGATTCCATCTACGGCGACGATGGCTTCGGTGAGTTCACCGGCGCTTCCGTGCCGCTGGAGGAGGATTACACCTACTAAGGCTTCGATTCTGAAGTTCCGCTAAGGACCCGATTCCCCACCTGCCACAGTGCAGCAGGTGGGGAATCGGGTCTTTTACCATCAGCGAGCATGGGCGAGTTGTTCGTTCGGCTAGTTCTTATTTCTTCTTAAGGAAGATTTCCACCCTTTCGGGCTGAGCTTCCTCAATTTCGCGGGTTAACGGTGTTAAGTTGCGCTTGAACGCCCATCTCATTAACCTGAGCGAAGGATAAGGTAATAGTCATTTTGTTCATACAGAGAGTTGGCTGCGCACACGACCGCACTAGCATCTCTATCCAGGCTTGGGGGCTCGCGATGAAGCTTTTCCTTTCCTTAAGCAGTAGGCGAGAGTCCCCTTGGGGGTCGGTGCACTAAGGGCCGGCCTCAGTGTGCCCCGCCGTGGAGGTCAGAGACCACGGCGGGGCACTGCGCAGTTTTACGGGGCCGCAGGGGCTGGGCCGTGCCATTGCGCAAGGCTGTTAAGGAGGATCTCGTCAGAAGCGCGCTTGGCCTCACGGTTGGCCTCCACGGTACCGCCCATCATGACCTCCCAGGAGGGGCCGACGAGCTCATCAATGTTCTCGTGAAAAAGGTGGCCGGCGCCCTCGTAGATGTGAGGTTCAAGGTCGTCGTTCTGCTCGTTCAGAGCCTTGGCGGCGACATCGGCTTGCCACATTGCGTCCTCCGTCCCGGCGAAGAGGAGTCCATGACCATCGAACTGGCTGAGGTCAATGACGGTTTCTGGGTCGGCAGCGGCGGCGATGGCTTCATAGCCAGCGCGATAGGACACCGGCAGACCAAGGGCCAAGCGTGTCATGAGTTTGCCAAACTCGGCTCCCTGCTCAGCGGCAAATTTGCCAAACTCGGCTCCCTGCTCAGCAGCAAAGGGGACGGGTTCGCCCTTCCATGTAAAGCTGCTCCGTGTGCCGGTATCACGCTGGTAGTTGAGGTTGCCGTACGTGTGATCCGCAGGGGTGTAGAGCACAATGTTGCTGATCTCTGGGTAACGAGCCGCCAAGTTTGCAGTGAGCTCCGCGCCCTTTGAGGTGCCGATGACGGTCAGCGGTTGAACACCATTGCCCTTCTCGTTGGCATAGGCAATGACCTCATCAAAGAATTCGAGTGGGACTTCATCAATAAATTCCTTTTGGCCGGGTTGTCCAAAGAAGTAGAGGTCGAGCACATCGTAGCCGTTATCGCGGAGGAGTTGAGCCTGTTCCACGTTGGCGCCGCCGTCGGAGCCACCGAAGACGACGACCGTGCCGGGGTGGGCGTCACCGAGCGGCGAGAGGTGGAACCCCTTCATGTAGTCGCCGTTGATTTTCTCCACGCCGTTCTCGCTGAGAATTCGATCATCCCCGCCCTCGGGGTTTTCGGGGATTGCATAACGATTGGTGTTGATGGAACGGGCAATCCATACACCCGCGATCAGGAGGACCAAGCACAGGAGAATAATCCCTAAGATCGTGAGAATAGCTTTGATAGATCGCATGGCGGATGTCTCCTTTATTTCCTGATGTGATGTGCGCCGCTACCTCCATTGTATTGCGTGGGAGTGCTGAAGGTGCTGGATGTGCCCTTATCGGGACTGCTTGCTAAGCTGTCACTGCTTTTAAGCTTTCTGTGGCAGCACTGTGAAGAGCTCGCCGCTTTCAACTGCACATCGTCACGGGTGCTTCCTGTCTGCATGCTGCTTCGCAGCGCCCGGGAGGAGGCTGAGATGCCGCCGAGGTAGCGGCGAACCGTTGAACCTGATCCGGGTAATGCCGGCGAGAGGGAGGAAAAATGAATTCTGTATCCACGTCCGGTGCAGGTGTTTCTGGCGCTGCACCGCGGAGCCTGAACTGGCGCATCGTGGACATCGTGGTGGCATCCGTATTGGGTGTGGCCTGTGGTTTCGTGTTCCTGGTGTGGAACACGGTGGGCTATGCCTGGTTCCAAGCCATGGATGCGCTCACGCCGGGACTTGGTGGTATTGCCACGGGTATCTGGCTGATTGGTGGTGTCATCGGCGGGCTTGTGATCCGCAAGCCGGGTGCAGCACTCTACGTGGAGCTGATAGCTGCCATCGTGTCCACCTTGCTGGGCTCGCAGTGGAGTATTAGTACTGTCTACTCAGGTATCGCGCAGGGCATTGGCGTGGAGATCGTCCTCGCCATCTTCCTCTACCGCCGCTTTGGTCTGGGCGTTGCCATGCTCGGTGGCATGGCAGCCGGTTGGGGCGCATTTGTGCTCGAGCTTTTCACCTCCGGAAACCTGGGCAAGACCCTGCAGTTCAACATCATCTACTTCGTCACACTGAGTATCTCCGGTGCTATTTTGGCCGGTGCGGTGGGCTACTTCGTGGTGAAAGCCCTGGCTAAGACCGGTGCTCTTGATCGCTTCGCGGTTGGCCGCGAACAGCATTCCGCCTAGTTGCTGAGTGCTGGTGAGGTTATTTTCGCAGCATGAGTGAGATAGGTGCCGTAGGCGCGGGCGCCACGAAGGTGACTGCCCGCGGCTATGGCTGGACCCACGCGGGCCGCGCCGCGGCAGCCCTAGCGGATATTGACTTTGTCATTGAACCGGGGGAGAAGGTGCTGCTGTGCGGCGATTCCGGTTCGGGCAAATCCACGCTGTTGGCTGCCATTGCTGGCGTGCTCGGTGGAGATGATGAAGGAACTCGTGTGGGGGAGATTCTTCTCGAGGGTGCTGATGGAAATGTTGAGCAGCCCGGCCGGAGCATCCCGGTGGGTTTGGTGCTCCAAGACCCGGATTCCCAGGTGATTGCTGCGCGGGTGGGCGATGACGTGGCTTTTGGCTGCGAGAATCTGGCTTATCCCCGCGAGGAGATCTGGCAGCGCGCGATTGCCGCGCTGGAGATGGTGGGGCCTTATGTTGACCTTAGCTTTCCCACCGAGCAGCTTTCTGGCGGGCAGAAGCAGCGCCTCGCATTGGCAGGTGTCATTGCGATGGGCGCGGGCGTTGTGCTTCTCGACGAGCCCACGGCGAACCTGGACCCAGAAGGCGCCCGCGATGTCATCGAAGCCGTGTCCACTATGGTGGAACGCACTGGCGCTACCCTCATCGTGGTCGAGCACCAGCACGCGGCGTGGAAAGGCGTGCTGGACCGAGCTATTGAGCTCAAGGACGGGCGCATCGTGGCGGATGGGCCGCTTGACAGCGTCGTGGCGAACCGTACCGTGGCTGACCTGCCGGAGGCGAGGGGCGTCGCCAAGCACAGCGAACCCGCCCTGTGGAGTACTGATCTGGTCACGCGCTTCGGCCCACCACGTAGTTTTGAGCTGCCTCGCGGGGCGTCAACGGTGATCACGGGTCCGAATGGTGCGGGTAAGACTACCTGGATGATGACCGTGGCAGGGCTCCTTCCTGCGGAGTCGGGTGAGATTGGTGTTGCGGATTTCGTGCGGCGCGGGCTGAAAGGCTCGCCGCTGGAGTGGAAGTCCCGGGAGCTGGCTGACCGCATCGGTTTCGTCTTCCAGAACCCCGAGCACCAGTTCGTCGCCCGCACTGTGGCTGAGGAGCTGCGCGTGGGGCCGAAAGTTATGCGTCGTGAAGTCCCCGAGGCGCACATTGCCGAGCTTGTCGACGCCCTCCGCTTAGGCCACCTCCTCAACGCCAACCCATTCACGTTGTCGGGAGGGGAGAAGCGCCGTCTGTCCGTAGCTACGGCACTGGTGAGTGCGCCGGAGGTGCTGCTGCTCGACGAACCCACCTTCGGCCAAGATCCCCACACCTTCAGCGAGCTGGTGTGGCTATTGCGACGCATGGCCGATGAGGGAACGACGATTGCCTCCGTGACGCATGACCCGCTCTTTATTTCCGCCTTGGGTGATCACCGCGTGGAGGTGACTCGTGCCTAATCTTTCTTCGTCTCGTCCCTCCTCGGTGAGTACACAGGGCGCGCCCTCCGCCGGCCTCTTGAGCGGAGTTAATCCGCTGACCCGTATCTTCCTCATGTTCGTGTGGGTAACCCCCTTGTTGCTCTCCGTGGACGTGGTGTCCGGGGGAGTATCACTAGCGCTGACCATGCTCCTTGCCCCGCTGTGTGGGGTGTCGTGGCTGCGCATGCTGAAGGCGGGCTGGTTCCTTTTCCTTATCGCTCCGATATCTGGCATTTCCATGCTGCTCTATGGTGCCCCGGGTGGGCGCGAATACTTTACGCTGTGGCTTATTACGGTGAGTGATAACTCGATTGAGCTCGCCATCGCCATTACCCTGCGAGTATTTGCGGTAGCGCTGCCCATGGTGGTGCTCGCCCGCGCTATCGATCCCACTGAGCTGGGGGATGCCCTTTCGCAGATTCTCAAACTTCCGTCCCGCTTCGTCATTGGTGCCGTGGCCGGTGTGCGCATGATGACGCTGTTTAAGTCGGATTGGCAGTTCCTCGCCATGGCGCGGCGCGCGCGTGGGCTTACCGACGAAGGCCGAGTCAAGCATCTCATCACCATGTCCTTCGGGTTGCTTGTTCTTGCCTTGCGCCGCGGCGGCAAGCTTGCCACGGCGATGGAGGCGCGCGGATTCGGCCGTACTCCGCCCGGAGGTGGCCAGCGCACATGGGCCCGCCCTTCGCGTCTTGTGCAACGAGACTGGCTGGTGATGGCCGCGGGTGTGATCCTCGCTGCACTTCCGGTGGTAGTTTCGGTGCTAAGTGGTTCGTGGAGGTTCTTCGGTCTCTAAAGCCTCCACGGCACCGAGACTGCACACGCAAACCCAGAAGTGGTGAAAAGAAAACTCATGCAGGAGACACAGGACGTCCAGGACGTTGACTACAACAGCCAGATGGAACGGCTCTTGGAGGACGTGGTCAAGCTCTCAGCTTCCCGCAAGCGCCCGCTCAAGCCAGTAACCGTGCTTATCGACGGCCCCTCGGGCGCCGGCAAAACGTGGACCTCAGTGGCCTTGGCTGAGCGTACTGGCTGGCGCGTGGTCCACCTCGACGAGTTTTATCCCGGCTGGCGTGGACTTGAAGCAGGCTCCGTCATGGTTGCCGAACAGGTTCTGCGCGAGAACAATCCGGGCTACTGGCGCTGGGATTGGGACACGAATGCGCCGAAGGATTGGGCTAGCCTTGATGCACGCGATGACCTCATCGTGGAAGGCGTTGGTTCCGTCACCGCAGAGAATATTGCAGCCGCGAAAGAGCGCGGATCCGTCGTGACCGTGCGCATCGATGGGCCGCGCGAGCAGCGCCGCAAGCGTGCCCTGGAGCGCGACCCGGCTTATGAGGAATGGTTTGAAACCTGGGAGAACCAGGAGAAGAACTACTTCGCCGACATTGCGGTGGATGCCGACCTCACCTGGGAGTGGACGTAGCCAAAAAGGGGGATTTTGGCAGATCAGGGGGCTGGTGGTAATCTAACCGACGGTTTCATCTTTGTCTGAGATGAAAAGTCTGATCAGTTTCTCGGCCACATACGGTCGAGGGAAGTTCTGGACATGCGGAAGGGCCCCGGAGAAGAGCCCCTATTTTTGCATGTTTGACTCACCTTCCTTGATCAGTTGAAGCCGAAGTCATACAGAAAGACTAGATTTATGCCAACTATTCAGCAGCTGGTCCGCAAGGGCCGCCACAGCAAGAAGGCCGAGGTCGCTACGGCAGCCCTCAAGGGTTCCCCGCAGCGTCGCGGCGTGTGCACTCGTGTGTACACCACCACCCCGAAGAAGCCGAACTCCGCTCTCCGTAAGGTTGCTCGTGTTCGTCTGACCTCCGGTATCGAGGTTTCCGCCTACATTCCGGGCGAGGGCCACAACCTGCAGGAGCACTCCATGGTGCTCGTCCGCGGTGGTCGTGTGAAGGACCTCCCGGGTGTTCGCTACAAGATTATCCGTGGCGCACTGGATACCCAGGGCGTGAAGGACCGTAAGCAGGCTCGTTCCCGCTACGGCGCAAAGAAGGGACAGTAATCAACAATGCGTAAGAATGCTGCACCGAAGCGTCCTGTAGTCAAGGACCCGGTTTACAACTCCGAGCAGGTCACCATGCTGGTGAACAAGATCCTCAAGGACGGCAAGAAGTCCACCGCTGAGCGCATCGTGTACGGCGCTCTCGAGGCTTGCCGCGAGAAGACCGGTACCGACCCGGTCGGCACCCTGGAGAAGGCTCTGGGCAACATTCGCCCGGACCTCGAGGTTCGCTCCCGCCGTGTGGGTGGCGCTACCTACCAGGTCCCGGTTGAGGTTAAGCCGGCTCGTTCCAACACCCTGGCACTGCGTTGGTTGGTGACCTTCACCCGCCAGCGTCGTGAGAACACCATGATCGAGCGTCTCGCTAACGAGATTCTGGACGCATCCAACGGCCTGGGTGCTTCCGTTAAGCGTCGTGAGGATACTCACAAGATGGCTGAGGCTAACCGCGCCTTCGCCCACTACCGCTGGTAATTCCTGCGGAATACTGTTGCCACATGGCTTCCTGACCCGAACAACGACATCATTGTTTACCTGCGCTGATAGCGTGAGGGACGTCCTTGAAGAATGGACCCCGCCACGCGCACAGTGCAGAACACAACTTTAATAGCGTTGTTCGGGTCATTTTTGTGTACTGGGCAGATGTATGCCCTGCGTGCACAGTCAAAAACGTCATGCAGTAACATGCACAGCGGGACAGTGGCAGCCCATATGTGAGGTGCCCTGAGTTCCTCACGCTGCCGCGCTAGCCTAGACGTGGCAAAATAGATCAAGACCTATCCATGAAGACGTCTTTGTAATGTGAGTCAGTGCCGAGCTGGCTCCGGCGTCGACGACAATTAAGTTGGGGTATAAACCGTGGCACAACAAGTGCTTAAGGATCTGAACAAGGTCCGCAACATCGGCATCATGGCTCACATCGATGCCGGTAAGACCACCACGACCGAGCGCATTCTCTTCTACACCGGTATCAACCGTAAGGTCGGCGAGACCCACGACGGTGCTTCCACCACTGACTGGATGGAGCAGGAGAAAGAACGCGGCATTACCATTACGTCCGCTGCTGTGACCTGTTTCTGGGATAACAACCAGATCAACATCATTGACACCCCGGGCCACGTGGACTTCACCGTTGAGGTTGAGCGCTCCCTGCGTGTTCTCGATGGCGCCATTGCCGTCTTCGACGGTAAAGAGGGCGTTGAGCCGCAGTCTGAGCAGGTGTGGCGTCAGGCTGCTAAGTACGACGTGCCCCGTATTTGCTTCATCAACAAGATGGACAAGATGGGTGCGGACTTCTACTTCACCGTTGACACCATCATCGAGCGCCTCGGTGCCAAGCCGCTGGTTCTGCAGCTTCCAATCGGCGCAGAGGATGACTTCGACGGCGTCGTCGACCTCATCGACATGAAGGCCATCACCTGGCGCGGCAAGGTCGAAACCGGTACCGAGGGCACCATCGAGGAGATCCCGGCTGACCTCCAGGAGAAGGCTGAGGAGTACCGCGAGAAGCTGCTCGAGTCCGTCGCTGAGTCCGACGAAGAGCTCATGGAGAAGTACTTCGGTGGCGAGGAGCTCACCAAGGAAGAAATCCAGGGCGCCATCCGCAAGATGACCGTCAGCTCTGAGGTCTTCCCGGTCATGTGTGGTACCGCCTACCGCAACAAGGGCATCCAGCCACTGCTTGACGCTGTCGTGGCTTACCTGCCGAACCCGCTCGACATCGGCGAGATCCAGGGCCACGCTGTCGGTAACGAGGATGAGGTCATCACTCGTAAGCCGTCCGTAGAGTCCCCGTTCTCCGCTCTTGCCTTCAAGATTGCTGCTCACCCGTTCTTCGGCCAGCTGACCTTTACCCGCGTGTACTCTGGCCAGGTTGTTCCGGGTACCGAGGTTATGAACTCCACCAAGGGTAAGAAGGAGCGCATCGGTAAGCTCTTCCAGATGCACGCCAACAAGGAGAACCCGGTTGAGCAGGCAGATGCCGGTAACATCTACGCCGTCATTGGTCTGAAGGAAACCACCACCGGTGACACCCTCTGTGACAAGGATGACCAGATCATCCTCGAGTCCATGGACTTCCCAGACCCGGTTATCAAGGTCTCCATCGAGCCGAAGACCAAGGCCGACCAGGAGAAGCTGGGTACCGCTATTCAGAAGCTCGCTGCTGAGGACCCGACCTTCACCGTTGAGCTCGACGAAGAGACCGGCCAGACCGTTATCGGCGGTATGGGCGAGCTCCACCTCGACGTTCTGGTTGACCGCATGAAGCGCGAATTCAAGGTTGAGGCGAACATCGGTAACCCACAGGTTGCTTACCGCGAGACCATCCGCAAGAAGGTCGAGTCCCTGGACTACACCCACAAGAAGCAGACCGGTGGTTCCGGCCAGTTCGCAAAGGTCATCGTTACCATCGAACCGTACAACCCGGAGCCGGAGGAGCTGGAAGAGGGCGAGTCCGCAACCTACAAGTTCGAGAACGCCGTCACCGGTGGCCGCGTGCCGAAGGAGTACATCCCGTCCGTCGATGCTGGTATCCAGGATGCTATGCAGTACGGCTACCTCGCCGGCTTCCCGCTGGTGAACATCAAGGCCACCCTTGAGGATGGCGCGTACCACGACGTTGACTCCTCTGAGATGGCCTTCAAGCTTGCTGGCTCCCAGGTCCTCAAGGAGGCCGTTGCCAAGGCAAAGCCGGTTCTGCTGGAGCCGGTCATGGCCGTCGAGGTTGTTACCCCGGAGGAGTACATGGGTACCGTGAACGGTGACATTTCCTCCCGCCGTGGCCAGGTCTTCGCTATGGAGGACCGCTCTGGTGCCAAGGTGGTTAAGGCTAAGGTGCCGCTGTCCGAGATGTTCGGCTACATTGGTGACCTGCGTTCTTCCACCGCTGGCCGTGCAAACTTCACCATGGTCTTCGATTCCTACGCTGAGGTTCCGTCCTCCGTGGCCCAGGAGATCATCGAAGAGCGCACCGGCACCAAGGCCTAAGCGGCCCCGCCGTTTAGCCCGCAAAGCGGGGCTGGTAATCTTCGCCAGTAGACCGCCAGCTCCCTGCGCTGGGGGTAGCGGTCGGCTGAACGCGCAGGCACATGTGTGCGTGTTGAGCCGGCCGTTACCCTCCCAGGATCCTTTAAATTGATTCTTGTCGAGGGTCAACGACCGCACGTTATGCGCGGGGTTACCTCCTATTGAGGCAGTTTGAAAAAACTGCGGCATAAATCTAGGATCGTGTAACTGGCACGTAAAGAAAGCGTCATTAGCGCTTATGGGCTTCGGCTCGAAGTGCCAATGGCAATACAAACCACGTGGCTGCGAAATACGTAGCCGCCATAGAGTCCAGGAGGACAAACAGTGGCAAAGGAGAAGTTCGAGCGTACGAAGCCGCATGTGAACATCGGCACCATCGGACACGTCGACCACGGCAAGACCACCACCACCGCAGCGATCACCAAGGTTCTGGCTGACGCTTACCCGGAGGAGAACACCGCTTTCGCCTTCGACATGATCGATAAGGCTCCGGAGGAGAAGGAGCGCGGTATTACCATCAACATCTCCCACGTTGAGTACTCCACCCCGAAGCGCCACTACGCACACGTGGACGCCCCGGGCCACGCCGACTACATCAAGAACATGATTACCGGTGCTGCTCAGATGGACGGCGCTATCCTGGTTGTTGCTGCAACCGATGGCCCGATGCCGCAGACCCGCGAGCACGTTCTTCTGGCCCGCCAGGTTGGCGTTCCGTACATCCTCGTTGCACTGAACAAGTGTGACATGGTTGACGATGAGGAAATCATCGAGCTCGTTGAGATGGAGATCCGTGAGCTGCTCGCTGAGCAGGACTACGACGAGGACGCTCCGATCGTTCACATCTCCGCTCTGAAGGCTCTTGAGGGCG
Organism: Corynebacterium sp. FDAARGOS 1242; assembly: GCF_016889985.1. NCBI lineage: Bacteria > Bacillati > Actinomycetota > Actinomycetes > Mycobacteriales > Corynebacteriaceae > Corynebacterium > Corynebacterium sp. FDAARGOS 1242. The sequence continues at coordinate 1,975,631 of NZ_CP069568.1, read as the reverse complement.
ACGAGAAGTGGGCACAGTCCATCGTTGACCTGATGCAGGCTTGCGATGACTCCATCCCGGATCCGGAGCGCGAGCTTGACAAGCCGTTCCTGATGCCGATCGAGGACATCTTCACCATTACCGGCCGCGGTACCGTTGTTACCGGCCGTGTTGAGCGTGGCTCCCTGAACGTTAACGAGGACATCGAGATCATCGGTATCAAGGACAAGTCCATGTCCACCACCGTTACCGGTATCGAGATGTTCCGCAAGATGATGGACTACACCGAGGCTGGCGACAACTGTGGTCTGCTTCTGCGTGGTACCAAGCGTGAAGAGGTTGAGCGTGGCCAGGTGTGCATCAAGCCGGGCGCTTACACCCCGCACACCAAGTTCGAGGGTTCCGTCTACGTCCTGAAGAAGGAAGAGGGCGGCCGCCACACCCCGTTCATGGACAACTACCGTCCGCAGTTCTACTTCCGCACCACCGACGTTACCGGCGTCATCAAGCTGCCGGAGGGCACCGAGATGGTCATGCCGGGCGACAACGTTGAGATGTCCGTCGAGCTGATCCAGCCGGTCGCTATGGACGAGGGCCTGCGCTTCGCTATCCGCGAGGGCTCCCGTACCGTCGGCGCTGGCCGCGTTACCAAGATCCTCGACTAATTCTCAGTGATTAGCGGGATGTTGTAACATCCTGAAGCCGCTCAATCCCAGTAGGGATTGGGCGGCTTTTGTGATCGGGGGGAGACTAGGCTGGGGAGTCATGTTTGATCCGACTCGTATCGATCGCACTCTCGCTGCTCTTCGCGCCGCCTGGGAGGGCCAACCGGACCTGCCCCTGGGCACGCTTTTCGGCATGCTTGCAGCGGAAGGCTATGGCTGGGGCGTGTCCGACGAGGATCTCACGCGGCGTCTGGAGGCGATGGCCCAGGTCCATCCCCCGCTCCTGCCGCTTTCCGACGCCGCCCTCATCACCCACGGCCTCTGGCTCACCGTCACCGAAACTCACCGCGTGACGCTCTCACCTGGATCCTCATCGGAGACGTCCCACGCTGTAGTTCGCCCCATTCCAAAGGAAGGGGTGAAGGGACAGCCAGTCGCGTGGTCAGTGTCCGCTTTACGGCCCGTCGGCCCGGGCCGCCCCTTAGTCATTGCCGACAGCGAAGGTTTCGAGCACCGCTTCGGTATCGTTCACTCGGTTACCCGGCTGAAGGAAGATAGGCGCTCGTTGGACGGTCTCAAACGTCGCAGCGTCGGCGACCGCGTATGGTTCATCCGGACCGCAGCCGAGACCATCATCCTTGACCACGGTCTCCATGTCATCGAACGTAAGAATCGCGAGCTCGCACGCGCCGACTTCTCCTGGGACCGTATCGAGAAGTGCGAGCCCGGCTCACCACTCGGCGTTCACCTATCCCGCGGCACACAGCACTCATTTGGCGTCGTCGAGGACATCATTCTCGTCGAAAGCGAGCCGTGGTCTCCGTCCTAGATGCCGAGGATCGCCGGTGTGCCCGCTGACCGTGGTGTGGTTGGCGGGTTTCAGCGTTGCGGCGCGGGTGCGAAGCTTCAGCTCGCACCCGGCGGGTCGGGTGGTTGGATTGTTCCTGGCGGCGGGTCGGGTGGTTGCCCTGTTGTTTGTTCGGCGGTGAGTCTGGCTATGGCTTCTTGGTATTCGGGCATGGCGGTAATCGGTACACCCCAGGGCGGGATGTAGCTCACCCCGGTATTCAGCCGGAACATGTAACCGCGCCCGGTGGGCCGTTTCGGGTCATCGTCGTTAATGCCGTTGTGGTAGGCGCATAGGAAGGTGAGGTTTTTAATGTTGGTAAAACCTCCTGCTTGCCAGGGGATGAGGTGGTGGACTTCGCAGTAGTCAGCTGGTTTGTTGCAGCCGGGCCTAGAGCAGGTTTGGAATTCAGCAGCCAGGCTGATGCGTTGTTTCCAGCTGGCATGCCGCTTAATCCTATAAGAGTTAATGGGCCCTTCAAGGGGGTGGATGATGGTGGCGTAGCCAATCTCGGCAAACTTATAGGCTAAGAAGTCTGCGCCTGTCATGCGTGCGCCGTTGGTGAGGTTAAGTTCGATTTCCTCCCCATCACCGTTAATAATTTGGTCGAGTTCGTTGAGGGTGACTACGACTTGGGCATGTACGGCAGGTTTGGTGCCGATACCGCCGGTGACAATGACGGTGCGGGCAGCCTCAAGTAGGTTTGTTTTATTAACGGATTCTAGCGTTCCGCGGATATCAGCGATGACGGTGGGGGTGTCGGTGATGGTGATGGAGTTCGGTCCTTTAGACCGGTAGGTGAAGCGTACTCCGGGTTTAGCTACCCGTTTGGCACGAAGCTCCTTTAAACGCTTGGTGGCGACGTGGCGGATTTTGTGGGCGGGGGTGCCGGCAAGCTTGATGCGTAGGTTCCACGCGTCGAGGTCTTTGGTGACTTTGGAGGTGTAGGACTCAATCAGGGTAAGAACGCTAAGGCTATGTTGTTGTGCCACTGCGGCGGCACGGGCTTTGCGTTGTTTGCCGGTAAAGCGAGTCTGCCCGAAGTAGGTGCGGTGAAGGTGGGCAAGTTCAGTAGCGTCATTGGCGTCGGCGCCGAGTGTGCGGAGCTCATCGGGTGAGCCTGTTGCTTGTTCCACTAGCGCGATCCCCGAGTTGCGGTAGTGGAAGTAGGTTTCTAATACCCCCATGGCCACGAAGCTTAAAACAGGCCCAAAGGCCCCGCAACCGGAACGAGTAAAGGCCCTCGTCACGAGGAGCTTAACTCAAAAGCCTACTTATGCGATGGCGCTGCGAACCTTGGTGAAGTGCACTTTGTAAGTGGTATCCAGGTCCGCGTCTGGGAAGGCCGCACGGAAATCGCTGTCATTGACCTCAATGGCATCCTTGATGCGCATAAGCGGGGTATCCGGATCAGCGAGAACCTCGTATTGCAGCGTTGGGCGGCCACGGTCATAGGCAACCAAGCGCGAGACCTTCTCTACGCCCTCGACGTTGGACAACGTATCGGCCACCGCACCCGCAATGGCATTCATGCTGGTCTTAATGGCGCCGTCCTCATTGGAGGCGTCAGAATGCACGGTATTGAACCGGTGGTGACGCAGATTCGCAATGATAAGCCACAACCCCATCAACGCCAACACCACCGTGGCGGCAGCCAAAACATAGACCCACCAGGATTGCTCCGGCAGCCCAGCCCACGTGTCGTGGTCAACCCATTCCGCCAAGTAGGTAGCGAAGTCCACGTTGAAGTGAATGAGAATCGGCCACGCACCTAACGCGATGAGCACAATGCCCAGAATGGCAAGAATAGTGCGGTCCACGCCGGCCAGCTTCTTAGACATTGGCAATCGCCTCCTGATCGTTTTCAATGACAACGGTGAGTGTGGGGGTTGGGGAGACGTCGGCAAGCGCGGCTTCTACCGCATCGGTGACGCGTTCCTTGAGCTGTGCATCCTCTAGGTCACCCGTGGCCGTGACAATAAGGCTGGCGCGGTTGGCGGATATCTTGGCCCGGCTGCGCGCGGCACTAGCACCCGGAACGCGGCGAGCGGCAGCAGAGGCAATACGCGCGATGTCCACCGCGCGCAGCCACATGGACGCCTCCGACGAGGCGATCCGCACATGCGTCGTCTTACGCGGCGCGCAGGCCGCCCACAGCAGTATGAGACCCACCACAATGCCGATACCACCGCCGATAAGCATCCATGTCTCAACGTCGGGTTTCGACATGACGTCGATAAAGGGCTGCAGCCAGGACTGCCCGCCCTCGTCCGCGCCGACTACCCAGGCCTCCCGGCCCGCAACTACGGCGGCGGCAAGCAACACGATGCCCAAGATGACAGTCCACGTACGCGCCGGCGGTGAGGCCTTCGGGCGCTGGCCTAACGTGACCGGCAGAGTCTTCTCACTCATGGTGGGCTCCTTCGCCGAACGGGGCAATGGTAATGGCACGCAACGGGGCCGGACGGGGAACGTCAACCCGGCGGGTGAAGTCCGCCGACGGACGAATCTCCACCGGCTGCAGCGCAGTCGGTTGCGGTGCGGACACGCGGCGCGGCTGCACTGGGTGGGGTGCCTCGACCGAACGCGGCTGGACCGGACGAGGAGTCTCAACGCGCTGCAGGCGGAATTCACCAGGCATCTCCACCGGCCGCACGGCTACCGGCGGGGGAGTGTGGACGTTGCGCAGGCGTTGCTGGGGAGCAGCGCTAATTGGCCGCAACGACTCGTAGCGCTGCGTCGAAGGAGCAAAGCCGGAGGCCCGCACGGGGACATCGCCCAGCAAGCCCACCGACCGTACCGTCGTTTCCACTGGCGCCTCAACGCCCCGCACAGAGGCTGGGGTAGGAGTAGCAATCTGGCGAACAGCCACGCCACGCGAGGTCGTCACGGGCTTGAGCTCACGGGGCGTCACGGAGGCCGGAACGCGTGCAGCGAGCGGCCTGCGCGCAGCTACTTCAAGCGCGGAGGTGCGTTCACCGGCCACCGCGCCACCAACGGTCACGTTGACGCGGGTCGTGCGAAAGCCAGTAAAGTCCAGCACGGCCTGCGATACCGCGGTGCGCACTGCCGACGCCACATCCGTCACCGGCGACGGCCAGTACACGGCAATGTCAGCATCAACCGCCACGACCTTCGTATCCGGATCCATCTGTGCCATGACGCGCGGAAAGGCTCGGCCAGCAAGGCCGGCTAGTTTGGCGTCGACAGCCGCGGTTCCCGGCACACTGGCAATGGCGGAGCTAATGACCTTTTCCATCGCTCGCAGTGAGAACTGGGTGCGGCCTGTGTCGTCGAACGGAGTCGTCACTAGCCTTGGCCTCTATCCTGGCCAACCACGCCTTTCCATACGGCGGTGAGGTCGATGCGGCCATCGAAGTGCGCGCCAACCACGCCGCCAATCGCGGCTAGAAGCACCGCGAGAACGACGTACCAGACGCCGAGGTAGATGAAAAAGGCGAGAACCAAGCCGGCGAGAACGCCGAGGGAGGTGTAATTCTTCATGGTTTTCCTTTAGTTCTGTGGGGAGGCAGCAGAGTCAACTGCATCGGCGAAGACGACGTCAACGGTACGTGCGGCGGGCCAGGTGCTGCGGACGGTGTCGCGGATGGCGTCGCCAAGCTCGGCGAGGACGACGTCACTACTGACATCAACGACAACGTGCAGCTCAAGGTAGGTATCATCGCGCGGTGTGGGCCGGGAGATGCCGTGGATACGCTCGCCCGGGAAGAGCAGGGCCACTTCGCCGAAACGGCCGGGGCTGAGCTTGGCGACGCCCCTCAGTCCCGTCACCGCCTCCACAATCGCCCGCGCGGCCTCCGCCGTGAGTTGTGGGGTCTGCTGGCTCACTTAAGCCTGGCCCTGCGTGACGGCCGGAGTGGTGTCCTCGGATTCCTGCTCCTCGCGCGGCAGCTTGACATCGTGAACCACCACGTCGACGCGGTCAACGGACAGGCCGGTCATGCGCTCTACAGCATTCATGATGTTGCGGCGAATAGCCTCGGCCAGCTCGTGGATAGCCACGCCGTACTCAGCGATGATGGCGATATCAATGGAAGCGGTGCCATTAGCAACCTCCACGGAGACACCCTGGCGGACATCCTCGGAGGCACCGAAGGACTCGCGGATGGATCCCATCATGCGGGCACCGCCACCGCCCAGGGCGGCCACGCCGGAGACCTCGCGGGCGGCGATACCAGCGATCTTGGACACCACGACGTCGTCAATGCGGGTGGTGCCGAACTCCGTCTCGAGGTTCTTGTTGCGCTCTGGGGCAGGAGCCGGGGTAGTAGCTTCGGTCTTCTCAGCAACGTCCTTCGGGGTGGTGTTGTCAGCCATGGTGAAACCTTCTCAATTCTTGGGTTGGGTGATTAGTCGAGCGGCATGTGGTCGCTGTCCCCGAGCTTATCGCTGAACTCGGACCCTGTGGGGTGGGGGAGACAAACTTTGGCTGAAACGTGACTTTGGGCACGGTTTTCGTAGCGGTTTGGAAAACGGGAGGTTACATGCTTAAATACAGGGGTTGCTTTAACACAGCAACGTAGCCGCAGGCACAAGCTTGTAGGGCGTTGTTGCTGGTAAAGCGAACATGACACCTTTGTTGTGAGGCTTCAACGAGTCACACTCGAAGGTCATCTGATCGGGCTAGGTCCGCGTTTGAGCAGAGACACCCCCGAGACGATGGACCGGAGAAGGAGCATGGCAAATAAACAGCGGCAGTATATGAATAAGACTTTGGTTGCAGATCTGTGATCGAACGCCCCAGTCTTCTTCCTATTGACTTTGACTACGGGTCTTGTACCCCGTCATGAGCACTGCACGGGCTGGGCATTTGCCTAGCGCTGTATCTCATGGTCGTCATGACAGTCAGACAACTGGCGTTGTGCCAAGGCTCCATGCCCGGACAACGTTATAGAGAAATCGAGAAGCAATTTCCCACCGCTTCACGCCCCGGAAAGGCCGGGAATGTGAAAGTGGGGAAGCGAGGAAGAGGATAAGCGTGGCGGGACAAAAGATCCGCATTCGGCTGAAGGCCTACGACCACGAGGCTATCGACGCTTCTGCAAAGAAGATCGTTGAGACCGTAACCCGTACGGGTGCTCGTGTTGTTGGTCCGGTGCCGCTCCCAACCGAGAAGAACGTATACGCCGTTATTCGTTCTCCGCACAAGTACAAGGACTCTCGCGAGCACTTCGAGATGCGCACTCACAAGCGCCTCATCGACATTCTCGACCCGACCCCGAAGACCGTTGACGCTCTTATGCGCATCGACCTTCCGGCAAGCGTCGACGTGAATATCCAGTAAGCGATCGACACAACGTATTTGGTGGAGAACTAATTATGAGTGAAAACGAGATCAAGGGCATTCTGGGCACCAAGCTCGGCATGACCCAGGTCTTCGACGAGGAGAACCGCGTTGTGCCGGTCACCGTCGTCGAGGCTGGGCCGTGCGTGGTTACCCAGATCCGCACGAAAGAAACCGATGGCTACGACGCCATCCAGATTGCCTTCGGTGAGAAGGACCCGCGCAAGGCCAACAAGCCGGCCGCTGGTCACTTCAAGAAGGCTGGCGTGACCCCGCGCCGCCACGTGGCTGAAATCCGCATGGATGACACCTCTGCATACGAGGTGGGTCAGGAGGTCAAGGTGGATATCTTCGAGGGCGTGACCTTCGTTGACGTCACCGGCACCACCAAGGGCCACGGCTACGCCGGCGCCATGAAGCGCCACGGCTTCGCAGGCCAGGGCGCTGCCCACGGTAACCAGGCTGCTCACCGCCGCGTCGGCGGTATCGGTGGCGCTTCGTTCCCGGGCCGCGTCTTCAAGGGTAAGCGCATGGCTGGCCGCATGGGCCAGGACCGCGTGACCACCCAGAACCTGAAGATTCAGAAGATTGATGCCGAGTCCAACCTGCTGCTCATCAAGGGCGCTGTCCCTGGTGCGCGCGGTGGCCTCGTCACCGTTAAGACCGCAGTGAAGGGCGGTGCACACGCATGAGCAACCTCAAGCTAGACGTCCAGACCGCTGACGGTAAGACCAACGGCTCTGTTGAGCTGCCGGCCGAGCTCTTTGACACCGAAGCATCCATCGCTTTGATGCACCAGGTTGTCAACGCTCAGCTCGCTGCTGCTCGCCAGGGCACCCACAAGACCAAGACTCGCGGCGAGGTTCGCGGCGGTGGCCGTAAGCCGTTCCGCCAGAAGGGCACCGGTCGCGCCCGCCAGGGCTCCATCCGTGCACCGCACTACACCGGCGGTGGCACCGTGCATGGCCCGGTTCCGCGCGACTACTCCCAGCGCACCCCGAAGCGCATGATCAAGGCTGCTCTCTACGGTGCACTGTCTGACCGTGCACGTAACGAGCGCATCCACGTCATCGAGGAGCTCGTCCCGGGTCAGACCCCGTCCACCAAGCAGGCCAAGGCCTTCATCGAGCGCCTCACCGACCGCAAGAACGTTCTTCTGGTCATCGGCCGCGAGGACATTAATGCTCGCCGCAGCGCCAACAACCTGCCGAACGTCCAGATCCTGGACGCCGGCCAGCTGAACACCTACGACGTTCTCTACTCGGACGACGTTGTGTTCTCCGTTGAGGCTCTGCACACCTTCGTCGAGCGCGCCACCGGCGGCGCCGAGGAAGCTAAGGAGGAGAAGTAATGGCTAAGCTCGCTAACCCGCGCGACGTCATCATCGCACCGGTTGTGTCCGAGAAGTCCTACGGCCTGATGGAGCAGAACGTCTACACGTTCTACGTCTCCACGGACTCCAACAAGACCCAGATTAAAGATGCCGTAGAGCAGATCTTCGGCGTGAAGGTTGCTTCCGTCAACACCGTCAACCGTGCAGGTAAGCGTAAGCGCACCCGCACCGGTTACGGTCAGCGTAAGTCCACCAAGCGCGCCTACGTGACGCTCCGTGAAGGCAGCGACTCCATCGACGTCTTCGGCGGTTCTGCTAGCTAGCAGAACGGCTTAAAGAGCCGATAAGGAAAAGGAAGAATTATGGCTATTCGTAAGTACAAGCCGACAACTCCGGGTCGCCGCGCATCCTCCGTGTCTCAGTTCGAGGAAATCACTCGTTCCACTCCGGAGAAGTCCCTGCTGCGCCCGCTGAGCAAGACTGGTGGTCGTAACAACTACGGCCGCATCACCACCCGCCACATCGGCGGTGGACACAAGCGCCGTTACCGTCTCATCGACTTCCGTCGTACCGACAAGGACGGCATCCCTGCAAAGGTCGCTCACATCGAGTACGACCCGAACCGTACCGCTAACATCGCCCTGCTGCACTACGCAGATGGCGAGAAGCGCTACATCATCGCCCCGAAGGGCCTGAAGCAGGGCACCGTCGTCGAGTCCGGCCCGAACGCAGATATCAAGGTGGGCAACAACCTGCCGCTGCGCAACATCCCGACCGGTACCACCATCCACGCTGTGGAGCTCAAGCCGGGCGCTGGCGCTAAGCTGGCTCGCTCCGCTGGTGCCTCCATCCAGCTGCTGGGTAAGGAAGGCAAGTACGCAATCCTGCGTATGCCGTCCTCCGAGATCCGTCGCGTCGACATCCGTTGCCGCGCCACCGTCGGTGAGGTTGGCAATGCCGAGCAGATGAACATCCGCTGGGGCAAGGCCGGCCGTATGCGCTGGAAGGGCGTCCGCCCGACCGTCCGCGGTGTCGTTATGAACCCGGTCGACCACCCGCACGGTGGTGGTGAGGGTAAGACCTCGGGTGGTCGCCACCCGGTGTCGCCGTGGGGCCACAAGGAAGGCCGCACCCGCAACCCGAACCGTTACTCGAACAACATGATCGTGCGCCGTCGTCGCCCGAACAAGAAGCGCTAAGAGGAGGTAAACAATGCCACGCAGCCTGAAGAAGGGCCCGTTCGTCGATGAGCACCTCCTCAACAAGGTAGATGCTCAGAACGAGGCCGGCACCAAGCAGGTCATCAAGACCTGGTCTCGCCGCTCCACCATCCTGCCCGACTTCATCGGTCACACCTTCGCCGTCCACGACGGCCGCAAGCATGTGCCGGTGTTCGTCGAGGACTCCATGGTTGGTCACAAGCTTGGCGAGTTCGCACCCACCAAGACCTTTAAGGGTCACGTCAAGGACGACAAGAAGGGACGTCGATAAGCGATGAGTGACACCATCACCTCCGCATCCGCAACGGCTCGCTACGTCCGCGTTACCCCGATGAAGGCACGCCGCGTCATCGACTTGGTTCGCGGAAAGTCCGTATCCGAGGCACTTGCAATCCTGAAGTACGCTCCGCAGGGCGCCGCTAAGCCGGTTGCCAAGGTTGTTGCATCTGCAGCTGCCAACGCTGAGAACAACTTCGGCCTGGACCCGCGCACCTTGGTCATCTCCGAGGCCTACGCCAACGAGGGTCCGACCATGCGTCGTTTCCAGCCGCGCGCACAGGGCCGCGCATTCATGATTCGTAAGCGCACCAGCCACATCACCGTGGTTGTCGAGAGCCAGAAGGAAGGGGCCAAGTAATGGGCCAGAAGATCCATCCTCACGGCCTACGTTTGGGCATCACTTCCGACTGGAAGACCCACTGGTACGCCGATAAGGACTACGCCAACTACGTAGCCGAAGACATCAAGATCCGCCAGTACCTGGAGAAGGGCCTCGACCGCGCCGGCATTGCCGACGTCGTCATCGAGCGCACCCGCGACCGCGTCCGCGTCGACATTCACACCGCCCGCCCGGGCATCGTGATCGGCCGCCGCGGTGCTGAGGCTGACCGCATCCGCCGCGAGCTCGAGAAGCTCACCGGCAAGATGGTTGCCCTCAACATCCTCGAGGTCAAGCAGGTTGACGCCAACGCAACCCTGGTTGCGCAGTCCGTCGCCGAGCAGCTGGTAAACCGCGTGGCCTTCCGCCGCGCAATGCGCAAAGCCATCCAGTCCGCTATGCGCCAGCCGCAGGTTAAGGGTATTAAGATCCTCCTGTCTGGTCGTCTGGGCGGCGCTGAGATGTCCCGCACCGAGCGCTACCACGAGGGTCGCGTTCCGCTGCACACCCTTCGCGCCGAAATCGACTACGGCACCGCAGAGGCCCACACCACCTTCGGCCGCATCGGCATCAAGGTGTGGATCTACAAGGGTGACGTCGTCGGTGGCGTGCGCGAGTCCGAACTGAACGCTCCGGCGCAGGGCCGTGGCCGCGGTGACCGTAACGGTCGTCCGCGTCGTGGTGGCCAGCGTCGTCAGCGCGCACAGCAGAAGCAGGAGGGCTAATCCATGCTGATTCCTAAGCGCGTCAAGTACCGTCGCCAGCACCGCCCGAACCGCTCGGGTGTGTCCAAGGGCGGTAACCGCATCAACTTCGGTGACTACGCCATCCAGGCTCTTGAGCCGGCGTACATCACCAACCGTCAGATTGAGGCCGCACGTATCGCCATCAACCGCCACGTCAAGCGTGGCGGTAAGGTCTGGATTAACATCTTCCCGGACCGCCCGCTGACCCAGAAGCCGCTCGGTGTTCGTATGGGTTCCGGTAAGGGCCCGGTCGAGAAGTGGGTTGCCAACGTTAAGCCGGGTCGCGTCCTCTTCGAGATGACCTACCCGAACGAGGAAACCGCCATCGAGGCACTGCGCCGCGCTGGTCAGAAGCTTCCGTGCAAGGTCCGCATCATCAAGAAGGAGGACCAGTTCTAATGGCTACCGGTACCCCCGCCCACGAGTTCCGTGAGCTCGACAACGCTGAGCTGGAGACCCGCCTGAAGGACGCGAAGGAAGAGCTCTTCAACCTTCGTTTCCAGAAGGCCACCGGCCAGCTGACCAACAACCGCCGCATCGGCACGGTTAAGCGCGACATCGCCCGCATCTACACCGTTCTGCGCGAGCGCGAGCTGGGCCTGTCCGTTGCTCCGGGAGCTGAGGCTTAATCATGAGTGAGGCAAACGTGAACACTAAGAAGGAAAAGGGCGCTCGCAAGACCCGCACCGGCATCGTTGTCTCCGACAAGATGGACAAGACCATCGTTGTCGAGCTCGAGGACCGCAAGCAGCACGCCCTTTACGGCAAGATTATGCGTACTAACAAGAAGGTTAAGGCGCACGACGAAGAGAACACCGCCGGCATTGGCGACCGCGTTCTCATCTCCGAGACTCGCCCGCTGTCCAAGGACAAGCACTTCCGTCTCGTCGAGATCGTGGAGAAGGCTAAGTAAAACCTAGCCCTCTTACGATGCACGAACCCCGGCACCTTGCGGTGCCGGGGTTTTGCGATCCCAAGCGCGGTGCCATTGTGGTATCACTGAGATATGTCAATCAACCTGAGGCTTACGGAAGAGCAAGCGAAACATCTGACGCTGCTGGCTGGTCAGGCCGGTCTTTCTAAGCAGCAGTACATGGTGTCGATTATTGAGAAAGAATTCGAGAAGCTGGTAGCTAGAGACTACGTAGCCCGCCATTTTGCGGATATCTCTGAGTACCGTTCCGAACTACTAGAGCGTCTCAAGGATGCTTAAGGGCTAATGGACATCAGGCAGGTCTTCTCGCTCGAGGTAATCAAACCCTTGCTTGAAGAGTTAGGGTTTGTCGCCCGAGATTGGGGGCTGGTCGATGCTGCACTTCAACGTCCGTTTTCGACCTTTGGCGGACATGAGTTCTACCCAGATGCTTTTTCAAAGACAGCTGCGCTTATCTCCTCTATTGAAGACGGACACCCGTTTATTGATGGAAATAAGCGAGTAGACCTCTACCTTGCAACGCTGATGCTGAAGGCCCACGGTCTCGATTCCTTTAGAGTCCCGGACGATGAGTTCTTCGACATTCTCTGTAGGAGTGCTCGGGGAGAACTTGATGTTGGAGAGATTGCAGCGCTGCTGCGACGCCATTTCCCTAGTACGCCAGGCTGGTCTTAGCGCTTGATGGACGCGATGGCGATGCAGAACACGCTGAGCACCGCGCCTACCCCAAGTAGGAAAGTGCCGATGCGGTAGGGGGTAGCTGCTGTGGCGTCGATAGTGCTGTAGAGGTGGTTCCACACCAGCCAACCCGCTATGAGGACGAGGGCGCCGAGCGCTGAGTTCAAGCGCAGCCCGCGCGTGGGACGCTGGGTGGGGGAAAAGGCGTGGAAGGAGGCGTCGACAAGCGCGAGGCCAGCAACAACCACCGAGGTCCACGCAGCAACTGGCACCGGTAACAGAGCGCCGGCTCCGAGGATGACCGGCAGGATGAACGACACCGCAACGAGGGCAAAAAGAAGGCCATGCAGGATGGCTGTGCGCAGTGAATACGTCATAGTTGTCGCTCCTCCTTGGCCCGAGTGGTCACCACAACGAGTCCTTCTCTACACACGATGCTGTTCATAGAGCCCATAGTATCGAGGGAATGCATTCTCGATGCGCATTTCCACAGGTGCAGACCTGAAGGGCGGTGGATAGCCTGGCGCGGAGGACGTGGGTGGCCTGGCGCGGAGGGCGTGGGTGGTCCGGGGCGGGGGAGAGCGCGTGGCGCAGACGCGTGATTTGGGGAAATGGGGTAGGGCATGGTTGAATAAACGGGTTGCATATGGCCGGTCGGTGCAGCGCGATGCGTTTCCGAATCGCCGCACCGAGACCCTTCGACCGCTGTCAACAGCGCGTTCGTCGCACAACCTATGCCACGTAAGTAAGTAGACCAGGTGCGTCAAGGACGGAAATCTTGACGCACGTTAATCCAGGTCAGGAGACCCATAGTGATTCAGCAAGAATCGCGTCTGCGCGTCGCCGACAACTCCGGTGCACGAGAGATTCTCGTCATCCGCGTTCTCGGTGGCTCCGTTCGACGTTTCGCTGGCATTGGTGACGTTGTTGTCGCCACTGTCAAGGAAGCCACCCCGGGTGGCAACGTAAAGGAAGGCGATGTCGTCAAGGCTGTCGTCGTCCGCGCCAAGAAGGAGACCCGTCGCCCGGACGGCTCCTACATCGCATTCGATGAAAACGCCGCAGTTATTCTCAAGGGTGACAACGAGCCGCGCGGTACCCGCATCTTCGGCCCGGTTGCTCGCGAGCTTCGTGACAAGAAGTTCATGAAGATCGTTTCTCTCGCACCGGAGGTGATCTAGTCTTATGAAGATTCATAAGGGCGATATGGTGATTGTTATTTCGGGCCCGGACAAGGGCGCGAAGGGCAAGGTCATCGAGGCATACCCGAAGCGTGAGAAGGTCCTCGTTGAGGGCGTTAACCGCGTTAAGAAGCACGTTGCTAACTCCGCTACCGAGCGTGGCGCCGAGTCCGGCGGAATCGTAACCCAGGAAGCTCCGATCCACGTGTCCAACGTTGCGATCCTGGACTCCGAGGGCAACCCGACCCGCGTGGGCTACCGTTTCGATGAAAACGGCAAGAAGGTCCGCATCGCACGTAGCAACGGGAAGGACATCTAAAATGAGCGAGAACTACACTCCGCGTCTGAAGACCCGCTACCGCGAGGAAATCAAGAAGGCTCTCAACGAAGAGTTCAAGTACGACAACGTGATGCAGATTCCGGGCGTCACCAAGGTCGTTGTCAACATGGGTGTGGGCGACGCTGCCCGCGACTCCAAGCTGATCAACGGCGCTATCGAGGACCTCACCGCGATTACCGGCCAGAAGCCGCAGGTACGTCGCGCCAAGAAGTCCATCGCTAACTTCAAGCTCCGTGAGGGCATGCCCATCGGCGCACGCGTCACCCTGCGTGGCGACCGCATGTGGGAGTTCCTGGACCGCCTGCTGACCATCGCGCTGCCGCGTATTCGCGACTTCCGCGGTCTCTCCGACCAGCAGTTCGACGGCCACGGCAACTACACCTTCGGTCTTACCGAGCAGACCATGTTCTACGAGATCGACATCGACAAGGTGGACCGCCCGCGTGGTATGGACATCACCGTCGTGACCTCCGCTACCAACGACGAAGAGGGCCGCAAGCTCCTGCGCGAGCTCGGCTTCCCGTTCAAGTAAATAGCGCTTGAGGCAATCCCTCGGCACTCCGAAAGGAGTCCGGGGGATTGTTGCGTTTTAGTGGCGAAGCCACGTAGCCGCGCCTGCCACGAAGAGGGCGGCGCACACGATGGCAACGATGGGAGACATACCTTGGCCGAGGGAATTGCCCAGCGGCGTGGTCTCGCCCACGTACCAGGGGAAAAGGGGTGCCAGCAGCGACAGTGGGAGCGCAATTCCCGCAGAGGGCTTCGAGCTCAGGCGGCTACGCAGCGCTAGTACGAGGCCAACCACAGCGAGGCAGAAAAAGATCGTGGATACAGAATGAATCGGTACCACCCCAAGGAACAATCCGATTCCAAACACTGCAGTCCACGCTGCGGCAGCCGAGCCCAACAAGGTAACTTTCTCCTTGCGCAGCGAACGGGCGGTGCTTGCGGCCTCGTATCTCTCGTCCCACGAACTGCTCAGCAACGCCAGTATGGAGCCTGCGACGAGCAGTGGCAGCAGGTTGAAAACGAACACGGGACGGTTCAGTGGCGCTCCGAAGAGCTGTGGTACGGCCAGGTTATCTAGGAACTGCGCTACCACGCCAAGGCTGAGGATTAAGAAGAACTCCGGCCAACGGCGAAGTCTCAGGTAAGGGTTCATTGTGCAACCCCCAGTGGCGGTAGCTCGGAGCCGCACGTCTGTATGGTGTGAACAAAGGGAGCCAGAGCCCTGGCTTGTTCCGCGGGCGAACGGTGCGACAGGTCGTTCTCAATCCAGGCACGCGCGGGAGTAGTTGAGCCTTGCGCGCTGAGGGTAGAAAACCTGTCGTCCTGCGTTCTGAAGGCATACGTGGCCCAGTCCGAGAGCACCTGGTGTGCGTTGCGAGAGGCAGCGGTTTCTTCGCAGGGGCGCTGAGCGCGCAGCGCCGCAGCTTGCGCTTCATAAACGCGGGTATACAGGGCCGCTGGGCTAGTAACTGTGTGGGATAATTCCGTGGAGTGCTCCGAGCCAGGTTGACCGTATGTGCCGGTGAGGGGAGGAAGGCCGGCGTCGACAAGCACCTGCGTGAATTCCTGCCAGTGCGCGTCTGCAGCTACGACAAGCGCGTGGTCCTCCGGCCAACTGCAGTATCGCTGTGTGTTCGCATCCCGAGTGCAGCTTGCCGACGCCTCCGTGGTGTCCCGTGCCCGCGTACCCTGCGGCCCCACTGCCGCGGAGCCAACAGCGGCGACGGTGATGATGACTAGAAAACTCAGCGCGGTGTAACGCGGGGCAGGGTGGTGGCGTGTCAGTGCAGCAAGGACACAGGCACTGAGGGCTACCACCATGACGGCAGAAATTGCGGCCGAAGCCACCCGTGGCTGCCGAGCGATCAGCTCGTACCCATTGCCGGGGAAGAAAAGAAAGCGTGGGCAAGCCGGTATGGAATCCGCACACGCCGATACCACGCACAAAGCTAGCGTGAGGAGTGCTGCGAGTAACGCGGTGAGAAGCCGGCGTCGGACAAGGACGCCCAAGCCTGCGCCGAGAACCGCACATAGCACAACCCACACAAGGCTGCTGATGATGACAAGGAACCACGGCGAGCCTCCCACGGGCGCGGTATACACAAACCCTGCCAGGATTATGAAGCCGATAAGAATGCTGGCCAGTCCCCACGCCAACGCCGGGCCGACGAGAAGTGCTGCTGTGCGAGCGCGCGAGGTGGATGTGGAGCGCAGAAACGTAGCGTCCTGGCTTCCTGAGTCCCATGCAGCAATACTTGCGAGAAGTACGCCTGTAGCCGCGGCGACAACCACACAGATTGCGGTGGCCTCTGGCCAGGAACCGGCGACGTTACTGCCCCGCGCAGAGGCAAAACTCAGCAGCGCGGTGAAGAGTACAACAGGAATGAAGCGAAGGCGTCTCACACAGCAGCCCCTCCCTGTGTCCCGTCGGTAGCTTGTTCGGTGACGGTACAGAATCCTTGCTCTACGGAGTCATACCTTTCGATGAAATCTGCAACAGAAGAATCGGCTGCGATGCACCCACGATGAAGAATGAGCGCGCGATCGGCGGAGTCCATATCAGCCGCGATGTGCGTAGACATGAGGACACTGGTGCCGTTCGAGGCCATGTCACGCAGTGCGCGGATGAGCGAGGACCGATGGTGTGGGTCGAGGCCTGCGGTGGGTTCGTCGAGAAGCAGCACATCTGGCTCGTGGACAATGCCCGCCGCGACCATGGCGCGGCGCTGCATTCCACCGGAAATCGCGCGTAGGCGAGTAGTGCTGTGTTCCTCCAAGCCCATTATCCGCAAGGCGTTGACCGCGTGGTGGCGTGCTGTTGCGCGGTCCAGTCCGCGCAGCCATCCAACGTCTGCTACGAAATCCACTGCGCGTTGCGCCGGATCAAAGACACTGCGTTGCGGAACCCAGCCGATGCGCTGCCGCCACGAGTCGGAACGGCGGACGTCTTCACCACCCACGAAGATGGTTCCTGTCGGCGGGCGTAGCTCACCGGCGATGAGCTGCATGAGTGTGCTTTTCCCCGCGCCATTTGCGCCGAGGAGGACGGTGAGCCCTGGGGCGAGGTCGAAGGATATATCGCGAACAACCTCAGCGCGGGCGGAGTAGCCGTAGCTGAGGTGCTGGACAGACAGGAAGGGTGTCATCCCACAAGGTTTTCATAAGTGAAAAGTGATTGCAATTGTTCATTGTAGGTCAGTGATTGACCTGCGGCGCGTGCGGAGGAGTACGATACAAACGTCTCTGAAATCTCAATCGTGCGAGGTAATCGATGTCCTTGAATGATGCTGCTGCGGCGGCCGTGACGAAGAAGGTCACGCTCCTAGATCAGTCCTTCTCCCGCTTTGCTGTCCGCTCTACCTTGGCGGGCGTGTACCTGGCCATCGGTACGGCGTTTGCGGCGGTGCTGGGAATGGGCGTCGAGAAGCATATGGAAGGCATGGGCTCGCTCGTCTTTGCCTGCCTATTCGGCTTGGGCCTGTTTGCCATCGTCATTCTGGGCGCGGACCTGGCTACCGGCAACATGATGTACATGGTCTATGGCGCCGTGAACAAACACGTGAGCTGGGGCAAGGGCATGTGGCTCTTGGTCGTCACCACCCTGTTTAACTTGGTGGGCGTCGTGCTCTTTGCCGCTGCCATGGGGGTGTCGGCGAAGCTGGGCGGTATGGATCCGAATCACCTCATTGCCACGCTATCGATGGGCAAGCTGACCAAGGGCCCGGGCGGTATGTTCGTGGAGGCCATCCTGGCTAACTTCGTGGTCAACATGGCGATTGTGGGTGGCGTCTTTGCCAAGGACATCGTGTCCAAGTTTTTCGTCATCGTGCCTATCATTGCCTGCTTCGTGGGCTTGGGCCTGGAGCACGTGATTGCGAACTTCTGCCTCATGCTGCTGACCTTCTTCTGCGCCAGCCCGCTGCCGGAGGGCTTTACCCTCGGCGCGGTGCTGCTCAACTGGTCCATCGTGTGGGTCGGCAACCTTATCGGCGGCGGCTTCCTTATTGGTGGCGTGTATGCCTGGCTTAACTCCGGCCCGGAAGCGTACCGCGACTAAGCTCGCCCGAATAGAGGTTGAAGCGGTCACCGCGGGCAAAGCCCACGAGCGCCATGCCGGTCTCCCGCGCGGTCTCAACCGCCAGCGATGAGGCTGCGGAGACCGCGACGAGCATGCCGAAGCCGGCCATCGCTGCCTTGTTGACGAGCTCGAAGCTGGCGCGCGAGCTCATGACCAGGATGAGGTCGCTGGCGGGGAGCATATCTTCCATGAGCAGGTGGCCAATGACCTTGTCGGCGGCGTTGTGGCGGCCCACGTCCTCGCGGACGACGACAGGTTCGCCGTCAAGGGTAAACGCGCCCGCGGCGTGGATGCCGCCGGTCTTGCGGAACTGCCTCTGCTCTTGTTTGAGGGTGTCGGGAAGCTGAGCGACGACCCTCGGGTCCACCGGCACGTGCGGAATCTCGTAGCGCGATTGCTTCATGAGCGCCTCAATAGAGGAGGTGCCACACACGCCGCAGGCAGAGGTGGTTGTGGTGAGGCGAAGATCTGCAAGGGTTAGCGCATGGGGGTGGGCGAGCTCCACGTCGAGAAGGTTATAAGGATTGCGGCCATCCACGGACGCGCCGGCGCAGTAGCGGGCCTCCTGAACGTCGCTAACCTTCTCAATGTGTCCTTCGGAGTGGAGGAAGCCGTGGGCCAACTCGACATCGTGGCCGGGCGTGCGCATCGTCGTCGTAAGCGTCTGGCCGCCGACGCGAATCTCCAGGGGTTCCTCGCCGGCGACGGTATCGCCGCGGGTATCGGCCTGGGTGACCTGGCCCTCCTCATCGAGGCGCACCTTGGTCACCGCAAAGGTGGCGTTGATGCGCCCGCTCATCGGTTGAGGGCCTCCTTCAAGGTGGCGATGTGAGCGCGGGCCTCGTCGACGTCCTTCGAGGCCAAACCAACCAAATACGCCGTCAGCGGGGCAGCGGGGCGGGATTGGGTATGGGCCACGTCTTTGGTGAGGTCAAGCAGCTCTTTGATGAGGGCGGTGGCGTCGGCCGAGGAGACGTCGACAAGCACTGCGGCCTCCTCAAGCCACTGGTGTGCCGTACGGATGGGGTCTTGTTCTTCACTCATAACCAACAATGCTAACGCGTTTTGGAAAACAGCATGTCAACGGGTAGAGTAAGCCGACGGACTTGCATTTTTCCTCATCCCGCACTGAGAAAATAGTGCGCGAACAGCGGAAATGTGCCAAGCCGGAAGAATTGAACACATCTACTTTGTTGTAGGCCCCTCGCCGTAGATAGCGGACCGTTGTCTGTATCAAAGGGTGGCGAGCGCCTCACGGTATTGACTGTGGGGAGCGTGAGTAGCCCGAAATCACACGGAGAACGCTTTGGTGAGTTTTACGGGAACCGCAACGAGAAAGGTTACAGGTCACTCATATGACTATGACTGATCCTATTGCCGACATGCTGTCGCGCGTGCGCAACGCATCTAATGCGCACCACGACTCCGTGTCGATGCCGACCTCCAAGCTCAAGGTGAACATCGCCGAGATCTTGAAGCAGGAAGGCTACATCGCTGACTACTCCGTCGAGGGCCGCGAGCTGTCCCTCGAGCTTAAGTACAACAACCGTGAGCGTTCCCTCTCGGGTCTGCGTCGCGTGTCTAAGCCGGGTCTGCGTGTGTACGCAAAGTCCACCGAACTGCCGCAGGTTCTGGGCGGCCTGGGCGTGGCCATTATTTCCACGTCCCAGGGTCTGCTTACCGACCGTCAGGCTCAGGAGAAGGGTGTAGGCGGAGAAGTTCTCGCCTACGTCTGGTAAGGGAGGATTGACACATGTCTCGTATCGGTCTAGCACCTATCGCCGTCCCGAAGGGCGTCGAGATCACCATCAACGGCCAGGTTGTCAACGTGAAGGGTTCCAAGGGCACCCTCGAGGTTGAGCTGCCGGAGCCGATCACCGCAGCTGTCGAGGACGATGAGATCAAGGTCTCCCGTCCGGATGACGACCGCAAGAACCGCGCTCTGCACGGTCTGTCTCGCTCCCTGGTCAACAACGCCGTTGTTGGCGTGACCGAGGGCTACACCAAGAAGATGGAAATCTTCGGTGTCGGTTACCGTGTCCAGCAGAAGGGCAAGGACCTGGAGTTTTCTCTGGGCTACTCCCACCCGATCCTTATTAAGGCTCCGGAGGGCATCACCTTCGCTGTGGACGGCGCAACCAAGCTCTCCGTATCTGGTATTGACAAGCAACTGGTTGGACAGGTCGCCGCGTACATCCGCCGCCTGCGTAAGGACGATCCTTACAAGGGCAAGGGTATTCGCTACGACGGCGAGCAGGTCCGCCGCAAGGTCGGAAAGACGGGTAAGTAAGCAATGGCTAACACTGAAAACGCAAAGCGCACCCCGGTTGGCAAGGACATTTCCTCGCGTCGTCGTGAAGCACGCGCGCGCCGCCACTTCCGCATCCGTAAGACCCTCCGCGGCACCCCTGAGGCACCGCGTCTGGTCATTCACCGCTCCTCCCGCCACATGCACGTCCAGGTCATCGACGACCTGGCCGGCCACACCCTGGCTGCTGCTTCCTCCATGGAAGCCGACGTGCGCGCACTCGAGGGCGACAAGAAGGCCAAGGCTGCCAAGGTAGGCGAGCTCATCGCTGAGCGCGCCAAGGCCGCTGGCATCGAGCAGGTCGTCTTTGACCGTGCAGGCTACAAGTACCACGGCCGCGTTGCTGCGCTGGCCGACGCCGCTCGCGAAGGTGGTCTGCAGTTCTAATGATTAAGGCACACGGAAACATCAACGGAAGGAACGCCTAATGTCGGACCGTGAACAGCGTGACGGCGGACGCTCCGCCGAGAACAACAACGACCGCAAGGGTCGCAACAACGGCCGTCGTAACGACCGCCGCAACCAGCAGGACAACGAGCGCGATAAGTACATCGAGCGCGTTGTGACCATCAACCGCGTCTCCAAGACCGTTAAGGGTGGCCGCAACATGTCCTTCACCGCTCTCGTCGTCGTTGGCGACGGCCAGGGCATGGTTGGCGTCGGCTACGGCAAGGCCAAGGAAGTCCCGGCCGCAATCCAGAAGGGTGCAGAAGAGGCTCGCAAGAACTTCTTCCGCGTCCCGATGATTGCTGGCACCATTACCCACCCGGTTCAGGGTCGCGACGCAGCTGGCATCGTCATGATGAAGCCGGCCGCTCCGGGTACTGGTGTTATCGCCGGTGGTGCTGCTCGTCCGGTGCTTGAGTGCGCTGGCGTGCAGGACATCCTGTCGAAGTCCCTGGGCTCCGACAACGCTCTCAACGTCGTCCGCGCTACCGTGGACGGCCTCAAGCAGCTGGTTCGCCCCGAGGAAGTTGCCGCACGTCGTGGCAAGTCCCTCGAAGAGGTCACGCCAGCCCAGATGCTGCGCAAGCGCGCAGGTCAGGAGGCATAAGCAATGGCTCTGAAGATTACTCAGGTGAAGGGCCTTGTGGGCACCAAGCCGAACCACCGCGCCAACATTGAGGCTCTTGGCCTCAAGCGCATCGGTCACTCTGTTGTTAAGCAGGACACCCCGATCATCCGCGGCATGGTTCACAAGGTGCGTCACCTGGTCACCGTCGAAGAAGTGGCAGGGGAGTAAACCATGGCTGATATCATCAAGCTCCACGACCTGCGCCCGGCCGCAGGCTCCAACAAGCCCAAGACCCGCGTCGGCCGCGGTGAGGCATCCAAGGGTAAGACCGCTGGTCGCGGTACCAAGGGCACCGGTGCTCGCAAGCAGGTTTCCGCTGCTTTCGAGGGTGGCCAGATGCCGCTGCACATGCGTCTGCCGAAGCTCAAGGGCTTCAAGAACCCGAACCACGTTGAGTACCAGGTAGTTAACGTTGCTGACTTGGCTGAGAAGTTTGCACAGGGCGGCGACATCACCGTTGCTGATATTGCAGCTGCTGGCCTCGTCCGCGCTAACCAGCCGGTCAAGGTTCTGGGCAACGGCGACATCAACGTTAAGCTGAATGTCACCGCTGACAAGTTCTCCAAGTCTGCTGTCGAGAAGATCGAGGCTGCTGGCGGCACCGCCACCACCAAGTAAATCGTTTCTCGGTTCGCGGAGAACCTAACTGCACACCCTCCCACGGGGCCACCATTTCGGTGGTCTGTGGGAGGGTTGTGGCGTTTTTGCCCGCGCATGGTCGCCGGGGCCGTGGTGCTGGAAGGCGGCGGGGGCGCTTGGCTGTTCTGGGGGAAGCGAGGGTGCGCGGTTGCTGGGGGGGGCATTGGGTCTGCGCGGCTTCTCTCTGGGCTGCAAAAGGTGCTAATGCCTTTTGAGGGGCACCATATGGTCGGGTTGTTATGTGTTGACCTGGGGTTTTGTCGCGGGAGGTTTGCAAAAGGTACTAATGCCTTTTAAGAGGCACCTTATGGCCGAATTTTTATGCGGTGACCTGGGGATTTGCCGAATCGGGGTCGCAAAAGGCATTTCTTAAAAGGTTCCAATGCTCCGCTACGGCTAGCGTCCTACTGGCGTCCTGCTAGCGTCCCGCTAGCGCCCTGCTTGTGTCCTGCTAGTGCGCTGCTGGAGTTTCACCAGTTCCCTGCTAGTGTCCGGCTAGCTTATAAATCCATGAGGTGATAGACTTCTTTCTCAGAAATACTGCATGCCAGTTTAAGGAGAAGTTCATGACCTTTATCAGCCAGATCGTCGCGGGTTTTATGGCCACCATTATGTCGCTGTTTGGCCTCGCCGCGCCGCTCGATGACAACGGCGTGCACTCCCAGGCCGCTGCCGCACACGTGGAAAATGCCACCGCCGGTGAGAACGCGCCGTCTGCCCAGCCGGGTGCAGAGCTGAGCCCACAGAAGGCCGTGGAACGCGAGCTTTTCCTCGCCACCGAGGAACTGGGCCATGAATTCATGACCATCCGCTTCGAAGGCACCACGACTGCCCACATCGTTTTCCTTGAGTCCTACAACCCGGACACCGATCAGGCTGCTGTTGACCGCATGATGAAGTCCCTGGCTGACAATGGTTTCGTTCGTGTGGACGCTGTTGCGTAACCCCGCCCGAATCTAGCAAGACCCCCATGACCAGGGATGAGATCCTGGTGATGGGGGTCGGGCTGTTTAGGCGCCCATCTTAAGCATCGTTGACCGTCTTGTCGTAGAGGCTCGGGAAGCGGTTGTCCGGGTCGGTCACTGCCTTGATGTGTGCGGGCAGTTCGCCGCCGTAGAGTGACGCAAACTCTTCGGGGGAATAGAAGGCCTCTGAGTACAGGGACTTGTGCCCACCGAGTTCGCTGACTTTGGCCTCAATGATGCGGTTGAAGGCGCCATTGCCGGGAGCGGTGGGGTCGACGTGATTGCCCTCCACCCCGGACCAGAAACCCACGTTGACCCAGGTCTGGCCCGGCAGCAGCGGGTAAAGCGGCCAGGGATCAGGTGAATCGGCCGCGATGTCACCAGTACCGATGAGGTCCTCCACACCATCGCGTAGCCGGATTGGGCAGAGCCACACCGGCTGAATATCGGAGGCCTTAAAGAACCAACGCAGGAACTCAGGCAAGTTATCCGGAGTGACCTCGATGTCTTGCACTACTCGCTCGCCGCGGGGAAGGCCCTTGGGCTTCTTAATGAAGTTGTATTCAAGTTCGTACTTGCGGTCCAAGCGCACCAGCTTCCAATAGAAGGAGCTGCGCCGCAGCTCACGCGGCCACACTTTGCGTACCCGCGGGTTTTGTGCCCCGAAGGCGCGGGAGCACCAGAACCAGTCGGTATCCCAGCGCCAGATGTAATCGCGCACCGTCAGGCGGTCGTGGCGGATACCGCGGGCATGCTGGAGGCTGCGATAAAAGATCTTGTCCCTCGTGTAGTCCGAGGTCGGCCCCTCCTCATCCGTAAAACGCGCCATGACAAGGTATGCCTCGTTTGGGGAGAAGACCACCCCATCGAGCCCGTGGAGGTCCTGGTCGTTGTAGGTGTGGGTACGGGAGACGTCGTCAAGCACGCGTGCGAGTGAGTCGACGTCGTGGAAGCGCACTTCCCGCAGTTCCACATAGGGTTTCACCGCGCGCAGCTCAATCTTGAGGCGCACCGCGTACCCCAGAGAGCCGTAAGAGTTGGGGAAGAGGCGGAAGAGATCGACGTTCTCCTCGCGTGAGCAGGTGACAATCTCCCCGGTTCCGGTAAGGATGTCCATCTCCAGCACCGATTCGTGGGGTAGGCCGTCACGGAAGCTCGTGGCCTCCACGCCCATGCCCGTCACCGCACCGCCGAGCGTAATGGTTTTCAGCTGTGGCACCACGAAAGGCATGAGGCCATGCGGCAAGGTGGCATCGACTAGGTCTTCGTAGGTGCACATGCCCTGGACCTCGGCAGTCTGCGCAATGGGGTCGACCTCAATGACACCTCCCAGGCCGGAGACGTCCAGCCCCGCTTGCTCGCCGCTGCGGCCGCGGAAGAGGTTCGAGGTCTTTTTGGCCAGGCGCACGCGCTTATCCTTCGGCACGGCGCGGAAGCTGCGCAGGAGCTTATCGACGCCCTCCCGGTGCGCCTTCCAACCCACCGGCGGGACCTCCACGGCGTCGACACTGCGGTGATTACTGATTCGGTTAACGAAACGAGACACCATTTTTCCTCCTAAAAGCGCGAATCTTCCCACCAGCGGCGCTCAGGCACACCGGCGCGGGAGCCGGCGTCGCCCAGCTTGACGCCCAGGAAGTGGTAGAGGTTGATGATGTTGTGCTCGAAGCCCCACTCGGAGCCGGCCATGTAGATGGCCCACAGGCGCGCAGTGGGCAGGCCTACCAGGGAGCAGGCTTCCTCCCATGTGTCTTTGAGGTTCTCGCACCAATCGTGGAGCGTGCGCATGTAGTCGAAGCGCAGGGACTCGGTATGCACGACTTCAAATCCGGCGTCCTGCATGCACTTGGTAATGGTGCCGGAGCCGGACAGCTCGCCATCGGGGAAGATGTAGCGGTCGATGAAGCCGCCCTTGGGGGTTTTGTGGTTATCCGGGTAGGTAATGCAGTGGTTGAGCATGAGTCCGCCGGGTTTCAGCTTGCCGTTAAGGAAGCGGAAGAAATCGGGGTAGTTCTTCACCCCGATATGCTCGAGCAGGCCGATGGCGGAGATGGCGTCGAAGCCCTCCTCGGTGACGTCGCGGTAATCCATGAAGCGGATCTCGGCGAGGTCTTCAAGGCCCTCTTCCTTGATCTTGGCCTGGCCCCACTCGGCCTGTTCCTTGGACAATGTCACGCCTAGGGACTTCACTCCGCGCTTGGCGGCGTAGCGCACCATGCCGCCCCAGCCGCAGCCGACGTCGAGGTGGCGGTCGCCTTCCTTGAGCCGCAACTTGTCGAAGATAAGGCGGTATTTGTTCTCCTGCGCCTCATCGAGAGTGGCATCGGGGGAGGGGTAGTAAGCACAGGTGTAGGTCATGGAGTCGCCGAGGAAGAGCTCGTAGAAATCATTACCCACGTCGTAGTGGTCAGAGATCACCTCGGCGTCGCGTTCCTTGGAGTGCTTGGACAGACCCTCGTGCAGCTTGCGTCGCAACCAAGAGGCACGCTCGACGTCGGGAACCGGTTGAATCTGGAACGCACCCATGGACGCCAGCGAACGCACGACGCGCGCCAGGGTCTTGGCGTCCGGCTTGGTGAATTTGTCATACATGACGTGGAGTGCGTCGAAGATGCCATAAGGGTGCGCTGGGTGTTCACCTTCAACCGTGATGCCGTCGGTGACATAGGCGCGGGCGAACCCGACATCACCCGGGCGCGTGGCGATATAAGCCAAGCCTTGGAGGCTGTTGATCGTGACGGTGAATGGAGCGTCGGCAGGGCCGGTGACGGAACCGTCGAAGGCTTCCCAACGGAAAGGATTGGGCTGCGGGACGAATGCATCAATGATCTCCGCCACGGTCATGGGGGTAAAACGCGTACTCATAGAACTACGTACTTCTTTCGCTTCATCGTTAGGCAGATATATAAACGGCCGTACTCCGAGGCGCCCCGGGCGTCGCGGGAGAGGTCGAAGAGGGGTAGGTCGCCTTGTAGCGACATTGCTAAGGAGCAACACAGGCCATGGTAGGACGGAAAAGGAAATAGCGCTAAGGACAAAACTATTTTCAGTTGGCCGAGGGGTAGATGTGGCGAAATAGCGCGCGGCTGGAAGGGTAAGCGGGGCAAAAGTTTTCAACCGTTCCTGACTTGGCTCAAATTAATGTCGAAAGAACCCGAACCATGTTGAGCGTTAGGTAGTTAACGTTGCTGACTTGGCTGAGAAGTTTGCGTAGGGCGGCGACATCACCGTTGCTGCTGGCCTGGTTTGTAAGGATCAGCCGGTCAAGGTTCTGGGCAACGGTGAGATCAACCTTAAGTTGAATGTCACCGCTGAAGAGTTTTCCAAGTCTGCTGTTGAGAAGATCGAGGCTGCTGACGGCACCGCCACCGCAACCAAGTAATCTCTACTCAATAGATTCCATCCCCCCTCTCCGCACTTGCGAGGCAGGAAAATGATTCCGTTTTGCAGGCACATTGGTGCCTGTATAAAACGCAGGTTCTGGGAATTGTGCGCAGTAGATACCGGAAGTAGCTGACAGGAAGCCTTTATTAAAAAATAAGGTTGCCGTTATGGCGAATTGTATCTGTGGGTGTTAGGTTCTTCTTTAGTTGAAAATTATCAAACACTAAGGAGGCTCTTATGTCATCTATTTCTTCCTGGCTTGCTACTGTAATTGCTGCCGTCATGCCGTTTGCTGGCTCTACCGGCCCAGTCGACGCCCAGGACCAACTGTCCCAGCCGGATCCGGCTGAGACCTCTCAAAGCGCACCGTCCGAGGCTGGCGAGCAGCGTGTTCTGGACCAGCAGCCGGGTGCACACGCTGAAAAGGGTCGCATTACCGGTGATAAGGAAGATGTCATAAATGGTGCTGCGGAAGGCTCCGACGATGTTGATCCTGGGTTCAACGGCGGCAACCTTCAGAGCGGCAAGCTGGCCGTACAGCGCGAGCTCGCCTTGGCCACCCAGGAAGTCGGCCACGAGTTCATGAACATTGAGTTCGAGGATGACCACTCTGCTCACCTGACCTTCCCTGAGACCTACAACCCGGAAAAGGATGAAGCAGCTGTGCAGCGCGTCATGGATGCGCTGAAGGTCAACGGCTACGAAAATATCACCGCTGCATACTAAGGCGCGAGCGTCCTGAGTTCTTGGGACGAATAAGGGGTGGAACGCTCGGGACGGGCGTTTCACCCGTTATGCTTTCCGTACCGAAATCGGTGGGGTGAGGAAGAGCTAGGCTTCGTCTACGGTTTTCCCGTACAGGCCAGGGTAACGGCCATCCGGATCGGTAACCGCTTTGATGGTGGCGGGAGAATCGCCGCCGTAGAGTTCCTCGAAGTTTCCCGGGAATTGAATGCCTATGGCTAGAGGGATTTGTGTCCACTAAGCTCATTGACTTTGGCTTCGATGATGCGGTTGAGTGCACTGATATTCGGGGCCAAAGGGTCGACATGGTCTCTGACTGCGTCGGATCAGAAGCCGACGTTTGCCCAGGCTTACCTGGCGCGAAGCGGATAGGGCGGCCATGGGGCAGTGGAACCAGAGGCAATGTCGCCGGTGCTTGCCAGTTCGTCCACGCCATCACGTAGGCGGATGAAGCAGAGCCAGACCGGCTGAACAATTGAGGCTTCAAAGAGCCATTGGAGGAACTCGAGCAGGTTCTCCGGGGTGGCCTCGATGTCTTGCGCTACCCGCTCGGCGCGTGGTTTGCCGTGGAACTTTTTGATGAAGTGATATTCCAGGTCGTATTTACAGTCGAGGCGTACTAGCTTGAAGTAAAAGGGGCTGCGGCGCAGCATGCGCGGCCATACCTTCTGCACCTTGCGATTTTGCGCGCCAAAGACCCGCGAGCACCAGGATCAGTCGGTATCCCAGCGCTAGATATGGCCGCGGATAGTGAGGTGATAGCGGCGGATGTCAGAGGCGTGCTGGAGACTACGGTAGTAAGACCTGGCTTGGTTCACGGTTGGGCGATGAAGGTCACCCTTGGCATTGTGGCCTGGGGGTTTGGTGTTGTGGTGGTTGTTTTCGACACTAAGCGGGTATCGGCGGGGGTAGCCGGTAGTCTGATTTTGTAAGTCCATACATTCGCACTGTCAAGACCGCTTCCGGGGCGACGGCGGTTCAGGTGGTGTGGTCTGAGCATCGGGGGTCGAAAAAGCTTCAACAAGTCGGATCAGGGCACTCACCTGATCAAGTTGAGCAGCTTAAAGCCCAGGCCCGGCGTCTTATTGATGCAGATCAACTCACCCTTGATCTTGGAGTAGAGCCTTCAGCAAGCAGGGGAACCGCTGATGACCCGGTGCCGGTGACAGCACAGCGAGCAGGTTACTTGTTGGACTGTATTGATGCGTGTTTCAACGAGTTAGGTCTTGCTGCAGCAAGCGGTGATGATCCGGTGTTTCGCGATCTGGTGCGTGCCCGGATTATCAATCCCGGCTCAAAGCTGGATTCCATCGAGACTCTTGCCGAGGTTGGCATCACCAGCGCAAGCCATCGCACCATCCAGAGGCGTCTTTCCTCCTTCGCAACCGAATCGTTCGGAGAGATACTAACCCAAGCGTTGGCCCATCATGCAGGTATCGGGCCAGGTACTTTTATTTTGTACGACGTGACCACCTTGTACTTTGAAACCGATACTCCTGATGAGCTTCGCAAACCCGGGTTTTCTAAAGAGCGCCGCCTCGAGCCGCAAGTCCTTGTCGGGCTGCTTACTGATGCCACTGGGTTTCCACTGCATGTGGGCGCGTTTGCTGGCAACTCTGCAGAAACCCACACGATGCTACCGATGATCACACGGTTCCAAGAGGCTTACCAACTCGACGAGGTCACCGTCGTTGCTGATGCAGGCATGTTCTCCGCGGCGAACAAACAAGCATTGATAGATGCAGGTCTGCACTATATTTTGTCGGTGAAACCCCCACCGTGCCTGAGGTGATCGAAACCTGGCGGCGGGAAAACCCGGTGAAGACTACACCCACGGCCAGATCTGGACACAAGCCTCGGCAAGCGATGGGCGCAAGCACGCTACCCCGAATACGGTGACCCACTTCCAGTACTCCCACGATCGGGCTAGGCGCAGCCTGCGCGGAATCAAAGAGCAAGTCGCAAAAGTCAAACGCGCTGTTGACGGCGATATCGCAATCAAGCGCAACCGCTATATCGATCTTTGCGCCCCGAACAAGAAGGTCAACTACGCCCTTGCTGCCAAGCACCGAGCCCTGGCCGGAATTAAAGGCTATGAAACCGACCTGACCGCTCTTGCCGCCCAAGAGGTTATCGGGCATTACCGCAGGCTACTCAACATTGAAAAATCGTTTCGGATGTCGAAATCAGACCTGAAAGCACGCCCAATCTACGCCAGGAAACAAGACTCGATCACAGCACATCTCCACATTGTGACGGCAGCACTAGCCGTGGCCCACCTGATGGAGACCCGCAGTGGTCAATCCATCAAACGCCTCGTGAGAACACTCAAGAAATACCGCAGATTCGAACTCAACATTGGTGCGTAAACGCAGGACGCTTCATCGTTAGGCAGATATAGAAACGGCCGTACTCCGAGGCGCCGCGGGCGTCGCGGGAGAGGTCGAGGAGTTGGAGGTCGCCGTACAGCGACAGCGCTGAAGAGGCAACACAGGCCATGGTAGGACGGAATGAGAAATACCGCTAAGGACAAAACTATTTTCAGTTGGCCGAGGGGTAGATGTGGCGAAATAGCGCGCGGCTGGTAGGGTAATGGGGTCAAAAGTGTTCAACCGTTCCTATGACGTGCCTGAAAGGGCTCTCATGCAGTAGGAACAGATGAGTTCCACCTCCGTGCGCGGCAGTTTCGGCCCGCATTTTAAGCGCGGTAGGCCAGGAGGATTTAGTAGTGTCCGCCATTTTGCAGGCTTTCAAAGACGCCGACCTACGTAAGAAGATCATCTTCACCATCGTGTTGATTATCCTCTACCGCGTTGGCGCGCAGATCCCGTCCCCGGGCGTCGATTACGCCACCATCGCTGGTCGTCTTCGCGAGCTGACGGAAGAATCCGGCAACCTCTACTCGGTGATTAACCTGTTCTCCGGTGGTGCGCTGCTGCAGCTGTCCATCTTCGCCATCGGCATCATGCCGTACATTACGGCGTCCATCATCGTGCAGCTGCTGACCGTGGTCATTCCGCACTTCGAGCAGTTGAAGAAGGAAGGCCAGTCAGGCCAGGCCAAGATGACGCAGTACACGCGTTACCTCACCTTGGCGCTGGCGCTTTTGCAGTCGGCCGGCATCGTGGCTCTGGCGGACCGCGAGCAGCTGCTGGGTCAAGGCGTGCGCGTCCTGGTGGAGGACCGCAACTTGTTCACCCTCATCGTCCTCGTCATCACCATGACGGCAGGTGCTGTCCTCGTGATGTGGATGGGTGAGCTCATTACCGAAAAGGGCATCGGTAACGGTATGTCCCTGATGATTTTCGCTGGTATTGCTACCCGCCTGCCAACTGACGGCGTGAGCATTATGCAGAACAACGGCGGCCTGGTCTTCGCCATGGTCGTTGCTGGCCTCATCATCCTGGTTGTCGGTATTACCTTCATCGAGCAGGGCCAGCGCCGCATCCCGGTGCAGTACGCCAAGCGTATGGTGGGCCGCCGCCAGTACGGTGGTTCCTCCACCTACCTGCCGCTCAAGGTTAACCAGGCCGGTGTTATCCCGGTTATCTTCGCGTCCTCGCTTATCTACATGCCGGTGCTTATCACTCAGATCGTGAACTCTGGCTCCCCGGGCGTGTCCGATAACTGGTGGCAGCGCAACGTCATTGCTCACCTGCAGGCGCCGAGCTCCTGGCAGTACATCGTTCTGTACTTCGTACTGACCATCTTCTTCTCCTACTTCTATGTCTCCGTTCAGTATGACCCGGCTGAACAGGCGGACAACATGAAGAAGTATGGTGGATTCATCCCGGGTATCCGCCCGGGCCGACCGACCGCCGAATACTTGGGCTTCGTCATGAACCGCCTGCTGTTCGTCGGCTCGATCTACCTGGCACTCATCGCCGTCCTGCCGAATATTCTTCTGGACTTGGGCATCGGCCGCGCGGGTGCCAGCGGCACCTCCGCGTTCGGTGGTACCGCCATCCTCATTATGGTCTCGGTTGCTCTGACCACGGTCAAGCAGATCGAGTCCCAGCTCCTACAATCCAACTACGAAGGACTGCTTAAGTAATGCGTTACGTACTCCTTGGCCCTCCCGGTGCCGGCAAGGGCACCCAAGCTGCTCTCCTCAGCGAGAAGCTCGGCGTCCCGCACATCTCCACCGGTGACCTCTTCCGCGCCAACATTGGTGAAGGAACTCCGCTCGGTGTTGAGGCTAAGTCCTACATCGACGCCGGCAAGCTGGTGCCGACGGATGTCACCGCTCGTATGGTTGAGGATCGCCTCAACGAGGATGACGCTCAGGACGGCTTCCTTCTCGATGGTTTCCCGCGCACCGTTGAGCAGGCAGACATTCTGGAGAAGCTGCTCGCCGACAAGGGCCTCAAGCTCGATGGCGTTCTCAACTTCGAGGTGTCTGAGGATGTCGTCGTCGAGCGCATGCTCGCCCGCGGTCGCGCTGACGATACTGAGGAGACCATCCGTACCCGCCTCGGCGTTTACCGCGAGGAGACCTTCCCGCTCATCGAGCACTACGGCGAGGCCATCATCCCGATCCAGGCTGAAGGCTCCGTCGAGGAGATCAACGAGCGCGCGCTCACGGCGATGGGCAAGTAGCTCCCTTCGCTATGGCTTTTCGACGACGCACGAGGACCATGCCTGCCCGTACCCCGGGCGAGCTCGATGCCATGCAGGCAGCCGGCGAAATCGTTGGCCGTGCTCTGCAGGCAGTGCGTGCTGCCGCCGCTGTGGGGGTGAGCACGCTGGAGCTCGACGAGGTGGCTGAGCAGACCATTCGTGATGCCGGTGCCGTGCCCACGTTCAAGGGCTACGGCGGCTTCCCGGGTTCTATCTGCGCGTCCGTCAACGAGGTCATTGTCCACGGTATCCCCAGTAGCGAAATCGTCCTTAGCGACGGTGACCTTATCTCCATCGATTGCGGCGCCACCCTCGATGGTTGGGTAGGGGACAGCGCGTGGACGTTTGGCGTCGGAAAGCTCAGCACTGAGGCTCAGGCGCTTACCGACGCCACCGAATGGGTCCTCCACGAGGGCCTCAAGGCCATGGTCCCGGGCAACCGTCTTACCGATGTGTCCGCGGCTCTTGAGCAGGCCACCTACGCTGCTGAGGATAAATTCGGCGTCGACCTATATATCGTGGACGGCTACGGCGGCCACGGTATCGGGCGAGAGATGCATGAAGAGCCTTACCTGGCCAATGAAGGTAAAGCTGGCCGCGGCCCTATCATTCAAGAAGGCTCGGTGCTGGCCATTGAACCGATGCTTACCCTAGGCACGGAAGACAACGCCGTGCTTGACGACGACTGGACGGTCGTCACCCTAGATAGCTCCCTCGCGGCTCACTGGGAGCACACCGTGGCGGCCACGGAGAATGGTCCCCGAATCCTGACCCAGCGCTACGCATAGGTAGGAATTTATGGCGGAAAGGTTTATACTTCTTGCCATGTCTAAACTTCGTTCCCACTCTGGTGCTCGTTCCCTACGCCGAGCAGCCGCAGCGGGCCTCGTGTCCGTCTCTCTTCTGACCGCCCCTGTTGCCAACGCGCAGACCGCCCCGTCGTTCGATACCTTGTCCTCTGACGTTCAGTCTCAGGTCGATAGCTTCCTGGGCCAAACGCGAGAGAGCGCATGGACGTCCCGCAACGATATTCTCGAGTCCCTTCGAGCTTCTAACCCGCAGGCAGCCGATGCCCTCCGCCCCGTCATTGACGGCGCCATCGAGCTGGTCTTCCCGGGTCTCATCGAGCAGAAGAACGCGGAGATCCGCGCTGCCCGCGAAGCCGAAGAGCGCGCTCACGCTGAGCAGGTTGCTCGTGAAAAGGCCGCAGCTGAGGAAGCTGCACGCAAGGCTGAGGCAGAGCGCAAGGCACAGCGTTTCGATACCGGCCCGTGCCCGGCAGATGCACGTATCTGTGTGGACCGCGGCGGCCGCCGCACCTGGCTGCAGGACGGCAACGGCAATGTCACCTACGTTGCGCAGGGTATGTCCAGCGGTAAGCCGGGCGAAGAGACCCCGGCCGGTACCTTCTACATCAACCGCAAGATCAAGGATGAGGTTTCCTGGGAGTTCGGCAACGCTCCGATGCCGTATGCCATGTACTTCACCAACAATGGCCACGCCTTCCACGAGGGCTCCCCGGCGTATCAGTCCAATGGCTGCGTTCGTCTGACCCACCAGGACGCGGTGCGCTTCTGGAATGATGTGCCGGTCGGTTCCAAGGTCTTCATTTACTAAGCGTTGTGAGGCTCCTCTTGACAACGCGTGAGAGGAGCTCTACCCCCTCTCAAGCCCGTCACCTCAATGGGGTGGCGGGCTTTCGGCGTGTCGTGGGGCCTATCTGCTGTGCTCTGCGCTAGCGACATTTGGAAATAGCGTTATCGCAGCGTATGCTTGAGAGCTGGTGTCTGCACGTGGTGCTTCACAACGTTGAAGCGCGTGCAGAAAACACCAGGCAGTAGACATCAAACATGCAGGTGAAGATGGGGACGTCGCCAAGCGCGGCGTACTTTCAACGTTCACCAGAAAAGTAGAGGTTATGGCTAAGGAAGGCGCAATCGAGGTTGAGGGTCGCATCGTCGAACCCCTGCCTAACGCAATGTTCCGCGTCGAGCTCGACAACGGACACAAGGTTCTTGCACACATCTCTGGCAAGATGCGTCAGCATTACATCCGCATCCTCCCGGAGGACCGCGTTGTTGTAGAGCTGTCTCCTTACGACCTGACCCGCGGACGCATCGTCTACCGCTACAAGTAAAGACAGTAAGCCTCCTTATCCACGGGACGCACTTGATGCGCCCCTTTCTACCTCAGGCTGCGATGGCCTGAGCCTGCACTGCTAAGCATGCCCACTGAATCCCCGGCTCGGCCCGGGGCGAAGCGTATGCGTGGTGGGGGACGGATGAGGAGAAAACCATCGTAACAACCCGAAAGGACTAGCCACATGGCACGTCTAGCTGGTGTTGACCTCCCGCGCAATAAGCGCATGGAGGTTGCTCTCACCTACATCTACGGCATCGGGCCTTCCCGTGCCAAGGAACTGCTGGAAAAGACCGGCATTTCTCCCGACCTGCGCACCGACAACCTGGATGATGACCAGCTGTCGGCGCTGCGTGACGTTATCGAAGCTACCTGGAAGGTAGAGGGTGACCTCCGCCGTCAGGTTCAGGCTGACATCCGTCGCAAGATTGAAATCGGCTGCTACCAGGGCATCCGCCACCGCCGTGGCCTGCCTGTACGTGGTCAGCGCACCAAGACCAACGCTCGTACGCGTAAGGGTCCGAAGAAGACGATCGCAGGAAAGAAGAAGTAAAACATGCCACCGAAGACTCGTTCCGGCGCGCGCCGTGGTGGTCGTCGCGTCGTAAAGAAGAACGTGGCCGCTGGCCACGCTTACATCAAGTCCACCTTCAACAACACCATCGTGTCCATCACGGACCCGCATGGAGCTGTCATCTCTTGGGCATCCTCTGGCCACGTTGGCTTCAAGGGTTCCCGTAAGTCCACCCCGTTCGCAGCCCAGATGGCCGCTGAGAACGCTGCCCGCAAGGCAATGGACCACGGCATGAAGAAGGTTGACGTATTCGTCAAGGGTCCGGGCTCCGGCCGCGAGACCGCCATCCGTTCCCTGCAGGCAGCAGGCCTCGAGGTTAACTCGATTACGGATGCCACCCCTCAGCCGCACAACGGCTGCCGTCCGACCAAGCGCCGCAAGGTTTAAGGGAAAGGAAGAGGTAAAACAATGGCTCGTTATACTGGCCCCGCTACCCGCGTATCCCGCCGTCTGCGCGTCGACCTGGTCGGCGGCGATATGGCATTTGAGCGCCGCCCGTACCCTCCGGGACAGGCTGGCCGCAACCGCATCAAGGAATCTGAGTACCTGCTGCAGCTCCAGGAGAAGCAGAAGGCAAAGTACACCTACGGTGTGCTCGAGCGTCAGTTCCGTCGCTACTACGCTGAGGCTAACCGCCTCCCGGGCAAGACCGGTGACAACCTCGTTGTCCTGCTCGAGTCCCGTCTTGACAACGTGATCTACCGTGCTGGTCTGGCCAACACCCGCCGCCAGGCTCGCCAGCTTGTCTCCCACGGTCACTTCACCGTGAACGGCAAGAAGATCAACGTTCCTTCCTTCCAGGTCACTCAGTACGACATCATCGATGTCCGCGAGCGTTCCCAGAAGATGGAATGGTTCGAAGAGGCCCAGGATCGCCTGATTGACGCCAACGTTCCGGCGTGGCTGCAGGTCGTCCCGGACACCCTGCGCATCCTCGTGCACCAGCTGCCCGAGCGCGCTCAGATCGACATCCCGCTGCAGGAGCAGCTCATCGTCGAGCTTTACTCGAAGTAAACTTTCGATATCTGATTCTTTACCCCTTCTACCGGCGTCATATAGCGGGCGCCGACAAGGAGAAATTCCATGCTTATTTCCCAGCGTCCTCAGCTCACCGAGGAATTCATCGACTCGTCTCGTTCCAAGTTCGTCATCGAGCCGCTCGAGCCGGGCTTCGGCTACACCCTCGGTAACTCGCTTCGTCGCACGCTGCTGTCCTCCATCCCGGGCGCAGCAGTAACCTCCATCAAGATTGACGGTGTGCTCCACGAGTTCACCACCATCAACGGTGTGAAGGAAGACGTTTCCGAGATCATCCTGAACATCAAGGGTCTGGTCCTGTCCTCCGACTCCGATGAGCCGGTGGTCATGTACCTGAGCAAGGAGGGCCCGGGTGAGGTGACTGCAGGTGACATCCAGCCGCCGGCTGGCGTGGAGATCCACAACTCGGATCTGCACATTGCATCCCTGAATGAATCCGCCAAGCTGGACATGGAACTCGTCGTCGAGCGTGGCCGCGGCTACGTCCCGGCTGCCGCTACTTCTGGGGAAATCGGCCGTATTCCGGTCGACCAGATCTACTCCCCGGTACTCAAGGTCTCTTACAAGGTCGAAGCTACTCGTGTTGAGCAGCGTACTGACTTTGACAAGCTGATCATCGACGTCGAGACCAAGAACTCGATTTCTGCACGCGACGCCCTGGCTTCCGCCGGCGGCACCTTGGTCGAGCTCTTCGGCCTGGCTCGCGAGCTGAACACCGCCGCTGAAGGCATTGAGATTGGCCCGTCCCCGCAGGAGACGGAGTACATCGCTGCCTACAGCATGCCGATCGAGGACCTGAACTTCTCCGTCCGCTCCTACAACTGCCTGAAGCGTCAGGAGATCCACACCGTTGGTGAGCTCGCTGAGTGCACCGAATCGGACCTGCTGGATATCCGCAACTTCGGTCAGAAGTCGATCAATGAGGTAAAGATCAAGCTGGCTAACCTGGGTCTGGCTCTCAAGGACACCCCTGAGGACTTCGACCCGACCCAGCTCGAAGGTTACGACGCAGAAACCGGTGACTTCAAGGACCCGGCTTCTGAGGATTCCGAGTAAAGAATTCCGCTGAATCGTAACGGCGCTTGTGAAGCGCTCGTTGCGCGCTCAATTTATCCGCACACGAGGAGTACACAATGCCAACCCCTAAGAAGGGTGCCCGTCTCGGAGGCTCCGCTAAGCAGCAGGCTCACCTGCTGAGCAACTTGGCAGCTAGCCTGATCGAGCACGGCGCAATCAAGACCACCGATGCCAAGGCGAAGGTTCTTCGTCCGTACATCGAGAAGATCATCACTAAGGCTAAGTCCGGCACCGTTGCTGACCGCCGCGCTGTTCTCAAGCTCATCCCGCACAAGGATGTCGTTGCCCACCTCTTTGACGAGCTGGCACCGAAGTTTGAGAACCGTGAGGGTGGCTACACCCGCACCATCAAGCTGGAGAACCGCACCGGTGACAACGCCCCGATGTCTCAGATCTCCCTCGTTCTCGAGGAGACCGTGACCTCCGAGGCTAACCGCGCTACCCGCGCAGCTGCCTCCAAGAAGGCCGCTGAGGCTGAGGAAGCTAAGGCTGAAGAGGCCGAGGCTGAATCCGCTGAGGAAGCAAAGGCAGAGGCAACCGAGGCAGAGGTCGAGGAGACCGCTGCTGAGGAGTCCGAGGAGAAGTAAACTTCTCTCGCCTTAACCAGGCCGCAGTACCACCTTAGGTGGGGCTGCGGCCTTTTGTTATGCTTTCTGGGCTATATAACCCCGACCAGAACGTATACTCTATGACCCCGCTGTTTACTGTGCTGTACGTAATCGGCATCGTCTCCGAGGCGATGACCGCTGCGCTGTCCGCTGGCCGGCAAAAGATGGATCTGTTTGGCGTCATCATGTTGGGCGCAGTCACCGCATTGGGCGGCGGCACGATCCGCGACATGGTGCTGGGCGCCTACCCGTTGACGTGGGTGGCGGAACCGCGCTTCCTCTTGGCCGTGGTGGCCGCCGCCGTCGCCACGGTTTATATGTCCTTCCTAATGCACTATTTCCGGCATGTATTCTTGCTTCTCGACGCCCTGGGCCTTGCGGTATTCAGTGTCCTTGGTGCTCAGAAGGCCTTGGAACATGGCCATGGGTTGGTTATCGCTGCCGTGGCTGCGGTGCTGACCGGTGTCTTTGGCGGTATTTTGCGTGACTTGTTGTCCGACCGTATCCCGCTGGTCTTGTCCGCCGAGCTGTACGCCTCCATTTCTGTTCTTGCAGCCTTTTCTTATGCGGGATTGATGGAGCTGGGGCTCAGCGATGAGGTCGCTGGCGTCGTGACGGTATGCCTAGCGCTGGCGCTGCGCGTGGCTGCGATCTACTTTGGATGGTCGCTGCCGGTGTTTGAATACCGGGGAGCCGAACAACCCATGGACCCGCGCCTGCGCTTGTCTGCCCGCATTGTTCGGGATGGCGCCCGCAAGGCCAAGCACAAAGCCGGCCAGGCCAAGAAGAATCTAAAGCACCCCAAGCGGGCTGGCTATGCCGCTTTGAGCAAGCTGGGCGTGAGCAAGAGCGCGAAGCGCCAGCACGCGGCCCAGGATTGGGAACTCAATCGCGAGTGGAATGCCAACGACTAGGTAGAATCAGCATCCATGACTAACGTTCGCCTTCGCCTAGACTTGGCCTACGACGGCACCGACTTCCACGGGTGGGCCAAGCAGAAGGGCGGCCTGCGCACTGTTCAGCAGACCGTTGAGGAGAAGCTGAGCATGGTGCTGCGCCACCCAGTGGAGCTCACCGTGGCTGGGCGCACCGATGCCGGAGTGCATGCCAGCGGTCAGGTGGCGCACTTAGATACCACACGGGCGGCGCTGGGACAGCGCAGCATTGACGGCGATCCCACCAAGCTGGTGAAGCGCTTGGCCAAGTTGCTGCCTGCCGACGTCCGCGTCCACGCCTGCACCGAAGTTCCCGCAGATTTCGACGCGCGCTTTTCTGCCTTACGCCGCCGCTACGTCTACCGCATCACCACCCATCCGCGCGGTGCACTTCCGACTCGCGCACGCGATACCGCGACGTGGTTCAAGCCAGTGGACCTGGAGCTAATGCAGGCCGCGGCCGATCAGCTGGTGGGGCTCAATGACTTCGTGGCTTTCTGCAAGGCGAAGCCGCACGCCACGACCATTCGCGAGCTCCTTGCCTTTGAGTGGAAGGACGTGTCGACGCCCGCGGAGCCGCAGCTCTACGAGGCGCACGTAACCGCGGATGCCTTTTGCTGGTCCATGGTGCGCTCGTTGGTGGGCTGCTGTTTGCGGGTGGGGGAGGGCTCGCGCGGAGTTGACTTCGCCGCCCATATGCTGCGGGAAGAAAGCCGGTCCTCAGAGATCCCGCTTGCTGATGCTCAAGGTTTGAGCCTGGTGGGCGTGGATTACCCCGATGCGGACCAGTTGGCCGCGCGGGCGGCGATGACCCGTGGTCGTCGCGCTGCGGAGGATACCGAGTTGGGTTAATCTAGAACCCACTGCGCCGTGGGAGGGTGGCGCTCAGATTCGGGGGAGGATTCTCATGGCACGCGCGTTGCCAACGACCAAGGCCCAGGTGTCGGGCCACAAGTTCCTTTTGCGCCGCCTCGAGCACGGACTCGTGTTTGGGGACATCCGCATGATTCATGATCCATTGAAAAGGCGCCAGCGCGCTTTGCTTGGCGGGGTAGCCGCAGTAGCCTTCTTGAGTCTTGGCTCGGGGCTCATCGCGTGGATGCAGCCGGACCCGCGACCCGGAGATGCGCCCGTCGTGCGTTCTTCCGAGGGGCAGCTCCTAGCGCTGGTCAACGGAACCTACCACCCGGTGGCTAATTTGGCTTCTGCCCGGCTCATCGCCAACGAACCGGTGGAACCCAGCGCTGCTGGGGAGTCCTTCCTGGAGCAGGTCAGTCTGGGCACACCGTTGGGGATTGTGGATGCACCGAATCTTTTGGCGGCCGGGACAGGAGAGGAACCGGCTTGGGCGGCATGCCTGGAAGAGTCCACGGAGGGGGAGAATTGGCAGTCCAGCAACCACGTTGGCACCGTGACAGTTATGGCGCATCATGGTGTGCGGGGTTTCGATGAAGAGCAGGCCGCACTGGCGGAAGCTGATGGAACCCAGTGGTTGCTCACCGGACAGGGCCGCGTCGTCCTGCCGGAGGCCACAAGCACGCAAGGCCGTGTGCTGCGCCGTGCTTTGGGAATGACTGCGGAAACAGCGGTGTGGAGCGTTCCCACGGAGTTGCTCAATGCCTTCGCTGAGCTGGAGCCGCTGAGTTTTCCCGCCGTGCCGCCGGAAATCCTCGATACCGGCGAGCAGCTCTGGGCCCGTACGGAAGAAGGAGTTTTCGCCATTACGCCGACGCAGGCAGAGATGCTCGTGGGCGTTGGTGCTCAGCGGCTCCCCGCGCAGGCCCAGGATGTTGCTGCGCTCAGCGACGTCCCACCAACCTTCCACCTTCCCACCACCCGCGTCGAGTTCCTCTCGCCCGAGCAGGGTTGGTTGTGCGCGACCCACCACCATGGCGCAGGTAGTGCTCAGCCGGTTACCGCTACGGTGGCCCTGCCTGGTGAATCGGCAGCACAACGCTTTGCTGGCCTGCAGGCAGGGGTAGGCGTGGATAGCGGGCACGGCTATCACGTGGTCTCATCCACCGGCAGGCGGCACGAGCTGGCCGGTGCTGCCGAGCTTAGTTCCCTGGGGCTTGGCGAGCCGGAACAGGTGCCATGGGAAATTCTGCGCTTGTTGCCGGAAGGCTCCGCGCTGAGCCGCGCTGGGGCCTTAAAGCACGAGCACTCACTGCTGCCACCAGGAGAAGGAAAGTAAGAAGCGCCAGCAACCTCCGGACTCGTGGCCAACTGGCCGAGGCCGGTGGGGTGTGCGGTATCACGCTGATGTCGCGGTATGGGTTCTCGCTTTCCAGCGGGCGGTAGGTCAGCGCTGCAAGCGGATCGACCACCCCGTTGCCTGGCTCTGCCGAGTCGATGATGCGCTCGCGTAGCTGGGCCGGAGAATCATCG
Source organism: Corynebacterium sp. FDAARGOS 1242 (assembly GCF_016889985.1). Taxonomy (NCBI): domain Bacteria; kingdom Bacillati; phylum Actinomycetota; class Actinomycetes; order Mycobacteriales; family Corynebacteriaceae; genus Corynebacterium; species Corynebacterium sp. FDAARGOS 1242. Next base: position 1,935,164 of record NZ_CP069568.1, on the reverse strand, counting down.
GGGTAGCGCTGCGTGAGTAAGGCAACCGTTCCACTGACCAGGGGAGCGGCGAAGGAGGTGCCTTGGAACAGCGTGTCTCCCTTGGCAGTGGCCCACCCACCACCAGGTTCGAGAGCAAGGGGCACGTCGCCCTCGGCGCTCAAAGGTGCTCCGATGGAATAGTCGGCGAGTTCGTGTGGAGTGGCCAGGGCACCGACGGAGAGGACCGTATCTGCCACGGCGGGAAACACGACGTCTCCTTGTTCACAGCCACCGGAGGTCGCGTTTCCCGACGCCGCCACGACCACCGCCCCAGCATCCTCCGCGCGCTGCAGAGCAGCATCCAAGCCAGAACGATCGACCCGTGCCGCAGCATCTGATGGCACACAGGAGACGACGGATACGTTGATGACGTGGGCACCGGCGTCAACGGCATCCTCAATGGCTGCCGCCAGGCTAGCCAGCGTTCCGGAACCCGATTGCTCAGTATCTTCGCTCGGACCGTTTGCGCCTTCTGTATCGGCGGGCGGCGAGGTCCGATAGTGCGCGCTGGTCTGCCGGATGGAGTAGATTTCCGCATCTGGGGCCACGCCGAGTTCGCGTCCGGCAATGACGCCGGCCACGACAGTGCCGTGCAGGTCGCAGTCACGCATGGGGTCAGGCTCCTCCGGAGTCACGAAGTCCGCCCCAGGTGTTACCCGCAGCTGCGGGTGGGCGGCCACGCCGGTATCAATAACTGCGACTTTTACCCCAGCGCCCGTGGCAAAGGAATGCAGGCGCGAGCGGTACTCCGCATACTGCGCCGAGGGCTGCGGTCCCTGTGCCGCACGAGTGGCTTCCGCGCAGTCAGTATCTGGCTCACGTGCAGTAGCCTGCGGGCTATCCACTGCTGATCCAGCACAGAGCAGCCCGACACTGAGCGCCATCACCCCGATGTGTCTGCTCGCTGTCATGAGCCCAGTCCCCGGATGAACTCGAAGAGCCCTGCCGCATGTGCCGCCAGGGGTAAGCAGGCCGCCAATGCGAGGGCCTCAGCCCGCTCGAACCACACGATGGTGGTCGGCTCCACGTGGGCAAGGGCGCCTGCCCACATCGGAGCTGAGAGCATCGCCACAATGACGAGTCCGGCAACAACGCTGAGTACCCACGTCGTGGTTGTCGGGGAGGACAACAGCTGCCATTCCCGCACCGCTACGGCCACCGCAGCACTGGCAGCGGCCACCCCTAGAAGCCCTAGTGCCCAGGCAGCCACGGTCCGGGCATGCCGTGCTGCATGGACGATGACCCCGCCTGCGATACTCAGACATAAGGCCTGGGAAGCGTTGACTATCTCCGCGTCATGTGCACTGAGCGCGACGATGAGCACAGCAGGAATACCGGCCAGCACGCAGCCCACAGCGATTCCTTCATAAGCCTCCCCGGCGCGCCGGGCTTTGTCAGCGTTATCGGTAGGGACGTCGTCTGAGATGCTCAAATCTTGACCGGCGGTGGGCAGCTGCGGTACGCGCAGACCCGCTAGTCGCGTGGTGAGCAGGGGAGCGCCTGCGAGAAGCCCCAGGATTGCGGCGAGGATCGGGGCAGCACCCAGCAGCCCGATGACCGCGAGCACGCACCACGTCGCGGCTATCGCTCGCGCCCGTAGCCCGCCTACGCGCAGGAGGTGGGATAGGAACGCCACGATGGCGAGTGCTGCAGCTGAACCGGCAAGCGCCGCAGAGCTGGCGTCAGAGCCGCCCACGCCGGACCAGCCGGCCAAGCCGGCAGCGATATGCGCTGCGGCCAACAGCGAACCGCGCCGCGTCCACACCGCCAGCACGACAGCAAGAACTGCTGCGGCGGCGCAACCAAGCGTTGGGGACAGTGCAGCCGTGAGAAGTCCGCCGATAGCGATAATCCCGGCGCAACCCCACACGCCCGCGAGACCATCCAGAGCAGTTGATGGTGCATCGGCAGCGAGCGCTTCCGCCGCATCGCGGACAATCGGGGCGGGCGGTGACTCCTCCGGGCTGAGCACCAGCACGGAGCCGTCCTCGAGCGGAGTGCGGTCGAGCGGTGCGGTCATCGATACGGCCTTGCCCGAAGCGGTCGTAGCGCGCCAGAGGATGGGGGCGGGAGGGATGTCGACAAGCACGAGCAATTCTCCCAGCACCTCCCCGACGCTCGCGGATAAGGGCAGGGATATATCTGCCTCTTTGCGTGCTTGGCCTGCATGGATGCGGACGGTGACGTGAATGGAATGCGCGAGTGCGCGGGTCATGGAAAGTACCTCCCCCGAGAAAAATTTCTGGGCTACCCCTTGCCCATTGCCGTTCATTGTGGCTTACTAGTGGCACGCTGTCCACCGCTGAAGGAGGCGGTGGAGTACTTCGGGGGGAAGGACTTTTACATGCGCGTACCTACACGCGTCGTTGATTCGGGGCCGTCAGCTTATCGGGAGCCGGCGCCGCCACTACCGCAGGGCACGATCGAAGCCGAGGCTGTGCCCGAGGCTGTGCGCGCCCAGCCAGTGCCGATCGTGCGCCTGCTTATGCCGCTGGTCATGATTGCAGCGATGCTGGGCATGGTGGCGCTCATGGTGCTGGGCGCGGGCGACGGGCGCCGGATTAGCCCCATGAGCTTGATGTTCCCGCTCATGATGCTGGCCAGCATGGCCATGATGTTCAACCCATCAAGTGGTAGTCAGGATCCGGATGAAACGCGGCGCACCTACCTGCGCCACCTTAAGGCGTTGCGGGAACAGGCCGTGGAACGTGGGGAAGCGCAGCGCGCGCACGAGGAATACCGCAATCCCACGCCGCGCCAGGCGGCCGCGCTCATCACGAGCCCGCGCCTGTGGGAACGAGGACCCGATGCACCCGATGCGCTGGAGGTGCGGGTAGGCACAGGCCCGATGGCGCTGTGTACGCCCATCACCGTGCCGGATTCAGGTGCGGCAGAGGACCTCGATCCGGTCTGTGCGGTGAGCGTGCGACAGACCGTGCGGGCGGTGGGAACGCTGGCGGATATGCCCGTGGTCATCCAGCTGCAGGCCTTTCCTATCGTGGGTCTGGCCGGGGACGATGCCGCGGGGGTAGCGCGAGCGATGCTGCTGCACCTCGCGGTGCTCCACGGCCCAGAGACCGTGGGGATTGAGTATGACGGCAACGAGTGGGACTGGCTCAAGTGGCTGCCGCATACCCGCGAACCGGAGCAGGCGCACTTTTGCATTCGCGTCGTCGAGGACGATCCCACTTTGGGTTCCGCCGCGCTTGCCGACGTCCCCCTGAACCACCCCACGGTCACCCTCGCCGTGGGTGTTACACCGCATTCGCCTTTGGGCCGAAGAGCCGAGGAAGAAGGCATTTACCTGCACACTGACAGCGCGCTCTCCGTGGTGACCGCCGCGGGCGAGGAGAACCTAGGGCGCTGCGAGCATATCGACACCGCCAGCGCGCTGTTGTGGGCGCGCCAACTAGCGCCCTACCATCGGCCTCTCGGCAGCGACGCCGGCTCGACCCCGCGGCATGGGCGCGATGCCGACTTGCCCGCGCTCGTAGGTTATCGGGACGTCGACGAGCTCGTTGCCTCCGGAATGTGGCACGGGCGAACCCCCTCCGAGCGCCTGCGTGTGCCCATTGGGGTAGACGACTCCGGGCAGGCAGTGTTTCTTGACCTGAAAGAATCCGCCCAGGGAGGCATGGGGCCGCACGGGCTGTGCATCGGTGCAACCGGTAGTGGAAAATCGGAACTTTTAAGAACACTCGTCGTCGCTCTTGCCGCCACGCATAGCCCGGATGAACTCAACCTCGTCCTCGTGGACTTTAAAGGTGGCGCGACCTTCCTCGGCTGTGATGAATTGCCGCATACTTCTGCGGTCATCACCAACCTGGAAGAGGAATCCACCCTGGTGGAGCGCATGTATGACGCCATCTCTGGTGAGATGAACCGCCGCCAGGAGTTGCTGCGTAAGGCCGGCAACTTTGCCAACGTCGGTGAGTTCAACGCCTCTGACGACGCAGTGAGTGAATACGGCCCACTTCCTGCGTTGGTCATTGTGGTCGATGAGTTCTCCGAACTGTTGGGCCAGCACCCAGATTTCGCTGAACTTTTTGTTGCGGTAGGCAGGCTTGGCCGCTCGCTCCACGTGCACTTGCTCTTGGCATCCCAGCGTTTGGAGGAAGGCCGCCTGCGCGGTCTTGATTCCCACTTGTCGTATCGCATCGGGCTAAAAACCTTCTCCGCTGGCGAATCCCGCCAAGTCCTTGGCGTAACTGATGCCTACCACCTGCCAGCCCAACCCGGCGCGGGCTACCTCAAGACCGATGCCGACGCGCCTACCCGTTTTCAAGCCTCCTATGTCTCTGGTCCGGTCACGCGTCGGGTGGTGCGCGAGGGGAGTAGCCGCGCAGTGTCGCGCGTCGAACTGTTTAACGGCTGGCAGGCAGCGGAGGAAGAATCGGAATACACGATGCTCGTGGATTCCTCTACCACGCTGTTGGCCACCGTGGTGGGCGCCGCCCGCGATGAAGCAGCCCAGCGCGGCCACGCAGCCCGCCGTATCTGGCTGCCGCCGCTGCCGCCGCTGGTGGAACTGTCTGCCGTGGCGGCTTTGGCCAGCGACACGCGCGCCGGGCTGCGCGCGGAGGTTGGGCTCATCGATCGCCCCTACCACCAGCGTCAGGACCCACTCACCGTGGATTTCACTACGGGCGGTGGACACCTAGCGCTGTGCGGCGGGCCGCAGTCAGGAAAGTCCATGGCCTTGCGCAGTATCGTCGCTGGCCTGGCACTGAACCACTCGCCAGGAGAGATTCGCTTCTACGTCATCGATCTCGGCGGCGGGCAGCTCAGAGTCTTAGAACGCCTGCCGCACGTGGCGGGAGTTGCCGGCCGCGACGAGCCCGAAAAGGTACGGCGCATCGTTGACGAAGTGGCCGGCCTTGTCCGCCGGCCGGAAGAACGCCACACCTTCCTCATCGTCGATGGCTGGCACCACATTGGTACTTCAGGCGCGGATTTTGAGGACTTGTCTGAGCCTATTACCCAGTTGGTGGCCGATGGCGCCTCCGCTCGCATCCACGTGCTTATTGCTGCTGCGCGCTGGACTAGTTTGCGCCCGTCTATTCGTGACCTCATCTCGGCCCGCCTCGAGTTGCGTTTGGGCGAGGCCATGGATTCTCTGATTGACCGCAAAGCGCAGCAGAAGCTTCCGGCCGCGCCTGGGCGCGGTATCACGGTGGCGGGGGAGAACCTCCTTTTCGCGTCGACCTCCGCGCAAGACATCGCCCACATCTGCGGAGTCCATGCGGATGCAGAAGCCGTGCCAGCACTCAAGATGTTGCCTGCGCTTCTCACCGATCTGCCCCAGCCTGCCGACGGGGTGACACCTCGGGGCATCGCATGGGGAATCGGTGGCCCGGATCTTGAGGTTCTCACCTGGGATCCGGCGACGCAGCATCACCTTGTGTGCATCGGCTCTCAGGGAGCCGGAAAGTCCCAATTCCTCAGCGTCATCATGGCGGGTATTAGCCGAATGGGCAGAGAAGCGGCGCGCCTGGTAGTCATCGACGAGCGCCGCGCACATTTGGGGACGCTGGAGGAGGAGATGGTGGCGGCGTACGGGGCGTCGGCAAGCGCGGCAACCCAAACCATTATCGATACCGTCCGCACCCTGGAACAGCGCCTGCCCGGCCCGGAGGTTACTCCCGCGCAACTTGCCGCGCGCAGCTGGTGGGATGGCCCTGAGATCTTCCTCGTCATCGATGACCTGGACCTGGTCAGCGAGATTGCACTCGCGCCCCTGCTGGAACTTCTCCCGCATGCCCGGGACGTGGGATTACACCTGGTCCTGGCACGTAAGTCCGGCGGCATTGGCCGCGCACTGTTCGGACAGTTCCTCTCTGCCGTGCGTGATCTGCAGCCGGCGCTGCTGCTTCTCGACGCCGACCGTGACGAAGGCGCCATCTTCGGCATCAAACCCACCGCCTTGCCGCCAGGACGTGGCCAATGGGTAGTCCGCGGTGCGGCCCAAGGCCTGGCCCAGGTGTATGTGCCGCACGAATCTAGCCCAGCTGACCCCATAACTGATTCAGACACGACTCATTCAGGAGATAATCATGACTACTAGCCACGCGCTGCGCAGCACCAGCACCCCAACGACGACCTTGACGGTGACGGTTCTTGATGCTGCGACCATCTATGAAGGCCCCGAGACCGTCTACCGCTATGACCTCCCCGGAACCGGAATTGTTGAAGGATGGGCCCTCGATACCGTCCTTGACCAGGTGGAAAAGATCTGCGGAGCCGACTGGCCCGACGTCACCGTTGACATCATCGACGATCCATCCGGAACGGAAGTAAGTACGGAAGCAGTGGCAATTCTGCGCCGCCAGCTGCGTGCCGCAGGCGCCAGCGTGGTGGAACCTGAACCCCCAGCCGTACCAGCGCCGCCGCCCCCGGTGAGACGAAGCGCACTGCAGGATAGTGATGATGCCGACGATGATGCGGACCTCATACCTGGCAGAACGCGGCCGCCTCGGCCGCGTCGTTCACGCCGCGCTGCAGTCCCACGGTTCCCGCTTGACATCGACCCTTTCTACATCGCCATTGCGGTGATGGTGCTGTTGGTAGCTGGGGTGTCGTGGTGGGCGGTGGGCCGTAAAGACGCAGCCCTTGCGGCGAGCTCGTCGACTGACGGCGCCACCGCCACCGCTGTCCCCAGCGGGTCGCCATCACCCAGATCAACGGTGGAGGCGCCAGTAACAGCCACCGCTGATACTCAGGATTCTTCCGAAAAGGATTCTGGCAGTCAGCAGTTGCGTCCGGGGCAGCAGGTCATCGAGGTCGAGGGTATGTCCCTGGTCTTGCCCCAGGGTTTTCGCACCAGCGTGGAGGATGGCCTCGTCACCGCTGCAGGAGAGGACCCGAACCTGCGTATCCTCCTGGCAGCGGATCCGCTCTTCAACGTGCCTGTTGACGTCCTCTTTGACGAAATCAGACAGCAGATTGAGTCCGACCCATCGCTGCACGACCCAGTCGAGGAATCTGGCCGCCTGTCCTATACCGAGGATCCCGGTGATGGCTCACGGGTGACATGGATGATGTGGGAAGACAAAGGCCATCAGATGTCGGTGGGATGCCACACCAAGTTTGAGCCCAACGTAGTGCAGAAAGCCGCCTGCCGTATGGCGGCAGAATCGCTGGTCAAGAAGGAATAGCACAAGCTAATCGAAGAAAAAATAAAAAGTTTGGAAGGGCTGGGAACCGATGGGGTGCAGCTTCAGTCCAATAAAGATGAGAAGGACAACAGGGTGCTTCTCGGGGGACAGATTCACGAACTAAAAGCCCTTGCACTGAAGGGATTGGCCCCACGAAGGGATACAGAAAGGGACTAAATACTATGACTCAAACTTTCCGCACTGAAGCCGACGTCATGGTGGCCACTGCCGGCCGCGTTGACTCCACCAATGATGAAGTTCAAGGAGAGCTCACCCGCCTGCAGGGCGTGGTGGATTCGGTCCGCGCCAGCTGGTCGGGCCGCGCACAGGTGTCCTTCGACAACCTGATGCAGCGCTACAACACCTCCGCGCAGCAGCTGTGTGAGGCCCTGACCTCCATCAGCGAAAATATCCGCGACAACGCTCGCAACTTTGATTCGGTTGAGGCTGACAACGCCCAGTCCTTCGACAATGTCGGCGGCGCAGGCCTGGCCCTCTAGCGACGCACTGAATAACCACTATCTATCCACCGAACTACACGCAAGGAACACTTCATGTCTGGAATCAAGTACCAGTTTGGCGCCATTGCCGGTGCCGCCGCTGACATCAACTCCACCTCCGGCCGCATCAATGGCCTTCTCGGTGACCTTAAGTCCACCCTGCAGCCCATGGTCTCCACCTGGGAAGGCGAAAGTGCTACCGCCTACAACGCTGCGCAGGCCAAGTGGGACAAGGCAGCCGCGGAGCTCAACACCGTGCTCGCCACCATCTCGCAGACTGTCTCGCAGGGCAATGACAACATGAGTGACGTCAACCGCCGCGCTGCCGCTAGCTGGGGCTAAGCGGTCTGGCTCGACGTCTTTCGCGGCAGGCAGGCCCAAGCACCCTTCTTCATCATTCATTCATAACCGTGAGCGGTGAATGGCGTGGATAAGGGACGAGGAGAAGCTGGACGCACCACCATCACCTCGTGCGTGGGAAACACTGCTTGCTGTGCGAAAGGCGCCGGTATCGCTTCTCGTCAACGTTTCTTCCCCTGATTCCCCCATGCCCATTCACAGGGCGGGGAAACGTTGGCGGGGGGCGATATCGGCGTTTTGGGTTTTTAACCTGCTGCGTACTAAGGTGAAACACCTATGTGTCCGCATCCTTTGTTGGGTGCGCGCGGACTGCAGGTCCCCACCGGCCGCTGTAGGTATCCGCGTATGGGCTTACATAGCGATGGCCGGCAGTTCCGAGACAGACTTTCAAGGAGTCATTTTGTCTACTTTCCACCCGAAGAGCGGTGACATCACCCGCAAGTGGTACGTCATCGACGCTACCGACGTGGTTCTGGGCAAGCTCGCTTCCACCGTTGCTGACATGCTGCGCGGTAAGCACAAGCCCCAGTACGCACCGAACGTTGATTGCGGCGACCACATCATCATCCTTAATGCGGACAAGATCCACATTTCCTCCAACAAGCGCGAGCGCGAGATGCGCTACCGTCACTCCGGTTACCCGGGCGGCCTGAAGTCCATGACCCTTGGTCAGTCCCTGGACGCCAACCCGGTCCGCGTTATCGAGGAAGCTGTGAAGGGCATGATGCCGCACAACAAGCTTTCCAACGCCTCCATTAAGAAGCTGCACGTTTTCGTGGGCGAGGAGCACCCGTACGCCGGCCAGAAGCCGGAAACCTTTGAGTTTAAGCAGGTGGCACAGTAATGACCGAGCAGAACATCGACAACAACGTAGCCGACGCTGCCGACATCGCTGCAGCAACCGCCGCTACCGAAGAGTTCACCAACACCATTGGTGATTCCCTGGCACCGGAGACCGAGGCAGAGGCTGAGACCGCTGCTCCGGCTATCCACGAAGGCCCGATCCAGACCGTTGGACGCCGTAAGCGCGCCATCGCTCGTGTTCGCCTCGTTGCTGGTTCTGGCAACATCTCCGTCAACGGCCGTGCCTTTGACGAGTACTTCCCGAACAAGCTGCATCAGCAGGACATCCTGCAGCCGCTGACCATCCTTGAGCGTGATGGCCAGTTCGACATCAAGGTCACCGTCAATGGTGGTGGCCCGACCGGTCAGGCCGGCGCCCTGCGTCTGGCTATTGCCCGCGCACTGAACGTCTACAACCCGGCTGACCGTGCGGCCCTCAAGAAGGCTGGCCTGCTCACCCGTGACGCTCGTGCCGTGGAGCGCAAGAAGGCTGGTCTGCACAAGGCACGTCGTGCCCCGCAGTACTCCAAGCGTTAATCTTCGCTTACTGCATTTTCCGAAAGCCGCTGCTTCCTTTATTGGAGGCGGCGGCTTTCGCCGTTGGTGGAGAGTACGTTCTCTCCGCAAATTCTCGGGGCGCTACCTGACTACATGCCATTAACATGCTGCCTGTCTTGGTCTTACTCCCATGGGGAGTAACCCGGTAAGTTTCCCGTTCGTGCAGTGCAGCTGTGTGATCCTCCTTATACTAAGCGGCGTGAATGTGATTGTGGAAAGCGTAAGGGACGCACTGGCAGTTCCTGTCGATGCCGCGAAGCTGCTGTGGCGCTACCTGCCGCAGCTGGTTACCGTGATTGCCTTATCGCTGGCATCACGAGCTGCGGTGCTGTGGCTGGCAGTTGTAGTTTCTTCAGTTTCGCCCCTAGCGGCAACCCTGATCTTCCCCTTTGCGCCGCTGTCTGTGATGACAGGTGTCATCATTTGTTTTTGGATCATGCAGCCGTCGATGGAGTTTTTCGGCGGCGAGACCCGCTTTACCAAACTTGATAAAACCACGCTTCTCACCGTCGGCGGCCTGCTTATTCCGTTCCTCACCGTGTATTCATCCCACGGACTGCTGCGCGATGACGGACGCACGTTTGTGTATGACAGCATCACCATTGAGGTGGCCACTAGTTTTGTGGATTATGACTTCGGGCGCTCCTTCATTAGCACTGGATGGCTTTTTGTCGGCTTTATCCTTTCCATCCTTGTGCTGCGCAAGCTCATCGGTGCGCTCAAACTAGGAGAGCGCGCTTTCGGCATGGCTTCTGCCGCGGCCTACCTTGAGATTCTGTGGATGGCCACGGCGTCACTCAGCCTCAGCAGCAATCTTGACAAGGTCCGTACTTGGATTCTCACCCGCCAAGGCATCGGCCCAGTCTGGGATGCAATTGTGAGCGCCAAAGATTGGATAGTTGAGCACACAGGACTCATTGGCGCTCCGATCGGATGGTTGTGGAGCAACGCGGCGCAAATGGGCAACTTCATCGTCGTTCCTTTTGCCTGGTTGACCTTAGGTGCGGTGGTGTACAACACGAGTCTGACTAGGGAAGAAGACAAGAAGTCCTCCTCGGAGGACACGGTTCCTCCAGAGCAGACGGTGGCTGATGCCCCCATTGAAGGCCCCGCTGAAAGAGGCAGGCTTTCCCCGCATGCCGAGCAAAAGATGTGGGCCGAGTACGGCCGCCGCTACTCTGAAGCAGCATTCCGCACGACTCGTGACATGCTCGACAACGCTGCGCAGCCAGTGGTGGGACCCTTCCGCAGTGCGTGGCGCAACTTCAAGACGCTGACCGTTGCAGGTGTAGTCCCGATGCTGACATTCTGCTTCGTCTTTGTATTGGCATCAGCCGCAGAGCTGGGCGTGATTTATGCCCTGCGCGCCATCATTAAACCAATGGCCTTAGGGATCATCACGATTGGTCTGGAGCCTTATGTACTGGTTGTGGCACGCGCAGTCTATTTCATCGTGGCTCTACCCCTCGTTGTGGCCGCGCTGGACCGCTTCCTCAACGCGGAATACGCCACAGAGGAAGAACTGGATGAAGAAGCCGATGGCGATGTAGATGAAGCGCCGGAAGCAGAAACCGAATCAGCCACAGCTCCGGCAGGAGAGAAGTAGGTGGAACAGGTGACGCAGACTACGGAAAACTTTCAATCCGCCGAGGTGGACCGCGCGGAGGCTACTACTGATTCTTCCGGGCAGATGAGCTCACGAAAACTCAATATCCTCACTGTGGTAATTGCAGCGGTTCTGGTTATTGGTGGAATCACCGTGGAACAGATCAAACGACATGAATCTGGTGATGAGCTGGCACGCCCAGACCTGCGCGAAGACCACATTGTGAACCTGCGCCCAGAGACTCAAGACGTACTACCAGAGGCCTTCATTGAGAAGGTTGCGTTGTGTAGTGAAACCGCGCTTCTGTCAACGAATGCTTTGCTCGAAGGTGCCCATGGCTATTCCTGTAAGCCGTGGCTCACCCAGGAACAAGACTCACAAGGGCTCATGACGTTCCACAGCCCACGGAACGTCATCATGGGGGAAGAAGCGGAGAAAATTTACCGCGCCTTGCCTGACTACCACGATGAGGCCTTCCAGACGTCGACCCGGACTGTCCGTGAGGCGAGTGGATCACAGCCGGAGATCCTTGTCAATGAATGGGGCAAAGATGGGTTCGGTGGCGGTGACATCTTTGTCTACTACCCGCAAGAAAAGATTATGGTGTCCTGGCCTTGGAACAAGACAGATCCAGGCGCACAGGACATCGAGGCGGTCGTGAGCGGGGAAGGCTTCTAAGAGCCCGCGCCCAAACGAACTTCGTGCGGGGCACCCCAGGTGATGAATAACTCTGTGGGAGCGAATCCCGGGTTAGTGATGAAGTAATAAGTCATCTCCCAATCATCTGGGCGCTTGCTGGGCTCGGGGAGAATGTTGGCATCTAATTCAAACGGATTGATCGCCATCGGACCTTCTGCGCCTTCTGGTTCGCACAAGTTGGGAAAAGCAGCGGGAAAATCGACCGGCGCATCTTGTGGGGAAACCACGAGGCGGACAGGTTGCTCGATTCCTTCGGCATTCCGAAGTCCCACCTCGCATCCTTCGAGTGGGTTTTCCGGATCTGCGTGCCATGCCACGGTGGCTTTGTAAAGCTCTAAGTCTGCTGGAAGCTGAGGTGGATCCATCAGATTTTTATCCGCGTACGCGGAGCTGAATTCAGAGCGTTCAGCTTTTTCAAGGATGTCGAGTTCGACCGTGGCGGAGCGTTCAACGGCGTCCTTATCCACCTGGTAATCAAAGCTGAATTCAACTGGTTCCTGTTTGCCTGCCTGAGCAATCGAATGCACTGACAGTGGGCGATAGCCGTGGACCAAGACTGAGGAGGAAGCGGCCACCATCACAGCGAGCGCTGGGATTGTTGCTGCCCACCACCACGCTTTCGAGTGCTTCTTCGATGCTGTGTCCTGTTGCGTCATGCTTTAACCTCCACGGCGGTGTGAAGCTCCTTGCCCATCGGTACTGGCTGCTGGTGGAAATCACCGAGGAGATTCTCCACCTCTAGCTCCAGCGTGGCCGGGCCAAAGGAGTCTTTGGGAAGTACAAAGATACTGGTACATGCCATGGGCAAGGAGGTCACTTCGGTGTCGCATTGCGGTGTAGACGAGCGGAAAACACGCCCCTGGGAGTCTTCCAGCTTGGGAATCAAGGGGTATGTGTGCGTGCGTTCCAGCGTGAAGTCAATGGCAACTTCATATAGCTCATTGGGGTCTTCGCCTTCAGGCAGCGTGCCGGTAAATTCTGCATGTTCTGCAGCAGCCAGCGGGCGGGTGTGTGCTTCTACCTGACTGATACGCGTGTGCCCGGGGATTTCATCCGTGTACTCAAAGTGAGCGAACTCAACGTCGCGGGGCTTCGGCATCTGGTCACTAATGAAAATGCCAAGTGAGGTGATCGCTGCGGCCACGGCGACCATCGGTACTTTTTTACGGTTGAGCAGGGGCCGAGCGGAAGACTTGCGATGCGTCATGCTAACTCCATCTCTGCTACGGGCGTGGGGTCAAACCAGCGGTAGGACATGTCCAACCTAGATTTGCGTACCGTCAAGTCATTGATGGTAAGCACCGTCCCGGGAACGTCATCCACAATGATGTCAAGAGCAAAGGGGACCCCGGGGTTGGCATTCGTTACCGGCCCATTGTGTAGGGATGGTGACACGGAAAACTGGTCAATTGGTAGGGGCTCACCATTCCTGGTCAGCGTAAACATCTTCTGGAAGTCCGAAAATGCTGCGTCCTGAGTATTGAGTACAGTGGCGGTGACATGGACTTGGCCGTCCTCGATGCGCGGCTTATCGAAGACCACCTGGGCCGGCGTTACTTCTACCGTCTCACCTGGAGCGATGGTCGTAGGATCCTCAGTTTTTGCTGGTTCGGTATTGCCAAGCACAAGAAAGACAGCTGCGACAGCGAGTGCCACCATGTTGAACTTGGTGATTACACCGTCTGTCAGTGTCTTGAGGGCCCGAAACCCTTTTGAGCCTGTGCGACTCATCACGCCTTTTGCGTTCGCCATGTCCAACATTCAAGCAGAAGTCGGTACGCCGCGCGCGTCAATCGGGAAGTTTCCCCAGCGCACGGCATCGAGAAAAGAGCCTTAAAACTGTAGTAGAGCCTCAACCTGCGGTAAATAGGGTTCAGAGGGCATAATTGAGAGCTATGACTCGACTTTTTGGAACCGATGGAGTTCGCGGCCTCGCGAACAAGAAGCTCACCCCGATTCTCGCGCTGCGCTTGGGCCAGGCCGCGGCGGAAGTTTTTACTTCAGACCGTGAATCTTATGAGCGCCGACCGCTCGCCATTATTGGCCGTGACCCGCGCGTGTCGGGTGAGATGCTGGATGCAGCGATCGCTTCGGGTTTGGCTTCGCGAGGTGTCGACGTCGTCCGTGTAGGCGTGCTGCCTACCCCGGCCATCGCGTTCCTCACCGATGACTTTGGGGCAGATCTTGGCGTGATGATTTCTGCCTCCCACAACCCGATGCCGGACAACGGTATTAAGTTCTTCTCCGCCGGTGGCAAGAAGCTGCCAGATGAGGTCGAAGATCGCATCCAGGCTGCCATGGACAATCTCAAGGAAGACGGCCCCACGGCGACTAAGATTGGCCGCATTATCTCTGAAGCGCCGGAGGGTCGCGAGCGCTACCTCAAGCACCTTGCTGAGGTGGTCACCACAGATTTGAGCGGCATCAAGGTTGTCGTGGATACCGCGAATGGTGCAGCCTCCAAGGTGGCGCCGGAAGCATACGCCGCAGCAGGTGCTGAGGTTATTGCCATCCATAACAAGCCGAATGCTTTCAACATCAACGAAGGCTGCGGTTCGACGCACATCGATAAGGCACAGGAGGCCGTCGTGGAGCACGGCGCCGACTTGGGCTTGGCGCACGACGGTGATGCCGACCGCTGCCTAGCTGTGGATGCTGAGGGCAATGTCGTCGATGGTGACCAGATTATGGCCCTGTTGGCGGTGGGCATGAAGGAGGAGAATGACCTCCGCTTTAACACGTTGGTCGCTACCGTGATGTCCAACCTCGGTCTCAAGATCGCTATGCAGGAGCAGGGCATTAAGGTCAAGGAGACCGCTGTGGGTGACCGTTACGTGCTTGAAGAGCTCAACCGCGGCGATTTCTCCTTGGGCGGCGAGCAGTCCGGCCACGTTGTGCTTCCGGATGATTGCACCACCGGTGATGGAACGCTGACCGGCCTATCCATCATGGCGCGCATGGCCAAATCCGGAAAGTCCCTCAAAGAGTTGGCTTCGGTCATGACCGTACTGCCGCAGGTTCTCATCAACGTTCCGGTATCTAATAAAGCTGCGATTCTCGACGCCCCCGAGGTCAAGGAAGCCATCGCTGCTGCGGAGTCGGAGCTTGGCGATACTGGCCGAGTGCTACTGCGACCATCTGGTACCGAGGAACTTTTCCGCGTCATGGTTGAAGCCGCTGAGGAGGAACAGGCCCGCAAAGTGGCGGGCAAGCTCGCTGCAGTGGTTTCCGCAGTCTAGTTCGCTTCACTCAATTGCGACCCCGGGCCATGTGGCCTGGGGTTTTGTGTTTTGTGGGTGGTGGGGGAACCGAGGGGAGGCTTTCTCAGTCCAATAAGGGCAGGAAAAACTGTTCGTTGTGGACGAGAAGGAGGGCGCGTTTATGCCCGACGTATTTTTTGATGAGGATGAAGCAACAAGGCTTCTGAGTACTGTTATTGACCAGACCGCCGTGCAAAGCGACGCCCACGGCAGTGATGTCCCGGTTTTCCCGCAGGCGTCTGCTGGCAGGGACTTTGGCGGACACGGGGCTCAGATCCAAGCCCTCCTCAACCGGTTGCATGAGCGCGGCGCGTGGCGTTTGAACAATATGTCTGCGACGGCCGATGCCACCCGGGCACAGCTGCACGCCTTCGGCGATGTAGATCGTGGCCTGGCTGGCCACCTAGGCGCGCAGACCTCGGGGGTGAACTAGTGTCCACAATGGCGAAGTCTCTGTTGGGGGACTATTCACAAGCAGTGTCTCAGTTCCAGGCCGCGAGCATGGGCAGTTACGCCGGCCCCAGAACACCAATTGGGCTGTTAGGGGATATGGTCGGCTCGGTCGATGGAATCAACACCGAGGACCTTGTTTCCAGCACTGCCTCCGCAATGGGAGCCCGCCGCCCAGATGGCGGTGGTAGGGGGCTGAAGGAATTCCTCCTCGGAACCGTTCTGTCGTTGGCTGGGGGTGCGATTATGGAGCATCTACGCGGCGTTCAGGATGACTTTGAAGAGGAACGCCGCGAGGCCGATGACCTTGTAGAGTCCGCGCAGCAATGCTCGGATGCTATTGAGGATGTTGTCGATGTCTCCGACTCCGCTTTGGTGGAGCTCATCTCTGCAGTCATTCCGCTGCTCAACATCCTGACAATGCTGCTGCAGCGTCACCCGTTGGGAAAACTCATTGCGCCTGGTATCTCATCCATCGGCAGCGACCTTATTGAGCAGACAAATGACACGATCACGCAGACCTGTCGTGATCGCGATACCGCTATCGAGAACTGCTATTGCGAATTTGAAAGGCGTTGCAGTGAGGTGTGCGAGCGCGAGCTTCCCGAGACACCTCCGAACCCCGAGTGCGGCCGCGAGGAGGAAACGCAGGAGTGCCCGCAGCCAGCCCCTGAATCATGTGAGCCAACCGCGCCAACTACGCCGACTGCGCCTGCTCAGCCTGCTGCGCCAGCTGCGCCGTCGAGCCCACCTGCCCCAAGCCAACCCTCGGAGTCTGAACCGACTCCGAAACCGCAGCCGCCTGCTAAGCCCGAAGCCCCACAGCAGCCAGCCCCAGAAAAGGACTCCGATCCACAGACAGAGCCCCAGCAGGTGTCCGAGCCGTGCCCACCGGAGACCACCCCACAGAGCATTGTCACGCCGGAACCAGAGGAGAAGGTTCCAAAACCAGTACGAGAGCCTGAGCCTGATTCAGCTGAGGACACCGTGAAACCTTGTGGTTGCCAGGAGGATCAGGAAGAGAAGGACGCTCACTCTTGTGGCTGCGACAAGAGTGAAAAGAGTGAGGAGGAGCAGGACTGCGCTACCACGCCAGCAGATGCGGGAACACCAATTCCGGTAGAGGAGGTTCCTTCGGAGGAATTGATACCTTCAGAACAGCCAGTAGAACCCGAGCAGTCAGAGGATGTTGACACGGTAGAAGAGGACATCGAGGACTGCGAAGACTCGGAAGAGGCTGCCGATGAAGAGGAATGCACTCCTGAACAATCATGCAGTGGTGTTTTGGGAATCCTTGGCGTGGGCATTGCTCTGGTGGGGCTGGGGCTTCTGGCTGATGCCGCAAAGGATTTCTTTGAGAACTTGCCTGAACCGGAGTTTGAGCCGGAACCTGAACCCGCACCAGAGCCCCAACCTGAGCCGGAGCCTGCGCCCGAACCTGAGCCGGCGCCTTCTAGTGATGATGGCGTGATCGCCCCACCACCGGAGCTCAACACAGTGCCGGAACCGACTCCGCCGCCGGAAAAAATCGCACATGTACAGGCGGCTGAGGCTCCCGCGCCCGCCGCCCCGGCCCCAGAACCAGATACAGCTCCGCCGATGGAACAGAATGATGTTCCCGATGCACCAAGTTCAGAATCTCCATCCGTACACGCACGAAAGGCAGGGCAGTGGTAATGCCGCACAACGATTTTGATGAATTCGCCCGCGGATTCCGTGAGCGCACCGCAGCTCGGTTACTGGAGTTTGAAAAGGTGATGGCCAAAGCACAGGAAGACCTAGAAAAGTCTGCGCGGCGCGCTACCCAAGCCCAAACGCACCCAGAAAGACAGGGACGAAGCCCAGCTTCTAGAGGCCTTATGCATGGACAAAGCCAGGGGCAGGGCCAGAACCGCCCGCGTGGTCAAGTGCAATCAGTGCTCAGGCGCAGCTGATGCAGCAGCGAGAAACCAGTCTGGTTCCTCGCAGTCACAGGTGATACTGTGAGGTGGCTGACTACTGCACGTATCAACCAGGGTGAGGAGAATGCCGCATGACAGTGCCTTGGCTTTATGACGTCCTGTGGGGCGTTCTTCCCATGCTTTACCTCTTGGTGGCTTTTGTTGTGCTTGGCGTCGAGATTAAATACGACAGAGATATGGCGCACATAAAGCTGTGGACGGCCGCTCAGTTGCTTCTTCCAGGCATTGGACTTATCGCCTGGTGCCTTATTGAGGTCCCTCAACTAAAACGGCTAAAGCAGGACGGATAACTGACCGTCCTGCTGTAGCTGAAGGAAGAGTTGCGCCTTGCGGCGCCTTCTAGTTGATACGTATTTAGTCGCGTTCGAAGCCGGCGCGCTTTGCCAAAGCCTCGCCGGTAAAGCTTTCCACGCCCTTGGCGGAGGCGTCGGCAGCCGCAAAAGCATCGTATTTGGACTCACCCGCCAGCTCGCTAAGAAGGAACCCGGTAACGAGACCGCGGGCAGTCTCCACCGCAGCGCCCTGGAAAAAGCCGGAGCCAAGCGCGAGCTTGAAGAACTTATCTTCGCTGAAACCAGACTGCGTGCCCTTAGCAATCTCACGGTAGGCCACCGGTCCGCCCCAAGCATTTGCCAGCTTGGCGGGGTTACCTGCGCGGAAGATGTCATCCTGGCCCGCGCCGATAATAAGACCACGTGCCTTCACAGTGGGGGCGGCCTTGACCGCGGACGGTGACGTGTCAGCCGGGTAGAGGGCCGCTACTGCACGGACCTTGGGGTTATCCACGGCTGCGAGTGCGGCCACGCCGCCGCCCATACCGTGGCCGACGACGCCCAACTTGGAGGCGGACACCGAAATTTTGCCAGCGCCCAGCTTGACACCGGTAGCTATTTGTAGGGCTGATTCGACGTCAGCAACGAGGTTGCGGTGCTTGGCAAAAGCACCGGTTTCCGTATCGGGAGCAACGACGACGATGCCCCAGCTAGCAAGGTGGCGCAACGTAGCGTGGTAATCCTTGATGCTCTTCGTCCAATCGTGGGCAAAGGCTACAGCAGGCAGGCCTTTTCCTTCAGACGGGGTGTACACCTTGCCCTCAATTCCTGCATAAGACAGGTCACCAACGAGGACGCGGTGCGGGCCGCGCTTGGACAACGTACCGAGATGCTTCTTCAAATTCGCAGACACGCTTTACAGAATAGAGGAAAGACTGCCCGCACAGGTGGAATAGGCCGCGGGGAGGGGGATTGGAAAGTGTTTCTGCAAAGGTCAGGCCCGCGGCAGAAAACAGCCCCTCCCAGACCGTCAACATGGTGATACGTGCTGTAAAATCCAGTTTCATGTGTGGAATTGTTGGATATGTAGGCCATAACACTGATGGTCGTGACTACTATGCCCAAGACGTCGTGCTGGAAGGCCTGCGCCGACTCGAATACCGCGGTTATGACTCCGCGGGCGTTGCCATGTACGCCGATGGTGAGATTGGCTGGCGTAAGAAAGCCGGTAAGGTAGCGGCGCTCGAAGCCGAAATTGAAGCCCGCCCGCTCAAGGACTCGGTCTTGGGCATTGGCCACACTCGCTGGGCCACCCACGGTGGCCCGACGGATCTTAACGCCCACCCGCACGTGGTAGATGGCGGCAAGCTCGCCGTCGTACACAACGGCATCATCGAAAACTTCGCCGAGCTGAAGCACGAGCTGGAGTCCAAGGGCCACAACTTCGTGTCCGAAACGGATACCGAGGTTGCCGCCACTTTATTGGCAGACGTCTTCCACAATGAAGCTGGTGAGAACCTCACCAAGGCGATGCAGCTGACCTGCTCTCGCCTTGAAGGTGCGTTTACCCTCCTCGCTATTCACGCCGACCAGGCTGACCGTATTGTGGCAGCGCGCCGTGACTCGCCGCTGGTTATCGGCCTGGGTGAGGGAGAAAACTTCCTGGGGTCGGACGTTTCTGGGTTCATCGACTACACCAAGTCCGCCGTGGAGATGGACAACGACCAAGTGGTGACCATCACCGCGGACGAGATTGAAATTACTGACTACGACGGCAAGCCTGCCCAGGGCAAGCCTTTCGAGATCAAGTGGGATGCCGCAGCTGCGGAAAAGGGCGGATATAACTCCTTCATGGAGAAGGAAATCCACGACCAGCCCGCTGCCGTGCGCGATACGCTGCTGGGCCGTCTCGATGAAAACGGCCACTTGATTCTTGACGAGATCCGTATCGACGAGTCGGTGCTCAAGTCCATCGACAAGATCATCGTCATCGCCTGCGGTACCGCCGCGTACGCCGGTCACGTTGCGCGCTACGCCATCGAGCACTGGTGCCGTATTCCGTGCGAGGTCGAGCTTGCCCACGAGTTCCGTTACCGCGACCCCATCGTGAACGAAAAGACCCTCGTCGTGGCTTTGTCGCAGTCGGGCGAAACCATGGATACCCTCATGGCCGTGCGCCACGCCCGCCAGCAGGGAGCCAAGGTGATTGCCATCTGCAATACCCAGGGTTCCTCCATCCCGCGCGAGTCCGACGCCGCACTGTATACCCACGCCGGCCCGGAGATCGCTGTGGCGTCCACCAAGGCCTTCCTGGCACAGATCACCGCAACTTACCTGCTGGGCCTATACCTGGCGCGCCTGCGCGGCAACATGTTCTCCGACGAGGTCACCGCGGTACTCAACGAGCTTCGCGCCATGCCGGACAAGGTCGAGGCGGTCATCGAGAATGAGGGGCAGGTCTACGATCTGGCCAACGCCATGGAGAACGCGAAGTCGGTACTCTTCCTGGGCCGCCACGTCGGCTTCCCGGTGGCACTTGAAGGCGCACTGAAGCTCAAGGAGATTGCGTACCTCCATGCAGAGGGCTTTGCTGCCGGCGAGCTCAAGCACGGCCCGATTGCCCTCATTGAGGAAGGCCAGCCGGTCTTCGTTATCGTTCCGTCCCCACGCGGTCGCGATTCCCTGCACTCCAAGGTGGTCTCCAACATTCAGGAGATCCGCGCCCGTGGCGCCATCACCATCGTGATTGCGGAGGAAGGTGACGAGGCCGTCGAGGCCTACGCCAACCACATCATTCGTATCCCGCAGGCGCCGACGCTCATGCAGCCCCTGCTGGCAACCGTGCCGCTGCAGATTTTTGCCTGCGGTGTGGCCACAGCCAAGGGCTACGACGTAGACCAGCCGCGTAACCTGGCGAAGTCCGTCACCGTGGAATAAATCCACCTTCCCTAACGAGCGGGCAGTGAGTCTAAGGCTCCTGCCCGCTCGTGGCACAATAAGGGGCATGCTGAGAACCACCGTCGACCTCGAAGCCATTGCCCATAATGTCGCCTACATGAAAGACGTGGTCGCCCCGGCCCGCCTCATGTGCGTGGTGAAAGCGGACGCCTATGGGCACGGCATGGAGCGCGTCGCCCCGGTCATGGACACGGCAGGTGCCGATGCCTTCGGCGTAGCCACGTTGGGAGAGACGGTGGCGTTGCGTGACGTTATACCCACTACTCCCATTGCAGGGTGGCTGTGGGATCCGAAGGAAGACCTCACGCCTGCCTTGGATGCGGGGATCCAGATCGGTATCCCGTCTCCCGAGCACGCTCGCGCGCTTATTGCTACTGGGCGCCAGGCTGAGGTCTTCGTGATGGTGGAGACGGGGATGCACCGCTCGGGCGTCGACAAGCAGCAGTGGGAAGAGACCTTCGCACTGCTTCGCGACGCCCCCACCCTCACCGTCCTCGGCCTCATGTCCCACTTTGCGTGCGCAGACGAGCCGGAGCATCCACACAATGACCACCAAGAGGCAGAATTCCGGGAAGCCCTGACCTGCGCCCGTGGCGTCGGCCTCGAATGCCCGGTGAACCACATGGCCAATTCCCCGGCGGCGCTTACTCGTCCATCCGCGCGTTTCGACCAGGTCCGCGTCGGCGTGGCCCTGTACGGCCTCGAACCCGTTGCCGGGCGCGACCACGGACTCAAACCGGCAATGACGTGGGAGAGCTCCGTGGTGGCTGTGAAGCCGATTTCGCAAGGAGAATCCACAAGCTACGGACTGACGTGGACCGCCGACAGCGACCGCCAGCTGGCCACCGTCGCCGTGGGTTACGCCGATGGTCTGCCGAGAGCCTTTCAGGGAGCGCTCAAGGTAGGCCTCGGCGGCGAGCTATACCCGCAGGTCGGGCGCGTGTGCATGGACCAGATCGTCGTGGACCTCGGCGCCAATGAGCGCGGAGTGAAACCGGGGGATCGTGCCGTCATTTTCGGTAAAGGCGGTATGAGCGCCACGGAGCTCGCGGAAGCGGCGGGGACCATTGACTATGAAATTGTTTGCCGCCCTACCGGGCGCACCGAGCGTTTCTACCGTGAAGGAGATAACAATGCGCAGTGATTTTCCCCACGAGGGCACTCATATCGCCGCTACAGCTGAAGAGACCTACGCACTCGGGGAAAATCTCGGTGCAGCGCTGGAAGCCGGGGATTTGGTCATTCTAGATGGGCCTCTGGGAGCTGGAAAAACAGCGTTTACCCAGGGGATTGCCAGTGGTATGCAAGTAAAGGGGAGGGTGACCTCGCCGACATTTGTCATTGCTCGGGAACACCCTTCACTCGTGGGCGGGCCGGCGTTGGTTCACGTCGATGCGTACCGCCTCCTTGACCACTCTGATGATCCATTAGGAGAGTTAGACGGTTTAGACTTGGACACCGATATCGACGACGCCGTTGTCGTTGCCGAATGGGGTGGTGGCTTCATGGAGCGTCTGTCGGATTCCTATCTGGTCGTGTCGATCAATCGCGACGCAGAGGATGATAGCCGTGTCTTTTCGTGGAAATGGGTGAATTAATGTGCTGACGTTTCTTGCCGAACAACCCCTGTTGACTCTCTTCTTGATCATGGCCGTGGGTTTGGCCATCGGCAAGATTAATTTCTTTGGTATCTCGCTCGGTGCCGCGGCAGCGATGTTCGTGGCCCTGGGTCTTTCCGCTGCTAACCCGGACATTGTGGTTCCGCCATTCGTGTATCAGTTTGGCCTCGCCATCTTCGTCTACGTCATCGGCCTGAACTTCGGCCGCAGCTTCTTTGAAGATTTCCGGCGCCGTGGTTGGAAGATGTCGCTGGTCGTTATCGTTTTCTTCTTCGTTCTCGCCGGACTGACTGCCGGCGCGGTGCGCCTGTTCGACCTCGACCCAGCGCAGGCCGTCGGCATGCTTGCCGGCTCCCAGAGCTCTACCCCCGGTATGGCTGCTGTGGTGGAAACTTTAGGCGGAAACAGTGCCCCAGTCGTTGGTTACTCCCTGGCCTACCCAGGCTGCATCATCGCCACCATCTTGGTGGCTGCGATTGGCGCCAAGGTCTTCCGCGTCAACCACGTCAAAGATGCCAAAGAGGAAGGCATGCTCTCTGAGCCCCTCAAGTGGAAGGCCGTGCGCCTGACCAAGGACCCTGGTGTAACCGTGGGCGAAATTGCGGAGTACACGGGTCAGGCTGTCATCGCTACCCGCTGCCTCCGCAAGTCACACGAGCACGTCCTTGCTGATCCAGACATGAAGCTGCGTGCCGGTATGGAGCTTCTTCTCAACGGCACTATCCCATCGCTGGAGCGCGCGATTGCCATCCTGGGCGAAGAAATCGAACTGCAACTTCGTGAGGAAGACGGCCTTATTTACCGCCGACTCACGCTGTCGAACCCGAAGGTAGCCGGCCGCACCATTGGGGAATTGAACACGCTGAAGCATGGCTTCCTCATCGCCCGTATCCGCCGCGGTGATACTCAAATCGTGCCGAATGACAACTCCGTGCTCTACTACTCGGACCGCGTCCGTGTGGTCACTGCTCCGGGCCGGCTTGACGACGTCCGAACCTTCCTCGGTGACTCCGAATCCAAGCTCGGCAATGTGGACTTGTTCCCCTTCGCCCTCGGCCTGCTTATTGGTCTGCTCTTCGGTGCTATCCCGATTCCCCTGCCCGGCGGCACGACGCTGTCCTTCGGTTTCGGTGGCGGCCCCATCGTGGTGGGCCTCATTCTTGGTGCCCTGGGCCGTACCGGCCGCATTCACTGGCAGATGCCGTTCCACGCCAAGCAGACGATCTCCACCCTGGGCCTCACACTCTTCCTGGCGGGCGTAGGTACCTCTGCTGGTGGTCAGTTCCGTGATGCCCTCTCGGATCCGGTGTCGCTGAAGTACATGGGCGTAGGCCTTGTTTTGTCCCTCGTCGCTGCCATCGGCTTGGGCATTGTCTGTACCTTGGTTCTGCGCCTCAAGTTTGATGAGTCCATGGGCGTGGCCGCTGGTATGACCACCAACCCTGCCGTGATGGCATACCTGAACTCGCAGACCGGCACCCAGCTGGCAGAACGCGGCTATGCCACGGTGTATCCGACCACGATTATCGGCAAGATTCTCATGTGTCAGATGCTGGCATTAATCATCGTCTAACGAGTCCCTGCACTGGGTAGTGCAGGGGCAGGGGAGGGCAGTCACGTAGGATGAGCACGTACTGCACCTCCCTTTTCTAGGAGCGATTTAATTTTTATGAACAAGCTTGGTCAATTCATTACCACCGTCGTCATTGGCGGCTTTGCCGTTTTCCTCGCCGCTCTCATCGCCCTGTCGATGACCCGCACGGAGGAAGACTCTTCCTCGACTTTGGCGGAAACCCTGGAGAAGTACCCGAAGAACCTCGACTTCGCTGCGCTCGTTGTGCCGGATGTCTATGGCCCTGAGGAGGTTGCAGGCCTCATCGTGTGCCCGGGCACCACGGAGGAGCAGCTTTCTGATATTCCTGCAGCCGAGGCCGGCATCGACTTCGAGGATGGCAAGGTGGCCGATGACGTGAACTACTTCATCACCATGTCGACTGAGCAGGAGTACTCGGCGGAGAAGCTGCAGCGCTCCAACGTTGACCTGTGCCGCGACGTACTCACCCAGGTCGAGGCGGCTAAGGCTCAGGGCCAGGACGTGGCCGCAGTGTACCCGGTGCAGCCGCAGCAGCCGATGCAGTTCCTCCGCGCTGAGAAGGATGACGACTCCACTCGCTGGCACTTCGCAGGCTAATGAAGGTTCTCGCACTCGATACTGCCACGACTGACCTCGTCACGGGCATCGTCGATACCACCACGGGAGAAAGCGTCGACCGCGTTGTCAGCGATACGCGTGCGCACAACGAGCAGCTCATTCCCACCATTGAGCAGCTGCTTAACGACGCCTCCCTGACCTACCCCGACCTCTCTGCCATCGTCGTCGGCACCGGTCCGGGCCCCTTCACCGGCCTGCGTGTGGGCATGGCGACGGCCTCCGCTCTGGGCGTGGCGTTAGGGCTGCCCGTGCATGGCGTGTGCACGCTCGATGCCATCGCGCAGGGCCGCGAAGGGGAGTGGCTCGTGGCCATCGATGCCCGCCGCAAAGAGGTTTATTGGGGTACCTACTCCGAGGGACGCCGCGTCAGCGGACCGGAGGTGACGCGGCCGGAACATCTCACGGTGCCTGAGGGCTTTTCCCCGCGCCTAGTTTTCCCGGAGGCCATCGCACCGCGCCTTCCCGAGCCCCTCGCCGGCCTTCCCCGCGAATGGGATACCCCGCGCGCTGCGGGCCTCGTCGCGTGCGCCGACCTTGATTCCGAACCGGCCCCGCTCGTGCCGCTCTACCTGCGCCGCCCCGATGCGAAAGTCCCGCAGGCCACGCCTCGTTCAACGGCGCTTATCTGCGGTGCTGAATCTTCTGAACCATGAGGCTACGCCCACTGACGCTTGGCGACGTTTCTCGCTGCGCCGAGCTGGAAAAAGTGCTCTTCCCCGGCGAAAGCCCCTGGCCCGCCCGCGCTTTCGAACAGGAAATCGCCGCGGGGCACACCACCTACTGGGCGGTTGACATGAATGTCAACCGCGTGGGCCATAATGACAACCACGTCGACCGCGACGACAACCGCGTGGGCCATAATGACAACCACGTCGACCACGACGTCATCCACGTCGACGACGAGGTTGTAGGCTATGCCGGCGTCGGCCGCATGGGCCCCGCCGCGTGGCCCGAGTATGAAATCCGCACCATCGGTGTTGCCCCTGAAGCCCAGCGCCGCGGCATCGCGAGGATGATGATGGACGCCATCGTGGAACTCGCCGACAGCCACGACGCACCTATCTTCCTCGAAGTCCGCGTAGGTAACGATCCCGCCATCCGCCTCTATGAGGCCTATGATTTTGTCATCAACGGCCTGCGCCGCAACTACTATCAGCCCTCCGGGGCGGACGCCCACACCATGTACCGACCACGAAAGAGTGAGAGATGATAATCCTCGGCATCGAGTCCTCCTGCGACGAAACCGGAGTGGGCATCATCGAGCTATCGGATGGCGGCCACATGGAGATTCGCGCCAACGTCGTCGCCTCCTCTATGGAGCAGCACGCCCGCTTCGGCGGCGTGGTTCCGGAGATTGCCTCCCGTGCCCACCTTGAGGCCATGCCGCAGGTGATGACGGTGGCGCTGAAAGAGGCGGGCGTCGACAAGCCTGATGCGGTCGCCGCCACCGTGGGACCGGGCTTGGCCGGTGCACTCCTCGTCGGGGCGTCGGCCGCTAAAGCCTTCGCTTCCGCCTGGGGCGTGCCTTTCTACGGCGTCAACCACTTGGGCGGACACGTCGCGGTGGCCAACCTGGAGGGCGAGGAGCTGCCGCACTCGGTGGCCCTGCTCGTCTCTGGCGGCCACACCCAGCTGCTGGAGGTCGAAGCCGTGGGCAAGCCCATGAGGGAGCTGGGCACCACGCTTGACGACGCCGCCGGCGAAGCCTACGACAAAGTCTCCCGCCTCCTGGGCTTGGGGTATCCGGGAGGGCCAGTCATCGATAAGCTGGCTGCCCAAGGCGAGCCTTCCATCGACCTGCCGCGAGGTTTGTCCAAAGCCGAGGACCTGCGCGGGCCCAACCGCCACAACTTCTCCTTTTCCGGCCTCAAGACCGCGGTGGCGCGCCACGTGGAAAAAGCCGAGCGCGAAGGTTCGACAATCCAGGTGGAGGACCTGTGTGCATCCTTCCAAGAGGCGGTGGCCGATGTTCTGACCGCCAAAGCCGTGCGCGCCTGCCAGGACACAGGCGCCAAGGTGCTGCTGCTCGGCGGTGGCGTGGCCGCTAATTCCCGGCTGCGCGCGCTGGCGGCGAAGCGCTGCGAGTCCGCTGGTATTGAGCTGCGTGTGCCGCGCTTTTCCCTCTGCACCGACAACGGCCTCATGATTGCCGCTATCGCCGCCCAACTCATCCATGAAGGCGCAGAGCCTTCCGGCCTGGATTGCGGTACTGATACCCAACTAGAGGTGGAGGTTCCGCTGGTCGCCGCTGCGCGCTAGCGGATGCGGGAAGTCCAGCGCACCGGTAGTCTGGCAGGCGACTCTTTCTCACCCGCCAATCAAGGAGCTGTCGTTATGACCACTGGTTTCCTCGTCAACCCGGACCTGTCCCGCCGCACCATCGAGTTCGAACTCGAGCACGCCAACCAGTTCCTCGGCGGTACCACCGAGGACCGCGTTTCTGTTGCCTTCCAGGATGATGGCCAGACCTACGCTGCGCTGTTTAACCCGAACGCCAAGGCCGAAGGCGCCGACCCGAACCCGGTGGCGTCCCTGGCCCGCAACGCCGCTGATACCGGCAACTCCGCCTTCCTCCAAGATCCCATTCGCTCCATTTGTGGCCCGGTTATTTTCGTCGCCGCTGATGGCGATGACAAGAACATCGACGAGGTCAAGGAAGCCGTCGAGTACGGCATCCGCGCCGTGAAGACCTACCGCGAAGACAACCCGGAGGAGTACCAGCTGTGGCGCGCGGCTGTCATCAACTCTGACAAGCAGGTCTAAACCGCGCTAGCTCCCCTCCCGCGACGCAACGGCCCCTACTGGGCCCGCGCGTCTTTTTGTTTTCACACTTGGCGCGTTCTTGCTTTTGCATTAGTCGAGGTCGTGAGGCGAATCGTGATAACTCTCGCGCGCGCGAGAGCTGGCGTTCGCGGAGGGCGAACGAGTTAGCGGCCCACAACGTTGAGGGCTAGCAGTCGCGCGGGTAGAGTGCTAGTCAGGTTGTTTTGACCCACAGTTGTTCACCCGCGACGACGGCTGTGCTGGGCTAGCCACAACCGGCACACGCGCGCTCATGTGGGCGCGCATTGAGAACACTTTGGAGGAAATCATCATGGCAAACATCAAGCCGCTGGAGGACAAGGTCCTCGTCCAGATCGTTGAAGCTGAGACCACCACTGCATCCGGCCTGGTTATCCCGGACTCCGCGAAGGAGAAGCCGCAGGAGGCCACCGTCGTGGCTGTCGGACCGGGCCGCACCAACGACAAGGGCGAGGTTGTTCCGGTTGGCGTCAACGAGGGTGACACCGTCATCTTCTCTAAGTACGGCGGCACCGAGCTGAAGTACGACGGCCAGGAGTACCTCCTGCTGTCCGCCCGTGACCTGCTTGCTGTCATCGAGAAGTAGGCGATTAACCCTATGCCAAAGCTGATTGCATTTGATCAGGAGGCCCGCGAGGGCATCCAGCGCGGTGTAGACACGCTGGCCGACGCCGTCAAGGTCACCCTCGGCCCCCGCGGCCGCAACGTCGTACTGTCCAAGGCCTTCGGTGGCCCGACCGTCACCAACGATGGCGTCACCATCGCCCGCGATATTGACCTCGACGATCCGTTTGAGAACCTTGGCGCCCAGCTGGTGAAGTCCGTGGCCGTCAAGACCAACGACATCGCTGGTGACGGCACCACCACCGCCACCTTGCTGGCCCAGGCACTCGTCTTCGAGGGGCTGCGCAACGTTGCTGCCGGCGCTAACCCGGTGGAGCTCAACAAGGGCATCGAGGCGGCGGCCGAGAAGGTCGTTGAGGAGCTCAAGAAGCGCGCCACCCCGGTGAACTCCTCTGCGGAGATCTCCCAGGTTGCCACCGTCTCCTCCCGCGATGCGGAGGTCGGCGAGATGGTTGCTGGTGCGATGGACAAGGTGGGCAAGGACGGCGTCGTGACCGTCGAGGAGTCCCAGACCATCGAGTCTGCCGTGGACGTTACCGAAGGTATTTCCTTCGACAAGGGCTACCTCTCCCCGTACTTCGCAACGGAGGAGGAGACCTACAACGCCGTGCTTGACGACGCCGCAATTCTCCTCGTCCGCAACAAGATCTCCTCCCTGCCGGACTTCCTGCCGCTGCTGGAGAAGATCGCGGAGTCCTCGCGCCCGACTCTCATCATTGCTGAAGACATCGAGGGCGAGCCGCTGCAGGCACTCGTGGTGAACTCCATCCGCAAGGTCCTCAAGGTCGCCGCCGTGAAGTCTCCGTACTTCGGCGAGCGCCGCAAGGGCTTCATGGATGACCTGGCCGTTGTCACCGGCGCGACCGTCGTCGACCCGGAGGTTGGCATCAACCTCAAGGAGGTTGGCCCGGAGGTTCTCGGTTCCGCACGCCGCGTCACCGTGTCCAAGGAGGACACCGTGATCGTGGATGGTGCCGGTACCGCCGAGGCCGTCGAGGAGCGCCGCGAGCAGCTGCGCCGCGAGATCGAGCGCACCGATTCCACCTGGGACAAGGAAAAGCTCGAGGAGCGCTTGGCCAAGCTGTCTGGTGGCGTCGCTGTTATCCGCGTGGGTGCTGCTACCGAGACCGAGGTCAACGAGCGCAAGCTGCGCGTCGAGGACGCCATCAACGCCGCCCGCGCGGCCGTTGAGGAAGGCGTTATCGCCGGCGGCGGTTCCGCACTGGTCCAGATCTCCAAGGAGCTCGAGGCTTTCGCTGAGGGCTTCGAAGGTGAGGCCAAGGTGGGTGTGCTGGCAGTGTCCCGCGCGCTGACCCGTCCGGCCTACTGGATTGCGGAGAACGCCGGCCTCGACGGCTCCGTCGTGGTGTCCCGCGTTGCCGAGCTGCCCAACGGTGAAGGCTTCAACGCCGCCACCCTGGAATACGGCAACCTGCTGGAGCAGGGCATCATCGACCCGGTGAAGGTGACCCACTCCGCTGTGGTCAACGCCGCCTCCGTGGCCCGCATGGTTCTCACCACCGAGGCTTCCGTTGTGGAAAAGCCTGCCGAGGAAGAACCGGCACAGGCTGGCCACGCGCACGCGCACTAAACCGTGCGCGTGGGAAGCAGGAGCTTCCCACAAAGCCGTAAGGAAGGCCCACCACCCCGCAATGACGTGGGGCGGCGGGCCTTTTCGTCGCGTGTGGGCCGTGGTGCGCCCCACGCCTCGACGAGCCACGCGAGGACATCGATACGTTGCTGACGCTTTCCGACGCCACCCTCATCCTCATTGAGCATCACCGGCTTGGTCGGGCGCAGGCGGATCACATCGTCGCCCCTGGCCCCGGCGCAGGTTGTGCGGGAGGCGAGAGCGTCGCTGCGTGTTCGCCGCGGGAGTTCTTAGACACGGGTAGGTTGACTGCCCGTCATCTGGCCCACGTTGCTTCTAGCCCAGCTCGAAGACGGCGCTTCGAGAGGGGGAGCTTAGGCGCTGACGGTGGCGTGGGTACGACGCGAGCGCAGGGCCACCACGCGCTCGGATTCGCTCATGCCACCCCAGACGCCGTAGGGCTCGCCGGAGGCTAGGGCATGCTCGCGGCACAGCTCGATGACCGGGCAGGTGTGGCAGATGGCCTTGGCGCGGTTCTCGCGCTGAGCGCGGGCGCGACCGCGCTCGCCGTCCGGGTGGTAGAACACGTCAGAGTTTTCTCCACGACATGCGCCCTGGAGCTGCCAATCCCAAAAGTCCGCGTTCGGCCCGGGGAGCAGGAATGACTGAGACACGTTCGATTCTCCTTCGTTGAAGATAGAGCGCCCGGACCTGAGGACACGGCTGCCACAGAAACCATGACTCCGTGAGTGCCGGGGTGAGACGAGAATGAAGTGTGACCGCCTTGGGTGAACGACACGTTACGTCTTGTTGACATTCAGGTATAACAGTGTCGCTATCGCCGGTTTTGTGCTGATTGACCTGCTGTTATGCTGAAAGTGAACGGTGTATGAACTTTTTCATGGTGGGATAAGAATGGCGAGTATGCCCGTCGTTTCGGGATTCAGCCCGTGGGTGTGACATGATATTCGTGCACAACGTGAAGAAATAAAGAGTAATACGGCAAGCAGAACAAGCAAGGATGGCAGTGGCTACCAAAGCTACAGGCGCGAACGATGCGGCAACGGCATCGAAGCGCGACAGCGATAAGGAATTGGCGGACCTCGTTCCGCTGGCTGTCGACGGTAGCCGCCGCGCCCTGCAAGACATCATGCGCATCATCCACCCGCAGGTCCTGCGCTATTGCCGCGCGCGCATCGGCGGCCACCGCCAACCCACGGCAGAGGACGTGGCCCAGGAGATTTGCTTGGCCGTGGCGACGTCGATAAGCACGTACAAGGACAAAGGCCGCCCCTTTATGGCCTACGTGTACGGCATCGCCTCTCACAAGGTCACCGACGCCCACCGCGCACTCAGCCGCGACCAGACCAACCCCACCGACGAGGTTCCCGAAGACGCGGCTGACGACGCCACCCCCGAAGAATCCGCGCTGGTCATGGACGGTAGTAACAGAGTGCGTGCGTTGCTCGATACGTTAAGTGACAAGGCCCGGGACATCATCATCTTGCGTGTGTTCGTAGGACTGTCGGCAGAGGAAACCGCTGAGATTGTGGAATCAACCCCTGGCGCAGTCCGCGTGGCACAGCATCGTGCGCTGGCGCAATTGCGCACGTCTCTCGATTCGCGCGCGGACTGAGATAACTGAGATATCGGCACTTGGCACGGACAATTAAACACATTCTCTATCAAGGAAGGGAGGACATCATGGCAAAGAAGGACCAGGTTCAGCTGGGCGTCGCTGAGCAGCTGCAACCCTTAGTTGACGATGATGCATTCCTCACCAGTCTCTCCGAAGGCAGTGACCCCACGGGCGGCGATGATGAGCTAGCGGGACTCCTGTTGGAGCTGCGTGGCGACGTCGAAAAGCAGATGCCTCCGGCTCCACTTATCGAAGGCGCGGACGAAGAACCTGCCGTTATCTCCCTGGCTTCTGCGCGCCGTCGCCGTCGCAGCAAGCCGCTCATGCACGGCCTCATCGGTGCGGCTGCGGCAACGTTGCTCATCGCCGGTTCTGGTGCGGTGATCGTAAATGCTGGCCCGGGTTCCCCGCTCTACGGCGTAAATCAGTCTCTCTTCGGTGCGCAAGACCAGGAGGTTTCCGTCGTGGAGCTGGCCGGCACGCTCGATGAAATGGAAAAGCGCTCGGCTCAAGGAGACATGGACGGTACCCGCCAGCTGCTGGAAGAAGCCCGCAAGATGGTGGACCAAGCCAAGCAGGAACGTGCAGAGCAGCCCGAGAGCCCGGCTAAGCCGCAGCCGCGCGCCACGGTGACGACAACGCACACCGTGGAGAAACCCGCCCCGACGGAAGAGGAGCAGCCGCCGCAGGAGCCAGTGACCGTAACCCAGACCCAGACTGCGGTCTCTACCGTTGTGGTCACGAGCACGGTCTCCGTAGGCAACCCTCTGAGCCCACCGGCGCAGAACTACCCGGAGCCCGCTGAACCGGGCGGTGGCGAGCAAGCCCCGCAGCAGCCGGCACCGGATACGGCACCCGAGGACGCGCCGGAGGGCAACGGCCTCCCGCCGGCGCAGTTCCAGCAGTAAAACAAAAAGAACCTCTTCCCCGCACACCATTGGGGGGAGAGGTTCTTTTTATGTGTCCAACCGCGCGCTAGTAGCGCGAATCCATACCGTCGAGATAACCCACCGCATAATCCCACGGCACATACCGCGCCGGATCCGGCTCCGCGCCTGGCTCATGGACCGGTGCCAGCTGGCCCTGGAGAGTGGCCTGCATATTGGCGGCCAAGATGTGCCACTCGTAGAAGTGGTTTTCCTCGCAGTCTTCGCAGAAGAAGAAAATGCCGTCGATGCCGCGCGGGCTTAAGACACGCGCAAACTCCTGGACCATGGCGAGATCATGAATGACGCCGAGGCGGTCCTCTTCGGACAGCGGTTCGACGTGGTCCTCTTCCTCGAGGAAAGAAGCCGGGTCGTTCGGATCGTCCGCGAAAGGATCGCGGGGCATGTTGGCGAAAAAGTTCACGTCTGCGAGCCTATTGACTCTGCGGCCGCATAGCAATTCTCTTGCGTGGGTACGGCTACCACTATGGGCTGCACACGCACTACAGTGAGGATCACCGCATACAACTATTCGGTCAGTTTAGGAGAGCTTTACCCTCATGAGCCACGTCCACACCGGCGGAGACAACCCCGATAAGATTGCACTCTACGGCCTCACGTTCGATGACGTCTTGCTGCTTCCGGCAGAATCCAACGTCGTTCCCTCCGAGGTGGATACCTCGGCGCAGTTCACCCGCAACATTCGCCTCGGAGTGCCACTGGCCTCCGCTGCGATGGATACGGTGACCGAGGCCCGCATGGCCATCGGCATGGCCCGCCAGGGCGGCATCGGCGTGCTCCACCGCAACCTGTCCGCTGAGGACCAGGCGCAACAGGTCGAGATTGTGAAGCGTTCCGAATCCGGCATGGTCACCGATCCCGTGACTGCCACCCCGGACATGACTATCGACGAAATCGATACGCTGTGCGCGCGGTATCGGATTTCGGGCCTGCCGGTCGTCGATAAGCAGGGCGTTCTCGTGGGTATCTGCACCAACCGTGACATGCGCTTCGAGCCGGATTTTTCCCGCACCGTCTCTGAGATTATGACGCCGATGCCGCTGGTTGTGGCCAAGGAAGGTGTCAGCAAGGAGGAGGCGCTGGCGTTGCTGTCCGCTAATAAGGTGGAGAAGCTGCCCATCGTCGATGATGACAACAAGCTCGTCGGCCTCATCACCGTCAAGGACTTTGTCAAGACTGAGCAGTTCCCGAATGCCTCCAAGGACAGCTCTGGGCGCCTGCTCGTGGCGGCGGGTATCGGTACCGGCGAGGAGTCCTACCAGCGCGCGGGCCAGCTTGTCGACGCCTCCGTTGACGTCCTCGTCGTCGACTCTGCCCACGCCCACAACAACCGTGTGCTCGAGATGGTCTCCCGCGTGCAGAAGGACTTCGGTGACCGCGTCGACGTCATCGGCGGCAACCTAGCCACCCGTGCTGCTGCGCGCGACATGATTGAGGCCGGCGCGGATGCCATCAAGGTCGGTATCGGCCCCGGCTCTATCTGTACTACCCGCGTCGTGGCGGGCGTGGGCGCGCCGCAGATTACCGCCATTATGGAAGCCGCCTCCGCAGCTGGTCCGGCGGGCGTGCCGGTTATCGCGGATGGCGGTATGCAGTACTCCGGTGATATTGCCAAGGCGCTGGCCGCCGGTGCGGATGCCGTCATGCTGGGCTCTATGCTCGCGGGCACTACCGAGTCTCCGGGCGATATCGTCGTGGTCCAGGGCAAGCAGTACAAGCGCTACCGCGGCATGGGCTCCATGGGTGCGATGCAGGGCCGCGGGCTCACGGGTGAGAAGCGTTCCTACTCTAAGGACCGTTACTTCCAGGCGGATGTGCGCAGCGAGGACAAGCTGGTGCCGGAAGGTGTGGAGGGCCGCGTGCCGTTCCGCGGTGACATTGATGCCATCGTTCACCAGATTGTCGGCGGCCTGCGTGCCTCCATGGGCTACACCGGTTCCGCCACCTTGGCCGAGCTGAAGACCAAGCAGTTTGTCCAAATCACCGCTGCGGGCCTTAAGGAATCTCACCCGCACCACCTTCAGCAGATCGTCGAAGCTCCGAACTACCGTTAAGGACTCATCATGCGCGACTACGTAGAAATTGGCGTCGGCCGCGAGGCACGCCGCACTTATGACCTCAGCCAGGTGTCCCTGGTGCCCACCCGTCGTACGCGTTCCTCCAAGGACGTGGACACCTCGTGGAATATTGACGCCTACACCTTCGACGTTCCGTTCGTCTCGGCGCCGACTGATGCTCTTGCCACTCCCGAGTTCGTCATTGAGATGGGCAAGCAGGGCGGTCTCGGTGTCATCAACGCAGAGGGCCTGTGGGGCCGCCACGAGGACTTGGAGGGCGCGATTGCTCGCGTGACGGAGAACTTCGGCGACCTGTCGACGCTGCAGGAACTGCATGCCGCACCCCTCAATGAAGAGCTGCTGGCCGAGCGCATCGCGCAGGTGCGCGATTCCGGCGTCACCGTGGCCGTGCGCGTGTCCCCGCAGCATGCCCGCGAGCTCGCCCCGGTGGTCATCAAGGCCGGTGCAGAGCTGTTGTTCATCCACGGCACGCTGATTTCCGCCGAGCACGTGCAAACCGGCGGCGAGCCGCTTAACCTCAAGGAGTTCATCGGTTCGCTGGATACCCCGGTGATTGCTGGTGGCGTGGCCGATTACACCACGGCCCTGCACCTTATGCGCGCGGGCGCGGCCGGCATCATCGTCGGCTCCGGCGTGAACACTAACCCGGAGACGCTCGGCATTGATATCCCGATGGCGACCACCATCGCGGACGTTGCGGCCGCTCGCCGCGACTACCTGGATGAAACCGGGGGCCGCTACGTGCATGTGCTTGCCGACGGCGACATCCACACCTCCGCGGACATCGCCAAGGCCATTGCTTGTGGCGCCGATGGCGTCGTGCTGGGCCCGGTCCTCGCGCGTGCGGCGGAGGCAGGCGGTAAGGGCTGGTACTGGCCGTCGACGGCCGGCCACCCGCGTTTCCCGCGCGGCGTCATCGAGCCGGTTGGCGTGGCTGGCACCCTCCTCGGCGCTGCCGACGACGAGGATGTCCCCGCGGGATCGCCGTCCCTCGAGGTCGTCGTGCATGGCCCATCCAATGAGCCACTGGGTGAGCTCAACCTCGTCGGTGGCCTCAAGCGCGCCATGGCCAAGTGCGGCTACACGGACCTGAAGTCCTTCCAGAAGGTGGGCCTGGCCGTCCGTTAGTTCTGCGGGCGGCGGAAGCGCCACGGGGCTCGCGGGCGCAGTGCAATTGTGCGCAAAATGATGCGCCCGCGCGCCGGCACCATCGTTTGGACAACCGATGCCAACACCACCAAGGCAATGGCCGTGAGCTTTAGCGCGGTCACGCCCTGGGATAGGAGGAGCCAGCCGAAGAAGGCAGCGAACACCGGATCGAGGGCGATGAGGATGGAAAACACATTGGGGGCAAGGCGCTTGAGAGCGATGAACTCGAGTGAGTAGGGGATAAGTGATGCCAGCACGCCCGTTCCCAACGCCACGAACAGCAACGGGCCCACGAGCTCAATGGTTACCGCGGGGCCTAGCGGAACTACCTCGATGCCCGCGTAGAAGAAGCCATTCATCAACCCCCAATGACACACCAAACAGCGCAGCCGAAATCCACTTTTCCCGGTTCCACGTATGCACCTTGGGGCGCGCGATGAGCAACAGGATTGCCGAGGCCATCAGCAAACGCATCGACGCCGTTCCCCACGTGCCCGCATGAGGAAAGAGCTAGATGGCTAGGCTCGCGCCCAGCTGCAGCGAGATGCATGAGCCAATGACGCACAGGATAGCGAGCGGGTTGGTCATGCGGGCTATTGTCCTACATTCCCTCGACATTCACTGCGAAAGGGGCACTGCGTTAAACTGGTGGCCGTGACTACCCCAAATACAACCCCGCGTCCTGTCCTCGTGGTGGACTTTGGCGCCCAGTACGCGCAGCTCATCGCCCGCCGCGTGCGTGAGGCCAACATCTACTCCGAGGTTGTCCCCAACTCTGCGTCGGTAGAAGACATCAAAGCCAAAAACCCGGCTGCGCTGATTCTTTCCGGCGGGCCGTCTTCGGTGTATGCCGACGGCGCCCCGGAGCTCAAGCCGGAGCTGCTCGAGCTCGGCATTCCGGTCTTTGGTATCTGCTACGGCTTCCAGTCCATGACTCGCGTCCTCGGCGGCACGGTGGCCGCCACTGGTGCTCGCGAGTATGGCCGCACGGACATGACCGTGTCCGGCGGCGTGCTGCATAAGGGCTTGGAGGAAACCCACAAGGTGTGGATGTCCCACGGCGATTCGGTCTCTGAAGCTCCGGAGGGCTTTGAGGTGACTGCCTCTTCCGATGGTGCGCCTGTGGCCGCTATGGAGTGCTTGTCCAAGAAGATGGCAGGTGTGCAGTACCACCCGGAGGTCCTGCACTCGCCGCACGGCCAGGAGGTACTCACCCGCTTCCTTACTGAGGTGGCTGGTCTGGAGCAGAACTGGACTGCTGAGAACATTGCGGAGCGCCTCATTGAGGATGTGCGCGAGCAGATTGGTGAGGACGGCCGCGCGATTTGTGGCCTGTCTGGTGGTGTGGATTCCGCCGTGGCCGCCGCGCTGGTGCAGCGCGCTATTGGTGACCGCTTGACCTGTGTCTTCGTCGACCACGGCTTGCTGCGCGCGGGCGAGCGTGAGCAGGTGGAGAAGGACTTCGTGGCGTCGACTGGCGCGAAGCTCATCACCGCTGATGAGCGCGAGGCTTTCCTTTCCAAGCTGGCTGGTGTGACCGAGCCGGAGGCTAAGCGTAAGGCCATCGGTGCGGAGTTCATCCGTTCCTTCGAGCGCGCCGTCGACCAGGCGCTGGACGGCCAGGACGCTGCCTTCCTGGTGCAGGGCACGCTCTACCCGGATGTGGTGGAGTCTGGTGGCGGTGACGGTACCGCGAACATTAAGTCCCACCACAACGTGGGCGGCCTGCCTGACGACGTCGAGTTCGAGCTCGTCGAGCCGCTTCGCCTGCTTTTCAAGGACGAGGTCCGTGCGGTGGGCCGTGAACTGGGCTTGCCGGAAGAAATCGTGGCACGCCAGCCTTTCCCGGGCCCGGGCCTGGGCATCCGCATCATTGGTGAGGTCACCGAGGAGCGTCTTGAGACCTTGCGTCAGGCGGACCTCATTGCGCGTACTGAGCTGACCAACGCTGGCCTGGATGGCGAGATTTGGCAGTGCCCGGTGGTGCTGCTTGCCGACGTCCGCTCGGTCGGCGTCCAAGGCGATGGCCGCACCTACGGCCACCCAATCGTCCTGCGCCCGGTGTCTTCCGAGGATGCGATGACCGCGGACTGGACCCGCCTGCCGTACGACGTGTTGGAGAAGATCTCCACCCGTATTACCAACGAGGTCAAGGATGTTAACCGAGTCGTGCTCGACGTGACGTCGAAGCCGCCGGGAACGATCGAGTGGGAGTAAACGCGTGGGGATAAAAATCCCTCGCAGATGTGCGCGGCCGTGCCCTAATGACTCAAGGGCGCGGCCGCGCTGTGCATTGTGCGCGGCGGTGGTTGCTGGGCGGTTTAGGGAATGATGGTGGGCGGGCCGCTGATCATGTCGTTGTAGAGCGCGATGTCACCACTAATCGGCACGAGCTGGTCGCCGTGGATCTGGAGCTGAACGGTAGCGCGCTCCGTGATCCCTTCTGCCGTGGTGCCGCCGCGGCGGCCGAAGGTGGCTTGGAGGGTGTCGTCGCTTAGCACCTGCACATTCTCGATGCTGGCTGCCGTCACGCCGGTGTTGGCCAATGGGGTCGAACCCGACCAGACGATGAGGCCTTGGGCAATCGACGAACCGAGCCCGCCTGGCCCGTTGAGGTTGCCGTATGTACCGCTCAGCACGGAGTAGCTGATAGGTGCGCAGGGATTGTAGCCGCCATCGGTCACGGTGAAATAGAGTCGGGGCACGACGTCGCTGCGCAAAGCGGTGGCTCCCTCAGCGCCGAGGCCATAGCGCGTGTGGAAGTAAGCGTTTTCGGTGGCGCAGGTGTCTGTCGTGCCGGCATGTGCCCCGCCGGGGTTGAAGGCAACGGCGGCGGCAGGGGAGCAGGCGGCGAGTGCCGCGCAGCCGAGGATACAGGGAAGAATCAGGGAATATTTCATGACCCGAACGCTAGCAACAGGCCGTATTCAGTCGGAAGGGGATGATTCCCCAGCGCTCCAATAACGCATTAATTCCAGCCCGGTGAAGGCGAAGAAATAGCCCTCTGAACGGGTCTTTTAGAGTGGCGCGCACGTGTAGCCGCGCACCGAGGACTATTCCTCAGTGGGCGGCTGGTCGGAGGCTTGGACACGCGGTGCGCCGGCAAAACCCGCCGGTGATCCGGCGCGGGGAACGAGAATTAACCCGGCGGCGGATCGGGCGGGCGAGGGCTAGCCGAACCACCAGGCGGTGCGGACGAGCGCGGCGGGTGCGCGGGGCTGGGAATAGGAACGGGTGGGCCCGCCCACGGCGGCAGGTAATGCACGCGGCCGTCGATGCGGTCGAGGCGCCCGCGACCAGTTGGGTGCTGCGGGTCATCGTCGTTGACCGCATTGTGATACGCGCACAGCGGCACCATATTGGCCATGTTGGTCGGCCCGCCGTCTTGGAAGCGGATGAGGTGATGAATCTGTGAATCCTCAGCAGGCGCATTGCAACCAGGCCACGCGCACGTAGGATGTTCCGCCGATAAAGCAAGACGCTGCTTCGGGCTGGCGAAGCGGCTGGCCATGTAGAGGTTGACGGGGCCGTGGTGGGGATGGATAAGGGTGATGAGGCCGACGTCGGCAAGCTTTTCGCGCACAAACTCCGCACCGGTCATCGTGGCACCGTTGGTCAGCTGCAGCTCAATCTCCTCACCATCGCCGTCAATGATGCGGTCCATCTCATCGAGACGCACGATGACGTTGGATTGGAGCTTCTGACCCGAGCCGCCCCCGCCGCGGAACACGGTATGCGCCGCGGTGAGCAAGTCCTTATCGGTCGTCTTGAGCACGGCCAGCAGCTTGGAGATGTTCAGCGAGCTATCCGTGATGCTCAGCGTGTGGTTGCGGCCTTCCCGGCGCGTCACGCGCACGCCCGGGGCGGGGTCCTTGGGCGGGCGCCATTCCTTGAGCTTCGCCTTCGCCACCATGGCGATCTTCTCCCGCGGAGTGGCGGCCAGTAGTTGGCGCAGCTCCCAGGCCTTGCGTGCCTTGAGTCGAGAACAGTAACGCTCGATATCAAGGAGCGTGAACACATCGTGGCGCGTGCGGCGCGCTTTGCGCTGCCGGGAGCGGAACATGGTGTCGCCGAAGTACACCTCGTGCAGGTTGAGAAGCTTCGCCGCGAAGTCGGGCTGCGCGCCCATCTGAACCAGTTGCGCGCGCGTGACACCGGCGCACTGCTCGACCACGTCGAGCCCATGCGCTAGTGCCTGAATGTAACCCCCCAGTTGCATAGGCCACAGCCTAAACCAGGTCGTGTGATCGCGCTACTTGAGCGAAGAAATCGCAGTACACAGCTTATCGACGTCCCCCTCCTCCGTCGACCACGCCGTACAGAAACGCACCACGCGCTTGTCCTCATGTTCGCCGAAGAATTCGCACACAAAGTCTTTCTTGAGCTGGTCTTCCTGCTCGCGGGTAAGAAGTGCAAACTGCTGGTTGGTGGGGGAGTCTAAGAGCATGTCGATGCCGGCGGCGCGGAAAGCCTCCGCGATGCGTTGGGCCTGAGCATTGGCGCGGGCGCAGATCTGCTCGTAGAGCGTTGCCGGAGCTGCAGCCTCAGCGGGCGTGCTGAAGAGGGCGGAGAACTGTGCGCCGAGCAGCCAACCCTTGGCTAGGAGACCGCCGTGTTGTTTCATGGCGTGGCGGAAGCGCGGTGCACCTGCGGGTAAGACGATGGCCTCGCCGAAGAGGGCACCGCATTTGGTGCCGCCGATGGTGAAGACGTCGACAAGCGCGGCAAGATCCGGCAGGGTGACATCCGCGGCAGAAAGGCCGTAGCCGAGGCGGGCGCCGTCGACAAACAGGCGCAACTCGCACTCGTCACACACCTCGCGCAGGGCCACGAGCTCCGCGCGGGTATAGGTGGTGCCGTATTCGGTGGGCTGCGTGATGTAGACCAGCGCGGGTTCGGGCATATGTTCCTCAATCCCGGAGGCGCGGTACTCCTCCACGCACGCGCGGACCTGCGCGGCGGTGATTTTCCCCAGCTGGTTCGGCAGGGTTATGACCTTGTGGCCGGAGTGTTCGATGGCGCCCGTCTCGTGCGTGGCGATGTGCCCGCTATCGGCCGAGATGACAGCCTCCCAGGGGCGCAGATGGTAGGCGATAATCGTGGCGTTGGCCTGGGTGCCGCCGACCATGAAGTGCACCTCGGCATCCGGCGCCTGGCAGGCGGCGCGCAGGGTATCGGCGGCCGCGGCGCACAGCTCATCGGCCCCATAGCCGGAATGCACGCCGTCCGCCTCCGCGATGGTTTCCAGAACGCGGGGGTGGGCTGAGCGGTGGTAGTCGTTTCCGAAGTGAATCATGCGGGCAAGTTTAGCCGGTGACGGTGAGCTCGCCGATGCCCTCGTCGATGTGGATATCCAGCAGTGCATCATCGTCATGGCGGTCGGTGCAATTGCTTTCGCCCAAGCCGCCGTCGCAGGTGAGCGATACCGGGACGTCCTTCGGGAGGATGACCTCCACGGTGCCGATGCCGATATCGATGGTGACGTCGTGTTTGTCTTTCAGGTCGTGCAGCTGGCTCAAGTCCACCGTTGAGGTGCCGATACCCAGGTCATAGTATTCCTCGAGCTCCTCTGCGCTGGTAGGGGCGATGTGCTGAGAACCGACATTGAAGCGGGCGCGGAACCCGGACTCATCGCCGTCGACTTCTGACTGGAAGGAGACCCCGAGGAAGGCAACCGTCAGGGCGACTCCCACAGCACCAAGAGCAATCGCGGCCTCAGCCCACTGCGAACCACGCTTCTTTGTCGGTTCTTCCCGCGGGCCCGGCTCCGGCAGGTCCCAAGCTTCAGGTACCACGCCGAGCGGATCCCAGGACGGCGGGGTGGTGCGGCCGGGCGGGAAGGGGTGGCCTTCCGCAGGGCTATAACTGTTGAGGTTAACGGGCTCCTCACGCACCGGCTGCTCAGCGGCTAATAGCCCGCCGGGCGGCAGCGGCTCGCGGTGGTGAAGGGCGTACCAGGCTAGGGCACACAGCCCGAAGGTTAGCGTGGCAGAGGGAAGACCGGCGAAGTATTGCTCGCTCAGGAATAACGGGCCGGAGCCTAAAGTGAGAAGGACTCCGATAATCAGCATCCAGCCGAGCTCCTGCTCCTCCTTGGCGCCATCTTTGCCTAAGGCCGCATCGAGCGGACAGTAGGGCGAGCCATAGCGCGGCATGATTGCCCAGGCAGCGAGGTAGGCGGCGATGCCACCGCCGAAGGCGAGTGCTGCGACCACAAAAGCCACGCGCACGAGCGTGGGGTCAATCTGGTAGCGCACCGCGATGCCTTCGCAGACACCGGCGATGTGCGCGTCGCCGCCCTGTTTCTTGGGAAGGCGGACGGGGCGGGTCGTCCACATCTGGTTGAGTGTGTTGTTCTTCGTCATACTTTTATGGTGCCGTGCGGGGCCTCGCGGCGGTATCGGTAATCGCCCTGATTTTTCCACCTCGGGGTTGTCCCTGATGTGCATGCGAGGTTCGCCGTGCAACGATAGTTGGTATGACTTCGCCCTATGTGCCCGCAGAAAACGCGGCGCCTTATCCCGTGATGTCGCGGCCCCAGTCCGATCGCGTGGTCGCCGGCGTGGCTGCGGGGCTCGCCCAGCATCTGCAGGTTCCGGTTCTCTACGTACGCATCGCTCTTACCGTGCTGACGGTGATGGGCGGGGTGGGCGCGATGGTCTATGCCGGGTTGTGGATGTCCACGCCTGCGCTTGACGACGGCCCCTCCTCCCGCAACCCTTCCTCCCTCCTGCTGGTGTTCTTAGCGCTGGTAGGAGGGGTAATCGGGGTGTTGGGGGTATCGGGGGCGTCGCCAAGCGCATTGGTGCCGTTGGCTGCTGTGGGCGTCGGCGCGGTCTTGGCGTGGCTAGCTTACGACCGTGGCTTGAATACGCCGGTGGGCATGGTGAGCGTTGTGGCTGGTGCCGCGTTGGTCATCGTGGGCGTTGTGGTGGCGGCGGTGACGTGGGAGAGCGGATCCGGCTCAGCGATTGTGGCCACGGCGCTGACGCTGGTGGGTTTTGGCGCGCTGGTGGTGCCGCTGGTGCTCAAGCTGTGGCGGTCGTTGTCGCAGGAGCAAGCGGCGAAGGCGGTGTCGGAGGAACGCACGGAGATTGCCGCCCGTCTGCACGATTCGGTGCTGCAGACACTGGCACTCATCCAAAAGCGCGCGGAGGACCCGCGCGAGGTGACGCGTTTGGCGCGTGCCCAAGAACGCGAACTGCGGGCCTGGCTTTTCGACGCCCCTTCGTCCGCCCCCACCACCTGTTTTGGTGCTCTCGACGCGGCATGCGGGGAGGTGGAGGACCTTTTCGACCTGCGGGTCTCCCCGGTGACGGTGGGAGAGGACGCGGAACTGACGGAGTCCGCCAAGCTTGCGATCCAGGCAGCGCGCGAGGCGATGGTGAATGCCGGCAAGCACGCGGGCGTGGACACCGTGGACGTGTATGCGGAGCTGTTGGCCGGCGAGTTGAGCATTTTTGTCCGTGACCGTGGGGTAGGTTTCGAGGTGGAGGACATTCCCGCTGATAGGCACGGCATTCGTGATAGTATTCGCGCGCGCGTAGAAGGTGCTGGTGGGCGTGTGAGAATTTCCTCGACTCCGGGGGAAGGCACCGAGGTGGAGCTCACGGTAGCGTTATGAGCATGGTGAAGGTGTTTCTGGTTGATGATCACTCTGTCTTCCGCGCTGGCGTGCGCGCGGAGCTGGCGGAGTCCCCGGAGATTGAAATCGTCGGGGATGCGGGGACCGTTGCGGAGGCGCTGGAGGGGATTGCGCGTACCTCGCCGGACGTGGTGCTTCTCGACGTTCACATGCCCGACGGCGGCGGCCTCGCCGTCATGAACGCGACGGCGCAGCAGTCGTCGCGGCCGGTGTTTCTGGCGCTGAGCGTGTCGGATGCGGCAGAAGATGTCATTGCGCTAATTCGAGCGGGCGCGCGCGGCTATGTCACCAAGAATATTTCCGGCCCCGACCTAGCCCAAGCGATAGCGCAGGTCAACAGTGGAGATGCGTATTTCTCGCCGCGCCTAGCAGGTTTTGTCCTCGATGCTTTTGCCTCCGGCGCGCCCGCACCGGAGCCGGAGGAAGGTCATGACCCAGTGGTGGATGCGCTCACGAGGCGGGAGCTGGAGGTCTTAAGGCTGCTTGCGCGCGGCTATACGTACCGCGAGATTGGCAAGCAGTTGTTTATCTCTGTCAAGACCGTGGAGACGCACGCCTCCAACATTTTGCGCAAGACCCAGCAGTCTAACCGCCACCAGCTCACTCGCTGGGCTACCTCGCGCGATTTGGCTTAAGTCGCGCTAGGCGTAGGCGAGCTTGCGAGAGCCGTCCACGTGCGGGAACAGCAGGAACGCGGCCCCGAAGACTAGTGTCCACACTAGGGCGCTGCCCCAGGCTGGTAGAGCGATAAGTGGGGCAGCCATGATGGCGAGCCACAGCACCATGAGCGGTAGCAGCTGTGCCACGGAGGGCAGCAGGGAGACGTTGTGGTCCTCGGCGAACTCGCGCATGCGCTGGCGGTAGGGGTGCAAGAATACCAGCGCGCAGGCTGCCAGGATCAAGACCAGACTGAGCCCGAGCGCTAGGCCGAAGTGGATACGGCTCGTGCCCACCGCCACGGCGGCACCAGCCAGCAGCGAGGCGCCGAGGCGTACCCACAGTGGAGTGGGGATGGGGGTGGTGTGCGTGCGGAGGGGGTTCATGGCGCCTAACGCTACCAGTGCAATTGCGCGTGTCCGGTGAGAGGTTCATAATAGGAGCTATGAATCAAACAGGTGTTCGCGTCGCGGGTGGCTCACGGGCCGACCAGATCGCGGCTTTGCGCGCCCAGATTCAACGTCTGGAAACGCCAGACGTGGCAGCGGATGTCCAGCCAGATGTGGACATACTTACCGTCCCCGAAAGTCTATCTGCGCTGCTCCCAAGTGGTGGACTGCCCCGAAAGCGGGCCACCGCGTGCGCCGCATGTGCGGCCTTAGTGGTGGAGCTTGTCTCCCATGTTAGCGCGGCGGGCGGACATGTGGGCATCGTAGGCTGGCCGGACCTCTTACTCGCACAGGTGGCCGAGGAAGGGGATGTCTCCCGGGTCATCGTTGTGCCCGATCCGGGAGCCGAGCCGTGGGCGGTCACCGGGGTGTTGTGTGAGGGGCTGGACCTCGTCGTGCACAAAGGTCTCGGCGAGCTCAGCCCCACGCGAGCACGGCCGGTTCTGGCCAAGGTGCGCGGCGGACAAGCGGCACTGCTGACCGTCGGTGCACGGCTCCCGGGTACGG
The DNA here is from genome assembly GCF_016889985.1 of Corynebacterium sp. FDAARGOS 1242. NCBI lineage: Bacteria > Bacillati > Actinomycetota > Actinomycetes > Mycobacteriales > Corynebacteriaceae > Corynebacterium > Corynebacterium sp. FDAARGOS 1242. The sequence goes on along the minus strand of NZ_CP069568.1, from coordinate 1,890,603 downwards.
TCACGGAGATTGGCGCAGACGTCGTGGCGGTGCGCGGCGTAGGCCGCGGCAGCGGGCGTATCAGGGGAGTGGACATTGAGGTGCGGGTGGCGTCGAAAAGCGCACGCCCGCGCCGAGGGGTGCTCACCTGCGGTGAACGGGCTGAGCGCCCACGCCTGGAGGTGGTATGAGAGTCGCGGCCCTGTGGTTCCCGGATTGGCCTATCCAGGCGCTGCAGGACGCTGATAGGGCAGCGTGTGTGATTGCCTCCCAGCACCACGTGGCGGTGTGCAACGCGGCGGCGCGCCGGGCCGGAGTGCGCCGCGGGATGCGCGTGCGCCAGGCCCAGGCAGTGCTGCCGGACGTGCGAGTGGAGGAGGCTAACCCGGACCGCGATGGTGCGGTCTTCGCTGAGATTGCTGCCGGGCTCGATGCGGTGGCGTCCTCAGTGGAGGTCCTGCGCCCGGGCCTAGTCATTGTGGATGCGGGTGCTGCGGGGCGTTTCCACGGAAGTGAGGATAGGGCAGTGGAGATGCTTGTCGACGCCTCCTCGAGATCCCACCTCGACGCCACCGTCGGCGTTGCTGACGAGATCGCTACCGCGCTCATTGCCGCGCGCCACGAGAACCTCGGAGCGGTGGTACCGGCTGGTGGATCGCGGGAATTTCTGTCAGAGCAACCAGTGGGAGTACTCGCCGCGGAGGTGGCGTTGGGCTGTCCGCCTGAGACGGTCCATACCGTGCAGCGCCTCGGTGTGCGTACGTTGGGAGAGCTCGCGGGTTTGCCGCTGCGCCAGGTCACCACGCGCTTCGGGGAAGCCGGGCGGCGCTGTCACGCGGTGGCCTCGGCAGCGCCCGATCGGCGCGTGGCGCCGGAGCTTGCCCGCCCCGATCTGGGCGTGGAGCAGACCTTTGAGGAACCGCTCGAGCGCGTGGACGCGGCGGCCTTCGCTGCGCGCCAGCTGGCAGCACGCCTGCACGCGGTGCTGGATCGCGCGAGCCTTATCTGCATGCGTCTGCGCGTCATTGCCGAATTCGAGGGCGGTACGCGCCTCGAGCGCATCTGGCGCACGCAGGAAGCGCTGAGCGAGGCCGCCACGGCAGACCGCGTGCGCTGGCAGCTCGATGGGTGGCTGAGTAGTGCGCGGGCGGGCGAAGGTGGGGGCGTCGAGAAGCTTGTGCTGGAACCGGTGGAGGTCGCCCCACCTGGGGATAGTGTGCTGTGGGGCGCGGGTGAATCGACGGAGCAGGCCAAGCGGGTCATCGCGCGCGTGCAGTCGCAGCTCGGCGTGGACCGCGTGCTGCAGCCGCGCCCGGCGGCGGGCCGCGGGGTGGCTGAGCGTATCGAGCTGATTCCCTACGGCGAGCAGCGCGACCCTGCCCCGGAGGGCACGTGGCCCGGGCGCATCCCCGCGCCGCTGCCGGCAAGCCTGGCGCACCCCGCCGCGCGCATCCGGCTTATTGACTCTTCCGCCCGCGACATCATCGTCACCGCCGAGGCCCTCCTCTCCGGTGAACCTGCGGGCCTAGGGTGGGGGCGCCACCGCTACCGCGTGACCGGGTGGGCCGGACCTTGGCCAGTAGATACCGGCTGGTGGGATCCGAACGAGGCGCAGCGCTGCGCGCGCCTGCAAGTCGTGGGCGAAAACGACAACGGCCAGCGCGCCTGGCTCCTCGTGTGGGCAGGCGGGCGCTGGTCGGTGGAGGCGACGTATACCTAGTTCTGGATATCGATAACCAGACGCGTTGGTGCCTTGAGTACCTGGACGGAGTAGGGGTGGCGCCCGGCAAGGCCGATGACGAACTGCGAACGGGCCTCAAAGGTGCCGCCGTTGACCACTTGGGTCACTATGCCGCCAGCGCCCTTGACCGTGCCGATGTTCGGGTCTTCCATATCGAGCTGGAAAGGATACGCCGTGCCATCAATGCTGACGTTCAGCGCCGTGGTTCCCTCATAAGAAATCGGGTTGCCCGAGCCCTGCTGGGCGGGGGAGTCGGTGTAGTCAATAAACCAGCCCGGTGAGCCATTGCCGGTGAACTCGAAGACGACGCGGTCAAAACCGTCGTGTTTGCCCACGCGCACATCCGTGACCACCAGCTCGGACGGCACTGGTGGGCGGAGGGTTTTCATCTCCAGGTTGGCGTCACCCAGTGGGGTCAGCCCAGCGGGCGCCGTGGCGTTCTGAGCGGGAGCGGCGGTCGAGGTGGACACGCCGGACAAAGTGGCGTCGACGGTAGCGGTCGGCGCGGAGGTGTCGTCGGAGGAAGCGGAGCAGCCCTGCAGCACGAGCGCACTCGAGGCGACGAGTGCCGCCACGGAGGTGGCTGCGCGCGAGAGAGTGTGTTTCGGCATAACTTCGAGCGTAGCCGCCCAAGACGGAATTCTTGGAACCGAAGTGAACATCGTAACCACATTGTTGTGAAAGAAGTGATGACAGTTAAACTGGCGCCATGACCTTCTGCTCCGATATCCAGGTAGAACCCTTGGCTGGTACCGCTAAGCAAGAATCCGTCTATGTCCTCTTCGAGTGGCCCGCGGCGTGGTCCCGAGATGTGCTCGACGGCCACACTTTTGGCCCCGGCCTGACGGAGAAAATCAAGGCCAAGCTTAAGGGCGTAGCCGGCCTGCAGCTCATCCGCCGTCCAGGCCGCGCTGGGCGCGAGCGCGGTACGGGGCATTTCCGCTGCTTCGTGGTCTGGGCCCGCGAGGGCCTTGTGCAGGACTACATTCTCAACGGCCCAGAGGACATTCTGGACCTTGACTTGGAGAATCCGCGCGGCACGTGCTTGCCGTTGGTATTGGTGTGTACTCACGCCAAGCGCGATGCCTGCTGCGCGGTGAAGGGGCGTCCGCTGGCCGCCTCGCTCGCCTGTGAATACGAGGAGACCGTATGGGAGACCTCGCACACTAAGGGCCACCGCTTCGCGCCTTCGGTGTTGCTCATGCCGTGGGGCTACTCCTTCGGACGCCTCAACGTGGAGGCAGGCCGCGAGCTTGTGGGCAAGGCGTTGCGCGGCGAGTATTTCTACCCGGCTAACCGCGGCTCGGGGTTGAATACGCCGAAGGGCCAGGTGGCAGAACTCGCCGTGGCGCGCGAGCTTCTCGACGCCTCCGAGAACCTCCACTACGGCGACCTCCACGTCGCCGCGGCGGATGAGCCCGCGGCGGAGAAAACCGCGGCGGGGGAGAGCGTCACGGTGCGGCATACAGATGGCCGCGCGTGGGTAGTGGAACTCGAAGAAAAAGAGGCCTCCGGCGTCGTCTCCTCATGTGGAGACGAGCCCAAGACCTCTCGCTTTTATACCGCGCGTCGCGTCTTGCGGCGCGGTTAGCGGCGCATAATCTTCGCCGAGAGCCAGTTGCCGAAGAACTGGGCTGCCTGGACCAGCACGATGATGATGAGGGTAGCCACCACGGTGACTTCCCACTCGAAGGCGCGGTAGCCGTAGACGATGGCGAAGTCACCCAAGCCACCGCCGCCAACGTAGCCGGCCATGGCGGACATATCGACGATGCCGATGAACAGGAAGGTGTAGCCCAGCACCAGCGGGCCCAGCGCTTCCGGAATGATGACCGTAGTGATGATCTTCCACGGCGAGGCGCCCATGGAGCGGGCTGCTTCAATCACGCCCGGGTCGAGCGCCACGAGGTTCTGCTCCACGATGCGCGCCACCGCGAAGGTAGCCGCAATGACCATGACGAACGTGGCGGGTTCGCGGCCGATGGAACTTCCCAAGACCGCCACCGTGAGCGGCTGGACGAAGGCCAGCAAAATGATGAACGGAATCGGGCGAACGAAGTTCACCAGGATATTGATGATGAAGTAGATGACTTTGTTCTGCAGGATTCCGCCTGGGCGGGTGGTGTAGAGCAGGATGCCGAGAACCAAGCCGATGATGCCCGCAAGCACCATGGTGGTGGCGACCATGATGAGGGTGTCCTTGATGGCGTCGACAAGCGTGCCACTTAGACGGCTCCAGTTGGCCTCCGCGAGGTAGGTGACGTTCATCGTTGAATCTCCTCAATGTCGGTGGTGCGCTGCATGTGCGCGTAGAACTCTTCGATAGCAGCATCCGGGCCGTTGAGGCGCACGGTGATCTTGCCAAAGGAATGCTTCTGCAACGTCGTAATACCGCCGTGGACCACGGCAATGGACACGCCCTTGTCCGCGAGTTTGCCGGCGGCGCCGAAGAAGCCGGAGTTTTCGGTTAGGTTGATGGTGAACAGGCGGCCCTCGTGGGCGAGAAGGTCATCGGCCTCGACCACGTCCGGGGTATTGCGCAGCGAGGTGGCCACGAACTTTTCTGCCACGCTGGTCTGCGGATTGGAGAAGACCTCGTAGACGCTGCCGTCCTCAATGACGCGGCCATTTTCCATAACGACGACCTTGTCGGCGATGGAACGCACGACGTCCATCTCGTGGGTAATGACCACGATGGTGATGCCGAGGTCGCGGTTGACCTTGCGCAGTAGGTCGAGGACCTCGTGCGTGGTGGTCGGGTCGAGGGCTGAGGTGGCCTCATCCGCCAGCAGCAGGGAAGGGTTGTTGGCCAAAGCGCGGGCGATGCCGACGCGCTGCTTCTGGCCACCGGAGAGCTGCTCCGGGTAGTTATTGCCCTTGTCCGCCAGTCCGACGAATTCCAAAAGCTCCTGAACGCGCTTCTTACGCTCCTGCTTCTCGACGCCCTGCAGCTTCAACGGGTACTCAATATTGCCCGCCGCGGTGCGCGAGGACATGAGGTTGAACTGCTGGAAAATCATGCCGATGTTGCGGCGCAGACCGCGCAGCTGCTTTTCGGGCATGCCGACGACATCGGTGCCGTCGAGAAGCAGCTCTCCCGACGTTGGGGTATCGAGGCCGTTGATCATGCGCACCAGCGTGGACTTGCCGGCACCCGAGAAGCCGATGATGCCGACAATCTCGCCGGACTCGACGGTCAGTGAGACGTTATCGAGTGCTTTCGTAGTGGTCTTTTTGTTTGTGAAGACTTTGGTGATGTTGCGGAACTCAATCCGGGTGCCTCGAGGGGCGCCAGTGTGGTCAATCACGTGAGGTGTCCTTGTGGGGGGTTATGTGAATCGTGTGTAACGGCCAAATCCCCCGGCCACACACTGAAGCGTGAACGCGGGGGGACATGTGGAGTAGCGGGGGCTTAGGCTTCCTCTTCGAGGCGGTCCAGAATCTCCTGCAGCTCTTCCTGCGGGCGGTCCACAGCCACGGCGGTGTCGCCGGAGGACTTCAGGACAGCTTCGGTGACCTTCGGGTCCTTCCACAGCTTGGCCAGCTCGTGGAGGGTCTCGTTGTCAGCGTCCTCTGCACGCACGGCCCAGACGTTGATGTACGGCTCTGCCTCGGTGGAGTTCGGGTCATCCTCTGCCACAGCGGACTTCGGGTCGATGCCCGCGCGCTCCAGGAAGGAGTTGTTGATGACAGCCGGCTTGCCCTCGCCGTACGCTGCCGGGGTCTGTGCGGCGTCCACCGGGGTGACGGTGACCTTGGACTTCTTCTCGTCGATATCGAGCGGAGTCGGGATCAGCGGGCTGTCCTCCTTAAGAGTGACCAGGCCCTCCTGGGCCAGCAGGCCGATAGCACGGCCCTGGTTCGTGGAGTCATTCGGGATGGCCACTTCCTGGTCCTCAATGCCAGAGAGGTCCTTGTGGTCCTTCCAGTAGATGGCCAACGGGTAGATCTCGGTGGAGGCGAGCGGGACGAGGTCGGTGCCGTTGCCCTGGTTGTACTTGGCCAAGAACTGCAGGTGCTGGAACTTGTTGGCGGTCAGCTGACCCTGATCCAGAGCCTGGTTCGGGGTGTTGTAGTCCGCGAAGTTCTCCAGCTTCACGTCGTAGCCGGCCTCCTTGGCCAGGTCCTGGAAGACAGCCCACTCTTCCATGTTGGCATCGGTAGTGCCGATGGTGATGGTGGAGTCCTTGGTAATTTCTTCGCCGCCGCCTTTGGCTTCAGAGTCCGAGGAATCGGAGGAGCAGGCGACCAGGCCGGTAGCGGCGATGACAGCTGCCGAGGTGGCAGCAAGTACGCGACGGATGCTCATGATGGGTCTTAGTGTCCCTTCTTGGTTGTGCGGCACGTGGTGAGGTACCGCAGGTGATTACACTGCTCGAAAAACTAGCAACGATTGAACCGCTTTGTCTATTCCGATAATTGTTCAACGAAAACCTTGACGGGAATGCGTGTTCGAATATAAGGTGTGGGGCTATGAGGTTCAATGGGGGTGCAGCGCTACCGTGGTCCCGCGTCGAGCGGATCTTGTCTGGCCGCCCAGGCCCCATTCCCGTATCGGTGGAGCATCTGCCGGACGCTACGGACACCCCGAAGGCGGGGTACTCTGCCGTGCCCTTTGCGGAGCTGCATGCGGTGAGTTCCTATAGCTTCCTGCAAGGGGCCTCTGAGCCGGAGGAGCTTGTGGCGCGGGCGGTCGAGCTGGGGTTGCAGGGAATGGCGCTGGTAGATAGGGATGGCTTCTATGGGCTCATGAAGTTTGCAGAGGCTGCCGCGAAGGTCGGCCTCCCTGCTGTTTTGGGCGCGGAACTGAGCCTCGAACCGGCGCCGTTAACCGTGCTGGCGCGCACTCCGGAGGGGTACCGGCGTTTGTCGCGGCTCATCTCCCGCGCACGTATGGAGGCGGGGGAGAAAGACGCGGTGTCCTATCCGCCGTTGGCGGATATTGCGGCGGAGTTGCAGGAGCATTGTTTCTTTCTTGTGGGGTGGGAATGGGCAGAGAAGTTCGACTATCTGAGCGAAAGAATTAAAATAGACAGCATGGTTTTGGAGTACTCCTGTACCCAAATTCCGGAGGACGTTGACCACCACGCGCTGCTGGATTCCTGCCCGGTTCCGCGCGCTATCGCCACGGCCCGCCCGGCTGCCGCCACACGGGAACACGCGCGGTTGGCTGGGGCCAAACAAGCCTTGTCCCGGCGCCTCGCGCTTGCCGACGCCTCCCCCAACTCCCACCCCATGGGCTCGTCCTGGCTGCGCTCTGGGGAGCAGATGGCGCAGCTATTTCCAGACCGTCCAGAACTTATCGCGGAAACCGTCCGAGTGCTGGAGGAGTGCAGCTTCACCTGGGAAGCCCTAGCGCCCAACCTGCCGGATTTTGACGTGCCGGAGGGGCATACCGAGATGTCCTGGTTGGAGCACCTCACCTTCGAACGTGCGAAAGCGCGCTACGCCACGCGGCCTAAGGAGATTAGGGAGCGGGCGTGGGAGCAGATGAGGTATGAGTTGGGCGTCGTGAAGCAGCTCGGTTTTCCGGGCTACTTCCTTATCGTGTGTGACTTCGTGGATTTTTGTCGGCGGGAGAATATCCTGTGTCAAGGGCGTGGTTCGGCGGCAAACTCCGCAGTGTGTTTCGCGCTGGGGATTACGAACGCGGAGCCGATTTCCGCGGGTCTTCTCTTTGAGCGCTTCTTGTCCCCGGATCGCGATGGCCCGCCGGATATCGACATCGATATTGAATCAGGCCGCCGTGAGGAGGTCATTCAGTACGTCTATGCCAAGCATGGCCGCGAGCGTGCCGCGCAGGTGGCTAACGTGATTACGTATCGCCGCAAAGGTGCACTGCGGGATGCTGCGCGGGCGTTGGGCTATCCGCAAGGCTCGGCCGATGCGTGGTCGAAAGGTGTGGCGCCTGCGCCTAGCGACGTCGAATCCTTAGCCGAGCAGTTCCTCGGTCAACCGCGCCACCTGGGCATTCACTCCGGCGGCATGGTGCTGTGTGACCGGCCGATTGCGGATGTTGTGCCCGTGGAATGGGCGCGCATGGAGAACCGGTCGGTGCTGCAGTGGGATAAGGACGATTGCGCCGCAGCCGGGCTGGTGAAGTTCGACATGTTGGGGTTGGGCATGCTCGAGGCCCTGCACCACATGATGGACTTGGTGGAGGAAACCACTGGCCGGGAGGTCAACCTGTGGGAGCTGGACCTAGCGGACCCGGAAGTCTATGACATGCTCTGCCGCGCGGATGCGGTGGGTGTGTTCCAAGTGGAATCGCGCGCGCAGCTCAATACGCTGCCAAGACTCAAGCCGCGGGTCTTCTTCGACCTCGTCGTGGAAGTAGCGCTCATTCGCCCCGGACCTATTCAGGGCGGGTCGGTGCACCCTTACCTGCGCCGCCGCGATGGCATAGAAGCGGTTGAGTATGACCATCCGGTGTTGGAAAAGTCCTTAGGCAAGACGCTGGGCATCCCACTCTTTCAGGAGCAACTCATGCAGATCGCTGTCGATGCCGCTGGTTTCAGCGGCGCGGAGGCTGATGATTTGCGGCGCGCGATGGGCTCGAAGCGTTCGCCGGCCAAGATGGCAGCACTCAAACAGCGTTTCTACGACGGATTGCAGGAGACCAACGGGATTACCGGGGAGGTCGCGGACAAGTTGTGGACCAAGATTGTCGCCTTCGCCGCCTATGGTTTCCCGGAGTCGCACTCGCAGTCTTTTGCCTCCTTGGTGTACTTTTCGGCGTGGTTTAAGCGCTATTATCCGGCGCAGTTTTGCGTGGGTCTGTTGCGCGCGCAGCCGATGGGTTTCTATTCGCCGCAGTCACTTATCCAGGATGCGCGCCGCCACGGCGTGGAGGTGCTGCCGGCCACTGTCAACGATTCAGGCCGCGAGGCCCGCGCCGTGGTGGGCGAGGACGGCGAGGTTCGCATCCGCTTAGGCCTCAACCTCATCAAAGGCTTGGGGGATAAGGCTGCCGACCGCATTGAGGCGGCCGCGCCGTTTGCCGACGTCCCCGATCTCTCCCGCCGCGCCGACCTCACCGTCGATCACGTGGAGGCCCTCGCGGTGGCGGGGGCCTTGGAGGTCTTTGGGGTGAATCGTCGCCAAGCGCTGTGGCAGGCCGGTGTGGCCGCGACGGAACAGGCAGGGATGCTGCCAGGGCTTTCTGCTATCGAGGCGCCGTCTTTGCCGGGAATGAGTGCTTTCGAGCTCATGGCGGCGGACGTGGCAAGTACCGGCGTGACCCACAACCAGCAGCCCATGGAGCAGGTCCGTGGGGCGCTGCGTGCTCGTGGTGTCCTGTCGGCGGCGGACCTGCCGACCGTGGAGGACGGCACCCGCGTGCGCATCGCCGGAGTGGTCACGCACCGCCAGCGCCCCCAGACCGCAGCTGGTGTGGTGTTCTTTGGCTTGGAGGATGAGACCGGGCTGATGAACGTGATGGTCTCGCCCGGCCTGTGGGCTCGGGATAAGGTGACGGCTCGGGCGGCTCCTGCGCTCATCGTGCGTGGAATCGTGCAGAACGCCTCCGGCGCGGTCACCGTTGCCGCTGACCAGCTTGAGCCGCTGGCCTTCGGCGAGGCACTCTCGCGCGGCTCGCGGGATTTCCGCTAGGGGTGCTTATTCCTTTGAGATGAGCTCGTCGCGGTTCATTTTTCCGGCCAGGGAACGTGCCACGGAGAAGGGCACCCACACCATGAGCAGCAGGATGATCTTGAGGTAGAGCTGGGATACAAACACGCCGTCCATCATGGGCATGGTCCGCGCGCCCCAGGCGATAAGGCCTGTGACTGGCAGCAAGATAACGAGTGCAGCGAGGGAGAACTTGAGGCCGTCGTCGCGGGCCTCGAGGTGCTGCTGCATCTCGTATTCATCAAGTTCTGTCCTGGGCAGGTCAGCGGCACCTATCGCTCCTCGCAGGCGGGCGGTCAGTAGTCCGGTGAGCAGCGTTCCTAGGCAGGCCACCATGAGTGAGGTGAAGGAGTCCCAGAACTGCAGGGGGAGGGACAGGATGATGAGGCAGGAGGAGAGATCGGCCAGGGTGATGTAGCGCTTGCGGGTCTTAACGGAATCGGGAATAGAGGCGGACATGTGCGGGCTAGTCCTTTCGGTAGATTTCGGAGGACATGGGGGTGAATTCGGTCCGGGAGAACACGGCTTCCACGGGCAGATTAAAGACTTTGCAGATGTTGAAGGCGAGGTCCAAGCTGGGGGAGTGGTCGCCGCGCTCGAGTGCGCCGATGGTTTGGGGGTTGACCCCGATGGCGTCGGCAAGCTGTGCGCGCGTCATGTCCCGTTCAACGCGGAGCACGCGGACCCGGTTAAAGAGTGGGCGGGTAGGTTTTTTCTTTGGGGACATGCATCACAGTGTTGTATAAACCCAACGACTTGTCAAGAGTTTGTGTTAGTGTGTTGGCATGAACCCCGTATCCCCGTCACTCACGAAAGCCCGCTACATTACGAATTTAAGCTGGGATGTTATCCTCGCCGCCCTCGCTGCCGCGGCAGCGTATTTCTGGTGGGACTGGCTCTATTGGGTTGCCGGCGCGCTCGTTGTGTGGGCGCTCTACGAACTGTGGCTCATCCCCGCACAGGTCAAGAACTTAGGCTGGCAGGAAACCGCCGACGAACTCCTCGTCACCCGCGGCAAAATCTGGCACACCTTCACCGTCGTTCCTTATGGCCGTATCCAGTTTGTCGACGTCACGGCCGGCCCCGTGGAGCGGGCGATGGGGCTGAAGAAGGTGAAGCTGCACACGGCGTCGCCCAGCAGCGACGCCACCATCCCCGGCCTGGTTGCCGCGGACGCCGATGCCCTGCGCGAACGCCTCGCCATCAAGGCCCGCGAGAGGATGAGTGGACTGTGAAGGATCGCGCGCTTATCGACGCCGACGGCTATACCCGCGTCCACCGCCTCACCCCCCTGCTGCGCTTTTGGTCGCTGATTCTGGCGCTGCTCGCCATCTTTGTTCTCAATATCAACGCCTCGATGATCGAGGACGTTGTGTCCTACCTGCAGGGCGGACATCTGGGCGAAGTGGGCCGCGGCACTCTGCTGGCAATCGGTGGTTTTGTGCTGGTGTGTGCCGTGATCTGGCTGGTGTCCGGAGTGTGGTGGCGCAAGTTGGGGTACAAACTCACCGATGATGAAGTCGCGCTGCGTCACGGCGTGATTTCAACGTCTTTTCGCTCTGCGCGCTATGAGCGCATCCAGGCCGTGGATGTCGTTGAATCCATCATCGCCCGCCTGTTGGGGCTGGCCACGGTCCGAGTGGAAACCGCTGGCGGTAACGCCTCTGTAATCAAGATTGAGTACCTCACCAAGGCGAAGGCGGAGGAGTTGCGCGCTGAGCTGCTGCGCCGCACGAACGGTGGACAGGTTGAGCAGCCAGAACAGGCAGTGGAAGAGGAATCAGAACCGGCTCTTATTCCGGAGATTCCCATTCTGCGCACCATCGCTGCGGAAGCACTGCGCCTGCCGACGCTAATTACCGCACTCATCATCGGCGGCTTGCTCTTCGTCCCCGGCATGTGGACCGCATTGTTGCCCATCATCGTGGGCTTTGTGGGCCGTGTGTGGAGCCTGGTGGACTCCTCGTGGACCTTCACCGCGCTTCACGACGCCCCCTCCCACGCCCTCAACATCTCCTACGGCCTGGCTGACCGCCGCCGCCAGACCATCCGCATTGGCCGCATCCACGGCGTGCGGGTAAGCCAGCCTTTCCTGTGGCGGCGCCTCGGCTGGTATGAGGTGCACGTGTCCGTCGCCGGCTATGGCACTAAGGGCGGCGGCAAACAGTCCGGCTCGACGCGCATCCTGCCCGTGGGTACCCGTGAACAGGCGCTGGAGTTGCTGGCGCTCATCTCGGACCTGGATCGCGCGCAGATCGAGGACTATGCCCGGCCCGAGGGCCACACGCAGCCCACGTATACCTCGCCACGCCGGGCGCGGTGGGTCAGCCCCATCGACCGCAAGCAGCAGTCGGTAACGCTGGTGGATTCGCCTGAGCCTGTCACCATCGTGCATCGAGGCCGCATCAACCGCCGCGTCATGGTGATTGGCACCCCGCACATTCAGGAGCTCACGCTCAAGGTGGGGCCGCTGAGCCATCTTGCGGGCGTGCGTACCGTGCGCTTCGACCTCGTGGCGGGGCCAGTCAGGATGGCGGGTCAGGACCTCACGCCTGCCGACGCCTCCGAGCTCCTCACCCGCCTGCGCACCCGCCGCCTTCCGGTTCTGGAGGGCCCGCTTAACGGCCCGTTGGGCGGCGAAGCTTAAGCAACACCGGACCGCGGGAGCTGCTGGGGCCCGCGCATGCAGACGCCGCCGAGCAGGACCCGCAGCCGCCCGCTGGGCACGAGCCCAGCGGCTCCATGTCCAGCACCCCGCTGGCGGTGAGATGGTCCAGGATGAGGTCCACCGTGCCAGGTTCCAGCCCCGTCTCCGTGGCGATGGCTGCCCGCGAGCGCACGCCAGATTCGATGGCTTCCTGCACGGCCTGGATGGGGGAGGTGGGCATTAGATAAACACCTTCAGAATCTGGAAGGCGCCCACTGCCAGTAGCCATGCGGTGGCCAGCTGAATGCCGAAGCCAAAGAGCGTCCAGCGCCAGCCGATCTCGCGGCGCTGCGCGGCAATCGTGGCCACGCAGGGAGTGTAGGCCAGCAGGAAGAGCATGTAGGCCCACACCGCCGCCAAGGTATGCCCGCCGGAAGCCTGCTCGAAATCTTCACGCACGTGGTCGCTGAGTGCACTGTGGGATTGTTCTTCGGCAGAGGCGTCGGTGACGTCGTCGACGGCGTAGGTTTGCGCCCACGTCGAAATCAGCGCCTCCTTGGCCACGAAACCAGTGACCAACGGGCCGGCCAAGGACCAGGAATCGAAACCAGCCGGGGCAAAGGCTGGGGCGATAGTGCGCGAGACCGCGCCATAGGCAGAATCCTCCGGGGCCGGGGGCTCGCCCCAGGTAGTGTCGTGGGCGGCCGCGCCGACCGGAATGGCCATGAGCAGCCACACCACAACCACGGTGCTCACGATGATGCCGCCCGCGGTCTGCAGGAAGCCCTTCAAACGCGTCCACATCACACTCAGCGCTAGGCGCACCGTGGGCAGCTGATACGTCGGCAGATCAATAACGAGCGCTTCTTCCGGAACCGCACGCCACAGAGTCTTTCGGAGCGCCAACCCTACGAGCACGAGCAGCGCGATGGAGATGACGTACATAAGAAACACCACGCTGCCAGCATGTTCCGGGAAGAACGTGGCCGAGAGCATGACGAAGACCACCAAGCGCGCCGAACACGAGGTAAATGGGATAAGCAGCGCAGTCATGATGCGGTGCCGCGGGCTGCCGAGTACGCGCGTGGCCGAAATCGCCGGCACGTTGCAACCAAAGCCGACGACGATGGGGATAAACGCCTTGCCCGGCAAGCCGATGGCCCGCATCAGACGATCCGTGACCACCGCCGCACGCGCCATGTAGCCGGAATCCTCTAACACCGCCAAGCACAAAAACATGAGTGCCATAAGCGGGGCAAAGGTGAGGACCATGCCGACGCCGCCAATGAGGCCGTCGACAAGCAAGCCCGTAATGAGCGGGTGACCCAGACCGATAGCCCCGAGCCCCGCCCGCGCCCAGTCGCTCAAGGGGCCAGACACCAGCGCCTCCAAGCCATCCTGGAGGGGAGCTGCCACCGTCGTTGTGATTTGGAAGACCAGCCACATCACGGCCAGAAACAGCAGTGGCCCCACCACCGGGTGGAGGGCCACCGCATCGAGGCGGTGGGACAGGGGTGTGGCATGCTCGACCTCGCTTACTGAGGCCTTCGCCGCCGCATCCAGCTCCGCAAAGCGCCCCTCCAGGCCAGTGTCCTCGCGCAACTGCATGGGCGCAGACGCCAAAGACTCGAGCACGACCTCGCGCAGCTTCTCGACGCCCTCCCGCTTACGCCCATCCACAACCACCACCGGGATGGAGGTGGCCTCGGCCAGCGCGGTGGCGTCGACGACCTGCCCCTGGTTGAGCGCTACATCCGTCTTCGTCAACGCGATGATGAGGCGGTAGGGCTGTTCCGCTAGCTGGAGCGCCACGTTGAGACCGCGGGCCACGGCGGTGGCGTCGACGACCACAACGACGGCGTCGGGGCGCTCATCCTCCGCGCACTCGATGAGCATAGCGCGGGTCAGTGCCTCATCCGGGCTGAGCGGATCGAGCGAATAGGTGCCGGGGAAATCGATGAGATCGGCGGTGCGATCGCCCAGTTTCCACGCGCCGCGGCTGACCTCAACCGTGGTGCCCGGCCAGTTGCCGGTTTGCGCCTTCGCGCCGGTCAGTGCATTAAAGAGCGTGGACTTTCCGGAGTTAGGGGAGCCGACGAGAGCGAGGATAGGCGCGCCGGCAGGGGCAAGCGCGCCGCCCGGATCGCCGTGGCAGCTCGGGGAAGAGGCCATGGCTAGACCTCGATAGCTTTGAGCGTTGCCTTATCGATGGCATAGCGGCAGCTGCCCACCGACACAACACGTGCGCCGCCGGCTACGCGCGGACCCATGGTCAACGTAGCGCCGGGACGGATTCCCAGCTCCCCGAGACGTACTGCCAAAGCAGCGTCGCACGTGCAGGAAATACATTCTTTACCCAAGGTAACGGTGCATCCCATGGGGATGGCGTCGGCAGTTTGCCGTGGGCACCCAGACAACATATCGGTCGGCTCTCTTCCTATCCTGTTTACCCATATAGGGTACCCTAAGCAAAGATAGGCAGGTCTAGTCTTTGGGGTGAGAATCTTAGGTGATCCTCACCACGCGGCGCGTGGTGTTGAACTAGTTAGTCCAGCTGGTCACCTGACGCAGCATCTGGCGATTCTTCAAGCGCGAGCGGCCGAGCTTGCGCGACATTCGGTCCAAGATGCGGATGGCCTCCGTAATGTGCGGGCCCTTGTTGAGCATGACGCATTCCGCACGCAGCGCATAGCCGGCATCGGTGATTTCGGCACGCGAGGGAAGGCCGGTCTTCGCCAAGGTCTCCAGCACCTGTGTGGCCATGATGACGGGGATGTGCGCTGCCTCCGCGAGCTTCATGATGCGCCCCGGAACCTGCACCATGCGCTCAAAGCCCAGCTCCACGGCGAGGTCACCGCGAGCAATCATGATGCCGAATTTCTCGTGGCGCATGCCCTCCAACAGTACGGCGCCCAGCTGCTGGTACGCCGGGACCGTTTCGATCTTGAGCACAATTCCCAACTCACGCACGCGCTGCGCCAGCTCCTCCGACTCCTGCTCAGCAGCGATCTCCTCCACCGTGTCATAGAGGAAGGCCACATCGGAAGGTGTGCGGATAAAAGATACGGCCGCGATGTCGCAGTGCGTGGCCACAAAACGCAATGCCGCAATGTCCTCCTCAGTTAGGCTCGGCAGCGGAACCTCGGTATCAGGCAGGTTGATGCCCTTATACGCCGCCAAGTTCGTGCCGGTGGGCCCTGCATGGTCGATGGTGATGACAGCCTCGCGCTCTGCTTCGTTGTCCCGAATCTCGGTAACGCGGCCGGAGATGGCGCCGTCATCGAAAATAACGGCATGTCCCACCTCGAGCGCGGTGACCACCTCCGGGAGAGTACAACCAATCGTTGTCACCTCGCCCTCCACAATCCGCGCGGGCTCCTGCGAGGTGCTCAAGACCAGCTCGTCTCCGCGATGCAGGCGAATCTTCTGCTCAAGGGCCGGAACCCCGCGCACCTGCGTCGTCGCCGTTCCATGGCTAAAGACCGTGCCCTCAGCCAGATAGCAATTGCGCTCGCCGCGCAGCACGGCAACGCCGTCCTCGACAGACTCCACGGTGAAGCTACGCGAACGGCCGCGTGCCTCAGCAAACCGCACCTCATCGCCCGGCTCCAGCGCAGCTACCCACTCGGTGTCTACTTCGAGTGCTACAGCCGGACGCGCCGCGCTTGCCGACGCCCCTCTCGCCACCTCCTGAGCTTCCTCGGCCCGGGAGACGTCGGAAAGCACCAGCGTCGGGTAGGTCAGAGGCTCGCCCGCAGCGGTGCGCTCGCCGCGCACACGGACAACCTGCGGCCCCGGCTCAATGGCACCGGTGCGCACCTTGGGGCCTGCAATATCGCAGGAAATGAGAATCTCGCGCCCCACCTCCTCGGCGGCGCGGTGGACGTTCTCAACCATCTTTTCCCACGCAGCTTCGCCATCGTGGGCGCAATTGATGCGGGCCAGCTCCATACCGGCGCGGGCAAAGTCCAACACGAGGTCATAGTCCTCCGCCGCCTCAGAAGGAAGGGTCACCATGATGCGGGCATGCGTGCCGTCCTGTGTGGGGCCGAGAAGTGCCTGCGTGTTGGCGTCGAGGATGTCATCGGCATCGGCATACGCCGAGGCGATGGCCTGCATCGGGTAGGTGGGGGCTTTACCGTCGAAAGCATCAAGCACGTTGCGCGCCGCATGGAGGCGCTCCAGCACCGCCGGCTCCGGATGGCTCAAGCTCGTCGCGCCCAACGCACTGAGGCCTTCTTGCAGCTCCACGGCGTCTTGGGAGCGCAGTGCCATGTAGCGCACCAGGTTCACCGCGCCGGGCCGGTGAGTGGGCGCGACCTGGGCAATCTGCTCGGCGTACTCGTTCGCGGCGTTCTCAACGCGCAGGGTGAGGGAATCAAGAAGTGGGCGCAAGTTCGACATGGTGCTCCTTCGTCGTGGCTGTCACCCACATTGTGCCGCGACTTCCTAGACCGCGCCACGGAAGCCGAGCTGGCGCCAGGCCTCATACACGGCTGTCGACGCCGCGTTAGACAGATTCATCGAGCGCCGCGCCGGCATCATGGGAATGCGCACGCGTTCGGTGACGCGCGGGTGGAAGGCGTGCTCCTCCGGCAGGCCGGTGGGTTCGGTGCCGAAGAGAAGGACATCACCTTCCTGGTACTCGACGTCCGTGAACCACTTATCCGTGTGGGTAGTAAAGGCGAAGACCCGCGCGCCGGGAAGAGCGTCCATGCAAGCATCGAAGTCTTTGTGGATTGTCAGGTCCGCCAGGTCATGGTAGTCCAAACCTGCGCGCTTGAGGTGCTTGTCCTCGAAGTTGAAGCCCAGCGGCTCAATGAGGTGCAGGCTCGCGCCCGTGACGGCGGCGGTGCGGATGGCGTTGCCGGTATTGGTGGGGATCACGGGGTTGTCGAAGACGATGTGCAGGCGGCTCATAGGCATCAGTCTAGGATGGTGGGCATGAGCGCTACCAAACTAGATGGCAACCTGTACCGCGACGAGATTTTTGAGGACCTGGCCCAGCGCGTGGCCGCCCTCAAGGAGAAGGGGATTACTCCGGGGCTAGCCACGGTCCTGGTGGGCGATGACCCAGGGTCTCATTCCTATGTGAAGATGAAGCACCGCGATTGCGAGAAACTCGGTATTAATTCGATTCGCAAGGACTTGCCTGGCGACGTTACCCAGGAAGAACTCGAGCGCGTCATCGAAGAGCTCAACCATGACAATGCCTGCACCGGCTACATCGTGCAACTGCCATTGCCGAAGCACTTGGATGAAAACCGTGTGCTCGAGCTCATCGACCCGGCCAAGGACGCCGATGGTTTGCACCCGATTAACCTGGGCAAGCTGGTCCTCAACGAGGACGCCCCGCTGCCATGCACGCCAAACGGCTGCATCCACCTGCTGCGCCGCTTCGGTGTGGAGCTTAACGGTGCAAAGGTGGTCGTCATCGGCCGCGGCGTGACCGTGGGCCGCCCGATTGGTCTGATGCTTACCCGCCGTAGCGAGAATTCCACGGTCACGCTGTGTCACACCGGCACCAAGGATCTTGCCGCGGAGACCCGTGCGGCCGATGTCATCATTGCTGCGGCCGGCAAGGCACACATGCTCACCGCCGATATGGTCAAGGAAGGTGCCGCGGTTCTCGACGTCGGCGTCTCCCGCGTCGGCGGACAACTCGCCGGTGACGTCGCCGAGGACGTGTGGGACAAGGCCGGTTTCGTCTCCCCGAACCCGGGTGGCGTGGGCCCGCTGACGCGTGCGTTCCTGGTGAGCAACATCGTCGAGCGCGCTGAGAAGCTGGCCGCGCAATAAAGCCGCAGATGACTACGCAGGGTCCACGGGAGGGGCGTCGAGAAGCGCCGGCAGCGCCGCCGGTGTCCTTGTCGAACCCACACGACGCGCACCTGAAGCCTTCGGCATTGCCGCCCGTTCTCCAGTGGCTAGCCATCGGCCTGTTCGTGGTGGCGGTTGTGGTGTCGGGTTTTTATGCCGTGTTCGAGCACTGGCGGCGCGCCACGATGTTGCTGGGAGGGGCACTCCTGTGGCTCACCGTGGTGCGCCTGACCTGTGATTCCTCACGCGTTGGCGTGCTGGCGGTGCGCTCGCGGCGCTTCGATGCCTGTTTTACCGGCATCTTAGGTGCGGCGATGGTGTTCATGGCCTTGTCCATCGACGCGCTTGGATCGTGACGCGTTTGGCTCCTGGAAAGAACCAACCGGCTTCTTAAATGAAATACTCGTCGCCCACGTAGGCCGGTCCCACATCAAGGCCATTCGGAGCTGACAGCAACAGGAAGTTGCGCAGGATGCGGTTCATCTGGCGGGTTTCGGTGAGGAAGGCATCGTGGCCCACGGGGGAGACAATTTTGGCCATGGCTAGCAGCTGGTTGACGTTGCGGGAGATGTGCTCCTGTTGGTGATAGGGATAAAGGATGTCCGTGTCTACGCCCACGACCATGGTCGGCACTTGGGAGGCGGCCAAGGCCTTGATGAGCCCACCGCGCCCGCGGCCGACGTCGTGGCGGTTGAGTGCTTCCGTCAGTGTGACATAGGAACCAGCATCAAACCGTTCCGTGAGCTTTTTCCCCTGGTAATCCAGGTAGGAGTTCACCGCAAAACGCTGATTGAGCTGGCGGTGCGGGCCTAAGGGGTTTTCGCCTTGCTGGGCGGAGGCACCAAAGCGCTCATCGATTTCCTGCTCGCCGCGATACGTCAGATGCGCGATGCGGCGCGCGGCCGCCAAACCATCGCGAGGAGTCTTGTCCGTGAGGTAGTAATTGCCACCATGCCAGAAGGGGTCGCGCTCGATGGCGGAAATCTGCGCCGATTGGATGCCAATCTGCCAGCCGGACGCCCGGGCCGATACCGCAATCACGCACACCGCGGACACACTGTCTGGGTGCATGAGGCTCCACTCCAGCGTGCGCGCTCCTCCCATCGAGCCGCCGATGACCGCATGGACGCGGGAAATGCCGAGCTCCTGCAGGCACGCGTACTCGGCCTCCACCAAGTCCCGAATGGACAGCGCCGGGAAGCGCCCTCCCCACGGCTGGCCATCCGGGTGCAGGCTGCTCGGCCCGGTGGAGCCGTTGCAGCCGCCCAGCGCATTGGTCGCGATGACGCACCAGCGCGTGGTGTCCAGGGCCTTGCCGGGGCCGACCAGGTCGGACCACCAGTCCGCCACGTTGGAATCACCGGTCAGCGCGTGCTCAACCACAATGACGTTGTTGACGCCGTTCGGGTCGCCGGCGAAAGCGCCCCAGCGTTGGTAGGCCAGGGAGGCGTCGGCAAGCACGGCGCCGGCTTCGGTGGTGAAGTCGCCGATGGGGACGTGGGCGAGCTCGCCTTCGGGCGCGAGTTTCGGAATCGGGCTAGCCAATGGCCTCGAACCCACGCTCGAGGTCGGCGATGATGTCGTTGACATCCTCGATGCCCACCGACAGGCGCACCGTGGCCTGGGTAATACCCGCGGCCTTGAGCGCAGCTTCGTCGGACTGGGAGTGCGTGGTGGTGGCCGGGTGCACGACCAGCGAGCGGGTATCGCCGATGTTGGCCAGGTTGGAGTGCAGCTTCAGTGCATCGATGAACGCCCAGGCCTCCTCGCGGCCGCCGTCGATGTCGAAGGAAAGCACGGAGCCGGTGTAGGCGTACCCCAGCTTCTCCTTGACCTGCTTGTACGGGGAGGAGTCCAGGCCGGCGTAGTTGACCTTCGTGACTTTGGCGTGGGACTCCAGGTACTCAGCCACGGTCTGGGCGTTGGCATTGTGCTTATCGACGCGCAACTGCAACGTCTCAATACCATTCAGCGTCAGCCATGCATTGAAGGGGGAGATGGCAGCGCCCGTATCGCGGAGCAAGCCCGCGCGCGCCTTGATGGCGAAGGCCGGTGCGCCCAGATCGGCGTACTTGAGGCCGTGGTAGGCCTCGTCCGGGGTGACGAAGTAGGGGAAGACCGGCTCGCCGTCGCGGGTGACGGTCCAGTCGAAGGAACCGCCGTCGATAATCGCGCCGCCGATGGCGGAACCGTTGCCGGTGTAGAACTTCGTGGTGGAGACTACGACGATGTCCGCGCCCAGCTCCAGCGGGCGGGCCAGCGCGCCGGTAGCGATGGTGTTGTCCACGATGAGCGGGACCTGGTTCTTGTGTGCCACCTCCGCGATGGCAGGGATGTCGAGGACATCGGCGACCGGGTTGCCGAAGGTCTCGCCGTAAAAAGCCTTGGTGTTTGGCTGGACGGTGTCCTGCCAGGAGGCCGGGTCGTCGGGGTTCTCGACGAGGGTGACGTCGATGCCCAGGCGCTTCAACGTCACGGTAAACAGCGTGGAGGTGCCGCCGTAGAGGCGCGGGGAGGTGACGATGTGGTCGCCGGCGGAGGCGAGGTTCAGGATGGCCGCGGTCTCGGCGGCCTGGCCGGAGGCGAAAGCAACGGCGGCGACGCCGCCCTCGAGCGACGCCAACCGGGCCTCCAGGGCATCCTGTGTGGGGTTGGTCAGGCGGGTATAAATCGGGCCGGCATCCGAGAGGTTAAAGCGATTAGCGGCATGTTCGGCGTTGTTGAAGACATAAGACGTGGTCTGGTAAATCGGCACGTTGCGTGCGTTGGTGGAGCCGTCCAGGTTCTGGCCGGCGTGGAGGGCGCGGGTGGCAAAAGACCATTCGCCCACTGCGGAATTATCGTATTTGGTGCTCATGTGTGGCAACGGTAGACCAAGCGGTTCAGTGTCGTTAGTGGTTTTCCGGAAACTGCAGGCAAGCCCGAGAATAAAAATAGACCGAGCGGTTGGTTGATTATCGTCTAACCGTAGTCGATGCCCCAACGAGGTTGATAGATGTTGTCCAGTTTCGTGGTCGGATAAGCACGTAGGCGATAAAATCTAGAAAACCGGAGGAGCGTCTTTATGGTGTCTACTGTTGATCGCGGAGTGTTGCTGATACATAGGTTCGTGGTCGGCTTGGCAGTCATAGTGTCCTGCGGAGCGGCACTTGCCGCGTGGAGCGCAATGAGTCTTCTCTGGCTGCTGCTGGGTTTGGGGGTGGCTATCTCTAGTATTCGTCCACGTGCTTCCATAGCGATTGTTTTTGCTCTGTTTCTTATCCTTAACGCTCAAGGGCTCAATGGATACGCGTTGAACGCGGTCAGTGCATTGTTCATTTGTTGCTTAGCTGTTCTCGGTTTTGTGCGAACGGGGCTTGTAGGAATATTTCTCGTTGGATATGTTCCGCTGGTGTTTGTTCTTTTTCCTTCCTGGGCAGAACCAGGAGAACCATTTTCTACGTCCCTTTTTGCGGCGTCAACAACAGTGATGGGAATTGCTGGGCTCTTATGGGTACTAGGATTTGGCTTGCAGGCAACGGTGAAACGAAGCACCGATGTCCGGCGTGAACAAGAGGAATCACTGCGGGAGTACTTGCATGACAATGTGGGTAATCCATTAAGCATTGCCACGTTGGGTGCGCAATTGGCGGCAGCTCAGCATGGTGATTCGGGGCAGTTAAATCTTGTTATGCAGGAAGTTCAACGGGCTGCTGAGGCATTATCACATGTCGCAAGCCAAGCGGGGAAAGGCCGTAGACGCACTGTTCGAGGCGCGGCGATGGAATGGGCTGACAAGATGCAAGCATGTGGATTGTCCCCGTCAGTGTCGGTGGAGAGTAGCGCGGGAATTTCTGAAGTGCACAAAGCAGTTCTTCTCAGAGCAATGGATGAGCTGTGCTCTAACGTGATAAGGAATTCCGAAAAGGGAGCCGTAGTTTCACTCAGGCTTGAATCGAATCGGTCGACCCATGCTTTAACTGTCTCTAACGAGCTTTCATCATTGGGGCACCCTGCGGGTGTCAGTGGGATGGGAATTGGCTTAGACAATCTCGAAAAGGTTGTACGCGCGCACGGCGGAACAATGGTAGTGAAGAGGGAAGCACATCAATGGGTCAGTGAGATCCGGCTTGAACATGAAGAAAGCGGTGAAATCGGGTATGGGAATATCACTGCTTATCGTGGAAGATGAAAAGAAGTACGCTGCGCTTCTCCAGTCGATTTTTTGGAACCACCCCGATATTTCACATGTAGAGACAGTCCATGATGCTGAGACTGCCGCCGAAAAGCTGAGGGAGTCAACCTACGACGTTGTGCTTACAGATTTTCGCCTTCCAGGGGCTGATGGCTTTGAATTGATGTGCTCTCAAGACAGGAGCGAGAAGGCGCCTCCGTTCGTCGTAATGACCTCCTTTGACACCGATGAAGCGCTGCTTGAAAGCTATTCACTTGGGGCAATGGGATATGTTCCCAAGACGGCTGGCCCCGAAGCTTTCGTTTCTAGCGTTGTTAATGCGGCTGTGGGTAAAAAGACCATCGAGGCCGATGTGGCACAGCGGATTCTTGCGAACAGTTTTGGCTCACCGAGAGTGCAACATACTCAAAAAATGGTTCGACGATTAAAAACCGAAGATCAGAGGGTTCTACGCCTGCTGGTAGAGGGGCACTCAAACTCCGAAATTGCTCATCAGCTCCACTACGCGGAATCAACGATTAAACAAAAGGTACGCGTGCTGTTCGATCACTTTGGTGTGACCTCGAGAACCAAACTTATTGCCCGGCTCCAGGGTGTCCCTCTTGGACTTTTGCGCTGAGAGTTTGGGATTCTTGGTCCCGAAGCGGCAGTGGGTGGGACCCTTGTTCTGATTTAGGGCCTTTTCCTATTTTTCTTCCTCCGGCTGAGGTAATCAAGACCTTCTGCCGAATTGCCTACTTTCGTCGGTGAAAGGACGAAAACTCTTGCAGGGAGTTAATGGCGCCACAGATACTGTGCATGTCAGTTAATGAGTAAGTAATTACAAAGGAGGGTGACAATGCTAGGTCTGCTTTTCGGAGTTTTGCCACTATGCGCTGTACTCGGGCTGACATGGTTCGTTGTGGCTAATTCAAAGGAGTTTGTGCTCCGAGTCCCCTGGATTGGAGCCTTAGCAGGGCTAGGGATTGCCTTGTGGATTGTATTTGCTCCCGAATCCGTGAGTGGCTCTTGGTGGGAATACCTAGTGCCGCTTTTCCTTGTGGTGATTGCGGCTTTGGTGGGTGCAATACGTCGTCCTTCTTTGGCGCATTCTTTGGTCGAAACTTGCGCGGTTTCGGCAGTGGTTGTAGTAGGGCTCGTCATTTATTCGCTGGCTGACAAAGGCGATGGGACCGGATTGGACGCGGTGGCCTTTGTTCTTTATTGGTTCGCCATTTACCTGCCAGGCACTTTGGCCGGTACCCTTCTCGGCGGGCTTGCCAGCCGCCGGCGAGCCTAAACTTGGCTACACCGGAATGGGCTCGCCGAGCGCGGGGCGCTGATAGCCGGTCACACCGGCGCGCTGGAGCATGCCGTCGGTGATGTGCTTGCCGACGTCGGAAAGCACAGCGTCATGGATGGGGACCGTAAGGCGCGCGCCGATGCGTATGGCGTAATCCGCGGCGTCCGCCCCGCGCACCCACGGCCCCGCGATGGGGAGCAGCAGAACCTCAACCGTGCGCCCCTCGGGGACACACCACTGATCACCCGGGTGGAGGACACCGCCAAAGAAATAACCTAGGTTTTCTGGGCGCGGGATGTTCGGGTGGATTTCCTCGTGGAGGCCGCCCAGAGCCTGAATCTCAAGGCCCAGAACCGTAAACGCCTCACCCGCATGCACGACGGTGCCGGAGCCGAGGGCGTCGATAGCCTCCTGCGTTCCCCACACCGGCAGGTCGCTAGCGCGCACGGCATCGACGTCGAGGTGGTCTCCATGCGCGTGCGTGAGCAGCACCGCTTTGGCGTCCTCGAGACAGCTCAAGTCGGAGAAGGGGCCGGGGTCGATGACGATGCGTCCCTGGGGCGCCTCGACGGCCACTGTGGATTGTCCATGCAGCGAAATCTTCATGAGCCCCACGCTAGCCAAAAGTAAAGGAATACAGCGAGAGCCCTTCGCTGACTTCCAGCTCGATGGTTTCGGTGTGGTTTTCGGGGTCGCGGACGAGATCCACCGTGCCGTCCTCGGTGATGTCGAAGGTGCGAACCGAACCATCGGCGCGATGCAGGCGGATTGTCCCGCGCCCGGACGTGACCAGCTGTACCCATGCGGCGTGGTAGTTGAGGCGCAGGCGTGCGTTGGGGCCGGCAGTAATAGGTTGGTCAGCCAGCGTCCACGTGCCACCCAGCGAATACTGTTCCAGCAGAGGATTGCCCAGGGCGAACTGGTGGGTTCCGTTGCGATAATCGGCATGGGCGAAAAATTGCGCGCGAGCGGTGCCGAGGTAGGTCTCCGGCGAGCGCGGCGCGCTGTGAGCATCTGCGGCGGCCTCAATCGGTGCGGGCAACTCGACGGAAGGGTCGCGCTCGATGAGAAGCTCACGAATGAGGCGCTCGGTCTCGGCGTAGTCACCTTCGCCATGGTGGGAGTGGCGCAGCATGCCGTGCTTATCGACGACATAATGCGCCGGCCAGTACCGATTCTCAAAGTTCTTCCACGTGGCGAAGTCGTTGTCCTGGGCCACCGGATACTCGATTCCCTGTTCGCGGGCCGCTCGGCGCACGTTGTCGGCCTCGTGCTCGAAGGCGTACTCCGGCGCGTGGATGCCGATAATGTCGAAGCCGTAGTCCTTGTAGTGCGCATAAAGCTTGGTCAGGTGAGTGTTGTTGCGCTGGCAGTTGATGCAAGCGTAGGCCCAAAAATCGATGAGCGTGACCTTGCCGGAGGTGCGCGGATCGACGGGCGCATCCGTGTTGAACCAGCCGGTCAACCCCGCAAATTCAGGGACAGGGGTTCCTTCCGCAGAGAGGGCCGCTTGCTCAACCGGGGCAGCGTCGACGTTAATGCTGGGGAGTTTCTGTTGCAGCCAGGCGGGTGCGCCCAGGGAGATAGCGCCGGCCATAGCGATCACCACAATTCCCGCAGTGATGCGCACCCCGCGCTGGTGGGAGCGGAAAGCATCGACGCGTTTGCCCACCTCGTTGCCGCCTAGGGCGAAAGCTAGCAGCGGGATCGCCACGCCGAGGGCGAAGGAGAGGCAGAGGGTGAGGATGTGGGCGTCGACAGTCCCGGTGGCACCCGCCACTGAGATTGCGGCCAATACCGGGCCCGCGCAGGGAACGAAGACCACGCCCATAGTTAGGCCGACGATGAAGCCGCCCTTGTCGCGGGCTTTGGCCTGTAAGCTGCCGGCTTTCGGGAGTTTCTGAAAAGGCCACTCCAGGATTTCCTGTACGCGGGGAAACACCATTCCTAGGCCCACGAGGACCAGCAGCGCGATTCCTACTTTCCACACAAAATCGGCGGGCAGGCCAAGCGCGTTGAGCAATGTTGTGGCAAACAGCGTGACGAGGCTAAAGCTCGTCACCAACCCGCCCACGACTTGCCATGGCCGCCACCGTGAGCCGCCGCTGACTGCGAGGACCAAGGGTAAGACGGGCAGGATGCAGGGCGAAATGCCGGTAATCAGACCACCGGTAAACCCGATGAAGAGCGTTGATAACATGCTGTACTCCTTCGCTGTGAGTGCGGTGTGGGTATGCAACCAGTTCGGAGCGCAAGCAATAAACGGATTGCCACAAACTTTTTTTAAATCCGTCCAATCCGCATCGCGGGGTGGCTCCGAATGGTGAGTTACAGGGCCCCGGAAAGGCCGGGCCCGAACGCTTGAAAAGGAGCACCGAAATGAAGAAGCTTGTTACCACCGCCGCTGCACTTGCCATTGCAGCCAATGGGCTGGTTGCCTGCAACGACAAGAAGGACGAGGTGGACATGATGCCCAGCTCCGAGATGATGGCCCCCAGCTCGGACGCCATGATGTCGGATTCCATGAAGAGCGAAGAAATGAGCAAGTAAAACTGCCATGCCCGCCCCGCTGCTGGAGGTAAGCTCTACACCTGTGCCTGCGATGTCACCAGATGAACATGCACGGCTGAACCACCTTTTGGTTCAGACCGCTGCCGCAGACAAGCATGCCTTCAGCGCGCTATACGACGCCCTCGCGCCCACCGTCTACAGCGTGTGCCTGAGCGTTCTGCGCAATCCCGCCTTGGCAGAGGAAGTCGCCCAAGACGTTTTCGTTGAAGTGGGGACCTCCGCGGTGAAATTCGATCCGCAGAGAGGGAATGCGCGGTCGTGGGTGGGCAGGTTGGCGCATGGGAGGGCCGTCGATAAGCTGCGTAGCCACGTTGCCACAGTACAACGCGATGACCGCGACGCGATGCTCACCCAGGCCACCTTTGCTGAGACGCTTGAAGATGAAGCCCTCGGAAACGTCGAAGCGCAGCAGCTGCGCCAGGCCATCGACAAGATCGGGGAACCGCATTCCACCGCGGTGGCCCTCGCGTTTTTCGATGGCTTGACGCATGCCGAACTGGCAGAATCAACGGGAGTACCGCTGGGTACTGCGAAGACGCGCGTGCGCGACGGCATTAGGAAGCTAAAAGCGATTCTCGGAAAGGAGGGATGATGAGCAACACGCATGAGTTTTCGGATGAGACTTTCGATGATTTCCTCGATTCCCTCCCCGAGGTCGAACCGCCGGCGCGGATGAAAGATGCCGTCTTTGCGAACATCGACGCTACTGGTGATGCCGAGGTTGTGGAGCTTCCCCGCCGCCGCTGGCGGGCTTTCGTGGCAGTGCCAGCGGCCGCGGCAGTGCTCGTGGTGGGCGTGGTGGCCGCGCCGCAGCTTCTGCAGTTGGGCCAGCCCGATGCAGCGGATAGCGCGCGAGTAGAACCCGAATCGCCGGGCGAGAAATCGATGCACGACATCATGGGTGCAGAGGATCTCATGCAGGGCAATGCTGATGCTTCGGGCGCGCAACTGGATATTGTTTCTTCGGCGTCGATGGCGAAATCCGGCGCGATGGTGGATGGCCAGCCGCATCTCGCTGACGGCATGGGTGCCCAGGTGTGGGCCGTCAGCGCCGACGGTGAGATGGCCTCAGCAGGGGTTATCGGCCAGGACCCACACGATGGGGTGTGGATGCCCTTTGAAGGGGCGGCGGTCAAAGTCATGGTCACCGAGGAACCTGCGGGTGGCAGCGAGCAACCCACCGGTCGTACCCTCGCCACCGTTACCTTGGCCAGCGCTGGCTAGGACTCAGTCCGTAAGCGCCTGCTTCACCAACTCCAGCGCGGCGGCGAGTTCGACATCGCTTAAATGCCCGAAACCCAAAACCACGCCCTCCTCGACGGCCACGCCGCCCCAGTAGTCGCTGAGTGGGGTGAGCGTGAGACCCAAGTCGGCCGCGCGCTTGACGACGCCCTCCTCACACAACAACACCGCATGGAGCCCACCATGGATGGGCAGGAGGGTGGCGGGGGTATCCTCCAGCGCGGCGCGGACGAGGTCACGCCGGCGCTTGTACGCGCGGCGCATCCGGCCGGTATGCCTCCGTAGCGCGCCGCTGGCTAGATAGTTCGCCAAGGCTGCTTGGGGGATAGCTCCCACCGGCTGGCCAAAAACCTCCCGCACCTGATCCACCGCCGAGCGCAAGCCCGGTGGCACCACGAGGTAGCCACACGCAATCGACGGCGAAATCACCGAGGAAAAAGTACCCAGCAGCACCGTGTGCTCCGGGGCGAGCGCCGCCAGCGCTGGAAGCGGCTGGCCGACGTAGCGCAGCTCGGAATCGAAGTCATCTTCGATGATGAGCACATTATTGGCTCGCGCCCATTCCACGAGCTCCGCGCGCCGGGCTGCCGGCAGGGAGCCGCCATAGGGGTGCTGGTGGGACGGCGTGACGATGAGAACGTCGAGGTCCACGGTGGGGACGGTGACGCCGTGCGCGTCGGTGGGGACGTCGATAAGCACGTGGCCCAAAGCCTGGGGAACGCGGCGCAAACTGGGATAGCCCGGCGATTCCACGCCCACGCGAAGCTGGCCGCCCAGCGCGCGCAACAGCACCGACAACCCGTCGCGGGCGCCAGCGGTGATGACGACATACGCCGGGTCGACGGTGAGCCCACGCATGTGGCGCAGGTGAGTGGCCACCTCGCGGGGCAGGTCGCCGGAAGGATCCACGGCGGCTTTGCGCCACGCCGCCCTCCATTCGGGGGTGATGATTCCGGCCGTATCGGGCAAACCGGGAGTCAACTCCACGCGCGGTGGGGTGGGGGTGGACCGCGGCGCAGGAGCAGGCTGCGAGGCGCGCCCGTGCGGCAAGTGCGGATTGATGACGGTGCCCGAGCCAACTTCCGCGGTGAGGTAGCCCTCGGCGGTGAGCTGCTCGTAGGCGGTGACCACGCTGCCTCGGGAAATTCCCAAATCCCGGGCCAAGGAGCGCGTCGACGGAACCTGCTCACCGGGCAGCAGAATTCCGGCGGCAACTTGGGTGCGGAGGGCTTCGGCAATCTGCACTGGGAGCGCGCGCGTATCAGACGGGTCGAGGCGTAGGGACACCCACCCATCATAAGTGGTCTAATCCAACACTCGGAAAATGGCTCTTGTCTTGGACCAATTTTTGAGGCCATGATGTGAGCTATGACTGAACAGAAGAATGAACAGGGACGTGCCACCACGCGCGTCAAGCGTGGACTGGCCGATATGCTCAAGGGTGGCGTCATCATGGACGTTGTCACCCCGGAGCAGGCACGAATTGCGGAGGACGCGGGTGCGTCCGCCGTCATGGCGCTCGAGCGCGTGCCGGCCGATATCCGCGCCCAGGGTGGCGTGGCCCGTATGTCTGACCCGGATCTCATCGAGGGCATCGTTAACGCCGTTGACATCCCGGTGATGGCGAAGGCCCGCATCGGCCACTTCGTGGAGGCGCAGATTCTGGGAGAGCTGGGCGTGGACTTCATCGACGAGTCCGAGGTGCTTAGCCCGGCCGACTACGTCAACCACATCAACAAGTGGGACTTCGACGTGCCGTTCGTCTGTGGCGCTACCAACCTGGGTGAGGCTCTGCGCCGCATCACCGAGGGCGCGGCGATGATCCGTTCCAAGGGTGAGGCCGGTACTGGCGACGTCTCCGAAGCTGTCAAGCACCTGCGCACCATCAAGGGTGAAATTGCACGCCTTCAGAACCTGGACCGCGACGAGCTCTACGTGGCGGCCAAGGAACTACAGGCGCCATATGACCTCGTTGCCGAGGTGGCAGAGACCGGCAAGCTGCCGGTCGTGCTGTTCGTCGCCGGTGGCGTGGCCACGCCTGCCGACGCCGCCCTTGTCCGCCAAATGGGCGCCGAAGGCGTCTTCGTCGGCTCCGGCATCTTCAAGTCCGGTGAACCTGCCAAGCGCGCGGAGGCCATCGTCAAGGCAGCCACCCTCTATGACCAGCCGGCCGAGCTAGCCAAGATTTCCCGCGGCCTCGGCGAGGCCATGGTGGGCATCAACGTCAACGACGTCCCCGCCCCGCACCGCCTGGCTGAACGCGGATGGTAACAACGGTCGGCGTCCTGGCGCTGCAGGGAGGCGTCGAGGAGCACCTGCGCATCCTTGACGTGCTCGGCGTGGCGACGCGCCGGGTGCGCCTGCCCCAGGACCTCGACGGACTCGACGGCATCATTTTGCCCGGCGGCGAATCGAGCGCGATTGACAAGCTGGCACGCTCTTGTGGCGTCGCTGAGCCGCTGCGCCAGACTGAGTTACCGGTGCTCGCCACGTGTGCGGGCCTTATCTACAGCGCCCGCGAACTGGAGAACCCCGCACCGGGACAGCAGATGCTCGCGCTTATCGACGTCACCGTGCGCCGCAACGCCTTCGGCAACCAGCGCTTCTCGGAGGAGCGCACCGTGCCCGTCGCGATAGGCATGGAGACGCTCGAGGTGGAAGCGAGCTTCATCCGTGCCCCCATCGTTACCCGAGTGGGCGAAGGCGTGGAAGTTATCGCTACCGTGCCGCGGGAAGTTGGCGAAGCGGTGGTGGGCGTGCGGCAAGGCGCCGTCACTGCGCTGAGCTTTCACCCGGAGGAAAACGGGGACTCCCGCCTCCATGCCGCGTGGTTGGCGTCGCTCTAGGCGGAGGCGGCTAATTTAGCTGTTTAACTATCGCTCGATAGTGGTCTGGGCTACATTGAAGGCTAAACGCTGAATAGATCACGTCCAGAAAGGCCCGCTGTGAGCACACCCGCCCCAGAACAAGTCCGCGAAGATATCCGCCTTCTTGGCCGAGTGCTGGGCAGGGTCATCGACCAACAGGAAGGCGAAGACGTCTTCGACCTCGTCGAATCTACCCGCCGCATGGCCTTCGACGTCGCCCACGGCGATGCCAAGCCGGAAGACCTTGTTGCCATCTTCCGCGACCTCGACATCACCAAAGTCAACCTCGTGGCCCGCGCCTTTAGCTACTTCGCGCTCATTGCCAACCTTGCGGAGGACTTAGAAGACGAGTCTGTTGATGCACCGGTGTCGCTGCGCAAGACCTTCGCCAAGCTTAAAGCCGAGGGCGTCGCGCCTGCCGACGCCTCCTCCATCATCCGCGGCGCCCACGTCGCTCCCGTGCTCACCGCACACCCCACCGAAACCCGCCGCCGTACCGTCTTCGATACTCAGACGCGCATCAAAGACCTACTCAAGGAATCGCACCGCGGCGGCGACATGGCGGCGATCGAAAAAGAGATGTACCTGCGCATGACGCTGTTGTGGCAGACCGCGCTTATCCGCATCGCGCGCCCCACCTTGGAAGACGAGGTGGACGTTGGCTTGCGCTACTACAAGCTTTCCCTGCTCGACCAGGTCCCCGCCCTCAATCGCGCCATCCGCCATGCCATGCGCGAGACCTTTGGCCAGCAGCTGCCGGATTCCCCGGTCGTGCGCCCGGGCTCTTGGATCGGCGGCGACCATGACGGCAACCCCTATGTCACCGAGCACACCCTCACCTACGCCACCCGCAAGGCTGCGAAAACGGTATTGCGCTACTACGAAGAGCAGCTGGCCGAGTTGGAGCGCGAGCTTTCCCTCTCCGACCGCTACTCCTCCAGCTCCAAGGAACTGGGCGCGCTTGCCGACGCCGCAAATAACACCGAAGAATCCCGCGTCGACGAACCATACCGCCGCGCCATTTACGGTATCCGGCACCGTGTGAAGGCAACGCTGCAGGAGGTGAAGGGTGAGAAGAGGGGGACGTCGGCAAGCGCGTATGCCTCGCCGGAAGAACTCAAGCGTGACTTGGACGTGATCGACCGTTCGCTGCGCCAGTTCAATGACGACATCATCGCCGATGACCGCCTCGCACGTTTGCGCTCTGCCGTGACGACCTTTGGCTTCCACCTCTATTCGCTGGATATGCGCCAGAATTCGGAGTCCTTCGAGAACGTGCTGACGGAGATTTTCGCGGAAGCGAGCATCGTCGACGAGTATCGCGCGCTCGGCGAGGAGGAGAAAATCGAGCTGCTGGTGAAGGAACTGCAGACCAATCGCCCGCTGTTGTTCCCCGATGCGGAATTTGGCGAGGACACCGCCAAGGAGCTGGGGATCTTCCGAGCGGCCGCGCGGGCGGTGCGGGATTTGGGGCCGGAGTCGGTGTCGCACTGCATTATCTCCATGACGGGAACGGTCTCCGATATTTTGGAGCCGATGGTGCTGCTCAAGGAAGTAGGGCTGAAACAGGTGGACGTGGTGCCGCTGTTTGAAACCATCGAGGACTTGAAGGCCGGTGCGGGAATTCTGGAGAAGCTGTGGGCAGTGCCGGTGTATCGCGAGCACCTGCGCTCGCGTGGTGACATCCAGGAGGTCATGCTGGGCTACTCCGATTCCAACAAGGATGGCGGCTACCTGCAGGCCAACTGGGCGCTGTACGACGCCGAGCTTGACTTGGTGGAGCTGTGTCAACGCTTCGGTATTGGACTGCGCCTCGCGCATGGCCGGGGTGGGGCGGTTGGTCGCGGTGGCGGCCCGACCTATGATGCGATTCTGGCGCAGCCGAAGGGCGCGGTGTCGGGTTCGGTGCGTATTACCGAGCAGGGAGAGGTCATCTCCGCAAAGTACGGAGCGCCGGAAACTGCGCGCCGCCACTTGGAGGCGTTTGTTTCTGGTGCGTTGGAGGCCTCGTTGCTCGATACCGAGCCGATCGCGGACCCCGAGCGCGCCTACGACATCATGCGCGAGCTGGCTGCGTTGAGTGGTACGGCGTACCGCCAGCTTGTCGACGTCCCCGGCTTCATCTCCTACTTCACCCAATCCACGCCCCTGCACGAGATTGGCGAGCTCAACCTCGGCTCGCGCCCGACCTCACGCAAGCAGACCACCGCGATTTCAGACCTGCGCGCGATTCCGTGGGTGCTGTCGTGGTCGCAATCCCGTACCAACATCCCGGGCTGGTTCGGTGTGGGCAGCGCGGTGACGTCCTGGGTACAGCAATCCTCCAGAGGATCGACAGCCGAAGAGGGGGCAGCAGGAGTGGGGCAGGCCGGCGACGGAGAAGCAACAGCCACTGGAGACGTGGAGGCGCGCTGGGAGGAGCTGCGCGAGCTTTATCGCACGTGGCCTTTCTTCCGCTCCGTGTTTTCTAACATGGCCCAGGTGATGGCGAAGGCGGAGATGCAGTTGGCGCGCCTCTACGCCAACCTGGTCGATGATAAAGCCACCGCCGACCGCATCTTTACCCTCATCTCGGAGGAATTCGAGCGCACCCGCGAGGTCTATCTTAAGGTCACGTGCAACGCGGACTTGGTTAGTGAGAACCAGCGCCAGGCACGCTCGCTCAAGCGCCGTTATCCATACCTGCTTCCGCTCAATGCCGTGCAGCTGGAGCTGCTGCGCCGTTACCGTCAGGGCGATGACCAGTTCCTCGTGTCCAAGACCATCCAGGTCACCATGAACGGCCTCGCCACAGCGCTGCGCAGCGCAGGCTAATCAGCCCCCCAATTTGTCCAAACCCAGAGTAAACACGCGCAGGCCAATCGCGCCCGAATTCATCAAGCGCGCCGAAGCCCCCGCGAGGAAGGCTACCAAGCGGGGTGTCAGCAAGAGAAGCGTGGTGGTGGGCGAGCAACAGCAGACAGCGGTGCTGGTTGAAGGCGCTGGTGCTAGTTGAAAGGGCTGGTGAAGACTGGGGAGGCGTCGTAAGGCGGCAGCCATGCGGTGCGCCCACCGATGCGATCCATTCGGCCCCGTGAGGGCGGGGCATCGGGGTCATCGTCGTTGACGCCGTTGTGATACGGGCACAGCGGCACCAAGTTGAGGATGTTGGTCGGCCCGCCGCGGGCCCAGGCTTTGATGTGGTGGATCTGGCACTTCTCAAAAGGAACCTTGCAGCCCTTCCAGGCACAGCACGGATTCTCCGCGGCCAGCGCGAGGCGCTGCTTTGAGGTGGCAAAACGCTGGGAGCGGAAGACATCGAGCGGACCGTGCTCGCGGCTGACCGCCACGATGATGCCCTTGTCCAGCATGGTGCGTTCCACCAGCTGCGCGCCGGTCATCGTCGCGCCATCGGTAGTGCGGACAATGAATTCTTCACCATCTTTGTCTGTATTGCCCTTGAGCAGCTCGGCGTAGTCATCGAGCTGTAGGACTGCCATGGCAGTTACCTGAGTCTTCACGCCGCCGCCCTCAAGGTTTTCCAGGAAGCTTGCGCCGGGGCGGTCTTGGTCGATGCCCTTGAAGACGTCGGTAAGCTCCAGCGAATCCGCCGTCACCGTGAGCGTGGCCAGTCCGTTGTCGTGCTGGGTGAGCTTGGCGCGCTCGGCATACGTGCGAGGCTTACGCATCTCGCGCAGGCGCTTGCGGGCGACATTCTCCACCAGCTCCGCGCTGGTCTGGCACAGCTCTACGCGCAGGTCCCACGCTTTATTGTGGTCCCGGACCTTGGACACGAAGCTTTCGATGAGCTGCAAAGTAACCAATCCGTGGCCTCGACGGCGGGCGGATTCCGCGGCGGTGCGCTGCTTCCGGGTGGAGGTCGTGTGCCCGAAGTAGGTGTGGTGAAGGGAGAGGAGGAGGGAGGCGTCGGCAGGCGTAGCACCAAAAGACACGAGGTCGGATTCAGACAGGCCCGCGCACTCGGCCACCAGGTCAATGGCCCGGCCGAGTGCGGCGAAGAATGTCTGTAATCTCATGCCCCGCAGCCTAAAAGCACCCCATCCTGCCGCCAAGCCCCGGTCTAGCCATCCGACGAAATCTGTGGATAACTAGTCGGGACTCGGCTTGAGGCGCGCGGCATTAGGCGCCGAGCTCTTGGTGTGTGCTCGTCAGCGTTCTGCGCGGGTCAGGCTTCGTGGGTACTAGGCGCCGGCGAGGCCGCGGCGCTTGAGCAGCGGAGCGACGTCCTTGTCGCGGCCGCGGAACTCGCGGTAGGCCTCCGTGAAGTCGCGGGACGCGCCCTTCGACAGGATGAGATCGCGGAACCTCTGGCCGGCCGCGCGCGCAGCTTCGGCGGATTCCTCCGCTGTCGAGTCCGCAGCACCTTGCTCCTTGAACCACTCGAAACCATCGGCATCGAGGGCCTCGGCCCACAGATAGGAGTAGTAGCCCGCGGAGTAGCCACCGGCGAAGATGTGATTAAAGTACGTCGAGCGGTAGCGCGGCGCGATGAGCGGGTTATCCAAGCCAGCAGCGCGCAGGGCTTCGGCCTCAAATTCGGCGACGGCCTCCGGGGTGGTCTCGAGCTCGGCGGCATCGGCGGCGCTGAGAGAATGCCACGCCAAGTCGATGATGGATGCTCCCAAGTACTCCGAGGTGGCGAAACCCTGGCCGAATTCGGAGGCGGCGGTGATGGCGTCGAGAAGTTCGTCCGGGATGGGCTCGCCGGTGTCGACGTGGTGCGCATACTCCTTGACGAGAGACCTATCCAGCGCCCAGTTCTCGTTGATTTGCGACGGGAATTCCACCCAATCGCGCGGTACGTTGGTGCCGGCGAAGGTGGGGTAGTAGACGTCGGAAAGCAGGCCGTGCAGGGCGTGACCGAATTCGTGGAAGACGGTGCGGACCTCGTCCATGCTCAGCAGGGGCTGCGAGCCGTCGGCGGGTTTGGTGATGCCCATGACGTTGACGATGACCGGCTTGCGCTTCAGCAGGCGGGATTGGCCCACGAACTCGCTCATCCACGCGCCGCCGCGCTTGGTGGGGCGCCCAAA
Source organism: Corynebacterium sp. FDAARGOS 1242 (assembly GCF_016889985.1). Taxonomy (NCBI): domain Bacteria; kingdom Bacillati; phylum Actinomycetota; class Actinomycetes; order Mycobacteriales; family Corynebacteriaceae; genus Corynebacterium; species Corynebacterium sp. FDAARGOS 1242. The sequence continues at coordinate 1,855,618 of NZ_CP069568.1, read as the reverse complement.
GTAGTCGGTGAGGAGGAGACCGATCCCTTTGTCCCCGTGATTGACGTCTCCGTCAATCACCTCCCACACGCGGACCCCCTCCGCGTAGCCCTCGAGGTCATCGCGCGGGGTCACGGTGATGCCGTAGAGGCGTTCGGCGGCGGCAAACACGCCCTTTTCCAGAACCTGGTCTAGCGGGAAGTATTTGCGCAGCTCGGCCTCGTCGAGGGAGAAGTCGCGGGCACGGACCTTGGATTCCCAGTAGGGCCAGTCGGCGGCGGTGAAGCCTTGGCCGTTGAGCTCAGCCTCTTCAGCGAGGAGTTTCTGCTCACCGGCGGCATTGGCCGCGGCGGCGGGGGCGAGGTCGAAGAGCATGGAGCGGGCGGCGTCGGCAGTCGCGGCGGTTTCCTCGGCGATGACGTAGTCGGCATGCGTGGCGTAGCCCAGCAGCTCGGCGCGTTCGGCGCGGAGTTGGACGGCCTCGATGAGCCCCGGGATGTTGTTCTCGGAGCCCCTGCTTGCCGACGCCCCGTACAACCTCGCCCTCGCATCCTCCCGCACCAGGCGGCTCAGCTCCGACTGCACGGTCGGCAACTCCAACGGGATGACAAAACCGTCGCGGCCTAATGCTTCGGCATCGACCTTGGCGGAGGCGATGCGCTCGGCGGGCAGGCCCTCGAGTTCCTCTTCGGTGAAGGAGACCGCGCGCTCGCGGGTAGACGCCATGAGGTTGCGGCCGAATTCCTCCGACAAAGCAGAGAGGCGCTGGTTGATTTCGGACAGGCGGGCCTTGCCATCCGCGTCGAGGTCAGCGCCTTTGCGCTTAAAAGTGCGCAGGAGGTGGTCGTGAAGGCGCTGGCCTTCCGCGTCGTCGGCAGGCGGTGTGGCCTCCTTGAGGCGCGCGTAGAGCACCTCGTTCTGGTACATCGCGTCGTAGTGCGCGGACAGGCGCGGGTAAATCTCCGCGGCGATGTCCTCCATCTCATCGGTGACGTCCGTGCCGGAGAGGTTGCCAAAGACAGCCATGACGCGGTCGAGGTCCTGGCCGGAGCGCTCGAGTGCCTCCACAGTGTTGCCCCAGGTGGGGTCGGCGGGGTTGTCGGTGATGGCGGCGATTTCGGCGTCGTGAAGCGCTAGCGCCTTGTCAAAAGCGGGGCGGTAGTGCTCGACGGTGATGTCCGCAAACCGCGGCAGCTGGTACGGCAGCGTGGAGGGAGTGAGTAGTGGGTTAGTCATAGGAAACTACCGTACCTATGCGCCCTGCTCTATGTGATGGCTTTCACTAGATCCTTCTGACGTGTCGCGCGCTTGCGGTGGATGAGGATGACGTCGAGAACCAGGAACGCCGCTAGCGTGATTCCCAGAAGCGGCAGGAAGACGCCCACGGTGGCGGCGAACAGCGCGCCCAATCCCGTCGTGGCCCACGAGAAGTGAGTGGTTGGCAGGAAACGCGGGCGGCGCTTCCACCACATGTAGTACCCCAGCACCACGAGGGCGGCGGTGGCGAGGCCCAGTGCGAGCAGCGCAATCTGCAGTGGTAGCCCGAACATGATGCCCATGTGTAGGTAGATACCCCAGCTGCTGAGCTTGCTAAACAGCGGCAGGCTGGAGAAAGGCTGGCGGTCGATGACCTCGCCGGTAGCGCCGTCTACGGAGACCGCATCGGAGGTGGTGCGCCATTCCACCCAGCGTTCGCTGACCTGCCAAGCGGAGTGGGCGTCCTCCGGCGGGTACAGGCGAAGTGGGCCGGTCAGTCCCTCGGCGCGGCCGGTGGCGAGGACGCGCTCGGCCTCGGCAGCCACGCTCACGCTTGGCGACGCCCCGACGGCCCCACCGTGCTCATGTCCTTCATGCCCGGTGTGCTCATGCGTTTCAGCGGTGGTGCCGGGGAGGGCAGTTTCGATGGGAGTGGCCTTCCAGTGCATGCGCTCGACTAGAGAATTGACGTTGTCGCCGGCCAGGCCCGACCAGGTGATGCCGGTGGCAGACAGCCCCAGCAGACCAATGAAAACCCACGCGCCGATGGTGGAATGCAGACGGGTAGCTTTCCAGCGTGCGGAGCGCTTGGGCTGGCGTTGCGTGGTGTTGGCGCTTGACATGCTCTTGGGGCGGCGGCGAATCCACCACATGTACAGGCCACCGCAGGCCATGACCCACAGCCAGGAGGCAGCTAACTCCGAGTAGAGCTCGCCGACCTTGCCCAGGTGGAAGCTTTCGTGCAGGGAGGAAATCCAGCGGCGCAGCGGCATCTCACCTAGACCGGAGTAAGTGGGGTAGTCCCCGATGACCTTGGCGCTTGCGGGGTCGATGAAGACGGTGCGCTGGAGGCTCTCATCGATGCTGTCATCGGACACCAGAACGCGCGTGGAATCCGTCGGTGTCGTGGCTGGCCACACCTGCGTGACCGGCATGTCTGGGTGCTCGTGCTGTGCGGCCTGGATTTGTTCCTCCAAGCTCACTGGGTGCTCGACCGCCGGAACGGTCATGACGTCGCGGTACACCACCTTCTCCAGGGAAGGCGCCACGGCATAAAGACAGCCGGTCAGGGCCGCGATGAGGATGAAGGGGCCGACGAACATGCCGCCATAAAAGTGAATGCGCTGAATAAAAGATCGCAGAGCCGTCCGACTCATATGTAGTGCTCTTTCGGGGGTCTAGGGGTAGAGGGCCTCTGCTGAACGTTCGCGGGACGCTCAGTAGGGGCGATGGACAGGCGCTGATATCAACTGCACTAGTAGTCGGAGGCGATGGTTTCTCGGTTCCCGAAAATTGAAAAACTTTTTACCTAACTGAGGTTCTCGGTGTTCAAAGGATGAAAACGCGCGAAGTAAGGCGCGAGAAGCAAGAAACAGTCAAGAAAAAGTTCTCGCAGCTCAACGGGTAAAAATAGCGCCCGAATCTGTGGTTTCGGGTCGGTTTTCGGCTAATGAAGCAAGAAAAGACCGCCTCGAACTCCAGGGAGGAGACGAAGCGGTCTTTTGTTAAGCGCCTAGCGCCGAATTACTTCTTCAGGCCATCAATGATGTCGTTGAAGGCAGCAACCGGGCGCATGGTTTGGTTAAGCTTCTCCTCGTTCGGGGCGTAGTAGCCGCCGAGGTCGACGGGGGAACCCTGGACGTCGAGAAGCGCCTGCTCAATCTCGCCAGCCTTGGCCTCGAGAGCCTCAGCGACCGGCTTGAAGGCCTCGGCCAGCTCGGCGTCGTCGGTCTGTGCAGCCAGCTCCTTGGCCCAGTTGAGGGTCAGGAAGAAGTGGGAGCCGCGGTTGTCGTTCTCGCCCACCTTGCGGGACGGGGACTTGCCCTCATCCAGCAGGGTCTCGGTGGCCTTGTCCAGGGCAGCGGCCAGGACGCCAGCCTTGGCATTGCCGTTGGTGTTGTGCTCGTGGCGGAAGGACTCAGCCAGGGCTAGGAACTCGCCGAGGGAATCCCAGCGCAGGTGGTTCTCCTCCTGGACCTGCTGGACGTGCTTCGGGGCGGAGCCGCCGGCACCGGTCTCGAACAGGCCGCCGCCAGCCATGAGCGGAACCACGGACAGCATCTTTGCGGAGGTGCCCAGCTCGAGGATGGGGAAGAGGTCGGTGTTGTAGTCACGCAGCACGTTGCCGGTCACGGAGATGGTGTCCTCGCCCTTGCGGATGCGCTCGACGGAGATCTTGGTCGCGGTGACCGGGTCCTCGATGGAGATGTCGAGGCCCTCGGTATCGTGATCCTCAAGGTACTTCTTGACCAACTCGATGAGGTTGGCGTCGTGGCCGCGCTCCGGGTCGAGCCAGAAGATAGCCTTCATGCCGGACAGGCGGGCACGGTTGACGGCCAGCTTGACCCAGTCCTGGATCGGGGCGTCCTTGGTCTGGCAGGCGCGCCAGATGTCGCCAGCTTCCACGTCGTGGGAGATGAGGGCCTCGCCCTGGGAGTTGCGAACCTCAACGGTGCCCGCAGCCGGGATCTTGAAGGTCTTGTTGTGGGAACCGTACTCCTCAGCCTTCTGCGCCATGAGGCCGACGTTCGGGACGGTACCCATGGTGGTCGGGTCGTATGCGCCGTTAGCCTTGCAGTCCTCAATAACCGCCTGGTAGACGCCAGCGTAGGAGGAATCCGGGATGACGGCGAGGGTGTCCTGCTCCTCGTCGTTCTTGTTCCACATGTGGCCGGAGGTGCGGATCATGGCCGGCATGGAGGCGTCGATAATGACGTCAGACGGAACGTGAAGGTTGGTAATACCCTTGTGGGAATTGACCATGGCGAGGTCAGGGCCGTCGACAAGCGCGGCGTCGAAAGCAGCCTTGATCTCAGCACCGTTCTCCAGCTTGTCCAGGCCCTCGTAGATAGCGCCCAGGCCGTTCTCGCCGTTGAGGCCAGCGGCCTCGAGCTCCTCGCCGTACTTCTCAAAGACGTCAGCGAAGAAAGCGCGCACGACGTGGCCGAAGATGATGGGGTCAGAGACCTTCATCATGGTGGCCTTGAGGTGAGCGGAGAAGAGAACGCCCTCTTCCTTGGCGCGGGCAACCTGTGCCTTGAGGAACTCATCGAGTGCCTTGGCGGACATGAAGGTGCCGTCGATAACCTCGCCCTTGAGCACCGGCAGCTTCTCCAGCAGGGTCTGCTCGCCCTCGGCGGTCTTCAGAACGATGGAGAGGGTGTCCTCCTCCGGCATGATGACGGACTTCTCGTTGTGGCGGAAGTCGTTAGCGTCCATGGTGGCCACGTTGGTCTTGGAATCAGCAGACCACGCGCCCATCTTGTGCGGGTTCTTCTTAGCAAAGTTCTTGACCGCAATCGGGGCGCGGCGGTCGGAGTTGCCCTCACGCAGAACCGGGTTCACAGCGGAGCCCTTGACGGCGTCATACTTTTCCTGAGCCTCTTCGTACTCCGGGAGATCAAAGCCAGCAGCCTGCAGCTCAGCAATGGCCTTCTTCAGCTGCACGAGGGACGCGGAGATATTCGGCAGCTTGATGATGTTAGCTTCAGGGGTCTTCGCCAGCTGGCCAAGCTCAGCCAGGGCGTCGGAGACCTTCTTGTCACCAAGGCGCTCCGGGAACTGGGCCAGGATGCGACCGGCCAGGGAAATGTCGCGGGTCTCTACCTCAATACCTGCGGTGGAAGCGAAGGCCTCCACAACCGGCTTGAAAGAGTAGGTCGCCAGCAGCGGCGCCTCGTCGGTGCGGGTCCAGATAATCTTAGCCATGGTTCTCCTCGATTAGTTGAAAACTGTTCAACCTAACAGGATACCTGTCTTGTTATCGCCGCGTGGCGGCCCCCGTGTGACACGTGCCACCTGTGGGGGAGGTGTGTTGACTTGGCGCAACCTGCCCGTCTGAGCTTACGGGCCCCGCAAGGGAAGTACTAAGGTCTGCCCACGTGAACCCGATGAAGCCAGCTACCCGCATCAAGCGCCGCCCTGTCCCACGCCAAACAGAGATTTCCCGATCGCGCCGCACCATCGTCATGATTGCCATGGCGCTGGGCGCTTTCGCCATCGGCACGACGGAATTTACGTCGATGGGCCTCTTGCCGCTCATCTCGGATGACTTCGGCATTACGGAAGATGCGGCGTCGGTAGTCATCTCCGTCTACGCGCTCGGCGTCGTCGTAGGCGCGCCGGTCATTGCGGCACTTACGGGCAAGCTTCCGCGCCGCCGCCTGATTATCCTGCTCATTGGCTTCTTGCTCGTGGGTAACCTGCTCACAGCCCTGGCCCCGAATTACGGAGTCCTCCTCGCGGCCCGCTTCATCGCGGGTCTGCCGCACGGCGCATATTTTTCCGTAGCAAATCTGGCGGCAGTGTCCATGGCGCCTCCTGGACGGCAGGGGTTTGCCATGTCGATGGTAGGCATGGGCCTGTCCGTTGCCACCGTGATTGGTGTGCCAGCAGCCCAGGCGCTGGGCCAAGAGTTGGGTTGGCATGCAGCGTACTTCTTAGTCGTGGCCATTGCTGGGCTGACGATGGTGCTGCTCTTTTTCCTCTTCCCGCACATGACGCGTATGCCGCAAACGGATATGTTTACTGAGCTTGGCGCGCTGAAAAACAGCCAGGTGCTTCTCACCGTGTTCCTCGGCACCGTGGGCTTCGGCGGAATGTTTGCCGTCTATACCTACATCACGTGGACTATGACGGAGGTCGCCGGCATGGACCCGAGCCACACGTGGCTTGTACTCATGGCGTATGGCATCGGCATGACCACCGGCAACGTCGCCGGCGGTGCGCTGGCGGACCGCAACCTGGAATTCGGCATCATTTTTGCGCTCATCTGCATGGTCGGTGTGTCCGTGACCTTCTACTTCGTGGCGCACAACGCGTGGGCGGGCACGATTGTCTTCGGCGTCTTGGCCTTCTTTGGCTCCATCCTCGTGCCGTCGCTGCAGCTGCGCCTAGTCAACGTGGCGGGGGATGCGCAGACTCTCGCGGCGGCGTTGAACCAGTCTGCTCTCAACATCGCGAATGCGGCCGGTGCTGCGATTGGCGGCGTGGTCGTGGGCGCGGGCTATTCCTATAATTCCACCGCGCTGGCGGGTGCTGCTTTGGCCGTGTCTGGCATTCTTACCTGGTTTGTCACCATGTGGGACAAACGTCGCCTGGGCCCTTCCGTAAAGATCATCGAACACCGTTAGACTGACCGGCATGAGTTTCACCATCGCCTCCGTTAACGTCAATGGCATCCGCGCGGCCTGCAAACAGCGCAATGACGACAACCCCGGTATGAATGCGTGGCTGGAGACTACGCCTGCCGACGTCGTCCTCATGCAGGAGGTGCGCGCCAACCCCGAGCAGACTCAGAAGGCCCTGGCCCCGGCTCTGGAGGCCGGATGGAACTTGGTCCAGGCCGAATCCGCCGCGAAGGGTCGTGCGGGCGTGGGCATCCTATCGAAGCATGCGCTTGGCGACGTCTCCGTGGGCTTCGGCTCCTTCGCCGAATCCGGCCGCTTCATCGCCGCCACGGTGGAAGGTGTGCGCGTTGCTTCTCTGTACCTGCCTTCCGGTGATGTGAATTCCCCGAAGCAGGACGAAAAGTACCTCTTCTTGGATGAGTTTTCGGAAGTTTTAGACGACATGGCTGCGGCTTACCCAGAAGCCGTTATTGGCGGCGACTGGAACATCTGCCACCGCGCCCAGGACTTGAAGAACAACAAGGCTAACGAGAAGAAGTCCGGCCACCTGCCGGAGGAGCGCGCCTTCATGGACCGCGTCTTTGGCGCCTTCCCGGATGCCGAACCACAGGCCAAGAAAGGGCTCGGGGACTGGCTCGGCGTGGTGGACTATGACACGAAGACCGCCTGGGAGGCGGCGGCGGACCCGCAGTGGTTTGACGTCGCCAGGCGCCTGCACCCGGAGGCGGAGGGGCCTTACACGTGGTGGACCTACCGCGGCCAAGCCTTCAACAACGATGCAGGCTGGCGCATTGACTATCAGGCCGCCACGAAGGCCATGCTGGAGCGCGCGCAGCGCACCTGGGTGGAAAAGGCGCCGACGGTGGAGCAGCGCTGGTCTGACCATTCCCCGCTTCTCGTCGAGTATAAGTAGCCGAATACAAGTAGTGGTACGATGAGTCCGAATTAACGTCCTTTCTATTTCGCAGGAGATCTTCATGACCCGCGCACTCATCTACTTCGTCCTCGGCGCCATTCTGCTTGCCCTGGGTATCTGGTGGTGGACCATTGTTGGCCCGTCCTTCGCCTTCCTTGGACCGATTGTCCTCCAGGGCGTCGGTGGTGCATTCATGGTGGCCGGTTTCGCGGTCATGATGGACGTTATTAGCCCGACTTCCCGCAAGATTTAAGGCCCACAGCGCCGCGCGGAGGCGGCGGCAGAGTAGAGTGGTCAACCATGACTGACTCCACTTCTGCATCGTCCTCCGCATCCCGAGTCCTCTCGGGAATCCAGCCCACGGCTGATTCCTACCACTTGGGCAATTACCTCGGAGCTCTCAAGCAGTGGATTGACCTGCAGGAGAGCTACGAGGCTTTTTATTTTATCCCGGACCTGCACGCCATCACGGTGGAGCAGAACCCGGAGGAGCTGCGTCACCGCACTATCGCGGGTGCCGCCCAGCTCATCGCCTTGGGTATTGACCCGGCGAAATCTACCCTCTTTGTGCAGTCCCACGTGCCCGCGCATGCGGAGCTGACCTGGGTGCTGCAGTGCCTGACCGGTTTCGGTGAGGCCTCGCGCATGACCCAATTCAAGGACAAGTCCTCTAAGCAGGGCCAAGACCGCACCACGGTGGGCCTGTTTACCTACCCCATGCTCATGGCCGCCGATATTCTTCTGTACTCCCCGCACTACGTGCCGGTGGGGGAGGACCAGCGCCAGCACCTCGAGCTCACCCGCAACCTGGCGGAGCGCTTCAACAATAAATACGGCGAGGTCTTCCGCATTCCGGAGCCCTTCATTCCGGAAGGCTCGGCCAAGATTTATGACCTGCAGGAGCCGACCTCCAAGATGTCGAAGTCAGGCGCGAACCCGAAGGGCATTGTCAATCTTCTTGACGCCCCCAAGACCTCCGCCAAGCGAATCAAGTCCGCCGTGACCGATGACCTCGGTGTGGTGGCTTTTGACCGCGAGAAGCAGCCGGGCGTGTCCAACCTGCTGGCTATTCAGTCTGCGCTGACGGGCGAGAGCATTGATGCCCTCGTGGAGAAGTACGCCGGCCAAGGTTATGGCCACCTCAAGGTCGATACGGCCGAAGCCCTAGAGGCGTTTACCACTCCGCTTAAGGCACGCTACGACGAGCTCATGGAAGACCGCGGCGAGCTCGAGCGCATTTTGGCCGAGGGTGCTGCGCGCGCGACGGAGATTGCTGCGCCACTCGTGGACAAGGTTTACGAGGCGGTGGGCTTCCTCCCCGCACGTCGCGGCTGAGTTGGTTAGCATATGAGGGACGTTTAATAGACAACATAAAAGGGGTGTGCCCGTGGCACCAACGACACGCACTGATGAGAAGAAGACCGATGAATACGGTATCGAGCGCGCGCATGCCGATGAACCGGGTGCGGTAGACAAGGTCCGTGAGAAGTCTGGCTTCATCGACCACATTATGAAGATGCTGGACCGCTACGGCAGCCAAGGCGGCAACCAGTTTGCCGCGGGTATTACCTACTTCTCGGTTCTGGCTATCTTCCCGATTTTCATGCTCGTTGTCGCCGGTGCGGCTACGGTGCTGGCCAACCGCCCAGACTTGATGCAGCAGCTGGAAGAGCAGATTGCCAACTCTGTTTCTGGTGATCTTGGTGATTCCATTACTGAGCTGCTGAAGACGGCCATCGATCAGCGCGGTGCCATGTACGGCATCGGTGGTCTGACCACCCTGTGGTCCGGCTTGGGCTGGATGAACAACCTGCGTATTGGCATTTCCGCCATGTGGATGCAGGATCCCAATGACGCTCCGGGCAACTTTGTGACCAAGAAGCTCAGTGACCTGCTGGGTCTTATCGGCCTGCTTCTTGCTTTGGTGGTTGCGTTCGGCGTTACCGCGGCTGGTTCTTCTGGTCTGACCCAGAAGGTCTTCGAATGGGTAGGCATTGAAGCCTTCCCCGGCATGGATGCGGTGCTTGTTGTGGCAGGTATTGTCATTGGTCTCATCGCGAACTTCCTTGTCTTCTGGTGGATGGTGGCCTTCCTGCCGCGCACCAAGGTGCCGACCAAATCTGGCCTGAAAGGTGCGCTTATCGGCGCTGTGATCTTTGAGGTCCTGAAGCAGCTGTCCACCGTCATCATGTCTTCGGCGACAGGCAACCCGGCGGGCGCGGTCTTTGGACCGGTCATCGTCCTCATGGTTGTCATGTACCTGGTGTGGCGCGTTGTGCTCTATGTATCTGCTTGGACCGCCACCACCGAGGAATCCCTTGAGTTGCTCGAGCCGCCTGTCCCAGCTCAGGCAGTCATCCGCGTTCGCAACGAAATCAAGAAGGGCCCGAACACGGGCGTGACCCTGGGCGCAGGTGCTGCACTGGGTGCGGTCGCTGCCGGCGCTGTCGCCCTGTTCCGTCGAAAGTAGGCTCGTGCTTCCCGAAACCCCTGCACCGAATCTGTATACCCACTTCACCCTTGAGCCACAGGCGACGTCGAACGAACTAGGCGAGCAGCTCGCGGCAGCCGATACCAACCTCGAGGACATCGGCTACATTCCCGAGGACGTCGAGCGCCAGGAGATAGCGGTGGCCGCCCGCATTCTGTGCGAGCCTTCGTCCCGCGCCATCTACGATCAGGGATTGGGCAGCGGGCGCCAGCCGACGTGGCGCCAACTGGAAGAGTTCGCGGAAACCGGGCGCTGGCGCACAGAAGCTCCGAGTACAGACGCTTCGAGTACACAAGCTTCCAGCGCAGAAAGCTTTAGCCCCGAATCTCAGCCGGTTTCTGTCGACCCCAGCCCGGCTCCGTTTCAGGACTCCCAGCGCGCTACCCCCGGCAACCGCGTGCTCATGGCAATTCTCGATTACATCATTGCAGCCGTCGTCGTCTCAGCCGTCGTGAGCTTTGGCCTCTCTGATCCCAATGCGCACGCCGCCCTCGTGATGGGGGCATCCAGCCTGTTTACCGTGGCCTACTACCTTGTCTCCGAGGTCTACCTCGGTGCCACGCCAGCAAAGCTGATCGCTGGTTACACCGTCCGTGACGTGACAACGCACAAGAATCTCAGCTGGCAGCAGAGCATTAAGCGCAACTGGTGGCGCGTGGCCTCCCTCATACCGCTCGTTGGGCCGGCCGTGACTATCCTTGGCGCGCTTTACGTGGTCACCACCATTGGCCCCAAGAACGCGCTGCGCGGCCAGCACGACATCATGGCTAACGCCGAAGTAGTGAAAAAGTAGCCACGACCACCACGAGCAGGGCAACGAGCCCCGCCACCATCCAACCGATCCAGCCCTGCGAGTCCTCGAACGATGAGGATGAGCGGGGCTGAGTCGTTTCTGGGGCCTCGGTAGGGGTAGGCGGAGTGGGCGTCGGAACGACTGTCGTTTCCTCAGCCGCCTGCGCTGAGAAATCCTCCAGCTGGCCTACGCCATGTCCGGGGGTGACGGTGGAGGATTCGTCGAGAAGCATCTGCGCCTGCTCCCAGGCCCTAAAGCCGTGCTCGACGGTGGTGTCCAGGATGACGGCCTGGAGGCGGCGCCCGTCGCGATCAATGGCACCGACGAAGGTGTGCTGCGCGTCCTCGGTATAGCCGGTCTTGCCGCCGATGCCATCGGGATCATTGAGATAAAGCCCGTTGTCATTCCAGAGCTCGTAGCCGGGCATCTCGCCCCAGCCGGGAAAATCCACATGTTCGGTATCGACAATGCGCGCAAAGGTGTCATTGGCAAAAGCCTCGCGATAGATGAGTGAGATATCCGCGGCAGACGTGGACATTCCCGCCGCATCGAGCCCTGAATAGCTCGCTGCGACAGTCGAGCGCGTGCCAATCTCGCGAGCCTTCTCATTCACCTTGCGCAGGGTGTCCTCGTCACCACCCAGCGCGGTTGCCAGAGCATGCGCGGCATCGTTGCCTGAGGCCATGAGCAGGCCCTGCAACAGTTGCTCCACCGTGTACGTACCCTCCGGCCCAATGCCAACGGCGGAACCTTCAACAGAAGCGTCTTCCATCGTGGCGGTAATGCGCTGGTCCAACGGGAGCTCCTCAATCACCACGAGCGCCAGCAGGGCCTTGATGATTGAGGCTGGGCGGTAGCGCCCATTGGGGTCCTTCATCGCGATGATCTCACCCGAGTCAAGGTCACTGACCATCCAGGCTGAGGCCACAACGTCTTTGTTGACCTTAAAACCACGCGGCGCCGTAACCCCGCAGGCGGCGCCGTCCACCGGCGGCAGGGGAGTAGGCGTGGCCTGGCCGGGGGCGAGCTCCTCAGAGGTCGTGCTCGGCTCAGCTGGGACGAGCGAGTGCGGGCAGGAATCAGTATCGGGTGCCGTGGTACGTGTGGGCAAAGACGATGATGTCTCGTCGGATTCCTCCGCGTACGCCGGTGGGGTGATGAGCAGCGTGAGGGTAGCGATAAGCGCGGAGACATGTTTCATAACGTGCTTAATCCTAGACCCCGCCCTAGGATGAACCCCATGCATGACGCACCTTTGATTAGCCCCGAAAACAAGGACTCTGGAGCCGAAATTTTCGCCTCCCTGCCCAAGGTCACGCTGCTCGTACCGCTGCCGGCGGATGCTTCCACCCCGGAGGAGCTGCGCGCGGCCACTCGCTCTGTGGTGCAGGCGCTTGTCGACGACCACGTGGTCTACGCCGAACTCCGCCTCCCCGCCGACTCGTTCCCCTTCTCACGCGATGAGGCCCTGGCGGCAGCCGCTCAAGGTCTTGAGGTGCCGGGGATCGATGCGCGACTGGTTGTGCACGGAGAAGCATCCGAGCATGCGGCGGGCGTAGTCCTGAGTGATCTCACGAAGGCCCCGGCGCTGCGCGAGGAGTTCATTCCGTGGGAGTTCGATGCTGCGTCTTATGACGACGCGGTGGCTGCCGTGCGTGCGGGTGCCACCCGCCTTGTTCACGCGACGGATCTCATTGATGATTTCAGCGCTGACCTTGATGGTGTTCGCCCGGGAAAGGCGTCAGCATGGGTACGTGATCGCCGCATTGCTCTGACTTTCGCGCCCCTTGAGGAGCTTCCGGCCGAGGAGCTCGCCGACCACCCCCTGCCGCTTTTGCAGCAGCTCGGCTTCACCTGCACCGTGGCGGGCAACAAGCTCAGCGATGTCTTCGTGGCACTCAGTGAGGCCTTTGGTTACGGCCTGGAGGAGTTCTTCGACCTGACCATCAAGGCTATCGAGAACTCCTTCGCCAGCGAGGAGGACCGTCAGCGCCTCATCGAAGAGGAAATCCTGCCCGCATATGAAGACCTCGCGGACCCGGAGTTTGCTGAAGACGCTGACGTTGCAGACGACGAAGAAGACCTCTCCGCCACTGACTAGGCGCTGATTAACGAGGCGCTCATTAGAAGCGCGAGAAGCGCTTGGTCAGCATCTCTTCCAAGCCCTTCCAGGACTCCGCATGCTCGGTGTAGGGCTTGGACGGCACATAGCCCGCATGCTCGGTGGAACCCAGCATGTAGCCCAGGTAGTCCTGGAAGCGCGGGTTCTGCAGCATGTAGGAGTTGATGGAATCATCGCCAGCCCAGTCGGCGGCATCGGCGCAGATTTCATAGCAGCGGCCCATCTGGTCGCTATCAACAGACTCGGGACCCTTCTCAATGTCACGGACAATACCGTTGAAGGTGTACTGGTTATCCGGGTGTACGGTGACCTCGAGCTCGCCCGCATTGGCTGCAGCAACTACTTCTTCCCAGGTGGAGACCTTCGCTAGGTCGTGGTCATCGTTTTCCATGATCCAGCGGGTGAGCACCTTGGAGGTAGGGAAGGTGAAGATTTCGCCCCACTTACCCAAGAAGACCGGCTTGCCATCCAAGTAGGTGCGCAGGGTATAGACCGACTTCTGGTTAGCGGTGATCTTGACCGGGTCAATACCGGCAGCAGCCCACGGGGAGCTGTCATACGGGTCAGCTGCCTCAGCGGCGGCCTTGCGCTCTTCTTCGGCCTTCTTGCGGGCCTCGGCAGCAGCTTCTGTGGCCGCGGAGATGCGGGTAGCAGCGTCTGCCGTGGCATCGTCAGCAAAGTCAGCGGAGGGCACGATCTTGACTACCTTGTCGAGGTCCTCAATAACCTCGCGCCAATTCGCGAGAACGACGCTGCCCACGCCAGACCACTCGTTCATACCTGCATCGCCGGCGTAATGATCCGCTCCGCGCGCAGGGTTGCGCAGGATAGAGTGCGAGGCAAAGAAAATAACCGTGTGCTCTGCGGCGGAGACCTCAGCGAGAGCATGCGCAATCTCCAAACAGCGAGCAACCGAGGATACGTTCTCGTGGCTGGGGCGGCCAGCCAGGTACTTCGGCATTCCGACGAGGTCATAGACGTGCTTCTTGTCCGGCACGACTCGGTCCGCAGCCTGGGAGTTAAAGACTTCCCACTTGGGGTGGTCAAGCAGGTCATGTTTCTTGTCTGATTCGAGGAAGCACAGCATGTCGGCTTCGGTGTGGAACAACAAGACAGACTCATCATCGCCAAGGAAGGCCTGCCATTCGGAACCATTCTGACGCCACTTCGGCGCCCACAGGGTATAGAAATCGCCCTCAGACAAAGAGAGCTGGACGGGGACAATCGCGCGTGTGTTCATGGGGAAACAGTCTACCCTGTGGGCCTCCAGAAGCCTTTGAAAGCCATCCCCATGTTGTTGGTGCGCAATGGCCCAGTCTGTACCGGGCTTCCCGCTTCAACGATTTGTCCGTCGCCGGAGTACATGGCGACGTGCCCGTCCCACACCACGAGGTCACCTGGCTGTAGCTCTTCGGCGCTGACTTGCCGGCCCACTGTCTGACTTTCCGCGGTTCGGGGCAGCTCCACTCCGGCTTGCCGCCATGCCCACTGCGTCAGCCCCGAACAATCGAAGCTCCCGTTGCCCGTTCCTCCCCATCCATAGGGTGTTCCCACCTGCGATAGGGCTGCCTGTGCTGCGGCCTGTCCCTGCTCGGAATCGCCTTCGACTGCAGGTTCCCGAAGTGCATGCCGAGCCACAGCGACATCAGTGCTGTCTTGGCGGCCGCGCACGGCAGGCTGAACCGCACGTTGGCCGATGGGCACTAGGGGAGCGGCTGCCTGGAGTAGTTCCCCAGCAAGGCGTTTAATGCGCACCATGGCTTTGCCTATGTACTCCATGGCCAGAGCCTGCAGCGCGGAACGCGCAGCGGCCTGCGCTGCTGGGTTCGGGATAAGTAATCCAAGGGTGAGCGGAAGGCCACGCTGTAACAGCTCGAATCCAAGCCCCACGAGATCCCGAATTGTTGCCGAAATCAAACTCCGCGCAGAGCCCAGTGCCGAACGCACGGTGGAGATGTCCTCGGCGGCCTGGCGGGAGACGTCGAAAAGCGCCTGCGGGTCTCCATGCGCAATCTCCGCCAAGGGGCCCGCAGCAGTGAGATCCGGAACGGTGGGCAATCCCACATTAGGCAGCTGTGCTGGCTGCATGCGAGCGATCTGGGCAATAGCTGATTCCAACATCACAGACCCCCACACGCGCTGGCGAGCGCATGATCGGCATCCTCAGCCTCACGCGCCATGAGGAAACTTGACTCCGCCACCGCAGCGGCATCAGCCCTAACCTGGGTAAGCCGAGCAGACAGGTTCTCTAAGGCTGCATCGAGTGCACTCGTAAAACCCTGTAGGACGGGGTCATTCGGCAACACAGGAGGGGGAGTAGGGGAGCCTTGAGAGGCCTCAACAAGCTCGTGCGCCAAGCGACGCGTGTATTCGGTATCAATGGCAAAGGTATCGAAGTCAGTCATGTCCTATTAGACTGCCCAACCTGCCAATCGGTTCCCGCCCAACTCTTATAGAGTGGTGGTCATGGATATCCACGTTGTAGACCACCCCCTCGCCACATCCCGCCTCACGCTTATGCGCGATGCCCGCAGCGACAACGCCGCTTTTCGCGCTGCCCTGCGTGACCTCGGCGCCATGCTTGTCTACGAGGCAGCCCGCGACCTCCCCGTTGAGCATTTCGACTGCACGACTCCCGTTGCTACTGCAGACGGCACGCGCCTGCAGGACCCGCCGATTGTCGTGCCCATCATTCGCGCTGGCCTGGGCATGGTCGACCCCGCCCTGTCGATGATTCCTGATGCCCAAGTGGGCTTCATCGGCATGGCGCGCGATGAGACGACGCACCAGCCAGTCCCGTACCTTGAGGCCTTGCCGGAGGATCTCAGCGGTCGCAGCGTTTTCGTCGTGGACCCCATGCTCGCCACGGGCGGCTCCCTTCTGCACTCCCTCAAGTTGTTGGCAGACCGCGGTGCCACCGATATCACCGCCATTTGCATGGTTTCCGCGCAGCCGGGTGTGGATGCCCTCGCTAACTCTGGCCTGCCGGTTCGTCTCGTGACTGCGGCCATCGATCCCGAACTCAACGACGATGCCTACATCGTTCCTGGCTTGGGTGATGCCGGCGACCGTCTCTACGGTCCGCGCAATATCGACCTTTAACAGGTGCCTTGGGAAACTGCAGACCACTCAGTATCTCTAGTGTCTGACCTGCCCGGCTAACTGAACCGCATGGTCTAGTTGTAGACTCTTCCCCATAGAAAACCATGGAGGAGGAAGCAGTGATCTCAGATTATGTGAGTGAGTGGTTCACCAACCACCGCGCAGAGGTCATCGCGTGGCGCCGTCATATTCACCGCCACCCGGAAACCTCCAATAATGAGGTGGAAACCACTCGCTTCCTCGCCCGCACCCTGCGTGAGTATGGCCTGGAGCCGCAGCTCTTTCCTGAGACAGGACTCATGGTGGACATCGGTCCTGACACGGAACTTGGCCGTTTGGCATTCCGTGCGGACATCGATGCTCTTCCGGTTACTGAGGTCACCGGGCTCGAGTACACCTCTGAAGTGCCCGGTGTCATGCATGCGTGTGGCCATGACATTCACACCACCATCGCGCTGGCCACTGCCTGTGCACTGGCCGACTTTCACCGCGAGCACCCCCTTTACTTTGGCATCCGCGTGATTTTCCAGCCCGCCGAGGAAGTGTGGGTCGGCGGTGCCACTGATGTCATTGAATGGGGCGCACTCGAAGGTGTGAACTCGATTTTCGCCGTCCATGTTGAGCCCAAGCTTCGCGTCGGACGCATTGGCGTTCGGGCGGGCGCTATCACCTCAGCTACCGATGTGGTTGAAATCAACGTGACGGGCCCTGGTGGTCACACGTCGCGCCCACACTTGTCGGCGGACGTCGTCTATGCGCTGGGCAAGCTTCTGACCGATTTGCCGGGGCTGTTGTCGCGCCGCGTTGACCCCCGTACCGGTACGGTGCTGGTCTTTGGTCAGGTCAATTCAGGATATGCGCCGAATGCCATTCCGGAGACCGGCACTGTGTCTGGCACCATGCGCACCGCCGACATTGGCATCTGGCGTGAGATGCAGACTCTGTTCTCTGAGCTCGTGGAGCAGGTTCTGGCGCCGTTGGGCGTTGAGCACGAGTTGGTCTACCACCGAGGGGTTCCGCCGGTGCTGAACGACGACGTCTCAACCGCCCTCCTCGCCAGTGCCGCCCAAGCAATTGATCCGCAAGCAGTGGTCCAGGCACCGCAGTCCTCAGGCGGTGAGGATTTCTCCTGGTACCTCGAAAAGGTTCCCGGCTCCATGGCCCGTCTGGGCTGCTGGTCTGGCGAAGGTGAGCAGCACGATCTCCACATGGGTGATTTGGCTCCAGACGAACGTGCAATCGGCGTAGGTGTCAAGCTCTTTGGGTCGGTGGCGGAACAGTTCGCCAACGTGGAGGATTAGGGCTTTAAGCATTACACTGTGACACGGATTTCCCAGAATTTAATTTAAGGAGCGACATTGTCACAGGAAGCCCCCCGCATCGTAATCATTGGTGGAGGCCCCGCTGGCTACGAGGCCGCGACTGCCGGCGCCAAGTACGGCGCACATATTACGTTGGTTGAGGAACAGGGCCCTGGTGGCTCCTCCGTTCTTTTGGACTGCGTTCCCTCGAAGTCCTTTATTGCAGGTGCCAACATCCGCACCGACTTCCGCCGCGCTGATGACATGGGCCTTGACAACCAGCTCAGCTCCCTGAAACTGAACCTGCAGGCGCTCAACGGCCGTGTGCAGGCGCTGGCGGCTAATCAGTCCCGCGACGTGCGCGCGGGCTTGGAAAAGATTGGTGTCACGGTTATCGATGGCCGTGCGGCCTTCTCCGAGGACCAGCACGGAGTGAAGGGTGCCGCCCACAAGGTCGATGTCACCCATAAGGATGGCACCACCGAAACCCTTGAGGCGGACCTTGTCCTCGTTGCCACCGGTGCCACCCCACGCATTCTGCCGGGCGCGCAGCCGGATGGCGAGCGCATCCTGACCTGGCAGCAGGTCTACGACCTCAAGGAGGAACCGGAGCACCTCATCGTGGTCGGTTCCGGTGTGACCGGTGCGGAGTTCGTGTCCGCCTTCGCGGAGATGGGCGTGCGCGTGACCATGGTGGCGTCCCGCGACCGCATTCTGCCGCACGATGACGCCGATGCTGCCGACGTCCTCGAGACTGTCCTGGCCGAGCGTGGCGTGGAACTGGAGAAGAACTGCCGCGTGGAGACCGTCTCCCGTACTGAAGACGGCAACGTTGTGGTCAAGACCCAGGACGGCCGCGAAATCCACGGCTCCCACGTCATCATGTCCATCGGTTCCATCCCGAATACCAAGGACCTAGGCCTTGAGCACGTCGGCGTGGCCACCACGAAGTCCGGCCACATCGAGGTGGACCGCGTCTCCCGCACCAACGTTGCAGGCATTTACGCCGCTGGTGACTGCTCCGACCTCTTCCCACTGGCTTCCGTTGCCGCGATGCAGGGCCGTATCGCCATGTACCACTCCCTGGGTGAGGGCGTGTCCCCGCTGCGTCTGAAGACCGTCGCCACCGCCGTGTTTACCCGGCCGGAGATTGCCGCTGTGGGCTTTACCCAGGCTGAGATTGAGGCCGGCGAGGTGGCTGCCCGCACCGTCATGATGCCGCTGAACACCAACCCGCGCGCCAAGATGCGCTCTCTGCAGCACGGCTTTGTCAAGCTCTTCTGCCGTGCGACCTCCGGCCGCGTCATCGGCGGCGTGATTGTTGCTCCGACTGCCTCCGAGCTCATCCTGCCCGTCGCGGTTGCCGTGACCAACCAGCTCACCGTGAACCAGCTGGCGGATTCCTTCGCGGTTTATCCGTCCCTGTCCGGCACTATCACTGAGGCAGCTCGCCGCCTGGTTGCCCACGACGACCTAGAGTAGAACCTCCTACTTCTCGGTTTAGAAGCCCAGTGTGCTTACCGCATGCTGGGCTTCTTCCATAGTGAACTTCTCGCCGTACTCGCTGGTGAGTTGCTCGAGCAGTGCTGGGCCCGACATCGGCATCATCTCTTGGTAGCTGTTCGCTGCTTCAACGGCCTCGGCCATCCAGTCACCGTTTACTGTGTCAACGGCGTACTGAGCCTGCTCTGGAGTAAAGCTGTCGCCATACTCAGAGGTGAGCTGGTCATATAGCTTGGCTTTAGAAAAGGCGGCGAAGTCGAGATAGTTTTCTGCGGACTCGAGAGCTTCAGCATTCCAGTCCACGTCGAGCTGATCGATCGAGTACTGTGCCGCCTCGGGGGAGAATTGCGAGCCGTAGTCGCTCGTGAGCTGGTTATACAACTTAGCTTCGGAAAAGGCTGAAAAATCCAGATAGCGCTTCGCTGCGCGTAGCGCATTCGTGTAATCCTGTGGCACGGCTTCGTCATTGTTGCCAGCGCCGGCATCATTGCCCGAAGTTGAGTCCAGTTCAGCTGCGGCGTTAGTGATATCAACCGTCGGGGTGCTGAGTTCAGCGTCCAGCGATTCGGTAGCCGTGATGCTGGAGCGTGGTTCCGGTGCGGCGGTGTTTGAGGAATCGCCATCAGAACCTGCGTTGAGAGCGGCGCTGCCAAGTACGAATACTGCGAGTGCACCCGCACCCCATTTGAGGCAGCCGCCCTTCTTCTTTTTCTTCGGCGCTGGCTGCGTCGGTGCTGGCTGCTCTGGAGTTGGTTCCGAAGGGAACTGCGGAGCTGCATAAGGGTTGGACATGAGAGAAAACCTCCTGCGTTAGAGAGACAGAGGCTCGGTGCGGTGCCGAACGAGTCCTATCTTGGCAAGCCCTCTGGACATGGCCGCAGGAAATTCGAAAGCCTAGGCGAAAAGGCGTACTAGGAGGTGGCGTAGGCAGAATCGGGAGAGACGTTGAGGTCGAGGCTGACAGGTCTGCCTGCCTGCGGGAAAGCGCGCTGCGGGCAGGCAGGGCGTGGGCATGCGGCGCAGCCGGGGCCGATGGGAGTGGCCTCGGACGGGGAGTGGTTCAGGGCGTCGGCATAGACGACGCGATCGGCTTGAGAGATATCGCAGCCGAGGCCCACAACGAATTCTTTGCGCGGGGTACCCCACGCTTGTGCTTGGCCTTGAACGAAGCGCGCGATCCAGAGGTAGGTGTGGTCGTCTGGCATGGAGGCCACTTGGCGTGTGATGCGGTTAGGGGTTTCGAAAGCGCGGTGCACAACCCACAGGGGGCAGGATCCACCGCTGCGGGCAAAGTGGAAGGCGGTGGAGGATTGGCGCTTGGAGATGTTGCCCGCGCGGTCGGTGCGGATGAAGGAGAAGGGGACACCGCGGTGGCCGGGGCGCTGTAGCGTCGATAAGCGCTGCGCGGTGGTCTCGAAACCGGTGCCGAAGGCGTTGGCGATGACATCAATGTCGTAGCGCGTCTCTTCCGCGGTGGCGAGGAACTGGGTATAGGGCATGGTCACGGCGGCGGCGAAGTATTGGGCAAGGCCGAGTGTGCCGATGGCTTGGGCTTCCTCACCGGGGAGCTCGGCAACGAGTTCGGCGCAATGCTCGGGGTAGGCCAACAAGCAGTATTGGAGCGCCATTTCAAAGACAAGCTGGGCTTCGGAAAGACCCGCCCGCAGGTGTAGCTCGCGGTTACGGAATGTGCGGCGGCGTGGGGACGGGGAGGAGAATCGTGTGCTGACACCGAACTCCTCCTGCAGAAGGGAGGCGAGGCGGCCACGGCGCAGGACGCGGTCGCCGAGGAGTTCCGATAGTTCCTCGGCGGCGACGTCGAGACTATGAACGTAGTTGTGGGCGTCGTAGAAGAAGTCACGGACTGCCTCGAAGGGGCCGGTTTCCGCGGGGGTGTGCGCGGCGGCGTCGACAAGCCGGGGCAGCAGTTCGGGGAAACGTCCGCTGAGGTCGGTAAGCGTTGCCTCGGGTGCTTCGGGGAAGAGCTGACGTAGTTCGGCGAGGGCGCGCAAGTCGCGGTCGCCGGCGAAATAGGTGGAGTCAATGTCGAAGCGCTGCGTGAGCTGCATGAGAACAGTGACGGTGAGAGGGCGCTGATCGTTTTCCAGTTGATTGAGATAGCTCGTGGACAGGCCAAGTTGCTTGGCCATGGCCGCTTGAGTGAGTCCACGTTCCTTGCGTAGCGCGTGGATTCTCGCCCCCGCGTAGTGCTTCGTCATCTCTCGAATCCTCCAAAAATGCTACGTGAACTGGGGTGTCCACAATGTTCGCGAATAACGCAAAGACTTGCAACAGATTTCCACAGTTTACACATGTGGCGGGCCGCACGTTCGGATAATTAGTGTGATGGCTATCGCAGTCGCAGTTATTGCCTAGGAGGAGAACACGTTGATTAACCACGAAGTACGGACCCACAAGTCCGCGGAGGATTTCCCCATCGAGGAGCACCTCGCACACAAGATTGCCAAGGTCGCCACTGATCCGGTCGAGGTCCCGGCTGAGACCACCGAGATGATCATCAACCGCATCATCGACAACGCCTCTGTTGCTGTGGCCTCTGCTACGCGCCGTCCTGTGACCTCGGCGCGAGTGATTGCGCAGGCCCATGAGACGTCGGAAAGCGGCGCCACCATCTTCGGCGTTGACGGTACCTACTCCGCCGAGTGGGCAGCGCTGGCCAACGGCACTGCCGTGCGCGAGCTGGACTACCACGACACCTTCCTTGCTGCGGATTACTCCCACCCGGGCGATAACATCCCGCCGATTCTCGCCGTGGCTCAGCACAAGGGCCTGACCGGCAAGGACCTCATCCGCGGCTTGGCCACCGGCTACGAAATCCAGGTCAACCTGGTCAAGGGTATCTGCCTGCACGAGTGGAAGATTGACCACGTGGCACACCTTGGTCCGTCCGTCGCCGCGGGTATCGGCACCATGTTGAACCTCGACGTCGACACCATCTACCAGGCCATCGGCCAGGCACTGCACACCACCACCGCCACCCGCCAGTCCCGCAAGGGCCTGATTTCCTCCTGGAAAGCCTACGCCCCAGCCTTCGCCGGCAAGATGGCCATCGAGGCAGTGGACCGCTCCATGCGCGGCGAAGGTGCCCCGGCCCCGATTTGGGAAGGCGAAGACGGCTTCATCGCCTGGATGCTCCACTCCCCGGAGCGCACCTACACCGTCCCACTGCCGGCCGAAGGTGAAGAAAAGCGCGCCATCCTGGACACCTACACTAAGGAGCACTCCGCGGAGTACCAGGCGCAGGCCCCAATTGATATGGCCTTTGCCCTCAAGAAGACCCTGGCGGAGAAGGGCCTGAAGACCGAGGACATCGAGTCCATCGTCCTCCACACTTCGCACCACACGCACTACGTCATCGGCACCGGCGCCAATGACCCGCAGAAGATGGATCCGAACGCCTCCCGCGAGACCCTGGACCACTCCATCATGTACATCTTCGCCGTGGCCCTGCAGGATGGCGAGTGGGATTACGAGACCTCCTACTCGGACGAGCGCAAGCACCGCCAGGACACCATCGATTTGTGGCACAAGATTTCCACCGTCGAGGACCCGGAGTGGACCCGCCGCTACCACTCCAACGACTTGGAGGAGAAGGCATTCGGCGGCAAGGCTGTCATCACCTTCAAGGACGGCACCGTGATTGAGGATGAACGTGCAGTGGCCGACGCCCACCCGCTCGGCGCCCGCCCCTTCGGCCGCGAGGAGTACATCAACAAGTTCAAGAAGCTCGCCGCCGGCAAGGTCTCGGAGGAAGAGCAGGAGCGCTTCCTTGCCGCGGTACAGGACCTGGAGAATCTCACCGACCTCAACGAGCTCAACGTTCGCCTCACCGACGAAGCACTCGCCACCGCACCAGAAACCCCGAAGGGACTGTTCTAAATGGCTGGTCTGTTTGGTTCCACCATCAGCAACGCAGAAAAGCGCAAGAATTTCCGCGAGGCGCTGAACGCGCCGGGAATCACCACCCTGCCGGGAGCGTTTAACCCGCTCACCGCGCGCCTTATCCAGGACCTTGGTGGCTTCGGCGGCGTGTACGTCTCCGGCGCGGTGTTGGCCAATGACTTGGGCCTGCCGGATATCGGCCTGACCACTCTCACCGAGGTGGCGCAGCGCGCCGGGCACATCGCTCGTGCCACGGACTTGCCGGTGCTTGTCGACGCCGACACTGGCTTCGGCGAACCCATGTCCGCCGCCCGCACGGTTGCCGCGCTGGAGGACGCTGGCCTGGCCGGCTGCCACCTAGAAGACCAGGTCAATCCGAAGCGCTGCGGCCACCTCGATGGCAAGGAAGTGGTGCCGACGGATCTCATGGTTCGCCGCATCACCGCCGCCGTCAACGAGCGCCGCGATGAGAACTTCATCATCTGTGCCCGCACGGATGCCGCCGGTATCCACGGCATTGATGACGCTATCGAACGCGCCAAGGCCTACGCCGACGCTGGCGCAGACCTCATCTTTACCGAGGCCCTGTACTCACCCGAGGACTTTGAGAAGTTCCGCGCCGCCGTGGATACCCCGCTGCTGGCCAACATGACAGAGTTTGGCAAGACCGAGCTGCTGTCGGCTAAGCGCATCGAAGACTTGGGCTATAACGCCGTCATCTGGCCGGTGTCCACCCTGCGCGTGGCCATGGGCGCTACCGAAGAATTCCTCCGCGACATGCAGGAAACCGGACTGCAATCCGAGGAGTGGCTCGAGCGCATGCAGCACCGCTCCCGCCTCTATGAGCTGGTGCGCTACGACGAGTACAACGCCTTTGACCAGAGCGTGTTCACGTACTCGAAGGACACCTACAAGCCCACTTTTGATTAATACCCCATAACTGCAAAGGAGAAATACCATGTCTGAGACCCCAGAGATCCGCAAGGGCCTGTACGGCGTTGTCGTTGATGAGACCGCCATTTCCAAGGTCGTCCCGGAGACCAACTCCCTGACCTACCGCGGCTACCCGGTCCAGGAGCTCGCCCGCTACTGCTCGTTCGAGGAAGTGGCGTACCTGCTGTGGAACGGCGAGCTGCCGAACCAAGGTGAGCTCGTGCGCTTCTCCGCTCGTGAGAAGGCACTGCGCCACCTAGACCGCCACCTCATTGATCTCATCACCTCCATGCCGAAGTCCTGCCACCCGATGGACGTTCTGCGCACGGCAGTCTCCTTCATTGGTTCCCAGGACCCGGAGGAGTACACCAAGGACTCCGAGCACATCCGCCGCACCGCGCTGGAGCTCATGGCGAAGCTGCCGACCATCGTCGCACTCGATATCCGCCGCCGTCGCGGTGAGGGCTACATCGAGCCTTCCCGCAAGAAGGGCTTTGCGGAAAACTTCCTGTGGATGGTCTTTGGTGAGGAGGAAGGTTCCCCGGCACTGTCGCGCTCCGATATTGAGGCCTTCGATAAGTCCCTCATCCTCTACGCTGAGCACTCCTTCAACGCCTCCACCTTCGCCGGCCGCGTGGTGACCTCGACGATGTCGGATACCTACTCCGCCGTCACTGCCGCCATCGGCGCTCTGAAGGGCCCGCTGCATGGAGGTGCCAACGAGGCCGTGATGAAGAACTTCCTCGAGATTGGTGACCCTGCCAAGGCCGAGGAGTGGACGCTCAACAAGCTCAAGAACAAGGAGCTTGTCATGGGCTTCGGCCACCGCGTGTACAAGAACGGTGACTCCCGCGTTCCGACCATGGAGGCAGCCTTCCGCGAGCTGGCCAAGGACCACGGCCAGGAGCAGTGGGTGGAGATGTACGAAATCATGGCCAAGACCATGTACGAGAACACCTCCATCAAGATCCAGCCAAACCTGGACTTCCCGGCTGGCCCTGCGTACCACATCCTGGGCTTCGACATTGAGTTCTTCACCCCGATCTTCGTGATGGCCCGCATCACCGGCTGGACCGCACACATCGTGGAGCAGAACGAGAACAACTCCCTCATCCGCCCGCTGTCTGCCTACAACGGCAAGGAGCAGCGCTCCGTGCCGCCGAAGGAAATCTAGTTAGCGGTTGCGCTTGACGACGGGCGCTGTAAGTAGCGAAGGCATGTCATACCAACGCCACTTGCAGCGCCCAGTGCTATTGCGCCCGCGGCAACAAGAAGAGCCTTCCAATCGATGGCAAAGGTGAGTCCATCTCCCATTGCGTAAACCATTCCGGCGAGTGGGAGGATTCCAGCGAGACAGCCGGCAATGATCGCAGTACATGCCAGTGTGGCCGTCGTGAGCACAACAATTTTTAAATGCCAGGAAGAATCGAGGCCCAATACTCTGAAGGTGGTCTGGATTGCTTCGGTAGCGCGAGCAAGTTGGCGCGAGAAAACAAAGGTTACGGCTAACGCGCTGAGCAGCGCGGCCGCCAAGCTGATATAGAATGCCCGCGGTGTCGAAGAGGTTTGAACCAGCGGCAGTAAAACGAGCTCGTGGGGGATATGGGCTTGTGCAGCGCTATCAAGAAAGCGCTTTTCTTCGTCTTCTTTGAGCCCCGTAAAGACCCACTGTGTCCCACGTGCCGGTGCGTTGAGTTTCTGCGCCGTGGATTCGAGGATAAACCCTCCAGCTAGTTTCTCCCAGTGAGGTCCAAAATCCGTGCTCAGCGCTGGAAGTGATGTAGGGTCCGAGTTTCCGCTTGTGCCGATTGAAACGTGCTCATGGTTGATGAATCGGTTATCGCGGACCAAAGCTCCCGTCTTAAGAACAACTTTTTCATGGTCCGTGAGCTCTCGGCCTAAGAGCTGCTCTACGTCATGAACGGATTCGACGGTCAGTACGCCAAAGGTTCCCGACATCTCCGTGGGCATGTCTAGCGTGGCCTGGACATAAGAGACTCGAACTGGGGCGGGAACGCCCAACGCGTGGGCTACGTGCTGAACGGATTCAGCACGTGTGGAAAGCCCGTTATCTGTTTTCTCTAGAATGTGTGCCTGGTTAGGGGCAATCGTTGACGTCAAACTGTCATTCTCACTGGCTGTGAAACTGGCTGACATCGAACTGCTAAACACGGCGGTTCCCATGCACAGGACCAACAACGTCAGACCCGTGCCAATAAGCTGTCGGTGCTTCTCTGCAAATCTCAGGGCCACGCCTGCTGGAGTGTAGGGCCGGCTGGTTCGCGGACAGCGTGCGAGAAGAAGGGAAAAGACGATGCACAATGCCACGGTTGGCAATGGCGCCCAAGTTTCGAACACGTCTGGCCCCAGCAGTGCTGAAGCGACCGTAAAGAGGGCGGCCACAAGGACAATAGCAATAGCACTCCAACGCAAGAATGATGCCGATAGGCCCGGCAGCGGGATGTCTTTCCAGAACGGATGCGGCTGGGTCGACGGCGCGGTGGCAATACCGCCAATCAGGAGTGCTGCTAGCGAGCTAGCGAGAAGAAGCACTAACCATTTCCACGGAATGAGGACTCCAGGATCAGGCAACCCTGCAAGTCCCGAAATGAAAGGGCGCACGCATTGCGCCAGGCCTGCACCTACAACGAGGCCTACGACGGAGTACATCAGGGCTGAACGAAGCAGGGTGGATGTGCTGGACTTCCACAACAGGAAGGGCGAGATTCCTAGCTCGAAGAACCGCCGGTTCAACGGGTGAAGAACTAGGTACGTGACTCGCCACAAAAAGAGGATCAAAGCACACGGTATGACAATGGCGAACAGGCCGAAGAAGAAAGAATAGCTATCGGCGAACCCTGAAGGCGGCGTGGCGAGCAGGCTTTCGCGGGTGAGGAGTGAGGTCGAGAAAGCGTCGTCAAGCGCGGCGCGATCAACGAGGTTTGTAGTTTCGAGCTGACGGCTAATGAAGTCGGTGAGCTCGGCAGGAGTCGTTCCTTCGGAACCGAACGCAATCGGCCGGACCGAAGCGGAGGTCATGGAATAAGCGTCGGCGTCGATGGTGTTCCATGTTCCCGATGCGCCGTACACCGCTTTCTCCTGGCTGTGGAAGGAATTCGATACAACGCCAACGATGCGGAGCGGTAGCGTGCCGTTGAATGCAGTTGTGTTCTCTCCGAGGCTAAGGTTAACGTCCTCAGTGACGATTACTTCCCCGGGGGCGCTTGGCCAATGGCCCTGAACCAATGCCAACCCAAAATCGGGAGCTTGCTCTTCCCAGTGAGACTCCTTGTAGACAAGGGAAGCTGATGGATTGCTATCGACATAGAGATCGTAAGTCTCGAGTTGGGTAGTAAAGCCCCTCTCTGGGGAATCAAGTTGCGGCAGCGTCTGTTCAACCACGCCCGCCCGCGTGTACACAGGCACGTCCACCCGCACGGCGTTGTTTCCCAATTCTGACTGCGCCTTCTGCTGCGGGGACAATGTCATGAAGAGATCAGCCGATACAGCAAATGCGAATAATCCTAAGCACACTGCGATTGCTGCTGCGCCGAAACGATACCGTTTCGACGAATGCACGACTTTCGTGATTAGTTCATTGAGCATGTGGGGCTGCTTTCCCAAGCTGGCCGTCGATCAGCGTGTAGGCCGTGCCGCAATAGTCCAACATGATGGGGTCGTGGCTGGTCGCTATCACGGTTGTGCCGGTTGATGCGAGCTTTTTGAATAGTTGAAAAATGCCATGGGAGTTCTCGGAATCGAGCGCAGCAGACGGCTCATCAGCCAAGAGAATTCGCCGGTTTCCAGACAGTGCTCGGGCGATTCCTACTCTTTGGCACTGGCCGCGCGACATCTCTGCGGGAAATCGTTGAGCGAGTTCTGCAAGTCCTACTTGGGCTAATGCCTCGGAAGCCTTATCGTGCGCCGTCGTCTCATCGACACCCGCTGCGGCAAGCACAAGCATGACATTTTCGAGCGCGGTGAGTTCGTTCATTAATAGGTCGTCTTGGTGGACGAAGCCGATTGTGTTGCGGCGCAAGGCGAGTAGTTCCTTGGGAGCAGCGGTGGATACACAGGTATCGAAGACCGAGATCGAGCCTTCATCGATAGGTAGAAGACCTGCAACCGCGCGCAGGAGAGTGGTTTTGCCGGAGCCGCTCTTTCCTGAAATGCCGAGAAACTCGCCTTCATCAACCTCGAGGCTTGTGCCTTTGAGAACATGCGTGCGCTGGGCACCTTCGCCCAAATACTTGTGGACGTTAGAAATAGTGACTGAATTCATGAGCTCTTTACAGTAGGGAAGCCCGCGCCATGCTCGTTGGCCGAGGCTCGGGTGGGAACAGGAATGGCTGGTGGCGAGAACGCAACCTACAGTTGGTATCCATCACCACTGCGGGTCCTTCGGAAATGGAGGATGAGGTTGGTTTATGTACTTTATCGAAATATTGCAACCCTGAAGAAGGCATGTCAAGAGGTTTATATCTTTTTGAAAGGGAAGTAATTTCCGCTCGCTTCGGTTCTGAAGTGATGTGGGTTGGGGTGTCAATGGCGTGCAAAGCGAGTCTAGGAAGAAACTAAACAATTTCTGTTGACCTATATGTCGAATTCCGCCTCACGTGAGTACGAAGGGCACTACTCTGAGATCTGTATCGTGCTTATCTGAAAGGATTACTCCCAGTGTCTGATACCGCCCACAAATCCTTCTCCAAGGTCTTGGTGGCAAACCGCGGCGAAATTGCCGTGCGTGCTTTCCGTGCGGCCTTCGAGGTTGGTGCCAAGACGGTCGCCATTTACCCTAAGGAAGACCGCAACTCCTTCCACCGCGCGTTCGCTAATGAGGCAGTGCGCATCGGTACCGAAGGCCAGCCGGTCAAGGCTTACCTGGACATCAATGAGGTGATTCGCGCTGCCAAGAAGTCCGGTGCGGATGCCATTTACCCAGGCTATGGCTTCCTCTCTGAGCGTGCGGATCTGGCCCGCGCATGCCGCGACAACGGCATAAAGTTTATAGGCCCCACCGCTGAGACCCTGGACCTGACCGGTGACAAGGCTGCCGCTGTGGCTGCAGCTGAGGAGGCGGGTCTGCCGACTCTGAAGGACTCGAAGCCTTCGACGGACGTCGACAAGCTGGCGGAATACTCCAAGGACTTTGAGTTCCCCGTCTTCGTAAAGGCCGTTGCCGGCGGTGGCGGCCGCGGTATGCGCTTCATTGAGAACGAGGCGGAGCTGAAGACCAAGTGTGCGGAGGCTTCCCGCGAGGCGGAGGCCGCTTTCGGTGATGGCAACGTCTACCTTGAGACCGCGGTGATTCGCCCGCAGCACATTGAGGTGCAGATTCTGGCTGACTCCCAGGGCAACGTCATGCACCTGTATGAGCGTGACTGCTCCGTGCAGCGTCGCCACCAGAAGGTCGTGGAGATTGCCCCGGCACCGACGCTGGACCCGGAGCTGCGAGACCGCATCTGTGCGGACGCCGTGAAGTTCTGTGAGCACATCAACTACGAAGGCGCCGGTACCGTTGAGTTCCTCGTTGATGAGAAGGGCAACCACGTCTTCATCGAAATGAACCCGCGCGTGCAGGTCGAGCACACCGTGACCGAGGAGGTCACGGGCGTGGACATTGTGAAGTCCCAGATGCAGAT
This sequence comes from Corynebacterium sp. FDAARGOS 1242, assembly GCF_016889985.1. Taxonomy (NCBI): domain Bacteria; kingdom Bacillati; phylum Actinomycetota; class Actinomycetes; order Mycobacteriales; family Corynebacteriaceae; genus Corynebacterium; species Corynebacterium sp. FDAARGOS 1242. The sequence goes on along the minus strand of NZ_CP069568.1, from coordinate 1,826,328 downwards.
TGCCGCGGGCTTTTCCCTAGACGAGCTGGGGCTCAAGCAGGAAGACATCCACATCAACGGCGCGGCCCTGCAGTGCCGTATCACTACTGAGGATCCTTCCAACGGTTTCCGTCCGGATACCGGTACGCTGACCCAGTACCGTTCGCCGGGCGGCGCGGGCGTGCGTCTCGACGGCGCAACGGCCGTCGGTGCGGAGATTTCCCCGAACTTCGACTCCCTGCTGGTGAAGATGACCTGCCGTGGTGCCACCTTCGAGCAGGCGGTATCCCGCGCCCAGCGTGCGCTTAACGAGTTCACCGTGGCCGGCGTGGCCACCAACATTGGCTTCCTGCGCGCACTGCTGCGCGAGCCGGACTTCGTCAACACCCGCGTGGACACCAGCTTCATTCCGGAGCACCCGGATCTGCTCAAGGCTCCGCCGGCCGTGGATGAGTCTGGCCGCATCATCGACTACATCGCTGACGTGACCGTCAACAAGCCGAACGGTGAGCGCCCGACCACCCTGCGCCCCTTCGATAAGCTGCCGGATCTGGACTTTAACTCCGAGCTGCCGCGCGGTTCCCGCGATGAATTGCTGGAGCTCGGCCCGAAGAAGTGGGCAGAAAAGATCCGTAAGCAGGATGCTCTGGCGGTCACCGATACCACCTTCCGCGATGCTCACCAGTCCCTGCTGGCCACCCGCGTGCGCGGTACCGCTCTGGTCACGGCTGCTGAGGCCGTAGCCCGCATGACCCCGGAGCTCTACTCCGTCGAGGCTTGGGGCGGTGCCACCTACGACGTGGCTATGCGCTTCCTCAAGGAAGACCCGTGGGTCCGCCTGGACCTGCTGCGTGAGGCCATGCCGAACCAGAACATCCAGATGCTGCTGCGCGGCCGCAACACCGTGGGCTACTCGCCCTACTCCAATGATGTCTGCAATGGCTTCGTCCAGGAAGCAGCCAAGTCCGGCGTGGATGTCTTCCGCATCTTCGACGCGCTGAACGACGTTACCCAGATGCGCCCGGCTATCGACGCCGTCCTGGAGACCAACACCACCGTGGCCGAGGTTGCCATGGCTTACTCCGGCGACATGTGCTCCCCGGATGAGAAGCTCTACACGCTGGATTACTACCTCAAGCTGGCCGAGGAGATCGTCAACACCGGCGCCCACGTCTTGGCCATCAAGGACATGGCGGGTCTGCTGCGTCCGGAGTCCGCATCCAAGCTGGTCATGGCCCTGCGCAAGGAGTTCGACCTGCCGGTGCACGTGCACACGCACGATACCGCTGGTGGCCAGCTGGCCACCTACTACGCGGCAGCGCTTTCTGGTGCCGACATTGTCGACGGTGCCTCCGCACCGTTGGCAGGCACCACCTCCCAGCCTTCACTGTCCGCCATCATCGCGGCGTTCTCGAACTCCTCGCGTGATACCGGTATCTCCCTCAAGGCAGTCTCCGACCTAGAGCCGTACTGGGAGGCAGTGCGCCAGCTCTACCACCCGTTCGAGAAGGGTATTCCGGGACCGACCGGCCGCGTCTACCGCCACGAGATTCCGGGCGGCCAGCTGTCCAACCTGCGTGCGCAGGCTACCGCGCTGGGCTTGGAGGACCGCTTCGAGATCATCGAGGACACCTACGCAGCGGTGAACGAGATGCTCGGCCGCCCGACCAAGGTGACCCCGTCCTCCAAGGTGGTCGGTGACCTCGCCCTGCACCTCGTGGGCGCTGGCGTGGATCCGGCTGACTTTGAGGCTAATCCCACCAAGTACGACATTCCGGATTCCGTCATCGCCTTCCTACGTGGTGAGCTTGGTACGCCTCCGGGTGGCTGGCCGCCGCTGCGCGACAAGGTCCTCGAGGGCCGCGCGCCTGGCGACGTCACCGTGAAGCCAGTTCCGGAAGAAGAGAAGGCTCATCTAGCCTCGGATGATTCCACCGAGCGCCGCGCTTCCCTTAACCGCCTTCTTTTCCCGAAGCAGTTCGAGGAGTTCAACGAGTTCCGCCGCACCTTTGGCAATACCGAGGCGCTGACGGATACTGTCTTCTTCTACGGTCTGGAAGAAGGAAAAGACTACATCGTTCACTACTTCCCGGAGGGCTCCACCGACCGCGCGGATCTTAAGCCCGTCACCTTGCGTCTTGACGCGATGGGCGAGCCGGACGAGAAGGGCATCCGCAACGTGGTGCTCAACGTCAACGGCCAGATCCGCCCGCTCAAGGTGCGCGACAACAACGTCGAGTCCACCGTTGCCACCGTGGAGAAGGCTGACCCGTCCAACGATGGCCACGTGGCCGCACCGTTCGCTGGAGTGGTCAACCCGACCGCCAAGCCTGGCGACGAGGTCAAGGCCGGCGACCAGATCGCCGTCATCGAGGCCATGAAGATGGAAGCCTCCATCTCTGCCACCAAGGATGGCACCATCGAGCGCGTCGCCATCGGCGCCGCCACCAAGGTTGAGGGCGGCGACCTCATCGCCGTTATCAGCTAGAAGAGCCGCTAAACCCTCCTGCTTAGATAGAGCATCTAAACAGGAGGGTTTACTTTCTGTATTTAAGGGGCTAGGTCTTGTCCGGCGAGGAACGCAAGGCCATCGACCCACTGGACGTGGCCTGTCGGCGGTGGAAATCGGTCTAGTGTGATGAGTATGCAGCGTGAGCCAGCAGGAGTATGCGCGAAAGGGGCTAATTCGCGTTCCAGAGTAGATGGTTCTGAGGTGGCGTAAGCTACCTGCACGTAAAAGGTGTCATCCCCACGAGTTGCGATGAAATCTATTTCCCCGTCTGGGACTGAGCCAGTGGACACCTCATAATCTCGGCGAAGAAGCTCGAGAAACACCATATTCTCAAGGTCGTGGCCTAGGTTGAAATCACGGGAACCAAGTACGGCATTACGTAATCCTGGATCCACGAAGTAGTACTTACCGTTGCTTCGCAGCCATTGTTTTCCCTTCGTATCACGGCTACGACAGCGGTATAGCAGGTGGGCGTCCTCCATCAACTCGAGGTAGCGGTCGATGGTTTCAGAGGAGCTAGCGTATCCATCTGCTTTAAGGACTCCCCGGATTCGGCGGGTGGATAGTTCTGAACCAGAATTATCGAAGATGAACTGAGCAAGCCGTAGGAACGTTGATGTATCACGGATTTGGCCACGAAGAGCGATGTCTCGGGTAAAAATTGAATCGAAAAGTGCCCGATTGAAATCTGAGGCAACTCCGACATCGTTTGCCAACACACTTGCAGGGAACCCGCCGATTCGCATCCACGCCGAAAAGTCTTCGGCAGTCGGAATCGTTGGCGGTGATTTTTCACGATGGGCGAAGGCAGCGAACTCGCTCAATGACAAGGGGAGCATTCGAAGCTCTATGTAGCGGCCGGCAAGATATGTAAGGGATTCGCCAGCAAACATCGAGGCATTCGAACCAGTGAGAGTGATTTCGAGCTCATCATTGAGTCTTAGCGAGTTAATGATTCGTGCCCAGTCTTCGAGCTCTTGCACTTCGTCGACATGGAGATAACGAAGCCCTTGGCCTAGGGCTTCCTCGACGAAAGTGTGAAAGGCATGCGGCTCACGGAGCCGATCATTACGTGCGTCCTCAAAATTGATGACGAGAATGTCCTCGGCAGGCACTCCCGAGTTGAGTAGATCCTGTCGATATAAGGAAAGCAGTGCGGACTTTCCGCAGCGACGTACGCCCGTGACTATACGGACAAGGTCGCGATCCTCGATCGCGTGCAATTTTGCAAGATAGTTCGGGCGAGGAATGAGGTCAGACATAGTGTCGAGTATAGTCGACACTTTTAGAAGAAACCGAGGAAGTGTCGAGTATAGTCGACACCTTTTGTCGGCTTGCGTACTAGAAGCGCTTGAGCATCACGTGGGCATCCGGGCGGCCGGGGACATCGATGTCGACGAAGCCTTCGGATTCATACAGCTTGCGAGCGCTGGTGTTCTCCGGCTCAATCCACAGCGATACAGCGGGAGCCTCCTGTGCCTCGGCGAGATCGCAGGTGTTGCGCAGGAGGCGTCGCCCAGCGCCTAGGCCCCTGTAACGGGACTCCACGGCAAGAAAGAGCTCGGGGATTTCCTCCGGATCTAGCTCGGTGGCCCACTGGGATTCATCAAAGGGATCCGCTTCCGGATTGCCGGTGTAGGCAGCACCCTTAGCCTCGGTGGTGTAATAGCGCAGCCACGCACCGCCGACGGGGACACGGTGGCTGGAAACGGCGATGACGCCGCCGTCGACATGGGGCGACCATTCATCGACGTACAGCCCAACGTCAGGCGTGTGGAAATCCCCGATATGGGCGTCCTCGTCACCGAGGACATCGGCGAGGAAAAGGAGGCGGGAGAGGTAGGTACGGTCGTGCTCCTTGGCCAACCGTACGCCGAACTCGGAATCGTTAACGCTCATGCCTTCCGAGGCTACTTGATCTCGGAATTTAGGAAATCACTGAGCGGTTCGAGTGGTGGTGGCGTATTCCACTGGCTATCCTGACGCGCCATTTCTGCATCCCCCCCGGAGTGAAAAATCAGCACCCCGGTAAGTAGTATTCAGCGGGTCAGTAACCCGGAGCAGCGCTCCACCGGGGTATCACGTACAAAGAGTACGTAACGTTGCCGACTGAAGCAAGGTTATTGCAGTGCTCCCTGGCCGCAAGGAAGCATCGGCAAATTACTTGATCTCCAGAATCGGCTCGCCTTTGTTGATCTGCGTGCCGGTGGACACCTTGAGGTCAGTCACGGTACCGGACTTGTGGGCCTTGACGGGGTTTTCCATCTTCATGGCCTCGAGGACGACGACGACCTCACCCTCCTCGACTTCCTGGCCCTCTTCGACGGCGACCTTGATGACGCTGCCCTGCATCGGCGCGGTCACGGCGTCGCCGGACACGTTTGCCGCCGCGCCCTTCCCGCGACGCTTCTTCGACTTCTTGCGCTTGTTGCCCCCACCCAAGAGCAGGTTACCCGGCAGGGCCACCTCGATGCGGCGGCCTCCGACCTCGACGACGAACTTCTGGGAGGCATCCTGTTCCTCGTCTTCGGGAACGTCGGCGGTGTCGGTGTACTCGGGCAGCTCGTTGACCCACTCTTCCTCGATCCACTTGGTGTAGACCGTGAAGTTGCCGTCCTCGGCGGTGAAGGCAGGATCGGTAAGGATTGCCTGGTGGAAGGGGATAACCGTGGGCAGGCCCTCGATACGATACTCAGACAGGGCGCGGCGGGCACGCTCAATGGCGGTGGCGCGGTCCGGGCCCCAAACGATGAGCTTGGCCAGCATGGAATCGAACTGGCCGCCAATGACGGAACCTTCACGCACGCCGGAGTCCATACGAACACCGGGGCCAGAAGGCTCGGAGTAGGAGACGATGGTTCCGGGGGCCGGCATGAAGCCCGCGGCGGCGTCTTCGCCGTTAATGCGGAATTCGATGGCGTGGCCGTGCGGTGCCGGGTCCTCGGAGATAGAGAGCTCACGGCCCTCGGCGATGCGGAACTGCTCGCGAACCAGATCGAAGCCGGTGGTTTCCTCGGTAACGGGGTGTTCCACCTGGAGGCGTGTGTTGACCTCAAGGAAGGAGATGAGACCGTCAGAGCCGACGAGGTACTCCACGGTGCCCGCGCCGTAGTAGCCGGCCTCGCGGCAGATGCGCTTTGCTGACTCGTGGATGGAGGCGCGTTGCTCATCGGTGAGGAAGGGGGCAGGGGCTTCTTCGACGAGCTTCTGGAAGCGGCGCTGTAAGGAGCAGTCGCGGGTTCCCATAACGACGACGTTGCCGTGCTGGTCAGCCAAGACCTGTGCCTCAACGTGGCGGGCCTTATCCAGGTAGCGCTCCACAAAGCACTCGCCGCGGCCGAAAGCGGTGACGGCTTCACGTGTGGCGGACTCGTAGAGGTCCTTGATCTCCTCGCGGGTGTGGGCCACCTTCATGCCGCGGCCACCGCCGCCGAAGGCGGCCTTGATGGCAACGGGGAGGCCGTGCTCATCAGCGAAGGCCTCGACCTCCTCCGCGCTGGCAACGGGATCCTTGGTGCCCGGGGCCATAGGGGCATCGGCACGCTCGGCGATGTGGCGGGCGGTGACCTTGTCACCCAACTCCGCAATGGATTTCGGCGACGGGCCAATCCAGATCAGGCCGGCATCGATGACCGCTTGGGCAAAGTCGGCGTTCTCAGAGAGGAAGCCATAGCCGGGGTGGATGGCGTCGGCGCCGGACTTGGAGGCGGCGTCGAGAAGCTTGGTGAAGTCGAGGTACGACTCTGCGGAGTTCTGGCCGCCGAGGGCAAAGGCTTCGTCGGCAAGCGTGACGAATGGGGCATCGGCGTCAGGCTCTGCGTAGACGGCTACGGATGCAATGCCCGCGTCGCGGGCCGCACGGATAATGCGGACCGCAATCTCACCGCGGTTGGCCACGAGGACCTTGGTGATGTTCTTGGTTTCAACTGCCACGGCAGGAACCCTCCTCCATGATTTCTGATAGGACTGCGTACTATTCTTGCACACCAAAACATGAGGATACCGTCACATCTTGGTTTCGTGTCAAAAAATAAACCCGCACCGGTAAAGATGCGGGTTCATTTCGGCGTGTTGTTAGCGCTCAACCGGCATACGCACCATGTTGCCCCACTCGGCCCAGGAACCGTCGTAGACGCGCGGGTTGTCGAAGCCAAGCAGGTATTTAAGGACAAACCACGTGTGGGCCGCCTGGGCGCCAACGTGGGAGTAGAGGATGGTCTCGGTCGCTGGCTCGAGCTCGCCGTAGTTGACCTTGAGCTCGCTGAGCGCGCGGAAGCAACCGTTGGGGTAGACCGCACGGTCCCATTCGAGGTTTGCTGCACCAGGGATGTGGCCGTAGGTCATCGTGGTGCCGTAGGGTGACTCGCCATTGCCGGATTCGCGGGTAGCTTCGCCGCAGAATTCCTCTGGGCTGCGGGTATCTACCAACGTGGCTTCTGAGGAGCGCAGTTCGTCAACGAAGACGCGTGCGGAATCGTCGCGGGTGACCTCGGGGTAGGAGGAGGTGGTGGGCTCGGGCACCATGAAAGAGGTATCGCGTTCTTCAGACATCCAGGCGTCACGTCCGCCGTCCAGTAGCCGGACGTCCGGGTGGCCGTATAGTTCGAAGACCCACAGGGCGAAGGCGGCCCACCAGTTGGACTTATCGCCGTACAGGACGACGGTGTCGTCGCGCTCGATGCCCTTGGAGCGAAGAAGCTCGGCGAAAGCTTCTTCATCGATGATGTCTCGCGTGGTGCTATCGAGCAGTTCCGTCTGGAAATTAATACGGATGGCGGTTGGGATGTGGCCAATGTCGTAGAGGAGAGAATCCTCATCGACTTCGACGACGCGTAGGCCATTGACGCCCAGACGCGCGGATAGCCACGGGGCGGAAACGAGACGCTCGGGGTGCGCGTACTCCTGGAAAGGGGGATTCGGGTCGAACTCGGCCACGGTCCACCTACCTTTCTCGTTGCGAGGGGGACGGTCGTTTCAACCTTAGCGTGCTTCGCACATAAGTGGTCACTTAAGAGAAACTTTTGTGGTGTTGGATACATTTAGCTAGTGACATTTTCCACGGTGCAGGCACTGGTTATAACAAGAGCGCTGGTCAGGGGCTTTGCGGGGCGGATGAGCACGCCTTTTAGTGAAAAATGCTTGTTCAGCGCGCGACGCAAACCTGGGTTATTTTAAGAGGTGACCCCCACATAAGTACCCAACGAAAGGGAATCGCTGTGCATAAGGCAATCGTCGTCTTCGAGGTTGAGGGCGGATCCGACAAGCAGATCAACGGCCACCGCAAGGACACCATGCCCATCGTCGACAGCATCAAGGATGCTGGCTGGCACGCAGAGGTAGTTTTCTACCGCCCCGAGTGGTCTGAGCAGCTCTTCGAGTACGTCTCTGAGAACTTCGATGCCTACATTTCCCGCGTCAACCCGGGCAACATTCCGGGCGGCGAGAAGGGCTACTTCGACCTGCTCACCAAGCTGTCTGAGGCCGGCCTGGTTGGCATGTCCACGCCGTACGAGATGATGGCTTACGGCGCTAAGGACGCCTTGGTTAAGCTCAACGACACCGACCTTGTGCCGTCCGACACCGCTGCCTACTACGACGTCGAGTCCTTCCACAACACGTTCCCGACCTCCCTGTCCTACGGCGAGCGCGTGCTCAAGCAGAACCGTGGTTCAACTGGCTCCGGCATCTGGCGTGTGCGCCTGGCTGACGAAAAGCTGGCCGAGTCCGTCGAGCCGGGCACCGCACTGCCGCTCGACACCAAGATCAAGTGCACCGAGGCTGTGGACAACCACACCGAGGAGCGCGAGCTTGGCGAATTCATGGACTTCTGCGACCAGTACATCATCGGTGACAACGGCATGCTCGTGGATATGCGCTTCATGCCACGCATCGTTGAAGGCGAGATCCGCATCCTTCTCGTTGGCCCGGACCCAGTCTTCGTGGTGCACAAGAAGCCGGCTGAGGGCGGCGACGCCTTCTCCGCCACCCTGTTCTCTGGTGCCAAGTACACCTACCAGAAGCCGGAGGAGTGGCAGGAGCTCGTCGACATGTTCGCTGAGGTCCGACCGGTCATCGCTGAGAAGCTCGGCGGCGACAACATCCCGCTGATTTGGACCGCAGACTTCATGCTGGCTGACGGCGAGAACGGCGAGGACACCTACGTCCTTGGTGAAATCAACTGCTCCTGCGTGGGCTTTACCTCTGAGCTTGACATGGGCATCCAGGAGAAGGTGGCCGCTGAAGCCATCAAGCGCGTTGAGGCCAAGCACGCCTAAGCGTTCATCCGTGAATCCCTCGCCTTCGGCGGGGGATTTTCTTGTTTTGGGGCTTAGGGTGGATTCCAGCGTTGTGGGGCGCGTTCCCCAATGAGCGCTGCCAGTGAGCCGGATCTCAGGTACCTTCGGAGAAGTAAGAATTACACGAATGTGTACAGCTCTGCGATTTTCTCTGTGAAAGGACAACCGAGCGATGACTAACCCCAACCAGTTCGGCGAGAACGGCGACAACAACGATCCTTCCAACCAGGGTTTTGGTGGCGGCTTCGGCAGCGGCTTTGGCTCTGATTTCAACCCGAGCAATCCGGCGCCGGACCATTCCGCTGAGGGCTCCGCCGCAGCAGAGAACGGTTCCGCCACCGACAATTCCCAGCAGGGTTTCGGTGAAGGCTTTGGCAGTGGCTACGGCAATGACAATGCTGCTGCTGGTTGGGGCTACCCGGGTGCTCAGTCCAACTCCAACTCTGGCTTTGGTTGGGGCGGACAGGCTGGGTACGGCGATTACTCCCAGACTCCGTCTGAGCCTGCACAGACCAATGAGCCTGCTGATTCCGCTGCATCTGCGGATTCTGACTCCTCGTTCTCTGCGTCTTCCTCCTCTTCGGTGTCCGCCTCGTCTGATTCTGCGTTCGCCTCAGAGACTGCAGCACGTGACTCGGCTTCTTCCGACGCAGGAGCGTCTTTTGGTGATTCCGGTTCTGCTGTACCAGCTTCCGAGTCTTATGGGTCGGCTCAGGGCGCTTCCTACGACTCTTCCCAGGGCTTCGGTGCGGAGTCTTCCTCCAGCAATGCCGAAGGTGCCGCCAACTCCTCGAACGCTGACTACTCTGCACGTTCCGCTGACTATGGCTCGTCCAACCAGAGCTTTGGCGCTCAGAACGCAAGCTTCGGCAGCTCTTCGGCCTCCGGTCAGGGCTATGGCTTCGGCGGCCAGCAGCAGACGGAGAGCTTCGGTGCTCAAGCCTCTCAGGATTTCCAGGCAGCCCAGTCGTTTGAGTCCGCACAGGGCGAGCAAGCCAACCAGAACGCAGGTTTCGGCGGCTTTTCCCAGCAGCAGGGCTTTGCCGCACAGAACAACGGCTTTGGTGACGCGCAGAACAACGGATTCGGTGAGCAGCCGCAGAACCAAGGCTTTGGTGACCAGAACTCTGGCTTTGGCCAGCAGGACCAGAACCAGGGCTTTGCCGTACAGAACAATGGATTCGGTGAGCAGTCACAGAACCAGGGCTTCGGCGACCAGAACTCGCCATTCGCCGCCCCGGCACCGCAGCAGAACAATCAGTCCGCCGGTTCCTCTAGCAAGGGCTCTGGCTTCTTCAGCGCGCTGTTTGATTTCTCCTTCAAGGACTTCATCACCCTGAAGTTCGCTTCTGTCATTTACATTCTCGCCGTGGCTTTTGGTGCCTTCCTATGGGCAATCGCTCTAATCGGCGCTCTCATTTCATTCTCTAACGGCTTTGGAAGTGGTTTCGCTGCGCTGTTGGGAGCCGTCATCGTCGGTGGTATCGCCTTCCTCCTTTACATCATTCAAATCCGCTTGGTCTTGGAGTTCTTCGCGGCCAACATCCGTACCGCGCAGAACACCAGTGAGCTTGTAGCCAAGGCAGAAAACGATGACAAGGAGTAAATCCTTCGCACGGTACTGACTCCGATAACAGCAATCCCCGCGACCTCGAATGTGTGAGGGCCGCGGGGATTTTTTGCTAACAGTGTGCGTGCCGAGGGTGAACCGCAGTCGCCATAAAAGGTTTCAGTCAGAAGGTTTAGGTGAGATGGTTAGCTTGGGGGCAAATAAACCATCTGCGGTCTTCTAGAAGGTTTACTTGCCCCCAAGTAAGCTTTCTGAGTCGAGCCGTTTGAGTAGAACCATGTGTAGGGCGGGGGAAACGGTGCTGAGGGAGTGAAAGCGCCGCTGGGTGGGAAAGGTAATTAGTCCAGCAAGGTTGCGACGCACTCGGGGTCGGCATCGGAGAGCATCTGGCGGATGCGGTCATACTCTGCATCTTCGCCGATAGCCTTCGCGGCGTGGCCAAGAGCAGCGATGGCACGCAGCACGCCTTGGTTGGGCTCGTGGGAGAAGGGGACTGGGCCCCAGCCCTTCCAACCATTGCCGCGCAGGCGGTCGAGGCTACGGTGGTAGCCGGTGCGCGCGTAGGCGTAGGCGGTGATGAAGTCAGTGGGCTCAGCGCCCTTGTGCTTATCCAATTCTTGCTCCGCCAGCAGTGCCCACAGCAGTGGAGAGTCTGGGTGGGCGACGATTCCCGCGGTGAGATCGGAAGTGCTGTCAGCACCCGGATCGGCGGGCAGCTTGATGGGTTTTGGGGCGAGCATGTCTTTCATTTCCATGCCGCCCCACTGTAGCCCTGTGGCGTCACGACCACCACAGGGGGCGAAACTAGAAGGATTCGCCTGACACCGGGGCTAAGCCCAGAAGTCAGAAACGTTGAGCCCAAAGGAATACAGAGCGCGGCGCAGCACCGGCAGCGAAAGCCCGATAACGGAGGAAGGATCGCCCTCAATGCGGTCGATGAACCAGCCGCCGAGGGCCTCCAAAGTGAAGGCGCCGGCGCATTCCAGCGGCTCGCCAGTGCGGGCATAGGCCTCAATATCGGTGTCCGTGGCCTGGGCAAAGCGGACCGTCGTGCGCGAGGCCTCGACGAAGCGCTTTTCGCCGTGGAGCACGCAATGCCCGGTGATGAGCTCCGCAGCGCGACCGGCCTGCGCGTGCCAGCGCTCTACGGTGGCCTCGGGGGTGTGGGGTTTGCCTTGGAGGGAGCCGTCGAGAAGCAGCATGGAATCCCCGCCCACCACGACGTCCTCGGGATAGTTGGGGGAGATGGCCTCCGCCTTCGCAGTGGCCAAGGCGCAGACGATCTCGGCGGGCTCAGCACCCGCAAGGCGCTCTTCGATGGCCCGCTCATCCACGTCGGCCGGGGCGATGACGGGCTCCACGCCGGCGCTGCGCAGGATCGACAGGCGGGACGGGGATTGGGAAGCGAGGACGAGGCGCATGCGCTTAGTAGTAGCGGACGTTGCGGAAGGCCGACGGGTTGAACACATCGCCCGGCTGGCCCCACAGGTTGCGCTCGGAGCGGGTATCGGCGGCCTTGGCGCGCGCCTCAGAATCGAGCTGGGTGAGCACCGTGGACAGTGCCGCGACCTCGGCGTCAGTAGGGTTGCCGCGCAGGACGGTAAACAGGGAATCAGACATGGATACCTCTACAAAACGATATTGCCGTGCTTCTTCGGCAGAGTCGGGACAATCTTGCGGTCCAGCAGGCGCAGACCCTCAATGAGGGAACCACGAGTGGCTGCTGGGGTAATAACAGAATCGACGAGGCCGCGCTCAGCTGCCTGGTAGGGAGTCAGGTAATCGGCGGCGTCGTCTTCACTCAGCTCCAGCTCAGCGGCCAGCGCAGGGCCGTCGGCTACGGAAATCTCTGCTGTTGGCCACGCATAGGACAGGTCGGCGCCTAGGTCCTTGGAACCGAATGCGATGTAGCCGGTGCCGTGGGCGCGGCGCACGATGACGCTAATTTTGCCCACGCTGGCGGCGGAGTAGGCATGCACGAGCTTGGCCAGGGCGGCATTCTCCACCTCGAGGGCGGGGGAGTCCACGAACTCGATGATGGGGGTGTTGAAGGCATCGCACAGGCGGATAAATCGTGCTGCCTTGGCGGCGGCTGCGGCATCGAGGGTGTCGCGGTTGGCAATGATGCCCATCGTGCGGCCCTCAATGCGGCCGAAACCGGTGAAGACGCCGCTCACCTGAGAGGTGAGTTCGAAGACATCCTCGCAGGTCGCGGTGACAACATCGGCAAGGTCCACGGTGCCGTCGTCGGCCACGAGGCTATCGAGTTCGCGGTCAGCGTCGCTGATGTTGGCCTCGACCGAACCGGAGACGATGGTGGCCTCGGCACGGGGAGCAGCAGCACGGTTATTGGAGGGCAGGTAGGAGAGCACGCGCTTGGCGACGTCCACCTCATGCTCGCCCTCCGCCTGCAGGTCACCGTCGGGAGCAATGACGACATCGGAGAGTGCAGCGATAAGCGAGGCATCCTTCGAGTCCGCGTAGACCGCGGTGACCTGCGGGATGAGGCCGGACGCAGTGGTGGCGCGGGCGAGGATGCGCGCCTGCATGGCGGAAGAAATAATGCCCTCCTGGGCACGCGGCTTATCACCGGCGACCAGTGCGACGATGGGCACGCCGGTCTTAATGGCCAGGTCATAGAGTTTGGTGACCTTTTCGCCGTAGACCTCGCCCATGGTGCCGTCGAAAAGCGAGGCGTCCTGAGCATAAGCGCAGACCTTGCGCCCATCGACGGTGCCGAAACCAGTGATGACGCCGTCGGTGTAGGGGCGGTTGTGCTCGCGGCCGAAGTCGGTGGAGCGGTGGCGTGCCAGCGCGTCAGTCTCCACGAAGGAGCCGGCGTCAAAGAGCGCTTCGATGGCGCTGCGGGCAGCGGGAACCTCTCCCTGCGGCGCGCGGGACTCGGTGAGCTTGGCGCCCAGGTCCTCGATCTTGCCAGCGGTCGTCTTCAAGTCAGTCATGAAACACTAGTGTAATACAGCGCAGCCGTGCGCTTTAAGGCGTGCTGTTTACAGCGGAATGTTGCCATGCTTGCGGGATGGGCGCGGGACATTCTTATCGGCGAAGAAGCGCAGATTCTTGGCGATGGTACTGCGGGTTTCGGAGGGGAGAATGACGGCGTCGATAAGCCCACGCTCCGCTGCTTTATACGGATTGAGCATGTGGTCTTCGTATTCGCGCTCGAAAGACTTGGTGAGCTCCGCTACGTCGAGGCCCTTCTCGTGGGCGGCTTTGATCTCCTTGCGATAGATGAAACCCACGGCGCCGGCGGCACCCATGACCGCAATCTGGGCGGTGGGCCATGCTAGGTTGACGTCAGCGCCAAGGCCCTTGGAACCCATCACGCAGTAGGCGCCGCCGTAGGCCTTGCGCAGGGTGACGGTGATTTTGGGAACGGTGGCTTCGGCATAGGCGTAGAGCAGCTTGGCGCCGCGGCGCAGGATGCCGTCGTGTTCCTGATCGGCGCCGGGGAGGAAACCGGGGACGTCGACGAGCATGATGATGGGGATGTTGAAGGCATCGCAGGTACGCACGAAGCGCGCGGCCTTTTCAGAAGAATCGATGTCGAGGCAGCCAGCAAAGACCTGGGGCTGGTTGGCAACGAAACCAACAGTGCGGCCCTCGATGCGGCCGAAGGCGGTGACCACGTTATCTGCGCGATCGGCCTGGATCTCCAGGAAATCGCCGTCATCGGTGAGAGCCTCGATGACCTCCTTGACGTCATAGGGCTGGTTGGGGGAATCCGGGATGATGCTATCCAGCACGAGGTCATCGACGGTTTCTTCGCCGAGCTCTTCGTAGGGTTCTGCCGGGGTCAGCTGCCGGTTATTGGAAGGCAGGTAGGTCAGTAGATCGTGGACCCAGTCCAAGGCTTCTTCATCGCTGGCCGCGGTGTAATGCGAGGTGCCGGACTTGTGCATGTGGACGCCCGCGCCGCCGAGTTCTTCCTGGCTGACTTCCTCGCCAGTGACGGTCTTGATGACATCGGGGCCGGTGACGAACATCTTGGACTTCTTGTCCACCATGACCACGAAGTCCGTGAGGGCAGGGGAGTAGGCGTTGCCGCCGGCGCAAGCACCCATGATGACGGAGATCTGCGGGACGACGCCGGAGGCCATGACGTTCTGGTAGAAGGTCTTGGCAATCCAATCCAGGGAGACAGCGCCGTCTTGGATGCGTGCACCCGCGCCCTCGTAGAGGCCGATAAGCGGGCGGCCGGTGGTGATGGACAGCTCCATGATCTTGATCATCTTCTCGCCATAGACCTCGCCGAGCGCGCCGCCGAAGACGGTTCCGTCTTGGGAGAAGATGCAGACCTCGCGGCCGTCGATGGTGCCCCAGCCGGTGACGATGCCATCGGTCAGCGGGCGCTTCTTGCCCATGCCGAAGTCCGTGGTGTGGTGCACAGCGAGCATGTCCGTCTCCACGAAGGAGCCTTCATCGAGGAGGTAGTCCAAGCGCTCGCGAGCAGTAAGGCGGCCTTGTGCGTGGACCTTTTCGTGAGCTTTCTCGCCCATGGGTTGGGCCGCTGCTTCACGACGCCTCTTCAATTCAGCAATCTTGCCTGCGGTGGTGTCGGCGCTGAGGGAGTCCAGCTCTGACAAATGTGAGGAAATAGTCATGTTCGGCAGTGTAGAGAGGTTTTGGATAGGAATGTATAGCGGCGCGCGGGTGATTTCCCTCACAATTCACGTTTGTGCAGGTAAACCGTAGTGAAAAATATGAGGAAATCCTCGCGATTGGCGTGTTGGGGACATGCCTTCACAGTCTAGTGGGCGCGAAATGCACGCTGCGTAGGGTGGTCGCATAAGAAAACCCCGCCTATGGCTGGGCGGGGTTGGGTGTAGGGATCTAGGCAAGCCAGCCGAAGCTGTGGAGGAAGAGTTCTACCTCGGCAAGGTCGCCTTCCGTGGGGAAGTTGCCTGTGAGGACGGCATAAGACTCTTCGATGTCGGTGCGGGTGGCTGGGATGAGGTCGTGCTTGAGCAGGTCCTCGGCGATGTGTGTCACCAGGGGTGCTGGCTGCACGGGGTCAAGGTTGATTCCGGTGGCGCTTTTGACTGTATTGGTAATGGCGGAAAGGAATCCGTTCAGGGTATTCATTTTCCCACCTCTCTATTCTCTTGTAGTGATGATGCGACTGTCCACATCATTGGGTTGAACCAACTATATAGCCACTAAGGAGAAAAGTCCGCATTTTGTTCACCCTGAGTTAACTTTTGGGTAACCTGACGTGCGGGGTGAGGTAGGGCACAGTTCTCGTTTTAGACCTCGACCGGAAGCCAGGCATAGCCATATGGTCCGAGCTCCACCGGACCAAGGTCCACTGCTTCGTCGGTGAAGTTATGCAGACAAAGCAATCCCCCGCGTTGGAACCCCAGCACGCCCTTGTGACCAGTCTCCACGGCCTCGAAAGGGGCGGTGCCCAACTCTGGGTGCGCCTTGCGCTGCTGGATGAGTCCGCGCAGGCGGTGGAGAAGTGAGCCCTCATCCTCAAGCTGTTCCGCCACGGACACGCCTACTCCACCCACAATCGGACGACGTGGATGGGAGGAGGAAGTAAAACCAGCGCCCTCGCCGGGCTCCCACTGCATAGGAGTACGCACGGCGTCACGGTCCGGAAGCTCCGAGGCATCATTCATGCCAATCTCATCGCCGTAATACAGGAAAGGCGCACCAGGCAGCGTCATGAGCAGGGAGTAGAAGAGCTCGATCTTGCGGTAATCATTGCCCAACAGGGGTGCCAAGCGTCGCGCGATGCCCACGTGGGCACGCATCTGATCATCGGGCAGGTAGTGCTCGTACATGAGGGCGCGCTGGTCCTCGTCGACCATCTCCAGCGTCAGCTCATCATGGTTGCGCAGGAAGGTTCCCCACTGACAGCCCTGGGGTAGTTCCGGTAGCTCCGCCATGATGTCGTAGACCGGCGTGGCATCGCCCAGCGCGAGCGCCTGATACAACCGCGGCATGACCGGGAAGTTGAACACCATGTGGAAGCGATTGCCCGTGCCGTAGAACTCCATGGTGTCTTCTGGGGGCTGATTCGCCTCGGCGAGGATAACAGCCTCTGGGTAGTTCTCTTCCAGGAAAGTACGGATCTTCTCCACGAAGTCCACGGTCTCCGGTAGGGACTCGCCGCCCAGGCCATCGCGTTCATAGAGGTATGCAATCGCATCGAGCCGGAAAGCATCCACACCTTTGTCCAGCCAGAAGGAGAGGACTTTAAAGATTTCCTCGTGGACCTTCGGGTTGTCGTAATTAAGGTCCGGCTGGTGGGAGTAGAAGCGGTGGAAATAGTATTGCTTGCGCTCCGGATCCCATGCCCAGTTCGAGGTTTCCGTATCGGTAAAGATGATGCGGATCTCCGGGTAGCGCAGCGGATCATCGCCCCACACGTAGTAATCGCCATAGGGGCCTTCCGGATCGGTACGGGAAGCCTGGAACCACGGGTGGTCAGTAGACGTGTGGTTGAAAGCCAAATCCGTCATGAGGCGCATGCCGCGGGCGTGAAGCTCGGCAACGAGCTCGTCAAAGTCCTCCATGGTGCCGTAATCCGGGTGGATGGCGTAGTAGTCAGCGATGTCATAGCCATCATCGCGCAACGGGGAGGCATAGAACGGGGAGAGCCACAGGCAGTCCACACCGAGCCACTTGAGGTAATCCAGTTTTTCAATAACTCCGCGCAGCGTGCCAACGCCTTCGCCGCGGGTGTCCTTGTACGAGCCCACGAGGGCCTGGTAGAAAATGGCGTTATCGTGCCAGGTCATCGGAGATCCTTCCGTTTAGCCCGCCAGAGCAGGTACTCCGCCAGCATGAGCGCGCCGGCAAGGAGCCCCGGCCAGATGGCGGGGGAGGGGTGAAAAAGATTGAGGACTGCTTGCAGGAACGCTAGGGCGGCGAAGAAACCGACGAAGCCTAGCGCAGTATCCCACAGCAGTTCGCGCCGCATTAGGCCTTGACACCTCCGGCGGTGAGGCCGGCAACGATGCGGTGCTGGAAAATGAGAACCATGATGATGAGCGGAATCGTCACCAGCGCGCCGGCTGCCATCGTGGCGGCGTAGGGGTACTCGAAGGCCGAGGGGCCGGAGAAGCGCGCGATGGCCACGGTCACCGGCTCAGTGGCGGTGGTGGACAACTGCTTGGCCAGCATGAACTCGTTCCAGGTTGTGATGAAGGCGATGATGGCGGTGGTAAACAGTGCCGGTGCGGCCAAGGGTAGGAGCACGAGGCGGAAGGCCTGGCTTCGCGACGCCCCATCGACTCTCGCCGCTTCCTCCAACTCCCACGGCAGCTGGCGGAAGAAACTCAGCAAGGTGTAGACGGTGAGCGGCAGCGCAAAGGAGATGTTCGGAATGATCATCGCGCGGTAGGTGCCAATCCACTCAAGGTTGCCAAAAAGCTGGAAAAGCGGGGTAACGAGCGCGATAGCGGGGAACATCGAGGCCGCCAGGATGATGCCCGTGACGATTCCCTTGCCAGGGAAGTCATAGCGGGCCAGCGCATAAGCGGTAAACACGCCGATGAGTACGGCCACTGCGGTCGTGGCCAGGGAGATGATCAGAGAGTTGCCCAACGCATTGAGGAAGTCGTTGCCCTTATCCGTGGCCAGAGCGTCGCGGAAGTTGTCCAGGGTTACGTGCGTAGGCCACGGGGTGGTGTCAAAGGTATGGGCTTTATCGCGAAGCGCTGTGACAACCATCCAGTAGAAGGGGGCTAGGCCCCAGAACATGATGAAGAGGATGCCAAGGTAGTGGCCGAATTTTTTCATGCTGCAGGCTCCTTGTCCTTCTTAGTGCGTTTGTCACGTGCCGCACCGCCGACGTCCGCGCCCAAGAAGCGCACGAGGATGAAGGCCACGGTGAAGATGAGCAAGAAGATCAGCGTGGACAGTGCGGAGGCGGAGTTGAAGTTTCCTTGGCGCATATCTTCCACCACCAGCTGGGAAATCGTGGCGGTGGGCGAGTTGGAGGACGCCGAGATCATGATGACCGGCAGGTCGTACATGCGCAGTGCATCAAGCGTGCGGAAGAGAATAGCTACCATGAGCGCCGGCTTCACGAGTGGCAGGGTGATGGTGAAGAAAGTTTGGATACGGGAGGCGCCGTCGACGCGCGCGGCGTCGTACACATCACGCGGAATCATCTGCAGACCGGCCAAGATAAGCAGGGCCATAAATGGTGCGGTCTTCCACACGTCTGCGATGATGACCGCAAGGCGCGCATAAAACGGGTCCGTGGTCCACGCGATGCGCTCACCGATGAGCGAGTTGATGATGCCATCCGGAGCGAACATAAACTGCCACAGCTTTGCCGTAACCGCCGTCGGAATAGCCCACGGAATGAGCACCGCAGCACGAACGAGGCCACGGCCGCGATACTCGCCGTTCATGACCAGCGCCATGACCATGCCGAGGATGGTTTCCAGAGCCACGGTCACGACGGTGAAGAAAAGCGTAATCTTCACCGCCGGCCAGAAGTCCGTCGCAATAACGCCGTCGGGACACCTGGCGGCCTGGCCCGTAGCGGACATGCACCTGTTGGTAATCCAGTAGAGGTAGTTCTCTAGGCCCGCAAACGAGCCTTCCTCGAATACGCCCGTGGTGGGGTTGAGCCGCTTATTGCCTTGGAAGGACAACATGACAGCTCGCACGATGGGATAGCCAATCACCACGGCCAGCGCAATGAGCGCGGGCGCGATGAGGCCGGCTGCCTGCAGATACTGCTTGCGCGAATCCGCAGTACGCGTTCTACCAGCCATGCGGTGCCTGCCTTTCTACAGTGTGAAAGTTGTAGGGGGTGAAAGTTGTCAGGATATTAGGGGACAGTTGTGAAAATCATAGCGGGTGCTCCGGACATCGGTGTTATGCACGCAGTAGCCGCTACTTTGTAGCTCGGGTTGGCCAAGATCAACGAAGGGGGCGCGGGCAAGTCTCGGTGGACTTACTCGCGCCCCATACTCGCGGGGAGGATTAACCCTGCGACGCTGCCTCGATGGCTGCCTTCATGTCCTTCGTAGCGTCATCGACAGACTTGCCAGCGGTCAGTGCTGCGTAGGCGTTGTCCTGCACGGCCTTGGAAATGGCGGTGTAGAACGGGGAGACCGGACGCGGAGCGGCGTTCTCCAGGGACTCCTTCAGAGCCGGGAGGTATGGGAACTCCTCGACCAGGGATTCATCATCGTAGATGGAAGCCAGGACCGGCGGGAAGGATGCCTCAGCGAAGGACTTCTGGTTCTCTTCGTTGATGATGAACTTGATGAAGTCCAAGGCAGTGGCCTTGTTTTCCGAGTTGATGTTGATGCCGTTGTTGTAGCCACCCAGGGTGGATACACCGACGCCGTCCTTGCCCACCAGTGGCTGAACCTCGAACTTGATGCCCTTGTCCTCAGCGTTGGTGTACATGTACGGCCAGTTAATGGCGAAGGCGGTCTTGCCCTCGGTGAAGGCGAGGTTCGTCTCCTCCTCCGTTGTGGCGGTGGAGTCCTTGGAGATGGTGCCGTCCTCGTAGGCGTCGACAAGCGCCTGCAGGCCTTCCTTGGCCTCGTCGGAGTCGACGGTGACATTGCCCTCGTCATCCAGGATGGAGCCGCCCCAGCCCTCGATGAAGCCGGCGGTGTTCACGGTGAGGCCCTCGTACTGCTTGAGCTGGGTGGTCAGGCAGGCAGCATCGTCCTTGATGGCTTCACAGGCAGACGCGATGTCCGCGAACTTCTCCGGAGCCTTGTCAACGAGGTCGGTATTGCGGAAGAGCAGCTGGCCGTTGGTGTTCTGCGGCAGCGCGTAGAGGGTGCCGTTGTAGGTGGCGGACTCGACGGTGGGCTCCAGCAGGTCGGAGGTGTCCACCTCGAGGTCACCGGTCAGTGGCGCCAGCCACTGGTTAGCGGCGAAGTCAGCGGTCCACACCACATCGAGCGCCATGACATCGTAGTCAGAGTTGCCTGCCTGCAGGGACTGCACCAGGGTCTCACGCTGAGCGTCGGCCTCGCCAGCGAGCTCCTTGAGCTCGACCTTCTCGTCCGGGTGCTCGGCGTTCCACGCTTCGATAATGGGGGTGATCTTGTCGGTATCGTTCTTGCCCATGGCAAAGGTGATGGGCCCGCGGCCGTCCGTGTCCTTGGTGGCGGCGTCCGAGCCAGCGTCGGAGGAGGAGTCATCGCTGGACGAGCATCCGGCCAAGGTCAGCGCGAGTGCAGCTGTGGTGGCAATGACACCGCGACGAACCGTACACAGGGAGCTGGGAAGAAACGGCTTCTTCATGGAATATTCACCTTTCGGAAAACTTCTGGTGACTTCAAAATAAGGGATCAGGTCCACAGTGCATGTGGTTTTGGCGTTAATCTCACTAGAAACGGGGGTGAAACTACCCCCTATTAGCCGTGGGTGCGCTCGTTAGTCGTTAATGCGCTCACCGGTCTCCGGATCGAAGCGGTGCGCCTCGCGGGGATTGAAGGTCAGCACGACGTCGTCGCCGCGCTGGGGCGCCTCGCCCTGCGCCCGGGCTACGAAGCGCTGTTCGCCCACGGTGACATACACGAAGGACTCGGCGCCGAGCTCTTCCACGAAGTCCACGACACCCTGGAAGCCCAGCGGGCCCTTGTTGATGAACATCTTCTCCGGGCGCACGCCGATGCGGCCGCCGTTGTAGTCGAAGATATTCATGGCCGGGGAACCGATGAAACCCGCGACGAACTCGTTCGCCGGTGCGTCGTACAGCTCGCGTGGAGGGGCTACCTGCTGGAGCACGCCATCCTTGAGTACGGCAACGCGATCTCCCATCGTCATAGCTTCCACCTGGTCATGGGTGACGTAGATGGTGGTGGTGCCTAGGCGCTGCTGGAGGCTTGCCAGCTCCGCGCGGGTCTGCACGCGCAGCTTGGCGTCGAGGTTGGACAGCGGCTCATCCATGAGGAATGCCTTCGGCTCGCGCACGATGGCACGGCCCATGGCCACGCGCTGGCGCTGACCGCCGGAAAGGTCTTTGGGCTTGCGCTTGAGATAGTCGGTCAGCCCCAAGGTCTTGGCGGCTTCTTCCACCTTGGCCTTGATTTCTGCCTTCGGGCGCTTGGCCAACTTGAGGGCGAAGCCCATGTTCTCTGCTACAGTGAGGTGTGGGTAGAGCGCGTAGTTCTGGAAGACCATCGCGATGTCGCGCTCGCCCGGCTCGAGGCCGGTGACGTCTGTGTCGTCGATAAGAATGCGACCGCTGGAGATCGGCTCCAAACCAGCCAGTGCGCGCAGGGTGGTGGACTTACCGCAACCGGAGGGGCCGACGAGGACTAGGAACTCGCCATCTGCAATCTCGAGATTGAGGTCCTTGACCGTGGGGTTCTCGGCACGGGGATAGGTGATGCCGACGTTCTCAAATGTGACCTTTGCCATGCAGTAACCCTAACACTCGTTACTGACACTCAGCTGCAGTGAGGTGCTCGACAGCAGCGAGTAGGATCGGTCACCATGACTGCTCTTGATCTGGACCGTATCCGTGAAGCCGTGGCGGATGACTTCGCCGTCATTGAGTACACCGAGTCCACTGGCTCGACCAATACCGACCTCATGCAGGCAGACAAGGTGGCTGATGGCACTGTCCTGCTAGCCAATGAGCAACTCGCCGGCAAGGGCCGTTTGGGCCGTCACTGGGTCAGCCCGGCCGGCTCGCAGCTTATTTTCTCCGTGCTTATCCTCCCGGATTCGCTGGATCATTTAGGAACCCTGCCGCTGGCCGCGGGCCTGGCTGTGACCGATTCCGTCGAAGGAGCGGTACTCAAGTGGCCCAATGATGTCCACATTGACGGCAAGAAGCTGTGCGGCATCCTCGCCGAGGCCGGCCCAGTGGGCGAGGCTTTCAAGTCCGCGCCGAAGACGGAGGTCTCCAAGGCGGAAGTGAATAAGGCGGAAATCAACAAGACCGAGGTAGCGCCGAAGACCCAAGCGGCGAACCCGCCGTCCGCGCGCGTCGTCGTGGGGATGGGCATCAACGTCACCTTGACTCGCGAAGAGCTGCCTATTGAGGCCGCGACCTCTTTGGCGCTTGAGGGGCGGGATACTGACCGCACCGAACTCGCCATCACCGTGCTGAAGAACCTGCGCTGCCGCATCAACCAGTGGGAACAACAGGATCCGCAGCTCATGGCAGATTACCGCAAGGTCTGCTCTTCGATTGGCCAAGAAGTGCGCCTCGAAGCCCCGACCGGTGATGTTACCGGCACTGTTGAAGGCGTGGCTGATGATGGCCGCATCAATGTTGGTGGCGAATACTATTCCGCCGGCGATGTCATCCACCTGCGGCCCGCTGCACAGTAGCTTTTGAGCTTTTGTCGGGAGGGGGAGCGTCGTTAAGCACGCGCCCCTCTCTATCAGGCATCCGCTAAAAGGCATATCTCAAAGGGCGTTTTCATCCCTGAAAACGCCATATGGAGACCCCGCAAGGCGTTTTTAGAGGCAAAGATGCCCGTTGACTGATGCCGTCTAGAAGATGCCGTTTAGAAGGCGCTCTCTGCACCACCATGAACTGAGTGCCGCTTAGTCGGGTTGCGTGAGCAGGTGGGTATCATGTGCCCATGAACCTCATGGAGATGGGACGCGGCGAAGTGGCCCGCGCGGATATGACAGCGCCGTTTCGCACGCTGCTCTTCCCGTTTCTCGAGCTCGTCGTGGTCACCGGCGTGTGCTGGATTGCCATCGGCTGGTGCGATTACAACGGCATTGACTTGGCACTTCGCAATGGCCTTGTTGCCCTGTGGGCGCTGCTGGCGGTGTGGCGCTTTATCGTTCCTCTCATCAAAGCGCGCCGCAAGCGCTTCATCGTGACCAACCTGCGCGTCATCGCCCGCGAGGGCAAGCGCGTCGACTCGATTCCGCTAAGCGATATTCGCGGGGCTCGCCGACGCCGCGGCGGCATTTCACTCGCGCTGCATGGCTATGAGCGGCCGATGTACTTTCCGGCCATCCCCAAGGCCAAGCGCGTTGAGGATATCCTCAACGAACAGCCGGTCTGGGGCTAGTTCTTAATCTCAGTCGTGTGTAGCTGGGAATCGAGATCTTCCGGTGCCAGGTTCGCTGAGCGGAACTCGTGGGTCAGCGGCAGGCGCAGCTCCAAATCGGTTCCCGGGCACAGCTCAATCGTGGCTTCATCCACGGTGTAGTCCAGCACATGGCCGCCGGACGTACGCTCAGCGTCAATGAAGTGAACGTGGCAGCCTGGTACCGAAATGCCCTTCTCAAAGACCGGGGTACGGAAGCCGCCGATGATGCCATCGACGTCGCTAAAACGGAGCTCCTTATCGCCGCCGACCGCCTGGGTCAGAGGCGGATAGGGCTTGGATTGCTTGACCACCGTGCGGGTCACCACGGAGCTGAAACGGCCGGTGATGCGAACCGCATACATGTAATTGGCCGAGGGCTCCAGATCATCAATGAAGGAGGACAGCTCCTCGCGCTTGAGACCCTTGGGCGCGGCCACCTTAATGCGGGGTACGAAATTGGTGGCGACGGCGAAAGGGGTGCCCTGGTCAAGGTCGGCGACGGTTGCGGTGCCATCACCGCGCAGCTGGTAGCAGATGCCGTCGAGGATGATCATCTCCCCGTCCAGCGCATCGAAGGTGCCGATGCCGAAATTGCCCTTACCCAAAAGCTCACCAATGGTCATTTCGCCGTCGTAAATACCGTCCAACAGGGCGGTCATGAGCGAGTTTTGGAAGATGGTATGCCGGACAATCATGGCCCCAAGGCTAGTATTGAAGGAGTGAGTGAACAACACAAACCAACCGTTACTGTTTTTGGAGATGGCCAGCTTGCGCGCATGATGCAGCCGGCCGCGGCTGAGCTCGACATCCATCTGCGCCTCCTGGCATCCGAGCCGGGCAAGTCCGCCGCGCAGGTCATTCCCGACGTCGTTCTTGGTGATTACCACGACTATGACGTTCTGGTTAAGGCCGCAGAGGGCGCAGACGCGGTGACCTTTGAACACGAGCATGTACCGACGGAGCATGTGCGCGCGCTTATCGACGCCTCCTACAACGTCCAGCCCCAGCCTTCCGCACTCCTCTACGCGCAGGACAAGCTGCTCATGCGTCAGAAGCTTTCTGAATTGGGCGCCCCGGTGCCGCGCTTTGCCGCTATCGAGTCGGTGGAGGATGCGCGAGAGTTCGCCGCGCTTGTCGACGGGCACGTGTGCCTCAAAGCCCGCCGCGGCGGTTACGACGGCCACGGCGTATGGTTCCCCTCTGCGGAGGAGCTAGAACCGCTAGTAGAGGAGCTTCTCGTCGCGGATACTCCGCTCATGGCGGAAGAGAAAGTTGATCTGACTCGCGAGCTGTCCGTTCTTGTGGCTCGCCGCCCCTCCGGTGAGGTCAAAGCCTGGCCGGTCACCGAGTCCGTGCAGCGCGATGGCATCTGCGCCGAGGCCTTCGCGCCCGCTCCGGACCTCTCTCCTGAGCTTGCTGAGCACGCCATGCAGGTGGGTATCAAGGTAGCTACTGAACTCGGCGTGACCGGTGTGTTGGCCGTCGAGCTCTTTGCCTTCGCTGCCGAGCAAGACGCCGGTTCCATCATCGCTTCTGCCTCCGGCGCTCCGGGGCCGCACATCCATGAGGATATTGCCGTCAACGAGCTGGCCATGCGCCCGCACAACACCGGACACTGGACCCAGGATGGTTGCGTGACCTCGCAGTTTGAGCAGCACCTACGGGCCGTGCTGGACCTGCCGCTGGGCTCCACTGAGCCGCTGGCTCCGGTGACAGTCATGGCCAACGTCCTCGGCGCAGAAAAGGATCCAGCCATGCCGATGCCCGACCGCGTCCGCGAAGTCATGGAGCGCTACCCAGAGGCCAAGGTCCACCTCTACGGCAAGGACCACCAGACCGGCCGCAAGATTGGTCACGTTAATGTCATCGGCGAGGATGTCGCTGACACGCGCCGCATTGCCGCCGATGCTGCCCATTACCTCGTCCACGCTCAGTGGGCGGAGGATTCCAACGCTTAAAGGAGAGATGTCATGGAACCGCTTGTTGGCCTGATCATGGGGTCTGATTCGGATTGGCCTACCGTCAAGCCGGCCGCCGAGGTGCTCGCCGAATTCGGTGTGCCGTTCGAGGTCGGTGTGGTCAGCGCTCACCGCACCCCGGAGAAGATGCTGGCCTATGCCAAGTCCGCGCATGAACGCGGGCTGAAGGCCATCATCGCCTGCGCTGGTGGTGCCGCACACCTGCCGGGAATGGTGGCCGCGGCTACGCCGCTTCCGGTCATCGGTATTCCGCGCGCACTCAAGGATCTCGATGGTCTTGATTCTCTACTCTCCATCGTGCAGATGCCGGGCGGAGTGCCGGTAGCTACGGTGTCCATCGGCGGCGCGAAAAACGCCGGCCTGCTTGCCGTGCGTATCCTTTCCGCCGGTGATCCCGCGTTGGTGGAGAAGATGGCTGAGTACCAGGAAAACATGGCCGCTGAGGTGGAGAAGAAGGACGCGAACCTGCGTTCCCAGCTTCTGGGGGAGTAGTTAGCTAGGTAGCTCGGTGTCCCGGTCGGGGTAGGAGGCCTGCGCGCCCGCGCCGGTCACGGCGAAAGCCCCGACCCGGGCAGCATAGCGCGCCGCCTCCACCAGCGAATCGCCCTTCAGAAGTCGCGCGCACAGCGCGCCGGCGAAGGCATCGCCCGCGCCCGTGGTATCCACCGCAGTGACCTGCGGGGAGGGGACTGCCACGAGGGAAGTCCCCTCGGCGACGAGCGCCCCCTTCGCGCCCAGCGTGAGAACCACCGAGGCAAAGCCAGCCTCCCTTAAACGCTGCGCCAACTGTGCTGGCGCGCCTTCACCGCTCAACCCCAGCTGTTCCAAGATGAGACCGGCCTCGTGTTCATTGGCCAGCAGCGGATCTGCCTTCAGCAGTGCATCCCTGTCCACCTTCACAACGGGCGCCAAGTTGATCACCACCCGGCTCGTCGCGAGCTCGACGGCCTTGGCAAAGCCATCAGCGGGAATTTCTCCCTGGAGGAGAACCAGCTCCGATTCGGTGATGGGGGAGGAGTGGGCGGTGACGAAGGGGGCGTCGACAAGCGCATTGGCTCCCGGCACCACGATGATGGTGTTTTCGCCCTGCCCATCCACAGTGATGACGGCGAGGCCCGTGACCTCGTCGGTGCGGGCAACATGTTCAAGGTTCACGCCGCTGGCCTCAAGGTAGCGCATGGCGGGCGCCGCATAAGCGTCGCTGCCCACCGCGCCCACAAAGGTGACCGGCGCGCCCAGCAGTGCGGCCGCCACCGCCTGGTTAGCTCCTTTGCCACCCGCAGTAATCTCACCGCCGTGGCCCAACAATGTTTCGCCCGGCTTCGGATGCCGTGCGGTGTGGACCACGAGGTCAGCGTTGATGGACCCGACTACGCACATGCTCATGCAGACCAGTATGCACGTTAAGCTAAATGGCATGCAGTTTCCGGTTCTAGTGTTGGGCGCGCGCGTGGTGGATGGCCAGCCGGGATCGCTGCTGCGCAGCCGCCTTGACCGCGCGGTGGTGGCTGCCCGCGTGATGCCGGAGGAACCGGTCATCGTCTCCGGCTTCGGGGAAGCGGACGCCATGGCGCGCTACCTCATTGAGCGGGGAGTGAACGCGGGGCGCATCGTCGTTGAGCCGGTAGCGACCAGCACGAATGAAAACCTTGAGCGTGCCCATGTGCTGTGTCCTGACTACACCTATTTTCGCGTCGTGACGAATGATTTTCACGTTCTACGCACGCGGATGTGGGCATGGCATCTGGGGATTCGGGTTCACGTGCATGGCGTTCGTACCCCAGCAAAGGATCGCGCCTGGAATTATCTTCGCGAGGTCGTGGCCACACCCCATTCGCTGCTGCGCATCGTGTGGCGTCGGGTGGTTGCTTGGAAGCCGGCTTCGGCTCTGCGCAGCTAGCAGCTCTGCGCAGCTAGCCGCTCCGTGTAGATGGTCCCTCAACTTTGGTTTCTTTACCCTGTAAAGGGACCATGTGTGGCCTTTAAACCGACCCCAAGTGGTCCCTTTGCAGGGTAAAGGGACCGGACTACAGGGACCATCTGTGCAGAAGCTCAAGGCTGAGGCACAGACAGAGCTGGGACGAAAGGCTAGGTGCCGATGATTACCAGAAGAATCGCGATGAACCAGATGACAAACCAGTGGCGCTTTTGCGGGGTAGTTGGGTTGGTCTTCTGTTCCAGCGCCTTGATGAAGTACCACGCTCCGGGCAAACCGAAGCCGACACCGAAGAGTACGTCGCCACTGGTCAGGGCGGCAAAGCCTATCAAGAACGAGAACAGACTCAGCACGCCCTTGAAGATGGAGAAGCGGTGAACCCTGCCGCCCGTTGATTGCTGTTCGTGCTCGGGAGAATGAACCGGTGCATAGTCCGGCAATGGGGCCGGAGCGTTGGCGCGCTGAGGCTCGGCAAAAGACTGGGCGAAAGGGTCGGCAGCAGGATCTACGGAAGGGATTGTAGAAGGCTCCGCGAAAGGACTAGCCCCGCGGCCACGGAAAGGTTCGGCCGACTCCTCGAAGGGGTTTGAGTCAAAGGGATTGGTCATATGAATAACCCTAGGCCACAGGTGGTCGCAGCCCCGAATCAAAGCTTGGACAGCGCCTTGCTAATTCCTTCCATGAGCGTAGGCTGCGATTGCTTTCGTGGATGCGCAATGGCACGCAGACCCATGTATGCAATCTGGTCGGCAGCTCGGTTGAGCGGGTCACCGGCATGGCCCATCACGCGGCGAATCGTGACATCGCAGATGCCGTCAATGTCGTTCCAGGCCTGCTGGAAGCGCGAACGCGACCCCGCTGACAAGCCGCGCCACACGCCCCGTGAGCGCATGGCCTTCGAACCTTTCGTCCGGATCTGCTGCACCGCGTCCAACGCGGCGACGGAGTCGGATTCAATGATCGCCTTCGTGGCGTTGACCTTGAGCAGGTATTTCAGTGCCAAGGTGAGGGATTCGAGCTCCAACTCGTCGGTACTCGCGGAGGTTTCGCGGGTACGCAAGCGGTAGTCGCCATTGCCCGCCACGAAGCACATTGAGCCTTTAAATACGGTATCCGAGGAGGCATCGGTCGCGATGCGCACCGTGGTGCCCTTCGGCCAGGATGAGGCTTTAGAGAAGTTCGGCCACCAGCGTGCTGTGGGGGTTTCTACCTTTACGACCTCCTTCGTGCGGGGCGCCTCGCCTTCCTTTTTGGCGCGGCGCGCGGTAATGCCGGCTTCTTTGCGCCGTACGGAGCTCGCGCTTCGCGACGCCCTATTCTCCTCCGCAAAGCTTCCCGTCACCGTATAGCCACGCTCTTCGAGCGCGGCGCGCAATGCAGTTTGCCGGCGTCCCGTGACAATCCACTTCCGCCCTCGAATGTTCTTGGTGGCTTTCTCTAGCTCGCGGACAGCGACCTCTACGATGTCGCCGGTGCGGATTTGGCCCTTGCGCACGAAGCGGGTCTTTTTCGTGTTGACGGCGATGACCCAGCCGTCGATAGTCCCGTCCTCTGCGGAGTCCCAGCGCTCGTCCCACAGCGCGATCGCCACGTGCACCGGCGCCGAGACCATGTCTGCGGTGATCTTGCGGGTGCCGTACGTCCGCGACTGATTTCCCGTGAGGGCAGAGAGCTCGAGTGGTTCCATAGCCCTTCTAGTAAACCATTAGAGAAGTTCTGTGTAACGCTGGGCTATCAGTTGCCACATACCTAGTGAGCCCATCAGTAATCTGGAGATTTTTAGTGTCTGTTCTAACTTTGCCTGGTTCGCGGAAGCGGGAATTTTCCCGTCTCTTCCGCGAGCATTACCCGGCGGTGTTGGCCTATCTGCGCCGCCGTGTCCCACCGAGCCATGCCGAAGAGCTGGCTGCTGACGTCTTCGAGCGTGCCTGGGCCGGCTTCGATTCGATGCGCGGCACGCCCCTGCCCTGGTTGTATGGCATCGCCCGCAATGTCATGCGCGAGTTCTACCGCACCCGTAGGGAAACGGAGAACCTCGACGATCATGAGCTGGAATCCTATGCCGGCTATGACGCCGTCGACTTAAGCCTCGATATCAGCGAAGCTTTCCTGCGCCTTCCCTATGCCGACCAGGAAATACTGACCCTCCATGCCTGGGAGGGGCTCGACCACCCGGAGATCGCCGAGGTCCTGGGCATTTCCCGCAACAACGTCCGCGTGCGCCTGCACCGCGCTCGTACTCATCTATCTGAACTCACAGGAGAAACCGATGCCTAACTCTCTCGACCAGCTACGTCAGGCAAACCCCGTTCCAGACGCCGCGCTTTCCGACGATTCCCTCAAGCACTCCGAAGCCACCCTCGCCCGCATCACCAAGGGGCGCCCGACATGGACCTACGCTGCGGCCGGCGTGGCGGTCCTCGCGTTGGTCGGCGGAGCGTTCCCACTGCTGAATAACTCGGAGCCGGTGGCCTCGGCTTCGGAGATTTTGACCCAGGCTGGCGAGGCCGCCGGTGCGCAGCCGGATGCCGTAGATAAAGGTGTTACGGCCAAGGAGTACATGAAGCGCGTCGATACCCTCGGCGATGCCACCGCGATTACCGAATATGCGGTGGATGCGGGTGGTGCCGTGGAGGTCTCCTCGCAGGGAGAGGTCCCGGGCTTTGACCCGCAGCCTTCGGTGAACCCAGAGGACCTCGTCATCGCGACCGACCGTGCGCAGCTGGAAAAGCTTGCGGATACCTTCCCCAACCGCGCCCTCGGTGCGCTGGAATTGCTGCTCCAGCCTGGACTGAGCAGTGAACAGCAGAAGATCACCTACGACATTCTGGCGGATACCGACGGCAACGATGTGGGCAGCGTCGAAGGCGAAGGTGACGACGAACTTGTCACCGTGATTCGTGATGCTGATAAGGTCTCCTTCTCCGTCCTCCCTGCCAGCGGCCAGCTGGTGCGCGTGGTGGGGCTGGTAGGCCCAGACGTGGAAACCACCGTGGATGCCACGGCCATTCTTGACTGCGTCTCCGTCACAGGCTTGGAGGGCCCGGACCGCATCTCGCTGGCATGCGCTGACAATAACTACCTGGTTAACCAGCTGGAATGGAAGAACTGGGGAGCCGATTCCGCGGAGGCTGACGGCGTGGCCATCGAGAATGACTGCGACCCCAACTGTGCGGAGGGTAAGTTCAATGAGGAGAGGGTAAAGGTGGTCGTCGATAAGCGCGAGGCGTGTGGCTACCACGCTGAGGTCTACTCCCGCGTCCGCGTGCAGTACCCCGATGGCCGTGAGGAGGAACAGCCGATTGGCTGCGCTCCCTAAGTAAGTTGGCGCAAGGCGAACTGGCCGTACATATCCCCTAAAGCCTCGGCGGTGAACTCACCGTCGGGGTTAAACCATTGGGCCACACCGATGCCCATATCGATGAGCGACCAGCAGGCGATTTTCAAGTTTTCGGCGCGGAAGTCGCCGTCGTTGACGATGGCCATCCAGCGCGCGACATAGTCGCGGCGTAGCTGCAGGACGACTGACTTGTGTGGTTCTTCGAGGTTGGTGAGCTCGTTGTTGACCACGCGGACGCGCCGGGCGTGAGTGGCGTGGTAGATGACGTGGGCTTTCATGGTGGCGACGAGCTTCTCGCGTGGGTCTTTCAAGCCCGCGAGTCCGGCAGCGTTAGCGCGGAGGAGGTCCTCCATGGCGGTAATGGTGACCTCGGCGAGGAGTTCTTGCTTGGAGGAGAAGTGATTGTAGAGGCTGGAGGCCCGCATGCCGACGGCCCTAGCGATGTCCTCCATGCCCGTGGCGTGGTAGCCGCGCTGGTCGAAGAGGTCGAGCGCGGCGGCGGCGATTTGGGCGCGACGTTTTTGGTTGGCCACGGTGGGGCGTCCTCCTGTTCTAGCTAATGGTGGTTAGTGTACAGGGCAACTGCTTGACAGGTGTCGAGATTCACGTCACAATTGTGGCTAATCGCCATTCGTATTACCTGGAGAAGCAACCATGTCCCACAACCTCTTTGAGCGCACCACTGACTTCCTCGGCGTCTTCGACGACCTCTCTGAGGCCGATGCTGCTGGCTGGAAACGTGCTGCTCAATTCCGCGAGTACTCCGACCCGGTGATCAACAAGTACTGGCAAGCTTCTGAGTATCCGCTGGACCTGGTGGAGCGTTTGGGTTCCTTGGATGTGATGACTGATGGCCTGGCTGTGGAAGGCCACGAGCAGATGTCCACGCTTGGTGCTGGCCTAACACTTATGGAGATCACTCGTGCGGATGCCTCGATGGGCACCGTGATTGCGGTCCAGGCGGGGTTGGCTATGCGCTCTATTGCCATGTTGGGCTCGGCGGAACAGAAGGCTTCGTACTTGCCGCAGATGGCTGACTGCTCGCTGCTCGGCGCATTCGGCCTGACCGAGCCCGCGCACGGTTCGGACTCCATCGCACTCGAGACGACCGCGGTTCGCGATGGCGACGAGTGGGTTCTCAACGGCGAGAAGAAGTGGATTGGCAACGGTGCCTCTGGCGGCATCACCATCATCTACGCCCGTATGGAAGACGGCAACGTCAGCGGCTTCATCGTCCCGCAGGAAACCCCCGGCTACTCCGCCACCGTGATTGAGGGCAAGCTTTCTCTGCGTGCGATCCACCAGGCACACATCACGCTGACCGATTGCCGCATTCCTGCCGCCAACCAACTTCCGGGCTGCCGCAGCTTCAAGGATGTCTCCCGCGTCCTGACCTCCACCCGTATCGGCGTGTCCTGGATGGCGCTCGGCTCTGCGGTGGCTTGCTACGAGATTGCCCGCTCCTATGTGCTCGAACGCGTTCAATTCGGCCGTGAACTGGCCAAAGCCCAAATCATCCAGCAGCGCCTTGCCAACATGGTCTTGGATCTCAGCCAAATGATGCTCACCTGCCGCGAGGTCTCCCAGCGCGAGGAAGCTGGCACCTTGGCCCCGGAGCAAGCCTCGGCGGCCAAACTCCACAACACGCGTGCCGCGCGGCGCATCGCCGCTGACGCCCGCGACATGCTCGGTGGAGTCGGCATCCTGCTGGAAAACGATATCGCTCGCCACTTCGCGGACATTGAGGCCATGCACACCTACGAGGGCACCGACACTGTGCAGTCCCTCATCATGGGCAAGAAGATTACGGGCTTCTCGGCCTATAAGTAACCAGCCGGCCGGGGATGTGGAAAGGCTTGCTTGGTGGTCCTTCTAGTTTGGTCCTCTTACTTTGGTCCCTTTGCCCTCGATCGGCGCCTGCCTTTGAGTTGTGAACATCCCCCTGTTTGACGTGGTTGTTACTTTACGCGCTCGATGTCTCGGGCGCTAGGGGTTTGCCGTTGTTGATTTCTACCGTTTTAGGTGGTGGCTTGTAGACGGATTTCCGGGGTCTGGGTCTGCGGTGCGGGTGCGTCGCGTAGTAGACGGTTTCCTTTGCTCGGCGATGTTCAAGGATGTCACGCCACGTGCCTGAATACACTTCACTAGGTGTGTATCCATTCAGCCCGCTGTGGCGGTCACGGTTATTGTATTCGTCGATAATCCTGCCGATGACTTTCTGCGCATGCTGGATATCATCATAGGTTTCTAACGCATAGCGGTGATGCTTGATTGTGCGATGTGATGACTCTTCAAATGGGTTGTCATTCGAAACATTCGGCCGAATTAATGACAGCTGCACGCCGTGTTCATCCAGCATGTCCTTCATCATGTGTGAGGTCATGACTTTGCCGTTGTCGGTGTGTACGACTTCAACGCTGTGACCGTTGAGCTCCTGGTCAGCAATGACTTGTTCAATCAGGCGTGTAGCGATGGTCTTTTCCTGCCGGTGTTGGACAGTCCATCCCACAACCTTGCGCGAGTACAAATCCAACGCTGTGTAAAGATGAAAGCCTTTAGCTGGCATGTACTATATATGATAGGTGCTGTTGCAAAGTTGGGCGGAGAGCCGAGACGACCCAGTTTCTCATTTCCTGATGGCCGCTGCGTGCTGGCGTTCTCAGGCCGTCTCGAAGACCCGGTTGACGATCACCGCGTCCGGATTGGGGTGCCCATAAGCAAACATCGTGCCCTGACCTTTCCGTAATGAATGCATCGCTTCCATCCCTTTCAACGTCCGGTAGGCGGAAATTCGGTTTTTGAACGCCCCCTTCGGTCCCAGGATTCTTTTAAGTCGGCCATGATCTCCCTCGAGAACGTTGTTCAGGTATTTCACCTGCCGGTGCTCCACCGTCTGAGGGCAGATTCCCTCCGCCTTCAGCTCGGATATTGCCTTGGCCAGAGCTGGTGCCTTGTCGGTGTTGATGACCCGCGGGGACCCGGCTGTCGTATTCGATCGTAGCGTCTTGGCTAGGAAACGCTTGGCCGCAGCCACATTCCGTTTTGGTGAGAGGTAGAAGTCTAAGGTCTGCCCACCGGCGGTAATAGCCCGGTAGAGATAGCACCACGTGCCGCCGACCCGGATATAGGTCTCATCCACCCGCCAGGACCGGGCCTGCCAGTCGGGTACCTGCCGGTACCAGCGAGTGTGCTTATCCAGCTCAGGGGCGTATTTCTGCACCCAGCGGTAGATCGTGGTGTGATCGACTGGCACACCCCGCTCGGTCATCATTTCTTCG
This sequence comes from Corynebacterium sp. FDAARGOS 1242, assembly GCF_016889985.1. Lineage (NCBI taxonomy): Bacteria > Bacillati > Actinomycetota > Actinomycetes > Mycobacteriales > Corynebacteriaceae > Corynebacterium > Corynebacterium sp. FDAARGOS 1242. The sequence continues at coordinate 1,792,416 of NZ_CP069568.1, read as the reverse complement.
AGGTCGCGGTAGCTCACGCCGTAGCGGCAGTACCACCGCACCGCCCACAGGATGATGTCACGGGGGAAATGCCGACCGGAGAAGATGCCCATGGCTCTGATTATTTCACGTCGGTCTTTCTACTGCCCCAACTTTGCAACAGCACCGGCCACCGTTGCGTGAACAACGTTGATGGCGTTCGGCGAGCCGAGCGACTTGCAGAGAATGTCCTGGACGCCAGCGCACTCCAGCACCGGGCGGGCTGCGCCACCGGCGATAACACCGGTACCTGGTGCAGCCGGACGCAGCATGACGACGCCTGCTGCGGCCTCGCCCTGCACCGGGTGGGTGATGGTGCCGTTGATCATCGGGACACGGAAGAAGTTCTTGCGAGCTTCCTCGGCACCCTTCTGGATAGCAGCCGGGACTTCCTTGGCCTTGCCGTAGCCGACACCGACCATGCCCTGGCCGTCACCCACGATCACCAGAGCGGTGAAGCTGAAGCGACGACCACCCTTGACGACCTTGGACACACGGTTGATGGTGACGACGCGCTCGATGTACTGGTTGCGCTCGTCCTGCTGGTTGTTGCGACGATCGTTACGGCCACCGCGGTCGTTGCGGCCGCCGCGCTCGTTGCGATCGTTGCGGTTGTTATCGGCGGAGCGTCCGCCGTTACGGTCACGTTCCGACATCACGCGTTCCTTCCGTTGGAGTTCATGGTGTTGGTGGTCATTAGAACTTCAGACCACCTTCGCGGGCGGCGTCAGCCAGAGCGGCGACGCGGCCGTGGTACTGGTAGCCAGCGCGGTCGAAGACGACTGCCTCGATGCCAGCTTCCTTCGCACGCTGTGCGATCAGTTCGCCAACCTTGGCGCCACGTGCCTTCTTGTCGCCCTCGACTCCACGGACCTCTGCTTCGAGGGTGGACGCAGCGCACAGGGTGTGACCGACGGTGTCGTCGATGACCTGAACGTGCATGTGACGAGAGGTACGGTGCACAACGAGACGTGGAGTCTCTGGGGTGCCGGACAGGGTCTTGCGGATACGGAAGTGGCGACGTGCGCGAGCGTTTCGACGGCGGGTGGAGATGTCCTTGCCCACCGGCAAACGCTGGCCTTCCTTGTTCGTTGCGTTGTTGCTCATTACTTACCCGTCTTTCCATCCTTGCGACGGACCTGCTCGCCTTCGTAACGGATGCCCTTACCCTTGTATGGGTCATCCTTCCGCAGACGGCGGATGTTAGCGGCGATCTGTCCAACCTGCTGCTTGTTGATGCCTTCGATGGAGAACTTGGTGTTTCCGTCGACGGCAAACTTGATGCCCTCAGGCGCCTCAATCAGGACTGGGTGAGAGTAGCCCAGTGCGAACTCCAGGTTCTGGCCCTTGAGCTGCACACGGTAACCCACACCGAAGATTTCCATCTTGATGGTGTAGCCAGTAGTAACGCCCACGACCATGTTGTTGATCAGGGAGCGGGACAGGCCGTGCAGGGAACGGTTCTTGCGGCGGTCATCGGGGCGGGAGACGACGAGTTCTTCGCCTTCCTGAGCCACGGTGATTGGTGCCGGAATCTCTTCAGCCAGGGTGCCCTTAGGACCCTTGACTTCAACGTTCTGGCCGTTGATGGTGACGGTGACGCCAGAGGGGACGGTCACCGGTGCCTTGCCAATACGAGACATGGTTAAACCTCCTCTTACCAGACGTAGGCGAGGACTTCTCCGCCCACGCCCTTGTTGTTGGCCTCACGGTCAGTCAGCAGACCCTGGGACGTGGAGATAATAGCCACGCCCAGGCCACCGAGAACCTTTGGCAGATTAGTGGACTTTGCGTAAACGCGCAGACCCGGCTTGGAAACACGACGCACGCCAGCGATGGAACGCTCGCGAGATGGGCCGTACTTCAGGTTAAGCTCCAGGGTCTTGCCGACGGTCTCGTCGTTAACGGAGTAGTCGGCGATGTAGCCTTCCTGCTTCAAGATTTCGGCGATGTTGGCCTTGATCTTGGAGGATGGCATAGACACGGTGTCGTGGAACGCATTGTTTGCGTTGCGCACTCGTGACAACATGTCCGCAATCGGATCAGTCATGGTCATGTGAAGTGACCTGTTGCCTTTTTCGTTACGGTTCCCGTGCTCACCCTTGATGAATCGCGTGTACCGCACGATCGCTGGCTACTCACGCTCCGCCTAACTCAGTAGTTAGGGGTGCTCGCTGCCTTTATCCGTGCGGCCGCTTCGGGCGAGGGGCCTGTAACAAAGTGGATGTACAGTTTTTCTCCCTTGTAGCGGGAGACTCTTTCCGCAGGTCATGTGGCATTCCCGGGATTTTGACGCGTTAGCGTCGAAAAAAAGAACATGGGGGTACCTACCTACGGCAAGACCTGACTAGCCTAGCAACCAGCTAAAACATGTCCAAATCCCTGCTCAGAAGCATAGAGCTGAGGTGTAGGGTCGGCGCCATTCAGGGCCGACCGACCTCACTAGCCGCACCTGCTGGCTCACACACTCACCTGCACAGCTCCACAATCCCTCCTTGTAGTACTTTGATTAGGCTTACCTTGTTCATATAAGCTTGCTCCCGTTAAGATCATGGACTTTCACGCGTCAAGGAGGGATGCATGGCTATCTCTACCCCGCATGCGCAATCCCCTTCTCAATCACACCTGGGGTCTCGCGCGGACGCTACTGCGGACGCTTCTGCCAGCGCTCCATCAGGTAAAATCCCGCGTCGCCTCGTCGGCCTCGGCGTCCTTTTCCTCCTATTGCTCGCCAGCATCGTTGCCAGCATCGTGTTTGGATCACGGCAGATCCCTTTTGGAGAAGTGTCCGCCGTGTTCCGCGATCTCGGCACGGCGTTCGGCCACGCGGAGGGGCTGAATGTGGATCAGCGCGTGATCGTCGAGCTCCGCATTCCCCGCACCCTGTTGGGCCTAGTCGCCGGTGCTGCCCTTGGCGCCTCCGGTGCATTGATCCAAGGGCACACGCGCAACCCTCTCGCGGACACGGGCATTCTCGGCATCAACTACGGTGCGTCCCTGGCCGTGGTTGCCAGCTTCTCCTTGCTGGGTGTGACGTCCGTGTGGGCTACCAGCATGTGGGCGTTCGGTGGGGCCATCGCTGCTACTGCGTTGGTGTTTAGTTTGGCGTCCATAGGAGGAGGACAGGCCAATCCAATGACGCTGGTCCTCGGCGGCGCGGCTTTGTCCGCGGTCCTCAGCGCCATCATCAGCGGTTTTATCCTCACTGACGATGCCAATCTGGATCGCATGCGCTTCTGGACCGTCGGCTCCATCGCGGGCCGGGATCTCACCGTGTTCTACGGCGTGCTGCCGTTTATCCTGGTGGGCCTCCTGCTGGCGTTCATCACGGCACCGCAGCTAAACCTCCTGAATCTGGGCGATGACATCGCCTCCGGACTGGGCATCAACACCCAGCGCGCCCGCCTGATTGGCATGGCTCTGATCGCACTGCTGGCCGGTGCCGCGACAGCTGCCGCCGGCCCCATCACCTTCATCGGCCTGGTGGTCCCGCACCTCGTGCGCGCCATCACGGGCCCTGATTACCGCTGGATCCTCCCTTACTCTGCCCTGACGGGTGCGGTGATGATGCTGTTCGCAGACGTGGTGGGCCGTCTGATCGCTCGTCCGGGCGAGTTGCAAGTAGGCATCATCCTCGCGTTCGTGGGCGCGCCGTTCTTCATCGCCCTTATTTATCGACGCCGGGTGGTGGCCATTTAATGAGTTCCCTCCTTGCCCGCCCTACCTCTTCCACTATCCCTGGGCGCCCGCCATTCCGCGTGGGCTCATTTTCTGTGGTCTGGCGCCCTCGCGCGTTGACGGTGTCTCTATTGCTGCTCGTGGCGATCGTCTTGCTAGCGGCGGTCTCCATCGGCCTGGGTGACTATCCTGTGTCCCCGGCTCGTGTGCTGGAGGTGCTGTTCACCGGCCAGGGCACCCGCATTGAGCGTCTGGTGGTTTTGGATTGGCGCATGCCTCGTGCGCTGACGGCCATTCTGGTGGGCTGTGCGCTGGGATTATCCGGAGCCCTCACTCAGTCCGTGACTCGCAATGCGCTGGCCAGCCCGGATATCTTGGGCTTCACTACGGGCGCGTCCGCGGCCGCGGTCACCGTCATCACTCTGGGTGGTGGCGCTGGTGGTTTCCTCGGCTGGCTCAGCAGCATCGGCATTCCCTTGGCCGCGGTGCTTGGTGCGGCTGTCACCGCAACGGTGATGTGGGCTCTGGCGTGGAGGAGATCGACTGATTCCTTCCGGCTAGTGCTGTTCGGCATCATCATCTCTGCTCTGTTGACCTCGTATATCAACTTCCTGATGATCCGCACGGAGTTGCGCGATGCCGCGGCCGCGCAGTTCTGGCTTACTGGCTCCCTGAGCACTGCGGACTGGTCCAAGATGTGGCCCATCGCCATTGTTGTGTTGGTGTTTACACCGCTGCTGGCCTGGATTGGTCACCAACTTTTAGCCACCTTGCTGGGCTCGGATACTGCACGGGCTTTGGGACAAAACGTCCAGGGTGTGCAGGTGCTTCTGCTCGCCGCTGCCGTGGCTTTGGCAGCAGTGGCGGTCTCGGCCGCTGGCCCCATCGGGTTCGTCGCCTTCGTGGCCCCACAGGTGGCGCTGCGCTTGTGCAACTGCTCTGCACCACCGCTTCTGGCCTCTGCGCTGACCGGCGCTGCGCTACTCCTGCTGGCAGATATCAGCACCCAAACTCTTCTGCCCGTAGAGCTGCCGGTGGGCATTCTCACCTCGGCAATCGGCGGTGCGTTCCTTATTTATTTGCTGGTCCAACGGAATAGGTCAACCACGGCATGAGAAAAGATCCCACCCTGGAAGTTAGCAGTGCCGCGAACAAAGAAGGACACATGACTCAGAAGCACAGCATGAGCGCACGCGGCCTCGCCGTGGGCTACGGCGACCGGACGGTCATCGAAGGCTTGGACGTGGACTTTCCTCGCGGGCAGATCACCACAATCATCGGCCCCAATGGCTGCGGCAAATCCACGTTGTTGCGAGCCATGTCTCGTCTCCTTCCGGCGAATGAGGGCGAAGTGCTGTTAGACGGCGCCGATATCTCATCCATCAGGCGCAAGGACCTCGCACGGACCATCAGCGTGCTGCCACAAACCCCTACCGCCCCGGAGGGACTCAACGTGGCTGATCTCGTCTCGCGCGGTCGGCACCCACACCAATCGTGGATCCGTCAGTGGTCGTCCACGGACGAAGCCGAGGTGCACAAGGCGCTGGAAATGACTGGCTCGATGGGGCTGGCGGAGCGCACCCTGGATTCTCTGTCCGGAGGGCAGCGGCAGCGTGTGTGGATCTCCATGGTTCTTGCGCAGAACACGGACATCCTGTTCCTGGACGAGCCCACCACCTACCTGGATCTGGCCACGTCGGTAGAGATTTTGGAGCTGGTGCAGCGTCTACGCCGAGAGCTGGATCGGACTGTGGTGATGGTGCTGCACGATCTCAACTTGGCTGTACGCTACAGCGATAATCTCGTGGTGATGAAGGATGGACAGGTCCTCGCCACCGGGCGTCCCAGCGAGGTCATTACCCCAGAGCTACTGCTCGAGGCGTTTGCCCTCAACGCGCTAGTCATCGAGGATCCTGTCACCGGCGGTCCGCTGATCGTCCCCAAGTGACGATCAGGGCTTAGTCCTCCATCAGCTCCTGGGCGGGAGTCTTCTTGGACTTCCGCCAGTTGATCATCGCGGAAATCACCACCGGAGTCACAGACACCAGCACGATGACGATGGCGATCATGTCGATGCGATCCGCAATGCCCGGGATATCCCCCAGCAGCACGCCAATGCCGACCATGCTGACAATCCACAGCACTGCACCCGTGACGTTCCATCCCACGAACTTCTTGTACGGCATCTCCGCGGTACCAGCGGCCACGGGAATGTAGGTACGCACGATCGGGATGAAGCGCCCCAGTACCAGAGCCAACGGCCCGTACTTCAGGAAGAAAGCCTCGGCTTGTTCGAGGTGCTCGGTTATGAGGATCTTGGCGTCGGGCTTAAACAACTTGCGGCCAAAGCGGTGGCCGAGCCAGAAACCTACCTGGTCGCCCAAGAACGCCGCGACGATGGCCACGCCCACCAGAATCGGAACGTTCAAGCCCAGCTGATCGCGCAAGATTGCCGCGGTGACCAGCATGGAATCGCCGGGGAGGAACGGGAAGAGCACGCCGGATTCAATAAAGATAATCAGCGCAATGCCGCCGAGCGCCCAGCCGCCAAAGTTCTGGAGCAGGGTGGTGGCGTCCATGAGGTCGCTTAAGTGCACAGGGAATCCCTTCTAGAAAACAACTGGTCTATTCTTACCCCGGTTTCTGACCGGAATACAGGCAGCTCGCCCCTAGCGTGCATCCGTTATCCCCATGAGTGCCCGTCCCCTAGCCAGCAACAGCAAAACCGCCCCAGCACGTTCATGCGGGGCGGTTCGGCAGTTGATTCAGACTACTTCGTGGCGTCTGCCAACGGCTGCTCGATCTTGTCCAGCAGGTAGTTCAGGCTCAGCACGGTCTGCCATCCGAAGGCCTTTTCCAGGTCGCCTTCCAGGTAGACACTGTGTCCGTCCTTCACGGCGGGCAGCTTGCCCACGATCGGATCCTCGGTCACAGAAGCCTTGCTCTGCTTCGGAGAGTAAGACAGTTGATCCCACACCAGCACGTCAGAGTTGATCTGGTCTGCGTTTTCCTTGGAGACCTCACCGTAGAACTTGTCCTTGGTGATGCCCGCGTAGGCCGGGTTGATCTTGAATCCCAGCTCGGTGAAGAAGCGGCTACGCGGATCGCCCTCGGCAAAGACAGCCAGGCTCTCGTCGGAGACAGTGGCCACGCCGAGTTCCTTTTCGGCCCATTCTGGGTGGCGGCCCTTGAGCTCTGCGAACTTCTCCTTGACCTGCTCCACCTGGCGCTTTGCCTCTTCAGGCTTGCCCACGGCCTGCCCGATCTCTTCCGTGGTCACGTCCCATGGTTGCTGTAGTTCTTCGTATTCGCCCTTTTGTACGACGACAGGGGCGATCTCAGACAGCTTCTTGTACGTGTCTTCATCGATGTCCGAGTACACGGCCACGATGAGGTCTGGATTGTCCTTGGCGATGGCTTCCGCGTTGACTTCTGTGTCCTTGTCGATCCGAGGAGTGTCGCCCTCGATCTTGTCATTGGACCAGTTGCCCGCAGCCTGACCATCCGGGGTCATTCCGTCCCAGTACTTCACGGAGACAGGAGTAACTCCCAGCGCCAGCAGTGCGTCCTGATCCGTGTAGCCCAAGGAGACCACGCGCTGCGGGGCTTCCTTGATTTCGGTGGAGCCGTAGCGGTGCTCGATGGTGGTGGGGAATGCGCCCTGCTCGGCGTTGACTGCCTGGGAGTCCCCGGAATTTCCGGACTGGTCATCAGTCGAGCAAGCGGTCAGTGCCGCGCCCAAGGTCAGCACAGCAGCGGTGCTAACGAGAATCTTCTTGAGTGTCATTTTTCTCCGTTGTTACTGGTGACGGATTTCCGCGCGAGGCGTGGCCCGTACACAAAAGGGAAAGGTCAAACCTTTGGTTGGATATATCCAGCCCTATGTCCAAAGAATTCGGTGGCGGTCAGTTCCGAGTTGTCGTCGAGACGAACACGATCCAGAACAATCGCCGGCGCCGGCACGTTGGCACGGGGCGATCCACAGACCACCGCGATTCCTCCCTCGTGAGGGATGGTGACTCGGCCGGGGGTTCCGCCGAAGCGGCCCTGCGAGACGTGCGCGGAAAGCACGCGGACGCGCTGGCCTCGGAATTCAAAGTAAGCATTGGGGTACGGGTCGGACTGCGCCCTGACCAGCAAGGCGATATCTTCCGCAGGTTGGGTGAAATCTATGCGAGATTCCTGCTCGCCGCGCTTGTGGAAGTACGTAGCGCGGGTGGGATCTTGAGGTTGCGCAGTGGCGGTGCCTTGGGCGACGTCACTCAATGCGCGTTCCACGAGGGGCTCGATGAGGTCGATGGTCTTGGCCACGAGATCCGTGGTGGTGTCCTGCGGACCCACGGGGATCGCGCGCTGGGCAACGATGGGTCCGCCGTCCAGCACTTCATCCATCTCGTGCACAGTGACGCCCACGTGAGTTTCCCGGTTCAACAGCGCCCACAGGATGGGCGAAAATCCGGCGTACTCGGGCAGGAGACCATCGTGGACATTCAATGCGCCGTGCTTGGCCAGGCTGAAAACCTCGGGAGGAAGCCAGGTTCGCCAATTGTTGGCCACGATGATGTCTGGTGCAGCATCGCGCAACGCCTCAATGACGTCTTGACCCACGCGCTCAGTGACACACACCTGGAGCTCATGTTCGCTGGCGAGCTCCTCAACGGAGTCTGCCCACATTTGCTCATAAGGGTGATCGCTGGCAGGGTGCGTAACTACCAAAACTACTTCATGACCAGCATTGATGACCGCAGACAACGTCCGGTGTCCCCACGACTGATAGCCGAAAACAGCAACTCGCATGCAGGGGATGTTAGCTTAGGTTTACCTATGTAGTCAATGATGAAAGTGGCGCAATTTTCATGCCAGACTCCCCGGACGTGACCACCCTTCACCGAATCTCGGTGCCCGCGGATGCGGAAGCCCTCGTTTTCCCGGACCCCTACCGCTCGAACGTCGAGCTCACCGAATCGATGTCCACCGTCGATGTGCGCATCCCGGCGCACTCAGCAGTGACCTATAGCTTTCAATCCGGCGAGCTGAAATATCCCGATCCACATAACGCACACGGCGCAGGCCCACAGGCGAGCCTATTGAGCGGCGATTCTGTGGACCAGACACTCTGGCCGCCTCGCTCCCCAGAAGTCATCGCGGACTTGCCCGGCGCACGCCTGTCCATCGACCGGAAGGTATTCGGCAGGCGCTGCACCGCGCGCCTCGATGACCGCGGTGCGGATACCACCGTGGTGTTTTTGGATGGCGATGACTGGATCCATCTGCATGACCTCACGGGCGCACTGGACCGGGCAGTCACGGCAGGGCTTATCCCCCAGATCAACCGCGTCTTCCTGCCGGCAGCCAAAGACCGCAGCGAGGAGTACACCCTATTGTTACGCCGGTATGCGGCAGAGTGTTTCCTGTAAAATAGGGCCGTTCCTAGCATTGTTTTACACGTGTCTAGCGGGGTCTAGGTCTTATGTCTACAGAAAAGTGGTGAGTGTGATGTTGCCGTCGGATTGACACGAATCAAGGCCATCTTCGATGATGAGCACGGGCTTTATGGTGCTAAACGCATCGCTGCAAGCCTCAACGACGATACGGACTTTCCTCCGATCAATCACAAGAAGGTCGCACGCATCATGAAATCCATGGGCCTGAAAGGCTTTACTAAACGGCGTCGGTGCATCACCACCAGGCGCAAGCCTGGCCACCGCGTCATGCCAGATTTAGTAGGCCGCAAATTCACCGCTGATAAGCCGAACCAGGTCTATGTAGGCGATATCACCTACCTGCCGTGTAAGGGAGGCAAGAACATGTACCTTGCCACAGTCATCGACGTCTACTCGCGCAAACTCGTCGGACATGCACTCGCCGATCACATGCGGGTATCGCTGGTTATCGAGGCTTTGTCTCATGCCAGCAAGGTTCGCGGAAGCCTTAAAGGGGCAATTTTCCATTCTGATCATGGCAGTGTGTACACCTCACAAGCATTTAGGGACCACTGCGCCCAGCTTGGTGTACGCCAATCCATGGGCGCGGTGGGTACAAGTGCTGATAATGCCCTAGCAGAATCGTTTAACGCCGCCTTAAAGCGTGAAGTTCTGCGTGATCGGAAAGTCTTTGACAATCCCGTCGTCTGCCGTCAGGAAGTCTTCCGGTGGTGCATGCGCTACAACACGCGCAGACGGCACTCCTGGTGCAACCTTCTAGCCCCTGATGCCTTCGAAGCGCTCACATCAGCTACACTGACCCAAGCAGCATAGCTAACCCCCGACGTGTCTACTTTCCGGGGGTCAGGCCCTGCCGCTGGTCAGCACACGCACATGCAAAGAGCATCCCTGAATACGGCAACAAAGCAACGAAAATGGTGACTTTCACCCCCGGTGTGCTTGAAGGGTCGTACAGGCGCATTTTCGTACCTGCCCAATCCACCTGCATCGTATGCCCTGGTGCATGGGTGATCCGGGCGGTCAGCCCGGCCGCGTCGACATGGGAGGCAACCAGTTGGCGGAACCGGTCGTAGCTGTAGTGACGCTGGCCCGGCTGGGCCAGCGTTGTGGTGTAGCGAGCCCACAATACTTACAATGTTAGCTTCACACGTCTTGTGCGTGCTTTGACGACCGCGTCAAAGTCAATCGGGACGAACGTGCCTTGCCCGCTACTGCGCTTATCTACGAAAATCGCGTCCAACTCGTTATTGATGGGCATGTGAAATATGACGGAATCACCTACGGCAAACCGGTGGATGAGGTCATCCGGGCGGAGCGGCAGCGTGAAAAGCATATCCAGAATCTAGGCTTTGTTGTCTTGCGGTATTCCCCGAGCGAATTGCTTTATGAAAGACCACGAGTGGTCAGTGAGGTGCGGGCAGCGCTCAAGGCTGTGAGGTCGCACCGTAGCGCATAGTGGTGGGGTGGAAAGCGAGCCTCATCAAGCACCGCCGAGTTTAGATGGTCCTTCTACTTTGGTTTCTTAGCGCTGATAAGGGACCATCTCCACACCAAAAACCTCATACAAATGGTCCCTTTGCTGAGTAAAGGGACCAGAGTAAGGGGACCATTTGCGATGAGGTTGGCGCAGGCTAGTTGTTGAGCGGCTTGCGGGTCGCAGCCATGTGCTTGGCGCGCTCCACGTTGGCGGGTAGGAGGACTAGCGGCACGTCGTACTCCACTTCGCGCTCGCAGAACTCAGTGAAGCTCAGTGAGCCGGAGCCGGTGTACATCTCGGCGAGCTTGGCCACGATGACGTGGTCATTCTCGGTGGTGCCCTCGATAGGCCAATCGCGGTCGAGGGCGGGGGAGCCGGAGTACATCTCAATCTGCTCATCGGCCGGCGGGGTGTAGGAGCCGGCCAGGGTGGCGGCCTCCTCCATAGCGCGGGCGAGGACGTGGTCGTAGGACATGAGAACGACATCGTCGGAGGAGAGGAAACCGGCCTTCTGGGCCTCAAAAGCCGAGGAGAAGTTGCGGGCGGAGGCAACGAAGTCGAAGGCCTTCTGGTGGTAGTCCGAGATACCGGCCGCCTTGAGGCGCTCCAGCGAGGAGATGGTGCCGGTCCAGCCGGGGTAGAGGCCGACGGTGCGCTCGGGGAAGCCGAGGCGGGTATCGGCGTGGGCGACGATGCGGTCGCAGGCCAGAGCGGTTTCGAAGCCGCCGCCCAGGGCTACGCCGCGCACGGCCGCGACGACCGGAACCGGGGCGAACTTGAGGGCGCGAAGGGTAGTGGAGCCGTCCGAAAGGAGGGATTCCACGAGCGACGCGTCGCCAGACTCACCAGCGGAAGCGATAGAGCCCAAGTCAGCGCCCGCGCAGAAGACCGGCTTGTCGTTGCCGATGACCAGCGCGATGAGGTTCTCCGAGGTAACAGCGCCCAGAGCAGCACGGATGACTTCGAGGGCGGGCGTTGGCAGGGAGTTCATCGGCGTGTGCAGGTCAATGATGCCGATGCGGCCAGCCGGGGTGGAGACCGCGTGGACAGCGCCCGCCTCCTGAGACACGATGGTCTCTGCATCCAAGGAAGCCAGGGTGACAACGCCCTCGCGCGGAGTGAGCTCCTGACGCGAACCGGTCGAGGAGAGCACCGAGCCCTTGCCGTAAAAACCGCCCGCCGAAGCCGCGGCGGAGACCAAGGCCGGGACGTTGGAGCCGTAGGCGGAGGCGACGTGGTCGATCCCGATGGCGTCGGCAAGCGCGAAGATGCCCTTCTTCCAGCCGAAACCAAGAGTAAGGCCCTCGTCGATGAGGCCCACGTGGTCCGCAATGTCAGGTGCGACCTCGCAGCAGTACGCCAGCGTGTCGAGGAAGACGGCGCGGGCAAAACGGCCGCCGGGGGAGTCGGTCTCCATGACCTCGCGGGGATCCTTGAGGCCCACGACAGGATCGGTGGGCTGAGTGCGGGGCACGTACTCGTAAGAGGAGTTGATGACCTCGTCACGGCCGCGATAGAAGCCACCGTCACCGGTGCGGCCGGTCAGACCGCGGGAAACGAGACCCTCGATGAAGGAATCATCGCCAAGCGGAACGTCCAGGAGCGGATCGCCCTCGGGGAGGGCCGTCTCCAGAGACGTCCAAATGGGCTTAACCAGCTGGAGGCCGATGTAATCGAGCAGCCCGAAAATACCGGTGCGCGGAATGCCGAAGGCGCGGCCGAAGGAGGCGTCGGCAAGCTCGTAGCTCACGTCGAACTCGCGGGCGCGTGCCACACCGGCGGCCATCCAGTAGCAGCCCACGCGGTTGGCAATGAAACCCGGGGTGTCGCGGCATTCGAGCGCAATCTTGCCCAGGGTTTGCTCGATGGTCGTGCGCAGCGTGGCTTCCGTAGATCCGGAGGCGATGAGCTCTACCAGGCGCATGACCTTCGGAGGATTGAAGAAGTGCGTGATGGCGAACTTCTCGCGGCGAGCCTCCGGCACGCCCTCGAGGAGGGAGGCCAGCGGCAGGGTCGAGGTATTGGAGCTCAACAGAGCGTCCGCAGACAAATAAGGCTCGATGGCCTCGTAGAGCGAGTGCTTGGCGCCGAGGTCCTCGAAGATGGCCTCGATGACCCACTCGCGGTCCTCCAACAGCGCGTAGTCATCGCTGGCGCGCACGCGCTCGGCGAACTCCGGCAGGTGGAAGCCCTTGCGTTTGAGCTGGATATCGACGCCCTTCTGAGCGCCCTCCACATTCTGGTCAAGCAAGACCACGTCCATGCCTGCGGACGCGCAGAGTGCTGCGATGCCAGAACCCATAGAACCTGCGCCGATAACGGCTACCTTGGTGATGCTCATTTACTTCGCTCCATTCTCAATAATCATGGCGATTCCCTGACCGCCGCCGATGCACATGGTGACCAGGCCATAGCGCTTGCCCTGGTGGCGCAGCGCATAAGCCAGCTTGGTCAGCAGGATGACGCCCGTCGCACCAACCGGGTGGCCGTGCGCGACGGCACCGCCGTAGATGTTCGTCTTGGCCGGGTCGAAGCCCAGCTCGTCTTGGACAGCAATGGCTTGGGCGGCGAAGGCCTCGTTGGACTCGATGAGGTCGATATCCTCCAAGCTCAGGCCTGCTTTCTCTAGGGCCTTCGGGACTGCGGCGATGGGGCCGATCCCCATGCGCGTCGGGTCCACTCCCGCGATGGACCAAGACACAATCTTCGCCAGCGGGTCCAGGCCACGCTTATCCACTTCCTCCGCAGTAGCCAGCACCGCGGCCGCCGCACCATCGTTGATGCCGGAGGCGTTGCCGGCGGTAACGGTTCCGTCCTTAACAAAGACCGGCGTGAGCTTCGCCAGCTTCTCGACGTCCGTCTCCCGCACGCCCTCATCAAAGTCCAGCTCGCCGACCGGGACGATTTCCTCTGAATGCACGCCCTCCCCGCGGGCCTTGGCGGCGCGCTCCTGCGATTCAGCAGAGAACTCGTCCTGGCGCTCACGGGAAATGTTGTTATCCGCAGCGACGTTTTCTGCGGTGACGCCCATGTGGCCGGTGCCGAAGGGGCAGGAGAGTGCGCCGGTGAGCCAGTCGTAGAGCTTGCCGTCACCCATGCGCTTGCCAAAGCGCGCGCCTTCGACGGAGTAGGGCGCGTTGCTCATGGATTCCACGCCGACGGCAAGGGCCAGGGAGCCGTCGCCGGACTGCAGCAGCTGCGCCGCGCTGATGACGGCCTGGACACCGGAACCGCAGAGGCGGTTCACGCCCATGGCGGTCGAAGAGTCCGGCATACCGACGTTCTTAGCGATGGACCGCGAGAGGTAGAGATCCTTCGGCACGACGGGCATGACGTTGGAGGCCACGGCAGTATCGAGGTCGGCACCAGAAAGCCCCGAACGCTCAATAGCTGCTTCGGCGGCAAGTGAGCCGAGTTCGGTAAGCGAAAGGCGGGCGAGGCTGCCTCCAAATTTGCCGATAGGCAGGCGCGCAGCTCCTGCAATGTAGATGTCCTGAGTCATGGGGTCCTCCACACGTTAAGCGAATGGCTATTAGTTAACTCAGTATCCTAGGTCACTTTTTTACATCGTGCAACGATCTGTCACGTTCGGGGTGCGGGTGTACCCAATCACCAAGTTGTTTACAGATTGTTGAACAACCCTTATGCTTTGACCATTCAATAATGCGACCTGCGTCACGAAAGGTTCTCTCTAGTGAGCTCTGAATCAACCACCCCCTCCGCAGTTCCGGCCTCTGACCAGACACCTCAACAGGCTCAACCGCCCAAGGGTATTGGCGCCATGGCCGGTGCCATGTTCCTCATGGCTACCTCGGCCATTGGCCCGGGCTTTTTGACCCAGACCTCGGTCTTTACCGTCCAGATGGGCGCGGCCTTCGCGTTCGCCATTGCGTTGTCGATCATCGTGGACATCGCCATTCAGCTCAATGTCTGGCGCGTGCTGGCCATTTCCGGAATGCGCGCCAATGAGCTGGGAAACACCGTTCTTCCCGGCTTAGGCTGGTTCCTCGCCGTGCTTGTCTTTATCGGCGGCATGGTCTTCAACATCGGCAACATCGCTGGTTCGGCCTTGGGCCTCAATGCCATGATCGGCATCGAGGCGCGCTGGGGTGGCGTGATTGCTGCGGCGATCGCTGTCTTTATCTTCCTGTCTAAGCGAGCCGGCGTGGCCCTAGACCGCATCGTCGCGGCCCTCGGCGCGGTGATGATTCTCCTCATGCTTTACGTAGCCATTGTCTCCCAGCCCCCGGTAGGTGAGGCCCTGAAGAACACCGTCATGCCGGAGAGCATCGACTTCTTCGTCATCACCACCCTCATCGGCGGCACGGTCGGTGGCTACATCACCTTTGCCGGCGCGCACCGCCTCATCGATTCCGGCCTCTCCGGCCCGGAGAACGTTGGCGCGATTACGCGAACCTCCGTCCTCGGCATCATCGTCACCGGCATCATGCGCGTGCTGCTCTTCCTCGCGGTCCTGGGTGTCGTAGCTACGGGCGTTGCCCTGTCTGAGGACAACACGGCTGCCGACGCCTTCCGCCACGCTGCCGGCGAGTTCGGACTCCGCGCCTTCGGCGTCGTCCTTTTCGCCGCCGGCTTGTCTTCCGTCATCGGCGCGTCCTACACCTCGATTACCTTCGTGACTACCCAGAAGGTCAGCCCGCGGACCCGCAACTTCCTCACTGTCGGCTTCATCGTGGTGTGCACAATCCTCTTCGTGATTCTCAACTCCGCCCCGCAGAAGCTGCTCATCTTCGCCGGCGCCTTCAACGGCATCATCCTGCCCATCGCCTTCGCCATGGTCATGTGGGTTGCCTTCCGCCGCCACGACCTGACCCACGGTGTCAAGCAGCCGATGTGGTTGCTCATCGCCGGCGTGCTGGCCCTGGGACTGGAAATTGTTATCGGCGTCAAGTCTATTTCTGGAATCGTTGAACTATGGGCATAATGCACAGCCCAGCCGAGGTTCGTGCCTTCGCCCGCTCGCACGACATGACCACCACCGCTGGTCACGCACGTGGATATATGCAGGCCAACCTCATCGCCCTGCCCCGCGAGTACGCCTTCGACTTCCTCCTCTTTGCCCAGCGCAACCCCAAGCCATGCCCCATCGTCGGCGTGTTTGAGGCAGGGGAGTTCACGTCCGACCTCATCCCTGGCGGGGACATCCGCACCGACATCCCCGCCTACAACATCTACGAAGACGGCCAGCTTACGCACACGCTTAACGACGCCACGCCTTTCTACTCCCCCGACACCGTCTCCTTCCTCATCGGTTGTTCGTTCACCTTCGAGAACGCCCTTCTGGAGAACGGAATCTCCATCGCTCACATCGACCAAGGTCGAAACGTGCCGATGTATCGCACCTCTATCACCACCACCCCAGCCGGGGTCTTCTCCGGACCGATGGTCGTGTCCATGCGCCCGATCCCCGCGAACCAGGTTTCTGATGCTGTTCGCATTACATCTCGCTATCCGGCCGTCCACGGCGCCCCAGTCCATGTCGGCGACCCCGCCGCCATAGGCATCGACGACCTTTCCCAACCGGACTTTGGCGAAGCCATCGACATCCCCGAGGGCACCATCCCCGTCTTCTGGGCGTGCGGAGTGACCCCGCAGGCCATCGTCATGAACTCGCGGCCCAGCCTCGCCATCACACATGCGCCGGGCAAGATGCTGGTCACTGACATCCCGGACCGCAACTACCTTATCCCTTAATACAGGAGCGGAGACATCGCCTGGAGACAAGACCGAAGTAGGCGCATCTGGCGAGATGCTCACACTGAGTGCGATGAAAGAAGAGTGTCTTATAGAGGAAGCCAAAATCTCGTGCGCATAAATTCCCCGAGTAGGGGTGCTGGGCACCGGTAGCATAAAGAGTAAGAGGACCACATCAAATATGCGGTGCGATCCCTCGAGCACCCTGAACGTTATCGATTATTAAAGGAAGTAGACATGGGGAAAAAAGGGCGAGCGAAAGCAGAACGCGCTAGAAAAGTACAGTATGGTGTCAGCGACCTGCCGATTCAGCCCAGAGGCGACATGGCTATCGAGTCGTTGGATAAGCTCGAGCTGACTAACTACTACAAAGGTTTGTCCGAATTTATCCGAGGCTGCGTGACGCCGATGACGTTGGCAGTCCAAGGCGCCTGGGGGTCCGGAAAAACATCTGCGTTAAATAGCATTATGGACTCTCTAAAATCGGATTACCGAGAAAAAATTGACGTCGTTTATATCAACACGTGGCAATATTCGCTCTTTAATGCCGATGAAACACTCGTTTTTTCGGTGCTTCAACGAATTGTTGATACGTTCCAGTCCGAGGTTAGGGAATCCTCGAAGCCCTGGGAGAATCCACTTTCTGATTATGATCAGCTGGTGGAGGGAATTAAACAGACGGTGACGAAATTAGCTCGCTTTAGCTTTATCACATTAGGGGCGACGCAGGGCGTAGATCTGACTAATTACGTACAGTCAGGGGAAGTGAGGGCAAACTCTGACGAACTCTTAGATTTAAAGCAGCGCTTTAGTACTCTTGTAGAGAAGTACTGCGAAAAGCAGGGCAAAGAAAAAATCGTATTCTTTGTCGATGATCTAGACCGTCTCAAGCCGGAACTTGCAGTTGAATTGCTGGAAGTATTCAAAGTACTTCTTGATGTAAGTAACACTGTATTTGTGCTCGCTATTGACTTCGACATTGTGAAGCTCGGAATTAGCCAGAGGTACTTTCATGAAGCAGGTGAAGACGTTTCGAGCGAATGGAAAGCGCGTTCTTTTTTCGATAAAATCGTCCAAGTTCCGTTTAATATGCCGACAGCCGCTTATAATCCGGCCGAACTTATTCGAGAGCAGCTCGATACGGAAGTATCTCAGGATAGCGCGTTACTAAACCGCTATACCAAAGCGGTGCATCTATCTGTGGGTGTTAACCCGCGTGCAATCAAACGATTGTTTAATGCATATGCGTTGACGCGGATTATCACGTCTTCCCATCGCCGCGTATCCGAGGACTCCGATCATCTCTATCGTATTTTCCTTTTGATTGCGATGGAAATTGCTTATCCTAAGGCTTATCAGGAACTGACACTCGCTGCTACGACTTTTAGCCGCTTTAAAGAAGAGGCAACTGAAAACATTGCCGCGAAGGACGCGCAAGCTAGCGTGGAGCGAATACTTCTCATCAATGAAGAAAATGTCTTGAGTGACAGTGACTACCTCCGTTGGGATATTCGCCCCGATGATCTGAGCAAATTCACTAACTTCCTTTACCTTTTGAAGAGAGAGTTCGAGGATGATGACGAGGTTTCTGTTCAGTGGGACCTTCTGAAAGACACTCTGGAATACACGGTTGTTACCTCTGTTAATGTAGACCAAGCTTCGACTGGTGAAAGCAACGTGGATGAAGGATCTACAACTGGGAAACTCATTTACCAAGGTTTATATAAAGGGCTAGGTCATCCTAAGCCCCCAATCCTGCTTTTCCAAGATTCACTGAATAGTTTAATCCAGGAGAGGAGGAATGAGGACGCAAATGCGTTTAGACGCGGAGCTATTATTGCTCCCATTGGTTATCTTGAGCAGCCTGACTATTCGGCGTACATGGCCAATAGTGTCGAAGAACTAGAGGGGCTAAAGACGCGCAGTCGTCCGAAGTTTCTTTCGCTAAGGCAAAACAAAACTTCTCTCCAGATTGGATTCGGTTCGAGGAAAAATATTGACTTGGATGAAGAGTCCGAGGATAAGACAGCCCACGGCCCAGTCCCAGTAGAGGAACTTCTCCAATTTTTTGGGTCCGAGTGGTGGGATATCATTCGAAAACTGGAAGCTGATGAGAATATTCCCAGGCTCACTGACGCATCCAGCCGTAAGGTCGAATTCGGATTCACGCTCGAGAGCGCGGTCAATCCAATCCTGATAAAAGGCATTAGTTCGCAAGAACATGTGAATTGGGTTATTCCGTATATCGAGAGCATTTACGATTCTGTTCTGGATAACTCTCCTTTCTGAGCCGAACATCTGTCGAACGTTTCTCCAGTACACCTAGGAATGACTTGACTCGTCCAGTTTCAATAGGGACTGTGACGGATTTCGTGAGTGAGAGCTAGAGAACGCGGAGAATGGAGTCCATCGCGCGCATAAGGTCCGCTCGGCATGCATCTGCGGCGGCATCGCGCTCACCTCGGGCGATGAGGTGCGCTAGTTCGATGTTTGGCTGCACGTGGTTATCGTGGATCTGCGGGTAGCGCTCAAGTGTCAACAAGAAGGTTAAGCGCATTCTCGCGAGCAGGTGGGACATCGTGCGTTCGAGTGTTGAAGAGCCAAGCCCCGCGACCAGCTGCTGGTGGAAGCGCTGGTTGAGGAGGGGAAGGGGGGCGTCGCTAAGCACGGCGGATTCCGTGAGGCGAACGAGCTCGCCCGGGTCTGGGAACGTAGCGTAGCGCGCCGCAGCAGGTTCGATGGCGGCACGCGCGAGGTACAGGTCACGCACGAAATCTTCGTCCGGGGTCGCGATGAAGACGCCGCGGTGCGGGATGCGCTCGACGATGCGCTCCGCCGCCAACATGGCGAAGGACTCCCGCAGGGTGTTGCGGGAGCAGTCGAAGCGCTCGGACGCGCGGACCTCGTTGAGCTGCTGGCCGGGCATGTATTCGCCCTCGGAGATGGCGGCGCGCAGCGCGGCGGCGACGGAATCTGCAAGCATGCGACTTACAGTAGCCTGTCGGCTAGCTGATGGTGGCGATCACCGCGCCCGGCTCGAGTCGCGCGCCTTCCTTGGCCACGAGCGAGACCGTGCCCGCGGCCGGAGCCTTGACGGCGGATTCCATTTTCATGGCCTCGATGGTCGCGATGGCCTGGCCTTCCTCGACCTTGTCGCCCTCGGCGACGTTCCACGCCACAAGGTTGGCCTCGTACGGGCAGGTCACGTCGTTTCCTCCGGTACCGGAGCCTGCGCTTGCCGACGCCCCCGCCGCCTGCACCGCCGGCGCACCCGCCGCCAAGAGGTCGGAAGGGAAGCCCACACTGACGATCTTGCCGTCGATTTCCAGGGCTACACGCGTGCGCTTGGCATAGATGGCCTCGACGGGCGCGACGTGGCTCGTGGCCTCTGCAGACGGGCGGTAGTTGTGGTCGAGCCAGTCGGTGTAGATGCCGGCCGTGGCTTCGGGATCCCCATGGTCCACGAGGACCTGCGAGGCCACCATGTCGCGGTGGAACGGTAGCACGGTGCGCACGCCTTCAATGTCGAATTCCTTCAACGCCTGCTTGGCGCGGTTCAGGGCAATCTCGCGGGTGGGTCCCCACACCAGTAGTTTCGCGACGAGCGAGTCATAGTACGGCGGCACAATAGACCCGGAGCGCACGCCGGAATCGACGCGAATGCCGGGGCCCGTCGGCGGCTCGAAGCGCACGACCGTGCCCGGACACGGCGCGAAGCCGTTGAGGATGTCTTCGGCGTTGATGCGGAACTCGAAGGCGTGGCCGTTCGACTGCGGATCGCCATCGAAGGAGAGGGGTTCGCCGGAAGCGATGCGGAACTGCTCCGCAATAATGTCCACGCCGGTCACCATCTCGGTCACGGGGTGCTCCACCTGCACACGGGTATTGACCTCAAGGAAGGAAATGGTGCCGTCTTCGGAGACGATGTACTCCACCGTGCCGGCACCGGTGTAACCCACCTTCGCGCAGATGGCGCGGGCGCCTTCGTGGATGCCGTGGCGTTGGTCGTCGGATAGCGCGGGCGCGGGGGCTTCCTCGATGAGCTTTTGGAAGCGGCGCTGCGTGGAGCAATCGCGGGTGCCCAGGACGGCGACGTTGCCGTGGGTATCGGCCAAAATCTGTGCCTCCACGTGGCGCGGGTGGGTGAGGAACTTCTCCACGTAGCATTCTGCGCGGCCGAAGGCCTCCTTGGCCTCGCGGCCAGCGGAGTTGAAGGCTGCCTCGATGTCCTCGAGATTCTCCACCACCTTGAGGCCGCGGCCGCCACCACCGTAGGCGGCCTTAATGGCGATGGGCAGGCCGTGCTCCTCAGCGAAGGCGCGGGCTTCCTGCCAGTCATCGATGGGATCGGAGGTACCTGGGGCCAGCGGGGCACCGACCTCCTCAGCCACGCGTCGCGCAGCAATTTTGTCACCGAGCAGCTCGATGGACTCAGGCGATGGGCCAATCCACGTCAGGCCAGCCTCGGCCACGGTGCGGGCAAAGTCAGCGTTCTCCGAGAGGAAGCCGTAGCCCGGGTGGATGGCATCGGCACCGGCGCGCACGGCGATATCGAGGAGTGCTGGGACGTTCATGTAGGTATCCGCTGCGGTGTTGCCGGGCAGTGCATAGGCTTCGTCAGCCACCTGGGTATGCAGGGCGCCGGCATCGGCCTCCGAGTAGATGGCGACGGAACGAATGCCCAGGTCGCGGGCGGTACGGGCGATACGGACGGCGATCTCGCCGCGGTTAGCAATAAGGACTGCAGAAATCATGGTTAACCTTCTGGATGTTTAAGCGAGTTCAAAGCGGACCGTAGCCCCCGGCGGGAGCTGTGCGGCAATATCAATATCTTCTTCGAGGACGGTAGCAATGACCGGATAACCACCGGTGACGGCGTGGTCGCGGAGGAAAATAACCGGCTCGCCACTCGGCGGAACCTGGACGGAACCGGCCACCATGCCCTCCGACGGCAGTTCGCCTTCGCGGGAGCGCTGCAGGCCGCTGTCATCCGAAGGGCCCAACAGGCGCACTCCCACGCGGTTGGACTGTGAGGTCACCGTCCACTCGGTGGACACGAAAACGTTGAGGCTATCGGGCGTGAACCAGTCATCGCGCGGTCCCAGCACGCAGCGCAGGACGCCCTGAGTTTGGCCCTGCGCACCGGAACCCACACGCAGCGGATTGGCCAGCTGCGCATCGGTCATGGCGGTGGAGCGGGGGAGGACACCGATGACGTCGCCAAGCCGCACGGGTTGAGGTCCCAGCCCGGAAAGGACATCCGTGGACGCCGAACCTAGCTCCGCATCCGCCACAATGCCGCCGCGGATGGCGATGTAATTGCGCAGGCCCACCGTGGCCGGTTCCACCGTCACCGTGGACCCTGCCGTAACGAGGACCGGGCGGGCGAGGGCCACTGGCATATCGTCCAGCAGGACGCGGGACTGGGCGCCGGTGACGCACATGACGGCGTCGGTCAGCGCGCGGAGGCGAATGCCGCCGATGTTCTCCAGCACCGTCGCCCCGCGCGGATTGCCCACGGCCACATTCGCCGTGGCTGCGGCGGCCTGGTCTGCTGCGCCGGATGGTGTGACACCCAGATTGCCGCGGCCCGGGCGGCCTTGGTCCTGGAACAGCGTGAGCAAGCCAGCATCAAGGACCTCCATGCGGGGCAAGCGCGCCGGGGTACGGCGACCAAACGGCGTGGTCGACACGACATCCGGCAGCGAGCTCACCGCGCGATAGCGCACGCGGTCACCCGGCTGCACGAGCGCGGGTGGCTGGGCATCGGACTCCCACATGGGGGTCGTCGTGGTGCCCAGCAGCTGCCAGCCGCCAGGGGAGACGCGCGGGTACACCGCGGAGAAACCACCAGCAATGCCCACCGCGCCGGCCGGAACCGCGGTGCGCGGAGTAGCGCGGCGCTCGATGTTGAAGTTCTGTGCTGGGTCCGCTGGAGTGCAATATGTAAAGCCGGGCGCGAAGCCACCAAATGCCGCGAGCCACTCCGTCGACGTGTGCCACTCAATGAGCCCCTCACGAGACATGCCCACGAGTTCGGCGGCCTCATCCAGATCCTCGCCGTCGTACAGCACATCAATCTCCACCAGGCGCGGATCCTCGCCCGTATGCGCGGTGGGGCGGAAATCCTGCAACCTCTCGGCGGCCGCTGCAGCAGAGTTCGGGGTGGCAAAGGTTAACAGCAGGGTGGTCGCAGCCGCGATGGCGTCGACTTGGTCCTTGAGTGGATGGGCATCGAGCGCCGTATGCCACGCCATGACCTGGGACAAATCCTCCAGCTCAATGAGCAGCGCGCGGGTTCCCACAGGGTGGATATGCATTAGACAACGCTCCGAATCTCAATACCGCGCGCCTTCAGCTCCTCCACGACGCCGCGCAGAAGTGCTACCGCACCGGGCGAATCTCCATGCGTGCATACCGACTGCGCATCCACGTTGAGGACGGTGCCGTCGATGGCCGTGATGGATCCGGTTTCGGCAACGTCGAGCACGCGCTTGACGACGTCCCCCTCATCACCCATCACCGCATTCGCCTCTCGCCGCGAGACGAGCGTGCCATCGGGGTTGTAATTGCGGTCCGCGAAGGCCTCGCGGATGACGGTGAGGCCTTTCTTCTCTGCGATATCGACAGCCACGCCGCCTGGCAGGAGCATGACCGGCAGATCGCCGAAGGCCTTAATGCCGTCGATGACCGCATGTGCTTGGGCTTCGTGGTGAACGATGGCGTTGTACATCGCGCCATGTGGCTTAACGTAGGCGACCTTCGTGCCGTTGGCCTGGGCCAAAGCCTGCAGGGCGCCGATTTGGTAGGTGACCTCATCTGCCAGCTCAGCCGGGTTGTAATCAATGAAACGACGGCCGAAAGCAGCCGGATCGTTGTAGCCCACGTGCGCGCCAACCGTCACATCCGCCTCAGCGGCTGCTTTCAGCGTTCCTGCGATGGAGTGCGGGTCACCTGCATGGAAGCCAGTGGCCACGTTGGCGGAAGAGACCAGCTGGAGCATGGCCGCATCGTCGGCGACGGGGTTGCCCGCGGTGGTCTCGCCGAGGTCGGCGTTGAGGTCTATGTGCAGCGCGCTCATGGTTCTCCCTAAATCCCAAATTGTTGAACAATCTTAGGGTGTTTAGTGTAGCCCGCGTCACGTAGGTTTGTGAAGTGTGTCCCTCATTTGCGTGAAGATGGGGGAGTGACCTGCGCCGTCCGAGGTGCACCAAAGGCTCTCACTGTGGTGTTTCGTCGAGAGGTGTGCCCGCTGTGCCGCCGCCACTTCGCTGATGGTTCTCGTCACAAGATGTCACTCGTCAGGTTTGCCTGGCCCAAATGAACCGTATGAAGCGACCTAGATGCTCTCCATCTTTGCCATGTCGAGAGAAGAAGACGCCCGCTCCGCACGGACAGTGTGCGGGAGCGGGCGGGGAGTATCAGCCGCTAACTTTTAAAAAGGAAGCTTGATGTTGAGAGCGTCCTTGACGAACGGGAAGGCAGCTGCGATGGCAGCGAGTACGCCGCCGACGATTGCAAAGATGCCCAGCGTGGAAGGCTTGCCGTCCTCGGAAGACAGTGCGTCCTTAAAGGAGCTCTTCTTGTCCTTGTTCTGGTCGCCCTTGTCCTTGCCAGCATCAGCGTCGCCCTTGTCCTTGCCAGCATCAGCGTCGCCGTCGCCCTTGCCGGCATCAGCGTCGCCCTTGTCCTTGCCGGCATCAGCGTCGCCTTTGTCCTTGCCAGCATCAGCGTCGCCGTCGCCCTTGCCGGCATCAGCGTCATCATCCTCGCGCTTGTCACTTTCGGAACCGCTGTCGTTGTTGCCAGTCCCCCAATCGTCGAGGTCGATAGGCTCAGAAGAACACACGTCGGCCCCGTCCTTAGCCATCTGGAAAACGTCGGCGCGGTTCAGTGTGACATTTTCATCGTCGGTGGCCTGCCACAGGAATTCGGAGACCTTCTTGAAAGTGTGCTCCTTGCCTTCAACGGAGGCGGTGAACTCAGCAGACGGGGAGCCGCAGTCATTGGCGGAAGCGACAGCAGTGCCGGAAAGGGCGAGGGAACCAGTCAAGGTAGCGGCTAGCAGGCCGCGAGAGAAGGTAGACATAAAAACTCCAAGGATAGGTAGTAGGTGAAAAAGATCGTGAAAGGTGGATTGAACCTTTCCGTTAACCGATATCGGTTGGCTTCGGAGTGTAACCCAGTTCCCACGCCGGTGATTGGTGTTTGGCGAAAAACCCGCGATTTTTGGGACTGCTCCCCATGAACTCACAAAGGCACCCCCAATCCACGCGATGGTGGTGGGGGTGCCTACGCCTATCAACGTCCCTCAGGACGCTCAAGCTTCAGTAATTAGAATGGAAGCTTGATGTTCAGAGCCTGGGCAGCGGCCGGAACAGCAGCAGCGATTGCGCCAAGAACGCCGACGACGATGGCGGCGATGCCCAAGCCGGTCGGCTTGCCTTCCTCGGAGGACAGCTTGGCCTTGAAGTCGTCGAAGGAGCTCTTCTCCTTCTTGCCTTCATTGTCCTTGCCCGGCTTGTTCTCGCCCTTACCTGGCTTGTTCTCGCCGGTCGGCTTGGTTTCGCCGGTTGGCTTGTTCTCGCCGGTTGGCTTGTTCTCGCCGGTCGGCTTGGTTTCGCCGGTTGGCTTGGTTTCGCCGGTTGGCTTGGTTTCGCCGGTTGGCTTGTTCTCGCCGGTCGGCTTGGTTTCGCCGGTCGGCTTCTCATCGTTGCCCTCGGCAGGGGCATTGATGGGGACAATCGGGTCCTTGCTGTTCTCGCCCTCGGTTTCGTCGGCGTCCTCGGCGCCAGTCTCGCCCTCGGTGTCGTTCTCGCCGGCCGTTACTACGGCGTCAACGAGGTCGTTGCCGTTGAGCTCGGTGTTCTCCTCGGCAGAGGCAGCTGCAACGCCGGCCATGGTCAGGGAGCTGGCCAGAGCGGCAGCGGTGAGGTTGCGGGAAATGCGCTTCATATTTCTTCTCCTAGGGAATTCGGGGACGTTGTATGAAAATTCGATGCCGACGTCAGTGGGCGTAACCGCGTACTGAAATCGACTTCACACATGCTAACGAAGGTCGGCAAAGTATTGGCCAAGCTGTGAACAGTTATATGGGTATTCCACGGCAGCTACCAAGGGCTTGTCAGTGAGCAGTAATGTTCGCTGTCGCCGTTATGGTGCTACGAAAAAGTAAAAATGTCTGCATGATAGTGGTGCGGTCGGGGAGATGGTGTGGGGAAGGCGCCGAGGGTGTTGACAGGCTTTATGTAGGAAATGTGCGAATGGCTCCGACGTCGGAAGTGGGTTTAATGGGTGAAATGCGACATATTGAGATGTGATTATGAGACAATTCACACACCTGCACCCCCCTAAGGAGAACTCATGCAATGGACAAAAGTAGGTGCGAGCCTCGCCGTAGTTGTCGCAGTAGCTGGCCTGACTGCCTGCGGAGGAGACGGTTCCGGTGGCGCGGCGGATGTTGATTTCATCAGTACCAACTCCACCGAACCCCAAAAGCCGCTCATCCCCGCGGACACCAGCGATGTGCCGGGAGCAACGCTCATTGACCTCATCTACTCAGGACTCGTGTACTTCGATGAGAACGGCGAGGTTCACAATGATCAGGCAGAAAGCATTGAGAAGACCGATGACGTGACCTACAAGGTCACGCTCAAGGAGGATGCGGTGTTTTCCGACGGCTCCCCGGTGCGAGCCCAGGACTACGTCGACACATGGAACAACGCGGTAGAAAACAGCATGCTCTCTGCCTATTTCTTCGAACCCATCAAGGGCTATAAAGAAGGAGCAGCGAGCATGGAGGGGCTCAAGGTTGTCGATGAGAAGACGTTCACCATTGAGCTCGAAGAACCCACGTCGGACTTTGAGACCCGTTTGGGCTATTCCGTTTTCTTTCCCATGCACGAATCCGCCTTTGATGACATCGACGCCTACGGCCAAAACCCGGTGGGAAGTGGTCCCTATAAGCTGCAGGAATGGAACCACAACCAGAATGTGATCCTGGTCCCCAACGAGAAGTATGAAGGTGACCGCAAGGCGCAGAACGATGGCCTGAACTTCGTCTTCTATGCCGATGCCAGCGCAGCATATGCGGATCTACTCTCGGGGAATCTGGATGTTTTGGACTCGGTTCCGTCCTCGGCCATGGCCAATTTTGAAACGGACCTTGGCGAGCGTGCGGTGAATGAACCTGCTGCTATCTTTCAGTCCATCACTATTCCCGCAGGGGATGAGAACTTTAGCGGGGAGGCGGGGGTGTTGCGTCGACAAGCACTGTCCATGGCCATTGACCGCGACGAGATTACCCAGACCATTTTCCAAGGGACGAACACTCCAGCGGTGGACTTCACATCGCCCGTGCTTAACGACGGCGCCACGGACATCCCCGGCAACGACGTCCTGACCTATAACCCGGACAAGGCTCGTGAGCTGTGGGCCAAGGCGGAAGAGATGAAACCGTTTGAGGGGCCGTTTACCGTGGCGTATAACTCCGATGGCAGCCACAAGGAGTGGGTCGATGCCGTCGTGAATTTTATCCGGAACACCCTTGATATCGATGCACAGCCAGCGCCGTATCCGGATTTCAAATCGCTGCGCGATGAAGTGACAAACAAGACGATCGAGGGCGCCTTCCGCACCGGCTGGCAGTCGGTGTATCCGTCGCCGTCGAGCTTCTTGGAGCCGCTGTATGCCACAGGAGCCGCGACTAACGACGCCGACTATTCCAACCCCGAGTTTGATTCGCTTCTGAAGAAGGCTGCTGCGGCATCCAACGAAGATGAAAGTGTTGAGCGGGTCAATGATGCCCAAGCAGTACTCATGCAGGACCTTCCGGCAATCCCGCTGTGGTACACCAACTCCACCGGTGGCTACTCCGAACGTGTCGACAACGTGATCTTCACGTGGAAATCGAAGCCGCTGTACTACAAGGTGACGTTGAAGTAGAACGCCATACGCCCCGCTACGCGAAAAGCGTTCCTCAACGATTAGTGCTGAGGAGCGCTTTGGCGTGAGCGTTAGCAGCTGTTAGAAAGGCAGCTTGATGCCCAGGGACTTTGCCACGCTCGGAGCGACAGCGGCGATAGCACCCACCACGCCGAGGACAGCTGCGATGATGGCAGCAATGCCCAGGTCGGTCGGCTCGCCATCGGCGGAGCTCAGTTCCTCATCGAAGGAGCTGGATTCTGGAGTTGGGGTCTCAATCTGAGAGGGGGTCTCGGAGGGTGTTGACGGAGCTTCGGGTGCCGGGGTCTCCGAGGTCGTGGTCTCCGTCGTCGTTGTGGTGGTGGTGGAGGTCGGCGGGTTGTTGATGATGGATTCCTGGATTTGTGCTGCAGCCTCATCCTGAACACCGCAGGCCTGAGTATCAGCCTTGGTGATCTCCATGACCTCAGCGCGGTTGAGGGTTAGTTCCTCGTTGTCAGCAGCGCGCCACAGGCCGAAGGATTCCTGCGTGAAGGTGTGCTCTTCTTCGTCGATGGTGGTGGTGAACTCTGCGGCCGGTGCCCAGCAGAAGTTGATCTTGGTATCAGTCTCCTGAGTAGCCTCTTCATCAGCGGAAGCGATGGTGGTGCCGGCCAAGACGAGGCAACCGGTCAGAGCGGTAGTGGCGAGAGTGAGCGAAGTCTTCTTCATATTCTTCTCCTGGGAATAACAGCGATAGCCGCTGGGAAAATGAGACGATTTTAGATTAGCTGATACAGATGTGAATGGTGTGCTCAATGGCGGCTTGTTGTGCTCTGAGCGCCGAGGTGTCATCAAAAACACACAAACCGCATGCCACCGCTCCCGATAAAAGGGGGATGGCATGCGGTGCTCCCGCGGCTTAGCGCAGAAGTTGGCGCGTGAGTGTTTTAGATGAAGAGCTTACGGCGAGCAACGAAGGCGCCGGCAGCAATCATGGCTGCGATAGCCAGTGCAGCGAGGCCGCGAGCCACGGTGTTGGAGCCGGTCTCGGCGGAGATACCACGGGACTGCGCCTGGCCAGCAGATTCAGCCTGGCCCTGGGCCTTGTCGGCGGTGCTGTCAGCAATCTTGCCGCCCTGGGCGATGACCTCGTCCTTGTTGGCTTCGAGAAGCTGTGCGGACTCAGCCTTCTCCTCAGCGGTAGGAGCGTCCTTCTGGGCTGCCTCCTGAGACTTGACGTAGGTCTTGCCGTCCTTTGCGAGGTACCAGGTCACGCCACCGATAACGAGGGCTGCCGGAAGGGCGAGCCATGCCAGCTTGGTGGTGTCAAACTCAGATTCGGACTCAGATCCGTCAGCGATTGGGTAGTCAACCGAGGACGGCGCAGCTGGCTCGTCGCCGGGGACGCGATCGGAGGCGTCAACATCCGGAAGGAAGGTCTTAGTGGTGGAGGGGGCATCTTCCTCGTTGTCTTCCGGCTGAAGAGCAGCCAAGGCTTCGTCCACTTTGGAGGAGTCGAGCAGCGAGTCGTCGGTGGCAGACTTATAGGTGCCATCATCCTGCTTGTAGTAGGTAGTGCCTTCAACTACCAGCTCAGCCGGTGCAGGAACCTGTGCGGAAGCAACGGCGGTGCCGCCGAGAGCGAGGGCGCCGGAAAGAGTCACTGCGGTCAGTGTGCGGGTCATACGCTTCATGAGCGGGATTCTCCTTTGTGAGGTCTGCGAGAGGGAAAGTAATTCACTCCAGTCACAATAGTCGCAACTTTCACATCTGTCACGGGTCTTGTGCAAGTTCTCCTTCTTCAATAAGTGTTGCTGTCAGTAACAAGGAGCGCATTCACTGGAGGTTTGACGTGCTTAAGAAGCGACGTATGGCCTGCTCAGTTGGGAATGATGCGCTGAAGCACGATGAATGGATGCCCTGTTTTTCGTAGAAATTGAAGCTGAGAGAAATCCCCCTGGTTGGGGCTATAACATTGCTGCTCGCAAAGGAGATTAAGGATTAGTGAGCAGCTTCCGGCGCGTTGGTTACGCCTTCAAACTGCCAGCCCACGACCGCATTGCGCACGGCAGAAGCCAGCGGATTGGCCGGCTGGATGCAGCTGATGGTGAGTAGGCGGCCAGGCTTGGCATCCGCGCCCCAAATGCTTTCATCTTGCTCAAGGCCTTCCTTGGATGGGTCATGCAGATCTGTGGCGGTGTACACCAGCCACTGTTCGCCAGAGTTCTGTGTGCGCAGGAACAACTTGTCGCCCACGGAGGCCTTGTGCGTATCGGCGCGACCGTCGTAGAGGTTATTGAACACCGCTGGCACGCCCGCGCCGGTGTGCCCGGCAATGACGACGATGTCCGGCGAGTCCGTGCCGGGAAGCGCGTAAGGCTTATCGTCCGCAGTGTAAGTGCAGGCCTTATTCATCGAATCCGGGTTGATCTTATTGTCCTTGACCCGGCAGGAACCTTCCTCGAATTCTGCGCGCACATCAATCGCGGGGATGTACATCTCCAACGCGGGGGAGGGCTCGATGACGGCAGCGGGCTCCGCCACCACTTCTGTCGGCTGAGGCGCCGGTGCATCTGATTCCTTATTCAGGTTGAGCGCGGCGACGATACCGACAAAAACAAGCGCCAGAATAAGGAGCACCCCCATCCCGCGGCGACTGCTGGGCTTGCGGTGACGCGGCGCTTGGCGACGTCCCCCAGTTCCCCTCCTGGCCTCGCCTGACGCCGTACGGGCGGGCGCCTTACGAGCGGGTGTTGACGGGGAAGCGGACCGCCGGGACGAGGCCGACGTAGTCGGGGTAGAAGGGGAAGAAGCTATGCGCGTGTGGTCGGGACGCCGACGCGGCCGGTAGGGTGCGCGCTGCGTGGCAGGGTCCTCGCGGTCTTGGGAAGAACGGGCGCGACGGCGGGCGCGTTCCTTGTGAAGATCAATGCGGATCCCCTCTTCCGGCAGGCGGTAGTCGTCGCGCCGCGCCGAGTAGCGAGAATCCATGGGCAAGCTCCTGATAGTGAGGTGATTAAAGAAATAGGGTACTACTTCGTAGCAAGCTGATAACGCAGCGCATACGTGATGAGCCAGTGGGTAGACATGAAGTCGCTGTCGATAAGCTGAGGCTCCGCGCTAGCCGCCAGCGCCTGGGCGCGCGGTAGGGCGGAATCATCGAAATGCTCGGCGAGTTCAACAAGCATCCACGCCCTCGACAGCGCTAGGCCGTAGAGGTGGGCTAGGCGGCCATCGGTGGGGTCGAGGACTTCCGGGATCGTTGTCAGAAAGTCCAGTGCTTCGGCGCGGTGAGGAAGGAAGCCATCGAACCACTCGTCGAAATCCGGTAGCACGCGGGACATGAGTAGTGCTTCTGACAACCCGTTGGATAAGAAGTCGTGCCCGGAAAGCTCCCACTCGAGCGGATAGTTACGGTCATTACCGAACAGTCGAACTGCAGCTTCGCGCACCGAATTTGCCAGTGAATCCACCCCGAGTTTCTCTGCTGCTTCGAGGATGAGGAAGAGGTTGAAAGCGGTATTGGAATGCATGCCGTGGCGCACCGGTTGGTTAAGTGACGCGAGCCAGCTTTGGCAATGCTGCGCGGTCAGCGCAACGAGCTTATCCATCGCATCGCTGGGCCGGACCGACGCTAACTGGAGCAGCCACGCGCGCCCATAAGGCATTTCATAGCCCGGATGCTGCGTAAGGTACTCATGTTCCACGGCGAGGGCGTTGGGGCTGAGGCGTTCGTCGAGAAGCGCGGCAAGTTCGGCCGGGGACTCTGGGCCGAGAGTTGTGTCCAGAAGCACCCCTGAATACTGCATATGGACACTGGAATGCCAGTCGAAACACCCATAGAAACTCGGGTGCAGCTCCCGCGGGCGCACGTGGCAATCATCGGCGGACGCGCTCGTATGGTGCATGGCGGCGGGGAACTCGCGCTCGAGGACGCCCACAATCCCGCTTGCCCACGCACTAGCCATGGTCTCAAACTCTGTCATGAATCAAGTATGACAGAGACCCCGGACATCTATTGTGACCTGTAGTTTCCTTGGTTGTTCGCTACAGGGAAAGTGCAGCCTTCAACTGCGGGAGGAAAAACTCTGCTGCCTTAACAAGCCCAGCCACCGTCGCGGTGACGAGAGCAACGACGCCGCCGGCCGCAAGCAGTGAGAGACGCTTTTCCTTCGCATCAATCTGTTCAAGTTCGCGCTCGTTCTCCTCACGCAGCGCGTCTTTGACGTTGATATCCATGTTGAACTCGCCCCACGCCTGGGAGGCGAGCCGGTACTCCTCTTCGGCTGCTTTTATCTCTTCCGCTGACGCGCCGGAATTCTTCAATTCTTCTAGCCTGAGGCGGGCGTCTTCAGCCTCCTGCCACATTTCTTTGGCCCGGGCTTCATCTTCTTCAGATGGCTTGTACTCGTCGGTCTCGTCTGCCTTGCTGCTGAAAGCGCTGAAGCAGTCCTCGTGAAAGCATCGAGAGGACTCTACGTTGAGCTCCTGTGCGGTCGCAGTAGGAACCGCTACGAGGCCTGCGGCGATGACTGCTGCCATTCCAAGGCCGGGGCGACGATGCCACGAATTCATAGACGTCTCCTTCAATGGGGAAAGTAGGGAAGTGGCTTTACTGTATCGCGGGACGTGTCGGAGCGCTGAGAAATGGGAGGGTTCTGTTAGTCAATAACCCATTCGTTCCTGACTGTATATCCAGTATTCGGGTGGTATCTATCAGAGTAATCGAACGTGTGAGCGGTCGTGTGAGTTTTTGTCTTAGTCTCTTTCTAGTGTGTAAAGCAGACATCTGAAGCGTTGGGGAATCGGTTCATTGTGGGACGCAAGGGTGTCTAAAGCACAGGATGCAGTTCACAGAAACGGACTGCTGCACAATTCACGAGGGGGAGCCATGAGGTTCTTAGAACAAAAGCCGATAACTTTTAGTAGAGGGCAGATACATCGAATAGGCAGTGCGCTGCGAAATGGAGAGGAGATTGATGAGGAGAGGTTCGGGCTATTCCTAGATCAGCAATCGGCGCTTTGTGATGTGGTGGTTCGCGAAGCAGGTAAGACGATGGCAGGTCTTGAGAATCCACTGGAGCTGGCTTCAAACTCTTTCGTCGAGCCTGACTCCGACACTTATTTTTTAGGTTCACGTGTAAAGACGAGGGATACCCTTGTAGAAAAGCTACGCCGCATGCCCAGTTTTCCATTGGAGAACATTCAAGATGTTTCCGGGGTGCGAATGGATTTTGATGTGACTTTGACTGAACAGACAGTTCTAGCGCACCTCCTTTCTAAGTCCCTAAAAGCGGCTGGTGCGAAGAGAATTGAGATCCGCGACATGCGCGATGAACCGCATTCAGGCTATCGAGCTGTTCATTTGCATGTGATTTCGGAGGCGGGCCGTGCGGAGTTTCAATTGCGCACGGCACTTCAGTCTCAATGGGCGAACCTTTATGAAATGGCTGGAGACTTGTACGGAAGAGAAATTCGATACCTCGAGTTCGGAGGAGAAATTCCTGCAGAATTTGAAACTGAGACCCGTGTTTTGCATGAACTATCAGAAGTTGTCAACAGGGTGGAAAGGCTCGTTGATATTCTTACTGAACCTTTTGAACGCGGCGGAACTGTTGGAACCACTCAAAATGAAGCACGTCAACTGCGGCGGCGCATGTATAGGATGCTAGATAAACTGATGCGTGAATTCGAGGAACGTCGAATTCATCGTGACATGGAAGGAGAATAGTTCGATGCCGGCCTATCTCATCAAATATCACCGCCCGACGGGAGCGCTCGAAGTCACCGAGTACGAATCCCTGATTGAAGGAACCCGCGCTCGTCATGAATTGGATCAAGTGAATAAGGATCCTGATGTCGAGATCGTTGCTATTGGTGCTAAGAACTTGGAATCCGTCCGGCATACGCATGCGCGTTACTTCTTCCGTGAGAAAACCGCGCCGCCGTACCCTTTTGTGGCTTAAGTCCGGTCGCTCTGAATAATGCAGCGAGAAGAGATTAGCTGCGCAGGATCTTCTCCATGGCCTTGCCTTTGGCGAGCTCGTCAACGAGCTTGTCCATGTAGCGGATGTTTTGCATCAGCGGGTCCTCGATTTCTTGGACCTTGTACCCGCAAATGCTCCCGGTGATAAGTGAGCAGGACGGGTTGAGATGTGGTGCCTGTTCGAAGAATTCCTCGAGGGTGACCTTCTCCTCTCGTGCCCGCTCCAAGCCCTCAACTGAATAGCCAGTGAGCCAAGAGATAACTTCGTGGAGCTCGCTGACGGTCCTGTCTTTGCGCTCTACTTTGTTGACGTAGTGCGGGTAGATGTCGGCGAAGGGCACGGAAAAGATGCGGTGGGACATAGGGCGCAGTGTATCTTTCATCGCTGGTTTAGCCGTGCCACAGCGTGGAAATGGGCATTGCCCATAGGTTTTCGCCCATGGGTAGGACGTCTTTGCCCGTATACAGGACGATTCCTGCGCGGAAGGAAGCGCCTGCAACCTGCTGAAGGTAGCGCAGGCCGGCAAAGTCTTTCGGCTGGATCGACATTGCGGCTTTGACCTCGATGCCAACAATGTCCCGGGAGCGTGATTCCAATACGAGGTCCACTTCCTTGCCAGTGGACATACGAAAGTGGAAGAGGCGATAGTCAATCGAGGACCATGCCTTCTGCTTCAAGAGCTCGTTGGCGACGAAAGCTTCGCAGATACCTCCAGTAATCGTGCTGGAGGTATTCATCTCCAAAGCCTCTGGATCGAGTCCTGCAAGGCTTGTAGCAAGTGCGGTATCCGAAAGAAAGACCTTGGGCTTAGAAATAGCCCGCTTCTCTAGATTGGTTCCCCAAGACGGCAACTGGTTGAGCAAGAATACGTCACTCAATGCAGTCACATAGGTAGGGACCGAGCGTTGAGGAATATCGAGCGCGCGCCCAATGTGTGCCGCTACAAGCTCGGCAGTTCCTTGTGCTGCCAACTTGTTGAGAAGATTGTTTAAACGGTCAGGGAATTGAATGCCGTAGAGCTCGGCGGCATCTTTCGATAACACACGTTCAATGTAGGCGTCGAACCAGCGGTGCTGTCGCCGCCGGCTAGCGTCTCTGAGCCCTGGGAAACTTGGTGTGCAGAAGAGCTGAAAGTAGTCGCTCCGGGAAGGGGTAAAGGCGGGATTTAGCCCTGAATCACCTAATGACCACACTCGGCCAGCAAAGTCATCGTAGATGCCCAAGCGTTCACCCACGCTAAGGCCGTGAAGACGAATTGTTTCTGCACGGCCAGCGAGAGACTCTTCAGCTCCTGTGAGACTGAGGAGATTGGAGGAACCAGTGAGGACAAAGCGTCCGGGTCGTCGATCTTCCTCTAGTGCGCCTTTGATGGCACGAAAGAGCTCGGGCGCGCGTTGAATTTCATCAATGGCTAGTGTCCCCTCGGGGAACTGCCTGACAAACCCATCTGGGTCCGCTTGTGCAGATGCCAGCGAAGCGCTCTCATCAAGGTTAAAGAATCTATGCTCTCTATCTTCGAGCAATTGATGAACGAGGGTGCTCTTTCCCACCTGGCGTGCGCCAGAAATAGTCAGCACAGGCGTATCCGACAGGATTTCCTCCGCAAGATCTTGTGCGTTTCTATGTAGAAAAGAATCAGTCATGACACTCAATCTACCTGCGATGTTGCGGTTCTGCAAGGCTCTCGTTGCCGTTCTGCAAAGAACTCATTGCCATTCTACAATGCCAGCGTTGCCGTTCTGCAAGAGTTCCGTTGCCGTTCTGCAAGGCTCTCGTTGCCGTTTTATCACGCCGTAAAACGCCAAAAAGAGGGCACCCGCGGCCGTCGTAAAGCGGCGCGAGGGTGCCCTCTGTGGTGGGGCTCAGGGAGGTGAGCTAGTTCAGTTAGTTCCAGACGGGGGCGTCGCCAAGTTGCAGCTCGGAGTAGCGCGCCTCCGGAACCGTGGCGGAGTAGGGCTTGCCCACGGGCTCCCATTCTTGGTCGGAGTTGCAGCGCACGTCCTGGCCGTCCGTGTCGAGCATGGTGAAGCCCCACACCAGCTTGCCCTGGGAGTTGGCCGGCAGCTCGTAGGGGCCGACTTTTTGGTTGAGCTTCCAGTGCTGCTCGTTGACGTAGGTGAAACCGTAGGTCTGGGTCAGCACCTTGGCTAGCTCGCCCACGCCCTTGATGGAGCCAGAAACTTCGATGGTCTGCGTGCGGGCCTGAGTCACGGTGTGGCTGACCGGTACGGGTTCATCGTTGCGGTTGGCCACGCTCGTGGCGTCGGTTTGCTTAAACCAGCGGCGAGTAGTGGTGACGTAGGTGCCGTTCTCACCGGGCGTAGAGCAGTGCGTGCCCGGCTTGTGGTCCTCGTTCCAGCGCTGGGGCAGCTCGAAGTCCCCGCCGAAGTCCGCGGCGTGGGCAACGGGAGCGACCGCTAGCAGGCTCAGTGCGGCAAAGGTGCTCGCGATGGACTTCTTCAGCACGCCTTAACCCCAATCGTTGTTATCGCGCGTGGAGACCTCAATGTGGCGTTCCTTCGGCAGGGTAGCGGTGAAGGTCTCGCCGTTAGGCTGCCAGGTGTTATCGGAACCGCAGATGGTCTTCTGACCTTCAAAGTCGGAGACAACCCAGCCGGCACGCAGCACGGCGGTCTTACCCGGGGCGATGTTGTACGGGCCGACCTGTTCGCCGACCTCGTAGGACTGGGAGTCGGTGTAGCTGGAGGAGAAGGTGAAGTTGATCAGATCCAGCAGCTTGAAGTCAACGCCGGCGGAAACGTTCCAGGTCTTGGTCTTGGTTTCCTTGATGGAGCGAGTAACCGGAAGCGGCTCGTCGTTGTAGTTGGACACGGTCCAGGAGCCAGCAGAACCGTCGAAGTAGGTGCGCTTGATGTTCACGGTCTGGCCGGTGTCACCCGGGTTGGCGCAGTGCTCACCGATGGTCGTCGGGTTGGCCGGGCCTAGGTCGCGTGCCGGCAGGGCGTTAGCGGCCGGTGCGAGGATGAGGCCGGAAGCAACGGCCAGAGCAGCGGTGGTGGAAGCAATCTTGGTCTTGAACATGTGGGTCTTTCTCCTTGAGATGGTGAGGTTCGATTAGTAGATGGTCTGGGTAGGAACCGGAAGGTCGCGGTACTCGTCTGGGGTAACGTCTTCAGTGCGGGTGGAGCCGTCCTTGCTCGTGATGGTGGCCTCAGCCCAGAAGCCGCTGGGAGCGGTGGTCTGCTTGTAGTTGGAGGTCAGGCTGTACTTTCCGTCCTTACCGCAGTGGATCTCGCGGTAGTTGATGCGGGTCATGGTGGTGCCGTACTCCACGCGGACTCGCTCGCCCGGGGCGAGGTCGATGTGCTCGAGCTCAGTTCCCACCGGCATGTAGGCGCGCTTGACCGCACCGACGGATTCCAGCCAGCCCTTCGGGATGTCACCCCGGTTGCCACGCCAGTTGGTGTAGGGGGAGTGCTCCGCGCCCACGACGAAGTCCGTGACTGGTGCGTACTCGTAGTCGCCCTTGGACCAGTTGAGGAAGTCAGTGGAGTAGCCCGGCTTGCGGAACGTCGGGGTCACTGCGGTGATGTCCAGCGGGTACCAGGAGCTATCGCGGCCCTCGCAGGTCTCGCCCTCCTGAGGCCAGGACGGATCGCGCTGCAGCTCCTCAGACGGCTGCATGATTTCGTCCTTCTTCGGGTCCGCAATCTTCTCCAGGCTCGGGCCGGACACGGAGGTGTAGTTGCCCTCAATGGGCTTGGAGTTCGCACCCGGGGAGCGGGAGGGAATCTCCATGGCCAGGTCCGAAATGGAACCGTCTGCCTTGATGATGTAGGCAAAGGCATAGCGCTCAGCCGGGCCCTTGCCGCGGATGACGTTGGCGCCCGGCATGTTCTCTAGGCGGTCGTCGTTGCAACCGACGAACATGGAGATGAAGTCCTTTTCCACCACGCCATACTCCACGCGGAAAGATTCACCCGGCTTGAGCGTGATGGGGCCAAAGGTCTCTTTATCGTGCCAACCATTGCTCAGTTTCAATCCGATGTCGGACTTGGCCGTGGTGTCCCATCCGGAGGGCATAGCAGCCTTGGAGTTGGCCTCAATCTTGTGGTTGGTGCCAGTTTCCACGGAGGCGGTGTACGGCACCTCCTGGTTGGTGGTGTTCTTAAACTGCAGGGTGCCGTCGCTGACGTAGCGACGTCCCGTCTCAGCGAAGCGCCACTCCGGGGTGGCGTTGTCTTCGCCGGCTGCACTGCAGCTCTTGTAGAGGTTCGTGATGGGGTAAGCCTGCGGCATGGGCGGAATGTTAGCCGCCTGTGCTGCGGGCGCGATGATGGCCGCGCTCGCCATCGCGGCTGTAGCCGCCAGTGGCGCGAGTGCGCGGAGTCCCTTGATATGCACCTGGATACCGTCCTTAAAGAAACTTAAAGAATAATGGGTAACTTCTTGAAACCTGGGACAATCTTAAGTGTCGGAAACTTACGCCTCAATAAAAAGGGAAAAATATTTTGTACACCTGCAAGAAAGTTAGCAATGTTAAGCGCCTGGAGACCAGCGTTTTGACCGTTCGTGCACCATCGTTTGATTAACCCTGTTTGGAGGTGTTGACATTCCGGCTTTTCAATCGAAGGTGCTGGCAGCGAGCTTAAAGTTGAATGTGTACTGCTGGGGTTGTGCGCTACTGGCCGTCGCGCCCACGTCCACATTCCTCACCCTTGGGGTAGCGAACGCGCGGCCGCCACCTCGGTAAGGCCTACGCCGCGCTTGCCGACGTCCCCCTCATCCCCACCATCACCCCTTCCGCATGCCGAAAGGAGCGTCCGGTGAGGAGTGTGAAAATATGTTCCCAGGAGGCTTTAGTAATCCACGGCATCCCGAATGATGGGACACGTCATGCAGTGCCCGCCACCGCGACCTCGGCCGAGCTCTGCTGAGCCAATTTCCACGACCTCTACGCCCGCAGCACGCAGCTTCTTGTTGGTGCGCTTGTTACGGTCATAGGCCACCACTACGCCTGGCTCAATGGCCACGACGTTGTTGGCATCGTCCCACTGCTCGCGCGCAGCGGTGTAGGCATCGCCGCCCGTCTCGATGACTTCGAATGCTCCAATGCCAAGCGCCTGAGCGACAACGTTGAGGAACGATTCGGTGGGAAGCTCGACGTCGAAAGGCGCCGTGCTCGTTGAAGGGCGCAACACGATGGGGCGAATGGTGTCAACGACCTTGGGGTAGGCCGTCACCTTATCTGCATCCAGAAAGGTGAAGACGGTGTCGAGGTGCATCGATGCGCGATCCTTGGCCATGGCAGCGATGATGATCTGGGTGGCCGCTTCTTCCTCGAAGAGACGCATGGCCAATCGGCTAACTCCCTGCCACGTGGTGCGCTCACCCATGCCGACGAGCACAATGCCCTTACCAATCGGCATGATGTCACCGCCTTCAAGCGCGGCCAAACCCTGGTCTTCGTCAGTATTGCCGTACCAGAACTTGAAATCTGCGTTGGCGAACCGCGGATGGAAGTTGTAGATAGCGCGAGTCAGCAGCGTTTCCTGGTGCCGTGCCGGCATACGCATGGGGTTAAGGGACACACCGCCGTAAATCCACGCCGAATTATCGCGCGCGAACTGCGTATTGGGCAGCGGACGCAACGCAAACGCGGTTGGGCCGTATACCGCGCGCATCGTATCAGTGATGCCGTGGCCTAGGCCCTCGGGAATCTCAGCAAAGGGCACACCGCCGATGAGTAGCTCCGCGAGCTTTTTCGTGGGCAGCTCCTCGAACCAGTGGCGCAGCTCGCCACCAATTCCAGCACCGACGTTTCTATCCAGGAGCTTGTAATCCAGGATGAAATCGCGCCCACCTTCCGTGTCGAGGGTTTCCTCCAGGAGCGTGTGCATGTCCAGAACATCGACATCATGCTCACGCAGCTTGGCGACGAACTCCTCATGGTGCCTCTTAGCCTCATCAACCCACAGAACGTCATCGAAGAGCAGGTCTTTGCAGTTGCTCGGTGTCAGCCGCTCGTGTGCGAGCCCCGGCGCACACACCATCACTTGGCGGAGCTTGCCTGCCTCGGACCAGACGCCTGGTGGGGGAGTTGTCATGTTTGAACCTTTCTCTGCGCGCGGTGAACCGTGTCAGCAACTTGTGTAGTGAGAGGTAGCACCGCGAGAGGTGATTGTGAACTAGATGACAATTCTAAGATAAGTTTGAACCTTTTCAAGCTCCTGGCAGTGAGGAAAAGACCACGTAGGCGCAGGTTTTGCGGCGGCTTGCATACTATTATCCGCGTTTATTCACACGGCTATGGCGTGCGCGTGGTGCGGTTTCACGCCACGCTTGCCGACGTCCATCCCTCCACCACTGCGACAACACCGACGCCGAAGGGCATCGTGTCCTAGCCGGAGGCTGGATGAATAAATGCGGAGGGGATGAAACTCTACGCGAATAGTAGAAAAGGGAAGATTTCTCATGATCTCCTACGACCCTTTGCCCGAATCCAACCCAAAGAGCTTTGAAGTCTTGTGAAGTTTATGAATTTTGTGAATTCTTTGAAGTTTATGAAGAGCTTTGAAGTTTGAAGAAGGGGCCGCGCCGCTTTTGATGAGAAGTGGCAGCGCGGCCCCAGAGTGATAGGGAGGAAGGTAGGTTTTCTGCCTTCCTTGTAGGAGCATTTTTGACAATAGAGATGGGGTCGGACAACGGTGAGATTGATTCGAACATGCGGGTCAAACATCTCACTCGGTTTAAGAAACGAAACGTCGTTGAGGATTAAGTCAGCGCTGCTCTATTATCTAGGAACAGGGGGCGGTTAGTAAGCATTTAGACTTCCAAAATTCATCTCGATTTTCCCCTTATGTCTGAACTCCTCCAACCAGGCAAGACAAAATTCCTCTATGCGTAATCGTCATATCCTTCTTGCTTTGGCCTCCCTCTTCTCTCTTAACGCAGCAAATGCCGTTGCAGCTGAGGCTGTTCCCACTGATCGGGCTGTGGCTTCTGGGGACGTCGTCTACTTCCAAGACATGAAGGAGTTTGAACCGCGTTCGTGGGACGATGGAAGCCACCAGGGTGGTATCGCTTACTTGGCAACTGCACTCGACACTCTCCGGGAAAAAGAAGGCGATCCCATCGTTGCTTTCGGTGGGGAACTGGCCGCTGGAAGCCTATTCGGCTCGGTATTTCGCGGTGAGCCTTTTGTAGAGGCCTTTAATGAGCTTGGTGTGGACGTCGGTAATTTTGGCAACCATGACTTTGATTACGGCTTAGACCACACACGCAGCCTTATTAAAAAGGCTGAGTTTCCGTGGATTTCCAGCAATCTGACTACCCAGAATGGTGAACCGGTCAGTGAGGATGGAACCACCTTTATCGCCAAGTCTGGAGAACTTACCGTCGGGTTTGTGTCCCTTACTGCAGACCTTGATCGGACCGTAGCTGCCAAGGAAGTTATTACGGGGGATTTTGTTGAATCAGCGCGCGCCGGGGTCAACAGACTTCAAGTAGAAGACGTGGATGCAATCATTCTGCTGAGTCAGATTTCAAAAGAAGACACCACTCTGGTGATGGAAGAAATTCCCGAGCTTGCAGCAGCGCTGCGCGAAGAAAACGAGGCACAATCACCAGAAGAAGTAACCTACACCTCCGATAAACGCCCGATTGTTGCCCCGCGCGCTGATTACGGGACGCTGGTTCACCTTGACATTACTGTTGACCGTTCCACGCAGGAGCGCACAGTGAAGGTCGTGAATCATCCGGTCAATCCATCGCTCACCGCTAACGAAAAGTGGAAGGCTCGCTCCCAGGAACTTTATGGGGAGTTAGACCGCCAACTGGGTGAGAAACTCGGTACTGCGACTCAGCCCTTATCAAAGGCAGAACTCGGGCCTCTGGTAGCGGATGCGTACCGCGAACACTTTGATACAAAGCTTGGATGGCAGAACGGCGGCGGCCAGCGTGCCGACATGAAAGAGGGGACCCTGACCCGTCGCGATGCGCAGTCGGTGCTTCCTTTTGGTAACTCACCAATCGCGATTCAAGCAACCGGTGCTCAGATCAAGGATGCGTTGGAGAAAGGAATCGAATCCAATCCGGAAGGTGGGAACGGCTTTCCACGAACTGCTGGATTCACGTTTGAGTATGACATGTCGGCGCCATTTGGTGATCGTGTCACGGCGATAAAGCTCGATGACGGTACTCCTATGGAAATGCAGTCCACCTACTTGTTGCGCGGGGGTATCTAGTAACACCGTGGTGACTATCCAGTAACGGGATGGTGAGTATCGAGTAACACTTTGGGAGAAGATTCTTCTGACCGCGTGACAAAAGGGCTCGCGGCATAATCAGAGGAGTCCGATCGTGACTGATTACCGGGCCGTGATGGATCTTGTCTTACAAGGCTGGTCCGTCCGTCAAATCTGCTCGACTGTGCGTTGCTCGCATACCACAGTTCAAAAGGCCCGCCAGGCAATGGCGGCACACCAGATCGCAACCGATGAACAACTCGCCGGTATCACCGACGAAGAAATGGCCACATGGTTTGTTGATGGTCGAAGTCTTGCCCAAGGAGATTTCGTGCCCATCGACTTCGACGCGGTGGCTAAAGCACGCACCGGCCGAAACAAAGTCACTCTCCAAGTCTTGTGGGGTCGCTACACCACCCAACCTGCTCGTCCGTCTCAGCGTTACTACAGCTACGAGCGGTTCCGCCAGCTTGTCGCCGAACACGTTGATGCCACAGGACTTACCGCACGCATTACGCATATCCCGGCACACACTATGCAAGTCGACTGGGCCGGTA
Organism: Corynebacterium sp. FDAARGOS 1242; assembly: GCF_016889985.1. Lineage (NCBI taxonomy): Bacteria > Bacillati > Actinomycetota > Actinomycetes > Mycobacteriales > Corynebacteriaceae > Corynebacterium > Corynebacterium sp. FDAARGOS 1242. Next base: position 1,750,428 of record NZ_CP069568.1, on the reverse strand, counting down.
CCACGATGCGGCTGTTTGACCCGATTGATGCCCGGGGTACAAAAGTCAGTATTTTCGTGGCGTCACTGCCATATTCGGGAATGCTGTTTGCCTGTGCTTGCCCGAACCAGCGGCAAGCGGCGTGGCTGTGGGCACATATCCAAGCGTTTGAATACTTCGGTGGCGTTGCTGAAGTCATTGTGCCTGATAATGCTTCGACAGCGTCACACGCAATTGGTGCTGCTGACCGCAACCGGCAGGTTAATTCCACCTACGAGGAATTCCTCGAGCATTACAACACTGCCGCGCTGCCTGCTCGTGCTCGGCGTCCGAAGGACAAGGCGAACGTGGAAGCGGCTGTCAAGATCATCACCCAAAAAGTCATCCATACCCTCCACGGGCATCAATGCGTTGGGCTTGATGAACTCAATGCACGCATCCGCAGCCTAGTTGACGATATCAATGACGCGGTCCCGTTTCGTGGCACCTACACCAGCAGAAGAATGCTCTTTAATGAGTTTGAACGTGATGTGCTTGGCCAACTTCCCACAACACCGTGGCAGCATACCGAATGGAAACGTGCGAAAGTCGCCCCCAACTTCCACATCACCGTCAATACTGCTCACTATTCGGTGCCCTACCAGCTCGTCGGCCGGACTGTCGATGTACGTATCACTGGCAACGAAGTTACTGTCTTTGACGCTGGGCAGCGTGTTGCCACCCACCGGCTTGCCCAAGCCCGGGGGATCTATGTCACTGACGTGGATCATATTCCTGCCAACATGGCTGATACCACAGGGCTGTGGACCAGTGACTACTTCTACCGTGAAGCGGCCAAGATCGGGCCAGCGACCCAGAAAGTCATCGCAGAACTCATCAGCGCAAAGGCAATCCCTGCCCAGGCGTATCAGTCGTGTCGAAACGTACTAAATATGGGCAAGCACGCCAACAAGGCGATTTTGGAACAAGCCTGTGCCCGCTTGATCGCACCTGATGGCGCAAGGAGGGCCGTGTCGTATACCGCGGTGAAAAACATGATGGCTGCGGTACGCAAAGACCAATCCACCCGCCCGACAGGCCATGATCTTGCGCCAACAACACCGCCTGAAACACCACCAGCAGTTCACGCACGTGATACCCGCGGCGCGTATCTGGGTGGGTCTGCCCAGTTCAGCATGGAAAACCTTAGGAAGAAAGGACCTTCGAAGTCATGACACAGCCACAACCAGCATCAGCATCAGCACGCTTTCTAGATGAATCGGTCCTGCCGATCTTTACCGATCTGCGAATGACGGCCTTCGGGCGAACCGTGATTGATATTGCCGCAGATCCTGTCTTCGACTCGTGGAGTTTTTCCGACAAGGTGCTCTACGCACTCGATAAAGAAGTCGCGGCCAAGCGTGAGAGACGAGTCAACAAATTACTCAAAGCATCCCGATCGCCAAATCTCGATGCATGTATCGAAGACATCACCTACGCGCCCAGCCGCAACCTCAACAAAGAGCAAATCACCAGACTCGCTCACTGCCAATGGTGTCAAAAAGCGCAAAGCATTGTCATCCTCGGCAAATCATCCGTCGGCAAAACCTACCTGGCCCAAGCACTGCTTACCGCCGCGTGCAGAAACGACTACTCCGCCCGTTTCTTCCGCACAGACACACTAGCCAACCAGCTAATGGTGCTACGCCATAATGACACAGCACGCATGGAGTTTCTTCAAGACCTGCACCTGGCAGACGTCCTCGTTCTTGACGACTTCCTAACAACCCCGATTGATGCTGCCACAGCACACCAGCTGCTCAATATTCTTGCCGAACGCGAACACCGGGGATCAACGATCGTGACCTCCCAGTTCACGCCCGATGAGTGGTACAAATCCATCCCGGACGCTGTCATCGCCGAGTCAATCCTGAATCGACTCGTCGTTGGCGCTGAGATCATCACACTGGAAGGACCCAACATGCGCCTAGAAGCCAACGCAGAATAGTTGCTCATAGTCAACGCCCGGGTGTTACTCAATACTCACCCGGGCGTTACTGCTTGCTCACCACGGCGTTACTAAATCCGTGGTCCTAACACCTACTCGCTAGCTATTAGCAACTACGTGGTGAATGGTGGCGACAAGGTCGATTCATTCGTCGATGCGCCTGTGACTTCTGAGGGCACGGCAATCGACGTGGATGTCTTCTCCGAGTACATCAAGCGGCACGGTGAACTTTCACCTTTGCAGACTCCTGAAAAGCCAAACGGTCCAGCAAACGGTGGAAAGGCAGAAGAATCGTCGATTGGCTCTTCGCATGCAGTGGCCATTGCCATCGGGGTGATTGCTGCACTGGCGGGTACTTTCGTCGCGTTTACTCCCAAGTCTGTACTGGATGGGATTGTTCGCTATCTGAAGACCTTCTTGCCGGGCTCGTGGCAACTAAATCTTCCTTCGGATCACTTCCCCTTGCAGGGACTGCATCAAAAACTAGGGCATTTCAGTTTTACGGAGTCATTCCCACGTATCAAAAGAGTGGCTGAGCTGCGAGTGTCCAGATATTTTTTATCAGCCTAGTCGGTAGACCTCATAGTCATCCGGCACTCCTGCGCCGGGGATGTGTTGAAGTCCGAGCTTCAAGGCTAGGGCAATCGACGCCTCGTTGGTGGGATCGATGATGGCAACGACGGGGAGCTGTGGGAAACGCTCACGCGCACTGGTAATCGCAGCGGTCGCGGCCTCCTTGGCATAGCCCTGGCCCTGCGATTCAGGTGCGAAGCGGTAGTAGAGGTTGAGTACCTCTTCACCGGCCTCTTTGCTATGTCGCACACCAACAAATCCTATGGTCGTGCCATCGAGCGTCGATACCACGTAGTAACCCAACTGCTTATCGCGCCAATTGGCTTGCCATGCGCGTGCCAGCTCCGTGGCTTCCTCCCTGGTCTTCATGGCAAGTTCAGGGCGGTGATCGTAGGTGCGGGCGTCCGAGTGAATGGCAAAGATGGCGTCAATATCGGCATCCGTCGGTACCGCAAGGTTGAGTCGCGGAGTGCTTAGGGAATAAGTGTCATTCATTGTCGGTCCTGACGTCGAAAGCTACGGTCTGCCAAGGTTACCCAAAATGGAAACGCGTGGTGCAGTCGTTCTTGCCCGAAGGCTGCGCTGCTGCGCCGGTCGGCAAGGAACCGATGCTGCTTCAGACCTCTGATGGGGGTTCGTCTGCTACCTGGCCTGGTTCTACCTGGCCTGGTTCCTCAAGGGCTTCTTCCTCGAAGAATGACGAGTCTTCCACGGCATTTCCTTCGCTGACATCGCGCTGAACCGTCTTCTTCAGAGCACCCTCAATGAGTGTGCAAATCGACTCTCGTCGAAGCTCGAAGAAAGCATCAAAGTTGTCCTGGCGCAGTGCTTCGGGCGAAATGAGGTGTCCGCGGAGAACACCGTCCACGCCATCGGCATCGAAGCCAGATTCGTTCTCAACCTTGGTCAGGTATGCCGATGGTGCGACGCCACCGATGACACGGTTCGTGCGTGCGCTTAGTGTCGTTTTATTGACGATTGACTCGCGGCGCTCGTTATCAATTCCGTTTTTCTTGCACCAGTCCTGAGGGAAAATATGGTGAATGTCCACGGCCATGTCCCTGTACTGGAATGCTCCGAATTGTTTTCCCTCGACCCAGTCTGTTGAGCCCTGTGCCATGATGAGTGCTGCGATGCCCTTGTAGGCAGCGGCATTGCGGGTGCGCAAAGAATGAAGGCGGGATTCAGCGAAGGTAGCGTCCTGCACGGTTCGTGGGGCGGAAGTTTCTTCACCCATCGCCCAAGCAGGTACCCCTTCGAGGTCACGTACGAAGCGCGTCTCAATGGCAGCGCCATAGAGCTCGCCCAAGACTCCACTCCAGAACCACTGCGTGATCTTTTCTTTCACGTGGTGTTTGTCTGCTTCCTTGCCAAGAACAACAGCAATGGCAGCAAGCGGAACCAATTGCTTCGGGTAGGGGACATCCCTGAACCGATAGATGTGCAGATCTGCGAGGAAGCCTGCCGCCCAGATGAATCCTTGACGCAGGGCGTCGCGCCAAGTGAGGTAGTCGTTCAACTCAAGCTTTAGAACGTCTTCTCTCTTGGCAGACAGGCCGACTTTGCGGCTTACCGAGGAATGCTTGCTTCGCTCAAGAGTCGTCAGCATGGTGATTGCTTGGAGGAAGTCAGTGTTCTCTACCTTGTGGAGGACATCGTGTTCTTTCCACAGCGCCTTAGTCTCCACCCAGTCATCGTTGAGGCGGAAATCGCGCTGGTACTTGTCGTAATACTCCGCATCGCCTGCAAACACTGCTGTGAGGAGCTCAAAAACGTTGAGCGGAAGTCCACCCACGTTGACCTTTTCGAAGACAGTGGCCACCGCTGCCTTGTCCGTCTCCTTGTCCAGCTCAATTGCGGGAATCTTGTATTCGTTGATCTGACGGATAATCCCATCGCTGAATGCAGTCATGAGCTCGGTGTTACCCAACTTGCCGAACCATTCGAAAAGACCCATCTGATCAAGGAGCAGCGAAACAGGGATGTAGCCTGCTTCGTGTTGCTTTTCCATGCTGCTGAGATCGAGAACAATATCGCGGTTAAAATTGGTTCGAATAACTCCATCAGCTGGCACGGAGATCACTGCTTCATCTAGCTCGAAGGGATCTTCAATAGACTTTTGGATATTGATGAAGTACCTACGGTCGAGGCGCTTGCCACGTGAGTCTTTGGTGTGAACTACGCCGTTGCCTTTGAGAGCTTGGGTGAGAGATGTCAGTCGTTGCTGGCCGTCGAGAAGCAAGAACTTGGGCTCGGAAGTGGCAGTAGCCTCGGTGCTTTCGATGGGGCGTGGCTTGAACCTGACAGAGGAGTTACCAGTTTCTAACAACATGATGATGCCCAGCGGATGTCCACGGAAGATGGTGATGAGAAGCTGGCGGACGCGCTCGTCCTCCCACTTGTACTTTCGCTGGAAATCGGGGAGCTGAATCTCCCCATTCTCGGTAGAACGCATCAGTGCCGATAGTTGGTGCATGTTGGTGTTGAAACCCATCGGTGCCTCCTCTGTGGTGAACAGTCATTTCTAGCATGCCTCAAAGCCTTTGATGTTAAAGAGAATTCGGGGCATTTGTTGCAGCACTACAGCTCGGAACTGTGCGTGCACGATACTGTAGGCATGTTTGCGCAGGTGCTTACCGACGAGGCCTTGCAGCGGGAGCGGGCGTTGCTTTACGTGGCGGCCCCGCGTGCGCGCGACGTGCTCGTGGTGAGTGTGGTGGTGGAGGCTTCAGAGTTATTGCCTGGGTAAGTCAGTCGGGTTTCTTCTTTCGCTTCCTTTCGCCAGAAGGAACTGCATCACAATCGCAGGAGACGTATGATGTCTTATGACTCAAGTGTGAAGGTGAGTAGGAAGGTTTCCAAACATGACTGCAAGCACACAGCTTCTGCGCGGTGTGGTGCCACCGCTGCTAACTCCGTTTAATGAGGACTATTCTGTTGACACTGATACCCTCAAGCGCCAGGCTGAACGCCTTATTAAGGCTGGCGTTCATGGTCTGTTTGTTCTCGGCTCTTCGGGTGAGGTTGCTTTCCTCACTCGAGAGCAGCGCAAGGAAGTCATCGCAACGGTGGTGGAACAGGCTAAAGGGCGCGTTCCGGTCATTGCCGGAGTGATTGATATGACGGCTCCGCGAGTCATTGAGCATATTGAAGATGCCGTCGCGCTCGGGGTGCAAGGGCTAGTTGCTACAGCACCTTTTTATGTTCGTACTCATGATGTAGAAATTGCAGAGCACTTCCGACTTCTTCATGAAGCCGCGCCAGAGACTCCCATCTACGCGTACAACATTCCGGTCAGCGTTCACTCCGTGCTGGATATTGTTACTCTCATTTCCCTTGCCAAGGAAGGCATTATCGCTGGCGTCAAGGATTCCGGCGGCAATGATGGATACACGCGTGCCTTGATTAGTGCTCGTAACAAGGCTGGGGTGACAGACTTTGTGGTCTTGACCGGCTCGGAAACTACGGTCGACTTTGCTTACCTGGCAGGTGCCGATGGCGTGGTACCTGGTCTGGGTAACGTGGACCCAGTTTCCTACGTGAAGCTGCATGAGCTCTTGGTTGACGGGGCGTATGCAGAGGCTGCGGAATTGCAGTCTAAGATTTGTGACCTTTTCACCATCGTTGGTGTTGGTGACGGCACGCGCATGGGCGGAAGCTCGCAGGGCCTCGGCAGTTTTAAGGCAGCGCTTCACCACCTGGGTGTCTTCCCGTCGGGGCTCATGTCCCGTCCGCATGTCGCTCTGAACGATGAGGAGCTGGCCAAGATTCATGAGATCGTCGATGCCGCTCACGTGATCGAGCCCTAATTCCCCTGAACTACGACGAAACGAGTGAAGAGTGACTAGTACGCTTGCGCTTGATGTCGGTGCAACAAAGATTGGTTGGGGCTTCGTGTCTGATGAAGACCCAATGCAGGCAGTAGCGCTGGGAAAGATGCCTACCCAGCCAGGCGGGGCTTCGCCACAGGAGCAGATCAAGAAGGCCATTCAGTTGGCGTTGGAGGAATCGGGCATTGCTCCGGCGAGAATCGGCATTGGCTCGCCAGGAGTGATTCAGGCGCCTGAGGGACTCGTCACCTACAACGGGGACACTATCAAGAATTGGGCTGGTACCAATCTTCGAGCGGTCGCGAAAGAGGTAGTTGACCTCCCGTGTGCTGTTCATAACGATGTGCGAGTCTGGGCGTACGGAGAGCTAATGCTCGGAGCCGCGAAAGATTTTCAGTCAGGCAGAGTTCTGTACCTTTCGTTGGGAACTGGAGTCGGCGGGGCAGTGAGTGATAACGGGAGTCTGCTCAGTGGACCTACCGGATCAGCCGGAGAGTTTTCGGAGCTATTGTGCGCTGATTTCCGGGGCTTTGCGGACCGCGCCGAGAACATTATGAGCGGCAATAGCCTGGCTGCGTATTACGAAGAATTTTCTACGAACCCGGCGAGCGAGCGGGTGCAGTGGAAGGAACGGGCCCAGTTAGCGCTTCCCCTCGAAAAGGTCGTGGAAAGAATGAACCAGGGAGATGAGCTCGCTTCCCGGATTATTCGAGGGAATTCCTATGGCCTTGGCCGCGCGGTGGCTGGTCTTGTTTCAGGGCTCGATCTCGACGCCGTTGTCTTAGGCGGCGGTGTGTGCCAGATTGGGGCCGCTGTCGAAGAACCATTCCGTCAGGCCATAGAGGATTTCGCGTTGAAGCCGAATCGCTCCATTGCAGTTCAGGTTACTGAATCCCCGGCGACAGCCCCGTTAGTAGGCGCAGCGGCTTTTGCTCGAGATAACGCTTTTTAGCACTGTTTATCTGCGATATATCCAGAGGAGGACTCAGGCATATGTTTAGGTATAAGAGTAGTGAACTGGCGGACCGCCGAGAAGAAGTTCACGACATGATTCGAAACTCGGTGATTGTCTCGGTGCAAGCGCCAGATGGTCACCCAATGCGCGATACCCACACCTTGACGCATGTCGCTCGTGCGTGTGTTGAGGGCGGAAGCCGCGCAATCCGGTGTGGCGGGTATGGCGGCATTGAGGATGTCGAGGCAATCGCAGCCGCAGTAGATGTACCAGTTTTCGGTCTGACAAAGGAGGGGAGTGAGGGGGTTTATATCACCCCTACCGTTGAGTCCGTACGCCAATTGGCTGAGGCGGGTGCAGCTGTTATCTGTGCGGATGCTACGGATCGCCCTCGGCCTGATGGCTCAAGCTTTTCCGACCTTGTCGCGGAGTGTCACCGACTTAATGTTCTGTCGATGGCTGACTGTTCTACCCCGGAAGAAATGCAGCGTGCCCACCAAGCGGGGGCGGATATCATTTCAACGACGCTGGCAGGCTATACAGAGTTCCGGACCAAGACCGAAGGCCCGGATCTTGAATGCTTGGCAGAGGCGCGACGGCTTTGTGGTGAGGATGCTTTTGTGATCGGCGAAGGCAGGTTTGCCTCGCGCGATGATGTGGCTGCAGGAAAGCGCGCCGGCGCCGACGCAATCATCATTGGCACTGCCATTACAGATCCTGCGTGGATTACGCGGAGCTTTAATAGCTGACGCGGACTGTCACAGCGAAGTCAGTAGGGGCTCGTAATGCCTGAGCACAGACTCTTGGTACTTCTTGAGGTCATTGTTCTGTAGTGCATCGATGATGTCTTGATGTGCGCGAACTGTTCTGCTTAAGTCCTGGGGTTCTTCCAATTTGCGGAGTGGAATGACGTTCATGTGCACTTGCCAGAAGGCATCATTGAGCTCACGGATAATCGGGTTATCTACTTCGGAAAGCAGAACCTGATGAAACTCCCGATCCTCCTCGGCAAAGTTGAGACCTTGCTCCCGCTTGACTGACATCTTTTCAACGATGGCGTTCAACTGATCTAGCTTGGAGGGATCGGGATCGGTAGTGATTTCTTGCCCGATAGCAAGATCAATTGCCTGCCGGATCTCCACCACATTACGTAGTGTTTCAAGGTTGTCATCATCGTCGAGAGTCGCTCGAAAGATGAGGCCTTGAACTAGGGCTTTGAGTGAGGTGTCAGAGACAAACGTTCCTGTTCCGTGCCTGACTTCGACGATATCTAACGTCGTTAGGATTCTGATGGCTTCTCGGACAGAAGAGCGAGAGAAACCGAGTTCCTCACAGAGCTCTGATTCGGTTGGCAAAGTGTCCCCAGGCTTGAGTGCGTTGTCCTGGATGAATTTCTTGATGCCCTCTACAGCCTGCTGTGTGGTTGAGGCAGGGCGATGTTCGGCTTCACTGAATCCCCACGTTCCGGTGTGCACTGGCTGTTCCCTCATTTCTGTTCCATGCATCTTAAGTTTCCCACCTCAGCTCGGTTTACAGAAAACGAGCGCTACTGGGGGAGGAGTCCTTCACTCTGACGATCAGGGGGTAGACGGCTTTATCGTAAATCCCTTCACACATCAGACGTCTGATGTATTGTATCTTTTAACATGCTTTGTTGCACAGACGAATCGGAGAGTGACTTATCTCTCTATATGGAAAGCCCTGAAGGGAAGGTCAAATGCAATCGTTCGGAACGCTTAACTGGATAGTTCTGCTCCTCTACCTCCTCGGAATGCTTCTTGTCGGCGCTTATTTTGCGCGTAGGGCCGGCAGTGATCAGGACGAATTCTTCAAAGCGGGTGGCAGGATTCCTGGTTGGGCGGCAGGATTTTCTATCTATGCCACGACGCTGTCTGCCATCACATTCATGTCGACGCCGGAAAAGGCATATCTGACTGACTGGGCCTACTCGGCTGGTAACCTCGCTATTTTTGCCATTGTTCCAATTTTGATTGGTTACTATGTTCCGTTCTTCAGGAAGCTGGATGTCACGACGGCATACGAATACCTTGAGGAGAGATTCTCCGTAGTCCTCCGAGTTCTTGGCTCGCTCCTCTTCGTTCTGTATCACGTTGGGCGCATCGCCATCGTTATCTATTTGCCAACATTGGCGATTACGGCGGTGGCAGATATCAATCCGCTGGTCGTCGCTGCATTTGTAGGAGTTCTTTGTGTTGTGTACACCTTCCTGGGAGGTATGGAAGGCGTGATTTGGTCTGATGTGATTCAGGGCATCCTGCTATTGGCTGGCGCTGCAACGGTAGTGCTGACGGCCATGGCCATGACTCCCGACGGATTTAGCGGTGCGGTGGTTAACGCTGCTGAAGAAGGAAAGTTCTACTCAGCGGACAACTTCACCACGAATGCAGTCTTCTCCTCGATACCATTCATCTTTATCGGAAATGTACTGAACAGCTTGCACCAATACACCTCTTCTCAGGACGTCGTTCAGCGCTACCAAACTACTCCTACGATTCAAGCGACGAAGAAGTCCCTCATCGTCAACGGAATTCTGGCGCTGATAACTATTCCGTTGTTCTACGGGATGGGAACGGCTTTGTATAACTTCTACGAAGCGAAGGGTGGTCTGCCTGAAGGAGTCAACACTTCTGCCGTAGTGCCGTATTTCATTCTTTCGGAGCTGCCTGCAGGCATTGCCGGACTCTTGATTGCTGCCATCTTGGCGGCTGCGCAATCGACAATTTCCTCTTCGCTCAACTCGATTTCCGCCTGCGTTGTCGTGGATATCTATAACCGCTTCTCCCCTAAGGAAGCGTCGGTTACTTTTTCTCGCCTAGTCATCATTGCTGCCGGAACCTTCGGGTTGGCCGTCGCGCTGTATCTCATCATCACCAACCAGTCGGACCTGTGGGACCTATTCCTCGCGATTACCGGTCTTTTTGGAGTTCCGCTCACTGCGGTATTTGTCTTGGGTATTTTTACGAAGTCCGCAAATTCCCATGGCGTTCTCATCGGGCTCCTTTGCGGAGCGATTGCTGCGTACTTCGCTGGAAAGCTGGACCAAGGCCCATTCTTGGTCTCGATTGTCGCCTTCGTAGGAACTCTCGTTATCGGATACCTGGCATCCTTCATCTTCAGGAAATCTGACCAGCACGACATCACGGGCTTGACTATTTACGGAAAGGACCTTGAATACACGCGGCGCAGCGTCAATCAAATACCCGTTTCGCAAAGTGAGTAAGCAATACGAATAGGCTGCCGCTAGGCTTGGTTTGCGTGTACACCGAAAGCAAGTGAAGGAAGCACAGTGACCACACACCCGATATCGAGGTTGACTACAACTCCGTCGATTCGATACTGGATGTAATCGGCCGATGCTTACGTGTGGACCGCAAGCTGAATCAGCGTAAACCGTGGGATGGCTTTGTGGTCGTGTCCGGTTACGAGAAGGGGCACTCGGCGCGCGAGGCATGGCGGGTCGTCGGTAACAAGACGCGGATCACCACGGTGTCCTCGCTCAACCCAGCGTTTAACCGTACGCTGATCGCACGGTTGCGAGAGCTCACCGCCGATCCGGAACGTGGTGAGTGGCAGACGTGGATCGCGCGGTACGATCTCGCCTCCGATAGCTTCGACCACACATTCCTTTGACCCGGAGAGGACGAAGGCTTTGACGTCCTCGGCTATGACACCCCGATGTCCACGATCGAAACCCTGAACCCGGCCTTTCACGCCGAATAATCGCGACCACGGTATTCGGTTCCAACATTGGTATCACTCCCGCAACGCTGACCCGTCTAGGGTGCTTGACGACTGAGTAGAAATATCATGCGAGCGTTACTACGGGGTCTCCGTATGAAGCGCTACACTCTGTCGGTTCTTGAATTCATGCTTGTGGGCGCCTTGGCCGGTTGGGGGTCTAAACCAAACAAGCGGGAGCCGCGGTGGAGGATTTAAGAGCTAAATAGAAAAAGGCTTCTTCGTGGACTTTTGTTGCCCGCGAAGAAGCCAACTACTAGAAGATTAAGATGCTCTTTCGGAAAGAATTAGCGAAGAGAGCCTGTGTGGCTCAATCTCAAAAGGCCATTCCGGTAGTGAACCATTCGGTGCCCAAGCGATGACCCACGATTCCCGTTCGCGGGCTGAGCTTCCGCCATGGCCGCCTTCGTCGACATGTCCGTGATCGGTGGTGACAACGACGAGCCAGTCTTCGCCGTGTTCAGTAGCGCGTTGTTCGACTGCCGAAGCGAGACGACCTACATGCTCATCAACGGATTTGATGGCGCCACGGTACTCATTTCCCATGAGTCCGTACACGTGTCCAGCGTCGTCAACACTGCAGCAGTACATAAACCCAACATCAAAAGACCCACCATGCACTGCCGCTAGGGTAAAGTCCGCTACTTCTGCATCGATGCGTTCGTAGCCGTATGTTTCACCGTCACGAACAATCACTCGGTGAAGTCCGGCGTACTGTTGTTCAACTCGGGGATGAATGATCGGCCCGAGGCCGCTGGGATCTACCAGAACGGGCCATCCAGCTGCGGCAAAGGTCCGCGTTGACTGATTCTGGTAAAAAGCTTGAGACAGGAAATCAGGACAGTTCCATGTCCTTCCACCAACACAGCTGTTGTCTTTCAGCCCGTGCTCCGCATGAGTAGAGCCGGTAAGAATGCTTGCCCAGCCAGGGGCAGAAATCGTGGGGACTTCCATTTGCATTGAATGCCAGCTTCCTTCTGCGGCCAGCTTCTGAAGGGTGGGGCCAACTCCCGACTCGGCAGCAATGTCCCAGCGAACGCCGTCTAAACCAATCAGTAGAATTCGTCGATTTGAATCGCCGGTATCTGGAGTTGTGCTGTTTCCTGGATTACGCATTCGCGTTCCTTTCTTTGACGAAAGCCTTGGCCTCGGCTACCTCATCGGGGGAGGCAAAATCCACAACAGCATCGTGTCGCAAGGTCTCCAGGCTCACCTGACTGCCGGTTGGGAGCTTACTGGCTTCGCGGTCCGACATATCAACGCGAATCACTGTGCTGCCAGGACCTGCGAGCATCACAGAGGTAAAAATTCCACGGAGTTGCTTATTGAGAATCCGGTAGCTCCCTTTGGCGTCAGGGAGAACACGTAGGTCTTCAGGGCGAATAAGGCATGTCAGGGTGTCCCCGTCGCGTGCATCAATTTCAGTGTTCGCAACATCCACACGTGTGCCGAGGACATCGACGGAACCTGCGTTGTACTCGCCGCAAATGCGGTTGACGACACCAACGAATTGAGAAATAAAAGGTGAACGGGGGTGATGATACAACTCAGAAGGGGAGCCGATTTGTTCGATAACGCCATTGTTCATCACGCCAATACGATCAGCCATCACGAGGGCCTCTTCCTGGTCGTGAGTAACAAGGAGGGTCGAAATACCTTCTGAGAGTTGGATACGCCGAATCTCATCGCGCAACTGGGTACGTACCTTCGCATCGAGAGCGGACAAAGGCTCATCGAGTAGCAGAAGCTGCGGTTCGATCGCTAAGGCGCGGGCTAGCGCGACACGCTGTTGCTGACCGCCTGACATCTGTCCGGGAAATTTGGTCGTATGTTCTGATAGCCCGACGAGTTCCAACAATTCACCTGCACGATTGCGTCGTTCGCGCTTGCTGCGACCTTTGATTTTAAGTCCGTATGCGACATTGTCTATTGCATCGAGGTGCGGGAACAGCGAATAAGCTTGGAAGACAATTCCCATGTTTCGCCGACGAGTAGGAAGGTAGGAGATCTCGTTGCCATCGATGCAGACTGAACCTTGATCGGCGTGTTCAAGACCGGCAAGGATCTTAAGCGTGGTCGACTTTCCGCATCCGGAAGGGCCCAACAGTGCAACAAGTTCGGCTTTGCCAATTTCCAGATTGAGGTTGTCAAGCACAGTCTTTGAACCGTACTGCTTAGTGATGTTTTTGAGTTCTACGTGAGAAGAATTCACTTTACTTTTCCTTTCGGGCGGAATCGATTTTTGCAATCGCGGAGATGGATGCCATCAATGCCCAAGTAATGAGAATTGTGATGAACGATAGCGCGGCAATACCTCGGGGATTGGTTCGGGATACCTCCACGATGAACACTGGGAAGGTGTAATGCAGAAGAAGAGAGGCGATTGCGAACTCGCCCAAAGTCATCGCAATGGAAAGGAGCGAAGCCGAAAGCATCGATACTCGAAGGTTGGGGAGTACGACGTTGAACAAGGTCTGCGTCGACGTTGCCCCGAGCGACGATGATGCAGCAAACATGGTTTTTAGATCCAATGCTTTAACACCGGCATCGATTGCTCGATAGCACAATGGCAGTGCCACGATCACGTACAAAGGAACCAATGACCATTTCGAGACCAGGAAAGAGGGTGCAACCGCGCGGTAGAATTCCGACACTCCCGACACCAGTGCCACTGCTGGAATAACGAGAGGAAGAACTGACAGAAACTCAGCTACGCGCGCCAACCGAGGCGATTTCAGATTCAAGAAGACAATCGTTGGGACTAATAGGATGAGCATCAGCAGAGTTGTCGCTACGGCAAGCAAAAGTGTGTCTATAACCGCGGATACTGCACGAGGGTTGTCAAAAGCGGAGATCAAAGGTTCGAAGGTAAAACCTTCGCCGGGGCGCGTGAACCCGAAGACTGCAGCAGCAATCCATGGGCCGAAAAAGAAAACCAGAGCAATGACGAAAATGGTGGTCACTACCCAGTTGATGTTCTGCCCGTTGGGCTTGGATGCTTTGATATTTTGGGCTGTGTCTGCGGTAGGTGAGGCTGCTGTGGCTAGTTGCTGAGCCATTTATCGCTCCTTCGTGTAAGTAGAAGACGCAACCCCATTGCAACGACAATGATGATCATCATCCATGTCACAAGTGCGGCTGCGAGCCCTGGGTTCAACAAGACGTTTCCGCTAATGAGGAAACCGATAATAATTGGAATGAGGTTTAACGAACCTCCTGAAAGTGCATATGCCGTGGCATAAGCTGCGAAGGCATTAGCAAAAAGGAGAAGCAGCGAACCCACAATTGGTGGCCACAGTACTGGTAGCGCAACATCACGGAGATACTGAGTGTTGGTAGCTCCGAGCGAGGACGCAGCATCGAACCATTCCTGCTTCAACGCGCTCATGGACGGGAGCATGAGGACAGTCATCAATGGAATCTGGAAGTACAGATAAACCAGAGCGACACCGGTGAAGTCCGTGATGGAGAAAATTTCACTGAAGCTCGGGAAAAATTTTTGGATGAAACCGGTGAGCAGCCCCTGAGCACCAAATAAGGCAGTAAACGCATAAGCTAATTGGACTCCACCTGATTGTGCGGCTAAGCCGGAAAAGCTGTTTACCAAATTGGCAAGCCAACTTGGACCAGCTTTTCTAGAGGTCAACGCCCAAGCAATAATGAGGCCAAAGAATCCGCCCACAATCGTCGTGAGAAGCGACAAATTTATTGTCAGAATAAAAGCGTCGCGGTAGGTTGGCCCTATCGCTTCAACCATCGTTTCCGTTGATGGTTGTCCTGTCGCGTCTTTGAACGCCGTGATGAGATTAGCGATAATGGGAACGATCAGGAACGCAGCTACGAACGCGAAGTACGGAAGAGCGCCCAATAGGGTCGTCAAGCTAATCCCACTGAAGCGTTGCCTCTCAGGTTTGTGGGTGTCCTGATTGGGTTCTTTCGAATGGGGCGTTTCCAGTGCCATTAGTACTTAACTTTCTGGGCCCACTGCGTAGCGATTACTGAATTCGCTTTGTCTCCTTGAGCAGAGTTCGGGAGCTTGACCTTCTTCACGATCTCCGGATCAGGGAGAGTTGCAAGAGCGTCGTCAGAGAGTTTTCCTGCTTCAGAAAGCTCGGTAAAGCGGGCTGGTACCGCACCGCCTAGAGCGTATTGCTCAGAACCTTCGTCAGAAGTCAGCCAGTCTATCCAGAGGCGAGCAGCATTCGGGTGAGGTGATTCGATGGTGCACGGCTGTGCGTAATAGTTGCCAAAAACACCGTCTTCAGGAACGAGCATTTCGAAGTCAACGCCATCCTTGACCAACTGATCTTGTACACCGATCCAGTTGTAGTTCCAGTCAAAGATAACGGAGGCTTCTCCAGTAGTCATACCTGGAGCCGGATCTAGAATTGGAACGAGGTGGCCCATCTCCGCAAGCTCGGCAAAGAAGTCGATGCCGGGTTGAATATCGTCCAAAGATCCGCCATTTGCTAGAGCCGCAGCGAAGACAGTTGCAATTGAGGATGCACCTTGGCGTGGATCGCCTGGCAGAGCGATTTTTCCCTTGTACTGTGGATCCTTGAGATCCTGGAACGTGGTGGGAACGTCGACGTTCTTCTTGTTAACACCGAAGGTGAGTACACCGTAGTAGGCACCCACCCACATGCCATCTTTGTCCTTGAGGTTTTCAGGGATGGAGTCCCAGTTAGACGGCTTATAAGGCTCGATGAGCTTTTGGTTAATCGCCGGGGTTGTGAATGAATAGCCGATGTCAAGGATATCCGGCTGGGTTGCCTGGCCACGTAGGTTCTTTACAGCTTCAAGCTCTTCTGCAGAGGAAGCGTCAGGTGAGTCTACCTTGATCATGACACCATACTTCTCTTCGAATTTCTGGAAGTGGCCCTCGTAGTTTGCCCATGTTTCGGGGTAAGCAATGAGACGAACCTCCCCCTCCTCTTGGGCGAGTTTGATGATCTCGTCAATATTGCTTCCGATGTTGCGGTTGGCAGAAGAATTGGAACCGTTGCCGCCACATGCTGTGATAGTTGTGCCGGTTACAGCAAGGCCTGCACCGAGGCCGAGTGCTTGGAGGACGGTGCGTCGGGACAGTGTGCTGGACATTTTGGAATCCTTTCGAGTCCGGATTGAGCTAGAGGATCTTTTCTGGACATTGGAAAGTCTGGCACCTGATTCTTTCTCATAGGTTCCGCAGAGGTTAACTCTAGTGGAAGATAATTTAATACCTTTAAGGTAGTGTTCCTGTCCTTTTGATGGCTTGCTTATCCTGATTGTCGCAAGACCGAAAATGGATGCTGATAGGAGCGAAGATGCCTTTTGTAGAGCGAGTACGTGAAGCTTCAGGTGTAATCTTTGATTTCAACGGAACGTTGAGTGATGATGAAGCTGTTCTGGAAAAGTCTTATAGTCTGGCTCTAAATGATCTAGATCTTGAACCATTAAAGTATGGCGAGTATGAATCATTGCTTGGCTTGAGCGACGTTGATATCTCGCGTCGTCTAGTTGATGCTCGAGGAGCTTCTTGCGATGTTGAAGAGCTCCTTCAAGCTTTGGCCGCAAGGTACTCAGCACTGAGCCACGGGGCAGAATTGATAGCGCCTAGCACTGTGGAATTGGTCAAAACGCTTCAGAGTGAAGGCAAAAAGGTAGGCATCGTTACTGGTACGTCAAGGCAACTCCTCGAACCTGTCTTGAAAGAAAACGGGTTAGATAGCCTTATCCCAAACTCAGTGACAATCGAAGACGTAACCGCTGGGAAACCAGATCCCCAGGGATTCTTGTTGGGCGCAAAATACTTAAAGGTTTCGCCCGAATCTGTGGTCGTCTTCGAGGATTCCGTCGCTGGCGTCAGAGCTGCACTTAGGGCCCAGATGTGTTCAGTTGCCGTAGGAGCTAATACCGCTGCGGCTGCTATTGCCGACTTTGCGTTTGATTCGATGGGTAGAGCTGCCGAGCAATATCTATGCGCCGGGTAGAGGCTTTGTTACGACTTCTACCTGGGCCAAGTCGCAACGCAGAACATCGAGCGAGAACTCTATCGGAGCGTCATTGGAGGTAAAGGTTGTCCTTTTGATTCTTAGTATCGGTTGGTCCGGCCGCATTTGAAGTTTCTTTTGCTCCCATGAAGTAGCGCGTGCAGGAACAATTGTCTCTCTTTTGTGGGTGGGTTTGATTTTGTAGCGGTTGGTCAAAAGCTCGTAAAGGGAACCCGTCAGGTCTTGGTCTAAGAGATCGGGTGCGACCGCAACTGGAAAGTACGAGTCTTCAATGAGCATTGGAACTCCGCTGACTTTGCGTAGTCTTACTAGGCGAAAGACTTGTGCCCGAGACTCGACCTTCAATGCATCTGCAATTTCAGAGTTCGCAGAGACTAAGTCGGTCACCAAGACTTGAGATTCAACAGTTCTCCCACGTTCCCTAAGCTGAGGAAGAAAGCCCTCCATCCGATTGATCTCGACTGTAGGTGGTGTGGATTTGATGAAAGTCCCGCCACCACGGCCACGCCGGCGCTCAATAAGATCCTCTGCTTCTAGGATGTCTAGGGCTCGGCGAAGTGTGATCCTTGAAGCCTCGAATTGGTGGGAAAGCGAGCGTTCCGATGGGAGTGCGTTTCCGGGGGTCAATTCGCCGCTAGTAATTCGAGAACGAAGCTCATCGGCAATATGAAGGTAAAGATGCGTCTGGCGGTCGAGGCTGTACACGGGCACTACCTTACCTGCTGGATGGAAATGGAAATTACGGATACAGCACTGAACTAGCGCGAGACTATCTGAAGTTCTTCTCTACTTTCTAGGTGGTCGATAAAAGTCTATTTCAGTCCCACAATCTGGTTACGGCAACCCCATTTTCATCATTCCTAATTGCTTACTTTTACGTGGCGGCCTCGCGTGCCCGTGACGTGCTTCTGGTGAGCGTGGTCGGGGAGGCTTCGGAATTGCTGCCGGTCCAAGAATCGAGCAGCCTGCGCGACCTGTTTCCGACGTGACCGGTCTATAGGACAGGTGCCATTAGAGAGTCCGAATTAGGTCTTCGCACCTTCTGTAGAGCTCTTCGAAAGAGGGACAGCCTTTGAGATAGCGAACATTGGTGATGTTTTGCAACCAAGTTGAACGATCCCGTTCAAAGCGGTCCCGGCGATTCCGTTTTCCTCCGCGATGTTCGGCCCATTTACTATGGATTTCGAAGAGTCGTTCCTTAGCTGAGCAATGCTCAATGGTCTTGTATGGAACCAGATCTGGTGAATCCATCCCCGGGATAGTGCTTCGAAACTCGGGGTGATGGAGAGCCCACAGGATCCAGGCTTCGGTTTCTTTAACTGGGATGACAGGGATCACCGGGGCATCTGTGGCGGTGTCGATACTGGCTTGGTTCGCAGCATCCTGGATTTCCTTTAGGCGGTCATCGGCACCGGCATTGTCGGCATCGCGGTGAACAAAAACAACATGAGGTTGGACTTGTTTGAGGAGATTGTTCAAACCACCGAGCACAGTCTTATCTCCACTGGGGTAAGGGGCAGTTTCAACCCGTGAATTGAGATCGCATCCGACAGACAAGAGGGTTGCCTCTAGGATCGATTGCAGGCCATCGTCACTGGAACCTTCGCGGAGGAGCTGCGCGTAGATATATGGCTCAGCCATTAAGCCACCTCGTACGGGCGTTTCAGAGACACGGTGAGGATTTCATCGACGGCAGTAGTGATGACTGCAGGGGTCGTGGGATCCTTAGTACGCCAATTCTTCCGGCTTTGAACTGGAAGTAGCCGAAGTGAGTTGTCTCGTCGACGGCCTTCGGCCACCAGCAACTCATCCCATTTCTTCTGGTGCAAGGAAAGATAGGCAGGGGAGTGAGAGTTAACAATCATTTGCTGCAGGGGATTTTCCTCCCCAACTTCTTCAGAAGGGTCTACCGCAAGTTCATGCAGCAACTCATACATTGCGTGGAGCTTATCGGGGTAGATTCCGTTTTCGGGCTCTTCGAAACACAGGACATCGCGTGCAGTGGGATCGATGGCAAGCAATCCCAATGCAATGAACCGGAGGGTTCCGTCGGAAAGTGCACGTGCAGGGAGCAAAGGAGCGTTGCCAATTTGAGCTTGCAAGGTAATCAGCTGACGTGAGTTGTCGATATCAAGGTCGAGCTTGCGAACATCGACGAGATCCAACAGCGTGTCTTCGAGCTGAACCGTGGCCTGAGAACCCATGACTTGGGAAAGTCGCGCCAATGTAGCTGGAAGATTGGAGCCGCGTTCATCGATTTCAGTTGGTCCGTTCATCGCGCTGGGTGAGCGCATAGCACTGGGCTCAAGACCGAGCAGTTTCCACGAACTCAGTTCCAAACAGGCAGCGTAAATCGCTGAGTAGTCTGAATTTCGCCCAAAGGCGTAAAGCACCGTGTTACCTGCTTCGCTGAGCGGACTGCGTGGATTCCTACCTCGTTGTCCGGACGTTGCTTCGATGAAACCGTCATCAGTTGGCCGTATGAAGGGCTTCGTGGAACCTTTACCTTTGATAGCGGTTTTCCTGAATTTGTCGCTTGCCCAGCCTAGTCGTGCTTTGGCGTCACCCTTTGTGAGTGGGGCGAGCCTCTCCCGCTCTAAGTGAATTTTTCGAACGATCTGACCTAGATTGCCGGTTTCCTCGATGAGCTTGATGTCGAGCTCATACCGAAGATAAGTCGTTGTGACATCAACCTCCTGCCCAAAATCGTCGTAAAACGCCGGCGGAACAATCATTTCCGCTGCGAAGCTGATGCGATTATCGTCGCTTCCAAAAATTTCACCAATGTCTCCGCGAAGACCACGAAGACTGACGGCTGCGTCATTGAGCTTCGAACTGGCGGTGGAGCCGAAGAAGGAAATGGCATCGAAGATGTTGGACTTTCCAACAGCATTCGGGCCGACGATGCACGTGTAGGGGCCAAAATCCACACTGAAATCCTTGAGGTTTTTGAAACCATCTACTTCGAGTCGCGTGAGCATAGGTTCACTATAACGTGGTTGCAGATAGTGAGCGCCGAAGTTGCACATCCCAATGGTGCTGCGCATTGCTTCATTTTGTTTGAGCGCGAAGTGAAGAATGAACCCTACTTTGTAGTTGACTACTGTGGTTGTGAATCTGCCGAACGTGAAAGGAAACCGGACCATGCCTGAGCAGCAACCTAAACGCCGCCCGCGTTATGCGCAGATTGTGGATGCGCTGCGCTCGGACATCGACAAGCAGGTGTTCCCTGTGGGCAGTTACCTGCCGTCGGAGGCGGCGTTGGCGGAGCGCTTTGGAGTCGCGCCAGGCACTATGCGTCAGGCCCTGAAGGTGCTTGTGGAGGAAGGCGTGCTCAGCGCGCGGCGCGGGGCGAAGAAGATTGTGCTGCGTGCGCCGCGGAGTTCGTCAGAGTTTGGGGAGTTTCGTAGCTTTGCACAGTGGGCGTATAGCCAGGGCAAGGAACCTGGGGGAGAGGTTCTGTCACAGTCTTGGGTGAAGGCTAGTGAGTTGGACGCTCGGTTGCTGCGCGTGGAGGAAGGCGCACCGGTGCTCAATGTAGTGCGCGTGCGCACGCTTGACGGTGTGCCGGTGATGCTGGAGCATACGCACTACCCGCAGAGTATCGGTGTGCTGGTGGCAGATTTGCCTAAAGATACGCCGTCGGTGACCAACGTCCTCCGAGCAGAAGAGGATGTTGAGTTCGTTGCGGCGGACCACGTATTTGGCGTGGGGGCCGTGACAGAAGCGGAGGCTGCGGCCTTGCAAGCGGTGGAAGGCACACCGCTGCTCGTCCATCGACGCGTGAGTCGTGACCGCTTTGGCACGCCACTGGAGCGGTCGGAGGATAAGTATTTGCCTAATTCGGTGTCTTTGGCGGTGTCGAATACGGAGGCAAGCAACTCGTTGAACTGGACGTCTGACCAGCGCTTCGATTTGTAGCTCTGAGGGCTGTTTCGGGTGTGCTGATGGGGGTCAGCGAAAGTGGGGAAGGGGTGTTAAACCGGGGGATCTGTTTTGTTGGTCAAATCTGCACGTGGAGTTAACCCGCCGTTCATGAGGTGCTGATTACCTAGTCGTTGGAAAGTTCACTAGTGAGGTTTTTAAACCTCGGCACAGAAAGCATCTATTCTCATGTTCAAGAAGTCACTTCGCACCATTCTCGCCGTTCCGCTGACCGCACTCACTGTCGTCACCATGACCGCCTGTTCCTCCGCTGGAGAGAGCGAAGAAAGCACCAACTGGCGTGAAGCCACCACTCTGGAAGAGGGTGGCGGAATGGATGCCCTCATCAAGGCCGCACAGGCCGAGGGTGAGTTCAACACTATGGGCCTCTACGAGGATTGGGCCAACTATGGTGAGCTGCTCAAGGTCTTCGGTGAGAAGTACGACATCAAGATCAACAACGACGTTTCCTCGGGTGCTTCCCAGGACCTCATCAACGCCGTCAAGAACCGCAAGGGACAGGACAACTCCCTTGATTACCTGGATACCGGCGTGGGTTTTGCCGAGCAGGCCTCCAAGGACGGTCTGCTGGCTGAGTACGCTCCGGAGACTGTCGGTGACATCGACAAGGACAAGCAATCCGCAGAAGGCACCTGGTACAACCACCTTGGTGGCAACATGGCTATCGGCTGTGATGCGTCCCAGGTTGAGGTCTGCCCGGAAGACTGGGATGACCTGCTGAAGCCGGAATACAAGGGCAAGGTAGCGATGGCTGGTGACCCGACCTCTGGTGAGGCCGGTTTCATGACCGTCATGGCTGCATCCTTGGGCAACGGTGGTTCTCTGGATGATGTTCAGCCGGGTATCGATTTCTTTGGTGAGTTGAAGAAGGCCGGTAACTTCCTGCCGGTAGCAGCCTCCGCTGGAACCATCGAAACCAA
The DNA here is from genome assembly GCF_016889985.1 of Corynebacterium sp. FDAARGOS 1242. Lineage (NCBI taxonomy): Bacteria > Bacillati > Actinomycetota > Actinomycetes > Mycobacteriales > Corynebacteriaceae > Corynebacterium > Corynebacterium sp. FDAARGOS 1242. The sequence continues at coordinate 1,728,487 of NZ_CP069568.1, read as the reverse complement.
CGAAACCCCAATTGTCATCAACTGGGACTACCTGCTGGCCCAGATGGCTCGTGACCTTGAGCCGTCCGGCGTGGATCTGCAAATTGCCCTGCCGGAGAAGACCGTCTCCTCCTACTACGCAGCCTCCATTAACGATGATGCCCCGCACCCAGCCGTTGCCCGTCTGTGGTTCGAATTCCTCTTCTCCGATGAGGGGCAGAACCTACTGCTTGAGGGCTTTGTGAAGCCGGTTCGCCTGCAGTCCATGATTGATGCCGGAACCGTTAACAAGGAAGCTCTCGACGCTTTGCCGGAAGGCTCCCGCAAGGATTACCCGCAGCCGTCACTGGAGCAGCGCGATGAGCTGCACCCGGTCATGGTTGAAGGCTGGGGAAAGGTCATGGGCTAGTCCATGACTGCAAAGACTGATACAGCGCACGCGGCCCCCGTGGGAAAAGCCAAAAAGGCTTCCACCTCGAAGGCCGCATGGGCCACGATGCTGCCACTCGGTATCATCCTTACCCTCTTTTTTGTCGTGCCGATTGTGGGCATGGCGATTACCTCGTTGCAAAGCGGTTCCGATGGTTCGTGGACCATGGAGAACTACCAAGCCATGACACAGGGCAACCGACTGCGCGCCATGTGGAACTCAGTTCTAGTGTCTCTGATTTCCTCGCTCGTAGCGCTGGTTATCGGTCTCATCGTGGCGTGGTGTATCACCCACATCAAGTCCCAGACGCTGGACTCAGTCACCGCGGTGGTGTCCTCGGTGCTGTCGAACTCTGGTGGCGCACCGCTGGCCTTCTCCTTCATCGTGCTAGCCGGTAACACCGGCTACCTCATCTCGCTGCTCGTGGCGGTAGACAAGGGGTTCTCCCTGTACTCCATCAAAGGCTTGGTCCTCATGTACCAGTACTTCCTTATCCCCACCGTGGTGCTGCTCATCCTTCCATCCATCAAAGCGATGCGTGCTGCGTGGAAGGAAGCGAACACCTCCCTGGGCGGTTCTGCACTGACCTTTTGGAAACGTGTGGGCCTGCCTATCCTGGCACCAACTATCCTTGGCGTGTGGATCCTGGAGTTCGGCGCGGCTTTCGCCACGCATGCCTCGGCAGCAGTACTCATCGGTACGGGTACTTTCCCGCTCATCGTGCTGCAGATTGCCGCGGAGATGGGCGCCTCTGCCACCAGTGGTGGTGAGCACATTGCTATGGCTATGGGTCTGACCACCACCGTTATCGCAATTATCACCCTCGTGGCTTTCAACGCCCTGCAGAAAAGGAGCGCACGATGGCTCAAGTAAGCCCTAAAACCGGCAAAGCTCTGGCCTGGATTCCGGTGGCGCTGCTTGGCGTCTTCATTGTAGCGCCCCAGCTGGCCATGATCCTCTATGCCTTCTTTGCCAACGGTCAGTTCACCCTCTCCGGGTTCCAAGGTCTGTTTGATGATTCCGCCTTTTACTCTTCGCTGGGTCTGTCAGTAATCATTGCGGTCACTACCGTGGTGGTCCTCGTTATGACCTTGGTGCCGGCCGTTGTCGCCGTGCACCTATGGGCGCCAAAGCTCAGCGGAACCCTGTCTATCCTGTGCACCCTCCCACTGGTCATCCCAGCCATTGCTCTAGTGGCGGGTCTGCTACAGATCCTGCGTACTATGTCTGCGACCGGCCGGGGTACCCCACTTAACGCCTTGTCGATGACGCTGCAGAACAATGATTTTCCCATCGCGCTCATCGGCACCTACGTGGTGCTGTGCCTACCGTTTACCTACCGCTCAATTAACGCTGCGTTGAGTTCGATTCCTCTGAAGGTGTTCTTTGAGGCGTCGTCAAGCCTCGGCGCCGGCACATGGAAAACACTGTTCTCCATCGTGCTGCCAAACATCCGTGGCTCCATCTTGTTCTCCGCATTCTTTGCCTTTGCACTGGGCTTCGCGGAGTACACCGTGGCCTCCGTGATGTCCGTGCGGACCTTGCCGGTGTACATGACCACGCTGTCGGCCACTAACTTCCGTGCATCCATTGCACTATCCATTCTGTCCAACTTCATCACGTGGGGACTGCTTGCACTGGCTATGGTGACCGCCGAGCGTGCGGGAAAGAAATCCGCGCGCAACGCACGCCGCTCGAAGGCCTCCGAGAAAGCAGAAACCCTCGACACAGCCGCCGCCGTTGCGACACCTGCGACGTCTCCTGCACAGTCCGCATCATGACAAGGAAAGATGACATGACTACACCAACGACAAAAGCCAGCGTTAAGAACGCGGACAACCGCGTCCACAGCCCGGCTCCCATCGCACCGAAGTCTGAGCCGCTGTCCGTGAGCTTTCAGGGCATCAACAAGTCCTACACCGCCAACGGCCCGCTTGTGCTCAAGGATATGAACCTCGACATCAAGGCCGGTGAGCTGCTCACCGTGCTGGGACCATCCGGCTGCGGTAAGACCACAACGCTGCGCATCCTTGCTGGTTTCGAAGCGCCGAACTCCGGCGACGTTCTGGTGGGTGGAAAATCCATCGTGCGTACCCCTGCAAATAAGCGCAACATGGGCATGGTATTCCAGTCCTATTCGTTGTTCCCCAACCTCACCGTGGCGGAAAACATTGAGTACGGTCTGCGTATTCGCAAGATGGACAAGGCAGCCTCGCACCGTCGTTCAGCCGAACTGCTCGAGGTTTGTGGCCTACCAGGTTTTGGTGACCGCTACCCAGATCAGCTCTCAGGTGGTCAGCAGCAGCGCGTGGCCCTGGCCCGTGCGTTGGCCATTGAGCCGCAGGTGCTGCTCCTAGACGAACCTCTCTCCGCACTTGACGCCACCGTGCGTTCCCAGCTGCGTGATGAGATTCGCCGTGTACAGCAAACAATGGGTACCACCACGCTGTTCATTACTCACGATCAAGCAGAGGCTCTCGTCATCGCGGACCGCGTGGCTGTCATGAACGGCGGAATTGTGGAGCAGCATGCCGCACCGGTAGAGCTGTACTCCCGTCCTGCCTCGCCCTTCGTGGCGCGCTTCGTGGGAACAATTAATGAATTTGCGGTGCCGAAGGCATGGACGAGCGCAGACGACCTGCCACTGAGCATGGACCCAGACAAGGGAGATGACATTGTCTTCATCCGCCCGGAGGCTCTGCAGCTCACTGAGGACGAGAAGTCCGATGCGATCGTCACCGATCACGCCTACATGGGTGATCACATCCGTGTATCCGTGAAGCATCCTTATGCCCGTGGCGGACACTGGACCGTTCAGATCCCATCCCGCGAGGCCTCTGAGACGCCGGTAGGTGCACGCGTGACACTGGGGCTTATTGACGACGTCGCGCTTCGCCTCCCCGCCTCCGAGGTCACCGATTAATGACGGAGCTTACTTGTTCTGCCGTGGTCTTTGACTGCGATGGAACACTTATTGATTCCGAGCGTGTTTGGCTCGATTTAATGACCCGACTCCTTGAAGAGCGTCACCTTCGTGTTGAGGACGTAGGTAGCCTGCGGGGTATCACCGCCGCCGAGGCTGCGGAACGTCTTGCTGTCTCCACAAGCTCGCGCCGCGACGAGTGTGAAGAGGAGATTGGCCGCCGCTATAGTACTGCGCTCGCCTCTATTACTGAGCCCATGCCTGGGGTTCTGGAGCTGCTCACAGCACTGGACGGCGTGATCCCCATCGCGGTGGCCACGAATGGGTGTCGAGTGGATGTGGAAGCGATGTTGGGCCGGGTGGGCGTCGCCAAGCATGTGCCCCATATGTTCACCATCGATGATGTGGAGTGTGGCAAGCCCGAGCCGGATCTATATATCAATGCCTGCGCCGCGATGGGACACAGTCCTGAGACAGTTGTGGCTTTTGAGGACTCCGCTGTGGGTGCTCGCGCTGCGTTTGCAGCCGGGTGCCGTGTCGTGGGCCTAGGCCCGGACGTGCCTTCTGAACTCATCGTTGCTCGGGCTGCGAGTCTCGCCGCCGTGGGCTTTGATGCTGCTCGACGCACTTTCACCCTGTAGAGAAAAGAGGAGATAAGATGTTTAGCTTGCAAACGTGGAACCTGTGGTGGGGCGGCACAAAAGTTGATGACGGACACCGCAAAATGGTGGAGATTGTGCGCAACCACGGCGCCGATATTATTTGCACTCAGGAGTGCTACAAGGATTGCGCCCGCGCGGTTTTCGAAGAAATCGGCCACCACCACGCGCAGCAAGACTTTGATTGCGCGGTGTCCACTGCCTTCGACGTGGAGCTGCTTGAGACCCCGACCGCGCCCTACGCTACGGCAGCATGGGTAGCGATACCTGCTGCATCGGGAGAGCCGCGCCGGGTACTGGTGTGGTCTGTGCACTTGGCACCGTGGGACTACGGGCCTTACGCCGCACTGAAGGGCGAAGACCCGACGGTAATTAATACGCAGCCGGAGGAACGCCAGCGACAGGAACAGATTGCAGAGATACTGAAACTGACTGCCCAGTTAAGTGACTCCTCCACGCCTGTCATTATCGCTGGTGATTTCAACAGCCCTGCCACTATGGACTGGACGCAGCGCAGTGATAGGCCGGATTACCAGTGGCTTCCTACGGATGCGCCTCTCAAGGCTGGCTTTACCGATGCCTACCGAGCTATCTACCCCGATGCCGCTACGGTGTGGGGTGATACGTGGTCTCCCATCGAGCCGCTGGACAAGGAACCGCGTGACCGCATCGATTTCATCTTTGTGAAGAACCTGGTGGTCTGTGGGGCTCTTACCCGCGGCGCCCTCGTGGAGAGGGAGGAGGGCTACTCAGAGCCTGAGCTCGGTAGCGTCTCCCGATCTTTTGCTCCCATTGGTACCTCCGCTCAGCTCATCCCGAACCAGTCCGGCAACGAGTATCCGAGTGACCACAACATTGTGGAGGTACAGCTCGACTTCGTGGATTAACACCGCGATGGCACCGAGGTAAAACGTGATCAAATTGACCGTGTGGAGATGCCGCCAGAGTGGCGTGGCGGCAGCGGTCGGCCGAGGGGTGTTCTTGATAAACGTGCGGTGCGTAATTATCGCCGTTTAGCGGCCGAAGTTCTGCACAGCGTACAGCTTGCCTTCGGGGGTGGTGGCCAAGCCGATACCCACGGACTTGGCGCGCGGGTCAAGCAGGTTCTTGCGGTGGCCCGGGGAGTCCATCCACAGCTGTACCAGGCGGGCATCGCTGTAGTCGGTCCATGCCTGGAGGACGTTCTCGCCACCAGCCGGAAGATTGGCAGGGTAGTGGGTCCAGTAGTTCGGGCGGTGGCGGGTGACGCCATCGTGGCTGAGGGTGTTGGCCCAGTCCTGTGCCAGGTTGGTTAGGTTGGCATCAACGCGCAGCGGAGCGAGGCCATTAGCCTTGCGGTGTGCATTAGTTTGATTAATGAGACCCTGGACGCTGGCGGAGGTGGACGGAGCCTGCGCAACCGGGCCAGCAGCGGCTGGGGTGGCGAAGCCGAAAGAGGCCGGATTGAAGGCGCCGAAGGAACTACCAGCCTGAGCAGGGGCGTTAATGGAACCTGCGAAGAGTGCGGCGGCTGCTGCGACCGGGGCAATGATCTTCGTGGCGGTGCGTCCAAGCTGAAGGCGGAACATTGTGGTTCCCCTTTCTATATCGGGCCTCAAGCGGCGGTATGAATCTCGCGTGGCGTGCGGTTGTTTCCACCTAAAATTAAAGCTCGCGATGTCTTGGAAATGCTAGCTGACCAGCGCCGTTAAGGATTACACTTAGGTTTGCGGCGCTTCTCCACCTGGTTCTAAGGGTTTATTGACTTTCGGGCTCTTTTTGCCTAGATTTGCATAGTTTGATTCAGAAACTAGGGCGAGTGGGGGTGCGGATCGGGGGTGGCTGCTCAGGGTCACAGTCGCGCATCCTGGGGCTTTAGTTGATGACGGGTCAACTATGTCTAAAACCTTGGGTGTTTCTATGGAAAATTATGGATTCTTCCTGGGAATGGATAGTTTGCACTTATGCGTGGCGGTTGAGGGAAGGGCGACGCCTTCACACACAGCGCCACTGTGGACGCAGTGCGGGGCATAGCTCGGCCACTGGATACAAGCAGCTGTTAGGCTCAAGCAGCATGGGACTCTTTGATGCGCCACTGCTTTTCGACGGCGGCCTCGGAACCCTTCTCGAAGCCCAGGGGTACGACATTTCAGGCCCGTTGTGGTCAGCGCGAGTGCTGCGTGAGAACCCCGCGCTTATCAAATCAGCCCATGCTGCGTTCTTCGCCGCTGGCGCCCAGGTGGCCACCGCAGCCTCCTATCAAGTCACCTTCGATGTTCTTGGCGAGGAGGCGGAGGCCCTTCTACGCCGCAGTGTTGAGGTGGCTCGTGGGGTGGTTCGGGAGGTCGTCGCTAAGCGCAGTGCTCATCCTCACCTGCTGGTCGCCGCATCCATTGGCCCCTATGGTGCGGGTCCGGGCAAGGGTACCGATTATGACGGGGCCTACGACCTCAACCGCAGTGAACTGCAGCGCTGGCATGCCCGCAGAGTAACGGTGCTCGCGGATACGGACGCGGATTTCCTCCTTGCAGAAACCATCCCCAACGTTGATGAAGTCGCAGCCCTGCTGGAACTTCTCTCGGATCAACCCAAGCCCTTTGCGCTGAGCATTACCGGTGCTATTGCTGCTGACCCGGCGAAGCTATCGCGCGTTATCGAATTGGCTCGACACGTACCACGGTTGGGTGCCGTGGGCGTGAATTGCGTGAGTCCGTCGCAGGCACTTGCGGTGGTGAATAGGCTTCGTGCAGGGACAGATAAGCCGCTAATGGCTTGTCCCAACAGTGGTGAGTCCTGGGATTACGGTGCTCATGACTGGGGGCCGGCTCCTGCCGAGACGATGAGCCTGCCCGAGGTTGCGGTGGAACTGCGCGCGGCTGGGGTTAACTTGCTGGGTGGTTGTTGCCGCGTGGGTCCTGCGGGGATTCGGCGGATACGCGAAGCTCTCTTTGTAGACAGCAAATAGCAAACGCTGAGACAATCCCTATGCCGTGGGGATACAGTATTCCTATGAAGAAGATTTCCCTCTATGCCGCAAGTGCTGCGTTGATCGTGGCGTCCCTTTCCATGCCAGTGGCCAACGCTGAGCTAACCCAGACTGAGCGGGACCAATTCCGCACAGATCCCGTCGGGGCGATTGCCTGGCAGGCTATCAAGGGCTCCTCGGAATACGTGCGCGCCGATGGCAACATCATGATGGCCGCGTCTTTCTTCTCCATGACGAGGCCGGGGCAGGACATCGGCCTGCCTGCGCTGCAGAACTGCGCTGAGCGTGTGGGCTCGTCCTCCCCGGAGGGCGGCGTGCGCTACGTGGCGGCCGCACTGTGTGCAACCTTTGACCCGAACGCTCGTGGCGAAGTGCAACGCGGCGACTTTGGCTACGCGCCACTGCGCTAAGCGCGCAGCGTTATAGCGCGCTACGTCAGGTAGCGCGCGGCATTCTTAAGGAGGATTGATGCGCAAGCACGTCGTGGTTATGGGAGTCTCGAGCTGTGGCAAGTCTACGGTCGGGGAGTTGCTAGCACAACGCACTGGCCTGCCCTTTCGGGATGGGGACGATATGCACCCGGCGGCGAACATCGAGAAAATGGCCTCTGGTCAGGCGCTCAATGACCTCGACCGGCAACCCTGGCTCGAGTCGATCGGGCGCTTCCTTGCGGAGCACGAGAATGGAGCCATCGTCGGTTGCTCTGCGCTCAAGCATTCTTACCGCGAGATCATTCGCGCCGCAGCGCCGGATACAGTTTTTGTGCATTTGCACGGATCTTACGAGTTGCTCAAGGAGCGCATGAGCCATCGCGTTGGGCACTTCATGCCAGTGTCCTTGCTTGATTCGCAATTCGAAACGCTGGAGGAACTGCGGCCAGAGGAAGCAGGGCTGGTGCTGGATGTCAGCGCCGCGCCGGAGGACCTTTCTGCCGCAGCGGCACAATACCTCCAGAGCTAGCTGTAGCTGCGACACTGTCCCGCATGATGTTGAGGCATCGCGGGGCCGCCCTTCGCGCTCACACAACTCCACCCCGCCCTTCGCGCTCACCGAGAGTGTCCGGAGGCTGCCGCGCGGGTTGCCGGTGAGCGCGAAGGGAGGTGTCCGCCAGGGGACCTGCTCTGATCTGACTTGAGTCACATTAGTGCCGAACACAACTACCCAGACGCTGAACCCGCAGACTGCATTGTCAAGGGTGGCTGGGTCTTCGGCACTTGATAGTGAGTTAAGTCGGGCTCGTGCTACGTGCCCGCACCCTTCGCGCTCACCGTGAGCGTCAGGAGGCTGCCCCGCGGGCTGCCGGTGAGCGCGAAGGGAGGTGAGCGCGAAGGGAGGTGAGCGCGAAGGGAGGTGAGCGCGAAGGGAGGTGAGCGCGAAGGGAGGTGAGCGCGAAGGGAGGTGAGCGCGAAGGGAGGTGAGCGCGAAGGGAGGTGAGCGCGAAGGGAGGTGAGCGCGCTAACTACACCGGATTAAGAAGGACTACAGCAAGGCGGCGGCGCCGTAGAAGATGAGGACAATGCCGAAGCCGATTGAGGAAATCAGCGCCTGGTTTACCGTCCAAGTCCGCAGAGTGGTCGATACGTCCATGCCCATGAGCCGGCCGACAAGCCAGAAGCCCGAGTCATTGACGTGGCTGCCAAAGACGGAACCAGCTGCGGTGGCAAGAGTGATGAGGACCAGCTGAATTTCGCTGAAACCGCCGGCCTCCACGGCAGGCACCATGAGCGCCGCGGCGGTGGTGAGGGCAACGGTGGCTGAGCCCTGCGCCAGGCGCAGGGCCACCGCAATGAGATAGCAGGCCAGGATGACCGGGATACCGAGGCCGGACATAGAATCCGCCAGCGCATCACCGATACCGCTAGTGCGCAGCACCCCACCAAACATGCCGCCGGCGCCGGTAATGAGGATGACGGAACAAATGGGGCCGAGCGCAGACTCCACTGTCTTTTCAATTGCGCTCTTGCCCTCGCCGCGGCGCAGACCCAGCACGGTCATCGCCACCAGAGTGGTAATCAGCAGTGCGATCGGGGTCTGGCCCAAGAAGATAAAGAAGCGCACCCACGTAGCAGAAGGATCGACAGCACCAGCCGTGCCCAGAGTGGTCAACCCGGTATTGCCAAAGATAAGCACCATCGGGATGAGCAGAACACTGATAACTGAGGCAGGGGAGGCCGGGCGATCCGGCAGTTCGGCATCGCTGACAAGCGCACCGGTCACCGTTTCTTCAAGACGGAAAGGGTATTTCTTTCCTAGGTGGAGACCGAAGCGGTAGCCGGAGAGATACCACGTGGGCAGTGCAACGAGGAGACCGAAGATGAGGATGAGGCCGATATCTGCGCTGAAGAACCCACCGGCCGCCACAGGCCCCGGGTGCGGCGGCACGAAGACGTGCATAACGGAGAAAGCGCCGGCGGCGGGGATGCCGTAGGCCAAGACTGGGCCATCCAGGCGCCTGGCGACGGCAAAGATAACCGGCAGCATTACCATGAGACCCGCGTCGAAGAAGATGGGGAAGCCCATGATGAGGGAGGCTACGCCCAGCGCTAGGGGTGCTTTGTTTTCGCCGAAGAGTTTCACGAGGGCGTCGGCAAGCGTTTTGGCTCCACCGGAGGTCTCTGCCAAGCGCCCGATCATGGCGCCCAAGCCCACCAGCAAAGCCACAGAACCCAAGGTCGAGCCGAAGCCACTCGTCATGGTGGGAACCACGCCGTCCAGCGGGATGCCAGCGGCGAGGGCAGTCAATGCGGAGACAGTGACGAGGGTGACGAAGGCGTGCACCTTGAAGTGGATGACGAGGATGAGGATGACGGCGATGGCCGCCACCGCAATTCCTAACAGTGGTCCGGTGCCCAATGTGGGCTCCCAAGTATCCATAACATTCATAAGCACTGACTTTAGTTCGACAGCGTGCGGTGTTCTAGAAGTTCACTGGTGGGGAACCTCACGAGAGGAGGGGGTGACGAGGGGTGCGTCGGCAAGCTCAGCGGACGCGCTACTCCACCCCGAGTACTGGGCCCACCGTGGCCCACGTGATGGCCAGCTCACGACGGAACAGGCCCCATGTGTGCCGTCCTGCCGGAAGCTCGTAGTAGTCAAGGTCGACGCCGGCGGCGGTGGCTTGCTTGGCGTAGTGGGCACTGCACCAATAGTCCAACCTTTCGTTGAGACCCAGTGCGGGTAGCGGTGAGTCCTCAATATCGACGTCAAAGTCTGCCGGACCACCGCGGGAGGCGATGACAAAGGACTTCCGGCCCTTTTGCTGATCGAGGTTGAGAACCGGTGAGTGCTGTGCCCAAGCCGGATCCCACGGCGCGCCGAAGGAGCGAGCCGGGTCCGTGCCGTAGTACGCCGCGCTGACCCACGCGAATCCCTGCGCGAGAACACCCGTGGTCGAGGGGCAGCCGGAAAAGGAACCAGCTACTTTGAACCGCGGATCAAAGGTGGCCAATTCCAATGCCGGGCCACCAGAGTTGCTGAGGCCGGCGATGCCGTCACGGCCGGTGCCATGAAACTCAGCGTCGATGAGCTGGGGGAGCTCTTTGGTCAGGTAGGTGGCCCACTTGTATTTTCCGTGGGTGTCGTGAGGCTGAGCCCAATCCGACATCATCGAGCCATAAGCACCGCGTGGCGATACGACGTTTACGTGCTTGTCGCGGAAGAACTCGGCGGCGCCGCCTCCATCCCACCACAGTGCGTCCTCACCGCCGCCCGCGCCACCGAGCAGGTAATAGGTCGGGCGGGGCTGTGTATTCTCCACTCCTCCCGGCGGGAGAATGATGTCATTGGTGATGACACGGTCCATGGCCGGTGAATAGGCCTTAAGTTCCCACACGTTGTCGTGGATTTGCCGTAGTTCGCGCAGCTGTGCCGGTGCTGTGGTTGCTGGCGGGCGAGTGGCTTCCGGTGGCACGACGGGAATTCTTAATTGCTGAAGCACGTGTCCCCATGTGGCGAAGACGTTCTCGCTGAAGAGGACTGGCGCCAACGGGCCCAACGCGATGGGATCGAACGCAGAGGCGTACTGATCGATATTGGCGATATCGCTGCTCATCGTATCTGGTGCCTGTGCATGTGCCGGTTGCACGTGGGTGGGGGAGAGGATCAACCCCACCGCAAGGAGGCCCGCTAGTGCGGTGCGAGTAAAATGCATTTGTTCACAATAGCCAATGTAGGTTGCACAGCGAAAATAGTATGTGCGTTGCGGTTCTTGACGCTAAGAGCTCGGTGGCGTTTTAAGAGGGAGCCATAAACAGAAAGCAACCCCGACCGTGCGGTCGGGGTTGCTCACTCTCTCATTACCGGACTAAGCGCCGGCGGGCTGCACACTCTCTGCTGCAGGGTGAGGCTGAGGAAGGGGCTGTTTTAGAACAGGCCCTCAGCCTTCTTGCCGGTGTCCTTCACGGTGATCTCGCGGGAGTCAACGTTCTGGTCGTTGTCGCTGGAGTCGTCACCCTTCAGGCGGGAAATCTGGGTGACCTCGATGTAGTTCTTGATGCGGCCTTCCTTGGTGTTGCCGTCGCCGAAGTCCAGGTTGGCAACGCGAGCGGAATCGCCAGCGTTAATCGGGTTGGCCAGGGTGACCTCGAAGGAACGGGTGGAGGTCTTCTCGTTGAAGCCCAGGTCACGGATGTGAGCACCGTTGGAGGAACGCGGGGTGATGAGGCGGTCAACGCCCTTCGGGCCCTCAGCGGTCTTCACGTCAACGCGGTACTGAACAGCCGGGAAGTCGCCGTAGTAGCGCTCGGTACCGACGTTCTCCAGGCGGAGAGCAACGGTGCCGGCGAAACCAGCGTGCTTAGCGCCAGAGGTGGTCAGAACCGGCTTGAGATCGAGCTTCTTCTGAGCCTCGGTAGCCTCGCCCTTGTCAACCTTGTCCTGAAGCTTCTTGTCAGCTTCCTCTTCCTTCTTGCCCTCGGCCTCGGAGACAACCTTCTCCTTCGGAGCAACCTCGTTGTCCTTCAGAACCTCTGCGTCAGCCTCCGGGGACTTCTCCTCCTCAACAACCTTCGGGTCGTTGACGTCGGTGGTGTTCTGAGCGTTCTTGTTCGGAGCGTAGGAGTCAGCGATGTCGTCGTAGAGCTTGACGCGAACTTCGTTCTTCATCGGCTGCATAGCGGACCAGAAGGTCGGGGTGGACCAGGTGCCGTTCGGCTTGCAGTACTGCTGGGTACCGGTCATGTTCAGAACGCGGAAGCCGTAGGTAGCCTCACCGGTGTGGTTCGGCGGAACGTCGTACGGGCCGATGGACTGGCCAGCCTCCCAGGACAGGGAGTAGGAAGCGGAAGCGCCGAGCTTGGTGGCAATCTGGTGGGAGACGCCGAAGGAGCCCTCAGCGCCCTTGCCGGAGCCCTTGCCGCCCATGTTCATGGAGGTGGTCTCGGTGCGGTCACCGTTGACGGACAGGGTGATGGACTGGGACTTGGACAGGTCCTGCTGCAGCGGGATGTCCTTCTTGGTCTGGTTGGTGGTGGAGATGGTGCCAGCCGGCATGAAGTTGTCGGTCACCTTGTAGACCACGGTGCGGTGGTCCTCCCACGGGTTACATACCGGACGCGGGTTGAGGACGTTGGCCTTCATGTGGTCGGAACCGTGGGAAGTGTGAACGATGGGGAGCTTGGCGTTGACAGCCGGGGTCTCCGGGTAGGACTCGGTGTGGGTTGCTGCGGATGCAGCCGGTGCGATGAGGGCGGTGCCTGCAATCGCGAGGCCGGCCACGAGGCCAGCGGTACGACGACGCATGGTCATGATTGTTCTCCTGGATGAAAATGCTTGAAAATGTTTGGGGCAATGTGGTGACGCACTGTGGTTGCGCTGTGCTGCGCTGTATCGCTCAGTGCGTGACGTGAAGCCACTCTAAGGGGACTTTCAGGATCCCGCATCCTGAGGATTGTTAATATTTTTGGGATGAAAAGCAAATTTCGATAGGGTGACACGCAGGTGAACAATTGACTAAGAAAATTGCGTTTACCTTGGTCTTGTTATCTAGACCGTATTCTGGGAAAACGTCTTCTTGACCGTTCGGACATCAACTAAAGTTTGACCCATTCAGGGGGTAAAAATCGTTCAACAAGAGCGGCTAGGAAGTTACTTTTCGTGTCGCAAGGTGCAAGCAAAATTGTAGAATTTGACGCTCTCTGCTTAAAACATGCTGAAGTTAACGGCGTCTAGTCCTCTTCGATTTCCGGATCCTCAGCGCGCGCTTGCTCAAAAACCTCAGCTGCTGCGCGCAGGTTGATAGCGCCAATGAGAATCCCCACCACGATGTCCGGCCAGGGACTTACCCACACCATCATGAGAAGACCCGCGCCGATGATGAGGATGTTGGCGGCCACGTCATTGCGGGCCGCGAGCCACGCGCCGCGCGTCAGGGCACCTCCATGGCGTAGCTGGATGAGCAATACCGCGCACACGAGGTTGATGATCATGGCCGCGATGGCGGTGCCCGACAAAGCAAGCGGCTCGGGCACGGCGCCGTTGATGATTTTCCATATCGCCATGCCAAACGACGCCAACGCAGGAATCAGAATCAGTCCTGCAAGGCCATAGCTCGCTTTTCGACGTCCCTCCATCGACCACCTCAATGCCGCGAGCACGAGCGCGTTGATGAGAAAGTCTTCGAGGAAGTCAGCTGCGTCAGCAAACAGCGACGCTGAGCCGATAATGCAGGCGATGATGAACTCGCCAAAGAAGCCGATGAGGTTTAGTGCTGCAACCCACGCGACGATGCGGCGGGCGCGCTGATCCAAGGTGGACGAAGAGAGCTCTTGAGACACAGCTCTCGAGCCTACTTGGCCAGCCCGCGCGACCTAACGGTGGCCCCTCGATCTAGTCCGCCTTCGCAGGTGGCGCTGCGCGAAAGAGGCAGAGAAGCGTCAGCGCCGCGCCTTTGGGTTGGGTGACGTCGAGGCAGGTGGCGGTAGTCACGTGGTGGAGGCGGTTGATAACCGTGTTGCGGTGGCAGTGGAGGGCCTCGGCGGTGTCTTTGATGGAGCCGGTGTCGAGGTAGGTCGTGAGGGTGTCGTAGACCGGAGGGTTGGTGCTGCGCAGTGTCGCGATGGCTTCCGTGACCTGGGTGACAGGGCTTCCCTCGAAGCTGGCGATGGCATCGCCGGCCACGGCCCAGAGGAGATCGGATGCGTCGATGAGTCGGGGGAGTGTGCCGGCAGCGGCGAAGAGGCGTGGGGCTTGGCGGGCGGCGGCGCGGACGCCGCCCAGGCCCTGCACGGAGGGGAAGCGTACGCCGGGGATTGCTGCAAGCTCGTTGCGGTTTTCCGTGGCCCCTGCGGGTGTTTCCGCAGTCCAAAAGGCCACGAACATGCCGCGTGTGCCGTGGCCAAAGGTGGTGCCGGAGGCGATGGGGGCGTCGAGAAGCGCGCGTAATTCCACCGCGGCGGTGGGGTGTGCGATGACGACGTGGAAGTGGGTATCTGCGTCCGTGTCGAGGGCGCGGGCGATCTCAGTGACGCCGAGTGGGTCAAGGTCGTCGGCGGCGAGAAGGCGCTCCAAGTGGCGCGCATGGGCCAAGCGCACGTCGTGCTGGCCGCGGGCCTCTTCCACGCGGTAGGCATCGCGCACCATGAGGTTGTACAACGTCACAACGGAATGTAGGTGGGCCACGTGTTCAATGAGGGTGGATTGATCCGTACCGGCGGCGGCGCGCAGGCGGGTCCAGAGGATGTCGAAGTCGAGCTGGATGGCGTCGATAAGCGAGGCCAACTCCACTCCCTGCCGTGCGCGCCGCCGGCCCAGATTCTGCGCGTGGGTACGCAATTCTGACTTGTCCATGGTGCCCACCAGCACTTCTGTGATTCGTGCGAAAACCTCGAAGGCTGTCAGCCGCAGCTCATCCTCGCTTACAAGCGAATCGCCATAGCGGCCAGTCGCGGTGAAAGCGGCAAGGAAGTCCTCCACCAAACGGGGGATATCGCTATGAACCTCCGTGACAATCTCACGCCACCGCTCCTCGTGCATATGCACAACCTTACACCGCTGGGGATAGGACAACGCCCTGCCCTTGCGGCATGCGTCACGGCGCACATTAATATGTGGTGAACAGCACAAGGAGGTCTCATGATTACGCTCATCGATAACGCCCACATTCTTACCCAGGACCCAGCCCGCCCAGTGGCGAGTGCCGTGGCTTTTGCTCACGGCCGAATCCTCGCGCTGGATGATGCTGCACGCGCCCTCCCCGCGGATACGACGTGGGATGCCGGCGGGCGAACCCTGACCCCGGGATTTAATGATGCGCACTCGCACACCGTGTGGTTTGGGCAAACACTGCTCGAAGTAGACCTCTCCCAGGCCGCCACCCCTGACGACGTCTACTCTGCCCTCACCAGCGCCGAGCCCAACCCGGATGGCTGGATCATTGCCTCTGGGTTTAGGCCGTCGGGGCTGGATACTCCGGTAACCATTGCGGGGCTGGACCGCGCCACGGACGGCAAGCCGTTGCTCATCAAACACAACTCTGGACATGCCTACACTGTTAATACTGCAGCCTTGCGCGCAGCGGGCATTGACCCGGCCGACCCGCCAGAGGTGGAGGGCGGTGAGTTTGTCCGCGATGAAGAAGGAAACTGCACCGGACTCGTCGATGAAAACGCCATGCGGCTCATCCAGAACGTCACACTTCCGGAATCGGGCGAGGAGATTGCGCGCGCCTTGGAGCTGGCCACGCGCCGCTACCTTGAGCGCGGGCTTACCTCAGTGACAGATGCGGGCGTGGCCGGCGGCTGGATCGGACATAGCCCCCGTGAAATCGCGGCCTACCAGAACGCCACGCTGCATACGCGCATGCAGATCATGGTGACCATGGATGTCCTCCACAAGATTGAGGGCCATGAATCGGATGGGCCCGGATGGGGACTCGATGGTGGTTTACGCACCGGCTTTGGTGATGAATGGCTACAGATTGGCCCTGTCAAGATGTTCAGTGATGGCTCCATCCTCGGCACCACCGCTGCGCTGACGGAAGAGTATGCCTGCTGCCAGCACCACGGCTACTTCCAGGGAGATCCTGAGCAGATGCGCGAGCGCGCCCTCAAGGCTGCGGCTTCTGGCTGGTCCCTGGCGATTCATGCCATCGGGGATGCGGCCGTGGACTTTGCGATTGAGACCCTAGAGATGGCCGTGGAGAAAAATGGCATTCCGGCTATGCCGCACCGCATTGAGCACGGCGGTATTGTGCGCCCAGATCAGATTGAGCGCCTGCGCGGCCAACCCATCGTGGTGGTGCCGCAGCCGCTGTTTATCTCGACATTTGGTGATGCGATGGCAAAGGCGCTGGGACCGAAACGCGCGGCATGGAGCTATCCGGGCAAGCGGCTTCTCGCCGCCGACCTCATCCTCCCCGGCAGCTCCGATCAACCCGTGGCTCCCGGCGTGCCGCTCGACGTTATGAAAGCAGCCATCGAACGCCGCACTGAGACGGGCCAGGACTTTGGTCCTGCCGACCGGCTTACGCCTGCGGAAGCGCTCTATGCCTACACCGCCGGTTCCGCTGCAGCAACAGGCTGGGCAGGCCGAAAAGGCCAGGTTATTCCAGGACAGCTTGCGGATTTTGTGCTGCTGTCCGCCGACCCACTGACGACTGATCTATCCACCATCGACGTGGCCGCCACCATCGTGGGCGGCGAGCTGCGCTACGGAAGCTTCTAAGGAGAAAAGCGATGCGAGCAACCACTGATGAACAGTTTCTAGCCGATTTCCAGGCCATGTCCGCCAACGGTGCTACCCCCGGTGGCGGCGTGGAGCGCCAGGCCGCCAGCGAGGGCGACAACCTCAACCGTGCCTGGTTCCACGAGGTCCTCGAATCTCTCGGCGCGCGCGTGATCTACGACGAGATTGGCAACCAATACGGGCTCTTCGAACTCAACTCCGGCGCTGAGTTTGTCGGCTTAGGCTCGCACCTGGATTCCCAGCCTTTGGCCGGCCGCTTCGACGGCGCCTATGGTGTGCTTGCGGCAGCGCATGCAGCAGGCCGCGTGGCCCAGTCGGGTGTGGACGCGCGCTACAACCTTGCGGTCATCAACTGGTTCAATGAGGAAGGCTCACGCTTCGCGCCGTCCATGATGGGCAGTTCTGTTTTCACCGGAACGCTCGCGCTTGCCGACGCCCACTCAGTCACCGACCTCGCCGGCGTCACCGTCGCCGAAGCGCAGGAGGCCGCAGGCTGGGCTCCGCGCGGCGAGGCGCCCACTCTGGCCTCCTATGCGGAGATCCATGTCGAGCAAGGCAAAGAATTAGAAGCCAACGGCAACACCATCGGATTGGTCACTGCCACGTGGGGAGCAAAGAAGTTCCAAGCGGTGGTCTCCGGCGAACAAGGCCATACCGGCTCTACCCTCATGGCTGATAGGAAAGACGCCCTTTTTGGTGCTTCCCTCATTATCGCGGAGGTGGAGCGTCTTACCCACGAATTCCCGGAGGGTCAGTTGCAGGCTTCGGTCTCCCAGCTCACACTGGAACCGAACTCACCGGTAACCATTGCCCGCGAGGTGCGCTTTAACATCGACGTGCGCTCACCCTCCACGGAGGTGCTCGATGCTGCCTTCGAGCGCTTGCAAGAGATCATTTCTGCTGCGGAGCAAGAATCCCGCACTTCGGTAGAGCTGACCCCGACCCACGAGTGGGCTCTGAACCCTTACCCGGCCGATGGTGTGGCGCTGGCGCGTGACGTTGTTGAAGAGCGTGGCTACCCCTACCAGGAGATCTATACGGTGGCCGGCCATGACTCGACCAACCTTAAGGAGATGGTGCCAACGGTGATGCTTTTCATCCCGTCTGTTGACGGCATCTCTCATAATGAGAAGGAGTTCACCACTGAGGCCGACTGCCTAGCGGGCCTCGACGTGTTTACTCATGTGGCGCAGCGCCTGGTCACCACCGGGTGCGGGGAAGAGTAAGCCAACCGTAACGAGAGCTGGGAGAACTAATCGTCATCTTTCCAGTTCTCGTAACCGAAAGCGGTCAGCGCGATCTCAAAGCCGCGCTTCATCGCTTCCAGCTCTTCTTCACTGACCTCATAGGTGCGCAGACGCGCTGGGCCGGTGAGCGGCACGTGAAGCAGGAAGTGACGGCCCTCTTCGGTGATAGCGCACAGACGGCGGCGAAGGTCTGCGGGGTCATCGACAATAGAAATAAGGTCATCGCGCACCAACCGCTTCACCGCCTGGCCAATGGTGGCCGGCTGCCAACCCAACTCCTTACGCAGCTGCAAAATCGGGATGGGGCCCTTCTTATCGATGAGCCGGAGAAGATTGAGATGGGAACCGGAGATGCCGTATTCACGGCGTGCTTCCGCATCAAACCGCGCGCGGGCTCGCTCTAGCCTGCGCCATTCAGCAATAGTCTCCGAAACCTTTTCGTTATCAGCCACGCGACTAAGCGTATGAGTTGGAGGATGGTGGCCGCAACCGGATTTCCATAAGGAATTTCAATAGGCGCTCTATCTCGTAGAGGGTGTTTCCCTGACTCTCCGCTACCTCTCCGGCATAGTGACTACCGCACGATGGGGGTAGCCCACGAAATCTTTTCAGAATTTTTCGACGCGACATTGTCAGTCAGTGGTGCTAAACAAAAATGCCAGATAGCCACGAATTTTCTATGGTTCCACGCGCGTAGGTTGAGCATTCTTTCTTTTTCGCTCACGGGGGTATAAAGCGAAATTTCTACGAAGCGACAGATGAATGTGACTATCGTTAGCTTCGGTCAAATCTTGGCTCCCTAGTATTCGAATCCCTATAGGAGATACTCATGAAGATTTCGCGCACCCTTGCTGCAGCTGCCCTGTCCGGCGCCCTCGTTCTTGGTGGCACCACTGCGGCTTTCGCCGCAAACGACGGCGTTTCACTGGCTGACACCTTGGTCTACAACGGTGTGACCTACTACAAGAACTCTGAGGGAAACTACGTCCCTGCTGCTAATTCGGGTTTAACGGACAAGGCAGATAAGCCTGTCGGGACCATCTCAAAGGCGGATATGGAGAAATACGTCGAAAGCGGCGAGGCCAAGGCTCCTGAGTCTGCAGAGGGGGAGTCCGAGTCTGAGGAGACCTCCGAGGAGACCACCGAGTCGAAGGAAACCACCTCCGAGAAGACCACCGAGGCGAAGGCATCCGAGAGCGCTTCCGCTACTAAGTCCTCTGAGGCTTCTTCTTCTGCAAGCACCACCAAGTCTTCCGATGCTTCTTCGTCTGCAAGCACCACCAAGTCCTCTGAGGCTTCTTCGTCTGCAAGCACCACCAAGTCCTCTGAGCCCTCTGAGAGCGCTTCCGCAACCACTACTCCTTCTTCTTCCAAGTCTGCTGAGCCGACCCCGACTAATGAGCCAGGTGACAAGAAGAGCTCCGCTCGCGATGCTCTGTCCTCCAAGGACGGCAAGCCGACCCCGCTGGCTATCTTCGGCATCGTTGCCGGCGTTCTGGCCGCTGTAGCTGCTGCCTTCCCGGTAATCGCCAAGACCCTGAACCTGAACATCAAGCTCCCTTTCTAAAATAGGAAGCTCCTAGGTTCATAGGTTCCTAGGTTCCTGCGCCCCTGCCTCATTGAACTGAGGCGGGGGCTTTTGCTTTTGCCGATCTTGGGGCCCGACGTGAAGGGCGAAGGGTGGGTTGCCTGAAGCAAAACTTCAGCGCCCGGGCCGCACGCTAAGGGGGCCACGAGCGCTGAAGTCTCTCTATCTCTCTCTGTGTGCGTTCTCTCCAACGCACGAAACTCAGTATGCAACTTTTTTATTAAAAATGCTCGTTCGTGGCCGGGATGGGTAGAGCGTGTGAGCTGTGTGTTCCCTGCAAGTGAACGATTGTGCAGGTAAGGGCTATTGAGGCTGCGGGGCATAAGGATGGGGAGTTGTCCCCGGGGTTAGGAACGGGGGTAAGGCAGACCTAAGGTAATCTCGGGAGCCATGAGAATAGGAATCATCGGCGCTGGTATTTCCGGTCTTGCACTAGGGGCAGCCCTTCACCGCCACGGTATAGACGTGCAAATTTACGAACGTCACCCGCGAGTTCGCAGCGGCGGCGCCGGCATCACCCTCGCCCCGAACGGCCTAGCCGCTCTCGATGCTCTAGGTATTGGGGCGGGCTTCCGTGAACTCCAAGAAAACCAAGTCCCCTTACAGGGTGGATTGCGTAGGCCGCAGGGAAACTGGCTAACGAACATCCCGGCCGAGATTACCAAGGCCTCACTTGCGCTCGATCGATCCGAGCTCCACGCGCTGCTCTTAGAGGATATTCCCGGGGCGCGTATTCACACGTCCGCCGATTCCGTGCACGTTGACGCGGGCTCCGGCGTCGTCAGCTTCGCCGACGGCTCACAGGAACAGTTCGACGTGTTGATTGGGGCAGACGGGATCCGCAGCTCGGTACGCCGCAGCTGCTTCAACGACCCCGGAATCAGCTACGCAGGCTACAACGCGTGGCGGGCAATCAGCGAAGCCCCAGCTCTGAACGTTGGCTTCGAAACCTGGGGCGTGGGCGCTCGATTCGGAGCCGTCCCGCTTCACAACGGTCGCGTCTACTGGTTCGCTGTCCTCTCCGGGCCGGAAGCTCAGCCAAGCGAGACCGGCCTGAGCCAGTTGAGGGACGCCTTCGGTCAGTGGCATGAACCCATTCCTGCCTTGCTTCACTCGACGCCGGAGGAGTCGATCCAGTACCTGCCGATCCAGGAGTTGGCGTCTCCCCTGCCGAGTTACCACACCGGCAAGGTGGTGCTGGTGGGCGATGCGGCCCACGCAATGACCCCGAACCTCGGGCAGGGGGCATGCCAGGGTCTTGAGGATGCCGCAGTTCTTGCCGCGCTTCTTCAGAACGGCAATGTGGATTTCGGGGCTTACGACGAGCACCGTCTCCGCCGAAGCCAGAACATTGCGCGTCGATCCGGGCTCGTTGGGCGCACTGTTCACACCGGAGGTGCTCGGATAGCAGCAGCGCGCAATTGGGTGCTCCAACGTATGCCGGATGCAGCTACTAACCGACAAGTGCAGGCGGTTACCAGCTGGGAAATGCCCGCGTTGTAGAGCAATTGTAGGCTGAGCCAGGTTTAGAAGTCATCGATGATGAGCTTCTTCATCTGCATCATGTAGGCGAACGCGTCGGGTCGCAGCAGAAGCTCTTCCGCGGTGGCAAGGATCATTGCAGCGACTATCGACCATGTCATCGCCCAACGCGTGATACGCCGCTACTCCATCGCGCAGCCTCGCACTGATGCTGGGCGCACCATCTACACACTTGCGCTGAAACTGACCCAGAGCACCACCTCGGACGAAGCAGCAGTATGGGGGTGCACAACTGCACGAACTCTCCACGATCTACCGTTCCTGGATGGACGAGAAAACGACACAGATTTGGCCCTTAACCCGAAAACGTCGACGAGCCCCCAAGGAATAGGGGGCTCGTCGGCGTCTCTATCAAGTCCCTCCGTGTATCGGCTTAAGCCGCCCTCCGGAGGGGGAGGGGTTCTCTCTCTCGCATGCGCTCTCTCAAACGCACAACAATGAGTATGGCGGGCCGTGCTGGCATCGCCATGGACTCAGCCTGGCAATCGTCTGTGCGTCTTTTCTAGTCGAACTTTGCTGGGCGCTTCTCCAAGAAAGCCATGACACCTTCCTTGTGCCCGGCAGAGGCCATCTGAGCGTACTGCGTGGGCTCTTCCCACGTCAGCTGCTCGTCCAGCTGTCTTAGCGCAGTGCGGTTGATGGCCTCCTTAGCCTTGGTCAGAGCATCGCGCGGGGCAATGTGCAGGCGCTCTACTACCTTCAGTGCGGCTTCCAGGGCTTGACCTTGGGGCGCGCGCTTAGCGACGATCCCTGCGTCCGCAGCCTCCTCGACCCCCAGCTTGTCCTGCAGCAGGGACAGCGCGAGCGCGCGGTGGCGGCCCAGTGAGGCCAAAGCAGTGAGGCTGACACCGCCGTCGGGGATGAGGCCAATCTTGCCGAAAGGCAGCGTGAAATAGGATTCCTCGCCGGCCACGATGAGATCGCAGGCAAAGGCCAGCGAGGCGCCGGCGCCGGCGGCAGCGCCTTCGACGGCGGCGATGACGGGCACCTCAGCGGCCTGGATCTCAGAGATGAGGGCGTTGAGCTGCGGCAGCATCGTCGACTCAGCCGGGTTGGGGGTCTCGTCCGACTGCTGTGCTGCAGCCGCGGCCTGGGCCGCCGCCACGATGTCCGCGCCTGCACAGAAGGCAGTCTCATCACCGGTGATGATGAGGGCGCGGATGGAGGGGTCCTGTGAGGCGTCGGAAAGCGCGGCGGAGAGTGCTACGCAGTGTTCCTTGGCAATGGCATTGCGGCGCGAGGAGTTGTTGATCTGGGCAATGAGGGTAGAACCTTCACGGCGGGTCAGGATGGCTTCGGTCATGGGTTAGTCCTTAACAAGCGTGGTGAGAGAGGAGATGATGCGCTCGGCGTCGGCAGTGATGCGGGAGACGATGTCGGCACACGAGGCGACGTCGTGGATGAGGCCCTGTGAGGTGCCACAGGTCCACACGCCGGCATCTAGGTCACCGGTTTCGTAGACTGCGCGGCCGCGCTTGCCGGCGACGAGATGGCGGATATCGCCAAACTCTGCGCCCTGGGCCAGGCGCTCGGCTACCTCATCACTGACGGCGTTCTTAGCCACACGGGTGGAATTGCGCAGCTCGCGGAGAATGAGTTGGGTATCGAGCTCGGAGCGCTCCACGATGGCCTGCTTGACGTTCTCGTGCACAGGCGCTTCCGTGGAGGCAACGAAGCGGGTGCCCATGTTGATGCCCTCGGCGCCCAAGGCGAGCGCGGCAGCCAAACCGCGGCCATCAGCAAAGCCGCCGGAGGCGATGATGGGGATATCCAGCTGGTCTGCAGCCGCCGGAATGAGGACGAGGCCCGGGATGTCATCTTCGCCGGGGTGTCCGGCACATTCGAAGCCATCGATGCTGACGATGTCGACGCCGACCTTCTGGGCGCTGAGCGCATGGCGCACCGAGGTGCACTTGTGAATAACGGTGACGCCCGCGTCCTTGAAGGCTGGCATATGGTCCTTCGGATTATTGCCGGCGGTTTCGGCAATCTTTATACCTTCTTCAATGATGACGTCGCGGTATTCCGCGTAAGGCGGCGGAGTAATCGCCGGCAGCATGGTGAGGTTGACGCCGAAAGGTTTGTCGGTGAGTTCGCGGGCGCGGCGAATCTCCTGACGCAGATCTTCTGGGGTGGGCTGGGTCAGTGCGGTGATGACGCCGAGGCCGCCGGCATTGGATACTGCGGCGGCGAGCTCGGCGCGGCCGACCCACTGCATGCCGCCTTGGACGATAGGGTGTTCGATGCCGAGCATTTCAGTGACACGGGTAGAAATCAAGGCTAACTCCTTAGGTGAATGGTTATTCGGTATAATGGGCGCTCATGCGCTCTTTGAGGTCTTCGGGGAGGGGTACGGGGCGGCGCCGTGAGACGTCGATAAGCACCAGCGTCGCCGTGGCGAACACGCAGGACGTCCCGTCCTGGATGAGCTCGTGGGAGACCTGGTAGGACGTAGTGCCAATGCGCGAGACCCACACGCGCGCCTCGATGGAATCGGTGTAGGTGAGCTCGGCGTCATAGACCACCTCGAGGGAACGGACCACGTGAGCGTAGGTATCCGTGGAGAAAGGCCCGGTGAGATCCTTTGCGGCGCGAACGCGGGCTTCCTCGATGAGGGTGACCATTGTGGCGTTGTTGACGTGGGCATTCGCGTCCTGGTCGGACCACCTCAGGGCGAGGGTGACCGGTATGGCGTTGTCGGGGGCGCGCATTGATCCTCCTTGAAAGGTAAAGTGTTGCGTATCACTATACAGACGAATTGTGGTTCGTAACGCCGGTTTGGAGGAAAGCGTGATGACAACGGATCTGCTGGGCATTGAATCCCTGTTGACGGATGAGGAAAAGGCCACGCGCGATCGTGTCGCTGCACTGGTGGATGAGCACATCCGCCCGCACGTGGCGCAGTGGTACGAAGACGCCGTTCTGCCAGAATCCATCTTCCCAGTGCTCGCGGAGGCCGGACTGTTTGGTATGCACCTTAACGGCTATGGTTGCGCCGGGCGCTCCGCGGTGGAGTATGGGCTGGCCATGCAGGAATTGGAAGCCGGCGATTCGGGCCTGCGCACGGTGGTCTCCGTGCAGGGGTCGCTGGCGATGTCCGCCATTTATAAGCACGGCTCGGAAGCTCAAAAGCAGGAGTGGCTTCCCAGAATGGCCTCGGGCGACGTGATTGGTTGCTTTGGGCTAACGGAGCCGACCGCGGGTTCGGACCCGGCAGGTATGGCGACGGTGGCGCGCTACCGCTCAGGCGAGTGGGTACTCGATGGCGCCAAGCGCTGGATTGGCCTGGCGAGCGTGGCCAAAGTGGCCATCATCTGGGCCAAGGTTGCTGAGGAGGATGCTGCCGCTGCCGGCGTGGAGCCCGGCGTGCGCGGCTTTATCGTGCCGACGTCCATCCCTGGGTTTGCAGCGACTCCCATCACGAACAAGCTGTCCATGCGCGCGTCCATTCAGTGCGATATTGCGCTGGACGGTGTTGCACTGCCTGGCGACGCGCTGCTGCCCAAGCACTCGGGGCTGAAGGGGCCGTTCATGTGTCTCAACGAGGCGCGTTTCGGCATCAGCTTTGGTGCTTTGGGTGCAGCGCGCGACTCCTTGGAGGTGGCATTGAAGTACGCCAAGGAGCGCACGCAGTTTGACCGCTCCTTGGCGTCCTTCCAGCTCACGCAGAAGAAGCTCGTTGACATGGCAGTGGAGCTCAACAAGGGCCAGCTTCTCGCTCTTCAGCTTGGTCGCGCCAAGGACGCTGGCACGTTGGAGCCTTATCAGATTTCCGTGGGCAAGCTGGCCAATTGCCGCACGGCCATCGAGATTTGCCGTGAGGCCCGCACCATCCTCGGTGGCAACGGCATCACCACGGACTACTCGCCGCTGCGCCACGCCGCCAACTTGGAATCAGTGCGCACCTATGAGGGCACGGATGAGATCCACACACTCATCCTGGGCCGCGTGCTGACGGGGGAGCAGGCGTTTAGTTAAGTACGCATCCTGGATGTGAGTGTTCTGGACTGAGTTTCTAAGAGTCAAGACTGAGCAAAAGCAGCTCCGCGCGGGTGACCGGGTTGCTGAGATCCACGCCGCAGAGTTGCTCTATCTTGTCCAAGCGGGCGCGCACGGTGTGCCGGTGAACGCCGAGCTCTGAAGCGGCGGTGGCCAAGTTGGCATTACCCACGAGGAAGGAACGCAGGGTGGCGCACAGGTCTGTGTTGTGCTGCGCATCGTGCTCGGTGAGACGGCTGACCGTCGCCGCGCGCCGAGCAGCGAGGGCCTCGGGGACTCCGGGTTCTGCCAGCCAGGTGGGGGCAGCTGAATCGAAGGCCTCCACAGCACCGAGGGGCAGGCTGCGCGCGTGGCTCTGGAGTGAGGACAACAGCGTCGGTGTCAACGCCTGCCATTGAATGTGCTGCAGGATGGACGTTCGGAGGAAGCGCGTATGTTTCCCACTTAAGTTCGGGTTCGCGGTGCCCGGGGGAAGGACGATAAGCGCCGAATCGTGCTCCGGGCGGATAAGGCTGAGTGGTTCGGCCTTTCCAATCTCGCTTAAAGCCCGTGCGAGGCGGGAAGGGGACGGTGCCGTGAGAAACAGAACATCCACGAGGTTATGGCTATCGACCATATGAAAGGCTGCCTGCAGGGCGGGGGAGTCAATGCCGGCAAGTTGGGTGTCAATCGCTAGCGCCCCGAGGATCGTGTGCGCAGTGGTGTCGGGGTGATCCAAAAGCAGGCTGGCCAGGCCCGCTAGGTGCCGGATCAGCGCGCGCGAGTAAGAATCAAACTTCTCCACGCGCGTTACCGCGAGAGTCCATCGCCGTCCTGCCGAGCCGAAGATGCTGGTGATGGTGGCGCCAGTGCTTGTCGACGTACCCGTTCCCCGCCCTGTCTGCTCCGCGGCCCCCACTGCGGCGTCGGCTGCGCTGAGCTGGCCGCGATCGCTGCGGGTAACTACCGCCCCGGAGGAACTGGCCACGGCTACCGCGGCGCCGAGTTCTTTACTGGCTTGCACGACGAGTGCCCCGATGCTCACGGCCGCGGCTTGATTGAGGCGCTCCTGCTGGCGGTGGAATGCAAACTGCGCGTTGTTGTCTAGGCGGGCCTGTTCTTGAGCCACGGCCGTGGTGATGGACACGAAACGGGTGGCGCGCGGGACCTCAAAGAGGGCGAGATTGTGGTGGGAGCAGGCGTGAATAAGTTCCGTGGGGACCTTGTCAAAGGCCAGCCCGGTACCGAAGCCGATGCCCTGCACGCCGGCCGCGGCAAGGGCTGCACCGTAGCGCTCGAACCCTTTCGTGTCATCCTGAAAGGCAAGTCCCAAAGTAAGCATGAGCGCGCCGGGGGAGGTGAATTCAGTAGGGTCCGCGAGTTCGGAGGCGTGGATCGTGTTGAACGTGGCGCTAGCGGTGACGATGCTTCGCAGGTTTAAAGAGCGCTGGTTGAGCAGCCAGCGGAAGGAAATCTCACGCATGATGGACAGACTACACAGTTGAATGGAGAAAATTTATACACTTTGTCCATATCGCGCAGAGGGTGGTGGAGGCCACACTAAAGGGCACACTATTCATCCGAGCACAAAAGGAAGACAATGCAGGAACTTCAGTACCACATTGAGCAGTCCCGCCACCTGGGCCAGCAGGTCCCTGGCCCGAAGAGCGCCGCCCTGGATGAGCGCCGCAAGAACGCCCTCCCTGCGGGCATGGCGCCGTCGCTTCCGGGCTACGTGGTGGATGCCGATGGCGGCATTCTTGCCGACGCCGACGGCAACCGCTTCATCGACCTCGCCTCCGGTATTGCCGTGACTTCCGCTGGTGCATCCAACCCAGCTGTCGTCGCTGCTGTCCAGGAGGCGGTAGCGCACTTCACCCACACCTCCTTCACCATTTCCCCGTACGAGTCTTATGTGGCCGTGGCAGAAAAGCTCAACGAGGTCACCCCGGGCGATCATCCGAAGAAGACCGCGCTGTTCAACTCCGGCGCGGAGGCCGTGGAGAACGCAGTAAAGATTGCCCGTAACTACACCGGCAAACGCGGCGTTGTGGTCATGGACCGCGCCTTCCACGGCCGCACGAACCTGACCATGGCGATGACCGCTAAGCAGTCGCCCTACAAGAACGGCTTTGGTCCCTTTGCTCCGGAAATCTACCGCGCGCCGATGTCCTACCCCTTGCGCGATGGCCTGAGCGGCGCTGAGGCTGCCAAGAAGACCATCACCATGATCGAGCAGGAGGTTGGCGCGACCAACCTGGCCTGTGTTGTTGCTGAGCCGATTCAGGGCGAGGGCGGCTTTGTCGTCCCAGCTGAGGGCTACCTTGCAGCAATCCAGAAGTGGTGCAACGACAATGACGTCGTCTTCATCGTCGACGAGATCCAGGCGGGCATGATGCGCACCGGTACCTGGTTTGCCTCCGACCATGAGGGCATCGTTCCAGATATGGTGACTATCGCTAAGGGTATTGCCTCCGGCATGCCGCTGTCCGCAGTGACCGGTCGCGCGGAAATCATGGATGCCCCGCAGCCAGGTGGCCTGGGAGGTACCTACACCGGTAACCCGGTGGCCTGTGCTGCTGCACTGGCAACCTTCAAGGAATTCGAGGAGAAGGACTTCGGTGCGCGCGCCCAGAACCTCGAGAAGATTGCCCGCGAGGAGCTGGAACCCATCCTGGGCGATGAGCGCGTGGCCGAGTTCCGCGGCCGCGGCGCCATGCTGGCCCTCGAATTTGTCACCGCAGAGGGCGAGCCAGACTCCGAGCTCGTCCACAAGATTGCAGATGCCGCAAAGGCAGAGGGCGTCCTCATCCTCACCTGCGGCCTTGACCACAACGTCATCCGCTTCCTGCCTTCTCTGGCCATCCCGGAGGATCTGTGGCGCGAGGCCCTGCAGGTAGTGGTCAAGCAGTTCAACGAGTACAAGTAAGTCCGGGCTGCAGCCAAAAGGGTAGAAGCAAATGACAAACTTTGATTACTCGCAGGTTTCTGAGCTGTTGGGTTCTCTGCCAACTGGCCTTTGGCTGGAGGGCAAGAACGTCGCAGCCACTGGCGGCGCCACTTTCGAGGTCCTCGACCCAGCAACGGAAGAAGTCATTGCCAACGTTGCAGATGGCACCTCCGCTGACTGGATGCGCGCGCTGGAGCTTGCCGACGCCGCGCAAAAGGAGTGGGCAGCTTTTGCGCCGCGTACCCGCTCCATCATCCTCACTGACATCTTCAACGCCATTATTGAGCGCAAGGAAGACTTCGCTCGCGTGATGACCCTGGAGATGGGAAAGCCCTACGCGGAAGCACTGGGTGAGGTGGCCTACGGCGCTGAGTACATGCGCTGGTTCGCGGAAGAAGCCGTGCGCATTCCGGGCCGCTACTCCCAGTCCCCGGCAGGCAATGGTTCCATTACCGTCTCCCACACCCCGGTGGGCCCAGTGCTGGCAATCACCCCGTGGAACTTCCCGCTGGCCATGGCCACCCGCAAGATTGCCCCGGCCTTCGCCGCTGGCTGCCCGGTCGTGGTCAAGCCCGCTGCGGAAACCCCGTTGACCATGCTGCTGTTGGGTGAGGTCATCGCAGAGGTATTCGCTCGCCACGAGGTGCCGGCTGGTGTGTTCTCCATCGTGACCACCACGCAGTCGAGCGCGCTGTCCTCCGAGCTCATGGCGGATCCGCGCCTGCGCAAGGTGACGTTTACCGGCTCGACCGGCGTGGGCAAGATTCTGGTGCGCCAGTCTGCCGATAATCTGCAGCGGACCTCCATGGAGCTCGGTGGCAACGCCCCGTTCCTGGTCCACGAGGACGCAAACCTCGACCTAGTGCTTGACTGTGCAATGCAGGCGAAGATGCGCAACGGCGGCGAGGCCTGCATTGCGGCCAACCGCTTCATCGTGCACGAGGCAGTGGCTGAGGAGTTCACAGAGCGCCTGACGGAGAAGATGGCTGCTATCCAGGCAGGCCATGGTTTGGAAGAAGACACCACCCTCGGCCCTCTGATTAGTGCGAAGCAACGCGACGGAGTGGCTCAGTTGGTCGAGCGCGCGCTTGAGCAGGGGGCCACCGCCACCACCGGCGGCGAGCGCCCGGATGGTGCCGGCTTCTTTTATCCAGCGACCGTTCTGGCGAACGTGCCTGACGACGCCGAGATTCTGCGCCAGGAGATCTTCGGGCCGGTAGCCACCGTGACCACCTTCTCCACCTTGGAGGAAGGAGTCGCCAAGGCTAACGACACCGAGTTCGGTTTGGCAGCCTATGCCTTCACCGAGAACTTCCACACCGCGGAGTACCTCGCGCACGCGCTGGAGGCAGGCATGGTGGGAATCAATCGCTCTGCTATCTCTGACGCTGCCGCTCCATTCGGTGGCATCAAGGAATCAGGCTTCGGCCGCGAAGGCGGCGCTGAGGGCATCGAGGAGTACATCTCCGTGCGCTACATCGCTAAGCCTTAGCGCTAACCAGCAAGCCTCAGCGAGCTGATTTTTCACAGGCATTGCCCCTCGGCGCCCTCACTTTTTGCAGAAAAAGGGCCCTATAAATGCAGAGCATAGAGAAATAAAACGAACCTTGCGGGAAGAGAGCTCTGAACGCCTAATCAATTTAGTGTGATTAAAGTCATATACTTTCCAGTGGCTGCTCGGCTAGGGATTGTTACTGTTATTGGGCAAGGGTTTTCCCAGAGATTTTGAAAGTTTTTGCCAAGGAGCTCGGTACGTCTACATAACATCCCGAGTAATTCGATCTCTATGCGAATAGTCAGCCTCCTCACGTACCTTGTTGTCGCTCTGTCTGTTCTACAGCCGCGACAACACCTGAATTAGAGAAAGTATTGGTCATGTCAAAGATATCTTTCCGGCCACCTCGTTCTGTAACTGCACTCAGCGGGCTTGATTTAAGCGGCCGCTGGCGCATGCTCACTGCCTCAGGCATGGCTGCTGCGCTAGTTATGGGCGGGGTCGTTGTTGTACCCAACCTCCTCGATAATGAGCCTGCAGCCCAGGCGGTGACCGCAGCGCCAGGTTCCTCCGAAGAAACCGCCATAAACACCACGGTTCCCGCGGGAAGCACCCGCTCCGTGAACGGCTTCGTGGGCCTGCAGACCGGCGGCACCATGCAATCGAACCTGAACGATCCAAACGTTGCGCCCATGTCTGGCGTGAAAGTCTTTGCCCAGTGGTTCGAAAAGGACGGCACGGCGTCGCCAATTTATACCACCACCACCGGCGCCGATGGTCAGTTCCACATCGGCATGACCTCCTTTACTGACGCCAAGGGTGTCCGACGCAACTTCGACGCAGACCCCAACTTGCCGGAGGGGGAGAAGCTCCGCGTCTGGTCCATTAATCCGGATACCTCACAGTACAACCTGCTCTACTCCTATGGTCAAGAGCAGATCATGCCGGAAGGCAACATCGCCAACACCGAGGCCGGCACTACCCAGTCCGTGGGGTCTGATACCTATAACGACATCAAGATCGCTTACTCGCCCATCGCTAACAACAACGTGATGCACAACCTGGCCGAAGCTGCTACCAACGATCCCGTGGGCTCTTATGGCCAATACTCCGGTACCGTCTTCTGGAACCAAACCAACGCCGCCGCCGGCGCCCTCTTGTGGCAGAACTACCAGTCCGTCAACGGTATCGACTCCGTGGCTCCAGACGTCACTGTGTATGGCTCCTACCTTTCTGATTACGCGCTTTCGCGCATCTACGATCCCGCAACCATGGCCGCCATCGGTTACAAGGGCCGCGTGCGCGATTCCAACTGGAGTACCCAGCAAGAACTCGCGCTGCAGCAGTGGATTAAGCAGCGGATGGCAGCGGAAGGCCAGCAGAAGTGGATTGCAGAGACCGTCAAGGCGGTAACAGACGCCAACGGTAGGTACACGCTGCAGTTCCGCGGTACCTGGGGAAATAGCTGGGACGATCGCGGTATTTTGTCCAAGGACTATACCTGGCACAACCTGGCTGATTCCGCCGAGGCAGGTTCTTGGGCCAACGGCAACATGAAGTCGAAGCACGTCAACGACGAGTGGATGTTCTTCTCAATGCAGGACATGCCGGGCATTTCCGTGAACACGCCGTTTAACTACAACGGTTACACCGGCAACACCACCAGCAACTTAACCTCCGCCGGCACCTTGGCCGGATGGCCATCTATCTGGGGCGGTACGCTGGATTACGCCACCAACATCAACTTTGCGCTGTACCCGGGCAACCTGAAGTTTGACGTCACCCCGTATGACTCTTTCTCCAACTTCGCTACAGCGGGTCAAGCCATCGAGACCACCACGACGGGCCTGCAGTACGACAAAATCGGTAACACGCGTTATCAGATCGCGTGGTTCGACGAGGCTGGCAATGAACTGACCCAGTACACCTGCCCGCCGGTAGCGCCGGACGCGAGTGGCAGGCTTCCTTCCTGCGGTTTTGTCACCGACCCTAACTTGAAGAAGACCACCACTTACACCGCACGCTTGTTTGCGGTCTCGCCCTCTGGCGTGCGCGATGGCCTGGCGATAACGCAGGATTCCTTCACCGTTAAGCCACTGCCGACGTCCGGGCGCTACGAGCCCACCTATGGTTCTACAACCGTGGCTCAAAGCAGCATTGGTTCCGTTGCGGCGCCGCTTTTCGACGACTCGACTACCGCAACAACCGTTGAAACCCTGCCGGCACCAGCCGGTACCACCTTCAAGCTGGCGGATGGCGCCCCAACGTGGGTAAAGATTGATGACCAAGGCACCATCACCGCCACACCGGGCACCGATGTTGCGCTGGAAGATTACACCGTCCCGGTCATTGTCACCTACGCCGATGGCTCGACCGACCTCGTCAATGCCAAGGTCACGGTCATTGACGGCATCCCGCCGGAGATTGCGCAGATCGATTCGCAGAACCTAGAGCTGGGCAAAGACATCGCGCCGATTCAGGTTAAGCCGACAGATAACGTCGGTGTGACCAGCGTTGAGGTCAGTGGCCTGCCAGATGGCGTCACCTATGATCCTGCGACCGGAACCATTAGTGGTACTCCGTCGGCCACCGGGGCGTCGACAGTTAACGTCCGCGTCACCGATGCCGCCGGAAATGTCACCGAAACTGCATTCAGTATCAGCGTCGTGGATTCTTCCGCGCCGGTTCTCACCAGCCCGGATGCCACCGTCCCAGAGGATAAGCCTGCTTCGATTCCGATCAAGGTGGACGATCCTAAAGCCACCGTCACCGTGGAAGGTGATATCCCGCCGGGCATGACCTGGAACGAGCAAAACGGTGCCCTCGAAGGTACCCCAACCGAACCGGGCATCTACACGGTCGCCGTATCGGCCACCGATCCCCAGGGCAATAACTCTGTATCCAACCTGGTCGTTACTGTTACCGACACCAAGGCGCCGACCATTGCCAAGATCAATGACGCCACCGCAGAGGCCGGTCAACCGATCACCGCAATTCCAGTAGACGTCACCGATAACTTCGACAAGTCCGTCAGCAACGTTGTAGTCGCGGGCCTGCCACCAGAAGTGACCTATAACCCGGAGACCCACAAGATCGAAGGAATCCCGCAGGCACCGGGGGAGTACCCAATTACGGTGACTGCGACCGATGCCGCCGGCAATACCTCGACCCAGGAATTCCTTCTCAAGGTAGTCGACACCACCGCGCCGAAGGTGGACGATATCGCTGATGTGAGCGTGGAAAACGGCACCGCCTTGGAGCCGATCCACGTGACCAGCAATGAGCCGAATTCTAAGTTCAGCGCGTCCGGGCTACCAGAAGGCGTCAGTATCGATCCCACCACGGGCATCATCTCTGGTACACCAAAGACTGAAGTCACGAGCCCAGATGGCAAGAACTTCCCGGTCACCGTCAAGGTAACTGATCCTTATGGAAACGTCACCGAGAAGACTTTTAACATCACGGTCACCGATACCGTTGCCCCGGCTCTGCGCCCGCTTCGCGACGTCTCGGTTCCTGAAGATCAGCCGCTCAACCTGGAGCCTGTTACCAGCCCGGATCCAACCGCGAAGATCACCGTTACCGGCTTGCCCGAGGGCGTGACCTTTGATAGCGAAACGGGGCTCGTCACGGGCACCCCAACCGCTCCGGGGCGCTACCTCGTTACCGTTACCGCCACCGACCCAGCCGGTAATTCCACGAGCGAGACCGTTGTCTTGCTCGTGGGCGATGCCACCGCGCCTACCTTCGATGATCCGGAGGATCAGACGATTAACCAGGGGAAGCCCATCAAAGATATCGATCTGATGAGCCTAAACCCGGCCGACAACTCCACCGCACCGCAGGATCTCGCCTGGACCGTCACCGGCCTGCCCGAGGGTGTGACCTACGATCCCGCGACCAAGAAAATCTCCGGCACCCCGAAGGAAACCGGCTCTTCCGTAGTAACCGTCACGGTTTCCGATGCTGCGGGCAATACAACGACTCAGACCTTCGTCATTGCAGTTAACGATGCAACGGCGCCTGGCATCACTCCGGTGGACAATGTCAGCGTCCCGGAGGGTGATAAAATCACTGAGATTCCGGTCGCTACCGATGATCCAGACGCGAAGATTGAAGTCACGGGCCTGCCTGAGGGCTTGAGCTACAACCCGGGAACCAAGCAGATCGAGGGCACCCCGACTAAGCCGGGTACCTATGATGTCGTTATTGCGGCAACTGATGCAGCGGGCAACGTGTCCCACGAACCGTTTACCATCACCGTCGAAGACAAGACCGCCCCAGTCATCGATCCGATTGAGAAGCAGGATATCGCTCTGAACGAGACGATTGAGCCGGTCGTGGTCTCGGTAAATGATCCGGATGCCACCGTCCAGGTTGATCCGGAGACCCTGCCGAAGGGGGTTAGCTTCGACCCCGCGACCAACACCTTTACCGGCCGCCCAGAGAAGCCGGGAACCTACACCATTAAGGTCACGGCTACCGATGCCGCCGGCAATACCTCGGAGCCCGTTGATTTTGTCATCACCGTCTCCGATAAGACCGCGCCGCAAATCGCGCCGATTTCGGATCCTACCGTTCCCGCGGATTCCCCGATTACGCCAATTGAGATTACCGCTGAGGACAACGTTGCGGTGACCTCCTTGACAGTCACTGGCTTGCCTGAGGGTTTGAGCTATAACCCCAATACCAAGCAGATTGAGGGCACCCCGACTAAGCCGGGAAGCTACCCAGTGACGATCACCGCTAAGGACGACGCTGGCAATACCACCGAAGAAGTCATCAACATCAACGTCAATGACGCCGGTGCACCAGTCATCCAGCCGCTGCCCGATAGCACGGTCGCTGCGGGAACTGAGGCCGACCCGATTCCAGTGCGCGTAGATGATCCTTCTGCGAAGGTAACGGTCGAAGGTCTACCTGATGGCATGACTTTTGACCCAGAGACGGGACTAATCACCGGTACCCCGACCAAGCCGGGCACCTACACCGTGACCGTGACCGCGGTCGACGAAGCGGGCAACAAGGCTATCGATACCTCGACCATCACCGTCACCGATGCCCAGGGGCCAAAGCTGGACGAGATCAGTGACCAAACCGTTGCTGCCGGCAGCGCCATTAAGGATATCGTTGTCAAGGCGGATGACCCCGATGCCAAGATTTCCGTAGTCGGCCTGCCAGAGGGCGTTCAGTATGACGCCGCTACCAACACGATTTCCGGCACGCCAACCACCGCGGGCACCTACCCAGTGCGCGTCCTGGCAACCGATGCAGCCGGAAACACCTCCTACGTTGACTTCACCATCACGGTCAGCGATTCCACTGCTCCGGAGGTCGCGCCCATCGCCGATCAAGAGGTAAAGAAGGGCGATGCCATCGCTCCTGTCAAGGTAGTCAGCGACGATCCGAGCGACACCGTGACGGTCATCGGCCTGCCTGCTGGTCTCAGCTTCGACCCAGAAACCCGGACCATCTCTGGCACGCCAACCACCGCTGGTGAGCACCCCGTGACCGTGGTTGTCACCGATGCCGCGGGCAACAAGACCGAAAAGTCCTTCACCATCACCGTCGTCGACCCTGGAGCGCCGGTTCTGGAACCAATTTCGGATCAGGAGGTGCCGCTGGGGAAGGCGATTGAGGAGGTTCAGCCAACCGTGACGGATCCGTCGATTTCTACGACGATCACCGTGACCGGGCTGCCGGACGGCGTTACTTACGACGCCGCTACCAATACGATTTCGGGTACTCCAACCCGCGCGGGGGACTTCCCCGTCGTGGTCACCGTAAAGGCCACTGAC
Organism: Corynebacterium sp. FDAARGOS 1242; assembly: GCF_016889985.1. Taxonomy (NCBI): domain Bacteria; kingdom Bacillati; phylum Actinomycetota; class Actinomycetes; order Mycobacteriales; family Corynebacteriaceae; genus Corynebacterium; species Corynebacterium sp. FDAARGOS 1242. Next base: position 1,693,252 of record NZ_CP069568.1, on the reverse strand, counting down.
GCCAACGGTAAGTCTTCCGTCGAGAAGTTCACGATCCACGTGGTCGATTCTGGGGCGCCTTCCTTAGACGGCGTCGCCGATCGGACCGTCAAGGAAGACACCGAGCTTGACCCGATTCATATCACCTCGGATGACCCGCAGGCTACCCTGACCGTGACTGGCTTGCCTTATGGCGTTCGGTTCCTCCCGTCCACGGGCGAGATTTCCGGCGTGCCAACTACTCCGGGCACCTATAAAGTGACGGTGACCGCCACCGATGCGGCAGGCAATACTACCGAGAAGCAGCTGACCATCACCGTAAAGGATGCAACCGGTCCGCAGGTGGATCCGATTGCAGATCAGGCTGTCGATGCCGATACGCCGATTGAAACGATTCGGGTCTCTTCTGATTCGGACACGGATAAGGTAACGGCCTCCGGTCTGCCGGATGGCGTGAAGCTTGAGACCGTTGACGGCGTTGCCACCATCACCGGCACCCCGACCAAGCCGGGCACCTACGAGGTCACCGTGACGGTCACCGATGCCAACGGCAATGCCACCGACGAAACCTTCACCATCGTGGTCCGTGAGCCGGCCGATACCACCGCGCCGAAGCTTGACCCGATTTCGGATCAGACCGTGAAGCTGGGCGAAGACGTCACTGAAGTCACCGTTCACAGCGATGACCCAGCAGCAACGCTGAGCGCAACCGGCCTGCCTACTGGCGTCAAATTTGACCCAGCTACCGGCACCATCAGCGGCAAGCCGAGCGCCTTTGGCCGCAGCGAGGTTACTATTACGGCAACCAACGCCGCTGGCAACAAGGCAACCACTACGTTCATCATCGACGTCGTAGCAGCCCATCCGACCGATCCGACCGACCCGACGGATCCGACCGACCCGACCGACCCGACCGACCCGACGGATCCGACCGACCCGACCGACCCGACGGATGCGACCGACCCAACCCCGGATGATCCGGTCACGGCACCGGTGATTGCACCTATCGCTGACGTGAATGTTGAAACCAATAGGACGTTGATGCCAATCAACGTCGTGGTTGATAAAAAGGATGCAGACGTCACCGTCTCCGGCCTGCCGGATGGCGTGACCTATGATCCGGCCACCGGCCAGATTTCTGGCAAGCCAACCAAGGCTGGCGACTACACCGTGACTGTTAAAGCAACGGTGAATGGCGTATCTTCGACCAGCGAATTCCATATCGTGGTCAAGGATCCGCAGCAACCGCTAGCAGACGCAAATAACCCGGCCTACCCGCCGGTAGACGTCGCGCCGGGCAGCGAGGTCAAGGTCCCACAAACCGGCGATACGGTACTTCCTGAGGGCGCTAAGTTCTCCACCACGGATCTGAACGCGAGCGTTGACCCAGTAACGGGTGAACTGACCGTCAAGGTCCCGGAGAATGCAACCCCGGGTGAGACCATCACCATTCCGGTGACCGTGACTTATCCAGACGGCTCTACTGAAGAGGTAGAAGTTGTTGTCACGGTTGTTGAGCCGGCGTCTGCCGACGTCACGGATTACAAACCTGCTTATTCCGAACCCGTAGAGGTTGCATCCGGTGAGACTGGTTCTGCTGAAGTTCGGTACGGTTCTGATGATGCTCCGAGCGGCACGACCTATAAGATTCCTGCTGATTGGGCCGGCCAAGGTGGTTGGAACGTAAGTATCGATGAAGCCACCGGCAAGCTGACGGTTATCGCGCCGAAGGCAGGGACGGCAACTCCGGATGATCTCGAACTCGTTGTTCCGGTAGTCATCACCTACCCGGATGGGGCAGTGGCTGACACCATTGCGGCAACGTTCACCTTGGATACCTCCGGCGATACTCCGGAAACCCCGGATGCACCGTCTTGGAACGATGCGGAGGCCCCGGCTGGTGGCGCCGTGAAGGTTCCAAATGTCGGCGGCAAGGTACCGGCAGGTGCCAACGTCGATAAGACCACCGGCCCAGGTACCGCGACCTTGGAAGAGAACGGCGATGTCATCGTCACCATCAATCGAGACGCCAAGTCAGGCGATACCGTAACCGTCATCGTCCGCGATGACTCCGGCAAGGAAATCGGCAGCATCACCGTGACCGTCACCGAGCCGACGGATCCGACCGACCCGACGGACCCAACGGATCCGACCGACCCGACGGACCCGACCGACCCGACGGACCCGACCGATCCGACGGACCCAACGGATCCGACCGACCCGACGGATCCGACCGACCCGACGGATCCGACCGACCCGACCGACCCAACGGACCCGACCGACCCGACGGACCCGACCGACCCGACGGATCCGACCGACCCAACCCCGGATGCACCGTCTTGGAACGATGCGAAGGCCCCGGCTGGTGGCGCCGTGAAGGTTCCAAATGTCGGCGGCAAGGTACCGGCAGGTGCCAACGTCGATAAGACCACCGGCCCAGGTACCGCGACCTTGGAAGAGAACGGCGATGTCATCGTCACCATCAAGCCAGACGCCAAGCCAGGCGATACCGTAACCGTCATCGTCCGCGATGACTCCGGCAAGGAAATCGACAGCATCACCGTGACCGTCACCGAGCCGAACACCGACCCAGGTACTGATCCGGGTACTGACCCCGGCAAGAACCCAGGCAGCTCGGATGGGTCTTCTGATGGTTCCTCCGACGGTTCCTCCAACGGTTCTTCCAGCGTTGACCTGGGTCGTTGTATCCCAGCTGGCCTGGCTGTAGGCCTGCCGCTGCTGTTCCTGATTCCGGTTGGCATGGCTTCCCAGCTCAATGTTCCGGGTCTGTCCCCGTTCATCGAGCAGATTTCCGGCCAGATTGACAAGGCCAACATCGAACTGCAGAAGCAGCTGGGTGTCTACAACCCGGCTATTGCTAAGCAGGTTGCTGGCATCAACGCTCAGTTCGGTAAGTACGGCGAGTCAGCTGGCAAGGTTGCTGGCGGTGTCGCTCTGGTTGCCGCTGGTGCACTGGCTATCGGCCTGCTGGCAGATGCTTGCTCCCCGAAGAACTCCTCTTCCTCCAACGGTTCTTCTGACGATGCTTCCGATGGTTCCTCCAACGGTGGTTCCAGCAAGTAATCTCTCGCTGAGAAATTTCCCTACGAGCAGCCGAAGCTACTGCTTAAGGCAGCCGGTTAATCCCGGTTGCCACTAGCTTCACCACCAAGCGAAACGCCCGTCTTCTATTTCTTTCCAAGTAGAAGGCGGGCGTTTGGTGATCCCGCGGCCTTCGCTGTTGCCTGCGGCGGGTTAAGGGTCAAAAGGGGATGCGGACGAAATCTTGGAGGATTTCCCGTATGACTAATGTGCGATACACGGATACCCAGCGGCTCAAGGCATTAGAGGTATTCGACAGAACACAATCTGCTACCAAAACCGTTCGTGAGTTGGGCTACCCAGGCCGTTGGACACTCCATCGATGGATCAGAGAGCGTGATGAACCCCCAGCTGCCCCCATTCGGCGTACGACCTTAAAGCGCTACCAGCTTGCGACAAAGCTCAAAGCCGTTGAGCTCTTCACCGCCGGTATGTCTCCTGACGCCATCGCATCTGAGCTTTCGTTGAACTCGAAAATGAGCGTCTATGCTTGGGCCCAACGATTCCGCGAAGAAGGAAAGTGGGGCTTGATGAGCGCAACTGAACGCAAACGCTCTGCCGGCATTGTCACTCGTAAAGCCTTTGAGAAATCGCTTCCAGATGATGTGGCTGAACTCAAGAAGCTGGCAGCACGCCTATCAGCGGAAAAGGCGGTGTTAGAGAAAGAACTGGAAGAATTAAAAAAGACGACAGCATCGACCCAGCCAACTTCAGTAACAAGTTCAAAGCCATTGTGGGGCCTGAAACAGGGGCGATAACTTTGGCAGATAGGACAGTTGCGGCCTCAACTCGGTTCTAGAGCTACTGGGCTTCGGGCTTATGTGGAAAACGTGAAAGGCTGGGCCACTCCCGTATCAAGGAGTGGCCCAGCCTTTGGCGTGCAACCTAGGTTATGGCTTAGAAGATGCCGTGGCTATGAAGCGCCTCATTATCGGAGGGGACCTCAGAAATGGCATCCCACATTTCGACGAGCTTGCCGTCTTCAACGCGCCACAGCTCGCAGTAGGAGTGGCGCGCACCAGCGATGCTTCCTTCGGAATGCGTCAGAACGAACTGTCCCTGCGCAATCGTGCGGTGGATGCGCTCGTACTCCAGTCCTTCGCCGTCCTCCTTCAGCTTGGTGAGGAAATCGACGCAGTTTTGGGCGCCGTCGGCGATATCGGGGGAGTGCTGGGCAAACTGATCATCGCGTGTGTTGTCGATGAAGCCGGAGTAGTCACTGCCGATGAGCGAGCGCTCGAAGAATTTGATGACGAACTTACGGTTCTCCTCGGTAAGGCTCTCATCTCCCACATCGGTGGTGCCATCGAGCTGCGTGCGGCCGCTTTCATTCGGCTCTGCCTTAGGAACGAGGTTGTCCCAGTGCTCGACAATTTTGTCACCTTCGACGCGATAAATGTCGAAGCCGACGAAGGGCTCATCTTCGATACCGTCAAAACGACCGTGCAGTGCGACGAGGTTGTTTGCTTCATCGGCAATCACTCGGGCGTTGGTGTACTTTAATCCCTCGCCCAGATCCGTGACGAACTTCTTAAGGCCTTCTGCATCGTTAGCGATGAGGGGAGAGTGCTCCACGAAGTTATCGGCGAAGTGCTTGTCTAGGACGGAGGTATCGTGGCCGTCGAAAAGCGCGGTGTGTACCTCGAGGACAAAGTTTCCTAGTGAAGTCATGGAATCTCCTTAGTTGGCCACAAAGTAGGTGCGCTTGTTGACGAACTCATCCATGCCGTAGGGGCCCAGCTCGCGGCCATAGCCGGAGTTCTTGACGCCACCGAACGGCACCTCGGCGCCCTCAGCCGCGTAGGTGTTGACGTTGGACATGCCAACCTCCAAGCGCTGAGCAACCTTTTCTGCTCGCTCGACGTCCTTGGAGAAGACGCAACCACCGAGACCGTACTGGGTATCGTTGGCCAGCTTCAGTGCCTCTTCATCGCTGCTGACCTTGTATACGGTGGCGACGGGGCCGAAGAGCTCCTCGTAGTAGATGTCCGAGCCAACAGGGACGTCACTCAGCACGGCGGGGCTGAAGTAGGAGGACTTCTCATCAACGAGCTCACCGCCGACGTGAAGGGTGGCACCGGCTGCCACGGCGCGGTCGATCTGATCCTTGAGGTTCTCCGCAGCGCCGCGTGAGGACAGTGGGGTGTAGACGGTCTCGGAAGCCTCTTGCGGTGTGCCCGGCTTCATGGCCTTAGCCAGCTCAACCAGCTCTGCAAGGAACTCGTCATAGATGTCATCCATGACGATGAGGCGCTTGTTGGAGTTACAAGCCTGACCGGTGTTGTAGATGCGGGTTTCCCACGCATCCTTAGCTGCTTGTTTGACGTCATCCGTGTCGAGCACGATGTAAGGATCGGAACCGCCCAGCTCCAGTACGGCCTTCTTGAGGTTCTTCGCGGCGATAGCACCCACCGCGGCACCGGCGCGCTCGGAACCGGTGAGCGAAACACCACGCAGCCCCTTGTGCTCGATGATCTTCTCTACCTGCTCGTGGGTTGCGAAAAGGTTGGTATAGACGCCCTTGGGTACGCCGGCATCATCCATGATCTTCTGGATGGCGAGTGCGGAGCGCGGGCAAATCTCTGCGTGCTTCAGGATGATGGTGTTGCCCAACATGAGGTTGGGGGCGGCGAAACGCGCTACCTGGTAGTAGGGGAAATTCCACGGCATGATGCCAAGCAAGACGCCAATGGGGAGGCGCTGGATATAGCCCTTTCCATCCATTTCCACCGGGATTTCCTCATCGGCGGCGAACTTCGGGCCGTTATCTGCGTAGTAGCCAAAGATGGCACTGCTGAACTCGGCCTCCTCAAGGCCCTCGGAGATCGGCTTTCCCATTTCGGTAGCAATGATTTCTGCCAACTCGTCCTTGCGCTCTTCGAAAAGCTCAGCAACGCGGGTAACTACTTTGGCGCGCTCCTCAATAGGGGTCTCGCGCCAGCTGAGGAATGCCTCGTGTGCGGTATCTACAGCGGCAAGGGCTTCCTGCTCGGTGACGTGGTCAAAGGTTTCGAGCACCTCGCCAGTTGCAGGGTTTTCTACGCGAATTCCGGACATTGTTCATCCTCCAGTTTGTAGTGTGCGTATAAGAACACCTCCCATTATGCGGACGGTTGTGATGTAGGGCAACAATTATTCAATCTATGGAGCGCATCTCAATTTCAAGATGGTTTTAGCGAGAGTTGTTGCGGAAACCCTAGCTAGCCCCTCCAGGGCTCAATGCCCGCGCGCCGCCAGGCCTCCAAGAACTGGGTGGTCTCGTCCTCATCGGTGATGGACACGCGCACGCCCTCGTCGAGGTAGCGGCGGATGACCACGCCTTCATCGAGCATCTTCGTTTCCACCTCCGCGGCATCCGCGCGCGGCAGCCACACAAAGTTTCCGTAGGACTTCTCAGCACCCAGCTCCGCGCAGACGCGGTCGCGTTGTGCTTTGGTGATCTCGACGGCGTCGGCAAGCTCGTCGTGGCGCTTGAGCACCTCCACGGCGGCGGTTTCCGCCATGGCGGTCACCGTCAGCGGCAGGGACAGCAGCCGCAGCGCGTTGATGATCTCTTCGCCTGCCACCGCGTAGCCCACGCGCATGCCGGCCAAACCCCACGCCTTGGAGAAGGTGCGCACGCCGAGCAGGTTGGGGTAGCGCTGGTATTCCTCCACTGAATCCGGGGTATCGGGGGCGTCGTTGTACTCCCAATATGCTTCATCCAACAGCACGACGACATCCTTGGGCACCCGGTCCATGAAGGCGCGGAATTCACCGCACGTGATGACCGTGCCCGTCGGATTATTGGGGTTGCACAGGATGATGAGCTTGGTCTTCTCCGTCAGCGCGCCGAGCACCGCTTCCAGATCGACGCGGTAATCCTCCGTGAGCGGAACCAGAACCGGCTCCGCGCCGGCCATGCGCACGTAGAGGGGATAGGCCTCAAAGCTGCGCCAGGGCACGATCACCTCATCGCCGGTGTGGCAGGACGCCAAGATGGTGGCCTGCAGGATGGGCGTGGACCCCGCGGAGACGAAGATATTATCCGCCGGCACGCCCAGGTAGTTGCACAGAGCGTTGGTGAGCTCCGGGGAGCCCGGCTGTTGGTAACGGTTGGTGGTGCGGGCGGCGTCGGCAACCGCGGCGATGATGTCCTCCGCAGGAGGGAAGGGGACCTCATTGGAGGAGAGCTTGAGCGCGTTGGGGAAGTCCTTGCCCACCTTGTATTCGGGGAAGCTCGAGAGATCATTGCGAAGCATAATCACGTCCTTTCTAAATCAGATCCCAGATGGTCACGGCCATAATCAGCAGGCCCATGCCGAAGACGAAGTAGTTCCAGGGGTCGTTACGGAATTTCTTGTAGACGTCCAGTTTCTTGAACATGTAGACCGGCACGATGTAGACGATGAACGCCACGAACACGCCGGAGACCACGGAAATCATGGAAATGATTGATGGGTTGAAGACTGCCACGAGGGTGGTGCCCACGAAGGCGATGAGGTAGATGATGTTGAGAAGACTGCGGTGCGAAATCTTCTCTGCCAGCTGTGGCGCGGCGGTCTTGAGCAGGTACTCCGTGCCCTCTTCGGTGCCGAGCATGTGGCCGAAGTAGGAGGACACGATGGCGCAGATAACGACGATGGGCGCCATATACGCCATGAACGGTGTGCCGGTGACGTTGGCGAAGTAGGAGAGCACCGGAATGTTTTGTTCCAGCGCCTCATTCATGCCGTCCGCGCCCAAGGCAAGGACGCAGGACCACACGAAGAACATGGTGAACACCACGAGGAGGATGGCGGTGTAGAGCTCCGTGCGGGAGACGCGCTTTTCGGTCTTCTCGCCGTACTGCGGCTGCATATCGATGGCGAACTGAGACAGCGCCGCCATGTGGGAGAAGGAGAAGACCAGCACCGGCAGGATGAGGAAGATGCCTTTCAGCATCTGGCCCCAGCCATCGGCGCCGTCGTCGAAGTGGATAAAGCTCTGGAGATCCCAGCGCGGGATGAGGTACAAGGAGGTCACCGCCAGCGCGATGATGAGAGGGTAGACCAGCACCTGAGCCAGCCAGATCATGGGCTTGCGGCCGATGGCAAATCCACCGGTCATGATGCCAACGCAGATCGTGGCGAGCAGCCAGCGATTCAGCGAAGGGCCGCCGAGCTGGTTCACAATGAAGCTGTCCACGGCGTTGGTGATGGAGACACCATAAATAAGCACGGTGGAAAAGACCGTAATCCAATACAACAGGGCGAAGATGACTCCAGAGCCTTTACCTAGGTACTGGGTGACCAGCTCGAGGATGTCCTTGCCGTGGTTTTCCTTTGGGGCGCCGGCCACGATGCGCGCGTAGGTGCGGTGGGAGAAGTACACCAGCGGCAGGATGAAGACGGTGGCGAAGACCAGCGGCCAGAAGCCGAAGCCACCGGCGTTGAGCGGCAGGAAGAGGATACCAGCACCCACGGCGGTGCCGAAGAGGGTAATGATCCACGAGGCAGTAGAGGCAGCGGGGCGCTGCTTGGCCACGACATCATCACCGACGAGGTGCTCACCTTCTTTCAGCTCGCTGGCGGGCACGGACGATGTTGTCGGGGGATTGTGTGTGGTGCTCATGGTGAGCCTCCTCTATTCGATGGGCAGGGAGTGGTCTTGGTCTGTGATGACGTTGATGAGTGCGGGGATACCTTCTTTCTGGATGGCGGCTAGCGCACGGGCGACGGCCTCCGGTGCTTGAGAATCATCGGTGACGAGTTCGCCGTGAGCACCGAAGCCGCGGGCGACGGCCGCGAAGTCGGGGTTGACCAACTGCGTGCCGGAGACGCGATCGGGGAAGTGCTTCTTCTGGTGATCGCGAATGGTTCCGAATTCGCCGTTGGACATGACGATGATGAGGAAGGGGGCACCGTACTGAAGTGCGGTGGCGAGCTCTTGGCCGTTCATGAGGTATTCGCCATCGCCAGCAATGGTGACCACGGTGCGCTCGGGGAACTGTAGTTTGGTGGCTACCGCGGCTGGAACGGAGTAGCCCATGGAGCCATTGCGCACGCTGAACTGCGAGGGATAGATCGTCGAGCGCAAGAACTGTTGCGCCCAGATGCAGTGGTTGCCAGCGCCGAAGGTGTAGAGGGAATCCTTAGGCAGCTGCTCATGGAGCGCTGCGAGGATGGCCTCCATGTGGGCGGTGCCGTCCTTGCCGGGGCGGTAGTCTGCCGGCTCGGGGAGGGTGGCGAACTCAAGATGGTTGGCGTGGGCGGTGTCGAACCACTCGCCGCGCTTCTCTTCGCCCTCTACGTTCAGGCGTTCCAGGGCGTTCGCAAAGGCAACGGGGCTCGCCACGATGTGCTCTTCGAGGGCCACTGAGTGGCCGCGCAAGCTGGTATCGGGGTTGATGGCGATGTTGCGTGCCTGCGGGGACTGGCGCAGGGTGTAGCCGTCGGTGGGGACATCACCAAGAACGGCACCGACTTCGATGACGAGCGAGGCATCGTCGAGGAGCTGCGCCGCGCGCGGATCGCGTCCATAGCCCAACCAGCCAGCATTGGCGGGGGAGTTGAAAGGTACTCGGTCAGCCGCGCGGAAGTCCTGGATGATAGGAATACGGTGCTCTTCGGCGAAGCGAGCGATCTTTTCCGCGGCCTCCGGGGTCCAGCGCGGACCGCCGGCAAAAATTAACGGACGCTCTGCTTGGCTGAGTTCGCGAGAGAGGAGATCCAGGTGATCGTCGGAAAGCGCGCCCTCGGACACCGGGATGGGTGGGTGGATGGTGCCGGTGAACTCGCGGTGCAGGATGTCCTCGGGCAGGCCTACGATGACGGGGCCGGGGCGGCCCTGCTGTGCCTGGAAGAAAGCCTCGGCCACGACGCGGGAGGCGCGCGACGGGTCATCGAGGACGAAGACCTGCTTGGCCTGGGTGCCGAACCAGGCCTTGGGGTCAAATTCCTGGAAGGACTCGCGGTCGCGGTCGGCGTGGGGGATAAGTCCCACGAAGAGGACGAGCGGGGTGGCATCCTGCCAGGCGGTGTGGATGCCCACGAAGGCGTTGGCCGCGCCGGGGCCGCGGGTCACCATGGCAACGCCAGGCTGGCCCGTAGCCTTGCCGTGTGCCTCCGCCATGTAGGAGGCGCCGCCTTCCTGGCGGGTAACGATGGCCTCAACGGGGCTGTCATAAAGCCCATCGAGGACGGGCAAGAAGCTTTCACCGGGAACGAGGAATGCGCGGCTCACGCCGTGGGCGGCGAGGGATTCGGCAATGGCGGCGCCGACGTGTGACATGGAGGACCTCCCTGGAGTTGTTGTGGTGGTGGTCTCATTATTCTTTGGTGATGTCATGTTGTCTAATGCCTGGAAAGTTGGAAACCTATGCCTTGAAGGCATGAAGCGTGCTAAAAGTAGGGGAATGGACATGGTGAAAGCCACATACTTTCTCGCGCTCGCGGACGCCGGCACGGTGACCGCAGCCGCGGCACGCCTTGGAATAACCCAGCCGGCGCTGAGCCGGCAACTGCGGCGCTTTGAGAAGGAACTCGACTTGGAGCTTTTCGTGCGGGCTGGGTCCTCACTAGCACTGAGCGATGCAGCACACGCCCTCATCCCGACCTGCCGCCGTCTCCTCGCTGAATCCGCGCGTGCTGGGCGGTCGGTGGAGGCCCTGCGATCTGGGCATGTCGCCGCACTGCGGGTAGCGGCGACGCCAACAACAATCTCCACCTTGCTCGCACCGTTCATTGAGGCAGCCGGTTCCTCTATTCCCTTGCTCACCACGTTTCCGGTGTCGCACTACGATGTGTTCGCCGCATTGGAAGGCACCGCCGACCTGGTCATTGCTCCCATTCCGCCGGGGCCTGATGTGACCTCACTGCCACTGGGATCTGTTCCCGTTCGGGCTTGGGTCCCGCCAAGCCATCCTCTGGCATTGGAGTGCGCGGGTTCGACCAGCGTGGAGGTGGCCCGCTTGCTGCACGAGCGCCTCGCTTTGCCGTCGCGCAGTAGTGTTTCTCGTGGAGTGCTTGATTCCTTTATTGGAAGGGCAGGCTTGAGCCTCGGCTTTCACGTCGAGTGCGATGACACCGCAACCTTGAGTGCCTTAGCCCGCTCAGGCCAGGCCGTGGCCCTGATGACAGAGCTGCAGCCGGCGCGGCTGGTCGGCTTCGACGTAGTTGACGGCGGAAAGGCTCTGGGTGGGGTGCCACTGGTGGCGGCCTGGTCGCCAGGACACTATGCGGGGAAGGAGATTGCGCAGATTGCCCGGCGGTTTCGCAGTTTTATTGAGGGCTCTCTTCGCTAGAGCTGTTTTCTTGGCGCTGGGCGGTGCACTCCTAGTGTGCGGTGGATACAACTGCCCTTGTTGCCAAAGATCTGGCTGGATCTTGAGGCAGAGGCGGTAACTTTGGCAGGAAAGGCAGTTGCTCTGCGCTCAGCGGTGCGCCGTGTTAGCTTGGGGCCGAGCTATCCGGGGGGATGACATGAAACACGGCATTGTGCGCGGCTTATCTAAAGGTGCGCTTGCAACTCGGGTGCGCCGAGGAGAGATTACGCGTCTTGCCAAGGGGCTCTACGTATGGGGCAGGCCCGAGGCATTAGAACTATTGAAGCTGTTACAGGAGCACCGGCCATTCCTTAAGGCGACAGGTACAACGGCTGCTCAGGTACTCCTTGGCGAGACTGTCACTTTTCCACTGAAGCTCGCCAGTGTGGAGAGAATGCCGACATCAACCTTCTATGTGCACTCGCGGGTGAGTGTCGAAAGCTTTGTTACCTTGTCTGGGATCCGGGTCCTTAATCCTCTTGTCGCAATGAAGAAAGTTAGTCCTGAACTGGGAATTCGCGTTTTTGAGTCCATCTATTCCTCAAAGGCCGGGCGGGCGCGCCTGGATAATCACCGCGAAGCACTCAAGGTCACCCCTGTTGCAAGTCAACGGATGCTGGAGCAGGCCGCTTTGTTCACGGACTCTGGTGCGGAGGTCAAGGTGGCCAAGGGATTGAAAAGGCGTGGGCTCAAGGTTGAGTGCAACGTTGTTATCGGCCATTACACCTGGGACATTGTGCTCCCAGAGCTCAAAGTTGCAGTAGAAATCAACGGGATGAAATTTCATTCCCAGCAAGAGGCATGGCTGCGGGACCACTGGAAAAACAACGAAGGTGTACTGATTGGGTGGCTAACGCTGCGCTACACAGGTCATTGCGTGGCGCACCACCTGGACTATGTCATCGACCAGATAGCCAATGCCAGGAATCCGGATTTTGAGAAGCGCTATTTCAAGTTCATCGGCTTCTGGCACGAGGGAGTGTTGCCGCCCAAACCAAAGCCCTGGGAGTACAGCGAGCACTTGGGGTATCTTCCGCCGGACTTGCCTGAACCTCCCGACTTCCCACAGCCACCTAACTGCCCTAGTTGACGAAGTTATTGCCAGATCTTGAACCGGAGGCGGTGTTTTTGGCAGATCGGGCAGTGTGGAGCGTGATCCTGGCATTTGAGCCCGACAGCAGGGTGCGGACGCTAGGTTGCAACGATCCCCTCAACAATGAGCGCCAAGGCCGCGCTGATGGCCACCACTCGCACGATGCGGTTGAGTACCTTGGCGTTGATGAAGCGGTTGAGGTAGCTGGCGGCGATGAGCCCCACGATGGCCACCGGCAGGTAGGCTGCGGCGGCAGTGAGCTGCAGGCCGGTAATTTGCCCGCTTAACCCCAAGATGGCTAGTGAGATGGTGCATCCGATGATGAACGTGCCCGACAGGGTGCCGCGCACGCGGGCGGGGTCATAGCCTTTAAGCACTAGTGCTATGGGCGGGCCACCGATGGAAGTCGAAGTGCCCAGGAATCCGGAAGCAACGCCGGCCACCGCAAGGTTGGTCGTGGTGCGCTTGGGTGACCAGCCGAGGCTGGACAAGGTCATGGCGAAGATGACGGCGCAACCGATGAAAATGGACAGCCCGCGGTGGGACAGGGAGGCAATGGCCCATGCGCCGGCGAGTGAACCAGGGATGCGCGCGATGGAGGAAATAGCCACGATGTCCCAGGACACCGCGGTGCGGGCTTTGAGCATGGTGGTCGTGGAGATGACGAAAGCCAGTAGGAGAATGAGCGTGGGGACTAGCTCCGGTTTGATGAGCGCCAAGATAGGGGTGGCGATGGTGCCCAGCCCAAATCCGATGGTGCCCTGGCAGATTGTGCCCACGAGGATGAGCACACCGATGAAGACGTAGAGCCAGCTGAACATTGCGCCACTATCTCACGGCGCCGCCTAGGCGCGGACGGTGACCTTCTCGTTGTCCGCGATCTCCTCCAAACGGTCCGCCGAGCACAGGCCCGCCACAATGACGGCGGAGCCGCCCGCAGCGAGCGGTTCCAGTACCGAACGCTGGAAAGAGGCAGTATCGCTCCACCCTGGGGACAGCACGCGCTCAGCGCCTAAGTCGGCGGGGAAAAGCTCCGGTAATGGCGTAGTGGTGCCGTAGAAGTGATCGCCGTAGAAGCGAACCGTTGGGCCGAAGTCAATGGTGCCGACGGGCAGCTCACCACCGCTTTCCACGACGCCGCGCCCGAAGGGGTCCTGGGTTACGAGTACGGTATCGGCGCCGGAGATTCTGGAGCCTTCGCTAAAGGCCTCGGGGGAGGTGAACACCACGGCAATCTCGTCGGCGGGCGGCTGCATGGCAGCCGCCCCATCGGTGACGTCGAAGGGGACTCCGGCAGCGAGTGCGCCGAGGGCGATGACGGCTGCCTGCCAGGAGACCGGAAGGTCGATGAGAATGCGGGAGTCCGAGTCTGGCTCAAGATCGAGCTCCTCCAGCAGCATGTTGGCAATCTTGGAGGTCCAGTTCTCCAGCGTTTGCGCCGAGAAGTCCATGCGCGTGCCGTCGGCCTCGTTATAGACGCTCAGGCGCGGTGCGGAGGCATCGGCGGACAGGAGATGCTGAAGGAGTTCCATGTCCGCCCATCGTAGGTGGCGGGCACGAAGCCCGCCACGGGGTCTTTAGTTCACGCAGCGCGGGCCGTCGCCACCGGCGTCAATTTCCGGCGCCACCTCAGCAGTGCCAAAGTCATCGCCTGGGGTACCTACCTGCTGGTCCTCGGCCACCTGGTTCGATTCCGCTTCAGCTTCTTGCTCCATGGCGGAGTCATCCTTTGGGCCCGCGTAATCATCGGTAGCGACGACGATGAAAGTATCCGGTTCAAGCTCCTCGTTCGCGGTGACCGGCAATCCACCGAGCTGCTCAGCCAGGGCGAGGGCACGCTCGTCGTTGGCATCCGCAGCCACGACCTGGGATTCGGCGTAGATACCGGACTGCGCATTGGCCGTGCGCTCGACGGTATAGCCCACGTTCTTGAGCCATGTGCCAATGCCACCGGCCATGCCGTCAATCGTGCCAGCGTTGAGCACGTGGAGATTGAGGCCCTCAGCCACGGGTTTCTCACCGTCATTGGCGGCCTCGTCCGTGGCAGCTTCCTCGGATTTTTTGTCGTCTTCCGCAGCTTCTTGGGACTTAGCCAGATCATCCATAAAGCGATGCACCTCGGCCGCGTCGATGGTAACGACAGACTCGCCGTAATCGCCGGTGCCAGAAATAGAGGTCACCGGGATCGTCGTAAAGGTGACGTTGCCGCCGGCCAGACCCGCGAGCTGGGTTACGAAGCCCATGATGTCCCAGTCGTTGTCAATGACGACGGAACGCTCGACTGCATCGGCAATCTTATTGAGCTTGGCGGGCGAGGTCAGAGTGTCAGAATCCAGGACCTTCGATGTCAAGGAGGCCATGTAGGCCTGCTGGCGCACGATACGGTCGAGGTCGCCGCGCGGGAGCTCGTAGCGCTGGCGTACGAAAGACAGGCCTTCAGCTCCCTGCAGGGTTTGGCGGCCCTTCGGGAACTTCGCGCCGGACATCGGGTCGTCCACATCGTCGTTGAGGCAGACGTCGACGCCCCCGACGGCGTCGGTAAGCAGCACGAAGCCCAGCAGGCCCACCTCGGCATAATGATCGACGCTGACGTCAGTGAGGGTGCGCACCATGGAAATTAGGCCGGCGCGGCCAGCCTCAGTACTGGCCTTCTCCATCTCCTTTTCCGTATGCGGCGGCTTCTTCCCCAAGGCCTCCGCCTCGGCATTCTCCTGCTGCAGCTCCTCCATCTTCGCGGACTTGTGCAGCGCAAAGACAGCGTTGATTTTGGTGTTGCCAAATTCGCTGTCGTGCACATACGTATCACGCGGGATGGACACGGCCGTGGCACGGGAGCCGTCGTTCGGAATGCGGATGACCATGATGGTGTCCGTATTCTCCTCGCCCTCATCCACGCCGGCATGCAGGTCCGCAAGCTCCTGCTCAGATAGGGGATTGCCCTTGGCGTCGGTGCGGGAATCCTTGCCCACGAGCAGGATATCCACAGCACCATCAATGCCTTTGTCCTTGAATCCACCATCGTTGCCCAGGGCCAAATTGGACGCTGAAGAGATGTCATTGCCCAACTTGCCCACGGTGAAGTAGCCCACGCCGGAGAGCACGAGGACCACGGCGGAAAGGAAAGCTACGAGGGCCTTCACCGGCGTGGAGCCGTGCTGGGTAGCGGGCGCGGACTGCGACGGCGCGGCCTGGATATGGCGGGCGGCGCGCGGGGAGTTCGGGGAAGTCACGGCAATAGTTTAAGGGAGTAGGTGCCGAAAACGTGAAGCAGTGTCGCGTGCGCGTGCGCGCGTCGCCGTTGGGTACGCTCGATGCCATCGTGAAAGAATTACGCAAACCCCTGGCAGTGGTCACGGTGACGTTCTCCCCGGGCCGCTACCTTAGTGACTTTTTATCCTCGCTGTGCTTGGCGACGTCCCACCCAACCCTCACCATCCTCGCCGACAATGGCTCCACGGATGGTGTGCCCGAAGCCGCCGCGCGGGATCATGAGGACGTGGAATTCCTCGATACTGGAGGAAACAGTGGCTATGGTGCTGGCATGAACGCGGGCGCACGTTTTGCGCGTACACGGGGAGTGGATGAAGAGTTCTTCCTCATTGCTAACCCGGATGTGACGTTTAGTGAGGGCTCCTTAGACGAGCTCATCGCCTGCGCACGCCGCCATCCTCAGGCTGCGGCGGTGGGCCCGCGCATCGTGGAGCCGGATGGCACGAACTACCCCTCGGCACGTGCGGTGCCGACGCTGAGCACTGGAATTGGCCACGCGTTTTTCGGAACGGTGTGGCCTTCCAACCCGTGGTCGAAGGCCTACCGCAATGATGCGGACATGAGCAGCGAGCGTACAGCTGGATGGCTCTCTGGCTCCTGTCTCTTGGTGCGCTGGGACGCTTTCGATGCCATTGGTGGCTTTGATGAGCGCTACTTCATGTATATGGAAGACGTGGACTTGGGTGATCGCTTCACTCGGGCCGGGTGGAGCAATATTTTCTGCCCGTCGGCGGTCATTACGCACGCCAAAGGCCATTCGACGAAGGCGCACCGCGGCGCGATGCTACGAGCGCACCATGACTCCGCCTACCGTTTCCAGGCAGATCGGTACCCGCATTGGTTCGAGGCGCCCCTCCGCGCAGCGCTGTGGCTGGGATTGCGGTTACGTGGGCTGGCTTTGAGCGCGTGCCGTGACGGTTCCTAGGGCTCGTGGCCTATACACTAACGGTAACTTATCTGTGAGAGTTTAAGGATCGATATGACTGAATCAGCACCCCAGTGGGGATCGACGGCCGATGCCGTCATTCTGGTGGGAGGCCGCGGCACCCGCCTGCGCCCGCTGACGATTGGCACGCCGAAGCCCATGCTGCCGACGGCCAACTACCCCTTCCTCCAGCACCTTCTGGCCCGTATCAAGGAGGCCGGAATCGAGCACGTTGTGCTCTCCACGTCCTTTAAGGCTGAGGTCTTTGAGGAGTACTTCGGCGATGGCTCCGATATGGGCCTGGAGATTGAGTACGTGGTGGAGGAGACCGCGCTGGGCACCGGTGGTGGTATCCGCAACGTCTACGACAAGCTGCGCCACGACACCGTCATGGTGTTCAACGGCGACGTGCTCTCCGGCATGGACTTGAACGGCATCCTCGATACACACCACTCGAAGCAGGCCGACGTCACGATGCATCTGCTGAACGTGGCGGACCCGCGCGCGTTTGGTTGCGTTCCTACAGACTCCAATGGGCGAGTAACGGCCTTCTTGGAGAAGACCGAGGATCCGCCGACGAACCAGATTAACGCCGGCTGCTACGTGTTCAAGCGGGAGGTTATTGAGACCATCCCGGCTGATCGCGTGGTCTCCGTTGAGCGTGAGACTTTCCCGCAGCTCCTGGAGTCCGGTCACCTGGTCGTGGGCCACGTGGACAACTCCTACTGGCGCGATATGGGCCGCCCGGATGACTTCGTGCGCGGTTCTTCTGATCTAGTGCGCGGCATTGCGCACTCGCCGCTGCTGACCGGTCGCACCGGTGAGTCTGTGGTGGATGAATCCGCCGGCATTGCGGGTGGCGTGCTGTTGCTCTCTGGCACGGCTGTGGGGCGTGGCTCGGTCATCGGCGCGGGTTCGCGCCTTGATGGCACCGTGGTCTTCGATGGGGTGACCATTGAGCCGGGCGCCATCATTAGCAATTCCATCATCGCTTCGGGTGCGCACATCGGAGCTAATGCGCACATCGATAACTGCGTCATCGGTGAAGGCGCGACGATTGGTGCGCGCTGCGAGCTGCAGGGTGGCATGCGTGTCTTCCCAGGTGTGACCCTTCCGGATGCGGGAGTGCGCTTCAGTTCAGATGCCTAAGCGCAAAGCTGTAGCTAGCGCTTAGACGTACCTACGCAACGATTTCAAGCCTCGGCGCTGGGAAAATACCTTCCCAGCGCCTCTTTTTGCCGTGACGGATGGTTTTAGTGGTGCGGTTGAGATCCACGAGATCTGCGCGGGTGGGTGGCGACACGCCGGAGAAACCTTGGAATTGTTCACAGGGTAGGGGGTAGCCACTACATGTAGTACCCCCGATGTTCACCCCCATGGCTGGGGTGTTGTGACTGATGTGAAAGTTGAGGATCGTGTGCAGCGTTTTTGCCGGGATTGCGGAAAAATGACTCCCGACAGGTTGACGATATTTAGTGATCCGGTGTGAAATGACATCAGTGTAATCAACGGCACGGCGGGCACGGCACCGAGAACAACATTCGGTGTAGGGTCGGTGCCACCGACTTGAAGAGAGAAACGACCTCGGAGAAAGGAAGCGGCGTGGACAATACGACGAATAACAGCGCTATTCTCCGTGGCGGTGCTGCTGCAGAGATGTCGCTCGATGAACTCTTTGGTGCCGTCGAGCAGGAGTGGCAAGATCAGGCGCTGTGCGCCCAGACGGATCCGGAAGCCTTCTTCCCGGAAAAGGGAGGCTCAACGCGTGAGGCTAAACGCATTTGCCAGGCCTGCGCCGTGCGTGATGAATGCCTCGAATATGCGCTTGAGCACGATGAGCGCTTTGGAATCTGGGGTGGACTGTCAGACCGTGAGCGCCGCCGATTAAAACGTGAAATCGGTTAGCGCAGCGGATCTGGTAGTGCAGCATCTCCCTCTCCCCCGTCATACTTTGCTTCCCGCAGGGTGTGGCGGGGGAGAGTTGTGTTTTACCAGCTAAAACGCGGATCAATATCTTCTGGATCCACATTGAGGTAATTGGCCACAAGTGCGGTGAGCACAGTGGACAGCAATTCTTCGCGCTCCCGGGCTGAGCGCACGCGCTCCTCCACTGGCATGCGGAAGATGACAAGGCGGGCGCGGGTCGGTTGCCCCGCTGAATCGACTCCGGCAGGCACGATGCGCCCCAAGGGGACGGGACCGTCCGCAATGATCTCATCCGGCATGACTGTCATGTCCGCGGACAGGCGCATGCGGGGTACGGTGTCGACGGCTAGGTCTAGGCCAGCGAGCTGATCGGCGAAAGCGTTTTGGATGGGCGCGTAGGCTTCGAGTACAGCCATGTCGAAGCGCTCAGCGCTGCTGCGGTATCGGGGAATTGCATGGGGGAGTAGCGGCCCGCGAGCGCCGCGGCCATGACGGTGGCGGGCCGGGCGGATGTGGGGGCGGGGCGTGTTCATGCGGCTTAGTTTAAGGCGCGGTGGCGATGCTCGGGCAGGGGGCGCGCCGTGTAGGACTATCGAAATCTCAAGTTTGGGTTTAGACTTGGGGCCGTGAATAGCTCCCGCCGTTGCTCCCGCCCCGGCTGCGGCCGTCCCGCCGTGGCTACGTTGACCTATGCTTACGCCCAGCAAACCGCCGTTGTGGGCCCACTGTCTGAAGATACTGATCCCCATGCATGGGACCTGTGCGAGAAGCACAGCGAGCGCATCACTGCGCCCCAAGGGTGGGAGATGGTCCGTGTGGATCGCATCGAGCTCGATGAGGATGATGACCTCACCGCTCTGGCTGAGGCCGTGCGCGAGGCTGGCCGCGTGACCACCGGGCTTGTCGACGACTCCACGACCGGCTCCGGAGCTGACCCCATCGACTACTCCGCCACCTTCGACGGCGCGGATCCACGCAACTCCAACCATCCGGTCTTTCGCACCCGGCGAGTCCACGACGCCCGCCAACGCCGCCGCGCGCACCTGACGGTGGTGCCAGACGCCGACTAGCGCTCGGCGCGTGCCTCGTAGGTTTCCTTATCCACCGTGTTTCCCAGCGCAGAGGTGCCAGAGGACATGAGTATGCTGTAGGGCTATGCGAACTCGTGAACAGCTCAATGCAGTGATCAAGGCTTATGACGTCCGTGGCGTTGTGGGCGAGGACATCGACGAAACCTTCGTGCGGGATAACGGCGCAGCTTATGCGGCCATCCTGCGCGGCGAAGGCGAGAAAACCCTGGCGGTGGGCCATGACATGCGCCCGTCTTCCCCGCAGCTGGCAGCAGCCTTCGCCGAAGGTGCTGCGGCACAAGGCGTGAACGTCATTATGCTGGGCCTGACCTCTACCGATGAGCTCTACTTTGCTGCTGGTGACCTCAACTGCGCGGGTGCCATGTTTACCGCCTCCCACAACCCGGCGAAGTACAACGGCATCAAACTCTGCCGGGCCGGGGCTGTGCCGGTAGGCCAAGAGACCGGTCTGGAGCAGATCAAGGACATGCTCATCGACGGCACCCCGGCCTACGACGGCGAGCCGGGTACCATCACCGAGCGTGAGGTGCTGGGAGACTATGCCGCCTTCCTGCGTGGCTTGGTGCCGCTGGAGGGCTCCCGCCCACTCGTCGTGGCTGTCGACGCTGCCAACGGCATGGGCGGACACACCGTCCCGGCGGTCTTTGAGGGCCTGCCTTTCGACGTCCGCGATCTTTACTTTGAGCTGGACGGCACCTTCCCGAATCACGAGGCTAATCCGCTCGATCCGAAGAACCTGGTGGATCTGCAAAAGTTCACCGTGGAGCAGAAGGCGGATATCGGCCTTGCCTTCGATGGCGATGCCGACCGTTGCTTCGTGGTGGATGAGAAGGGCCAGCCGGTCTCGCCGTCCGCCATCTGCGCCCTGGTGGCGGAGCGCTACTTGGACAAGTTCCCGGGCTCCACGGTGATCCATAACCTGATTACCTCGAAGACCGTTCCGGAGCTCATCGCGGAGAAGGGCGGCAAGGCCGTGCGCACCCGCGTCGGCCACTCCTTCATCAAGGCTCAGATGGCCAAGGAGAAGGCGGTCTTTGGAGGCGAGCACTCCGCGCACTACTACTTCCAGGAATTCTGGAATGCCGATTCTGGCATGCTCGCGGCTATGCACGTGCTCGCCGCTCTGGGTGAGCAGGACAAGCCGTTGAGCGAGCTTATGGCGCAGTACTCGCGCTACGAGGCCTCGGGTGAAATCAACTCCACCGTGGAGGATCAGAAGGCCACGACGCAGCGCGTACTGGATGAGCTGGCGGACAAGATTGAGTCCGTCGACGAGCTGGATGGTGTGACCGTGCAGCTCAAGGGTACCGATGCGTGGTTCAACGTGCGTGCCTCCAACACCGAGCCGCTGCTGCGCCTCAATGTTGAAGCAAAGACCGCCGACGAGGTGCAGGCCATCGTCGACGAGGTCCTCGCCATCATCCGCGCCTAGCGTGAGGGCGTATGTCGTCACGCTAGGCCCTTGAGGCACGGCCTTCACACGCAGTACTTGAGACAAGAACTGCCCTAACTGACGATCTTCTCCGCGTTAATTGTGGCGGAGGCGAGAGTTTCGTCAGATAGGGCAGTTTTAGTTCAGGAGGCCTTGCCGTTGGCGGCGAGGAACTGCCGTCGGGGCTGTGGGCCCAGCCTTGAGACAGCAGCCTAGTCGCGCGAGTGGGTGACCATCTCTTCCCACTCGACAAACTTCTTGCGCTCGCGGCCCTCGGCCTCACCCAGGGCACGCTCGGCGGCGTCGAGCTTCTTCCAGCCCTCCCAGGTCAGGTGCTCCAGGCCCTTGGACTTGAAGAGCTCGACGATGTCCTCCTCGCGGTCGTGGGAGAGGTTGCCCGCTTCGGCGTCGTCAAGCAACATGCCGATGGTCTCCGTGGCGTCGGACTTGGTGTTTCCGATGAGCCCCACCGGACCGCGCTTGATCCAACCGGTGGTGTAGAGGCCCGGCACGATGGTGCCGTCGAGATCGACGACGTGGCCGCCGTCGTTGTTGATGACGTTCTTCTGCGTGTTGAAAGGCACGCCTTCGATGGCATCGGAGCGGTAGCCCACGGCCAGGTAGACGGCCTGCGCCGGCCACTCGGTGAACTTACCGGTGCCGGAGACGGAGCCATCGCCGTTGAGTGCGGTGCGCTCGGTCTTCACGGCAGTAACCTTGCCGTTTTCGCCGATGAACTCAACCGGCTGCTCGAAGAGGTGAATCTGCAGGGTGTGCGGGGCATCCTTGGGCTCGCGGATGGCGTAGCCCTCCAGGGTCTGGCACACCAAGTCGCAGGACTTGGCCTCTTCGCGAGCCTTGAGGGAGGCTTCGTCGTAGTCGATGTCCTCTGGGTCCACGACCACGTTGATGGTCGGGGAGTGGTCGAGCTCCTTGAGCTCCAGGGGGGTGAACTTGGCCTGCGCCGGACCGCGGCGGCCGAAGACGCGCACGGTGGTGGCCTGGTTCTTAGCCAGGGACTCGTAGACGTTATCGGGGATCTCGGTGGCTTCCTTAAGCTCGTCGCCAGTCTTGGCCAGGATGCGGGCCACGTCCAGGCCCACGTTGCCCACGCCAATCACAGCGACGTCGGTGGCGGAGAGGTCCCAGGAACGCTCGAAGCGCGGGTTGCCGTCGTAGAAGCCGACGAACTCGCCTGCGCCATGCACGCCCTCGAGGTCGGAGCCAGGGATGGTCATACCCAAGTCGCCGACGGCGCCGGTAGCGAAGACGATAGCGTCGTAGTACTCCTCGAGCTCGGCGACAGTAACATCGCGGCCCACAGTGATGTTGGACAGCAGACGGATCTGTTCGGAATCAAGCACGCGGTGCAGGGAGTTGACAATGCCCTTAATGCGCGGGTGGTCCGGCGCCACGCCGTAGCGGATGAGGCCAAACGGTGCGGGCATCTGCTCGATGAGATCGATCTGAACGTTGCCGCCGGTTTTCTTCACCAGGATGTCGGATGCGTAAATGCCGGCTGGGCCGGCGCCGATGACGGCTACTTTCAGGGGCTGCTGAGTCATGGATGACCTTTCGGAGTGTTGTACTAACTATCGAAAGCTTAGTTCTTTAACAAGTGTGGGCTTTATTGAACCGGCTTGTCTGCTGTAGGGCAACTATGCCTAATTACATTCGGAGATCATTGTGGCATAGACGCAGCGTGCTTTGCATATTGCTCAGAAAATAAAAAAGACTGCTTTGTCTGTTTCTCCTAGACCGGTAGGTTTTCACTAACCGACGAAAGGCAGCAGACTATGACCACCGCCACACAGCGGCCCGCGCGCACGAAGAAGCCGGAAGGCCAGTGGAAGATTGACGGAACCTCCCCGCTCAACGCAGACGAGGAGATTAAGCAGGCGGATGACGCCCTCGCGGTACGCCAGCGCGTCATTGATCTCTACTCCAAGCAGGGATTTTCCTCCATCCCACCCGAGGACCTTGCTCCACGCTTTAAATGGTTGGGCCTGTACACCCAGCGCAATCAGAACTTAGGCGGCGAGATGACCTCCAAGCTCTCTAACGCCGAGCTGCAGGACGAATACTTTATGATGCGCGTGCGCTTCGATGGCGGCTGCGCCGATCCCGCCAAGCTGCGCGCGGTTGGTGAGATTTCGCGCGACTATGCGCGCTCTACCGCGGACTTTACGGACCGTCAAAACATCCAGTTGCATTGGATTCAGATTGAAGATGTTCCCGCCATCTGGGAGAAACTGCGCTCCGTAGGATTGGATACCTTCCTAGGCTGTGGTGATGTGCCCCGCGTCATCCTTGGCTCACCGGTAGCAGGAGTGGCTGCCGACGAGATTATTGATGCGACTCCGGCCATCGAGGAAATCAAGAATGATTACCTCCTGCGCGATGAATTCCACAACCTTCCACGAAAGTTTAAATCCGCCATCTCCGGAAACGCCCGCCAGGACGTGACCCATGAGATTCAGGATGTTGCCTTCGTAGGCACAACTCATCCCGAGTACGGTCCTGGCTTCGACTGCTTTGTGGGCGGCGGCCTTTCCACCAACCCGATGCTGTCCCAATCCCTCGGTGCGTGGATTCCGCTCGAGCGGGTGCCGGAGGTCTGGGCTGGAGTAGCCCGCATCTTCCGCGACTACGGCTTCCGCCGCAACCGCAACCGTGCGCGCCTGAAGTTCCTCGTGGCGCAGTGGGGCATTGAGAAGTTCCGTCAGGTCCTCGAAGAGGAGTACCTGGACGAGCCGCTTCTCGACGGCCTCCCGCTCCCCGTCGCTCCCGGCAACCGTGACCACGTCGGCGTGCATCGCCAGCAGGACGGCAAGTTCTACGTTGGCGTAAAGCCCACCGTGGGCCACGCGACAGGCGAACAGCTCATTGCCATCGCGGACGTAGCGGAGAAATTTGGCATTACCCGCATCCGCACGACCCCGATGAAGGAGCTGCTCTTCCTCGACGTGGAGGAAAAAGACATTCCAGAGCTCTCTCGTGCGCTTGATGAGACGGGACTGTACTCCCAGCCCTCTGAGTTCCGCCGCGGCGTCATCTCCTGCACCGGCCTAGAGTTCTGCAAGCTCGCGCACGTGACCACCAAGGCTCGTGCCATCGAGCTCGTGGACATCTTGGAGGACACCTTGGGTGTTCTCGATGTTCCACTCTCTATCGCTCTCAACGGTTGCCCCAATGCGTGTGCTCGCTCGCAGGTGGCTGACATTGGTCTTAAGGGCCAGATTGTCACTGATGCGGACGGCAACCGCGTGGAAGGTTTCCAGGTCCACTTGGGCGGCGCGCTGGGTCTCTCCCCGGACTGGGGCCGCAAGCTGCGCGGTCACAAGGTCGTGGCCGACGAGGTGCCGGAGTACGTCATCCGCCTGGTGAACAAGTACAAGGAGCAGCGCGACGACGGTGAAGAGTTCCGCCACTGGGTCCTGCGCGCAGACGAGGAGGACCTGCAGTGAATTTCCGCCGCGAGCCCAACCCCAACCGCAACCACCCGGCGTATTGCCCCTACTGCGCCGGCACCGACCTTTTTCCGGATGAGGAAGACGATTTTGCCTGGAAGTGCCAGGAATGCCTCCGCATTTTCTCCTTGCGTTTCCACGGCCAGGACGACGCCCCGGTAGCTCCCGCGCCGGCAGTGTCCGCCAACGAAGCGCTCAAGCGTTCCCTAGCTCGACGCGGTCATTCCACCGCGCCGCAGGCCTAACTGTTGACCGAGGAAAGCCATCATGACCGCACTCATTACGTTGTCGCACGGCTCGCGTCACCCCGCAGCCGCACCACACGTGGAGGCCCTGACCCGTGCCGCCGGCAAACTCGCCGGCGTTCCGGCTTTGGCCGCGCACCTCGAATTCAACGAACCGGCCCTGGAGGCCGCAGCACAGGAGATGGCTCAGCGCGGAGTACGCGATGCAGTTGTTGTTCCGCTGCTCTTTACTGAGGGCTATCACCAGCGCGTCGACGTGCCCGCCGCGATTGATAGTGCCGCGGCGTCGTCCGGCTTGACTCTGCGCCGAGCATGCGGGTTCGGCACTGGTGAGGACATGGCCCAGCTTCTCGCCGCGCGGGTTCCTGCCGGTGCCGATAAGGTAGTGGTTTACTCCGTTGGTTCCTCCGACGAACAGGCTAATGCCGCTGTCGCGGGTCTTGCTCGTCGCGTAGGTGAGCTCACCGGATGTGAGGCTGAAGCCGCCTATGCCACGCGAGACGCGCGAGACGCTCACGCGTCTCGCGGGAAAAGTCGAAATCGCGGTGCCAGTTCTCAAAGTGAAGTGGTCGTGCCGCTCTTCGTCAGCCCTGGTTTGTTGCTCGACCGCCTTGCTCCCCATTCCGACAATCCATCGACCCCACAGCACCGAAAGATGCTGCCACCGTTAGGGGAGGCCCTAGCGGGCATCGTGTCCCAACGTTTCCAGGAGGTGGCTCATGCGTAGCCTCATTCTCATCGCCCTTGCGGGTGCCGCTGCACAGCTCGTTGATGGCGGCATCGGCATGGGCTTTGGAGTCACCTCCACGACCATCTTGCTCCTTGCGGGCCTCGGCCCAGCAACGGCGTCGGCCGTAGTCCACACCTCGGAGTTGGGAACGACCCTCGTCTCCGGTATCAGCCACTGGCGTTTCGGCAACGTGCACTGGCCAACGGTGCTCAAGCTCGGTGTCCCAGGCGCGATCTCAGCGTTCGTGGGCGCGACAGTTCTGTCCAACCTCTCCCTGGAATCCGCAGTGCCGGTCACCTCCACCATCCTCCTTATCTTGGGCATTAACCTGGTGTGGCGTTTCTCCCGTCTTCGCCCGAAGAAGACCTCCACCTCGCGACCGCACTCCACCCCATTCCTTACCGGACTAGGTATTGTCGGCGGCTTCGTGGATGCCTCCGGTGGCGGCGGCTGGGGCCCAATCTCCACGTCGACGCTCATGGCGGTTGGGCGTGAACAGCCGCGACGCATCGTCGGCACGGTGAATACTGCGGAATTCCTCGTGACTTTCGGTGCTACCGCCGGATTCATCGTGGGCTTGTGGCATGAGATTGTTGCCAATGCGGCAGCAGTGGTGGCGCTTCTTATCGGTGGCATGATCACTGCACCTATCGCGGCGTGGCTGATTTCCCGCATTAACCCCACGCTGCTGGGCGGCTTCGTCGGTACAGCTATCGTCACCCTCAACGTGCCCAAAGCCGTGGGCTGGGCGCTGCCGCACGGCGTTGTCGTGGGCCTGCAAATCGCCGCACTGGTGCTAGGCGTCTCCCTGACCGTCTGGGCCAACCGCCGCCGCAAGCGCCACGAGCGCGAAGAGAACTACGAGGGCCACCCCTCGAGCCCAACGCGTGGTGGCAGCCGCGTCGTGAGTTCCTCGGAGCCGAATGGCTCCGCCGCTAGCTCTGAGGATACGGCAGAAACAGCCCGCGTCGGGGCGTCGGCCGCGAGCTCGGATTAGAGTCCGGCGACCTCGCCGATAACGATGACGGCCGGCGGTGCCACGGAATGAGCCTCCATCGTGGTGCCGAGCTCGGCCAGCTCACACCTGAAAGCACGTTCCTCAGCTAGTGAGCCTTCTTGGATGATGTGGACGGGGGTGTGGGGGCTTAAGGAGGCGTCGATAAGCGCCGTGGCAATAGCTGCAGCGTTTTTCACACCCATGATGACCGAGAGCGTCGCCCCGGAGCGGGCAAGAGCTGCCCAATCCACCAAGGATTTCGGATGGCCCGGCGGGAGATGGCCAGAGACCACCGTGAAAGCATGCACCATGCCGCGGTGCGTGATGGGAGTGCCCGCCAGCGCTGGCACCGCCACGGCGGAGGTTACCCCGGGGATGACTTCCACGGGAACGCCGGCCTCCGTAAGCGCGGTCAGCTCCTCGAAGCCGCGGCCAAAGACATAAGGATCGCCGCCTTTAAGACGGACCACTCGGCGGCCCGCCTGGGCGTGTTCGATGAGGATTTCGTTGATTCGCTCCTGCGCAACCTGCTTGCGGTAGGGGATCTTGGAGACGTCGATAAGCTCCTTGGCGTCAACATCGCACAGCTTGTCCAACTGTGCAGTGGGGCCGAGGTGATCGGCCACAATGACGTCCGCAGCCTGTAGAGCTTGCATGCCGCGCACCGTAATGAGGTCCCACGCGCCCGGGCCGCCGCCAACGAGGACTACCGGATGAATGCTCATGGTCCCTCATCCTAGCTATGCTCGAGCTCATGACATCCTATGACCCCGAAACCGTGCGCTTCTTCGACGTTGCCCACGAAGGTGCCCAAGCCCGCGTCGTAGCCTCCGCCGTGCCAGACCTTGCCCGGTTATTGAGCGGCATGCGTCCGCGTTCCCTCGTCATCCTCGCTGCGGACCAGATATCCCGGGCCGCTGCGCACGTGGCAATGGGGCTTGCAGAACCTGCAGACGTGCCCATTGCGGTTAGCGAATCGTTGCCACGTTTCGTCGGCGCACTCGACGTGGTCGTCGTGGCGGGGGAGAGCCCGTGGGCAGAACGCGCGTTGCACGACGCTGCTCGGCGCGGCGCCACCACCATTCTCCTCAACGAGGCGGAGGATGCTCCTGACAACACCGTGGTGATAGACCAACTGCCCACGGTGGAAGGAGTCTCCCCAGTCCGGGCTATCGTGGCACTACATGCGGTACAGGCGGTGCTGAGCGAAGACCCCGAGCTGGTTGCGCGCCGTCTGGAGGACGTGGCGGAGGCCGTGGATCGAGAAATCGAAGCACTCTCCCCGCAGCGCGATTCCACCACGAACCCAGGCCGTGCGCTGCGTGAGTTTGCTGAGGGCGGCCGCGTTGTCCACAGTAGTGGTCCGGACCCCTATGCCTTCTCTGAGGAGCGAACGCGCGTGCATCTAGGTGCGCTCGTTGCCCGCATGGCAGGCGCTATCTGGGCAACGCATGGGCTGGGCGGCTCGGTCGTGGATGCGGAAGGCCTAGGGCCGATTTTGGAGGACGCGCCGACTGACATCTTCCACGACCCCTTTGAAGACGGGGAGCCTTTGGTACCCTTGAAAATTGTTTTATGGGGACAGGAAGAGGCGAACCTGCCCCATTCATTCGCTGCGGCGAGCGCCGACCCCTCCAGTGGGGATCTGGCCGGCGCGCTGCAGTTGATTACGCGGAGTTACGCCGCGACCGCCTATGACGTGAAATAGAGGATATCGATGAAGCTGCTCGAGAGCGCTGCCCGCAACTATTCCTGGGGTTCGCGCACACTGATTCCTGCCCTCCTGGGAGAACCTGAAACGCAGAGCCCCGTGGCGGAGCTGTGGTTTGGCGCGCACCCGGCGGACCCGTCCACAGTGGATGGTGAGCGCCTCGATGACATCATTGCCGCCGACCCAGCGAACCAGGTAGGCGCACGTGTGGCGGGTGAGTACGGGGAGAATCTTCCCTTCCTGTTGAAGATTCTTGCCGCGGCTGAGCCGCTCTCTTTGCAGGCGCACCCGTCGAAGGCGCAGGCGGAGGAAGGTTTTGCGCGTGAAAACGCAGCAGGCATTGAGCTGACTGCCTCCAACCGCAACTACAAGGACGACAACCATAAACCTGAGCTCATCGTGGCGCTGACAGAGTTCTACGCCATGGCAGGTTTCCGTCCTTTGGAGCAGACTCGCCGTCTCTTCACCGCCCTCGAGTGTCCGGAGCTCGATCACTACGTCAGCATGCTCGCGGATGAGCCGGAGGCAGAAGGCGATAATCTGCGCGCGTTGTTCACCACGTGGATTACCATCCCGGGCGCTAAGCGCAAAGAGCTTATCGCCGCCGTCGTGGCCGCCGGTGAGCGCCTCCGCGACCAAGGCGCAGGCGAAGAGTGGATGGGCATGGTCATGGGGACCGTGGCTAAGCTCAACGAGCAGTACCCGGGTGATATCGGCGTCCTCGGCGCGCTGCTCCTCAATCACATCGTGCTGCAGCCAGGCGAAGCGGTCTACCTCAATGCCGGTGAATTGCATGCTTACGTCTCCGGCCTCGGCGTGGAGATCATGGCCAACTCCGACAACGTGCTGCGTGGCGGTCTGACTCCAAAGTTTGTGGACGTTCCGGAGCTGGTCAAGGTTCTTACCTACTCCGCCGCGAAGGACCCGCGCGTGCCACAGGTAGATAAATCAACTCAGAGCAACGTCCACGGCGCTCAGGCATGGTCCTATCCGGTGCCGATTGAGGAGTTCGCTCTGGATCGTGTGGAACTAACCGGTGAGGAATCCGTGGACGTTGATTTTGACGGCCCCGTTATCGTGCTGTGCACCTCCGGCGCCGTTGACGTCAACAACGAGCGCGATGAGAGTGTTGCGCTCAGCGCCGGCCATGCCGCTTGGATTCCTGCCGGCGACCCAGTTGCCACTGTGCGTGCTGCGGAGAACGGCGCTGCGCAGGTGTTCATCGCCCGCGTATAAACACGGCGATTAAGCGCGGAGATTACTCAAAAGCTGCGGCGGCGACATTAGGCGCGGCCCGACAGCCCTGACAGTTCTTCCGGGGAGGAGGGCAGTTCCGGTGCTGCTGGAGCCTCGGCCTTCACGGGAGCTTTGTCCGCACCTGAGTCCGTTCGCGCACCTTCCGGTTCTGTGGACGCAATCCTGACGGATGGTTCCTCGTTCGCCGGCTGTTCCGCAGTGAGGGCGTCTGCTGCGGGGTCCTTCGCGGCAGGCTCAGTCGGTTCTGGCTGCTCAGCAGCAGCAGGTTCTTCGGCTGCCGGGGCACCGTCGGTAGGCGCAGCGGGTGTGGGTGCCTCATTCGTGCGGGAAGCGTCCTGCTCACGCTGGCGATCCAGCTCAGCGAGCTTGTCAGCAATCTCCTGCTGCCGTTGTGCCTCTGGGCCCCTTTCCTGCTCGGCGGTCGGTTCCTTGAACCTCACATCGGTGCGCGGCTCTTCCTGAGGCTTTGGGGCCTCCTGAGCTAGGCCCGCTGGCTGCGTGTCCTGAGAGTTTGCCGGGGCATTCGGGGCGTGGGTGTGCTCCGGTGCAGTGGACGCCTGGGGCTCAGCTCTGTCAGATTCAGTGTTGTTATCCTGTTGGGCATCCTGCGGAGACGCAGTGCGTGGCGCGGGCTGTTTGGTGGGCTCAGTGCCCGGGGTGCCGGTGGTGGTGGAACCCGGGGCCGGTGTACCAGGCGAAGAAGTAGTAGTAGCAGCAGGAGCAGAAGACTCCGGTGAGGTGTTATCCGGTGAAGTGTTAGGTGCCTGCGGATTATTCGGATCCTGGGGTTGCACGGTGCCCTGTGGTTGCTGATTCTGCAGTGACGAGACGTTATCAGGGCGATAGACAGCCGTGGGTTGAGCTGGTTCCGTGCGGTCCAAGACAGCGTTTGGTGCCAAGTAAGGATCTTCCGCGGGGGCTGCAATCGTTTCCTGCGACGTCTTCGGCTGCGAGGCTGAGGACGTGGTGGTGTAGGAGTGCTCAGAAGAGGAAGTCTGCGGCGCCGAAGAACCGGATTCAGCCGTGGCTGCCGAAGGTTCAGGGGCAACGGAATTTGGGGCACTTGTCCGCCACACCACCATGCCGATGGCTACGGCAAGGAGGAGACCGGCCGCAATAAAGGCGAGCACTCGGCGTGGGGTGCTGGTCATCCTGAGTCTCCTTTCCGCGCACAAGGTCACAAGTCGATAACAACGATAGCATGAAACCTGGTGTACCCACGGTTTCACCTTATAATCCCTGCTCGCACACAGGCTTCTGACAGAAATATGTAGGTGGACAAGTGTCCGCCCGTGCAGAGTAGCTGCATAGTAGTGCTTTACCGTGGCCCTCGACACGGAGCGACAGAGACCTGCGTGGCACTGTCTAAAGAATGGTAAAAAGTGGGTAAGAGACCTCACCTAGCGTCGCGGTGCCGTCGTGGCGCCTACGACCCCACAGTTTCAGATTTCAGCATCAGGCATTAGGCAATAAGGAGAAACCAATGAGCTCATGGGATGAAGATATCTTCACTGACGAGGCTAACGTCGAGTTTCTTGACGAGCTGTCAGATCTCGAAGACGAAGAGATTGTGGCTGCAGTCGATGACGCCTGCGCGCTGGCGGTATCCGGTGAAGACCAGACCGAAGAAGAACAGCGCAACGCGCTGGCTGCCGCCACCATCGCTGCCATCTGGGCAGGCGCTCCCTTCAGCGCTGGTGAAGTAGTGGAGGATTACCCCTTCATTCGTGACCTCGCAGGCTCTGGGAGTGAAAACCTCCACGAGCATGCTTTGGAACTGCTTGAAGGGGTCGAGGAAGATTACGATCTCGAAGCCTTCATTGAGGCGCTGTCCTAGGCATCCGTTGTTGAGGTCCGCATGCGTCTGTGCGGACCCTACGTTCTTAAGAGTTTTCACTCAAAGGGTTTTCACTCAGCATGCTGATTAGTATTGAGGGTATTGACGGCGCCGGAAAAAACACCGTCACTCAACGCCTGCGGAAGGAACTTGACTGCGACGTCTCAGTCTTGAGTTTCCCGCGTTATGAGGAGTCCATTCACGCGCAGCTAGCGCAGCAGGCGCTGTACGGAAAGATGGGTGATCTCATAGATTCCGCCTACGGCATGGCCACGTTGTTTGCGCTTGACCGCTGTGGTGCCAAAGAGCAGTTGCTCGCTGCCGCCGAAGACACGGGTTCTCTACTCATCCTTGACCGCTACGTGGCCTCCAACGCTGCGTACACGGCTGCCCGACTGAGCGAAGAATCCGTCGTAGACTGGATTTATGAGCTGGAGTTTGAGCGCTTTGGCTTGCCGGTTCCGCAGCTGCAGATTTTCCTCGATACCGACGTTGCCGTCGCTGGGCAGCGTGCCGTGTCCCGCGCTGCTGACGACGAATGCCGCAGCCGAGACCGTTACGAGCGCGATGCCGGGCTGCAGGCCCGCACAGCGGCAGCCTACCGGCGCCTCGCGCAGCAGGCGTGGGCAGGACGGTGGATCGCCACCGCGGATGCCGATATGATTATTCAATCTGTCAAGGACCTCGTAGGAGAACAGTAAAGTGGCACCGAAAATCTTGGTCGTGGATGATGACCCGGCAATTGCCGAAATGCTCACCATCGTGCTCGAAGCCGAAGGATTGGAACCTATCGCCGTTAATGACGGCAACGAGGCCATCCCGGCTTTCCACCACCATGACCCAGACCTGATTTTGCTGGACCTCATGCTGCCGGGCATGAATGGTGTGGATATCTGCCGTGCCATCCGTACCGAGTCGTCCGTGCCGATTGTCATGCTCACCGCGAAGACGGACACCGTTGACGTCGTACTGGGCTTGGAATCGGGCGCAGATGATTACATCACCAAGCCCTTCAAGCCGAAGGAGCTCATTGCCCGTATCCGCGCGCGTTTGCGCCGCTCGGATTCCTCCTCTGGTGAGATGATTGAGGTAGGGGACTTGCTTATCGACGTCCCCGAACACACCGTCACCCGCAAGAGCGGCGAGGAAATTTCCTTGACCCCGCTGGAGTTTGATCTCCTGCTGGAGATGGCTCGTAAACCTGGCCAGGTTCACACCCGTGAAGCTTTGCTGGAGTCCGTGTGGGGCTACCGCCATGCCTCCGATACTCGCCTTGTCAACGTGCACGTGCAGCGCCTACGCGCGAAGATCGAGCACGACCCAGAGGACCCGCGCATTGTGCTCACCGTGCGTGGCGTGGGCTATAAGACCGGCAAAGTTGGCGAGTAAAGGACAGCCGTTATTTTTGATGGGATGAGGCGAGTCAGGGATGGCGTCGTCGAGCGCTGGCGTACATCTCTGCAGACACGCGTCATCGGCATGATGCTCGTGGCCTCCGCAGTGGTCATGCTGATTTTGGCGTACGCGCTTGTGTCGGTGTTGACGCAGCAGCTGGTGAGCCAAAAGGAAGAGACTGCTCTGCAGGAGCTCGAACGTGCGCGCGTGGCCGTGGAACAGCAGATTGATGCTACGGGTACCGCAAACTCGACGCAGGTGCGCATCAACTCAGCGCGCGCAGCCTTGGGGCAGATGTCGGCGCAACAAAACGATGCCCAAGCGGTCTACGAACCTGTTGTTGTGGTGGACAATCCTGACGGCACCGCTACAACCTCGCCGGAGGGCTACCGCGTCCCAGAAGGAATGCGCGAGCTCGTAGGCCAAGGGCAAATTGTGCAGCAGTACGCCACCGTGGACCAACAATCAGGCGCGACCTATAACGCGCTGATGGTCGGCACGCCCATCGAGTGTGACATCCCGAATACGCAGGTCTACCTCGTGTTGTCGATGGAGTCAGAGGAATCCACGATGGCACTGATGCGCGGGTTGCTCTCTGCCGCCGGTGTGGTCGTCGTGGTGTTGCTCGTGGGTATTGCGTGGCTGGCTACTCAGCAGGTTATTACCCCGATTCGTTCTGCCTCTCGCATTGCGCAGCGCCTTGCCGCCGGTCACCTGCGTGAGCGCATGGTGGTCAACTCCGATGATGAGATGGGCCGCCTTGCGTCCTCCTTCAACGACATGGCAGACAAACTCTCCAAGCAGATTGCGCAGCTGGAGGAATACGGAGATTTGCAGCGTCAGTTCACCTCGGATGTGTCCCATGAGCTGCGCACGCCGTTGACCACAGTGCGTATGGCCGCCGATGTCATTGCTGCTGATGCCGATGATTTTAACCCCTACACCAAACGTTCGGCGGAGTTGCTCATCAAGGAGCTGGATCGTTTTGAAGAGCTCTTGGCAGACCTGCTGGAGATTTCGCGTCACGATGCCGGCGTAGCTGATCTGTCCACCGCGTCCATTGACATCCGTTCCTGCATTGATTCGGCGTTGAGCCAAGTGGAGCACTTAGCAGATGAGCTCGGTGTTGAGGTCCGTGTCAACGCACCAGCGGAGCCGGTGGCAGTGGAGTGCGATTCGCGCCGTGTTGAGCGAGTTTTGCGCAACCTCTTTGCCAATGCCATCGACCACTCTGAGGGCAATCCCGTCACGGTGGATGTCGCCACGACTGACGACGCCGTCGGAATCGCCGTTACCGACTCCGGCGTCGGCCTCAAGGAAGGCCAGGAGGAGCTTGTCTTTAACCGTTTCTGGCGCGCGGACTCGTCACGCAAGCGCCATTCGGGCGGTACCGGCCTCGGCCTAGCTATTGCGCGTGAGGACGCTATGTTGCACGGCGGCACTCTCGACGCCATCGGCTACTTTGGGGTGGGCTCGCGCTTCCGCCTCATTCTTCCGCGCACCCCAGGCCAATCCATAGAGTCCGAACCTATTGCCTTGGAAGTACCGGGAGCACCGCGTCCGACGGCCGTGGAAGCTGAAGAACAGGCTGCGCTGCCCTATGGCTTGAGCGCTAGTGGCATAGCCACTGACAGCTTGTCTGGGGCAGAAAGGGCCGGCCGTGGCGAGCACACAGTCGGCGAGAACACTGTCACTGTAGGCGCAGATTTCTCGCCTCACGACGAGCCCGACGAGAGCACTAAGGCCACGGGTGACGACGCTGGAATTGTCTGGCCCTCGGAACGCCAGTCTCGCTCTAAAATCATGGAGGGCGAGACGCCGTTTAACCAGGAGAACGTGCCCGATTTCGATGAGGAGGCCCAGCGATGATCCCCGCCCGTCGTACCTTGGCGGTACTCAGCTGTGTGTCGCTGACTGCACTCGTGGGATGTTCGACGCTGCCCAACAATACCGATCCCCAGGTTATTGGTACATTCGTCCCGCACGAGCGGGCAGAGGATGCCATTGTGGAGCCACGCACTGATAGCGACCCAGACCTGCTCATCCGTGACTTCTACTCCGCCGCTGCTATCCCGGCAGGCAACTATGCCGCTGCGCGTACCTTTTTGGCCTCTGATATTGCGAATACCTGGGATCCCACCAATACCGTCTTGGTTGTCGATTCCATTGACCTCGTGACGTCCAAGATGGAAGACGGTGCGCTGGAGTATTCGGTCCGCGGCAACATTATTGGTCGCCTCGCGGACGGCGGCGCCTATGTGCCCGATAACTCGCGTATTGAGGCGACCGTCCGCCTGCGCCAATTCGATGGTCAGTGGCGCATTACGGATCTTCCCACCGGTGCCGTTATCGAGCGCACGGAGTTACGCAACCGCTACCGCCCGCAGTCCTTGTATTTTTACGACGTCACCCAACGCATGCTCGTGGCTGACCGGCGGTGGCTCTACACCGGCAGGGATTCCATCGCTGCCGAATTGGTGACGTTGCTGCTACAGGGCCCTTCCTCCGATATTGCCCCCGCTATTTCCTCCCTAGTACCTAAGGACGCCACGTTCCTCGGCCTCAATGAGGGGGTCTATGAGTTCAGCGGCATGTCAGGGATGTCGCAAGAGGAACGCCTGAAGTTCGCGGCCCAGTTGGTGTGGACACTCAATAACGCGGAGGTGGCCAGCACCGTGCGGGCCACGATCGATGGCAGCCCATTGGTTGATGGCATGGAAGAGATGACCATCGATGACTTTGCGGAGTTTAACCCTGAGGTGGCAGCGCAATCGGTGGCAAAGCTCTACGCAGTCAACGATGGCTCTTTGCTCGATGTCGCCTCGGACGGGCCCGTGGAGCTTTCCGGCCCGACGGGACAGATCCATGACATCCAGTCTGCTGACATCTCCGACGAAGGTGTCGTGGCTGCAGTGCGCAAGCGCTCCAAGGACGAGTCTCAACTGTCGATGGGAGAGATTGGCCAGGAATTCGGTGATTCCGTCACCGGGTCAACGCTCGCTCGCCCCACCTTCGAGGTAGGCGGTCAAGTGGCCTGGACCGTCGTCGACGGCGAGCACGTTGTTCGCGTGACGCGTTCGCCAGCCACGGGTGAACTCAGTACTTCGGAAGTCGATACCTCTGCCTTGGACGCTATCGATGGCGAGATTTCCGTTATCCGCTTGTCAATTACGGGCGCGCGTATCGCCATGATTATTGATGGCAGCATTTACACCGGTGTCGTTGCCCGAGCCACCTCCGGTGAGCGGCGCATCGTTAACGTCCACCAAGTGGGTCCTGAGCTCACCGGTTCGGCACTGTCCGCGGAGTGGCAGTCTGATGGTTCGCTACTGGTCGGAACCTCTTCCTCCAACTCGCCAGTATGGCGTGTGGAGCAAGATGGTTCCGCAGCTACGACGCTGCCGACCGGTAACATCACCGCTCCTGTGGTTGCGGTGGCGGCGTCGCCATCGACTCTGTATGTCACGGATGCCCACGCCCTCCTCCAGTTGCCGGCAGGTGGCTCGGAGAGCTCCTACTGGCGCGAGGTTGATGGTCTGCGCGGCGTGCGTTCTTCTCCCATCATTCCGCGCTAAAGTCCAGCCCTCTGCGCGCCGCCGTGGCCGCGGCTAGAGTAGGCAGCATGCCGAAACAGTGGGGGATAGGGGAGCTTGCGGCCTCACTCGTGGAGTTGATTCTGCCGCGCCCTTGCGCTGGCTGCGGTGATGAGACTGAGGCCGGTGGGGTGCTGTGCCCGCGCTGCCAGGAACATCTTCGCGAGGTGCCGCGCCGAGTTGAGCGCCCCATCCCACTGGGGTTTCCTACGTGGGCCTTGGGCCCCTATTCCGATACCCGCCGCGGCGTGATCATCGCGATGAAAGAGCGCGGTAACCACGCGGTGCGTGGGCACATGGGTGCCGTGGTGGCGGCTGGTATTGAGTATTTGCGTGCGCGTGGCGATATTCCCGAGACAGCATTGCTCGTCCCGGCGCCGACTCGCGCGTCCTCGGCACGTTCCCGCGGTGGTGATCCGGTTACTGCGCTGTGTGAGTCGGCAGTGTCGCGGCTTCCCGGTTGGCGCACACTCCAAGCACTGGCTACGTCGGAATCGAGCGCGGATCAGTCGGAACTGACGGCAGGTGAGCGTGCGGATAATATGCGCGCGGCAGTGCTTCTTCGGCCCTGCGCGCAGCAGCTTACGGGACAATCGGTGGTGCTTGTCGACGATGTCGTGACCACCGGTGCTACCTTGCGCGCGAGCGCCGCGCGAATAAGGGCCGTCGGGGGTGACGTGGTTGGCGCGATTGTGCTGGCAGATGCCTAGCTAGGCGCACTGGCCGGAGCGTGAAGAGGGGGCCGGTCGATCCGTTGGTTATGACCAGTGGTAGCATGAGGGGTGTCACAGGGAAGCGGATGAGAAGCCCTCATCACAGGCCTTCTCAAGGTCCGCAGAATGTGCGTCATTCAGTCCCCACGAGTAAAGGGAGGCATTTACATGTCCCAGCAGACCAACGCTCAAATCACCATCACGGGCCGTAACGTGGAAGTTCCGGAACACTTCCAGGAGCGCGTCGCCGGTAAGCTGGCCAAGATTGAGCGCCTTGATCCGACTCTGACGTTCTTCCATGTAGAGCTGATGCACGAGCCGAACCCGCGCCGCGAGTCCGAGGCTGAGCGCCTGCAGATCACTGCCACCGGTAAGGGCCATATCGCTCGTGCGGAGGCTAAGGAAGACTCCTTCTACGCTGCCCTCGAGACGGCCCTGAGCAAGATGGAGCGCTCCCTGCGCAAGGTCAAGGTCCGCCGCGAGAACGTCAAGTCCGGCCACCGCGCCCAGAAGGGTACCGGCGAGATTGCCGCCGAGATGGTTGCTGAGGCTGAGGCGGCCAAGCTCACCAAGGAAGATCGCTACATCGATCCGTACGCAGAGACCGTCGAAGATGTCCGCCCGGGCCAGATCGTGCGCTTCAAGGAGCACCCGGCCACCCCGATGTCTGTCGATGATGCCCTCAGCGAGATGGAGCTGGTGGGCCACGATTTCTACCTTTTCGTCAATGTGGAGAACAATAAGCCGTCTGTGGTCTACCGCCGCCATGCCTACGACTACGGTCTCATCTCTCTGACTGAGGAGAACGAAGAGAGCTAAGCTCTCGCGCCTTCCCGTCTAGTTGCGTAAGTCAAGCGCATACTGGTCGCCGAAGAGCCAAAGGCCCTCGCTGCACTGTGGACTGTGCGGCGAGGGCCTTCTTACTCTGTACTGATAGGCGGATTCCTAGAGGGAGAATTGGCTCGATAGGCGGACTTCTTGCTCGGCCACGATTTGGAGTGGAATCAGCGCGATAGCTAGCGGGGCGACGATGAGCAAATCCGTGCCGAAGTTTTCGGTTGGATGCGTATTAGGGGCGTGAGAGCTTTTAGCGATTTCTAATGCTCCGGTCATAATGGTGCTATAGAGCCACATGGCACTTCCGCCTTGTGGGGTATCGTCTTCGGCAGCAAAGGCGGCAGGGGCGGTGAGCGTGCTGACCGCCAGGGCGGTGGAGGTGGCTGCGGCTACGGCAAACCTGGAAAGCTTCATGGTTTAGTCCTTTTCGTGTAGGGCGTGGAGTGGACATTCCTCGGGGCGAAGCGAGAGGAGCAAGATGAACATCGTTCACCTTTGTTAAGGAAATCGTTGTCCTCCACGGGATCGTTAACAGGGGGAACTGAGTGAACGTCGAACTCGCGGTGGAGTGGGGCAGTGTAGAGAGACTTTGGGCTAGCCCTGCAGCGAGGCTTAAACCCTAGTGAGTACAATGGCGACGAGTTAACTATATTGTCGCGACAAGAAGGACTATCTAGACGTGTTTGGACTTTCCAAGCTGCTCCGCGCCGGTGAGGGACGCACCGTAAAGCGCCTAGCCAAGATGGCTGATGATGTTATTGCCCTCGAGGATGATTTTGCCAAGCTCTCCGACGATGAGCTGAAGGCGAAGACGGAGGAGTTTAAGGAGCGCCTGAGCAAGGGCGAGAAGCTCAACGACATTCTGCTTGAGGCTTTTGCAACCGTGCGTGAGGCTGCCTGGCGCGTGCTGGATCAGAAGCACTACAAGGTGCAGATCATGGGCGGTGCTGCCCTGCACTTCGGCAATGTTGCTGAGATGCGCACCGGTGAGGGTAAGACCCTGACCTCACTGCTGCCGGCCTACCTCAATGCGCTTGAGGGCAAGGGTGTGCACATCGTGACCGTTAACGACTACCTGGCTAAGCGTGACGCGGAGATGATGGGCCGTGTGCACCGCTGGCTTGGTCTCTCCGTTGGCGTCATTCTTTCCGAGATGCGCCCGCCGGAGCGTAAAGAGGCCTATGCGTGCGATATCACCTACGGTACTAACAACGAGTTGGGCTTTGACTATCTGCGCGACAACATGGTCCGCTCGCTCGATGACACCGTACAGCGCGGCCACCACTACTGCATCGTCGATGAGGTGGACTCCATTCTTATCGATGAGGCCCGTACCCCGCTCATCATTTCCGGCCCAGTCGATGGTTCCTCCCAGTTCTACAGCGTCTTCTCCCAGTTGGCGCCGAAGATGCGTGAAGGCATCCACTACGAGGTAGACCATAAGAAGCGCACCATCGGTGTGTTGGAAGAGGGTGTCGAGTTCGTAGAGGATCAGCTCGGTATTGATAACCTCTACGCCCCGGAGCACTCGCAGTTGGTGTCTTACCTCAACAACGCGCTGAAGGCTAAGGAGCTCTTTACCCGCGATAAGGACTACATCGTCCGCAACGGCGAGGTCATGATTGTGGATGGCTTCACTGGCCGTGTCCTGGCTGGTCGCCGTTATAACGAGGGCATGCACCAGGCCATCGAGGCCAAGGAGCAAGTGGAGATCAAAAACGAGAACCAGACGCTGGCAACCGTCACCCTCCAGAACTACTTCCGTCTCTACGACAAGATTTCCGGCATGACCGGTACCGCTGAAACCGAGGCTGCCGAGCTGCACTCCATCTACGGCCTCGATGTGGTGCCGATTCCGACGAACAAGCCGAACCAGCGTATCGACCACTCCGACCGCATTTACAAGACTCAGGAGGCGAAGTTCGCCGCCGTGGTCGATGACATCTCTGAACATGTCGAGGCGGGCCAGCCGGTGCTGGTGGGTACTACGTCTGTGGAGCGTTCCGAGTACCTCTCCCAGCTGCTGAGCAAGCGCGGCATCAAGCACTCGGTGCTCAACGCGAAGCACCACGAACAAGAAGGCCAGATCGTTGCTCGCGCTGGTCGCCCCGGCACCGTGACGGTGGCTACCAACATGGCCGGCCGTGGTACCGATATTGTGCTCGGTGGTAACCCCGAAGTCATCCTCGACGAGAAGCTGCGCGAGCGCGGACTAGATCCCTTCGAGGACGAGGAGAAGTACCAGGAGGCGTGGGACGCCGAGATCGACGCGGAGAAGGAGCGCTCCAAGAAGCTTGGCGATGAGGTTCGTGAAGCCGGTGGTCTGTACGTCCTGGGTACCGAGCGCCACGAGTCTCGCCGTATCGACAACCAGCTGCGTGGTCGTTCCGGCCGTCAGGGTGACCCCGGTGAGACCCGTTTCTACCTCTCCATGCGCGATGAACTCATGGTGCGCTTCGTCGGCCAGTCCATGGAAAACATGATGAACCGCCTCAACGTGCCGGATGATGTTCCGATCGAGGCCAAGATGGTCTCTAACTCCATTAAGGGTGCGCAGGCGCAGGTGGAGAACCAGAACTTTGAGATGCGTAAGAACGTGCTCAAGTACGACGAGGTGCTCAACGAGCAGCGCAAGGTCGTCTACGCTACCCGTCACGACATTCTCGATGCCGGTGACATCAAGGACAACATCCGCTCCATGATCGATGACACCGTCTCTGCTTATGTATCCGGAGCGACGGCTACCGGCTATGTCGAGGATTGGAACCTCGATGAGCTGTGGAATGCGCTCGAATCCCTCTATGGTCCGACTATGTCGCACGAGTCGCTCGTCGACGGCACCGAGTATGGCTCCGCCGGTGAGCTTTCTGCGGAGCAGCTCCGTGACGCCTTGCTTGCCGACGCCAACTCGGAGTACGACAAGCTGGAAGACTCCGTCACCGCCATCGGCGGCGAGAGCCAGATGCGCAACACTGAGCGCATGATCATCCTCCCGATCATCGACCAGAAGTGGCGCGAACACCTCTACGAGATGGACTACCTCAAGGAAGGTATCGGTCTGCGTGCCATGGCACAGCGCGATCCTCTGGTGGAGTACCAGAAGGAAGGCGGCGAGATGTTCAACGCCATGAACGACGGTGTGAAGGAAGAAACTGTGCGCCAGCTGTTTATGTTGCGCAAGCAGTTCAAGGCTCAGGAAGAGGCTAATGCCGCTGAATCCGGCGAGGCTTAAAACCAAGCACACAACATCCTGAAAAGACGCTGCGGGGTCGGCTCCCCGTGGCGTGTTTTCATTGGAGGCACTTAGCTTTATACTGTCAGAATATTATTCGTTTCGTGTCTCGGAGGTTCTCATCATCATGCGCCGCTTCTCTATGCGAGTAGGTTTGTCCGTCTTTGCCTCCGCCACCCTGCTGGGCGGCGGCGCAGTTGCCTCCGCCTTTGAGGTAGCACCGGAAGAGCAATGCCAGCTGTCTTCCGTGCTCAGCTCTGAGGAGGGCTCCGGTGCTGAGGGGTCTGAGAGCCCGGCTGGCCTGAGCTCTCAGCACTCAGTTGCCACCGAGTGCGGTGCTTTTGCCGACGCCCCAGCAGTCGCGGGCTCTTCCGACCCCGTAGCAGGTGCCGCTACCCACGCCACCATGTTCGGGGGAATCAGCTTGGCGCTTATTAGCGCCTCCGCCGCCTTCGCAGGAATTGACTGGACCCCGATCCTTATCAAGCTGGGTTCCTGGTTCTAAGCGGACTTACAGTGGGGTTCGGGGGCCACTGTCAGCATGCGAAATGAACGTAAGTGCCGGCCGGACGCGGAGCCGGTAAAAGCGCGCTGCTGGCCGCCAATAACGGCGGAACCGAAGTATTCACCATTGGCCCGCGCATGCAAACTGCTGAGCGCGATGCGCCCGCGGCTCCTATCGGCGGGCTGAGCCTTCTTCCACGCCCGAATGTGCGTGGAGATTTCTGGCGCAAAACGTGCGCTGTCGAGATGGCTTAACGGCCGCAGGGATGCCGCAACCTCCACTACGATGACGACCAAACCGCGGATCTCCTCACGCGTCGCGAGGTCAGCGGCGGTAGGTTCGCTTTCATAGCGAATGCGCTGTGGAGCGGCGTAGAGCTGCAGATGGCTCATTCCGGGGATGGGGATGTACACAAGAGCTAACCTTCCCAGCGGTGAGCGGCGCAGACAGGGGAGAGGAGAGCTGGACGCCTCTTCATTGTGCCACGCTGACAGCCTTGGCTGCTAGCTCGCTGCAGGACGCGGGTGGTAGGAGCGTTCACACTGTAGGTTCGCTATACTTTCGGACGATATACACAGCTCAACGTGAAGGGTGAAGGATAGAAATTATGCGTGGACTCATCGTTGATTTTGTAGGTGTGCTGGACGGCACCGAGGAAGACGTCAAGCGCTGGCGTGCACTGTTTGCCGCTGCCAAGTCGAATGGTGTGGCCACCGCTATTCTCTCCAACGATCCGGGCGGCCCAGGCGCTGAGCACATTCGCGAATGGGAATACCGCGGCATCGTCGACGCCGTAGTCCTCTCCGGCGAGATCGGTGCCGAAAAACCGGATCGTGCCGCCTTCCAGGCAGCTGCCGATGCTATCGATCTGCCTATTAATGACTGCGTCATGGTGGATGATTCCATCGTGAATGTGCGCGCCGCTGTGGAAAATGGCATGGTCGGTATGCTCTACACGGTCTTTGACCGCACCAGCGTTGAGGTCCAGGCCGTCTTCGACATTGAAGGTGAGTTCTAAGTGTCCTCAGACGTGCGTGTCTTCTTGCCCGCCACGTTCGCTATGCTCAGCGAGCTGGAGGAAACCGGTCAGCTCGCTGCGCGCAGTGGATGGGGATTTATGGTGACTCCGGCGCTGCGGGAGTTCTATACCGAAGGCGGAGATGAAGAGGAGATTGCTTATTCGGCCTTCCTTGAAGCCTCCATGGCCTCTCTGCGCCTGCTGGCCATTGGTGATGAGGAGAAATTCCCGCATCGCCGCGTTGTGATCTCGGTGGATGTCGATGAGTCTGTCATTACCCCGAAGCCAGATATGGGCGAGCCCGTAGTGGCACTGAACCCGGCCATCATCACCAAGGACAACCTGCAGGCGATTCACGTCGACATCGAGGAATCCGAAGCAGCTACAGCAAAGGCCATTGAGGCCATTGATAACGCCGACTTGGGCGATGAGGACGCTGAGCTCGCCGTTGGTGATGCCCTGGATAATTTCATGGCGTTCTACGACCCGACGGAGCTACCGTTCCTCGTCGAGCTGCTCTAAACTCAACTCTATTCCACTATCCGTCCTATAAAGCCCTGCCCAGCAGGGCTTTATCCTCTAAGGAGTTACCTCCCCCTATGAAGGCATCCCGTCTTTCTGCCCTGATTACCGCTGCCGCATTGTCCACCGCTGCCCTTGGCACCCCTGCCGCCGGCGCGCAAGAAGCAGCCGCGTCCGTTGAGAAGGCAGTTGACACGTCG
Source organism: Corynebacterium sp. FDAARGOS 1242 (assembly GCF_016889985.1). Classification (NCBI taxonomy): domain Bacteria; kingdom Bacillati; phylum Actinomycetota; class Actinomycetes; order Mycobacteriales; family Corynebacteriaceae; genus Corynebacterium; species Corynebacterium sp. FDAARGOS 1242. The sequence continues at coordinate 1,649,888 of NZ_CP069568.1, read as the reverse complement.
CACAGCAGCACCAACACCACTGCATCCGGTACGGACAAGCAGGACCCGAGTAATGCTGAGCAGTCCACTACGCCGTGGCTGCGCATCGTAGAAGGCTCTTCCCAAGGGCCAGCCGGTGTGATCATCGCGATTCTTTTCGGCATCATTAGCGTCGGCATGGCCATCTACCAGCAATTTGGGGAGTACCTCCCCAAGCTGGGCTAATTGTTGATAGTCTGCTTAGGTAAAACTCAGCTCGATCGAAAGGCTCTCACCAATGTCTTCCTCCCGTCTTCGCCGTGTGGTGGCTACCTCGACCTTGTCCGTCGCGCTTGTGGCTGGCAGTGTCGTTGCCCCGACTGCCGGTGCAGTGACCACCTCCATCAAGAACGATAAGTGCACCATCACTTTGAGTGAGAAGGAGTCGACCGACCTATCCAACGCCGAGTCCAAGGACAACGATGTGGATTCTGGTCTGCTCAAGGATGACTACGAGATTCTTCCGAAGGATGCCGAGGCGCGTGCGCGTGCTGTCCAGAACCAGTCCGATGAGCTGTACCGTGACCTCGCAGACTTCGAGACTGATGCCGAGCTTGGTGACGAAGACGCTGTAAAGCGCGCCAAGAACAACATCAAGGTAGCCGAGACCTTCCGCGACATTGCACCGGAGTATGTCAAGGCGCTCAACGCGTGTGCGAAGAAGGAAGAGTTCAACAAGAAGAAGGACTCGGACGGCGACAATACTTCTTCCAACATCGATAAGGGCGGTGCCATCATCCTTGGCGTGAGCGGTGCTCTCACCGTCATCCTGATGGCTCTGCGCGCTGCTGGCCCATTCCTCAAGACGGTTCTGCCGCCGCAGCTGGCAGACATGATTCCGGCTTAAGACTCTGGCTAGGCGGCTGAAGGCTAGGCCCAGTCCACGTTAGTGCGCAGGGCCGCCAGCAAGCCGCGGACGGCGTCGCGGCGGCGAGCTGAGGCGGTGCCGTCCGCGATGTTGAGGTCCAAGCCGCACTCGGGGTCTGCTGGGGGACCGGCGTGGGTGCAGCCACGGGGGCAATCCTCGATGGCCTCCGCGAGGTCTTCGAACACCTCGATGACGTTTTCCGCATCGATGTGAGCCAAGCCGAAGGAGCGGATGCCGGGGGTATCAATGATCCAACCGCCGTGTGGCGTATCTCCAGAGGCAGGCAGGCGCAGAGCGACTGACTGCGTCGAGGTGTGGCGGCCTTTGCCCACAGCAGAGACCTCACCTGTCTCTCGGTGGGCATCGGGGACAAGGCGGTTGACCAAGGTGGATTTGCCCACACCGGAGTGCCCGATAAGGGCAGTCACGTGGCCGTCGATAGCCTGGCAGACCTCTGTGAGGTCATCATCCACGCCGGCCTCCACGACGGTGACATTCAAGTCCTCAAACTCCTTGGCAAAAGGAGCGGGATCGGTGAGATCTGTCTTGGTCAGGCACAAAACCGGGTGAATATTGCCGGCGAAGGCGGCGATGAGCGCGCGCTCCACAAAACCAGAGCGCGGTGGCGGGTCCGCCACGGCAGACACAATGAGGAGCCGGTCGGCATTGGCCACGACGATTCGCTCGTAGGCATCGGTATCGTCGGCGGTGCGGCGCAGGACGGAGGTGCGCTCCTCCAATTTCACGATGCGTGCGAGCGTGTCTTTCTTACCCGAGGTATCGCCCACGACGCCGACCCGGTCACCGACCTCGACGGGAGTGCGGCCCATCTCTCGTGCGCGCATCGCGGTGACGACGGGACCATCATTATCGAGGGCCACGCCCCAGCGGCCGCGGTCCTTGGTGATGACCATGCCGAATTTGGCGTCCTTGTGCTGGGGGCGGTCTTTGGTGCGGGGGCGAGAGCCTTTGCCTGGGCGGATGCGAACATCGGACTCGTCATAACTGCGTGCGCGTCTAGCCACGAACCATGGCCTCCCACATTTCGGCAAAGCCGGGCAGAGTCTTTGAGGTGCATTCGATGTCATCGACCTCTACGCCCTCGACGACCAGTCCGATAATCGCACCAGCGGTGGCCATACGGTGGTCCGCGTAGGCACGCCACGTCCCGCCATGAAGTGGGGCAGGGGTGATGCGGAGGCCGTCGTCAAGCTCGGTGACGTTGCCTCCCAGACCGTTAATCTCCGCCGCGAGGGCCGCCAGGCGGTCCGTCTCGTGGCCACGCAGGTGCGCGATCCCCGTCAGCGTGGACGGGGTCGATGCCAGCGCACACAGCGCTGCGACGGTCGGGGTGAGCTCTCCGATATCACCCATATCCAGGTCAACTCCCCGCAGGCCAGCGGCACCTTCCGCTGGGCCGGTCACCGTGAGGTGCGGTTCCTTACGGGGAGCCTGCGGGACGTATTCGACGGTGGCGCCCATCTGTTCCAGGATGCCGCGGAAAGCATCGCCTGGTTGCGTGGTGTCCTCCGGCCAGTTCGGAATGCTCATGCTGCCGCCAGCAACGGCCGCAGCAGCGAGGAAGGGCGTGGCATTGGAGAGATCGGGCTCGATGTGCCACTCACGGCCCTTGATGGGCCCTGGATGGACGACCCACTTATTTTCTGCCGCGAAAGCATAAACGTCGGCCTCGCGCAGCATGGCAATAGTCATCGCAATGTGCGGCTGGGAGGGGACAGGGCCTCCCTTATGGTGCACGACGAGACCATTGCGGTAGCGCGCAGCAGCTAAGAGGAGGCCAGACACGAACTGGGAGGATGAGGAAGCGTCGATCGTAACCTCGTATACATCCGGCACATCGCGCGGCGTGATGCGTAGTGGCAAACTATCGCCTTCGACGTCGACGCCAATCTCACGAAGTGCCGCAGTCATGGTGGACATGGGGCGCTTGCGGGCGTAGGGGTCACCGTCGATAAGCACCGGCCCATCCGCCAAGGCAGCTACCGGCGGCAGGAAACGCATAATGGTGCCGGCCAGGCCACAATCTACCTGCGCGCCGTGCAGCGGGCGCGGTGTTACGCGCAGGTGCGGTCCCCACTCAGAGATGCCCACGCCCATGGCCGTGAGGGCTTTCTTCATGAGGTCAGTATCACGAGAGACGAGCGGGTTGTAGATGATGGAGGGGGAGTCCGCCAACGCGGCAAGGATGAGGGCGCGGTTGGTCATCGACTTCGAACCAGGGATCTCCTGCGTCCACGACAGGGGACCGGCGGGTTGTGGCGCACTCCAGAAATCAGACATGTAGTCCATAATAGGGGGCATGTGTGGAAGATTTGTACTGTTTACCGAGTCCCTCCTCGACGAGGTCGGTGAGTGGGAATCTATCACGGAGGTCCACGCGCCCGAGGGCTTGCCGCCCGCACGCTACAACATTGCCCCGACCCAGCCGGTAGCCATCGTCCGTGTTGAGGACACCACCGCGCGCGTCGAACCAGCGCGGTGGGGACTCCTCCCTCACTGGAAGAAGGACCTGGATGGGCCACCGCTGTTCAATGCACGCGCTGAGACGGTGGCGAAGAAGCCCTCCTTTCGTGATGCCTTCAAGGCCCAACGCTGCGTTATCCCCTTGGATGGCTACTACGAATGGAAAGCAGGCGATAACCCGAAGGCGAAGAAACAGCCCTTTTACGTCACCGGTCCCGAGGGGCTGCTGTGGGCAGCGGGATTGTGGGCCACGGGCGTGGACAGGTTATCGGCCACGATGGTGACCACTGAGGCTACCGAGGAAATGGCGTGGCTGCACCACCGTTTGCCCAAGTTCCTGCGCAGGGAAGAGATTGCGCCGTGGCTCGCCGGGGAAGCCTTGCTCGAACCGAGCTCGGTGGAAGGTTTCAACGCTCGCCCGGCGGATCCGGCGGTGGGTAACGTCCGCAATGACTATCCGGAGCTGATTGCCGAACAACCGCCGAGTACCTTGTTTTAAAACGAGCACCTTGTTTTAAAAGCTGTGTAGCGTGCCTGAGGCAGGATGCCTATTCGGCTAGGAGGTCGGCGAAGGAGACGTCGAGGACCTGGGAGAAATCTTCGGCGTTCATTTCGATGTCGAGGCCTCGCTTGCCGCCGGAGAAAAAGATGGTATCCCACAGCACCGCTGTTTCATCGATGACTGTGGGGAGGACGTGTTTGTGGCCGAGGGGTGAAATACCGCCGGGGATGTAGCCGGAAGACTTAGAAGCATCGGCAGGATCGGCCATAGAGGCTTTGGAGGCGCCGAAGGCAGCGGCGGCCTTCTTGAGACTGAGTTGGTGGGTTACTGGAAGGACACACACGGCGAGCTGGCGCTTGGGACCTTTACCGGCGGTGAGATCGATGACAAGAGTCTTGAATATGCGTTCCGGCTCGACATCGAGAGCCTTCATAGCCGCATCACCGAAGTGGTCGCTGCCACCGTCGAAGGTGGTGACGCGGTGCTCAACACCAGCCTCCTCCAAGAGCTTGAGGGCGGGGGTAGCTGCATGCGGGGTCTTCTTAGCCATAGGAACCACCCTAGTGCCGGGCGCTAGGATAGTTTCTATGGCCACAGACACGACGAGCGCGAGCGAAACCTCAGAAAAGCAGCGCGAACAGCAGAGGCTGTTTGAGGAACAAGCCCTGCCGTTGCTGGACCAGCTCTACGGTGGTGCAATGCGCCTGACCCGCAATCCGCAGGACGCAGAGGATTTGATCCAAGAGACCTACTTGAAGGCTTACAGCAATTTCGGCTCCTTCAAGCAAGGCACCAACCTCAAGGCCTGGCTCTACCGCATTATGACGAATACGTATATCAACTCCTACCGCAAGGCGAAGCGCCGGCCGACGGAGTCGTTGGCAGATGAGCTCAGTGATTTCCAGCTGTACACTACTGCGGGACACGATTCGACCGGCCTAGAATCCGCCGAGGTGGAAGCGTTGAAACAGATGCCCGACTCGGAAATCTCTGACGCCATGAACGACCTTCCCGAGGATTACCGCATGGTGGTCTACTACGCGGATGTGGTGGGTCTGGCGTACAAGGAGATCGCTGAGGTGATGGATACCCCGTTGGGTACGGTGATGAGCCGATTGCACCGTGGAAGAAAACTACTCCGCACTGCGTTGAAGGACGTGGCACGAGAAAAAGGCATTGGCCGCGACCACCCAGATATGAATTCAAAGACGGAGGAGAAGTAATGGAACGCGCAACAGGACGTAACTGCGGTGCGTGCAACTCTCCGGAGGTAAATGCACTCTTTCGGGAGCTGCTCGATGAATCGACGAGCTATGCACGGGCGCTCGCCATTCGCGAGCACATCGCGCAGTGCGACGTGTGCCAGGAGCGCTTGGAAAGCGAAGAAGTGGTGAGGGCTCTTGTTCGCAAGTGCTGTAGTGGTCAAGCCGCACCGCAGTCCTTGCGTCGGCGGATTTCTGTGCAGATTACGCGCACTGAAATTACGTGGGGATAAGGGGGATAATCCTCCGCGGCTTTCTGTGGATACAGCAAAGGCCCGTTCCCGCCGTGTATGCACGGTAATGGGGAACGGGCCTTAAATGCTGACGTTATGCGTTAGGACGCTTGCCGTGGTTAGCGGACTTCTTACGGCGATCCTTGCGCTTACGGCCACGCTTGCTCATCGCGTACTCCTTCTGTTAAGGGTAAATGAACTTATTTAACTGTAGCGGCAGGGTATGCCGAAGTGGAAATCGGGGGAGTGTTTAAGCAGACACGCGGGCGCGGCTGCGGCTGCGGTTACGACGCTTGATAGCGCGGCGTTCCTCCTCCGACAGGCCGCCCCAGACGCCGGCGTCCTGGCCGGACTCGAGGGCCCACTTGAGGCAAGAGGAAGCAACCGGGCAGCGGTTGCAGACCAGCTTGGCCTTTGCGATCTGAGTAAGTGCAGGGCCGGAGTTACCGACTGGGAAGAACAGCTCTGGGTCTTCGTCGCGGCAAACGGCTTCGTGGCGCCAATCCATGATTGAAATCTCCTAACAAAATTGTGACAGCAGTGGATCACTAAGAACAGTTCACAGCGGTAAGCACAGCAGGAAACTGCCCCGAGTGTTGAAGGGGGAAGGTGGACCGGTCTGCGGTCAGTGGGACCCTGTCTCGAGGTAGGGTCAGCGTCGCCGCCGCCATGATTCACCTTGTGTTTACTCGGATTTTCCTCCGAGTTTCGAACTGGTTTAACAGCTCGTTGTTTTTGCTACCTGAGAATAATGACATGTTTACTCCAAGTCCGCTAGGGGTAAACGCCAAAAAGTGGTCAACGTCACTAAAATAAACGCTCATCTTTACACTTACGCTTCCGTCGGTGCGCTGTAAGAATCCTGTCAAAAAGTCTTCTACCTGCAATATTATCTTTTCTGAGGTGAGTGTGGTGACCTGGATCCCGTCAAATCCATTTATGAGGATTTGCCCCCGTTATCGGCCCACCGGTTCAGTGAACGCCGCGGAAAGAAGAGGAAGTAGACAGGAGAAGTAGACTAAGCAGACGTGACTAAGAAGAAGAAAAACACTGGCAATTCGACGTCCTCCCGAAAGACCTCTCAAGCGGAGTCAAAGTCTGCGCCGAAAGAGGCCACGATTGCGAGCCCGCCGCGCTCGGTTGTCGTGTCTGCTGGCATTGCTGTGATTCAATCCGTCGCGGTCATCATTTTTGGCATCTTCCTTATTGTCCGCGAAGTAACTGGTGCTGAGAATGCCTCGATGGTCTCTGATTCCGGTGCAGCTGGCTACGTGGGGTTGGGCACGGCCATCTTCCTCTTCATCGTCTTCGGCTTCGTCATTGTGGCGTCTCGGGCCTTTGTGAAGGGGCGGCGCTGGGGGCGCGGTGCCATTGTCCTCGTTGAGTTCATTTTGGCAGCGATGGCGTTCCAAATGTTTAGCGGTGGATCCCCGGTCCTGGGGGCTGTGACCTTGGCCAGCGCGGCCGTTGTGCTCTACCTTCTCATGGCGGTGCCAGAAACGGCGCAGTGGGCCGAGCGGAACTTTTAAGGATTCGCTTGAAGTAGATGCCCGTCAGCGACGGCGGTGGTCCTAAGGCTAATCGGCCTTAAGCGCCACAGCCGTGTCGCCCCGCTGCTCAATAATCACTGTTCCTGAGAGCGTGAGCGAAATTGGGCCGGTATAACCTTCACGGTCCACAGGGATGGTGCGCTCGGTCTGACCGCTCGACCAGTTCACCACGTCGATGCCCTCCTCGGTGGGGACGAGGAGGCGTTCATCAAGGGCGATGCCGGTGCCCACGGCGTTATCCAGTACGTGGTCTACCTTCAACTCAGTCGGGGTGAACAAGTAGAGGCGCTCACCATCGAACCACGTCATGTGGTGGGGAAGGTCAGCGATGACCGGTGCAAAGGGCGAGGCTGAATCAATAATGGCCTGGGACGGTTCGACGTCCGTGGTGGATAGCTGCTCGCCGTCGAAATTGTAGGAGACAATGCGCGGTGAACCTGTGGGCAGGTAGACCGCGGCGGCTTCCTGACCAACGGCGACCAGACGCGCGCCCGGATCAGTAATCTCAATCTCTTTGGTAATTTCCGGCTTACGCGAGTCCTCCGGGGTAGCCTCCTGAATGCGCAGCCACGTCGACGTGGGGGAATCTGGGCAAGACTCGGTAACGGCGAGCGTTTCGGTACGCGTCAGAGCAGAGGAAATGGCACAGTCCTCGTGAGGCTGCATATTGGGTTCCTGCTTGGCGTCCACATCACCGTATTCCACCGTGCGGACCAGGTCTGAACGCCAGAGTTCGATGCGCTCGGTAGAGACAGTACCTACTCGGTCATTCGAGGAAATAGGGACAACCTCATCGGGGCTGCGTGCACTGCGGGTATCGGAGTACTCACCGGTTGCAGCGTCAATCGCTACGACATCACCGCAACCAACATTGGTGTGATAGGACGCCACGATCTTGTTCCACGCCGTGCCAAGTGAGCACAGGTCGGCATCACGGCGCTGATACGTCCACACCGTGTCACCTGCGGAATTAGTGGCGGTTAGGGTATCGCCCTCGTGTGCCACCACGAGCCCCTTTGACGACACTGCCCGCGTTTGGCCCGGCACCAAGGTATTAGGCAGTGAGAAGGACTTCGACAAGGCAGACGGGATGGAGGAGAGAGTTTCTGGGTCAGTATCGACGGACGATTCGACGGCTGGGGTGAGTTCCGCTTTGTGAATCGGGGCAGTGACAAACGCGCCGCCAACGGCAATGGCGCACACCGCGCTGATGACGCCCACAGCCGTCCAATCCGCCTTGGAGGAGCGCAGAATCGGGGCTTTCTGTGAAGCCTTCGCGGCCTTCTTCTCCGGCTGCGCGGAGCTATTCTCCTGTGCCTCCGAGTTCATCGGCGTCCTCCTTGGCGGGTTGAGCGTGTACGGGTGCGGGTGCGGGTGCGGCGGGATGCACGCGCGGAATCAGCGGCAGTGCGATGTTTCGAACTGGATCGGCGCGGTGCGCCCAACACCTTGGTGGGTGGTCCGACGGATTCTTCAACGTCTTCGGGAATATTGAGGGCTGCGGCAAGCTCCGGTGAGGTGCTAAACCACTGGGGCGGTTCCGGCTGATCCAAATCGAGCTCATCGTTGATAATGTGCCATTTGCTCAGTTCATCGTAGCCCACGAGGGTGACAGCAGTTCCAGTGTGTCCTGCACGACCGGTACGGCCGATGCGGTGCACGAACGTCATAGGATCATCGGGGACCTGGTGGTTGATTACGTGCGTGACGTCATCGACGTCGATACCGCGCGCAGCCACGTCGGTAGCCACAAGAATGTCCACGGTGCCCTCGCGGAAAGCGGTAAGGGAGCGCTCGCGTGCAGACTGATCCATATCGCCATGGACCGCGCCCACGTTGAAACCTCGCTGTGCCAGTTCCTCCGCTACGGAAGCTGCCGCGCGTTTGGTGCGGGTAAAGATAATGGTTCTTCCGCGTCCTTCGGCCTGCAGAATGCGACTCAACACCGCAACCTTATCCATGCGGTGAGCCTGGAAGGTGATCTTGCTGGTGGAGGAGTGAGTGTGCTGATCATCACCGGATTCGGCACGGATATGAACCGGTTTGGTGAGGAAGGTGCGCGCCAGCGTGACGATTGGCCCCGGCATCGTGGCGGAGAAGAGCATGGTCTGGTGTGGGTTTCCGTGCAGAAGAGTGAGAATCTTCTCGATATCCGGCAAAAATCCCAAGTCCAGCATTTCATCTGCTTCATCAAGGACGAGGACACTGACCTTGTCGAAGCTCAGGTGCTTCTTCTGGCACAAATCAAGAAGGCGTCCAGGCGTGCCCACGACAACATCCGCGCCGGCTTTGATCTGTTTAATCTGTTCCTCGTACGGCCTGCCACCACAGAGCGTGATCACACTGAGCGGCAAGTGCGCGGCGGCCACCTCGAGGTCACCGCTGACCTGGATCGCTAGCTCGCGCGTTGGGGCGATAACCAGCGCTCGGGGAGTGCCATCGAGTTCTGGGATATCGGCATCATCAAAGACCCGATCCAGCAGTGGGACGCCAAAGCCATAGGTCTTGCCCATACCGGTGCGGGCTTGACCAATGAGGTCCTGACCGCTGAGCGCGATGGGAAGAGTCAGTTCTTGGATGGCAAAAGTATGCGTGATTCCACGCGCAGCCAAGGCATCGCAGATTTCTGCCGCGACTCCTAGTGCGGCAAAGGTGGGCGATTCGCTGGTGTTCCCGCGGTGATCGCGGGAAGCGTTCGAGGATTTCGGGGAATGCACACCTTGATAGTAGAGGACGTAGCTATAGTGGGGCCATTAGAGCGCCGGAGCACGGGTGCTAAAACGCGCCCCTTCGGCAGGACGTTGAAGAATTATCGAAGGAGCATGCACAGCATGGACATTAAGTTTGGATTCGCCGATACCGCACGCGAGCTGGTTATTCACGCTGAAGGTGAGCAGGAGGAGCTGACTAAGACGATCAATGGTGCTTTGGCGGACAACTCCACTCTCGAACTAGAAGACTCTAAGGGGCGTAAGTTCATTGTGCGGACGGACCGCGTCGTCTACGTCGAAATCGGCACTGCCCGCGCCCATACCGTGGGATTCGCGGGTTAAGTACGCACGAGCTTCGCCAGCGGGTAGCCTAAATGGCCATGGACAATCCCGCGCACAGTGATCAGCGCCCTCAGCAGCATTCTCAGCACGCCTCAGCGCTGACGCGTTTTGCACGCGACTATGGCTGGTGGCGGGTGGTGGCAATTCCCGTCATGGTTGTCATCACGGTCTGGGTTCTCGTTGACGTGCTCCGCTCGCCGTCAGCAGAGTCGCCTGAACCGACGGCAGGGGAGGAGCAAGCAACGAGTAGTGTTGTTGCCACTACATCCGCACGGAAGGGGCCCGACCCGGCAAATGCCAGCGCTATTGCTGCTGCTAAGGATGAGCTTCCCGCAGGCGGGACCTTCACTGAGCAGGGCGAGGAAACCTACCGTGACGCCGGCCCATCGACGATGCATGCTGGCAAGGGCGGTGCACAAACCATCCGGTTTTCAGTCGAGATTGAAGATGGCGTGGATACTTCCACTTATGGGGGCGACAGTGCAGTTGTCGCGCTTGTCGACGCCACCCTGGCCGACCCCCGTGGGTGGACCGGCGCTGGGAATTACGAATTCATCCACGTGAAAGCGGATGACAACCCAGATACTCACATTCGCCTCACGTCACTAGGCACGACTGCAAAGCTGTGCGGCGCGCAGTTGCAATCAGAGACTTCCTGCCACACGACAATTACGGGCGAATCAGCGGTGTATCTCAATGAATCGCGCTGGGTACGCGGCGCAGTTCCCTTTGAAGGTGATCTAGGAAACTACCGCCAGTACCTCATCAACCACGAGTTCGGCCACGCTATCGGCTATGCCTCCCACCAGCCGTGCGGTGGCGATGGCAAATTGGCTCCGGTCATGATGCAGCAAACACTGAGCCTGAACAATGCTGAGCTTTATGCCAAGGATTCGGAAGAGGTTTATCCGGACGAGGATGTGACGTGTGAGCCAAATCCGTGGCCTTATCCCATCTCAGCCGACCACGATCACGCTAAGCCGGAATAGCTCTACGAGAAAGACGAAGACGTACTTATGCCGCTGCCGCCCGAACCTGTTCTAGCTAGCTTTAACGCTGAAACCCGACCCCGCCGTGTAACGGGCGAGCTGATGGGGTCTGCCTGGGATAATGGCATCCTCGTTGGGGATGTTATTTTTGCTGAGGCCCGCGAATGGTCAGGATGGTCTGCCAAAGTGCGTGACAAGCTCAGTGTCCCAGGGGTGCGGATTGCTCGTCCCGTACTGACCACTGATGGCCGCTACACGGCCGCCGGCTGGAAGGCTACGCAGTTCGTGCCCGGCCAGGTACGTGGGCGAATTGATGAAGCGGTGCAGGTGGCGCTGCGGCTCGATAGCGCCCTTGCGACTGCGCCACTGCCGAGCTTGGGTCAGCGTGACGATATCTTTGCCCGTGCCGAACGCGCCGCGTGGGAGGAGACAGGCGAGGCCTATTCCGACGAGGAGCTTTCCGAGCTTCCCCTGGCGACTGCGCACATGGACGTGCTGGGTACCACGGTTTTCTCTGGGGCGAACCCGCCAGCACTGACGGATATCGTCCCTTCCGCGGCACCGCGCCCACAGGGCTGGTCTGCGGCATTAGCGATGGTGGACGGGTTGATTGCGGATGCCGTCGATGCGGACATCTGTACTCGCTTCGAATCAATTCCTGGTGTCCACCAGCTCTTGTTACGTGCAGTGGCCTATCGACGATACGTGAACGTACTGCACCCGAACTCCAAATCGACCGTTCGTTCGAACATTGAAAAGGTGGAAGAGACCCTCGTGTCCGCCGCATCTGACAGACTATAAGGCGTGAATTACAGCAGTCAGTCCACCGTCCGCGCCGGCGTTAGCCTTCCTCCCTCGCCCGACGTTCGCCTAATTCCCCGAACTCGGAGCGCCATCCAGCGCTCCTGGGACGTGCCGCTGCCAAAGGAAGGCACGTGGCGTGTCCTGGGCACTGCGGGTTCAGGGGTGTCGAGCCTGCTTATCGATGTTGTCTTAGACCAACTCACCAGCGGTGCTGATGCCTCTGGAATTCTCGTTGTAGCGCCGTCGAAGGAGTCGGGCTCGTTGCTGCGGCAGGAACTGGCTGAGCATCTCGAGGACTATGCAGCACAGGCTTCCATGGTGCGCTCCGTGCACTCCTTGGCTTTCGCGTTGCTGCGCCGCGGCAGTGAGGAGGAGCTGCGCCTGATTACCGGTGCGGAGCAGGACGTTGTCATCCGGGAACTACTGGCGGGCCACGCGGCGGATGGCCGTGGTTCGTGGCCCGCGGAGGTGCGCCCGGCTCTGGAGTACGTTGGCTTCGCACGGCAGTTGCGCGACTTGCTGCTGCGCGCGATTGAACGCGGGCTTGGTCCAGGAGACTTGGAGGAACTTGGGGCCCGTTACCAACGTCCCATGTGGTCTGCCGCGGGTGACTTCCTCCGTGAGTACGAGCGCACCCGGGCCCTTGCTGGTTCGCATTCTTACTCTGCGGCGGAACTTGTCAGCCAAGTCCTCCTTCGACCTGAGTTACTCCAGGATCACCCATGGCACACCATCGTGGTGGATGATGCCCAACTGCTCGACCCCACCTCCGGCCGGCTCATTGCTGAGCTGGCCAAGACCGCTCGGCTCACTGTGGTTGGTGGCGACCCAGATCAGGCAGTCTTTGCTTTCCGCGGCGCCAATTCTGAATTCCTCACCTCGTGGGAGGCAGAAAACGAACTGCGCTTGGTAGCCCCGCACCGCAGGCCATCACCTGCTTGCGTCAGCGTTGTCGACTCCCGTGGAACCCTGCGTGATGTTCTGGCTAATACGGCCCGCCGCCGCCACCTGGAGGACGGGGTGAATTGGCGCGACATTGCAATTATTGTGCGCTCCACAGGAGATATTGGCCCAGCCCGAAGGACCTTGCTGGCGGCCGGCGTACCGGTGCATATCAATCCAACGGATGTGATTCTTGCAGAACAGCGTTTGGTTAAGGCCGTAATGCTGGCGTTGCGTGCACTGGAAACCGACCTTGACCCGGTGGAACTTGAGGACCTCATTACTGGCCCCGTGGGCGGTGCTGATCCGGTTACCTTGCGCCGACTTATCCGCGGCTTGCGCCGTTGGAAGCCGGAGCAGCGTGGCATGGACACCTTGCGTGAGTTGCTTGAGGGCGATGTGCCGGACTTCGACAACATGCTTACGGAGCGCGAGGAAGCCATTCTTGCCCGTATCCGCGGCGTCCTGTCTGCGGGGCGCGAGGTTCTGCGGGCAGGAGCTGCGGTGGAGGAAATCCTCTGGGAGGTGTGGCAGGCTACGGGGCTCGATACCCGCCTCCAAGCCGCGGCCCTGCGCGGAGGTGCTGCCGGTTCTCAAGCGGACCGAGATCTTGATGCCATGATGGCCCTTTTCGATGCCGCTGGTGACTATGCCGAACGCCGTCCTTCCGCATCTTTGGAATCTTTCATCCTCCACATCACCGAGCAAGAGCTGCCCACCGGCGTGCGTGATCGCCGCTCGGCTCTGCCAGATGCCGTGGAGATTCTCACCGCGCATGGAGCGGTGGGACGAGAATGGGACACGGTTATTGTCGCGGGAGTCCAGGAAGGTACCTGGCCCTCAGTGGGGGAGACCGGTTCCCTCTTCGGGCAGGAGGACCTGATTGACTTGCTGGATCGTGACATCACTCCTGGCACTCCGGTAAGCCATGTATCTGGGCGTTTGGCGGAAGAACGCCGCCTCTTCCACGTGGCTACAACCCGTCACCGCCACCGTTTGTTGGTTGTCGCGGTGGATTCTCCAGAGAGTGATGAAGTAGAAGAACCGTCGCGCTTTATTGAGGAGTTTCTGTCTGCCGGTGGTGTGGATGTACCTGGTGCACAGGCGCGCCGGGAGGCCAGTCAGCGGTGGGCACGTCAAACACTGCCACGCGAGTTAGGCCTTGAGCTTCCGGATCCGGGGCCAGTGACCGTACGCGGTGGTGCCGGCATTGATGAGGAGCTGGATCCGCTTGAGGTCTCAGTGCTCTCGGTCCCTTCCTTCGTGGCACAACTGCGTCGCTGTGCCACCGATCCAGAGTCTGGCGAGGCCGAGCGTTCTCAGGCAGTTCGGCAGCTTGCCCGTCTCGCAGAGGCCGGTGTTCCAGGCGCACACCCGGATCAGTGGTGGGCTGCGCGCTCGGTGGCGTCCGAGCATCCGCTGTCTGGTTCTCACAGCTTGTCTCCCTCCCGGGTGGAGGCACTCAGAGCCTGTCCACTAAACGCAGTGTTGGGCAATCTTGCTGAAGAAGAGACAACGAATATCAACCTTGTACGTGGCAACCTTGCCCATGCCTTCCTCGAAGCTTTAGGTCGTGGTGTTGAACCAGGTACTGCGAAGAAACTCGTGATAGAAGCCTTCGCTTCGATGCTCGACGGCCCCTTGTGGCGCCGCGATGCCGAGCTTGCTGATTTCGAGCGGCTCATCGATCGCACCCATAGCTGGTTGCTGTCCACCACGTTGGAACCGGTCGGTGTCGAAGTCCGTGTCTCCGTCGACGTTTCCCCGGATGTGACTATCCGCGGGTATATCGATCGACTCATGAAAGAGGGCGATGAGTACGCCGTAATCGATCTCAAGACAGGCTCGCAGGCAGCAACGAAGGAAGCTGCACGAGACAACACCCAGCTGTTGACCTATCAGTTAGCCCTTGCCCACGGAGAACTCGTCATGGAGGACTCTGCAGATGAGGAACAAGTAAAGGCAATTCGCACCGGCGAAGGTGTGCCCCGTGCCACGAGCCGGCTGGTGTATCCACGTACCTCAGCAGCAAGTGTGACGGAACGTGAACAAACAGCTAAGCCACCGGAGGAACTCGACGAGTTTGCAGCACAGCTACCAGCCCTCGTCGCAGAGCTGCGGGGGCCGGGTCTTACTGCCCGTGAGAACGACGGCTGTGATCGTTGCCCCATCCGCTCCATCTGCCCTGTCATGAACGAAGGAGGTCTGGTGACCAATGCCTAATCACCCTCAGAACCCCACTCACCACTTCAGTCCTGAGGAACTGGCTACTGCCCTAGGCAAGCCTTTCCCTCCTACCGATGAACAAGCTGCCGTCATCGAAGGTCCACTTGGACCGAAGCTAGTCGTTGCCGGTGCTGGCGCGGGCAAGACTGAGACGATGGCCTCACGCGTCGTGTCCCTAGTAGCCAACGGTCTTGTGCGTCCTGAACAGGTTCTCGGTTTGACCTTCACTCGTAAAGCGGCACAGCAGCTCGAGCAGCGTATTCGCCGTCAGTTGTTGACCTTGCGCTCTTCAGGCATCCTTCGCCCCGGTAGTCCTGCCGCCGAAGCCGTGGAGAATATCGTGCCAAAGGTGTCCACCTATGACTCCTACGCAGGTGACCTTGTCCGTGAATACGGGCTCCTCATGCCGGTGGAGCCGAGTGCACGCATCATTACGGAGGCTGAACGCTACGCCATTGCTCATGAAGTAGTGAGTAACTATGCCGGTTCCTTGAGCACTGATCACGCAGTGGCAACGGTGGCTGCCACCCTTTTGAACCTCGCGCAGACCATGGATGGCGAACTTAAGGATCCAGCTTCCTTGCGTGAGCACGAGGAGATTTTCCGCAAGACTGCGGAGGACCTTGAGAAGACTCGCAAGAATGGCAAGGAATTCAGCGACAAGGTGCAGAGCTACCTGGACACGCAGCGTCTTCGTTTGGAATACCTGCCTCTTGTGGAAGCTCTCAAGAAGGAGCAAGCTGAGCGAGGAGTCATAACTTTTGGTGAGCAGATGTCTATTGCTGCGACCTTGGCGAAGAACTTCCCACTCTTGGGCGAGCAGCAAAGCGCGCGCTATCGCGTCGTGATGCTCGACGAATACCAAGACACCTCCCACGCGCAACGTATTTTGCTGCGCTCTCTTTTCGGCGGGCCACGTGAGGGGCTATCGGTGACCGCAGTGGGTGACCCCATGCAGTCGATTTATGGGTGGCGTGGGGCCACCGCGGAAAACCTTGCGGCTTTTGTCACCGACTTCCCACAACCGGATGGTTCGGATGCGCCGAAGGACCAGCTCACCACCTCGTGGCGCAATCCCTCCTCGGCGCTCGAGCTGGCTAATGATGTGGCTGCGAAGCTTTTCTCTGAAAGCCCAGGGGAGCGCCCCGTTGATGAGCTTTCGCCCAAGCCGACTGCACCGGCAGGAACCGTCGAGTTGGGCTACTTTGCCACGGAAACAGAAGAACGAACCTTCATTGCGGAACACTTGCGCGAGCTTTATGAAGCCACTCCCGAAGGCGAGGAGTTTAGTGCGGCAGTGTTGGTGCGCACCAACAAACAATCACCTCTCATCGCGGCAGCCCTCGATGAGGTTGGTGTTCCGAATGAGATTTTTGGAGTCGGTGGCCTCCTGTGGCGCCCCGAAATTCAAGACCTCGTCGCAGTCGCGACGTTGCTGGTCCGTCCCCAGGACACCACAGCAGCTTTGCGCATGCTCACCGGGCCGATGTGTGGCCTAGGCATCTCCGATATTCAGGCCCTCCACTCACGTCAGCGCAATTTGGCCGGTACTACTGATGGCCGCCTGCGGTGGGAAGGGGGCGACCCGCTGGAGTACCTCACTGCTCAGGTGGAATCCATCACTGCTGAAGGGCCCGACCAAGTGTTGGGGCTCGCGGACGCCCTTGCTGATCTAGGCGAACGTGATCGCTACAGCGCTGAAGGCCTCGAGCGAATGGAGGAGGTCGCTGCCAAGCTGCGTTACCTGCGCACATATTCACTGGGCAAATCGTTGAATGACATTTTTGCTGACATTGAGCTCGTCTTTGGTGTGCGCACTGAGGTTCTCGCTGCCGGAAAGCCGGGAGGAGCAACGCACCTCGATGCCTTTGCTGACCTTGTAGCCGGTTTCCATGGAGATAGTTTGACCGCGTTGCTGGATTACTTCGAGCTGGCCAAGGAAAAGGAGGACGGACTCGCCTTGGGCGAGGTGCCGGTTGTACGCAACCGCGTACAGATTATGACCGTGCACAAAGCTAAGGGCCTGGAATGGGAGCACGTGTGCGTGGCACATGCAGACTCCTCGAGCTACAAAGCTCAGGCAGAGACCTTCCTTACGAAGATTGAGAAGGCGCCTGGCGATGATGACTACATCGAACTGCCCGATGATGCGGTGAAGCGCTCGGAGTTTGGTAAGGCTTGTGAGGCGTTCAAGGAGCTTGACCGTGAATTCCAAGCAGAGGAAGCAGCGCGTCTTTTCTACGTAGCGATGACACGCACAGAGTCCACGCTGACAGTGACGGGCTCCGGTACGAACAAGGCCAAGGGAAAGAGCAGGAAGGGCCCGTACTCTTATCTACAGTTGTTGGCAGATAAGCACCCAGAACTTGTCGTTCACTGGGAGGTACCGGACCTCCCCGTCGAGGCTGAGGAAGGCACGGAGCGTGAAGCTTACTTCCCATCGCTGACTCCACAGCCCCGGGCGGTTGATGCCGCCGCTGCGGTTCGCGCCGCGATGAAGGGGCTTCCAGCATTGCGAGATGGCGAGACCTTCGAGCTGTGGGAGCAGGAGGCCAGCGCGCTTATTGAGGAGCACAAGGCGCTGCACGCTCCAGTTGTCGATGTAGAGCTTCCGAGTGAGTTGACGGCCTCCGACATGGTGGCCATGTCAGCTGACCCGATTCAGTTCGCACGCCGTCAGCGTCGCCCCATTCCCTTCAAGCCGAATTCCTACGCCAAGCGCGGTACCGCCTTCCACGCCTGGCTCGAAGACCGCTTCGGCGCACCAGCGCTCTTGGGTGAAGATGAGCTACCAGGCTCCCACGATGAGCCCGACCACGACCTCGAATCCCTCAAGGAAGCGTTCTTGGCTTCCGAGTGGGCTCAGCGTACCCCAGCACATGTTGAGGCACCTTTTGAAATCACCATCGGTGATTCCGTCGTGCGTGGTCGCATGGATGCGGTATTCCAGCAGCCCGACGGAACTTGGCTCATCGTGGATTGGAAGACGGGCCGGCGCCCTCAGGGCTCTGCGCTGACCTCTGCGCAAATCCAGCTTGCTGTCTATGCAGAAGCATGGCGCCGTATCCACGACGTCGACTCTGTCCGAGCAGCCTTCTTCTACGTCCAAGAAAACTTCCTGCTAGAGCCGGAGAACTTGCCTACTGGCGCTCGCCTTGCTGAGCTTGTGGACTCTGCAGTTTCCACCCCGCCCGGGTTAAGTCTAAGGTAGTCTCACGGTACATTCGCTCCGTTTAAGGGAGGTTGGCGCTTAGTGGCCAAGCATTTAGGCAAACGCTTGACATCGCGTTTTTTGCCGCAGATTGAGTTAACCTCGCAGCCTGACCATGCGTTGATTGACGTCATTACTCTCCCGCGTACGGAGAGCACCAACCCGTGGAAGCAGCTGGCACGCCGCGTCCTGTGGGCTTTCGGCCTTCTCGTCCTCGTCACTATCGTCGTCTACTTTGACGGCGATGGATACAGCGAGGACCTGTCGCTGCTCGATGCTGCCTATTATTCGGCGGTCTCGCTGACCACAGTGGGCTATGGTGACATTGTTCCCGTTACTCCGCAGGCACGTTTCCTCAACCTCGCCGTTGTTACCCCGGCCCGTCTGCTCTTCCTTGTTTTGTTGGTTGGAGCGACCTTGTCGGTGCTCACTGACCGAGCCCGTCGCACATTTGAAATCCAGAATTGGAGAAAGCAATTGCGTAACCACACTGTCGTTATCGGCTATGGCACGAAGGGCGCCGGTGCGGTGGCGGCTCTTATCGCGGATGATGTTCCTGCCTCCCAGATCGTGGTCGTCGATACCAACCGCGCCGCACTGGCTAATGCTGAACACCACGGTCTGGTGACCATCTATGGTTCCGGTACCAAGCAGGATGTTTTGCGCATCGCCGGTGTGCAAAATGCCTCATCCGTTGTTGTGACTCCATCCACGGACGATACTGCCGTGCTGTGTACGCTTTCCGTGCGCGAGCTCAACCCCAAGGCCAAGGTGGTGGCTTCAGTCCGAGAATCCGAGAACCGCCACCTTCTCTTGCAATCGGGTGCAGACTCAGTGGTGACCTCTGCTGAGACCGCGGGCCGTCTGCTAGGTCTTGCCACCGTCACACCGACGGTGGTGGAAATGATGGAAGATTTGCTCTCCCCGAACGAGGGCTTCTCCGTCGCCGAGCGCGCTGTGCGCGAGTTTGAGGTTGGTTCTAACCCGCGTCACCTTGCAGATATTGTGCTCGCGGTCCTGCGCAATAATGAGCTGCACCGCGTTGATACCGCCGATGCCTATGCGCTCAAGCCGGGTGACCGCCTGCTCTACATCAAGCACGAAGTGAACCAATCCATCGACGATACCGATGAGGACGAGGACGACGACAAGTAATGTTCCTGCCAGTCACCGAGACCGGCCGCATCCCAGTTGATGCCGAAGGCCAGCCTGTCCTCGTGGCAGA
This sequence comes from Corynebacterium sp. FDAARGOS 1242, assembly GCF_016889985.1. NCBI lineage: Bacteria > Bacillati > Actinomycetota > Actinomycetes > Mycobacteriales > Corynebacteriaceae > Corynebacterium > Corynebacterium sp. FDAARGOS 1242. Next base: position 1,630,521 of record NZ_CP069568.1, on the reverse strand, counting down.
ACCTGCCGGTGACATTCTTGTTGAAGCTGGCGCTGTTTACGCCTTCCTGCTGGATACAGCGATTGCTGAGAAGCTCGGCACGTTGCAGGATGCCTCGTTCTTCAACGGCCAGAGTGACATCCTCAAAGCTGTACATGTGATCCGGAATCGTCGTGAAGCGCGCTTCGATCCGCGCACGGGCGAGGAATTGCAATACCCCGCTCCCGGCGTGGTAGGGCGCGCTGGAGATCGTTATGTCTTTCCCCGTCTTGACCCAGCGGTGATCGGCATTATTCACCACCCAGAGTCGGAGCGTATTCTTCTGGCGCGCAACCGCCACCGCCCAGAATTCTTTTCTCTCATTGCTGGCTACGTAGAGCCGGGCGAAACCCTCGAGGACGCCATGGTGCGTGAAGCGCTCGAGGAAACCGGTCGTCGTCTGCATACCGTGCGGTACTGGGGTTCCCAGCCGTGGCCGCCAAGTGGGTCCCTTATGGTGGGCTTTTCTGCCGTCACGGAGGATGTCGAGGCCGTGTGCGATACTGACGAAGAGCTCGCAGAAGTACGGTGGGTGTCCCGCGGTGACCTGCCGAGCATGACCATTGCCCGTAAGGGCTCAATTGCACACACGATGATTATGGAGTGGTTCCACGGTGATGAGACCGGATCTGTCCCTGCTCGATGAGGACCAGCGTGCCGCCGCTACGGCGCCGCGCGGCCCTGTGTGCATCTTGGCGGGCGCCGGAACGGGTAAAACCCGAACGATTACCTACCGCATCGCCCACATGGTGGACCAGGGCTTTGTTAATCCCCAGCGAGTCCTCGCTGTCACCTTCACCACCCGTGCGGCAAGTGAGATGCGCGAGCGGCTTAACCAGATGGGAGTGGGGGGAGTGCAGGCGCAAACCTTCCACGCCGCCGCCCGCCGGCAGCTGAAGTATTTTTGGCCGCAAGTAGCGGGGGACTTGCCGTGGCAGCTCATTGATAACAAATTCAGCCTTGTCGGACGCGCAGTCCGCTCATTAGGCCTCGACAATACCAAGGACACTATTCGTGATTTCCTGGGGGAAATCGAGTGGGCCAAATCATCGCTCATTGGCCCCGAGGGCTATCCGGGTGTCATCGAGAGCACAGACCGCGAGGCCCCGGGTGATGCGCAGGCCGTCGCCGAGGTCTTCCGCCGCTATGAGGACATGAAATCCACTCCGGATCTCATGTACCTCGATTTCGATGACCTCCTCATGCACATTGCCGGGGCCATTGAGAATGTGCCATCGGTTGCGGAAGTATTCCGTGAGCAGTACCGCACGTTTGTCGTGGATGAGTACCAGGATGTCACACCGCTGCAGCAGCGTGTCCTTGAAGCCTGGCTGGGGGACCGTGATGACCTCACGGTCGTGGGTGATGCCAACCAGACCATTTACTCCTTCAACGGCGCTTCACCGGAGTACCTGTTGGACTTTTCTCGCACCTATCCGCAGGCCACCATGATTAAATTGCAGCGAGATTACCGCTCCACCCCGCAGGTCACGCAGTTGGCTAATGAGGTCATTGCAAAGGCCACCGGACGTGCCGCCGGTACCCGGCTGGAGCTGCAAGGCATGCGCGAGCCCGGTCCAGAGCCCACCTTTAAGGCTTATGAATCCGAGGAGGTAGAAGCCAAGGAAGTCGCGGGGCAGGTGCTGACCTTGCTTAACCAGGGCGTGAAAGCTTCTGAGATTGCCATCCTCTATCGGATCAACGCGCAGTCGGAACAGTTTGAGCAGGCGCTGGCGGATGCCGGAGTGGTCTACCAAGTCCGCGGCGGTGAAGGTTTCTTCCGGCGCCCCGAAATCCTAGAGGCTATCCGTGTGCTTATCGCCGCATCGCGTCGTGATGACCTCCCGGATGATCCGGTTGCCGTTGCCCGCGCGGCTTTCGTGGAGCTGGGATTGACGGCTACGGAACCACAGGGTGCTCAGGCACGCGAGAGATGGCAGTCACTAAGCGCACTCGTGGATCTCATTGCCCAGATTGTGGAGGACCACGAGGGCATTGATCTCAACGGCGTGCTGGGAGAGCTGCACCGCCGCTCAGAAAACAAGCACAACCCCACCATGGAGGGGGTTACCTTGGCTACCATTCACGCTGCTAAGGGCTTGGAATGGGATGCGGTCTTCCTCGTCGGTCTCACGGAAAAGCTGTTGCCCATTAACCACGCCATCAAAGCTGGCGATGAGCAGGTGGAAGAGGAACGCCGCCTGTTCTACGTGGGCATTACTCGTGCCCGCGAGCACCTGGCCCTGTCGTGGGCGTTAGCAAAGACCACCGGTTCGCGGGCATCGCGCGAGCGGACCCGTTTCCTCGACGGCCTCGTGCCGAGCATCGAGGAAAGCGAGTCGAGCAATCGCCGTTATCGCCCGCGGCGCTGCAGGGTGTGCTCCAGCGAGCTCACCAGCCCTGCAGAAAAGGTGTTGGGCCGCCACGAATGGTGCGAGTACGAAGGGGATGAGGATGTCTTCAACGCGCTGAGGTCGTGGCGTTCCTCGGTGGCGAAGGACTCTAAAGTACCTGCGTACGTAGTCTTTTCTGACGCCACTTTGCAGGCCATCTCGGAGGCGCTTCCCGCCACGGAAGCGGAACTGCTCGATGTCTCAGGCGTCGGCCCGACGAAATTGGAGCGCTACGGCGCGGAAGTTCTGCAGATCATCGCTTCAACACGTTAAGCGCTCTTACGCGTATAACCAGCAATCAGGAGGCCTTAGCCCGAACAGTATGGGCAGCGTGGATGCTCCAGAACGAAGCGATGTTGGTCCATGCCGTAGGGATCAATCTCCCTGAGCTCCCCGGCTAGAGGCCGTGCTTGCGGAGCCCCAGGTGGGGAGGGGCGGCCCATGAGGCGGCGGATGGTGACCACCGCGTGCATGACAACTGCGGTGCGCACGATGGGATCCCCTGGCCGTGCGGCCGCATCAGCCCGTTGTGCCACCTCATGCCATTGCGCATCAGCATCAATACGGTGCAGGTGCGCACACATGGGGCAGGGGCCTGCACCATTGACACGTACCGGACCAATAATGCCCCGGGCGTCCAACATGGATACCGGCAGCCACGTCGCTGTGCTCCGGTGGAGTGCCCGTGCCCAGTCCACGGCACCACCGAGCATGTCTACCGCCACGATTGGAAGGTAGCCCGCCACGTTGTCGATGTAATCAGCGGCTGATTCGGTGTGGAGGGGAGTGCGGGGCTGGAAGTGGTCACCCAGAAGTGCGTCGCGAAGCTCATCGGCTAACACCGAGTTTCCAAGCACCGCGATGCGTTGGAGTCGCGGTTCCGGCCACAAGATGTGGTAGCTAATGAGGTCGTCGACAAGACTGCGCGCAGCAGCAGGTGATAGCCCCGTACGGGCAATCAAATTCTCAATCGTTTGCCTGGTCAGCGGCGTCCGAAGCCGGTTGAGGACACTCGCCAATTGTGGATGTGCTTCTAGCACCCCGACGCGCGTGGCGTCCATTCCGCATTGCACCATTCCCGGCTCGCGTTCGAGAACGACCACGTCCGGCGCCAGCGTATAGGCTTGTGCTGCCATATTTTCTTCCCCCCCGTCGCGCGGCATCCCTCCTAGCCGCGGTGGGTCTCTATTGCACCACAGGTAGAATGCCCTGTCATGTCGAGTCACCCCGAAGTCCGTGTCATTCGCTCAGCCCGGCGCCGGCGCACCGTCCAGGCCCGCAGCGTCGATGGTGTGCTGGAAGTCCGCATCCCGGCGTGGATGTCGGCGGCGGAGGAGGAGAAGGCTGTAGCGGACATCGTGGGGAAGGCGCGGAAGAAGCACTCTTCGGCGCAGCTTTCCGACGCCTCCCTCCAAGCCCGCGCCCGCTCCCTTAATGCGCGTTTTCTCGACGGCCGCGCGACAGTGGGATCCATTCGCTGGGTAAGCAATCAAAAATCCCGTTGGGGCAGTTGCACTACCTCAACGGGAGATATTCGCATTTCGGACCGGCTGCAGGACGTTCCCGAGTACGTTCTCGACGCGGTCATTATCCACGAGCTGACCCACACCTTCATTTCCGGTCATGGCCCGGAGTTTTGGGAATGGGCAGATCGTGCGCCCAAGGCGGAGCGCGCCAAGGGCTATTTGGAGGCCTATCAGCGCTTCCGCTAGTCGCGGGAGTCCTTACCGTCAGCGTCGTCTTCGTCCGTGTCCTCCGCAGAGTCCTTCCCAGAGTCCTCCGCAGTGTCCTCGGTCTGCTGCTTGAGCATTTCCTCCAGCTTGGAGAATTCCTCTTCAAAACCTTCGTCGGTGCTGTCATCGAGCAGGCCATCAATGAAGGAGGCAGGGTTGTCGATGTGCTCCGCAGTCGGCAGCAGGTCTGGGTGATCCCACGCGGAATCGCGCTTGTCTGGGCCCACGGCCACGGTGGCGCGACGCCACAGCTCCGCGGCAGCCTCCACCTTCGGGGCATTGAGCTCAATGCCGACGACCTGGGAGAAGGCCTTTTCCGCAGAACCGCCGGTGGAGCGGCGGTGTGCCCATGCCTCATTCATCGCCTTCGTCGACGGAATGCGCTCACTCAGGGCCTCGGTAACCACGTGCTCGACCCAGCCTTCGACGAGCGCCAGAAGGGTTTCCAGACGGGACGCGGCACCGGCGTTGCGCGAGGTGATGCGCGGGGAGAGGTCCATGCCCTGCAGCTTGCCCATCGCATCCTGAATAGCCTGCGGGTCACCGGATTCTAGGTTGAGCTCGCGGGTCGCTTCCTCAATGTGGGAGGTGTCAATGACGAGGCCCATGGCGTACTCCTCGACGGAGGACACGAGGCGCTCCACCAACCACGGCACGTGCTTGAACAGGCGCTGACGGGCGGCCTCACGGGCGCCGATGTAGACGAGCACCTCCTGTCCGGGAACGTTGAGGTTACGGGCGATGGCCTGAATATTGTGCGGCAGGAGCGCCGTGGTGCCAGCGGGGGAGACCGGCAGTCCGAAGTCGGAACCGGTCAGTGCCTGCGAGGCGAGATCACCAAGAGCATGGCCCAGTTTCATGCCGAAGTTCATGCCGGACATCGAATTCATCATTGAGGTCAGGGGGCCCATCATGTCGCGGGCCTCCTCCGGCAAAGACTCAAGCTGCGCGTTGTTCATGTGTTCCGCCACGGGGGTCACCATGCGCTGCCACATCGGGAGGGTTTCCTCGAGCCACTGAGCGGAGTTCCACGCGGTCACGGTACCCGAGGCCGTGGGAAGGTAGGTGGCGTCATCAAGCCACAGCTCGGCAAGGCGTACCGATTCTTGGACGGCGGTGCGGTCTTTATCATTGACCTCTTTATCACCGGAGATCTGCTGCAGGGCAATGCGCTTGGCCAAGTCATAGTTGACCGGGCCGGCGCCTTCCGGGGAGTTCATGGAGGAACCCATACCGGATAGCATCTGACCAAATTGATTGAGAAGATCGCCTAGGCCACCGCCACCGCCAGCGCCACCCGCGCTGAAGCCGAAGGCGCCGAACGGGTTCTGGTCGCGACGATCCTTGTCGTCGTCATCATCGTTGTTGGGGAAGGAAAAACCGAATCCGTTGCTCATGCGCCCCAATCTACCGGTTCCCAGGTCATGGATTCTAGGTCTTCGGCAACGCTGAGAGCGAACAGACCATCAGACGTTGTAGGCTGTTTCTCCGTGAATCAACAGCAGAACCTTCGAACTCGCCGCCTCCGTACCCTGACCTGGGGAGCGATTCCGGTGGTGCTTACGGGAGCTCTGCTCAGCGTGGACCACATCCCGGGGACGGACATTACTCTGACGGTTCCGTATGCCGCAGAAGGCCCGGGGCCTGTTGTGGACACGCTCGGTGAGCTAGAGGGAATGCAGGTCGTCGACGTGGAAGCGCCGGAGACGTACCAGCCCACCGGCCAGCTCAACATGACAACGGTATCGGTGCGCACCAACATGACGATGGCGCAGGCGCTGGGGCGTTGGCTGTTTACTGATGACACTCTCGTACCTATCGAAAACATCATCCCGCAGGGCAAGACCGACGAGGAGGTACAGGAGGCGAACCAGCAGGCCTTTACCCAGTCTGAGTCAGCTGCCACTGTGGCCGCCATGGACTACCTCAACAAACCCGTGCGTATCGAGGTGGCACAGGTGCTTGACGACGCCCCCGCGGCCGCCACGCTTCACGACGGCGACATCATCACCGCCGTCAATTCCGAACCCGTTACCGAACCCGGCGAGGTCCAAGAGAAAATCCGAGGACTGGCTCCCGGCGATGACGTCACGCTCGACATCACCCGCGACGGTAAGGACCGCACCGAGAAGGTCACTCTCGGCGCCCACCCGGAGGACAAGGGCATTCCGCTCCTTGGCATCCTCATGACGTCGGTTCCCACCGAAGACATCACGGTGGATTACAACCTGCAGGACATCGGTGGCCCTTCGGCGGGCATGATGTTTACCTTGGCGGTCATCGACAAACTTTCCACCGAAGACCTCACGGGCGGCACGACGGTTGCTGGCACGGGCACCATCGGTGAAGATGGAAAGGTCGGCCCTATCGGCGGAATTGTCCATAAAGTTCGTGCCTCCCGGGATGCGGGCGCACAGCTCTTCCTCTCCCCAGCAGAAAACTGTGCCGAGGCCATCAGTCGCGATACCGGTGACATGGTGGTAGCCAAGGTGCATACTCTCGACGACGCCATCACAGCCATGCACGACTTTGCTGCCGGCGACGAGGTCGAGACGTGCGCGAAATAATCGCACGCGGCCTGCCTGACCGCGCGCGGTGAGACTAGACGAGGCCTAGTTCCTTCAGGCGCTCCTCCGGATCGTCCTGGTCGGTGGAAATCATCTGCTGCATGATGAGACCTTCATCGTTATCCACGACGGTAAGGATGGCAGTGTTGCCCAACATGGACCAGCCCACGACGCGGTTGCCGCTGTCCTCCACGACGCGCGAGCTGCGCAGTTCCGTGAGCACCTGGGTGGTCTGGGAAGCCTTGGCCTTGGACTTGAAGAACTGGAACTGGCCCACCTTGGATCCAGAGCAATTGAAAGAATCCGTCACACCGTTCGGGTCGCAGCGATCAAACTCCTCAAAGATCTCCTCGGGAACCAAGCCGCCGAAAATTGCATAGGCTTTGTCCACCGAAGCCTCGAACTTCCCGTCCGATGCCGAGCTTGGCTCAGCGGATTCGGACTCGTCCGCGTCATCGGAGCTGGATTCAGACTCCGAGGCCGGTGCGGACTCCGAGTCCTTGGCGGACGTGGTTTCTTCCGCAGAGCTGGTCTCGCTCTCTTCTTCAGATGTCGAGGTAGCGGCCGCGGAGCTGGGCTCCTCTGAATCTGTTGACGCAACAGGCGAGGTAGCCGGCGACGGCTCGGGGGTTTCCTTATTCCCACATGCGCTCAACAGCGCGCCGGCGGCGAGCACGGCTGAGGCAGCGGCGGTGAGGCGGGTGGTCAAACGCACGGTGGGGTGGCTCCTCTACAAAGCGGTACTGCTGAATAACTCGATAATGCTTAATGCTATCTGCCCAGTTTAGACGATTAAATAAGCTCGTCTGGATCCTGCTCTAAACCGTAGCGCAGGGCAGCGATGACGCCCGGTGCTACGTTTGGCCCTCCGCGCAGTTGAATGTCGTCCTCGGCGAAGGGGCCAGCTGCTTCCAGCTCTTCCTCCGTGGGGCGCAGCTGCAGGAGGGTAAGCTCAGCGCCGTCCGAGCCGTCCTCGCCTACGCCGTCGCGGAGGACACCGGAGAAGAGGCGGGCGGGGTGGGCGTCGCTAAGCGCGGCGTCCTCCGTGTCTTTAAACATGATTTCCTGTGCCAGGATGACTCCGGCAATCTCGCGTGGCCATGCCAGGCGAGCTACGTATTCTGCTAAGTGCTCCGACCCTGGCTCAATGCCTTCCGGTAGCTCTTGGACGACAAGGGTAAGCGGCGACTCTTCATCCACATCACCCAACTGGGCAGCGAATAACTCGGTAGGTACGAGCGCAAACAGAGTAGGTGGGGCATCCCAGCCCTCGGCGTGAATGAAGTCGACGGCCTCGCGCATCGCCTTGTTGAGCGCGCGGTTGACAGCTGGCTGGGAATTGGGTTGGGAACTCATAAGCGTCCTTGTTCGTTGACGGGGTTAGTGCTTCTCTAGACTAGAAGCTTGATACCTCTATGTTCGCACGAGACCTGATTGGAGCTGGAGTTGGCTTCCGGACTGAACCGACCCACCGCCCCGATGAAACGTCCTCCCAGAGCACTGTCTTGGGTCGTCGCTATCATCGCTGTCCTCTTGTTCATCGGCCCCATGTTCGTGGGCTTCTACACGGACTGGAAGTGGTTCGGTGCGATTGATTACCGCGGGGTCTTCACCAAGACCCTGATCACTCGGATCGTGCTTTTCCTTGTCTTCGGACTCGTTGCCGCCGCTATCACCTACGTCGCCGGGCTACTGGTATGGCGTGGCCGTGGTGGTTCGCTGGATATGGCTGATCTCAACTCGCCGGTCTACCAGTACCGCAAGTCCATTGAGCGCACCATGGGGGTCTTCCTCAAGACCATCCCGCTGCTTATCGGTGTCGTCTCCGGTTTGCTGGGCCAGGCCAACTGGCGCACAGTCATGCTCTTCCTCAACTCGCATGACTTCGGATTTACTGACCCGCAGTTCCACCACGACTTGGGCTTCTACGCCTTCCGCCTGCCTGTATGGTCCATGCTGGTCAACGCTTTCTCAATGCTGTTTGCAGTGTGCTTCCTCATCGCGCTGGTGGGTCACTACATCCTGGGCGGAATCCGTATTGGTAACCGTGCGGCTGGTGTCCGCGGTTCGCTGTCGAAACCCGCGCGTACCCAGCTGGCTGTGACCGCCGGTATCTGGATGCTGCTGCAGGTGGCTGGCTACTGGCTGGAGCGCTACCAGCTGCTCTACAACCAGCACTCGCTGTTCACCGGTGGTTCTTATACCGATATCAATGCCTACCTGCCGGCAAAAATCATCCTCATGATCATCGGCATCTTTGTGGCGGTAGCAATCTTCTCTGCTGTGGTGATTAAGGACCTGCGCATCCCTGGTCTTGCCGTGGTGCTCATGGTGCTGTCCGCACTTGTCATTGGTCAGGGTTGGCCACTCATCATGGAGCGCTTCTCCGTTAACCCGAACCGCCAGGCTAAAGAAGCTGAATCCATCTCCCGCAATATCGAGTCCACCCGCTTTGCGTACGGGCTTACTGAGGACAAGGTGACCTACGAGGAGAACTGGGGAGCAGGAGACGTTTCCGATGACAAGGTGGGTTCAGATGACTCCACCATCTCAAACCTCCGCCTGCTGGACCCAGACATTCTGGCGCCGACGTTTACTCAGATGCAGCAGCTAAAGAACTTCTATGGCTTCCCGGAGACTCTGGCGATGGACCGCTACGAGATTGACGGCGAAATCCGTGACTTCGTGGTGGCCGCCCGCGAGTTGGATCCCAACGAGCTGCAGGAGAACCAGCAGAACTGGATTAACCGCCACACCGTGTATACCCACGGCAACGGCTTTATCGCCGCGCAAGCCAACAAGGTGGATGAGGTGGCCCGCGATGCAGGCTCTGCTCGTGGTGGTTTCCCCATCTTCACGGTGGCTGACCTGCAGACTCAGTCCGGCAAGGACGCTGAAGGCGAGGGTGAGACCCAAAACGCTGAAGAATCCTTGGGCATCAAGGTGGACGAGCCGCGTATCTACTATGGTCCGGTGATTGCGAGTGCACGTGATGGCATGGATTACGCCATCGTGGGCAAGACCGGTGACCAGCCGGTGGAGTATGACACCGATACCTCCACCTACACCTATGACGGTAAAGGCGGCGTTGATATTGGCAATATCGTTGACCGCACAGCCTTTGCCCTGAAGTATCAAGAGCTGAACTTCCTGCTGTCGGAACGCGTCGGTTCCGAATCCAAGCTTCTCTATGACCGTGACCCGCGTGAGCGCGTGGAGAAGGTCGCCCCGTGGCTGACGACGGATTCCTCCACCTACCCGGCAGTCATCGATGGCCGCATCAAGTGGATTGTGGATGGTTACACCACCCTGGATTCCCTCCCGTATTCGCAGCGCACCTCGCTGACGGAGACCACCCAGGATACCCAGAACCCGACGGGCACGACGCAGCGCTTGGTCAATGATCAGGTGGGCTACATTCGTAACTCGGTGAAGGCGACTGTCGACGCCTACGATGGCACCGTTGACCTCTACGAGTTCGACACCGAAGACCCCGTGCTCAAGGCTTGGGAGGGTGTGTTCCCGGGCGTCGTCAAGCCAGAGTCGGAGATTTCCGACGAGCTGCGCCAGCACCTGCGCTATCCGGAGGACATGTTCAAGGTGCAGCGCAACCTGCTGGCCAAGTACCACGTGGATGACCCGGGCGTCTTCTTCAACAACGACGCCTTCTGGTCCGTCCCGGAGGACCCGACCGCCGGCGAGTCCCAGGGCTTGAACCAGCCGCCGTACTACGTGCTGGCTTCTGACCCGGAGACCACTAAGCCGAGCTTCCAGCTCATCACCTCCTACCGTGGTCTAAACCGTCAGTTCCTCTCCGCGCACATGGCGGTGTCTTCTGACCCGGAGACCTACGGTGACATCACCGTGCGCGTGCTGCCGACGAACACCCAAACCCAGGGCCCGAAGCAGGCGCAGGATGCCATGATGTCCTCTGACCAGGTGGCTCGTGACCGCACGCTGTGGCAGGGCTCGAATGACCTGAAGAACGGTAACCTGCTGGCACTGCCGGTGGGCGGAGGAGAGATCCTCTACCTTGAGCCGATTTACTCGCAGCGTAAGGGCCAGGAATCCGCATTCCCGAAGCTGCTGCGCGTGCTGGTGTCCTACAAGGGCCGCGTGGGCTATGCCCCGACGATTGGTGAGGCCCTGGAGCAGGTCGGCATCGACCCGAAGGCAGCCCAAGACATCACGGAGATCGAGGGCGACTCGGGTGAGAAGACCGACAAGGATGACAAGGAGAAGTCCGACGGTGACCAGAAGGACGCCAAGGATGACAAGGATTCTGAGGCATCCGGACCGGCTTCCGCTCCGAAGGCATCCAACGAAGGTGAGGCCATCGACGCCATCAACAAGGCCCTCGACGGTGTGGACAAGGCCAAGGGCGGCTCCTTCGAGGAGTACGGCAAGGCCCTAGACGAGCTGGACAAGGCAGTGGAGGACTACCGCTCGCTGCAGTCCCAGTAAGTCGAAACCAGCGCCGGGAATCAAGCCTGGCGCCTCAGCGTAAGATGGCGCCTGCCCAGGGGATTTGGGTAGGCGCCATGGTGTCTGTATAGTTACATGAGTCGCCAGCGCACGGGACAGTGTGCAGAGCGCTTGATGTTTGGAAGTACATCTCGACGCGGGGTGGAGCAGCTCGGTAGCTCGCTGGGCTCATAACCCAGAGGTCGTCGGTTCGAATCCGGCCCCCGCTACCAACTTCCGAGACCCACCAGTCCCTTCGGCTGGTGGGTCTTCTCGTTTGCTGTCCTCGGACCGCTCGGCCCGAAGGCCGACTCCAAGGCTAGACCTTACCGTCACCGTAAATAAGCCCCGAAATCTTTTGCAGGTTCGGGGCACTATTTACCGTGAACGACGATCGTCGTGAGCGCGGCTAGGCTTAAGGGACATTTCAGCAAGGCACCACCGTTGTCTAGGGGGTGATTAGAACAGTCTGATGTAGATCCCGAAAATCGAGTTGAGCATGTGCTGAATGTTATCGCGAAGTGGGCTGTTCGGGGCCAGGGCAGCCGCGCCGCCGGCGACGACTAGTGCACTGATTGCACCGAGCAGGAATCCAATTACGCCGCCGCGCGAAGACATGCAATCCTCGTCCGAGGAGCTCTCAGAAGAGTGCGCCGAGCTTCCCGACGACCCCGAGGAAATCTCCTCGCAAGACACCCGCTCCTTAGACGGTTCCTCAGAGGGGCGTGGTTTCTGCTCGGACGGTTCCTGCGGCTTACCAGCCACAGTAGAGGTAATCGTGGTGGGCACTACCTTGGTCTCGGTCCGTGTGCCACCGGGGACCACGACCGTGGAGGTAAGCGTCGTTGGAACCTCCTTGGTAATCACCTTGGTCCCACCGTCTCCCTTAACAGTGGAAGTGACGGTAGTGGGAACGGCTGTGGTCTCTACTTTAGTTGTGCCTGGCTCTTTTACAGTGGACGTGACTGTAGTGGGAACTACTCTGGTCTCGACCTCGGCCGGTGCAGGCTCCTTCACAGTGGACGTGATCGTCGTGGGCACGTCCTTGGTTTCTGTCTTTACTTCGGTGGTCGGGACCGTCGTCGTGATGACTTTGGTCGTCTTCTCTGCGGGGAGAGTAGTGGTTACCGTGGTGGGAACCTCTTTGGTTTCGGTGGTGGTGATGTTCGTAGGGACCACAGTCGTGACGACCTCAGTGGTCGTGGCAGGTGCTGGAGTGGTGGGCTCCTCGTCACGAGGTTCAGGGATAGCGCGGTCATTGTTGTTGATGGTGACCTTATCCACCAGATACGGATTGTTGGCGTTGTAGGTGCGGAAGGTGAGGGTCTCACCGGTCACATCGACGACCATGTAGTCCTCGTCGTAGTCCTGGCGCCAGAACGCAGTGGAATCGTGCACTAGCGCTGGATCCATGTTCTCCATGCGGGCATTGGGGTACTTTTTGCCGTCTTCGCCCTGGAAATCATAGAACTTACCGCCACCGGCGGAGCTGGTGGTGATGTAAAGGACCTCGCCGTCGTTGGGGTCGAGGACGTCGCCACGCTTGCCCGGGGTTTCAACTGGGGTAAGGCCGTCCATGAGGTGGGTTCGGGTGTAGATGTGGTCATGGCCGCTGAGGACAACATCCACATCTAGATCTGACATTACGGGAGCTAGTTTTTCGCGGAGGGCGGTGACGTCAGTATCCGTGTAGTGGGTTCCCTGAGAGAAGAAGGAGTGGTGCATGCCTACGATGACCCAGTCGTTAAAGGCGCCACGGTTCTCAATGGTCTTACGTAGAAACTCCGCATGGCGATCAATATCGGCTTCGCTATGGGCGTTAGTGTCCAAACCGATGAATAGGACGTTGTTGCGCTCGAAGTAGAAGTTACGCAGATCTGAATCCTGATTCGGGTTGATGAAGTGCTCGTCGTAGTGCTTCATCGCCAAGTCTGACGGGTAGGTCTCGTGGTTACCTGGAATCGCATTTGTAGGGTAGTTGCGGATGGCAGGTGCAGAGAAAAAGCCGTCATACTGCGCCACGGTGGAGCCCCAGCCTTCGACCTGATCGCCCAAGGACCAAATCATGTTGGCGTCCGGGTAGTCTGCAGTGGCATTCTTGATAGTGGTGTTCCACTGATCCGTCTGCCCCTTTATATCTGTATCGACGCCGATCTGGGCGTCGGCAACGGTGATGAAGCGCCAGTCTTCCCCGAAGCTACCGGTGTTGAAGGTTTCTTCCGCAGACCAACCGCCTTCATCCGAACCAACACGGTACGTGTACTCGGTATTTTCTTTTAGCCCGGTCGCGGTGGCGTTGTTGGAGACATACGCCACGGCACCGGCATCCTTTTCCTGGGCATCGAAGGTCTGCGTGCCCTCCGGCCCGGTGATTTCGAGAACTTCCTTATCGGCTGGGCCCTTGGTGCGCCAAGACACGATCACAGAGCTCTCATCGGTTCCTGGCTGGAGCACCATGCGGAACGTCGGATCAGTCTGTGCTGAAGCTTCAAACGGTACGCCAACTTGTGCGGTGAACGTGAGCGCGGCTGCAGTGACGACGGCTACGCCTGCTGGTGCCGGAGAAAAACGGAAAAGTTTCATTATTGTCTTGTTATGCCTTTGTGTGAGAAATCTTAAGGGAGCTGTCCGTCAGCAGGGAACTCCGCCGAGAAAACGGAGAGTCGAAGATGACTTCCATACAGAAACACGCACAGATGAATCCTTGGTTAATCGGAGTAAAAATCTAGAGAAAGTCCCCTACAATGGGGGTTGCAACGGGTTTGTATGTGTTGAAGGCACCTTTTTGATGGGCTTAGGTTAAGCTTCATGTCCCACGAATTTGGGTCCATGAACGGGCCGTCACACTTGAGCAATTTCTCAGCTAATTCTTCAACTCCGTCTCGTATCAATCGTCGTACAGCACTGCGCTGGGGTGCTGCCAGCGCTACCACCGCAGCTGCTGGATTTGGCCTAGCTTCTGCCGCAGCGCAACGCACCGAAACAGGAACCGCACCGCTGGATACCTACAACCAGGATTCCGACGCACAACTCCCGTTCCTCCATGGCGTCGCTTCGGGTGATCCTCTACCCACGTCAGTGGTGCTGTGGACACGCGTCACCCCGGACAGAGATTGCCTGCCGGGGTCCGGAATGGGCGAGGACGTCGATGTCGACTGGGAAATCGCGACCGACGAGTCCATGAACTCCGTGGTAGCTCAAGGCAGGGTCACTGCGTCCGTTGATCACGATCACACCGTCCATGTCGATCCTTTTGGGCTCGCCCCTGATACCGAGTACTTCTACCGCTTCCGAGTAGCATCCGGCCCGCACGAAGGAGCAGTGTCCCCGGTTGGCCGAACGAAGACTGCTCCGGCGGTTGATGCTGAGGTGGAAAGTCTTACCTTCGCTGTGGCATCCTGCGCTAACTACGAGTCCGGATTCTTTAATGCTTATAAGGACATGGCGGAGCGCGGCCGCTCAGGAGAGATCGACTTCGTGGTCTTCCTCGGTGACTACATCTACGAGTATCCCACCGGTGAATATGCTGGTAAGAGCGGAGTTGCCCGCCCGCACCACCCAGTGTGGGAAATCGTCACTCTCGAGGATTACCGCATCCGCTATGGCCGTTACCGCACGGATGCGCACCTCCAAGCAGCGCATGCAGCAGCACCGTGGGTCGTGGTGTGGGATGACCATGAGACCGCCAATAACTCGTGGCGCGAGGGAGCGGAAAACCATACCCCGGGGTTTGTGGAAGGTGAATGGACAAGGCGTTGGAACGATGCGCTGCAGGCCTACTACGAATGGATGCCGCTGCGCCAAAAGCAGCTGAGTGAGGGTGGAAAACTCTACCGCAATCTGCGCTTCGGATCCCTGATGGAACTTACCATGATGGACCTTCGTACCTACCGTGACCAAGAGACCACCTCCGCCAACTTTGGCGATCCGAACCGAACCATCGTGGGCGATGAACAGCTGCAGTGGCTGCGCGACACCATCTCGATGTCGGACGCGACGTGGATGGTGATGGGCAACTCCGTGATGATGGCCCCGATGCGCATCATGACTTTTCCGGGCAACGACGCAGCGAACGAGGGCCTGCGCTTCGTCAAGGGAAATACCTCAGGTTTCGCTGTCAACTCTGACCAGTGGGATGGCTACACCGCGGATAGGGACCGCCTTCTCGAAGCCCTTGAGGCGCGTGAGGGAAATTCTTTGTTTATCACCGGTGACATTCACTCTGAATGGGCCAACGACATCTATCGCGGTGAGAACCGCGTGGCGTGTGAGATGGTGACCACGTCGATTTCGGCGCCGAACATCGACGAAATCCTCACCACTTACACTGGCATCTACCATGCAGAAGACAATTCCACGTCCCTGCTTATTGAGGATGCCATTAAGAGCGCCAACCCGTGGGTCAAGCACTTGGATTACGACTCTCATGGCTATGCCGTTGCCAACCTGTTCCCGGGACGAGTTGACATGAACTATTATCGCGTCTCTGACGTCGAAGACCCCGACGCTTCGGTGGCCTTGGCCGTGACAAAGACATGGACCCCTGAGGGCGGCTTTGACTCCTAATACCCGATCCGGGTGGGCGCCGTGGAGTGGTTAGCGGTTCAAGCTTCGAATAACCACAACCAGAGCAATGATGAGCCCGAGTAGGACTAACAATCCCAGACCACCGATGAGAGGAAGAGGGATAGCAGAGAACAAAGAAGAGTCATCTTTGCTCTGTGCCTGGTTATCGGCGTTGTCTCGTGTAGCTGGCTCCGGTGCCTCTGAGGGTTTCTCGGTCTCAACCTTGACAGGAGCAAAGGTTGGTTCCGGGACGGGATCGCCGAAGGCGTCCACCACGAGGTCATAGGTCAGCACCGGCAGTTGGGTGTTTTCGTCGATTTCTTGGTCGCTGAGGAATTGTTCATAGTTGACGGCGATATATTGCTCGCCGCCTTTCCATACGCGAACATTGTCCGGCCACCCAGAACCTTCGTTGCTAGAGCCACCATAACGGTTGGCAAAGAGGATCGGCGCTGGATAACTGAAGTCTTGGCTGCTGTCTTTCTGGACGGTCGCACGGTATCCTTCCATGCGAATCTCACTGCGCGCGTCGGTATAGGCAGTCAGAACAAGTCCATCACCAGCTCCAGAGTGCTCGAAATCTTCTGCCTCCTCAACCATGGATACCTTGCCCGCAAGTTGCTGGCCGTGCTCGACAGGGATTCGATAAAAGTGAGTTTCACCGGGGACGATCTGTGCTCGTACGGGTTGCTTCGGAGAAAGCTCGCTGGCATCGGTGAACCACGTACCGGGAGTAACCTCAGTGGGCTCTCCGGAGGCTGCAACGGGACCTGCTTCAGTCTTGTCTTCGGCTGCGTCGGGTTGACCCTGCAGGTCGGGTTTGCCGAAGCGAGTGATGGTTACTTCTGTACTGAGCTCTTCATCCTGCTTCCAGTCGCCGGAGCGATTAATGCTGAAGACCAGGTCTTCGGTGGGACAGCCGTTCTCACCACCTGCAACGCTGTATAACGTCGCAGTCTGATACTGGTTCACAGAGGAGTCGGTGGAATTAACTGCGTCGAGCTCACAAGACAGTTCTTGGGTGTCTATTGCAATGTGGAGATACTCACCACGGCGGAAGTTGTTGATGCTTGGTTCCTGCGCGGTGGTGGCGCTGATGACTACGTGCTCCCCTTCGGCCAGTGGCGTTGAGAAATAGTGAGCGGATTCATCCCGAGACTGTGAGCCTTCTTTAGGGCGAAGAGTGGTGGAAAAGGCCTCTACGTCACGGTCTACCTTGGCCGGGGAACCTTCGGTTTCGCCGCCTTCGATCTCCTCCAAGTCTGACTCGTAGGCGTTGTAAGCGCGCGGGGCGGCGCGGCGTAGTTCTTTGGCCAAGCTATCGGCGTCGGAAGCATCGGCGTAGGTGCCGCCGGTGGCGTCGGCAATGCACTGCAGTTCCTGTTGAGCCTCGGGCTCAACGTTGAAGCCCACCGTGTTAATGACGAGATCGATACCTTGTTCCTTAAGCTCCTTGGCTACGTCACACACTGGTGGCGGGGTGCAGGTGGCAACGCCGTCGGAGACCAAAATAATGCTGCGCTGGCCTTCCTTTGGCAGTTCGGCCGCGGCTTTTCGCAGGGACTCACCGATGGGGGTGAAGCCGCGGGGTTGCAAGCCGTCCATGTGGGCAATCATCTTCTCAGAGTTGCCCGCCTCGGGTGGTGTGACCACGGTGATGTCTTGGCAGCCAGCTGCCTCATCCTCAGGAGCCTCGCCAGTATTGCCGCCATAGGTGACAAGTCCCAGTGGGGCGTCGTCGCCGGCTTCTGTGATGAAGGTACGGGCGGCCTCTTTGGCAGCATCGATGCGGGTCTGGCCGCCGGCGTCGTTGGTGATCATGGAACCAGAGGAATCGAAGACCACCATGGTGGGGGCCATGGTAGTGGCGCTTGAGGGAGCACTCGACGTGGATGGAGAAGGGGATTCTGCCGTCTTATCGTCGGCGACGGCTACCGGAAAGAGTCCGGCTACAGAGGCGATAACGGTTGCGGCAAGGAAAGCAAGTGCCGCGGTGACTCGTGAGTTTGGTGAGAAGCGAGGCGGTGTGTTCATGTGAGTCAAGTTACATGCAGGGAGAAAGCTTTGCTGCCGAATAGAGGGCGCAAGGGGAGTGGCCCCCACTTTTAGTCATCCAACGCCCGCAGATAGAAGCACCGGATCAGTGCGCGCCGGGGAATATCGAGCAGCGGGCGTAGGAAGGTAAGGCGGGCGGGCTGGGAGGAGGCGTCGACAAGCAGCAGCGTGCGCCCATCCCGCAGGCGCTCTAGTGTGAAGGTTTCTTCGCCGCGCTCGATGTGGCCGGGGAGGGTGCCGTAGGTAAAGCCGCAGCGGCCTGGCTCCCTAAATACTTCCACCACTCGGCAGCGAAACTCCCAAGGCCCAAACCCCATGCTGACCTCTGCGCCTTCCTCCACGGCGTCATGAGTAGCGCGCACGCGGAAGGGGCCGCTGCGCTGCAGGCCCCAGCGGAAGAGCTTGTCTGCCGCGGCGTCGAAATCGGCATCGATGATGCGGGACATGTGCAGCTGTGGGAAGCCCTCAGTTGAAGAGTACGACAGTGGCTCAAGCATGGGATTTAGCCTAGTCAAAGCACCGTCAGGTGATGCTTTGACGAAGTAAAATAGGGTGTATGCAGGAGAAACGACAACGTCTGATCGTCCCTGACTTAGCGCGCGGTACGGCTCTATTGGGGATTGCCATGGCGAACGCCGTGCAAAGCTGGATTGTGAACGAGTGGTCCGTGGGGCCAAGCTCCTCCGTGGGCGGTGTGCGCCCCGATAGCACCTTCGACGTCGTGGCGGCGGTGTTTACCGGCATGTTTGTGCGAGTGCGTGGACTGCCCATGTTCTGCATGCTGGCGGGATTCGGTATTGGTCTTATTGCGGCCAGCCTGCATCGCAAGGGCTACACCGTGAAGGAATCCCGCCGCGTGCTCATCCGCCGCTACGGCTTGTTGGCAGTGTTTGGTCTGGTACATGGCTTCCTGCTGTTCAATCAAGACATCATGCTGGTCTATGGCCTCATGGCCCTCGCAATGGCCTGGTGCTTGACGCTCTCGACACGTACGCTTCGGCGCATCGCCTACTGGTTCTTCGGCGGCTATGCGGTTTTCGCCGGTTCGGGTGCGGTGGCTGCTTACTTTGGCTACTTGAATCTTCTGCCCAGTTCGCGGCCGATGACCAGGGAGCTTGTCACCTTCGGTGATTTCTTTGCCCGCAACGTGCGCGGTGAGGTCGCTGCTTTGGGACAGATCCCCTTGATGTTTTTTGGGCTGACCGGTGTTTTCCTCATCGGGTACATCTGGGCGCGGGAGGGCGTGCTGGCCAGCGTTTCTGCGCACCGTCGCACCCTAGTCACCTGGGTTGTCATTGCAGGCGTGATCATCGTCTTTATTGGGCTGCCGTGGGGTCTAGCTGCTGCTGGTGTTGTGCCAACCGAACTGGAACCGGTCTTCTTCATGCTGAACCAAGCCTTTGGCTTTCTCACTGGTCCGGGCATTCTGGCTGTACTGGCACTGCTCACGGAGAAACTCAACAACCGTGTTCCCAGGTGGGCCTATGCTTTTGTAGCGCTGGGCAAGCGTTCAATGTCGGGCTACATTGCGCAGTCGATCTTATTCATTGTCCTGGTTACCCCAGCTGGTTTGGGGCTAGGTGCGGATGCCTCGGTGAGTGGCAAGCTCGGAATCGGTCTGCTGGTCTTTGTCCTGACGCTGCTTCTTGCCGCTTTGCTTGAGGCTTGGGGCAAACCTGGCCCGTTCGAGTGGGCACATCGCCGGTTGGCGTACGGTCCAACGGGCCGCATCGAACCCAAATCAGCACCTGCACCGGCCTGACGTTGGTTTAAATGGCTGGTTCCTCGTGCAGGAGCCAGTCGCACAGTTGCTCCTGCGCGCGGACGACGCCTCCGGGGTAGCTTTCTTCGAGCTCCACCTTGACGCCATCAAAGATCCGTTCAGCGATAAGTTCGGCGCGCTGCCTACTGAGCTGCCCCCGCAGCTCATCTAGCGGCACCTTGAGCTCCGTGTACGGGCTCGGCCGGAAGTACCACGACCTCATGTCGTCGGCGTAGACGACGATAATCGTCTTCGTCATCTGCGATTCCAGCACAACATTTCCAAATACCAGTGACGTCAGCGTCTTCGATTCCATGCCCGCGATTGTAGGCCTGCGTAATGGAATATACGAGGCCTCATTTTTGAGGGACGAAGCACTTAGGATCTTAAGTGGCGGTGACGGGTTGGACGGAGAGGTAGTTTGCCTCGCCAGCGCAGCCCTGGAGGCCTTCGACGCGGACGAAGGCACTGGCGGTTTCGCCAGGTGGGTACACGCGGAGACCATCGGCGGGTTGTGGCTGGCAGGTGGCGGGATCTATCACGTCGACGACAGTCATCTTGAGGCCCGCACGAGCAGATTTGCCGGGTTCTAGGGTTACTGTCGCACTGGGGAGGCTGGTTTCGCGCTCAGCAGCTGCGCCTAGTTGCGTGCCATCGTCATTGGTCACTGCGGACACACCGGGAAATCCGGTGAGAGTGCACGGAGCGTTGGAGGTGTTGGTGAAGACGATATCAGCCAAGCGTGAACCGGCTGCGCCCTGCTCATTGTTGAGGCTGATGTCGAGCTGCGCTGTAGCGCAGGCGCCGTCCTCGGTGCTGGCTGGAACTGTTTCAGCTGTGTCCTCCTGCGTCGCCTTAGACGACGAAGCATCCGAGGCAGGACTGTCTGCTGACGCAAGCGGTGTGGACACGGCATCAGTGTCATCGGAAGCCTGCGGAGTGGCGTGGCTTTCGGGGCTCGGGGAGGGAGAAACGGGGGCGGGGGAGACGTCGGAAAGCGGGGCGTCCGTGCTGTCATCGGTGCTGCAGCCGGTCAACACGAGGGCAAGGGAACCGGCGGCGAGAACGGGGAGTAGTCGCTGCGTAGTCATGGGGTGGAGTCTAGGGTTTAGGAGGTTAGAGATCCTGCAAGGCGGGGAATACTCTCTCCTTGAGTAATGGCGCGATATCGACGTCCGGAGCGGCGGGATCGACCCATGCTAGCTCGGCAATCTCCTTGTCAGGGTGTGCAACAGAGATTTCTTCTTCGTAGACATACACGTGCGCGTGGATAGTCTGTGGGGCGTCGTTAGCGGCTGGGGAGATATAGGTGGCAAGCCGGCGCAGCTTGGACATATCGACCACCGCGCGTATGGCTTCGTGGGCAATGAGCTGGGCCGCGCGGGCGGGATTGAGGGTGCTGTCAATGGAGCCGAAAGGCAGGACGAATTCTGGGGTGGACGTAGCGCGAATGACAAGAACTCGGCCGTGAGTATCACGCAGGACAATGGCGACAATTTCCGAAATGTCTGCAGCTGATGATGGCGAGGTGGGGTTCTCAGACATACCTCCATTGTAGGTCTGGGCGGGGGTAGGGGGACTGTGGTGAAAGAAAAGAGGGGGCACCCGAAAGCTGTCAGTAATGTAACGGGTTGGACACAGTCCCACGCGGTTGAAACACACGCCACAGTGGGCGTGCCATCATGGGTAGGTCTTATAGACCAATACGAGAAGAAGTGAAAGAGGAATTGCGTAATGCGAAAAATCCCGCACCTTAAGAAAGTCCTTGTGGGCTCGGCTTTCGCAGGTGCGTTTTTCCTGGGCAACCCGGCGGCCGGCGCCCAGGAACTTCCCACCATCCCGGAGCTAGATTCGGCGGGCATCGTGGACCAGGTGCGAGCGGATTTGGCGTCTGTGGGTATTGAGACCAAGCCGGTAGACGCCGAGCTTACCGACGCCATCGATACCGCCGTCAACGGCGCCGCCGCTCAAGCAGCACAAGACGCTTCCGCAGCAGCGGCGTCCGCACAGAATTTTCCAGTGGCACGCGAGGTCGTAGACCAAGCGCAGATGCCGGTTTTCCCGGAGGCTCCTACCTACACCGGTGCTGACGCCATCACGGGCGACCCGCTGACCAACCCGGAGCCGATTGGGCTGTTGCAGGAGGCTACGCAGCCGGACTTCGTGCCGCAGGGCACGGATCCGAACTACGTGTGGAAGAACGACTCGTTCTCCAAACTAGCTGCAGGCAAGCCGCAGGCAGATTACGTGCTGCACCGTGTACCTGGTTCCTTCTACGATGCACCGCAGATCCCCGAGGAATCCAACACTGCGATGACCGAGGGCAAGTCCCTGTACGGCCCGGGCACCCCGCTGTATATCAGCGAGGACACGATGTGCACGCTGACTGCAGCAGGTACCGATGCCCAAGGCCGCAAAGTTGGCATCACCGCTGGCCACTGCGGCAACGTGGGTGATCCTGTGTCGTCGGCGGACTCCTGGCAGGTTGGCCCTACCGGCACCCTGGTGACTAAGAACACCTACCTGGACTACTCGGTTATTGAGTTTGGTTCCAAGGCTGAGGTAACCCGCAGCTACAACGGCGTGACCGCCTACGGTGTCGGCGGCGCGGCACAGCCGGGTGAGGTTGCCTGCAAGCGTGGCGTCGCCACTGGTACCACCTGCGGTATGACCTTCCAGCACGGCAAGGAGATCTCCGTGAACCAGGTCTGCGCCATGGTGGGGGATTCCGGTGCACCAGTTTTCCGTGATGGTCGCATCGTCGGTTCCGTCTCCCGTGGACTGTTCCCGGGACTGCCGTCCTGCCGTACTCCGTGGCAAGGAGCGCTGCACAACCCGACGGTCGTCTCCAACACCGATGCCATTGTTGCGGATCTGAACCGCCGCGGTGAGGTGGGTTCTGGATTCACGCTTCCGGAGAACTAGAAGTACGTTTCTAACAAATATGGCCCCAGATCTTTAAAGATCTGGGGCCATATTTGATCGAAGTGACCTACGCGGCGCGGCTCGCAGGGGAGCGAAGCCGGCGTGTGGCGTTGGGGCGCCGCGCGGCGTTAGGACAGAGCGGCGAGGGTGGCGTCGTGCAAAGTGCCGTTGGTGACCAGTGCCGAGCCGCCGTGGGGTCCGTCCTCGCCGCGAACGTTGGTGAAACGGCCGCCGGCCTCGGTGACAAGGAGAGCCGGAGCTGCTAGATCCCAGAGGGAAACCTCAGGCTCGGCAGCGATGTCGACTGCACCTTCGGCTACCAGGCAGTAGTTCCAGAAGTCTCCGTAGCCGCGCAGGCGCCAGACCTTGTCGGTCAGGGAAATGAAGGTGTCGCGGTGAAGCCCCCACCCGGCCAGGGAGCTCATGGCCAAGGAAGCATCCTCGAGATTGGCCACCTCGGAGACGCGCAGACGTTTCGGCTCGCCGCCGAAAACGCGGTAGGCGCCGCCGCCCTTGGCGGCGTACCAGCGTCGGCGCAAAGCGGGGGCGGAAATGACGGAGACGACGGGTTCACCGTCTTCGAGGAGAGCGATAAGCGTGGCCCAGACAGGGACGCCACGAACGAAGTTCTTGGTTCCGTCGATAGGGTCGATGACCCACTGGCGGCCCTCGTAGCAGGCTTCGCCGCCGAACTCTTCGCCCAAAACTTCATCGCGCGGGCGGGAACGCTTGAGCGCATCACGGATGGCCTTTTCGCAGGCTAAGTCCGCATCCGAAACCGGAGTCATGTCCGGCTTTTCCTTCACGGATAGGTCAGCAGCCTCAAAGCGGTGCATGGTGACAGCATCCGCGTGGCCCGCCATTTCCAAGGCTAAGCCGAGGTCTTCTTTGTACTTACCCACGGAGCCATTCCTCCATCTGATCGACTACCTGTTTATTACCCGCGATACACCATTCCACACCGCCGGCTTCAACCTTGCGCGCCGCGCCGCCGGCAGCGATGACCAGCGCTTGGCCCGGATACCAATCCCAGTCTTTGACGGAATGCTGCATCCATGCGCCCCACGTGCCATCCGCCACTGAGGACAGATCAACCGAGCCAGCGCCCAGCATGCGCACGGTAGCGAAGTGCGGGGCAACCTTCTCCCACGCTGCAGAAATCTTGGGATCGGTGATGCAGGAAGGATGGAGGTAAGTCGAGAGGCACAGGTCCTCCGCGGGGGCATCGGCCAGCGGGGTGACTTCCTTGCTATCCAGGGTGGTGGGGAAATCACGGCCACCAAACCAGGTGTAGCCCATGGCGGGGCGGTGGACGGCGCCAAGGATGACCCCGTTGGCGTCGATAAGCGCAAGTGCGGAGCACCAGTAGTCGAAACCGGAGGCAAAGTTGAAGGTGCCGTCGACGGGATCGATAACCCAGGTGCGGCCGGACTTCGATTCGCGGTTGGCGCCTTCTTCGCCCACGATGCCATCCTCGCCGCGCAGGGCCTCGAGGACGCCGGCGACGAAGCGCTCGGCAGCGAAGTCAGCGTCGGTGACAACATCCGAACGGTCGGTCTTCTGGGATACGTCTACGCCCTGCTCACGCAGGCGCCAGGCTAGGCGGCCGGCGTTGTAGACAAGCGCCTGGGCAAGGTGGGCATCGGTATCGTCCGCATGGGCGACGATGAAGGTCTTGATGATGGCATCGATCATCTCGGTGAGGCTTGGCTGGTCACTCATGCCGCCTATTGTCGCGCTAAATGCGGCCGATGGCTAATCAGAGAGTGAGAATAAGTAGAGTAGGGGGCTATGCGTCCGGAACAAACAGCACGACTTGAGGAACTCAGCGCCACCTTGACCTCGATTGAGAAGGTCATGGACCCGGAGGCGGTGTCCGAGCGCGTGCGTGAGCTCGAGGCCCAGGCAGGGGACCCGTCGCTGTGGGACGACCCCGACCACGCCCAGAAGGTGACCTCAGCCCTTTCGGCGGAACAGGCAAAGCTGCGCAAACTGACCTCCCTGCGGGGAAGGATCGAGGATCTGCCCGTCATGTCTGAGCTGGCGGAAGAAGAAGGCGATGAGGCCTCCCAGGAGTTGGTGGATACCGAGCTGAAGGAGCTGGGCGCCGCCATCGAATCACTCGAGATCACCACCATGCTCTCCGGCGAGTATGACGAGCGTGAGGCTGTCATCAACATTCGCTCCGGCGCCGGTGGCGTCGATGCTGCGGACTGGGCGGAAATGCTCATGCGCATGTACACCCGCTGGGCGGAGAAAAATGGCCACAAGGTAGATGTGTACGACATCTCCTATGCCGAGGAAGCCGGCATCAAGTCTGCCACTTTCGTGGTGCATGGTGAATACATGTACGGCCAGCTCTCCGTGGAACAGGGCGCGCACCGCCTCGTGCGCATCTCGCCCTTTGATAACCAGGGGCGCCGCCAGACCTCCTTCGCTGAAGTCGAGGTGCTGCCAGTGGTGGAGCAAACAGACTCCATCGAGGTACCGGATTCGGAGGTGCGCGTGGATGTGTATCGCTCGTCGGGGCCAGGTGGGCAGTCGGTGAATACGACGGACTCGGCAGTGCGCTTGACACACATCCCGACCGGCATCGTGGTGACCTGTCAGAACGAGAAGTCCCAGATCCAGAACAAGGCTTCTGCTATGCGCGTGCTGCAGGCCAAGTTGCTGGAGCGCAAGCGCCAGGAGGAGCGCGCGGAGCTCGATGCGCTGGGCGCGGGCGGCAATGCGTCCTGGGGAAACCAGATGCGCTCCTATGTGTTGCACCCGTATCAGATGGTCAAGGATCTGCGCACAAACTTCGAGGTCGGTGACCCGTCCAAGGTGCTGGATGGCGATATTGACGGCTTCTTGGAGGCAGGTATTAGGTGGCGCATGGAGGGCAACGAGGCCTAGGCTTCAGTGACAATTGTTGCTACTGTTGCTTAAGTGATCACTTTTGAGAATGTGTCCAAGGTCTATCCGACCTCCACGAGGCCCGCGTTGGACAATGTGTCTTTTGACATAGACGACGGCGAATTCGTCTTCCTCATCGGCCCCTCGGGCTCCGGAAAGTCCACCTTTCTGCAGCTCATGGTGCGTGAGACAAACGTGAGCTCCGGTGATATTCATTTCGGGGACTTCCACGTCAACGCGCTGAAGGGCCGCCAGATTAACCAGCTGCGCCAGTCCATCGGCTATGTCTTCCAAGATTTCCGCCTGCTGCCCAAGCTCAATGTCTACGACAACGTAGCGTTTGCCCTACAGGTCATTGGCAAGAAGAAGTCGCGCATTGCGAAGCAGGTTCCGGAGGTGCTCGACATGGTGGGCCTGGGCGCCAAGCAGCACCGCATGCCGCACGAGCTGTCCGGCGGTGAGCAGCAGCGCGTGGCCGTTGCGCGTGCCTTTGTGAACCGTCCCAAGCTGCTGCTTGCCGACGAACCCACGGGCAACCTCGATCCCGCCACTGCTGCGGAAATCATGGCCTTGCTCACCAAAATCAATCGCCGCGGAACCACCGTGGTGATGTCGACGCATAACGCGCGCGCGGTCAACGACGCCCGCCAGCGCGTCATCGAGCTGCACAACGGCACGCTCGTGCGCGATGAGAAGAACGCGATGTACGGGGAGGCGCTCTAGATGAACTTAGGCTTTGTTTTTCGGGAGGCCTTCAAGGGGCTCGGCCGCAACATCACCATGACCATCGCTATGGTGATCACCACGGCAATTTCGGTGGCACTGGTGGTCGCCGGCGTGCTCGTGGCCCAAATGACTAAGGACACCAAAGACATCTACCTTGAGCAGGTAGAGGTCATGGTGCAGCTCAACGAGGACATCTCCACCAACGATCCGGAGTGCAAGGACGCTGCCTGCGCTGGGCTGAAGAAAAAGCTGGAGGCAGACGATGAGATTGAATCCGTGGGCTATCGCAGCCAGAAAGAATCCTACGATCGCTTCGTTGAGCTGTTCAAGGAAACCGACCCCGTCATGGTGGAGGAAACATCACCGGACGCGCTGCCCGCAGCCTTCCACGTGCGGCTGAAGGACCCGACGGACACCGCGCCTATCGACGCCATCGCGGATGACCCCGCCGTTACCGACGTCATCGACCAGCAGGAAGATGTGCGCAGCGCCGCAGGCAACCTGGATGCGATCCGCAATGCCACCTTTATCCTCGCCGGGGTGGTGGCGCTGGCGGCCATCATGCTCATCGCCAACATGGTGCAGATTGCCGCCTTCCAGCGCCAACGCGAAACCGCCATCATGCGCATGGTGGGAGCATCGCGCTGGATCACACACGCACCGTTCATCGTTGAGGCCATCTTGGGTGCGCTTGGCGGCGTCATCCTCGCCGGTGCCGGCAGCATCTTGGGCAAGAACCTGGTCATCGACCCGGCACTCAAGGACCTGTACCAGAAGCAACTCTTGGCACCCGTGACCTCGTCCGATGTGTGGACGGTGCTGCCTCTCGTCGGCATTGTGGCGCTGGTTCTGGCGGCGCTCACAGCTCAGGTCACTATGCGTGCCTACGTTCGGACCTAAGCCCGCATACGCGATGTGGTTTTTGCCTGGCTGTGGCGTAATATAGTCCGAACTATGGCGAAGAAGGCAAAGAAGAAAAAAGGGGCAGTGGCCGATAACAATTCGACACTGGCCACCAACCGACGTGCCCGCCACGACTACACCATCCTCGACACCTTGGAATGCGGCATGGTGCTCGTGGGCACCGAGATCAAGTCGATGCGCGAAGGCAAGATTTCCCTAGCGGATGCCTTCGCCACTATCGACGACGGCGAGGTCTACATCCGTAACCTCCACATCCCGGAGTATTCCCAAGGCTCGTGGACGAATCACTCGCCCAAGCGCACCCGCAAGCTGCTGCTGCATCGCCGTGAGATTGACAAGCTCATGGGTCAGGTGCGCGATGGAAACAAGACGCTCATCCCCCTCAAGGTCTATCTCAAGAACGGTCGCGCCAAGTGCGAGCTGGGACTGGCCAAGGGTAAGCAGGATTACGACAAGCGCGAGGCCATCAAACGCCGCGACCAAGACCGCGATATCACCCGTGAGCTGGGCCGCCGCGTGAAGGGCATCAACGCCTAAGCTGCGAACGTCTAGCCTGGGTGCCATGATTTATACGGCCAAGGTTCATGACGTTATTCACGGTGATGAGGAGCTGCATGGGGAAGCGGTGCTCGTCGATAAGCTCTGGCCCCGCGGCGTGGCCAAAGAGCGCCTCGATTACGACCACTGGTTCAAACACGTGGCTCCCAGCGTAGAACTACGTAAGTGGTGGGGACACGATGCTGACAGCTTTGAAGAGTTCGCGCGGCGCTACCGTGCGGAGCTCGATGACAACGACAATGAGGAGCTGAAGCAGTTGCGCCAGTTTGCCGCGGCTGGCGACGTCACCCTCCTCTTCGCCGCCAAAGACCGCGAGGTGAACCACGCCGTCGTGCTCAAGGCGTGGCTCGACGAGCGCTAGACGAAAAGTCCCCAAACGGCGGCGCCCACAGCGATGAGGCCCGTGACGACAACGAACACGTTGCTCGGGCGGCCGCGGAACTGCTTGAGAGCATCAATTCGGTGGATGGCGTACATCGGCAACAGGTACAGGATCGAGGCGATGAAGGGGCCACCGATGGCCTCAATGAGGCTAAGAATCGATG
This sequence comes from Corynebacterium sp. FDAARGOS 1242, assembly GCF_016889985.1. Taxonomy (NCBI): domain Bacteria; kingdom Bacillati; phylum Actinomycetota; class Actinomycetes; order Mycobacteriales; family Corynebacteriaceae; genus Corynebacterium; species Corynebacterium sp. FDAARGOS 1242. The sequence goes on along the minus strand of NZ_CP069568.1, from coordinate 1,602,387 downwards.
GATCGATGATGGCAACGACCCACGCTGAGACAAAGATGATGCCATGCATGATGGAGGTCAACTGCTTTTCTGACAGCTTCTTCGTGGCACGAGGAGCTGCGGTGCGCAGGAGATAGTTACCGCCCTCGGTCGCGCCCAACACGTGGCCAAAGTAGGAGGAGATGATGGCCACCATCGCGACGATGGGGGAGATGAAGGCCAAGACCGGCACTCCGGTGACGTTGGCCAGGTAGGAGAGAACCGGCAGGTTCTGCTCGCGGGCCTCAGCCAGACCATCTGCGCCGAGGGTGAGCGTGCACGACCACACGAAGAACATGGTGAAGATGGTGAGTAGAATCGCTGTGAGCGCCAGTGCGCGCGAGGCATTTTCGGAGCTCTTCTCTCGGCCGTGTGCAGCGACCATAGCGAGGGAGAACTGCGAAATCGCCGGGGAGTGGTTAAAGGAGAAGACCAGCACCGGAATGATAAGAGCCACCGCGCCGACGACGCGCCAGTCATTGTTGCCCACCTCCATGAAGGAGGCGATATCCCAGCGTGGGATGAGATAAATAGACAGCGCGCCGAGGCAGAAAATCAGCGGGTAGACCAAGAACTGCGTGACGGTGAGCACGATGCGCTGGCCAAAGGCGAAGACGATGGTCATCACGCCCACCAGCAGGAAGGACAGCAGAGGACGGGAAATGGTGGGGCCATCCAGCTGATTGACGATGAAGCTGTTGACCGTGTTCGTAATAGATACGCCATAAATCAGCACGATGGGGAAAATCGCGCAAAAGTACACCACCGAAATGATAAGACCCGCGGTCTTGCCAAAGTAGTCCGTAACCACGGCGGTGATGTCCTCACCCTGGCGGGGCGACACACAAATCATGCGTGCGAGTCCGCGGTGGGAGAAGTACGTCATCGGGCCGATGAGAATGGTGGCCACCAGCAGTGGCCAAAAGCCGAAGCTGCCGGCATTGATGGGCAGAAACAGGATGCCGGCACCCACGGCGGTGCCGAAGAGCGAAATCGCCCATTCAGTGTTGCTGGCTTGTTTCTGGTCGGTGTGTACGGAGGCAGAGTTCTCGGTCGTTGAGCTCACTTCGCTACCTTTAACTGCTTTGACGGATGTGACTCACACACCTTAGCAACGTTGAATTTATTTCAGGTCACAAGGCGGGGTTGCATAGGGACTGTGGGGTGGATTGCTTGCGGGAATAGGCTTCAATGCACTAGCGTTGTACGAACCGTAGGGGAAGCGTGAGCTTCCTTTACAGCGCTTTTCACAGCAATGTTTCCGCACCACTGCGGACAAGGGGTCGACTTGGTTTCGACTTCGTACATTGAGCCAGGGGAAGCGTGCCGGTGCAGGCTAGAGACCACCGTTAAGCGTCGTAGCAACCAATAAACGCAGAGAAGAACTCTCAGCGTGACTACGCCCTCGCTGCCTAATTCCAGCGACGCGTGTCTGTCAGCCTAGGTTTGGTTCCTGACCTAGATCCTGGCATCGACTAGGGAACTTGCCTGACCGGTTTGTTGTTCGGCCGGTTGGGGACTTTTAGAGCAACTGGGCCCATCATCCGGAGCGTGTTTGCCCGAGCCGGAGGGCCGAGTAGAGATCCTGTGCAGACTGCGCACGGAGAAGCCCTGGCAAGATGACGAAGGACCCGGGTTCAATTCCCGGCGGCTCCACCGTGAAGCCCCAGCTAGATAGCGTTCTAGCTGGGGTTTCTTTTCGTTTATGGGATGTGGTGAGGGGAGGCCGCTTTAGTTCAGCTCTTCTCGGCACTGTTCCTTGGTCTTGCCGGAGTCGAGGCAGTTTGCCCAGTCAATTTGCCCCTGTACCCATGGGCTAGGCTTGCGCGGCTGTTGCTGTTCTGGCGTGGGCGGAACGCCTGCGTTTGCTTCGTCTTCGAGGTGCTGCTCACCACCCATGGTGTCGAAACACCATTGGGAATAGGAGACGGTGCCGTCAGACCAGCGTGCTGACCCTGGGGTGCCCTCGAGGCATTCCACAACGACGGGTTCTGCGGGGGCCTGCTCGACCGCGGGAGCCTCAGCTATTGGATTATCAGCTTGTGGGGAAGCCATGGTGGGATCGGGCTGTTTGGCCTCCGGCTTTGTGGTCTCTGTCGTGCTTGTGTGCTCCGCGCTCGAGGACGCATCGGACGTCTCAGGTGAAGATGACGCCGCGCTGCTCGGTGGGGTTGGAGCAGGCTCGGTGTTGGAGTTGCACCCAGCTACGGCGATAGCAAGTGCGGTAAGCGCGATGGTGAGCTTCTTCATGCTGATGTCCTTTCAGGAGGGAACTGCTAAATCTCGAGGTTTGGTGAGCGTCGTCGGATTTGTGTGCGGCAGTGGTTATGCCAGTCAGGTTAGCCATAACCGCCACGGCAACTGTTCCTCACGGGGAATGGTCATCGTCGGATATAGTATTGCTGCATGACTTTTGAGCCACAACGCGTCACTGTTGTCTTGTTCGAGGGCTTTGAGCTTCTCGACGTCTTCGGGCCCGTCCAACTGCTTCAAGCCGTCCCTGACGTCATCGTGGATTTCGCTGGGCCCACGGGCGAGCCAGTTGCTAGCTCTCAAGGCGTGGAAGTGGTGCCGACAATTTCTTATGAGCAGATTGAGCAGACTGACATCATTCTTGTCCCAGGCGGCAAAGGAACCCGGCAGCTCGTAACGAACAAATCTTTTCTGGCGTGGATTCGTGGCGTGGGCTCGCAAGCGCCTGTGGTTGCCGCCGTGTGCACGGGTTCTGCGGTCCTAGCGGCGGCGGGGCTCTTGGAGGGCTATGCCGCAACGAGCAACAAACGCGCGTTTGCGTGGGCGAGCTCCTTTGGCAAGAAGGTGGCTTGGCAGCCGGAAGCACGGTGGGTACACGACCGAAATCGATGGACTTCCTCAGGTGTTGCGGCTGGGATGGATATGGCGGTCGCGCTCATTGCGCATCTCAGCTCTGAAGATGTGGCGATGGCTGCTGCCAACTTTGCAGAGTATGAGCCGCACCGCGACAGCGCGTGGGATCCTTTCGCGCGACTTTATGGGCTGGCGTCGTCGAACGGCGACGATGCTGAGTGAGGGGGGCGTCGTGGCTCTCGGGCAGATTCTGTGACGCTCACGGTAGATAAGGGGCTAAAACCGGCGATTTTCTTGCCGCTATCTACCGTGACCGTAGCGGGGGAGAGAAGGCTTGTAATGGGGTAGGGGCCGGAAAAGCGGACTAAGGCAAGTCGGAGAAAAATGTGACGTGGGCCCGAATTATTTGTTACTTGAGTTACATTCCCGTGGTAGCCTTTTCCCAACAGTGTGACGTGGAGCACTGGGACTGACCCCTACGACAGGAGTACCCATGAACAGCCCGACCAACGCAGCGCCACAAGGCGGCGCTGGTACCGCGGAGAAGCCCAAGGCGAATTCCGTCAAGGCAGAGCAGAACAAGAGCCCACAGCCTAGCGGGGGAATGCTGGACAAGTTCCTCAACGGTGTGGAATACATCGGCAACAAACTGCCGGAGCCCTTCACCATCTTCTTAATCCTCTTCCTGATTACGGGCGTGCTGTCTACCATCATGGCGAAGATGGGCGTGGAGATTAAGATTCCAGGCTCAGATGAAATCCAACCGGTTAAGGGCCTATTCACCGGTGAGGGGCTGACGTGGTTCACCACGACGATGGGTGAGAATTACATCAACTTCCCGCCGCTGGTCACGGTGCTGCCTATCATGTTGGCCGTGGGTGTGGCGGAGCGCTCCGGCATGCTTTCTGCTCTTATCCGCAAGCTGTTCGGTTCGGCGAAGCCGTGGCTGCTTCCGTACGCCGTCGGCGTTATCGGCGTGACCGCCTCCGTCATGGCGGATGCAGCCTTCGTTATCGTCCCACCGCTGGCTGCCATGGTCTTTAAGGCTGCTGGCCGCCACCCCGTTGCCGGCCTTATTGGTGGTTTCGCCGCTGTGGGCGCAGGTTATTCGACGGCACTGGTGCCCACCTCGCTGGATGCCCTGTTCGCTGGAATTACGACAGCGGTCATGGACACGTTGCCGAACACGGAGTTCGCTCCCGTCAACGCGATGTCGAATTACTACTTCAACGTGGCCTCTTCCATCGTTTTGGGTGTGCTTGCCGGTTTCATCATCGACAAGGTGATCGAGCCGCGCATGTGGCAGCAGGAGGTTCCTACTGAGGAGGATATCGATCCCGAGGACGCCGCTGAGCGTGGTGATCGTGACGAGAACGGTGAAGAGCTGACCGCCGAGCTGCGCCCAGCTGAGTCCAAGGGCCTCATCTGGTCCGGTGTTGCCACAGTTATTCTCACTGCCGTCATCCTCTTCGCGGTCCTTCTGCCAGAATCCCCCTGGCGTAATGAGGAGGGCAGCTTCTTGCCCAAATCGCCGCTGCTGAACTCCATCGTTTTCATTGTCTTTGCCTACTTCTTGGTGCTCGGTGTGGTCTACGGCCGGGTTGTCGGCACAGTCAAGGGGATCACTGACGTCGTCAATATGATGATCGGCGCACTCAAGGACATGATGAGCTTCCTTATTCTGGCGTTCATCTTGGGCCAGTTTGTGGCGCTGTTTGCGTGGACCGGCATCGGTACTTTCACCGCGGTCAAAGGTGCGGCCTTCCTTGAATCCATCGGTCTTACCGGCTTCCCGGCCATCTTCGCCTTCATCGCGCTGGCCTCCTGCCTGAACCTGCTGATCATTTCCGGTTCCTCCATGTGGACGCTCATGGCGGCGGTCTTCGTGCCCATGTTTGCGCTGCTCGGTTACGAGCCGGCCTTCATCCAGGGCGCGTTCCGCGTGGGTGACTCGGCAACCCAGATCATTACCCCGCTCAACCCGTACATGATTGTTATGCTGGGCTTCCTCCAGCGCTATGAACGCGAGGCAGGCTTGGGAACGCTGATGTCGCGCCTCGTGCCCTTCGTGGTCCCATTCTTTACCGCGTGGGCGATCTTGCTGGCCATCTGGTTCTACGTGGATCTCCCACTGGGCCCAGGCAACAACGTCATGATTGGTTAAAAGTATGGATCAACGCAACAATCCATCGACAGCGTATCTGGAGGCGATGGAGGAGGGCGTCGCCAAGCGCGTGGCGTCTGCAGCACCACCGGAAAAACAGGGAGAGGACTACCCAGGCCAAGCGAAGCTCTGGGATGTGGTGGCCGCTCGCGCCGAGGCGCTGCGGGAGAAGGCCGCGCACATCGTCGCGGACCTGCACGCTCACCCTGAAACGGCCTTCGAAGAACATCGCTCCATGGCGGTGCTCGCGGACCTCGTTGAAGAGCATGGCTTCTCTACGCGCCGCGGGGTCTACGGTGTGGAGACCACGTTCGAAGCTTCCTGGCAGAGTGCAGATTTCGACCCTGAACGGCATCCCACTGTGGCCATCCTTGCGGAATACGATGCTCTGCCCCAGATTGGGCACGCGTGCGGGCATAACGTCATCGCCGCAGCGGGCGTTACTGGATTCTTGGCGGCTACTGCCGTGCTGGACGACGCCCCTCCCATGTCCGGCCGCATCCTCCTCCAGGGGACTCCAGCGGAGGAAGGCCATTCCGGCAAGGAATACATGATCCGCGGCGGCAGCCTCGAATGGGTCGATGCCGCGGTGATGATCCATGGCTTTGGCTATGACATCGGTGCGCATGCCTGGGTGGGCCGCCGCATTCTGCACGTTATTTATCGCGGCGTGGCCGCGCACGCCAGCTCCCAACCCTTCATGGGGCGCAACGCCCTTGATGCTGCGAGCCTGGCCTACCAGGGGATTGGACTGATGCGGCAGCAAATGCCGCCCTCGGATCGCGTGCACGCCATCATGGGCGGTGGCGATCGGCCTTCCATCATTCCGAGCGAGGCGGATATGACTATTTACGTGCGCTCGTTAGGGACGCGCACACTCATGGATCTGTCCGCCAGGGTGGAAGACATCGTCCGGGGCGCTGCACTCATGGCCGGTGTCGAGGTGGAAGTCGACTGGGATGAGCACCCGATGACCCTGCCCGTGCGCAACAACGCGGCGCTGGTGGAGCGGTGGTCGGCCACGCAGGCGCGCCGCGGACGCACCGCACTGCCCGCTGGGACAGTGCCGGATACGGTGGCTGCCTCGACTGACTTTGGCAATGTCTCTCACCTCGTGCCCGGTCTGCATCCGATGGTGAAGGTATCGCCAACTGACGTGGCTCTCCACACGGAGGACTTTGCGCGCTGGGCGGCTACTCCGCAAGCGGTGGATGCGGCCGTCGACTCGGCGGCGGGATTAGCGCAGGTAGCGCTAGATTTTTTGGCGGATAAAGAGTTCCGCCGGGCGGCGCGAGAGGAGTTCGATAGGCAAGGGCCTGTGGCGGTTAGCGATCTGCTTGCAGAGAAGGGGGAGGGCTAAGCGTAAATAATTTGTTCTAAAGGCATGTCATGGGCTATCGCGCGGCGGTCTGCTACCCCCGTCATGAATTAGGAAACATAAGCGTGCTTGAAAGGTAAACCTTACTTGGGTTAGGTTAGGCGCTGTATTTATTTGCCAACTGTGGTTAGCCACACCTAATATGCAAGGAAGCTATGTTTAACCTTTCTCGCCGTGCCTCGCGCACGACCGCCGCCAAAGTTGCCGCCACTCTCTCGGTCGCAGCGCTTGCTCTCACCGGCTGCTCCTCCAGCCAGTCTGAGGAGACCGCTGAGCCGACCGAATCCGCGGCGGCAGGCACCTCCACCATCACCCTGGAGGATAACTTCGGCTCGAAGGAAGTTACCCTCCCGGTGGAGAACCCTGCGGTGACGGATAACCGCGCCTTCTCTATCCTGGCGCAATGGGATATTGACCTTGCTGCCGCACCGCTGACGCTGGTGCCGAAGTCCTTGCGTGATACTTACAACAAGGACACGGTCGAGGTTGACTTGGGCACCCATAAGGAACCGGACCTTGAAGGTCTGGTAGCTGCAGAGCCGGACGTCGTGTGGAATGGCCAGCGCTTCGAGCAGCACCAAGAGGATATTGAGAAGCTGCTTGAGGATGTCCCGGTGCTTGACTTCGAGCCGCGCGATGACGAAGACTTTTTCGACGAGCTCAAGCGCCACACTGAAGCCCTGGGCCAGGTTTTCGGCCACGAAGAGGACGCCGCGAAGCTCATTGAGGACTTCGACGCCGCTGCTGAGCGTGCTAAGAAGGCCTACAACCCAGAGCAGAAGGTCATGGCTGTGAACACCTCCGGCGGTGAAATCGGCTACATCGCTCCCGGTATCGGGCGCGTGTATGGCCCGGTCTTTGAGCTGCTTGGCCTGACCCCGGCCCTGGAAGTGTCCAACGCCTCCGATGACCACGAGGGTGACGATATCTCCGTTGAGGCCATTGCCGAGTCCAACCCGGATTGGATCCTCGTTATGGACCGTGACTCCGCTATCTCCAAGGAAGGCCAGGATGTCACCCCGGGCGAGAAGCTGGTCAAGGACAACGCGGCGCTCAAGAACGTTACCGCTGTGAAGGAAGGCAACGTTTACGTGGCGCCGAATGACACCTACATTGATGAGTCCATCATTACCTACACCGAGATCTTGAACGCGCTTGCCGACGCCTTCGAGAAGGCCAACGCCTAAACAACTCTCTCGGCAGTCAAGGAGGAGACTAAGCCGTGACGGTGAAGAGCAGCGCTGCGGCCGAGCACTCAGCTGTCAGTCCGCGTAACTCCCGCGGACCTGTGCTGACCTGGAAGCTAGGCCTCGGCGTGCTCGGCGTCATCGCGCTGCTCCTCCTTTCCCTCATGGTGGGGGAGTACAGCATCCTCGATAATGAGGACGGCTGGTCCATGTTCTTCACCACCCGCATACCGCGAACCGTGGCGCTCGTCTTGGCGGGCGCCGCGATGGCGATGAGCGGCTTGGTGATGCAGCTGCTGACCCAGAACCGATTCGTGGAACCCACGACGACAGGAACCACCGAGTGGGCAGGATTGGGTCTGCTCTTTTCGCTTATCCTTTTCCCGCACTCATCCGTGCTGGTGAAGATGGTCATTTCGGTTTTCTTTGCATTCGTGGGAACCATGGTTTTCTTCGCGTTTCTGCGTCGCGTAGCGCTGCGCTCCTCACTCATTGTGCCGATTATCGGCATTATGTTGGGAGCTGTCGTTAGCGCAGTGTCTTCCTACGTGGCGCTAGCGACGGATACCTTGCAGCAGCTCGGAATCTGGTTCATGGGATCCTTTACCTCTGTCTATGAGGGGCAATACGAGGTCCTGTGGATCGTGCTGTTGGTTTTGGTGGCGGTATATTTCTACGCTGACAAGCTCACCGTCGCAGGTTTGGGGGAGGACATTGCCACCAATATCGGTCTGAAATACCAGCGGATGATCCTGGTGGGAACCGGGCTTATCGCGGTGGCGACGGGTGTTGTCACCGTCGTCGTTGGTTCCCTGCCGTTCCTTGGGCTCATCGTTCCCAACGCAGTGAGCATGTTGCGCGGTGATGACTTGCGATCTAATCTCCCGTGGGTCTGCCTGCTCGGCATCGCCACGGTGACCTTGTGTGACCTCATTGGCCGCACTATTATCTCCCCGTTTGAGATGCCCGTATCAGTCATCCTGGGTGTTGTCGGTGCTTTCGTATTCGTCGTCTTGATCGTGAGGTCGACCAAGTGAGTGTAAGTATCTCTATCCCTGCGACGAAGAAACCTGTGCAAACGTCACGTGCCCGGCGAAACGTGGGTAGCTTCCAGTCTGCTGCTGCGGCGCGAAAGTACTGGATTCTCCTGGGGGTACTGGTTGTCGCCGGTCTGGCTTTCGCCTTTGGACTTTTGGCCTATGACAACCCCATGGAGTTTGGCACCCGCAAATGGTGGCTCATTGCGCGCCGCCGCGCTGATGCAGTGACCGCCATGGCGATTGTTGCGGTGTGCCAGGCAGTAGCCACCGTGGCCTTCCATACGGTGACCAATAACCGCATCTTGACGCCCTCCATCATGGGCTTTGAGTCCCTTTATGTGGCGATTAATACTGCCACCATTTTCTTCCTGGGCGCTGCTGGGTTGACGCAATCCCGCAACGTGGGCATGTTCCTTGTTCAACTCGTACTCATGGTAGGGCTGTCGCTGATTCTGTACTCGTGGCTGCTCACCAGCCGCCGCAACAATATGCATGCGATGTTGCTGGTGGGCATCATCATCGGCGGTGGTTTGGGCTCGTTGTCTACCTTTATGCAGCGCATGCTCACGCCGAGTGAGTTCGACGTGCTCACCGCGCGTCTCTTTGGCTCAGTCAATAACGCCGAAACTGAGTACTATCCCATTGCTATTCCGCTCGTTATTGCGGTCACGGCGTTGATGTTCTTTAACTCGCGCCGCCTCAACGTGCTGGCCCTAGGCCGTGATGCCGCCACGAATTTGGGCGTGAACCACAAGATCAATGCCATCTATACGTTGATTTTGGTCTCCATTCTTATGGCGACGAGCACCGCGCTCGTTGGGCCCATGACCTTCCTCGGCTTCCTCGTGGCCACCTTGGCCTACCAGGCAGCGGAGACCTACGACCACCGCTATCTCTTCCCGATGGCCATGGCCACCGCCTTTGCTGTGCTCACCTGTGCCTACTTCCTCATGCAGCACGTCTTCTATGCCCAGGGCGTGGTGTCCATCATCATTGAGCTGGTGGGTGGCAGCGTCTTCCTCTTTGTCGTTCTGCGAAAGGGCAAGCTGTGATCAAGCTTTCCAAGGTCTCGAAGGCCTATTCCGGCGAGACCACCATCGGCCCCGTCGATCTGGAGATCCCCACCGGAGGTATCACCGCTCTTATCGGGCCGAACGGTGCGGGCAAGTCCACGATGCTCACCATGATTGGCAGGCTTCTCGACGCCGATGAGGGCACCATTGAGGTCGCCGGTTACGACGTCTCCTCCACAAAGTCTGAGGATTTGGCCAAGATCCTGTCTATCCTGCGCCAAGAGAATCACTTCATTACCAAGCTCACCGTGCGCCAGCTCGTCAGCTTCGGTCGCTTCCCCTATTCCAAGGGCCGCCTGACAGCCGAGGACGAAGACATAGTCTCGCGCTACATTGACTTCTTCCACCTTGGTGAACTGGAAAACCGCTACCTCGATGAACTTTCCGGTGGTCAGCGTCAGCGCGCATACGTGGCAATGGTGCTGTGCCAGGAGACGGACTACGTGCTTCTCGACGAACCCCTCAACAACCTCGACATCTCCCATTCCGTCGAGATGATGAAACATCTACGCAGGGCCGCCAAGGAATTTGGCCGCACCATCATCATTGTTTTGCACGACATCAACTTCGCTGCACGCTACGCCGACTACATTTGCGCCGCTAAGGACGGCAACATCGTGGCCTTCGGCGGGCCAGATGAGATTATGCGGGATGACATCCTCACCCCGATCTTCGAAACGCCTATCACAGTGATCGATGGTCCGGATGGGCTTTTAGCCTGTTACCACTAGAAAGTCCGAAAACTCATCGCCTGGAGTGCTGTGAAAAATGCGCACTAGCCAGGCGATTTGTTGTTTGTTGGGGGTGTGCGTATATTAATTCGAGTCGCCGCGAGGTAGCCGTTTGGTTAACTGGTGGTAGATGTTGGGACAATGTTTGTTCGGCGGGTTTGACTTTGGTTGGGCTTGTTGGGTAATGTTGTTCGGGCCGCTTGCGAGAGGTTAACGTTTGGTTAATTTTCTTGTGGTGTGCGGATGATGTGTGAGAACTCAATAGTGTGCCAATGTACTTTTTTGTGTTGGTTGATTGTAATCATTGTTGGCCGTGATGCATTGTATGTGTGTTGCGGTTGGTGTATGCCGGATGGCGCTTTTTCAAGCGGCGTCATTGTAAATAACAGTAAGTTGTTTGGGCGTATTGATGAAATCTTCTGACTAGGCCAGCCCTTCTTTTTGTGCCCCGTCGGGTTGGGGGTTGGTTGAAGTTTTTTTCTTTATGTAATTTTTGGATTTGCCAGTTCAGGCAGCATCGTTGTGGTGTTGTTTGTGTTGGTTTGTCTTTTTTGTCTAGGTTTGGGCTTTTCACGGCCTTTTTGTGGAGAGTTTGATCCTGGCTCAGGACGAACGCTGGCGGCGTGCTTAACACATGCAAGTCGAACGGAAAGGCCAGTGCTTGCACTGGTGCTCGAGTGGCGAACGGGTGAGTAACACGTGGGTGATCTGCCTTGCACTCTGGGATAAGCTTGGGAAACTGGGTCTAATACCGGATAGGAACCGTCTTTAGTGTGGTGGTTGGAAAGTTTTTCGGTGCAAGATGAGCTCGCGGCCTATCAGCTTGTTGGTGGGGTAATGGCCTACCAAGGCGTCGACGGGTAGCCGGCCTGAGAGGGTGTACGGCCACATTGGGACTGAGATACGGCCCAGACTCCTACGGGAGGCAGCAGTGGGGAATATTGCACAATGGGCGGAAGCCTGATGCAGCGACGCCGCGTGGGGGATGACGGCCTTCGGGTTGTAAACTCCTTTCGACAGGGACGAAGCGCAAGTGACGGTACCTGTATAAGAAGCACCGGCTAACTACGTGCCAGCAGCCGCGGTAATACGTAGGGTGCGAGCGTTGTCCGGAATTACTGGGCGTAAAGAGCTCGTAGGTGGTTTGTCGCGTCGTCTGTGAAATTCCGGGGCTTAACTCCGGGCGTGCAGGCGATACGGGCATAACTTGAGTGCTGTAGGGGAGACTGGAATTCCTGGTGTAGCGGTGAAATGCGCAGATATCAGGAGGAACACCGATGGCGAAGGCAGGTCTCTGGGCAGTTACTGACGCTGAGGAGCGAAAGCATGGGTAGCGAACAGGATTAGATACCCTGGTAGTCCATGCCGTAAACGGTGGGCGCTAGGTGTAGGGGGCTTCCACGTCTTCTGTGCCGTAGCTAACGCATTAAGCGCCCCGCCTGGGGAGTACGGCCGCAAGGCTAAAACTCAAAGGAATTGACGGGGGCCCGCACAAGCGGCGGAGCATGTGGATTAATTCGATGCAACGCGAAGAACCTTACCTGGGCTTGACATACACCAGATCGCTGCAGAGATGTAGTTTCCCTTGTGGTTGGTGTACAGGTGGTGCATGGTTGTCGTCAGCTCGTGTCGTGAGATGTTGGGTTAAGTCCCGCAACGAGCGCAACCCTTGTCTTATGTTGCCAGCATTTGGTTGGGGACTCATGAGAGACTGCCGGGGTTAACTCGGAGGAAGGTGGGGATGACGTCAAATCATCATGCCCCTTATGTCCAGGGCTTCACACATGCTACAATGGTCGGTACAACGCGCAGCGACACTGTGAGGTGGAGCGAATCGCTGAAAGCCGGTCTTAGTTCGGATTGGGGTCTGCAACTCGACCCCATGAAGTCGGAGTCGCTAGTAATCGTAGATCAGCAATGCTGCGGTGAATACGTTCCCGGGCCTTGTACACACCGCCCGTCACGTCATGAAAGTTGGTAACACCCGAAGCCAGTGGCTCAAACTTGTTAGGGAGCTGTCTAAGGTGGGATCGGCGATTGGGACGAAGTCGTAACAAGGTACCCGTACCGGAAGGTGCGGGTGGATCACCTCCTTTCTAAGGAGCATTAATTAAGACACCAGTTGGTGTTGATAGCACATGGGTTTGTTTCATGTGTGTGGTGGTTGAGTAAACAAAAGTTTTGCTGCCACCGTGTTTGAATCGGGTGGAGATACACCTTAACCAAGCTTTTTAATCTTCCAACACGTAATTTTTGTTGAAGTACTTTGGTGCATTGTTGGGTGTCTGGGGCATTATCCCCTGGATGTCAACCCATGCTGGTAGCACACTGTCGATGGCTTTTGCTTGGTGGTTGTGTTGTTGGTGTGGGGTGTTGTGTGAGAACTGTATAGTGGACGCGAGCATTAAACCATGTGCTTGCCATCTTTTTTTGTTGGTGGTGGGTGTCATGGTTTGTGTGATTTCTGTTCTTTTGTGTTTTGTGTAGTTCACGCCGACATGCGTTTGTGTGTTGGTTGTGTGTTCGTTATTTAGGGCGCATGGTGGATGCCTTGGCATGCTGAGCCGATGAAGGACGTGTAAGGCTGCGTTAAGCCTCGGGGAGTTGTCAATAAAGCGTTGATCCGAGGATGTCCGAATGGGGAAACCTGGCACCTGTTATGGGGTGTTACCCTTCAGTGAATTCATAGCTGTTGTGGGGGTTTACGCGGGGAAGTGAAACATCTCAGTACCCGTAGGAGGAGAAAATAAAATATGATTCTGCTAGTAGTGGCGAACGAACGTGGATGAGGCTAAACCGTGTGCATGTGATACTTGGTAGGGGTTGTGTGTGCGGTGTTGTGGGCCCCAATGTGAATCAGCTACCACTGGTTTGCTTGTGTGTTGTTGTTAGGTGAAGTGGTGTGGAAACGCCCGCCAAAGAGGGTGATAGTCCCGTAGTTGAAGGCTTCAATGCATGGGTTGTTGGGTTGCCCGAGTAGCAGCGGGCTCGTGGAATCTGCTGTGAATCTGCCGGGACCACCCGGTAAGCCTAAATACTTAGTGTGACCGATAGTGTATTTAGTACCGTGAGGGAATGGTGAAAAGTACCCCGGGAGGGGAGTGAAATAGTTCCTGAAACCATGTGCTTACAATCCGTCAGAGCACCGTGTGTGTGATGGCGTGCCTTTTGAAGAATGAGCCTGCGAGTCAGCGGCATGTCGCGAGGTTAACCCGTGTGGGGTAGCCGTAGGGAAACCGAATCCTAATGTGGTGTTTAGTGGCATGTCCTGGACCCGAAGCGGGGTGATCTACCCATGGCCAGTGTGAAGCAATTGTAAGAGGTTGTGGAGGCGCGAACCCACGTAGGTTGAAAACTGCGGGGATGAGCTGTGGGTAGGGGTGAAAGGCCAATCAAACTCCGTGATAGCTGGTTCTCCCCGAAATGCATTTAGGTGCAGCGTCGCATGAGCTTGGTGGAGGTAGAGCTACTGGTTGGTTGAGCGGGACTACAATCTTAGCAATGTCAGCCAAACTCCGAATGCCATCAATTGTGTTGTGCGGCAGTGAGACTGTGGGGGATAAGCTTCATAGTCGAGAGGGAAACAGCCCAGATCGCCGGTTAAGGCCCCTAAGGGTGTGCTAAGTGGAAAAGGATGTGGGATCGCGAAGACAGCCAGGAGGTTGGCTTAGAAGCAGCCATCCTTGAAAGAGTGCGTAATAGCTCACTGGTCGAGTGGTCCTGCGCCGACAATGTAGTGGGGCTCAAGCACACCGCCGAAGCCGCGGCAATACTTTGTATTGGGTAGGGGAGCGTCGTGCACGTGTGGAAGCGTTACCGTAAGGAGGCGTGGAGTGTGTGCGAGTGAGAATGCAGGCATGAGTAACGAATTGGAAGGTGAGAATCCTTCCCGCCGGATGACTAAGGGTTCCTGGGTCAAGTTCGTCTTCCCAGGGTGAGTCGGGACCTAAGGCGAGGCCGACAGGCGTAGTCGATGGACAACCAGTTGATATTCTGGTACCCGTATATCCGCGCCCATGATAAAGCACTGATACTAACCACCGCGGAAATAATTGATGCACTCTTTGAGTGCGTTGGTTGTTGATGTCGTGGGGCCTGAAGTGTGGTTCAAGCAATGGGGTGACACAGTGTAGTAGCCATGCCGCTTAGTGGATTGTTGGTGTAAGCGTGTGAGGTGGTGTGTAGGCAAATCCGCACACCGTAGAACCTGAGGCGTGATGCGTAGCCCAATTGGGGTGAAGTTGGTGATCTAGTACTGTCGAGAAAAGCCTCTAGCGATGTGGATGTATGGCCCGTACCCTAAACCGACACAGGTGGTCAGGTTGAAAATACTAAGGCGTTCGGGTGAACTGTGGTTAAGGAACTCGGCAAAATGCCCCCGTAACTTCGGAAGAAGGGGGACCACACGACTTAAGCCAACCTTGCGTTGGTGGTGGGTTGTGGGGTCGCAGAGAATAGAGGGAAGCGACTGTTTATCAAAAACACAGGTCCATGCGAAGACGTGAAGTTGATGTATATGGACTGACGCCTGCCCGGTGCTGGAAGGTTAAGAGGACCGGTTAGTAGTCTTTTGGCTGCGAAGCTGAGAATTTAAGCCCCAGTAAACGGCGGTGGTAACTATAACCATCCTAAGGTAGCGAAATTCCTTGTCGGGTAAGTTCCGACCTGCACGAATGGCGTAACGACTTCTCTGCTGTCTCAACCACAGGCCCGGTGAAATTGCACTACGAGTAAAGATGCTCGTTACGCGCGGCAGGACGAAAAGACCCCGGGACCTTCACTATAGCTTGGTATTGGTGTTCGGTTCGGTTTGTGTAGGATAGGTGGGAGACTTTGAAGCGTGCACGCCAGTGTGTGTGGAGTCGTTGTTGAAATACCACTCTGATCGGATTGGATATCTAACCTTGGCCCATGATCTGGGTTGGGGACAGTGCCTGGTGGGTAGTTTAACTGGGGCGGTTGCCTCCCAAAATGTAACGGAGGCGCCCAAAGGTTCCCTCAGCCTGGTTGGCAATCAGGTATCGAGTGTAAGTGCACAAGGGAGCTTGACTGTGAGACAGACATGTCGAACAGGGACGAAAGTCGGGACTAGTGATCCGGCACCTACTTGTGGATGTGGTGTCGCTCAACGGATAAAAGGTACCCCGGGGATAACAGGCTGATCTTCCCCAAGAGTCCATATCGACGGGATGGTTTGGCACCTCGATGTCGGCTCGTCGCATCCTGGGGCTGGAGTAGGTCCCAAGGGTTGGGCTGTTCGCCCATTAAAGCGGCACGCGAGCTGGGTTCAGAACGTCGTGAGACAGTTCGGTCTCTATCCGCCGCGCGCGTTGAAACTTGAAGAAGGCTGTCCCTAGTACGAGAGGACCGGGACGGACGTACCTCTAGTGTGCCAGTTGTTCCGCCAGGAGCATCGCTGGTTGGCTACGTACGGAAGGGATAACCGCTGAAAGCATCTAAGCGGGAAGCCTGTTTTAAGATGAGGTTTCATTTGAGGTCCCCTACAGACGATGGGGTTGATAGGCCAGACCTGGAAGCACCGCAAGGTGTGAAGGCTACTGGTACTAATAGACCAAAACAAACACACCAAACCCAACCAGGGTATTGGAGAACAAACAAACACCAAGACAAAAAATCACTGTTGCTCGCGTCCACTACACAGTATCTGACACAACACCAGCAACCAGAGTATGCTCTAAGTGTTTGTCGGTGGCCTATAGCAGCAGGGAAACGCCCGGACCCATTCCGAACCCGGAAGCTAAGCCTGCTAACGCTGATGGTACTGCAACCGGGAGGTTGTGGGAGAGTAAGAAACCGCCGACACCAAACAACAACAAACAACTCAATACACAACAAGGGGTCCTAGACAACGCCATGTCTAGGACCCCTTTCTTTTTTGTTTTCACCAGCATCATCGGGTCAAGGGTCAAAATGTGTGTTTGGTTCGGCGTGTCGCTGGGGCTAGATTTGGCCTTTTCGGACGCCGATTGAATGGGTGTAGTTGGTGTCGATAGCGTTGTCGTAGAGGGCTGGTCGTCCTGTTTCGTGGTCGGCTTGGTTCTCGTTGTGGGTCAGGGTTTGTACTTTGGCGAGTTGGTCCTGGCCCCATTTGGACTGTCTGGCGATTTCTACGGGGTCGTCGGGCAGTTCTGTTTTTTAGATACAGCCACCACTCCAGCATTCGTCGTTGGTGTTCTCCGCGTCTTGCGCGGTGTGTGCGTGCTAGTAGTTTCAGCTGGGAGTTGATTCCGCCTTCAAGGCTGTTGGTGGTGGCCTTGATCCGGTGTGCGTCAAGGACTCCATCGGGTGGGTTGAGGTAGACAAACAGCAGGTTGCTGCGCCAGAGGCGGTTGAGGCTGTTGTAGGCTGACCCCAATCTGAGTGTTCCCGATACTGCCCAGGAGCAGCGAGCCCATATAACTACTTGTTCAAGCCGGTTAGAATCCAAGCACTACCCGGATTATCCAGAGAAAAGCTGAGAGCAACTGTCGTTGACTCCATGATTAAAGAAGACGGACTTGATGGAGAACACAGATCGAGAGCCTGTCGAGAGAACCTCACCCATTGTTCGCTGTCGCCCTTTCCTCTAAGAAAGAGGAAGTTTTCGTGATCGGAGAAGCCGTGTTCTGGAACAGGGGGATCATCAGCCATAAGTGTTTCTTTGACTGTTTGATACGGAGTGTATGGGCACACGAGCGAAAACTCAGTCCACTCTGGTCCGTAGAGTTCCTCCAGTGTGATGGACTCAGTAACGGGGAATGCATGTCCCGATCGTCCTAGGGACGCGAGATGAGAAGCCAATGGGTCATCAAAACTACAAGAGGAGAGTGATAGGGAGACAATACTAGTGAACCCTATCCGTGCCATCATGCGTCTCATTAACATAACCGCCTTCTCGTGCCTATCCTAGGAAAGTGTAGATAGCAGTCCAATGTTAGCCCAGAGGGCGCACTGGTTCAGAGCAGAAGCTTCGTCGCCACTACTTGCGAAAGCAAATCCAAGAAATCGACCTTGGGCATTGTTATACAGGTCCATGCTGGTCTCATCCGCTGGCCCCTGAGCGACAGTTTCGTGGTTAGTAGCAATGCGTTCAGCTGCATCTGCACCGATTCTCATCGTCATCAGGGCATTCCACGAGCAGTGCCGAAAAGCATCGCCCTTTCCATTGTGGAGTGATGTGGCGCCAGGAAACCGGTTCTGCGCTTCCATACTCGCGGTTGTGGCTGCCTGATTGGCGATGCCGCATGATATTACATCGACCAGCGCGATGCAGGACAGCATTTCAAGGCCCTGGATATATATCCGGTAGGGGTCCGACTGGGCGGTCGCAAAAGGCGCTACCTGAGGATTGATGTCAGTGACCCTGGCACGTTCAACTGCAGCAATGATTGCGCGTTGTTCATTAGCTGACAGGGATGCGAAGTAACCGTACGGGTCGGCGGACTCGTTCATCACCTTGATCTCGTCTTGAACATTCATGATGTCCTCATCTGTGACATCACTGGTGTCTACGCGAATTTCAGCGTCTAAGTCAATTGTTGATGCGGGCAAGGGGGTAAGATTCCCCAGGTTTTGGGCAGCAGCACTTGGTGAAATGATTAAACCAAATGCGAGCTAGCGCAACACCCACCCAAAAGCCCCGGCACACCACCACCAGCAGGTCTGCACTTCCACGTCTGGCCAGATAGAAGCACAGCGAAAGCCCGCAAAGGGGACCAGGCTGGATACCAAGTGCCCACTAAGCAAAGGCCAGGCCCGTTCCGTTGACGGGAGTTATCGCTGCCGGACTGAATCGGTCCTACGCGGGCAGAGTCCTGGGATACTTCGTCACAGTCATTGGACGCTTCTCTGAAGGAATGACAAAACAGCCGCAGTGCTTAGGCACTGGGCGTATCGTTCGTGAGACGCCGGACTGCTTCGCGGATGACCTCGGGGCGCTTGCAAAAGGCGAAGCGTACTTTGTTCTTCCACGGCTCAGGATTGTCCGTGAAGGCGGCCAGCGGGATGGCGGCAACTCCCTTGGTTTCTGGTAGCTGCATGCAAAAGTCCACGCCGGTCATGCCGGTGGGGGAGACGTCGGCGACGACGTAATAGGTCCCGCCGGTGTCGTGGACGTGGAACCCTAGCTGTTCAAGACCTTCCACCAGGATGGTGCGGCATTCTGCGAGCTCAGACACCATGCCGTCCAGCCATTCTCGTTCGTAGCGCAGAGCGTGCGCTACGGCCGGCTGAAACGGCGTGGTGGAGACGAAGGTGGTGAATTGCTTGGCTTTGATGATGCCGTCGAGAAGCTTAGGTTCCGCAATGGCCCAGCCGGTCTTCCATCCAGTGCAGTTGAAGGATTTGGCCGCAGAAGACACCGTAACGGTGCGCGAGCTCATGCCCGGCAGGGAGGCGATGCTGACGTGCTCTGCGTTGCCGAAGGTGAGGTTCTCGTAGACTTCATCGGCCAAGACGATGAGGTCCTTCTCCACGCAGAGCTCGGCGAGCTCGGTAAGTGCTTCGCGGGAGAAGACTGAGCCGGTTGGGTTGTGCGGGGTATTGATGATGACCATGGCGGTCTTGTCCGTGATAGCGGCACGTACTGCAGCAACGTCTATGTCCCAGCTGTTGCCGGAGGCTTTGAGGGGGACGGGGATCCGGGTGGCGTCGGCAAGCGCGACGGCGGCGATGTAGGCATCGTAGTAGGGCTCAAGGATGATGACTTCCTGGCCCGGCTCCACGAGGCCCAGCACCGTGGCTGTGATGGCTTCGGTAGCTCCTGCGGTGATCACGACGTGGTCCTGAGGTACGGAGTAGGTCTCCGCGATGGCAGAGACAAGCTCCGGTACTCCGCGCAGGGGAGCGTACTGATTGTTGCCGCTCGCAATGTTCTCCTGGGCAATCTCCAGCATGCGCTGCGGGCCATCACTATCGGGGAAACCTTGGCCCAAATTCACCGCGTCATTCTCCACGGCAAGTGCGGTCATGGTGGCGAAGATAGTCTCGCCGAATTCTTGCAGCCTGTGAACTGTCATTTAGAGCACCAGAAGATCGTACTTTGTAGCTTTCACATCGGTTAGACGCTTACGGGCGCGCTCGAGGCGCTGCCACTGATCCTCCGGAATGGACTTGCGGGCAATCGTCACGGTCTCCGCGTCCGGGGTGCCCCAGGCAATGGGCATCGGAGTAATCTGCTGCCAGTGTTCTTTGTCGCTGGAGCTGCGCTGGCCAGAGACCGCGGCAACCGGCACCTTCGTGCCGACCGTGCGCTTGATGCCGGGAATGTTGCTGACGGTACGCAGACAAGCGCCCCAGCGCGGGGGGAGTTTGGGATCGACGTTGGTGTTTACCAAGGCGAGAAGAACCATGTCACGCTCATTGACCTCTGCTACCACCGCGGGTGCGAGAGGGTAGGAGTCATAGAGCTTTTGCGCCGAACCGATCTGACGGGAGGCCAGCACACCAATAACGGCGCAGAAAATACCGAAGAGTACCATGCCCAAGCCTACGGTGATGCGCCAGGTGGCATCAATCCCGAAGTACAGCGCAATGCCTCCAATGATGAGCAGCAGTCCCATAACCAGACCGGAATTGCGCAGGCGCGAAGAATCGCGCAGGAGCTCGTTGTTCTGCTTGGCAAAGTCCTCGTGGACATCAAACTTGAAGATCTTCATTTGGCTACAAGTCTACTGCGTCCACCAGCCGGTAGGCATAGCCTTGCTCCGCTAAAAAGCGCTGGCGGTGCATCGCGTACTCCGCATCGAGTGATTCACGGGCCACGAGTGTGTAAAACGTCGCTTCCTGGCCATCCTTTTTGGGGCGCAGCAGGCGGCCCAGGCGTTGGGCCTCTTCCTGCCGGGAGCCGAAGGTTCCTGAGACCTGGATGGCCAGGGCTGCTTCGGGCAGGTCGATGGAGAAGTTCGCTACCTTGGAGACGACGAGCGTGGTGAGTTCGCCCTCGCGAAACTGTTGGAAGAGTTTTTCACGTTTGGCGGTCGAAGTCTTGCCATCGATGACGGGCGCGCCTAAGTGCTGGCCCAGCTCCTCAAGCTGGTCCACGTAGGCGCCGATGATGAGTGCCTGTTGGCCTTCATGTTTCTTCAGCAGTGTGTCCACAGCGTGGAGCTTTGCGCTTGCCGACGCCGCAATTCTGTACCTATCCCGCGACTCTGCTGTGGCATAGAGCATGCGCGCTTCCTGCGTCATGTCCACGCGCACCTCAACGCAGTCTGCGGTGGCGATATAGCCGGCGGATTCCAATTCCTTCCACGGTGCGTCATAGCGTTTGGGTCCGATGAGGGAAAAGACATCACCTTCGCGGCCGTCCTCGCGCACGAGGGTAGCGGTCAAACCTAGGCGGCGGCGCGATTGGAGGTCGGAGGTCATGCGGAAGACAGGGGCCGGGAGCAGGTGGACTTCGTCGTAGATAATGAGGCCCCAGTCGTGAGAATCGAAGAGCTCAAGTGCTCGGTATTCGCCTTTGGTCTTGCGGGTAACCACCTGGTAGGTGGCGATGGTAATAGGTTTGATTTCTTTCTTCTCGCCGGAATACTCACCGATCTCATTCGGGGTGAGACTGGTACGGCGCAGCAGCTCATCGCGCCACTGGCGCCCAGCCACGGTGTTGGTGACGAGGATGAGGGTGGTGGCCTGGGCCTTGGCCATGGCGGCTGCGCCGACGATGGTTTTGCCCGCACCGCACGGCAGAACCACGATGCCGGAGCCGCCGGCCCAGAAGGACTCGGCGGCGTACTGCTGATAATCGCGAAGCTGCCAGTCCACTTCCTCCGTGCTCAGAGCTATGGGATGGGATTCGCCATCGACGTAGCCGGCGCGGTCATCTGCCGGCCACTTGGCTTTGAGAAGCTCTTGTTTTAACCGACCGCGCGCAGAAGGCGGCACGGCGATGGAGTTGTCATCGATGCGTTGGCCCAAAAGCTCGCCCACCTTCTTGTGGCGCGTGAGCTCTTCCAGAATAGCGGGTTCGTCCGATTCGAGGATGAGGCCGTAGGCCGGGTGGGCAAGCAGCCGGACGCGGCCGTAACGTGACATGGTCTCGGCGACGTCGATAAGCAGTGCCTGCGGGACTGGGAAACGGGAGAAGTTCTCCAATACATCGACAACTTGCTCCGCATCATGGCCGGCGGCGCGCGCATTCCACAAGGCCAGCGGGGTAATCCGGTAGGTGTGGATGTGTTCTGGCGCGCGCTCCAGCTCAGCAAAAGGCGCAAGCGCTGCTCGGGCCTGACTGGCCTGCGGGTGATCGACCTCCAGCAGGACTGTCTTATCCGACTGAACAATGAGCGGTCCGGACATAGTGTGGGAACGAGTCCTTTCTGGTCGGTTTTAATCGTCGCTGGCGAAGCGGACGGTGGAAATGCGGTGCACGGGGAATCGCACGGGCTTGCCCTCGGCGCCGAGGGCATCGATGTAGCCGCCTTCGACGGACAGCGGCTTCACCGTGACGGTACGGATGCTGCCGCCCTTATCGGCATAGGAAATCACGATATCAGCGTGGAAACGCGCGGCCGCACGGGCCAATGTGAGGGGATCCGGTTCTTCCTCGTCCTTCGGGGCAGGGCTCTGCGCGGACTTTTTCAACGTCTGCACGGCCTGGTCCACCGAGAACGGTTCGTGCGCGCGTGTCTGCTTGCGCGGCGTAGGCAGAAGGTAGGGTTCCGGGGCAGCAGTAAGCGAGGCGCCGGATTCATCCTCTGGGGAGGGAGAAAGGCCCTTGTTGCGGAGCTTCTCTAGCAGCTCGCCGACGCGCAGCTGCGAGACCGCCACGGTGGGCGCGAGCAGGCGCAGCCCCGGAACGGAGGCAACGGCGAGCTCGAGCAGCGCCGGGTCCTCGCTGCGTAGGTAGGACAGAGCAGGCCCGCTGCGGAGTGTGCCGTGGCGCTTGGCGACGTCCCCGATGGCGAACTGAAGCGCCTGTGGCACGCCCGTGGGCGAATGCTGCTTGAGGAAGTCCGTCATTTCTTCTGCGGTAAGTCCATGGTCCATGCCGCGCCGAATGGTGGATTCGCTGATGCGGTACACGCTGGCCAGACCTGGCGATTCGAGGTCCGCCAACGAGGCCAGTGTGCGGTGCGTGGCGGGTTCTAGCGGCCCCGGTACGAGAACGGTGAGATCTTGCTGGATGATGAACTCGGAGATGGTATCGGGGACGAGGTGGGCGGCGGTGGAGGCGTCGAGAAGCACCTGCGTAGCCTTGCCCAGAGCGACCGCACCAATCCATTCGGCCTCGGCGCGCAGCTTCTCAATGGTGCGGTTGCGGGTATGGCTGGCAAAAAGCGGGGAGCGGAAACGCAGGTCTTCCCAGAATTCCTCCTCGGTGAGTGCGACACCGGAGTGAGCATAGACGTCGAGGACGAATTTTCGGAAATGGCGCAGGCGGCGCACGTGGGTATCTTCCTCCAGCGCGCGGGTGCCTTCCCAGCTCGCCCAAGGTGAATCGCGCCAGGCCTCCAACAGAATGCGCCATTTCTCCCCAAGGCCGGCCTCGAGCCAATCCTGGGAGCCGGTGGTGGGCGCCAGAAAATGACCCTCGAGGCCGTCTGGCTCGCCGCGGTAGAGCAGCCGCGCGTGATAGCCCAGACCGATAAGCTGCGCGACGTCCTCTTTATCTAGGTCTAGCTCCTTCGCCAGCTGGGTAAGCGAGCGCACTCCTACGGAGGAGTCCTTGAGAAGGGATACTGGATGTGCTCCGAGAATCTCGATGAGCTGCTCCATGTTACGCACCACCCCCAGGCCGGCGGCTGCTCCGGCCTCATCCGCCTTTGAATCCGGCTCCGGGGTGCCGGCGCGTCCTGACGGCGTGGTGGGAATAGGTGGGGTGGCGTCTCCTGCCAGTGCACGGGCAAGTGCGCGCGGAAGGCGCACTGAGTGCGTATTGATGCGCTCGAGAAAGCCCTTGGCTAAGAGCCGCTTGGTGGGGTCATCAGAGTTGATATCCGGCTCAGTGTCAGTGGTGTATCCCACGCCCTCGCCGGCGGCCAAGGTCTCAAGGAGGCGGCGCTCGTCCTTGCTGAGCGCTTCGATGTCCTCTGCTTCGAAGCTTTCTTGGTTGAGCAGCGACCAGCCGGTAGGAAGCGAGCCCATCACTGCGGTGACGATGCGTACCTGCGGGGCATTGCCGAAGACCAGCCCGAGCTCTTTGAGCTGCTGCGTGACAATCGGATTGGTGTCCTCCACCATGCCCACCTCGCCGCCGCGCTGTGCAATGTCCTCCAAGGCCGCGAGCTGTTCTGCGTTGCTCGCGGACAGTGCATCCACCACGTACATGGGCAGCGTTAGACGGGTGGCCAATGTATCGAAATTCTCCGGCGTCGGTGCCACGACATCGCTGCGGCGCGCCAACAGCGCCCGCAGGTCCTCCTCGGGCAGCTGGCTGAGCCACTCGCGGTAGCTGTCGGTGATGCGGGCACGGCTTTTAGGAGAGGTCATGATGGACCCCAAGCTTAGTGCTTCGATGAACGGCAAGACGGGACCGGTCTGAGGCTCCGGAGAGCACTGCACCGATGTGGACGTTGATTGAGGCGCTAGCAGGCCATTGTGATTGTGCAGTAATTCTTGTACGGTTATTGTGCAAGAATTGCTGCACAATCTCTGGAGGCTTGATGTCACCTCGCGTTTACCGCCATCCGAGTACCGACGAAATCACTTTGGTTGGGGTGTTTGCCGCCTTGAGTGACCCGACGCGGCTGGAAATGATCCGACGGCTGGCAGACGGGGAGGAACATGACAGTCTGGAGCTGGCGGACGATCTGCCCCGGTCGACGCTGACGTATCACACACGCATGTTGCGGGAGGCAGGGGTGACGTGGACTCGGAGTGCGGGTCGCGCGTGTTTGATCCGGTTGCGGCGAGAAGACCTGGACCAGCTATTTCCGGGAGTGCTTGCAACGGCAATCGCCAACGCAGATTGCGGGGTGGATAAGCCATGATGCATCGGCTATGGCCATTCGTGCTAGGTAGCGTAGCGCTCGGCCTGGATGCATACGTTGTAGCGGGTCTCCTGCCTTTCATCGCAGAATCTCTTGATGCTAAGGAAGCCACGGTCGGACTGGGTGTTGCGGCTTTCACGGGCTCCTACGCGATCGTGGGGCCCTTACTGGCAGGACGAGCTGGGCAGAAGTCACGGGGCAGCCTTCTCGCTTCCTTGCTGGTATTTACTGTGGCGAACTTGGCTACGGCGCTTTCGCCTACAGTGGGGTTCTTTCTGGTCGCTCGTGTGGTGGCTGGCGCAGCAGCAGGTGTTTACTCGCCGCTGTCGTCCGCAGTCGCCGCCGAACTCGCGGGACAGGAACGTCGAGGGCGCGCTGTGGCGCTGGTGCTTGCCGGATTGGCGGTCGGCACCGTGTTCGGAGTCCCTGTCGGTTTGGCGCTGGCGCAGCGATGCGGCTGGCGCGCCGCGATGTTGTTGATCGTGGTCATCGGTGGTGCAGCGCTGGCAGGCATCGCGCTGCGTGGCGGGGAATTGCCAGCAATTCCAGCCTCAGTCCCCGCTGAACGGCTGCGGTCCATAACGCGTCCAAAAAATCTACTTACAGTCACCGTGACTCTACTGACAGGCGTCGCTTCTCTGGGTCTCTACACCTACCTGGCTGTCGTACTTTCCGCGGGAAGTCTCGCATCGCACCAGAACATGGCGATTTGGATGTGGGGTCTCGGCGGGGCGGTTGGGGCATTAGGAATCGGGTGGCTCGTGGACAGGTGTGACCCCCTTCGCTTGAGTGCTGTCATTCTTGCTGCCCTTGCATGTGCACTTGCCGGTATGACCCAAAGTGAGATTCCAGGAATACTGGTGGTTAGTTTGTTCATTTGGGGGTTGTGTGGTTGGGCGTCTCTCGCGCCTCAGCAGCATGTGCTGCTTCAGGCGAATCCCACCGATGGTGCTACGGCTGTGGCTGCGAATGCTTCGGCCAACTACCTGGGCTCAGCACTGGGGGCGACCATCGGTTCACTGTTAGTCGCTGCGCATGTGGCGCCGACTGTTCTGTGTGGTTCCGCCTCGGCCGTAGCCGTACTTGCATTGCTCTGCCAGCTTGCTCGACAGCGCATGGGTTTCAAGGCGTAGATATATGCATCTCAACGCCGTGGGGCGGAGGCTGATTCGAGCGATCAAGCAGTTCAACGCTTACGGTGTCACGGTCGGGGCTCGGTTTCGGGGGCCGATGAAAGCGTTGCAACGAGAGTCATTTCTTTATGGGGGAGGGGTGGGGCACTCGTTGCCCCGTTGAGTTACATTTTGCCGCGGGGTTTGGAATAATGAGAGGCATGTCGAACGAGAACAAGGGCCACATTTCCCCGGCTTGGCCTAAGAACAGCCCCCGCGAGCACGCCATTACTGAGATCTCCGCACCGTTTGCTGGCGCATCCAGCCCGTTTGGTGACGATCTGATTCTGCCGATGCCGGCAGAGAAGCTGAACTACGTTCACCCGTACACCCGCATTAACCGCTAAGCGGGCGCGCGGGTGCTACGCACCCCGGCATATGATGTGGCCGCGCTTTACGCGGCCTAGTAAGCCCCTCCGAGAATGTTCTCCTCGGTGGGGCTATACGTGTTTGTACTGAAAGTGTGCGGCGAAAGCGATTGTGCCGCACCTAAACAGCACGGGCTTGGGCCTTAAAACCGTCGAGCAACGTATCGATAAGGCTGACCTGGAGCTTCGAAAAGTACCCTGCGTCTATCGGCGCGCCGGGCAGTGGGCGGGTGATGAGGCCGATGCCGATGTGGAGTTCGAGTGGGGTGAGCGACTCGGGGTAGAGTTGTGCGCGTTGAGCGGGCTCGAGAATGGACTGGTAAATCGACTCAAGTTCTGTGGTGCGATGGGTGACGATCTTCTGCACGTCTTCGTCTGAGAACGTGGCCGCATTCACCTCGGCTGCCGCTGCCTGAACAACCGCAGCGAAGTTAAGGTTGGCGATGCGATGAATGGTGTCGCGCCACGTGCCCTCTGGGTTTTCGTCAAAGCTCTGTAGGTGGCTGTCAATTTCTTCCTTGATTCGTGCTACTTCGGCGCTACTGACAGCGTCAATGAGGGAAAGCCGTTCGGGGAAGTGGCGTGAGACTGTGGCGACGCCCACGCCGGCCTTCTTGGCGATTGCGCGCATGGACATGCCTGGTCCTTCGCTAATGAGCAGTTGCCGCATTGCGGCAACAATGGCTTGCTTGTTTTCTGTTGCATCTTGTCTCACAAATTGCATCATAGCAAATGGAACACTATGCTCCACTTTGTAAGTGAAACACTGTGATCCATTTTGGAGGGTGGAGAATGCCAAACGCGATACCTCAGGAAAAGAAAAAGCCGTCTGCTGTTGCGAAGTCGATTGCAGCGATCGTTGGAATTCCCATTGTCATTGGTCTTATGCTGTGGGCATTCCTAGCGCCAACCTTCGCTTCGGGGCCCGCAGGCGTTCCAATTGCGCTGTCTGCGCCGGAACCCATGCAGGACAGCATTGTGCAGAAAATTGAAGAAGGGGCAGGTGAGGACGCCCCGGAAATCGTCGTCAAGCACGGCGAAGAAGAAGTACGTGATGCGGTTCTCAATCGTGAGGCTGTGGGAGGATTGGTCCTTGCGCCAGAGGGGGCGAAGGCGTTTACGGCCTCCGGAAATGGTGCCCCCTATGTAGCGCTTATCGACGGCATTGCGAGCCAGCTTGAGGCCCAAGGTATGTCCGTGGAAAAGGAAGATATCGCGCCCACGACTACTGATGACCCGCAAACCAGCGGAATTGCGCTGCTTGGACTGCCGTTGGCATTTGGTGGTGTCATTTCCGCTGTGATTGCGACCTTTGGGTTCCGTGGCAAGAAGTGGACAAAGCTGGGAGTCCTGTGTGGCATTGCAGTGCTGGGTGCGCTCGTCGCCACGTGGATGCTGCACTCGGTTTATGGAACTCTGGGCGGCAGCTTTGTTGCTGAGTGGGCGGCCATTGCATCGGGTATTCTTGCAACGTCCCTGTTTACCGCAGGGCTTGCAGGCCTCATCGGTGCCGCGGGTATTGGTATCGGAGCGATCCTGACCATCTTCCTGTCTAACCCTCTCTCCGGTCTGGCCACAGGACCGTGGCTCTTGCCGGCAGGGTGGTCGACGCTGGGGCAGTGGATGCCGATTGGCGCAACCGGCTTCCTCGTTCGATCACTGTCCTTCTTTGATGGCCAGGGAAGCGGCAGCGCATGGTGGGTACTCGCACTGTGGATTGTGGTCGGACTGGTGCTGTTGGTCTTTGACCGTTCCAAGTCGAAGCCTGTGGTTGCAGAGGTGGCTGAATAAACAAAGGAACACGAAAGGGGGCCGACCGGATAGTGTCCGGTCGGCCCCCTTCAGTGTCTGCGCTGTTGTGAGCGCTAAGTCTTTTTAGGACTCCTGGGCGGCGGCGATGATGCTCAGGAACTGTGCCAGCGGGTCGATGACGTGGCGATTTGCGGAGTAGAACGCATCGTAGTCGTGGCGGTTAGCCTTGTACTGCTCGGTGAAGGATGCCGGGATGGTCAGGCCGTACTGGGTAGCGGTGTCCTCAACCAGGGTGTAGAGGGCGTCAACGGCCAGCTCGTCGGTCGGCTGCTCCTCGGCAGCTTCCTTCACGACCTCCGGTGCGTCAGCCGGAGCCTTCGGTGCGGTCTCTTCCTTAGCCGGAGCCGGGGTTGCGGCCGGTGCCGGAGCAGCGCTGACGTTGCGCGGGGTCGGAGCGGAGTTCAGGCCCAGGCTTGCGGAGCACGCCGGCCATGCGCCCCAGCCCTGCTGTGCCAGGGTGCGCTCAGCAACAGCGATCTGCTGCTCGCGGGTGGCCAGGTTAGCGGTCGGAGCGAACTCGCCGCCGCCGTATGCCTGCCAGGTCTGAGCGTTGAACTGCAGGCCGCCGTGGTAGCCGTTGCCGGTGTTGATGGCCCAGTTGCCGCCGGACTCGCACTGTGCGAGGCGGTCCCAGTCAGAATCCGGGGCAGCGGCAGCGTTCGGAGCCATGATGGCTGCGGCGGCGCCCACTGCAACGGTGGAAGCGGCGAACTTGGTAGCGATGGACTTGTTCTTAGCGGAGTGGCGTCCCATTAAAGTATTCCTTCTCTAGGTTGTCTCTTGCTTTCTCGCGCCCAGATGATGCCCAGTCCGGCAAATGTTTATGTGAAAGATGTTCATTTTCATGCACATCATCGTTGGCCGCTGTGTGGAAGCCCGGACTGTGTCTGGGGCGAGACTTCCACGGCCGGCGGCCGAAGTGCCTGAGGGAAACAGTAGCGGTTTATAACGAATCAGTCACGTTAAATGACTCAAAACGGTAACAAGAGCCGTGATATAAGCCTGTTTCCCCAGCTCGCGCACTTAATGTTAGGTATGTCACACATGTAACGGGTGTGGTGGTTGGGTCGATACCTAACGTGGGTTTCTTCGGTGGGGGCGCTAAGGGTTAGAATGAGTCTCTTTATTAGTTCCACCGGACAGTTCCTGTGCGCGGCCTGACAAACCTCAACCGAGCTTCGCCGCGCCTCCTCACCCCGGAAGTTGAACGCTCATGGGCTACGTGCCCCCGGCAGCGCTTAAACTTCTATAGAGGAGAGACGGAAAGAAAGTGAGTGAAGAACCATGCCTATCGGCAAAGTGAAGTGGTATGACGCCG
Source organism: Corynebacterium sp. FDAARGOS 1242 (assembly GCF_016889985.1). NCBI lineage: Bacteria > Bacillati > Actinomycetota > Actinomycetes > Mycobacteriales > Corynebacteriaceae > Corynebacterium > Corynebacterium sp. FDAARGOS 1242. The sequence continues at coordinate 1,573,369 of NZ_CP069568.1, read as the reverse complement.
ACAAGGGGTTCGGCTTTGTGAGCAACCCCGGCGATGAAGACGTCTACGTGGGCCGCAACGTGCTGCCAAAGGGCGTTGATGAGCTATTCCAAGGCCAGCGCATCGAGTTCGACTTCGCCGCTGGTCGCCGCGGCCCGCAGGCCCTGCGCGTCAAGGTGCTCGACGCACCGCGCCGCCGCACTCCGGCCCGCAAGCCGGAGGAGCTGTCGAGCATGCTTTCCGACGTCATGACGTTGCTCGAGACCCAGGTCCAGCCGGTCTTAAGTCAGGGCCGCTACCCAGAGCGTAAGACGGGCCGCCAGGTGGCGGAGATTCTGCGTGCTATTGCGAAGGACTTGGATAGCTAGGGGCTCAAAGTCTTAGGCCCGTAACTGAAAAGTGCCCTAACTGACGAAAGTCTGGCTGATTTCTGAATGATCAGGCCTACTTTTGGCAGTTAGGGCACTTTTGTTTGTTCGGAAGGGAATGCTGCAGCGCGGCTACTTGTCTGTAGGAGCTTCTGCGGGTGTCTCTGCATCACCGGTGGCCTTGGATTCCTTGAGCTCCTCCTCTGTCATCGTGGATATCGACCACACCGTGTGCATCGGGGTTTCCTCGCCGTTGGCATCGTGGCCAATCATGAGGGTGGAAATCTCCACCACCATCAGCTGTGGGCGCTCGCCCGTGGAGGCTGCGATGGGATCGACGGAGCCGGGGATCTTCAGCGAGGTGGTCTCGTTGGCGCCGTGAGAGGTGCTGTCATTGGCGGCTGGGTCATCGTAAATCGAGAGCACGGACCACTCATGGTTGGAAATAGCCTCGGGGATCTCCAGTTCAAGAGTGTCATCGGGGCCTACCGTGAGGTTAGGAACCTCGCCTTCTTGGCATTCGGTGCCGGGCTCGCAGATGCTGTACGGCGAAACCTCCACGGTCTCATCACCCACCGAGGCAGTGATGGTGACATCCTGCGGCTCGGGGCCGGGGCGGTCATTCCACCATTTCTGGAATAGCACTACTGCCACGACGATCACCGCTACGGCGATAATGAGCGCCAGAAACTGCAGCAGTGACTTCTTCCTTGCTTGCTTCACGGTTGCCATGGCTGAGAATCCTACTCGAAGCGCACCCGGTACAAGTCATCCCAGAGCTTGCCGGTGATCCAAAACTCGTCAGTACCTGGGATATGGGCAATACCGTTGAGTACAGCATTAGGGTCGTCATAGGGGCGGTGGTTGAGGTTAGCGGTGTCGATCACTGCGGTGACCTCGCCGGTCTCAGGATCAATGCGCAGGATGTCCTCGCTCATCCACACATTGGCATAGACCTGCCCGTCAACGCATTCGAGCTCATTGAGGTTGTCCACGGGAGAACCTTCCAAGGTAACCGTGGTGCGGGAGCCACGTTCCTCAAAGGTCTCAGGGTCGAGGTGGCGCAACTCGGCGGAACCATCGGACATGATGAGTTCGGAACCGGCGTTGCACAGGCCCCATCCTTCGCCGTCGTAATCGGCGTGGTTGAGCTCAGCAAACGTGGTGGAATCGCGCAGAATGGCCGTGCCGGATTTCCATGTCAGCTGCCAAATACCGGCATCGGTTTGGGTAATGCCCTCGCCGAAGTGGGAGTTGTTCAGCGCAATCTCTTCCAACGGGTTGAGCGATCCCGGCCGCACACGCAGAAGCCTGGATTTGCCGTAGAGGCCGGTGCCGATGAGTAGGTTGCCATCAGGGTCTACTTCCAAACCCTGGGTAAAGGTGTGGGGGAGAAGCGGGACGGTGTCGAGGACAGCTACCCCTAGGCGTTCGGCCTCAGACGCGCTAGCGGAAGCATCCTGGGAGAGGGCCTGCGTACTCGGCGCAGTCTCCTCGCTTTCGGGGCTCGACGAGCAGGAGGAGAGGGATGCGAGAAGGGCCGTCGCGGAGAGTGCAGCGGCAACAAAGCGGGGCGCGAAGATGCGGGAAGAGAGGGCCATGTCTGTCATTGTGCACTATGGTGACGGCCGTGATGGATAATAGGAGGGTGACTCGCAAGAAAAAGATGCATTCCCCGCTCCTCGATTCCGCCGCAGTCGACCTAGCGCGCCGGGCTGTGGAAGAGGTGGGTGAGGGGGACGTCGGCAAGCACCGCGGCGTCGCCGGAGTCGGCCGCAACGTGGCTACCCACCGCTTTGAAGCGCACGTCCCTGGCTACCCTGGCTGGGAGTGGCATGCTGTTGTCGCCTGCGCTGAAGGGTCGCGCACGCCGACGGTCAACGAGGTGGCACTCGTCCCCGGTGGCCAGGCTCTTCAAGCCCCGGAGTGGGTTCCCTATTCCGAGCGGCTGCGCCCAGGTGACCTTGGCCCGGGGGACCTGATGCCGCCCGCGCTTGACGACGACCGACTCAACGACGGAGAGCTTTCTGAGACCGGTCTCAAGGAGGCTAAGGAGCGCTGGCGTAAGAAGTACGGGCCGAATTCGGAGATGGCCGCCCAGGCGCAGCTGCAGTGCAAAACGTGCGCTTTCTTTTTGAAGCTTCTGCCCAATTTTGGTGTGTGTGCCAATGAATACTCTGCGGATGGAAAAGTGGTGCATGCCACCTATGGATGTGGCGCGCATTCGGGTACGACCATCCGTGAAGAGAGATCGGAGCAGGAACGGCCCTTTGACGACGAGAAACCAATTTTCTAAAGAGCTCGTTACCTCCCGCTCGCAGCGATGATGCAGCGAGCAGGTTTTGCGTTTTAGTGGTCAGGTGGAGCACCCTTAGCAGGTAAAACTTCATTTCTCTAGATAGAAGGGGCGCTCTCTCACGATGAACGCAGCTATCGATCGCTATTTCAAGGTCACGGAACGTGGCTCCACTATCGGCACCGAGGTGCGTGCCGGTGTGGTCTCGTTCTTTGCGATGGCCTACATCATTCTCCTCAACCCTCTCATTCTGGGCACCTCGGAAGACTCCGCCGGCACTACTCTCGGCATCCCCCGGGTGGCTGCCGCTACCGCTCTCGTGGCCGGTGTCATGACCATTGCTTTCGGTGTTATTGCTCGCTACCCGTTCGCCATGGCGGCGGGCCTGGGCATGAACACCTTCGTGGCCGTGACCATGGTGTCCCTCAACGGCCTGGAATGGCGTGAGGCCATGGGCCTTGTCGTTATTGAAGGCATCATCATTGTCATGTTGGCCATCTCCGGTTTCCGCCAGGCCGTCTTTGACGCCATCCCGGCCTCCATGAAGGCGGCGATGGGTGTCGGTATCGGCATGTTCATCGCGCTCATCGGATTCGTGGACGGCCACTTTGTCACGCGTGTTCCGGATGCGGCGATGACGACGGTTCCAGTGGGACTCGGCGTTAACGGCTCCATTTCTACCTGGCCGGCCTTCGTTTTCATCGTGGGACTGATTCTCTCTGGTTTCTTTGTCATCCGCCAGGTGCGCGGTGGCCTTTTCATTGGCATCGTCATCACCACCGTCATCGCCATGATCATCCAGGCTCTCACGGGTAGTGAGGGCTGGGGCATGGCTACGCCGGAAATCCCGAGCTCCCTCGGCGGCATTCCGGATCTGTCGATCGTGGGCCAGGTCGATCCCATTGGTGCGTTCACCAAGCTCGGCGTGGTCTCTACCGTGCTGCTGATCTTCACCCTGCTGCTCACCAACTTCTTCGATGCCATGGGCACCATGAATGGTCTGGGCAAGCAGGCCAACCTCGTCGATGAGAACGGTAACCTGCCGGACATGAGGACCGCGCTGGTCGTCGAAGGCGTGGGTGCCGTGGCCGGTGGTGCCGGTTCGGTGTCCTCCAACACGGTCTTTGCGGATTCTGCTGCCGGTATCGGCGATGGTGCCCGTACTGGCCTGGCCAACGTCGTCACCGGTGTGATCTTCCTGCTGGCCATGTTCCTCACCCCGCTCTATGAAATTGTGCCGATTGAGGCTGCCGCACCGGTGCTCGTGATCGTGGGCGTCATGATGGCCGCGCAGCTGAAGGACATCGCCTGGACCCGTATGGAGGAGGCCATCCCGGCCTTCCTCACCATCGTGGTCATGCCCTTTACCTATTCCATTGCCAACGGTATCGGCGTGGGCTTCATTGCTTATGCGCTCATGGCTACCTTTGCCGGCAAGGCCAAGAAGGTCCACTGGATCATGTGGTTGGTGGCTGCGCTCTTCGTGGTCTACTTCGCCATGGGGCCGATTACCGCAGCGCTGGCCTAAGGGCCGATTCACGCGAACCCACCGCTAAACTGGGGCCCATGCGTTTTATCATCGATGACCCTGCAGACCCTCGCTTGGACGATATCCGCGATTTGAAACATGCGGATAAGTCCGGCGAGGGTTTCGTCTTTGGTGAAGGCCCCTTGTGCGTGGAGCGCCTGCTGGCCTCGCGCTTTCCGGTGCGCTGCATCATTGGTTTTGAGGCCAAGCTCGATACTTTCCTTGAATCACATGATGTAGGTGACATTCCCGTCTATCAGGTCACCCGCCACACCTTGGGGGAGGTCACCGGCTTCGATATGCACCGCGGCCTAGTGGCTGCCGCTGACCGCGCTGAAGCGTGGAGCGTAGATGAGGTCATCGACGGCGCCCGCACGCTCGCCATCATGGAAGGCGTGGGTGACCATGAGAATATTGGCTCGCTCTTCCGCAATGCAGCCGGAATGGAGGTCGACGGTATCCTGCTCGGCTCCGGCGCTGCGGACCCGTTGTACCGCCGTTCGGTGCGCGTCTCCATGGGGCACGTGTTGCGCCTTCCTTGGGCACGCTTCGAGGGCGGCTTCACCACCTGGCAGCGCGGGCTGGACAAGCTGCGCGACAAGGGCTTTAAGCTCGTTTCACTGACCCCGCACCCGGACGCCGTCCACATTGCGGAGGCCCTTGATGGCGCTGAGAAGGTAGCACTCCTCGTCGGCGCGGAGGGCCCAGGCTTGACCGAACATGCGATGAAGGCCACCGACGTGCGCGCCCGCATCCCTATGGCAGAGGGGACGGATTCACTCAACGTGGCAACGTCCGCGGCGATTGCCTTCTACGAGCGCCAGCGTTCCCAGAGGGCCCGGGACGTCGAGACTGCGTAACGGCGCATGAGCCCGCCCAAATGCTTGGCGGTGCGCACGATTTCCTCACCGGTGGATTCTGGCTCGAGGTCGTGCTCCTCGTAGTCGTCATAGTCATGGAGCCCGAGCTTAGCCACGGAGGTCGTCGCCACCTCGGCCACGCTACGCCGTGGGGGAGGGGTATCGACTTTTGGCTCGGGGCGGCCGTCGGTGGCATAGCCCACCACGTCCACGTCGGGGCCATCCTCGCCGACCTCGATGCCGAGCCAGTAGGCCTGGGCGGCTTCGGTAATGCTCTGCGGCTCGAAGGGCAGCGCGATGCCGCCAACCGGCTCATCCTTTTCACCTGCCCAGTAGGGCGCCTCGAAGGTTTCCGGCAGGCCGTGATCCTCATACAAGTTAAGGCGCGTTCCACATAGGGAGCGGCGCAGGCGCGCGCCTGTCCAGTGCGCAAATCCTGCGTAGCCGGTGTCCTTGTTCGAGGCAAAGGCATAGATTTCGTGGGCCGGTACGGCCTCGCGGAGCGACCGGGAGAGCTGCGAGAGGGTGAGCTGATCATCACGGATGATGGTCTGCACCACGGTCACGCCGGGGTAGCCGCCGATGTAGAACTCGCTCGTGCCGGGTTCGGCGGAGCGGTTCAGTGGGAACTGTCCAATAGGAGTGACAGGGAGTGCCGGGTTGAGCTGTGCTAGAAATTTTCGGCCGAAGCCGCGATCGGCCTTAGGCTCACCGCGCAGGACCTCGGCAGGGTCGGACGCAGTGACGTACCAGAGAGTGAGAACGGCGCTTTGGGTATCCACGGTGTGTTACCTGAATTTACTCGCGGGGGCGCTTCGTGTTGGCACGAACGCCGAGCAGAACATCCTCCCAGTGCGGGGTGACAGCCTTGCGGCGGCGCTTCGTCGGTTTTGGCTCCGGGTCAGGATTCTGCAGAAAGTCCTCGTCCACGGCGGAGTCCTTGTCCTGCGCGGCGTCAGGTTCTGCTGCCGATGCCGGAGCATTCTTCTCGCTCGTGCCGCGTGAAGCATCATCCTCGGCATCCGCAGCTGGTTCCTCGCCACCACGCGGCGACGGGAGCACCGAGGGCTCCGCATAGTGATCCTCGGACTCGGCATCGGAAGCGCTGCCGGAGTACACAGACAAATCCGTCACGCTCGGGTCACCGGCGCGAGCAGACTCAATATCGTCGCGCTGCTCTGCGTACTGTTCGCGGCCATCAATGGCTTCGTCGTAGCGCTCGCCGCGTCCCACCGAGGTCAGCGAGCGAACCGGCTGCACAAAGTCAGGGTCGGTCAGGTCCGCAGCCACGGAGTTGCGCGCCTCCACGGTAGCCGGGGAGGTCATGGTCTGCTTAAAGGTCCACTCCGCCTCATTAGAGGAAAGTCCGGCCTTCCACGTGATGCGCAGAATCCAGGGTTCGCCCTGGTGGCGGTACGCATCCCACGTGGACTCAGAGAGGGAATGCCCGCGTGCGGCGAAGGCCGTGGCGAGGATTTCCCACAAGGTAAGCTTGGCCGGTCCATCCTCGCGGATGGGGTGGGCTTGCTTGGCGACGTCCGCAATCCGCGCCCTTTCCAGCAACACCGGATGGGCAAAAGGCTCGATACGTGATTCGGGGACGCCGAGCTCTTCTGCGATGTCGGCAGCGGAGGCACCCGCGCGGATGCGTGCCTGAATCTCGTTTGGGCGCAGACTGATGGGCTGCGACGAGGCAGCCGAGGCTTCCGCTTCCTGGGTCTTGTACGAGGAGGGCATGACCGTGTGAAGGCCAGTGGAGTGTTCCTGTGTGGATGCCTGCGCCTCGGCATTATCCGCCCCAGCTTCGGTAGCGGATTGATTCGCGTCCTGGTCTGCTGCGGTGTCGGCGGACTCAGGGGAGTCTACAGCGCTGGTGGAACTGGCAGGCGCGAGCAGCTCACGAAGCTCGTCGGTGACTTCGAGGAAGAACTCCTCGCCATCCTCTGCTCGAAGGACGAGTGAGGTGTCAGTTGAGTCGCTGGGTGCGAGGAAAATCTCGCGCATGGTGGCGCTCCTTAGCCTGGTAGCGGACATGTGATGAAGTCCACTTTACCCAGAACATGCCCCAAACTCCGGCAAGAGCGCGGGGCATGTTGAGTGTCTCAACAATTCGTTGCAGCAGAAGTTGCTGTGCGGAGCAACAGGTAGCGAGCGAAGGCTAGCGGTTATCTAGCACGTAGTCGATGGACTTGGTGAGCTTCGTGATGTCCTCGGCATCGATGGCCGGGAACATGCCCACCCGGAGCTGATTGCGGCCGAGCTTGCGGTAGGGCTCGACGTCGAGAATGCCGTTGGCACGCAGGGTTGCGGCTACGGCGGCGGCATCGACAGATTCATCGAAGTCAATGGTGCCGACCACGAGCGAACGAGCGGACGGCTCCGCCACGAACGGTGTGGTCTCCGCGCGGGACTCGGCCCAGGTGTAGAGGATGGTGGAGTTGTCCGTGGTGCGCTTCACCATGCCGTCGAGGCCACCGTTGGCGTTCATCCATTGGACTTGGTTGTCCAGCATGAGCAACGTCGCCACCGCCGGGGTGTTGTACGTCTGGTTCTTGCGGGAGTTATCTACCGCGGTCTGCAGGTTGAGGAATGCTGGGATGAAACGGTCCGAGGCGTTGATTTTCTCGATGCGCTCAATGGCCGCCGGAGACATAGCCGCCAGCCACAGGCCTCCGTCGGAAGCGAAGCACTTCTGCGGGGAGAAGTAGTACACGTCTGCTTCAGCCATATCAACCGGCAGGCCGCCAGCGCCCGAGGTGGCGTCGACAACGACGAGCTGGTCAGTATTGTCCGGGTGGGGACGGGTCACCGGCACCATGGCGCCAGTCGACGTCTCGTTGTGTGCCCACGCAATGACATCCGCGCCGTCGGCATCGGCAGTCGTGGGGTCTGGGGCAGTGCCGACCTCAGCATCCGTAACGAGAGGAGTGTCGAGCCAGGGCGCTTTGTCAGCGGCTTTGGCAAACTTTGAGGAGAATTCGCCGAAGCTCAAATGTGCGGACTTGTTCTCAATCAGTCCGAAGGTAGCTGCATCCCAGAATGCCGTAGCACCGCCGAGGGAAAGGACGATCTCGTAGCCTTCCGGCAGGGAGAAAAGATCACAAAGGCCTTCACGAATGGAGCCGACCAGATCCTTGACTGCCGGCTGGCGGTGGGACGTGCCGATAATGGAGTCGGCGCCGTCGGTAATTGCCTCAATTTGGGCGGGGCGGACTTTAGAGGGGCCGCAGCCAAAACGACCGTCGTGGGGAAGGAGATCTGCTGGCAGGACGAGTTCTGTGTTGCTCATGTGGGCAGTCTAGCCCATTTTCATTCGCCCACTAGATATTTTGCCAGGATTGCCAATGTTGGCAGAGTCACAAATTTTGCTAAAGTGTGAAGAGGTTTAATTAGGTCGCGTCGGCGTGAGTCGGCGTTACATATTGAGAAAGGAAAGCTCGTGGCTTCTGACGCTAACAAGGTCGTACTGCACTACCCCGGCGGCGAATACGAGATGGACATCAAGCAGTCCACCGAAGGTGACTCTGGCTTCGATATTGGCAAGCTCCGCAACGAAACTGGACTGGTGACCTTCGACCCGGGTTATGCAGCTACCGGTTCGACCGAGTCCAAGATTACGTTCATTAACGGTGAGGAAGGCATCCTTCGCCACCGCGGTTATGACATTGCTGACTTGGCGGAGAACGCTTCCTTCAACGAGGTGTCTTACCTGCTTATTAAGGGCCACCTTCCCACCGAGGATGAGCTGTCCAAGTTCAACCTGGAAATTCGTCACCACACCCTGCTGGATGAGGACTTCAAGGCTGCGTTCAACATCTTCCCGCGTAATGCGCACCCGATGGCGGTTCTGGCTTCCTCCCTTAACATTCTCTCTGCTTACTACCAGGACCAGCTCGACCCGTTGGACCCGGAGCAGCTGGACAAGGCCACCGTTCGCCTTCTGGCTAAGGTGCCGATGTTGGCCGCTTATGCTTACCGTGCATCCCAGGGTAAGCCCTACATGTACCCGGATAACAGGCTCAACGCGCGCGAGAACTTCCTGCGCATGATGTTTGGTTACCCGACTGAGGAGTACGAGGTTGACCCGGTCGTGGCCAAGGCTCTGGACAAGCTCCTTATCCTCCACGCCGACCACGAGCAGAACTGCTCCACCTCCACCGTCCGCATGATTGGTTCCGCACAGGCCAACCTGTTCGTGGCCATCGCCGGTGGTATCAACGCCCTGTCTGGCCCGCTGCATGGCGGCGCTAACCAGGCGGTTCTGGAGATGCTCGAGGATATCCAGAACAACCACGATGGTGACGCTACCGACTTCATGAACCGCGTGAAGAACAAGGAAAAGGGCGTTCGCCTCATGGGCTTCGGTCACCGCGTGTACAAGAACTACGACCCACGCGCTGCCATCGTCAAGGAGACCGCACACGAGATTCTCGAGCACCTTGGTGGCGATCCGATGCTGGATCTGGCTATGAAGCTCGAGGATATTGCGCTGAACGACGACTACTTCGTCTCCCGCAAGCTGTACCCGAACGTCGACTTCTACACCGGCCTGATCTACCGCGCTATGGGCTTCCCGACGGACTTCTTCACCGTTCTCTTCGCCATCGGCCGTCTGCCGGGCTGGATCGCTCAGTACCGCGAGCAGCTTGAGCTCAACACCAAGATCAACCGCCCGCGCCAGATCTACACCGGCGAAACCCTGCGCAAGGTCACCCCGCGTAGCGAGCGCTAAACGGCGGTCTTCTACAGGCCACGCGTGCGCGGTGTAGGACCCCATACGCTGCACTTCTAGGGCCGAGCCACCCGTCACCCCTTATACTAGGAGCGATGTGGCTCGGCCTGACGTGCATGTGGCCACCAAAGAATAAAGATTTATCCAAGGAGGAGAACCCCCAATGGACAAGCCCGTAATCGAGCCGGCCACCGAGCCCGCTCCCCAAGACCTTGTCATTGAAGACATTGTGGTGGGTGACGGTGCCGAGGCCCAGCCGGGCGGCTTCGTTGAGGTCCACTACGTAGGCGTTGACTACGAGACGAACCAGGAGTTCGATTCTTCCTGGGGCCGCGGTCAGTCGATTGAGTTCCCGCTGACCGGCCTTATCGCAGGCTGGCAGGAAGGCATTCCGGGCATGAAGGTAGGTGGCCGCCGCAAGCTGGTCATCCCGCCGGAGAAGGCCTATGGCCCGGCAGGTGGCGCGCACCCGCTGTCTGGCCGCACGCTGACCTTCGTTATTGATCTCATTCGCGCCTAACGGCCGTTGGCGCAGCGCTTGCCCCACTTCGCTGTCCTCCGCACTCTTGGATTAAGGAATCTAGGATTGGAGGATAACGAGGTGGGGTCTTTGATTTGCTTCTGCCACTGGATTCCAGCTGAGCGCGCGCACGCGGCATATGGTGTCCCGATTTCTCATCGCGGCCCCACGACAGCGCAGAGTGGGGCACAATGGATGCTATGAGTGTCCCACAAACCACGTTCAATGATGACCGCGAGATGCCGCTGCTGGGTCTCGGAACCTACAAGTTGCGCGGTGAGGATCTCACCCGCTCCGTGCGCGAGGCGATCGACCTAGGCTACCGCCACTTCGATACCGCAACCCTTTACGAGAACGAAGAGGAGTTGGGGCAGGCGCTTGCCAGCGCCATGAAGGCCGGCGATGTCACTCGTGACGAGCTGTTCATCACCAGCAAGGTGTGGCACGACCACCACGGTAAAGGCAAGGTCGACCAAGCTTTCCGCGAGTCCTTGGACAAGCTGCAGCTGGACTACCTTGACTTATACCTCATTCACTGGCCGTGGCCGCAAGGCGGGCTCTATGTCGAGACTTTCGAAGAGATTGCGCGCCTCCAAGGCATGGGGCAGATTGCCTCTATTGGCGTGGCGAATTTTTATGAGGAGACTCTCCAAGAGCTCATTGCCAAGACAGGAATTGTTCCCGTTCTGAACCAGGTGGAACTACACCCAGGGTTCACTCAGCCGGAGCTGCGTGCGTTCCATGACAGCCAGGGCATCGTTACCGAGGCGTGGTCGCCGCTGGCCCGCGGCGTCATCCTCAACAACCCTGAGGTCGTATCCGTGGCCGAGAAGCATGAGATTACACCCGGCCAAGTTGCGTTGGCATACCTGATGGAGAAGGGGATCTCTGTCATTCCGAAGTCCAGCCGCCGTGAGCGCCTCGAAGAGAACTTCGCTGCCGCCGCGGTTGAACTGGATCAGGAGGACATCGCGGTGATCGACTCCCTCGATGGCAAGGAAGGCTTTGGCCGCATGTTCAAGGATCCGCGAGAATTCCCTGGCGCCGAATAGGGCAGCAATGGAGGGATTGGCGTAGCCCGTCTTTCTTCACTATTTCCAATTCGTTCCTGTCCGCTCGCGGTTGTCGTGAGGTAGGCAAGAAGGATTGAGCTGAGTGAAATGGGACGGGCTTTTTCCTATGCCTTGGGGTAGAGGAAGATGTGGGAAGTTCCTTCACAGACTACGAAGAAAACACCCGATTTCCTGCTAACTTTCGGTTAGCAAAATTAGATTTTGGGACATGGGGGATTTGCGGGGGTGTTATGATGCCTGTTAAAACCGCACGTCAAAACGGTTATTGGGGGTAGAGAAGCTAAACTGAGACAACTTTTCTTGGCAGGATTTACAACCTTGCATGACGTGTTCGGTAACTTACTAGGCAGGACAAAACGTGACTGAGGACACTATCTCTCGTCTCTCACATCGGTTTGTGCAGAAATGACCCCTACTAAGGAGAGCGACATGACTGACGCACCTGCTTCGCTTGACTCACGCCGCGAACCCACGCCGCAGGAGTTCATCGAGATGCGCGAAAGCCCGCAGTTTGCCAAGCTGCGCGGTACGTACCGCAAATTCACCTTCCCTATGACCGTGGCCTTCTTCCTCTGGTACGTGCTCTACGTGCTGGCGGCCGTGTTTGCCCCGGAGTTCATGGGAACCGAAATTGGTGGCGGCTGGAACGTAGGGCTTGTCTTCGGCTTGGCCCAGTTTGTGACCACCTTCGTCATCACGTACATCTACGTTAATTACGCCAACAAGAACATCGAGCCGCAGGCAGCGGCCATTCGCCAGGAATTGGAGAGCTAAACAATGCAGACCTTTACTTTGGCCGCAGCGGAATCCTCCGCCGGCAATCCGATTCTGAACATCGCCGTCTTCGCCGCATTCTTGGTTGTCACCATGTACGTGGTGCTTCGTGCCGGTAAGTCCACCAAGGAAGCTTCTGACTTCTACACCGGGGGCGGTAGCTTTTCCGGCCGCCAGAATGGCTTGGCTATCTCCGGTGACTACCTCTCCGCCGCGTCCTTCCTGGGTATCGTGGGTGCCGTCGCGCTCAATGGCTACGATGGCTTCCTTTACTCGGTGGGCTTCTTCGTTGCTTGGCTCGTTGCCCTCATGCTCGTGGCGGAGCCGATGCGTAACGTCGGCCGCTTCACCATGGCAGACGTGTTGTCCTTCCGCCTGAAGCAGCGCCCGGTCCGCGTGGCCGCAGCTATTTCGACGCTGTTCGTCTCGCTGTTCTACCTCATTGCACAGATGGCCGGTGCAGGTTCCCTCGTGGCTGTGCTGCTCAACATTCACGAGTTCAAGTGGCAGGCCGTTGTGGTCGGCATCGTGGGCATCCTCATGATCGTCTACGTCCTTGTCGGTGGTATGAAGGGCACGACTTATGTGCAGATGATTAAGGCCGTGCTCCTGGTTACCGGCGTGGTCATCATGTGCATCCTCACCTTCGTCATGATCAAGGGTGGCTTCAACACGCTGTTTAGCTCGGCCGTTGACATGCACGCGAGCTCCGCTGTCATCCAGGAAAAGGGCTACGAGGCCTCCCAGATTATGGAGCCGGGCCTGAAGTACGGCAAGAACCTCACCACCAAGCTTGACTTCATCTCCCTGGGTATCGCTCTCGTGCTGGGTGTTGGTGGTCTGCCGCACGTCCTGATGCGCTTCTACACCGTGCCGACCGCAACTGAGGCCCGCCGTTCCGTTACCTGGGCCATCGTCATCATTGGTGCTTTCTACCTCATGACCCTGGTTCTGGGCTACGGCGCTGCGGCCCTGGTTGGCCCAGACCGCATTCTCGCTGCACCGGGTGGTGCTAACTCTGCAGCTCCGCTGCTGGCGCTGGAAATTGGTGGCTCCGTCTTCATGGCGGTTATCTCCGCGGTCGCCTTCGCTACCGTGCTGGCGGTTGTTGCTGGCCTCGCCATTACCGCCTCGGCCTCCATCGCGCACGATATCTACCACTCGGTCATTCGCAACGGTGAGTCCACCGAGGCAGAGCAGGTCCGCGTCTCCCAGATCACCGTGGTTATCCTGGGCATCGCATCCATCATCCTGGGCATCCTCGCCATGACCCAGAACGTGGCCTTCCTGGTGTCCCTGGCCTTCGCCGTTGCGGCCTCCGCCAACCTGCCGACCATCCTCTACTCCCTGTACTGGCGCCGCTTCAACACTGCAGGTGCTGTGGCATCGATGTACACCGGCGTTATCTCCTGCCTGGTGCTCATCTTCCTGTCCCCGGCAGTGTCTGGCACCCCCACCTCGATGTTCCCCAACGCTGACTGGTCCATCTTCCCGCTGTCCTCCCCGGGTCTTGTGACCATTCCGCTGGCCTTCTTCGCCGGTTGGATCGTCTCCATCATGACTCCGCCGGATAACCTTGAAGAGCTCTCCGCTGAGATGGAGGTTCGCTCTCTCACTGGTGTGGGCGTTGAGGCTCCGGTTGACCACTAAAGGTCACCTGGATCAGTACTTTTAAGGGCTCAGCAGGTAAACTCACACGTCGTGTTTTACTCGCAGCCTTTACACAGGGCGGTATCAGCACGAGCTGGTGCCGCCCTTCTGGCGTGCGCACTTGGCGCATCGGCTCTCAGCGCCTGTACTCCGCCTAATGAACAGGACGCAGACTCCTCGCGTGCAACGAGCTCCGCTCCCGCTACACCGGCGCCCATCTCTCACCGGAAGGGAGCTTCACAGCTGGCGGCAGTCGACGATAAAGTGGGGCAGATCCTCAAGGGCGATGATAAGAAGGCGATAACGTACTACCGCATCGAAACCGGTATGCACATGGGCTCGCCCACTGAGCACACGCCGCGCTACGCGCTGAGCCTAATCAAGCTCTATATCGCCACCTACGTCATCGAGCATGGCTCTTTTGAAGACAAGTACGTGGCGCTGGACATGATCGCTGACTCTTCAGATGAGAGCGCAGGAGATCTTTTCCAGAAGTACCCTCGGTCCATAGACTCCATTGCCAAGGAGTACGGGCTGACTTCTACCAGCGCTGGGAAGGACTGGGGACACTCCAAGACGTCGACTTATGACGTCGTGCGCTTCATTGTCCAGCTCATGGAGGATGACCCGACCCACCCAGTGCTCGTGGCCATGGCCCACGCCGATGAGGTGTCTGCCGATGGGTACCAGCAGGATTATGGCACTGCTGTGCTTAGCGACGTCGTCGGCACGAAGTGGGGATGGTCTGACAGCAAGGACCGGCACTCCTCAGTCTCCTTTAGCGAGAACTTCGTTGTCGCGGCCTCTATCGAGGGTTCTGCCGACGAGCTGACCTCCTACGTCCGCAAAGAAATCACCGGTAAGAACCTAGTGAAGGGAAATAACCTCAACAAGGAAGCCTTGGCGAATCCGCAAGCCTTGTCCGCTACGCCCACACCTTCAAGCATCACGACGTCGCCCAGCACGACGTCCTCCGACATGCAGACGACGTCGGGATCAACGTCAACGACAGCGACAAAGGCGACGTCGACAGTCACGTCAACGTCGCCTGCAGCAGAAAAGAAGTAGGGAAGCGCTAGCCCATTGCTTTGCGTACGGTGTTGAGAACATCGATGGCACCGCGCACCTGGTCATTGCTCACCGAGGAGCCAGCAATGGTGATGCCATTGCCATCCACGCTGGAGCCGCGGCCGGTGGGGTCGGGGAGGGAAATGTTGGGCAGCGGGGCGTCGTTCGGCACTGCAGGAATGTCTTTGAGCTTCGGGCGTGAGGCAGCACCCTCACCCGGTGTCCACTGACCCCAGTCGCGGGCGTACACGGTGTTGATATCACAGGTGATGCCGTCAATGGTGGCCTGCGTCTTGGCCTTCTGGTGGATTGTGGTGCGCGGATGAATCCTGCCACCGGAGCCCCAATCGTGCATCCAGAAGAACTCACCAATGCCATCGGCAACGCACCAGTCGATGACGTTGTAGTTGCCATATACGCCGGTCTGGTAACCCGCGGCAGTCAGCGCTGCGGAGAAGGCCTTGAGGTAGGGGCGAATCTGCTTCTCATACTGTGCACGGGTGGGATTGTCATCGATGGCGATGTAAATCGGGCGGCCGGTCGGTCCGCCCGCGGCCTTATGGATAGCGATGGCCTGTGGCGCGTGGACACCGGCGCCGGCTGCACCATTGAGCCAGTCAGCGGTCTCGGCGCGACCAAACTGGTAGATGGAGGCGGTCTTAAGGCCCGCTGCGGCATTGGCCTTGGTCTCTGCCAAGGTTACGGGTTTGCCCTTCATCCATTGTGCGTCCGGGCGGCGTTGGGACACGTAGCGAATGGCGCCGAGGTGTCCGGCTGCCTTGATGGCGCTGGCCGAAGGAACGCCAGCGGAGAAATCAATGATCGTGCCGAGGGCCGGGCCCACGGCGAGGGCAGCAGGGGCCTGGCTGCCAACGGCACCAGCGGCTAGCGCAATGGCGCTGGCCTTGAATAGGGAACGACGGGACAGGGACACGGTTTTCTCCTCAAGGGGGATTGTGGATGACGGCGGCGACTGGTGTAGAAGGCTGTCGCGCGTCACTACAGTTGACGGTGAAAGTAGTATCTGCAATCACTGTAGTCACATTGGTTTAAAAATGCACCACGCGTAAGGGGAAATATGGCCTTTGTGATGCGCCACGCTTGGAGTGATGCTGACATTGCGCGGCTGCTTGATGACTACGAGGAGCTGGGCTTAAGCTTCCCTCGTACGGAAGGTGACGGTGGTGGGGTTCTCCACCGTGCGGGAGACGGTGCAGTCTTTCTCGTGGGAAATGCGGACCAGGCGCTCAATCATGGACTGTGCCTGGCGGCCGGCATCGGTGTCGGGGAAGCGGAGGGAGAACTCCACGTTGATGTCGCTCAGCCGTGAGGCACCGTCTTCGTTGATGCGGGTACCGTCCACGTGGACGTCGAAAAGCTCTGGTTCTGCGCGCCGGGAGGTGACCACGTCGACGTCGACCGCCGAGCAGCCCGCTACTGCGGCCAGGAGTAGCTCCACCGGGCTCAAAAGGCCCTCACCGGTTCCAAACTCGAGGCTTGCCCCGTCAGCATTGGTTGCGCGGTAATGGCCCGTATCTACGCGGGTGACATCGACTCCGTATTTTTTGGTGACTTCGCTCATGCCCGCCATCCTAGTGGCCGTTCGCAATTTAAAAAGAAATTAATATTGCGGCCACATGGGTGCAAACTGCGCAACATATCCTGTTCTTCGTCTCTTTCAATTCAATAAATCCACCCCCCTCACTCGTATAGGAAGAACTATGACTACTCGCCGCTTTCTCGGCACTTTGCTCACCGTTTCGGTGGCCGGAACCTTCTTGGTTGCTCCTGCTTCTGCTGATGAACCAAAGGAGGGCATGGGCTCGCGCTTCACCATCGGCGTGCTGCCGGATACCCAGTTCTACTCTCGTTACTCCACCCCGGAGACCGGCAACCTGGCCCAGGCGCGCTACGGCAGCGAGCCCTACGCCGCGCAGACCGAATGGCTGGTGAAGAACCAGAAGGCCCTCAACATGGACTTCGCTACCCACCTTGGTGACGTAGTGGACCAGCCGGACGTCGACGGCGAGTGGAAGGTCGCTGACAAGGCCATGAAGGTCCTCGATGATTCCGACCTGAACTACTCCATCCTGCCGGGCAACCACGACATGATTGAGGATGCCTCGGCGCACCCCTACAACCGCTACTTCAGCGCCGAGCGTGCCAAGGCCGCCAACCCGGATACCTTCCAGGAGCGCCACACCGCAGTTAACAACGACTCCGAGTACCACATTTTTGAGGCTGAAGGCCAGAAGTACCTGGTCTTGGCGCTGGCCTGGCGCGCGGATGACGAAGCGCTCGAGTGGGCCCAGGGCGTTCTCGACGCGCACCCAGACCTGCCGGTCATCCTCACCAGCCACGAGGTTCTCAACATCGATGGTGCTGGTGAAGTCTTCTATTCCGATGACTACGGCCAGGGTCTGTGGGACAAGTTCATTAAGAAGAATGACCAGATCTTCCTCACCATGGGCGGCCACCACCACGGCGCGGGCTACCGCGTGGACAAGAACGATGCTGGACACGATGTCGTAGGCATCCTGCAGGACTACCAGATGGCTTACCAGGGCGGCAACGGCCTGCTCGGTGTGCTTGAGTTCGATCTTTCCGGCAATGAGCTGGAGATGACCGCCCTGTCCCCGTGGGTCGCGCAGAAGCCGGCTAAGGAGCTCACGCAGTTCGACAAGCTCATCCTCGACGGCAAGGGTGATAGCTACCACGTGCCGCTCAACTTCAAGGAGCGCTTCGCTGACTTCGCTCCGGAGTGGACCATCGGCGATGAGAACGACGCCGATTTGGGTAAGAAGGCCCGCGACATCGTTGAGGAAGGCTACACCCCGTACACCATTCCGGAAGACCAGCTTCCGGAGGGCCCGAACGACTTCGTAAAGTCTGACAACACCGTCTTCCACTGGCGTCCGGGCCAGACCAAGAACAAGGACGGCAAGCAGCTTAGCGACGGCGACGTGGCCACCGAAGGCGCCATCATCCCTGATGCCTTTGGTGCCGACGGTGCTGGCGACCTCGTTCGCGAGGGTGGTCCTTCCAACACGGGTGAGCGCATCACCTACACCAAGGACCACCACCCGCTGTCTTCTGATTCTGGTTCCCTCTACTGGTCCGATCCGGCTGGCCAGGCCGCAATGGCGGAGTTCCGCTCTAAGGAGGGCGCTGAAATCAACAAGGTCGATACCTCCGAGGGCTACACCTTTGAGTCCTTCGTGAAGATTCCGAAGGATTTCAACGGCTCTGAGCACGGCTGGGGCAGTGCGCTTTCCCGTGACTCCAGCATCGCCGAGCTTGTCGACGGCTCCGACGACACCGACCCCACCGTCATGTTCGGCATCTCCAACCTGCGTGAGCTGCGCTGGTGGGCAGAGCCTAAGGAAGGCGAAGGCTCCACCGTCTGGTCCCACGAGGTGCCCACCGATGAGTGGATGCACATCGCCGTAGTCAACAAGCCGGATTCCGACACCGTTGAGATGTTCATTAACGGCGCACCCATCCTGCGCAACGCCAAGGGCGCTGAGGGCTTACTCCCGCGCGACCTGCAGTGGGTCATGGGCGCTGGCTTTGATAACCGCAAGCCGCAGGACCCGTGGTACGGCTGGATTGGTGAGACCCGCCTGACCCAGGGCGTTCTCGACTCCGACGAGTGGCTCACCGCCCGCCCTGCCGTGAAGGAAGAAGAGCCTTCCTCTTCCGCGACCACCTCCCCGTCTGAGTCGACTACCGAGCCGAGCAAGCCTTCTAAGCCGACCAACACGAAGGAGCCTTCCGCCAGTGATATCGGCCAGGCCTTCTTCGCAGGCTCCAGCCGCGGTGCGAAGATTATCCTCCCCATCGTCGCCGTCATCGCAGCCGTCGGCGGCGCCGCCTACGCCCTTATCCCGACCATCAACCAACTCTTCGGCCTCAACATCCCGCAGCCGAAGCTGCCGAAGATTCCGGGCCTGAACTAGCGCTCAGCCCACGAACCTCCGTCCCTCGTCTCACACTGAGGCGGGGGATTTTCTATTGCGTTGGCACTTTTAGCGGCGGCCTCTATTTGTTAGAAACATCGTTTTGTTCCAACGGCTTCGCTGTGTGGCCAACAGCGATCTAGTTATGGACAAACCATTCTGGAATGAGTAGTATGAAACTCATGGGACGGCCTCGTAAATTCAATGAAAGAGAAGTTCTTGCCGGCGCGATCACTCTATTTGGCACGAACGGATTCACTGCAGTCTCAGTGGATGATGTGGTGAATCAACTGGGACTTAACCGGTCCAGCTTCTACAACCTTTATGGCTCAAAGCATGGATTGTTTCGTGCTGCGGCAGAAACCGTGTGTGCTGAAGCTGAAGGTGGCCGCGTATCGGACGCTGCAAAGGACTTCGTGGTGGTGGCACTGGTTGAGGTGGCGCCAGTCAGTAAAGATTTACGCGAGCTTATTCAGCGAGCTTGTGAACTGTGCTTCGACAGTTCAGAAGCGCTAGGGAAGCACGTGCTGGCCCGTGCACAAGGAACCGAACACTAAGGAGAACCATCATGAACAACAAACTCACTCTGACAGATGCTGAGCTCATCGTCGAACCCCTCGGGCTAGACAAGCTTTGGTCTCTGACCGGCAGCATCACGATTCCGTGGGAGCATGTGCGCGGCGCTACTCATGACCCCGGCATGAAGCACGAACCAAAAGGTTTCCGTGCGCCGGGGCTGCGAAGTGGACAGAAGCTAGCGGGCACCTTCCACGCGGATGGTGGCCGACAATTCTGGAACGTCAGCGGCTATGAGAATGCCGTTGTCATCGAGCTTAAAGACGAGCACTTCGATCGGCTTATCGTGTCCTTGGAGAAACCGACTGAATGTGCAGCGCGCATCAACGAGAAAGCGCAAGCTGTCTGAGTCTGACGTGTCCGAGCGCCAATACTCGATGTCATCTACTGTAAGTAGTAGGTGAAAACTGCGGGCGAACTTTCGTCCACTAGTTACCGTGAATGACACGTTTATGCTGAACGGATCTCGGTTCTGGAGTTAAAGTGACCCAAGTCTTGTCCTATCTACTCGGACGGAACAAAACCTGGGACACCTCAGTCCTTGGATGTTGAGGGTTTGGCTGGTGCGTCGGCCGGCGGGGTCGGTGAGCCAGTCGGTGGGGGTTGGTGCAACTGTTGGAGGATGATAACCAACTCTATTTGTAGACCTCGGCTAAGTGTTAAGCGTTTTGCCGTTGTTGCCAGATACCAGAAAGTTGGGTTTCGGAGTAGGCGAATTCGGGGTCGATGCTGGTGACGGCGTGGGTGAGTCCGGACCTGACCCCTGTTAGGTAGACACCTGATATCCAGCCCGGTTGGGTTGGGAAGAAAGGTAATCTACCACCATGCCTAGGTATTCCGAACAGTTCAAACGTGATGCTGTGGCCCTCTACGAAAACAATGAGGACCTCTCACTCCACGCGGCTTCAGCAGAGCTTGGAGTCAATCGTTCCTCACTTTATTCCTGGCTTAAGCAGTACGGCACTGGCAAACGTGCCCGCACGAAGACCATGCGCGACAAGGCCCAAGCGACGACTGATTCTGAACGGATCCGCCAGCTAGAAAAAGAAGTCTCGAAGCTACGTGAAGAACGCGACATCCTACGCAAGGCCGCGAAATATTTTGCCGAAGAGACACGCTGGTAATCCGCTTCCAGTTTGTCTATGACCACCGAACCGAATACTCGGCTCACACGGATGTGCCACGTGTTAAAGCTCAATCGCTCCTCGTTCTACAAATGGGCCAACACTCGCGAAAAACGCAGGTTAAAGATATGTTCTGATGCTCTTATTGGTGCACGAATCAAGACCATCTTCGATGATGAGCACGGGCTTTATGGTGCAAAACGCATTGCTGCAAGCCTTAAAGCCGATACGGACTTTCCTCCGATCAATCACAAGAAGGTCGCACGCATCATGAAATCCATGGGGCTGAAAGGCTTTACTAAGCGGCGTCGGTGTATCACCACCAGGCGCAAGCCTGGCCACCGCGTCATGCCAGATCTCGTAGGCCGTAAATTCACAGCTGACAGGCCGAACCACGTTTACGTAGGCGATATCACCTACCTGCCGTGTAAGGGCGGCAAGAACATGTACCTGGCCACGGTCATTGATGCCTACTCTCGCAAACTCGTCGGACATGCACTCGCAGATCACATGCGGGTATCGCTGGTTATCGAAGCTTTGTCTCATGCCAGGAAAGTCCGCGGAAGCCTTAAAGGGGCAATTTTCCATTCTGATCATGGCAGTGTGTACACCTCACAGGCTTTTGGGGACCACTGCGCCCAGCTTGGTGTGCGCCAATCCATGGGAGCAGTGGGAACGAGTGCCGATAATGCCCTGGCAGAATCATTTAACGCCACCTTAAAGCGTGAAGTCCTGCGTGATCGGAAAGTCTTTGACAATCCCATCGTCTGCCGCCAAGAAGTCTTCCGATGGTGCATGCGCTACAACACGCGCAGACGGCACTCCTGGTGTAACCTTCTAGCCCCCGATGACTTCGAAGCACTCACATCAGCTACACTGACCCAAGCAGCATAGCTAACCCCCGACGTGTCTACTTTCCGGGGGTCAGGCCCTCCCGTGGTGCTTACCGTTGGAATGCAAATTTCACATGGCATTTTGACGGTGCTGGGCAAGGAATCCAACGAGATTTCTGGCATTGCAGGTTTGAGCCACACCTTTATCACGGTGGGGCTGACGGTCTTTCTCGTGAATTTGGGCCGGGCCATCAAGGAACCAGATGCAGGCAGCGCCAATGCTTCGGTGAACGCCTAACTATGAGCGAGCGCAGCGCTCAAGAACGCTCAAGAAAACGTCACGGAGCCTACTCGCCGCGATTGGATAAGCCTGGCGGTTCTTTCCGTCGGACTGGGCGTCATTGTTCTAGATGGCACTATCGTCGGCGTGGCATTGCCCTCGAACATCACTGACCTGCAGCTCAACCTGACGCAGGCGCAGTGGGTCAACAGCCTCTATGCGGTGCTACTGGCGGAGCTGCTCTGCGACGGGGCAGGATTGCGGATACCTGGGGACGCAAGCGAGCCTTCCTCACCGGCCTGACAATATTCGTGGCAGGCAGCGTATTGGCGGGATTTCCTACCTCGGCCGCCACGTGGATCTCCGCGCGCGCAGTACAAGCAATCGGTGCTGCGTTCATCATGCCTTCCACGCTTTCCACGGGTAAACCGTATTCCGCGGCAAATACCGCGCAGCAGCCTTTGGTGTGTGGGGCGCGGTGATTTCCGGTGCGGCAGCGGTCGGACCGCTTGCCGGTGGTGCACTGACGGAATGGGTGTCCTGGTATTCGCGATTATCGAGGACCCGACCTAGGCTGGTGGGAGCCCCAATCCTCATTCAGCTTCTTTGGCTGGACCTGGTTCGAAAACGCGGCTATTTCACCGGTTCCGCTAGGGCGCACGATTTCGGCCGTGGGCTTCGCGCTGTTAATCAGGTCGGAAAAGCACCGCGAGCGGGGTCACCGCTCGGCGCTGTT
Source organism: Corynebacterium sp. FDAARGOS 1242 (assembly GCF_016889985.1). Classification (NCBI taxonomy): domain Bacteria; kingdom Bacillati; phylum Actinomycetota; class Actinomycetes; order Mycobacteriales; family Corynebacteriaceae; genus Corynebacterium; species Corynebacterium sp. FDAARGOS 1242. Next base: position 1,551,013 of record NZ_CP069568.1, on the reverse strand, counting down.
GCATCTTGAATTGTTTTCTTATTCCACGTTCTCGTGGGGCAATATCACCACTGGTGCGGTAGCAATCGGCGAGTTTGCCATCATCTTCGTGTTGCCGCTGTACCTGATTAATACGTTGGACCTCTGCACGATGTTGTCTGGCCTGGTGCTGGCAGCCATGGCAATCGGTGCATTCTTCTCCGTTGCAGCAGCCCCCACGTCGCGGCACGGTACGGGGCGCCTGGCACCGTGCTCATTGGGCTCGGCTTGGAAGCCGTCGGCGTCCTTATCCTCGTCCTGCTTATGGGGCTGGATACGAATGGTTGGATCATCGCCGCGCCGCTGACCCTGTACGGCTTGGGCCTGGGGTTCGCCTCCGCGCAGCTGACTGGCACGATGCTGCGGGATACTCCCGTCGATGACTCCGGGCAAGCCTCCGCAACGCAAACCACCGTGCGCCTGGGGCAGTGGTCGCTCGTAGCCGCTACCGCATTCTTCGCTCTGAGCTTTGTCGGTGCACTTAGGGCGCTCCGTGCTGCGGGGGAGAAGGGGGCCCGCAAACAACGCCGATCTCGGTGCCCGCGTTAATCGCGTCCCGAACTGATTTTCCACCCGCGTGCTGCTTTGCGTTGCTGCCAGAAGTGACGGTAGATACCGGGGACATCGGAAAGCTCAGAATGCGTGCCCAGCTGGCTGACTTGCCCGTGTTCATCCAAGACTACGATTTGATCAGCAGATTTGATTGTATCCAGCTTATGGGCGATGACAATAAAAGTAGATTGCTCCCGTAGCTCGTCCATCGCAGCAAGAATGTTTGCCTCATTTTCTGCATCGAGCGCGGAGGTAGCCTCATCAAAGAGTACAATCGGCGCTTGCTTGAGAAGCGCGCGAGCTACAGATACGCGCTGGCGTTCACCACCGGATAGAAGCCGCCCGCCTTCACCAACAGGAGTATGCCACCCTAGGCGGTTGGCAATAGAAGTCACGCCTGAAAGATCAGCTGCGCGGAAGACTTCCTCATCGGAGGCGTCGGGACGACCAACGCGGATATTAGCGATTAACGAGTCGTCGAAGAGGTAGACGTCCTGAAAGACCATGGACAGTCTGGACATTAACTGTTCGGTTCCAAGCTCGCGGATATCTACGCCGTCAACCATCACCGCCCCGGAATCTACATCCCAGAATCGCGAAATAAGGCGCGCAATTGTGGTCTTTCCGGAGCCAGAAGGACCGACAATGGCGGTAACGGTGCCTGATCGAGCATGGAAAGCGACATCTACCAATACTGGTTTATCGCCGTATCCAAACGTGACATTACGCAGCTCTACATTTCCCGAACCATCGCCTGGGCGCGGAGTAGTGGGTTCTGGCAGGGAAGGAGCATCCGTGATGAGCTCAGTTTCTGCGAGCGCGATACGACCGGCGTCTAAACCGACGAAAGAAGAACCCAGCTGCTCAAGCGTGCGGGTAAACCTCAAGCTGATTCCGATGATCGCAATTGTTTCTAGTGGCGATAGGGCGCCTTCAACGGCAAGATCCGCGGAGACCATAATGAGAGCCACGATGAAGATCTGCACTACTATGCCGTTGAGTAGCAAAGCTAATGTGGATACCCATAGCTCGCGTATTCGTGCTTTATGGTCGATTTCTAGCGCTTGCTCTAGTGGCGCAAAAACTTGTGATTGTCCTGCCGCGCGCAGGGCTGGTTGACGGTTAGCAAATTCTACGATGCGCTGGGAGAGCTCTTTACTCGGCCCCAGTGTGCGGTTCGATGCTTTCTCACGAATCCATGCAGCCAACTGCATCACCACGAGCGCCAATGGTGCGATGATAAGAAGGATCAAGCCCAGCTTCGGGTTCCAGAAACACGCTCCTACTAACAAGGTGACAAGTGCCGCGCTATCGCGGTATATCGTTCCTTGAACATGCGCAATGGTCTCGGACGCCACCATAAAGCGATCTGAAACGAGGCGAGATAGGCCGCCGGTATTAGCCGGTACGAACCAGCCGAGCGGTAGCGTTGCTAATTTATCGCCCACAGTCGTGTGCGCGGTTCGGATGAAATCCAAGGCCGTGTGGTAAGAGGCCAGGGTTGCGAAAAATCGTAGCGCAAAAGCTACGAGCGCAATTGCCAAAAGCGTCCACATCCATGGTGCGATTGTCGTATCCCCATCGAGTGTCTTTGTAAGTGGCACGAGCGTGAGAACGGCGAGGCCGTCAAGCACGCCAACGATAAGCGATAGACAAGCATACCTTTTATTTAGCTTATGGCCTACAGGACCTTGCAGCTTTTTGACACTGCGAGTGAGTAGCGGATCACGAAGACGCGAACTAGCAGGCGTAGTGGCATTAGACATGAGAATAATCCTTCATAGGCTTGAGGCAGATTATTTGGTCTGCTCCTTGGATGGACTCCGGCTTGTGGGCGATGACTAAGACGGTCTTGCCTCTGACGAGTGTGGCTAGAGCTGCTTGAATTTCTGCTTCGCAGTCAGGATCAGTTGCCGCAGTAGCTTCATCCAGGATCAAGATTGGGGCATTGGTAATAATTGCCCGGGCAATAGAAATGCGTTGCTGTTGTCCACCGGATAAAGAGATGTCCTCGCCAACAACGGTGTCGAGCCCAGCCGGTAAAGCGCGAATATCAGCAGCTATGTGCGCAGCCTCTGCGGCTTGCCAGATCTCTTCATCGCGGGCTTCTGGGCGTGCAAGGCGAATGTTTTCCCGAATACTCATACGCAGTAAGTGAGGATCTTGTAAGACGAAAGCCACAGTGCGGTACAAACTGTCGAAAGTGAGATCACGGATATCCACGTTGTTGATAGTGATTGTGCCCGAATCTGGATCCTGGAAACGCGCCAGCATCGTTGCTGCTGTGGATTTGCCAGACCCGGAGGGGCCAATCAATGCCGTGACAGTGCCTGCGTTTAGTTGCGCAGAAAAGTCTTGGAGGACTGGTGTGTCTGGGGCGTAGCTAAAGCTGACCTTATGGAACTCCACCTCCATGTCTTGACTACTGGCATCGAGGCTCTTTTGGCCTTCTTTCACGTGGGAAATTGTCATGACTTCATCAAGGCGCAACGCCGCATTGCCAGCGAGCTGGTAAGACCACATCATTTGGCCGACGGTTTGAATCGTGCCCGGTATCACCAGCGCAATTAACGTTGTTGCGATGACTTCAGCGACCGTGACATAGTCACCAGCTATCAGCAGGGAACCGGCTCCTACATTGATAAGGATGAGGACAGGAACCGCCACCACAGACTCTGAGATTGCGGAAACACGCAGAAGCGGACGTACCCACTCGTAATAGAATTCCGCGAATTTTTGGGTAGCTTCGCGATATCGAGCGTGGGCTTTGCCAACGGTGCCGAAAGCCTTGACGACGGAAATACCTTCGGAGAACTCCACCGCAGTCGCAGAGACCTCACCCAGATAATTATCCATTTCCGCAGTTTTTGTGCCCATATCTTTCATTGAATACGCTTGGATTGCTAGGAAAATGGGCACAGTGGCAATAGAAAGTAGACCAAGGCGCCAATCCAAGATAAAGGCATAAACCAGAAGCGCGAGGGGCGTAAAGATCGCGGCTACCTTCTCTACAGGAGCGTGGGCTGTCAGGGTGTGCAGAGTTAGCGTATCGTCCTCGACGGCTTTGCGGACTTTGCCGGAATTAGTCTGGCTAAACCACGAGAGTGGTGCTTTCGCAATAGCGGTAATAATTCGGCGCCGGTTAATCCCCACCAGCTTTGCATCAGCGAAGTGGGTGATCACAAGGGCAAGGAAATAGAAGAATAGCTGGCCCAAAAATGCAGCAAGTAGCCATTTCACAATGGACGCGACGTCATCAGTATTGCCGTCGATTAGAGCATTTCCCAGTGCCACCAACGCGACGTAGGGTGCTACGGCGAGTACCGAGGATATAAGCGCGAGAAACTGTGCGAAGTAGATGGTTGTTTGCACTGGGGCCAGTAGCTTTCTTAGAGCGACCTGCCCGGCTTTTAGTTTTGCGCGAGCCTCTTCTTCCGGTGACGCACCGTGTGATTCTGGTGCGTGGGTTCCGCTTGATTCTGTGGAACTTTGTTTTACTTCAGACATTACTTTCTCAATTCTTGTTGATGTCAGTCATATCGATGATTCTGGTGACTGATTCTTGGATGAATTCGTGGTCATGGGTGATGACGATGACCACTGCTCCGCTTGCTGCAAGAGATCGAAGGAGCGCAGAGATGGATTGCAGTTGGCGCCAGCCCACGCCAGAGGTAGGTTCATCGAAGATGTAGACCTCTGCTTGCTTGGCTTGGGCTGAAGCTATGGCTAAGCGTTGCCGTTGCCCACCGGACAGAGACTGCGGATGCCGTTGGGCCATTCCTGCCAGATCGAGGCGATGGAGAATCTCATTGACATCGATATGGTCCCGCTTCTTCTTTGCCAGTCCGAGCGTTACTTCTTCTTCGGTGGTGGCTGCGAATAACTGGCGGCCAACATCTTGCATCACCATGTACGCGGTACGTCTGCGGGCAGCCGCTCCTACTCGTTTGCTGTTCAAACGAAGACTACCGCCGCGTTTGGGAGAAGCAAGACCACAAATGATCCTGGCGAGGGTGGTTTTTCCAGCGCCGTTGGGCCCGATTAAGGCGGTGACTTCGCCGCTGGGGAAAAATACGTGGTCAATGTTTAGCACCTCATGCGTGCCATAAGAAAAACAGATGTTGCTTAACTCGAGTCCGCTCCGCTGGGGATCGGCGTTTTCGAGCGTGGGTGGTACCGGCACGCTCGCGGGCAGGGGAACGTGGTGTAAGCTGCGTAGCCCCAATTGTTTGCGTTCGGGTTCGTCTAAGGCATAAAACTCCTGAGCGTGGAAACTCCGCGTTATTTTTCCCTGAGTCAAGTAAATAACTTGGTCAGCGATATCTTTTAAGAAAAAGAGGCGGTGATCAGCGATAATGATCGTTGTGCCTAATTCCTTCAAGCGGTGTAGCGCGCGTGCAAGAATATCGATGCTTTCCATGGAGAGATTGGACGTGGGTTCATCGAGAAGCACGAGACTGCCCGGGGACACAAGCGCGCATGCGCATGCCACGTTTTGTAACTGTCCACCGGATAATTCTTTGAATCGCCGGCCCCGAAGATCGTTAATGCCTAGTAGCTCGACCGCTGATTGAATCCTCGACTCAATTTCTGTGGGATCCACACCAAGGTTTTCTAGCCCGAAGGCCAATTCTGCATTGACGCTTTCAGTGAAAAATTGTGTCCTTGGATTCTGGAATACTGAGGCGCTGAACTCGATGGCTCGGGACAGCGGTTCTTCCGCAGGGTTAAAAGCCTGGTCATCCTTTATAATAGTGATGGCGCCTAGTAGCTCTCCTGGATTGAAATGGGGGATGAGTCCGTTGATCAACTTGAGTACCGTGGACTTTCCCGATCCGGAATCACCGGTAATCAGTAGACACTGTCCTGGAGAGACAGAAAAAGACACATCAGATACACCTTGAATGCCTGGCCGAGCGCCCAATGGATATGTAAAAGAAGCGTTGTGGGCGTTTACACTGGTTGCGATACTGCGTTCGTTCATAAGTGGACCTCCGTGGGAAGCCAGACAGAGGCAACAATGAGGCCCAACCCAGCTAGTGCAGTTGCATCGACAAGCTTGAAGGAAAGATCGGCGGTAGTGGTTGGGCGTGTGGGGCCTCCCAATCCGCGGACAAGAGCAGAGGCAGCGAGCTCATCACCAGCGCGGACGACGGCGCCTAATAGGGGGATGATCAGCATCGCGGACGATTGTGTGGGCTGTGTGATCCAGCTTTTTACTCCAAGCTGGAGACCCCGAAGGACCATGGCATCGCGGATCGCTTTGGCTTCTGCCACGATTATCGGCAAAACGCGCAGGAAAACCGCCGGTGGAATGGTGGCCCAGCCTGGTAAACGCAGGTCCCGCAGTGCTGAGGTCAACGTGGATGGTGTGAGAGTGAGCAAGCCGAATGCGCCGATGGACATGCTGATGACAAAACGGCTTAGCCACGAAAAAATTGCCGCTGAAAAAGCGAAAAATGTGGAGCCAGGAAGCTGTAATAGGCCCCAATACCCTAGATAGGATAATGCAAAAGCGAACAGGCAAATAAGACCATAGTGTGGCTTTACTGTAGCTAGTGCGATGGAGCTGAAGGCGATAGAAATCAGCAGTGTCGGTAGGTGGCCGTGGCTGAGAGCTGCCGCATTGATTACTAGAACAGAAAGCAGCACGGTTCGTGGATCGATCGAAGATCGACGAAGCACGCCCTGTTTTTGCAGGCTCACAGGAGACCAGCGCTTTCAAAGTGTTTGCGGCTGACGCGAACTCCGACCTTTCCTCCGATAAAGCCGACGATGAGCGCACAAATGGCCAGTACTCCAATGGTCCATGGCTGGAAGATATCCGACATAGCATCGGCGTATTCTTGACCCATTTGGTCTGCGATATCGACGTAGTATGAGTCCGTATCCAGAATTAGCGGGATAAAAGGCAAAGAAATCCAGACACAGAAGATGCCGTAGGCAATAGGGAAGGACTTGGCAATACTGAGGTGGCTTTTTGTAATAATCAAATCTGCGATAAACCCAAGAATTATGCTTCCCAGCAAGGTCCAGAAGTAGTGTCCGGTGAGCATGAATGCTAATCCGTTAATACCACCGACGAGGGTGAAAGCACCCATTTTGGACGTGCGGACGGCATAAAGCGCTAGCACTATTCCGTTTGCGATTGCCGCGATAAACCATCCAACAAACATGAATTGTGGTCCTGCGAATCCAATCATTCCGCTTATAAAGGTGATTACAAAGTAAAGTGCAGCAAAGATGCCAGCGTTGATGAGATCTCTGGTGTTTAAACGTGCCGTCGACCCACTGGATGAGCTTGTACTCCGTGCGGGCGTAGAGGACTGTTTGGTCATAGTAAACCTCGATTCATGAAAATCAGGCAAGGTAAGGCTTGCCTAATACATATAACACTGTTTATAAACTATTTCTAGTTTTGATCTGAAGGTTCACCCTTAATGGGGGCGAATGCAGATAAGCGGACATCAAACCAGAGCACGACTGCCGACTACGCGCCGGCCAAGTAGGCACGAACGGCAAGACAACCCTGCGACGGGGCGACAAACTACGCCGCCTCTACATCGGACGCCGATGGGGCGGAGAACCCATCACCATGGTCTGCGTCGACAACCACGTCGACATCAAAATAACCGCCACCGGGGCACAAATCGCCGCCTACACACTCACCGAAGAAAAGATCTATTACAACAAGAAAGACAACGAACTCAACCCCCAACGGGGCAACTAAAAACTAAAAATCTCGAGACACCACCGGAACGATGTCTCGAGACTTCACAGCGTGCCCCAGAGAAGATTCGAACTTCCGACACCGGCTTTAGGAGAGCCGTGCTCTATCCCCTGAGCTACTGGGGCAGGGGGGTGCGTTGCGCACCTAGGTAAGACTAGCAGCCCTGCTTAGGGCGGCGGTAAACGCGTGGCCTTTGGTCGCGCTGGCTGCGGGGGCTTATTCGCCGGCCAGCTCCGCGTACTTGGCGCGGACCTCGCTAGCAGCGGGATTGGTGGCGTGGGTGCCGTCGGAGTAGAGGACGGTGGGCACGATGCGGTTGCCGTCGTTGACGGACTCGATCCAAGCGTTGATATCTTCGGTGCCTTCCGCTTCGGCGTCGACGAGCGCGTGCGGAGTCTCAGTGCGATTGAGGGCGGAAATCAGGCGTTGACAGAACGGGCACCAGTCGGCGTAGAAGATGGTGACGTGTTCGGTGGTTTCCGGGGCAATAGCCATTAAGCAGCAGCCTTTCGGTCGTAGGTAAGGAAGCGGTATTTCATGGGCAGCTCGCTCGGCGGCTGCCCGGGGATGGTGAGGTGTCCGGACTGTGAGGTCAGCCAGTCGCTATCGGCAGAGAGACTGAACTCCTCCGGTACGGAGGGGGCATGCACGGCATCGTCGCCGTAGGCGTCGCCGACCTGCACACCCATGAGGGTGAGCTCGATGGTATCGACGCGGTCGAGGGCGGAGTTGTAGAGTTGGCCGCCGCCGATAATCCAGGCGTCGCCAGGCGTGGCGTCGAGTGCCGCGTCGAGGTTATCCACCACGGTGGCACCCGCAGACCACTCGCCGGGTTCATGGCTGGACAGCACGATGTTCTCCCGGCCCGGCAGCGGGCGAAACTTGGGGTTGAGGGACTCCCACGTCTTGCGGCCCATGATGACGGGCGCTCCCATGGTGACCTCTTTGAAGTGCTTGAGGTCCTCCGGCACGTGCCAGGGCATCACGGCACCGTCACCGATGACCCCGTCGAGGGACTGGGCCCAGATTGCGCCCAGCATTAGACGGACACCTGTGCCTTGATGGTGGGGTGGGGGTCGTAGCCGATGACCTCGAAATCCTCGAAGTCGTAGTCAAAGAGGCTCGCGGCCTTGTGGAGCTTGAGCTGCGGGTATTCGCGCGGCTCACGGGAGAGTTGTTCCTTGACCTGCTCGATGTGGTCGTTGTAGATGTGGCAATCCCCGCCGGTCCAGATGAGCTCGCCCACCTCTAAACCTGCTTGCTGGGCAAACATGTGGGTCAGCGCGGCATAGGACGCCAAGTTGAAGGGAACGCCGAGGAACATGTCTGCGGAGCGCTGGTAGACCTGCATGGAGAGTTTGCCGTTAGCTACATAGAGCTGGAAAAGCAGGTGGCAGGGCATGAGCGCCATCTTGTCCAGCTCAGAGACGTTCCACGCGGAGACCAGGTTGCGGCGCGAATCCGGGTTGTTCTTCAGTGTGTCGAGTGCGACCTGAATCTGATCGATGTGCTGGCCATCCGGCGTGGGCCAGGAGCGCCATTGCACGCCATAGACGGGGCCCAGCTCGCCGTCCTCATCGGCCCACTCGTTCCAGATACGGACTTTGTTCTCCTGCAGCCACTTCACGTTGGACTCGCCGCGCAGGAACCACAGCAGCTCACCAATCACGCCGTGGAAATAAACCTTCTTGGTGGTGAGCAGCGGAAAAGACTCCGCCAGGTCGTAGCGCAGCTGGGCGCCGAACAGGGAGCGGGTGCCGGTGCCGGTGCGGTCGCCTTTGGGTGTGCCTTCTTCGAGGACGCGGCGGAGAAGATCCTCATATGGTGTTGTGAGGGCTGAAGAAGCGGTGGGAGTGTCACTCATGATGTCCAAGTGTAGAACGTTGGAGAAATCTTAGGTAGAGCGGTAGGGGTACTGGTGATGAGATTTGTTATTTCGATAGCTGGGCTTGATAAATAGCCTCTAGAGCTTCGTCGGTTGGGGTCGCCTGCCATGAGGACGTGGCGCCGGTAAGAATTGAGGGACGGTCCCACAGGTATCTCATTTCTTTCAGTCCTCGGAGGTCCGTGCTGGCAACGCCAGCTACTTTCAGCATCCATGGGTGAATAGTGATGGGGGAGTGTTGGCACCCGGCACGTCGAGCAAATTCAGCTTGAGTCAGAGCGGGAGCGCAAGGTGTGGAAATTATTGGGGGTGTTGAATCATCTAAAAGTGCGTCTGCCAACGCTCGTGCAAAGTCTGGAAGATACGTGACCGAGTGTTTAGCGTGTGCGTTAAAAAGAGCAAGGGGACGCTTCTTCCCAATGATGAGCTGATGGTAAACGCATCCGGGGCCGGCATCTGGTCCGTACAGATCGGCCGCTATTACCGAGGTAGTGCGCGAGGGGGAGGCTAAGCGGTTCTCGATTAGGGTCGCTCGAACACCGGGTTTTCCATTGCGAGATCGGGTGAGGGGAGTATCAGGCGAAATCACCTCGTAAGTCTGGTCGAACCCATACATCGATTCGGGAAAGACGACGGGGATGCCCCGTTGGGTGGCTACCTTCAGCACGGTTTCTTCAGCTGGAATGAGTAGGTCGCGCCACTTTTGTGCGTCATATGGGGCGTGGATGCAGTGGGCAATGCCGTCGATCTGGTCTGGGTAGGCGTCACTGTGTGTTGCGTCGCCCTTCTTGAAATCAACGTTTTCACTGGTGGCGAATCGGGGCTGTCGCCGCGTCATGATTGTGCATGTGTGCCCTCTTTTTGCGAGTTCACGTGATAGTGCACGGCCAACGGGGCCCGCGCCGGTGATGAGAAAGTGCATTGAGTGTCCTCTACTCTTATTAGTGACTGGTGCTCTCTAAGGTTATAGGTGCACTCGGCTGCCGTCAAGAGCAGTGCTCTCTTTTGTGTTGATATAGTTTTCATATGTCGATGACACCAAGAGCGCGTGCTCGCGAAGAGACGATGTCGCGCATTGTTGAGCTCGGACGAAAGCAGCTTGATGCAGGTGGCCCAGAAGCCTTGAATCTGCGTGCAATTGCTCGTGATTTGGGGATAGTTTCTTCGGGTATCTACCGCTATGTGCCCGACAGGGCCCACCTATTAACGATGCTGATTATCGATGCGTTTGAAGCGCTCGATGGCGCCGTTGCCCAAGGAGTGGGTACGGCTACTGGGACGCGAGCTAAATTCGTGAGCCTTGTGGCCGCTATGAGGATGTGGGCTTTGAAATTTCCTCAAAGGTGGGCGCTTATTTACGGCACGCCCATCATTGGATACGAAGCGCCCGCCTCAGAAACAACGGGTGCGGGTACAAAAGTTAGTCGGCGACTAGCCGTTTTGTTAACTGAGACCTCGGTTAAAGAGTTAGAACCGCGTTCCTCTCAGCTCTCGCAAGACCTTGCTGCGGCATCTGATGAGCTTGATGTGGAACTTCCCGCTGACGTCATGGAAAAGGCGCTTGAGGCGTGGATACAGATAATTGGCGTGATTAATGCCGAGGTTTTCGGTTACCTCGGCAAAGATACACTAAATGACTACCACGAGTTTCATGCTCGAATGGTTTCTCGTCTTGCAGACGAGTTGGGACTTTGACTTAGCGGCGCTGCGTAGGAGGGGAACGCCGCACAAGAAACCTAGTACCCGCCGTTGGCCTCCGCGTAGGCGGCGGCGTGTTCGAGGATGTCGTCAGCCAGCTCGGGGCGGCAGACCAGTAGGTCGGGGATGAAGGTGTCCTCGTTGTTGAACTTGATAGAGGAGCCATCCAGGCGCGAGCAATGCAGGCCCGCGGCCAAGGCAACGCCTACCGGGGCGGCCTGGTCCCATTCGTACTGGCCTCCGGCGTGAATGTAGGCGTCATAGTCACCCAACAGGACGTGGATGGCTTTCGCACCAGCGGAGCCCACTCCAACAGTGTCAAAGCCCATCTTCTCAGCGATGTAGTCCGCCACCTTCGGCGGACGATTACGGGAAACCACGATCTTCTTCGACAGCGGGCCGGTCACCGCGCGCACATCGGAGGACTTAAAGGTGACACCCATATCCGGCATGCCTACTGCTGCGTGGGTGGGGACGCCGTTTTCTACCAGCGCGATGTGGACGGCCCAGTCCTGGCGGCCGGTAGCGAACTCCTTGGTGCCGTCGAGCGGGTCCACGATCCACACGCGCTCCTTCTTCAGACGGCTCAAGTCATCGGAGGCCTCTTCAGACAGAACCCCGTCTTGTGGGCGGTGCTGCTCGAGGACGCGGGCGATCCATTCCTGAGCGGCTTCATCGCCGGCATCACCCAGCGCCAAGCCACGCAGCAGGCCACCGTTGCGCACGCCTTTGAGGATCTCACCGCAGCCATCGGCGAGGGAATTAGTTAGACGGGAATCAGAAATCTCAACGGTCATGCTGCCCAGATTACCGCGCGCGCTACAGTAGGGCATGCCCAAAAACGTTCTGGCGAAGTTCCGCCCGCAGGTAGCCGGTTGGTTCGCGGACGTTTTCGCTTCCCCCACCCCCGTTCAGGAGGAAGCCTGGCAGGCCATTTCCGCAGGTGACAATGCACTCGTGGTGGCACCGACTGGCTCTGGTAAGACGCTCGCGGCGTTTCTGTGGGCGCTGAATTCTTTGGTGGAGCGCGAGGGCCAGACCGCGCTGCCACTGAGCAATGAACCAGCCCGTGAAGGTGCCCACGATGGCGTGCGGGTTCTCTACATTTCCCCGCTCAAAGCACTGGGCGTGGACGTGGAGAATAACCTGCGCGCCCCGCTCAACGGTATTGCGCGGACCGCCGAGCGCCTTGGCCTAGATGTACCGGATATCACTGTGGGAGTACGCTCCGGCGATACCCCGCAAGCCGAACGCGCCCGCCAGGTGCGCAAGCCACCGGACATCCTTATCACCACGCCGGAATCGGCCTATCTTATGCTCACCTCCAAGGCTGCGGGAATCTTGAAGACCGTGGACACCGTCATCATCGATGAGATCCACGCGCTCGCCGGCACCAAACGCGGCGTGCACTTGGCCCTGACTTTGGAGCGCCTCGGGCTTATCGCGGGTGAGTTCCAGCGCATTGGGCTGTCGGCTACGGTGCGTCCGCTGAGTGCTGTTGCCAACTTCTTGGGCGGTGACCGTCCCGTGGATATCATCGCCCCGCCTGCCAAGAAGCGCTGGCAGCTCGACGTCCACGTGCCGGTCGAGGACATGTCGGACCTGCCCACCCCGGAGCAGGGCTCGCCCATCGGGGAAGCTACTGTCGACGACCCCCTTGGCATCACCGCAGGCCCTCAAGACACGTTGCGCCTACACTCGCAACGCGGGGAAGAGAGCGGGCCAGGAGACTCCGCTCTGCCCACAGCGAAATCCATCTGGCCCTTCATCGAAGAAGAGCTTTACACTGAAATCATGGAGCAGCGCTCCACCCTTGTCTTCGTCAACTCGCGGCGGACTGCCGAGCGGCTTACCAGCCGACTCAACGAGCTCTATGCTCAGGAGCACGATCCGGAGTCCTTGAGCCCGGCCACCCGGCGCGACCCAGCTCAGCTGATGAAGCAGGTCGACGTCGCCGGTAAAGCCCCTGCCGTCATTGCCCGCGCGCACCACGGTTCGGTGTCCAAGGATGAGCGTGCGCTGACGGAGACCATGCTCAAGGAAGGCACGCTCAAGGCCGTGGTGGCCACGAGCTCGCTGGAACTGGGCATCGACATGGGGGCGGTGGAGCTAGTGGTGCAGGTGGAATCGCCGCCCTCGGTGGCTTCCGGCCTGCAGCGTGTGGGCCGCGCCGGGCACTCCGTCGGCGCGGTCTCTCACGGCTCCTTCTATCCCAAGCACCGCGCGGACCTGGTGCAATCAGCACTCACCGTCGCCCGCATGGAGGAGGGCCTCATTGAGGAGATGCGCGCCCCGCGCAACCCGTTGGATGTCTTGGCACAGCAGACGGTGGCGGCGGTGGTGGCGTCGGCAAGCGCGGGCACGCGCGAGGGACTCGACGCCGACACGTGGTATGACACCGTACGCCGTGCCTGGCCCTATAAGGACCTAGCGCGCGAGGTCTTCGACTCCGTGCTGGACCTGGTCAGTGGTGTGTACCCCTCGACGGACTTTGCGGAGCTCAAACCCCGGGTGGTCTATGACCGCGTGACAGGCATCCTCACTCCGCGCCCCGGCGCGCAGCGCGTGGCGGTGACCAACGGCGGCACCATTCCGGACCGCGGCATGTTCGGTGTCTTCCTCGTGGGAACTGGTGAAGCCGGTTCTGCGCCGCGCCGCGTGGGCGAGCTCGATGAGGAGATGGTTTATGAGTCCCGCGTAGGCGATATCTTCACCCTCGGCGCAACGAGCTGGCGCGTGGAGGAGATTACGCGTGACCAGGTGCTCGTAACACCCGCGCCGGGACACACAGGCCGATTACCGTTCTGGAACGGCGACCAGGCCGGGCGGCCTTATGAGTTGGGCAAGGCGTTGGGGGCGTTTCGTCGTGAAGCATATGCGGACCCGTCCATCGTGCGCGACGCTGACGAGCTCGCCCGCCGCAACATCGCGGCCTACTTGCAGGAACAGAACGAGGCTACCGGGCTCATCCCGGATGAGAAGACGCTGCTGTTGGAGCGTTTCACGGATGAGCTGGGGGATTGGCGCGTGTTGTTGCACACCCCGTTCGGCCGGCCGGTGAATGCGGCGTGGGCGCTGGCGGTGGGACAGCGCGTGGCGGAGCGCACCGGGATGGACGCCCAGGCCGTGGCGGGCGATGACGGCATCGTGCTGCGCTTGCCGCAGGGGGAGGCGGATCCGGAGGCCTCGCTGTTCTTGTTTGATGCTGATGAGATAGCGGACATCGTCACCGAGCAGGTGGGAAACTCCGCGCTTTTTGCTTCCCGGTTTAGGGAGTGCGCGGCGCGAGCGCTGCTTTTGCCGCGGCGTAACCCGGGCAAGCGCGCGCCTTTGTGGCAGCAGCGCCAGCGTGCGGAGCAGCTTCTCGACGTCGCCCGCAACTACCCCTCTTTCCCCATCATCCTGGAGACCGTGCGCGAGTGCGTGCAGGATGTCTACGATCTGCCAGCGCTCACGGAGGTCATGCGGGAGTTGGCACACCGTCGCATTCGCATTGCGGAGGTCACTACGGAGCAGCCCTCGCCGTTCGCATCTTCGCTGCTGTTTAACTACACCGGCGCGTTCATGTATGAGGGGGATTCGCCGCTGGCGGAAAAGCGCGCGGCGGCCTTGGCCCTGGACCCGGCGCTGTTGGCGAAGCTGTTGGGCACGGTGGAGCTGCGCGAGCTTCTCGACGCCGACGTTATCGCCGAAGTCCACGCCCAGCTGCAGCGCACCACCCCGGAGCGCCAGGCGCGCACGACGGAGGAGGTCGCGGACTTGCTGCGTGTGCTCGGCCCCATCCCGGTGGAGGAGTTCGGCGCGCACGCCACGGTGCCATTGAGTGCACTCGATGCGCTCGGTTCGCGCATTATGCGGGTGCGTATCAACGGGTGCGAACACGTGGCGCAATCATTGGATGCGCCGCTGCTTCGCGACGGCCTGGGTATTCCCGTCCCGCCCGGCATCCCCGCCCAGCAGGCCACGATTACCGACGCCGTGGATCAGCTTGTCAGCCGCTGGGCGCGCACGCGCGGTCCGTTTGTGGCGCGCGATGTGCAGGACGCCTTTGGCCTCTCGGCCGCGCTGGCGCACTCGACGCTGAAGGGGCTGGATTCCATCCTGGCCGGGCACTACCGGCAGGGCGTGGAGGAGCAGGAATACTGCGCTGCGGAGGTGCTCAAGGTCATCCGCTCGCGCTCGCTGGCGGCAGCCCGTGCGGCCACGCAGCCGGTCTCGCCCGCGGCTTTCGGGCGTTTCCTGCCGGACTGGCAGCAGGTGGCCGCAGTGGGCCGGCGACCAGTGCTGCGCGGGGTGGACGGCGTCTTCGCCGTCATTGAGCAGCTAGCGGGGGTGCGCCTGCCGGCCTCGGCGTGGGAGAGCCTCATCCTGCCGGCGCGGGTAGGGGATTATTCGCCGACGATGCTCGATGAGCTCACCGCCAGCGGCGAGGTCCTCATCGTGGGCGCGGGCAAGGCCGGCTCCAACGACCCGTGGATCATGCTGTTGCCGGTGGATTATGCCGCACAGCTCGCCCCGCAGGTCTCTGCGGAGGAAGCGGGCTTGTCCCTGCTGCAAACGCAGCTGCTGGAGGCTTTGCAGGGCGGCGGCAGCTACCTCATCTCCGATATCCAACCGCAGCTTAGCGGCACGCCCGAGGAGGTCCGGGAGGCGCTCTGGGGACTGGTGGAGGCAGGCTTGGTTAGCCCTGATTCCTTCGCACCCATCCGAGCCCACTTGGCCGCAGGCGGCCGAGCCGGACGCGCCGCACACCGTGCACGGCGCCGGCCTACCCGCTCCCGGTTGCGCATGGGGCGCACGTCCTTTGCGCAAGCACACAATGCTTCCGGTACACCGACCGCGCCCGACGTGGTGGGACGCTGGTCGCTGTCTGTTCCAGCCGCCACGGACGCAACCTCGCGTTCCATCGCGCACGGCGAGGCCTGGCTGGACCGTTATGGCGTGCTTACCCGCGGTTCTGTGGTGGCCGAGGATGTCCTGGGCGGTTTCGCCTTGGCCTACAAGGTGCTCTCCGGCTTCGAGGAGTCCGGCAAGGCGATGCGCGGCTACGTCATTGAAGGACTGGGTGCCGCGCAGTTCTCCACGCCAGCGGTCATCGACCGCCTTCGCGGGCTGGCAGATTCGCCCGATGTCACCGGCTGGCCGTCCGGTACCCGCGAGCCGCAGACCTATGTGTTGGCCGCGACCGACCCGGCCAACCCGTATGGTGCTGCGCTATCCTGGCCGCCCTCCGACGGCCCCGACTCCGCCCGGCCTACCCGTGCTGCCGGCGCCTTGGTGGTGCTTATGGACGGCCTGCCCGTCGCCCATCTGACCCGCGGCGGCAAGACGCTCACGACCTTCCTGACAGCACTGCCGGAAGGCATCGAGCGCGCTGAGGTATTGACTGCGATTCTTAACGGCCTCAACGAACTTGTGGCTTCTGGACGGCTAAGCAAGCTCGTGATTGAAAAAGCCAACGGCCGCTCCATCTTCGAAACTGAGCTCGCCGGCGAACTGCGCGCCCTGGGCGCCGCGCTGACCCCGAAGGGAGTGCGCATGAGCGGCTCCGCACACACTTCTTCTTCCAGCCGTGCAGGACAGCACGGCGAACCTGGAGAGGACGCGCGCTCCGCCGAGCCGCACCGTCCCCTGCTCCGAGGCGGGCGCCGCGCTGTGGACGCCATAGAGGAGCTGACTTTCGACGACCCCGAGGACTCCTCTGAGCCTAACGACCCACCATCTGCGCCCAGCAGTCCCGTCGGCTTCCGCCCGCGTCGACGCCGACGCTGATTGCTCTTCATCGGCGTTTCGCCTGTGTCGGCGAATTATTCGCCGCCGAGATTTAGAACACTCTCCGCCTCCTTGGCATTCGGTGTGGGAAAGGACGCACCGGTAGAGTAGGCACCCGTTCGGTGAGGAGGTTCTACTGTGCCAGAGGGTGATTCCGTTCTGCAGCTGTCCAACCGTCTGCAGTTCATGGAAGACCGGCGCGTGACCTATTCATCCCTGCGCGTGCCCCGCTATGCCACCGTGCGCTTTGACGGGCTAGTGTGCGAGGAAGTCTGGCCTTATGGCAAACACCTCTTCATGGATTTTGGTGGCGAGCTCATCCTGCATACCCACCTTAAGATGGAGGGCACGTGGGCCATCCACTACGCCGGGGACCGCTGGCGCAAGCCGGGCCACAGCGCGCGCGTGGTGCTGCAGTTAGAGAACTCCCCGCGCGACATCGAGTTGGTGGGGCACTGGCTAGGGCTGGTCGAGGTTTTCCCCGCCCGCGAGTTTGAGCAGCGCATGGCGCACCTGGGCCCCGACATCCTCGCGCCGGAGTGGTCAGAAGGAGGCTTTGAGGAGGCCGTGCGCCGCATCGAGTCCCGCCCTGAGCGCAGCATCGGTGCGGCCCTCCTGGACCAGCGCAACGTGGCGGGCTTGGGCAACGAGTACCGCGCCGAAATCTGCTTCTTGGCCGGCGTTCATCCAGCGACGCCGGTAGCGCTTGTCGACGTTCCCCATATCCTCACCCTCTCCCGCCGCCTCATCTGGGCCAACCGGGACTCGCCGGTACGCGTGACCACCGGTGTGAAGCGGGCAGGGGAGACGACGTATGTCTTCGGGCGCAACCGTCAGCGTTGCCGGCGCTGCGGCACACTCATTGAGAAGGCCATGCTGGGCGGAGTGGATGCCGGCGGTGACGAAGGTGAGTTGGAACGTGTGATCTGGTGGTGCCCACACTGCCAGCCGCGCCGCTAGGCTGGGATGTATGAAGATCATTTTTAACATCATCTGGTTGGCAACTGGTGGCCTTGTCCTTGCACTGGGCTACTTCCTCCTTGGCATCCTGGCCTGCATCCCCATCGTGACCATCCCTGCGGGCGTGGCCTCGATGCGCATGGCGAACTTCGCGCTGTGGCCTTTCGGGCGCTCCGTCATTCAGCCGGTCAAGGGTACTGGTGGCATGTCGCGGTTCTCCAACGTTGTCTGGTTCCTGGTCGCTGGCCTGTGGCTAGCCATCGGTCACGTCACCACCGCAGCGGCCCAGGCCGTGACTATCGTGGGCCTTCCGGTTGCCTGGGCCAACCTGAAGATGATCCCGGTGACGTGCTTCCCGTTCGGCCGCAAGATCGTCGATTCTGATGAGATCCCCTTCGGCTGGGAGTCGATGATCAAGCTCTAAAATTTTCTCTCCGGTTGCGGGGTTTCCTGGGGTGTTTTAGGGTTCTGGGTCATGGGGGATTTAGAGACCTATTTCTCCTACCGCAACTCGGGGATCACGTTGGTGGAGCAAGCGGTAGGAGGCGAGAAACGTTTACGCACACTCGGCGCTTCGCTAGCTGATGCCACCGAACTGGCACGCTTAAACCACGTCTACTTCGGCACCACGAAATTCACGGGCAAACAACGCCAAGCCCGCCACCGGGCCGCAGAGCAAGGCCACGACTTAGCCACGCTCAGTCTGATTGAGTCCTACACCAAGAAGCTGAAAAATCAGCTGCATGCCTGGAACCTACGCCTCAAGCTTGTCGACACCCCAGCACCAAACATCCCAGCCGTAGCAGCCAAGCGCTTAAAAGAACTCAAGCCTAAACATGTGCCGAAACCTGGGGTGCGCATGACCTACCGCTCGGAAGGCCCGCATTCACTCACCATTACCGATGACCCCATGACCGTCACCGAGATGCGCGGCGTTCTAGAATCTCTCAACCAGGACAATCTGTTGGAGGCAGCCAAGCACGTCTTCTTCAACAAGTCCCACGGCGGAACCAAACCCGCCGTATTCACCAGCGTGGTGGTGACCTTAGACAAGCTCGACAAGATTATCTCCGGCGACGGGGATGACATCATCCTCGAGCTCACCAACGGTGGCCGGATGACCGGCACGCAGTTTTTGAACTACAAGTTTGCTGAGATCGGCTACGTCACCCTCATCCACCCCACCATCGGGCCGGTGTGGCTGCACCGCATGAAACGCCTCGCCGGGTTTGAGCAGCGCATCATGGCCAGTGCCGAGCACCCGACCTGCGCCAGGAAAGGCTGTAACAAACCGGCTGATTATGCCCACGTGCATCACCTGGTGCCGTGGAAAGCAGGCGGTACCACCGACCCGCCGAATCTGACCATGTTGTGTGCCTACCACAACGGTATTAACGATGATGACCCGGAGAAACCCACCGGTGCCGGCTACGTCTTCCGATTACGCGGAGAGGTGGACTACATCCCGCCCTGGGGAGAACCAATCACTGCCCAGGCGGCTTACCAACAAGCCCAGAACAACCTCCCCCGGCCAGGCTAACCCCATTACGTTGTTAGCAGTTCCGCTTGAAGGAGCCCAGGATTCGTACTCCTAGCCCCATGCTGGGGCAGGCTATGTTTATCTGCGTTCCTTCTGCCTTGTGGCAGCGGAACTAGTCGCTGGCTTCGGTATGGCTTGTTTTCGTCCCTGTCTGAAAATGATCCGGGGGGTGATGCCGCCGAAGGCAGTGACATACTCCAGACTGCTAATAGGAACCTGACCCACACAGGATGTGTGAGGTCTCAAGTAATGTGGATGCCAGCGTGAAGTATGTCCGACCACCAGCGATGAAATAAGTCTCATACTCGTTCAATTCGCTAGGAGGTCTGGCATGACCTACGACTATGTCATCGGCATGGACGTTGGCAAATACTTTCACCACGCTTGCGTCTTAGATATCGACGGCGCCCAAGTGCTATCAAAGCGTATCAACCAAAACGAAAAATCCCTGCGCACACTCTTTTCAACGTTTAGCGCAAACGACCACAAGGTCCTTGTCGTCGTGGACCAGCCCAATAACATTGGGCGACTAACTGTCGCGGTTGCCCAAGATATCGGAATCGATGTGCGCTACCTTCCAGGTTTGGCTATGCGTCAACTCTCACGTATCCACGCTGGTAATGCCAAAACTGATATCCGGGATGCATATATCATCGCCCACGCTGCAAAGAACCTTCCGGAATCCCTCCGCAGTGTCGACCGCGTCGAAGAAGCCTTTCTCCAGTTGAAAGTCCTCAACGGCATCGACGAAGACTTAGCGCGCTCCTACACCAGGCTCATCAATCAGATTCGAAGTGCACTAGTTGGCTGCTACCCGCAATTCGAGCAAGCCCTTCGCGGCCAGGTGATCCACCGCAAATGGGTTCTGCACCTACTTGCACGCTACGGCGGGCCGACCAAGATAAAGCGCCTCGGAAAAGCCAAAGCAGCTGCCTTCGCTCGACGCTATAAGGCACGCAATCCCGAGCCCGTCATCGATGCCATATTCGCTGCCATCTCTGAGCAAACAGTCGCCATTGCTGGTGCACAATATGCCGAAATGGGCGTAGCAATGTCGGCGAAGGACGCGCTTTTAAAGCTCGAGCACCGCAAACAAATCGAGCAGGAAGTCATCGAGCTCATCAACGACATCCCCCACACTCAAATCCTGCTATCCATGCCAGGAATCGGGCCGAAGACGGCTGCCCAAATTCTCATGACCGCGGGCGACATGTCCGACTTCCCGACAGCTGCGCACCTAGCCTCTTACGCTGGCTTATCACCCCGAACGAATCAGTCCGGAACCTCAATCATGTCGAACTCACTGAACAGAGCTGGCAATAAAAAATTAAAGAACGCCCTATGGCAATCATCTTTTGCATCCATCAGATTCCACGAGCGTTCACGGCAATTCTATGAACGAAAGCGCCGTGAAGGCAAGAGACACAACGCTGCAGTCGTAGCACTAGCCCGCAGACGGCTCAACGTCCTATACGCCATGATGAGCAACCACGAGTACTACCGCGATCCCGACCAATCACAGGAAGTCAAAGCAGCCTAAACCCCAAGAACCAAACAGCCGACTGGGAAACCCCAGTCGGCTAACAGCCATGCCAGAAAACAACACGGCCAAACAACCCCGGCTGAAAAATCAACCCCGGCTAATCCACCCGCGAGGTTGACAAACTATATAGGAACACCCCCCAAGCACCACACCGCCCACGCGGACGCCCCCACAAGGCCTCCGCGGCGGTGGCGATCCCACACGTCGATTGCCCGTTAAAAACGGGTGACCCCCCGACCGTTCGGCCGGGGGGGAGACGTCGCCAAGCAGTGCTTAACGGTGGCTGCGGTACCAGCCAATCAGGGCATCCGTGGAACCATCGCCGGATGCGGCCTCCTCCTTGCCGGAGACAGCCGGTGCCAGGTCATTGGCCTGCTGCTTGCCCAGCTCCACGCCCCACTGGTCGAAGGAGTTGACGTCCCAGATGATGCCCTGGGTGAACACGATGTGCTCGTAGAGCGCAATGAGCGCGCCAAGGGTCTGCGGGGTGAGCTCCTCCGCCAGAATGGTGGTGGTGGGGCGGTTGCCCGGCATGACCTTGTGCGGAACGTGGGCTTCGTCCACACCCTCGGCGGCGATTTCTTCCGCAGTCTTACCGAAGGCCAGGACCTTGGTCTGTGCGAAGAAGTTGCCCATGAGCAGGTCATGCATCGAGCCGGTGCCGTCCGCAGTGGGGAAGTCTTCCTTCGGGCGGGCAAAGCCGATGAAGTCCGCCGGGATGAGCTGGGTGCCCTGGTGCATGAGCTGGAAGAAGGCGTGCTGGCCATTGGTGCCTGGCTCGCCCCAGTAAATCTCGCCGGTACCGGCGCTGACTGCGGTGCCATCACGGCGAACGGACTTGCCGTTGGATTCCATGGTCAGCTGCTGCAGGTAGGCCGGGAAGCGGCCGAGGTCCTCGGAGTAGGGCAGAACCGCGTGGGTCTGCGCGCCGAAGAAGTTGGAGTACCACACGCCGAGCAGGCCCATGAGCACCGGAACGTTCTTCTCCAGAGGCGCGGTGCGGAAGTGCTCATCCATGGCGTGGAAACCCTCGAGGAAGCGCATGAAGTCCAACGGGCCGATGGTGCACATCAGGGACAGGCCGATGGCGGAATCGACGGAGTAGCGCCCGCCCACCCAGTTCCAGAAACCGAACATGTTCTGGGTATCGATGCCGAACTCGGCGACCTTCTCCGCGTTGGTCGAGACTGCAACGAAGTGCTTAGCGACGGCCGACTCATCACCATCAAACTGCTCGATGAGCCAGCGGCGCGCGGCATGAGCATTGGCCAGGGTTTCCTGGGTGGTGAAAGTCTTGGAGGCCACGATAAAGAGGGTGGAGCCGGCGTCGAGGCCGTCGAGAGTCGCGGCGAGATCCGACGGGTCAACGTTGGAGACGAACTCTGCGCTGATGCCCGCTACCTCGTAGGAGCGCAGGGCCTTGGCGGCCATGGCTGGCCCCAGGTCAGAGCCACCGATGCCGATGTTGACGACCTTCTTGATGGTGTGGCCTGTATACCCCAGCCACGCGCCGGAGCGCAAAGCGGTGGCGAAGTCGCGCATGCGGCCGAGCACCTCGTGGACATCAGCAGCAACGTCCTGGCCGTCAACGCTCAAGTCCTTCTCCACAGGCAAGCGAAGCGCGGTGTGCAGCACAGCGCGGTCCTCAGTGTTGTTGAGGTGCTCGCCGGCGAACATGGCATCGCGGCGCCCTTCGACGTCCGCGGCGCGGGCGAGGTCCACGAGCTTGGACACGACGTCCTCATCGATGAGGTTCTTCGACAGATCCACATGTAGGCCCGCGGCGTCGAAGGAGTAGTCGGTGGCGCGGGAAGGAGAGCTGGCGAAGAGCTCGCGCAAATTGAGGTCCTTCTTGCTCTCAAAAAGAGAGGTGAGCGCGGCCCATTGTGGCTGTGCGGTGATGTCCATTGCAAAAGCCTTTCTGGCAGGTAGCAGACAGGAAACTTACTGTTTCCACCGTAGTCCAGAACGTGCGATGCTGCTGGGGGAGTTAGATGTAGAGGGTAAGACCAAAATGCTGCATTGTGTTGCCAATTTCCATGGCGCCGGCTTCCTGATTATTGGGCTCATCAACGACGTATGACATGACGCCCACGGCGTAGAGCTCGTTATCGATGACGGCGTAGACGGGGCCGCCGCTGTCTCCACGGTCGCTGTCGTTACCGAAGGCAAACAACCCTTGGTCAGCATCTCGCCCAAGATAGTTACCACAAGAAACCCCTCGCGTGGAGCCAGCGCGGCAGATGGTGGGGTGTGCCAGGTCGACTTCGTCAAGGCTCATCCATCCGATCAACGGTGCGTTGAGAGCCGGGGATGTGGATACCTTGGCTGCAGGATTAGATACTTCGATTAGGCCGATATCGGCGGAGTTAATGTGTTCGGTGTTGGTGTTGCGCGCCTCTAGGACCATCTCACCAATTTTGACGCGGTTTCCGGCGCTGTCGTTGTAATAGAACGTATCGCCTTTATCGCCGCAGTGGCCTGCGGTGAGAATGAAGAGGCGCTGGCCGTCGCCCGCAAAATGGCCTGCGGAACAGCGTCCGCTATTTTCGAGGTTGTAGATTGCAACACCCGGGGTCAGCACTCCTGCCGTCATGAAGTATTCGGCCGCTTCCGGCTGGGCTAGGTCAACGCGCGGCTCTGGACGCTCGGCTTGGGGAATTTCGGTGGTGTTATCCCACAGCGCGTCGCCATCGAGGACCTTGTCCGAGCCTTTCTCCGAGGCCTGCGTATCGGGGTGCTGCTCATTATCAGGGGCGCCGCCGCCCTCCAGACCGGCGCCTGCACCCGGAAGGTTCAGCGTAGTCGTGGTAATCGTTGCGACCGTGGAAGAAGAACTGCCGCAGGCGCTGAGCACGACAGCGGAGGTGATGGCGAGGAGAGAAGCCGCGAGGCGGGAGGGAAGGCGCATGCCGTGAGCTTAGCGCATGCTGAACGCCTCTGTTCTCAGTTGGGGAGCAGTCCGCGGCTGTCCACGGGCACACCGAAAAGTTTGAGTGTGTGACGACACAGTTGGCGGGGTGGCGGACTCCCCACAGTGGCCTCAAACGCAGGGCTGATTCCTAGGAATAGACCTTGAGCCCGAAGTGATTCATGATGTGACCTAATTCCATAGCCATCGTAATCCGGTTATCTGTGGTCAGAGAGCCGGAGTAGATACCCACGGGGTAGTACTGACCATCAATGAGCGCATAGACTGCCCCGCCACTATCACCGAAATAGCCGTCGTTTCCGAAGAAGAAGGCACCGATCTCTGGTTTCGCAGTGAGGTAATTGCCGCAGGAGTACCCGCGGGTAGCACCAATGCGACAGATGGTTGGCTTTATCCGATCGACTTGTTCGAGGGACAACCAACCATTGACCTTGCCCTTGAGCGCTGGTGTCGCGGAGTACTGCGCGGCGGGGTTGGTGATCTGGATGAGGCCGATGTCGGGTGAAGAGATATAACCGTCCCGGTTGGTGTTGCGGGTCTCTACGGTCATCTGGCCGAAGAACACGGGGTTGCCCGCGCGGTCACGGTAGTAGAAGCGGTGACCGGGATTGCCGCAATGCCCAGCGGTGACAACAAAGACGTTGTGCCCATCGCCCACAATATGACCTGCAGAGCATTTCTTCTGTTCGTCGTGGTTGTAGATTGCAGATCCAGGCTCGACGCGTCCAGCGTTGGTGAAGTACTGAGCAGCATTCCGGTCGGAGACATAAATCTCCGGCTGCAGGTTTCCTGGAAGCGTGATGCTGCCATCCCCTGTGGGAGCAATGGCATCAGCGAGGCCACCTATATCAAGCTGCGATGACCCTGAGCTGAGCTGCGCCAAGCCCATCTGGGCCTGTGCTGCAGGAGCCCAGAGGCTCACAGCGATGGCAGCTGCGGTGACTGTAGAGAGAATGCGAGAGAGAATTTTCATGGTTGAGTGGTCCTGTTCGGCGGGTCTAGCCCAGCTTGCCGCGACCTAATCGGAGCAGAGCGGAGGCAATGGAGGGGCCTTCCTCACCGAGCTCATCACGGAACTCGTTGAGAATGGCGATCTCGCGGGTATGAACTAGGCGCGTACCGCCGGAGCTCATGCGAGTCTTACCTATTGTGCGCGAAATATCGGTGCGGCGCTTGATAGCGTCAAGAATGACGCGGTCAAGCCGGTTGATTTCTTCGCGGTAGCGTTGAATCTCGGCATCGCTCAACGGATCGTCCGTACCGGACGGCATACGGATGTCAAGCCCGTTATCGACCACGTTGGGGTTGTGGTGCTCTGGTTTTAGGCTCGCGGAGGAAGAATCAGCATGTGAAGCGCTCATGGCATCAGATTCTGCCACCCCGCCAAACAAAAAGGAATCGCTTCTGTTGGTTCCGTGGTTGGTGCAGGTGGCATGTGGTTTAAGGGGAATGTCTGGCGGGGCTAGTAGGTTGGAGAGCATTATGAACAACGAATCTCCTTTTAGCCCTCGTCCCTCCGCGCCACAGTCCTCTTCACCGTTTAGCCCTGCCCCTGCGGAACCTGCTGCCGACGATGCCTTGTTTGGTCTGCCGCCGGAGCCACCAATGGAGCCGGAACCGGAACCAGAAGAGCCGGAAAGGGGCGTTGACCCCTTGCTGGAAGGACTCAACCCACAGCAGGCAGAAGCCGTTACCCATTCGGGCTCGCCGCTGCTTATTGTTGCCGGTGCGGGATCTGGAAAGACGGCAGTGTTGACGCGACGCATCGCCTTTCTTATGCGCTCGCGCGGGGTAGCTCCTTGGCAGATTCTCGCCATCACCTTTACCAACAAGGCAGCTGCAGAGATGAAGGAGCGCGTCGGCCAGCTCGTTGGCCCAGTGGCTGAGCGCATGTGGGTGTCTACGTTCCACTCCATTTGTGTACGCATCTTGCGCAACAATGCGCAGCTCGTGCCGGGGCTGAATACGAACTTCACTATTTATGACGGTGATGATGCACGTCGGCTGCTCACCATGATTGCCAAAGACATGCAGCTGGACCTTAAGAAGTACTCTGCTCGCGTTCTGGCTAATCAGATTTCGAACCGCAAGAATGAACTTATCTCCCCGGAAGAGGCGCGTGCGGAAGCGGAGAAGACGAAGAATCCCTTCGAACTCACCGTGGCGAAGGTTTTCGAAGAGTACCAGCGCCGCCTGCGTGCAGCGAACTCACTGGATTTTGATGACCTCATTGGTGAGGTTGTGCGCATCTTCAATCAGCACCCACAGGTGGTGGAGTTTTACCGTCGCCGCTTCAAGCATGTGCTTATCGACGAATACCAGGACACCAACCACGCGCAGTACGCACTCGTATCTGCCTTGGTGGGCAGGGGAGAGCTTCCCCACGATGCTCCTGAATTGTGCGTGGTGGGTGACTCGGACCAGTCTATTTATGCCTTCCGTGGAGCCACGATCCGTAATATCCAAGAATTCGAGCGCGACTACCCGCAAGCGCACACGATTCTTCTGGAACAAAATTACCGCTCGACCCAAACCATTTTGAACGCAGCGAATGCTGTCATTGCCAAGAATGAGGGCCGCCGCAAGAAGAATCTGTGGACGGCACACGGCGAAGGCGAGCAGATTGTGGGCTACGTGGCTGACAACGAGCACGATGAAGCACGCTATATCGCCTCGGAGATCGATTCTCTTGCGGACAAGGGGAAGTCCTATTCCGATATCGCGATCATGTACCGCACGAATAATGCCTCCCGTGCGCTTGAGGATGTGTTCGTGCGTTCCGGCATTCCCTACAAGGTGGTAGGCGGAACACGCTTCTATGAACGCCGCGAGATTCGAGACCTCGTGGCTTACCTGCGCATTATGGATAACCCGGATGACACGGTGAGTCTGCGCCGCATCATCAACGTGCCTAAGCGCGCCATCGGTGACAAAGCCCAAGCACAGATTGCTCTCCACGCGGAGAACCTAGGCATCAGCTTCGGTGCTGCTCTGCGGGACGCTGCGGACGGACAAGTCGCTGGGCTGGGAACACGCGCAGTTAATGCGGTGAGCAAATTTAACGAGATGATGGACGGCGTGCGTGAACAGCTGCCCGGCATGACCAATGAGGTTACCGGCCAGCCAGACCTAGGAGAGCTGCTGAATGCACTGCTTGATGCCACCGGCTACCGCGCCGAACTGGAAAACTCTAACGACCCGCAGGACGGGGCCCGTCTGGATAACCTCAACGAGTTGGTGTCCGTAGCTCGTGAATTCAGCTCAGAGGCAGCCAACCAGATGGCGTTTACCGGCGCGGATGCACAAGAGACTCCTGAGCTTGCGGAGGGCGAAGCCGCGCCGGGTTCGTTGCAGGCCTTCCTTGAAAAAGTCTCGCTCGTGGCAGACGCGGACCAGATTCCGGACCACGAATCCGGAGTCGTCACACTGATGACTCTGCACACCGCAAAGGGCCTTGAATTCCCAGTGGTATTCCTTACCGGCTGGGAGGACGGCCAGTTCCCGCACATGCGCTCTTTAGGTGACCCGAAAGAGCTCAGTGAGGAACGCCGCCTTGCCTACGTGGGTATTACCCGCGCTCGGGAGCAGCTCTACCTCACGCGCGCGATTCTTCGTTCGTCGTGGGGTAACCCAGTGACGAACCCGGCCAGTCGCTTCCTCGCCGAGGTCCCGGAGGACCTCATCGACTGGCGCCGTGAAGAACCAGACAGCTCTCTGTCCAGCGCGTGGGGTGGAGATGACTCTTACTACTATGGACGCAGCTTTGGCTCGGACAGCGGGTTTTTCCGCTCCCGAGGACGAGGCGGCCAAGGCGGCTCGGGCTCGCGAGGCGCTACGTCTTCCCCTTCGCAGCGCACGCGCAGGCCAGCTTCGGCCACATCAATGCCGAAGAATAACCATCTCAATTTAGTTGTAGGGGACCGCGTCAACCACGCGAAGTACGGGCTGGGCACGGTCATCGAGGCCTCCGGAACCGGTGCGCGCGCAACGGTTACCGTGGACTTCGGTTCAGCGGGCAAAGTCCGCCTCATGCTCATCGGCGGTGTGCCGATGGAAAAGCTCTAAACGAGCTTCTAGATGAGGATGCCGCGCTCGGCGAACCACTCCACTGGGTCAACGGCTGCGCCGCCGCCTGGGTGAACCTCGAAGTGCAGGTGCGGGCCGGTGGAGTGGCCCTCGTTGCCGATGACAGAAATTTGGTCGCCGGCTTCCACGCGGTCGCCCACGTTGACCAGGAGCTGGTCGCTGGGCATGTGGCCGTAGACCGTGATGGTTCCGTCATCGTGCTGAATGCGAATCCAGTTGCCAAAGCCCTGGGCTGCGCCAGAGGAAATGACCTCGCCGTCCATGACGGCGTAGATCGGGGTGCCGATGGGGTTCGCCACATCGATACCGTTGTGGAAGGTACCCCAGCGTGGGCCGAAGCCAGAGGTGAACGTGCCGGACGTCGGGAACACCACGGTGTTGCCATCCGCATCCTCGCCGCGCATAGGGGTGAGGCCGGAGTGATCGCCATCGGGGGCGAATGCCTCTGCGAGTCCAGGAATGCTAGATGGGTCGAGAACGATGTCGTATCCGCTCTCGGTGGCATTGACGGTAGGGACGGATGCGCCGTTCATAGCGCTGGCCGTTGAGGTGAGCAGTCCCGTGACAGCCTTGAAGAGGTCTACTTTGGACTCTTCGTTGATGTCCGCCTCGACAGTCCCCTTGGAGGAGCCATCGGAAACGTCCACGCTCGCTGCGGGTTCGGCGGCGAACGCCGGTGCTGCAACGGTCGCGGTCGCGCTTGCGGCCACGGCGGCGAGTGCGCAGAGGGTGCGCTTCATAACTTCACGTCCTTTTGTGCTGCTCTGGCTTGCTGTATCGGTGTCTCTCAGCGAGGTAGTCCTCGCACAGAATCATGTGAGTGATGGGATGCGGCCATAACAGCCGCTGTGTGCCGCGCGGCCAGCGACACGCCAACGCTGAAGCGTTGATGTGTGAGCCCGTGTGGCAACGAGATACAAACTATCCTGGGCAGACCCCCTGCGCAATGGGAGAAATTGCAGGTAAACACAGGGATTGTTCGAAAAACTATCGAACAGCCCTGCATGTTACGCGTGTGACGGGAGTGAAAATTGTTACAAGGGTAAAGTAAAGGTTTAAAGAATGGGGGTGGGTGATGGGGGTGTCATCACGGCGAAAGCCCCGGCTACCTGATGGTGAGCCAGGGCAGAGGAGGAGAACCTTCGCGCGACCGTGAAGGCCACGCTGGAGCCTCTATGTCAGCGATCTACTTTCGCTGCGGTCGCGGGCGGTAAGTGCTGCCCCCTCGCGCGTTCGGTTCACGGCAGCAGCAAGTGCGGCAGCCACCAGCGGTACGAGGAGTACGGCGAGGAAGGACCACCAGTCTGGCACGAAGTAATCCTGCCCGCGCAGCGCATAGGGCGGCGGATCAAGTAGGTAGCGCGGGTTATCGGAGAAGACATACGTGCCAATGTGGCCAGCCAGCACACCGAAGAGCATGCTTGCCGTGGCCACCAGCCAGGTCTGCCACGCTGACACCCGTGACATGAGCCCCGGGTCAGCGCCGATGGACTGGAACACATTATTTTCCTGGCGCATGCTTGTCGCGGCATTGGCGATGATGAGCGCTAGAACCACCAAGCACACTACACCCATGCCGAGGGCCGGGTAGAAGCGAACGTCCTCCACGGGGCTCGAAGCCCAGGCGAGGTAGTACTGGGACTGGGAGGCTTGGGCGGCGGCGTCGTTAAGCTCCTCGCGCGTCGTGTCGTCTGGATCCTGGTTTAACGCAATAGCGCGACCCACATACATTGGCTCCATTCCCAAGGCCTCGCCTGCCTGCGGGCTGATGAGCACGATGTCACGTGCCATGGTCGGCAAAGCCTCGGCGATGGGCAGGTCGGCAGAACGTGTGTCGCTCTTTGCGGTGGCAGAATAATCCTTGTACGTATCCACGGTCACCGTGCCTTCAGTGTGCGCGCCGACATGAGAATTGTGGGCAAGGACAATGCCACCGGCATCGAGCGTGCGGGCGGCAGCCTGGCGGTCCTGGTCGGTATCGAACTGCCACAGGTCCAGCTGCGAAGAGTCAGCCTGGATGAGGCGGGTATCAGAGACCAACGAGTTGCTGACGAACAATGTCATCATCTCGTGCGCACACTCTTCGCGCGCTTCCTCTGATTCATCGGTACGGCGCCCCTGCGAGTCGATGAACACGGCCCTCTCAACCGGCACGGTGATATCAACCTGCTCGCACACAAAATCAAACTCGGTGCTGAGGTCGTAGACCTCTCGTTCTTCTTCACTCCAGAAGTAACCCTCATGGGAAGGGTACGTGTAATAGGGGTGAATGGAGCCTGGGGCGGTGTTGATGACGGCGTCGGCAGCCGCGCGCTCCGCCTCGTTTGATTCCTCCACAGGATCGCCGTACGTTCCACTCTGGATGAGCGCCGAGGTCCTCGGCATGATGATCTGCTCTTCGGCGCGGTGCTTGGCGGCCGCGGTCATGGTGGACACGCCGAGCACTGTTGCCACGAAAGAGACAGCAACAATAGCGATGGCTGTCGGCAACGCATGCATGCTGCGGCGGGTCAGACTGCGGCCAGCAAGACGCAGCGCCAAAGGCCCTCGCCGGGCAATCTTCGAGCAAAGGAAAACTAGTGCGGGGGCGGAGCCGGCGATGGCGATCATGCCGAAGAGCACGATGAGGGCGGAAAACGTCCTGCCAAACGGGGTGAAGCTGAGGAGTAACAGGAGCGGCAACGCCACAGGGCCGATGGCCATCCACGGCCGGAAGCGCAGCAGACGGTCGGGAGCGCCGCCCTGAATAGCCGCGGCCAAGGCGCTGCGTTGAGCCAGCCACGCCGGGACGATGGACACCACCACTGATCCCACGACTGCGACGAGCCAGGCAACGAGGCACTCAGCCCATGGCAGATGAACGGGGAAGTCCGGGTACCGCGCCGTCCACGCCAGCCATCCGCCACCCAGTCCCAGGGTCAAGCCGATCGTGGCGCCTAAAACGCCCATGAAGAAACCGTAGGCCATAACCGCCAACATGATGTGGCGCGGCATCGCTCCTTGACTGGACATAAGCGCGTACAGGCGTGTGTTGCGCCCCATGGCGAGTGTGAATACAGGAGCAAGGAGGAACAAAATGAGGAGGCCAGCGATGATATAGACACTGGCGAAGAACACGAAGAATACGACGGTTTCCAGTACTTCCGCAGGGGTGGGTGTTCTTCCCTGGTCTGGGAGTGATTCGCCTAGTTCGGGGCCCCACAGGTCGAGCCCCTGCTGCGCGGCGGCGTCCTCCATTTCAGAGGTGAGCTGGACATCGCCGTTGATGGCCCACGTCGATCTGGCAGATGTGTGATCCGGGGGATCTCCTAAGGCAGGGGCGGTGACGAAATCGAAGTTGTCTGGCCCGATGGCGGCTACGGTGGCGTGGTGCTCGCCGTCGATGGACCGCCCCAGGAACGTCACGGTATCGCCCACGGCGGCATCGAGCTCGCGGGCAGAGCTGCGGGATAGGACGATCTCGTTCGGCCCAAGCCCCAGCTTGTCGACGACTTCCCTCGCCTTCTCCGGTGGATTCTCCGCATCAAACTGCACCAGCCAGGAACTGGTTGACTGGTCGCCTAAGAGCACTGACGTGTTGGCGAAGCTAGTGATAGGTGAGACGGTTGTTCCTTCGGGGAGGATCTCAGCTGCGAGCTCGGGAACATCAGCGTTGGTGGTCTCCTTCTGGTCGCTGCGGACCTGGATGCTGCGATCGGGTGACAGAAGGAAAGTATTGAATGTGGAAGACGCCTCGAACAAGGAGAATCCCACCACGAGCGCAACCGGCAAAGCAATGAGGATGACCGCCGCGAACGTGCGCCACGGGTGACGCCAGAGGTCACGTCGTGTTGGGCGGGTGGCAGCATTAATGGCTGACATGTTAACGCGCCTCCTCGCCGGTGAGGCGGCCATCGCGAACCATGACAACGCGGTCTGCCCAGCCGGCGAAGCGTGGCTCGTGTGTGACCAGAAGCCCGGATGCACCGGCGTCAATGCGAGAGCGCAGGACCTTCATGATGTCCTCACTCGTTGCGGTATCGAGGGCGCCGGTCGGCTCATCAGCGAGCAGCACCTTGCGTGGGCCGATGAGCGCGCGAGCGATGGCGACGCGCTGCGCTTGGCCACCAGAGATCTCCTCGGGGAAGCGGTCGATGGTGCCGTCAAGGCCGACCTCACTGAGTGCTTCCTCAGCTGCTTCGCGGCATTGCGCAGGATTGAGGCCGTCCAGTTCTAGGGGAAGGGCGACATTCTCGCCGACAGTGAGCGAGGAGACCAGGTTGAAGTGCTGGAATACGAGGCCCAGATGGCGGCGGCGGGCAAGCGCGGCCTTGGATTTGGAGAGTTGGGAGGCATCGGCGCCGTCGAGAAGCACGCGGCCCGATGTCGGCGGCTGAAGCAGGCC
Source organism: Corynebacterium sp. FDAARGOS 1242 (assembly GCF_016889985.1). Classification (NCBI taxonomy): domain Bacteria; kingdom Bacillati; phylum Actinomycetota; class Actinomycetes; order Mycobacteriales; family Corynebacteriaceae; genus Corynebacterium; species Corynebacterium sp. FDAARGOS 1242. The sequence goes on along the minus strand of NZ_CP069568.1, from coordinate 1,518,913 downwards.
AGCGACATTGAGCAGCGTGGACTTACCGGAACCAGACGGTCCCATTACGGCGACGAGTTCGCCGGGGGACAGTTGGAGGTTTACTGAATCCAGGGCAGTGACCTGGCGGGCACCGCTGCCAAAGACGCAGGTGATGTTCTCGAGTTCGAGCGGGTAGGGAGTGTTCCGGGATGCTGGCACTGATTCTGGGGTCATTTCGGGGCCTCCTCTGAAGACGTGGGGGCGGATGGGTTGGTGAGGGATTCCACGCGGTCGAGCCAGCGTGAGAGGGATTCCAGGTCGAAAATTTGCCGTTCAACAGCGAGGCGTTGAGCGCTGCGTTCGGCGGGAAGTTCAGCGGCCTGACGGTTGAGCTCGCGGAGTTGGCGAACGGTGGCGAAGCGCTGGGCGTCTAGCACGGCGATGACGTCGACGTCTGAACGGCGAGCCGCAAGCGTGACTTTGAGAACGAGTTCGTCGCGCTCGATGCTGTCCTTGTGGGTTGTGGATGTCCACCATTCGGCAAGCTCGGTGCGCCCGGCGTCGGTAATGGCATAGCTCGTGGCGCGGCGCCCAGTGGGCCCGGTGAGTTCACCATCGGTGGCGATGAGACCATCGCGCTCGAGGCGGCTCAAGGTCTGTGCTACCTGGCCCATGTTGAGTGGCCACAGGCCATCGAAGGAATCAGCAAAGCGGGTTTTGATGTGGCTGGCTGTAGCAGGTTCCTCGCTGAGAAGGGCGAGGACGGAGTGTTTAACGGACATGGTCACCTCCTGGCGGAGATGTGGAGAAAAGTTGGTGCATACCCGGTAAGTTACCCGGTAACCTTCGGTGCGGTCAAGGGTTTGGGGCAAGACGGGGGTAAAAGGTTAAAACGCCGAACGGCGGCCCAAGGCATGTCTGCCCGGAGCCGCCGTTCGGCGTAGTGGAAGGTCTATGAAGCGTTCAAAGATTTAGGAGATGTTGACGCCGCGCTCTGCGAGCCACGGGATGGGGTCTACAGCGCCTTCACCGGTGGGGTGAATTTCGAAGTGGAGGTGGGAGCCGGTGGAGAATCCCAGGGAGCCCATGCCAGCAATCTTCTGGCCGGCGTGGACGCGCTCGCCCACGGCAACATCGAGGGTCTGCATGTGGCCGTAGACGCTCATGGAGCCATCATCGTGCTTGATGCGAATCCACTGACCGTAGCCGGAGGCCGGGCCGGAATCGATAACGGTGCCGTCCATGACAGACAGGATGGGGGTACCTACGGCGTTAGCGATATCGATGCCGGAGTGGAAAGAACCCCAGCGCGGGCCGAAGCCGGAGGTGAAGACACCTTCTGCCGGGCGGGCAACGGACGGAGCGCGGTTTGCCTCATCGGCAGCAGCGCGGGCATCAGCGGCCTGGATGGCCTTATCGAGCTGAGCGGCCAGATCGGATACCGGCTTGGACTCAGCAATTGCAAGAATCTGTGGGGCAGCATCCTGGATGGAGGCCTGTGCGTCCTTCAACGGATCGGTATCTGCCTGCAGGGTGTAGTCGATGGACTGGGTCTTGGTCTCCTCAGTTCCGCTCGACTGGATGGTGCCGGCGGCTGCACCACCTACGCCAGCGGTGGATACGGCACCAGCGGCGACGGTGACGACTGCAATGCGTCCCTTCGCGGTCTGCGAGGTGGTGATCTTGCGGTGGCGACCTGCGCTCCGCTGAGTCTTGCTTCGCATGAACTCTACTTCCGTCTTCATTCACTATCGTCCGCCCGGCGCAAACGTTACGTTCTCTGCCGGTTGGTTACCCGATTGTGACCTTCCTGTTACCAACGGAATGTAACAGTAGCGTCTCAGGAAAGCGAGGGCAACCCGGTTTGCGGTTTTTCTTGTTTATGTGCCGTAAATCCTAACAGTAATGGTACTGGAGGTGATCTGTGTGAATACTGTGGTGACTAAGCGGGGGTAGTGCAATCGATTTTGCACTTATCTTAGAGTTTAAATCTCAAGGCTGAAAATTTGCAGTCGCCGCTGGGGCTTGTGCCCTACTTTTCACGTGTCAGCTGCAGCTTATTAATCATTTGGGTCTAGCCTCGCCGCGCCACCCCCGACGGGGGAGGGGAGCGTGGCAAAGTGGACGCCAATGAATAAGAACACGAGTCCCCAGTCACGGTCGGCGACGCGGCCGCGCACCCAGGTGCGTGGACATGGTCAGGATAGTGAGCGAACCGAGCGCCCCACCCGCCGCGATCGCCGCGCGCCTGCTCAGCGAATTAAAGGGGTGGAGTCCGCTAAGGCTAAGGCGCGCCGCGCCCAGGGGCCCACCACGCTGCGGGAGCGTATCCGTCGCATGCTCATGGTGGTCGCCGTCCCCAACCTGGTGGTCGTGTTGGGCATCATCGTCGTGGTCATTGCCGCGCTGTTGCTCACGAGCTCGCCCTCGGCGTGGTTTAACACCATCGTTGCGGAAGCCTGGATGGTCTTTAACCTCGCTCCTATTCGGGCGGGGGGAATTGACCTTGGTTTCTTGCCGGGATTACCTGCGGTACTGCTGGCGTGGTTGGTAGGACGTCGGGTGCGCGTAGCTATTAAAGACAAGGTCAGTATCAATGACCTCCTCGTGCTGACTGCCTGCGTCTTCCTGGTTCCTTTAGCGTTGACCTGCCTTGCGTGGCTCATGCTGTGGGACGCGGGCAAGGCCTATGATGTCTCCCCGCCGGCCCTGTACGTTGTGCTGCCCCGCATGCTGTTGCTCCATGCGGCTGCTCTAATTGGCGGTATGGGGACTCGCCTGTGGAAGGCTCTGGCCAAGCGCAGTGGGGTGCCGCGCGTGCTTGTCGACGCCTCCCGGATCGGCCTCAGCTACCTCGGCTACTTGGCCATCGTGAGCCTGGTCCTCGTTCTTGTTTTGTGGGCAGTGGGCTGGCAACGCCAAGCTGAGATGCTGGCGGAGTATCCGGTCCTTGACTCGGTAGGTACGGCTGGCCTGGTTTTGCTCAGCATTCTCTATATGCCTAACGCCGTTATTGCTGCCGCGTCCGTGCTGAGTGGCTCCGAGCTACACGTTGGGCCGGACACGAGTGTCAGCTTGTTCAGCAGCCATATGGTGCCGCTGCCTCCGCTGCCACTGGCTGCGGCAGTACCGCCGAGTATTAGCTCCTGGGCGGTTGCTCTCTTTGTGCTTCCCGCAATTGTTGCCGGCGTAGCTTTTGCACGGCGCCGAGCGCTGGTGAATTTCCAGGTGGCCTTGGTCGCTGCCGTCGTTGCCGCTGTCGCTGCTTTCGCTGCGATCTACGGCACCTCTGGTGCACTCGGTGTCTACGGCTATACCGGACCTGAGCTATGGACGGCCGTAGGGCTTAGTGCCTTGTGGTGCCTCGTCGTCGGTGCTGGCTTCGCCGCCGCCAATGCGCTCTTGTCCTGGCGCGCTCGCCGTAGTAGCGAAGGCGACGTCGAGGCCGCTGCGGACACTGAGAAGACAGCTGCGGACGCAGAGAAGGCAGCTGTGGACGCAGAGAAGGCAGCTGTGGACAACGAGAAGGCAGCTGCGGACGCAGAGAAAACAGAGGGCACCCGGCCTGCGAATGCCGTGCCGGTCTCAGCACTGCTCGGCGTCAACTCCGAGAGCCCGGAGGACTCGGACGTCATCGACGCTGAGGTGGACGACACTGATGAGGGGGATGAGGGGGACGTCGCCAAGCACGTGCCCGCAGACCCTGATCGTGATGAGGGCGCCTCCCAGGGTTAAGTAATTCTCTGTTTGCTCCCCGCAGGCGCTAGGCTGGAGCGCGTGACTACACCACGCCAGCCCGCTGCTTCTGCCCGTCTCAATGTCGTCGTTCTGGTCTCTGGAACCGGCTCTTTGCTGCAGGCCATCCTCCATGGTCAGGACGAACACTATGCCGTGGCGAAAGTTATCGCGGACGTGCCTTGTCAGGGCATCGAGCGTGCACAGGCAGCGGGAATCGCCACCGAAGTCGTGGAGATGGGTGAGGATCGCGCCGAATGGAATAGACGTCTGGTTGATGCAGTAGATGCTGCACAGCCAGACGTTGTTGTTTCTGCGGGCTTCATGAAGATCCTGGGCAAGGATTTTCTGGACCGCTTTGAAGGGCGCACCATCAATACTCACCCGGCACTCCTGCCAGCCTTCAAAGGGGCGCATGGCGTGCGCGATGCGCTGGCCTACGGTGCCAAGGTCACAGGCTCGACCGTCCACTTTGTAGATGCCGGCGTCGATACGGGCGCCATCATCGCCCAAGAACCCGTGCGGGTGCTGCCGGAGGATGATGAGGCCAGCCTGCACGAGCGCATCAAGGTGGTCGAAAGAGAACTCATTGTCACTGTCCTGCGTGCTATCCGCGTACAAGACGCAGCACTGACTATTGAGCTTTAACAATCGCTGCAACAAACGCAAGGAAGGCTAGAGTCCCCACACCATGAGCGAGGATCGTAAGAACATCAAACGCGCACTTATTAGCGTGTACGACAAGACCGGTTTGGAGGACCTTGCCCAGGCCCTCGACAAGGCCGGCGTGGAGATTGTCTCCACCGGTTCCACCGCGAAGAAAATTGCGGATCTGGGCATCGAGGTCACCCCCGTGGAAAAGCTCACCGGTTTCCCCGAGTGTCTGGAGGGCCGCGTGAAGACCCTGCATCCGCGCGTGCATGCGGGCATCTTGGCGGATACCCGCAAGGAAGACCACCTCAACCAGCTTTCCGAGCTGGAGGTAGAGCCCTTCCAACTCGTCGTGGTCAACCTGTATCCCTTCCGCGAGACCGTAGCTTCCGGCGCTGACTTCGATGGCTGCGTGGAGCAGATCGATATCGGCGGACCGTCCATGGTGCGCGCGGCTGCCAAGAACCACCCTTCTGTTGCTGTGGTCGTGGACCCAGCTCGCTACGGCGAGGTGGGTGACGCGGTGGCCAACGGCGGCTTTACCCTAGAGCAGCGCCGCGGTCTGGCTCGGGATGCCTTCCTACACACCGCTGATTACGACGCCGCGGTGTCCGCGTGGTTCGTGGACCAGCTCAGCGAAGAAGCAGAGACCACCCCGCTGCGCTACGGCGAGAACTCCCACCAAAAGGCGACCGTAACCCGCATTGGCACCACCGGTTTGGCCAATGCGAAGCAGTTCAACGGCAAGGAGATGAGCTACAACAACTACCAGGATGCCGACGCCGCCTGGCGCGCCGCCTGGGACCACGAGCGCCCCTGCGTGGCCATTATCAAGCACGCCAACCCCTGCGGCATCGCCGTGTCTGAGGAATCCATCGCGGCCGCTCACCGCGCTGCCCACGCCTGTGATCCGATGTCTGCTTTCGGTGGTGTTATCGCCGTCAACCGCGAGGTCACCGTGGAGATGGCCGAGCAGGTCAAAGACATTTTCACCGAGGTCATCGTGGCGCCGTCCTATGAAGAAGGCGCCATCGAGGTTCTTAAGGCCAAGAAGAACCTGCGCGTGCTGCAGGCAGAGCACGAAGCACCGGAGGAAGAAGTTAAATTCATCTCCGGCGGCATGCTCACCCAGGAGCCGGATACCTACCAGGCCGAGGGCGATAACCCGGCCAACTGGACCTTGGCTGCTGGTGAGGCGCTCAACGAGTCCGACTTGGCACAGCTTGAGTTTGCATGGCGCTCGGTTCGCGCGGTGAAGTCCAACGCCATTCTGCTAGCTAAGGACAACGCCACCGTGGGCGTGGGCATGGGCCAAGTCAACCGCGTGGACTCTGCCAAGCTGGCAGTCGAGCGCGCCAACACGCTGGCTGACGGTGCTAACCGCACCGAGGGTTCCTTCGCCGCCTCCGATGCCTTCTTCCCGTTTGCCGATGGCCTAGAGGTGCTTCTCGACGCCGGCGTGAAGGCCGTTGTTCAGCCGGGTGGTTCCATCCGCGACGAAGAGGTCATTGAGGCCGCTCAGAAGGCTGGCGTAACCATGTACTTCACCGGAACCCGTCACTTCTTCCACTAGAGCTTTGACGGTGGCGTCACTGCGCGTTCAGTGAGGCCACCGCAAAGCCGGTATTGTCGACGGGATTTCCGTCTTTATCTTTGTACGTAAAGGTAAACCGAAACTCTTGATGTTCGCCGACATGGATGGGCATTTCCAGGGCCTCATCCACGGGAACATCGAAGGCTGCGAGCTCAGTGCCGTCGCTACCGGTGACAGTCACGTTGGCGCTGGCGACATCCGTGTTGTCGCGGTCATCGATAAAACCAAAGACAGCATTGAGCTGGCTTTGGCCTTGAGCCAGATGAATATCGGCGATATTAGTGCTGCCCGAGCGGGACACATAGGAATCCGGGAACAGCGTACGAGCAATGACTGCGTTCTCCTCGGCGAGGTCGGTTGAAATGCCGTCGTGCGCACCTATGGGGGTCCCTGCGACAACGGCAGTTGTCGTCGGTTCTGCGGATGCGCCCGCTTGCTCACTTCCGGAGGAGTCACGTCCCCAGATAAACCAGGCGCCGACTCCCAATACAATGGCGAGGACCACCAGAATCGCGATGAGCGCTGCTATTGCGCCACTAAACTTTCCCTTGCCCTTCGGGGAAGGCGGGGCGGAGTACGGCGTTGCTTGTGGGGGCTGCGGTTGCTGCGGGGGTTGCGGCTGTTGCGCTTGGCCCGGGTAGTGGGATTGCCCTGGCGGTGGGGTAGGCGCGCCTCCGAAGGCCGGCTGAGACTGGGCGCCACCGCTTCCGGCAGGGGAGCCTGGATGAGGGCCCTGATACGAGTTCGGTGCTTGCGGGCGGCTGCCGAACGGCGGTGGTGTACCGAAACCGCCGGGCGTGCCGGGGTTATTGGTGCCGCCACCTGACTGGCCAAAGCCAGGGCGGGGAGCGCCAAATCCGGAGTGAGCCCCGGAGTGTCCTGGTGGTGTACCTGAAGGTCCAGGAGAAAAAGTCATGGGTACGCGAAAGCCTTTCCACAAGTGAGGGAAGTGTCTCTAACAATGTAAACCGTAGTGCGCAGAGGGCGCGGGCGTCTCGGCAGATTCGAGGGATACTCCCCGTCGGTTTGGGACTGGGCTAGAAGATTAATCACTATAGTCGGGTCAACACTGTGCAAAGATGGAAGACACCGTATATGCAGTAGCGGCAGGCGCTACAGACACTGTAGAAACGGAGGCTCCGGTGACTGACTCAGAACACAACCACGGTTTCGGCACGCCCCAACCGCAGGGACACGGCGGTCAACCGAACCAGAACCGCAAGGACACGCACCCGGATACCGTGGACTTTCAATCCCCGTTGTCCCAGGAGCGCCACTACTCCAATCCTTTCGCAACGCCAGCTGACCAACAGCCCACTCAGCACTTTTCCTCCCCGCAGGCACAGGCAGGACAGCCAAACCAGCAGGGACACCGGGGCCAGCAGAACCAGCAGGGCTGGGCTGGCAACCAAGGACAGCAAGATCAGTGGGGCAACCAACAGCAACCGGCCGGCGGTTACAACGCCGCGTACCCGCAGCAGGCAGCTGCCCACTCGGGGTCCTCTAACGGCGGAAAAATCATTCTCATCGCCGTCCTTATCTTGGCCGTGCTGCTCGTCATCGCCGCGCTGGCCTACCTCTTCTTCTTTAAGAACTCCACTACCGGAAACCAGGCCCAGCCGCCGCTGACCACTGAGGCACAGGTGTCTGAGGAGACCACGGGCGCCGACGAAGAAGCAACCTCCGCTGCAGAGACTACGACCTCCGAGGAAGAGACCACCAGCGCTGAACCGGAAAAGCGTCCCGAACACCCAGCGCTTCCCGACGGCGCGCAGCCAGTCAACGATGCTGCACGCAACAATGAGCCAGGCGGCGATTTCAACAACGTATACCGCGGCTCCGCTGTGACTTCGGAACCTTTTGCCAACATCGTGCGGGATGAGTACGTGAAGCACTACGTGGATACTAAGGAGCTCAACGCAACGATCAACGCCTACAGTCCGATAACCAAGCAGACCTACACAGTGGACTGCTCTGACAACGGCAAGTTTGTCACCTGCAAAGGCGGCAATAACGCGATTGTGTATATCGTCTAATGCGCCGCATCTATCGAATCCGCACCGCCGCGCTCGCCACAGCGACCGCCCTGTCGGTCGCACTGCTGAGTGCCTGCACTATTGGTGAAGTCTCCGGTAACAACGAGGCCGAGACCGCGTCCCAGGGCACCGAAGAAGAATCGGTACCGCAGCCCACGCTGCCTGAATCCGCACCTGCACCCGCACCCGCTACCACGGAGGACTTGCCCGTGATTGAGGCCACCGACCCGCAGGAAGCCCTGGAGTCCATCGCTGCGGACAACCCCGGAACGGGCATCGCCGTGGCGGGTGGGGGAACAGTATTCGCGGCTGGCATGACGGATCCCGTTGCCGCCTGGTCTACCGCGAAGGTCCCCCTCGCTATCGCCGCTGAGCGCGCCGGGGTAGCGGAAGACAGCACCGTCACCCAGGCAATTACGTACTCCGACAATGCCGCGGCTGACTCGTTATGGGAAGCCCTTGGCGGTGGGCAGGATGCTGCACGGGCTACACAAGAGGTCAGCGGCACAACCTCAGTGCCAGCCACCCCGCCACGCCCGGGGTTTAGCGCCGTTGGTCAGACACAGTGGACAGTAGCGCAGCAGGCAGAGTTCGTGGCATCCCTGGGCTGTATGGACGGCGCGGAGCCGGTTCTCGCCGCAATGGCCCAGCCCGATCCTGCCCAGAGGTACGGCCTGGGCACCCTAGAAGGCGCGGTCAAGAAAGGCGGCTGGGGCCCGGCCGAAGATGGATCCTATGAAGCTCGGCAGATGGGCCTTGTTACCCTTGGCGGCCACACCGTGGCTGTGGCCATCTACGCCAGCGCAGACTCCGGAGACTACGGCGATGCCCAACAGATGCTTACGCGCCTCGCTACCCAGCTCGAGTCGGCTGAGGTTGAGTGGCCGGCGGCTGGCTGTCAGCAGGGAGCGGTGTAGCTGCACGGGTGCTAGTCCCTTGGCTCAAGGGCGGTTTTACTTCGGCCAGTAGACGTCGAAGTCGCCGGACTTGCCATCAATGTCGTAGTGCCCGCCACGGATGGTGAGCACCGAACCGGTATCGGCACCACTCGTGGGATCGAGAATCGCCACGCTAAAGTCGGTCCCCTCGCCCTTCGCTGGGCCGAAGGCAGCACCACTGGACCAGATGCCGCGATAGAAAAGCGAATCCTTACCTTCGCAGATAACAATGTGCGAATCATCGTCCGCGCTGGCGGCGGCGAAGACCATTTCTTCGCCTTGCTGGCAGCGTGCCTCGGGGACATCAGACCACCCAGCAGCAGTCAGCCCAGGAGGCACGTCGGCAACACCAGCGGATTCCTGCGGTGCCTCCCCGGAAGCGCTAGGCTGGCCGCTTTCACCGTTATCTCCGGTATCAGCGCCGGACTCGGTTTCTGACTCCATCGTCATCGGAGCAGTGGCAGAAGCCTGCTCACTTGTTGGTACCTCCTGGCTGGTGGATCGCACGTCATTCCAAATAATGATGCCAGAGATCGTCAGCGCGATGAGGATGGCAATGGCACAGATAATTGGCACGTTGTTCCGCTGCTCAGAGGGAGCCGAAGCAGGGAGAGCAGAAGCCGGGCTTGGGCTAGGGCGCTCGGAAAAAGAGTTGTTGCCAAATCCTGGGGTGGTCATAGGGTCCTTGGAAAGACGATTGAGAACAACAGAAATCATAATCGTTGTGTACGAACCGCCATTATCCGAGGGGGAGTACCCTCCATTCGGGGGAGACGCGACACGGCAACATCATGAGACCTAATGCATATGGTGCAATGGTGCGGTGACTAGTTCCTATTTCGTTGAGTGGCTTACCCAGCATAAGCGCTACACCACGGTGTACCTGCTGGGTGAAGGCGGCATGGGTCAAGTCTTTCACGCGACGGATCCAGACCTCTCCCGTGAGCTTGCGGTCAAGGTGCTGCTGGACGACGTCCGCGATGAAGCCTCCCGCGCTCGTTTCCACAACGAGATGAAGGCGCTTACCCGCATTGGCAGCCACCCTGGCGTTGTCCAGTTCTATTCCAAAGAATCAACGCCACGCGGCGACGATGTCATGGTCATGGCGTTTATTGACGGTGGAACGCTGGCGCATGCAATCAAGGATCGCGCTCGAACTGGTCGAGGATTCACAGTGAAGGAAGTCGTGTATTTCCTGACGCCGATTGCCTCAGCCTTGGATTATATGCACCATGAGTTGCATCCCGGGTGGGTACATCGCGATGTTAAGCCCGCGAATATCCTGCTCAGGAAAAATCCCGGTAGTCTTCCGCCGGCTGTCCTCTCAGATTTTGGCATCAGTATCGAGGAAGGGCAGTCACGCCTGACCAAGATTGGCCACATCGTGGGCACAGAGAAGTACTTAGCGCCAGAGAATAAAGGTCATGCCTACGGTGATGATGATTTGTCGGCGCGTGCTGACGACTACTCTTTAGCGCTCATCGCCTTCGAAATGCTCACGCTCCATCACCTCAAGGACACGATGCCACGCAGCGAGTGGCGTGGTGAGCGCCGCCTTCCGGAGCTATCGAGTGCGGCCTTTTCTGATGTACTTGCCCCCGACACCGCCGCAGTGGTTAGTCAGGTGCAGGAGGTGCTCAGCAAAGCTCTCGATAGTGTTCCGATGCAGCGCTACGCCACGGCGGAGGAGTTCATCCAGGCATTGGAGAAGATATCCAACCCTTCTTCGTCTGCCGTACCGCAGAAATCGGGCACGGGACATCAAGAACAGACCGTGGAACAAGCATCCCATCTGGCCCCCACCCAAAAGTGGCCAGAGCCCCCGCGGCCTACTGAGAACATGCGGCCTACTGGGTTCGTGGCACCCTCGAATCCCATTTCCACCACGTCGCATGTGCGGCCATCAACTCCTGTGACTCCGCCAACGTCCGTAGCCCAGAATCAGTCAGGGGTTCCTTCGGCGCTGAGCTCGCCGCCGAAGAAAGATAACAGCAACGCGCTTATTATCACTGCGACCGTCGTGGTTATCATTCTTATTTTCCTGGTGACCTGGGCTATCGTGGCATAACCCGACGGTGGCCTAGAAGCCGAGCAGAAGTTCCCGCTACACTGAAGGACAATTTTTGCGGTACAACGTTCGCGTTGTGCCGGGAGTGTCGTCAACGGAGGTGACTATGAACACGCAACAGACACCCCAGCCGCAGTCGGCGGCACGGGGCCCAAGACTGCGTATCGATGACCTGATCGGCAGCGTGAGGATTGTCGCGCCAGGAGAAGAAGTTATCGTCGGCCGCGCAGGTGATTTCCGCGTGGGTGAGGGAGACCTTACCCTCCACCGCCACCTCTTCCAACTGTGGTACGGCGGGCAAGGATGGATGATCAGCAACATTGGTAGCCACATCCCATTGCGCATTGAATTACGCGGAGTGAAGGGATTCTCCCGTATCGATCTTGGTCCGCGATCTGTGGCTGCAGTTCCACCAGGACCTTCCCGAATCACGTTTGAGACTCCGGAATGCCCCTATGAACTGTACATTGACGTCGAGAACAGCAATGTTACGCGGCGTACGAGGCGCGAGCAGGAGCTGGAGGAGGAGCGCACCCGTACCCGGCATGTGCCCAATGATGAGCAGGAAGAGCTGTTGCGCCAGCTTGCCAGCTATCTGAAAAAGCCAGGCTCGTCGGATGCCGATATTCCGTCAGTGCGCGAGATCGCGGATGCCCTCGAATGGACTGAGAAGAAGACGAATCACAAGATGGATCGACTCGTCGACAGCCTGAAAGCCGACGGCGAGAAAGTCTACAAGCCCTACAAGACGTTCCTAGCGCACTACGCCATCCGCCACGGACGCTAAAAACTATCCTAAGGCTGTTGGGAGGCCTCGCTAGCGCGCGGCCTTCTTACGGTCCGCGGCGGCTGCAGCGGCTGCCGAGATGGAGTCGTTGCGGTTCTTGAGCAGCTCCAGGGTCGTGGCTTCTGCATTGTCCGGGGGAGTGGTGCCGAGGACGGCCAAGGCGGCGTCGGCAAGCATGGCGGATTGCTCCGGCACGCGCTGCGCGGCGTCAAACGGTGCAGTGCCATCGTTGGGGCGCATCTCAATCACTGACAGTGCGATGTGGAACGGCAGCTCGATGCGCGGGTCATCCGTGCCGACAATGCCGGCAGCGGCGGAGCGGAAATGCTCCTTCAAGCGGTCACGTTGCACGTGGTACTCACCAAAGTCCGGGGAGTTAGCCACCGGGAGCTGGTAGAGACGGCCCACATTCCACGCAGATGTCAGCAGCAGACGGGACTCCGCGGCAACGAGGGACCACAAGCGCTGCGCTGGTGCTGCATCGGAGGCAGCGAGCTCCTCTGCCAGTTCGAGCGAGGGCTCAATCGTGGAGTTGAGAAGGGTAAGGAAAATATCCGTCTTGGACGGGAAGTGATAGTACAGCGAAGCCTGACGGATACCCACGGCATCGGCGATCTGGTGCGTGGAAGTCGTGGCGAAACCCTGTGTCGTGAACAGCTCGGATGAGGCGTCGAGGATTTCTTCGCGCGCAGTGTTGCCTCGACGGCGCGGGCTATTCTTACGCGGCCTGCCAACGGTACCTGCCATCAGGCGGACTCCCTTCGGTGAGCGTCACTCATTAAATATTTTCAGCTTAACTATCGTACTCCCTAGAGCGGGAAGCGTTGAATTCACTACCCAGACGTAGTGCCTACCACCCTACCGTGCCGTGCCACGATGGATTCCACAGTTGCAGAAACTGTGCGGCACGCGGAACCATAGGCAGTGCGATCCAACGGGGGAAGGTCACCAAGGGCGACGCTGTGCTTGTCGACGCCCTCGTACCAGCGCCCCAACTCCAGCGCCATGCCCGTGCCCCACGCCAAACTCAGGCCCTCGGCCTCACTGGCGGTGAGCAGTTCGCGCTCGACACCGATGGCTAGGCGGTCTGGGGTCGGGCGCGGGGCCGGGGCAGCCCAGCGCGCAATAGCTGAGACGGGTGCCAGCAACGAGGTGCGGATGGCGACGTCTGCGGTGCGGTCAGGCAACCCATCAACGAGAGTAAGCGGGGCAGGGCGCTTCGCCAAGGCATCGGCGTACAGTTCTTCTTCACCACCATGGCCCACGGGCAGTCCGGCATCGGCCCGGGCGGACGTGGTGTCCGCCACCGCAGAACACCGCAGGCCGGCGTCAGTCACGACGCTTTCGAGTTGCTTATCCTCACCGAGCCACGTGATGCGCATGGAAGGAAGCAGGTCGCCGCGGGCAGCTGGCCCGGTCAGACGTACTGGGCTGGAGAGGCCCGGAGAGCGTACGAGATCCGTTACGATGCGGGAAAACCAGGCTGCGAGTTCGAGGCTATCGGCGCGGTGCGCTGTGGCATTGCGCAGGAGATCCTGTGCCTCTTCCAGAAGGCCGCGGGCATGCGCGGGGGAGTGGCAGTGGGCAGCAAGCTCGCTTAGATCAGTCAACGACTCGTGCAGCGACATAAGGTTCAAAGCCCCTTTCGGTCAGGGTGATTCTTGTTCTTCAATGTAGCAGTACGAGAGGCACAAGCAGCGCGGTGGGTGCCTAGAGCTAACCGGGGGGTGGCGGTGGCAACGAAAAGAAGGCGAAAGGGGAGGGGAAACGACAATCGCCGCCTCAGCTCCTCAAAATGAGGAACGAGGCGGCGATTGAGAAGCTCTTTTGTCCTGTCCTAGTGAGTCACGAGTACAGCGGCAAAAGTGCGCTGTTGAAACCAGCTAGTGTTTAGCGGGACGTGAACGGCAGGAGAGCCATTTCGCGTGCGTTCTTGACGGCAGTAGCAACCTGACGCTGCTGCTGCGGGGTCAGACCGGTGACGCGACGGGAGCGGATCTTGCCACGATCGGAGATGAACAGACGCAGGGTCTTGATCTCCTTGTAGTCAACCTGCTCGATGCCTTCGGCCTTGAGCGGGTTCTTCTTCGGGCGACGGGTCTGCTCCATACGGAACTTCTTGTGATTATTACGCTTGACAGCCATTGTGTGGTTACCCCTTTACCAGCTGGACTTGCGAACGCCCGGCAGCTCACCACGGTGAGCCATGCCGCGCATACGGACACGGGACAGACCGAACTTACGGAGGTAACCGCGCGGACGTCCATCAGCGGAGTCGCGGTTACGGACGCGGACGCGGGCGGCGTCACGCGGCTGACGGTTCAGCTCGAACTGCGCCTCGAGGCGCTCGTCGTCCGGGGTGTTCGGGTTCTTGATGATTGCCTTGAGCTCAGCGCGACGCTCCGCGTAGCGGGCGACGATTTCCTTGCGCTGCTCGTTCTTGGCGATCTTAGACTTCTTAGCCATAGATTATCGCTCCTCGCGGAATTCGACGTGCTTGCGGACAATCGGATCGAACTTCTTGAGCGTGATGCGATCCGGGTTGTTGCGCTTGTTCTTGCGGGTCACGTAGGTGTAGCCGGTGCCCGCGGTGGACTTCAGTTTGATGATTGGACGGATATCATTACGTGCCATCGTTAAATCTTCTCCCCACGTGCGCGAATCTTGGCCACGACGGACTCAATGCCGTCACGGTCGATGATCTTCATGCCCTTGGTGGAAACATTCAGGGTGATGGTACGGCCCTCGGAGGGCAGGTAGTACCGACGACGCTGCACGTTGGGGTTCCAACGGCGCGAGGTGCGGCGGTGCGAGTGCGAGACCTGCTTGCCGAATTCCGGCTTGCGGCCCGTTACCTGGCAAATAGCCGACATGGGTCTTCTTTCTCCTAGCCGCCCACATCGAAAGCGACTAACGGAGTGCCTTAGCCGCGGTGAGGCGCGGCGCTCGAAAAGTGAGGTTGAGCAGGAGGCATAATTCCGTTGAACACCAGTTGATGAGGGCGTAAAACGATTACTTTGACAACAGCAAGGGGAAATCTTACATGCCAGGAAGCTCAGAACCTAATCGCTGATTCGTGACCCAGAGATGCGCGCTGGGGAAACGGAGGCAACACGCCATTATAAAGGTAGGGGAGTGGTGCCGCCTTCTGCCGATTTAGGTTTTAGGGTCGGTGGCCTGTAGGATATTGCGAGTTGTCGGCGCGAGCCGCACAGTTTGTAAGAATTGAGACCCAACTCGGGCACGATCCTTACGCGCACAGTTAATCTTCGTAATCTGCGCCAGTTCAGCAATACGCATCATGGGCCGGCCTAGAACCTAGTGATTGTGTGGAGAGAAGGAACCGACCCGTAGTTCAACCCTGAGGGAATCGACATATGAAGAAAGATATCCACCCGGATTACCACCCGGTGGTCTTCAAGGACGCCGGTACCGGCCACTCCTTCCTGACCAAGTCCACCGCTACCTCCGACCGCACCGTTGAGTGGGAAGACGGCAACGAGTACCCGCTCATCGTCGTTGACGTGACCGCTGAGTCCCACCCGTTCTGGACCGGTGCACAGCGCGTTATGGATACCGCTGGTCGTGTTGAGAAGTTCAACCAGCGCTTCGGCGCAATGGCTCGCCGTAAGAAGAAGAACGCGTAAGGAGGATAGGAAAAGATGGCAACTCCTAAGTTTAAGAAGTCCCGCGCGAATACCCACTCTCGCCGTTCCCAGTGGAAGGCTGACAACGTCGCCCTCCAGGAAGTCACCATCGACGGCCAGACTGTGCGCATTCCGCGTCGCCTGGTGAAGGCTGCCAAGCTCGGCCTCATCGACGTCGAGCAGTTCTAAGGTATTAAGTGCCTGTCTAAGGTATTAAGCCGGCTGCGAGAACAGCATCCCCGAATCATTCATCTTGAGTGAATGCTTCGGGGATTTTTGCTTCTTTTACTCGTCTTTCCTCTCCTGTCAGCGGTGTTAACATCCGTGCAATGTCCGTGCAACGCATGAGGTTGGTGACTTTTCCCTTAAGGGGGGATATAAGGGGGCGAAAAAATTCTGCTCGCTTCGTGAAAATGCCCTTCGTAAGTCATAATTGGCTATATGAAGATTCTAGTCGTGGATGATGAGCAAGCCGTACGCGAATCGCTTCGCCGATCCCTGAAGTTCAATGGCTACGATGTAGCGTTGGCTGCTGATGGTGTGCAGGCTGTTGAGGCAGTGCACCGTGATAACCCTGAATTGCTCATCCTCGACGTCATGATGCCAAACATGGACGGCCTTGAGGTCTGCCGCACCCTGCGTAGTGAAGGGTGGGATCGCCCTATCCTCGTGCTGACTGCTCGTGATGGCGTGTCTGACCGTGTTGCTGGCCTTGACGCGGGCGCTGACGATTACCTGCCCAAGCCCTTCGCGCTGGAGGAGCTTCTTGCTCGCGTGCGTTCCCTGGTCCGCCGTGCGGCAGCTGACTCCATTGGGTCCAAGCAGCCGGCCGAGACTCAGCTGAGCTTCGAGGACCTTAAGCTCGATGCTGATACCCGTGAGGTAACCCGCGGCGATCGTCAGATTTCTCTGACCCGTACGGAGTTCGCTCTGCTGCACCTGTTGATGGAGAATCCGCGCAAGGTGCTGTCCCGAAACACCATCCTCGAAGAGGTGTGGGGCTACGATTTCCCGACGTCAGGCAATGCGCTGGAAGTCTACATTGGCTATCTGCGTAAGAAGACCGAGGAAGATGGCGAACCCCGACTCATTCATACCGTGCGTGGCGTGGGCTACGTCATGAGGGAGGCCACCGCGTGATTCTCCGAAGGCCCGCGCCTCCCGCGGTGCCTTCTGAAGCTTCAACGGCTACCACCGAGGTAGCCATGACACCTCGCCGACGTGGGTGGGCTTCACGGGCGCCACTGCGATGGCGCCTTTCTCTCGTTACTGGTGTCGTCGTGGCCGTTTCCGTGGCGGTCATGACGTTGGTGACCTACTGGTTAGTAGCGGTGTCGATGACCGCCAGCGTCGACAAGCACATGGCTCAGCAGGCGGACGTGTTGATCCGTCAGGCCCAAGACCCGAGCTTTGTTAACAACATTGACCAAGAGATCGCGTCCTTCAAGTTCTACAATCCAGACACTCGTGTCTCTATCTCCCCAGCGTCGGAAACCTTTGCGTATGGTGATGCGCTGCCGGTTGGCGGCGATTTCAAGCGCGACGGTGACACTACGGAAACCTCCATCCGCACGGTCGGTGGCGAGCGCGTCTTGGCCAGGTCCCATGATGGTGGGGCCACGGTGGTGGTGGCGCAGGATTTGGGGCCTACCGAAGAGCTTATTGCTGCCGTTGGTTCCGCCTTGCTCATGATCGTGGCGTTCGGCGTCCTGCTGTCTATTTTTGCGGGCATGGTGGTGTCGAAGACCGGTATGCAGCCGATCGCCCGCCTCAAGCGGGCCGCAGATTACGTCACCCAGACTAATGATCTGCGCCCGATTGAAGTTGTGAGCAACGATGAGATGGCGCAGCTGACGGTGTCCTTCAACCGAATGCTCAGTGCCCTCCAGCACGCACGTGTGCAGCAGTCCCAGTTCGTTGCGGACGCCGGTCACGAGCTGAAGACTCCGCTAACCTCGATGCGCACGAACATCGAATTGCTCATGATGCTGAATAAGTCTGGTGGCGGTTTCGGTATTAGTGAAGAGGATCGCCGTGACCTTGAAGAAGACGTCATGGCGCAGATGTCAGAGCTTTCCACGCTTATTGGTGACCTTGTTGACCTTGCCCGTGAGGATGCAACGGAGAAGGAGCCAGAACCAGTCGAACTTCATGAGGTTCTGGAAAATTCCCTCAACCGTGCTCGTCGTCGCCGCCCAGACGTTGACTTCCGTGTGCGCTTTATCCCGTGGGGGCTCGACGGTGACCCCTTCGCCTTGGGGCGCGCCACCCTCAACCTCATGGACAATGCTGCCAAATGGTCGCCGCCCACCGGCACGGTGCGTGTATCCATGCGCCAGGTGGCGGAGGATAAGGTGTGTCTGCGAGTTGATGACTCCGGTCCGGGTATTGCTCCGGAGGAGCGCGAGAAGGTCTTTGAGCGCTTTTATCGCTCCGCGGAGGCTCGTTCGATGCCGGGCTCCGGCTTGGGCTTGGCCATCGTCAAGGCCGTCGTTGAGCGACACAATGGCGTCATCACCATCAAGGAATCTGCTGATGGCGGCACACGTATGGAGGTCATTTTGCCCGGCTATCCGGTCGAGGGCGATGCCATGGTGGACGGCCTTGAAGAACAGCCCAATGATTTTCCGGCAGCGAGCCCTGCTGACCGCGGTAAAATCTTCGCGGAGCGCTGGTTCAACCAGGGCTAGTTTGAGCGTTCCACCCCAGTTCAGTACATACAGGAAACGTTCAGCATCTCGTAGCAGAATGACAGTACTGCTACAGAACGACGCCAGCACGGTAAGGCACACTAGAGAGCATGAACATGAGGAACTCGAACATGGATCACTCGCAGGATCCCCGCCGCACGCACGCGGGAAGCGAGTCTACTGGTTGGAACCAGCCCCGTACTGATGCTCAAGGCTCACAAGGTTCCAACGGTTTCGGCAACCGTCCCAGCGACGGGCCCCACATGAATCAAGGCGCGACGGGAGCTCCGTCCTCGCCCGCATTCCGCGCCGCCCAGGCCCCGTACGGTGGTCAAACCTCGGCTCACAACCAGGGTCCGGTTAGCGGTGCGGCCTCTGGCTTTGGCGGACAGCGCCCTCAGAACCAGCAGCCCTATCGTGGCCGCGGATTCGGTACTTCTCAGCCGGCGGCTCAGAACCAGCAAACATTCGGGAACCAGCAGGCACCCGGTGTGCACCTTGTACCGAATGAGCAGAACGAAAAGCCGAAGCGCAAAGTGGGGTTAGGAACTGCACTGGCGATGATGCTCGTGGGGGCGGTGGCACTCGGAGGCGTTACCGGCGCTGTCGTAGGCGCGATGGGTAATAATGGCGACTCCACCTCGACTGTCAACGAGGTCCTGCAAAATAAGCCGGTGGCCAACAGTACTGGCAAGGAACCTGCAGCAGGGTCGGTGGAGGACGTCGCATCGAAGGTGCTTCCGGCGGTGGTGTCTATCTTCAGTATCACCCGTTCCGGCGGTGCTGAAGGTTCCGGATCCATCATTTCTCCAGACGGCTATGTTCTGACCAACCACCACGTCGTAGCCGGTGCTGACCAAGGTGGACGTCTCGAGGTCACGATGAATGACGGTTCTCGTCATTCCGCTACCTTTGTGGCGTCGGATGCCACGACGGACGTTGCTGTCATCAAGATTGATGACGCTACGGATCTTCCTTTCCTGGAGTTTGGTGACTCCGAATCGGCAGCTGTAGGGCAGGAAGTTGTGGCCGTGGGCTCCCCGCTGGGCCTCAACGCAACGGTGACGTCCGGTATCGTCTCGGCGAAGAACCGGCCGGTGCGTGCCTCACAGGAGGGTGGTGAGTCATCGCTTATCGACGCTATCCAGACCGACGCCGCGGTTAATCCCGGTAACTCAGGTGGTCCTTTGGTGGACATGGAAGGCAACATCATCGGTATGAATTCGATGATTGCTTCGCTGTCGAGTGGTACAGGTTCAGAAGGCGGTTCAATTGGTCTGGGCTTTGCTATCCCGTCGAACTTTGCTAAGCGCATGGCCGATGAGCTCATCAACAACGGCAAGGTGAAGCACCCCACCTTGGGTGTAAAGGTACGTGCGCAAAGCGATGTCTACGGAGCCGAAATCGTTGACGTTGACCGCGATAGTCCCGCGGATAAGGCAGGGCTGAAGGCTGGCGATATTGTCACTCGTGTCGATGACCGCCTCATTGAGAGTTCTGATTCGCTCATCGCGGCTACGCGTTCCCAAGAATTTGGAGCGACTGTCACTCTTGAGGTGACGAGGCCAGATAGCGAAGATTCGCGACAGGTAGAGGTAACGCTGGCGAGCGAGTAAGTTTACAAATATCCACGCGGCCTAGAAGCCTCTGTGTCTCTAGGCCGCGCAGCGACCGCCAGACGCACGATCTAGAGACAACACAGCGACAACATCGAGACGACACTGAGATGACGATGGGCCTTCGGCCTTAAGGAGACACCGCCTTGGCAGAGAAAACCGACACCACAGACTTGTTGGGACGCGACGCTTCGCACGAGCTGGATGACGTCAACGAACCCGATGATGCGTTCCTGTTCGCCAGCGAACAGGAACAGAGCGTGCAGGCCCCGCGCCGTGCGCTAGTCGTCATCGTTACGGATCACCCGGATGACTCCGCACAGGATACTTCGCGCCTTGCAGGTGAGCTGCTGGTGGAAGCCGGCTTCACCGTCGATGGCGCGGTGATAGTTCGCTCGAAGAAGTCTAAGATCCGCCAGGCCATTGAAACTGGTGTTGTCGGCGGCGTGGATCTTGTTCTCACGATTGGCGGTACCGGCGTGGGCCCTCGCGATAAAACTCCGGAGGCGACCCGTGCGGTGCTGGATCAAATGGTTCCCGGTGTTGCTCAGGCACTGCGTTCCTCCGGCCAAGCCTGTGGAGCAGTGGATGCGTGCACGTCCCGCGGTATTTCTGGTGTGTCTGGCTCCACCGTGATCGTGAATGTGGCTTCCTCTCGCGCCGCTGTGCGTGACGGCATGGCCACGCTGACTCCGCTGGTGCACCACCTCGTCGACCAGCTCCAGAAGTCAAGCGTCTAATGGACCATTCTGAACAGCGCCCTGCGCGCCGTCGCCGCCGCGCGCAGCGCCCGTCCACTGCGGAGAATTATGACCGCAGTTTTGATGCTCCCAGCCTAAATGCTCGAAGCACCGAGCACACCGGGGGAGAAGATGAGCTACGCAGCGTCTCCTTTGACGAGGCTGCAGCTGTTGGCGGCGACGACGAGCCCACCGGCGAAGCTTTTTACCGCGAAAATATGCCACCTCACTTCGGCTCGACGCAGTAGGGAAGTAGAGGGGCCAGAGGAACGAACAGGACAAGAGGCACAAGTGCCACATACCTATTCGCAAAAGGCCGAAGGCCGCCCCAGAAAACGAAAGAAGGCCAGCCCTTTCTCCGCGAAAGGGCTGGCCTTACAGCAAGCGTGAACGCTTGTGAACAGCCGAACCTACTTGGTCGTCGTGTTGGTGGTGCCACCATTCTCAGCAGCGAGAAGGTCGCGGATTTCGGCTAGGAGCTGCTCGGAGGTCGGGGCAGCTTCCTCCGGGTCCACGCCCTGGCGGCGCTTAGCGCGCTCGGTCAGTGCGTTAATCGGCGCAACGATGCCGAAGTAGACCACAGCGGCGATGATGAGGAAGTTGATGGCGGCGGTAATCACTGCGCCGAAGTCGAGGAAGGTATCCGGGTTGTCAGTGATAGCGAATCCGAGAGCGCCAACGTCCGCAGAACCAAAAGAGTTGATGAGCGGCTGGATGAGGTGATCCGTCACGGCGGTGACAATTGCGGTGAAGGCAGAACCGATGATGACTGCTACGGCGAGTTCGATGACGTTGCCGCGCATGATGAAATCTTTAAAGCCCTTGAGCATAGGAATGTCCTTATCTGCTATAGCCTCGCGACTTACTGCGGCGCGGTCGAACGCAGGGCGATCGGTGCGGCAGTAGGAAAACTCTAGAGAAAGAGGCGAGGCTGAGTGGAAAATTACTGTGATGAGAGGCCACGTGGCGGCGCGGTGCCGTCAGCAGCGTCTGCGCTGTTGGGCTGTGGCGCCTAGGGTGGACAGAGATACCGTAGTCCGTTTGTGGTGATACCGGCAAGATGTAGAGACAGCGTTGCGCCTAAACGAGCCGACTATCACAGTTGTGGTCAGCTGTGTGCCCGGTCGCCCACAATGACGACCGTAAGCGGCTGGGCCAGGGAGGCTGCCGCGACGGCTTCTGCGGCATCTGCCGGGAGCGCAACGAGCAATGTGCGTCCCCTCGCACCGTCATCAGTTGTGCCTACGGAGATTACACGCGCACCGCTAGCGATAGTTGGACCATGTACGGCAGAGAACTCGACATCTAGTGCTTCTGCCTCACCTGTGCTGCTGCCACCAACGATGTTGACCGTATCGCCATGGTGCAGATTCGAAGCTATCTCAGGTTCAGCCAACGTGAGTGGGATGAGATGGGCATCTTCCATACCGAAATCTGCGATGAGATCTGAGCTCAGCAGGCGCGTCGTCGTGAGGATTTCTCCTGGGCTGGCGGAGGCCAGGAGCACTCGGCCCACCACGTCTTCCGGGTTGCTGCCCACAGCGGTGGCAGGAAGCAGGGAGGAAGGGACGCGGGCTAGGGAGACATCATCGCGTGTGAGTTTCTCACCCGCGCTGACCTCTCGAGCCATGACAACGGTATGGGGATGCTCACGTGTCGAGGCCACAGCGCTGAGACCAGCGGCCACGAGCAAAACGCAGGCCAGTACGCGGCGCAGGAGAACGCTGCGCCGGTGCCCCGGTGTGCGTAGAAGCTGGAGAAAGTCCATGCCTTCTTAGACTGGGCCTAGGTTCAGTCGGTTCCCAGAGTGCTATTCCCAGAGCTCTATAACCAACGCATCTCGCGCTCAGTAAGAATGCCGTCCACGGGGCGATCGTGCTCTTCACAAGGCACCTCGCGAACTTCTGTGGAGTGCACGAGCGCGACAACCGGCGGGTGCCCCGTTGGCAGTGGGCTAAGGGCTCTGTCGTAATAGCCGGCGCCTTTACCCAGCCGCATACCGGAGGGGCTCACAGCCATAGCTGGGGCCAGAATGAGGTCCAGTGTTGCCAGGATCGAACTCGAGTGGCGCTCGCCGATGGGCTCCGCAATACCTAGCGCGCCAGGGCGCATGGAGTGTGGGCCGTCGTACAGTGACCACAGTAACTGGCCCTGTGGAGCGGAAATAGGCAGATACACCTGCGCGCAGGCTGCCTGGACAGTGTCCACAAACGCCGAACCGCCAGGCTCCGTTCCCAGTGGATAGTAAGCAGCCACCTTCATTTCGGGAGTCAACAGGGAACGTACCCCTCTACACCAGGCTTGATTATCCTCCTCGCGCTGCTCGGCACTCCGTGTGCGTCGAGCGTGGAGAAGTTGGGCTCTGAGAGCATCCTTAGTGGAAGTTGTCATGGATATAAATCATAGAATGGTCGCGTAGCGCAGCGCAGTGACGCGGTGGACGCATTGTAAACTGGAATCTATGGCTATTGCACATGAGGATTCCTCGACAGGGATCGCCACGGTTGTTGTCCCCGCTGCCGGCATGGGCACCCGCTTTCTGCCCGCCACAAAAACTGTGCCGAAGGAGCTGCTCCCCGTCGTAGATACGCCGGGTATTGAGCTGATCGCGGAGGAAGCCGCGTCCGTCGGCGCCCAGCGCCTGGCTGTGATCACCGCGCCGAACAAACAGGAAGTGATGCGTCACTTCGAGGAGTTTCCTGAACTCGTCGATACTCTTGATTCCCGCGGCAAAGACGAACAGGTAGGCAAGGTTAAGCGCGCCTCCCAGCTAATCCACCCCATTTCCGTCCCTCAGGAGAAGCCACTGGGATTGGGGCACGCGGTGGGGCTGGCAGAATCCGTTTTGGGTGATGACGAGGAGTACTTCGCCGTCATGTTGCCGGATGACATTGTTCTCCCCGCCACCGTAATGGGGGAGATGGCGCGCGTGCGTGCTGCACTAGGCGGCAGCGTGCTGTGTGCTTTCGAGGTCTCCCGTGAAGAGACGTTTAACTATGGCGTCTTTGATGTGGAGGACACCAATGTCCCGGGTGTGAAAAAGGTCGTCGGCATGGTGGAAAAGCCCGACCCGGAGGACGCACCGTCTAATCTCGTGGCAACTGGCCGCTATCTGCTCGACCGTCAGATTTTTGATGCTTTGCGCCGAATTAAACCTGGTAAGGGCGGCGAATTGCAGCTCACTGATGCCATTGAGCTGCTCATCACCGAGGGGCACCCGGTTCATGTCGTCGTACACCAAGGTAAGCGCCATGACTTGGGTAACCCGGGTGGTTATATCCCAGCTAACGTCGATTTTGGTCTGCGTGATCATAAGTACGGTCCGGCACTGTACAAGGCGATTAAGCAGATCATGGATGAATATGAGGCAGAGAACGGCCTCAAGGGTTAGCCTCTGCGCATTATGATCTAGTTCATCCCTGAAGAGCCCACAACAAAGGTAGGCGGTTTATGCGTTCGGTCGATGACCAGATGGCATTTGTTCTTGATGCAGCGGTGACCCCGGAACCGGTGCGCATCGCTATCGCGAATGCTCTGGGTCTCAAGTGTGCCGAGGAGGTGCAGGCCAACCAGCCATTGCCGGGTTTTCCGCAGGCAGCGATTGACGGTTACGCTGTCCGTGCCGTCGACGTCGGTGGTGAAAGGGCGCTCAAAGCTCGCTCACGACAGTCCGAAGAGGACGTCGATGGCTCTGCTGCGGAGCCGGAAGTCGAGCGTTCCCTTCCGGTGGTGGGCGAGGTACCCGCAGGCTCCCGTCAGCCGCTTCGCTTGCAGCCTAAGCAGGCGGTTCGTGTCTATACAGGTGCGCCGTTGCCGACTCTCGCTGACGCCGTCCTTCCCCTTGAATGGTCAGATCGCGGCCGCAAGCGCGTCACCGCGCACCGTCCAGTGCGTTCGGGCGATTTCGTGCGCCGTGTGGGTGATGATATCCAGCCCGGCGATGTCGCGGTATCTTCAGGAACGATCCTGGGACCAGCGCAGATTGGATTGCTCGCGGCAGTGGGCCGTTCCAAGGTTCTGGCTTATCCGCGCCCGCGCGTGACCATCGTGTCCTACGGCAAAGAGCTTGTTGACATTGATCGCGAACCCGGTCTTGGGCAGGTGTTTGACGTCAACTCCTACTCCTTGGCGGCGGCCGCTAAGGAAGCAGGTGCCGACGTACAGCGCGTGGGTATCGCGGCCGGTGAACCGCGCCGCGTGCGCGAAGCACTGGAGACTTATCTGGCGCGTAGTGAAGTCCTAGTTATTTCAGGGGCCGTGGGCGGTGCCGGTGCGGAGGAGATCCGTGAGGTCCTTGATGAGCTTGGTGATGTCGATACCTCTCGCGTCGCAATGCACCCAGGCTCAGTTCAGGGCTTTGGGCTCTTGGGTGAGGAGCGCATTCCGACGTTCCTGTTGCCATCGAACCCGGTGTCGGCTCTCGTCATCTTTGAAGTCTTTGTTCGCCCACTCATCAAGCTGTCACTGGGCAAACGCTCTGGTCAGCGCCGCGTGGTGCGAGCACGAGTACTCAACCATGTGGAATCCCGTCCCGGCCGCCGCGGGTTTATTCGTGCGCGCCTCATGCGCGATGCAGAAACGTCCGACTACCTGGTGGAAGGTCTCGGCGGCGCCTCGGGTGCACCAGCCCACTTGCTTGCGGGTTTGTCCGAGGCCAACGCCATGATTCGCATTCCTGAGGATGTGACGGAGATTCGTCCGGGCGATGTCGTCGACGTCATGTTCTTAACCCAACGCAGCTAGGGCCATGCTCGATCCCTTTGGAACCGCCGCCGGACGGCTGTCGAGACCTGCCAGCGGTGCGGTCAATCCTGACCACCCCGGCTGGCCGGAGGCTACACCTTCGCTAAGAATGCGGGGCACCGCGGCTTTCCCTCAAGGCCTGAACGTGCGGCTGCGCCCATTGTTGCGCAGTGACGGTAGTGCGTGGCGTCAGCAGCGCATTGAGGACCGTGATTTTCTCAAACCCGTGGAGCCGACGCTGCCGACGGAGTGGGCCTCCGCGCATTCCCAGTCCGCTTGGTGGAACCATTTGATGTTCCTGCGCGAATCGGCGCGTTCAGGGACCGTCGTTCCCCTCGTCATTGAGGTCGATGGGCAGTTTCGTGGCCAACTGACCTTAGGCAATATCCAGCACGGTGGTGTCAGTGAATGCTGGATTGGCTACTGGGTACATTCGGGTGTGCATCGCGCAGGCATCGCTACCGCCGCCTGCGCCCTGGGGGTGGATCATGCCTTTTACCGCGTTGGCTTGCACCGCGTTACTGCGACGTACCTTCCAGAAAATCCTGCCTCCGGCAAAGTGCTGCACAATAACGGCTTCCGGGATGAAGGTTTCCTGCGCCGCAATCTTCATATCGATGGCGCGTGGCGTGATCATCACTTCTTGGCGCTTAACCGGGAGGACTTTGCGTCCAGTGCAGTGGAGCGTCTGCAGGCGGCCGGCCGAGTTGTCTAAAGCTTAACTACCTCTGCTTTCACATAAGTCACAACCTTGTAATTTTGCGGCCGACAATGCCCGAAATGAGCCCGTGGGCGGCTAGAGTGGGGGCCTAGTTGTACTCCCTTTTCGTCGACCCTGGAAAGTGGGACCCTCCTCATGATGACCACTGTGCCCATCATTCTCGTCATTGTGGTGTGGCTTTTCATTCTCGCGCCCTGGTTGCTACGCTCCCAGCGCCCAATGAGCCACACCGGTGAGGCATTTGAAGAGACGCGTGTGCTTTTTGAGGGGGACTCCGGTTCGGTTCTTGGGCGCCGCAAGCCGCGACTTGGTAAGGACGACGTGCGTCCGAGCAGTTACAGTTCGGCCGACGACGCAGACGCTGATTACGAACTGGTTATTGCTGATGATCCCGCTGCGGATAGCTCCCGCTCCGCGGAATCCTCCCGTGGGGAAGCGGAGGATGCTGATACTGTTGCGGCGACTATCGACGGCGAAGTGGTCGAAGCAGCCACGGAGTTTGAGGACGGCATCGATAGCGACGCTGGCACAGACGGTGCGGAAAATGCTCAGGCGGTGCCTGCCAGCGCTGCGCAGGCTGACGCGAAAGCCGACTTAGAAGATGAGGACGATGACGACGATGACGACGACGTGATCGTGGATGAGGAGCGCGCAGAAGACGCAGAGGGCGTGGAGAATGCCACCGGCCGCACTGATGCTTCCGCGGCTGAGGTCTTCACGGTTCCGGTTAATGCTTCCGTGGCTGAGGACGCTTATGAGCACGATGAAACCTACACCTCAC
Organism: Corynebacterium sp. FDAARGOS 1242; assembly: GCF_016889985.1. Taxonomy (NCBI): domain Bacteria; kingdom Bacillati; phylum Actinomycetota; class Actinomycetes; order Mycobacteriales; family Corynebacteriaceae; genus Corynebacterium; species Corynebacterium sp. FDAARGOS 1242. Next base: position 1,492,205 of record NZ_CP069568.1, on the reverse strand, counting down.
CGGTGGACCTTCTGTACCCAGGAGCGATCGATGCGCCGGAGTACTCAGACGTGGCCGACGGCGCCAACGCTGCGGCCGGTTCTAACGGCTCTGAGGGAGCTGGAGAATCGGACGCCGCCGAGTCTAGAGTTGCCCTACCCGTGAGCGAGACCATCACGGCAGACTCGGACGCTGACAAGCGGATGACCAGTGACTCCGATACTGAACTCTCCGCGGAAGAACTTGCTTTCGCACAACGCCGGCTCGGACGCGGCGGTTGGGACCCTGTCAAGGAGAAGGAGGCCTCAGCAACTCGTTATCAGCGCCGTCAGCGCACGCTCATTGGCTTGGCCATCGCCGTGGTAGCCACTGTGTGCCTCGGCATCGTGGTGGGCGGATGGACGTGGTGGTTCGCCGGCATTACTGGTGCCATCACCACTATCTACCTGGTGGCCCTGCGCTCCCAGGTGCGCCGCGAGCAGGAGCTGCTGCGTCGCCGTGTTTACCACTTGCGCCGCGCACGCCTTGGCGTGCGGAACGCGGACAACCCCGCTGAGTCCCTGCCGCCGAACCTTCGCCGACCGGGCGCACTCGTCTTGGAAATCGACGATGAAAGCCCCGATTTCGACTACCTGCCGGTCTATGACGAGGACGATAGCGATGGCGGTTTTGACGGCCCCCACAGCTCACCACGTCAACGCCGTGATGACCTCGCCGCGCGCCGCGTGGGTTAACTCCCAAGGACTAGCCTGCCCTTAATCCTCTACCACGTCTGGTACCTGAGGCGACTCGGGCATCTCTGAGGAGGCTAGTTAAGCCGGCCAGATTCCGGAGGTCCCTCGACGGTGCGAGCCCACGAGGTGGGCATCGACCATACCGATGGCCTCCATGAGCGAAAAGCAGATCACAGGGCCGACAAATTTGAAGCCAGCTTTCTTGAGAGCCTTGGACATGTCTTGAGCTTCCTGCGTGTACTTGGGGATATCTTCCTCCCGTTCGGGGGCGATGGTCTCCTCCGGGAGGAAGCTCCATATAAACTCATCGAGCCCGCCTTCCTCGCGCAAGGCCACCGTAGCCCTGGCGTTGGTGAGCACGGCGGTAATCTTCAGCCGATTACGTATAATTCGCTCATTCTCCATGAGACGTTCAACTTCCTCATCACCAAAGCTGGCGAGTAAATCCGCATCAAATCCCACAAAAGCTTCCCGAAAAGCCTCGCGCTTGCGCAACACGAGCTCCCAGCTCAATCCAGCTTGAAAGCCCTCGAGGCAGAGGCGCTCCAGCAACCCCGATTCCTCGTGGATGGGCATGCCCCATTCCGTGTCGTAATAGTGCTTGAGCAGCGGTGAAGCCACTGCCCAAGCGGGGCGGCCGAGGCCGTCTTCGCCGTAAACAAGTCCCGTATCGTTCGTCATCTCAGGTGTGGGTGGTGTCATCTCTGTAACAGTCATACCTTATTAGACTGCGCGGGCAGCTCAGCGGTTCCCGCTGGTGTGCTCGCGAATGTGGCGTTGTTCATGCTTCAGGAGGAAGGTCTTGATATCTGGGCCACCGCGATAGGCGCCAATATGGCCGTCCGCGCGCACCACCCGGTGACAGGGAACCACGATGGGCAGCGGGTTGGTGGCGCAGGCACTGCCCGCTGCCCGAACCGCACCGGCGCTTCCCGCTGCCTGGGCTAGCTGGGCATACGTCCAGCGCCCGCCATAGGGAATTCTTTGTAGTACGTGCTGGGCACGGCTGCGGAAGGTGAGTGGGGGAGTGGGGACGTCGAGAAGCAGCTCGAAACTCTTGCGACTGCCCGCGAAGTACTCGGCGAGCTGCCGGGAGGCGTCGCTTAGCACCGTCAATGCTGTGTCCTCATTCTGATCGTCGTGGGCAAGCTCGACGTTCGTGACGCGAGTGGCTTTCGTGGCTTCGCTGAGGTCAGGTTCCTCGGTGCGAAAGTAGACGTGGGACAAGCCCTCAACGCTTGCGACGAGGGTAAGTGGGCCAACGGGCGAATCCACGCTAAGCCAAGCGCGCATGGTGTGGGGAGTCCTTTCGTGGGGCAGTGGGCATCCAGGGTAGTCTATGAAGCATGAATCGACCCGCCGTTCGCGATGCCGCACTGCTCATCCTCCGCGCAGTGCTGGGAATCATCTTTGTGGCACACGGCGTGGACAAAATGTTCTTTACCGGCATGGATGAAACCACCGGCCAATTCTCTGCACTGGGAATTCCGCAACCGCAACTGTCGGCCTACTTGGCCAGCATCGCGGAAATGATTGGTGGAGCGGCCCTTGTCGTGGGATTGCTCACCACGTTTGTTGCAGGTGCATTGGCTCTTCTTATGGCCTGTGCCCTGTATTTTGTGCACTTGGGCAATGGACTCTTTAGTGCGGATGGCGGCATCGAGTATCCGTTGGTCCTCATCGTGTCCCTGCTCATGATCGTCGTGTTCGGTTCCGGCCGCGCCAGCGTAGATGGAGTGTTAAGCCGTGCTGACGCATGAGCAAGTGCAGGCGGCTATCTCCGCACAGCTTGATGGTGAAGTCCCCCAACTATCGCCGGACGTCATTGAGGCGCATGTTTCTGGGTGCGCGGAGTGTGCCGCATTCCGCGATAAGGCCGCCTCGTTGTCACGTTCGTTGAGTCAGGTGGAACCGGCGGGGGCACCTCCGCGAGATTTGTCTGAGGTCATCCTCGCCGGCGTAGAACCAGAATGGCAGCGCGCCTCCAGCGCTCGTCAGGCATCGCTGACGCTGGCGCGGGTGAGTCTTGGTGTTCTTTCCGCTGTTTTCCTCGTATGGGCCATCGTGGTCGTCGTGAGTGCTGCCGGCTTGACCACCTCTGGTACCGAGGGAACCCTCGCGGAAGGAGCGGATCCGGAACGTGCCCGCCTGCTTATGGACGCAGCCGCTCTGCGTTTCGGTTTGGCTAGTGGATTAGGCTTTGCCGCATGGCGTCCAGCATCGGCGCCTGGCCTGTTGCCGGTGGTGTGCACCATGTTTGCCTTCCTCTTCGGATTTACCATGCGCGACTTCGCATTGGGCACCGTGGGCGCTGGCCAGATCTACATTCTCATCGCTACTGGTTTGGCTGCTGCCGGACTTGGCTGGGCGTGGGCTGCAGACCGAGGCTTTGTGTTGCGCGATGTGTACCGCGCGCTTACTGCGAGCCCCCGCTAGGGACTAGGTCCACGACGGTAGCCACATCATCGAGTGATACCAGGACTCGGGAATCATGAATCCGTAGAGGATAGGGGAGAAGTACGCGAACATGGCTACCACCAGCGCGGCGTAGCACACTGTGAGGAAGGTGCCCAGGGGGACCGCGGAGCCAAAGAGCGACGTAATCCACGGCCATGTGAGCTCGCGTCCACGACCAATCATTTGCCCCAAAGCGAGGGCGATAAGCACGATGACAAAGGGGATAAAAGCCGTGGCATAGAAGAAGTACATCTGGCGGTCAAAAACCATGAGCCACGGCAAGAAACCGGCTGCCGCGCCCACGAGTGGAATAAGGAAAGCTCGGTTGCGGCGCACGAGGAGCGACCACAGGCCCCACAGCACAGCGGGGATCACCAGCCACCAAATGGCGGGAGTACCAAAGAGGAACAGCATCTTGCGGCACTCGCCACCTCCCCGGCAGGTGAGGTCGGTGGAGGAGTAATAGAGAATGGGGCGCGCTGCCACCAGCCAGGCCCACGGCTTGGAGTCCCATGGGTGGCTGTGGCCGCCTGAGGATGTCAGTGAGGCGTGAAACTCCAATACTGAGGAGTGGTAGTAGAACCAGCCGGCAATCGGCTCTGGGAGGTGTAGGAGCCAAGAGCCCTCTTCGATGGTGCCGTCGACTTTGGCATGGCGGTATACAGCAGTCTCATCAGCAAACCACGCGCGCCATGACCACGCGTAGAGCGCCACGGGCACAGCAACGAGGGAAGCTAGTGCCGCCGGAGTATCGCGAATCAGAGTGCCGACGACATAGCGGCGAACGCCGTAGAGACGGCGTAGGGCCAGATCGGAAAAGACGCTCATGAGGCCGAAGAACATGATGTAGTACAGGCCAGACCACTTTATTGACAGGGTAAGGCCCAAGAAAACGCCGGCGGTGAAGCGCCACCAGCGGAAACCAAAACGCGGACCGAAGTCGGACGTTCCCATCGTCCCGGTGATGAATGCAGTGTGGAGGCGCTCACGCATCTGCTGGTGGTCGCGAGCTAGGGCCCACGCAGCGGCGACGACAAAGAAGACCTGGAAGATATCGAGCATGCCGAACTTTGAGGACACCAGCAGCACACCATCGCACACTGCTAGGAGACCCGCCAGGAAACCTACCTGCCAGGAACCAGAGAGACGGCGAGCCAGAGCCATGGTGAGCAGCACGGTGCCGACGCCGAAGAGGGCGGTCATGAACCGCCAGCCCATAGGGGTATAGCCAAAGACTGATTCGGAGAGCGCCACAATTTGCTTGGCGAGAGGCGGGTGCACCACAAGGCCGTATCCGGGGTTGGATTCGATGCCGCCCAAAAAGAGGTTATGCCAGCTGGTGACCATGTCCCAGGCTTGGGGAACGTAGTGCTTCTCATCGAAGACCGGGGTTCCTTCAGAGACTGGCGCCCGCAGGCCCGCGAAACGCGTGATGAACGCCAGCACGGCGATGATGGCCGTGCTGATGGTGTCCGAGCGGGTCCACACGTAGTGACGGGGTGCGGGCGGTGCCGGGCGGGTATAACGACCGGACACATCCTTGCGGTCCTGTCGGACGGGTCGGGCGATGGGCTCTGCGATACTCACTCGGAAGAGTTTAGCGTGCGTGTGCCATGCTGGGGAGTATGAGTCTTCAGCTTGAACCTTTGCCGCGCGGTGTCATTCTCGCCGCGACTCCTCTGGGCAATCCCGGTGATGCGTCCGCACGCCTCATTCAGGCGTTGGGCCACGCCGATATCATTGCCGCGGAAGATACCCGCCGCGTGCGCAATCTGGCCGCTGCCTTAGGGGCGGAGATCCGCGGCAAGGTGGTCTCCAATTTTGACCATAACGAGGCGGAACGCTCCCGCATGCTCGTGGACGCTGCCCGCACGGGTACGGTCCTCGTCGTCTCAGACGCCGGCATGCCGCTCGTGTCCGACCCTGGCCACTCCATTGTGGATGCTGCAGTGGAGGCGGGTGTTCCGGTCACCTGCTTCCCCGGACCTTCGGCAGTGCCTACTGCCTTGGCGCTCTCAGGCCTGGGTGTCGGGCACTTCCTTTTCGATGCCTTCCCTCCACGCAAACCTGGCCCCCGCAAGGCGTGGTTGGAGTCTTTGGTAGGTGAGCGCCGCGCGATTGCCTTCTTTGAGTCGCCACACCGCCTGGCGCAGACGCTTGCCGACGCCTCCTTAATCCTCGGCACCGAACGCCGCGCTGCCGTATGCCGCGAGCTGACTAAAACCTACGAAGAGGTCAAGCGCGGCACTTTGGGTGAGTTGGCGGAGTGGGCCGAAGAGAATGCGCGGGGCGAAATCACCGTGGTTATCGAAGGCGGCACGGCCGAACCGGCCTCGCTGGACGAGCTCGTAGCGCAGGTTCGCACCGAGGTCGACCGCGGTGTACGCGCCAAGGATGCGTGCAAGCAGGCGGCCGCCGGTACTGAGTGGTCAAACCGCGAACTGTATGACGCCTATCTTTCCGCCCGTGGTGAGCAGAAGCCGTAGGTGTGGGATTATCTAGCATCGACGGATGGTGGTGAGCACAGTCTCTTTTACGCCAATTGTTATCGCTTCGTTATAGATCCCGCCTGTGTTCACTCAGTGTGGTGGCCTAAAATGCGCCGTCATCTGCACAGTCGCGGGTGGTTGACGGCCCGGGATGGGGAAGGGGAGGCGTCGAAAAGCACAGGCCATGGCGCCCATTCCAGGCATATCTGCGGTCTACAGTGCATTTTTACGCAGTTCGCAGGTTGACTAGTTGGTGGGATAACACCAAGGTCTGAAGCTATGACAGACTCGACCAATGCAGACAAGCTAAAGGACACGGAGGTGTCGTCGGCCGTCCCAAGCGGAGCTAGCTCCCCGAACGCGGCGGATGGATACCATACCGTTGACGAGCGCCTCGAGGCTGCCTCGGCCACGAGCCAGCTCCAGGACATGCTCACCAACAAGTCCTTCAACCCAGACGACCACACGGTTCCGGCAGAAGAGAAGGACACGGCGGAGGAGGACTTTGGCCCCGGCGGTATTGACTCGCCAATCGATTGGACCATTGTGAGCTTCGCCGGCATCCTCGTCGCCGCGTTCGTGGCATGGGGACTTGCTGCACCGGATAACTTCGGTACTTTCGCCAGCAACGCGCTGAGCTTCGTGGTCAACAACTTTGGTTGGGCTTACGTGCTCTTCGGCACCATTTTCGTCGTCTTCGTGCTCTTCATCGCATTGTCGAAGTTCGGCACCATTCGCTTGGGTGAGATTAACGAAGAGCCCGAGTTCACCACGGTGTCGTGGATTGCCATGATGTTCGCCGCCGGTATGGGCATTGGTCTGATGTTCTATGGTGCGTCCGAGCCACTCAACTACTTCAAGAACGGCGTTCCCGGTCATGGTGAACATGAAGTCGGTACGGCCATGGCCACTGCTATGTTCCACTGGACGCTGCACCCATGGGCGGTCTACGCCATCGTCGGCCTGGCCATTGCGTACTCGACGTTCCGCATCGGCCGCAAGCAGCTGCTGAGCCAGACCTTTGTGCCGCTCATCGGTCAGCGCAATGCTGACGGTGCCGTGGGCAAGATCATTGACATCCTGGCCATCTTCGCCACTGTCTTCGGTACCGCCTGCTCCCTGGGTCTCGGCGCTACCCAGATCCAGGCGGGCCTTGAGGCATCCGGTCTCATTGAGAATCCGTCCCAGAGCGTGGTCATTGGCATCGTGCTCGTGCTGACCCTAGCCTTCATCCTGTCCGCGATGTCCGGCGTGGGCAAGGGCATTCAGTACCTTTCTAACGCCAACATGGTCCTGGCTGCCCTGCTGGCCATCTTCGTGTTCATCCTGGGCCCCACGGTGACGATCCTCAACCAGATCCCTGGCTCTATTGGTAACTACTTGGCCAACTTCACCGAGATGATCGCTCGCACCGCCGAGTCCAACAACGGTACTGCTGGTGAGTGGCTGTCCACGTGGACCATCTTCTACTGGGCATGGTGGGTCTCTTGGTCTCCGTTCGTTGGTATGTTCCTGGCCCGCATTTCCCGCGGCCGCTCCGTACGCGAATTCTGCATCGGTGTGCTCCTCGTACCGGCTGGTGTGTCCACCGTGTGGTTCGCCATCTTTGGCGGTACCGCCATCCACATGGAACAAAACGGCAACTCCATCTCGGGTGACTCGGCGGAGCAGGAGCTGTTTAATCTTCTGCAGAACCTCCCTGGTGGCTTCATCGCTGGCATTGTCGCCGCAATCCTACTGGCAACGTTCTTCATCACATCGGCAGACTCCGCGTCGACCGTCATGGGTTCCATGTCCCAGTCTGGTGCGACCACCGCTAAGCCGTGGCTGTCCGCCGTCTGGGGTGTGCTCACCGCTGCGGTTGGCCTGACCTTGTTGCTCTCTAGCGAGGATTCACTGTCCAACCTGCAGAATGTCACCATCGTGGCAGCCTTGCCCTTCCTTTTCATCGTCGTTGGCCTCATGTTTGCTATCTACAAGGACCTGAGCAATGACGTCATCTACCAGGAGTACCGCGAATCCCAGGCCTTCCAGCGCAAGCTGGCCCGCGAGCGTCGTCTGCACCGCGAGTTCCAGCGCGCACAGGCCTACAAGGAGCGTCGCCGCCAGCAGAAGCAGAAGCACTAACGTTTAAAACGCTGGCGAAGAGTCGCTCGTCAAGCGCCTCACCGCGCCCTCTTTTTACACCCCCTCACTGCACGTACGGTGAGGGGGTGTTCGATAGAGTAGAGGGCATGACTGAGACAGTTGTCGTTAATGTTGCTTGGCCTTATGCCAACGGACCCCGCCACATCGGACACGTGGCGGGCTTCGGCGTTCCTTCTGATGTGTTTGCCCGTTTCCAACGAATGCGCGGCAATGATGTTCTCATGGTCTCCGGTACGGATGAGCACGGCACCCCGCTGCTCGTTCAAGCCGATAAAGAAGGCGTGACCGTCCGCGAGCTAGCGGACCGCTACAACCGTCAGATTGTCACCGATCTGGCTGGGCTCGGCCTGTCTTATGACCTGTTTACCCGCACCACCACGCGCAACCACTACGCGGTAGTGCAGGAGCTGTTCAAGGGACTGTATGAGAACGGCTACATGATTAAGGAAACCACCAAGGGTGCCATTTCACCTTCCACCGGCCGTACTTTGCCGGACCGCTACATTGAAGGCACCTGTCCCATTTGCGGCGCCGACGGTGCCCGCGGTGATCAGTGCGATGAGTGCGGCAACCAGCTGGATCCGGTGGACCTCATCAACCCGGTGTCCAAGATTAACGGCGAAACGCCGGAATTCATTGAGACCGAGCACTTCCTGCTCGACCTTCCCTCCGTTAAGGACGCGCTTGAAAAGTGGCTCAAGACCCGTGAGGATTGGCGCCCGAATGTACTGAAGTTCTCCCTCAACCTGCTGGAGGATATGCGCCCGCGCACCATGACCCGCGATATTGACTGGGGTATCCCGATTCCGGTTGAGGGCTGGCAGGATAACGGCGCGAAGAAGCTATATGTCTGGTTTGATGCCGTCATCGGCTACTTGTCCTCCTCCATTGAGTGGGCCTACCGCACCGGCAACCCGGATGCGTGGAAGCAGTACTGGCAGAACCCGGAGGCTCGCCACTACTACTTCCAGGGCAAGGACAACATCACCTTCCACTCCCAGATTTGGCCGGCTGAGCTGTTGGGCTACGCCGGCAAGGGCTCCAAGGGCGGGGAGGAGCACACCTATGGTGAGCTGAACCTGCCCACGGAGATCGTGTCCTCGGAGTACCTGACTATGTCGGGCTCCAAGTTCTCCTCCTCCAAGGGTGTGGTCATTTATGTCAAGGACTTCCTCAAGGAGTTTGGTCCAGACGCCTTGCGCTACTTCATCTCGGTGGCTGGACCTGAAAACAATGACACCGACTTCACCTGGGATGAGTTCGTCCGCCGTATCAACAATGAGCTGGCGAATGGCTGGGGCAACCTGGTCAACCGCACTGTGTCCATGGCGTTCAAGAACTTCGGCGAAGTACCGGCACCGGCCGCTTTGGAACAGGCCGATAAGGATATTTTGGCGCTGTCTGAGGAGACCTTCGCCACCGCCGCGGAATTCCTTGAGCAGTCCAAGTTCAAGCAGGCTATGACTGCCATCATGCACGTTGTGGGTGAGGCCAATGCCTACGTTGCCGCCATGGAACCCTGGAAGCTGGCCAAGGATGAGACCCAGCGCGAGCGTCTGGCCACCGTCCTGTGGACGGCACTGCAGGTAGTGTCTGACTGCAACGTCATGCTCACACCGTTCCTGCCGTTTACTGCGCAGAAGGTGCACGAGACCCTAGGCCGCGAGGGCGAGTGGGCCGCGCAGCCACGTGTTGAGGACGTCGTTGACGATATTCCGGTTGAGCTCGTCGGCGTGAATCTCCCACCGGAGAACCACCCATACCCGATCATCACGGGTGACTACACAGGCCAGCAGGCAGTGTGGCAGCGCATCGACGTCACCCCCGGCACGGTGCTGCAGAAGCCGAAGCCACTCGTGGCCAAACTCGACCCTGAGCTCGGTGAAACCGGCCCGGAATGGGCCCCGGTCCAGAAGTAGTTCTCGTGGGTCAGGCGTTCCGGCGCACTCTTGCGCCTGCCTTGCTCTTTACCGTCGTGTGCCTCACTGCGGTAAATTTGCGATCCGGCATTGCATCAGTAGCGCCGGTTTTAGGGCAAATCCAAGACTACTTTGGCATTAGTTCCGGCGCAGCCGGTCTTCTTACCGCGCTGCCTGGATTGTGCTTTGCCGTGATGGGCCTAGCTGCCGTTCCTATTGCGCGCCGCGTGGGGTTAAGCCGGACTTTGGCAGCCGGAACGCTCTCGCTCGTTGTGGGGTTGGCGCTGCGCCCGTGGGTAGGTAGTTTCTCGCTGTTCGTCGCGCTCACCTTGTGCGTGGTGGCGGGGATTGCGTTGGCGAATATCCTGCTTCCGGCGTGGATTAAACAGCACGGCTCTGGCCGCACGCTGGTAGCGCTCATGACGACGTACACCACGATGCTGGGCGTCTCCAGCGCGTTGGGACCACTGTCGGCGGTGACGCAGCAGACTTGGCAAGGGGCATTGTGGGTATGGTGCCTGCCGGCAGTCGCTCAGCTTATCGCGTGGAGCGTGGTGCTGCCGCGCGCGGGACGCGATGTGGCACTCGGTGCGGTCGACGGTGCTGGCGCCCCACGCCCCATGTACACCTCGCCGACTGCTGTGGCGATGCTCTTCTTCTTTGGCCTGCAGTCCACCATGGCCTATGTCCAGATGGGTTGGCTGCCCCGCATGCTCGTGGACAAAGGCGTGGGGGAGAACACCGCGAGCGTGGCCTTAGCCATTATCGGTGTGTTCAATATTGTCGGCGGCGTGGTCATGCCGTGGCTCATTTCGCGGCTGGACCGGTTGGCACCTGTGCCCGTGGTGCTTGCCCTGTGTACGTGTGCAGGATGGGCCGGTGTGCTGCTGGCTGCCGACGCCGCCCCGCTAGCCTGGGCATCCCTCATGGGAATTGGCGGCATGTGCTTCCCCTTGGCACTGGCTCTTCTCACCGCCCGTACGCGCAGCGCGTTGACCACTGCGCGCTTGTCTGGCTTCGTTCAGCCCGGCGGCTACATCCTCGCGGGGCTCGTGCCGTTGCTTGTTGGCGTCGTGCGCGGCGCCACCGGCAACTGGACTGCCGTGCTTATCGGCCTCATGGTCCTCTCACTATGCATGCTGGTGGCAGGCCTGCGCGCGACGGCGCGGGTCTATATTGACGACGAGCTCGTGTCCTAGACGGCGCGCCACATCGCCGCGATGCACTCTGTATTCACTTCTTAAGGTGCCATCACGCCGCTGGCGGCACCGCACTAGGAACGGTCGAAGTCGCGCTGCAAGTGAACCAAGCCGAGGCGCACGCCGTCCTTAGTGTGGATGTTGGGCATGCGGCCGGTTTCTACGAAGCCGAACTTCTTGTGCAGGGCAATGGACGCCTCGTTGGTATCCACGATGTAGGTGATCATGGTCTGGACGTAGTCGTTGTCCTGCGCGTGATCCATGAGCGTGGCCATGAGCTCACTGCCCACGCCTTTGCCGCGTGCGGATTCAGCAATGTAGACGGAGTCCTCCGCAGTGCCGTAATAGATGGCGGGAGTAACGAACTGGAAGTACGCGGCCCAGCCGACGATTTCGTCGTCGTCCACGGCGACGAAAACGGGATAGTCGTCTTTCTCCATCTGTGCCAGCCACTGCTTGCGGTCCTCGACGGACTCCTGCCAGGTCACCAGGTTGGCCGCCGGCGTTGCGGCGGAAGCGGCGTTGTAGATGGTGGCGATGGAGGGGGCGTCGTCAAGCACTGCGGGGCGAACGTGCATACGGGTAATCCTTAAACCATGAGTTGCAAGTGGGCAAGGTCTAACCATTGCCCAGCTTTGCGGCTGACTTCTTTTAGAGTTACTACAGTGGCAAAGCCGAAGTTCTCATGCAACTTGATGGATGCGACGTCGCCCCGCCACGAGGAGTACCACTTTCCCAGCCGGGCCTTCGGAGCGAGGTGGGGGTGTGGTAGAGCGCCCAGCCCAACGTAGAGTGGCGGTCACTGCGGGGGACATCGGCGTTTACCGCTTCACCGATTAACCTGCGCGCAAGACTACACTCGCAGCCATGTCTAAAAAGAAGCCACGCCCCACGCCCGTGCCCGCCGAAGGTTTGAGCCAGCTTATCGACGCCCACACGCACCTCGCCTCCTGCCGCGACGCTGACGTCGACCTCGTTTCCCGCGCTCGTGCCGCTGGAGTTGAGCGCATCGTCACCGTAGGTGATGGTCTGGCAGAAGCGGAGAAGGCGCTGGCCGCGGCGCACGAGTTCGACAACGTGTACGCCGCGTGCGCGATTCACCCGACAAAGGCGCACGAACTAGATGAAGCTGCCCGCGCACGGCTGAGTGAGATGGCCGCGGACCCGCGCTGCGTGGCCATCGGTGAAACCGGCCTTGATACCTACTGGATCCACCACGAGCCGGAGCGCACTGCGCCGCTTGGCGTCCAGGAAGAAGCGCTGCGCTGGCATGCGGAGCTGGCGGCGAAGGTAGGAAAGACGCTCATGATCCACAACCGTGAGGCCGATGAGGACCTGATGCGAGTACTAGGGGAGTGTGCGGAGGCGCCGAAGGTGATGCTGCACTGTTTCTCCTCTCCGCTGGAGGTGGCCAAGGAAGCTCTTGAGCGCGGCTATGTGTTGTCCTTTGCCGGCAACGTGACCTTCAAACGCAACGAAGAGATGCGCCAAGCCGCGGCACTTGCGCCGGCGGGTCAGCTGCTTATTGAGACCGACGCGCCGTACATGACGCCAGAGCCTTTCCGCGGTGCGCGCAATGAGCCGTCGCTTATTGGCCACACTTATACCTGCATTGCTGAGGCGCGTGGTCAGGCCGTGGAAGAGTTGGCAGCTGAAGTGAAGGAAACCTTCGCGAGCGTCTTTGGAATCTAGCTACCTACCCGAGGTGTGACGATCTTCACTCCTTGAAAACCTGCTGCTCAGAGGTGGCGGGCGTGTTTGCTGTGACGAGTGTGCCGCCAGTGGTCGCGGCGTGTGAGGGCTTCTCGATCGTTACGCGCTGTTACCGTATTGTTATCCAAAGTTAGCCCGGTATCGATGTTGCCGGGGCGCGCATTCTGTCGCGCAGAATCAGCTGCCGGGCGGATGTCTGGCACGAAATACTGCAGAGACGAGTAGAGGTTTATGTCCCCGAAGAAGCAGATAAAGCGTATTAACAACTCCCGCTCCCTGCCGCTGCGTATGGCTACCGGCGGTGTCCTGGGCACCCTGGCTGTCGGCGGTGTTGTTGCTGTTGGCGCCCAGAAAGATGTCACCCTCGACATCAACGGTGAGACGACTACTCTGGCCACCTTTGCTGGTGACGTTAACAGCGCTTTGGAGGCCGCAGGCGTCGACGTGGCAGGCGATGACCTCGTCTACCCAGCGCTGTCCGAGGAGCTCGCTGATGGTGACTCCATCACGGTCCGTACTGCCAAGCCAGTAGCTGTGACCATTGATGGCGTGGAAACGCAGCTGTCCTCCACCGACCTCACCATTTCCGATCTGCTCGGTGGCCTCGACGGCATCGTGCCTGGCGCCGCGGTAACCTCCGGGTCGAAGACCGTTGAGGATGATGAGGTGGTGACCGAAGGTATGAACATCGAGGTAGTCTCCCCGAAGATTGTGAAGGTCTCCGATGCCGGCTCGGTCTCCTACGCCAGCATCGCTGCCAAGACCGTGGAGGACGCCCTCGAAGCTCGCGGCATCACCGTGGATAAGGATGACCGTGTCAGCCCCGCTCTGGATACCCCGGTCACCGCTGGCATGAGTATTACCGTGGACCGCGTTGAGGTCTCAGAGGAAGAGAAGACTGAAGACTTCGATGCTCCGGCTGACTACTTTGATGATCCGGAGCTTGAGGAAGGTTCCGAAGAGGTCCGCGAAGAGGGAACTCCAGGCTCGCGCACCGTGACCCGCAAGATCGTCAAGGTTAACGGTAAAGAAGAATCCAACGACGTCATCAAGGAAGACGTCCACACCGAGCCCGTAGCTGCACGTATTGCCCGCGGCACCAAGCCGAAGTCCACTGCCCCCGCCGTAGCTGAAGGTTCCGTCTGGGATGCTCTCGCACAGTGTGAGGCTACCGGTAACTGGTCTATCAACACCGGTAACGGTTTCTCCGGCGGCCTGCAGTTCACCCCGTCTACCTGGGCTGCCTTCGGCGGTAACGAGTACGCACCGCAGGCATGGCAGGCCACCCGTGAGCAGCAGATTGCCGTGGCTCAGAAGGTCCAGGCTGCTCAGGGCTGGGGCGCATGGCCTGCCTGCACCGCAAAACTCGGCCTGCGCTAAAATCTCGGCGCGCCGCGTATTAGTCTGGCAGACATGACACAACCCCACCTGCTGGGTCCAGTGGAGATCCGCGAGCTCGCTGCCGAGCTGGACGTCACCCCGACGAAGAAGCTGGGCCAGAACTTCCTCCATGACCCCAACACGATCCGGCGCATCGTTGCCTCCGCGGACCTTTCAGCTGAGGACCGCGTAGTGGAGGTTGGCCCGGGCCTCGGTTCGTTGACGCTGGGCCTGCTGGGGGAAGTCGCACACGTCACCGCAGTAGAGATTGATCCGCGCTTGGCTGCGAAGCTGCCGGAGACGGTGGCCCAGCGTGCTCCGGAGCAGGCAGATCGCCTCACCGTGGTGGAAAAAGACGCCCTTACCCTGGACAAAGGCGAGTTGGGCGAGCCCACAGCGCTCGTGGCCAACCTGCCCTATAACGTGGCCGTTCCAGTGCTGCTGCACGTGCTGGAGTTGTACCCTACAATCCGCCGTGTCCTCGTCATGGTCCAGCTGGAAGTGGCTGAGCGTCTCGCGGCTGCGCCGGGAAGCAAGGTCTACGGCGTGCCGAGTGTGAAGGCAGCCTTCTATGGGCCCGTGCGCCAAGCCGGCACAATTGGCAAAAACGTCTTCTGGCCCGCTCCTAAGATCGAGTCCGGTCTCGTGCGCATTGACTGCACGCGTCCCTATGACGAGGGACTGCGACCGCAGCTCTTCGCGCTTGTCGACGCCGCCTTTGCCCAACGCCGCAAGACTCTTCGGGCCGCGCTGGCCGGCCACTACGGCACCGCCGCAGCTGCCGAAGAAGCACTGCACGCAGCCGGTATCGATCCGCGCCTGCGCGGTGAGAAACTCGGCGTGGAGGACTTTGTCCGATTGGCGGGCGTATCATGAGCCAGCCACTCGCGCCGTCCTCACAGTTGTGGCAGGCCCGCGCACACGCCAAAGTCAATCTGCATCTTGGCGTCGGTGAAGCCCGCGAGGATGGATTTCATGAGCTAGCCACGGTTTTTCAGGCTCTTGAGGTGCATGACATCGTCAGCTATCGCTGGTCAGAAGACACCACGGTGGAGGTCACCGGCCGCCACGCACAAGGCGTGCCCGCCACGACAGATAACCTGGCTTGGCGTGCTGTGGAGCTGGTCGCCCAACGCCTCATGCTCCCAGCGACGGGCATCCTAACTATGGAGAAAAACATCCCTGCGGCGGGTGGCATGGCCGGCGGTTCGGCCGACGCCGCCGCAGCCTTGCTCCTTGCCAACCATGCATTAAGCACTGAATTCTCCCGAGAACCTGTAACCGAGGAGAAGCTTTTTGAACTCGCAGCGGAACTAGGCTCCGATGTTCCCTTCACGCTCCTGGGAGGTACTGCCTTGGGCCGGGGACGCGGCGAACTGCTTACTTCGATGATGTCGCGTGGTCGCTACATCTGGGCCATCATCACCAATGCCGAGGGACTCTCCACCCCAACGGTCTTCCACAAACTCGATGAGCTTCGTGCAGCTGGCCGCGGAAGCTCCCCGCACCTCGATACCGAAGCGGTTGGCCAAGCCCTTATTAGCGGCAACCCACGTGAACTTGCCGCAGCCATGCACAATGATCTCCAACCGGCCGCGCTGTCCTTGCGACCAGACTTGCGCAAAATCCTTGAGACCGGCGAAGCCGCTGGTGCTCTGAAAGGGATTGTCTCTGGCTCTGGCCCGACCTGTGCTTTCCTCTGTGAGGATGAGGAGACAGCCGTTGAAGTCGTGGCTCAGGTCTGTGCCGATAACCGCGGCACCCGCGGCCTGGTGACAACCGGCCCAGCTAGCGGCGCCACGCTGGTCTAAGCATCCGGCTAAAGGCGAATTGGAGGGGAGGCGCTACAGAACCGCCATTTCGACGGGTTTCATCTCTAGCGGAATGCGCTGTGGTTCCTTGTCTCCGAGCAGATCGACGATGACAAGCTCCTCTTTAGCGGCGTCCGTGATGTAGGCATAGCCATTGGCCGACTTCAAGATAGGTCCTGGCAGCTGCCATTCCTCATTTTCCTTCCACGGAGCAATAGCTTCGATCTTTTTCGTTACCTCGCCGGAGTCAGGGTCAATAATGTTGAGCTTGCCGTCGGTGGTGAGAACCAGTGCCTCCCCAAGTGGGCCGCGGGCCAAGGAGCGGAACCAATAAGATTCTCCGAGCTCGACTTTCTGGGCGGAGTAATCCTCGGTATTGATAAGAGCCACGGAGGTCGGGCGCTCGAACTCAGCGTCCTTTTCCGTCTTGTTGTCTGCCAAGATGACGTTGGACTCCTCGGAGCCGGCAGAGTTGCCTGAGCGCTGATAGCCGTCCTTGCCGGCATAGGCAGAAACATCCACTTTGTGGAAGTCACTGCCGTCGAAGACCACCGGTCCGTCTTCACATCCGAAGAAAAGCGTGCCGTTTCCGGCGGCTGCTTCGCCGTGTACGCCGGGGCATTCGGTAGTTTCTGCCAGGACTTTGCCGGACTTGTCTACGTGCTGAATGGTGTGGCGCTCGTCTTCAGTGCCCTTGGTGATGACCACCGAGCCATCCTTGAGCGGTACGGCCACGCCGTGATGAGCTGCACCAGTCTCAACGGTGTTGACCGGCTTGGCGTCCGCATTGCCTATCTCCTCCGTCGCGTAGATTTTCGCCACGCCGTCACCATCGGAGAAGAGCGCGGTAAAGCCGTCATGATGCACCACGTGCCCAGCATGAGGGGCGTCCACGGAAACGTCGCCAAGCTTCGGCTCCGCCGTGTAATAGTGCTTGTGGTCTCCGTGTGGTTTGGTGATGCGCCCAGTATCGAAGGTGAGGAAACTATCGCCCTTGGTCACCATGACATGGCGGTTATCGCCGGCATCGTTGAGGCGCAGGAAGGCCTTCATGTCTTCGCTGCCAATCACCTCGCCGCTCTCGGCATCGATAGTGGTGAGACCATCTTTGTGGGAAAGCACAATGCGCGTGGGTAGCTGCGCTACCTCGGTCTCACCTTCAGCGGACTCGAACCCATCGTGGCTGTGCTCTGAGCCAGCGGCCGTGGGCTCAGTGCTGTGTGGGGAAGCGCTCTCTTGGTCAGAGGCGGAGCAGGACGTGATGGCAAGTGTGGCTGCGGATAGTGCAGCGCACAGGGGTAGGGTGTGGTTCTTCATAGAGAACGACACTATTGAAAGCGAAAATCACATTCAATAAGTTTTGTGGTGCGGGGGTAATCGTAGCGAGGCACTAAGATAGATCCTCGTTATGGCGAACCTCATCAACCTCGAAAACGTAACCAAATCTTTTGGTCTCAAGACCCTTCTCAACGGGGTCTCCCTGGGTGTCCAAACCGGCGACCGGATTGGCATCGTCGGTGTCAACGGTGGCGGAAAGACGACACTGCTGGAGGTCCTTACCGGCATCGAGCCGCCGGACTCGGGCCGCGTATCTCATAACTCGGACTTGCGTATGGCTGTGGTGACGCAGCGTTTTGAGGTCGACGAGTCGCTCACCATTTCCCAGGTCATTATCGAGCCGCTGGGTTTGGAGACTTTCGAGTGGGCCTCCAATGCCAAGGTGCGCGATGTCTTGGGCGGACTGGGAATTGTTGACCTCGGCCTCGACACGCAGGTGGGTTCACTATCTGGTGGTGAGCGCCGACGCGTCAACCTGGCCGCAGCGCTCGTGCAGGATCTCGACGCCGTGGTGCTCGACGAGCCCACCAACCACCTGGACGTGGAAGGTGTGCAGTGGCTGGCCAATCATCTGCTGTCCCGCAAACTGGCGGTTATCGTCGTGACGCACGACCGCTGGTTCCTCGACACCGTGGCCACTACGACCTGGGAGGTGCACGACGGTGTTGTTGATGCCTATGAAGGCGGTTACAACGACTGGACTTTCGCCCGAGCTGAACGTGCCCGCCAGGCCGATGCTATCGAGCAGCGCCGTCAGAACTTAGCGCGTAAGGAGCTGGCGTGGTTGCGCCGCGGTGCACCTGCCCGCACGTCCAAACCGCGCTACCGCATTGAGGCCGCCGAGGCGATTATTGCGGACGTCCCAGCGCCGCGCGACAAGGTCGAGCTCATGGCCTTCTCCAAGCAGCGCCAGGGCCGAGTCGTTATTGAACTCGAGGATGCGAAAATCACGACGCCGGATGGCCGCACGCTGGTAGATCACCTCACGTGGAGGCTGGCTCCAGGCGAGCGCATTGGCCTCGTCGGCGTCAACGGCTCAGGCAAGACCACGCTGCTGCGCGCCCTCGCCGGCGAGGTGGAACTGGCAGCCGGCAAGCGCATTGAGGGCAAGACAGTGCGCCTGGGCTGGCTGCGTCAAGAGCTCGATGATTTGGATCCGGAGCGCAGGCTTCTCGACGCCGTCGAGGACGTCGCCACCTATGTCCAGTTGGGCAAGAAGGAGCTGTCTGCCTCCCAGTTGGCCGAACGTCTAGGCTTTTCGGCCAAGCGCCAGCGCACTCCGGTAGGCGACCTCTCTGGTGGTGAGCGCCGCCGACTGCAACTGACTCGTGTTCTCATGGCAGAACCAAACGTGCTGCTTCTCGACGAGCCCACGAACGACCTCGATATCGACACCCTCCAGGAACTGGAGTCCCTCCTGGATTCCTGGCCGGGCACCATGGTGGTCATTTCGCACGACCGCTACCTCATTGAGCGCATTGCGGATAACACCTATGCCTTGTTTGGGGATGGCAAGCTCACCAACCTGCCGGGCGGAATCGAGGAGTACCTGCGCCGCCGCCAGCAGATGGAGGCGGCTGCTTCCCGCGGCGTTATTGACCTTGGTGAGAAGTCCACGCCGACTGGCTCAGACACAGGTGGTGCCTCGACTGATGCGACTGTGTCTGAGAACGCAGCCCCAGTCAAGCGCTTGAGCTCTCAAGAAGAACGCGAGCTGACTAAGAAGATGAACGCGCTGGAGCGCAAAATGGCCAAGCTCGATGAGAAGACTTCACAGCTCAACGAGAAGATGGCCGATGCAGCCGAGAAGATGGCCTCCGGCGACGGCGACTCCGCAGAGCTCTCCCGGCTGGATTCTGAGCTCAAGGCTGTAGCCGCCGAGCGCGAAGAGTTAGAGATGGAATGGCTGGAGCTAGGGGAGCAGCTCGAGGGATAGAGACGGAAGCGGAAAGAGCGGGTTTAGCCGAAAAGCGCGGCAATGCCGAGCATGGCGGGTAAAGAGAGGAACGTGGTGAGGAAAACCGTATCGCGCGCGACGGTTTCTCCCACCTGGTAGGTGGCGGCGTAGTTGTAGACATTCTGCGCGGTCGGAAGCGCCGCCAAAATCAGCGCCGCGTAGAGCTCGTTGCCGCTGAGCCCGAAGGTTAAACCTGCGACGAGGGCGATGGCCGGCATGCCAATGAGCTTGAGTGCCGTTGCCACGATGGTGGGCAGGCGATCGTTGTTGAGCAACGAATCACCCTTCAGGGAAGCACCGAAGCTCATGAGGATCATGGGGATGGAGGCTCCTCCAAGGATTTCCATTGGGGCCATGATGACATCCGGTACCGTCCACCCGACAGCAGACACGATGAATCCCAAGACGGCAGCGATGACTACGGGTGCGGTAACACCTGACATCACCGAACTTATGACTGAGCACAGATTCGTTCCCTGCGCATTGAGACCAGCGATAATAAAAGGTGAGAGCACCGCCATCTGCAGCACCAACGCGGGCACGACGAAAGTGGCATCACCGATGACGTAGGTGGCGATGGGCAGGCCAATGTTGACGGAATTGTAGTAGCTCGAAGCCGCCGCACCCGCCATGGTTTCCGCGCCGCTGCGGCGAAAGAAGAACATGCTCAGAAGGCCGTAGACGCCCATTGTCGCCACCGACGCGACAGCGATAACTGCCACAACGGGCGAGGCAGATGCTGAGGTATCGGACTGCGCCACGCTGGAGAAAATCAGTGCGGGCGTTGCCGCCCAGAAAGCGACACGGTTGAACTGCAAGCGGGCTTCGCCTTTGCCGATGACACCTTTGTGTGCCAGTACGAAGCCCACAGCGATAACCACGAAGATAATCGCAAAGCCCGTTAGGACATCTAGCACTAGTGATCAACCTCTCGGACGCGTTCTAGGAGGCGTCATAGATTTCAGAAACAACGCCTTGGAGCATAACAATGCCATATCGAATGTCCTGTGGGACTGCGAGGTTAGTTCACACAGGAAGCGATTGTATGGCACGGTAGAGGACATGAATGCATTCCGTCGTGTTTCCCGTCTGTCTACCACCGCTGCCCTGACCGCAGTGTTGGCTGTTTCCGGCGCTTCCGCTGCGCAGGCGCAAGATATTAATCAGCTGTCCTCTCAGGCGACTGAGCAGATTAACTCCCTCCAGATTGAGCTGCCTGCTCAGGCTTATGACTTGGCCGAGCAGTACAACGTTAAGTTGCCGCCGTTCGTGAAGACACCGACCCCGTCCGTGGCGAACGAGCTCGTAGGTGCTACCCATTCTCACCTGCTGAAGCAGGGGCACCACGCTGATGACAACGCGAAGAAGATCGCTCAGGAGTGGGCTGACCAGGCGGCTGCCGGCAAGGTTACCTTCCATGACAACGCAGGTGACGGCCTGACCCACTTGGAGGAAGGCAGCGGCAATATTTACAAGCTCACCGAGTCTGAGGCTAAGGACCGCGTGAAGTGGCTCAACCGCGATGTTCCGGTTACCAAGACTGATGGCACCGGCTTCGGCGTTGCCCAGGCCTTCGACGGCAAGTACGTCTATGTGGCGGAGTACTTCTTCAACAAGTAATTCACCACGAGCCTTATTCTCCGGCCCTGCTTTACTATGGCGTGAATAAACCGCTATGGGCAGGGCCTTCTGCACGTTTTCAGGGAGATAGTTACAGTGGGGCCCATGGTTTTGATCAACGTACAGTTCCACGTCAAGCCCGAGTACGCCGAGACCTTCCTCGATGAGATCGACTGGTACACCAAGGCCTGCCAGGCTGAGCCCGGCTGCATCGACTTCAAGTGGTTCCGCGATCCGGAAGACAAACAGCGCTTCCTCCTGCTCGAGTCCTACAAGGATGGCACCGACGTTGACCACGTCAACACCGAGCACTTCAAGCGTTCCTGCGAGGAGCTCCCGAAGTACCTGGTTGAGACCCCGGACATCATCAATACCCACATTGATGGAAAAACTGAGTGGGACAAGATGAGCGAGTTCTCCGTCGACTAAGACGCTGCCTCAGACTCATTGAGGCCCATCACGGAGAAAAGCGCCGCTTTCGAGCGGCGCTTTTCAGCATTTCAAGGGCATAAGGCAGGTCTAACTCCGCTGAGGGTGGGTCAAGCTTCGCACGCGGTCTCGAGAGACGTGTCGCCGTTGGCGTACTGCTCAAGGGTCTCTTCAAAGGATTCGGCGTAGAGGTTCGCGCCTTCGGGCAGTGGATGCACGCCGTCGTCGTACATCAGCGCAGGGTTCTCTTGGGCAGTGCCGCACCAATCCGCCAGGTACACGTTCTCGCGCTGCGATGCTGCTTGCACGATCTCTGAGCGTGCTTGGCCCATCCAATCACGGTCGCCATAGGGCACAGCGAAGACCACGGTGCGCTCAGGGCCCACAATGTCGAGCAACTCATCCAAGCGTCCCGCATCTGCAGCGCCATTGGTTCCGAGCCCCAAGAAGACCGTTGAGCGCAGTTGCCCAGAATCCTTCAGAGCGCGCAGCGAATCAATGGCCTCAGAGTATTGGCGGGAGACTGCAGCATCAATGAGGATGCCTGGGAATCGCTCCGTGAGGGCTTCGGAAGACGCGAGCATGACGGAATCACCCAACGCAGTAATCTCTGCTCCGGTGGGCAGGGAGCGCTTCTCCTTCGGCTTGTCAGTAGGCTGAGCAGGCGCTGACGCTGCCGCCTGCTCATTGGCTTGCGCCATGCGCTCCAGTTCGCGCTCGAGCTCCGTTTTATCCTCAGAGGTCGCCACACCATAGACCACGCCAAGGGCAGAGAGCACAACGAGTGCTGGCACAACTGGCCACATGGCTTTGCCAAAGCCCACTTTTATCTCATGCAAACTGGGGCGGGCAGCCCAGTAATCGTGCCACGTCTTGACATAGCCGCCGCGGCGGAAGGGGTTCTCTACAAATTGGTACGTCACTTCCGCCAGAACGAAAGATAGCGGCAGGGCGAGAATGCCTAGTGCCCACGACGGCGCGTCGGATACGGCGACGAGAATCATGATGATGGGCCAGTGCCACAAGTACAGCGAGAAGGAACGCTGTCCCAGCCATCGCATGACGCGGGTACCGAAGAACCACGTCAGGGGGCCGGTTTCGCGCACCACTGCCCAGATCATCGCGGCGCCCAGCACGCTGGTGAGGACGAGGCCTCCGCGGTAGGTGAACTCGCGGTCCGCACCCATCCACACCAGCTGTGCAAGGTAGGCGAGCAAAGCAAGGGTTCCAACGGTACTGGCAAGGACGCCTTTGCTTGTCGACGCCCACGAGTCCGCCCCAGCCTCTTTCGACGTCGAGGTGAGCATGAAGGACAAAAGTGCACCGACCAGTAGGCCGAAGGCGTGGGTATCAGTGCCGTAGTACACGCGGGTGGGATCGTCGCCCGGTGCGAAGAGGAAAGCCATGGCCAGGGCAGACGCCGTCGCAAGCACCAGTGCCACCGCGATGGGCAGGCGTGTGGGCTTACGGCGCGAAACAGCGAAGACGCCTGTCATGAGCAGCGGCCAGATGAGGTAGAACTGCTCCTCCACCGCGAGCGACCAATAATGGGCAAAGACCTGCACTTCGTTGGGCGCGAAGTAGGTTTGGCTGGTGGCGATCTGAGTCCAGTTGTTGACGAAGAACAGGGTGCCGAGGAATTGCTCTCGGATACCAACAGCAAGGTCACCCCCAATGGCCGAAACCACCGCGGTACACAGACACAGAACCACAAGCGCGGCGGGAAGAATTCGCCGAAAGCGCCTTATCCAAAAATCTGTGAGGCTAATGCGCCCAGTAACGTTGAATTCGCGAATCAACAGTGACGTGATGAGGAATCCAGAGAGGACAAAGAACATGTCCACGCCCAGGTAGCCGCCGGGCAGCAGATCACCGAAGAAGTGGTAAATCACCACGGCTACCACTGCAAGGCCGCGCAGACCATCAAGCCCCGGAACTTGGCGCAAGCGGGCGCGCCGCTGCTGCTTGACGGTAGCTGATTCTTTCGGCACCGCCAGCACGTCGGTAGTACCGTCGTCAGCGTGCACACGGGCAGTAGCACGGCGCTGTTCGCGAGTAGCTTTGGTGGGCTTGAGTTGCCTTTCAGTAGGCGTCCCGACGGGTTGAGAGCGGCGTGCTAGTGCACGTGAAATCTCCGCGTCGGGTGCTTCCTTAGCCGGTTGCGGTTCGGGAAGTGCTGTTGCTTCCTTCGCAGTTGCTGCAGGCGTTGCCGTGTCCTTCGCTGCAGCGGACTGAGCTTTAGTAGGGGATTCGGCAGTGACAGGGCGCTGGGGTGTGACCGCCCGCGGGATGTGGCGGCGTCGGCGGGGTTTATTGTCCTCAGCCTCCTCGCGGGCCTTGGTGAGCTGTGCCTTCCGCACGGCGGAGGCCTTCGGGAGGGAGGCTGCGTTCAGCTCAAGTGAGGAATTATCGCTGCGCTGCGGGCGCCTGCGTTTCGGCGCAGGCGATAGCTTTGACGCGGACTTCGGCTCCGGCGCAGACTCTGCCTTCGGCGCCGACTTAGCCTTTGGCGCCGTCACTGTCGTCGGCACGGCCGGCGGGGGAGAGACAGGGGAAGAAGCAGTGGACTTTGAGGGACTTGAGGAAGACTTCTCGCGCTTCGTCGATCCAGACAACATCGACCGCAGAAAATTCTTCACGACAACACTCCGCACGTGGGGATCAGAGGGCTAGGGAACCCGAGTAATCCTACTCCGGAGAAGTGCCTGAACCAGGCAGGTTTCCTGGGAGCGTGTTAAGAGCTCAGAAGCTTACGCAACACCACGCTGACCCCGTTGTCTGTGTTAGCGGGTGCGACGATGTCCGCGACCTCTTTGAGTTGTGGGTGAGCATTCTCCATGGCCACAGCTGTGCCCGCAGCCCGAAGCATCTCTAGATCGTTGAGGTAATCGCCGAAGGCCGCGGTGGCGGCGATGGGAACCTCGGAGAGTTCGGCGAGCTTGGTTAATGCGGCGCCCTTATCCACCCCGCGGGCCATGACATCGAGCCATACCTTGCCGGAGACAGCGACGTTATCGTCCGGGACTGCTTGACGGATCGGTCCGTAGACATACGCTTCCGAGCCTGACTCGCAAAAGATAGCGATTTTGATGATGTCGGAGTTAGAGATGGCGGAAAGCTCCGGCACCCAGGTGACTGCCTTGTAGTATTTAGACAACTCAGCGCGAGCGGCGTCCGATACGTCGTCGGCCACGAAGGCAGTCTCCGGAGTACACAGCACCGTGGTGTGTGGTTCGGTGATGGAATCAGCCGCAGCGCGGGCGGCGCGCACTGTTTCCTCCGCAATGGGGAAGGTGGCGATGATGTCCCCGCCGTGCATGACCACCGAGCCATTTTCCGCGATGAAGGTGTCAATGTCAGGGAACATGTCCTTGAGCGTGGCCAGCTGACGGCCTGACGCCGGTACCAGCTCGCAGTGGCGCTCAGCGGCCAGTTTCTGAAGCTCAGAGAAATCAGCGGGAAGCTGGCCGTGGGTATCAAGGAGCGTGCCATCCATGTCGAGGGCAACAAGCTGTGGGAGCACGAAAAGTTACACCGTTTCTGTGGTCTGGTTTGTAGGCTCGGGCACCTCAAAAATGTGGTGGCCGAAAAATGTGTGATATGGAACACTGGTGCGTATGACTACGACTGATCCAGTACTCGTTTCCGTCCGCAACCATACCGGAGTCCTCGAACTCAATCGCCCTAAGGCATTGAACTCGCTGACCCCCGACATGATTGACATCATTCGCCGTTCCCTTGAGGAGTGGGCCAAGGACGACACTATCGAACAGGTCCTGATTCACTCTGCGAGTGAGAAAGCATTCTGCGCCGGCGGTGACGTCCGCCATGCCCGCGAAGGAATAGCGGAGGGCAAGCTCGAAGACGTCGATGCCTTCTTTGCCTCCGAGTACCTCACTAACGGTGATATCGCTGAGTTCCCTAAGCCCTATATTGCCGTGATTGATGGTGTCGTTATGGGCGGTGGCCTTGGTATTTCCCTCCACGGCTCGCACCGCGTGGTGACAGAACGTGCCTTTGCTTCGATGCCGGAGATGAACATTGGTTACGTCACGGATGTAGGCGTGGCTTATGCCGCACAGCGCATGGTGGGCACCCGTGGTGTGGCATCGCCTGGATTGGCTAAGTTCTGGGGCATTTCGGGCTACCGCATGTATGCCGCCGACATGTTGTGGACCGGCGTGGCGACCCACGTGGTGAAGGACGCTTCTGAGCTGATCGAGGCAGCAATCGACCGCGGCATTGATGCCGCCCTTGCGGACCTCGCCTTGCCTGCACCACAGGATCCGGCACCGCTGGAGCAGGTGGCGAAAGATTTGGAAGAGACCTTTGCGCTGCCGACGTGGAAGGAAATTTCTGCTGAATTGGAGACACGCCCCCAAATTGCGGGAGAAGTGAAACGACTCATGGCGGGCGCCTGCCCGGCAGCGATTATTGCGGCCAATGAGCTCTTTGAAGCCGAGGCGAGGTTGGATGATATCCGCGAAGCGCTCCTGTTAGAGCTCAAGCTCGGCATGCACATGTACCGTCGCCCGGATTTCTCCGAGGGCGTGCGCGCAGTCCTCGTTGATAAGACCCAGGACGCGAAGTTCGACCCCGCCACGACCCAGGAGGTCGATCCGGAGGAGTTCCGCGCGATCCTCAACGTTTAAGGAAAAGCTAGAAACCGCGCTGGCGCTGGTACGCGGCGCGGGCGCGCTGCTCGTCTACGCCCGGGGGAACCGCCACGTTGAGCGTGGCCTGCGTGGCGGCCGGGGATGGCGCAGGAAGGCGGAAGGCGGGGGCGTCGGAAAGCGCGAGGCCCAGACGGCCGTCCGGAAGGTGTACCGGCAACAGGGTCCACAGGCCCAGAATAGGCATAGCTAGTTGCGGCAAACGTGCCTGCCGGGCATCCGCAATAGGAAGCCGTGCGCGAAGGAGCTCCGGCACGGCGCGGTCATAAGCGAAGCGCCTCAGATTGCCTGCCGCCTGCGCAGACATGGAGGAGGCGAGTTCGTCAGCCCATGCCCACGTAAAAGTACCGGCAGACTCATCCAGGGTGGCAATCAGGTGTGCTGGAACAGTCAACGAACCGTGCGCTGTGCTCACCAGCGTGCGGGAGGTCCCGGGATCCAGTTCGGCCCTCAAGTTGGGGAAGCGGGCATCGAGGAAAAAGTTGTGCTCAGTGGCAAGGAAGTGAGCATCCGCAAGGATATCCCGCGCGCGAAGTCCCACCTGGCCATTCATTTGGGGAAGGGCAACGATGCGAGAACCCTCAAACTGTGCGAGCGCTTCCGGGTTATTGTCGGGCACATTCATATAGGAAGCGAGCTCAGTGGTGGCGATACGCTCGTCCACGCCGCCTTCGATATCCCCGCTCTTTTCCAGACCAGCGAGCACGGCGCTGGCGGGGTTCGGGTCAAGCTCTGTGAAGTCCACCGCTACGAGTGCTTCAGCATCGCCCTGCGGAACGCGGACGACGGGGCGATCACCTACAAGACGGCGCGCTAGGCCCTTGAGTAGAGCCGTATCGGGCTGGGGGCCGTGGAACTCAGGAAGATCAGCCTGCTGCGCCAAGCCGGTGGCCCAGTGGAACTGGCCATCCTGCATGGACGCTAAGCGCAGACCGTCAAAGTCATGAACGCCGCTGCTGGTGGTGAAACGCACCGTAGCGCGCTGGTCATGCTCAGACTGGTCGGACTCGACGGGGACGAAGTTGACCTCCACATCCGTGATGGGGCCGAGGCGACGGGCAAAGGCGGCGTCGATGCCGGCCTGAATAAACGCGCCGGCGGAGTACAGGTTTCTCGCTGAATCCATGCGTGCTCCTTGACTAGTACGGTTTAGTCCCTGCGGTAGGGGTGTTCAATGGCTTCCTCATAGGCCGTAAGAAGGGCTTGGGTGGATTCTACCCAGGAATACTTCTCCGCCTCGCGTCGGGCGGCTGCCCCCATCTCGGATCGCTGCGAAGGATCACGGAGAAGGCTCACAGCGGCGTCAGCCCACGCTGCGTCGTCAGCATCGGCGTCAATGAGATGGCCGGTGACTCCTTCCTCAATAACAAAGGGGATTCCGCCGGCGCGCGTTCCGATAACGGGAACACCCGACGCGAAGGACTCCAATGCCACGAGACCCAGGGTTTCTGTAGCGGAAGGGAAGAGGAAGACATCACCGACCGCGAAGGCGGCAGCAAGCTCTTCACCGGAAAGGTAGCCGGTAAAGACGGTGTAGGAGGGGTCGAAGCCTTCCTTGAGCTCGTCCAAGAAGGGGCCGTCGCCGACGATGGCGAGGCGGGCGTCGCTAAGCTCAGTGCGCACCAACTGCATGACGTGGTCGAGGCGCTCTAAGTCTTTTTCTTTGGAAACTCGGCCGATGTAAGTCAGCAGTGGCGCATCGGGGTTTCCGCCGGTGAGACGCTCCCGCATCGCCACGGTGGCCCGGGAAGGCTGATACGTTTCCGTATCCACGGCCTTGGGCCATAGCTTTACGTTGCGAATCCCCATGTCACCAGCCTTGTCCACCATGGGACCGGAGGTGCACAGGTTAACTGCTGCCTGGTTGTGCAGGTACTTAAGCGCGGCCTCTGTCAGCGGGCGAGTCCAGCCAATGCCCAGGGCATCGACGTACTCGGGCACGTTGGTGTGGAAGCTGGCCACGAGCGGAACAGCGTCTCGCTGCGCGGCAAAGACGCCGAGTGCCGCGGTCCAAATTGGGTTGACCGCGTGGATGACATCGGGGTCAAAATCCCGGATCTCTTTAAAGAACTTCCACGAGGGCAAGCCAAACTTGATTTCTGGGTAGACCCACAGCGACAAGCTGGGAATGCGGGTGACCTCGAAACCTGCATACGTGGCAGGTGCCTTGCCCGTGGCGAAGATGCGGACCTCGTGGCCCATCGCCGCCAACTGGTCCAGCGTGCGGGTAATGCGGGTGACCACGCCGTCGATTTTGGGCAGGAAAACCTCAGTAACAATCGCGATGCGCATGGAAGGAATGCTTATGCCTGTGCGGTGTCGGTAGCGTCGCTCGCCACGGAGTCAGGAACGCCGGCCTGCTGCTGCTTGGTCCACAGGGATTGCGCTGGAATCTTGGAGCGGTCCACGCGCTCGGCGTACTTGCGGGCCACCTCTTCAACCTCATGGAGCAGGCCTTCCGACAAGGTGGTCGGCTTTAGGCCGAGCTCGAGGAAGGTGTCATTGGTGACGTGAAGTTCATTTTCTGCAGACTCCTTGCGCGGGTTCGGTACGTAAGCTACCTCGGCACCGGAGATTTTCGCCAGCAGCTCCGCCAAGTCGCGCACGCGGTGGGTTTCGGTCATCTGGTTGATGATCTTGACGCGCTCGCCACGAGCGGGTGGATTATTCAGTGCCAGCTCAATGCAGCGCACCATGTCGCGGATATGGATAAAGGCGCGGGTCTGGCCACCAGTTCCGTGCACGGTCAGCGGGTAACCAATACCTGCCTGGATGAGGAAGCGGTTGAGTACTGTGCCGTAATCACCGTCGTAGTCAAAGCGGTTGATCAGGCGTTCATCCTTCTGGGTCTGCTCGGTGTGCGTGCCCCAAATGATGCCCTGGTGGAGGTCGGTAATGCGCAGCTCATCGTTCTTGGCGTAGTAGGCAAAGAGGTGCTGGTCCAGTACCTTCGTCATGTGGTAGACCGAGCCCGGATTGGAGGGGTAGAGGATCTGCTGCTCGACGATGCCGTTCTCACCAGCATCGACCTGCACATCCAGGTAGCCCTCCGGAATCTTCATGCCTGCGGTGCCGTAGCCGTACACGCCCATGGTGCCCAAGTGTGCGACGTGGATATCCTGCTCAGATTCCACGATGGCGGCAAGCAGGTTATGGGTAGCGTTGATGTTGTTATCCACCGTGTAGCGCTTGGTGCGTGAATTCTTCATGGAATAAGGAGCAGCGCGCTGCTCAGCGAAGTGGACAACGGCATCTGGGCGCTCCGTGGTGAGGAACTCCAGCAGGCCGTCATAGTCCTGAGCTACGTCGAGGTTGCAGAATCCAATGGTCTTGCCGGAGACCTCAGTCCATGCGGTCAAGCGCTCTTCGATGGACACGATGGGAGTGAGCGATTCTGCGCCGAGTTCCTCATCGATAGCGCGGCGGGAAAGGTTGTCCACGATGATGACCTCGTGGCCCTGATCGGAGAGATAAAGTGAGGCTGGCCAGCCGCAAAAACCATCGCCGCCGAGAATCGCTACCTTCATGTTTTCTCTCTCCACATCATGATTGGGGGCATTACCTATGGTGCCGCCGTCGACGGAGAACCCGGCGCGGCGGCACACACTTTTATCCACCTTACCGTTGACAGCGTTCACGCGGAGGGCATGCTGGGTAAACAGTGAGTGAATGTTTCCTAAGGCTGCACGATGACGTAGCAGGGAGACGACTGCTAGTAAACTAGCCCGCATGCTTGAAGCCGTGCTCAATGCCTTCGCCGATTCTGTCAACGCCCTGCTTATCGGCATCCTCGTGGCCATTGGCATCATGCTTCCGCGAAGTAGTTACCGCAAGATTGCTGCGCTTGTCATCGTCGGCGATTGGTTCGGTGTGCTCACCGCTGCCGCCGTGGTCATGTTCGTTTTCGTGGGGATTCAAGACAAAGTGGCCGCCGCCTTGGAGTCTCCGGTGATTGGCTGGGGCCTCATCGTCATAGGCGTGGGCCTCGGTGTGCTGGCGTGGCGCTCGAAGGGCGAGCCCAACGATATGGTTCAAAAGCTCCTCGGCCCGCTGCGTACGCCCTCGCCTAAGACCGTTGCGGTGGGCTTCCTTATGGGAGTCATCCAGTCGCTGACCTCCGTGCCCTTCTTCTATGGCCTCATGCACCTAGCAGCCGGGGATTTCAGTAATACCGTGAAATATGGCGGCCTTTTCTTCTATGCCAGCTTCGCGCTTTCCTTGCCTACCGTGTGCGGGCTCTTCATTGCGCTCGTGCGTGCCAAACCTCATTCCTGGGCTGGTCGGGCTTTCGCGTGGGCGCGGGAGAACTCAGCCGCCGTTGCGCTGTGGAGCGGCTATGGCGTGGCTGCCTTCTTGGTAATTATGGGGCTCGTCGCTCTGCTCTAGCACTTTAGCCTTGAGAACGTTCGATTAGGGGTTTAGCTCGCGGCCTTAGCTTGCGGAGTGGAACTGCCCTAGTTGCCAAAGATCTGGTCAGATCCCGCGGCGAGTTCAAGAGTTTTGGCAACAACGGCAGTTTGAAACAGTCTTGGCGCTAGTCGTAGAGGACTTCGTCGAGGGGGAGGGCGTCGCCAAGCAGCGCCTGATTCTTAGCAATGTCGACGTAGCGCGCGGCGTGCGGGATGAAGGCGGCGGATTCCTCCGAGCTCAACTCACGGCGCACCTTGGCGGGTACCCCAGCAGCTAGGGTGCCGGCGGGAATATTCTGGCCTTCCAGCACCACCGCGCCGGCGGCGACGAGAGAGCCTGGGCCCACGGTGGAGCCCGAGAGTAGGGATGCCTTCATCCCAACGAGCGTGCCCGCGCCCACGTGCGTGCCATGGAGCATGGCCATGTGTCCTACGGTGACGTCATCCTCGAGCACACAAGGTTTAGTTGCTTCAACGTGGATGACGCAGTTGTCCTGGATATTGGCGCGCGCCCCAAGGCGGATGGAACCGACGTCCCCGCGTAGCACGCTGCCATAGAACACAGAAGAATCTGGCCCGATGGTGACATCACCAATGATGGTGGCATTCGGTGCAATCCAGGCGCTGCGGTGAATACGCGGGGTCTTGCCTTGGAACGGGAGGATGAGCATGTTTTAGACTCCTTCAATCGCTATGGCCAGGGCCGTTGAGATTTCATAATCTCCAGGCTCCGGGCTGAGGGTTTTAAGAAGATCGAGCTCATCAGGCGAGAGCGGGATAACCCAGCCCTTCTTCGGATCATGCACTGGGCGTTCCTGCGCAGTCGTGGGGGACAGGTACACGGTAGTGTGTGGACCGCGCAGTTGGACGGCTTCGCCAGCACGAGCCACTTCTGCCAGCACCTTAGCGCCGGATGGGGACGTCTCCACGATGATGAGTCCGTCCGCCGTGTGCACGGCAAGGCGGTCCAGCTCTACCTCAACGGCATGCGGATCGGGGGAGGCCAAACGCGCGCCGGGGGAGCTGACAAGATTCTTCAGTGCGGAAAAGAGACCCATGGCGCGATCCTAGCCTGCGGGTACCATCGGGCACTGTGATTGACGCGAAAGATACAGCACTCGTCATTGAAGGTGGCGGCATGCGCAATTCCTATACTGCGGCATGCATCGTCAAACTACTTCAGGAGGAGGTGGAATTCGGCTGGGTCGGTGGTGTTTCCGCAGGCTCGTCGCACACCGTTAATTTCCTCTCCCGCGACGTGATTCGCTCCGAAGAATCCTTCGTAGACTTTGCCAAGAACCCCAGCTTCGGTGGTCTAGGTTCTCTACTGCGCGGCAATGGTTATTTCAACGCCGAATACATCTATGAGAAGTCGGCCGACAAAGATATGCCCTTCGATTGGGAGACCTTTGAAGCCAATCCAGCACAAATGTGTATTTCGGCTGCTCGAGCCGACACTGGGGAAAGCGTCTATTGGGGACGTGAGGATGTCGCGACCCTAGATGATCTCATGGTGCGCGTGCGAGCTTCTTCGACGCTGCCACTCATCATGCCGATGCGTGTCATCGATGGCGCACCTTATGTGGACGGGGCCATGGGTGAATCTGGCGGCATCCTCATTGAACAGGCCGAAAAAGCGGGGTTTGAGAAGTTTCTTTTTCTCGGCTCCAAGCCACGCGGCTATGTGCGCCCCAAAGTCAGCCGTCCCACGGCGCTGAGCCGCTTCTTCCGCAAGTACCCAGCCGTGGCAGAAGCTATGATCGAGCGTCCACCGAAGTACAACCGCTCCAAAGACCGTCTCCTTGAATTGGAAAAGGAAGGACGCGCCCAGCTCTTCTTCCCAGAAGATATGCAAGTGACGTCTACCGAACACGATGTGGCTAAGCTACGCTCCAATTTTGAGGCGGGCCGCGCACAGACGTATGCGGAGTGGCCGGCATGGAGGGAATTCCTCACCGCCTAGCCACGTGGAAGTGCCTGCTGTTAGTGATCACCGCGGGCCCACGGGTGTGAAACGTACCTCGTTTGCGGCCGTAGCAACATCCTGGAAAAGCCGATGCGCTGCAAGGATGCGGTTAACGGGTGATTGCAGGAAACGCCTTTCACATGGCTTTTTCTGTGCAGTTTCCTAGAATGACAGACCGTGTTGGCACTATTTGATGGAAATATTTGGCTGAGCATCTTTTTCATTGCTCTGCTCGGCACATTGTTTGGCATGATTCCCTTCGGCCCGCTGCGCTTTGGCGCGGCGGGAACGTTGTTCGTCGGTTTGGCTTTCGGCGCCTTTATTGAGCTCGATGGCGCAATCCTCAGCAGCTTGCAGGAAATGGGCCTTGGTCTCTTTATCTACATGCAGGGTTTGTCTGCCGGTGAGCGATTCTTTAAGGGATTCTCTGAACAGCTCAAGCACATGATCACCGCGGCGATCGCCGTGATTGCGGCCGCGGCTGTAGCGCTGCTTGCCGGCGGATGGCTTGGGTTGTCACCTTTGGCTTCGGTCGGCGTCTTCTCGGGTGCGACGACCTCGACGGCGTCGCTGGCGGTTGCTCAGCAGCAGACGGGCGAAGAGCTACCAGCTGTGGGTTATTCCCTGGGGTATCCGGTCGGCGTTGCGGTGGCCATTCTGCTTGTGGCGATGCTGTTGAAGCAGTCCTGGCCGGGGTCGAAAGACAAGGACAATTCTGCGGAGGAAATCTTTCGCTCCCGTACTATTCGCGTGACGAAGAACATCACCTACGACGAGCTACTGGAACGTTTCGAGGACCAGTTCGTCATCGCCACGATTCGCCGCGGGAATACGAGAACTGTGGCCGGTGACCACCCGGAGATTCGCAAAGGCGATATCCTTCGCGTCCTCGTAACGAAGGCGAAGAAACATGAGCTTACGGCCGCCCTGGGTAAGCGTCAGCCGCAGGTGCCCTTCATAGACAAGCGTCTCGTCATTGAAAACGTCGTGGTGTCGAACTCGGACATTGCAGGCCGCACCATCGAGGAACTTGATCTGTTTAAACGCTACGGTGGCCGCATCATCCGCATCCACCGCGGCGATGAAGAGTTCCTCGCCAGCTTTGACACGCACCTCGACTCTGGTGACCGTGTCGACATCATTGTTGACCAGGACCGTCTGGGCGATATCCGTAATTATTTCGGTAATTCGGTACAGGGCTACTCGCAGCTGAACTGGACCGCAGTAGCTGGCGGCCTGTTCTTGGGCTATCTCTTGGCACTCGTTGTTGTTCCGATGCCGGGCGGTGCGTCCTTCGAACTGGGCTTCGCGCTCGGCCCACTGATTACTGGTCTCATTCTGGGTGCACTACACCGCACGCGACGCGTGCCGTGGAAGGTTCCGGCCTCCATCAACACCGCCTTCCAGCAGTGGGGCCTCGTCATCTTTTTGGCCTCTGTGGGCCTTGCTTCCAGTGATGCGTTCCTCTCCACCGCATTCTCGTGGATGGGGGTGAAGTGCATGCTGCTGGCTGCCATCGTCACTGTGGTTGCCATCGCAATCTTCGCTGTGGCGAACCGCTTCCTTGGGCAGTCGGAGACCCGCACCGCCGGTGGTATCTCCGGTATATTCGGCCAGCCAGCCGTGGTCAACTACGCCACGGGAATGAGCTCTGACTCCCGCATCATGACCGGCTACGCAGCCACGATCGTGGTGGCGCAGATAGTCAAGATTGCGGTTATCCCCATCATGCTGACTTTCTAGTCAGCAACCAGCCATCTAATCCGCCACGAGCGTTTCGATGGTGAGTTCCGGGTGCTCCTTCTCAATGAAGGCCAGCTTCCACTTATCGCCAAACAGGGCGATGAGCTCGCCGTCGGTGCGGGTGAAGATCTCTACGCCGCGCTGGCGGCCCAGCTCTGGTGCGGACTCGGCGTCGGTGCGGCGTGCTACGGAGTAGGGGATGGGTTCGGTGACGGTTGGCACGTTGTATTCGACTTCCATGCGGGCCTGCATGACCTCGAACTGCATGGGGCCGACGGCGGCCATGACGGGGGCGGCGTCACCGCGGGTATCGTTGCGCAAGATTTGGACGACGCCTTCGGCCGCAAGCTGGTCCAAGCCTTTGCGGAAGGCTTTGTAGTCGCCCAAAGACTTGGCGCGCAGAATCTGGAATGACTCAGGGGCAAACTGCGGCATGGGCTTGAACTGGACCTTCTTGCCCGTATAGATGGTGTCACCCGGTGCCAGGGAACCGGCGTTAACCAAGCCCACGATGTCACCCGGGAAGGCGGAGTCCACGGTGTCGCGGGTACGGCCAAAGACCGTCAAGGCGTATTTCGTGGAGAAGCTGCGGCCGGACTGGGCATGGTTGACCTGCATGCCACGCTCAAACTCGCCGGAGACGACGCGCATGAAAGCCAGGTTATCGCGGTGCTTGCGGTCCATGCCTGCCTGCACCTTGAAGATGACGCCGGAGAATTCATCAGTAACCTCACGAACCTCATCGATGGCAGCTGCACCACCGGAGCCGGCAGCTTCAATGGCCTGAGGATCTGAATCGCGCGAGCGCGGAGCCGGGGCAATGGCGCACAGCGTATCGAGGATCTGGTGAACACCGAAGTTGAGCATGGCGGAAGCGAAAATGAGCGGGGAGGTCACGCACTGTTCAAAGAGCTCTTGGTCGTGCAGGGCGCCGTCGGCGGCCAGCAATTCGGCTTCCTCCACGGCCGTTTCCCAGGCGTCTTCTTCCTTCTCCGCGGCTGCATCAGGCGCGTAGTGTTCCTCTGGGGCAATGGTGGAGCCACCTGCCGTGCGCAGGAAGTGGATGTACTCGTCGGCCTCACCATCATCATTGATGTGGGCGAGACCGCGGAAGTCACCGGCAATGCCGACCGGCCAGTACAGCGGGGTGGGCTGCAGCTGGATTTCGTTGACGATTTCGTCGACAAGCTCCAGCGGCTCACGGCCCACGCGGTCCCACTTGTTGATCACCGTAACAATCGGCAGGCCACGGGCCTTACACACGCGGAAGAGCTTGAGGGTCTGTGGCTCGAGGCCCTTGGCGGCGTCGATAAGCATCACAGCAGCATCCACTGCCGTGAGCACGCGGTACGTATCCTCTGAGAAGTCCGCGTGGCCCGGGGTATCGACGAGGTTGATCATGTAGGGCTCGCCCTCATGGCCCTCCGGAGCGTACTCAAACTGCAGGGCCGAGGACGCGACGGAAATACCGCGGTCCTTTTCCATTTCCATCCAGTCAGACACCGTGGACTTGCGGTTGCCCTTACCGTGCACCGCGCCGGCCTCATTAATGACGTGGGCATGCAGTGCCAGCGCCTCCGTCAGCGTGGACTTACCAGCATCCGGGTGGGCGATGACGGCGAATGTGCGGCGGCGGGAAGCTTCGGAGGCAATACTCATGCGGGTTAGTTTAGCCGCTGGGTGCTACCACTCCACATCGAGCTGGCGGCCCAGATCATCAAAGATGCGACGCGCTACTGAGAGCTTCTTTGCAATTGGGCGCCGCAGTCCTGGCTTGCGCTTGTTGTTGTAGTACTCGCCGGATTCGAAATGGATGCCTGGGGTGCCGGTGAGGAAGAAAGCGAGATTCTCGCCACCCTGATCAGCCGTGCCGAAGCGCTGGCCCAGAGCACTGGAATACAGCGTGCTCGTCTTGCTCGTCGAGGTTTTCGCAAAACTGGTCTTGAGCACGCCCGGATGGAAGGCCACGGCGGTCAGCCCATGGGAGTCGAAGTAGCGGGTAAGCAGAATATCGCCGAGCTTGGCATTGCCATAGGCGCGCTCCGCGGTGAATTTCTCAAAAGTGTTCGGGTCACCAGGATCAAAGGAGGACATGAGCATGTTTGCTACCGAGGCGGTCTGCACTACCGTCGCGTCGTTGTCTCGCAAGATATCACGCAACAGGGACGTCAGCAGGAAAGGAGCCACAACGTTGACCTGCCACGTCCGCTCAAAACCATCGGCCGTGGCAAAGGGACCATCAAAAATGCCGCCAGCATTGTTGCCCAAGGCATGGATGTTCTCGTACTGGCGTAGCTCCTCCGCGAGGCGACGTACCTGACCCAAAGATTCAAAATCCGCCACGTGATAGTTAGCATCGATTTCCTCAGCCACGGCCTGTGTTTTCTGCGGGTTGCGGCCAACGAGCACGAGCGTGTCCTGTGGGTGACGCTTGTGCAGAATGCGGGCGGCGGAGGCCCCCACTCCGTCTGAGGCGCCAGTAATGACGATGGTCCGTGGATCCAGGTTCGATGAGAAGGCGTGGCTCATACTTCGATAGTCTAGGGCGATCCACGCGGACGCGCGGGTTTACTTTCCGCGCGAATGGATCTCGTTCTGTGCCTTGTTCATTCCCTCGGACACAATGAGGCGCGCGGCTTCCGCAGCGGTGGCGATGGAGCTTTCGAAGGCCGGGGAGGCGTCGACAGGCGCGAGCACCCAATCCGGAATGGAGCTACCTTTGGGCGGGCGGCCAATGCCCACGCGCACACGTAGATAGTCGCGGGTTCCCAGGCGTTCAGTCAGCGATTTCAGACCGTTGTGGCCATTCTCATTGCCGCCTTTCTTGATGCGCACGCTGCCAGCGGGCAAATCGAGCTCATCGTGGATGACAATAATGCGCTCCGCCGGCACCCCTAGTTGTGCAGCCAGGGGCGCAATGGGGTCCCCGGAAAGATTCATGTACGTGTGCGATCGCACGGCCAGAACCTGCGTGCCGTCGACGTCAACGGGCGCGGCGCTGAGCTTGTGTCCCGTGACCGGCTCAAGCACATCACCTGCATCAGCAAGGAGATCATCAACTGCCATGTAGCCCACGTTGTGGCGCGTCGACGCATACTTCGCGCCAGGATTGCCCAAGCCCACGATAAGCCACTCAGCGCTGAGCGCAGCGGGGTCCAGCCCAGCAGCCGGTTGCGGCGACGGTGCAGCGCTGTTGCCGAAAAGGCGGGCAAAGAAGTCACGGATGGAGGACACAACTACTCCCTTCTAGGAAGTTCTTTATTCTGGGACCATGAGTAAGCTTCTTGAGACTATCACTTGCCCGGTTCTACCTGCCCCGATGGCCGGTGGGCCCACCACGCCGGCTCTGGTCCGCGCGGCCGCAGCCGCCGGTTCTTTTAGTGCATTAGGGCTGGGCAGTGCGTCCGTTGAAACTGCCCGGGCAGCCATTAAGGACTGCGCCGGCACGCGCTTTGGTGTCAACCTCTTTTGCCCACAACGCGAGCTCACCGCCACTGAACGGGCTGCCGCGGAAGCCCTCGCAGCAGAAGAAAATGCCGTGCTTGGCGACGTCCCCCTCACCTTCGGCTGGCAGGAGAAACTTACCGCCGCGCTGGACGGCGGGGCAGCAGTGTTGTGGTCCATGTTCGGCGTCTTCAGCGACGCCGAAGTTCAGCGCATCCACTCCTCCGGCGCGGAAGCGTGGACCACGGTAACCACTCCGGAGGAAGCTCTCGTCGCCGCTGCCCGCGGCGTCGACGTGTTGTGCGTGCAGGGCCCAGAAGCCGGTGGGCACCGCGGCGTGTGGGACCCAGCTGCTGAACCAGATCAGCGCCCGTTGGCCGAACTGGTAGCCGCCGTTCACCAGGTTACGGAACGTCCACTTATAGCTGCAGGAGGTGTGCGCACCGCTGCGGATGTTGCTGAAGCCCTCTCTTGGCCTGGCGTGGCTGCGGTCAGCTGCGGCTCGGCTTTCCTGCTGAGTGACGAAGCTGGTACAAGCGAACACAACCGTGCGTTGCTTCGACGTGGTGGGCCCACCGTGTCCACACGTGCGTTTTCAGGGCGCTACGCCCGGGGACTCGAAACGGAGTACACCCGTACCCATCCCGACCTGCCCTTGGTGTATCCCTATCTCAACGCGTTGTTGAAGCCGCGCCGCGCCCGCCATGACGAGGAGGTCGGATACTGCCTCGTCGGGACCGCCGTAGAGAAACTGGGCGGGGGTAGTGTGGCGCAAATCCTCGCGCAACTATGCCCAAACGGACATCTTTAACAGTTAATATTTACGGTTGGATAGAGAAGTACACCCCTCTTTGAGAAGTAAAGGATACAGAGCACGTGACTGCAAACGCGCATATTGGGCACGAGGACTGGAACGAACGTCTGGAGCTGGCCCAGGAGATGATCCCGCTCATCCACCAGCTGCACCGCAATAACAACGTCGTGACCTCCATTTACGGTCGCATGCTTATCGGCGTGACCGATATTGACATCATCAAGGCTCACCGTTACGCCCGCCGCATTGCTGAGCGTGAGCTCTCCACCGCTGAGACTCTGCCCATCCTCAAGGAACTGTGCACGATGAACCTGGGCACCGCCTCGATTGACCTGGGCCGCTTGGTCATGGGCTTTGAGGAGTCTGGTTCCGATAATCTGCGGAACTACCTGGAGGAGACCTTGGTCGACCTCGTCGGTGCAGGCGTGGATAAGGAATCCACTGACGTCGTGCTCTACGGCTTCGGCCGCATTGGCCGCCTGCTGGCCCGCATCCTTATTGCCCGCGAAGCTGCCTACGGCGGCGTGCGCCTGCGCGCCATCGTTGTTCGCAAGAAGGGCGACATTGACATTCTCAAGCGCGCCTCCCTCCTGCGCCGCGATTCGGTCCACGGTGCCTTCAACGGCTCCATTGCTGTGGATGAGGAGAATGAGGTCATCTGGGCCAATGGCACCAAGATTCAGATGATTTACGCCAACAACCCGGCAGAAATCGATTACACCCAGTACGGTATCGACAATGCCATTGTCGTCGACAACACCGGTGTCTGGCGTGACCGCGACGGCCTATCCCAGCACCTGCAGTCCAAGGGTGTGGCTCGCGTGCTGCTTACTGCCCCGGGCAAGGGTGACCTCAAGAACATCGTGTACGGCATCAACCAGGGGGACATCGAGGAGTCTGACCAGATTCTCTCCGCCGCATCCTGCACCACCAACGGCATTACCCCGGTGCTCAAGGTCATCAATGACCGCTACGGTGTGGTTCACGGCCACGTGGAAACCGCGCACTCCTTTACCAATGACCAGAACCTCATCGACAACTTCCACAAGGGTGATCGCCGCGGCCGCGCAGCGGGCCTGAACATGGTCCTCACCGAAACCGGTGCGGCCAAGGCCGTGTCTAAGGCCCTGCCGGAGTTCGAGGGCAAGCTCACCGGCAACGCCATCCGTGTTCCTACCCCGGACGTGTCCATGGCTGTGCTCAACCTGGAGCTGGAAAAGGAAGTCGACCGCGACGAGGTCAACGACTTCCTGCGCAATGTTTCTCTGCACTCTGACTTGCGCCAGCAGATTTCCTACGTTGCTTCCCCTGAGGTTGTGTCCTCCGACTTCGTCGGCTCTACCCACGCTGGTGTCGTTGATGGTCTGGCGACCATCGCCTCCGGCAAGCACCTCGTGCTCTACGTCTGGTACGACAACGAGTTCGGCTACTCCAACCAGGTCATCCGCATTGTAGAGGACATCGCCGGTGCTCGCCCGGTGGTGTACCCGAAGCGCGTTGACGTCTCTGAGCTCTAAACGCTAGAAATACGAACACCGCCCGCGCTGCATGGCGCGGGCGGTGTTGCTGTTTTAGGGTCCTGCTCGGTCTGCGACCTAGCTTTGCCAGGATGCTTCAAACGCGCAACTGCCCGATCTGCCAAAAGTACGGGCCAAGATCGAAAAATCTAGACTGCTTTTGTCAGATTCGTCAGTTTTAGCGGGGAGACAGCGCACGCGTGTGGAGCAGACGCCGTGCAAGCAAAACGGCAATCACACAGAGCACCGCAGTCAGGGCCACAGCGATGGCATAACGCATAGGTGAGAGCGCAATCAAGGGCCAAGCCGGGAAGGCAAGGAGCCAGAGGCCGGTTTCTGCCAAGACATCGCCGCCTAACGTGATGGAGACGATCGTGCCTACGATGGTGAGGGCGATAGCACTCACAATGCCGAGGCGAATCATCAGAATGAGTGACACAGCCGCGATGACAAAGCCCACCCCAACTGAAAGGGGGAATGCCGAAATCTGGGCAGTGACATCGCTACCTGCGAGTGCACTGGCCAGGTAAGCGGCAGCGCATACCGCCACGATGATGCACAGGAACCAGAGGAGAATCCCGGATGCGCCGAACCGTGTTTCCATATGTACCAACGGCCATGATCCAGCTACACGGGGCCAAACGAGGACCGGCAAGATACCTGTGCCGACCGGTAGCAGAAAGAAGTGAAAGAAGCCTTCGACGTAGTTAGCGGGATAAAGCAGTGCTACGAAACCGAGCGTGAAAACGCTGAGCAACAGGCAAGAGAACACCGCTGGGCTAAAAGCCGCATGGTGCAGCCCCAACAATGTGGACCACGGCGAGGACTGCGCTGCGGCACGGGAATGCTCCGTTGGTTTCCATGGTTGGGCTTCTTCCACGGTGGCATTAGTTCGCGTCACCGTAGACTGTGTGAAGGCGAAACGCAGCGGGAATACTGGCCGGTATCGACGCGGCGTGTAGACCGCGGCTAATGACCCAAGCACGGCGAGGATGACACACAATATGAGAGCTGGAAATGGACTGCTGGTCAATAGTGGGTCGTTTGGCTCAAGGGGCACCGAGTTCTGATGAATACGCAGTGCGGGCAGAAGAAGCCGTTGCGGCCATGCTGGTAGAAAGGCCCACCACCTGCCTGTTTCGACAGTGCTCGGAAGAATGCTGACAAGCTGCCACAGAACCGCTGCCACGAGTGCTAATGCGAAGCCCAGTCGACGGGTACAGGCCGCGGAAAGTCCGGCAATGCCAAGCGCGCCAAGGAAGGAGCAGAGCCCAGCTACGAGGATAAGTTCATGATTCTCGCGCCCCTGGGCAGCGACAACGAACCAGGAAACACCAAAGTTCAGAATATGGAAGACCGCAAGGCTGACAATGACGACGATAAAGCGGGCAGCATTCTCGAGACGCGGGTTGAGGTTTCTCCATTGCGTTCCGCCGCTGCGAGTGATGGTCTCGCGGCGTTCTGGAATGGCAGCGAACAGCCCAATAAGAGGGGCATACATTCCGGTAACAAACAAGGACTGCCAAGCCAAGACGCCCGTGGCATCAGTGTGTGCTGAGGCCATTGATGAGAAAATGATTGTCATGATGACCAGCGGTAGTGCCAGCAAAGGCAACCACTGTAAGGTACTTCCGCGGCTGCGTAGTAGTTCTGCAGAAAGGTAACTCGGGCGAGGTGCTGTGGTGTGCTTAGTCACGTGATTCCCCTTCCCGAGAGATAGATGCTTGGGAGGCACGGCTCGGTGACGTGAGCCGGAAGAATTCCTCTTCCAACTGGCCACGGGGTGCTAGCTCGTGTAGGGAACCGGAATATCGAATCGTGCCCTCGGCCAAGACCGTGATGTCATGTGCAAGATGCAGAACTTCACCAAGCTGGTGGGAGCTGACGATAACGGTGTGCCCAGCCGCGGCCAGTTGCTGTAGCAGCTTTCGCAATTCCATGATGCCTTGGGGATCGAGGCCATTCTGAGGCTCATCAAGGACAAGAATCTCTGGATCACCGAGGAGTGCTTGTGCCAAAGCCAAGCGTGCTTTCATACCGGTGGAAAAGGATTTCGCCTTCTTGGCGCCAACGCCGCGGAGCCCAGCGATGGAGAGGACGCGGTCAATCTCAGAGTCAGGAAGCCCCAGCAGCCGGGCATGAACACGAAGATTTGCCTCGGCGGACAGATGGCCATAAAAAGCCGGTCCGTTGACTGAAGCACCAATCTGGCGAAGCACATCGCGTGTCCATGGTTGGCCAGCCACGCTCATGGAGCCAGAGTCAGCCGGCACGAGGCCTAAAAGAATGGAAAAGAGTGTTGATTTTCCTGCCCCGTTGCGTCCGAGGAGCGCATGCACGCGGCCAGGAGTGATACGGAAAGAGAGGCCATCGAGGACTCGTTGCTGACCAAAAGTCTTCGTGATGTTCTCAAAAGAGATGTCGCAATTCATAGGTTGCAGTATCGCCGGGGTGCACCATAAAGTAATCCGACTGCATGATGGTTTTCAGCGGGGAGATCTCCTACCGTGGTAGGAGATTAGGCAACCCCAGCGCGTTGGGCTAAGAGAACGAGGGCCACGCGGTCGCGTGCGGCGAGCTTCGACATGAGCGCGGAGACATGTGTTTTTACCGTGGTTTCCGCGATGACCATGTCGGAGGCTATCTCCGCATTCGTAGCACCACGGGCTAGCAATGAGAGTACTTCCATTTCGCGCCGCGTTACCAGGCTGAGTCCTTGGCGTTCCTGGGCGCTGAGGCTATCGTGCGTGAGCGCGGAGCGATAGGCCTCGAGCACAGGGCCGGTAACCTCGGCGGCCAATACCGATTCCCCCTGCGCCACATTGCGTACGGCGGTCACGAGAACCTCTGGGTCGGCATCCTTCAATAGGAAGCCGTTGGCACCAGTGGAGATGGACTGCGCTACGAGCTCTTCATCGTTAAAGGTGGTGAGCATGATGATGCGGCACTCTGGCTTTCGCTCGAGTATGGCTTGAGCCGCCGAAATGCCGTCCATGCCGGGCATGCGAATGTCGAGGATAGCCACATCGATGTGGTGAGCGAGTGCAGATTTTACGGCTTCCGCTCCCGAGGTAGCGGTAGCCGTTACTTCGATGTCTTCTTGCGCAGTGAGGATAGTAGACAGTGCTGAGAGCAGCATTGCTTGATCATCGGCCAACAAGACGCGGATTCTAGAGCTGCTGTGCGGCATTTTTGGTGTCCTTCATGGGTATTTGTGCGTGCAGGTTAAAGACATGAG
Organism: Corynebacterium sp. FDAARGOS 1242; assembly: GCF_016889985.1. Classification (NCBI taxonomy): domain Bacteria; kingdom Bacillati; phylum Actinomycetota; class Actinomycetes; order Mycobacteriales; family Corynebacteriaceae; genus Corynebacterium; species Corynebacterium sp. FDAARGOS 1242. The sequence goes on along the minus strand of NZ_CP069568.1, from coordinate 1,449,228 downwards.
CATCGCCGGAATAGTCGAGGCGACCGCCAAGGGAACGAGCACGTTCTCCTATCCCCACTAGGCCTACGCCGCTGCCCGAAACGTTGCTCGGTGAGGGGTGTTGATTGGTGGAGGTGAGGGTGAGCGAGGGGGCGTCGTCAAGCGCAAGCTCAACCGTGACATGCGTGCCGACGCCCTGATGGCGCAGGGCATTCGTCAATCCCTCCGTGATGATGCGCACCAGTGCCATCTGAACCAACGACGGTACGGCAAATGAAGCGGGGAGGTTTGCATCGATCTTCAGCCCTGCAACGCGGAAGCCTTCGAGGATTCCCTCGATGTGCTCGAGTTGTTGAGCAGGCTCCAGCGACGTGGGACCAGGCGAGCGTAAAGCAGCGACAATTCCCCGAACCTCGCCCAATGCGGAATCTGCGTTCTCCCGGATTGACAGAAGTGCGTCCTCAGCCGCGCCGGAATCCGATGTCGCTGCAACGATGCCCGCATTAGCCTGAACCTTAATCAGGGTGAGGGAATGGGCGAGGACATCGTGTAGCTCCCGCGCAATGAGGAGGCGTTCTTCTTCTTGTGCCTGGTGGAAGCGCTCGCGGGCCAGTGCCTCTCGTTGGCGATCACGGTCGAAATAGCGGGCAGCAATGAAGTATGTGCTTCCCAGTACCGCCCAGTGAGCCACAACCATAGCGAGGAAGTGGGTGTCCACCTCATAGCGGAGAAGATAGGATTCAACATCGATCCGCCACATGAAGGGGGAGATGAAGGTTCCGAGCGCGGTGATGAGGAGGATCGCCCGAGGAAGTAGCCTGTGGTTTATGTACCGCGAGGTGGTGTACACGGCCATCGGGGCGGTCAACGCCCAAGGCGGCAAGCCGCTATTAGCAGGAAGCTGGCTCATCCACGTGACTGCCCAGGCTGAAAGAAGAACTAAAAAGCCTGCCGCACTTAGGACTGGCTTCGAGCGCCACACGAGGAAGAACGGTATGAACAGCAGGGACAAGAGAGCTTCGATAACCTCTACTGTTCCGGCGGAGGAAGCCGCCAAGGCACAATAAAAGGCCGCTACGAGCCCCGCGACTCCTGAGAGTAGTGCGTCCCCCAAACGCACCGAGGTCAGGAAGGCGCGCGCGGTGCGGGAAAAGCTCATAGACGGCCATGGTAGTACATGCAGAGAGTACTACTTCTTCTTTTTGTCCTTCTTTGACTTGTTTTTCTTGCCCTGCTTCTTGCCGTCACCGTTGACCTTGGCACGCTCCAAGTCGGCAGCGACATCCGGAACGTAGGCAAAGTCGTTGCGCGGCGGGCGGACGTATTCGGCTTCGAGCTCAGGTCGGTTCGGGATCTCAGGTACGTCCTGCTCCACGTGCTGGTAGGGAACCGTCTTGAGGATGTGGTTGATCACGTTGATTCGTGAGCGCTTCTTGTCCTCAGACTCCACGGTGTACCACGGTGCGGATGGGGTATCCGTGTGGACGAACATCTCATCCTTGGCCCGGGAGTAGTCCTCCCACCGAGTGATGGACTGCAAGTCCATGGGGGAGAGCTTCCAGCGGCGCAGCGGGTCGTTACGGCGAGACTTGAAACGAGCGATCTGTTCTTCATCGGACACCGAGAACCAGTACTTCAGCAGGATAATGCCATCCTCGATGAGCATGTGCTCGAGCTGCGGTGCCTGGTGGAGGAAGCGCACGTACTCCTGCTGGGTGCAAAAGCCCATGACGCGTTCTACACCGGCGCGGTTGTACCAGGAACGGTCGAAGATGACGATCTCACCTGCGGTGGGCAGCTTTTCAATGTAGCGCTGGAAGTACCACTGACCGGATTCACGGTCGGTGGGCTTGGGCAGGGCCTCAATTCGGCAGGTACGCGGATTGAGGTACTGCGTAATACGCTTGATAGCGGAACCCTTACCAGCGGCATCGCGGCCTTCCATGATGATGACCACGCGGGCGCCGGTCTCAACCACCCATTGCTGCATTTCGACGAGCTCAGCCTGGAGGCGCTTGAGCTCCTCCTCATAAGCTTGCTTGTCGAGCTTCGGAGGTTTGGAGGGAGACTTCTTTGTTGAACTCATACCCTTAAATGTACCCCTTAGCTGGGAAAATACCTAAACGCGGGGAGCTTAGTCGACCTCGTGCTCGAGCACCGCGCCAGTGGCAGCGTCGACATCGTACTCATACTCCTGGCCGTTGGACGTGAACTCAATTTCCCAGTGCGGGCCCTTGCCGTCGTCACCGTCGTCGAATTCAACCTCCTTTTCGGTGACGGTGCTGGCGTCTACGCCGGCATGGGCATAAGTGGCAGCCAAAGCATCGTCACCGGTGAGTGAGTCAGCGGTTTCTGCCTGCTGGTTGTCGCGGTCGTCACGGTCATCGTCGTCCTGCTCGACCACCGTCGTCGCCAGAGTTTCAGTAACGGTCACCATCGGAGGAAGAGTCGTTGCGGGAGCTGGGTCTGCCTCCTTGTCTGAAGAACATGCGACCAGTGCTGCAGATACAGACGCTGCAATGCCGGCGGCGAGGACACGGGAGAGAAGAGTCATAAAAAGGCTCATCCTTTTTGGTTGGGGAAATGTGCTTCCCTACAGTAGCGATGCGTCGAGTAGCTCGCAGAATTAATAAAAGGTCTAGTACGTGGCGCAGGTGCAACCATCGCCGCAGCCGTTGGTGGGCGGTTCCCCAAAACGCGTGGTGTTTTCAATCGGGCCCAGCCCGTCGATGCTGATGCGTGTCACGGAACCGTCACCGAGCATCGCATCCGCACCGCGTGCAAACCCCACGCCTTCCGGAGTGCCGGTGGCAATGACATCACCGGGGTTGAGCGGATAGAGGGACGAGTAGAAGGCGATGAGCTCAGCCACGGAGAAGATGAGGTCATCGGTGTTGTCGTCTTGGCGCACGTCGCCGTCGACAGTCGTGGTCAGCCGCGCGCCGCGGCCCGGTGCCCATTCATCAGCCGTGGTGAGCCACGGTCCGAAGCCGGCGGTGCGGTAAAAGGACTTACCAGCGTGAAACTGCGAGGTAGCGCGTTGATAGACGCGCAGTGTGTAATCGTTCATGATGGCGTAGCCGGCAACGTGGTCCAGCGCATCGTTTACTTTCACGCGGTGTGCGCGGGTCCCGATCACCACGGCGAGTTCGCCTTCGTAATCCAGCTTCTTCGTGGCAAAGTCGGGCACATACACATCGTCGTAGGGGCCAGTGAGTGCCTCTGGAAACTTGATGAATAGCGTGGGCTGGGTCGGAAGGTCACGGCCCATTTCCCGCGCATGCTTGGCGTAGTTCACGCCCACGCAGATGATTTTTCCCGGGTTCGGAATGACGGGGGCAAGGTCGGCGGCGTCAAAAACCACGGGCTCTCCTGAAAGCTGTGCTGCCTTGCGCCAGTCTGGGCTAGCGAGCAGGGCGCCGACGTCCTCGTAGTCCAACTCCGTGCCCACATTCGGGCCGTCGATGCGGATTGCGCAGGTGCCAAAACTGGTGCGGAGAGTAGCGAGCTTCATAGCCGCTAGTCTAACGCGCGAAGAATCTCATCCACCGCGTCGGCACACATGATGGGCACGTCCTGGGCCTCCTGTTTGCTCCACGGTTTGAGTACGAACGAGGCCGGATCCATGCGTCCAGGCGGGCGCCCAATACCCACGGAAAGACGCCGATAGTCCTTCGTGCCCAAAGATTTCGTCGTAGAACGCAGACCATTGTGGCCATGGTCCCCGCCGCCGAGGCGCAACTTGATCTGGCCAAAGTCCAGCTCGAGTTCATCGTGTACCACAATGATGTGTGCAGGGGAGACGTTGAAGTACTGCGCGAGGGCCTTGATGGGCCCGCCGGAGAGATTCATGAAGCTGCGCGGTTTCGCGACGATCACCTTGGTGTCCCCACGCCGTGCCTCGGCGATATCCGTATTCGTCTTTTTATGAACGGAAAAGGAAGCGAACAGCTCGTGGGCCAGTTCATCAGCCACGTCAAAACCGATGTTATGGCGGGTGCCGGCGTACTTCGGACCGGGGTTGCCCAGCCCCACGACGAGGAAAGAAGAAGTAGTCACGCTGCCTATTCTAAACAGCGCGTGGGCGAAAACGGCGAACCGCGCCTGCCTCCCATAAGCAGGGAAGCGGGCGCGGTGCGCTAGCTAGGTGAGGGGATGGAGGATTTACTCCTCGTCCTTCTTCTCCTCGGAAGCCTCAGCGCCTTCCTCGGAGTCGGCGCCAGCCTCAGCGCCGCCTTCCTCAGCAGCCTCAGCGGCAGCCTCGACGTCCTCATCAACCTCCGGCTCGGAGATGGAGACGATGACGGTGTCTTCCTCGGCCACGAGGGTGGTGCCCTCCGGCAGGGTGATGTCGCCAGCGGTGACCACGGTGCCATCCTCGAGACCCTCGATGGACACGACGATTTCTTCCGGAATGTTGAGTACGTCGGACTCGACGAGGAGGACGTCGGCATCCTGGATGAACATGAGGCCCGGGGCCGGCTCGCCCTCAATGGTGAGCGGAACCTCAACCTCAACCTTCTCGCCACGCTTAATGGAGAGCAGGTCGATGTGGTCGATGTCGAAGGTCAGGACGTTCTGGTCGATGTGCTTGACCATGACCAGGTGCTGCTCGCCCTCGAGCTCCAGCTCGAACACAGCGTTGACACCGTTGGCACGGATCAGAGCGGTCAGCTCGAGGCGGTCGACCGAGAAGTGCAGAACGTCAACGGCGTGGCCGTAGACAACACCCGGAACGCGGCCGGCTACGCGCAGGCGACGGGCAAAGCCCTTGCCAAATTCAGAGCGGACTTCACCTTTGAGTACGGGGCGCTCAGAAGCCATAAGTAAATCTCCTTAAAGTATCGTTGTGCGGCAAGGGCTGATGAAGGACCGTGTAGATACGACAAAAGCCTGCCGATGGACGTCTTGGACGAGTCATCGCAGGCTTAATTCTAGATTCACTGCTTAACTTGTGCTATCGCGTCGATAACGGATTTCTCCCTCGCCGAGACGCACAAGATTTTAACAGCAGCGCTGTCGTCGAACCAAATTTAGTGGGTTTCGAAGAGCGTGGTCACAGAACCGTTCTCGAAGATCTCGTGAATGGTGCGCGCCAGCAGTGGGGCAATGGACAGCACCGTGAGGTTGTCCCAGCCCTCGGTGGACTGCGGCAGGGTGTCGGTGGTGATGACTTCCTCAGCGCCGCACTGCGAGAGGCGTTCGCGGGCCGGATCGGAGAAGACACCGTGGGTGCAGGCAATGATGACGGACTTAGCGCCAGCCTCCTTGAGGACGCGAACCGCGCCGGCGATGGTGCCGCCGGTGTCAATCATGTCGTCGAGAAGCACGCAGTCCTTGCCCTCGACGTCACCCACCACGCGGTTGGAGACGGTCTTGTTGGCCTCGGTGGTGGAACGGGTCTTGTGGACGAAGGACAGCGGGGCGTCACCCAGCTCGTGTGCCCACTTCTCTGCCACCTTGACGCGGCCGGCATCGGGGGAAACCACCGCGAGGTTATCCAGCGAGTAGTTCTTCTTGATGTGGTCCGTCAAGATCGGCATGGCGTGCATGTGATCGACCGGGCCGTCGAAGAAGCCCTGAATCTGGTCAGTGTGCAGGTCCACGGACACAATGCGGTCAGCACCAGCAGCAGCCAGCAGGTCAGCAACGAGGCGAGCGGAAATGGGCTCGCGGCCAAGGTGCTTCTTGTCCTGGCGGGCATAAGGGTAGAACGGCAGGATGGCGGTAATACGCTTGGCGGAGCCGCGCTTGAGCGCATCAATCATGATGAGCTGCTCCACAAGCCACTTGTTGAGCGGTTGGGAGTGGGACTGCATCACGAAACAGTCGGCACCACGTACCGACTCCTCGAAGCGGATGAAGATTTCGCCGTTGGCGAAGTCGCGGGCGGTGGTCGGAACCAGTTCAGTCTTGAGCTCCTTGGCCACAGCTTCTGCCAACGCCGGGTGCGCACGCCCGGTGAAGAGCTTCATGTTCTTGCTGCTGCCGGTAACCTTGCCAGTCATCAGAAAATATCCCTTTACGTGTTGTTAGTTAGTGGTCTGGTCATCAGCCGGAGCGTCCTGAGCCTGTGCCGCGGCCTCAGCCGCTGGCGTGCCCGGGCGCTTCTTCTGGACCCAGCCCTCGATGTTGCGCTGCTTGCCGCCGGAGACGGCGAGTGCTCCTGGGGGAACGTCGTCCTTAATCACTGTACCCGCCCCAGAGTAGGCACCGTCACCCACGGTGACAGGAGCGATAAACATGGTGTCGGAGCCCGTGCGTACGTGGCTGCCAATGGTGGTGTGGTGCTTATTGACTCCGTCGTAGTTTACGAAGACAGAGGAGGCACCGATGTTGGAGTAGTCACCGACGGTGGCATCACCGATGTAGGTCAGGTGCGGGACCTTGGTGCCGCGGCCGATCTGTGCCTTCTTGGCTTCTACGAAGCCGCCCAGCTTGCCCTCCTGGCCCACGATGACACCGGGGCGGATGTAGGTGAAGGGACCGACCGTGGCGTCCGTACCAATAACGGAGTCAAAGCCATGCGTGCGCACTACACTTGCGCCGGCACCAACCTGCATGTTCGTCAAGGTGGTATCGGGGCCCACTTCGGCGCCATCGGCGATGGTGGTCGCGCCCCACAGCTGGGTGTTGGGGTGAATAGTGACATCCTGGCCAATGGTGACGTTTACCCCAATCCAGGTGGTCTCCGGGTCAACGATGGTGGCGCCGCCACGCATAGCCTTTTCCACCATGCGGCGGTTGAGCAGGCGGCCGGCTGCAGCCAGCTGTACGCGGTCGTTGACACCAGAAAGCTCATCGGGATCACTAGCCACGTGAGCACCAACGCGGTGGCCAGCCTCGCGGGCAATCTCCAGGACGTCGGTGATGTAAAGCTCGCCCTGGGCGTTATCGGAATTGAGCTTCGTCAACGCGTCACGAAGCACGGCGCCATCAAACGCGAACACTCCAGAGTTCACCTCGCGCACCGCGCGCTGCTCCTCGGAGGCATCCTTCTGTTCCACGATGGCGGTCACGGAGTCATCCTCAGCGCGCAGGACTCGGCCGTAGCCAGTCGGATCCTCCAAAGTCATGGACAGCACAGTCACGGCATTGCCCTGGCTGGTGTGGGTCTCATGCAACTCGCGGAGAGTGTCCGGGCGCAGGAGCGGAACGTCACCGTTGGTGACGATAACGGTGCCGGTGAAATCGGGCAGTGCGCTCAGACCACACTGCACAGCATGGCCGGTACCGTTCTGTTCCTCCTGGACGGCCTGGGATACCTCGCAGTCGAGCTCCTCAGCAATGGAATCGACGGCGGGGGAGACCTGGTCACGTTGGTGGCCCACGACGACCACGAGGTGTTCCGGGTTCACCCCGGCGGCGGCATGGAGAGCATGGCCGAGCAGTGACCGCCCGCCAATCTCATGCAAAGTCTTCTGGGTTGAGGATTTCATGCGGGTACCCGCGCCGGCAGCAAGGACGATGGCGGCGCAGTCGGTTGTTTCAGCCACGAGTGTGTGCGTCTCCTGTGTTTGGGGTGTCAGGACTTACTGCGATTCATCATAACGCGCCCGCGCTACTTTCCGTGAGATACCTCCGGAAGAGCGCGAGCTCGCCATGCACCGAGCACACCCACGATAGCGAGGAAGAGGATAGCCGCGGACGGGCCCGCCAGCGCTATGACTGCTGAGATGCCACCGACGATGAGGAGAATGACACCCATCATCGTGTTTGCAGCACCGACATAGCGGGTGCGCTTGTCCTCACCGGCCATGTCCACCACATACGTCTTACGGGCCACGCGAATACCGGCGTGCGCCAAGTTTACCAGGAAGAATCCGACGGGCAGAGCCCACGCGCTTATCGACGCCGGCGCCCACGCCGCGCAGGCCACAATCGCCAGCAGAATCACCGCGGCACATCCCGCGGCCCAGGACATGACCAGGCGGGAAGACTTATCTGAGAGGACACCCGATACGCGCCCACCCACCAGGCTGGCTAAACCGGAGGCGAGGACGAAGCCACCGAGTCCGCTTAGTGCTTGGGAGCCGACGCTGTGGGAGAGCACGACAATAAAGGACGTCGACAACGCTGAAACCAACAGCAGTGCACGGACGTTGACGAAGCTGCGGAAGCGGGCGTCCTGGGTGTAGAGCTGCCACGTGTCCTTCCACCAGCTGGTGTTCATGCCCTGCTGGGCGGTGTTGTCTGGCACGGGTTCCTCAATGGTGCGAAAGACCGCTGCGGCCATAAACCACGTGGCCGCACCAATGGCCAAGAGAACGGCGAGCCCCCAGCGCGGCAGCTCACCAAGGAAGGCCAAGATTCCACCCGTGATGAGCGTGACCGCACCACCTAGCTGCGTTGCGCGGCCGGTGACCAGGCCGCGGCTGCCCTTCGAAATGGTGCGGCCTTGCACGTCTTTGCCGGTGAGAGAACACAGTGCGCGCAGAAGCGCGAGTACCGCCAGGGCGAGGCAGACGACGAGGCCGAGGAGGGGGCCGTCGAGAAGCACCGCGGCCGCCGCAATGACCGCCGCACACACGCCCTGGCCCACCGAGCCCAGCAGCCATAGGCGCTTGCGTGCTGGATGCGAGGTGACCCACGGGGTAAGCGCGGCCTGCGGAAGCATCGAACCGGACTCCCGTAACGGCACGAGGAGGCCGGTGAAAAATCCCGGTACCCCGGCAGCGCTAAAGAGCCAGGGCAGGACGGTCTTTCCAGACAAGAGCTGATCGCCGACTCCCTGCAAGCCGCTGGACCACACAAACTTCCGGGCATTCGAGGATTCTTTCGCGGGGAGAGACATGACTGTGATCTTAAGCCCGGCTTAGCCAATGCAAGGGCTAAGGCGTGCCTGACCACCTATTCTGGGATGCATGTCTGTCTCTGTGTCTCGTCGCGTCTTTGTCCAGGGAACTGTCCTCACCATCGCTGGTGCCTCCGTCGCCGGGCTTAGTGCCTGCTCCACGTCGTCTGACCAACCCGCGCCGCTCGGCTACGACGGCGAACCCCGCGCACTTCCCATCCCGCCCGTGGAAGAGGGCACGATGGAAGGCGACACCCGAGTCTTCAAGCTCACGGCCCAAGACGGCCACTCGGAGGTACTTCCCGGAAAGGACCGCACTCGGACATGGGGCTTCAACGGGCCCTTCCTAGGGCCGACACTGCGTGCCCGCCGTGGGGATAAAATCCGTGCTGAAATCACTAATGACCTCATTGAAATGACCACGGTGCACTGGCACGGCATGCAGCTTCCGGCGTACTCCGATGGCGGCCCGCACTCGCCGGTTCAGGTCGGTGAAACGTGGAAGCCGGAGTGGGACATCATCCAGCCTGCCGCTACGGTGTGGTACCACCCGCACCCGCACCTGGCGACGGCCACGCATGCCTACCGCGGTTTGGCAGGAATGTTCATCATTGACGATGACGTCTCTGACGGCCTCGACTTGCCGCACGAGTATGGCGTGGACGATATCCCCGTGGTCATCATGGATGCCAAGTTCACCGAGGATGACCAGTTCGATGAGAAAAGCGACAACACCCTGGGGCTCCTCGGTACGACGCCGCTGGTCAACGGTATTACTAACGCCCGCTTTGAGGCCACGACGCGCCGGGTTCGCCTGCGCCTGCTCAACGGTGCCTCCATGCGCTTTTACACGCTGGAGGTAGGGGAAAAGCCCTTCCACGTGATTGCGACGGACGCCGGGCTTCTCGACGCCCCCGTGGAAGTCGACTCCCTCCTCCTCGGCCCCGGCGAGCGTGCCGAGGTCATCGTGGACCTGGAGCCTGGCAAGGATATCCAGCTGCGCTCGGTTCCCCGCAAGGACAACTTTGGTGTTCCTACTGACGATAACGCCGCTGACTTCGGCTTCCGGGATTCCTTTGACTTACTCACCATCGTGGGGCCGGAGGAGTCTGCGCCGACACCTCCAGCGCTGCCGACTGAGTTGGATCCTGCTGCGGGACAAACCCCGTCTACCGAGGGCCTGACTGAACGCGAGTTCATCCTTAACACCTTCATGATTAACGGTGAGCAGATGGACATGGCCCGCGTCGATACCGTCATCGACGAGGACGCACGGGAACTGTGGACCGTCACCAACGAAAATTCCGACTGGCCGCACAACTTCCACATCCACAACGCCCGCTTCAAAGTCGTGGACTGGGACGGCGATGAGAAGATGAACGTCTTTAACTCCGGCTGGAAGGACATTGTCAACCTCCCGCCGAAGGCCACCGCCCGCCTGCTGGTGGAGTTTGGCCACTTCCCGGACAAGACCATCCCGTACATGTACCACTGCCACATGCTGCTGCATGAGGACCAAGGCATGATGGGGCAGTACGTCATTGTGGACAAAGGCGAGAAACCCGACGTGCGCGTGAAACCGGGCGCCCTTGTCTTTGACAAGGACGCTGCCGGCCATGCCGGACACGCCAGCCAGGTTGTGGACTCTTCGCGTAGTCCGTATGCGTCGCCGGAGGCTAGCTCGTAACGCGGTGAAAGCCATTGGAGAACTCTAGGGCTCAGACTAGGGGGCGTCGAGTGCCCACACTCTCCGAGGAACAGATCTCGTTACACGACGCTAAGGGCTGCCTGACATAGACCATCCGGGATAGTCAGGGTTGATTGCGCCTAGCACTGAGAGCATGTCATTGAGTCGACGGTTGACATTTGTCGATAGAAGGTTCTCTTGGTGGGAGACACGGTTTCTCAAGTGCGTTATTCTTTCGAACTTTCTCCCAATATCTTCGCGGGAGGTATCCAGAGCGGGTACCTGCGCAAATGCCTTGTGAAGGCATTCACTCCACAACACTTTTGCGCTCTCATGGTGCACGGGCAGGGCTTCACCAAGCAGAGTCGACCAGTTTCCGAGCGTGAACTGTGAAACCACATCATCATGCGTGAAGGATGCATTTCTTCGTGCGTGACCGACTTTCCGTCTTCGAGATTCTTGCTGTGCCCGCTTACGTGCTTGGGTCATAGGACGACGCAATATACGGTAGAGCAAGCCTGCAGTTTTTCCCTCAAAGGACCACTCTCTGTGGCCACAGATTTTGTAGTTCCACTCACGAAGAGTTATGTCAATTGCGTTACGGGTGAGTACTTCGAAGTGAGAAAGCTGATAATGGAGAGCACTGGAGAGTTGGGCGTTCCATCGGTAGAGCGAAACCGCCCTTTCGACGTCACCGTCGGCCTCACGTAAGTATGTGGCAAACCGCGCCGCGCCGAGCATTACTTCAAGATCATCTTTAGGTTCCAAATTTGTGTGCTACCCTCCCTAGTGAGAGCGTCAACGTAGGTTGGCGCATTATCCCCCACGACCCCAAGCTTAGCGCTTGGGGTCGTTGCTTTCCTCAAATGTGCGACCCCCAATAGAGGCCTCGGAGCCTTATCCGTACGCTAGGGTCAGTAAATGTGATTCAGGACATCGACCCGCTCATCCAATCCCTGTACCAAGTCTTTGACCTCATCGGAGTGGTACTCAACGGCATCATTGGCGGCACGATTGCGCGCCGCAGGGAATTCGACATCATTGGCTTTGTCTTCCTCGCGCTCTTTTCGGCGCTGGCGGGCGGCATGATCCGTGACATGCTCATTGCTAGTGGCCCAGCCGCGGCGATCTCCGATCCGCTGTATCTCACGCTCGCGTGCGTAGGCGCTCTCATTGCGTTCTTGATAGACCTGAAAGGCAAGGCGTGGGAAATTTTCCGTGAGCACGCGGATGCTGTCATTTTGGGAGTGTGGTGCACGACTGGCTGTGTTAAGGCACTGGCGTATGGGATGCCGTTTATCGCCTGCGTTTTCTTAGGCGTCCTGACCGCAGTAGGAGGTGGCATGGTGCGCGATGTTGCCTCCGGAATGATTCCTTCAGTCTTTGGCGGAAGCCCGCTCTATGCAGTGCCAGCAGTGCTTACTGGAATCGTGATGGCGTCTTTCGCGCACTTCGACAAGTTCGCCCTCGGCATGATTATTTCGCCCTTTGTTGGATGCGGCTTGGCCATCCTGGCCTACTGGCGTGGATGGGTACTTCCGCGAGCTGGCACCGCTTCCTTGAATTCCACCGCCACACAGGTGGTAGCGATGGCGAAGAAAGCTGAGCTCAAGGGCTTTCGCCGTGGGCGTAGAAAACAGAAAAAGCTTCCCCACCAGGACTCGAACCTAGAATGACGGTACCAAAAACCGTAGTGTTGCCGATTACACCATGGGGAAACAGCGCACACGTTATGAGCGCTGGAGGACATGTTACCTGACGGGGGTCGAGAGTCCTAAACACCTCCCCGCTTTCTCTGTGAGTGCGGGTCATGTCCGGTGGGGGAGATACAGTAGAAGCATGGTTCGACAAAGGATGACCGGCCGTGAGCGCCGTGAACAGTTGATTTCCATTGGCCGGGCGGCCTTCGCGGAGCTTGGCTTCGATGGCGCCAGCGTAGAGGAGATCGCCGCGCGCGCAGGTGTGTCCAAGCCGGTGGTGTACGAGCACTTCGGTGGCAAGGAAGGCCTCTACGCGGTGGTCATCGACCGCGAGCTGGTGGCCTTGGAAAAGGTGGTCACTGAGTCCTTGCAGGAGGGCTCCTGGCGCGAGCGCATTGAGCGCGGCGTGGTGGCGCTGTTGACCTATGTGGAAGAGGAGACTGATGGCTTCCTCATCCTAGTGCGTGATTCCAAACCCGGTGATGAGCGTAGTTTCTCCACGCTGCTGAACACCGCAGTGAACCAGATTGCCCACATTTTGGGAGAGGCTTTTGAACACCGTGGGCTCGACCCCGAGCTTGCTGTGCTCTACGGCCAGGCGTTGGTGGGCATGGTGGCTACCACGGCCCAATGGTGGCTGGATGAGCGCGAGCCTTCCCGCGAGACTGTTGCCGCGCATATCGTGAACTTGTGCTGGAATGGCCTGGCTGGAATGGAAGCTGCACCGAAGTTGAAGGGAGATGAGTAGGTGGCAACTCCGATGCTGGGAGGGCTGCTCAAGGTAGCCGCCTCCGATCCCAAACTAAAAGGCCTTGCCGCCCAGGTAGGTACGCAATCTCTACACATCACGGGCATCGATCAGGCCCGTCCCTGGGCTATTGGCACCTTGGCCCACCATGCGCCCGTCCTCGTTGTGGCAGCGTCGGGACGCGAGGCCGAGGATCTCAGTGCGGAGCTCACCGCGTTGTTGGGAGACAAGGTTGCGTACTTCCCCGCGTGGGAAACGCTCCCGCATGAGAGGCTCTCGCCGGCACCGGACATCGTCGGTAAGCGCGCCCAAGTTCTTGATCTAGTTGGTGCGGGCAAGGCCCAGGTTGTGGTGACCTCAGCGCGCGGCTACTGCCAGCCCATCCTCAGCAAGGTGGAGGGGCGCGCACCGATTTTCCTCAAAGAAGAGGAGGAACACGAGTTTTCTCATATCGTCTCTGAACTGGAGTTTCGCGCGTATAAGCACGTAGACATGGTGGCTAAGCGCGGCGAGTACGCTACGCGCGGCGGCATCCTCGATATTTTCCCCACGACGTCCGACTATCCGGTGCGTGTCGAGTTTTGGGGCGATGAGATTACGGATATCCGCCAGTTCTCCGTGGCAGATCAGCGAGCTATTCAGGAGATTGAGGTCGGGGAAGTCGCCATCTACCCTGCGCGCGAGCTTCCCATCACCAACGAGGTGGCCGCACGGGCTCGTGACCTAGCGCAGAAGTTTGGCGGCAATGCGGCACTGGCTGAGCTGCTTACCAAGGTAGGTGAGCACATCCCGGCCGAAGGTATGGAGGCATTGCTCGCCGTGCTTGCCGACGAACCCTTTGTCACCCTCCCCGAACTCCTCCCCACCGGAACGCACGTGCTCCTCGTGGCACCGGAGAAGATCCGCACCCGTGTCGCGGATTTGGAATCCACGGATGCCGAGTTCCTTGCTGCCGGTTGGGAGGCTGCCGCCATGGGCGCAGATGGCCCACTGGCTGCGGAGGGGCTGGACACCGAGGCGTCGAGTTACCGCTCCTATGAATCTCTAGAGGCCACGTGCACGCAGATTGAGGCTCCCCTGTGGACTTTTGCGCCCCCAGGCATGTTTGCGGCTGCGGAATCGGAGACCCTGCCGCTCGACTACGAACCTGGCCCCACACCGCGCGGCGATATCGAGCAGATCGATGCCATGATGGCGCAGCTGCTGGCCCACACCACCGCGGGCGGACGGGCAGCCTTCATCGCCCCTGCCCAGGGTGCTATCAAGCGCATGGTGGAGCGGTTTGCTGAAAAGGGGATTCCCACCAAGGTCGCTACTCCTGGATGGGAACCTAGCCCAGGTGAGGTCACGCTCTATCAAGCGCTGAGTCATGCTGGCCTAGTCTTCCCCAAGGTACGCAAGCTCAAAGACGCTGAAGCGCTTCCGCTCGTCGTGGTCACAGAAACGGACCTGACGGGTAACCGCGTGGGCGATATTGCGGGCGCTAAACGTCGCCCAGCAAAGCGCCGAAACCGCGTCGATCCGCTGGCACTTAAGCAGGGCGACTACGTGGTGCATGAAACACATGGCATCGGCAAGTTCCTCAAGATGGCCGAGCGCACCATCCAGTCTGGTGACGAGACCTCGCGCCGCGAATACATTGTCCTCGAGTACGCAGCTTCCAAGCGCGGCCAGCCTGCCGACCAGCTCTGGGTACCCATGGACTCGTTGGACCTGCTGAGCAAGTACACGGGCGGAGAAGCGCCAACGCTGTCTAAAATGGGCGGCTCGGATTGGAAGAACACCAAGAAGAAGGCGCGCGCTGCCGTACGCGAGATCGCTGGCGAGCTGGTAGAACTCTACGCCAAGCGCCAAGCCGCACCCGGTCACCAATTTGGGCCCGATACGCCTTGGCAGGCGGAGATGGAGGATAACTTTCCCTTCGTCGAAACCGAAGACCAGATGCTGGCTATTGATGCGGTCAAGGAAGACATGGAATCCTCAGTGCCGATGGACCGAGTCGTCGTCGGCGATGTGGGTTATGGCAAGACTGAGGTGGCGGTGCGCGCTGCCTTCAAGGCAGTCCAAGACGGCAAGCAGGTCGCAGTGCTTGTACCGACTACGCTGCTGGCCCAGCAGCACGCCGATACGTTCCGCGAGCGCATGCAAGGTTTCCCCGTCGACATTGAGGTGCTCTCGCGTTTTACCTCGGCCAAGGAATCCAAGGAGATTCTGGCAGGCTTGGCAGATGGTTCCGTGGACATTGTCATCGGTACTCACCGTCTGCTTCAAACGGGCGTGCAGTGGAAGAACTTAGGCCTCATCGTGGTGGATGAGGAGCAACGCTTCGGCGTGGAGCACAAGGAACACATCAAGGCGCTCAAGGCCAGCGTGGACGTGCTCACCATGTCCGCAACTCCGATTCCGCGCACCTTGGAGATGTCGATGGCGGGCATCCGCGAGATGTCCACCATCTTGACGCCACCGGAGGACCGCCATCCGGTCTTGACCTATGTGGGCGCCTATGAAGATAAGCAGGTTGCTGCTGCAATCCGCCGCGAGTTACTGCGTGACGGTCAGGTCTTCTTCATCCACAACAAGGTTGCAGACATTGAGAAGAAGGCCCGTGAGCTGCGTGATCTCGTGCCAGAAGCCCGCATCGTGGTGGCCCACGGCCAGATGAACGAGGAAGTTCTTGAGCAGACCGTCCAGGGCTTCTGGGACCGTGAGTTCGACGTGCTCGTCTGTACCACCATCGTGGAAACCGGCCTGGACATCGCTAATGCGAATACCCTCATCGTGGAAAACGCCCATCACATGGGTCTGTCCCAGCTGCACCAGCTGCGCGGGCGCGTGGGCCGCTCCCGCGAGCGCGGCTACGCCTACTTCCTCTACCCGAAGGGCGCTACGCTCACTGAAACCTCCTACGACCGCCTGGCCACTATTGCCCAGAACAACGACTTGGGCGCAGGTATGGCCGTGGCCATGAAGGACCTGGAGATGCGAGGAGCCGGCAACGTGCTCGGTGCTGAGCAATCCGGCCACATCGCTGGGGTGGGCTTTGATCTCTACGTCCGCCTCGTGGGCGAGGCCGTGGAGACCTTCAAGGCGCTTGCTAGGGGAGAAGCCCCGATAGTCACGGACGAGGGGCCGAAGGAGATCCGTATCGACTTGCCTGTCGACGCCCACATTCCAGAAAGCTACATCAACTCCGAGCGCCTGCGCCTCGAGGTCTACCGCAAGCTCGCAGCCTCCAAGGACAATGCGGACCTCCAGAACACCGTGGAGGAGATGGAGGACCGCTATGGTCCCGTCCCGGAGCCGGTGCAACGCCTTCTGGCTGTGGCCCGCTTGCGCCACCAAGCGCGCCGGGCTGGTGTCGCCGACATTACGGTGCAGGGAACCCGCATCAAGGTCCACCCGGTGGAGCTCGCGGATTCCAAGCAAGTGCGCCTCAAGCGCCTCTTCCCAGGCTCCAACTACCGTGCGGCCGCCAAGGCTATCCAGCTCAACTTCCCCAAGGCCGGACGCAACGTCACAGACCCCAAGTTGCGTGACGTTGAACTTCTCCAGTGGATGGCAGATTTCCTAGCATCGATGTTTGAACTCGAGCGAGTCGACGTCAGCGGTGCTAAGACTAAGAAGAATGTCATTAGCGTAGGAGAAAAGTAATGGATGCCACCAACAGCCCTAGTATGAAGCCGCGCTCTAACTCACGAATAGCTCTGTTGGTGGTGTGGATTGTCGCGGCGCTGGTGAGCATTCCTGCGGTGTTGGCGCTGAAGTTTGTGAGCGGGAATGCAGGCTGGTACGCCGTCATGCTGATGTTGGGTGGGGTGGTGCCCCTAGGAGTATGGATGCTCCTGGGGTTTATCCCGCTGTTTATTCTCAGGGACTACGACAGCAACCTGGTGTGGGCATGGGCGGGGCTGGCTATGGTCTTCATCGGATTTATCATCGGCGGCGCCAACCTTCCGGACTTTGGCGATACTGGCCCTGCCGGTGTCCCCGCCTGGTGGCGTGGCAACGAGGACGCAGCCACGATGACCGGCATGCTATTTCTCGGCATCAGTGCTGTTGGCCACGTGCTGTGGCTGGTGAGCTGCATTGTTTATGCGGTGAAGTCTCACCGCCAACAGCCCCCAGTTCTTTAGAGAACGAGTGCGCCGGTGCTCAGTCCCCACACAGCAGCAATGGCGCCGATAATCACGATCGCCACCACACACCACTCGAAGGTATTGAACACGCGCTCCTTCTTGTACAGGCGAGTAGCCACGTACGGGATCAGGCTCGGAAGCACGGCAAGCGCGCCGAGGAGCACGTAGACCGGATCGGCGGCGTAGATGAGCCACAGGGAGTAGATGAAGGCGACGAGGCCGATGAAAAAGTGGCGTCGATTACTGCGGCGTCCTACCTCAGGCCCGGAGAGATCAAACTTCACACCAGCATGCGGGTGGGTCAGCCCCTTGCCACGCACGGTGAGAAGAACCAAATACAACGAGGAGAAGATGTAGGGAAGGAGGTACATGATGGTGGCCAGCTGCACCATGGCATTATAGGAGGTCTCGTTGAGGAAGAAGACGATGACAAAGAGCTGAATCGCCAGGGTGGAAATTAGCTGCGCTACCCACGGTGCGCCGGCAACGTTGACGGTGCCAATCTTGCGGGGGATGAGGCCGTCGATAGCCATGAGGACAATCGGCTCCGCGCACAGCATCTGCCAGGACACATACGCGCCCAGGACGGACAGGCACAGGCCAAGGGAGATGAGCGCGCCGCCCCATGGTCCCACTACGGCGGTGAGGACAGAGGCCATAGAGTTATCCGGCAGTGCTGCCAGCTCTTCCTGAGTAAGCACGCCGAAGCTCAAGGTGGAGACGGACACGAGAAGCGCGAGAACGCTGACAAAGCCGATCACTGTAGCGCGGCCAACGTCCCTGCGGGTGCGGGCCTGCTTGGAGTACACCGAAGCACCCTCCACACCGATAAAGACCCACACAGTAAAGAGCATGATGCCTTGTACCTGCTCAAAAACGGACTTGTCGGAGCGCTCGCCCCAGAAGTCCAGAGTGAATTTATCCCAGCTAAACCCCACGAACAGGACGATGACGACGAAGGCAAGGATGGGCACGATCTTGGCCACCGAGGTCACCATATTCATGATGGCTGCTTGCTTAATACCGCGGGCCAGAACTGCAAAGATGCCCCACGACAATAGCGACACCGCGATGGCGGAGGCCCACTGGTGATCAGCATCGAAGAAGGGCACGTAATGGCCGATGGTATTGAAAAACAAGGTGCCGTAGCCCACCTGCGCCATGACGGAACCAAGCCAGTATCCCCAACCGGACGTAAAGCCAATGAAGTCACCCAAGCCGGCGCGGACGTAGGAGTACACACCGGAGTCGAGGTGTGGCTTGCGGTGGGCAAGAATCTGGAAAACGAATGCTACAGAGAGCATACCGACGCCCGCGATGAGCCATCCCAGCAGCATGGCGCCGGGTCCGGCCACGGAGGCAATATTTTGCGGCAGAGAGAAGATGCCGGCGCCCACCGTGGAACCGATGATGAGCGCTACAAGCGTCCACAGCGTCACGGAGTGCGTGCGCGGCGATTCGGTGAGTGTTGAAGAGGTCATTGGTCAAAAGTACCCCTTAAGGCGGGTTTATGCGCAACTGGTGCGATTATCCGCGCAGGCCGAGTCCTATACTCGGTGCTTATGACTGTGCTCTTGCTCGATCCGCGTTGGCCCACGATGATTCCTCTGGAAGCCCATGGAAAGCTGCTTGGACCTGCAGTTTTCACCGACGAAGTGCCGGTAAAGGTGCGTTGGAACTTCGACGAGTTACTGTGCGGTGAGGATCCAGAAGGCAAAGGTGTGCTAGTAAGCACGAATGCGTCTGACCCCGAGGTGCGGGCGCTTCTCGACGACTCCCATGACCTCATCCTCGCTCCTTCCCTCGACGACCCTCTGTGGCAGGCGCGGGAGGTCATGTCGAAGGCTCGCAGCATTGGTGAGTGGGAGCGCAATCAAACCCATGACACCCTATTGCCTTACCTGGCTGAGGAATCTGCGGAGTTTGCTGACGCGGTAAAGGATGGCGCGTCTGACGCCGAGCTTCTCAAAGAACTAGGAGACGTTTTTCTCCAAGTTCTTTTTCACGCGGAGATCGCCGCGCGGAGAGGCGCTTTCACCTTGGATGATGTGGCAGCGTCCTTTGTAAACAAAATGCGCTCCCGCGCGCCCTACCTGTTCGACGGCACAGAGGACGTCGTCGGGGTAGAGGAGCAGGAGCGCCTGTGGGCTGAGGGGAAAGCCCGCGAGAGCCGTTAAGTGAGCTTCTAGCTCTTCTTCAGAACGGAGGACAGCAGCGGGGCGTAGTCCGCAATCTTGGAGGACAGGCCGGTGCCGCCGGTGGCGAGGGTGTCTTCCTTGACGATCTTGCATTCGAGGGCACGGTCAGCGGTCTGGCCGGCGTACTTCACAGCGACGAGCGCCAGCGGGCCGAGGTCCTCAGAACCACCGAGGGCGGTGAGGTTCTTGGACAGCTGGTTGCGGGTGGTGTTTTCAGTGAGCAGATCGCCCTCGGTGGTCTTATCAATGAGGGTCAGGGTGTTGCGCAGGGTGTCGCAGTCAGCGGTCTGGATTCCCTGGGAGAGGAAGCCGCCAAGCTCCTCGAGGGAAGCAGCGGATGCGGTGGCAGGAACAGCAGCACCGAGGGTGACAACAGCGGCAGCGGTGGCGGCAATACGGCGGATGGACATGGGTCTCCTTGAATTACGAATAGAACAGCACTTTTCCCGGCTCGGCGAGCCGTTCAATGGCGTAGTGTAGCGCACAATGTTACGCATGGGAACACTGTGACATAATTTTTACCATTCTGTGTCGGTCCGGGCTGACCGTAAAGGTGCGCTGTAGTATCCCTGCCTATGACCATGGGGCTGAGGAGAGTTGGGGGCTGCGGCCTCGGCATTGTCTTGGCCATCATTCTCATCATTTCCCTCGTGGGTTGGAGCTTGTCCTTTCTGGACAAACCTTCGCCCTTCCGTCAGCTTGAGCCTGTACCCGAGGACTTACCGCCAATTGGTGGGGCAGAGGTGCCAGCGATTGACGTGGAGGCCCCTGGGCGTACCTCCGACAAATTGACGTGGTGGTCGGATCAACTGAAGGACTCCACAAGCATTCCCGAACAGGCCCTGCGCGCCTATGGCAACGCCGAACTTATTGCGAAGGCGGCTTGGCCCAATTGTCACCTGCGCTGGAACACTCTTGCTGGCATCGGATGGGTAGAAACCCGCCATGGCACGTATAACGGCAATGTGTTTCATCGGTCTTCTCTGGATGAGAATGGCTATCCTGACCCGCCCATTGTGGGCATTCCCCTGGACGGGACTAATGACACCACGCTGGTGCCAGACAGTGATGGTGGAGCGATTGATGGCGATGCCGAATTTGATCGCGCGGTAGGCCCCATGCAGTTCATCGCTTCGTCCTGGGATCATCTGGGGCGCGATGCTAACGGCGATGGTGTGGCGGACCCCAATAATATCGACGACGCCGCCCTCGGCGCCGCCGCCCTGTTGTGCTTTGGTGATCGGGACCTGTCTACCCCGGAAGGGTGGCGCTCGGCGATTCTCAACTACAACCAATCCGAGGATTATTTGCGTAAAGTGGCGGGTGCTGCCAATTCTTACGCGATCGAGCAGCCGGCAACCTCCTAGATCTTTGTCACGTTGTCCGGTTATGCCCGACATGTTCCGAACTTTCCTGGAACAATGGGCAGCAGGTGATTTGGGAGTCCTCCCGAAGCACAAAACCACACTCAATTTGGTTCTATTAGGAGTGAAAGCAGCATGGCTGACATCATCCACGTAATGGCACGCGAAATCCTTGATTCCCGCGGTAACCCGACTGTTGAGGCTGAGGTTTTCCTCGACGACGGTGCACGCGGCGTCGCCGGCGTTCCGTCTGGCGCATCCACCGGTGTTCACGAGGCACACGAGCTGCGTGACGGCGGTGAGCGCTACTTGGGCAAGGGTGTGCTCAAGGCAGTTGAAAACGTCAACGAAGAAATCACCGACGAGATCGCTGGCTTCGAGGCTGATGACCAGCGTCTCATCGACGAAGCGCTCATCAAGCTTGACGGTACGGAGAACAAGTCTCGCCTCGGTGCTAACGCTATCCTCGGCGTTTCCATCGCTGTAGCCAAGGCTGCCGCTGAGTCCGCCGGCCTGCCGCTCTACCGCTACATTGGTGGTCCGAACGCTCACGTCCTGCCTGTTCCGATGATGAACATCCTCAACGGTGGCTCCCACGCGGACTCCGGCGTTGACGTCCAGGAGTTCATGATTGCTCCGATCGGCGCGGAGTCCTTCGGCGAGGCACTGCGTGAAGGTGCCGAGGTTTACCATGCCCTCAAGTCCGTCATCAAGGACAAGGGCCTGTCCACCGGCCTGGGTGACGAGGGTGGTTTCGCGCCGTCTGTGGAGTCCACCAAGGCCGCACTCGACCTCATCGTTGAGGCCATCAAGAAGGCTGGCTTCGAGCCGGGCAAGGACATTGCCCTGGCACTGGACGTGGCTTCCTCCGAGTTCTACAAGGATGGCAAGTACCACTTCGAGGGCGGCGAGCACACCGCTGAGGAGATGGCCAAGGTCTACGAGGACCTCATCGCCAACTACCCGATCGTCTCCATCGAGGACCCGCTGCAGGAGGATGACTGGGAGGGCTACACCAAGCTCACCGAGACCATCGGTGACAAGGTCCAGATCGTTGGCGATGACTTCTTCGTCACCAACCCGGCACGTCTCCAGGAGGGCATCGACAAGAAGGCAGCTAACGCCCTGCTCGTGAAGGTCAATCAGATTGGTACCCTCACCGAAACCTTCGATGCCGTTGAACTGGCTCACCGCAACGGCTACCGCACCATGATGTCTCACCGCTCCGGTGAAACCGAGGACACCACCATTGCTGACCTTGCCGTTGCCCTGAACTGTGGCCAGATCAAGACCGGTGCTCCGGCTCGTTCCGAGCGCGTTGCCAAGTACAACCAGCTTCTGCGCATCGAGCAGGAACTGGGCAGCGCCGCCGTTTACGCCGGCCGCTCCGCATTCCCGCGCTTCCAGGGTTAATCACCTCCCCCGAAGCTCGATTGTGCCCCGTGATTGTGGGCCACGTTTAAAGGCGTCACAGGAAACTGTGGCGCCTTTGGCGTGACACCTGTTATTTTTGTGACTCCCACGCGCGCCGTCCCGAACCCTGGCGGTTGATAGCTAGACTTACTCTCCGATGGCACGCACTACCCCTACCCGCACGAAGCGCCGGAACACTGTTCCGGTCCACACGCGTGCCCGCGACGCCCACACAACCCCGAAGCGCCCGAAGAAGCCCAAGGGCCTCGATATCCTCGGGGTAGGCGTCATCATCGCGGTGGTACTCGTCGTCTTGCTCACCATCGCCGTGCCACTGCGCAACTACTACAACGGCCAGTCCGAAATTGCCCGCCTGGAAAGCTCCATCGCAGCCAAGCAGGAACGCAAGGACAAGCTCTTGGCGGAAATCGATAAGTATCGTTCGGACGAGTACATCAAACAAGAAGCCCGCCGCCGCTTCGGCGTCATGGACGAAGGTGAAACCGCCTTCCGAATCATGGATCCGCGCATGGATTCAGGGGACACTGTGACCTCAGAGCACCGCGAAGACATTGACGAGCGTGAGTGGTACACCGTGCTCTGGGATTCCGTTGCTGAAGAGGCGGAGACGGCCCCAGCAGCAGCCGATCGTCCTACTGAATAGGACTCATCCCAGTCGCCGTGCCACAATGGTTGCCATGACCGTGACCGATGCTGATCTTGACGTTGTCCGCGAACAACTTGGCCGCACTCCGCGCGGCGTCGTAGACATTGCTTACCGCACCCCCGACGGAGCGCCCGCAGTGATTAAAACTGCGCCAAAGCTTCCCGACGGCACCCCGTTCCCCACTCTCTACTACCTCACCGACCCGCGCCTGACGGCCGAAGCGTCGCGCCTTGAGGTCGCCCACGTCATGAAGTGGATGGAACAGCGCCTGGCAGAAGATGAGGCGCTGCGGAAGGACTATCTGGCCGCTCACGAGCACTACCTTGCCACCCGCAACGAGATGGAAGATCTCGGTACGCAATTCTCCGGCGGTGGTATGCCAGATCGCGTGAAGTGCCTCCACGTACTGATTGCATATGCCTTGGCCGAAGGTCCCGACCGCGTACGTTTCGGCACGGAAGCCGTCGCAATGGCAGCAGAACACGGTAAACTCCGTGGCAGCGCCATTCCGGAAGAGTGGCCTACCGTGGGGGACTTGGGCATCGATATGGCCCAATTTGATTTTTCTAACGCCGGTTAACAGAAAGGCTTGACCTATGACTCGCGTCGCTGCTGTCGACTGCGGAACCAACTCCATCCGTCTACTCATCAGTGAGATTCAGGGCGATGGCAAGATTCGGGACATTTCCCGCACGATGGAAATTGTTCGCCTTGGTCAAGGCGTCGATGCTACCGGCGAGTTCGCTCCGGAGGCCCTCGCGCGTACCCGCGCCGCCTTGGAGGAGTACGTCAAGCAGATGAAGTTCGAAAAGGTTGAGCGCGTGCGCATGGTGGCTACCTCGGCCACGCGTGATGCCAAGAACCACCGCGATTTCTTCGACATGACGGCGGAGCTTCTCGGCCAAATTCAGCCGGGGGCTCGCGCGGAAATTATCTCCGGTGAGGAGGAAGCCCTGTTGTCTTTTACCGGCGCTGTGGCGGACCTCAGCTCGGAGAAGGGGCCTTATTGCGTCATTGACTTGGGTGGAGGCTCCACCGAGTTCGTCGTCGGCACGATCGACGGTGAGATCCTCGGCTCTCACTCCGCTCAGATGGGCTGTGTCCGTCTCACCGAACGCATGATGCGCAGTGATCCGCCTACTGAAGCAGAAATCGAGATCGCCACTGATTACGTCGCTGAGCGCATGGCCGACGTGGAGAGAATCGTACCCATCGACAAAGCCGTCACCTTCGTCGGCTGCGCCGGAACCTTCACCACGTTGTCTGCCCTTGCCCAAGGCATGGAGCGCTATGACGCCGATTCCATCCACGGTTCCGAGCTGCGTTTCGACGCTCTGCGCGTGCTGACCCGTCAAATGATAGGTCTGTCCTCGGACGTCCGTGCCCTCAATCCGGTCATTCACCCAGGCCGTGCTGACGTCATTGGCGGTGGATGCGTAGCCGTCGAGGGCATCATGACCATGATTGAGCGCAACAGCAGCGCCCGCTCCTTCTTTATCAGTGAGAAGGATATTCTCGACGGAATTATCGCCGGCCTCGCCGCAGCCTGACCCAATAACTAGTCTGCGAGCACCCGTGCCCTAAAATAGGTGGGCACGGTTTGGCCCCCATAGCCCAATCGGCAGAGGCAGTCGACTTAAAATCGATTCAGTGTGGGTTCGAGTCCCACTGGGGGCACTGTGAAGTCTCGAGACATCGTTCCGGTCGGTGTCTCGAGATTTTCGTTTTCGGAGCCGAGGCCGACATTCATGCTTGAGGCCACATTCACGGTAGATAAGGGCCAGAAATTTGAAATTTTTCGCCCTTATTCACCGTGAATGACAGTGACAGGTGCGCGCGACCTAGTTCCGACCTCAGTTGTTGTTCATAGGTTGAGACACACTTCTAGAACTGCTCCTGAAAGCGCTTGAAGCAGCAGAGCTGGGCCTCACACGGGCCTATTTCCAGCAGTCGTCACTTCGGTGTGGATAGCCGCAGAGGATCGATGTCTCGAGACATCGCTTTTCGTCGTGCCTGGGCAGTCTTGGCTTTAGGGTTTCTACCAAATCGATGTGGTGAGACATCTGGGCTGGTTAGACCGGAACGATCTCATGAGACATGCGGAACGATGTCTCCGAACCAGACACCACGGGAGCACCATGACCAGCGGAAACGCGGTCAAGAGTGTCCATTTAATAGTGCTGAGCTATACGTTGCTATCAGTGCAGGCTATGAGGTGTGTGGCCAGGTGCGGTAGGGGAGGCGTCGACAAGCGCAGTGCTTCGCGACGCCTCTCTTTAAGAATATTTTGCAAAGTTTGGGATTTTTGGGAACTTCCTAGCAATCGAGTGCGTTGGAACTAGTGAGAACATGATCATGGCGGCCCTTATGGGGCCGTCTTTATTGAGAAAGACTGTGAAAGGAATCGGGATTCACGTGCGTTCTAGCAACCCCGTCATGAGTTCCCTCTCATCCAGCCAAACCCAGAACCAGACTCAGAGCAATCCGTTTGGTCAGAACGACAACCCGTTTAACGAGGCCACCCGTAGTGCCGACCGCCCGCTGACCGTTGATGACGTGGTGACCAAGACTGGTATCACCTTGGCCGTCATCATTGTGATGGCTGTCCTTAACTTCTGCATTGCTGCGCTGTTTAACCCAGTCGTAACGATGGGGCTGACCTTGGTTGGTGCTATCGGAGGTTTGATTACCGTCCTGGTGTCGACGTTTGGCAAGAAGTTCGGTTCTGCCGCCGTGACTCTGATTTACGCCGCATTTGAGGGCCTCTTTGTTGGTGGCTTTTCGTACATCGTTGCCGGTGGATCTCTAGACAATTCGGGTGGTATGGCACTCGCCGACCTAGGTGAGATCGGCGTGGGCATTGGCCAGGCCATTATGGGTACGGTCGGTGTCTTCATCGGCATGCTCATGGTCTACAAGACCGGTGCAGTGAAGGTGACCCCGAAGTTCAACAAGATTATGTTCGGACTCATTGCCGGTGTTGCCGTCTTGGCATTGGGAAACTTCCTGGGCGCTATTTTCTTCGGCTTCAACCCGCTGCGTGACGGCGGTGCGATTGCCATTATTTTCTCCTTGGTTTGCATCGTCCTGGCATCCCTGTCCTTTATGACCGACTTCGACCAGGCTGACCGACTCATTCGTCAGGGTGCTCCGGCACAGTACGCCTGGGGTATCGCCCTTGGCTTGGCCGTGACCCTGGTCTGGCTTTACACCGAGATTCTGCGTCTGCTGAGCTACTTCAGGGACTAGCTCTTACTTATCGCCTTACGTGGCCGGCGGCTGGCACCTTAAATGGTGCTGGCCGCCGGTTTCTTTTGTGGTTTTGTCACATTGTTGTGTGGGGTGTTTGATAATTTGCCGTCTATATGTGGTGTTGGCGAGAGTGTGTTCGAATGGGTGTCTTGTTTTGGTCTAGTCGTGGTGGTGTATTTAGGGGTGTGGTGTGGTGTCGGGGTGGTTGGGTAGTGTGATGGATAGAAAGCATGTTCGTATTTTCTAGTCTTTAGGGGTGGGTCATTTATGGTGGCAACCACAACAACAACTACTTCTTCTTCTTCTTCTTCTTCTGTTCCGGTGGCGTATTTTTCTCATTCGAATCCTGATGATCCGGTGTGTGTTGCGGGGATGTTTCTGCGGCGTGTGGAGTACGAGTTTTGGTTACATAATCTTCCGGCTTTGGAGGCTGATTCTGATAGTGAGGTGATGAAGCTTTCGGTCAAGACTGCCAAGACGGCCAGGCAGGTGGCGAAGAATGTGATGGGGGTTGGACCTCACTGATCGGCCAGCCCTCCTCGACGACGAGGCGGGCGACCTTGAGTCGGTGGCGAGGTGTAAGAGCGGCGCTCGCGTGCGTCGTCATCGGACCGGATCCCACTGGAAGCGCCACCGGCCGACGAGAGCAGCGACAGCGAGTACAACGCACAGAAGAAACACCGGCATGATCATGGAGGCTAGTGGGTCGCCGTCCCACGCGTGTTGAGCGGCGTCGACGAACCAACGGACGGGTGAGTACTTAACGATCTGCTGAATCGCCGACGGCATCGCCGCCAATGGCGTAAAGGCTCCGGATGTGAGCATGAGCAGGATCATGAGCACGTTCCCTATGCCCGTAGCGGCAGTGGCGGACGGATAGAGCGCCGCAAGCGCGCAACCCACTGCGAGGAAGGTGCTGAGCCCGATGAGGCACACGGCCAGGACACCTGGGACGTGGCTAGGCATGGGCACCCCGAAAACCCCGATCCCAATCGCCAAAGCGGTGAGCATGCCCGCAATACCTACGACGAAGTGCACGGTGAGGCTCGCTGCGATGAAGGTGGAACGACGCAGCGGCGTAAGACTCAGGCGTCGGAGTGCGCCCGTGTCACGAAGGGTCAGCATCGCCACGGGCACCTGGAGGACCCCGGTCATGGCGAGAACAAGAGAGGCGAAGGCGGGCAGGGTCGCATCGAGGAATCCCCGTCCACCGAACTCCGGTCGCGGATCGTTACCGAAGATCACACCCAAGGCCAGCACCAAAACCGGCGCGAAACCGAAAGAGAAGAACAGGCCTACAGGGTCGCGGCGCTGGGAGCGCCATAGGGCTTTGAGAAGGGCTCGATATGCGTTCATGCCGCCTGCTCCTCGGTGGTGATGTGTCGACCGGTGAGGGCCAGGAAGACGTCTTCAAGGCCGGGGGTCGTCGTGCTCATGCTCGTTACGGTGATGCGGTGTGCCTCCAGTGCAGCAAGGACGCCCTGCAGCCCGTCCGCAGCGCCGCGGATGGTCAGTTCCCGTCCCTCTGTTCGAGCGCTGGTCACGCCAGGAACTCCGTTGAGGTCGAACTCTTTGCTAGGTGACGCCGACAGGATAAGCTTCGCCGTGGTGTCACCGGCATGTTGCTGGATGAGGGAAGGCACTGTGTCCAAAGCAACCAACCGGCCGTGGTCGATGATGGCTACACGGTCGCATAGCCGTTCGGCCTCCTCCATGTAGTGGGTTGTGAGAACGACCGTTGCACCGCTATCGCGGACGTGCTCGACGGTGTCCCACATGTTTCGACGTGACTGAGGATCGAGAGCGGTAGTGAGCTCGTCCAAGAAAGCGAGCTGGGGACGGTTGATCAAGGCGAGGGCGACGAACACTCGTTGACGCTCCCCACCCGAGAGCCTGTCAACGCGGGCGTTGGCCTTGTCCTTGATCCCCAGATCCTTCAGCAGTTCGCGCCAAGGCCGCGGACGCTCGTAGAAGGCGGAGTAGAGCTCGAGGGCGTCCTGCACAGTGAGGCGAGGTGGCAGGGCCGCGCTTTGCAGCTGGACCCCAATTTGCTGAGCCAACGAGTGCTGGTCCTTGATGGGGTCGCAGCCGAGCACCTCGACGTGCCCAGACGAGGGGCGGTCCAGTCCTTCCAGGCAGTTCAACAGGGTCGTCTTACCAGCACCATTCGGGCCCACGACCCCGAAGATCTCTCCTTCGCGGACATTGAAGGAGACGTCTTCGAGGGCAGTGAAGCTGCCGAAGTTGCGGCTGACAGCCGCACAGCTCACGACGTTCTTCATTCCTCATCACCCTCTGAGTCCACGGGGGTCTGATGGCCAGGCATCGCCTGCATGACGATCTGATCGAGCGTCTCCTGGCGCATCAAAGCGATCCCTTGGTTCGCGTCAGCGAGCAGGAGCAGGGTGTCGCCCGGGTGGATGTCGAAGAGCTCCCGCGCGCCCTTGGGGATGACGATCTGCCCCTTGGGGCCGACCTTGACTGTCGCGGCGTACTTGCCCGGTGGGGGCGTTTGATCCATGTCCATGCTGACCTCCTGGTTGGTGCCACAAGTATAACAAGTATAACAAGTGGCATCAACCAGGAGGCGACCTCATGGCACGTAGTCGATTAACGTGTCCGGTGAGTACAGCTAGTCATGCTTTCCCCTTTCGTCGTCTGCACTGGATGGTGTTAAAGCTGTTAGGACCACGGATTTAGTAACGCCGTGGTGAGCAAGCAGTAACGCCCGGGTGAGTATTGAGTAACACCCGGGCGTTGACTATGAGCAACTATTCTGCGTTGGCTTCTAGGCGCATGTTGGGTCCTTCCAGTGTGATGATCTCAGCGCCAACGACGAGTCGATTCAGGATTGACTCGGCGATGACAGCGTCCGGGATGGATTTGTACCACTCATCGGGCGTGAACTGGGAGGTCACGATCGTTGATCCCCGGTGTTCGCGTTCGGCAAGAATATTGAGCAGCTGGTGTGCTGTGGCAGCATCAATCGGGGTTGTTAGGAAGTCGTCAAGAACGAGGACGTCTGCCAGGTGCAGGTCTTGAAGAAACTCCATGCGTGCTGTGTCATTATGGCGTAGCACCATTAGCTGGTTGGCTAGTGTGTCTGTGCGGAAGAAACGGGCGGAGTAGTCGTTTCTGCACGCGGCGGTAAGCAGTGCTTGGGCCAGGTAGGTTTTGCCGACGGATGATTTGCCGAGGATGACAATGCTTTGCGCTTTTTGACACCATTGGCAGTGAGCGAGTCTGGTGATTTGCTCTTTGTTGAGGTTGCGGCTGGGCGCGTAGGTGATGTCTTCGATACATGCATCGAGATTTGGCGATCGGGATGCTTTGAGTAATTTGTTGACTCGTCTCTCACGCTTGGCCGCGACTTCTTTATCGAGTGCGTAGAGCACCTTGTCGGAAAAACTCCACGAGTCGAAGACAGGATCTGCGGCAATATCAATCACGGTTCGCCCGAAGGCCGTCATTCGCAGATCGGTAAAGATCGGCAGGACCGATTCATCTAGAAAGCGTGCTGATGCTGATGCTGGTTGTGGCTGTGTCATGACTTCGAAGGTCCTTTCTTCCTAAGGTTTTCCATGCTGAACTGGGCAGACCCACCCAGATACGCGCCGCGGGTATCACGTGCGTGAACTGCTGGTGGTGTTTCAGGCGGTGTTGTTGGCGCAAGATCATGGCCTGTCGGGCGGGTGGATTGGTCTTTGCGTACCGCAGCCATCATGTTTTTCACCGCGGTATACGACACGGCCCTCCTTGCGCCATCAGGTGCGATCAAGCGGGCACAGGCTTGTTCCAAAATCGCCTTGTTGGCGTGCTTGCCCATATTTAGTACGTTTCGACACGACTGATACGCCTGGGCAGGGATTGCCTTTGCGCTGATGAGTTCTGCGATGACTTTCTGGGTCGCTGGCCCGATCTTGGCCGCTTCACGGTAGAAGTAGTCACTGGTCCACAGCCCTGTGGTATCAGCCATGTTGGCAGGAATATGATCCACGTCAGTGACATAGATCCCCCGGGCTTGGGCAAGCCGGTGGGTGGCAACACGCTGCCCAGCGTCAAAGACAGTAACTTCGTTGCCAGTGATACGTACATCGACAGTCCGGCCGACGAGCTGGTAGGGCACCGAATAGTGAGCAGTATTGACGGTGATGTGGAAGTTGGGGGCGACTTTCGCACGTTTCCATTCGGTATGCTGCCACGGTGTTGTGGGAAGTTGGCCAAGCACATCACGTTCAAACTCATTAAAGAGCATTCTTCTGCTGGTGTAGGTGCCACGAAACGGGACCGCGTCATTGATATCGTCAACTAGGCTGCGGATGCGTGCATTGAGTTCATCAAGCCCAACGCATTGATGCCCGTGGAGGGTATGGATGACTTTTTGGGTGATGATCTTGACAGCCGCTTCCACGTTCGCCTTGTCCTTCGGACGCCGAGCACGAGCAGGCAGCGCGGCAGTGTTGTAATGCTCGAGGAATTCCTCGTAGGTGGAATTAACCTGCCGGTTGCGGTCAGCAGCACCAATTGCGTGTGACGCTGTCGAAGCATTATCAGGCACAATGACTTCAGCAACGCCACCGAAGTATTCAAACGCTTGGATATGTGCCCACAGCCACGCCGCTTGCCGCTGGTTCGGGCAAGCACAGGCAAACAGCATTCCCGAATATGGCAGTGACGCCACGAAAATACTGACTTTTGTACCCCGGGCATCAATCGGGTCAAACAGCCGCATCGTGGTACCGGCCCAGTCGACTTGCATAGTGTGTGCCGGGATATGCGTAATGCGTGCGGTAAGTCCTGTGGCATCAACGTGTTCGGCGACAAGCTGGCGGAACCGCTCGTAGCTGTAGTAACGCTGAGACGGACGAGCAGGTTGGGTGGTGTAGCGACCCCACAAGACTTGGAGAGTGACTTTGTTTCGG
Source organism: Corynebacterium sp. FDAARGOS 1242 (assembly GCF_016889985.1). Taxonomy (NCBI): domain Bacteria; kingdom Bacillati; phylum Actinomycetota; class Actinomycetes; order Mycobacteriales; family Corynebacteriaceae; genus Corynebacterium; species Corynebacterium sp. FDAARGOS 1242. The sequence continues at coordinate 1,418,368 of NZ_CP069568.1, read as the reverse complement.
CCGGTGCGTGCTTTAGCCACCGCGTCGAAGTCGATGGGCACGAAATCTCCTTGGGCAAGACTTCGACCATCAACAAACCATGTGGCCATTTCTTCGTCGGTGATACCGGCGAGTTGTTCATCGGTTGCGATCTGGTGTGCCGCCATTGCCTGGCGGGCCTTTTGAACTGTGGTATGCGAGCAACGCACAGTCGAGCAGATTTGACGGACGGACCAGCCTTGTAAGACAAGATCCATCACGGCCCGGTAATCAGTCACGATCGGACTCCTCTGATTATGCCGCGAGCCCTTTTGTCACGCGGTCAGAAGAATCTTCTCCCAAAGTGTTACTCGATACTCACCATCCCGTTACTGGATAGTCACCACGGTGTTACTAGATACCCCCGCGCAACAAAAGCTGGTAGCCACGTGTTAGCCCTTTCGCATTGGCGGTAGGCGTAGGGGTTACCGTAGCTACCCGTCGAGACATGCCCCGTTGGGCGTATGTCGATCTGTTCTATTGAGCAGGCATCACCTGGGCGGGGTTGCGCAGATTTACCCACACGGCAACGTAGGCAGAGATACAGCCCACCCCAGCTCGTTACGCCACGCGCACGTATCGGCAAAAGGTTTTTCTCTTCCACTGCCTCGCGGCTGGGCAACCGTATATTGCTAACGGTGTGACCCCCTCTGGATCGGCAGGAGGCCGTTCTCGCGGAGAGATCGTAAATGGCGCTTGACAGTGGCTTCTGGCAGTCCCGTCTCGCGCATGATTTCGCAGCGTGTGGGAACCTTTCCGGTATCGGCGAAGACCTCACCAACAACCAGTTGCACACGTGCACGCGTTGTTTGATCCTGGATCTTCTTCTGCCGGAGGGTATTCTTCATTGTGGCGCGCTGGGTCTGGGCGTATTCACCGTCTGGATCGGTTTGCCAGCGTTCTGAAGCTTTCTTGCCGCCTTTGCGTCCCATTGTGGCGAGGGCTTTGCGCTCAGAGCTTGTTGCGCTTCCTGGGGCGGATGCGCTCGTGTATGAGCTGCGCTTGGACTGTGTGACATAGCCGCGCACGCGGCGGGCCATGGTTTGGCGGTCGCGCATGGGCGGCATTTCGTTGTCGCGGCCGTCTGCTCCAAAGCGTTGAGCGGTGTTGTAGGCGTGTTCGTAGGCGTCGATGATCGCAGCGTCGGTCCATGCATTGTCCTGCTACACGTAGCCCACCCTCCCCGCCTATGTGTGGTTCGAATTGTGCTCTCGGTGAGGAGGCCAAATAGGGCTAAAGCCTGAAACGGGTTTGATGTATCGTGCCGCCTCAAATCGACCAATCTTGTACGCTTCCATCGCCTTGCGTGGAGAGAGAACTCGCCGCATTAAAATTGATTTGCTGCTGATGCCTAATCTCCGGCGAATGATCAATCGGCCCACCTGCACTGTTGTAAATGGTGAGTTGGACGTAGCTATTAATCTCCTGCCTCAACGAAGCATTCCGCGACTCCACTGGTTCCCCTGCCTTCTCTTCGCCGTTTAGCCCATCAATCGCAGTCGTCAGCCTTAAGGCATGGACCCGTATCGACGAAACCATTGATTCAATGGCGGTAGACGGAACTTGGATTTCGGCCTCGTTCAATTCGAGCATGTGAAATCCCGACGCCTTGCTCTCTGACAGCATCTGACGGTAACGGTAAATCCATACATCTGGAAGTGGAATACGGCTACCTTGCGGCGATCTTGACATGCCTTCGAGTGCTACCAATGGCTGACGGAACGATAGACCACTTTCGGGTATTCGTAGCTCGGCGGGAACGTCGTACGGTTGTAATAGGCGGTGACGCGAGGGATAACCTACGGGTCCGTCAAATGTGAGGCGAATAGTCGGATTGGATAGAATGCGGTAACTGGGAACGGGTTCGTCGTCTCCGTACCCAGACAGCTCTTTATCGATCCATTGCTTTAGTTCCAGAGTCCCGAATCGGCTCGCGAGGACGTATAGAGCACTTAGCCCATCTGATAAAGGTCGCTCGGAGTCTACTAAATACTCCAATGCTTGGTCAGCAGAGATTATGGGGAGAACCCTTTCGTTTAAAATGTGTCAAGTGCGGCTTGGCCGGCTATCGGTGCAATCGCTGAAAGCACTTCCGGGCTGAAGAATTTTTCATTAATCCAACCGGCGACTTTACTAATTGCTCTCTTTGGCCCTGTGGTCATCTCGATTGTTTCAAGCTCCTTGGCTTCGGCTTCGTAGCCATTGTCGCTGAGAATGTTCTTAATCTCGTCGAGGTGGGAATTCATGTCCTGATGCACCGAGATTGTGTTGTTGTCGCCTTGCGTATTCTGAGCAAAGCCAAAGTTGTAGTTTGTCTGTTGATTCATAATTGCTCCCGCTATGGCTCGTTCTGCAAGGACTCTGGTGCTGGTATCTGTTTCGGCAAAATCCTCGCCCAACGGTGTGATCTTGAAGGTTCCAACGTCGCCTGGCATTTGACCAAAAAGGTCGAGTAACTTATGACGACCGAGCCAACCTAAGATCTCTTGGAGCTGAGGTAGCTCTGGGTCCGGGAGGGCTTTGCGAAGATCCGATGTGTGTTGGAAATCGGACCCCAAGCTGTGAATCGTCTTGAGCACGGCATCCCTCTGATCAAATGTATCCACAAAGCGATTTTAGCTTAACATCGGCCGATGGAGTTCTGACTTTTGATGAGGTGAGAACAAGGGAGCTTATTCTTGGGGGCGGTCACGGCGGGACTGCCGGGGGTGGCGTCGCACACACCGTGACCTAACCCCAAGCCTCATCGGGGGTGTGATGTGCCGGCCTGGATGTGTCAGTTGGATCATCGGATTAATTATGCCGAGGGTGGGCCAACGCATCCGGATAATCTGGTGTGTTTGTGCCAGCGTCATCACAATATGAAGACCGAAGGCAGAGCCTTTTATATTTTGGATCCGGTTACCGGTGATGTGGTGTGGCTATTGGCTGATGGCAGTTGGGTGACAACACAAGCCACAGGCCCGCTTGCACCGTCGATGCGCAGGTGGGCTCGTAGTGTTGCGGAGGATGTTATGGCACATAGGGCAAAGATGCATGAGGATGCCAAAGCATTAAAGGTGGAGCTAGAGAACGGTGAAATCGTGGAAGTCTTCGACATGACCGACCCGGCAGACCGCGACAACACCAGCGGTGGCGATATTCCCTTTTAGAGGGCTACGGCGGTGAGGCTGGCTTGTTCGTCGAACTAAACGACGGTGATGAAGCGGGTAGAAACCCGGCGGAATGCTGAGACTTAGGCATCGGCGCTTTTCCTATCGTCGTTAGAAACGACGACGCCGGCGGCACGATTGTCTGCCCCAGTACAAAGCTTCATCGTCGCCATAGACGACGGAACTGTGCGGTGTGATTGCCTGTCGCAACAATGAGTTTCTTTTGTCGTCGCAGACGACGAGGTGGGGTGAGCGTATTTTGGGGAAGGGAGCACGAATCGTCGTTCCACACGACGACAGGCACAGGTGTGTGGCTCAGAGTGAGTCGTGGTTTCCCAATCGGCGATACTCAGGCTGACATTCGCTTGTCGCCTAGTCGTGGCGGCAGAGTTCTTCCGTTTCGTCGAAAACTCCGACGAGTAGAAGGACGGCCCGTATGGATACCGAATTGGATATTTCTAAGCTGATTAGTGGTCGCTTAAGTGGACGCGCAGGGAATTTGGCCTTTCTTTTTAGTGAACATTTTCGATAGTTTTCTTGGCGTAAATCGCGCATCTGCTAGCCGCTGCCCGTGTATGACATTCCATGCGGTAAGCCTCCAATTGGAAAAATTGTTGGCCTAGAATCCTTACCGAAAAATCCCAGGTCAACTACTTTCATTATTGTAATTCGGGTGTACCCGCTCCAGAATTTTTAAATTAGATTCACCTAATTCCTTAAGCGATAAGGTTGTCTGCGTCACAGTGTCTGGCCAGTATCTATTTGTCAAACTTCTAATAGTATTTATTGATAAATCTTGTCAGTTGAGCAAATTCTTAAGTGATTCATAGATTTCGCCGAGACAGCCCGTGATTTTTCGTGCATCCTTGTTTCCGAAGCCGCTCACGGAGCTCGCTCTGGGAGGTGGCTTCAAAAGTTAGAGAGATTGGTTGAGAAGGGAAACCATGAAGCGAATCGGGGGCCTTGTGTTGGTGACGGCTTGTATGGGGGTGCTATCGAGCTGTGCATCATTGCAGGGTCTGAGTGTTCGTTCTCATGGCGACAGTAACGGGGGCTCTCACGATTTCTCTGACGTTAGGGGCGGCGGTGGCTCAGTGGACTCGGGGGTCGCTGATGCCACCGCCATGGGGGAAAGGCAGGGCGAGAGTGCTAGTAGGGAGGAAGTCTTTGGAGGCGGGGTGCTGCCACCGCTCGGGGACTTCGATCGAAGTGCGCCCGGCTTTAGAGTCTTTGACCCATGTACTGAGATTCCTAGTGAGGTATTTTCGGATTTAGGGGTTGAAATGACTTCGGGGCCGCTACGTGAAAGTGGGTATAGGTCTTGTCAGTTCTCGGTGCAATCGAGAACTATGGGGTCTCGGGCTTACTTGGTGCTTGAATCTCAAGATTACACCCTTGAACAAATTCAAGAATTATATCCAGGTAAATACTCGGGGCTTGTGGGGATACCGGGGGAAATTTACACCGCGGAAGACACGTTCATTCGGGGAGTTACATGCAGTTCTTATGTGCAAACAGTTCAAGGGCTCATTTCTGTCTCCTGGACTGAGTCTACTGCCGCAGTTTCGATGCGCGATAAGTGTCAATCATCCGCTGATTTCTTATCTAAATTGATTTAAAAGGGAGTTTAAAATGTTTATAGACCAAGAAAATGTAGATCAAAGATCTAGCGACATCACAAGGTTGGGCCGAAGAGCTGAAAAGGCGTCAATGGGAATCCATAGCCCACTTGACGGGGGATTTTCTACAGTTACGGGCCTAAGTGAAGTCGGTGCGATCCACCAGCGTGTGTTGGCGACGGATCCGGGGTCGGCGCGAAATTCGCTTGACGGATTTAGGAGTCAGGTCGCATGGCTAGGGGACACACTTCAAACCGAGCTAGCGGGCTTCGAATCGCAGGATGAATTGAATAGCCGTGGGCTCGATGTCGCGGATGCCGGAGGCGGCGGTGGGGCAGAGGCCATGCCCATCGTGGAGCAACCGGACCCTGGATATAGTCCGTTTGGGTTCACGATGCCGGTAGTGGACCCAGGGGCTTCGATTATGGGGTTGGCTTCAGATTTGTTCACTACGAGATTCTGGGACGTCTCAGAGGCGCAAGCGCGCTGGAGGGCGTTGAGCACGGAAGTGGGGGACATTGTTCAGGGGCTGCACGCCTCGGCGGCGTCGTTGGAGTCGGAGAATGACAGCGAACCAACGACGAGAGCGGCAGCGAAAATCCGCGAGGTAGCGCAAGCTGGTACACACTTCATTGCAAATTCCGAGGTAATGCAGCAGAAGCTCTTCGGCTTGCAAGCCCGCATTATGAGTACCCAGGCGGAGGCGGTGGCGCTTGCCTTCGAGGTGATGGCTATCCCGGAGCCTGCTACGCGCGCAGCAGCGGAAAGGGCAGCGTTGCTTCATATGCAGGGGCTGCTGCAAGAGGGGGTTGTTATGGCTATGCCGTACCAACACGCGCTCATGGATGCAGCCCCGCCGAGTGGTGGGGGCGATGTGAACACGGAATTCGGTGCGGTGGCTGGGGATGGAACCCAGTACAACACCGACGGAGTTACGTGGCCAAAGCAGATTGCGGAGGCTATTGAGAGCGGCGAGGTTGGTCCGGGATCTTTTGACGCTGCGACTGGACAGATGAAGGGGCTCTCGGAACTGGGAATGGATGCCGCAGAGATTGCGCAGTTCCAGTCAGATTTGCGCAACCGTGGGCGCAGTATCTTGAGCGAGCTAGGGTTCGGTGATGCGCTTGAGCCAATCGACGCCTCCCAAATGAACACGTCCGCAGCCACCGCAGGGGTTAGTTCCGTGAATCCTATGGGTGGCGTTCAGGTGGCAAACGGACAAGCTCTGTCGGCCGCCGGATTAGGTAGTGGCGCGGGTGCGGGAGCATCCGGCATGGGAGCCTTGGGGCTGCCGGGAGGCCGTGGCAGTACAGCGGGTGCGCTGACAGGCGGTATGCCGAGGGGCATGAACAACGGACTGAATAGAGCGCTTGGTCGTATTCCTGAAAACCCGTTGACGTCGGCAGCGGGCCTTGGGGGAGCGTCTGCCACCTCACCGCAGACCGGAACGCACCCCGTCCTCGGCGGACTACCGGGAGCGGCGGCGTCTGGCGGGGCGAGGGACGGAAGGGCGTCGCCAAGCGCGGGCGGTGCTGGTGGATCCGTCACCGGCCCTATCGGGGGCGCGGTTGGAGGAGCCGGAAACAACGGTGCCGGAGTGGCAGCCAAGTCCGGGGCGCACGTAGCGAAGGGCGCTGCTGGCCTCCGCATGATGCCCATGATGGGCGGCGCGGCCCGTGGAGGAGAGAATGAAAAGCGGATCAAATCCGTGACCACGCAGGTTGAGCGAGATCCCAACAAACGTGACCTGCTGGGAGAATCGCCGGCGGTGCTTCCGGGCGTGATTGGGGAATGGGCCCGAGACGGGGACTAAGACCGGAGGACCAAAACGCGAAAAGTGGCACCACAACAATCGTGGTGCCGCTTCGTCGTGAAGCTAGTTGGTTACAACTTCGGAGCCAGTCGCAGGGGCAACCTCGGTGGCAACCTCGGTCACGGTTTCGGTTGCGGTTTCCACGGAAGCACCGGCGCCCGGAGCCTCACCTTCGAAGGTGGCAGCGGTGTCGACCTTTTCATCGGAATCCTGCTGGCTCGGCGGGTGGCAAGCGGCGAGAGTAAGACCAGCGGTGACGGCCAGACCGGCAGCGGCGAAACGAGTGAACTTCTTCATGGGTAGAACTCTTTCTCAGAAAAACGGTGATGTAGAGCAGTATAAGTTAGGACTGGCGCGGCGTGGCGGCCTTAGCAGAATCATACGGTGCTGCAGAGACCACGGTGACCGACAACGTCTTGCCGTTCGGAGCGGTGTACTCGCGGGTCTCGCCCTCGGCAGCACCCAGCAAAGCGGCGCCCAGTGGGGACTGCTCGGAGTAGGTTTCCAGATCCTTGTTGTCGGAGGCAGCAGCGCGGGTACCGATGAGGAAGGTCTCGCGGTCGTCCTTATCGCCGTTGTAGTAGACGTGAACAACGGAACCGATGTGGGCCACGCCCTCCTGAACGGCGGTGCGCTCGGTGGTGGAGTTAGCCAGAACCTCAGAAATCTGCTTGATGCGGGCCTCTTCCTGGTCCTGCATCTCACGCGCGGCATCGTAACCGGCGTTCTCCTTAAGGTCACCCTCCTCGCGGCGCTCGTTAATCTCGGCAGCGACGACCGGGCGGTGGTCAATGAGGGCCTGCAGTTCGGCCTCGAGCTTGGCCTTGGTTTCCGGGGTGATGTACTGCTTCTGCTGCTCAGCCATGGTGCAACCTTCCGTTTACGGATAATCTCTCAAAAGAATGGGCGCAAAAGTGCAGGTGGCACGGCCCATTCAGAACGCTCAACATACTAGCATAGCTGGGCTTTTAGCTATCTGTTGCCTCACCCGTGAATTCGACAGAATCCATGGTGTCGATGTCCAAGTAGGAAGGGATTGCGCCGGAGCAGCCGTAGGCGCCGCCAGCTACCGCGCGGTGGTTCGTAGGAACGTCGATAGCCACGCGCTGGGCTTCCTCACCGCCAGCGGGGACGGCGATTTCGCGGCGGCCGACCTCGGCCTTGGAGTAATCGAAGGCCTGGACAATGCAGTATGCGGGTTCTTCCACGCGGTTGCGGGTAATGTCGACCCAAACTCGTGCGGTGTCGTCAGAAATAATCTCGTGCGAGACATAGGAAATATTCGCATTGACCTTTTGCTGAGTACGGAAATACTGCACGCCGAAGACAACCATGGCAATGAAGGCAGCCAAGAAGACGAGGACGATGGCGCGGTTCGTCCACGAGCCCGTGCTCTTAGTAGAAGAGCCATAACGGGACTGGGAACGGGAGGCAGGACGAGCGGAACCAGCGGATGACATGAATCTGATTCTATCCAACCTTCGGCCAGAACAAACTATCCACTAGACTGGGCCATTGTTTAAGACGACGGTAAAGGGAGATGTATCACCTAGTGAGTACTAAGCGCCTGCTAGCTATCCACGCGCACCCGGACGATGAATCTTCGAAAGGTGCCGCCACCACCGCCAAGTACGCCGCCGAAGGCGCAGAGGTCCTCGTAGTGACCTGTACCGGTGGTGAGCGAGGGGACATCATTAACCCTGCCATGGAACGCCCCGGGGTACTGGAAAACATGGGCAGCATCCGTCGTGAGGAGATGGCCGAGGCTGCCGCAGCATTGGGCGTCCAGCACACGTGGCTGGGACACATTGACTCCGGTTTGCCGGGTAACCCGCTAGCGCCCAACATTAAGGACCTGCTCCCTGAAGGTTGCTTCGCCCTCATGGACGACGATGATGTGGCGCAAGAACTGGTGAAGATCATTCGCGAGTTCAAACCACAGGTCATCATCACCTATGACGAGAATGGCGGGTACCCCCACCCAGACCACCTTATGGTGTATCGCTCCTCCATGATTGCGTGGGACAAGGCTGGGGATGAGTCCTATCACCCCGAGCTTGGTCAGGCCTGGGAGCCTCAGAAGCTGTACTACAGCCACGGGTTCGTGTACCAGCGCATGAAGATCTTCCACGATTTGCTGCTAGAGGAAGGCAAGGTGAGCCCCTACGAGCCTATGTTGGCGCGCTGGGACACAACGTTTGGTGACATTATGGCGCGCGTGACCACCCAGGTGGAGTGCGCGGACTACTTCCAGAACCGTGAGGACGCTCTTCGCGCGCATGCCACTCAGATTGATCCCGCAGGAGCATTCTTGGCGACGCCCGTGGAGGTCCAACAACAGCACTGGCCTACGGAAGAATTTGAGTTGGCTAAGACGCGGGTATCCACGGAGCTGCCCGAAAATGATTTATTTGCAGGAATCCCGGAAGTAGGGGAGTCTTAGAAGCATGAACGCTTTGTACTTCGCGGCACACGACGTCGCCCTTCTAGCCCAAGGCGCGCAAAGCGGGCCGGTGGGGCCGGAGTTTGGTAAGGCGTCTCCCATCGGCCTGTTGATCCTTGCGCTGATGGGCGTCGCAGTGCTGTTTGCCGGTTGGAACTTCCACCGCCGCTACTCCCGTTTCCGCCGCCGCACCATGTTTGCGGAGGACCATGGCATTGATCCTTTCGATGATGAGGCTGTTGACGCCGCTATGAAGGAAGCGGGCATCCTCGATACCAGTAAGAAGTCCATCTTCTAACGCGGAGGGCGAGACCGTGACATTCCTCAGCCAAGCGCTTTACCCCCTGTATGAAGCGCGCCTGACGCGAGAGATTAAGGGCAAGCCGCAACCACGGCACGTGGCCATCATGGCGGACGGCAACCGCCGATGGGCGCGGGAGGCCGGGTTCACGGACATTAGCCACGGTCACCGCCAAGGCGCGCGGAAAATCAGTGAAATGATCTCGTGGTGCGATGGCACCGACATTGAAGTCGTGACCATCTACCTGCTGTCCACTGAGAACCTCAAGCGCAGCCAGCAGGAAGTACAGCTGCTTTTCGACATCATCTCTGATGTAGTCACGCACCTGTCACAGGGTGAGCTGGATTGTCAGATTCGCCTGGTGGGGCATCTGGATTTGCTTCCAGAAAAGGTCACCGAGAAGATGCGCTGTGCCGCTGCAGCTACGGAAGACCACAAAGGCGTCATCGTCAATATTGCGGTGGGTTATGGAGGGCGTCAGGAGATCGTCGACGCTGTCCAGAGCCTCATTCGCAGCGAAGCGCAGAAGGGGTTGAGCGCTGAAGCGATTGCGGAGAACGTGACCGCGGAGGCCATCACCAGCAACCTGTATACCAAGGGCCTTCCGGACCCTGACCTGGTTATTCGCACGTCGGGCGAGCAGCGCTTGTCGGGCTTTTTGCTGTGGCAGGCTGCTTACTCTGAGATCTGGTTTACGGATACCTACTGGCCGGCTTTCAGACGCGTGGATTTCCTGCGCGCATTGCGAGATTATTCACAGCGCTCGCGCCGTTTTGGACGCTAGCTGCCGAATCTAAAGTTTGCGCATACGGACTCGGTCCACCAAATGGTGAGAACCTTTGCGTAGCACGAGGGACGCGCGCACGCGCGTCGGCAGGATGTTCTCCATGAGGTTGGGCAGGTTAATGGACTGCCAAATCTCACGGGCTTGCTCGTATGCTTCCTCATCGGTCATATCGGCGAAGGACGCGAAGTGCGCACCCGGCTCGCGGAAAGCCGTGTGGCGAAGCTTGAGGAATCGCTCGATATACCAGCGCTCAATATCGTCCACGCGGGCGTCCACGTAGACGGAAAAGTCGAACAGATCAGAAACCATGAGCGTGGGGCCGGTTTGGAGAACGTTGAGGCCCTCCAAGATGAGGATGTCTGGTTGGTGGACTTCTTGGTATTCACCCGGAACGATGTCATAGGACACGTGTGAGTACAAAGGTGCCTTCACCAGTGGTATTCCGGATTTCACGTCGGTGACAAAGCGCATCAGTGCGCGGCGGTCATAGGACTCGGGATAACCTTTGCGCTGCATGAGGCCGTGCTCTTTGAGGTAAGCGGTGGGGTAGAGGAAGCCATCGGTGGTGACAAGGTCCACCTTGGGGTGGGAATCCCAGCGCTGCAGCAGCACTTGGAGAAGACGCGCCGTGGTGGATTTGCCTACGGCCACCGAACCGGCCACCCCAATGACGAAAGGTACGTGGGTAGGTGGGTTGCCTAAAAAGGCCTCGGTGGAGGCAGTGAGTTCTTGGCGGGCCTTGACCTGCATGTGGATAAGGCGAGACAACGGCAGGTACACCTCGGCGACCTCCGTGAGATCGATGCGATCATTAAGGCCGCGGAGTTTCTGAACCTCAGTCTCTGTCAGCACCTGCGGCATGGATTTACGCAGGGCGCGCCATGTATCACGGTCAAAGTCGAGGTACGGGCTCCCGTCGGTCATTCGCGCCATGCCGACCATTGTTCCATTCGCCCGACCAGTGCGTGCAATCAGTGGGAAGGAAAAATCCCCCGCGCGGGGGAGGTCGGCGTTAGGATGTAGAACTAGCTTCGGCGACTTTCCACAGGACCATCTTTGAGAAGGGACTCTACGTTTCTATGACCACTTCGAATTCTGCTGACGTGCGCTACCAAGAGATGCGCGAGCTCGACCCAGAGGTCTTCGGCGCCATCACTGGTGAGATTGCTCGCCAGCGCGACACCCTGGAGATGATCGCTTCCGAGAACTTTGTTCCGCGTGCGGTCCTGCAGGCCCAAGGCTCTGTTCTCACCAACAAGTACGCAGAGGGTTACCCAGGGCGTCGTTACTACGGTGGCTGTGAGCACGTGGACATCGTTGAGGATCTGGCTCGCGATCGTGCCAAGTCCCTCTTCGGTGCCGAGTTTGCCAACGTTCAGCCCCACTCCGGTGCCCAGGCTAATGCCGCGGTTCTGGGTTCCCTGATTAACCCGGGCGACAAGATCATGGGTCTGTCCCTCGCCCATGGTGGCCACCTTACCCACGGCATGAAGCTCAACTTCTCCGGCAAGCTGTACGAAGTCGCTGCCTATGAGGTGGACCCCGAGACCATGCGCTTGGACATGGACAAGGTCCGTGAGCAGGCACTGGCCGAAAAGCCGCAGGTCATCATCGCTGGTTGGTCTGCTTACCCGCGCACCATTGACTTCGAGGCTTTCCGCTCCATCGCTGATGAGGTTGGCGCCTACCTGTGGACGGATATGGCCCACTTTGCTGGCCTCGTAGCCGCCGGCCTGCACCCCTCCCCGGTCCCGCACTCTGACGTTGTGTCCTCCACCGTGCACAAGACCCTCGGCGGCCCGCGCTCCGGCCTCATCCTGGCCAAGCAGGACTTTGCTAAGAAGATCAACTCCAACGTCTTCCCAGGCCAGCAGGGTGGTCCGCTCATGCACGTGATTGCGGCGAAGGCCATCGCGCTGAAGATCGCTGCTACTGAGGAGTTCAAGGAGCGTCAGCAGCGCACCATCGAAGGCGCACAGATTCTGGCAGAGCGCCTCACCGCTGAGGATTGCACCAAGGCCGGCGTGGACGTGCTTACTGGTGGCACCGACGTGCACTTGGTCCTTGCGGACCTGCGCAACTCTGAACTCGACGGCCAGCAGGCCGAGGATCTCCTCCACGAGGTAGGTATCACCGTCAACCGCAACGCTGTGCCGAATGATCCGCGCCCGCCGATGGTCACCTCTGGCCTGCGAATCGGTACTCCGGCCCTGGCTACCCGTGGCCTGGATACCGCGGCCTTCACCGAGGTTGCCGATGTTATCGGTACGGCACTGGCTAACGGTAAGAACGCGGACGTCGCCTCTCTGCGCGCCCGCGTTGAAAAGGTCGCCGCAGACTTCCCGCTGTATGACGGCCTTGAGGAATGGAAGCTGGTTTAAGCCTCGCTACTCTTTTCCGAGCGCTCCTCAGCGTGTGCCTTACGAGCGGCTTCCAGCCATTCGGGCATTGCGCTGAGGAGTTCTTTGATCTCTGCGGTGGTGAGCGGGCGATCCATGTCGTTCTTCTTCAGCGCGGTTACGGAGATGCCCAGCTTTTGCGCCACGACTGGGCGCGGATGGGGGCCTTCGCGGCGTAGTGTAGCGAGCCACTCGGGTGGGTTCTCTTGAAGCTCACGCAGCTCCGCGTGTGTTACAGCATTAGCCTGAAAGTCTTCCGGGGCGGCGGGCAGGTAAATACCCAGCTTCTTGGCCGCAGTCTGCGCGCGCATGGCAGTGCCGGAAGGCTCGGTCGCATTGGTATGTGGGGTATCAGTCACGCTCACCACGGTAGCAGCACCGTAGGATGAGATGCATGCTCCGCCTTGTCTTTTCCACTGGTACCGAACCCGGCAAATGGTTTCGCCGCTACCGTGATATGCATTCTGCAGAGTCCCTTGTCACGCTCGACTCAGATGATGCCACAGCTGTGCTTTTGGCAGGTGACGCACATGTGGCGCTTACTCGTCTGCCCGATCCGCGCATCGATGAGAGCTTCCATATTGTCCGTCTCTACGAGGAAGCACCGGGCATCGCAGTGCCCAAAGACTCCGTCTACGCTGAGGTAGGGGAGGACCTCGACCCTGAGGATGTCGCTGAGGAAATTGTGAATTACAGAATTGGGGCTGACGCGCTTGTCGACGTCCCCTCGGTCCGCACCGCACTCCAAGTCGTCGCCGCCAACGTGGGAATCGTGGTGGCGCCACGTCCGCTGCTTAAAGTGCTGAGCAAGAAACAAGTAGTTGCGCTCGGCTTTAATGACCCCTCCGTTCCCCTGACGGAAATCGGACTCGTCTGGCGCAAGGCTGACGACAGCGATGAGATCCAAGACTTCGTGGGCGTGGCAAAGGGAAGAACAAGGAATACCTCTCGCAACAACGTTGAAAAACGCAGCGCACGCGACAAAGCAAAGGCCAAGCAAGCACGCAGGAAGGCCCAAGGAGCTTCGAAAATAAAACCGTTACCGAAAAGATATAGGGGCTCTCAGCAGCGGAAACGTAAATAATTCTGTAATTTTGTTGTCAAATCACCGGATGGGTGGTGGCTAAAAAAATTTTGCGAACCTACGGTGGAGTCCGTTCTCAACAAACGTTCATGAGAAAGGAATAAACAATGAAGAAGATGACCCGTCGTTTCGCTGCTGGTATCGCTGCTGCCACCCTGTCCCTGGGTGTTGTAGCTTGCTCCGACGCTGAGGATGCTGCAAAGGAGGCTGGCGACGCTGCCCAGTCCGCAGCTGCCGACGCCACCGACGCTGCCGGCTCCGCTGCCAACGACGCTAAGGATTCCGTAAAGGGCTCCAAGGATAAGGACGCTGACGCTTCTGACTCCGCAGATTCTTCCGATTCCGCAGATTCTTCTGACTCCGCAGACGCTTCTGATTCTGCTGATTCCTCCGAGTCTTCTGACTCCGAGGGCGGCAAGGAGTCCATCGAGACCGCTAACGGTGAGGTTGAGGTTCCGGCCGACTTCGCCAAGGCTATTAAGGACAAGGCTGCCGAGTGGGGCGATCCGCAGTCCGTCGAGACCTCTGACAACGGCAGCATCGCTACCTTCGCCAAGGACAAGCTGCTCGCCTTCAGCGAGGATGCTGGCTCCCAGCCGGTTATCGGCAAGATCGCTGAGACCTGGGCTGAAGAGGGCGGCCTGGACAGCGAGATCGGCCTGCCTACCGCACCGGAGAAGGCCGAGGGTAACGGCTGGATTCAGGAGTTCACCAACGGCACCATTTCCTGGATGAAGGGTGCTTCCGGCGAGTACGAGGCCACCATCGACTAAGAACCTCGTAGATAAGGCTTCGCCTTAGAACCTTTTCCCCGGCGCTCATGCCACCCCACGTTGACTCGTGGGAATGGTGTGACGCCGGGGATTGTCGTTTTAATACTGTTCATCTTGCACCCATGTAATTTCAACCTTCGGCCTCTAGCTTGGGCAGTGTCCGGAGCTTTCCATAGGGCTTCCGGATAGTTCACATCACACCCGCTTCACCACGCCGTCCCAGGTCGATGAGTTGGGTCGGCACCACAAGGGAGAACCCTGACGCCATGACCAATCCTTCCGTCCTCACTGAGCAGTCGAATGAGGCCACCGTGGCCACTAAGACGTACGTCATTGATACCTCTGTCCTCCTCTCCGATCCGTGGGCGCTACGCAAGTTCGCCGAGCACGATGTGGTTCTGCCCATCGTCGTTATTTCAGAGCTGGAAGGAAAACGTCATCACCCGGAGCTTGGCTGGTTCGCCCGCCAAGCTCTTCGCTTTTTGGAGGACCTTCGCGCCACCTACGATGCACTGGACCAGCCGGTTCCAGTGAGCGCCGAAGGCGGTACGCTGCGCGTGGAGCTCAACCACCAAGACCAGTCCCTACTTCCTGCAGCCTTCCGTGGCCCGGAGGGGGATCACCGCATCCTCGCCTGCGCGCTTAATCTGCAGCACGAGGGCAAGGATACTGTCCTCGTCACCAAGGATGTCCCGCTGCGCGTTAAGGCCGGTGCTGTGGGCCTGCAGGCAGACGAGTACCACGCCCAGGACGTCGTGCTGACCGGCTACACCGGCATGGCCACGGTTCATACCACCGCAGACGTTATCGATGAGTTGTACAGCGAGGGCGAGGTGCTTATCGACGGATCAGTGACCACCGCCGGAACCCGCATCGAGGACCTTCCGGTGCATTGCGGCGTCACGCTGCAAGCAGGAGCACAATCTGCGTTAGGTCGCATGACTGCTGAAGGTGCCGTGCGCCTCGTGCGCGGCGATGCCAACGTGTTCGGCCTGCAGGGCCGTTCCGCTGAGCAGCGAGTGGCACTCGATCTGCTGCTTGATCCCACGGTTGGCATCATGTCCATCGGCGGCCGTGCTGGTACCGGTAAGTCGGCTCTGGCGTTGTGCGCGGGTCTTGAGGCTGTGCTGGAGCGCGGTGAGCACCGCCGCATCGTGGTCTTCCGTCCGATGTATGCGGTCGGTGGCCAGTCCCTGGGCTACCTTCCGGGCTCTGAGAGCGAGAAGATGAACCCGTGGGCGCAGGCGGTGTACGACACCCTCGAAGGCCTTGTATCCGAAAACGTCATGGATGAGGTCCAGGACCGCGGCCTCCTTGAAGTGCTTCCGCTGACCCACATCCGTGGCCGCAGCCTTCACGATTCTTTCGTCATCGTTGATGAGGCCCAGTCCCTTGAGCGCAACGTTCTTCTCACTGTGCTTTCCCGACTCGGCCGCGGTTCGCGCGTTGTGCTGACGCACGACGTCGCGCAGCGCGACAACCTGCGTGTGGGCCGGCACGATGGTGTGCAGGCAGTCATCGAAAAGCTGAAGGGACACGAACTGTTTGCGCACGTCACCCTGCAGCGTTCGGAGCGTTCGGCCATTGCGGAGCTCGTCACCGATCTGCTCGAAGGTGAGAATTAGCGCGTTCGCAGGTGGCGATCATCGCTACGTGTAGCTTGGCAGAATTGTAGTACGCCCAGTAATAATGGTGGCCATGAGCGAAAACGCGAAAGACAAAAAGAAGGATTTCCGCATCCGCCCGTTCACTGCAGCGGACTACCCACAGATGCGTGAAATCTACGAGCAGGGCCTCAACACTGGCCACGCCACCTATGAGACCCGCTCGTTGACCTTCGAGGAGTTTAAGAACGTCAAGATTATGTCCTCGGTCTTCGTCGCCGTTGAGGCAGAAGATGACTCGAAGGTGCTCGGCTGGGTCTGCGCCGCACAGGCCTCCACCCGCACCGTGTTCCACGGTGTGGTGGAGGACTCCATCTACTTGAGCGAGGAAGCCCAGGGACGAGGCATCGGCGGCGCCTTGTTGGACCGACTCATCGAGGTGTGCCGTGACCTCCACAAGTGGGCTATCCACTCGTGGATCTTCCCGGAGAACGCAGGTTCTGCTGGCCTCCACAAGTCTCGCGGCTTCGTGAAGGTGGGAACCTACTCTCACATGGCAAAGATGACCTACGGTGACCTCGCTGGTCAGTGGCGTGACACCGATGTCTACGAGTTGCTCCTGCCGAAGCCGGAGGAAAAGAGAGCAGAAATCGCCGATAAGCGGAAGTAGGCGCCACTAAGCTAGGGGATGTATTTATTCCTCTAGTTTCCGTGGGTGAACCATGTCTCTCCGCACATCTGTCCTTTCCCTTACTACCGCCGCAGCCGTGACGGTCGGTGCCTTCGCCGCACCTGTCGCCACGGCTGCGGATTTTCCGTCTGCAGGCTCGGTTCCTGTAGCTGAGCTCGACGTTAATTATCCCGATGGTGTGCTTGGTTATGTCTTCGCTGAGCCCGTCATGGAGTCCGAGATCGACCTGATGGTGCGCCAGATTCGGGCCATCCGAGCTCGAGCCTGGGATGCGAATCTCTCCATTGGGAATGTACCGCTACGTGACCTCGCGCAACGTGAGGGGCTTGATTCCCGTGAAGAGTACGTTAACTCTATTTCCTGGAGTCGCGGACTCGAGCACGCTGCGCTGCAGAGAGCAGCCGAGGAAAACCTTGGTCCCGAGTTGGATCACCATCGTGTGCCGGGGGTCGACTGCTGGAATGTCACCGATGCCTTCAAAAGCGCCGAAAATGTTAACTACAAGGGCGCTGATCAGGCAATTGAAGGTTGGGCCGAGGAATGGTCGAACAAACTCAGCGGTCACGGGGAAACTGGTCACCTAGACAACATGATTTCCCCGAAGAACCGATTTTTTGCAGTTGCTGAAGTTGGCACAGCTACTGCCGGAGAGTTTTCCTTCAAAGATTTCGAAGATGTGGAAAGGAACCGCACGTCAACGCGCTTAGATAAGGGGCGGTATGCTTTCCCGATTGCCGTTCCCCCCAGCGAAATTGACAATGCTGAACTGTTCTTCACCGGAGGCATCGCACCGGGTGCCTCGGGTGGATTGGGGCTCCGGATCGAAGGTTACAATGGTGCGCTTTTGGGGATCCCGGCGGCGTCGCCAAGCTCCAGCGATCCGGAGGTCCTCGACGTCAACGAAGACGGTACCTACGAGGCCAAATCGGAAGGTACCGCAACCATCACGTTTAATACGTATGAGCTGCGCAACGGTCAGCCGCAGGTGTCGGATAACCAAGTGACCAAGACGGTGACTGTGCGCAAAAATTCCTTGGGTGGGAAGTTGAGCTCCGGCGGAATGAATGCTGGGACCATTGTCGGCATCATTTCTGGTGTGCTCGCACTTATCGGTGTAGCGACCCAGGTTGCTCGTCAGCTAGGAATTCTGCGCTAAGCCCCAACATGAAAAATCCTCGCTCCATGATGGTGGAGCGAGGATTTCCTTTTAGGGAGGGGCTCGTTAGGAAATGGTCTCCTTGAGGTGCTCCTCGCGCACCGGAAGGATGAGCAGGAGCGCGATGATGGCCATCGGCACCATGAGGAGAATCACCGGAGTAAGGCCGTCGTTATAGGCGTTGAGAATGACGTCCTTAATTGGCTCCGGCATCTGGGCAACGAGGGCGGGGGTGAGGTTGGAGGAACCACCTTCGGCGCCCGCGAACTTCTCAGCGAAGGGCTTGCCGGCCGCACCCATAGACTTGATGGCGGCAGGCATGTTAGCGGCCAACTCATCCTTCATGTTGTGGATGAAGAGGGAGCCCACCAGCGAAGCACCGATGGCAGAACCAATCTGGCGGAAGAAGTTGTTTGCCGCAGTCGCGGTTCCGACGAGTGCGATGGGGAAGGAGTTCTGGACAATGAGGACCAGAACCTGCATGACAAATCCCAGACCGATGCCGAAGACGAGGAATTCTGCGCCAAGCTGAACCAGAGAGGTATCCGCAGTCAGCGTGGACATCCAGAACAACGTGCCGGCGGTGATGGCTAGGCCGATGATGGGGTAGCGCTTGTAGTGGCCGGTCCGGGCAATGATGAAGCCAACGCCCGTGGAGGTCGCGATCATGCCCGCCATCATCGGGATCATCATGAGACCCGCCTTAGTCGGGGTCAGAGTGTGGACCATTTGCAGGTAGGTCGGCATATATCCCAGCACACCGAACATAGCCAAGCCCAGGACCATGCCGGCAGCGGTAGTCAGAACCATGTTGCGGTTCTTGAACAGCTGGACCGGGATGAGCGGCTCCTTGGCCTTGGACTCCACAAAGACGGTGATGATAGAGCCGATGACCACGGTAATGCCAAGCCCAATGATGATCGGATCGGACCACTCGTACTGAGTTCCGCCCCACGTCGTCATGAGGATGAGGGATGCGGTGGTGATCGCAATGAAGATTGCGCCGAGGAGATCAAACTTGCGCAAGTCTGCATCGCCGACGCGTAGGTGGAGAACCAAGGTGCAGACCGTGATGGCGAGCAAACCCAGTGGGATGTTCATCCACATGCCCCAGCGCCAGCCAGGGCCGTCCGTGAACCAACCACCCAACACCGGTCCAAGGACGGAGGATAGGCCGAATACGCCACCCATGATGCCCATGAACTTGCCGCGCTCACGGGAAGTGGTGACCTCCGCAATGATGGATTGGGAGGAGATCATCATGAAACCGGCGCCAAAGCCCTGCACGGCGCGGCCGATAATGAGCAGATTCATGGTGTCGGCGAAGCCACCGAGCGTGGAACCGATGACAAAGATGGCGATGCCACCAATGTAGAGCCACTTGCGGCCCATCATGTCACCGAGCTTGCCGGAAATCGGCATGGCAATCGTCATCATCACCAAGAAAGCGGAGATGACCCAGCTCATGTGGTCCACGCCGCCAAGTTCACCCACGATGGTGGGAAGGGCAGTGGCGAAAATCATCTGGCCCAGGGAACTCATCAGCATGGTGAGCACTAGGGCAGAGAAAACGAGGGCAAGGTTGTTCTCGGGCTTGTTATTGTCGGCCGGAGAGGCCGGCTGAGCCGCGGTATCTACCATGTCAGTCCTTTCGAAAAATCGTTAATGAGTGTGAGCGCAGATTCAAAGCGTTGCTCAAAGGGGATGTCGCAGCTGAAATCCGGCGATGCTGTGGCTAACCAGAAGGCTTCCCTCATCGCGGAGGCAATGAGAATGGCCTCCGTCTCAGCCGTGACTGAGGGCATGAGTTGCAAATCAGGATCCTGATGTAGCCGTTCTGTGATGAGCCCTAGGATCTCGTTGGACTTGGCTCGCTTTCGGCTGAGCGACGCCGCCGCGGCGTCAGCGTCACCGGAAATCCGGCGGCGGCGTTCCGTAATCACGTTATCGACGTGTTGGCCAACGAGGTGGTCCTTGACAAGGTCAACTACCAGCCTGAAGACGCTATCCGTGGGGGTGTTGAGGAATGTGCTCTTCTGTTCTTCCGTAAATTCGTGGCTCGGTGCCCCGAGTACGGCGGAATCCTTGGAATCGAAATAGTTGAAAAAGGTGCGCCGAGAAATCCCCGCTGCGTCACAGATTTCCTCAACGGTCACGTCGGCGAATCCACGCTCGTCCACTAAGCGGGTAGCGGCGTCTTCGATTCGCAGGCGCGTCTTGAGGCGCTTCTGCTCGCGTAATGACAGTTCTTCTTGCACAGAGTGCAACACTACACCCAGTGTAAGTTTGCACCAAGTGCAATGTTGGTGATGTTTGGAAAAATGTATTAAAGCTATGGCATGGGTCACCATAGGTGGTGGAGGTGGGCGGTGAAAACGACGAAACCGCCCTCCCGAAGGAGGGCGGCAGGGCCGTGAGCGGGCGGGACTTTTAGAAGTCGTCGCGGTCGCGGTTGGTCATGGTAAGAACGTTGAGACGCTCGTCAAGCTCTTCCTCGGTGAGGTTTTCACCGTCAACGAAGCCAAGGTCGATGACTGCCTCGCGAACAGTGATCTTCTCGTGCAGTGCGTGCTTGGCGGCCTTAGCGGCGTTCTCGTAGCCAATCTTGGAGTTCAGCGGCGTCACGATGGAGGTGGAAGACTCCGCGAACTTCTTCATGCGCTCCTCGTTAGCCTCAATGCCGTCGATGCACTTCTCAGCGAAGACACGGGAGACGTTTGCCAGCAGACGGGAAGACTCGAGGACGTTGCGGGCCATCATCGGGATGTAGACGTTTAGCTCGAACTGGCCGTTGGAGCCACCGAAAGCTACAGCTGCGTCATTGCCGATTACCTGGCTGACCACCATGGTGGCAGCCTCACACAGAACCGGGTTGACCTTGCCCGGCATGATGGAGGAACCCGGTTGCAGATCCTTGAGGTGAATCTCAGCCAGACCGGTCAGCGGGCCGGAACCCATGAGGCGGATGTCGTTAGCAATCTTGTTGAGGGAGATAGCCACGGTGCGCATTGCGCCGGAGAACTCCACGAGGGCATCGCGCGCGGCCTGAGCCTCGAAGTGGTTCTTGGCCTCAGACAGCTCCTTTACACCGGTGAGCTTAACGAGCTCCTCGGTGACCTTGCCGCCGAAGTCAGCGGAGGTGTTCAGGCCCGTACCGGTAGCGGTGCCACCGATAGCCAGCTCGCCCAAACGCGGCAGGGTCGCTTCGACGCGCTCGATGCCAAGCTCAATCTGGCGTGCGTAGCCGCCGAACTCCTGGCCCAAGGTAACCGGGGTGGCGTCCATGAGGTGAGTACGGCCAGACTTCACCACGTCGGCGAACTCCTTAGCCTTTGCCACGAGGGACTCGTGCAGGACCTTGAGGCCTGGGATGAGGTCATTGACAGCAGCTTCGGTAGCAGCCACGTGGGTGGCAGTGGGGAAGGTGTCATTGGAGGACTGGCCCATATTCACGTGGTCATTCGGGTGAATCTCCACGCCGTTGTTGTGGGCGATGGAGGCGATGACCTCGTTGGTGTTCATGTTGGAGGAGGTGCCGGAACCGGTCTGGAAGACGTCGATGGGGAAAGCCTCATCGTGCTTGCCCTCAGCAATTTCAGTAGCAGCAGCGATGATGGCATCTGCCTTCTCGGCATCCAGCTTGCCGGAATCCTTGTTCACCTGAGCACACGCGGCCTTGAGGAGACCAAGCGCGCGAATCTGAGCGGACTCAAGGCCGCGGCCAGAGATTGGGAAATTCTCCACTGCACGCTGGGTCTGGGCGCGCCACAGGGCGTCGACCGGAACCTTGACCTCGCCCATGGTGTCGTGCTCAATGCGGTATTCAGTCATGAAGTCACCTTTTCTTGTGAAGTGAAATGAGTTGGGGATTTAGTGTGTGCCGTGGCACGGCATTGACCGCTACCGTAGCACTGTTATGAGGTCAGTGGACTAGCTTTCATCATCGTGTGGATTGGTGTAGTCCACAACGGAGTATTCCTGCAGCTTGGCCAGCTTATGGATGGAGTCCACGTAGCGGATGGTTCCGGACTTGGAACGCATGACGAGGGAGCGGGTAGTCGCTCCATTCTTGCGGTAGGACACACCACGCAGCATGTCGCCGTTGGTGACACCAGTAGCGGCGAAGTAGCAGTTCTCAGAGGAGACGAGGTCATTGGTGGTGAGCACGCGGTCGAGGTCGTGGCCAGCCTGGCGAGCCTTTTCCGCTTCCGCTTCATCCTTCGGCCACAGCTTGCCCTGGATTTCGCCACCCATGCACTTCATGGCGCAGGCGGTGATGATGCCTTCCGGGGTTCCGCCAATGCCCATCATGAGGTCAATAGAGTTGCTGTCCTGGCAGGTAGCGATGGCGCCAGCCACGTCACCGTCCATGATGAGACGGACCTTCGCGCCGGCCTCGCGGATCTCCTTGATGAGCTGTTCGTGACGCGGGCGGTCGAGCACCACAACGGTCAAGTCAGACGGGCGAATGCCCTTAGCCTTAGCTACGGACTTCACGTTCCAGGCAACGGACTCGTTGATGTCAATGGAACCGACGGCATCCGGGCCCACCGCAATCTTCTGCATGTAGAAGACAGCGGACGGGTCATACATGGTGCCGCGCTCAGCAGCGGCGATGACCGAGATGGCGTTCGGGCGGCCCTCAGCCATGAGACGGGTGCCGTCTACTGGGTCCACGGCGATGTCCATTTCAGCGCCCGTGCCGGTGCCGACCTGTTCGCCGTTGAAGAGCATCGGGGCTTCGTCCTTTTCGCCCTCACCAATGACAACGACACCGTTCATTTCAACGGAGTTGATGAGCTTGCGCATGGCATCCACCGCCGCGCCATCGCCTTCATTCTTCTGTCCACGGCCAACCCAGCGACCTGAAGCCAACGCAGCAGCCTCGGTGACGCGCACCAGCTCCATGGCTAGGTTGCGGTCGGGGATATAAGACGTGTTATCGGACATGTGTGATTGGTCCCTTTCTTTTCAGGTGGCTCAGCTCGGGGTGGGGGAAATACCCGGCATACGTTTTCTATTCTTCCACTTTTGTGGTGAATCCAAGCCCGAATGCCTCCCCCAGATGTGGGATTGGGGGTGATTGGGGTCGTAACCGCAGGTAGACAGCCGGTGTCGCGTTTGCGGGAGGCGGCGTGCGATACTAGGCGGGTGGCTGCTGAAGAGAAACCAAAAATTTTCGAGGGTGCGCGTGACATCACCTTGAGTGTCGGCGTCATTCTCATCATGATGTTCGCCGCGGTGGGTGCCACGGGCCTGTGTTCGATTAACCCGGAAAAATCGGGGCCGGTGCAGGATGTTGATGCTAAGACCTTCCTGGAGATGGAAGCACGCGGAAATGGAGCCGTTATCCGTGAACCAGTGTTGCCGGAAGGGTGGCAGCCCAATGCAGCGCGCCGCAAGCAGATGGGCGCTGAAACTGGCTCCGTGGTGAGCTGGCTGACCCCACATGAAGGCTACATCGAATCGGCGCAGACACAGCTGGCGCTTGGCGACGTCCCCTCGGCCTACGACTCCCACTACCGTGCCCACTCCGAGCACCGAGAGGTAGCAGGCCACGACGTCGAAATCCTGAGCAGCGATGATAAGGACGTTCGCCCCCTCTGGATTACCGATTTGGGCGATGCCCGCCTAGTACTGACAGGCTCAGCCTCGGACGCAGATTATGAAACAGCCTTGACCGCCTTCGCTAAGGCGGAGCCGCTCAAGATTGCCGAAGACGGCAGCGTCATCAGCGGAACGTAACGCGCTGGAGTGTGCCGTTCCAATCCACGTCGACACTGTCGCCGACGGTCTGGTTAAGAGATTCTTGGTCGAGACCACTCAGGCGCGTCTTGGCTAGGTAGACATCGACCTTTTCGTGCTGTGACTTGCCGGGGAAGAGAGTAATCTCAGTGAGCTTGTCCTGGGCAAAGCGCAGAACAATCGAGCCCGAAAAGTAGCTGATCTCCTCGCCGTGGGCGGTATGCGGGGTGCCGAAAAATTCCTCGGCGAGGTGGCGGGGGTCACCGAACATCAAGGAACCTGCTCCACCAGACTTGGAGACGAAATCGACACGTTCACCCGGGTATCCGTAAATCTTCATTTACGCTTCCTCTACTTGTACGTCTTCTTGGTCGTCGTTCTTACGTAGTGCTTCCTCTACGCGCTTGGAGGCGCCATCTAGGTGTGCCTCGCAGGCTTTGGCTAGAGCCTCACCACGTTCCCAGTACTTCAGGGACTCATCGAGGCCCATCTGGCCCAGCTCTAGAATCTTCACGGTTTCAATAAGCTCATCACGAGCTTGCTCGTAGCTCAGTTCCGCAACGGGAGGGAATGCGTCCTGGCCGGGTTGTCCGGTGCCAATGGTGTCAGTCATGGTGGTTCCTATCTGTTTCTTGTGCGTCGTGTGTGCGTATTTCGTCTGTGTTCAGTGTAGGGAGCTCAGTCTGCCGGCTGAGAAGCCATCGCCGCGGCGGTGATGGAGCCATCGCCCACGCGGATGCGCAACTGCGAGCCCGGAGGTGATTGCTTATAACTCGTGACCACATCGGGCCCACTCCCGTCGCGCGGGACGACCTGCACGATGGCATAGCCGCGCTCGAGTGTGGCCGAGGGGCCTAAAGCAGAAACCCGAGCGCGCAGCGACGCTACCTGGTTGCTTTCCCGATCTAAGTGGTGCGTGATGACGCGTCGGATGAGCGACACGTGATGCTCCAGCTCGTCGCGACGGGCGTTAATCGGGACCATAGGGTCTGCCAGAACCGGACGCGAGCGGATATTCTCCAGTCCTCGGCGCTCGCGCTCGACCCATCCGCGGAGTGCAGCCGCCATCCGGGAGCGGGCTTCATCAATGAGCGCGTATTCCTCGGCTGCGGAAGGGACGACGCGCTTTGCAGCATCGGTCGGGGTAGCAGCGCGGAGATCGGCGACGTCATCAAGCACGGGGTGGTCCGGCTCGTGACCGATAGCTGACACCACCGGAGTGCGGGCCTCAGCGACTGCACGCTGGAGGGCTTCCTCAGAAAAGGGGAGAAGGTCTTCGACTGAGCCGCCACCGCGGGCAATGATAATGACATCGACCTCCGGGTTGGCGTCGAGAGTCCGCAGCGCATCCACGACCTGTGTCACGGCGGTAGCACCTTGCACCGCTGTGTTGATGACCTCGAACTGTACGGCCGGCCAGCGGTCCTGCGCCACGGAAAGGACATCACGCTCGGCATGCGAACCACGCCCAGTAATGAGGCCGATCTTCTTCGGCAAGTAGGGAAGAGGCAGCTTGCGAGAAGGATCGCACAAACCTTCCTGGCGGAGGCGCTGACGCAGCATCTCCACGCGGGCGAGAAGATCGCCGATGCCCACGTGGCGAATGTCGGTGACCCACAGTGAGAAGCTGCCGCGACCGGCATAAAAAGCCGGCTTACCGTAGACCACAACGCGGTCTCCATCTTTGAGCGGTGACGGGGAGTTGCGGATAAGCGAGGTATTGCACGTGAGCTGTACGGACTTCTCCTGCTCCACATCACGCAGCGTGATGTAGGACAGCTTCCATGTCGGTTTCATGTTGAGCTGGGTAATCTGGCCCTCGACCCATAGAAAGCCGAGACGCTCAATCCAGCCTTTAACTTGGTCATTGACCTTGCCAACGGGCCACGGTGCCTCCGCGGAATTAGCCGGTTGGTTCACGCGTAGTCCTTCCTTCGTGCTGTGTTCTGCGTACAGTCTAGGAGGTGCCTCGGACATTCACTGCCAGCGGGCAGCGATGCTGGGGAGGGAACTACAGTATGCGGCGGTTTTTCGATACTCTTGGTGCCATGACTGAAACTGCCAAGAAGGTGCTCCTGGCGGCTCCACGCGGCTACTGTGCCGGTGTCGACCGTGCAGTTGAGACTGTGGAAAAGGCGCTGGAGAAGTACGGCGCGCCCATCTACGTGCGTAAGCAAATTGTGCACAACCGCTTTGTTGTGGAATCGCTAGCCAAGCGTGGCGTCGTCTTTGTCGAGGAAGCCTCCGAGGCTCCCGAAGGCGCGCACCTAGTCTTCTCTGCCCACGGCATTGCCCCAAGCGTGCGTAAAGAAGCACAAGAGCGCAAGCAGCTGACGTTGGACGCCACGTGCCCGCTGGTAACCAAGGTTCACAAGGAGGCACAGCGCTTCGAGCGCGACGGCTACCACATTCTCCTCGTGGGCCACGAGGGGCATGAAGAGGTGGAAGGCACCGCTGGTGAGGCGCCGGACGTAACGCACTTGGTGGATGGCATCGAGGGCGTCGATAAGCTGCCAGACTTCCTCCAGAACGAGAAGCTGATCTGGCTTTCCCAGACCACTTTGTCGGTGGATGAGACCATCGAGATTGTCAATAAGCTGCGCGAGCGTTTCCCGCACTTGGAGAACCCGCCGTCAGACGATATTTGCTACGCCACCCAGAACCGCCAGGAGTCGGTTAAGGCGATTGCCCCGAAGTGCGACCTGATGATCGTCGTGGGCTCCCAGAACTCGTCGAACTCCAAGCGCCTCGTTGAGGTAGCGCTGGAAGCCGGCTCGACGGCGTCCTACCTCGTGGACTTCGCCTCCGAAATTGAGGAGGCATGGCTCGACGGCGTCAACACCGTGGGCGTGACGTGTGGTGCCTCTGTTCCGGAGCTGCTCGTGCGTGAGGTTCTCGAGTTCCTTGATCAGCGTGGTTACAGCGATGTAGAGCAGGTAACGACCTCGACGGAGACCATTACCTTCTCCCTGCCTCGCGATCTTCGTCCGGCGCGTACTGGGCGCTAATTCTCTGCGTTAGTCTTCGTACAGGTTCTCGTCGAGTTTCTGCTGAGGGCGCCTCTGTGTGCGGCGCGCTTTCTCTGCGGATTCGGCCGCGGCGCGGAGGAAGTCCTCGCGCTCATCCGTGTCGGGGGAGGCTTGGCGGCGCTTTTCGCGCTCCTCTGCTTGGCGGCGCCGGCGTTCCTCGCGGTTACGTTCACGAACGCGGGTGTTCTCACGTGCCACTAGCTCTGCCACGGAGAGGCGCTCAGAGCGGTTGCGCTGGTCCGCGGCAATGTCCGCGCGGCGCTTCTGTAGGGCCTCAGCTTCGCGGCTCTTAGCGTGGTTGTTGCTGCGCCATGCACGCAACACTGCGAGAAGCGCACACGCCAGCACCGTCACGATGAGGACGGGAAAGTGCTGGACCAGGGGGAACGCAGAGGTCAGTAGCGCCGTCTTAGAAAACGGCGACGCACCTTCCGGCAACGCGGCGGTGGAGGTGATGAAACCAGCACCGACGGTGCCGACCGCATAAAGTAGCGGCAAGCTGATGACCGTCATGTACAGGCCGCGGGTCTCCACGAGCCACGTGACGGCGAGCGAACCAAGACCAAAAATCAGCGCAAAGGGCAGGCCGACGCGGCCCAGCACGCCGGAGACTGCCATGGACACGAGGACCACGACGAGCGCTACAAGAAGCGCTCGAACGGTGGGCATCCCGCGGCGGGGTGGGCGGCGACGATTTTTGGCAACTGACACGCCGAGACAGTTTACCGGGATCGGTGCCTGAAACGTTAGTCATTGTGGGCGCGCCGCGGCCATGACTCGACGCTGCGCGGTTCTCGGGGCTGGCGATCTACGCGGGCGGGGATGTCCATCTCCTTGAGCCGGCGGGCGGTGACACCGACGCGGGAATCCAGGCTGACCAGACTAGCGTTATAGGCTTCGACGGCGCGTTCCAGACCACGTCCCACCTTGTCATAGTGCTCGTTGAGCGTATTGAGCCGTGTATACAGCTCGCGCCCCAAACGTTGGACTTCTCGAGCTTTGTCGGAAATCTCCTCGTGCTGCCAGCTCACCGCCACAGTGCGCAACAGCGCAAAAAGCGTGCTGGGAGTAGCGATGACAATGTTGTGCTCGAAGGCGAACTCGAGCAATTCGGTATCAACTGCCAACGCCGCATCCACGAACGCGTCCGCGGGGACGAAAAGGACGACGAACTGAGGAGTGGGAGAGAAGGCCTCAACGTAGTCTTTGCCCGACAGTGCTTGGACGTGCGCGCGCATGAGGTGGGCATGGCGACGAAGAAACCCTGTGCGATCCTCAGGGTCTTCGCTGTCCATAGCGTCGAGGTAGGCACTGAGCGGAACTTTGGCATCGACGACGATGCTCCGACCGCCGGCCAGGTGAATAACCAGGTCGG
This sequence comes from Corynebacterium sp. FDAARGOS 1242, assembly GCF_016889985.1. NCBI lineage: Bacteria > Bacillati > Actinomycetota > Actinomycetes > Mycobacteriales > Corynebacteriaceae > Corynebacterium > Corynebacterium sp. FDAARGOS 1242. Next base: position 1,390,379 of record NZ_CP069568.1, on the reverse strand, counting down.
GGCGCACAGCTGCGCCGTTGATATAGGCGGTGACCTGGGAATCGAAGTCCACATGCTTGCGCATGCCGCCGAGCTCGACGACGCGCTCCAGCTGCATCTCTCCCCAACGTCCGCGAACATTCGGCGAGCGCAATGCGCCAACGAGTTTGTCGGTGCGGTCCGACAAGCGCGTAGAGGTGCGAGTAACTGCCTGGACCTGGCTGCTGAGTGCTGCAAGCGAGCTGGCACGGTCTTCTTCAATCTCTTGGAGCTGCAGCCCGAGTCGGTCCATAGCCTTCTCCAGCGGTGCGATTTCCGCTTGGCGGCGCTGTGATTCCTGCAGGGCGCGGTGCTCTTCAGAGGGCTGGGAGGACTGCGTGGAGTAGGCGCGGGCCAGCCAGCCCAGAACAGTACCAATGATGAGGCCAAGGAAAAGGAGCAGCACGGGAAGAGTGGACGTCATGCCTGACATCATGGCATGCGCCGCGGACATGGACCGCTAGTCTTTATCCTTCGACTGCAACATCTGTTCGAGCGCCCCAATAGCGCGTTTGATTCCAGCGCGGGCGCCACTTTCTCTATCGCTGAGGTCCGCGTCGACATCGACCTTGCGGTCCAGCGGGCTGGTGCCGTCGGTCGCTACATCATCCGCAGCACCCTCGGGCGCAACATGGTCAGGGATGGACAGCCATTTCTCCCGTTTGCGGTCGCCTTGCTCTTGGGTATAGCGCCCGATAAGGAATCCAGCCACCGTGGAGAACTGTAGGTCTCCTGCAGTGCGCTCGCCGGATTGGAGCATCATCATGTCCTGGAAGTAACGGTAGACCACCGCGATGGTAGCCGCGGCCGGAACAGCGAGGAAGCCTCCAACGAGGCCGAAGAGAGCAGAACCCACGGTGACCGAAATGAGCACGATAACCGGGTGCAGGTTCATGGCCTTGGACTGTAACCACGGGGAGAGGACATTTCCTTCGAGCTGCTGGACCAATAGGACAAGACCGAGCACGAGAAGTGCTTTGGTGAATCCCAAGGACACCAGCGCGATGGTCACGGAGAGCGCACCGGCCACAATCGCGCCGACAAACGGGATAAACCCTGCAATAAACGTGATGATCGCTAGGGCCATGGCCAAAGGAACACCAATGAGCGCAAGCCCGAGACCGATAAAGACAGCATCAACGGCGGAGACCACCGCCTGCGCGCGCACGAAACCGCCAAGCGTTGTCCAGACACGGGTGAGCAATTCAGTGAGGTGCCAGCCAGTACGGCGGCCGGTAGCATCACGCAACCAGGGCAGGAAGTTGTGGCCATCCTTGAGGAAGAAGAAGGTAAGCACCACGATGATGAACAACGTCACCACGATGGACGTTGCCGTACCGATACCGGTAAACACGGAACCCGCGATGGAACCGGCTTGGCGCTGCAGCCACAAGGCAACTTCGTCGATATAGACACCGATTTCATCCGGGTCAAGGTTGAGCGGCGGACCCTGGGCCCACAGCTGCAGGCGTTGAATACCTTCGACCGTCTGTAGGTACAGCGTCTGGGATTGCCGTGCGAAGTCGGGCGCGATGAACACAAAAAGTGAACCAACGGCAGTAAAAGACACCAAAATCGTGATCGCTGCCGCCAGCGCTGAGGGCAACCCTTTTCGCCGAAGAGCGCTCGCCACGGGAGCCAGCACGGTGCAAATGATCAGCGCGATGAGCACGGGCAAGATGCCGCGCCAAAAATTACCCAGCATCCGGAAGGAGGCATAAAGGAAAAGCCCGATGATAAACAGTCGCAGCGCCCACAGTGAGGCAGACTTGATGACCTCACCGACCACCACTGAGCGGTCCACTTGGTTGCCTGGGGGGTGTGGGGAGACGTCGTCCAGCGTGGCGGCGTCGACAGAGTCGTCGAAGCGGCCGCCGAGCGCTGCCTCCGCAGCGGCGAGCTCGGGGGAGGAGTGCTGAGGGGTTGACTGATCGGAACTCACCCCACCATCTTGCCTTAAAAGATCCGGGGTGCGTTAGGATTGGCCCCGTGAGTCTTACACTAGGAATCGTCGGCCTGCCCAACGTGGGCAAGTCCACGTTGTTTAATGCCCTGACCCGTTCTGACATTCTGGCTGCGAACTACCCGTTCGCCACCATCGAGCCGAATGTTGGCCTCGTTGAGCTTCCTGATTCCCGCCTGAACCGCCTCGCGGAGATCTTTAGCTCCGAGCGTATCCTTCCGGCCACCGTGTCTTTCGTGGATATCGCCGGCATCGTCGAAGGCGCGTCCAAGGGTGAAGGTATGGGTAATGCCTTCTTGGCCAACATCCGTGAGGCAGACGCCATATGCCAGGTGGTGCGTGCCTTCGCCGATGAAAACGTGATCCACGTTGATGGTGAAGTTAACCCGGCGCATGACATTTCTGTCATCAATACCGAGCTCATCCTGGCGGACCTCCAGACCATTGAGAAGGCCTTGCCGCGTCTGGAGAAGGAGGCCAAGAAGAATAAGGAACTGACGGAGACTGTCGAGGAGACCAAGAAGGCTCAGGCCATCCTGGAGGATGACCGCACCCTCTTCGCTGCTTCCAAGAGCAACGAGATCGACCTGTCTCTCCTGCGCGAGCTCCACCTCATGACTGCGAAGCCTTTCCTCTATGTCTTCAACTCGGATGAGGCCGTGCTCACCGATGACGCCAAAAAGGAGGAGCTGCGCCAGCTCGTCGCCCCTGCGGAGTGCGTCTTCCTCGACGCCCAGACGGAGACCGAGCTTCTTGAGCTCGACGAGGCAGAGGCGATGGAGCTGCTGGAGTCTGTAGGCCAAGAGGAGCCTGGCTTGGCGACGTTGGCCAAGGCCGGTTTCGCGACTCTCGGCCTGCAGACCTACCTGACTGCCGGCCCGAAGGAAGCCCGCGCATGGACCATCAAGCAGGGTTCTGCCGCACCTCAAGCAGCTGGCGTCATCCACACCGACTTTGAGAAGAAGTTCATCAAGGCTGAAATCGTGTCCTTCGATGACCTTGATGCCGCTGGCTCTATGACTGAGGCCCGCAATGCCGGCAAGGTCCGCCAAGAGGGCAAGGAATACATCATGCAGGATGGCGACGTCTGCGACTTCAAGATTGGTGGTTAGCTAGCCTTCCATCGCGGATTGCAGAACCGAGAGAACGGTGCGCCGAGCTTCGACATTCTCGAGGTGTGAATCCACGAGCGTGACGAGCGCCTCGAGGATAAGAAGAAAGGCGACACGTGAGGCATCCGCGAGTTCCGCACGAAAGGTTCCATCGGGGGAGGGAATAACCAGCGTGTAGGCGGAAAGCTCCGCCAGCGGCGAAGAGGTAAACGAGGTTAGCGCGATGATGGTCGCTCCCGTCTTTTCAGCCGCGGTGGCGGCGTTGAGCGTGAGCGTGGTAGCCCCAGAGCCGGAGATAACAAGACACACGCACTCGGAATCGAGTTGCGTTGCCGCAATGTGCTGTCCCATGGCTTCGCCCACAAACTCCGCTGGGCGCCCAATGCTGCTTAGCCGTAGCGCCGTGGTCTGCGCGAGAGGCGCGGATAGACCGTTGCCTACGACAAGGACGCGCTTCGCGCCTGACAATGCGGCAACCGTGGACGAAAGCTCTTGTTCATCGAGGAGTGCCGTCAGCCCCCGAAGATAATTGCTGAAGGAGGCAATTTCGGCGGACATGCGGCCGACGTGGGTGGAGTCGGCGTCGGGAAGCGGTTGTGGCCGCTGAGCGATCTCCTGGGTGAGAGCTACACGCAGGTGTTGATAGCCGTCGTAGCCCAGTGCTTTCGCTGTGCGGATGACTGAAGTGCGGGAGGTACCGACCCTAGCCGCGAGCTGATCCGCCGTGGCGTGGAGGACAAAGTCCATGTCCTCCAAAATGGCTTGGGCCACGCGCTGCTCGATGGGCTGCAAGCTAGGCATGCGCGTAGTGATGTGTGCGGAAGGTGGGGCAGTATCGGTCATAGGGTCTGGGGTTTTGGTTTAGGTGTACTTAGCTGCCACGATCCGGCGGCGAATGGCACCGGAGATGGCGTCGATGGACATGGTGATGACAATGACGACTATAAGCAGCACGCCCACGACGTCCCACTGTCGGTACTGCGTATAGCCGGTGAGCATGTCGCCGATACCACCCACTCCAATGAGGCCGAGGACGGCGGACGTACGTACGTTGATCTCAAAGCGATAGAGCGCCAGGGATGCTAATTCAGGCTGGACGATTGGCCACGTTCCCCAACGCACCATTTCTGCGAGGGTGCCGCCAGAGGCTTTGACGGCCTCAGCCGGGCCGGTCGGCGCGGTTTCGATGGCCTCATAGGTCCACTTGGCATGTGTACCAATGCCGCCGATCGCCAAGGCGAGCGCACCAGTAAAAGGAGTGAGTCCAGTGACTGTCAGGATGATGATGGCGATGATGATCTCCGGGACCGCGCGGATGATGGCGAAGAGTGCGCGCAGCGGCAGGCATACCCAGCCCGGGGAGACAGTGTTCGCGGCGAGGACGCCGAGGATCGTAGAAAGCACTACGCCAAGAAGCGCGCCGATCCACGCCATGGCCACGGAGCGCCACGTCTGGAGGAGTGCTTCACCAAGCTTGGACCAGTCCGGGTTCGAGAACATGAGCACGAGGTAGTGCCAGATGTTGGCGGGGAGCTCTTTGAGCGCGGACAAGTTGACATCGATATAGCCGAAAGACAGCGCAAGGATGACCAAAATTCCGGCCCACGCAGCCCCGACACCCCAGCTGTGGGAACGTGAAGGTAGCGCGGATGGTGCAGTTGCTGGAAGTGCAGTGCTCATCGCAACCTCTTTCGCAGGTTGACGGATACGACCTCGAGGGCGATGACGACGACGAGCAGCTCCAGCACGATGGCGGAAAGCGCATCGTAGCGGTAGAAGCCGCGGACCTCATCGATGAGCAAGCCAATGCCACCCGCGCCCACGAGTCCCAATACCGCGGAGATACGGACGTTGAGTTCGAGAGAGTAAATGACCTGGCTGGCAAAGGCAGGCCAGGTTTGTGGGAGAGCAGTCACGCGATTGATCTGATTCTGCGTACCACCAGCCGCGCGGCCGGCTTCCATGTAGGAGTCATCAGCGGAGTCGATCGCTTCAGAGACGAGCTTGACCACGATGCCGACGTCGAAAAGCACCAGCGTAATAATGCCCGGGAGGGCACCCACACCGAGCATGGCGACGAGAATGGTGGCGTACACGAGATCGGGCACCGCGCGGATAACGTTGACGATACCGCGCACGAGCGTGCGCCACGGCGTCGACGGATTCGTCGGGCGCGCAGCCCACAACGACAGCGGAAGGGCGATCACCGCGGAGATGGCGGCACCCACCACGGCCATGGCTAGGGTTTCGAGCAGAGGCTCCCACGTGCGCGGAAGGATCGACCAATCTGGGGTGAACATCTGCGCGAGCCTGTCGGCACCGTTGCGCCAGTTGCGTGCGATTTGGCCTAGGTTGATGTCAATTCCGCCCCAGGCGGGGATGCACGTGGCGATGGTCAGCGCGATGAACGCGGCGAGCCCACCGAGAATGCCGGGCCAGTTGCGCTGACGAGGAGGAAGCACGGCTGTCATACTGTGCTCCCTTGGCTCCCCAGCTGGTCCTCCTCGCGGATCCGGCGGCCATAAATGGCCTCGAAATCCTCCACGGTGGACCCCTGGGTGGGGCCATCGAAGACGATCTTGCCGTGGCGAATTCCGATGATGCGGGTCGCGTAGTCCTGGGCCAAGTCCACAAGGTGCAGGTTCACCAATGTGGTGAGGTCACGCTCGGTATTGATGCGGCGTAGATCCTTCATGACGGAGTGCGCGGTAGGCGGGTCGAGGGACGCCACGGGTTCATCGGCCAACATAATGGCCGGCTTCTGGGAGAGGGCGCGGGCAATGGCCACGCGCTGCTTTTGGCCGCCAGACAAGGCGCCGGCCTTGTTCCACGCTTTGTCGAGGATGCCCACGGATTCCAACGCCTCGGCGATAACCGCTTTGTCCTCCGACGTGGAGATGCCCAGCAACGTGCGCCAGCCAGGGTTGTGGGAGAAGCGGCCAACGAGCACGTTGGCGAACACACTCGCGCGATCTGCCAGGTTGAACTCCTGGAAAATCATGCCGATGCGGCCACGAAGCTTACGTAGCTGGGAGCCTTTCGCGGCGGAGATCTCGTGGGGGCCAACGAAGATTTTTCCTGACGTCGGCTTAACGAGCCCGTTTATGCTGCGGATGAACGTGGACTTACCGGAACCCGAGAGACCGACGATGGCGACGAATTCACCGGGGGCGATGTCCACGGAGACGTCGTCAAGCGCCAGCGTTCCGTTGGGGTAGCGCACCGAGACATTCTCGAACCGAATGCCCCACGCCTTCTCCTCCGTCATGGGGGAACCTTTCTGAGTGGGAAATGGGCAGTGGAGGAGCGTGAACCTACTGCGCGAAGCGCTCGTTGACCTTGCGCGCCATGTCGATGGACTCCTTCTTAGCCGGAACCCAGTCGGTGATATCGAAGATGGCGGACATCGTGTCTGGGTCGACCTCAGAGAAACCATCCATGAGGTCGGTGATTTCCTTGCGGCGCTCTTCTGGGACATCGTCCGAAATGACGACGCCGCCGTTGGGGTACATGTCGGTGTATCCGAAGACGACGAGCTTCTCAGCCAGGTCAGGAGCCTCGGACGAGTCGATGGTGGAGCGTGCGTCCCAGAAGCTAAAGCCCACCTCAGCGTCGCCGTTGTAGACAGCCATGATGGAAGCATCGTTGGAGGTTACCGGGACCTTCTTGAGGCTATCGACGTCGATACCCTGGGACTCCATCGCCATGACCGGCAGCTGGTAGCCGGCCGGGGAGGTGGCACCGAGCATAGCGACGGTGGTCTCACCATCGATCTTCTTCAGTGCCTCGAGGCCCTTCGGCCCCTGGCCCTTGTTCTCGTCTGCGGTGGCGGTGCCGTTGCAGTAGAGGTACTCGGCGCCGCTGGCAGCGTAGGTGGACTTGACTGGCTCATCTTCGCAGTACTTGTCCGGGTTGTTGGTGACGAACTGGCCGGCGTAGGAATCTGCACCGAAGCGCTCGTCCTGCAGCACAGCGTGGGCGTCGTACATGTCTTCAGCGGAGGCCAGCTGTGCAGCGGAGGCGATGGCGATGTCTGCTTGGCCGGAGCCGATGGCCTCGACGGCAGCCTGGTAATCCTTGGTCACGACACCCTCGACCTCCACGCCGAGCTCCTCAGAGAGGTAATCGGTCAGCGGCTTCGCGGTGGTCACCAGGTCATTGACCTTCTCGTTTGGGATGAGCGCGAGGGTGAGCTTCTCATCGGAGCCCTTGGCAGAATCGGAACCGTTATCGGAGTCGGAAGAGCAGGCGGTGAGGGAGAGGGACAAGGTAAGTGCGGTGGCGGCAAGAGCGGTGAAACGGCGCATAATGAATGTCTTTCTGTGCGTGTGGGTTAAAGAGCGGAGGTCAGTTCGGGAAAGATGTCGGTGACGCGGGTGACGCGCCACGTCGGGTCAGCTTCAGGGGAGGTTGCGAAGGGGGAGTTAACGAGCACGGTGCGTCCGCCTACGGCGGCCACGGGTGCGAGGTCGAACTCCCAAATATCGCCGAAGGAGATGAGGTGAGTCGGATCCGTGTCGGCGAGATCGGTGTCGAGGATGCGGGTCAGTCCTTCGGGTTTGCCCACTCTGGTGTAGACGGTGTCGAAGGACCTGTCGAGGCCCAGTGTGTGAAGGGCAGCGCTGAGGCCAATCTCTGGAGAGTTAGTCGCCAGTATGGCGCGGCCGGGGTAGGAAGCAAGGAATTCGGCAAGCCCCTCAGGGGCGGTGATACCGGTGTCGGCGAGGTTCTCCCGGGAAGCCAGATATGCCTCCTGGCAGGTCTCTTCCGGCACGTTGAGTTCAGCGGCGAGAGTGCGGACGAGGTGGTAACCGTCGCGTGCTGATCCGACGTTATCGGAGTTCAGCAGCGCTTCGGCGTCTTGAGCAATGGATGGGTGCCCGGCTTTCTCTGCAATAAGGTGCGCATAGGCCAGCACGGGACCGTGGCCAAGGCTGACGGTCCCGTCAAAATCGAAGAGAAGGACTGGGCGAGTTATGTCTGTGGACATAAAGTACAAACTAACGGCGGTTTATGTACTTCGCGACCGCACGCGGTAAACATTCAGTGAACAGTGCGTGCACATCTGGCTTTGGTACCCTAAGGGGCTGTAAAAATCTCTTCTCGAAGGCTGACATTATGTCTCTTCCCACCGAGCAGTTACTGCTCGAACGCTTTATGAAGCTCTCCATCGCTACCGCAGTGGCCACGATCGTGCTCAAGATTGTCGCTGCTGCGGTGACGGGATCGGTGGGCTTTCTTTCCGACGCCCTCGAATCTGGTGTGAACCTCGTCGCCGCCGTTGTAGGTTTTGTGGCTATTAGGATTGCGGCAAAGCCGGCAGACTCAAACCACCAGTTCGGCCACGGCAAGGCCGAATATGTTTCCGCGCTGGTGGAGGGTGCAATGATCTTCGTCGCTGCGGCGATGATTATCTATACGGCCATTCGCCGACTTCTGGAGCCGCAGCCGCTGGAGCAGCCTGGGCTCGGACTTTTACTATCGCTCGTGGCCTCCCTGCTGAACCTGGGCGTGGGCCTTCTGCTTGTGCGCGCGGGAAAACAACACCGTTCGGCCACCTTGCAAGCAGATGGAAAGCACTTGCTTACCGACGTCTGGACGTCCGTCGGCGTTATCGTCGGTATTGGAGCGGTGGCGTTGACAGGCTGGCTGTGGCTGGACCCGATCATCGCCTTTGCCGTGGGCCTCAATATTTTGTGGACTGGCTACAAGTTGCTCAAAGAATCGTTGAGCTCCCTGTTGTCGGAGTCCTTGCCCAAGAAAGAACACGCGCAGCTCGACGCCCTCCTCAACGAGCTGGAGGAGCACCATGACGTGGAATTTACTTCGCGGCGCACCGTTGCTTCGGGCCGCAACCGCTTGGTGTATCTCACGATGGATGTTCCCGGCCAGTGGACGGTGCTGCACTCGCACACCATCGCCGACCGCATCGAAGACGCCATCGACGAGCTTTTCCCTGGCGCCGAGGTGTTCATCCACGTTGAACCTGCAGGAACGGTTCATCGCCGGATTCTGCGCATGCCGTAATGCTTGCAGCTAGCGCAGGCTGGCCACGCCGCGTCCGCCTTCCATTACCCACGGCCAACTCAGACCGTTCTTGGTGAGGACATTGACGCGGATCTCATCGGGGACAATCCAGTCCTTGTTGGCGTAGCCCAGCAAGTATTCGTCGAACGCAGGCAGCTCGAGTCGTAGTTCTAGGGCAGTACGGATGTCCTCCGCAGAAACATCTTCCTGCCAGGTGGCCATCCAAAAGTCTTGGCCATCGTGGCGAGTGCGTCGAGCGTCTGCCGACTTCAAAGCTGTGGTGGCTTGAGTCTTGCTGAGCTTTGACCACGCTTGGAGGTCTTCTACCGAGACCGGACCATGACCTGAGATATACCGTTGACCAAGTTCGTGAAGGGGATGCGCGGGCTCGTGTTGGGCAACGGGAAGCGCATCAACGTGAAGAAAGGTTTCCTGGTTGCCGTCCTTGGGGCCTTGGACGAGGTCACCTGCCCCGCCGAAGGCACGCAGTAAGTGGGAGCCGCGACCTTCTGTGGGATCCACGCCCGTCTCGGCGAAAAGCTCATAGACCTGCGCGCGGGTTAATGGTGTGGTGACTGCGCTGTGGAGGGCCTCTGAGCACGCTTCAACCATCTCTTCGCTGAGCCCTAGACTGGGGCGCCGAGACTTCTGGCTTGCGGCGATGCGTGGATAGAGGAGACAGGACATCCAGCGGACGTCGGCAGCCGGCATGAAGTGCAACGTCCCTCGCTGGGGCCAGCAGCGCACCACGCAGTAGCTTTCTATCTCTTTCAGAACCTTGTCATCGTCACACCCGGCGCGCAGGGAAAGTGCACGAACACCAGCGTCGTAGGTCTGCCCCTGTAGAGCAAGGAGATGCTCAGCGACGTCCAGCGCCGAGGCGAGCGATGGCCGCGCGGCCGATGGCGCTAGCCCTTGGGCAATGAGCCGGCGCGCTAGGAGTTCATCACGGGATAGCTCGTGCATGGTTTCTCCTTTAAAGCCGGAAGGTCTTCATCAGCTGCATACCCGTGGAAACGAGGGCACGGAAGCGCTCCGGTGAGATGTACTCCGAGGGCGCAAGCGGGTGCAGGCGCTGCTCGGCCACGGTGCGCTCGTTGGCCCACAGGCGCATACCAGTGATGCCATGACGGTGGTTCAGACCTGATTCCTTCACTCCACCGCCGGGTGCCGCAATGGAACCATAGGCGGCGGCGAAGCCTTCGTTGATGTTGACCATGCCGGCTTCAAGCTGAGAAGCGACCTTCCACGCGCGACGGGAATTCCCTGACCAGACGGAGGCGGACAGACCATAGGTGGTGTCGTTCGCTTGCTGGATGGCTTCGGCATCAGAGCTGACCGGATAGACAGCGAGCACTGGGCCGAAGGTCTCCGCGGCATAGAGGTCCATGTCTGGGGTCACACCAGTCAGCACGGTGGGCTCGTAGAAGAAGGGCCCAAGATCTGGGCGGTGTTGGCCACCCGTAACCACGGTGGCGCCCTTGTCAACGGCGTCCTGTACATGGGCTTGTACCGCGTCGAGCTGGCGCTGCGAGGTGAGCGAGCCGATGGTGGCGGCATCGGAGAAGGCTGCGCCCAGAACGTGCTCCTCCAGCGCGTTCTTTAGTTCTGAGAGGAACTCCTCGAAGATGCTCTCGTGTACATAGGCCCGTTCGGCGGACATACAGAGCTGGCCAGACGAGGAGAATGCGGTGCGCACGGCGCCCTGGGCGGTGGGCTTAAGGGGGGCGTCGTCAAGCACCAGCATCGGGTTCTTGCCGCCTAACTCCAGCATGGTGGGGATGAGGCGCCCCGCAGCCTGGGTAGCGATGGATTTGCCTGCCTTCGTCGAGCCAGTGAAGGACAGTCCATCGACGAGGGGTATGAGGGCATCGCCCACGTCCGCACCGTTTCCAGGAACCAGCTGCCAGGCCGCCTCCGGCAGACCTGCCTCAATAGCCAGGCGCCTGAGCAGAATAGCTGTCAGAGTGGTCTGAGAATCCGGCTTGTGCACCACAGCGTTGCCCGCGGAGAGCGCGGCCAGCACGTCGCCGACGCCGAGGGAAAGCGGATAATTCCACGGCGAGATAAGCCCCACCACGCCCAGCGGGTAGTGCTGGGTGCGCGTCTTGGTTAGCACTGGAAGCGCGCCCGGATGTCGGTCCGCGCCGAAGGCCTTGCGAATGTTGACCGCGTAGAAGCGCGCACAGTTATACAGATCCATCAGCTCGTCATAGGCATGGGAGCGGGACTTGCCGTTCTCTGCCTGAATGAGGTCGAGGATGAGTTCCTCGTTCTCGTGGACGAGGTCGTGCAGACGCAAGAGGATGGCAGCCCGATTGCCTTGGCCCACGCCGGCGCGGGCATACTCGACGGCCCGTTCCACGTCGTGCGCGGTAGCGGTAGGGAAGCTGAAAAGGTCCTCGCCAGTAAAAGGAGTGTGGGCGTGGTGCTCCTCACCGGTGCCGCGGACATCGCGGGCGGGGTTGGTATCAAGGAAATTCTGGACACGCTGGGGGAGACGAGTCTGGGTGAAGGTTTTCATGGTGACCATTGTCTCAAAAATATTTCGGATCGCTACACGATCTTCGAGATTTGTCTCACAAACCTAAATGGGAGTGGTTAGGATAACTCTATGGCAATCCTTTCCACCATCCCCAGACAGGACGTTCGCTCAGCGATAGAACGCCTCGTGCGGTCTGGCGAACGCTCGGCGCCTTGTGGAGTCATTGACCTTGAGGCGTTTGATTTCAATGCTCAGCAGATGCCGACCCGCTCCGGGGGACTGCCTATTCGCGTTGCCTCCAAATCAGTACGCAGCGTCGCGGCCCTGCGTCGCGCGCTTTCACACGAGGGCTACCAGGGAATCCTGGCCTACTCGGTGCCCGAAGCACTTCACCTCGTCGCAGAAGGTTTCAGGGATATCGTCGTGGCCTACCCGAGCGTCAATCGCAAGGCTCTGCGTGAACTTGCTGCCTCCGACACCGCGCGTGAGGCTGTCACGGTCATGGTGGACAGTGTCGAGCTTCTGGAACTGCTTCCTGGCCCTGTGAAAGTGGCCATTGACATCGATTGCACGCTCCACCTGCCGGGTGCCGTTGTGGGCCCGCGCCGCTCGCCCATACGGGAACCGGAACAGGTCACGGAACTTGCTCGGGACATCATTCGACGTGGTCATCGGCTGGTAGGACTCATGGCCTATGAAGGGCAGGTGGCATCCGTTGCGGATGGCTTGCCTGGCCCGGTGGGAGCGGTGAAGCGCTGGCTGCGCACGCGCTCCATGTCAGACCTAGCCCCTCGCCGCCGTGCCTGCGTGGAGGCAGCGCGGGCGGTTGCGGATATCGAATTCGTCAACGGTGGCGGCACCGGCAGCCTCCAGGAATCGGCAGCCGAGGGAACGCTTACTGAGCTTGCTGCAGGTTCGGGCTTCTACACGCCGGCGATCTTTGATGACTTCACAGGCATCAACCATAAAGCGGCAGCGTTCTTCGTCTGCCAGGTCTCCCGCGTTCCCGCGCCGGGCTGGGCCACGGTCAACTCCGGCGGCTGGATTGCCTCCGGGCCACCCGCGAAGGATCGCGTTCCGGTTCCAGTGTGGCCAACAGGGCTGAGCTACTCCAGCACCGAAGGCGCCGGGGAGGTACAGACGCCTCTTCGAGGCGTGGATATGAACGTCGAGGACCTGGTGTGGTTCCGCCACGCCAAGGCCGGAGAAATGACAGAAAACGTCGGCCACCTTCTAGCCGTCGGACCTGACGGCGTTGATGTCTGGGACACCTATAGAGGACAAGGATGGACACTGCGATGACCACATTTACTAACTGGGCGGGCTCGGTCACGACGAAACCCGCGGAATACCTCCAGCCCACGCGTATTGATGAGATTCCAGACATCATTACTCGTTCCCGCAGCGTGCGTGCAGTGGGTGCCGGTCACTCCTTCACGCCTATCGCGGCAGGGGAGGAGACGATGCTCAATCTGGATCACGTGAGTGGGCTGGTGGGCGTCGATAAGCAGCGCAAGCGCGTTCGTTTCCTGGCGGGTACTCGGTTACGTGATGTCCCAGCCCTTCTGCGTCCCTATGGGTTGGCGCTGGCCAATCAGGGCGATGTGGACCCGCAATCGCTGGCAGGTGCGATTTCGACCTCGACCCACGGCACCGGCATTAATTACACGGGCTTTGCGGGGACAGTCACTGGACTGACGCTTATCGACGCCTCCGGCAACACCCGCACCTACTCCATCGACGAAGACCCAGAACTCCTTCGCCTCGTAGTCGTCAGCGTGGGCGCGCTCGGCGTGGTTGTCGAAGTCGAGATGCAATGTGTGGATGCCTTCGACCTGCTGGCAGAAGAGTCAGGTATTGCCTTTGATGAGTTAATGGATAATTGGGAGGAGCTCTCCCGGGGCGTCGATCACTTCGAGTCCTACTGGTTCCCGCACACCGACCGCGCAATGGTCAAGGCCAACACGCGCCTCGAACCGAATGGGGAGCGCCGCTCACGTCTCAAAGCGCTTATCGACGACGAGCTCATCGGCAACGGCGCCTTCGCCGCAGCCTTGGCGCTGGGCCGTCTCATTCCGGGGACTATCCCGACGCTCAACAAGTTCGCCACCTCGGTCATCTCGAATAACCGTTACCGTTCCGCCGCCCACGACGTCTTCGTCAGCCCGCGCCGGGTTCGTTTTCACGAAATGGAGTATGCAGTGCCGCTTGCCGACGGCCCCGCGACCGTCCGCGAAATCCGCCGCTTCATCGACGAGCAGGATTGGCTCATCGGATTTCCAATGGAGCTGCGTACGACGGCCGCGGATGACGTTGCCCTGTCGACAGCATCGGGCCGCGAATCGATGTACATTGCCTTCCACATTCCACGCGCGCTCAACCCGCAGGATTACATGCCCAAGCTGGAGCCTATTCTCCGCGCAGCCGGTGGGCGCCCGCACTGGGGCAAAATGAACTCCCTGTCCCGAAACGATTTTGCTCAACTTTATACAAGATTTGATGAGTTCTGCGAGCTGCGTGAAAAGATGGACCCAGAGTGGAAATTTGGCTCTGCGTACCTGCGGAAACTGTTCGGATAGGGGCGTCGTCAAGCACGGCATAGATGCAAGGTGGGATTCGAAAGTATCTCTGATCTTTGGTAGCGTGTGGAAGTCTTAATTCCATAACGCTGTCGAAGAAGGTGTCTCAAACGTCCTCTGAATCCCGGTCCCTCATTACGCCGACATTCGTGTTTGCGTGGTTGGTAAATTTCGCCCAGTTTACGGTCTTCTATCTGCTCGTGACCATCATGGCGCTTTATGCCGTCGAGCAGTTCCAGGCTTCGGATACGGCGGGCGGGTTTGCCTCAAGCGCCTTCGTGGTGGGGGCGACGATTGCTCGCCTCTTTTCGGGCTACATTGTGGATGCTGTTGGGCGGAAGCGATCGCTGGTCATCTCCCTCATCGTGGTAGCTGTGGCGATGGCGCTGTATTTCCCGGCCCAGTCTCTGCCTCTGTTGTTTGCTGTCCGCATCTTGCACGGCTTCGGATATGCGGTGGCGTCGACGGCTGTGATGGCGGTGGCGCAATCGGTTATCCCGGACCATCGCCGCGCTGAGGGAACCGGATACTTCGCCTTGGGCACGACGCTGGCTACAGCTTTTGGTCCGGCGGCAGGCCTAGCGATTGTCCACAATGCTGGCTATAACACCGTGTTTCTCGTGGCGCTGACGCTCACGGTAGTCGCTCTGGGGCTGGGGCTCATCGTCAAGGCGCCCGCGCAGGAGCACCGTAGTGTCTCCTTCTCGTTGGGGAATATTATGCACCCAGCAGTGGCACCTTTTGGCGTGTTCATTCTTCTGGTCGGTGTTGCCTATACGGGAATTATTACCTTCCTGAATGGTTATTCCTCTCACGCTGGCCTGGAGAAGGGCGCTAGCTACTTCTTCTTGGCTTATGCGGTGGTGAGCCTCATTCTGCGATTTGTGTTGGGCAAGCTGCAAGATCGCCGCGGTGACAACATCATCATCTACTCATCACTGATCTTCTTCATTGCCGGCCTGGCTGTCCTTGCCTCAGCTAGTGCTGATTGGCAGATTATTGCTGCGGGCGCCTTGGTGGGTATCGGATACGGCTCTATCCTTCCGGCGGGCCAGGCTATCGCGGTACGTCTGGTGCCGATGCACGAGATGGGTGCGGGGATTTCGACCTTCTTCCTGCTGCTGGACGTCGGTATTGGTTTCGGTCCGATTCTGTTGGGTCAGGTTATCTCCGCGACAGGTTACTCCGTCATGTACTGGTTGCTGGCAGGCTTGATGCTGGTGGCTTCGGTGGTGTACTTCATTGTTCACGGACGCAAGGACATTGCGCGCGGTGACGTGCGGTACGAATAGATTCCTTGATGGCCTCACAGCGTAATTTTGCTCATTGGCCTTTAACTGTTGGTGCCGAACATCCAGGCGAAACGTTCGGGCACTACCCCCGTTTATAGTAACGACTTGACTTGAAATTACCAGTGGGTCTAGCCATCCATGGTGTTTGGCGCTAGAATCATGGTTAGAACATTTCTTCTAATACATGTCTATCTCGGGGAAACCATGACCACCGTTACGCGTCCGCCAACTTTTTTCTTTTCCACTACCAACCCCAACAATCCACACGCCATAGCACGCTGCAAAGCCCGCCGAGCCACCTACGAGACCTGGGTCGGGGCGATGCCCAGCCTTGAAGCCGATATCGACACCACCGCCTTATCCCTAGTGGCTGCCTGGTCGCTACCGGAAGGCCACATCAAATCAGGTCTGCGCGCTATCTACCGTCTTGATAGCCTGCCGAAAGTCAAAGCCATACAAGATGCCCACTGTTTGCTGGACATTGAATCCTTGATCGCTATCGACCAACCCCTCTCAGCACTAACGGCGTTGACTGCTGAAACCTTGGACTTCATCGACTCGATCCTGGCTGATTTTTTCACCCCTACCAAGCCGAATCAGGCTTTTCCTACCCGCAGTCAAATCAGGCGCAAAGTCCGCGACCTGTGCAAAACCCTGGATGATTCCATTGCTTTTCGCGATACCCGCCCCAAAGACGCTTACCGCTTTTCTTCTAACGGCACTTCCGCCTGGCTTGAACTGCAGTGTGATGAAGACACGGGCATTAAAATCGATGCCTTCATCCATAAAACCGCCGCACAAGAAGGCATCACCATCACCGATGCAATCAAGAAGCTTCTTAGCGGTGAAATCACCCCACCGGCCACCGTGGTCTTACACACCTACCAAGCCTGCGATATTGAGAATGCACCAACCTTCATTGAAGGTTTTGGTTGGCGGGCTGAGTCCATGCCGCATGACAAGACCCGGGACTTAACCGGTGATATAGCCGAAGCGGACGGCTACCAACCAGGAATCATCATGCGCAAATTTGTCGAAGGCCGTGACGGTACTTGTCGGGTCGGCGGATGTGGCAAACCAGCCTTCCACTCCCAGTTGGATCACCGGCATAACTGGGCCGAAGGAGGGCCTACTCATCCAAAGAACCTGGCGTGTTTATGCCAAGGGCATCACAACATGAAAACTGATGGCACCCTGAAATACTTGCTGGATCCCTATAGTGGGGATGTTATCTGGCTTTTCGCCGACGGTACGTGGACAATCACCGAAGCCGACGGGCCTCTAGCACCAAAGCAAAAGCGCTGGGCACAAACAGTCGCCCAACATGTCACCGCCACGAGGAAACGAGTGCGCGAAGAAGCTCAACGTCTCAAACAGGAACTCGACGATTACTACGCAGAACAAGCCAAGGCCGAGGCCGACACTGATGCTGGCACCGACGACATCCCCTTCTAAGCTATTCGTCGTCTGAGACGACGGAAGCGAAGAGAACGCCTCCGCCGGTGATAATTGCAGCGGCAACGGGGTAATACGCCGGGGCCAGTTGGTTGTCGGTCTTATCAATGAGCCAAGTGGCGATCATCGGTGCGGTACCGCCAAACACTGCGTTTGCCGTGTTGAAGGTGAGCGCAAAGCCAGAAAGACGAACATGGGTGGGGAACTGTTCAGAGAGGAACGAGGGGAGGACGCCGTCGTTAAGCGCAAGTACGCCGCCGAGACACACTTGAATGATGATGACAAGGAGAATCCCGGCACCGTCGAGGAGCATGAATGCTGGGACGATGAAGACCCCATGAAAAGTGCAGCGCACAGCATGGTGGTGCGGCGGCCCAAGCGGTCTGATAGCAGGTGTTTCCGCCATGCCCAACTCTTGGGAGAGGTAGATAGGCAGATAAGTCAGGATGACATAGAAGCCGATGGCGTTGAAAACCGCGCCCGAGAAGGCAATAGCCAGGGCCTTAGGGTACTTGATGACCTCGCGAAGAGGGGATTCCTCCGTGTCATCTTGGTTCTCAAAGCGGGAAGACTCATCGGCGTTGCGGCGAATCCACAGGCCATAAAGTCCGAGAGGGAGGGCGATGAGGAAGGGGACGCGCCAACCCCAGGAGATGAGGGCATCGTCGTCGAGCACGCCGGTGAGTGAAACTGCGATGAGGGAGCCCAGTAGCAGGCCGGATGCCGTGGCGGATGGAACGATTGCGGCGTAGATTCCCCGCTTATGCGTCGTCACTTTCGTTTAAGCGTTTACGCTTTCACGGTCGTTTTCGTCGTCGTTCATGATGCTGGAGACACCATTTTCGGCAGCGTCCCACGTGGCCTGGTCCTGGATGCCGGCGCGCTTAGCCACAATGGTGGCGCACAGGGACTGGCCGGTGACGTTGACGGCGGTGCGGCCCATATCGATGATGGGCTCGATGGCGAGCAGTAGGCCAACACCGGCGAGCGGGAGGCCCAGGGTGGAAAGAGTCAGCGTGAGCATCACAGTCGCGCCCGTGGTACCCGCGGTAGCGGCGGAACCGATGACGGAGACGAAAATGATGAGAAGGTACTGGGTCAAGGAAAGATCGATGCCGTAGAACTGGGCAATGAAGATTGCCGCGATGGCCGGGTAGACGGAGGCACAGCCATCCATTTTGGTCGTCGCACCCAGTGGGATGGCGAAGGAGGCGTACTCGCGCGGCACGCCCATAGCTTTCTCAGTGAAGCGTTCGGTGACTGGCATGACACCCATGGAGGAGCGGGTGACAAAGCCGAGGGAGAAGACCGGCCAAACACGCTTGTAGAAGCCGATGACTGGAATGCGGTTAAAAAGGAGTACAGCGGGGTACACCACGACGATTACCAGGGCAAGGCCCACGTACATTGCCAGAACAAACTTGCCCAGGGAGCTCATCGCGTCCCAGCCGTAGGTCGCCACGGCCTTACCGATGAGGGCCGCGGTGCCGATCGGGGCAAGGCGAATGATCCACCACAGGACCACCTGGATGACCTTGAGGAAGGATTCGGTAAAGCGCAGGAAAGGATCGGCGGCCGTGCCGGCCTTCACAGCAGCGATACCCAGCGCTAGGGAAATGACGAGGAGCTGGAGGGCACCAAAGCCCAAGGAAACAGAGTCGTCGCTCAAGGATGCAGAGAGCCCGAAGAAATTGGAGGGGACGAGCTGCTGAAGGAAAGCGGTCCAGGAACCGACGTGGGAAGGATCGGCGGCAGTGGAGGCGTCGACAGTCGTGCCCACACCCGGCTTCATCACGAGCGCTACTAGGATGCCGGCTAGAACCGAGAAGAAGGCAGTGATGGCGAACCATACGAGGGTGGAGATTGCGAGCGAAGCAGCGTTGGTGACCTTGCGCAGGTTGGCAACCGAGGTAACCACCGCGGCGAAGATGAGCGGCGGAACCATCACCTTGAGCAGCTGGACGTAGGCGCCGCCGATGCCGGAGAGGGTATCGGAGAGCCAAGAGGATTCCATGCCGGAGGCAATGAAGCCGAGGATGAGGCCAATGATGAGGCCGGCGATGACCTGGGCGCCAAAGCCGGTGGCCCAAGAGGGCAGCGTGCGGGAAGAAGTGTTAGACACGAGAAATTCCTTCTAAACAGCGTTGTATAGAAAAGACCAATTGGTTCGCATATTACGAACAGATCGGTTCGCTAGAGATATCAACACAGTACGCTGGATGTAAATTCCCACGCAACTTAAGGAATGCGTTTAGTCCAGGCATCGGTGAGGAATTTTGTGTCGACGAGGCGGTGGGCGTCGGCAAGCGTGGCGTCGGAAAGATCGGCGTCGACGGCGCCATAGCGAGTGGCGAACTCGCGCGCCATCGTGTCGATAATCTCCTTGCGTGGCACGCCGGTCTGTCGGCGCAGTGGATCGACGCGCTTCTTTGCGCTGGCCAAACCCTTGGATGAGACCTTGACTTTGCCGATGCGCAAGACCTCCAGCATCTTGTTTGCATCGATGTCGTAGCTCATCGTTGTGTGGTGCAGCACCGCACCTTGGCGCCGCTTCTGGGCTGCGCCACCAATCTTGCCGCCGTCCGACGTGATGTCATTGATCGGCACATACCACGCATTTACTCCAAGCTTGCTCAGTGCGGCGAGCACCCATTGGTCCAGGTATTCATAGCTGGCCTCGTAGGAATAGCCGGCCACGAGAGACTCCGGAGCGTACAGGGAATAAGTCACGCAGTTGCCGCCCTCCATAAACATGGCGCCACCGCCGGAGATGCGGCGCACGGGGATGATGCCGTGCTTGTCGACGCCTTCCTGGTCCAGCTCGTTGGAATAGGACTGGTATGAACCGAACACGACGGCCTTGTCTTCCCATTCCCAGAAGCGCAAGGTAGGGCCGCGCTTTCCTGCGGCTACCTCGTTGAGAAGGACCTCGTCGAGCGCGACATTGACTGGAGTGGGGAGAACGCCGGGACGCAGAATTTCCCACGAATGGTCGGTGAAATCGGTGCCGCCGGACAGTGCTCGCTTGACGGTCGTGGCGAGGTGCCGGGTGTTAAAACCGTGCAGGGCGACGGGTTCGTCGACGCGTTGCAGGGCGGCGTCGAGGCGGGATTGAATGTCGGCCGTACTTGAGGCGGTGGTGAGGCCGACAAGGGCTGGGCTGAGGGCGTCGTAGGCTTCTTCGGGCTCAAGGAAGAAGTCTCCAGAGATTGTGGCATTGCTAATGGTGTTGTCGGAGTCCACGTCGATATCGACGACGATGAGTTTGCCGCCGGGGACCTTGAGTTCAAAGTGTCTATTTGTGCTCATGGTGTTCAGAGTACCTAGAGGGGTAAAAGTGCACGCGTGGAAATAGACCTTTAACTCCATTTTGCGAGCGCGGGGGTACCGATGATTTGTTGATACTTCCTGTGAAGGGGGTAGAAGTTTGTGTGGAAAATGGACATTGTTGCAATGGAGGCGGAAGTGCACGTTGCCTTGCCGTCATGTGGTGCAGCGATGCCCTGTCGCTTCGTTTTCGACCGAGGGGTGTATAAAACGGGCCACTATGGTGCATAAATGAGTATGTTACCTAATCGTTATAGGTTGTGTGACCTGCGATAAGCGCGTGGAAACTGGTTAATTTGGGTCGCGGAGGTGGCGAGTTGTTGATTTGTCCGTATCGTGGAGAGCAGAGCAAACGAAATAGCAAATCGCTACCCCTTCCAACCTTAGATTCGGGGGTGGCGATCGGCTCGGCACGTTTGCCACCGATAGATAGACCATTTGTAGAAAGGTTTAAAGAACAATGGGCAAGAACATCAAGGATCTTTTCGACGCAACCGCATACGACAAGGCTGGCGAGAAGCTTGGTTCCGTCAAGGAGGTCTTCGTTGATGAGCAGACCGGTCAGCCGACCTTCGTTGAGGTCAACCACGGCCTGTTCGGCATGAACTCCAGCCTGGTTCCGCTCCGCGGCCACGACTTCAACGGTGATGAGCTCAAGCTGGCTTTCTCCAAGGACCGCATTGAGGGTGCTCCGGACTTCGACTCCGATAAGCCGCTGACCCCGGAGGCTCAGGCCGATATCTTTAAGCACTACAACCTGGAAAACGCACAGGACGTCACCACCTACCGCGATGAGCGCGCTGGCACCACCACCGGTGCAGGCGCTGCTGGTGCTGGCGTTGCAGGTGCTGGCGTTGCCGGTGCTGGCGCTCACGCCAACGATGAGACCGTGACCACCGAGCGCACCGCAACCACCGACCGCGCTGCTGCCACCGACACCACCGCTGGTCACAACCTGACCGACAACGACAACGAGCTCATCCGTTCCGAGGAGCGCCTGGACGTCAACAAGGAGCGCGTAGCTACCGGCGAGGCACGTCTGCGCAAGTACGTCGTGACCGACACCGAGACCGTTGAGGTTCCGGTTGAGCGCGAAGAGGTTCGCGTCGAGCGCACCCCGATCTCCGAGGCTGACGCCGCTAACTTCAACGGCACCATCGGTGACAACGACACCGCAGAGGCTTCCGTCACCCTGCACGAGGAGCGCGTGAACGTTGACAAGAAGACCGTTCCGGTTGAGAAGGTCAACCTGTCCAAGGAGACCATCCAGGACACCGAGACCCACACCGAGGAGCTGCGCAAGGAGCAGATCGACACCGAGGGTATCACCGACGTCCGCAAGTAAATCGGGATAAAGAAAAGGGCTTGAAGCTTAAGGGCTTCAGGCCCTTTTGGTGTTTGTAGAGGCCGTCTAGCAAATCGAGGCGGAAGGAAGTAGGTTTGAGGGTATGTCTCGATTTAGTCCGCTGAACTGGCCAGTCGTGCGCCAGATCCGCAACAAGGATGCCTTCGGTCGCGACTTGTCGACCCAGTCGGCACACAGCGAGGATCTTCGCGGCCGCACTGTCGACGCAGACCGCGTGGTGCAGTCGGTATGCCCCTACTGCGCGGTGGGCTGCTCCCAGCGCGTTTACGTCAAGGATGACCGCGTCATTCAGATTGAGGGTGACCCGGATTCCCCGATTTCCCGCGGCCGTTTGTGCCCGAAGGGCTCTGCTTCTGAGCAGCTGATTAACTCCTCTTCCCGCGTCACCACGATTAAATACCGCGCGCCCTATGCCACCGAGTGGCAGGAGCTCGATGAAGAGACCGCGATGAACATGATCGCGGATCGTTTTGTGGAATCGCGGAAGAGGCATTGGGAAGACGTCGATAAGCAAGGGCGTCCCCTCAACCGCACCATGGGCATTGCCGGATTGGGCGGTGCGACGCTGGACAATGAGGAGAATTACCTCATTAAGAAGCTGTTTACGGCAACCGGCGCGATTCAGGTCGAGAACCAGGCGCGCATATGACACTCCGCTACCGTTCCTAGTTTAGGAACGTCGTTTGGCCGTGGCGGCGCAACCCAACCGCTGCAGGATATGGCGAATGCGGACTGCATCGTCATCGAGGGTTCTAACATGGCGGAATGCCACCCCGTGGGTTTCCAGTGGGTCGTTGAAGCCAAGAAGCGTGGTGCACGTATTATCCACGTGGATCCGCGCTACACGCGCACGTCTGCGTTTGCGAACCGCCACATTGGTATTCGCGGTGGCACGGACGTGGTACTGCTTGGTGCAATCATCAAGTATGTGCTGGACAATGACCTGTATTTCCACGATTACGTGGTGAATTACACGAATGCGGCGTCCATTATTTCCTCCGATTTCCAAGACACGGAAGACCTCGAGGGTCTGTTCTCTGGTTATGACTCGGAGACGGGCAAGTATGTTACGGATTCGTGGCAGTATGTGCAGAAACCCGAGGGCTCCTCATGGAACGTGGAGAAGGACCCGACTCTTCAGGATCCGAACACTGTCTTCCAGATTCTGAAGCGTCACTACTCGCGCTATACCCCGGAGATGGTGGAAGAAACCTGCGGTATTTCGCAGGAGGATTTCCACTACTTGGCTAACTCCATCGCGGAGAATTCCACCCCGGAACGCACTACCTGTTTTGCCTACGCACTGGGCTTTACCCAGCACACCTTGGGCGCTCAGTTCATCCGCACGGCGGCAATTTTGCAGCTGCTAATGGGCAACATTGGCCGCCCGGGTTCGGGCATCATGGCGCTGCGTGGACACGCCTCGATTCAGGGATCGACGGATATTCCAACGCTGTTTAACTCGCTGCCGGGCTACCTTCCGATGCCGCACGTGGACCAAGCAAACTGGAGCGAGTACCTCGATTCCTTCCGCAAGGACGACCAGAAGGGCTTCTGGCAGATAGGTGAGAACTATGCCGTGTCCTTGATGAAGTCCTACTGGGGTGACGCCGCCACTGAAGAGAACGAGTGGGGCTTTAACTTGATGCCGCGCTTGTCTGGTGCGCATTCGACGTACGAGACACTTCTCGCCATGCTGCGCCAGGAGGTGGAGGGCTACATCGTCTTTGGACAGAACCCTGCTGTGGCACAGTCCAACGGTGGTATGCAGCGTCGCGGCCTCGCTTCGTTGAAGTGGTTGGTCGTGCGTGACTTCCAGGAGATCGAGACCGCATCCTTCTGGAAGGACTCCCCGGAAATCAAGAACGGCGAGCTTAAGACCGAGGACATTGGAACTGAGGTCTTCCTGATGCCGGCGGCCACCCACGTGGAGAAGTCCGGTACCTTCACCCAGACTCAGCGCATGGTGCAGTGGCGCTTCCAGGCGACGCCGCCTCCAGGCCAAGCACGCAGTGAGGCGTGGTTCTTCTACCACTTGGGCAAGAAGATTAGGGAGCGCCTCGCGGATTCCACCGATCCGCGCGATCTGCCGATTAAGGCAGTGACGTGGGATTACACAGAGGACGAGCATGGCGACCCGAGCTCGGATGAGATCCTGCGTGAAATCAACGGCTACTACCTTGATGGGCCGAAGAAGGGGCAGCTCTTGCCGGCCTTCACAGAGATGCGTGCCGACGGCTCGACGTCTGGCGGATGCTGGATTTACACCGGCGTGTACAAGGATGGCATCAACCATGCCGCGAAGAAGGTTCCGGGCTCCGAGCAGAACGAAGTTGCACTCGACTGGGGCTGGGTCTGGCCGGCTAATCGCCGCATCCTGTACAACCGTGCCTCCGCGAAGCCGGATGGAACTCCGTGGTCGGAGCGCAAAAAGTACGTGTGGTGGGATGAAACCCAAGGCACGTGGGTCGGTGACGACGTGCCGGACTTCCCAGCCACGAAGCGTCCAGACTATGTTGCACCCGTGGATGCCGTGGGCCCAGATGCCCTCGACGGTGATGATCCGTTCATCATGCAGGCAGACGGCTTGGGTTGGCTCTTTGCGCCAAAGGGATTGTCCGATGGTCCGCTGCCGACTCACTACGAGCCGCAGGAATCCCCGGTCACGAACGCTCTGTACAAGCAGCAGCAATCGCCAACTCGCCTGACCATTAAACGTGAGGACAACCTCTCACGCCCAGAGCCAGGGGAGCATGGCGCAGATGTGTTCCCGTTTGTGTTCTCCACGTACCGTCTGACGGAGATGTACACCTCGGGTGCGATGTCGCGCCGCCTGCCGTTCTTGGCGGAGCTGCAGCCAGGTTTGTTCTGCGAGGTGGATAAGGACTTGGCAGCAAAACGTGGTTTGGTCAACGGCGAGTGGGCCACCATCGTGTCGCCGCGTGGCGTCATTGAAGCCCAGGTGCTGGTGACTGACCGCATGGAGATGCTCACCATTAACGGTGAGGAGTTCCACCAGATTGGTCTGCCGTATCACTACGGCGAATCGGAGACTACCGATGTGGCTGGCGACGGCGCTAATGACCTGTTGG
The DNA here is from genome assembly GCF_016889985.1 of Corynebacterium sp. FDAARGOS 1242. Lineage (NCBI taxonomy): Bacteria > Bacillati > Actinomycetota > Actinomycetes > Mycobacteriales > Corynebacteriaceae > Corynebacterium > Corynebacterium sp. FDAARGOS 1242. The sequence continues at coordinate 1,365,663 of NZ_CP069568.1, read as the reverse complement.
GCCTAACTTTGGAGCCGAATGTGTTCATTCAGAACTCCAAGGTCGGTGCCTGCGATATTCAGCCGGGACGTCGCCCACGTGGAGAAGCACGTGTCAAGCTATTGCGGGAGTACCAGGAAAGGGCCAACCTGACTGTGGAGTCGGGCAACCAGGTTCTCGATGTGAGTGATGAATTCACCACCGAAGGACAGGCAACGGAGGACAACACAGGTGATGATTCCACCGCAGGCAACGTTGCTGATTACGAAGGCAAGGAGGGTTAGACACCGTGGCTAATGCATTAACGGAAAAAGCCGACAAGCACGGCTACGAGTCCTACCAGCGTATGGCCTTCTTTACCGATACCTCCATTTGTATTGGATGTAAGGCCTGCGAGGTGGCGTGTAAAGAGTGGAACCGCAACCCGGTTGAGGGTTATGCGGTGACCGGTAACTCTTATGACAACACCGGTTCCTTAGGCGCAAACACGTGGCGTCACGTGGCGTTTGTTGAGCAAAACAACGAGCGCATTGAACAGGCACGCGAGGAAGGCCGCCAGCTCATCTCGCTGGGTATGCCGACGACGCAGGTACCGACGACGCCACCGGATACCGATGACTTCCGCTGGCTCATGTCCTCTGATGTGTGCAAGCACTGCACCAATGCCGGCTGCCTGGATGTCTGTCCGACGGGTGCGTTGTTCCGTTCGGAGTTCGGCACCGTCGTGGTCCAAGATGACGTGTGTAATGGCTGCGGTACCTGTGTGGCTGGCTGCCCCTTTGGCGTGATTGAGCGCCGCGATGATGGTGGCGTCACGCTGAAAGCAGATAAGACGGCCACGGCAGACTACGAAGTTCCTGACCACGCGGGCGTGAATGTGTTGGCCAAGCTCAAGCAGCTCAAGCCGCAGGGCCCAGACCACGTGCCGGGACAGACCATGCCTATTAAGAACCTCGGCGTGGCCCAAAAATGCACCATGTGCTACGACCGCCTCAAGATTGGTGAGCAGCCCGCCTGCGCGAAGACGTGTCCTACGGATTCCATCCAGTTCGGACCCTATGAGGAGATGCTTGCCGCAGCGCAGGAACGCGTTCGCGTGTTGCACGAGCAAGGGCTTACTGAGGCACGTCTGTATGGAGCGAATAGCGAGGATGGCGTCGGCGGTACCGGTTCCATTTTCCTGCTGCTGGATTCGCCGGAGGTCTATGGTCTGCCGCCGGATCCGCGCGTGCCCACGGCAGACTTGCCGCAGATGTACAAGACCGCGGTGAAAGCCATCGGAGGAATGGCACTCGCCGTAGCAGGAGCATTCGTGTTGGGAGGCCGCAAGTGAGCGAATTTGATGAGTACCGCCCGCCGCAAGAGCCACGTCGCTTTCGCGGCAAAAAAGGTACTAAGAAACGCAAACGGGTAGGTGCTGGCGCCCAGGACGGCTCCAAAGAACAGCGTATGGCGGAGGACTTCGAGTTCACTTCCTACTACGGCAAACCCGTGGTCAAGGCTCCGCCGTGGGAGTGGCCGATTGGTGGCTACCTCTTCCTTGGTGGCCTCGCAGGCGGTTCAGCTCTGTTGGCTACTGGTGCGCAGGTCACGGGTAATAAGGAATTGCGGCGTTCGACGAGGCTGACGGCCTTTTCGGCGGCGTCGGTAGGCTCGGTGTTCTTGATTCTGGACTTGGGCCGCCCGGAGCGCCTCCTCAACATGTTCCGTGTGTTTAAGGTGACCTCACCGATGTCTATCGGCTCGTGGATTCTGGGGAGTTTCGCCTCGGCTGCCGCGCTCCCCGCGGTTGTGGAAGCTGATGAGCTGGTTGGAGGGGTGCTTCCTGCTAAGATTCGGGGTCTCCTCGACAAGGCAGCTGCTCCGGCTGGCGTGGTGGCCGGAGTATTCGGTGGTCCGCTGGCCGGATACACCGCCGTCTTGCTGGCGAATACCTCGAATCCGACGTGGAACGATGCGAAGAAGCACCTGCCGTATGTGTTCGTATCCTCGGCGTCGGCAGCCGCATCAGGAGCCGCCATGGTTCTCACCCCAGTAGAGAGCGCAGCGCCCGCACGTGCTCTTGGCATGACGGCCGCTGCGAGTGACCTGGTGGCCACCCGCATTATGGAAAACAACATGGAGCCCGAGCCCAAGCGCCCGCTGCATGAGGGAATTCCAGGAAAGCTCATGAAGGCCTCCGAGGCGCTCATTGCAGCCGGCGGCGTGGGATCCGCAGTAGCGGCACTGACAAAATCGCGGGCGGTATCGGTAGCTTCGGGTCTGGCGCTAATGGCGGGCTCCGCCTGCACACGTTTTGGCGTGCTTAACGCTGGACTGGAAGCGGTGAAGGATCCGTCGACGACCATCGGGCCGCAGAAGCGCCGCGCGGAGGCCCGCCGCAGGGCAGAGGGCCTGAAGCGCTCGACGGTGACTAGCGGATAGTAATCCCGGAGCCTTCCACGGTGCGGCCGATGACCGGGTAACCGGGAACCTCGCCGATGACGAGCAGGCCGCCCGAGGTCTGGGCGTCGGCGAGGAAAACGAGGTTCTCCTCGCTGAGCTCGGTATCGAGGTGGGGGCGTACCCACTCCAGGTTGCGGCGCGAGCCGCCCGGGATGAACCCTTCTGCAAGGGCTTCCTTCGCGCCCTCAATGGCAGGAACAGCGGAGAAGTCTAGCTCCGCACCGATTCCGGAGGCGCGGCACATCTTGTAGAGGTGCCCCAACAGTCCGAAGCCGGTGACGTCGGTGGCGGCACGTACCCCGGCTGCTACCGCGGCAGCGGCCGCATCGCGGTTCAGCGTGGTCATAGAGTCCACCGCGGCCTGGGAGACCTCGCCGGTGGCCTTGTGTTTATTGTTGAGGATGCCCACGCCAATCGGCTTGGTCAGCGTGATGGGAAGCCCGGCCTCGGCGGCGTCGTTGCGCAAGATTTTGTCCGGGTGGACGATGCCCGTGGCCGCCAAACCATAGGTGGGTTCCGGAGCAGTGATGGAGTGACCACCGGTGATGGAGATGCCGGCTTGAGATGCCACGTCCATTCCACCGCGCAGGACCTCGCGCAAAATGTCGAGGCCAAGCACCTCGCGCGGCCAACCCACGAGGTTGATGGCGGTAATGGGGGTGCCGCCCATGGCGTAGACGTCGGACAGCGCGTTGGCAGCGGCGACGCGGCCCCAGTCATACGGATCGTTGAGCATCGGCGTGAAGAAGTCCGCGGTAGAGATGACCGCGAGTCCGTCGTCGATGCGCACGGCGGAGGCATCGTCGCCGTCGTCAAGCCCCACCAACACGTTGGGGTCCGCGGTGCCCACGAGTCCCTCAACGGCAGACTCGAGTTCGCCCGGGGGGATCTTGCATGCACAGCCGCCACCGGCGGCAAAGGACGTTAGTTTAATGTCAGTCATAAGTACTACTTTAGCCCCGTGTAAGGTGAGCAGGCGGAGGCGTACGTGTCCTGGTGGGCGCCCCGGTCTTCAAAACCGGTGAGGCCGAGCATCTCGGTCTGGCAGGTTCGATTCCTGTCCGTCTCCGCCATCCGTGCTGCTAGGAGGACCCATGACGACAGACCCCCGCCGCTTCATCCCGAAGATGGATGCGATCCTCCAGTATCCGGCAGTGCAGGCAGCGCACGAGCGCGTGGCTCCGTACAGGGTTCGTGCGGTTATTGACGCTGTGCTTGACGACGTCCGCTCTGCCTCCCTCGCGCCCTCCCAGATTGAGGAGGAGCTGGCGGCGAGGCTAGAGGATGTACGGCCCTATTCACTGAGTCCGGTCATTAATGCCACGGGCGTTATCGTCCACACGAACTTGGGTCGCGCCCCTATGCCACCGGCAGCGGTGGATGCACTCGTGGCGGCGGCGTCTTACACAGATGTCGAAATGGATCTGGACAGTGGGCTGCGCTCCAGAAACAGGGGCCGCGCAGCTACTGAGGCGGTACTGGCCGCGTGCCCTGGCGCGGAGGACGCGCTCGTAGTGAACAACGGTGCGTCCGCGTTGCTGTTGGCCACGGCGGCGCTGGCGCCCGGCAAAGAGGTCATTATCTCGCGCGGGGAGCTCATCGAGATCGGCGCGGGCTTCCGCCTGCCGGAGCTCATCGAATCCACGGCTACGCGGCTGCGCGAGGTAGGTGCAACGAACCGAACACACCTGGCTGATTATGAGCGCGCCTTGGGGGAGAACACGGGCGCGATTCTCAAGGTGCATCCGTCGAACTTTCTCATCAGCGGCTTTACCTCTTCGGTGCCTGTGGCGCAGTTGCGTCAACTGACGGACTTGCCGCTTATTGCGGATATCGGTTCGGGACTACTCACGCCGGATGAGGTGCTTCCCGACGAACCCTCCGCGAGCGAGGCCCTGCGCAATGGCGCCGACGTGGTGCTTTTCTCTGGGGACAAGCTGCTCGGAGGCCCGCAGGCAGGCGTGCTCGTAGGGACGAAGGAGGCCATTGCTGCCTGCAAGAAACACCCGCTGGCACGGGCGGTGCGTATTGACAAGCTACGCCTCAATGCCTTGGAAGCGGCTATTTCTACCTCGACCAACGCGGTGCACGAGGCGCTGCATATTTCTGCCGAGCGCCACAAGGAGCGCACTGCGAGGATTGCCGCCGCGGTCGGGGCAGACGTCGTCGAGCACGACGGGCGCGTAGGCGGCGGCGGTGCCCCAGAGATGCCGTTGCCTGGCTGGGCCGTGGCGTTGCCGGAAGAGCTGGCTGCGCCGCTGCGCCTGGGGGCCACACCTGTGGTGGCACGCGTGAGCCAAGGGCACTGCCTCATAGACGTGCGGTGCGTGCCAGAGAGCCAGGATGCGGAGCTCATTGCTGCGATTCAGGCGGTGATGTAGGTGTTTGTCGTCGCCACTGCAGGCCACGTGGATCACGGAAAATCCAGCTTGGTGAAGGCGCTGACCGGCATGGAACCGGATCGGTGGGACGAGGAACAGCGTCGCGGGCTCACGATTGACTTAGGCTTTGTGTGGACCAAGCTGGACTCCGGCGCGGACGTGGCCTTTGTGGACGTGCCGGGCCACGAGAAGTTCCTGGGGAACATGCTCGCCGGGGTGGGGCCGGCCCCCGTGGTGCTGTTCGTCGTCGCTGCCGACGAAGGCTGGCAGGCGCAGTCCACCGACCATCGCGATGCGCTGCGGGCACTCGGCGTGCAGCATGGCATCGTGGCGCTGACCCGTGCCGATAAGGCGGATAAGACGCGCCGAGCAGAGGTTGCAACACAGGTCCGGGCAGAGCTGGCTGGCACACAGCTGGCTGATGCCCCCGTGATTGAGGTGTCGGCGAAGACGAGGGAGGGCGTCGATAAGCTACGTGCGTCTTTGGATGCTCTTCTTTCTGGCATGCCAGCGCCTGATAAGGACGCCCGGGTGCGGCTTTGGGTAGACCGTGCGTTTAGTGTCAAAGGCGCTGGCACAGTGGTGACTGGAACGCTGGCGGCGGGCACGATAGCGGTGGGCGATGAGCTCATGCTGCGCGATCGAAAGGTCGCGGTCCGAGGGCTGCAGAGTGAGAATGCTTCCGTGTCCTCAGCGGGGCCGGTCTCCCGCGTGGCGGTGAACCTTCGCGGGGTAGATGCAGACGAGATTCATCGCGGTGATGCATTGCTCAGTCCTGGTGCATGGCGCGTTCTTGAGACGGTGGATGTACGGCGCACGTTTGGTACTGATATGGCGGAGCTGCCTCGAAACCTCGTGGTCCACACTGGCACTGCTGGTGTCGGCGCGCGGTTGCGCCCGCTGGGAGGCGACTTTGCTCGACTGACTCTCGAGGAGCCGCTGCCGCTTACTCTGCTCGATAGGTTTGTCGTGCGTAGCCCCGGTGGGCGGCATGTGGTGGCCGGAGTAGAGGTTGCGGACGTGCACCCAGCTCCGCTTACTCGGCGCGGGGACGCGAAGAAACGTGCAGAGCAGTTGGCGCAGGTAATTCCGCAGGATCCGGCTGACTGGCTGAAGCGCAGCGGCTACGACCGCGTGGACAACCTCATCCGCGACGGGTTTTCCATATCGGAGCGGCCAGCAGGAATCATCGAGTTTCGGGATTGGTGGATCTCCGCTGGCCAGGTTTCCCTCTGGAAACAGGAGTTGCTGCGTGCGGTGACGGAGCATTCAGAGGCCAACCCGCTTGCACCGGGGCTGCCGCGGCCAGCTGCCATGGATGCGTTGCAGCTCACTGAACCCGCACTCCTGGGACTAGCGGTGGCTGCGGCTAAGGTCGAATCGGTCGACGGCGTGCTCCGACTGCCTGGTCAGAGTGTGGATTTGGGGCCTGCTGAAAAAGGCGTGGCCGAGCTCGAGCGGCGCTTGCGCGATGATTGTTTTGCAGCACCGGAGGCTGAAGACCTCAAAGACCTAGGTCTGGGAGCCAAAGAGCTTGCCGCAGCCGAGCGCGCCGGGCGTTTGCTCCGACTGCACGGGGGAGTGGTGTTGTTACCCTCCGCGCCCCGTGAAGCACAGACTGTGGTTGCCAAGCTGGAGCAGCCTTTTACGCTTTCGGCTGCGCGCAAAGCGTTGGGGACGACGCGCCGGGTTGCTATCCCGCTGCTAGAACACCTTGATTCGATTGGGGTGACTCGCTTGGTGGACGGGCAGCGGACGGTGCTCTAGGTGCTGGTGGGTGGCTGCTTAGCAGTAGGGCGCGGTGCTAGGAGCAAAGGAACCAATATAGGGGAACCATTTGTGGGGCGGTTTTGGAGAAAGCCCAGGTCGAAGCGTAAGGAGAAGTGCATAAGGTACTTGTTAAAAGGTGCCTTTGGTCTGCCACAGCCATGAGGGGATGCCTTCAAAGTTAAGAGAGCACTCTAGGCTTGAGTGTCTGAAAACTTAACGGATATCGTTATTGACGGATTCCGTTATGTTTTGTAGATTGAGGACATGATCCAGTCGTTTGCTAACCGAGACACCGAGCTTGTCTGGTTGCGCCAAGCGTCACCCCGGATTGATTCGAGAATCCACAAGACTGCAAATAGAAAACTTCATCAGCTTGATGCAGCAGTTTCCCTGCAATCGCTGCGTGTTCCGCCGGGGAACCGATTGGAAGCTTTAAAAGGTGATCGAAAGGGGATGTACAGCATTCGAGTCAATCAACAATGGAGGATTACTTTTCGCTGGACCGAAGCGGGCCCGGCGGATGTGGCAATAGAGGATTATCACTAAGGAGCGGCATGAGTACCAAGTTGTATCCACCTATTCATCCTGGAGAAGTGCTCAACGAAGACTTCATTAAGGCATTTGGGATTACCCAGCATAAGTTAGCTATGGCCATTGGAGTCCCACCGCGCAGGATTAACGAGATCGTCCACGGCAAGCGCGGAATTACAGCAGACACTGCGCTGCGCTTAGGAAGGTATTTCGGGGTAGAACCGCAGTTCTGGGTGAACTTGCAAGGACGATACGAGCTCGAACTAGCAGAGGATTCAATAGCTGAAGAAGTTAGCAGTATTGAGCCGCTCGAAGTGGCCTGAGTGCAAGATTCAGTAACGCGAACGGTTCGACTGCACGCGGCCGCCGGAGTGTGAGTGAACGGAACGTCGGCTGCCGACATCGGGGTCGTCGCTTCCCCATGAATCTTCAGCCCATATTGCAAAATCACGATCGGCGTATCGCTTCTGGCGAGTGGCTATATGCTCCATCCGACGATTGTAGCGACGCTTTGAGGCTTCAATGCGCTCGGACTCGGTTTGTGTTGAAGGCTGACTGTTACCGTTGTTGCGCTTCTTGTTGCCCATTGTGTGACTCCTGAACGCTAGAGTGGCTGCATGTATGTGATGGGTAACTCTACATTAGCTAGCGGGACATTGTCTTGAACTCGAGACGGACAGGCAAAGGCACCAAAGTAGGGGAACCATTTGTGGGGCGGTTTTGGAGAAAGCCCAGGTCGAAGCGTAAGGAGAAGTGCATAAGGTACTTGTTAAAAGGTGCTTTTGCCCCCTTGGTGGTAGGCGAGCGGTGGCGGGGAAGCTGTGGCAGGAGGGCGCTAAGAGTTCGGGGAGATGAAGGTGCGCGGGCCGGTGGGAAGCGGGGATGCGAGAGGGGCAGCTGAGGCGGTGACGTCCCAGTCGGCGGTGAGGTCGAGAACAGGCGGAATGGCGGGGTGATCCGGCGAAAGCGGCAGCGGGGGAAGCGCGGGGGAAAAGAGCTCGCTGAGATCGAGGGGCAGGTCGACGGCAATGCGGCCGGCAGCGGCATAAGCGCGGGCAGTGAGCGTTGCGCCGGAAGAGGTGGCAGCCTCGAAGGCGGCGGCGAGGGCGGGGGAGTCGCTCAGCGATGTGCATGGGCCAAGGACGAGGTCACCGCAGGTAGCGAGCACGGTGCCGTCGAGGACGACGAGGGACACAATGAGCTGTTGGGTGCCCATCTCGCAGAGCTGGTGGGCGGTGAGTTGGCCGGCGGAGACGTCGATAAGCACGCCGTGCCCGCCGGCCATCAAGGCAGTGCCTTCCGGCTGGTTATTCGCGGGAATCATCCAGGGATCGAGGCCGAGGGCGACTGCCACGTCGACGGCGCCGTCGATAATCTCGACCGTCGCATGCGTCGACGGCGTCAGCCCGGCCGCGCGCAGACGGGCGAGTGACGGATACTCCGCGGACTCCTCGCCATCGAGAGCTCCCAAGAAACCAAAAGGCGAGCGGATGCGCCAGCCGCGGGTGGCGGGGTCGGGGATGAGGGAGACGTCGACAAGCACAGGCTCCGATGCCAACCCCGGGATGCTCAACGCGGTGCCGAGACTGACGTGGTCGAGGACCGCCACGTGCTCAACACCGAAGTAAGAGGGGGCCAGCGGGTACAGCGCCATGGTTGTGCGAAGTCACCTCGTGTTGTTGGGGGAAGGGTGGACTGTATCAATCTTACGCAGAGGGGGAATCATCTCTGTGGCGACGTCCACGGACGACGACTCAAAAGCGCTATAGTTTCCCACTATGGATCTAGCCACCGTCGCTTTCGCATTCGGCCTCGTGCTTTTTTCTGGCTTGTCGACGTCCATCGGGGGCGCGCTGGCCGTCGGAAAGCGCGAGCCAGGCCCGGGGTTCATGGCGACTGCCCTGGGCCTGTCTGCGGGAGTGATGCTTTACGTGTCCTTTATGGAGATTCTCCCGGAAGGCATCGCCAAGCTGGGGGAGGCCTCCGGAACCGAAAAAACGGCCACCTGGCTGGGGGTCATCGCGTTCTTTGTCGGTATTGCCGTCATCGCCATCATTGACCGTGCCGTGCCGGAGGAAATCAACCCGCACGAGCCGGCGACGACGGAGGAAGACGCACGCCGCAGGAGACTCATGAAGACAGGTGTCTTCACCGCCTTTGCGCTGGCGCTGCACAACTTCCCCGAGGGTTTTGCTACGTTCCTCTCCGGCTTGGAGGCCCCTGAAATTGCGATCCCGATCGCCGTGGCCATTGCCATTCACAATATTCCGGAGGGCATTGCCGTAGCAGTACCTCTGCGCGCGGCGACGGGCTCGCGGAAGAAAGCCTTCTGGTGGGCCACCATTTCGGGTCTCGCGGAGCCTGTCGGTGCGCTCATTGGCTTTGCTATTCTCATGCCCTTTATTGGGCCGGCGACCATGGGATTGAGCTTCGCCGCCATTGCCGGCATCATGGTCTTCATCTCCCTCGATGAGCTCCTGCCCACCGCGGAGGAGACCGGCAAGCATCACTTCGCCATTTACGGGCTGATTGCCGGCATGGCCATCATGGCGGTATCGCTGATGTTGTTTATGTAGGCGCTACTTCACGCGCTCAGCGGTGGCCTTGACCGCCATGATGACGGTGGCCACGACTGTGCCCAGAATGAGGCCGAAGACCATGGACATGCCGGTATCCGCCAGCCAGGTCAGCGCTCCGTTGCTGATGTTCTCGGTGACGCTGTGAATGAAGCCGTAAGGCTGCTCCGCGCCGAATTCATGCAGACCCTTGATGACGATGTGGCCACCGACCCACAGCATCGCCGCGGTACCGATGACACCGATGATGTCGAGGACCACGGGCATACCTTTGACCAAGGCGGTGCCAAGAGCGGACTCCCCGTTGTTGCGCTCAAGGAGGCCCATGCCGATGTCATCCATTTTCACTAGGACAGCGACCGCGCCATAAACGCCGAGAGTCAGGATGATGCCCACAACGATGAGGGACGCCAGTCGCATCCAGAAGGGCTGGTCGATGACTTCGTTGAGCGAGATGACCATGATTTCCGCGGAGAGAATAAGGTCGGTCGTAATAGCGGAGCGCACCAGGGAATCTTCGGCGTCGGCGCCTTTCTCCCGGACAGGTTTCTTTTCTTCCTCACCGCGGTGGAAGAGGAAGTGAATAATCTTTTCCGCGCCCTCGAAGCAGAGGTAGGTGCCGCCGCACATGAGAATCGGGGTGAGGGCCCACGGAGCGATCCAAGAGAGGATCAGCGCGATGGGCAGAATGATGATGAGCTTGTTGATGAGCGAGCCCTTGGTGATGCGCCAAATCATGGGCAGCTCTCGCTGCGGTTTCACACCATCAACGAACTGCGGGGTCACGGCTGCATCGTCGACGACCACACCGACGGATTTCATGGAGGTCTTGCCGGCTAGTGCCGCCACGTCATCGACGCTGGAGGCGGCGGATCGGGCGATGAGGGCGACGTCGTCAAGCAGGGCGAACAGGCCACCGGCCATGGCTTACATCCTTTTGAGGTAGGGAGAAGAGTGCTTTCCTTAGGCTACTCGGCGGGGACGAGTTCCACATTGTCAGCCCACGTGAGATCCATCCCCAACGTACGCAGCCAGTCCATGGCGTCATCGCCATAGCGCGTAATACCCTCTACGGCCGTGAGAGTGCGTTCCATGGCGCGCTCGGCCTCTTCGGCGCTGATGAGGCCCGTGGAGGTGGCGGCGGCGAGTTCGTCGATATCGAGCACGTCGACCGGTTCGCCGGAGGTGGAGACCAGGTCAACATAGAGATCACGGGTGGTCCACACGTCACCCTCAACGTCGATATCGGCGACATCGAAGTAGAAATCCTGCTCCACGTCGACGCCCTCGCGGAAGTGGAAGATGCTGGCGCGCAGGCCCAACTCCGGCAGAAGCCACGACTCGAGGTAGCCAAAGCGCGGGTGGTTGGCGCCGCGGGCCATGTAGAGACCGAAATCGGTGACGCGGTAGGTGTCTACCTCCCGCACAAACCCTTTGGGGTCAACGTTGGTGTTGGCCGCCGTATTAAAGGTCTCTTGCTTGACTGGATGTAGCTCAGTACTCATTAGTTCACCTCGAGGAAGGCCGCGGTGGGTGGGAAGGTACACGAGGAATCAGCAGTGTTGACGGAGCCAGACAGGATCGCCACGACCGTTCCTTTGCCGGTGCTGGCGCGGCCAGAAACAGTCGTGGGGCCATCGGCGTTGATGCCGTTGTTGAACAGCGGAGTGGTGCCAAACTGGAACGTATCCAGGTTGAACCACTGGACGTTCATTGCGCCCTGCTGCTCAGCTGCGGTGGGCGTGCCCAAGGCGGTGAAGAGGAAGACGGTTTCGCCTTCCCCGGCGCCGGGAGCGGGGATATCGGTAGGGCCGGGCACAGCGATGGCCGAACCGACCGAATCGCCCTGCCCGCCGATGCACTGCGCGGAGACCGTAGGCCAGTAGAACTGACGGAAGGCGGGGTTGTTGCCCTCCGGCATGGCCACGCCACCTTCGCCGTCCTCACCAGCAGTGAAATTGAGGGCGGTGAGGATAGCGCTACGGGCATCCTGGGGGATCCATGGCTGTGCGGCGAAAGCGCGGACGCGTTCCTGAGTCTCCGGGGTGGGGCGGCCGAGGCTGTCCAGCGGATTGCTGCTGTGGGCGGCAGTGGCCAGGGAGGAGAGATCGGGTGCATCAGCATGCGCAGGGGTGACGCTGAGCAGGCCCAGCATCACAGCAGCCGTCATTCCGGCAAGGCCGCGATGGGCGGCGCTGCCGGTGGAGTGCTGTTCGTCGAGAGCCATGGACATCCTTGTGTAGAAGACGGCGCGCGCAAACAACATTAGTCACACGCGCCACAACAGTATCTGCTGTCACAATATTCACTTTTTTGGCGTAGTCAACTCGAAACGAGCTCTACTGTGGGGTATGTCGGCACTCGATATGAATTCGTTACACAAGGAACGCGATGCTGCATGGATGTGGTGGAGCGAGTATATTTAAGGGCCGTTCACACCGCTAACGCATCATGCTTGAAGGAGCACCCCACACGTGAGTAATACTGAGTTCCGTAACGTAGCCATCGTCGCACACGTTGACCACGGTAAAACCACCCTCGTCAACGGCATGCTGGAACAGTCCGGCGCTTTCGGCGACCATGGCGAACACTCGGATCGCGTCATGGACTCCAATGATCAGGAGCGCGAGCGTGGCATCACCATTCTGGCGAAGAACACCGCCATTCACCGCAAGGGCCTAGGCAAGGACGGCGGGGATCTCATCATCAACGTCATCGATACCCCGGGTCACGCCGACTTCGGCGGCGAGGTCGAGCGCGGTATTTCCATGGTGGACGGCGTCGTGCTGCTTGTCGACGCCTCCGAAGGCCCCCTCCCGCAGACCCGCTTCGTCCTCACCAAGGCGCTTGAGGCGAAGCTGCCAGTGATCATTTGTGTCAACAAGACCGATCGCCCGGATGCCCGCATCGACGAAGTGGTGACCGAGGCCCAGGACCTCTTGCTGGAAATCGCCGCCGGTCTGGAAGACGAGGAAGCCGCTGCCGCCGCAGAGGAGCTTTTGGATCTGCCGGTTCTCTACGCTTCCGGCCGCGAGGGCAAGGCTTCCACCGAGAACCCGGGTGACGGCAACGTCCCGAACGCCGAGGACCTGCAGGCGCTTTTCGACGTCATCTACGACGTCCTGCCCGAGCCCTCTGCGTCGGTCGACGGCCCGCTCCAGGCACACGTGACCAACCTGGACTCCGATGACTTCCTGGGCCGTATCGCTCTGCTGCGCATCTACTCCGGCACCATCAAGAAGGGCCAGCAGGTGGCCTGGATTCACTACGATGACGAAGGCGAGATGCACACTAAGACCGTCAAGGTGGCAGAGCTTTTGCGCACCGTCGGCTTCCAGCGCCAGCCCGATACCGAGGCTATCGCGGGTGACATCGTGGCTATCTCCGGCATCTCCGACATTATGATCGGTGACACCATCGCTGACGTGGAGAACCCTGAGCCGCTGCCGCGCATCAAGGTTGATGAGCCGGCCATCTCCATGACCATTGGTGTTAATACCTCCCCAATGGCTGGCCAGGGCGGCGGCGACAAGCTCACTGCACGTATGGTCAAGGCCCGTCTGGACCAGGAGCTCATCGGTAACGTGTCCATCAAGGTGCTGCCGACCGACCGCCCAGATGCCTGGGAGGTGCAGGGTCGCGGCGAGATGGCCCTCTCCGTGCTTATTGAGAACATGCGCCGCGAAGGCTTCGAGCTCACCGTGGGCAAGCCGCAGGTGGTCACCCAGGTCATCGACGGCAAGACTATGGAGCCTTACGAGATGCTCACCATCGATTCCCCCTCGGAGCACCAGGGTGCAATCACCCAGCTGCTGGCTGGCCGCAAGGGCCAGATGCAGTCCATGGACGTGCGCGAGGGTGACTGGGTCCGCATGGTCTTCCGCATCCCAGCCCGTGGCCTGATTGGTTTCCGTACGCAGTTCCTGACTGAGACCCGCGGCGCAGGTATTGCCAACTCCATTTCCGACGGCCTGGACGTCTGGGCTGGTGAAATCAAGGCTCGCCCAACTGGTTCGCTCGTGGCTGACCGCTCCGGCCAGATCACCGCCTACGCACTGCAGCAGCTGGCCGACCGCGGCGACTTCTTCGTCGAGCCGGGTATGGAGGCCTACGAGGGCATGGTCGTTGGTGCCAACAACCGTGATGAGGATATGGACATCAACATCACGAAGGAAAAGAAGCTCACCAACATGCGCTCCGCCACCGCGGATGCCACCGTCACTTTGGCTAAGGCGAAGACCCTGTCTCTCGATGAGGCGCTTGAGTTCTGTGGCAATGACGAGTGCGTCGAGGTTGGCCCGAAGGTGCTGCGCGTGCGCAAGGTCGAACTCTCCGCGACCGACCGCAAGCGTGCCGCTGCTCGCGCGAAGCAGCTCAACAAGTAAAGCGTTGAAGGTGTGGTGGCGTGGTCCGTTTCTCCCGATTGCTGGCTGCGTGTGTGCTGGTCAGTGGGTTGAGTGCTTGCCAGGCTAATCCTGGACCACCGCCCGTCGTGGAGGCGGACGAGCAGAGTGCGTCGCCCACCGAGTCGACTACGGAAAGCCCCACTCCAGAGGAGGATCCGGAGGAGGATGTGCTGCCTGAGCGCAGCACCGTGGCCATCGGCGTAGACCCACTGCGCGGCGGCCTTAATCCGCACCTCATCGCACATAACTCGGAGTTGGTGAGCCAGATTGCGGAGCTCGTCCTTCCCTCCGCCTTCCACGGCGATGAGATGGATACGGACGTGCTGGAATCGGCAGAGGAGATCGATGCCCCAGGCACCATCGCCATGCGCGTGCGCTACACCATTGCCGGGCCCGCGCAATGGTCGGACGGCACACCGATTAGCGGGTCGGATTTCCACTACCTGTGGTCACAGATCACCCGTACACCCGGGGCCAATTCGGCGTCGGGGTACCAGGCGATCTCGGCGGTGAGGACGTCGGGTAGCGGCCGCGTTGTCACAGTGGACTTTGAGCGCCGCGTCGAGGACTGGCACAGGCTTTTTGCCCATTTGCTGCCCTCTCACTTGTTGGTGGACAAGGAGTTTTCTTCTGTTCTCTCGGAGGGCATTCCGGCCTCTGCTGGGCGCTACATGGTGGCCGGCATGGACCGCAGCCGCGGCGTCATCACGCTGAATCGCAATGACCGCTTCTGGGGTGAGGACCCTGCGACCATTGACGTCATCCAGCTCCGCGCCCTTCGGGATACCACCCAGGCTGTTAATATGCTGCGCTCGCACCAGATTGGGTTTGCGGACTTTACCCCGCAGCAGACCAGTCTGGAGAGCTTGAGCTTGCTCAACAACGTCAACACTGGGGTAGTAACACGCTCACGCCAATTGCGCGTGCACATGTCCACTCTCGAGGAGGCTCTGCCGGAAGAAGCCCAACGCCGCGCGCTGGCCTCTCTGCTCAACACTGAGCAGATCGCGCGCCTGGCCACGGGCCGCTCCTCCAATTTAGAGCCCGGCCACAATCCTTTTAGCGACCCCGTCGAGCTCTTCCCGCTACGCGAGCGCGCCGGGCGCAAGCCACTGCGCATCGCCGTCGATCCCCTCAGCCCCACTGCGTTGGCAGCAGCCAACACCATCGCGGACGTGCTGCAGTCGAAGGCTATCGACGTCGAAATTGTCTCCGAACGCCTCAGCACCATCACCACGGAGCTGCTTCCCGCCGGCAAGGTGGACGTGGTCTTGGCCTGGGACGAGAATGGTAAAGATTCGTTGAGCATGGCGGATTTTTTCACCTGTGCGACGTCGAGCAGCCCCGCAGGCGAGCTCAACGGCTTCTGCCCCGAGCAGGCCGAGGAAACCGCGGCGAAAATCCTCGATGGTTCCCTCGACTCCTTGGCGGCCCAGGAGCGGGTGAAGCAGCTTAATGCGGAGCACGTGCTTTTTGTCCCTCTGCTGAATGAAGTGCGAATTCACGCCTTGGGCAAAGGTATCGTGGGGCCCGGACAAAGCATTGAGGACTGGGATTCTGGCCTCGTTAGCGCACCGCAGTGGAGGAAAGATGATGACTAAAGATCTCACCGGTTACCGTGTTGTAGCCGTGCATGCACACCCGGATGACGAGGTGCTCTTCACCGGTGGCACCCTAGCGGATATGGCTGCTCGCGGCGCCGACGTCACCGTCATTACCGCAACGTTGGGCGAGGAAGGCGAGGTTATTGGTAAGACCTACCAGGGACTGGCGGAAAGCGATCGCCTCGGAGGCTTCCGCGCTTGGGAGCTGAAACGTTCTCTCGACGCTTTGGGGGTTCGCGGCATCCAGCTCGGCGGGTTCGGACACTTCCGCGATTCGGGCATGGCGGGCTCACCCGCGCACGAGAACCCGCAGGCGCTGGTCAACCGCGTCGATGAGGCAACTGACGTGCTCAAGGCTCACCTGCAGCGTTTGCAGCCGCACGCCGTGCTTACCTATGGCCCCGATGGTGGCTATGGCCACCCGGATCACATCGCGGTGCACCGCGCGGTGCATGCGGCCGCGGCGCCCGAGCAGCGCATCTGGTGGGCCATTTTCGAGCGCGCTGCCCACTACCGCGCGCTGGAGTCCATCACTCCGCCGGAGGGCTGGAGCCTGCCGGCCAAGGCCTACCTGGATAACTTCACCACCGAAGGTTTCGACGTGGCCTATGCGCTTGCCGACGTCCCCCTAGCCTCCAAGCGCGCCGCCATGCTCGCCCACGCCACGCAAATTTGGCTGGCCGATGGTTCGCTCAACCCCGTCAACCCACATGCAGCCCAGGCTGGACTCAGCAACCCCGCTGAAGTACCCGCCGCCTATGCACTCTCCAACCTGTTCACCATGCCGCTTCTGCGCCACGAGTATTACCAGCTGGGCCAAGGCGCACCGCAGGATTCCTTGTTGGGGGAGAAGTGAGGGAAGGCGCCATCCGCACTGATTTCTCTCGCGGCGAGCAAATAGGTGGCCTCGTATGGCTGGTGTTGGGAGCGCTGTGCTCGCTGACCCTCGAGGTGGTGTACCTCACCGCACGCGTGCCGTGGTTCGACGGAACCAGCGTTCCTTTCCCCATCACCGTCCTTATCGCCTTCTGGTTCAATGGGGTGCTCACGCGCACAGCGCGGCTGTGGAGTGAGAATCCCTACATCGCGGGGTTGCCGGGATTCGCGTGGGCGGGTGGATTCTTCGCATTCCTGCTGGGAGGAGCCATCGGTGATGGTTCCTTGCTGGCCAATAATATTCTTAGCCTGCTCCTGTTGACGGCGGGAATCGCGGGTAGCGTTTGGCCATTTTTTAAGCCGGAGTAGCATACTGTTATTCGTAGAAAACCCGTGACACACAGGAGTTTGAACCCCTTATGACTTACACCATCGCGCAGCCTTGCGTCGACGTGATGGACCGCGGCTGCGTTGAAGAGTGCCCGGTCGACTGCATCTACGAGGGCAAGCGCATGCTCTACATCCACCCGGACGAGTGCGTGGACTGTGGCGCCTGCGAGCCTGCTTGCCCGGTCGAAGCCATTTTCTACGAGGACGATGTTCCGGATGAGTGGCTCGACTACAACGACGCCAACGCTGCCTTCTTCGATGATCTTGGTTCCCCGGGCGGCGCGGCTGCGCTTGGGCCGCAGGACTTCGACGTCCCAATGATTGCCGCACTCCCGCCCCAGAACCAGGAGTAGACCATGAGCCGCACGCCGCTCGGAGATACTCTTCCGGATTTCCCCTGGAACTCCTTGGCCGATGCCAAGAAGAAGGCCCAGGCCCATCCGGACGGAATTGTGGATCTCTCTGTAGGCAACCCAGTTGATCCGGTCGCGCCCGGTGTGCAGCTAGCTCTTTCTTCCGTAGCGGAAGCTCCTGGCTACCCACAGACGCAGGGCACCCCGGAGCTGCGGGAGGCCATCGCGAAGGCTTTGGAACGCCGCTACCACATGCAGGTGGACGCGGTCCTGCCGGTCATCGGCACCAAGGAAGCCATCGCCTGGCTGCCCACCTTGCTGGGCATGCGCGGCCAGACCGTGGCCTTCCCCTCGGTGGCATACCCCACCTACGAGGTCGGTGCCCTTCTTGCCGGCGCTACGCCTCTTCGCGCGGATGAGGACTTCGAGGATGCCTCGCTCGTGTTCATCAATTCGCCGTCGAATCCGACGGGCAAGGTGTTGGGCGTCGACAAGCTGCGCGAGATCGTCGCCTGGGCGCGCGCGAACAATGCCATCGTGGCCTCCGACGAGTGCTACATGAGCCTCGGCTGGGATGACGCGAACCCGCCCGTATCCATTCTCGACCCGCGGGTCACCGACGGCGATAACACCGGGCTCATCGCTATGCATTCGCTGTCCAAGTCCGCGAACATGGCCTCCTACCGCGCCGGTTTCTTTGCCGGCGATAACGCGCTCATCGCGGAGCTGCTGGAACTGCGTAAGCACGCAGGGCTCATCGTTCCGGGCCCGATTCAGGCCGCCATGGTCGCCGCGCTTGACGACGACCCCTCCGAAGCCCTCCAACGCCAGCGCTACGCCGCCCGCCGCGCCAAGCTCATGCGCGCGCTGACCGACGCTAACTTCACCATCGAGCACTCAGAAGCCGGCATGTACCTGTGGGCTACGCGTGGTGAGAATTGCCGCGCAACCGTCGATTGGCTGGCAGAACGCGGCATCCTCGTGGCTCCCGGTGACTTTTATGGACCCGCCGGCGAGCAGTACGTGCGCATTGGCTTGAACGGCACTGATGAGCGCATCGCCGCAGCGGTCGCACGGTTGGCTGCGTAAGTGGCCTTTCGCCCTCCAGCGCGGGAGGGGATTAGCCCGCGCAAGGTGATGCTCACCGGCATCGTGCCTGTTTCTCCTACCTACTGGGCGGGGGAGGCGGGCGATTCCGCGTTTTCACCTGGGACTCGCTTGGAGCCGGGCACTCCATTGCCAGGGCCCACGTTGGCGTGGTATCACCCGTCCATCCCGTGTGAAGAGCCCATTCCCTTTGACTACCGGGTGGTGTATGAGGACGGGGACCTGATAGTCGTCGATAAGCCGCACTTTGTGCCCACGACGTCGAATGGGCGCATCGTGCGCGAGGCCCTGCAGACTCGCCTGCGTGTGGATTTCGGGGAGGACGAGATTGTGCCGCTGCACCGTCTGGATAGGCTGACTGCCGGGCTGGTGTTGTGCTCGCGCAATCCTCGCACTCGGTCTTGTTATCAGCGTCTTTTTCAGGAGCGAGCGGTGGTGAAGCATTACCAAGCTCGGGTGGCAGCGCCCTTCTCGTTCGACAGCACGGTGCGGCTGGGCATGCGGCGTGTGCGTGGTGAGCGCCAAGTGCGCGTGGATCCTTCCGGTACTCTTACGGAGACTCGCCTGCGTGCCCAAGGCACGCTTGTCGACGTCTGGCCGCTCACCGGCCATACCCACCAGATTCGCGTGGTTCTCAATCACCTGGGCCATCCGATCGTGGGCGATGATACCTATCCCGTGGACCGCGGGCTGGCCCTTTATGATTTCTCTTCGCCTTTGCAGCTTGCGCACGTCGCGATGAGCTTTCCTGACCCCATAAGTGGCCGTGAGCGTGTGTTTAAGCGCGTGCACGGCGAGCGTTTTTAATTTGCGCGAGGCGAGGGACTAAACTCGTACGAAGTTTTATTCATCAATATTGAGCATTCTGCATGAAGGGTGGGTCCATGGCGGACTTGAGCTTTGCTCGCTTTGCCTCGAACCTCGGCCAGTTCATCAAGTTCGGACTGGTAGGCGGTTCGGGCACGCTGGTTAACATTGCGACCTCCATCGTGGCCGCGAAATGCGGCTTGGCCTGGTTCGGCGCCACCCCGCATGATGCGATGTTTAACCTCTTTGGCACCCAGTTCCACGTGCGCTGGTTCATGCTCTTTTCCACCATTGCCTTTCTTGTGGCTAATACGTGGAACTACCAGCTCAATCGCATGTGGACATTCAAGTCCGTGAACAAGGTGTCGTGGTTGCGCGGATTCTTGCCGTTCCTCATCACTGGTATCGGCGCCTACCTAGTCACCCTCGCCGTCCAGTACCTGCTGATGAATCCGACCTCGCCGCTGCAGCTTCCGCCTCATATCTTCGACGACACCACCGGCTTCCGCACGATGTACTACTGGGCGAACGCCATTTCCATCGTCGTGGCCATGCCCATCAATTTTGTGTTCAACAAGCTGTGGACCTTCCGCTCGACGCCCAAGAAGCCGGTCGTGGTGCACGAAACTGAGCCCGCTTAAGCGTCGTTGTGGCTTGAGGCTACGTGCTTCCTGCCTCGCCACCCTTCGCGCTCACCAGCGTCCGCTCGCGGGGTCTTTCTGCTTCTCCGGTGCGAAGGGCAAATTCTTCGCCTACTGACCCCGTCGCGCTCACGGGAAACGCCCCTTCCGCGAGATTCTTAGTTTCAGTGAGCGCGAAGGGCATGCAGCACCAGAAGGGGAGCCAGCAAAAGAACAGCATCCAACCCCCTTGGCGCTCACAGGGATGAGAAAACAGCAACACCCGCCTTCCGCGGTGAGCGCGAAGGGCGGGCCGGAAAATGAAAGCAGTTAGTCCTCGAGTTCGGCATCGAGGCGGGCTTGGTCGCGACGATGCTGGCGACGTCGAATGAAGGGCGTCAGGATCACCACGGTCATAACACCAGTCACGGCGCCAATGAGATAAGAGGCCGGGGCAGGCTTGTAGGCGTTACACGCAATGCCGGCGAACATAACGATGAGCGGTACGAGGTACAAGACCATCACAGTCCAATTACGGCTGACGAGTGGTGTGGCGACGCGACGGCGCAGCCACACCGTACCAATGGTATTTCCGATAACCGTGGGCACAAGCACGAGAAGGCAGAGCATGCTCATCTGACCTGGGAGCACCCACGCGAGAATGGCAGCGACGACGAGTTCGAGAAACTGGATGAGGGGCGCAGCAATGGTGCACGCCTTGTAGAAGGTTTCGCGCTCGTATTCGTCGTGTGATGCACGTTCGATTTCTCGAAGTGAGTAGTTGGCAATTGCATTAATCATGTTGATCTTCTCCAAATATTTCTTCGACGGTTTTTCCAAGTTCGCGGCAGATGTCTAGGGCGAGATGCACTGAAGGGGAATAGTTGCCGCGTTCAATGTTCGCGATGGTCTGGCGGGAGACGCCTGCTCTTTCGGCGAGTTCAGCCTGTGACAGCTCGAGCCAACGCCGCCATTTGCGGACCATGTTGGGGTTGTCGGGCATCGAACCTCCTTTACGGTGTGTCGCGCTTACATGACTCAGTGTAAAGAATAATTGACACTAAGGCAACCGTTGTAGGCATAAATGCCACATCCAATAGGGCTGCGTCACGCACGAGGGCAGTTGCGGTTTTCGACCTTTGAGCAGCTCAAGCGCCGCTTTAATGAGGTCGAGTGCATCATCGAGGTGGTAGCGGATATCGTCGGCAGTAAAGCGCAAAACTGTGTAGCCATGAGCGACAGCCGCATTTTGTTTCGACCGATCAGCCTGAAATACCTCACTGCTTTTGTGGTACTGCCAGCCATCAACTTCGATGATGAGTTTGTCAATGAGGAAGTCGAAGCGGTACCCCGCGATGAGCACATTATGCTCCGGGTAAATCCCTTTCGCCCGCAAACTTCGGCTGAGCTCCTGCTCCGACCGGCTATCCGTGCCTATCGGGGTGTTCCGAATCGCCTCCTTTAGCCTGCGCGGCACCCGCCGCATCCTCTGCTGGTCTTTCTCTAAGCGCCCAGGCCCGTCCTTGCCGCGATAATGCTTCTCCAACAAGGGGCCACTTGCACCAGCTATACGGCGCGCCGACCACAGCGCCTCGACAACGGGCAGGCCTCCCACCTTGGTTGTAGCGCGAAGCCGCGAATGCGTCACGCGAAACGTCTTCCCTTTAAGAGTTCGCGGCCCCTCTGCTTCCAGGGGAAATGTCAGCTGTCGCCCGAGGTAAATCTCCTGCGCAGTCTTGCCCGTGAAATGAACGTGGCTCAACCCATGCACCAAAGCCCGCGCGACCGCCAGCGGCGTCCACTCGTCGGTGTAAATCCCCCGATGCACACGGAAGAGCGTGCGCTCGCGAAGCTTCCGCTTGATGGCCTCTTTGCCGAGTCCCTGTTCGCGTAGTTCTGCAGTAGTCCATGTTCCCATAGGACCGAAAATAAGCAGTGCTTAGCGACGTCCCCACCACCCCAACCTCAGCCTGTGGAGAACTTGCTCTCGCGAGCGGCCCCCAGGGCTCGATTGGTGTTCTCCTGTGGATAACTTCCCTTCGCGCTCACCGACGAGTGGCGGAATGTGGTAGTGGAGGCCGGTTGTGAGCGCGAAGGGCTGAGGGCAGGCCAGCTCGCCGCGCCTACCACCCCTCGCGCCGCCCCCAACCTTTCGCACCGACTCGTTGCCAACGGCCTTACACCCTTCGCATCGCCCCACCAATGAACACCACCCTTTGCGCTCACCGAAATCAAGTTTCGACAACATGTGGCGCTTACGGTGAGCGCGAAGGGAGGGTAAGGGGCGCGGGGTGGTGCGGGATTAGCTCACAACGCCCTTTGCGCTCACGGGGCGAGTTGAAGTGGCGCTCTGGTGGTCGATGGTGAGCGCGAAGGGAGGGTAAGAGGCGCGGGGTGGTGCGGGATTAGCTCACAACGCCCTTTGCGCTCACGGGGCGGGTTGAAGTGGCGCTCTGGTGGTCGATGGTGAGCGCGAAGGGAGGGTAAGACGCGCGGATTGGGGAGGGGAAGGGGAGAGAACGGCAGGGGGAGAGGAGAGTTGGGGAGAGAACGGCAGTGAAAGTGGTAATAGGAGAGAGAAGAGAGGAGCAGGGTAGCTAGCGGGCTTCTAGCTCGGCGGCGGTAGGCAGCGGGAGACGAGCCGTGGGGGCGATGCCGCGGGCCTTGGCGTTGATAACGCCTGCGATGGCGAGCACCGCGAACATGGAGGCGGCGGAGAGGAGTTGGATGCGGGCGGAGGCGTCGGTAAGCATGAGCACTGCAATGGCAGCAAAGAGTGCCAGGGCGAACCACGTGAGGTAAGGGTAGGCCCACATGCGCACCGGCAGCGGGTGAATGGCCTCGAGCTGGCGACGAAGGCGCAGCTGGCTCACGGCGATGAAGACCCACACGATGAGCAACGACGCGCCGGCTGCGTTGAGCATGAAGGACAAAAGCCAGCCGGTATCGGCGTAATTGAGCACGACCATGACCACGGACAGCGCCACGGAGAGAGCAATGGCGGCCGTGGGCACGCCGCGGCGGTCAGTCGAAGCGAAAAGCTTGGGAGCCTCACCGCGGGAAGCCAGCGAATGCATCATGCGGGAGGAGGCGTAAATCTGTGCGTTAAAGGCGGAGAGCAGCGCGAGGACGATGACAACCTCCATGATGACCGCAGCACCTGGGATGCCGGCGCGGTCGAGCACCATGGTGAAGGGCGATTCGGCAGCGGACTGCGCGGAGCCCAACGAGGAGTAAGGCAGGAGGAAGGTGATGACGAGGACGGACCCGAGGTAGAACACCGAAATGCGCGTAATTGTGGTGCGCACAGCGTTGACGAGGGACTTCTCGGGGTCCTCGGACTCGGCAGCTGCGATGGCGACGACCTCGATGCCGCCGAATGCGAAAGCCACAGCAAGCAGGCCGGCAGCGACGCCGCCGAGGCCATTAGGCATGAAGCCGTCTTCGAGGAAGACCGACGTGCCGATGAAGGAGTGGCCGGGCAGGAGGCCGAAGACGAGGAGCGCGCCAATGATGAGGAAGAGGACAATGACGGCGACCTTGATGAAGGCGAACCAGTACTCGAACTCGCCAAACATGCGCACGCGCAGCAGGTTAATGAGGCCGAAGAGCGCGACGCAGATGGCGGCAGGGATCCACGGTGGGCAGTCGAACCACGCGCCGATAAAACCTGCGGCACCGGTGATTTCGGCACCGAGGACTGCGACGGTGGCGAGCCAATAAATCCAGCCTTGGGTAAAGCCTGCCCAGCGGCCGATGCCGTGTTCCGCGTATTCGGAGAAAGAGCCGGAGGCGGGGATGACCGTGCCCATTTCACCAAGCATCTGCATGACGAGGATAGCAAGGAAACCAGCGATGAGATAGGCCAACAAAACAGCTGGGCCGGCGGCGGAAATGCCCACACCGGTACCCAGGAAAAGGCCCGCGCCAATGGTGGAGCCTAGGCCCATCATGGTGAGATGGCGGACCTTCAGGCCGCTGCCGAGAGAGCGAGTAGAGGAATCATTTTGAGCAGTCACCTTTAGCATTGTAGGCAGCTGCCTAGGTGTTTGGGTAAAAAAGGGGCGCCTAAACGGTGCTTTTTCGTTGGGAATAAGGAGCACGACGTCTAGGCGCGAAAGCGCAGGATCACGAAAGGCCCCGCAGAACGGGGCCTTAAGGCAGCAAAGCCTAGTTCTTGTGCAGGTCCTCGTTGAGGGCCACAGCATCGGACTTCCAGTCCACGGCCTCGACGGCGCCGGTGGTAGAGTTGCGGCGCAGCAGCACGCCCGAGACGCCAGAGAGCTGAGAACCCTTGACGGTCTCGCCCTCGGCAACGTCAAGCGCCTGAGCAATCTTGCCGAAGACGGCGATCTTGGTGCCGGCGGTGACGTAGAGGCCGGCTTCGACAACGGAGTCGTCGCCAAGCGAAATGCCAATGCCGGAGTTAGCGCCGAGCAGGCAGCGCTCACCGATGGAGATGACCTCCTTGCCGCCGCCGGACAGGGTACCCATGATGGAGGCACCGCCACCGATATCGGAGCCATCGCCCACGACGACGCCCGCAGAAATACGGCCTTCGACCATGGAAGCGCCCAGGGTGCCAGCGTTGAAGTTCACAAAGCCCTCGTGCATTACCGTGGTGCCCTCAGCGAGGTGAGCGCCCAAGCGGACACGGTCGGCGTCACCAATGCGCACGCCGGACGGGACAACGTAGTCCACCATGCGCGGGAACTTGTCCACGGAGTAGACCACGACCGGGCCGCGGGAGGCGAGGCGGCCGCGGACCATCTGGAAATCAGCAACCGCGCAGGGGCCGTAGTTGGTCCACACCACGTTGGCCAGCTTGCCAAAGATGCCATCGACGTTCAGGCCGTGAGGCTTGACTGCGCGGTGGGAAAGCAGGTGGAGGCGCAGGTAGGCGTCGTAGGTATCGGCGGGGGCCTCGTTGAGATCCTTGATGGAGGTTTCCACAGCGATGCGGGCCACGCCGCGCTCTTCATCCGGACCAACGAGTTCGGCGAACTGCTGCGGGGTGTCTTCCAAGCGCTTGGTGCCGCTGGCGTCTACAGGGGTATCGAGGTGAACTGCTGGGAACCAGACGTCCAAGACGGTGCCGTCGTGGGTAATGGTTGCCAGGCCACGTGCGGAAGCAGTAGTCATAGCGTCACACCCTAGCAGCTACGCGCCTGAGTGTCGCTTCTTCCTACCCGGTAGTAGGTAGAAGATAACAATGAGCCCGGCCGTGAGGATGAGGACGGCGATGACTTGGTTGCGGGCGGAGGCGTCGAAAAGCATGAGCAACGTCAAGCCGACAAGGGCCAGGACGGTCAGCCACGGCAGCCACGGGTAGCCCGGAACGCGCAGCGTGGTGAGTTCACCATTGGCCTTGAGCTGCGGATGCAACTTGATGTAGGAGGCCACGATGAAGCACCAGATCACCAACAGGCAACCGCCCACAGCGTTAAAAAGGAAGGCAAGCAGCCCTGGCGGATTCCAATACTGCAGTACCACCGATGCGAAGGCGAAGATGATGGACAGCAGCACCGCGAAGACGGGGGAGCCGGAGGTGTTGGTCTTTAAAAAGACGTGGTGGGCGCTGTGGTCCTTGGCCATGTCGTAGACCAAACGGGACGTGGCGTAAATCTGTGCGTTGAACGCAGAGAGCAGCGCGAGGGCGATAACAACCTCCATAAAGCCGGCGGCAAAAGGAATCTGTGCTGCGGCCAAAACAAGGGTGAAGGGCGAATCCGCAGCCACGTCAGCATCCTGGATGGAGCTGAAAGGCAGAGCCATCGTGATGACGAGGATGGAGCCGATGTAGAAGACCATGATGCGCACGATGATGGCGCGGACCGCCGTGGCCACGTTGTGGGCGGGGTCCTCGGATTCGGCCGCGGCAATCGTCACCAGCTCAATTCCGCCGAAAGCAAAGGCCACAGCCAGCAATCCAGCAGCAAATCCCGGCCCGCCGTTGGGCAGGAAATTCTCCGTAAAGTTGTGGCCGGCCACGGAGAGGTCCATACCGGGCAGGATGCCCAGAGCCATGAGCACACCGACGCCGAGAAAGGCCACGATGGTGGCTACCTTGATAATGGCGAACCAGAATTCAAACTCGCCAAAGCCGCCCACGGCCGCAAAATTGACCACCGCAAAGAAGACCACGGCGACCAGGGCCGGAATCCACGGATCCACGCCAAACCAGTTGGAGATGATGGCCGCGGCGCCGGTGATTTCAGCGCCCATGACCATGACGAGCATGAACCAATAAATCCAGCCCAGGGTAAAACGCGCCCACGGGCCAAAAGCTTGGCCCGCGTAGGTGGAGAACGCTCCGAGGGAGGGGCGGGCAGCGGCCATTTCTCCGAGCATCCACATCACCAAGGCGATGAGGGCGCCCGCTACTGCATAGGAGACGAGGATAGACGTGCCGGAGACCTGGATTCCCAGTCCTACGCCGAGAAACAGCCCCGCACCCACCGCCGAGCCGAGGCCCATCATGGTGAGGTGTCGGGTTTTGAGTTGTGTGGCCGCAGCCATGTGAGATCACCTTCAACAACGTTGATTATTTGCAACGGGAAGTACTTTACGCAATGCACTAACTGACGGGGAACGCTAGCATGGCGGGTTGTGACTTTAAATCTCTTCGCCGACCCCATTGAGCTCACCAAGGCATTGGTGGATATCCCCAGTCCCTCTCACCACGAGGAGGTTATTGCCGCTGCCGTCGAGGAGGCACTGCGCGGCTTGGACCAGAGCAAAGTCGAGGTCGAGCGCTATGGCAATACTGTCTGTGCCCGCACGAACCGCGGCCTGAAGACCCGCGTCGTGCTCGCTGGGCACATCGACACCGTGCCGCTGGCCGATAACGTGCCTCACTCCATGTCTGAAGATGGCACCACCATGTATGGCTGCGGCACCGTGGACATGAAGTCCGGCATGGCCGTCTACCTCAACGCGTTTGCGCAGCTCTATGACGCAGAGGAGCTTAAGCACGATCTCACCGTCATCGCCTACGAGGGCGAGGAGGTGGCCACCGAGTTCAACGGCTTGGGCCATCTGCAAAAGGATCACCCGGAGTGGCTGCAGGGAGACCTCGCGCTGCTGGGCGAACCTTCCGGCGCCATGATCGAGGCCGGTTGCCAGGGCACCATTCGCCTGCGCGTGACAGCACAGGGCACCCGAGCGCACTCGGCCCGTGCGTGGCTGGGCTCCAATGCCGCCCACACCTTGGCCCCTGTGATGATGAACGTGGCCAACTACCAGCCGCGCGAGGTGGAGATTGATGGCTGCACCTACAAGGAAGGCCTCAATATCGTGCACCTCGAATCCGGCGTGGCTACCAACACGATTCCGGATGAAGCCTGGATGTTCGTCAATTTCCGCTTTGCCCCGGACCGCACCGCGGAGGAAGCGTTGGCGCATATGAAGGAGGTCATCGGCGAGCACGAGAACGTCAGCATCGAGGTCGATGACATCGCCAGTGCCGCCCTGCCGGGCCTGGGACAGCCGGCGGCACGTGCGCTTGTCGACGCCGTCGGGGGCAACGTCCGCGCCAAGTACGGCTGGACCGACGTCGCCCGCTTCTCCGAGATGGGGACCCCAGCCGTTAACTTCGGCCCCGGCGATCCGGGCTTTGCTCATAAGAAGGACGAACAAGTCCTCGTTGAGCAGATTACCGAGGTTTCTCACGCTCTCTTGAACTACCTGAAGGGATAATTCACCATGACCCCTGAGCAAATCCGCACTCTCCGCGGCCCACTGCTCGTCCGCACCGCCGGCGAGCAATCCTCCACCTTCGACCAGCGCCTTCTGCAGTCCGGCGCGGATCACGAATGGCAGCATGCTGATCCGTGGCGCGTCCTGCGCATCCAGGGCGAGTTCGTGGATGGTTTCGATGCTCTGGCCAAGCTTCCGAAGGCCGTGACCGTCTTTGGCTCCGCGCGGTCGCGCGAGGAGGATCCGATCTACCGGCTTGGTGTGACCGTCGGCAAGCGCTTGGCGGAGGCCCAGTACGCCGTCATCACTGGTGGAGGTCCCGGCGTTATGGAAGCGGCCAATCGCGGTGCGCACGAGGCCGGTGGGCTCTCTGTGGGCCTGGGCATCGAGTTGCCCCACGAGCAGGGCCTTAACCCATACGTCGATCTGGGCTTAAACTTCCGATACTTCTTCGCGCGCAAGACCATGTTCCTCAAATACTCCCAGGCCTTCATCTGCTTGCCCGGCGGCATGGGCACGATGGATGAATTCTTCGAGGTCATGTGTATGGTTCAGACCGGCAAGGTCACCAACTATCCCATCGTGCTGATGGGCACCGACTACTGGTCGGGCCTGGTGGAATGGATGAAGCGCACGCTGGCGGATGGAGGTTTTATTAACCCGGAGGACCTGGATCTTTTCCTCGTGACCGACGATCCGGATGAAGCCCTGGCCCACATCGTGGCGGCGCACAAGGTGATGTCGGATAAGCGCATCCGGGAGCAGGAGGACAAGTGAGCCCCCAGCGTGGTCTGGCCCAGGTCATGGCGATTGTGAACCGCACGCCGGATTCCTTTTATGACAAGGGCGCTACCTTCGAGCTGGACCCCGCAGTGGAGCGAGGGGAGCAGGCGCTTGCCGACGGCGCCTCCATCATCGACATCGGCGGAGTCAAGGCCGGGCCGGGAGAACATGTCGACGCGACCGAGGAAATCGAGCGCGTCGTGCCTACCATCGCGGAGTTGCATCGCCGCCACCCGGAGGCGCTGATTTCGGTGGACACGTGGCGCGCAGAGGTGGCCGAAGCCGCGATTGCGGCCGGCGCCGGTCTGGTCAATGACACGTGGGCAGGCTGGGACCCAGAGCTCATCGAGGTCGCCGGCGACAAGAAGGTGGGCTACGTGTGCTCCCATACCGGTGGAGTGGTACCGCGTACCCGCCCGCATCGCGTGCACTTCGATGATGTGGTGGCTGACGTTATCGCAGAAACCACGCGGCTGGCCGAGCGAGCCGCAAGCCTCGGGTGCCCGGAGGAACTGACCTTCATCGACCCCACGCATGACTTTGGCAAGAACACCTTTCACGGCTTAGAGCTGTTGCGCCGTATCGACGAGGTTGTCGCCACCGGATGGCCGGTGCTCATGGCCTTGTCCAACAAGGATTTTGTGGGCGAGACCCTCGACCGCGCCGTGGACCAACGCGTGGCGGGCACGCTGGCGGCGACGGCGTGGTCGGCTGCGCGCGGCGTGGCCGCCTTCCGCGTACACGAAGTGGGGCCGACACTCGACGTCATCCGCATGACCGCTGCCATCCAGGGCGAGATGCAGCCCTTGGCGACGACCCGCGGGTTGGCATGAAAGTTTCCGTCATTATCCCCGCGCTCAACGAGGAGTGCACCGTGGCGCACGTCGTGCGCGCATGCCTAGCCGATGAACCCCACGAGGTGCTCGTTATTGATGCGGACTCGTACGATGAGACTTCGGCTGAAGCACAGGCGGCCGGGGCACGGGTGCACAATTGGCGGGAGGTCCTGCCCGAGGAGCCACGACCCGGGAAGGGTGAGTCCCTCTGGCGCGGAGTAGCCGCTGCTCAGGGCGACATTGTCGTGTTCATCGATGCCGACCTCGAATCCGCCGCTCCCGGCATGGTCTCCGCGCTCGCCGAGCCTTTCGTCGATCCGCACGTCCAGATGGTCAAGGCACGCTACCAGCGCAGCTTTCACGGAAGCCCCACCGGTGGCGGCCGTGTGACAGAGCTGACGGCTAAGCCGCTGCTGCGGCAGTTCTTCCCGGAGCTCGCACACATTGACCAGCCTCTCGGCGGCGAATACGCCTTAAGGCGCGCGGCCGCCATGGAGCTGCCGTTCGTGGATGGGTACGGGGTGGAAGCGGGGCTGCTGGTGGACGTCGCCAAGCGCTATGGCCCCTATGCCCTCGCCGAGGTGGACCTGGGCACCCGCGCACACCGCAACCGCCCACTGGAAGAGCTAGCGCCGATGGCAGACGTGGTGGCGCGCACGATCCTTTCGCGCGCCGGCGTCATTGGGGCGGTGCCGCAGCGACCACCACTGATGGGTAGGATTTAGCCCATGATGTCCTGGATCTTGCTCATCGTTGTCCTCATATCGCTCATCATCATCGGTTCGTGGGCGTGGGGTAGCATTGTCGGCCGCGGCACCGTCATGGATACTCCAGACGAAGCCGTCGATGTTGACGCCGAAAATCTCCGCGCCCTGGAGGAAGGCCGCTTCGATGACCTGCGCTTTGATGTGGTTCCGCGCGGCTACCGCCAAGACCAGGTGGACGCGCTCATTGCGGCTGCGGAACGCCGTCTGACTGCACCGCACGGCTCGTCTGCTGTGCCGGCTGGTGCGAACGTGCCGCTTGAGTCTGAAAAAGGGCTAGACTAGAAGGACGTTATAACAATAGTCGAAGGAGACTCACTATGGCAGCGATGAAGCCCCGTACGACCGGCGGAGAGATGGAAGCGGTAGAGGAGTCCCGCAAGATCGTCATGCGCATTCCTTCTGACGGGGGTGGCCGCATTGTCATCGAGCTCAGCAAAGAAGAAGCAGCGCAGCTCGGTTCACTCCTCGTCGCAGTTTCTAGCTAGTCTAGGAACATGCTTTCACATATCGTCGATATTCTGGCCGATCCCGCCGATGGCAGCGCCCTCCAGTGCGCGGATGATTGTTCCCGCCTCGTCTCGGAGACCGGCCATTCCTATGATGTGGCCAAGCAGGGCTATGTCACGCTGGCGGCCGGTGCTGGACTGAAGCACCAGGGTGATGATGCCTCCATGGTGACGGCGCGTGAAACCTACCTAGCCATGGGACACTTTGCGCCCTTCGTGGAGGCAGTTACCGGCGCTGTGCAGGATGCCCTGGAGACCCAGGACGAGGCCAACCATGCCGCGGGTCTGGACGAACATACCACTCCCACCCTCCTCGAGGTGGGCGCCGGAACCGGCTACTATCTAGCCCATACCCTGGACTCCATTGAAGGCGCAAGGGGAGTCGGGCTCGACATTTCCACGCATGCTGCCAAGCATTTGGCCAAGTCCCATGAGCGCGTCGGCGCCGTGGTAGCGGATGTGTGGGAGCGCCTGCCTATTCGCGATCACTCGATTCACGCCATCTCCGTGGTCTTCGCTCCGCGCAATCCCGCGGAATTCCAGCGAGTCCTAGCTCCCGGCGGCGAGGTCATCGTGCTGACCCCGCAGGCAGGCCACCTGGATGAGCTGCGCGAGCCGCTTGGCATCCTAGGCGTGGAAGAAGGAAAGGTGGAGCGCCTCTACGCCCAGGCGGAGGGCTTCCTTGAGCAGGCCGCTGAGCCCGTGGATATTTCTTTCCCTATTATCTTGGACAAGGCGTCCATTGCAGCCCAGGTGGGCATGAGCCCGTCGGCGCGCCACATTAGCCCAGAGGAGCTAGCAGAGCGCATGGCCGCCTTGCCGCAGTCTCTGACCGTGACGGCACACGCGCGCCTGGACCGCTTCCGTTCGGCGTCCTAAACGCCGAACGGCCGAATCCCGCTAGGAGCGCTTGGATCCCTTGCGGTTCCAGGACTGCTCAATAACGGCCTCACCCTCCGTGTTGACCTCGATGGCGGAGCAGCCGCCCTCAAAGTAGACGCGGGAGCTCATGGCAACGAGGCCACCGTCGACGAAGACCTCCACGCTCGCACCATCCTGAATGATGGTGAGCGTGTCGGAATCTCCCTCCGCCAGTGGGGCCACGGCCGGAGCGGAATCCTTGAAGTAGTGATCGAAGGCCTTGGACATTGAACGGTCCACGCTGATTTCGTCACCAGTGTGGCGAATCACGACGGCTGGCTCACCGGAGCCATCAAGCAGCGTCACGGTAACGCTGGAGTTTTCCGGAACCTCGAGAACGCCGGTCCAGGACTGCGCGTAGTCAGACAGCTTGACCGCATCCGGCAAACCCTGGGCCGGGGTCTGGTAGAGCACCCCGCCTTGGAGCGTCACCGCACGAGGCAACGACAGGCTGTTCGCCCAGCCCTCGGCTTCCCATGTTGGGTGCTTGGACGCATCATCACCGCGACCATTGCCGTTGAGCAGTCCCAGAATGACAGCGCGGTCATAGCGGCGCTCCTGGGCAATCGTGCCTGTCGTAGTGTTGGTGTTGCGCGGACGGGAGAAATCGTGGCCGAAGTCCACGCGTTGGAAACCCTTGGCCACGGTGAACTCGGTGCCGTCGAGGCGCCCCACGATGTAGCCGGACACGTCACGGCCGGCGCGCTCCAAAGTGACGAAGAGGACGTCGTAGATTTCTCCGTCTACTTCGTCGCGCAGGCGCACCAGACGCGGCGACACCACCGGCGGGATGGGGGAGGTGGCCGGGACTTCGCCCTCATTAAACCCTGGGTCACCGTTGAAACTCAGCCTGCCCAGCAGGGACCAGGACTCTCCATTAGGGCTCTCGAGGATGACCGGGACGGGGGCATCGGCATCACCGGTCAGGGCTAGCATGAGCCAGCCATCGTGGCCTTCCTCGCGATCCTCCTTGGCCCAATCAGGCACCACAGACGGCGAGCGGAAGCGGTCAAAGTCAGTATGAGCTCCTACAGCTTCCCCGAAGCGGACCACGCCCGGGTCCAAGGCAGTCGGGTCATCAGAGACGACACATTCGTCGGCATAGTCGGTATAGCGTGCCAAACGCACGCTGGTGCCCACGGACGTTACGGATGTGAAATACAAGTTGAGAGCATCCTGACCTTCCGCCACGGAGCCAGCGCGCAGGGAAAGCTCACCGCCGACGGGGGCTAGGACATCATCGCAGTCCAGCCACGCGAACGGCGTTTCTTCGGAGAAGGTGTGTCCCCAGCGGGCCGGTTGGCCGGGCTCGGGGCGGTATTGGTGGAACAAGTGCCACGTATCACCATCGCGGACGATGCCGGCGGGCGCATCGAGGATACCGCTATCGGGGACGAAATGAATTTCTGGTCGGTGTTGTTGGGGTTGCGTCACGGCAGTCCTTCCTACATCAACGAGCGGTAAATGTCCACGGTCTGCTGCGCGATGGTGGCCCAGGAGAACTCACGAATTGCGCGTTCACGGCCGACAGTGCCGAAGCGTTGCGCCAGCTCAGCGTCCGCAGCCACACGGTTGACCGCAGCGGCAATATCAGCCTCAAACGAGGCTTCATCGGCAGCGTCAAAGTGCACCAGGACACCGGTCTCGCCGTCGACGACGACCTCCGGAATGCCGCCGACATCAGAGGCCACAACGGCCGTGCCACAGGCCATAGCCTCCAGGTTGACAATGCCCAGCGGCTCGTAAATGGAGGGACACACGAACACATCCGCGCCGGAGTACACCTGTTTAATTTCTTCGCGGGAGAGCATCTCCTTGACCCAAAACACGCCATCGCGCTGCGCACGTAGCTCGTCGACGAGGGCCTCAGTCTCTGCGGCAATTTCCGGGGTATCCGGAGCGCCCGCACAGAGCACGAGCTGGATATCCTCATCGAAGCTCTGCGCGGCTTTAAGGAGGTGCTTCACGCCCTTCTGCCGGGTAATACGGCCCACGAAGGCAGCGATGGGGCGCTGCTTGTCGACGCCCAACCTATCCAGCACCGGCGCCTCTCCCGGTTGCCAGATCTCAGTGTCGATGCCGTTAAGGACGACGTGGACCTTGTCGGCAGAAATACGCGGGTAGGCCTCGAGGATGGACTCTTTCATGCCGACTGAGACCGCAATGACGGCGTCGGCGTATTCCATGGCATTCTTCTCTGACCACGAGGAGATCTCATAGCCTCCGCCGAGCTGTTCCCGCTTCCACGGGCGGTGCGGTTCCAAGGAGTGTGCGGTGACAACGTGTGGGATGCCATAGAGGCGGCCGGCAAGGTGGCCACCCAAACCGGTGTACCAGGTGTGGGAGTGGGCCACGTCGATGTCGGACGCTGCGTTAGCCATGCGCAGACCCGTGGACAGGGTTTGGAGTGCGGCATTGGCCTCAGTGTCCTTCAGTTCAGGGTCGACTCCATGCACAAAGACGTCCTCTTCATCGCGCGGGGACCCCATGCAGTGAACAGAAACGTCAATGATGTCACGCATAAATCGGGTCAGCTCCGCAACGTGAACACCCGCTCCGCCGTAGATCTCCGGCGGGTACTCCTTAGAAAAAATTCCGGCTCTCATACCCTCCCAGAATACGGATCTTCCCCAGTGTGCGCAGAAGGACAGGAGAAGGGCGGGAGATGGGCAGACGTGATTCTGCGCGACCCCGATGGCGGGGGTGAAAACCTGCATCTTTTCCCTGCAGAATGTGGAAAAACTCGTTAGATTGGGTGACGTGAGAAGCCTTCCTAACGTCCTTGCCATTGTCCTCGCCGGCGGCGAGGGAAAGCGCCTCTTCCCCCTGACGGAAGACCGCGCTAAGCCCGCTGTTCCCTTCGGTGGTTCCTACCGCCTCGTTGACTTCGTGTTGTCCAACCTCGTCAACGCCGGTTTCTTGAAGATTGCCGTGCTGACTCAGTACAAGTCCCACTCCTTGGACCGCCATATTTCCCAGGCGTGGAACTTGTCGGGTCCGACTCCTCAGTTCATCGCGTCCGTCCCGGCGCAGCAGCGCCGCGGTAAGCGCTGGTACAACGGTTCGGCCGATGCCATCCTGCAGTCGTTGAACCTCATCTATGACGAGAAGCCCGATTACGTCATCGTCTTCGGCGCGGACCACGTCTACCGCATGGATCCGGCGCAGATGGTGGAGGAGCACATCGCTACCGGTCTGGACTGCTCTGTCGCGGGTATTCGTGTTCCGCGCTCGGAAGCGACCGCCTTCGGCTGTATCCAGGCAGACGGCATGGGCACCATCACGTCCTTCGTGGAGAAACCTGCTGACCCGCCAGCTACTCCGGATGACCCGAACATGACTTATGCGTCGATGGGCAACTACGTCTTCACCACCGAGGCCCTCATTGAGGCCCTCCTGCAGGATGAGAAGAATGAGGAATCTGCCCACGATATGGGTGGTGACATCATCCCGTACTTCGTGGATCGCCAGCAGGCGCACGTCTATGACTTCATGTCCAATGAGGTACCCGGCTCCACGGACCGTGACCATGGTTACTGGCGTGATGTCGGTACCATCGATTCCTTCTATGAGGCGCATATGGACATGATTTCCGTGCACCCCATTTTCAATCTGTACAACCGCTCATGGCCAATTCATTCCACGGATGATTCCAACTTCCCGCCGGCCAAGTTCGTGCAGAACGGTATTGCCCAGTCCTCGATGGTGGCCCCTGGCTGCATTGTCTCCGGTGGTACTGTGCGCAACTCGGTGCTGGCTTCCGACGTTCACGTGGCCGACGGTGCGACGGTCGAAGGAGCCGTCATTCTCCCCGGCGTGCGCATCGGCCGCGGTGCCGTGGTGCGCCGCGCCATCTTGGACAAGAACGTCGTCGTGAGCGACGGCGCCATTATCGGTGTGGACCGTGAGCGCGATGAGCAGCGCTTCAAGGTTTCCGATGGCGGCGTGGTTGTCGTGGGCAAGAACGAGAAGGTTTAACTCAGTCCACACCACGACCCCAGACCGGAACCAGCTCCCGATTAAGACCAAAGGGAGGGCGCAAGGACAACAATCCCGGCCTCTTCACCCCACGCAAGGGGGGTGTTCCTATATAGTTTGTCAACCTCGCGGGTGGATTAGCCGGGGTTGATTTTTCAGCCGGGGTTGTTTGGCCGTGTTGTTTTCTGGCATGGCTGTTAGCCGACTGGGGTTTCCCAGTCGGCTGTTTGGTTCTTGGGGTTTAGGCTGCTTTGACTTCCTGTGATTGGTCGGGATCGCGGTAGTACTCGTGGTTGCTCATCATGGCGTATAGGACGTTGAGCCGTCTGCGGGCTAGTGCTACGACTGCAGCGTTGTGTCTCTTGCCTTCACGGCGCTTTCGTTCATAGAATTGCCGTGAACGCTCGTGGAATCTGATGGATGCAAAAGATGATTGCCATAGGGCGTTCTTTAATTTTTTATTGCCAGCTCTGTTCAGTGAGTTCGACATGATTGAGGTTCCGGACTGATTCGTTCGGGGTGATAAGCCAGCGTAAGAGGCTAGGTGCGCAGCTGTCGGGAAGTCGGACATGTCGCCCGCGGTCATGAGAATTTGGGCAGCCGTCTTCGGCCCGATTCCTGGCATGGATAGCAGGATTTGAGTGTGGGGGATGTCGTTGATGAGCTCGATGACTTCCTGCTCGATTTGTTTGCGGTGCTCGAGCTTTAAAAGCGCGTCCTTCGCCGACATTGCTACGCCCATTTCGGCATATTGTGCACCAGCAATGGCGACTGTTTGCTCAGAGATGGCAGCGAATATGGCATCGATGACGGGCTCGGGATTGCGTGCCTTATAGCGTCGAGCGAAGGCAGCTGCTTTGGCTTTTCCGAGGCGCTTTATCTTGGTCGGCCCGCCGTAGCGTGCAAGTAGGTGCAGAACCCATTTGCGGTGGATCACCTGGCCGCGAAGGGCTTGCTCGAATTGCGGGTAGCAGCCAACTAGTGCACTTCGAATCTGATTGATGAGCCTGGTGTAGGAGCGCGCTAAGTCTTCGTCGATGCCGTTGAGGACTTTCAACTGGAGAAAGGCTTCTTCGACGCGGTCGACACTGCGGAGGGATTCCGGAAGGTTCTTTGCAGCGTGGGCGATGATATATGCATCCCGGATATCAGTTTTGGCATTACCAGCGTGGATACGTGAGAGTTGACGCATAGCCAAACCTGGAAGGTAGCGCACATCGATTCCGATATCTTGGGCAACCGCGACAGTTAGTCGCCCAATGTTATTGGGCTGGTCCACGACGACAAGGACCTTGTGGTCGTTTGCGCTAAACGTTGAAAAGAGTGTGCGCAGGGATTTTTCGTTTTGGTTGATACGCTTTGATAGCACTTGGGCGCCGTCGATATCTAAGACGCAAGCGTGGTGAAAGTATTTGCCAACGTCCATGCCGATGACATAGTCGTAGGTCATGCCAGACCTCCTAGCGAATTGAACGAGTATGAGACTTATTTCATCGCTGGTGGTCGGACATACTTCACGCTGGCATCCACATTACTTGAGACCTCACACATCCTGTGTGGGTCAGGTTCCTATTAGCAGTCTGGAGTATGTCACTGCCTTCGGCGGCATCACCCCCCGGATCATTTTCAGACAGGGACGAAAACAAGCCATACCGAAGCCAGCGACTAGTTCCGCTGCCACAAGGCAGAAGGAACGCAGATAAACATAGCCTGCCCCAGCATGGGGCTAGGAGTACGAATCCTGGGCTCCTTCAAGCGGAACTGCTAACAACGTAATGGGAGGAGAGCCGGGATATTTATTCGCCTTGGTGAATTAGAGCTTGGTCACGAGGGTGAGCCCCGCACCATAAGGCAGGCGCGTGACGGCCGCGCCTTCGAGGGAACGCGCGATTTCGTCGGCCTCACGGGCAGCGGCGGTGTCGCGGTCAGTGCGCGAGCTATCAGCCACGGTGCCATCCAGCAGCGAGTTCGCGAGCACCAACGTGCCGTGCTGGTATAGGAGAGGCCAAGCGGCCTTCACCAGCGCGGGCATGTCGAGGGCAGGTACCTCGGCGTAGATGACCTGGTAGGTGTCGTTGGCCAAACGCCCCATGATGTCGAGCGGACGCGAGGGCAGGAAGCGCCCGCGGCTAGAGGAGTAGCCGGCATCGCGGAAGGTCTGCTTTGCGCTGGCTTGGTGCTCAGCTTCCGGATCAATACAGGTGAGAATGCCGTTCTCCGACATTCCGGCGAGAAGGTAGAGGCCCACTACCGAGGCCGCCGGGGTAATCGCTACCGCCTGGGGGCGCGACGTCGTTCCAGAGGAGACTGCCGCCAGGGTGCTCAGTAGCTGTCCGGTGGATTCATCCGGAACCGGCAGTCCGTATTCCTCTGCGTGGGCGCGGGCGCTGGCGAGCGCTTCCGATACCTCGCTGGTGGATTCGATGAAAGATCGCAGTGCGTCATAAGCCGTAGTAGTCACAGTGAAAACCATAGTGAAAGGACCGTGGATGTGGGACAAGAATCGCTCAGGATGCAGTGCCTTATGTGACGCGAGTAGCGCATGAAACCCGTGGTATGGATTCACAGGGTGCTCACAGTACTGTGGCTGGAGTTTCCGTGCTGTCTATAGAATGATGATCCTCATGACAAAGAAGCAGCGCGAGAATGTACCCCCGCTCAGCTCTGAAGAACAGATCAGCACCGTCGAAGAGCACACTGCTGAAGCTGAAGAGCTTACGGGTACTGCCGCGTTCGATGCCGGTGAAGCCGATATGCCCTCGTGGGGCGAGCTCGTGGCTGAGCATGCTGATGGCGTCTACCGCTTGGCGTACCGCCTCTCCGGTAACCAACACGATGCCGAAGACCTGACGCAGGA
This sequence comes from Corynebacterium sp. FDAARGOS 1242, assembly GCF_016889985.1. Lineage (NCBI taxonomy): Bacteria > Bacillati > Actinomycetota > Actinomycetes > Mycobacteriales > Corynebacteriaceae > Corynebacterium > Corynebacterium sp. FDAARGOS 1242. Next base: position 1,327,472 of record NZ_CP069568.1, on the reverse strand, counting down.
AACCTTCATGCGCGTCTTCCGCTCTCTGGATAAGTACCAGGCAGGTACTTTCCAGGGCTGGCTGCACCGCATCACCACCAACCTCTTCCTCGATATGGTGCGCCACCGCTCCAAGATTCGCATGGAGGCCCTGCCGGAGGATTACGAGCGCGTGCCGGGCACCGACATGACACCGGAGCAGGCCTACTCGGTAGCCAACTTGGACCCGGCGCTGCAGTCGGCGCTGGATAACTTGGCTCCGGACTTCCGCGTTGCCGTGGTTCTCTGTGATGTCGTGGGCATGAGCTATGACGAGATTGCCGAAACCCTCGGCGTAAAGATGGGTACTGTGCGCTCCCGCATTCACCGTGGCCGCTCCCAGCTACGTGCCGCACTGGAGAAGGAGGCACAGACCAACGCGGACACCCGCAGCCTCCTGCGTACGCGCTAAAGCTAGACTTGGCCAACAACTAGCCCCTCGGCAGAGGGGCTGCCCAAAGATTGAGGACGAAAGGAGAACGTTTCGTGGAGTCGCTAAATGACAAGCCCCACGAGCGTTCCCTTTCCTTGCCCGGCATCTTTACGGAGGCACAGGCCAAGGTTCGTGACAAAGCTAAGGCTCGCGCACAGCGCGCGGACACCATCGGGCACTTGGGTCCAGAAGCCATCGTGGCCTTCGTGGATGGGGAAATGCCCGCCAAGTACGCTCACCGCGTCCGCGTCCACCTCGTGCACTGTGCCGAGTGCCGCGCCGAAATCCACCACCAGCGCAACGCCTCCGAGTGGGTACGTGAATGCAGCGTGGAATCGCACGTGCGGGCCCCGGAATCCCTCATGGCCAAACTGGCCGGCATCGCTCACCAGGGAGCGGGTCCAGGTCCTGATGCGGAGGAACCTGCCTGCCAGCCGCGCCAGGATTTCTTGGACAAAGTGGAGATGGTGATGCGCGCTATTAAGCACAATCAGCGCGGCTGAGCCGGAGGGAGTGCTTATACTCTGTGAGCGCGGCATGCTCGTCCCAGATTCGACCGGCAAAGTGGTTAAGATAGTTTCGTGTTTTCCTCAATCGGTTGGCTGGAGATCATCACCATTGTTCTCCTCGGCCTCGTCATCATTGGTCCGGAGCGCCTCCCCGGCGTGATTATGGACGTGCGCGCGGCCATCTACGCGGCGCGCAAGGCCATTAACAATGCCAAAGCGGAACTCAATGGTGAGATGAACGGATTGGGTGCGGAATTCGATGACCTCCGCGTTCCCCTCAGCCAGGCGGCGGAATGGACGCGCTTGGGTCCGCGTGGCGTCATCACTAAGGCGCTTTTCGACGGCGACGATTCCGCCTGGGATGATTTCAACCCCAAGAAGATGGCTGAGGACATTAAGCACAGCACGGACCCTGCGCAGAAGGACATGCCGTCTCCTGCGGCCCAGACCGGGCAGGCGCCACAGCAGACCGGTGGGCCACAGCCAGCGGCGCAGGAGCAACACGAGCAGCACGCACAGCAACCTGGCCGCCCGACCTTTGATTACTCCCAGATTTACGCCGACCCCAACGCCAGCGCCCCTGAGACAGAGCAACCCCCGCGCGGCGGGAATACATCCACCGGCGAGGGCAGCGTCCCCTGGGAAGACGTCACGTAACCGTGACGGTTTAACTTTTAAGGGGACGGACTAGCTTTTACGGGTCACACCGAGGCCAAGCTTCTTACCCACGAGGGAATCAGAGCGCACGGCGATCGAGTCTGCGACGGAGTTGATGGCCTGGGTGGCAGGGGACTCAGGGACCTTGAGGACGATGGGCGTTCCCTCGTCACCGGCTGCGCGTAGGGCAGGGTCCAGTGGGATGGAGGCCATCAGCGGAACGTCGTGGCCCAACAGCACGCTGAGACGCTCGGCGACGACCTGTCCGCCGCCCTCACCGAAAATGTCCATGGTGGAGCCATCCGGCATGACCATGGCACCCATGTTCTCAATGACGCCGGCGACGCGCTGGCGCGTCTGCTGAGAAATGGAACCGGCACGCTCGGCTACCTCAGCAGCCGCAGCCTGCGGGGTAGTGACGATGAGCAGCTCGGCATTCGGGATGAGCTGGGCTACGGACAGTGCGACGTCGCCAGTACCCGGCGGCAGGTCGAGGAGGAGCACGTCCAAGTCACCCCAGAAGACATCTGCGAGGAATTGCTGGAGCGCGCGGTGCAGCATCGGCCCGCGCCAGACGACGGGTGCATTGCCCTCCACGAATTGCCCAATGGAGATGTACTTGATGCCGTGGGAGATGGGTGGGAGTAGCATTTCGTCGTCAAGCACAGTGGGGCCCGCCGTAGAGCCGAGCAGGCTGGGGACGGAGTGGCCATAAATATCGGCGTCCACAATGCCGACCTTGAGGCCCTTCTCCACGAGAGCAGCCGCCAGATTCACCGTGACGGAGGACTTGCCCACACCACCTTTGCCGGATGCTACGGCGAATACGCGCGTGGTGGATTCCGGCTTGGCAAAAGGAATCTCTGGCTCGGCCTGCCCGCCGCGCAGCTTCTGCTTGAGCTCTTGGCGTTGTTTATCGCTCATCGGGGTCATCGAAATGGAAATCTCACCCACGCCGTCTAACTCAGCGACGGCGGCGCGAGTGTTGGATTCGATGGTGCTCTTCATCGGGCAGCCGGCGATGGTGAGATACAGCTCGATGTCCACATCCGCACCGTTGACAGTCACGGACTTCACCATGCCGAGCTCAGTGATAGGACGGCCGATTTCAGGGTCGTCGACGCGCTCAAGCGCGGAACGAACAGCAGTTTCAGTAATTGCGCTAGTCATAACTCGCACCAGTCTAGTCATCCTCCATTGAGGAGAGCCACACCGCATGAGGGCTACGGGGTGTGTAAGATTCAGCCAGACGCTGCAGCTAAGCGCTGTGGCCAGTTAGTTGTGACATGTTGTACTTGATGTCCTGCGCCTTGTCCGGTCAAAAAGAAAGAATGCGCCAGATTTTGATTCCCCGCCTTGCTGAACGTTCCCGAACTTTCTCCCGCGTTGTTGGGGTGGCAATGGTGGGGATCGTGGGGGCGTCGATAAGCGCTTGCTCCGAGTATGAACCCAAGCCTGACCCGCAACCTTTTGCGTCCTCGCCCATCACCATCATGATTGACCCAACGTCCCACAAACAGCGCGTGCTGGCGGAGATCTACCGCCAGACATTGCTTGACGAAGGACGTGCGGTCACCGTTTCCCAGGATCCCATGGTGGTGCGGCGAGGTAATGGACATTCTGGCGGCGTGAGCCGCACCGGCAACTTCTTTGTTGGTTGCACGGGTGAATTCTTGAACGCTTTCAACCCAGCGGAGGCCCGCGCGATATCGAAGGACTACGTGGCTGCCCAAGATAAGGGCACAAAGGACGTAGATTTTTTGGAGCGCGCACACATCGCGCTCATGGCGTCGATGCCGCCAGAGCTGTCCGTCGTGGAACCCGCCAGTGCACAAGGCTGCCCGAACGCCGCACCGGAGCTGCCGCAAAACTACGTTGTGGTGTACCAAGACGGCCTGTTCAATCGAGACGAGAAGTTGGAAGTGGCTTCCTTCACCAAGTTCCTTACCGCGCAGGACCTCGACGAGGTAGTGCAGGACGTTAAGGATTCCGAGGATTTTGAGTCGACCGTACGTGCCTGGATGGAGGCGAACCTCCAACACAACCTCAACGAGGAAGGTGACTCCAATTCTTCCGGCGGATCAGATTTGGTTCACGACGAAAAATAGACGTCCAGTCGGGCCGGGAAATGTGGAGAAATTAATGCAATGCTATCGGTTGGAGTTTTTCAAAAATAGCTGGTTAGCCTAAAAAAATGTTGTGTTCCTTAGGGGGAGTCGGTAGAGTTTTTTAAATGTTGCTCTGCCTACTCCCGTTAATTCTCTCGAGCAGCTGTGGGGAAACTGTATAACATGCCCCCGTTACTGCTCTGTTCTCACTGGAGTGAGGCAGAATTTTGCATAGGAAAGGACAAAAAGCAATGAATGCACAACGTAGTGGTTCGGCTCAGCGTCGTACTTCCCGCAGGGGAGTGGCCACTCTCTCTGCCATCACTCTCGCGCTTAGTGGTCTCAGCATCACTTCTTTTAACTCGGTGGCCCCAGAGGCTTCCGCTGAATCGTTTACCGGCGGCATCCGTGATAAGTCCGGCGCGGTTGAGAAGGACGCGCAGCAGGCGTCCGACCTGCCGGCGGGTTCGTGTGTTGTTGACAGCGGTGAGCCGAGCGGAAGTCAGGCAGGTTTCAGCTGGAACACCCTGGAGCCAGGTTCGAGCACCCCCTCGAAAACCCTGTGGGGTCTGAGTGTCTCCTTTGATAACTCGAAGGACCGCACGTTCGCCGATTGGTACTTTTCCAATTCGGGGAACCTTAAGAACTTTTTGGATGCCGGCCAGGTGGCTTCCATGGAGGCCGGCCAGACCTTTATCGATAAAGATGTCACCCACAAGGCCGACGAAATCATCGGCATTACTGCTAGTGGTCGCGATCTACGAAACGTGAATCTTTACGCAGAGCTGACCGATGAGAAAGTCAAGCAGTTCGCTTCGGCCTCTGCCGATAACCCTGTGCGTTACGCCTGGCAAAGCAAATACAAGCAGGGCAATCCTGACGGGCCGTATGCCACCAAGGGGGGGCAGCGCTACTTTTGGCGCTACTGTAAACCCCTGGCCGAGCGAAAACATTGAATGTAACCCGATCACGGTGTCGTGGGAGAATCGGGAGAAGCTGGTCATTAGACCAGGTGAGGAGCTCAAGGTCGGCGAGATCTACGTTCCGAAGGTGCAAAACGGCGGCACGGACGATTCCATGTCCCGCATGGTCGTGGAGGCTTACGACGCCCAGGGTAACTTCATCGGCACGAGTGACACCGACGCTTCTGGTGGTGGTAAGTCGAGCGTACGTATTGATCAGACTACCGGCGAGATCTTCTACACCATGCCGGAGTACAAGGGCACGGACCTGAGCGACCAGCAGGGCATGCGCTTCAGCGTGCTCGCCAAGCCTCGCAGCGTCGACCAGCTTCAGGCTGCGGTTGAAAACAACAATGGCGGTGTAGGCACTGCGTTTGAAAGCTCGAACTCGCTGGATCGCTACAACAAGGCAAACGTTATTGGAAACCACCAGTGGAGCTTCGACGACACCCAATTCCACGACCCCAAGTATGCCCCCGACCAGCAGTCAGTCATTTCCGGCGTAGACAAGGCCACTAAAACACCGGTAACCGGACGTCAGACTCTGACTTTTAAGCAGGTTGGTGACAAGATTGCCGATCTGAAGAAGAAACGCGAGGACGGCGGCGTTGAGGCCGAAGTCAAGCTTGATGACAGCTATGTCTACGAGGGTTGGGATGCCAAGATGGATCCCGAAACTTATGATGTCACCGTCACGACACCCGAAAACCCGCGTCCTGGCACCTTTGCTCAACCCCGCGTTATCGTTACCTATTCGAATGGCTCGAAGGATATTATCCCGCTGCTCGCTGTCGTTGATCCGAACAATACTCAGGTAACGGAAGTGGTAGCTAGGGGAACCGTTGAAGGCCCCGCGGGCAAAGTGCTTGTTTCTGAGCTTGATTTGAAGCCCGTTCTGAAAGGACATAAGGTAGTCGCGCCAAAGTCCTATGACGTTGACAAAGAGTCCGTACCGGAGGGCTGGAGAGTAGCTGTCGATGATGACGGCACCGTGAAAGTCAAGGCTATATCACCGGAAGCAGCTGCGAATAACACCAAGATAGTCCCGAGGGTTATTGCAACCTACCCCGACGGGACGACCGATGTGGTTGATGTTCCCTTCCAGATTGTCAACGCGATAAAGGTACCGGACTACACTGCGGTATCTGGGCAAGTAAGCCAGACGGTCAAACTTAAGCCTGTCTTGCCGGAAATCGGCTTAGGTGGCAGCGCCGACGATGAGAAACCCAACCGTTATACCTTCCCCGACGGCTCCTTCGAGTACAAGCTCGGTGATTGGACCGTCACCATCGACGAGAAAACCGGTGAGCTGAGTTCGACGATTCCGGAGACGGCTCTGCCTGGCGCACGACTGACTGTGCCGGTGAAGGCATACTACGCCACTGGTGCCACCCCGCAGGTGGTGACCGGCACCATCAACGTTATTGGTGACGGTACTGGCAAGGACTTCGCGTCTTACCCTGCGCAGGTGACGAAGGCAGGGGAGAAGGTGTCTTCGGATATCGATACGAAGCTGCCTGATCCGAAGCTTGCTAAGTACAAGTTGCCTGATAACTTGCCGAAGGACTGGAAGTTCTCCGTCGACGAGAAGGGCACGGTTACCGCAATCCCGGATGCGACTGTGCAGAACGGAACGACTGTCACCGTTCCGGTAGAAGTAACCTACCCAGACGGTTCCACCGCTACTGTTCCGGCAGAATTCACGGTCATCGATGCCTACGCGCGTACGAATGACCCTATTTACCCGACGGTCACTGGCCGACCAGGCGACTTGGCTGTGAGCCAGGTGGATCGTACGCGCCTGCACGATGCTGCGGAACCCCGTTTCTCCATCATCACGGATCCGAATGATCCGGACTATATTGAACCTCCGCGTAACTTGAAGTGGGAAGATGTAAAGATTGACCCGGTTACGGGTGTGATCACTACAAAGATTAGCAAGCGTGCTTTACCAGGAACTTCCGCGGATATTCCGGTTCGTGTCACGTACAAGGACAATTCGACAGATAAGACTATCGCGACCGTGGTTGTCGTGGCCGAGCAACGTCAGGTCTATGAGGCGCAGTACATGCTGCAGACCACGACGCCGGGTGGCAAAGTTACGTCCGAGATTACGGATGAGACAAAGATCCCTGAAGAAGACCTAACCAAGGATGAATCGAAGCGCTACCAAGTGCCCGACGACGTCGATGGGTGGGCGGTCAGCGTCGATAAAGACGGTGTCGTTACCGCTACCGCACCTGCGGACGCCCGACCTGGCGACGGTGTAAGCGTCCCCGTCACCGTCAAATACAGGGATGGCTCTACTGACACTGTCTATGCGCCGTTCAAGGTGAAGGAGAACCAGAAGGACATCAACGAGCCTTCCTACCCGGTCGAATCCACCAAGCCGGACACCGAGGTGAAGCGTCCTGTCACACGTGACGGTGCACCGGACGGCACGACATTCTCCTTTGGTATGGATGGCGATAAGCCTAAAACCGAGGACACCGTCGATGGATGGACCTACAAGATCGATCCGAAAACGGGTGAGGTTTCCGTAACCCCGCCCGCTGGCTCTAAGCCGGGCGACAAGCACGTACACAACGTCACGGTGACCTACCCTGATGGCTCGACCGATGAGACTCCAGTCACCACTGTGGTGAATTTGACTCAGAACTTTGAGGTTGATCCAACCTACCCGCCAGAGACCACTTTCCCTGGTGAGACGGTTACGGCACCGCTTACTATTGATTTGCCCAACGGCATCACCGTGGCCGAGAAGGATCCATATAAGATCACCCCGGCAGATGGCTACACGGCGACCGATAAACCCAACGAGTTCGGAAACCCGACGTACACGGTCGCGACGGCCAACGGTGACTGGCTCGTGGGCTTGGACAAAAAGGGCAACGTAATTGCAACCGCACCGGAGGGCGCGAAGCCGGGTGATTCTATCAAGGTTCCGGTCACGGTGACCTACTCCGATGGTTCCACCGATCGGATTTATGCACCGATCAACATCCAGGATGCCCCGACTCGTGAGGTGCCGTTCGATGTTGAGTACAAGTTCGATGACACCGTCCCGCAGGGCACCTACAGGGTCGAAACCGAAGGTGTTCCGGGTACAGAGGTACAGGACCGTAAGGGCAATTGGTCGCAGACCAAGGCGCCGGTCAATGAGGTCGTCGTTATTGGTACCAAGCCTGCAAAGGCTACCGATGAAATGACATGGAAGATGTCTACCGGTTTCGACACCATCATGCGTCCGAACCCGGCACTCAAGCCAGGCGAGGTGGAGGTCGTTCAGGAGGGTGAAGCTGGTGAACGCACCATCACTGCGAAGTTCGACGCCACCCTCGAGCCGGGCGGTGTTCCGACGGTAAAGACCACGTCGGATACCGTGACCAAGGACCCGAAGCCACGCATCGTGGAGTACGGTCCGCGCCTTGAGGATCAGGTACTGACCTTCACCCAGACGAACCGCGTTCCGTTCGAGACTGAGGTTAAGTACGACCCGAACCTGAAGGCTGGCGAGCAGGTCATTGAGCAGAAGGGTGAAGAAGGCGTAGACACCGTTACAACGAAGCAAAAGCTCGTTGACGGCAAGCCTTCCGGCGAGCCGACCGTGACGACTGAGCGCACCAAGGAACCAGTTGCGGCTGAAATTCGTGTGGGCACTAAGACCACTGGTGAAACCACCAAGACGGTTGCGGCTGACGTTCCGTTCGGCGTGAAGGTCGAGTTTGACCCGAACATGCCGGCTGGTACGTCTAAGACTGTCACCGAGGGCAAGCCGGGCAAGAAGACCATCACAGTGACCCAGAAGGTCACCAACTCCCAGCCGGATGGCGAAGCCACTGTAGAGGAGAAGGTCACCGAACAGCCGGTGGACCAGGTCATCAAGGTCGGCACTAAGCCTTCCGAGGCATCTGAAAAGGTCACGTGGACCGCTCAGGTTCCGTTTGAGGTCGAGACCCGTCCGAACCCGGAGCTGAAGCCGGGTGAAATTAAGGTTTTCCAGAAGGGTGTTCCGGGTGAGAAGACCTACACCGCAGATTTCTCTGCTAAGGGCGACCAAGCATCCGTGACTCCGGAGGAGAAGCAGACTAAGGATCCGGTCAAGGAGATCATCGAATACGGTCCGAAGGCTGAGGACACCTCCGTGGTGACCAAGACTGAGAAGCCGGTTTCATTCGAGACCGAGATCGTCTTCGATGACTCGCTGGAAGAGGGCGAGCAGGTCGTCGACCAGCAGGGTGAGCTGGGTACTGAAGTAGTCACCTCTACCCAGAAGATCGTGGATGGTAAGCCTTCCGGCGAGCCTGAGGTGACCACTGAGCGCACCAAGGAACCGAAGAAGCAGATCATTCGCGTTGGTACCAAGACCACAGGAAAGAACACTGAGGCCGTTGAGACTGAAGTTCCTTTCGATGTGAAGGTTGTCTACGACCCGAACCTGAAGCCTGGCGAATCCAAGGTCACTCAGGAAGGTAAGCCCGGCAAGAAGAAAGTGACGATTGAACGTGACATCGTCAACTCCAAGCCAGGGGATCCGAAGATCACTGAAGAGATCATCGAGAAGCCTGTTGAGAAGGTCGTCACTGTCGGTACGAAGCCAGCCGAGGCCACCAATAAGGCAACGTGGACTGCACCGCTGCCTTATGACACGATCGTGCGTCCGAACTCGGACTTGAAGCCGGGAGAGATCAAGACTGTCCAGAGCGGTGAATACGGTGAGAAGGAATTCACTGCTGACTTCACTGCGAAGGACAACACTTCCTCGGTTAACACCACCGAGAAGGTAACGAAGCAACCAGTTCAGCAGATCATTGAGTATGGTCCAGGCGCCGATGACTCTGAGGTTGTGACCAAGACCGAGAAGCCGGTGCCGTTCGCGACTGAGATTGTTTTTGATGATTCGCTGAAGGCGGGCGAGCAGGTCGTCGATCAGCAGGGTGAGAACGGTATCGAGGTGGAAACCTCTACCCAGAAGATCGTGGATGGCGAGCCTTCCGGCGAGCCGACCGTGACCACTGAGCGCACCAAGGAACCGACCAACGCGGTCATTCGCGTAGGCACCAAGACTGAGGGTACGTACACCACCGAGTCCGAGGTTGCGGTTCCGTTCGAGACCGAGATTCAGTTCGACGATTCTCTGCCGGCTGGTACTCAGGAGACTGTCCAAGAGGGCAAGCCGGGTAAGGATAAGGTCACCACGACCCAGACCATCGAAAATTCGAAGGTCACGGGTACCACGACCGAAACCAAGCGCGTTGATGAGCCGGTCAAGAAGATCATCAAGGTCGGCACCAAGGGTGATACCACCTCCAAGTCTGTGGAGTGGACCGAGAGCATCCCATTCGAGGTCGAGGTTCGCGAGAACCCGGATCTCAAGGCCGGTGAGACCAAGGTTGTCCAGGAGGGCAAGCCGGGCGAGGTCAAGCACACTGTCACGGTGACCTCCGACAATGGAGAAATCACGACGGATGACTCCACCGCGACCGTTACTGAGCCGACCAAGCACATCATCGAGGTCGGTACTGCACCGACTCAGACTGAGCTGACTGACAAGCACACCGAGCAGCTTCCGTTCGACACTCTGATTGAGGTTGACCCGAACCTCGAGGCCGGCAAGGTTATTGAGGATCGGGCAGGTTCCTTCGGTGAGAAGGAAGTTACCAAGGTGTGGAAGCTTGAAGACGGCAAGGCCGTCGGTGACCCAGAGACCTCCGAGAAGGTCACTAAGGAACCGACGTCGCGCAAGCTGCGCATCGGTAGCAAGGTTGTCACGGAGACTGAAAAGGTCACCGAAACCACCAACACCACCACGACTGTGACCGAGAAGGAACAGGTTCCGGCACCGGAGATTGAGCGTTCCTTCTTTGGCGCTCAGCTGGTCAAGCCTGGTCAGTCCGAGTCTCAGGACGCGAAGAACCACACGGACGGCAACACCTACGAGGTGCCGTCGGACGTTGATGGTTGGAGCTTCTCTGTGGACGAGAACGGCAGGGTAACGGCAACTGCACCGTCGACGGCCGAGTCCGGCGACTACATCGAGGTACCTGTGACGGTTACCCCGGAGAACGGCAAGCCATATGTGACCAACGCGGTGTTCATCGTCAAGGAAGAAGAGCCGATTGCTCCGGAACCGAATGACCCCGAGATAATTCAGGCACCGACCTACAACCCGGACGTCATCAAGGCTGGTGACACCAAGACGGTTGGCATCAACTACGGCCACGCCGGGGGCAACACGTACGAACTGGGTGAAATCCCGGATGGTTGGACCGTAAACATTGATGAAACCACCGGCGAGCTGACGGTTACCCCGCCGGCTGATACCCCGAGCGGCACCATCAAGGAGATTCCGGTCAAAGTCACGACGAAGGACGGCGACGTCTTTAACGTGAAGACCGTCATCGGCGTTATCAGCGACAACTGTGGTTGCGAGCCGGTTGAGCCGAATGAACCAACCGACGAGCCGACTGAGGAACCGGAGGAACCGACAGCCAAGCCGGAGGAACCGACAGCCAAGCCGGAAGAGCCGACAGCCAAGCCGGAGGAACCGACAGCCAAGCCGGAGGAACCGACAGCCAAGCCGGAGGAACCGACAGCCAAGCCGGAGGAACCGACAGCCAAGCCGGAGGAACCGACAGTCAAGCCCGAGGAACCGACAGTCAAGCCGGAGGAACCGACAGTCAAGCCGGAAGAGCCGACGACCGTAACGGTTACTGAGACGGTTGATCCTTCTAACCCGACACCGAGCGAGGAGCCAAAGGACCCGGAGCCGACCGAAGAGCAGCCAACGGGTGATGCCTCGACGACGACTGTCACGGTTACGGAAACCAAGGAGCCGTCCACGCCGAGTGAACCGACGCCGTCTGACGACCCGAAGGAACCGGAGCTGAAGCCGACGGTCACTGTGACGGTAACTGAGGATCCGTCTAAGCCGACCCCGACCGACGAGACCACGTCGACAGAGCCGACCACAGACAATCCGAAGCCGTCTGATGAGAATCCGACTGTGACGGTTACCGTGACTGAGGATCCATCCAAGCCGAGCCCGACCGACGACACCACGCCGGCCGAGCCGACTGCGGATGAGACCCCGTCCGAGGATCCGACCACTCCGGTGGAGCCGACTGAACCGACCGACCCGACTGATCCGGATACTCCGGTTGAGCCTTCCGACCCGACTGATCCGAACGAGCCGTCTGAGCCGGACACTCCGGCCGACCCGAACGAACCTCGTATTCCGGAGGTCGGCAGTCTGTGGCCGATCCTCATTCCGCTGGTCCTGGTACCTGCAGTCATCGGTCACTTCATCAATCAGCCGGGAGCTCCGGCTCCGAAGCTGCCTGGTCTGCCGCTGAAGCCGCAGAAGCCGGAGGACGTCATTAAGGACCTTCAGCCAAAGGCTCCGGGCGAGGCAGAACAGCCTAAGCCGCAGGCACCGGTGGAGAATGAGCAACCTAAGCCGCAGGACCCGCAGGCGCCGATGGAGAACGATCGGTCAAATAATGTTGAATCCAAGGATGTTGAGCCGAGCCAGAGCGACAACACCAGCCGCTACACTGGCAAGTCTCCGAGCACCACGGATTCCAAGAAGAGCACCAACTCTGGCTTCCTGGCTAACACTGGTGCGAATGTCCTGGGTCTGCTAGCCGCAGGTCTGGCACTCATTGCCGGTGCCGCACTGCTGCTGCGCCCTAGTCGCCGCCGCAAGGAGTCCTAGAACTACCTAGGACCCTGGGGCCAAATTGGCACCCTAGGCCACGGCTACTGAGGCCGTGAAGGAAACGCCCGAGCACAACGCTCGGGCGTTTCTTGTTTTGTCTATTTGGCACTCTGGTTACCGAGGTGATGCTAGTACTTCTAGCTGTGTGGAGTGGTGACGAGGTTGCGGCTGGGAAGCCACCAGTTCATCCCAGTTCCGGTGGATAGGGCGGCACGAGAACCTTCTGAGACTTTGATGTAGCTTCCGCGCAACGTTGAGAGCGTAAAAAGGAGCACGATAGGCGGCGAAACGAGGTCGGTTGGAGGGCTATCGTGCCCTTTTTTCGCTGTCGGGGGAGGAGAGAGAACGGGCCGAAGAAGGACTCGTAGGTTCCAACCGAGGCAGAAGGCATAGCAAAGGCCCCGGCCGCCACTACTCGGGGAGAGGTGGCAAGGCCGGGGCCTTGGGCGTGGAAGAGCCTAGACGCTGTTAGATGTCGAATGCCTCTTCCAGCAGGTTCTTCTGCTCAATCTGGTGAACCTTCGCGTTACCGGTTGCAGTCGAGGACTGCGAGCGGCGGGAAACGCGGACCAGCTCCGGCATATCCGGGATAAGCTCACGCAGGTGCTCGTTGTAGAACGGCCACGGGCCCTGGTTGGCCGGCTCGTCCTGAACAAAGCGAACCTGCTCAGCGTTCGGGTAAGACTCGAAGGCCTCACGCAGGCGGTTGAACGGAATCGGGTGGAGCATCTCCACGCGCACGATGGCGATGTCATCGCGGCCATCGGCTTCCTTCTTCTTGGCCAGCTCCCAGTAGAGCTTGCCGGAAACCAGCATGATGGTCTTGACCTTGTCGGCGTCGCCCACCTTCTTACCGTTGATGTCGAAGAAGTTCGGGTCGTTGATAACGGACTGGAACTTGGTGACCTCGGTGAAGTCGGACACGGAGGAGGTTGCAGCCTTGTTACGCAGCATGGACTTCGGGGTGAAGACAACCAGCGGGCGCTTCATCTCACCGAGAGCCTGGCGGCGCAGCAGGTGGAAGTGGTTAGCCGGGGTGGACGGCTGAGCCACCGTCATGGAGCCCTCAGCACACAGCTGCAGGAAGCGCTCGATGCGGGCGGAGGAGTGGTCCGGGCCCTGGCCCTCGTAGCCGTGCGGCAGCAGCAGGATCAGGCTGGAGAGCTGGCCCCACTTGGCCTCACCGGAAGAGACGTACTCATCGATGATGGTTTGGGCACCGTTGGCGAAGTCACCGAACTGTGCTTCCCAGGCCACGACGGCATCCGGGTTACCCACGGTGTAGCCGTACTCAAAGCCCATGCCAGCGAACTCGGTCAGTGCCGAGTTGTACACCATGAACTTACCGCCATTGCCCTTGGACGTAGCCAGGTGAGCAACCGGGTTGTACTCTTCACCGGTGGCTGGGTCGAAGGCCACAGCGTGGCGCTGGGTGAAGGTGCCGCGGCGGGAATCCTCACCGGCCAGGCGGACAACCTTGCCGGAGTTTGCCAGGGAGCCGAAGGCGATGAGCTCGCCCCAACCCCAGTCGATGCCGCCTTCACGAGCGGACTTCTGGCGCTCCTTGGCAACCTTGCCCACACGCTTGTGGTACTCAAAGCCCTCCGGCGGGGTGCCGTAGGCATCGCCGATTTCGGCCATCTCCTCGGCGGTGATGGAGGTATCCAGACCGCGGGTGAGATCCTGGGAGGAAGTAATACCGGTCTGCTCCTTCGGGCCGGCCTTCTCCGCTTCCTTATGCTCAGCGAAGACGGACTCCATCTGGTCATGGAAGTCACGTGCAGCTGCCTCTGCTTCTTCATCAGACAGGTCACCGCGGCCGATGAGCTCCTCGGTGTAGCGCTCACGGACGGACTTGTGGTTGTCAATGATGTCGTAGAGTCGCGGCTGTGTCATGGACGGATCATCAGCCTCGTTGTGGCCGCGCAGGCGGTAGCACACGAGGTCAATGAAGACGTCCTTGCCAAAGCGGCGGCGGTACTCAGTGGCGAGCTTACCTACCCAAACAACTGCCTCCGGGTTGTCGCCATTGACGTGGAAGACCGGGCAGTCGAAGCCCTTGGCCAAGTCGGTGGCGTAGTGCGTGGATCGGCCGGAATCCGGGGTAGTGGTGAAGCCCACCTGGTTGTTGACCACAACGTGGACCGTACCGCCGGTGGTGTAGCCACGCAGCTGGGACAGGTTGATGGTCTCCTGCACCACGCCGAGGCCGGTGAAGGAAGCATCGCCGTGGAGCATGATCGGGACAACGGTGTGGCCCTCCGGGCCCTTGTCCAGGATGTCCTGCTTAGCGCGGGCAATACCTTCCATGACCGGGTCGACGGCCTCGAGGTGAGACGGGTTTGCGGCCAGTGTGACCTTGATTTCCCCATCGCCGAACATCTGCAGGTGCTCGCCCTCAGCTCCGAGGTGGTACTTCACGTCGCCAGAGCCGCCAAGCTGGCCGCCCTTGTAGTTGCCATCGAACTCACCGAAGATATCGGCCAGCGGCTTGCCCACGATGTTGAAGAGCACGTTGAGGCGGCCGCGGTGCGGCATACCGATGACAACTTCGTCGAGGTCCTGGCCGGCGGCAGTGTCCACGATGGAGTCCAGCAGCGCGATGAGTGACTCAGCGCCTTCCAGGGAGAAGCGCTTCTGGCCCACGTACTTGGTCTGCAGGAAGTTCTCGAAAGCCTCCGCAGCGTTGACCTTCTGCAGGATGTACTTCTGCTCGGAGTTGGTCGGCTTCGGCATGCCGGCCTCAATCTGCTCCTGCAGCCAGCTGCGCTCATCGCGGTCCAGGATGTGGGTGTACTCGGAGCCCACCTTGAGGGTGTAGGCGGAGCGGAGGCGGGTAACCACCTCACGCAGCGTCATGGTCTCCTTGCCGCCGAATCCGCCCACGTTGAAGGTGCGGTCCAGATCCCAAATGGTCAGGCCGTGAGTAGCCAGGTCGAGGTCGCGGTGGTCCGGCCACGGCAGGCCCGGCTGCTTCCAACCTAGCGGGTTGATGTCAGCCAGCAGGTGGCCGCGGGAGCGGTAGGCCTCGATGTACTGCATAACGCGCGTGTTCTTATCGACGCCTGTGTTAGGCACGTCAGCAGCCCAGCGGAAGGGCTGGTAGGGAACACCCAGGGACTCGAAGAGCTCGTCCCAGAAGGCGTCGTCAAGAATGAGCTGGCCAGTGGTGCGCAGGAACTCACCGGACTCCGCGCCCTGAATAACGCGGTGGTCGTAGGTGGAGGTCAAGGTAACCAGGCGGCCCACGCCCAAGTCAGCCAAACGGTCGGCGGAGGTGCCGGCGAACTCAGCCGGGTAGTCCATGGAACCGACACCAATGATGGAGCCGGAGCCCTTGGTCAGGCGAGCGATGGAGTGGCGGGTACCAATGCCGCCCGGGTTGGTGAGGTTAATGGTGACGCCGGAGAAGTCATCCATCGTCAGCTTGTTCTTGCGGGAACGGTCAACGATGTCCTGGTAGGCATCGATGAACTCGGCAAAAGTCTTGTTCTCTGCTTCCTTAATGGCGGCAACCACGAGGGCGCGGGAGCCATCCTTCTGCGGAAGGTCAATGGCCAGGCCCAGGTTGACGTGCTCCGGCTGAACCACGGTGGGTTTGCCGTCCTGAATCTCGTAACGCACGTTCATGTCCGGGTGGATCTGAACGGCCTTAACAAGGGCGTAACCCAGGATGTGGGTAAAGGAGATCTTGCCGCCGCGGGTGCGCTTGAGGTGATCGTTGATCATTGCGCGGTTTTCCCACATGAGCTTGACCGGGATGTCGCGGACGGTCGTAGCGGTGGGGATCTCCAGGGATTCGTCCATGTTCTTGGCAATAGCCTTGAACATGCCCTTGAGCACGCGGGAGCCGGGCTCCGGGGCGTCCTTGATGCGGTCGAGCGGGGACTCCGACTTCTTCGGATCTGCCTTCGCCTTCGTTGCCGAAGACTTCGAGTCGCTCGGTGCCTTAGCGCCAGGAGCAGCAGGGGACTTCTCTGCAGGCTTAGGAGCGGAGCTTTCCTTCTTTTCTGCCGGCTTCTGTGCCGGGGCAGAAGCCGTGGAGCCAGAGGCCTTAGCGGAGGCCTTGGGCTGTGCGGCCTGCTTGGGAGCCCCGTTAGCCTCAAAGTAGTCACGCCACTCCTTATCTACGGAGTTTGGGTCCTTTGAGTACTGCTGGAACTGTTCGTCAATCAGCCACGCGTTCGGGCCGTAGATGCTCGATTTGCTCACGGCAGGTGTTCGCCTCTTTCTGTGCTTTAAAGTTTGTCTTTAATCGACTGTAGTAGGCCATTCCATGGGTACGAAAGGCACCCGGAAAGGTGTCTCCCCATATGATACGGCCCACGTAAGTTTGCTCACTACCCTGGGGCGCGTTTCCCGTGTTTATTCCCCCTGCAGGGGGGAGAGCTGGGTGCCCGCATGGTTAATAACTTGGCGGGCAATTTTACGGTTGGCAGTCGTTCCCAGTACTGCGCCTACCCCCATCGGCAAGAGTTTGGACAGCCATGCCCACTTCACTTTCTTACGGGCTTGCTTCAAAAAGAGCTTGGTCAGTCGGCCGTTGATGCCGCTCAGGGTCGGCCCGGAGAAACGGGAAAGGGTAGCAGCTGACTTCATGCCGGAGAGCGTGGTGACGTCACCAAGCATGGTGTCCACCAAAGCACTGCCCTGGGAACCGGTAAGAACCACGAGAACGAGCGCTCGGCGGCGCTCTTCATCACGGATGTCGTCGCCACGCAGGTGCGCCGAGGCCAGGATGTACCATGCAGCAGCCTCAAGGAAGACGAGGGATTCTGCACCTACTGCAGCCGCACCGGAGACCAGCCCGATGCCGGGGATGGCGGCCGAGGCGCCTGCGGCCGCACCGGTGCCCGAGACAATGTTGAGGAAGTGCTTGTCAATGAGCTCCTGCAGTTCCTCAGGAGATGCGTCCTTATTCTTCTTCTTTAGACGGTCGACATAGCCGATGATGATGGAGGATTGCACCGACACCACCTTGTTGATGGCCGCCAGAAATCCTTGACTAATGCGGTTGCTTTCGTCCACCTCGAGCTTTTCCACCTCGGTCGGAGCGTCCTTTTCCTTCTGTCCAATTCCAAGCATGTTCTTCACCTGATTTCGTCTACATTGTTAACGGTATGTTCACTACCGTATCGAAAAAGCTGTTCCCAGCGCAGAGTCAGGCTGGGGGATTAGTCTAGGGGCCATGAGCGAGTACGAGCCTTTCCCGCCGCGCGAGGTAAGCGCGGCTGCGGCCCGCCTGCTTGCTGAGTCGTTACACGCCCGCGCCCGTGCCGCTCAGGAAGCAGCGCGGATGGCGTTGGCGGATGAGATTACGGTTCTCACGTCCTCTGGGTGGGTACGCGGCAGCATCGAGGAGGACTTGCGCCCGGACCGGCCACTGTCGACGCCAGTACGTTCGTGGCGCGGCATTCCTTTTGGGGCCGATACCGCGGGGGAGTACCGCTTCCGCGAACCGCGCCCAGCGCCGGCATGGCAGGGGATTCGGAACTGCCGTGAGTTCGGCGATGTGGCCCCGCAGCCCGTCTACTCGTGGACGGACCGCATCGAAGGCACGGAAGATTGCTTGACTCTCGATATCGTCCGACCACACACCGAACATGACGCCGCTCCCAACACGGAGAAACTACCCGTTGTTGTCTACCTGCATGGCGGCAGTTTCATCGTGGGGTCCTCGCACATGCTCATGCTGCGCGGCTTTGAATTCGCCGCGCAGATGGGTGTGGTCTATGTGTCCGTCAACTTCCGCTTAGGTGCGCTGGGCTACCTCGACGTGCGCAGTTTGGGTGGGGAGGCCTGCGCTAATCCCGCAGTGGCGGACCAAGTCCTTGCTTTGGATTGGGTTCGCGACAACATCGCTGCCTTCGGCGGAGACCCGAATAACGTGACTCTGATGGGCGAATCCGCGGGTGGCGCAGCGGTGCTGACCCTCATGGCGGTGCCCCGCGCGGAGGGCCTTTTTCACCGTGCCATTGCGCAGTCGCCGCCGATTGGCATGATTCATTCCCGGGCACAGTCGATGTTCTGGGCGCGCGAGCTCGTGGACAAGATGGCCCTGCCGCGTGATACCACGGCGGATGATTTGCGCCGCGAGGACTTTGCGGACCTGGTGCGCTCGGGGCAATCCATGATGTGGCGCGCAGGCGAGTTGCTTTACCTGAACTCCTGCTACGCGCCCACTGTGGATGGTGAACTCATTCCGCAGCATCCGATTGAGGCTTTCGAGGACGGTGCCCAACACCCGGTGCCGCTGCTCATCGGTACCAATTCCGGTGAGGCGAGCTTTGGAAAGTTCCTCTATCAACGCCAACGCTCCCGCGAACGTGCGGCCTTGCGGCTGTTGGCGTCCTTCGACCCGGAGAGTACACCGGACGTCGTTGCGGCCTACGGCGGGGCGGTCTCGCGCAGTGACTTCGGGGACTTGCTGACCGACGCCCTCTTTTGGGCCCCCACCGTCCGCGTCGCCTCCGAACATGCTCGCCGGTACCCCACGTGGATGTATCGTTTCGACTTCGCGCCGGCAGCGTTGCGCTGGCTGGGGTTGGGGGCGATGCATTCGATGGAGCTGTCGAATATCTTCGGCGATCCCGGTGCGTCACGCGTGTCCTTTTTGACCACCATGGGCAAGTCCTCCGATATGGAGGAGGTCACTGAGAATATGCAGGCCCAATGGAGCGCGTTCATCAATGGTGGCGCTCCGCGTGAGGATTGGCCGCGGTACCGGGCTCCGCAGCGAGAGACGATGATTTTTGATGTGCGGCCTCATATCGAAGAGGCGCCGATGGAGACGCGCCGCCAGGCCTGGGAGTCCTATGACATGTTGGAGTGGGGAACCGGACGCCCGGAGATCCTGAAGCTTCTGGGTTTCATGCCCGATGACCACGATCGCGGGTAGGATGTGTGGGGCCTTGGTAGCAGCCGGGGTGACACTGCCACATGGACGGATGTTGATCACATGAGCTTTTTTGAAGATATTGCTTCTGCGCTGGACGGGGAAGGTATTGAGTCCCGCGTCAATGACGATGTGATGTTCGTGCCCATCACCTCTGACTTGGAGATCCAGTTTGTAGAAATTGACCCGATTCTCCCTGCCGCCAACGTCTACATCGCCGCCGCGGACGTGGATGAGGATGATGAGGATTTCGAGGCCGTCTTGGTCTCCGTTGCGTTCTCTGTGGAGGACGCAGTGGAAGCGGTGTCGCGTCATATCGCTACCGACCAAGTGGTCACTGTGCTTCGTGACCTTCTTGAGGGCACCGATGAGCGCATTGCTGAACTGGAGTTTCTCCAGGATGAGTTCAACCCTAATCTTGTCGTGGCGGAGGTCGCTAACGATTCCGAGCTGCGCGTGCTCGTGGAGACTATTGACGGCATACCCAGCGCCGTGGTGCGTTTCCTCTCCTTCGACTTCGACGAGGAGGAGCTCGACGATCTTGAAGATGAGGCCATCAGTGAGCTCTGGGATAACGACGCCGTGGAGGACCTGGGGGAGGAAGAGCGCGTGGCGCTTTTCGACGCCGGCGAGTTCGACGACACCACCCTCGCTCCCATCATCGAGGTTCCCGCCGAGGCGCTCGAGCTTGGCACCTACACTGATTTTGATCGCCTCTTCGACGTCCTGAGCTTGGTCTCTGACCAGGCCCTGGATTGGGAATCCCAGCTGGTCAGCGTGGAGGACCCCGACTTTGACGAGCCGGACGTCTATGACATCTTCGGTGCCGACGACGGTGAGGACGAAGATGACGTTCTCTACGATGACAGCGATATCGACGATGACGACAATGATGACGTTGACAACATTGACCACGAGGACAGCGACAGCCAAGATTAGTCGCCTCCTCGGCATGGGCACGCTAGGATAATCGGGTATATTTGTTGAACTCGATGAGGAGCAGCCAGGGTCTATGCCGGTTAATATGGCTTTTCGCGGTCACCGCATCTGCGTTCTTCTCGGCCTAGCCTGTGCTGTGGTGGCGTGGGGCCTCACCCTCACCCCGGGCTTCAAGAATGTTGAAGGGACCTTTGATTCCCTCCTCCCGACAACGGTGTGGGGCTTGAGCCTTTTGAGCGTCCTGCTCTTCTTTGGCTCCCAGCGCGGACTCTGGCGCAGCCCTGCGCTCATTAACGCCCTTCTTGCCGCCGTGGTGGACATAGTGGGCTCGACGTTGTTCTTCGAACTCAGCATCCCGCTCTACATGGACACCGCAGGAATAGTGTTCGTCGCGATGATTTATGGCCCGGTTCTCGGCATGGGAACAGCGGTTTTGTCGTTGACCTTAAGAACCGTGGTCAGTCCCTGGGAGCTTGCGTATCTGCCCAATGTGCTGATTTTGGCCATAATGGTGGGCTGGCTCGCACGCCGTGGTGCGTTCAAACGCATGATTTCCACTCTGTTTACAGGTTATGGAATCGGCATCGTTGCGGCACTCGTGTCCTTGGCGTCGACCTTGTTCGCGCTGGAACAGAATCTGCCGCGCGGCGCCCGCGAGCTCGCCAACTTTTTTCAGTTGGTCACCCATGACGAGACCACGGCGACTTTACTGCAAGTACTGACCTCTGACCCGCTTGATAAGGCTTTCACCGTCGTGCTGGTGTGCGTGTTTATCCGCTTCGTGCCGAAGCCCGTGCGTAATTCGTTCGACCGCCCAGAAACTCAGTCGGCCGTGGCCCGTGTGCTGACAGAGGATCGCTTCAGTCTTTCCTTGGATGAAGATCCTCCCCGCAACTTTGTCGGCCGACTGCAACGCTACCTGTAGAGGACCACGGCTTAAGCAGCTTGGCTGAAGCCCTCGAAGAGCGATAGAGGAGAGCGGACTGGAGTGTAGGAGCTATCGACGAGCCAGACGAAGGTCGCGGCGCTACTGCTTGAAATCTCATGTACTGCCGTGACTAAGTTCGCAGGAACGAGCGCGCGGACCCACGCTTCCGCAATCGCAGGGGATACAAGCTGGCCAGTAGGGGAAGTAATGCGAACGGTAATGAGGTAGGACGGGACTCGCTTTTCCCCGAAGCCAAGCACACGAGCTTTCACCCGTTCCCCTACCCGGTGACGAGACACAGTCAGCGTCAGCGGTGGGGTAGCTTCTCCTTCCTCGTCTCGGAGGGGTACTGAGGGAAGAGACTTTGACGGTGGCCGCCATTGCGGTGTGGGACGTGCCAGTGAGCGCGGATGGCGAATGATGCTCTCCACGGAGTTCAGAGTGTCGGCGTGATGAAAGAGGATGTCAGCGGTGAGTTCTCCAGCAACAATGCTGGACGGGGTGGAGTGTGGAACCGTGGTACGAAAGCTGTAGTAATTCTTCATGGCATTCACAGTAGAAAACCGTGCGGACATAGGAACCAGTGAGTCGAACGTGTGTTCGAATATTTGGTGGGATAGGATACAGTTGGTGTCGCTATGAGTAAGGGCGTTACACAAGAACTGAAGATTCCGCGGGAGATCTGGGTGATGGTCACCGCGGGCTTCATCATCGCATTGGGCTATGGGCTGATAGCGCCCCTACTTCCGCAGTTCATCGTCAGCTTTGATGTGTCGATGGCGGCCGCGGGCCTTGTCGTCTCCATTTTCTCCGCTAGCCGCCTCGTCTTCGCACCCAGCGCTGGCCGCCTCATCGACCGCGTGGGCACGCGCGGCGTCTACCTGACCGGGTTGTTAACCGTTGCGATTACAACAGGTCTTGTGGGTATTGCCCAGGAGTATTGGCACATCGTGGTGCTGCGTGCCATCGCGGGTATTGGCTCCACCATGTTCACTGTGGCAGCCATGGCGCTCATCGTGAAGCTCTCACCACCCCCGATTCGTGGTCGCTGCTCGGCAACGTATGCCACCTCTTTTCTGCTGGGTAACGTCATCGGCCCGCTCGTTGGCGCCAGTTTGTCCTTCCTTGGCTTTCGGTGGCCATTCTTCATCTACGGGCTAGGCGTGGCGCTCGCAGCACTCGTTGTCTGGGTTCTGATGCCGGCCGTCGACACGGATGCTGAACGCCAGCACCGACTTCCGCCGATGAAGCTGCGGGAGGCCTGGGGTGATACCGCCTACCGCGCGGTGCTGACCTCGAACTTCGCCCAGGGATGGATCAACATGGGCGTGCGTGTCGCAGTCCTTCCACTGTTTGCGGCGTCCATCTTCCACAATGGTGGCCAGGCCTCAGGCATTGCCCTGGCGGTCTTCGCGGCGGGCAATGCGGTTGTGCTGCAGTTCTCTGGTTCCTGGTCTGACCGCATTGGGCGTCGTCCACTTATTCTCGCGGGCCTTGTGGGCTCGGCACTGTTCGTCGGAACGCTGGGCTTGGCGACGTCCGTGTGGGCCCTCCTCGTCCTCTCCGCTTTTGCCGGTGCCTCCTCAGGGTTGATTGTGCCGTCGCAGCAGGCTGCCATCGCCGATGTGGTGGGCCTGAAACGTTCTGGTGGGCAGGTGCTTTCTACCTTCCAGATGGCTGGTGACTTTGGTCAGATCCTGGGCCCCATCGTAATTGGATTCCTTGCGGATAGATTCGGCTTTGGGGTGGCCTTCGGTATGTGTGCCATTGTGGCAGCTGGTGGTGTCCTTGCGTGGAGCTTCGGGCGCGACACCTTGCAGGATAAGAAAATTATGTTGCAGGGGCTTCGTCGTAGGTATAAATAGACGCTGCACAGCACTACTTTTGCCGCAACGCTGCGAAAGCTGAGTCCACCCTTAAAAAAAATTTTGTTAAACTTGTGGTGTGAATTTTCAACAAAGGGTGGAGCGCCACCGGGCATCACTGAGTCGGGCAGACGAGGCGGTCGTCGATGTGATTCTCAGCCGACCGCAAGAAGCAGCCCTGTGGCGCGGCGAAGACGTTGCCGCCAAAGCCGGTGTCCATGGCTCTGCTGTGACCCGCACCGCCAAGAAGCTTGGGTACAAAGGTTATCTGGAGCTGCGCCAAGAATTGCGCAGGATGCATGACCAGTACCTTGCTGCTGAGCACTCCAACGGTCGTCGTGCATTCCGCAATGAAGCGGGACAGACAGTGCTGGGGCAGCTGGTGTCTAAGGAGATGGATTCGCTGTCCGCGGCGTCGGGAAGCGTAGACCAGCACTCTATTAACAGAGCAGCGGATTTGGTGATGAATGCCCGCGATATCTACATCTACGGCCGCGGCAACTCCATTCCTCTGTGTGATCAGACTGAGCGCCGCTTTCGCCGCCTGGGACGGTCTGTCCATGACCTTTCCGGTGAGACGGACCATGACATGGCTGAACAGCTGCTCCGCATGGGGGAGCCAGACCTTCTTGTGGTCTTTGCCTTCCGCCGTTCCACGCGGCCGCTACGTCAGTTGCTGAACTATGCTGAGGCGGTCAATTGCAAGGTCCTGCTCATTACTGATGACCTTCGCGTTGTTCACCCAGTACCTGTCGTAACTTTGGCCGCCCCGCGTGGCGATGAAGGAACCTTTACCACCTTGTCGGTTCCTATGCTCATGTTGAATGCCATTGTGCTGTCGATTCAGCGGCGATACGAGCATGATGTTGCCCCGTTCCAGCAGAAGCTGAAGAATATTCTCGAAGGCTTCGAGACTTAACGCGTGGTACGTGCTCGCTTGCTGCAGGCGGCCCAGCGTGGGGAGTGGCCCAATGCAGCCTTGAAGTCACGCTCGCGATAACGCGTGAAGCCATAGGTAGAAGCCTCGAAACCGGTATTCGGGCGGCTCCATCGCTTTTGGCTACGATCGCTGGCGGCTGTCATGCCACTCCTCCGTATGTTGCTCAATTGGTGTGCGCTTAGTTGACACTAATCGTCTAAGAAAATATTAGGTTAGCCCAAGGTGTTAGTCAATTCCACGCTATGAGAGCCTTTCATTTGGGGGTGAGGTTCTCAATAAAACCAAACATAACTGCGTGGCTTAATCTTGATTGAACCCGAATATCTGCAATCTTTGATGCATTAGGGGGTAGGGATATGTGTGAGAGTGGCCGTACTTGCTCAACCGTTGGTTCCTGAAATTTCTTACATAAAGTGAGTTAATTGTTGCATTTGTATATCTAGGGGCCTGGAGGGGTACTAGACCAAAAGCGGGAAATAGGGCCTAGGCGACAGTCCGTCCTGCTGCATACAACTTCTTAGGCATGTCGCGACGTAGGCTCCATTCGAATTGGATGGGCTTTTCGCCGCGGTGCGTTACATAGTCAACGTTGCCGAGGAAGGTGTACGCTGCGGCGGTATCCACCCTATTCTTCTTGGTGAAGCGAGTAGCGATGATGATGTGTCCGCCGAGCTTTTGATGTTCAATGTAGCGCTTGGCCATCGCCGATTTCAGAGTGGTCGTGGATTGGGACTCCCAGTGAAGCCGATCCGGAGATAGGGGGTAGTCGCGGTAATTCGTTGAAGCACTTACATTCTCATCTTTCTGGAAAGTCACCAAGAAGAGATCAGTGTTCGAGGTGTCGAAGCGTTTGACTCCTTCGCGAGGAAGGTTGGCGAGCTTTTTGAGCGGGCCTTCGTCCAAAGCGCCGACAAGCTCAGCAAGGCTATAGTCTGCATGCGTCTCAAGCACGCTGTGAGAAGACTGCTGGGGAATCACGCGGGATGCTTCAAGCGCAATCTGCATGACTTGATTGACTTCGTTGACGAATGCGGGATGGGAACGCACGGTATCGAGCGCTTCATCCAGAGAAGCCGGGATGGCTGTATTGGAATTCGCCCATAGTGCCAGAACGAGCATCGTGGCGTAGCGCTTTTCACGCTCAGTCATGTCTTGTTCTGAGGGCCCGTCCGCTTCCATGAGTCGGCTGTAGGCTGCTACGCGGTCAGGGTCATTGATGTGGAGGAGTACTCGGATACGGCTCAGGAGGAAGGCTTCTTCGCAGTCCTCATCGGACGCAGGTAGAAGCTTTTCATCGCGAAGGAGGGTAGTCCAGGAGATTCCTTTCCTGCGGTAGATGTCCTCTAAAGGAATGTTGGACTCGCGAAGAAAAGCTGCAAGGTCAATAGTTCCGTGTTCGCTAATCTGTGAGCGGATCTTTTTGACAGAGTTTCTTGCCAGGCGCTTGACGTTGGCCAAAACGCGGTCTGTCGTCATACGATCCAACGTGATGTTGGAGCCCGGTGGCGCAGTGGGGAAGCCTTGCTCGACTTCTTTGATGAAGCTCTTGCCGCGGGCAGCGGTCAGTACCTTGAAGCGTTCTTCGAAGTCGAATTCTTCGTGCTGGAGTCCGAGAAAATCGAACACGATACATGCGTCTTTACCCTGGTTAAGGCGCAGTCCGCGGCCCAGCTGCTGAACAAAAAGAACCGGGCTCTGAGTTGGGCGTAAGAGAAGGAGAGTGTTGATGGAAGGAATGTCGACACCCTCGTTGAAAATGTCGACCGCAAAGATGATCTTGATGTCGCCATCGCGCAGCTGTGCAATAGCTCTTCTGCGTTCCTCAGTACTTTGCTTGCTGCTTACCGCTAAAGCAGGAATACCAAAAGCATTGAATTGTTCCGACATGTATTCGGCGTGGGCGATCGAAACACAAAAACCGAGGGCCTTCATCTCGGAGAGCTCGAAGATTCGGCGTTTGAGCTCGTTGATGATGAATCGGGTGCGCTTTTCTCCAGCCTTAATATAAAACTCGCTGAGCTCTGTCTTGTTGTAGTCTTTCTTTCCTCGGTTCCACGTCAGGCTCGTCAGATCGGTATCGTCATCGACCCCGTAATAATGCAAAGGTGCGAGTAGCTGTAGGCGCAGCGCATCCCAGAGGCGTAGTTCATGGGCCACGCGGTAGTCGAAAAATTTCTGGACGTTTTCGCCATCTCCGCGCTCGGGCGTTGCCGTGAGTCCGAGGAGCTCTTGAGGGTGGACGTAATCGAGAATCTTTCGGTAGGTCGTGGCCTCTGCGTGGTGGAACTCATCGATCACGATGACGTCGAAGTGGCCAGGAGCTATGCGTGTCAGGCGATCGCCGTGGAGGGATTGAATGCTTGCGAAGACGTGGTCCCAGCGGCGAGGCTCCTCGCCTCCAACAAGCAGTTCACCGAAGTCGGAGCTTTGGAGTACCTCCCGGTACGCGCGCTGAGCTTGTTGGAGGATCTCCCTGCGGTGAGCCACAAACAGAAGACGTGGACGGCGCCCAAACTCCGCACAGAGTTGGCGATAGTCTAAGGCTGCGACGACGGTCTTACCAGTGCCGGTAGCCGCAATCAGCAGGTTTTTGTGTCGGCCGTGCACTGCTCGTTCCGAATGCAATGCCTCAAGCATCTCTTGCTGGTAGGGGTAGGGCTCGACACGCAGACCCGATAGCTCGAGCTTCTCGTCCTGTTTCGCTTCAAGGAACTTTGCGCCGCGAAGTGCCTCTTGCAAGCGCTCGTAATCACGCTCCGGGTCGAAGTGCTTGAAGTGATTGTCGTGCCAATAGCTGTCGAAAGTCTTGATGAACTTCTCGATGATCTCCGGAGTAGTAGAGCGGGAGCCGCGAACGTTCCACTCCCAGCCGTCGACAAGCGCAGAACGGGACAGGTTAGAACTGCCGATGAAGGCGGTATCGAATCCAGACTCGCGGCGGAAGAGCCACGCCTTTGCATGCAAACGGGTGGTCTTGTGCTCGTAGCAGATACGGACTTCAGCGTTGTAGTCCTCGACAAGGCGGCGTACAGCAGCGGCTTCAGTCGCACCACAATACGTTGAGGTGATGACTCGAAGGGGGATCTGGTGATCGCGTAGGTACTCCAGTTCATCACTAATGGCCGAAATTCCGGAGTTCTTGATGAATGCACAGAGCAGATCGACGGAATCGGCAGTACGAATCTCGCGGGCAATCTCCACCGACATGTTGGTGTCGTCCACGCTATTGGTGAAAAGTGCGCTGGAGTTCAGAGAAACTTCGGGCAAGACAGGCGGTTCAGTGAGCTCAGACCTGTACATGGCATAAAGCAACTGTTCAGCTGATACTTTCTCGTCCGCGCCAAGGTGCTGTGCGAGGTTGTTGATGAGAGCGACGCGTTCTTCCGGCTTTTTAATCTCGAGGAGCCGTTGCTCAATGACCCGTGCGAAGTGTTGGGATACCGCCGTGGCGAATCTGGGGTCGACATCCTTAGTGGTAGCTTCGGTAATTCCGGAAGCCGCGGTGGGAATGGCTCGCTGGGTCTCCTTGATTCGCTCGTGAATACGGGCGGTGATGGGGGTTTCGTAAATACCGAAAGGCAGCAGATCGTGAGGGGTCATAGGCGGGAGGAGATGAGCTCAACAGCGGGGATGTCAGCGGGAGCCCAGTCGAGCTCTTGGGCTTCGGCGGCGGTGACCCACCGGGTGG
This sequence comes from Corynebacterium sp. FDAARGOS 1242, assembly GCF_016889985.1. Taxonomy (NCBI): domain Bacteria; kingdom Bacillati; phylum Actinomycetota; class Actinomycetes; order Mycobacteriales; family Corynebacteriaceae; genus Corynebacterium; species Corynebacterium sp. FDAARGOS 1242. Next base: position 1,299,810 of record NZ_CP069568.1, on the reverse strand, counting down.
CGTCATGGTCGGTGAGTACGAGGTCACCGGATTGGATGGTGCACAGGAAGGTGGTGAGCTCGATGGTAGCGAACTCATAAGTGTGGACCGTCGTGGTGACTTTGTCACCGACAGTCGCTGTAAGGGAAAGTTCTTCTGCCAACTCGCGTGCTAAGGCATCCTGTGGAGTCTCGCCCGGCTCGATCTTTCCACCGGGGAATTCCCACATGCCGGCCAGGGATTTTCCCGGGGCCTTGCGGCACGCTAAGACTCGGTCACCATCAACGAAGATGGCGCCGACAACACGAATTGGAGAACTCATGGGACCAGTATGCCGGCTGGCCCGAATCTTAGCCAGAAAGCGCGGCTTGTGTTTAGTCCGAAACCGCAGAAAAGTGCGCGGTCACGATGTCGTCGATAAGCCGGGCGGCGAGCTTGGCGGTGCGGTTGTCGAGGTCGAAGGAGGGGTTGAGCTCGACGACGTCGACAAGCGCGAGGCGTCCCGTGGCGGCGATGGAAACGGCGAGTTCACGGATGATGGGAAGGTCAACGCCGAGTCCTGCAGGTGCAGAAACGCCTGGGGCTTGAGCGGCGGGGAGGACATCCAGGTCAATGGAGAGATGGATGGGGGCTGTGCCGGCGCAGAGCTGCTCGGCGTGGGCACGGAGCTGCTCCACGTTCATGGTGAGGAGTTCCTCGTCGAGGGAGATGGTGACACCGAGATCGGCGGCTTCGTCGAAGAGAACCTTGGTGTTGTTGGGGCGGGAAATGCCCAGGACGGTGTAGTCGAAATCGGGGCGGCCAACGAGTTCAGAAATCTGCTTGAACGGCGTGCCCGAGGTAGGCACGTCTGCGGTACGCAGATCGAAGTGGGCATCGAGGTTGATGATCTTCAGCGGGCCCTTCGCACGGAAGGCACCGCGGTGGGAACCGAAGGCTGTTTCATGACCGCCGCCCAAGATGATGGGAAGGTGGCCAGCAGCGGATAGGGCTTCCACGGACGTGGAGAGGCGCTCGTGGGCGCCCTCCAAGTCGGTGTCTTGGGTGGTGATCGTGCCGGCGTCGTAAAGCACATGCTCATGGTGCACCGCAAGGGAACCTAGGGCGTTGCGCAGTGCCTCCGGGCCCGCGGCCGCGCCGGGGCGGCCATGGTTGCGCTCAACTCCCTCGTCGGAGGCGAAGCCCAGCAGTGCTACGCCGGGCTGCGCCTGTGGGTTGTCCACGTCGAGGGGGCGAATCACGCTGTGCCACCGCGCGTGCTCCGGGCCGGGGCCATCGGAGCGGCCAGACCACTCGGGTGCAGGGGAGTAAGCGGGGGCATCAACGCTGTTCATGGTTATCCTTTCGGGACGGAGCTGAGTTCGGTGTACGCAGCGGCGTGATTGCGCCGGCCGGTGAGGTAGAAGACGGCGGTCATAAGGATAATGAAGCCAATGCCTACCGCGAGGGCCGGACGGTACTGCGGCTGCCATGCCATGATGCCAAAAGTAAACGTGATGAAGGCGATGGCGAAGTATTGTCCCCACGGCCAGAAGGGAACCGTGTAGGCCAGGCTGGCGCGTTCCTGCGGCGACATCTTCTTACGGGAAGCCACGTGGGCGAGCAGGATCATGAGCCAGACATAGATGGTGGCGAACGTGGCCAGGGAGGCGATGACCTCGAAGACGTTGTCGGGGATAAAGGCGTTGAGGGCCGTGCCGATGACCATGACGATGAGCAAAATGACCATGGTTATCACCGGTACGCCGCGTGTTTTCTTGGCCATGACCTTGGGAGCAAGGTTGTGGTGTGCCAGGCCGGTGAGCACGTTGCCGGCACCGAAGAGATCGGCATTGATGGCGGAGACAGCAGCGGTGATGACCACGACGTTGAGTGCGGCTGCCGCCCACGTGACGCCCAGTGTGGAGAAAATTTGGACGAAGGGGCTTTCCTCACCAGTGATGGTTCGCCAGGGGTTAATCATGAGGATGACCAGGATGGCCAGCACATAGAACAGCAGGATGCGCACAGGGATGGTGTTGACGGCTTTGGGGACGGACTTCTCCGGTTCCTCGGCCTCCGCACTGGCCACGCCCACAATTTCTGTGCCGCCGAAGGCGAAGAGAACGAGGATGAAGGAGGCGATCATGCCGGAGGGGCCGTTGGGGAAGAAACCACCGTCATTGACTAAGTTGGCAGGGCCGGTGGTCTCCGCGGTGGAGAGGCCGAAGACCAAGACGGCTACGCCGCCGATTATCATCGCGACGACCGCGCCGACTTTGACGATGGTGAAGGCGAACTCTAGCTCGCCGAAGGCTTTGACCGTGGCGAGGTTCGCGCCGCCGACGAGGAGCAAGGTGGCGGCTACCCAGACCCACTGTGGTGAGCCAGGGAACCAGAACTGCATATAGACGCCGATGGCGGTGAGGTCCGCTAAGGCCACGATGACCATCTCGAAGGCGAACATCCAGCCGGTAATATAGCCCGCCCAGGGGCCCAGGAAGGCGCGGGCATATTCGGCGAAGGAGCCGGTGACGGGGTGGTGAACGGACATTTCTCCGAGTGCGCGCAGGAGGAAGTACACCACGGCGCCACCGAGGAGGTAGACCAGCAGCACGGAGGGGCCGGCAGCTTGGATGGCGCTGGCGGAGCCGTAGAACAAGCCGGTGCCGATGGCGGAGCCGAGTGCGATGAAGTGCAGGTGACGGTGCTTAAGGCCTCTGCGCTGGGTGGTGGTCTCGGGCACGGTGGCCGTCCTCCTCCTTCGTGAAGAATGCGAGTGAAAAATGCGTCTGAGAGCTACTTTCCTCTAGTTACCGCGTGGGGTCAATTCAATGAAATTCAGCCAGGTGACATGTCTTTCACTAGATGTCCGGGGGTGATCTAAGTGACATTTAAGAAAGTTGTGGTTAGTATCTTTGTGACCCGCGTGTGGCTGTTGCGTGGGCATGGTTGGCGTTTCATCCCGCACTGTGCGTCGTTGGAACGCGCGTTGTTGGTCCGCCTGCCGTGCTAGAGACGTGTAATTTGTCGCCCATACCGTGAGGTAAAAAATGAAGAACGAAGACGCCCTTGTTGACGCCTTCTACGAGCCCGAAGAGGCCACGCCCACCAAGAAGGGGCTGTGGCGGCTGTTTGTCTACAGCGCCATCGGAGCTTTCGTTTTCTTTTTCCCCGTCAGCTACGGCGGGAAGAAGTCGATTCCGCTTGACCATATGGTCACCATCATCCGTACACACGCGGAGGCTGTGGTGCCGTGGATCATCTTGGCGCTGGCCGTCTATGGCACTGTGCGCAGCATTGTGAATAAGAACTGGCGGGAAGGTGCCCTGCAGGCGGTGTTCACCGTGCTCAACGTCGTGGGCATGGTGGTGTCCTTCCTTATGGTGTTAGGAACACTGCCTGGTGTGTTGGGCAACGAGGATATTGTTCCCTTCCTGTGGAACTCCATCGCCACGCCCGTAGGGCTCATCGTTCCCATTGGCGGTGCCTTCCTTGGCCTGCTCATTGGTTATGGTCTGCTGGAGTTTGTAGGCGTGTTCATGCAGCCCATCATGCGGCCCCTGTGGCGCACGCCGGGGCGCTCCGCCATCGATGCCGTTGCCTCCTTCGTGGGTTCCTACTCGTTGGGCATTCTCATTACTGACCGCGTGTACCAGCGTGGCGGCTACACGGCGCGTGAGGCCTCCATCATCGCGACGGGTTTCTCCACGGTGTCTGCAGCTTTTATGGTCATCGTGGCCAAGCAGCTGGACTTGATGGGCATGTGGGGAATCTATTTTGCCGTGTCCCTGGTGGTGACGTTCCTCGTTACCGCTATCACCGTGTGGATTCCGCCGCTGAGCACCATTCCCAACGAGTATGTTTCCGGCGTAACGCCGGATCCGGAGAAGCCGGTCAAAGGCAACTACTTCAAGGCAGCGTGGAGGGAAGCGCTGTTGCAGCTCGACCGCGCACCGTCGTTGGGCGCTGCCATCTGGGAGAACCTGCGCGATGGCGTGCGCATGGCCGCAGCCATTGTTCCCTCCATCATGTCGGTCGGCCTCATCGGCCTGCTGCTGGCTAAATTCACGCCGCTCTTCGATTGGTTGGGCTATGTGTTCTACCCCTTCGCGTGGATTGTGCAGCTCCCAGAGCCCGAACTAGCAGGTAAAGCTGCAGCGATGGGAATTGCGGAAATGTTCTTGCCGGCCACCATGGTGGCGGATTCCCCCAGCCTGACGCTGAAATTCGTCATCGGCGTGGTAGCGGTGTCTGCCATCATCTTCTTCTCTGCACTGGTGCCGTGCATTCTGGCCACCAAGATTCCTATCAAGCTCTGGCACCTGGTCGTTATCTGGTTCGAGCGCGTGGTCCTCACCATCATCATTGCCACGCCGATTGCTTTCCTCGTGACCTAGCTAAACTGTCGCGCTATGAGTAACTCCCGCGTTCCGGCCGCGCGCAATGCGCTGGAAGTCCTCCGGCTGCTATCCACCATTGATGTCCCCATTTCCGCGGCGCGGATCCGCAGCGAGTTGGACCTGCCACGCTCATCTACCTATCACCTTCTCAAAGAGATGGTGGACGCGGGATTTGTGGTGCACCTGCCGGAGAACCAAACCTATGGATTGGGCCTTGCGGCCTACTCCATGGCGGCTGCCTATGCCACGCAGCAGCCCCTCGTTCGGGCAACGCAGGGGCATCTGGAACGCATTGCTAGCAAGGTAGATGGCTCCGGTCACCTGTCGCGCCTAGCGGGGTCGGAGATCCTGTACCTCAATGAGGTCCGAGCGCCAAAGGCTATGTCCTTGGTGACGGAAAGGGGAGTGCGCCTCCAAGCACAGCGCACCGCCTCGGGGCGAGCGATGCTCGCGGTGCTTCCGGAAGCCGAATGGCGTGCGGCCTATTCGGCTGGGGCGCTTAGCTTTGGAGAGTTTAAGACCATACTGCGTGACGTTCGGGAGCGAGGCTGGGCTGAAGAGGTTGAGGTGGTCGCCCGCGGGCAGGCCTCGGTTGGGGTGGCGATTGTTGACCATGTAGGCAGGCCCGCAGCAGCACTGGCGGTGACCTATCCAGTAGGTACTGCCGACGCCTCCGCAGTGGCCCACGAGCTTAAAGCCGCCGCCGCGCAGGTGGCGAAGCGGATGTATGGCCGGCGTTAAGCTGCGTTAACCCGTGCACGGACACTGCGCGGAGGTGTAGCAGGTGTGCGAGCCGAGGTGGCTGTTGTACTATGAGCGCAACGCGTGAGGCTGTAGCGCGTATCACTATATTCTGAAAACTTGTGAAAGCACATACGTATGTGTGACCGCAAATACATTGTGCTGTGTGTCTGTATACTCCGAGCTTTTGGTCACCCTTGGCGGCCATTGGCAGGGTATTTGGTGCGCAGCGATACGTGAAGGAGCCTTTAATGCCTAATTCTTATCCCTCCACCGTGACCGTGGGCATCGGTGCCCTGAGCATTGAGGAGGTCGTGGCCGTTGCGCGTTATGTCGCGAAGGTAGAGATTTCCCAGGAAGCGCTGGAAGGTATTGCCTCCACGCGCGACCGTGTAGAAGAGCTTGCCCAGGACCCGACGCCGGTTTACGGAATCTCCACTGGTTTTGGTGCGCTGGCGCGCCGCCACATCCCGGAGGAGATGCGCGCGCAGCTGCAGCTGTCCCTGGTGCGCTCCCATGCCGCAGGTACTGGTCCGGAGGTAGAGACCGAAGTTATTCGCGCTCTTATGCTTCTGCGTTTGTCTACCTTGTGTACCGGCCGCACCGGCGTGCGTCCGGTCGTAGCAGAAACCTATGCGGCAGTGCTTAATGCCAACATTCATCCGGTGGTTCGTGAGTATGGTTCCCTGGGCTGCTCCGGTGACCTGGCTCCGCTCGCGCACTGTGCCCTGGCGCTGTTGGGTGAAGGCGAGGTGCGCGTCGACGGCGGCGACATTACGCCCGCTGGTGAGGCCCTCGCGGCAGCCGGTATCGAGCCACTGCAGCTTCGTGAGAAGGAAGGCTTGGCCCTTATCAACGGCACCGATGGTATGCTGGGTCAGCTCTGCCTCGCTATCACTGACCTGCGTGAGTTGGCCAAGACGGCTGACATCGCCACCGCGATGACGGTGGAGGGATTGCTGGGCACCCTAGTGGTCTTCGCCGACGATCTGCAACAGCTGCGCCCGCACCCGGGTCAGGCCGATGCTGCTGCCAACATTCTCACCGTGGCCGAGGGCTCTGCGATTCTGGAGGCTGCCCTCGAGGAATTCAAGAAGAATCAGGTGCAGGATGCCTACTCGGTGCGCTGTGCTCCGCAGGTAGCCGGCGGTTTCCGCGATACCTTGGCGCATACCGCGCTGGTAGCTGAACGTGAGCTTGCCGCCGCCGTCGATAACCCGGTGGTGGCGAAGGACGGCCGCGTAGTCTCCAACGGCAACTTCCACGGCGCGCCGGTGGCCTACGTGCTGGACTTCCTGGCGATTGTGGTGGCTGACCTGGCCTCTATCTCTGAGCGTCGAACGGACCGTTTCCTCGACGTTGCCCGCAACCGCGGCCTTCATGCCTTCCTGGCCGATGACCCAGGCGTAGATTCTGGCCACATGATTGCGCAGTATGCGCAGGCGGGCATCGTCTCTGAGCTCAAACGCTTGGCTACCCCGTCCTCGGCGGATTCGATTCCGTCTTCGGCAATGCAGGAAGACCACGTGTCCATGGGGTGGTCTGGTGCGCGCAAGCTGCGCAAGGCTGTCGACGGCCTGCAGCGTGTGCTTGCCATCGAGATTCTGACTGCCGCCCGCGCTATCGATATGCGCGAGGGTGAGCCGGCCAAGGGGACTGGCGCGGTTATCGCCGCCCTCCGCAAGACCGTGCAGGGCCCGGGCACAGATCGCTACTTGAGCCCGGAGATTGAGGAGACCGTGCGCCTAGTCAAGGAAGGCGCGCTCGTGGCTGCGGTGGAGGAGGTCGTCGGCTCGCTGCGCTAAGCGCCACCCCGGCCCCCGTGGTCATGCTAGGTTCCGCACGGTCCATGGGGGCCTTTTCTGTGCGCACCGCCCCCAAGCACCGGTCGCTCGACAGTCTGGCATATGAGACAGGTGGATAAAATGTGGCCTGGAAGATAGGCGTGGGTCACAGTACCTTGTCCTGTGTGACGCCAACCAAGCCTTCAGGGACAGCCCCGGGAAACCGGCCTGGGGCTTGGGAGGGCGTCGAGAAGCACGAGCGAAAGGAAGTCATGTCTGAACCCCGCGAAGTACGCGCCCCGCGCGGAACTGAACTCACTGCCAAGTCGTGGCAGACCGAAGCCCCGCTGCGCATGCTCATGAACAACCTTGATCCTGAGGTTGCTGAGCGCCCCGAGGACCTCGTCGTCTACGGCGGCACTGGGCGTGCTGCCCGCAGCTGGGAAGCCTTCGATGCCATCGTGGAGTCTCTCAAGGACCTCGAGTCCGACGAGACCCTCTTGGTGCAGTCCGGCAAGCCGGTGGGTATCTGGAAGACCAACGAGTGGGCACCGCGCGTGCTCATTGCGAATTCCAACCTGGTTGGTGACTGGGCCAACTGGGAGCACTTCCGCCAGCTCGAGGATGAGGGCTTGATGATGTACGGCCAGATGACGGCCGGCTCCTGGATTTACATTGCGACCCAGGGCATCCTGCAGGGAACCTTTGAGACCTTCGCGGCCGTGGCCAAGAAGCGCTTCAATGGCACGCTCGCCGGCACCTTCACCCTGACCGGCGGCTGCGGCGGCATGGGCGGCGCACAGCCGCTGTCCGTCACCCTTAACGGCGGTGCCTGTCTCATCGTGGATGTGGACGAGACCCGTCTGAAGCGCCGCCAGCACAAGCGCTACCTCGATGAGGTCGTCACCGACCTGGATGAGGCGCTCAAGCTGGTGCTGGACGCCAAGGAGAACAAGAAGCCGCTGTCCGTCGGTCTAGTGGGCAACGCCGCCGAGGTCTTCCCGGAGGTGCTGCGTCGTCAGCGCGCCGGCGAGTTCACCGTGGATATCGTCACGGACCAGACCTCCGCGCACGACCCGCTGAGCTACCTGCCCACCGAAATCACGGTGGAGGATTGGCACAACGAGGCCAAGGCGGATCCGACCACCTTCACCAAGAAGGCTCGCGAGGCCATGGCCGCCCAGGTCCAGGCCATGGTGGAATTCCAGGACGAGGGCGCTGAGGTCTTCGACTACGGCAACTCCATCCGCGACGAGGCCCGCAAGGCCGGCTACCAGCGCGCCTTCGAGTTCCCGGGCTTCGTCCCGGCCTACATCCGCCCGCTCTTCTGCGAGGGTCTCGGACCTTTCCGCTGGGCAGCACTTTCCGGCGACCCGGAGGACATCAAGGTCACCGACCAGGCGCTCAAGGAGCTCTTCCCGGACAACGAGCACCTGCACAACTGGCTCGATGCCGCCGAGGAGTACGTGGAGTTCGAGGGCCTGCCCGCACGTATTTGCTGGCTGGGCTACAACGAGCGCCACAAGGCCGGCCTGCTCTTCAACGACTTGGTCAAGGAAGGCAAGATCAAGGCTCCGATCGTCATCGGCCGTGACCACCTGGACTCCGGCTCGGTGGCCTCCCCGTACCGCGAGACCGAGGCCATGCTCGATGGCACCGATGCCGTGGCCGACTGGCCGCTGCTCAACGCCATGACCGCTGTCTCCTCCGGTGCCACCTGGGTTTCCATCCACCACGGCGGTGGCGTGGGCATGGGCCGCTCCATCCACGCCGGTCAGGTCACCGTGGCCGATGGCACCGAGCTGGCCGCCGCCAAGCTGCGCGCGGTGCTCACCAACGACCCGGGCATGGGCGTTATCCGCCACGTGGATTCCGGTTACACTCGCGCCAAGGAAGTCGCCGACGAGCGCGGCGTGCGTATCCCGATGGAATTCAAGGCCCGCGACTAGACACGAGAGGAAAAGAAGATCATGTCCACCCTGTTTACTGGAATCTCAGAGCTGCGTACGGTGTCGGAGGCCGGCACGCTTGCCGACGCCGCCCTTATCGCCAACACCGAAGGCACCATCGCCTGGATCGGGCCGGCGTCCGAGGCGCCGGCCGCGGACGAGAAGGTTGACCTTGGCGGGCGCGCAGTTCTGCCGGGCTGGGTGGATTCCCATACGCACATGATCTTCGACGGCGACCGCTCCGCTGAGTTCGAAGCCCGCATGGCGGGTGAGTCTTACCAAGCCGGCGGCATCGCCGTAACCATGGATGCCACCCGCTCGGCGGGGGAGGAGCGTCTGGAAAAGCTCCTCGTGGAACGCATTGCGGCCGCACACCGTGGCGGTACGACGACCTTGGAGACGAAGACCGGCTATGGCCTCAACACTGAGTCCGAGATTGAGGCCGCTCGGGTAGCCGCCCGCCACGTCGATGACGTCACCTTCCTCGGCGCGCACCTCGTGCCGCCGGGAGCGGAAGCGGAAACCTACCTCGATGAGGTCGTCGGCCCGATGCTCGATGGTGTCGCCGAACACGTGCAGTGGATCGACGTCTTCTGTGAGCGCGGCGCCTTTGACGAGGAGCAGTCGCGCCGCGTGCTGGAGGCAGGCAAAGCCCGCGGACTCGGCGTGCGCGTGCATGGCAACCAACTCGGTGAGGGTCCTGGTGTGGCGCTCGCCGTGGAGTTGGGCGCGGCCTCCGTGGATCACGTCAACTACCTCAGCGATGCTGATATCGAGGCGCTGGCCTCCTCCGAGACGGTGGCCACGCTGTTGCCGGCCTGTGATCTGTCGACCCGCGAGCCACTGGCCCCGGGGCGCAAGCTTCTCGATGCCGGCGCGACCGTCGCCATCGCCTCCAACCTCAACCCCGGCACGTCGTACACGTCCTCGATGAACTTCTGTGTGACCACAGCTGTGCTCCAGCAGCATCTCACCCTCGACGAGGCCATTGCCGCCGGCACGCGGGGTGGTGCGACCGCGCTGCGTCGCCAGGATGGTGGTGAAGGTAAGGACGCGCAGGGCCGTCCAGCCAAGGGCTCGTTAGTGGTCGGCGCTGCTGCGGACCTCCATGTCCTCGATGCCCCGAGCGCTATCCACTTGGCCTACCGGCCGGGCATGCCGATGACGTTCAAGACCTTCGTGGGCGGTCGCGAGGTCTAGCCCCGTGGGCAAAGGCACCATATGAGGGGCACCTTATGAAGAAAACCGTATACGTCGACCTGGGGTTTAGGTGTCGAAGGCGGTAAAAGGTGCCTTTAGTATGGTGCCTTTGGTCTTTCGGGACCTGCGTACTCTAGGGATTGGGTAAGGCCCACGAGGGAGTGGGGAGCAGCATGGGGGTAGCGGCAGGCTGCGGGGAGGAATAGATAATCTCACCGCAGTGCCGTACTCTGGTCTAAGCAATGAGCATTACCGATAACGCCACCGGCGGCGTCAACGAGCCGGAAGAATTCAATAAGTCGGAATCTCAGGAAAACTCGCAAGGTGGCGAAGCGCAGGACGCTTCGCAGGCTTCTAGCCAGGACACCGGGGCTGCGAATAACCCTGAGGACACCGGCGCTGAAGAAACTTCAGCCAACGACAACTCCCAGGGTTTTGCGCACCTCGGTCTGCCTGATGACGTTCAGGAAGCCGTAGCTAAGGTGGGCTTTACCAAGCCATCCCCAATTCAGGAAGAAACCATCCCGATCCTCATGGAGGGCCGCGACGTCGTCGGCCTCGCCCAGACGGGTACAGGTAAGACCGCAGCCTTCGCGCTGCCGGTTCTCTCCCAGATCGATACCAAGGCCCGCTACCCGCAGGCACTCGTTCTCGCGCCCACGCGCGAGCTGGCCCTCCAGGTCGCGGACTCCTTCCAGTCCTTCGCCGACCACTTGGGCCGCATCGACGTCCTGCCCATCTACGGCGGCCAGGCCTATGGCATTCAGCTCTCCGGGCTGCGCCGCGGTGCCCAGATCATCGTCGGCACCCCAGGCCGCGTCATCGACCACCTGGAGAAGGGTTCCCTGGACATCTCCCAGCTGCGCTTCCTCGTCCTCGATGAGGCGGACGAGATGCTCAACATGGGCTTCCAGGAAGACGTCGAGCGCATTCTTGAGGACACCCCGGAAGACAAGCAGGTTGCACTCTTCTCGGCCACCATGCCGAATTCGATTCGCCGCCTGTCCAAGCAGTACCTCAACAACCCGGCCGAGGTCACTGTGAAGTCGGAGCGCCGCACGAATGACAACATCACGCAGCGCTTCCTGCTGACCCCGCACCGCCACAAGATGGATGCGTTTACCCGCATCCTCGAGGTCATTGATTACGACGCCATCATCGTCTTCTGTCGCACCAAGCACGCGACGGAGGACGTGGCCGACAGCCTCAAGGAGGCCGGCTACAACGCTGCCGCTATTAACGGCGATATCGCTCAGCAACAGCGTGAGCGCACCGTGGACCAGCTCAAGGATGGCCGCCTGGACATTCTCGTGGCGACCGACGTCGCCGCGCGTGGCCTCGACGTGGACCGCATTACCCACGTGGTCAACTACGACATTCCGAATGACACCGAGTCCTATGTGCACCGTATCGGCCGTACCGGCCGTGCTGGCCGCACGGGCGAGGCCATCCTGTTCGTCACCCCGCGTGAGCGCCGCATGCTGCGCTCCATTGAGCGCGTGACCAACGCCCGCTTGGAGGAGATGGACCTTCCGACCGCGGATGAGGTCAACACCAAGCGCAAGGAGAAGTTCTTCGCTTCCATCGGCGCCTCGCAGGAGGACAAGCAGTTCGAGTTCTTCCGCGACATGGTGCGCGAATACTCCGCCGCTGAAAATGTGGCGATGGACGATATCGCTGCGGCCTTGGCCGTGCAGCTACAGGGCGGGACGGAGTTCCTGCTCAAGGAGCGCCCAATGACCAAGAAGGATCGTCGCGAGCGCGAACGCTTCGACCGCGATGACCGCGGGCGTGACCGCGGCCGTGACCGCGACCGCGGTGGCCGTGGACGAGATCGTGACCGAGGCCCGCGCCGCCCAGACGGCGACTTCGAAACCTACCGTCTGGACGTGGGCAAGCGCCAGAACGTGCGCCCAGGCGCCATCGTTGGTGCGCTGGCTAACGAAGGTGGTTTGACCTCCAAGGACTTCGGCCGAATCACCATTGCGGTGGGCCATACCCTGGTGGATTTGCCGAAGAATCTGGACCCGGCTGTTCTGGACCGTCTCAAGGACACCCGCATTTCCGGCCAGCTGATCAAGATCCAGAAGGATACTGGCCGCCCGCCGCGCCGTAACTTCGATGATGATCGTGGCGGCCGCGGTGGACGTGGCGGCCGTGGTGGTTATCGCGACCGCGACCGCGGTGGACGTGGCGGCCGCGGAGGTTGGCGCGACTAAGTAACTGTCGGCGCTAGTGCACGTGCTCGTGCCGACACAGAAAACCTCCCGAACTTGCGAAAGTCTTAGCCCAGATAGGATTTCTGAGCAGACTTTCGTGAGTTCGGGAGGTTGTGCGTTTTCGGTGTGCTGTCCTGGGACTCTAAAAGTGAGTTACACGTACATCAGGATGGCGCAGACAACCCACAGCAGGTTGAAGATACCGGAGAACATAGCCAGTTGCTTCTTCAGCTTGGCCACATCGGCGCTGCCCGGGCCAGCAATCGCAGCCATAGCCTTGTTCTGCTTCGGGATAACCACGACGAGCAGAATGACCCAGGCAATAACGGAGAGCAGAAGGGCAATGTGGAACTGGACCTGGGACTTATAGGCGTCAAGGTCAGTAAGGAAGACAGCTAGTCCGATTACCGGAACGATGGCAGAGATGTAGCCATACGTCGAGGTGATCTTGTTGAGGATGCCCGCTGCGCCAGCAGCGGACGCATCGCCAGCAGCGGCCTTTTCAAGTTGGCCGGGGAAGGCAGAAGTGGAGACACACACGGTACCGACCAACAAAATGGCGGCGAAGGCGTGGAGGAAGATGAGCAAGCTAGTCATGAGGAGAAGTCTTTACCTTTCTGGTCATGGGTTTCCCTGCGAAAGTCTAACGACGCTCCGTGATGAAATCGAATCGACACTGATGGCGCATTGCCTCGTAGTCACGGGCGGGGAGCGGTAGCTCATACTTCCGCGCAACGGCAGCGAGCCTGCGTGAATAGTCACAGCGATCCGCTGGTGGAAGCCAGTCACCAGGCAATGAATCTGACTTTGCTTGGTTAAGAGTTCGGGCGGTGGCAACAAGGTTGAGCGGGTCGTTAGCAAACGCTAGCTTGTACTCTCTTGTCCACGTCGATGCACCGAGGTCCCATGCCGCGGAGAGCGGAAAGACGTGGTCCACTTCAACGCGGTCCGGGGCAGGGCCGCTGGAGTATGGGTCATAAAGAATGCCGTTAATGGTTTGGGTGTCCTTGATGGCCTCGCGTGTGCCGGGCAGCCAACCACCAAAGTCAGCTCGTTCATAACCCGGCGTTGATACGCGTGCCGGGACTGTGGCCACTCCTAGGTTGGGGCCGGGGAAGAAGTGGTATCCGGCATAGGTGAGTGTGGCTAGGGAAAGGAGGCCGAAATAGGCCGTACGCAGGTCCATGACCATTTAGACTGTGTGCAACGTTGAGAGGTTCCCTGTAGAGAGATGTCGAGAAGCGTGGAGATGAAGGGAAGGTGTGCGGGGGATTAATAAAACTTGACACAATCAAATGAAGGTTAATAATAAACATGACCTTTCTTAGAAAGAGTCAAAACTTATCGCACCTGCTGACACTGCTTAAAGAAAGGAAATGCAGTGAAATCGTCCCTTCCCATTCTTACTGTGGCATGTCTCGTTGCCGCATCAAGCCCTGTTGCCTTAGCGCAGGATGTCGCGCCAGAACTGCCAGAATCCGCTCTCGCTGAGGAAGCCCTTAAAGATCCCGTAGCAACGAAGAGCCCGGAGCAATCCGGTGATATTGAGGATGCTGCGGAGGAGTTGAAGAACTACTCCACGGCACCGGAACCTGGTATGAACAACCCGGTCGGAGATGAATACTCGGCCTTCTACCACGATTCCGTTGATGTGGAGTCGTCCACCCCCGGCCAACTTTTCCGTTCCGAGCCTGTTCGCAACCCGTCGAACACCCTCGGAATTACCAATATTGGACCGTACAAGGCCCAGCGAATCCTGTATTCCTCTACCAACCGCACTGGAAAAAAGACTGCTGTTAGCGGCATTGTTATTGAGCCCAAAGCTGCGTGGGTGGGGCCCGGCCCGCGCCCAGTTGTAGCATTCGCTCCGGGAACGCAGGGAGTGGCAGACCGATGCGCGCCGTCGCGCAAGATCGCTGAAGGTGTGGGGGACTACGAGCAGTTCTTCTTTGAGCAATATCTGAAGAAGGGCTATGCGGTTGTGGTCACAGACTATGAAGGTCTTGGGACCCCAGGTATGCACACCTACATGGATCGAATCTCTCAGGCGCATGCCGTCTTGGATAGTGCGCGTGCAGCACAGCAGCTTAGCGGTTGGGATATTGCTGCCGATAACCCCGTGTTCATCAACGGTTACTCGCAGGGCGGTGGGGCAGCGGCATCAGCAGCGGAGCTCTATGACGATTACGCGCCTGAACTTAACGTCAAACTAGCTACCATTGGCGCTGCGCCCGCCGACCTGACGTTGCTGCCGCCGGCGCTCGACGGCACGTTGTACTTCCTGTTTGAATCCTATGCGTTGCTGGGGCTGAGTGACTCCTATGGGGAAGACCTTTATTCCCACCTCAATGAGAAGGGCGCTGAAATCCTTAAACGCGCCACCAACACCTGCACCTTGGGGCTCACAAGCTTTGCAGGAACTACTATTGAGCAGATCAGCAATGAGGAGAAGGATGTTGACCAGTTCATTGCTTCTGCGCCATACGACCGTATCCTCGCGGACCAGCACATCGGTTACGATGCCCCGTCGATCCCAGTGGTAGTCACGCATGGCCGCGGCGATGACGTGATTCCATTCTCGACCGCTGAGCAGTTGGTTAACCAATGGACTTCGCGCGGCGCGAACGTGACGTTCATCCCGAATGATGCACGTTCACATGTTGCTGGCACCGTCCCACACATTACTGAGTCAGTCAAAGCTATTGAAGCGGCGTTGTCTTAAAAGTTCTTGCGCATAAGACAAACCCCTCGCCGAAGCTTCGTGATGAATTAGCTCAGCGAGGGGCTTGAAAAGAAATGGGATAGGGGGTCAGCGTTTAGCTTTGCACCTGTTCCGCAGCCTCCTCGAAGTCGAGGTTCTTGTTGTTCTCGACGAGCTTGGCCAGACGGGAGGCCTCCTCGAACTCGTGGGTGACCTTCGCATCCGGGGCCTTGGTGGCCAGGGAAACACCGACGGCCACGAGCAGAGCGGAGATGAAGCCCGGAACCAGCTCGTAGAGGGTATCGCCCAGCGGGCTCATGCCCCAGCCAATGGCCACGATGGCACCGGTGAGCATACCGGCGATAGCACCAGTGGAGTTCAGGCGCTTCCAGTACAGCGACAGAAGGACGATCGGGCCGAAGGCAGAGCCGAAGCCGGCCCAGGCGAAGCCGACCAGACCCAGAATCGAGTCGGATGGGTTGATGGCCAGCACGGCAGCGATGATGGCGATGGCCACGACAGCGGTACGGGACAGGTTAATCAGGACGTCCTGGCTCGGCTTCTTCTTCGCAAAGATGAGGTAGAGGTCCTCAATCAAGGAGGTGGAAACAACCAACATCTGGGAGGACATGGTGGACATGATGGCTGCCAGAACCGCAGTCAGGACCAGACCGGCAAATAGCGGGTGGAACATAACCTGTGCCATGTCCAGGAAGATGGTCTCATAGTTCTCCTGGTCAGTGATGGAGTGACCAGTCTGAGTGAAGAAGACGGTACCGGACAGTGCCACGAAGATAGCACCAATCAGGGAGATACCCATCCAGCTGACGCCGTAGAAACGGCCCGCGCGGGCATCGGAAGGCTTACGCAGCGCCATGAAGCGGACGATGATGTGCGGCTGGCCAAAGTAGCCCAAGCCCCACGCCAAGTTACCGATGATGACGGCAGCGGAAACGCCGGAGAACAGGGAGAAGTAATTCGGGTTCTCAATAACGCCACCGGTGGCGTAGGGGTTCTCAGCAGCGAAGCTGAAGATCTCGCCAGGATTGTCCAGTGCGAAGAGCACCATAATCGGCACGATGATGAGGGAAGCGAACATGAGCAGGCCCTGGACGGTATCGGTATAGGACACCGCGAGGAAGCCACCGACGAAGGTGTAGAACACCGTCACGGCAGCCACAACGAGCATGCCGACCATGTAGTCGCCGCCGAAGCTGGACTCGAAGTAGCGACCACCGGCGACCATGCCGGAGGACACGTAGAAGGTGAAGAAGAAGATAATAATGGCCGCAGCGATAATGCGCAGCATGCGCGACTTATCGTGCAGACGGTTCTCGAAGAAGGACGGCACGGTAATCGAGTTGCCGGCAATTTCAGAGTAGGAGCGCAGGCGCGGCGCAACCCACTTCCAGTTCGCCCAAGCGCCGGCAAGAAGACCGATGGCCATCCAGAGCTCGGACATACCGGTGAGGAACAGGGCGCCAGGCAGGCCCATGAGAAGCCAGCCGGACATATCGGACGCACCGGCGGACAGTGCGGCTACGAACGGGTGAAGCCCGCGGCCGGCTAGAACATAGTCGTCGTATTCATCCGTCTGCTTGTAGCTCCAGAAGCCGATGGCGGCCATGGCAAGCAGATAGATGATCATCGCAACGACGTACCAAGTGGAGTCTTGCACTGATCTCTCCTTGAGATTGAGATTAAGAGTAGGACGCATTCACGCTAACGAGGTAAACGGTCCTGCCCAACTGAAAATCGGCAAGGCGACCAGTATTTGGTTACCTTGGTCACAGCTTAATGTACGGTCTTACTGGCGTAACGCCGAAATGTAACGAGACTATAACGATTGGGTATTGCGGCAGCATTTGGGAACTTTCTGCACCCAGTGCCCCCAGATGGTGTGCTGCTAAACTGGCCGTTATGGCTTCTTACCTGCTGCATGGCCTCTGGCTGCCCGTCTCTGGCCTGAGTCTGTGGATCGAACAGGTCGAAGGACACAAAATCGTCATGCCCTCCACCGTTCCGGAGGGCACCTTCCCCGATGTTGTCGACACCATCTTGGGGAAGAAGACGTTCCGCAACCGAGCGCGGGTGTCGCTGCGCACGCCGAAGGGAAAAGACGTCTCCCTGATGGTGCCCATGGCCATGTTCGCACCGGATGAGGCTGTTGAGACCCTGGCCAAGTTGGAATACCTCGATACCGACAGCCAAGCGGTGACAGCAGAACAGCGCGCGACCATTGCCCCAGACCTCCTGTGGCTCATCCGCGCGTATCGCGGTCTTTACCGTTTTGTCCGAGCCGGACGGGTGACTATTCGCCTGTCCTATCAAGCAGGCGAGTGGTACCCCATGTGGCAGCTCGCCTCCGGACTGGGAGAGCGCAGCTGGCTGGCGGAGATGCTCGCCGCAGCACCTGGCATTCTGACGATTAATAACCGCGCGCTGTCAGATGATTTAGCTGATGAGCTCACTCACTGGATTGCCTATACCCAGCTGCGTTCGCAGATTGATGCTCCACGTGCAGCACCTTGGCATGATTTCGCCCTCTCACTGCTGAAGACCTCACCAGTGAAGAAGGGCCGCGCCCAGCTGCTTCGCGGGCTCAATGAGTGGAAGGACTCCATCACGTCGGTGGACCTGCAATTGGTCTTCCTCGTCGAAGAGCCTCAGGAGGATGAGGATCCAGAAGAGACCACGTGGCCCATCCGCGTGCTCGTACGCTCCGGCACCGATTCACCGCGCCCGGTGAAGCAGGAGCAGTTGGACCGCGGGAGTGTCGAGAAGCTTCGCGATGCCCGCCGCCACGCCTTTGACGTGGCCCCGCGTCTGAAATACAACTCGGGGGCGCCCTCACCCTACGCCGGTGACTGGGACGTGTATCTGACGACCGAACAGCTCGTGGAGTTTGTCACCCACGATGCTGCAGCCCTGCGCAAGGCCGGTTTCACCGTCATGCTTCCGAAGTCGTGGTCACATATGGAGACCAAGGCCAAGTTGGAGACCGTCGAGGTGCACGACCCGGCTGAAGGTTCCACCAAGGCGCATATCGGCATGGAGAAACTCGTCAACTATGACTGGAAGCTCTCCGTCGGTGACACGCAGCTGACCGACGCCGAAATGGAGGAGCTGGTTAAGTCCAAGTCCGGCCTCATCAAGTTGCGCGGTGAGTGGGTTATGGCGGATACCCAGGCGCTTAACAAGATTCAGCAGTACATGCGTGAGCTTGCCGATACCGCCCGCAGGCGAGCCCTCAAAGAACTCGAGCAGCTCGCAAAAACCGCCGAAATGGCCCGCCAGCTAGAGCAACCCGGCTGGGAGGAGCTCGTCGCTGAAGTAGAGCGCCGCCGCAAGGAATTCAACGAAGGCGAAGAAGATAACGTCGTTTCCATTGCGGACCTGCGCGAGATGGCGCTCAAGTCGATGGCGGAGGATCCCATCGCCTTTACCGGCTCCCAGTGGCACACCTCGCTGCTCGGAGGCCTCGAGACCACTGCTCCGGACCGCGTGGATATCCCAGATACCGTCCACGCGGAGCTGCGCGATTACCAGCGCCGCGGCGTGGACTGGCTCTACTGGATGTCCCAGAACAATATTGGAGCAGTGCTTGCCGACGACATGGGGTTGGGCAAAACCCTCCAACTACTGTCGCTGCTGGCCGTCGAAAAGGCGGCGTGGGCGAAAGCCCACGCCGCGGGAGATACGGAAGCCCACGCCGCGGAGGATAAGGACGCCACGGCGTGGAACCCCACGCTGGTTGTCGCCCCCACCTCCGTCGTGGGCAACTGGGCCCGTGAGGCCGCGCGCTTCGTGCCGAGCTTCAAAGTCGTGGTCCAGCACGGCACCGGCAGGCTCAAAGGCGAGAAACTTGTGGAGGCGGCGCAGAATGCTGACGTCGTCATTACCTCCTACGGCACCGTGGCCCGTGACTTCCTCACCTTGAGCAAGGTGGATTGGGACCGCGTTGTGCTCGATGAGGCCCAAGCCATCAAAAATGCGGCAACGCGTTCCTCCAAAGCGGTGCGCTCTATCCCGTCGCGCCACCGCGTGGCGCTGACCGGTACGCCGATTGAGAACCGCTTGTCAGAGATGCGCTCCATCCTGGACTACTGCAACCCCGGCATCCTCGGCTCGGCGTCGTTTTTCCGCAACCACTTTTCCAAATCCATCGAACGCGAAGGCAACGAGGAAATGGCCGAGCGCCTGCGCCTTCTCACCGCGCCGTTTATCCTGCGTCGGCTGAAGACGGACCCAAACATCATCGATGACCTGCCTGACAAATCCGAGCAGATCATCACCGTGCGCATGACCGACGAGCAAGCAGCGCTATATAAGGCACTCGTTGCTGACGTGGAACAAGCCCTAGGCAAAAAGGAGGGCATGTCGCGCCGCGGGCTCGTGCTGGCCTCGCTCACGCGTATCAAACAGATTTGTAACCACCCGGCCCACTTCCTTGGTGACGGCAGCGCAGTCACCATCAAGGGCAAGCACCGCTCCGGCAAAGTGGAAGAGCTCATGCGCATTGTGGACCAGGCGATTGAATCCCGCGAGCGCGTGCTCATCTTTACCCAATACAAGGCCTTCGGCGATATTCTCCAGCCTTATCTATCCGACCAGTTGGGCACTGACATTCCCTTCCTTCACGGCGGAGTGAGCAAGAACAAACGTGACCAGATGGTGCAGGATTTCCAAGCCGATGACGGAGCTCCCGTCATGCTGCTCTCGCTCAAGGCGGGAGGTACGGGGTTGAACCTCACTGCGGCGTCGATTGTCGTGCATATGGACCGCTGGTGGAACCCGGCCGTGGAGAACCAGGCTACCGACCGCGCCTTTCGCATTGGCCAGGAGCGCAACGTACAAGTCTACAAGATGATTACCGCCGGCACGCTGGAGGAATCCATCCAAGACATCCTCGACGGCAAGACGCAGCTCGCCGGCGCCGTGGTGGGCGAGGGCGAAGGCTGGCTCACGGAACTAACTCCGGAGCAGCTGGCAGATCTCATGAGCTACAAGGGACAGGAGAACTAGATGGCACCGGCACGCCCCAGCGATGACAACGTCATTTACGCTAACTTTGGCACCCGCAAGCGCGTCAGCACCCCAGAGGAAGTGCACCGTGTCGACCGCGTGCGCACCATGCAGCCGGCAGCCACGCGGGTGGTGAACTTTGTCAACGGGCATACGGACTCTGGGCGCATCAGCCGCGGCCGCCAATACGCCGCCGAAGGTCACGTCGTGGGCCTTGACGTGCGCAACGGGGCGGTCCACGGCAAGGTTGCCGGCTCCCAGAACGAGCCTTTCGCGGTGCTCATCCAGGTCCCGTACCGCAACAACGAGGACATCGGCCGTTTGTCGGAGATGTTTGCGCGTACCCCCAACTCCGTGGCGAAGGCGAGGGAGGGCCTGCTTGCCGACGACGCCCTTGACATCCTCTTCGCCGAGTTCGCCGACGACCTGCGTTTTTCCTGCACTTGTCCGGACTCAGAATATGTGTGCAAGCACGTCGTGGCTGTCGCGGACCGCCTAGCTGCTCGTATGGATGCCGATCCGTCGGTCATTTTCGCCCTGCGCGGGCTCGATTTCGCGCGTGTGGAGCAATCCGTTATGGAGCAGGCCAAGGCGGCCTCCGAGGATTCCTATAGCGGCGTGGAGATGGACCCTGAAGAGCGCAATGCTCTGTTCTGGGAAGGGCGCGAACTGCCACCGCTTCCCGAACCTAAGTACGCACCCGCAGTGGATGATTCTGACCCTGACCTGCTGCGCCGTGCCATGCGTGCGGTGAGCCATACGAACATAGATGTGCTTCGCGCAGTCTCCGATGTCGATGACCTTTACTACCATCTGACGCATTAAAATTGTCGTCTCCGCGACCCGTGAGGAGTAAGAATTCATGGCCGCTGTCACGTTCATCCATACCTCCGACTTTCAGCTGGGGATGACCCGCTGGTTTCTTTCCCCCGCAGCGCAATCGCGCTTCGATGATGACCGGGAGGAGGCGGTAGCGCGTCTCGGTGAGCTAGCCAGCGAAACGGGTGCCGAATTCATCGTGGTGGCTGGTGACGTGTTTGAACATAACTCCCTCAACAAGTCCACGTTGCTGCGCGCAAAGGAGGTCTTTAAGAACTTGCCCGTGCCCGTCTACCTGTTGCCAGGCAACCACGACCCACTCGTGGCGGACTCCATTTTCTTTCACTCCTTTGCGGAAAACGTCCACGTTATTGCAGATTCCGAGCCCATCGAGGTACGCCCAGGGGTAGAAATCGTCGGCGCGCCCTACCTGTCGAAACGCGCGAATTACGACCTCGTGCGCCGTGCACTGGAGCCCTTGGAGCCATTCGATAAGGTAGCGGGCGGGATTGCCCGCATCGCGGTGGGCCACGGCCAAGTGGAATCCCGCGCAGGTGAATCTGCTGATACCGATGCAGACACCATTGACTTGGCATTCGTGGAGCGCTGCCTCGACGAAGGAATTATTGATTACCTGGCGCTCGGGGATACTCACTCCACGGCCTCTCTTGGCCGCACCGGCAAGGTGTGGTTCTCCGGTAGCCCGGAAACCACGGCCTTCGATGATCGCGAGCGCGATTCCGGTAATGCGTTGGTGGTGACGGTTGAGGGTGAGCGGGTGGACGTCGCCAAGCACAGCGTTGGACGTTGGCACTTCCGCGCCATCGATGCCGACCTTAACTCAATGGAGGAGGTCGAGCGCTTCTTGTCGGAGCTGGATGAGCTGCCTGGAAAGACGCGCACTGCGGTGAAGTACAGCCTGCGCGGAACGCTGGGCCTGAACGCTCAAGCACGGCTAGAGCAGGGCCTTGCGGATCTGGAAGAGGTCTTTGCCTCCCTGAAACCACGTGAGCGGACGATGGACCTGCACCTTGCTCCGTCAGAGGAGGAATTGGGCGAGCTGAGTGTGAGTGGCTATGCCGCCGATGCACTGACAGAACTGCTGGAGGATCTGGACAACCCCACCGCCCGTGATGCCGCCAACCTGCTGTTTCGTCTCAGCGCGAAGGGAGCCTAAGCCATGATGCAACTGCATTCTGTTGAACTGACAAATGTCCGCGCTGTGGAACGCCTTGTGGTCAAAGATTTGCCGGAGACTGGTGTTGTGGTGATTGGCGGCCCAAATGAGGCCGGCAAGTCCACGTTCGTGGAGGCCATCGACTTTGTTCTGACGGAAAAGCACACGGCGGGATCGAAGAAGATTAAGGCGCTCAAACCCGTGGGCCGTGACGTAGCGCCCGAGGTCACGCTGGAAGCGACCGTGGGCCCTTATCGCTTCCGGAGCCACAAGAGGTGGTTGAAAAAGCGCGCCTCGGAATTGCAGGTGTTGTCTCCGCGCCCCGGGCAATGGACAGGTGCTGAGGCCGATAATGAGCTCGACCGCATCTTGAGCGAGCACCTTGACCGCGCTCTGCTCGATGCGCTGTTTGTGCGCCAGGATGACCAGAATGAGGGTATCGCTGCAGTAGGTATTCCGTCTCTGACTGCCGCACTGGAAGAAGAAACCGGGTCGAGCGCTGTGGCTGAGGATTCCGAGCTACTCACGCGCATCGAAACTGAGTACACGCAGTACTACACCGCCAAGACGGATAAACCGGCAGGGGAGTACAAGGCTGCTATTGCGGCTTTAGAGGAAGCGGAGGACGCCCATGCCTCTGCTGAAGCCGCCCTGCGCGAGCTCGATGGCGTGGTGGAGCGCTACGAGGCTGCGGAGCTTAAGCAGAGTGAAGCTGAGGCCGCCCTGCCTGCTGCCGAAGAGGACTGCGCTCGCCTCGATGCAGAACTTGTCGCGGCACGCGCGGCGCAGGAGAAGGTGAGTGCTCAAGAGGCTGCCGTGACCCGCGCTGCGGAGGCTGTGACGCGTGCCCAGGAGGATGCCAAGCGCCGACAGACCCTCGTGGAGGAGCACTCCCTCGCGGTCAAGGCCGCTGTGCGCGCTGCGACGGTTCTAGCGCAGGCAACCGAACGCGCGGAGAACGAGGCGAATGCACGGGCGAAACTTGAAGAAGAACGCGCTGAGCTACAACAGCGCTATGACGCAGTGCGTGAGGAGCGCCAGCGAGCTTGCCGTGCCCAGCAGCGCGCGGAGCACGAAGCACTGGGTACACGACTTGAAACGCTGGACACTCTTGAGGAGACCCTAGCGGCTCGCCGCCGTGAACTGGCCGCAGCACCCGCCATTGCGAGCCTTGACGCTCTGGAAGAAGCCGAGCGTGAGGTTAGCATTCAGAAACGTCTTCGTGCGGCCGCTGCCGCGAAGCTGTATGTCACCGGCTCGGGTGAGATCACGGTGGATGGTGAGGCTTTGGCTCTCACATCCGGTAAAGAGACCCCGGTTGAGCTGCACGATGGAACGATGGTGCGCATCGGCGAAGTCACTGCCCGCTATGCCGCCGCTGCCGGCGAATCCGGAGTGGACGGAGTCGAGAAAGCCCAAGCAGAGCTAGCCCGCCTTCTGGACAACGCCGGCTGCGAGACAGTCGAGGAAGCTCGCGCTGCCCATGAGAAGCACGAGCAGCTTGCTACAGCGCTAGACAGCGCTTCCCGTGAGCTGGTTGCTGCCTTGGGTGGTGATGATTTGGGCGAGCTTCGTGCACGCTTTGAGGCTAGTGCCATCGAAGAACTGGAGACTGCCGATGAAAATGACGACGAGCCACGTGAGCTCGCCGTTGTGGAGAAGGAAGAAGAAGAGCTGCGCTCTCAGCTCGACGAGCTGGACCGTGCGTTGGCTCCCTACCGCGAGAATAAAGCTGGGGCAGCCCTCGACGTTGCTCAAGTCCGCGCCGACGAAGCCGAATCGCAGCGTGACCTCAAGGCCCAGACCCTTGAGTCTGCCCGCAAACAGCTGAGTGACGACGACGTTCGCGCCGCCATAGAAAAAGCCCGCTCAGCACAGGCTAACGAGGAAGCCGTCCTTAAAGAGATGTCGGGCGTGGATGTTGCCACCGCAGAAACCTTGGCACAAGGCGCACGAACGCACGTCGAGTCGCTCAAAGCGGCTGTGTCTGATGCCAACGGCGAGAAACGTGAGCTTACTGGCCGCATTGAGATGCACTCCGGTGCGGCCGAAGCACGAGAAAGAGCCGCTGCCGAGCTGGAGATAGCCCGCGAACGCCACGCCGCCACCGAACGCCGGGCTGAGGCCGCCCGTTATCTACGCATGCTTATGCTGCGCCACCGCGATGCCGCCCGCCAGCGCTATGCGGAGCCGTTCGTCACGGCACTCAATGGTTTGGCGCGCACCGTCTTTGGCAGCGACGTGGATTTCCACCTGTCAGAAGAACTTAAGGTAGAGACGCGCAGCCGCAATGGTGACACCGTGGATTTTGAGGGCCTTTCCGGTGGTGCCAAGGAGCAGTTGGGGATTCTGACGCGGTTTGCCATCGCGCAGCTCGTCTCTGGGGACTCCGTGCCCATCATTATTGATGATGCATTGGGGTCCACCGATTCTTCCCGTCTGCAGCTCATGGCAGCGCTTTTCACTAAGGCGGGAAAGAGTTCCCAGGTCATTGTGTTGACCTGCATGCCTCAGCGTTATTCCTGGGTTGGTGGGCGTACCGAGTTGAGCATGGAAAAATTAAAAGGGCTGTAACTCCAAAGTGTAGGGTTGTTGTCATGACTGCGGAAACTCGATGGCTCAACGAAGAAGAACAAGACCTGTGGCGTCACCTCTTGGCCTGCATCCGCAAGATCAACCGCGGCATGGAGGAGACCCTCTTGGCTTGCGGAGATATCTCCATGTCTGAGTACTCCGTGCTCGTGTCCCTCTCTGAAGCCCCGAACCACCGCCTGCGTCTGCGTGAACTGTGCTCGGAGCTGGAGTGGGATCGCTCCCGCGCCTCGCACCAAATCACGCGGATGGAAAAACGTGGTCTCGTGACCAAAGAAAAATGCGAAGGCGATGCCAGGGGAGTCGAGGTCGTTATCACGCGACTCGGCTTTAAGCGGCTTCGAGCATCCGTACCGGAACACGTGGAGTCCGTTCGCCGCATGGTCTTTGACCACCTCGATTCCGCAGATGCCCCAGCGCTCCTGCGGTTTTGTGAGGGCGTGTTAGCAGAGAATAACTTGCCCGGTTATAAGGACTTCGTCCCCGACGAGCTCCTGCGCGGAAGTCGCTCTTAAGATCGAGCGATTCACGGGTACAGTGGGCCCAGACCGCATTCTCACCAGGAGGTGTATCCCCACATCATGATGGGACAAGAACTATTCGAGCACCCGAAACGCCAATACGCTCAGTACCGCATTGAAGCGCTGGAGGAGTTGAGCGCGCAGGTGGGCCCAGTGGAGGACGTTGACGAGCTTAGCGATGAACAGGCCGCGGCTTTAGAGCAGGCTCTGGAACAGCATCCAGAAAGCGCTGTGACCTTCGATGAGCTTTCACAGCAATGGATTGTTGGCGCTGAAGATGACATCAATCGCATGTTCCACGACCGCGAAGAATTCATCGAGGCGTTGGAGAATAACGAGGATCCTGGGGTCTAGCTCACACACGGTGTCAAACTTCTGACGGATAGCCGCTGAAAATCTGCGTATAACTACGGCCGGTACTGTATAACCTGCTAACATACTCTGTGTTAATGGGCGAGCGTCCCTCAGCTGTGAGGGAGAAGACTCCAGCATGAGCTCCTCGGAGAGGGAGCTAAGTGAAAGGATTGAACATGATCAACCAGCGCGATTTGGCTCAGGAAGAGCGCGAGGCTGCCGCACGCGACAAGGCTGACGGTTGGGTATCCGTCTTCGTTCAGTGGATTCCCTTGATGCTCATCTCCGTGGTTATTCTGACCGCCCTTTTCTTCGGTATGTACTACATCGAGCACGGTACCTTGGACATCACGCAGGAGATCGTGAACCCGTTCATCACTCAGTAACGCGAACGGACGCGCGGACGCTGTAAAGCCTCCGCAGCCCGTGGTGCAGTAGCCACGGCACCAACAAAGCCCCGGCAGCTCAATCGCAGAAGCTGCTGGGGCTTTTTCATACCCGTTTGCCATGCGGCCATGCCGCTAGCACGCTGGCTAATCGATGGGAGCCACGCGAACACGGTTACCGTCGGGATCAGCAACGACAAACGTTGTGCCGAAGACATCCTCGTGCGGTTCTTCAAGGACCTCTACGCCTGTGGCCGTCCAGTTGTTGTAAACCTTAAGTACTTCGTCCTTGTCCACATTGAGGCAGACTTCCGAGGTGCGCGTCGGGGCAGAGGAGAGTGCTTGGCTCTCGCCGCTCCACACAGCGAGTGAAACGCCATCGCCTAGGGCGAAGGTGACGTAGCGGGGTGAGGTGAAGTCAACCGTGAGTCCAAGATGCTGTGAATAGAACTCAACGGATTTCTCGACGTTGCTGGCATAAACAATGAAGACGATTTCACGGTTCGACATGCGTAAAATTTTACCTATGAACGACGATCTCCGCATTCGACAAGATTGAAGAAACCGACTCCGGTGATGCTCCACGAGGTTGGAACGCTTCTAACTACCCTTGAGAACCATGAGTGACAACGTCTATGTGCGCTTTCTCAATGGCCCGCTCCAGTGGCTCGGTATCGTCGTTGGCCTCGCAGTTGTGACAGCGCTTTTGCCAACAATGGTTAATTCCACGTGGGTAGCTATCCTTTTTGGCGCATTGGTTATCGTGGCAACGTTGGCCTGTATTGTGATGCGGGTGAAGATCGTCGTGAGCGACGACGGCGTGACGGCTTCCGTCTTGGGCTTGTTTTCAAAGACGATTTCCCTCAAGGACATCACCGGTGTCAGCGTCGGTCCGGAGACAGGACTGAAAGAAGGCGCGGGTCCACGCGTGGTCGATGGTTCATCGGCCTATATCGTTTCCGGGCCCACCGTGTGTATCGAGCAAGGAGCCTCCTCTTTTATCGCCTCAGCCAAGAACCCAGAGGAGGTTGTTGCAGACATTCAGGCGCGCCTTGCGCGTGCGGCTTAGGCGAAAAGGACGTTAGCGAGGATGGTTCTCCTCATAAGGTTTGTTTGGGCCCAAACGAACCATAGGAGGAGGGGAGGAAGGTGCGTGTGCCCCCCGGGAACCTTGTGAGTAGTGCCTTATGACTGGAACCATCTTGATGTGGTGTTAGGGGGTGTGACGGCTATGGGAAGGCACCGGGCTTATGCATCAAACAGCATGAAAAAGTGCCCCTGACAGTGTCCGGTTCGGAGACATCGTTTCGCATGTCTCATGAGACTGTTCCGGTAGAAAGCCCTGAAGCCACAACTGCCCAGACACGACGAAAAGCGATGTCTCGAGACGTCGATCCTCTGAGGCTTTCCACACCGAAGTGACGACTGCCAAAAATCCGCTCGTGTGAGGCCCAGCTCGGTTGCTTTTAGCGCTTTCAGGAGCAGTTCTAGGAGTGTGTCTCAAACTATGAACGACAACTGAGGTCGGAACTAGGTCTCAGTTATCGTGCATACGGGCACGATCTTGGGCCGCACAGTTGCCTGTACTGAGGAGTATCCGTGACATTGCGGCTAGCCGATTTCCGAGCTCTAGTCCACAGCCCCGGGGTCTCACACACCTGTCACTTTCATTCACGGTAGATAGTGGCTAAAAATTACAGATTTCTGGCCCTTATCTACCGTGAACGTCCCTTAAGCCTAAGCCTGAATTTCGGGGCCGGCTCCGAAAACGAAAAGTCTCGAGACACCGACCGGAACGATGTCTCGAGACTTCACACAGTGCCCCTGACAGGACTCGAACCTGCGACCTTCGGTACCGGAAACCGATGCTCTAATCCGCTGAGCTACAAGGGCATCGCTGGCGAAATGCCAACGATGCGATTCTAGCGCATAGGGGTGAGCGCCTAGAAATTGGCTCGCGCAGTGAGCGGTCCTTCAGGGGGCGCGGCTGGTGGGGTGGTGCGGTGAGGTGTTTACTGCTCGAAATAGCCGGGGGCGTCGGTGGTGCTGACGCGCCCGGTGCGCAAGTATCTCATGACGATGTCATCGACGGCGTCGTTGCCGGTGGCGAACTGGCCGTGGCCAGGGCCATGCACGGTGATGACGTGGGAGCGCATGGCATCTGACATGCCGCGGAAATCGCTATACGGCGTGAGTGGGTCGCCGGTGGCTTGGAGTTGTAGGGGCGGGGTGGTGAGGCGGGAGCCGTCGAGAAGCACAGGCGCCGTTATAGGTTCACGCCCGCCGCAGAACTGTCCAGAGCGGAATTGGTTGTTCTGCACCGTGAATGGATCTTTGGTGACGAAAGCGTCCCGCATAAACGCCGCGCCATAACCGAATTCATGGGCCGAGTAGGTCTCATTGCAGAGAACGAGGTTCGTGGTAAAACCTTGTGCACGGGCGGCAGTGTCGGTGGGGAGGGAGACTGTGGGGTCAGAATCACCGAAGTCAATGGTCTCGATTCCGGCGATATGATGGGCGGCCTTCTCCCAAGACGCGGGCTAAGGCAGGACTGATGCGGTGATGTACAGCGTTGGGGAGTCGGACTGGCTGGCACCAAGGTTTCGGAGTTGGTCGAAGAGATTCTCCAGCTGCACGCGCAATGGGCCCGTTAGTGTCATGACCTCGGCGCCGCGATGACCGGTAAAGGCCAGGGGAGCAGGCAGGTCTTCGGTGCTAGCAGCAGGCGGATGTGCAGTGGGGCGCACACCGGATTCGGTGGCAACCTTGTCTGCCCAGCGCTCATATGCCTGCAGGGGAGTTGTGCCCATGTGGTACGTGGCGTCGTTCGCTGCGATGTAGCCGAAGAAGTCAGCGAGAGCCCGTGTGGTGCCGCGTTGCTGGCTGGCGGCCTGACGGTTCAGCGACGCAGACGGGGTGTAGCCGGAATCGAGGACGACGCGGTCGGTGTGTTCCGGAAAGAACGTAGCGTAGGCGGAAGCGACCACGGTGCCGTAGGAGACGCCAGAGGCAATGATCTTTTCCGTCCCTAGAGCTGCGCGGACTTGCTCCCAATCGCGGGCGACGTTGACCGTGGTCATGGAATCGGCATAACCAGGGTAGGACTGCTCGCAGGCATCGCGCATGAGCTGGCCAAAACGCGTGAGTTGAGCCGTGCCCTCGGCGCCGTCGATAACGGAGCTGTCACAGTCAAGTGGAGTTGAAAAGCGCAGTCCGCGGGGCTGTACACCCACTATGTCGTAGTGTGTGGTGAGTTCCTCGGGCCAGAGAAAACTGGAGACTGCCGCTAAGGCATCACCGCCGGGGCCACCAGGATTGATGAAGATTGTGCCGCGGGACTCCGCTGCGGCGGGACGGCGCACGAATCCGACCTGGATGCTGCCGCGTTCGGGGGCATCGTAGAAGGTAGGCACGGTGATGTGACCGCACTCGGCGCCAGGTGCATCGACGTCGACGGGGCACGCTACCCAATCGATGGTTGGGGTGCCTGCGGGCGCTGGGGTTGGTGAAGGGCCAGCAACGCTGTGAGGTGCGGCAGTGGCTAGTGGGCTGGCTATGAGCCCCACGCAGCCTAGTAGTGCGGCAGCAAGCGTGGCGATCACCGCGTGAGCTGAGCCGAAAACGTGAGAAAGGCGCATAACAGAACTCCTTGCCGGTCTGGCTACAGTTCTATTTTATGCGCCTTGAGCAGTGCTTTTCTCAGGTTTGACCTCTGCGTGCGAGGCTATGTGCAACCTCACACGCTGGTGGAAAGCTTTACTGGTTCTGGGGCTGCTCGGCCTTGGGCTGGTCGAAGAAGCCCGGGGCATCGGCGGTGTTTACCTCACCGGTGCGCAGGTAGTTAACCACAATGTTGTCAACGGCCTGGTTGCCAACGGCGAAGTGGCCGTGGCCGGGGCCATGGACGGTGACCACGCGGGACTGCATCGGGTCCGACAGTCCACGGAAGTGAGCGTACGGGGTCTGCGGGTCACCGGTGGACTGAATCTGCAGTGGCTTGGTCTGCAGGTTTGCACCGCTGACTGCTACCGGCTTGGTGATGGGCGCGCGGCCGCCGCAGCCAGAGCCGGAGGAGTACAGGGAGTTGAACAAGGTGAACGGGTCCAGGGTGAAGTAGTTCGACCACAGGAAGGCCGGGATCTTGGTCGGATCCGACGGCGCAGTGTTCTCATTGCACATGATGATGTTCTGCATGCTCGTCGCATTCAGAATGGCCTGTTGAGCCTGCTTCGGGTCCTGCGGGCCTTCCTTGGCTGCTTCTTCAAAGTTGATGGGCTCAATGCCGGCAATGTGCTTAGCTAGGGTCTCCCATGCCTCTGGACGGGGCAGAAGCTCACGGGTGGTGTTCAGCGTCGGAGAGGTCACCTGTAGTGCCTGCGGGTTGCGAGCCCTGCCTGCCAAGTGCTCTGCCTGCACGCGCAGCTGGCCGGTAGCGGTCATAATGTTTGCGCCTGGCTGGCCAGCGAACTCAAGGCCCGGTGGGAGGTCACCAATCTGTGCATCCGGCGGGAGGACGGTGGGGCGCACGCCGGCCTCGGCAGCAACAACCTGGGACCAGCGCTCATACGCCTTCAACGGAGTTTTACCAGCGTGGTAGGTGGCGTCATTCTTCGCCATGTAGGTGAAGAAATCTTCCAGGGCGTTTTCGTAGCCCGCCTGTTGGGAGGCGAAGATTCCGTTCCAGGCCATGTTCGGATTCATGCCGGAATCGAGCACCATCTTGTCGGTGTGCTGCGGGAACAAGGTGGCGTAGGTCGAGCCCAGAAAGGTGCCGTAAGACAGGCCAGCGATGTTGATGCGCTCCTCGCCGAGTGCCTGGCGCACGACCTCCCAGTCGCGGGCGGTGTTTTCGGTGGTGATGGAATTGGTGTAGCCAGGGGTGTTCTTCTCACAATCCTGGCGGGTAATGGCGCCAATCTGCGTCAGCGCAACGATTGGGTTATCACCCGGGTTGCTTGCCGTGCAGTTGACGGGCGCAGATTCGCGCAAGCCACGCGGCTGCACGCCGATAATGTCGAACTCCTGCTCAATTTCTTTCGGCCATGCGGCGTTGTTGACCCAGCCATAAGCGTCACCGTTCGGACCACCCGGGTTGGTGAACAGGCTGCCCTTGCGCGCACCCGTTGCCTTCAGGCGGATAAAACCAACCTCAATGGTGCCCTTGTCCGGTGCATCGTAGTAGGTCGGCGCAGTCACGTGACCACACTCGGCGCGCTCGTGGTCGACGCCCTCCGGGCATTCTCCCCAGGTGATGGTGGGTTGGTCAGCGTGGGCAACAGTGGGGGCGGCTACTAGGCCGGCAGCGAGAGCTACTGGGCCTAGAACCGAGCCCAGAACGCGAGAAAGGCGCATAGAACAAGGCTCCTAAAACGGTGAGTAGGTACTCGCCTCATCCTATGCGCCATGGGTGATGCATGACAGCTAAGTCGGCATGGAGGAGGGGGAGTGGCTACCCCCGTTTACCTCACTACTTAACAATCACCACAATGAGATCACGCGGACCGTGGACACCCTCCACGCGGCTGAGCTCAATATCGGACGTCGCCGACGGGCCGGAAATCCACGTAGCCGGGCGCTCCGGGTTCATGCGGGAGACAACCTCCGGGATGCCGTACACGATCTGGTCGTCACGCACGATGCAGATGTGGCGGTCCGGAACCAAGGTCAGGGCACGGCGGCCACAGAGTTCGTTGGACTCCAGGACGATGGTGCCGGTCTGTGCCGAGGTGACGTGGGACTCGGTAAGCACCGCGTCAACGTCGTTCAGCTCGCGCGGATCCTTGGCATTGTCATCCGGGACGGTAGTGCCCTCGAAACCATTGAGCAGGCCGGTATCGATACCGGGTGCGTAGGTGACGGTGGAGCAGCCACGGTCCTTCAGGATGTCCAGGATGGTGGAATTCAGCCCAGCCTCATCGGTGACGTGGACGTCAGCCTTGTAGTCCTCGAGGCGGTCAACGAGCATGTCGCGCAGTTCATCGGCGTTAAGCGTGCCCTCACGCTGGTACTCACGTCGAACCTCGACGTGGTCCGGCAATCCGGCCTGCTTCTGAGCAGAAGAGATACGCTTCAGAATCTCTTCCTTGGCGGCGCTGTTCTTGATGGTCACTTGATGCCCTCCTTCTTGGCTTGGGCGAGGAGTTCTTGGGCTTCGTCAGAGTTGAACCACTGACGGAAGGACTTCTTCGGCGGAACGGCGGTATCGCGTACATCGGACCAACCGGACATGAACAGCGGCAGCTTGTCGATGACACCGTTGAAACCACCAAGGACGCGACCCAGAGCCACCATGTGGGTGACCTGGTTCCATATCTTCGGGTTGGTCCACAGCAGCTGCGGAACCTTGAAGATCTTCTCCTCGATCGGCGGGGTCGCGTTGGTGACCTTCTGGTGGCGGTTTTCCAGAATCACCTGGGAAAGCGGGATGCGTACCGGGCAGACCTCGTCGCAACGGCCACACAGCGAGCAGGCATAGGGCAAGCTTGCCGACGGATCGTTGTGGTCCTTCATGCCCGTCAATTGCGGCGTCAGGGAGATACCAATCGGGCCCGGGTAGACGGAGCCGTAGGCGTGGCCACCGGCGCGCTCGTAGACCGGGCAGACGTTGAGGCAGGCGGAGCAGCGGATGCACTTGAGCGCCTGGCTGCCCACCGGAGAAGACAGGGCAGCGGTGCGGCCATTGTCCAGGAGAACCAGGTGGAAGTTCTGCGGGCCGTCACCTTCGGTCACGCCGGACCACATCGAGGTGTACGGGTTCATGCGCTCAGCGGTGGAGGAGCGTGGCAGCAGCTGAAGGAATACCTCAAGATCCTGGAACGTCGGAACGAGCTTCTCAATACCCATGACGGTGATGAGGGTCTCCGGCAGGGTCAGGCACATACGGCCGTTGCCTTCGGACTCCACGATGTTGATGGTTCCGGTCTCGGCCACACCAAAGTTTGCACCGGAGATGGCAACCTTGGCCTTCATGAACTGCTCGCGCAGGAACTGGCGGGAGGCCTCAGCCAGCTCAGCCGGCTCGGCTTTGAGGGAGTCATCAGTATTCGGCATCTTGTTGACGAAGATGTCACGGATTTCCGCACGGTTGCGGTGAATAGCCGGGACCAGAATGTGGGACGGCTTATCCTCACCCAGCTGGACGATGAGCTCCGCCAGGTCGGTCTCGCGGGCGTGGATGCCGGCTTCTTCGAGGTGCTCGTTGAGCGCGATTTCCTGGGTAGCCATGGACTTGACCTTGACCACGTCGGTCTCGCCGGTCTCCCTAATGAGCCCCTCGATGATCTCGTTGGCTTCCTTGGCATCACGTGCCCAGTGCACGATGCCGCCGCGCTTGGTCACCTGTTCCTCAAACTGGAGGAGGAGCTCGCTCATGCGGGCACCGACGTCCTCCTTGAGGGCGGAGCCAGCGTCGCGCAGCTGCTCCCAGTCCGGTGTCTCATCGACAGCGCCCTGGCGCTTGTTACGAATGGAGGTGGTGGCGTGGTGCAGGTTGCGGCGCTGGGTAGCATTGTTAAGACCAACGTGTGCCAGCGGCACAAAAGCCTTGGAACCGCGCAGGTTGCCGTAACCTTCGGGCGCGCGCGGCGGGGTGGTGTCGAGGAAGGAAGTCATTAGAGCATCTTCTCCTTAGAGTAGGCCGCGGACTCTGGGGTCCACGGGTGTTCCTTGGTGGAGGCGAGGATCTCAGCCAAGTGAATGGCGCGCACGCCAGCACGCTGACGTGACAGGGCACCACCGATGTTCATGAGACAGGAAGAGTCACCACCGGTGACGAACTCCGCATCAGTTTCGCGGACGTGGCGGGTCTTGTCACCGACCATGGCCGCGGAAACCTCAGCGTTCTTAAGGGCGAAGGTACCGCCGAAGCCGCAGCATTCTTCCTTGTTGGGAAGCTCCACCAAGTCGATTCCCTCAACTTCCTGCAGTAGCTGGTAGGGGCGGTCACCAAGCTTGAGGAAGCGCAGGCCGTGGCAGGAAGGGTGGTAGGTCACGCGGTGCGGGAAGAATGCGCCCACGTTGGTCACGCCGGCGACGTCCACGAGGAACTCCGGCAGATCCAGGGTCTTTTCTGAGGTCTTCTTAGCGCCATCGACATCAGCGGCGGTGCCGAAGCGGTTCGCAATCATGGTGTGCTGCTCACGCACTGCACCCACGCAGGAGCCGGAGGCGGAAACCACGTAATCGATGGACGGATCAGCAAAGGCGTCCGCATAGGAGCGGATCATGCCTAGCGTTTCCTTCTGGTAACCGGTGTTGATGTGCATCTGACCGCAGCAGGTCTGCTCTTCGGGGAAGACCACGTCATAGCCTAGACGGGACAGGACGAGGGCCGTGGCCTTGTGCGCATCGGGGAACAGAGAGTCACCGATACAGGTGGAAAACAATGCTATTCGCATTAGTGTTGCGCTCCTTATCTGCCCCACGCGTCCGCTGCCGTCTCCATGGAGAGAGTCTGTACATGGTAGACAGCGGTGCGCAGAACATGTGCCTACAGGTATAGGCAGAATTCTACCGTGGAAAATCATTTTTCTCGACACGAAAAGTTCCCACTACCTGGCACTTTAACGCAACATTAATGTTGTGAATTTCTTACGTGCATAGATGCTGACACATCAGCCGCCGAGCAGTATGGACTGCTCAGCGGCTGGAGGAGGGCATACGCCCGAATACGGGGGCATACCTTCTGCGGAGGCGCGGGGAGCGCCGACCATTTTCTACGGAACGAGGACGCGGTTCTACGGAACGAGGAAGCCCAGAACGTTGGTCATGAGGAAGACGATGATGCAGACCACGGCAAGGAAGGCTACGGAGTAGCCCACGACGGCCTTGAAGATGCGGGACTCCTCGCCTTCCATCTTCACTGCGGTAGCGGCAATGGCCAGGGACTGCGGGGAAATCATCTTGCCCACAACACCACCGGAGGTGTTGGCTGCCAGCATGAGATCCGGGTTGACGCCAATACGCTCGGCGGCGGTGACCTGCAGGTTGGCAAAGAGCGCATTGGCGGAGGTATCGGAGCCTGTCACGGCGGTACCAATCCAACCCAGGACCGGGGAGAAGAGTGCGAAGATGCCACCGACGGATGCTACGAACTGACCAATGGAGATGGTCTGGCCCGAGTAGTTCATGGTGTACGCCAGCGCCAGAACCAAGATGATGGTCAGTGCGGAGAACTTCATGCGGTTGATAACTTCGCCGAACTTCGTCAGCGGTGCGGAGGCTTCCAGCGTGTAGCGGCCGTTCTCGTTAAAGGCCATGTAGATGATGGCCACGATGATGCCGGAGATGAGAAGCAAGGTGCCCGGGTTGCCCAAGACGTTGAACTTGAAGGCGGTGTCCATGGCATTGCCGTCGGCGTCGATAATGGTGCCGTCGAGAAGCGGCCACGGGATGTTGAGCTGGATGAAACCGAAGATGGCAGGCCATGCGGTGGCCACAGCGAAGACGGCGGTGACAACCGCGTAGGGCAGCAGGGCCATCCAGATGCGGCGGCCGTTAAGATCGGACACCTCTTCCTGGGCGGGCAGCTCCATGCGCTCACGCAGGCTGTCGACGCCCTTGGGCTTCCAGACACGCAGGAAGAGGAAGCCCGCGCCCAGGGAGACAATGCAGGCCACGACGTTGGTGAGCTGGTAGGCGAAGAACGTGGCGGCGGCCCACTGCGCGATGGCGAAGGACACACCGATGACCGCGGCGGCGGGGCCGGCTTCCTTGACGCCACGCATGCCGTCGAGGATGAAAAGGATGAAGAAGGGCACGACCGCTGCGATGAGCAGCACCTGCAAGGAGATGAGGCTTGCGATGTCCGCGGTCTGCTCGGCGGTACGGCCGCCGACGGAACCGGCGGTGGTCACCGGAATGCCGACGGCGCCGAAAGCAACCGGAGCGGTATTGGCAATGAGTACGGTGGTCGCAGCCTTGAGGGGTTTTACGCCCAGCGCCAGAATCATCGTGGCGGTAATAGCCACCGGTGCACCGAAGCCGGCGAGGGCCTCCAGCAGGCCACCGAAGCAGAAAGCAATGAGGATGGCCTGGATACGGATATCGCCATCGCCCAAGAGGTCAAAGGTCTTACGTAGGTCCTCGAAGCGGCCGGAGGAGACGGTCACTTCGTAGAACCAGATGGCGGTGATGATGACCCAGACGATGGGGAAGAGGCCGAAGAGGCCGCCGCGCAGTGCGGAGTTCAAAGCCATGCCGGTGGGCATGCCAAGTCCAAAGATGGCGATGAGCAGGGCCGCCAGAAGCGCGACTGCGCCGGAGGTGTGCGCGCGGGCCTTCAGGCCCAAGAGCATGATGAAGAACGCAATGAGCGGCAGGGTGGAGACCGCTGCGGTCAAACCTACGCTGCCGGCAATGGCGTCAGTAGTGATGTTGAATGTAGTCATAAAGCTCAATTCACGGTCTTTCTCGCACACCCGTGGCGCGCCCACAAGAGTTATTGAGCGGTCAAAAGGAGACGGTGCGAGACGATGGAACGATACAGTTAGCGTGTTTAGCGTAGAACCTCACACCCTAATGTGCCGCATTATTCACCTGATGGGGGTGAGTGAGCTTGTTAACGTTTGGGCGTCCCGAGTACGCGAGCAGCCTGATCGTGCCTCCCAGCGGCAAGGACGATAGACTTTGGCCCTATGAATCCTGAAGATCTTTCCGCCCTGATCAAAGAGACCGCTGCGGCCGTCCTTACCGAGCATGAGCTGGACGCCTCCGTCCTGCCGGAGACCGTGACCGTCGAGCGCCCGCGTAACCCGGAGCACGGTGACTACGCCACGAACCTGGCCCTCCAGGTGGCCAAGAAGGCCGGTGCCCAGCCCCGCGAGCTGGCGCAGTGGTTGGCAGATGCCCTCGCCGGCAACGATGCCATCGATGAAGCCTCCATCGCAGGCCCGGGATTCCTCAACATTCGCCTTGCCGCCGCAGCGCAGGGCGCTATTGTGGCCCAGGTCCTCAACGGCGGTGCAGACTTCGGTAGCAACACCACCTACCAGGGCACGAAGATCAACCTGGAGTTCGTCTCCGCGAACCCGACTGGCCCGATCCACCTGGGTGGTACCCGCTGGGCCGCCGTGGGTGACTCGCTCGGCCGCGTGCTCGAAGCCTCCGGCGCGGAGGTTACCCGCGAGTACTACTTCAACGACCACGGCGGACAGATCGACCGCTTTGCGCGTTCGCTGGTGGCCGCCGCCAAGGGCGAACCCACCCCGGAGGACGGTTACGGCGGCGATTACATTAAGGAAATCGCGCAGGGCGTGCTCGAGCAGAACCCGGACGCCCTCGACGGCAGCGATGCCGAGGTACAGGAAGCCTTCCGCTCGGCGGGCGTGGAGATGATGTTCGCCCAAATTAAGGAGTCCCTCCACGAATTCGGCGTGGACTTCGACGTCTACTTCCACGAGAATTCCCTCTTCGAGTCCGGCGCGGTGGAGAAGTCCATCCAGAAGCTCAAGGACAACGGCAAACTCTACGAGTCCGAGGGCGCATGGTGGCTGAAGTCCACCGAGTACGGCGACGACAAGGACCGCGTGGTTATTAAGTCCGATGGCAATGCCGCCTACATCGCCGGTGATATCGCCTACGTGGCCGATAAGTTCGACCGCGGACACGACCTGGCCATCTACATGCTGGGCGCGGACCATCACGGCTACATCGCTCGCTTGCGTGCATCCGCCCAGGCTCTCGGGTACGACCCGGAGGCCGTCGAGGTCCTCATCGGCCAGATGGTTAACCTGGTCCGCGATGGCCAAGCGGTCAAGATGTCCAAGCGTGCGGGCACTGTCATTACCCTCGATGATCTTGTTGAAGCCATCGGCGTCGACGGTGCGCGCTACTCCCTGGTGCGCTCCTCCGTCGACTCCAGCCTGGACATCGACTTGGGCCTGTGGGCATCCCAGTCGGCGGATAACCCGGTCTACTACGTGCAGTACGGCCACGCCCGCATTTGTTCCATCCTGCGTAAGGCAGCAGAGCTGGGCTTCGACACCGCCGCGCTTGCCGACGCCCCCCTCGACCTCCTTACCCACGACAAGGAAGGCGATCTCATCCGCACTCTGGGCGAGTTCCCCGAGGTGGTCGCTACCGCAGCGACCTTGCGCGAGCCGCACCGCATCGCGCGCTACGCCGAGGATCTGGCAGCCGTCTTCCACCGCTTCTATGACCAGTGCCAGGTGCTGCCGAAGGCTGATGAAGAGACCGAGCCGATTCACTCCGCGCGCCTCGCCCTGGCCAACGCCACCCGCCAGGTCATGGCCAATGCCTTGACCATGGTGGGGGTCAGCGCACCGGAGAAGATGTAAGACAAGGTATCGATGACTGACTTCAATTCCCTTCCGGCCCACGTGTGGCCGCGTAACGCTGCTCGAGATTCGGATGGCGTGGTCTCGATTGGTGGCGTTTCTCTAACCGAGCTGGCTGAAGAATACGGCACTCCGCTCTACGTTTTCGATGAGCAAGACTTCCGCTCGCGCTGTAAGGATATGGCCCAAGCCTTCGGCGGCCCCGACCACGTGCACTACGCTTCCAAGGCCTTCATCACCAAGCGCATCGTGCGCTGGGTAGATGAGGAGGGCCTGTGCCTCGACGTGGCTTCCCTTAACGAAGCCAAGCTGGCGCTAGCCGCGAACTTCCCACCCGAGCGCATGACCGCGCACGGCAACAACAAGGAAGACGAATACTTGCAGCTGTGTGTGAACGAGGGGATCGGGCATGTGGTGCTGGATAACGCGGAGGAGCTCTCGCGTCTCAACAGCATTGCCGCAGCCGCCGGACGCGTCCAGCCGGTCATGATCCGCGTCAAACCCGGTATCGACGCCCACACGCACGAATTCATCGCCACCGCCCACGAGGACCAGAAGTTCGGCATTTCCCTGTCCACCGGCGCCGCCTTCGAGGTTGCTCGCACGGTGTTGGAATCCGCCAATCTTAAGCTGGTGGGCCTGCACTGCCACGTCGGTTCCTCGGTGTTCAACGCCGACGGCTTCAAGCTGGCTGCCGAGCGCGTGCTCAGCCTGTACAAGCGCATTCACTCCGAGCTCGGCGTTGCCCTCGAAGAGCTGGACTTGGGCGGCGGCTTCGGCATTCCTTATATGGAATATGAGGAGGCCCTCGACGTCGCCACCCTGGCTAAAGACCTCCTCGACGCCGTGCAGCGCACCGCTACTGAACTCGGTATCAAGCCGCCGTTCGTGCTGGTGGAACCCGGCCGCTCTCTGGTGGGTGCCTCCGCGGTCACCGTCTACCGCGTGGGCACGGTCAAGGATGTGGAGACCGGCAAGGCGGATCTGCCGATGCGCCGCTACCTGTCCGTGGACGGCGGCATGTCGGACAACATCCGGCCGGCACTGTATGGCTCGGACTACGACGTGCGCGTGGTCAACCGCCGCACCCAGGGCGAGCCAGTGGACTCGCGTATCGTGGGCTTCCACTGTGAATCCGGTGACATTCTGGTCAATGAGCGCCGTTTCCCCTCGGACATCACCACCGGCGATCTCCTCGCCTTCGCCACCACCGGCGCCTATCAGTACATGATGGCCTCGCGCTATAACGGCGCTCTGCGCCCAGCGGTAGTCTCCGTGCGTGACGGCAAAGCTTCACTCATGCTGCGCCGGGAAACAGTGGAGGACTTGCTGGCGTTGGACGTCGATTAGCGCGGCGTTGGCACAGCTCACCGCATTTTATTCAGGATGACATGGCCGGTCGCGCGGCGTGCAGGCCATTCCGCGTAGAAATAGACAGCTCGTTCTGTATAGTGATGGGCTAGCACGTAACAACCATTCGCAATTTCAACAAAGGGACACCATGACGACGAACCGTAGCAAGAAGCCCGAAGGCGAGCCTGTAGGAATCGCACTGCTTGGCTTTGGCACCGTGGGCGCCGAGGTTTTCCGCCTCGTGCAAGAAAACGCTGATGCTTTTGCGCACCGTATCGGCGGCCCCGTGGAGATCCGCGGCGTGGCCGTGCACAACAAGAATAAATTGCGCCCGGGCGTGCCGGCGGAGCTGCTGACCGACGACGCCAAGGCGCTCGTCCTGCGCGATGATATCGACCTCGTCGTCGAGGTGATCGGCGGCATTGATTTCCCGCGCGAGCTCGTCCTCGCCGCCCTCAACGCCGGCAAGTCCGTGGTCACCGCCAACAAGGCTCTCGTGGCCGCGCACGCGGATGAGCTGGCGGAGGCTGCCGACCACGCAGACGTCGACCTTTACTTTGAGGCCGCCGTGGCCGCCGCCATCCCGGTGGTGGGCATGCTGCGCCGCTCTCTGGCCGGTGACAAGATCCAGCGCATCTCCGGAATCGTCAACGGCACCACCAACTTCATCCTGGACGCTATGGAGTCCACTGGTGCCTCCTATGAGGATGCACTGGCTGAGGCGACCCGCCTGGGCTACGCCGAGGCCGATCCCACCGCTGACGTGGAGGGCCACGACGCCGCCTCGAAGGCTGCCATCTTGGCATCCCTGGGCTTCTACACCCGCCTGACCTTCGACGATGTCTACTGCGAGGGTATTTCGAAGATCACCGCCGATGACATCACGGCCGCCAACCAGGCTGGCTACTCCATCAAGTTGCTGGCCATCTGCGAGCGCCTTGTGGATGAGGAGACCGGTGCGGAATCCGTCAACGCCCGTGTCCACCCGACGTTGGTTCCGAAGGATCACCCACTGGCTTCGGTCAGCCAGTCCTACAACGCTATCTTCGTTGAGGCAGAGGCCGCTGGCTCACTGATGTTCTATGGCAACGGCGCTGGCGGTAACCCGACCGCCTCTGCTGTGCTGGGTGATGTCATCGGCGCGGCACGCAACATCGTCCACGGCGGCCGTGCGCCGGGGGAGAATACCTACGCCAACCTGCCCATCGCTGAGTTTGGTGAGGTGGAGACCCGCTACCACGTGGACATGGAGGTGGATGACCGCACCGGCGTGCTGTCAGTCATCTCCGGCGTTTTTGCCCGCCATGGTGTTTCCCTGCGCACCGTGCGCCAGGAAGATGGCGAGGAGACCGCTCGCCTTATCGTGGTCACCCACGCGGCTAAGGAAGCGGTGCTTGAGGATATCGTCGCCGCTCTTGGCGAGCTCGATGAGGTCAAGGCCGTTCACTCCGTCATCCGCCTAGGCGTATAAAGCTGAGGCCGCGACAATGAGCATCGATATCGAAGTTGGTACCAAAGTCACCGTCCAGGTCCCGGCCTCCTCGGCCAACCTGGGTCCCGGTTACGACACCCTCGGCATCGCGCTGAGCCTCTACGACACCGTGGAAGTAGAGGTCACTAGCTCCGGCTTGGAGGTGGAGATCTTTGGCGAGGGCGCAGATGATTTGCCTCGCGACGGCTCCCACCTGGTAGTCAAGGCCATCCGTTCAGCGCTTCAGGCTGCCGACGTCGAGGTCTCCGGCCTGCGCGTGGTGTGCACGAATAACATCCCGCAGTCCCGCGGCTTGGGCTCCTCGGCGTCTGCCGCAGTGGCTGGCGTGGCCGCGGGCAATGGCCTGGCCGGTTTCCCGCTTTCCGCGGAGCAGGTTGTCCAGCTCTCCTCGGCCTTCGAGGGACACCCTGATAACGCCGCGGCCTCCGTTCTGGGCAATGCCGTGGTCTCGTGGACCACGGTGCCTGTCGACGGCCGCTCGCTACCGGAATACCGCGCCGCTACTCTCGACGTCCACGAATCCATCAAGGCCACGGCCTTGGTCCCAGACTTCCACGCCTCAACGCAGGCAGTGCGCCGCGTGCTTCCCTCGCACGTCACGCATGCCGACGCAGCCTTCAACGTCTCCCGCACCGCGGTCAACGTGGCAGCGCTGACCGCCTACCCAGAGCTGCTGTGGGAGGGCACCCGCGACCGCCTGCACCAGCCTTATCGCGCGGACGTGTTGCCTGTAACCGCGGAGTGGGTCAACCGCCTGCGCAACCGCGGCTACGCGGCTTACCTCTCCGGTGCGGGTCCTACCATCATGGTCCTCCACACGGAGCCCATTGAAGAGTCCATCTTGGATGAAGCCCGAAAGCAAGGCCTTCGTGTCCTCGAGCTGGAGGTCGCTGGACCAGTGAGTGTCGAGCGCGGTTAAAACCTTCGAGCGCGGTGTCAAACGGCACCGCGCTTTCTCGTGGCTAGCTCGCCGTCTTGACGTTGACCCGGCAGACCCCGTTGCCGGACTGCGGTATGAGTGTGAGGTGGAGGCGCCCGCCAGCCTCTACGGCTGCTTGCTCAAGGTAGCCATCGTGAATGGCGCAGACAAAGGGGGAGGGGCGGATACCCGCGGTGACAAACGGGCACGCGTGAAGCTCTAGGTCTGTCTCGCCCGTCTGGTTGAACCTATCGATGGATGTCACCGGATCAAAGCCCATATCGCGCATGGCGCGATACAGCGGAGCGAGAGCATCAGCCTTATTGACAGTCTTGTCGGCGGTGGCCTGTGCCCAGCGGCGACCAATCTCTCGTGCCTGCTCAGAGGCGAAGTCATCAAGCTGGTCCTTATCCGCCAGCATTTCTGCGAGGACGCTGATGAGGGACACATACTCCTCTGCCACGGAGCGATTGTCAGGGATGCGCACCTGGAAGATGAGGGAGGGGCGCCCGCGGCCTTGGGCCGGGGCGGTGATGACGCGGACGGCACCGGCATTCACTAGCTCGTCGAGGTGACCACGCGCGGTGTTGACGTGCATCCCCATCGCGTCCGCGACGTCCGCTGCTTTCGCCCCTTGGGGATATTCCTGCAGGGCTTTGAGTACTTCTCGTTGCTTGGGGGAGAGATGAAGCGACTCGGGAAAAAGCTCCGTGGAGGAACGGGGAGTATGCGTAGACATCGGCAGATGGCTCCTTCAGACGGTTCTAGTGGGGATCCTACAACTCGGAGATCCATTTTCTATAATTTTTACCGATTTTTTCGTGGGATAATGCTCACTACGTGCGCTAACTCAGAGGACTACATGCGGGGATATACCGATACCGCGTCATGATCGAGGCGGCAGCGCACCGAGGCGCCCGGCGCGGGCTCGCCCGCAACCCCACTGACACGCACGCGTTGGGGACCGGTTTGAGCGAGCACGATGCCGCCGCCTACTGCGGCAACTACCTGCAGGGAGAGCTCGCCAGCCGCATCTGCGTAGAGCGCGGTGGGTGGGAAGGCTAACCACGCAGACCCGTCATCCACGTCGGGGGCGGGGAGAGCAATCTCACCAGCGGTGCAGACTCCATCTGCCACGGTTCCTTCAAGAAGGTTAAGACCCGCGAGTGAGGCCACGAAGGCGTTGGGAGGCTGGGCGAGCAGGTCCTGTGCGTAGCCCTGAGCAGTGATGGAACCGCCTTCCATGACGAGGATGTCGGTGGCCAGGGCGCTGATGTCGTGGAGGTTGTGCGTGACCAGCGCGGTCGTGCGGTCGGGCGCTGCGACCGAGAGGAGGTGGCGCCATCGGGCGGCTGACTCGACATCCATAGCAGCGAAAGGTTCGTCGAGTACAAGGACCTCTGGGCGGGCAGCGAGCGCGCGTAGTAGGGCCACCTGGGCTGCTTGCCCGCCGGATAGTTCGCGCACGTGGTTCAAATTCTCTAGCCCGGCATGGCCCAGGAGCTCTTCTGTGCGTGCATCGTCCTTGGTCACCATGGACAGTGCTTGTCGTACCGTCGCGGTGGGCGGAAGACCGGGGTTCTGGGTGAGCATCACCACGCGGTCTGCGGAGACCGTGGCGCCCCGAAGGCGACCGGAAAGGAAACGCATGAGGGTGGTCTTACCAGCACCGTTAGGGCCCACCACGGCGGTGATTGCCCCTCCTCGGAAGGTCACGTCGTGGGGGCCCGCGACGAGGCCCACCTCTCGTGGACTCTGCACAGGTGCCGTGAGCGCGCGGAGGGCCTCAGTGTTCATAGGGGAGAGTGTGCGGGCGACTGGCTCACGGTGCCGGCGGAGCAGGGAGGGCACGCCTGCTGCGGCTAGGAGGAGAACTGCCAGCGTGATGAGGATGGCGGAAAGTGCATAGGCGGTGTCGGCGCTGACCTCGCGTTCGAGGTAGATGCCGCTGGACATTGTGCGGGTGATCCCAGGCATCGAGCCCGCGAAGGTGATGGTGGTGCCGAATTCACCGAGGGAGCGCGCACAGGCCAAGGCGGCGCCTGTGAGGACAGCTGGGGCAATGGCGGGCGCGGTGATGTGGCGCAGAATCTCGCCTGGGCGCATGCCGACGCCACGCGCGCTCGCCACAACCTCATGATCAAGCTGCCGCAGGGCGGAATCGACGGCCACGACCACGAAGGGCAGGGTGACGAAGATATGTGCTACCACCACGCCCGCGAAAGCGAAGGCCACGCGAATCTCAGCGGCTTCGAGCAGGGGGCCCAAAAGGCCGCGTCGCCCCAATAGGGCGGTGAGGGCCAAACCACCCACCACCGGCGGCAGCGCCAGTGGCAGATAGACCACCAGCCGCACGAGGTGCGCAGTGCGGTGCAGCTGCTGTAGCCACAGCGCCAAGCAGGTTCCGAGAAGAGTGGAGAGAATCGTGGCGAGCG
The DNA here is from genome assembly GCF_016889985.1 of Corynebacterium sp. FDAARGOS 1242. Lineage (NCBI taxonomy): Bacteria > Bacillati > Actinomycetota > Actinomycetes > Mycobacteriales > Corynebacteriaceae > Corynebacterium > Corynebacterium sp. FDAARGOS 1242. The sequence continues at coordinate 1,255,486 of NZ_CP069568.1, read as the reverse complement.
CAGCTGAGCTCAGCGTGATGCGAAGGAGGTCTTGAGTGGCTGGCGCGCGGAGAGTCTCCGGGAGTTGTCCCCAGGGGACGCGGAGCCCTAATGCCAGGATGGGGGCAACGATGTAGACGGCGGCGAGGGCGCCGACAGCAACTACCGCCCACGGTACGCGGGGGTGTTGTTCACGCAGATCAAGAGAGGTGTTCATTTAGTCAACCGGGGTAAAGCCATACTTTTGCCACTCGGCGTCAAAGCCATCGTCTAGAAGATCCAAGACCGCTTGTGCTTCATCGCGGCGAGGTGAGGCGGCCACTACGGCGCCGAGGATTTCGTTGGGGAAGTCTTCGGCGCCATCAATGGGGATGGCTTCCACATCATCGCTGGAGGTGGCGTCGGTGGCGTAGACCATACCGGCATCGGCTTCCCCGGAGGCCACTTTGCCGAGGACGTTGGCGACTTGGGATTCCAGGGAATAAGGCTCTACGTTGAGCCCCTTGGCTGCAAGAATCTTCGCCGACAATGCACCGCAGGGTACTTGGGCATCACAGAGGACGAGGCGCGTGGAGGCATCAATGTCCTCGATAGACTCCAGTCCGGCGGGGTTGCCCCTGGGCACCACCATGACCATCGTGTTGGTAGCCAGTACCTCTGGTTTGTCGACATCGCCGTGTGATACGGCTCTATCCATCGTGGCCGCAGAAGCGGTGATGAGGAGGTCGGCCGGGGCGCCGTCGTAAAGCTGCTGCACCAACCCCGAGGAACCACCGTTGTTGATAGCCAGCTCAATGTCGGTGTGCGCAGCCAAGTCGTCGTTGATAAGACGCGTCGAGGATGCTGCGAATATCGAAAGCGGCTTATCCACTGGCTGCGCGGTGCACCCAGCAAGGCTGAGCGCGGCGGCGAGGATGGGGAGGATAAAACGGCGCATGCCCGCTTACTTTACGCGGTGCGTGTGAACTTAATGTGGACGTCCTCCGGTTCCTTCTTGAGGTACTCCAGCTCGAAGCGTTCTTCGCGTTGCTCGATTTCTGTAAGTAGCGGCAGCGGATCGTGTGGGGCAATAAGGATCATGGCTTCGCCGACGTTGAGTGTTCCCAGCGCGCCGTGGATGGCGCCGTGGCGGACGGCGTGGGGAATCTCTGAGGCGTTGAGGGTGGGGAGGCTGGTGCCCTTGGAGGAGTCGAAGATTGGCAGGTTCATGGTTGTGGTCCTTTCCGTCACACGCGGCGGCACGCGTTGCCGCTCACGATGCCAATTTACTACGATTAAAGCCGTGAAAAAAGATGTGAACCTGTTCGATGTCTCCCTTGCCGCTCGCCGGCGTTGGCATACCACAGTTTTCGCGTTGGTCGCCTTCTGGATTCTCGCGGGCATCGGGCTCACCATCGCCGGTTCCCTTGGAGCCCCGTTGGTGTGGTGGGATCTCATCCACCCCTTCACCATTGGTGCGCTCACCACCGCCATCGTGGTCTTTTCCACGCACTTTACTGAAGCACTTACCCGCACCCCGGCGACGAACTACCGCGGTGTTTCCACGCGCGTGGCCGCCATCCAACTCGGGCTGGTGCTCCTCCTTGTCGACCGCGCGGGCTACGACTGGGGCGCGCTTGCCGACGCCTCCTCCGTCCTCCTCATCTTCACCCTCACATGGCACGCGTGGGCGCTGTGGCAGAAGCTGCGCGGCTCGCTGTCCGGTTCCTTCGCGCTCACCGTGCCCTTCTATCTGGCGGCGGCGGGTTTCATGGTGAGCGCGATCGGCGTTGTTTTCCTTGCCGCCCACGGCGTGGGCAACTATTCATTGCTCGTTGCTGCGCACTCGCGCGGGATGGTGTGGGGCTTCGCTCTGCTCACCATCCTGGGAACCGTGGTGACCTTGCTGCCCACGCTGACCCGCACGCCGATTTCGCCCACCGCACGTTCTCGCTGTACCCGCGCGCTCATCGTGCACTGCGCTGGGCTGGCTTTGGCCATGGGGCTAGAGGCCGCAGGGCTGACCCGCGCCGCCGGTGTAGCCCAGCTGCTTGTGGTCGTAGCGGGGGTTCTCATCATCCAGCCCGTGCTCGCGGGTGCGCTGGCCGGCAGGATGTCCACGGCGAGCATGTCCGCCATGGCGGGGCTGGTGTGGATGCTGGCCCTCTGCGCGGGCGATGCCGTTGCCAGCGCTGTAGGCGCCTATCCCCGCGCCGTCACGCTGCTGCTCATGCCCGCCTTTGTCGGCGCAGGGTTGTTGCAGCTGGTCACGGGTGTCTTTCACCACATGCTGCCCATCCTGGCGCGCGCCCGGCGCACCGAGCGTGCTGGCTACCTGCGCCTGGGGTTGATCAACGTGGGTGGCTTGGCTTGCCTGCTGGGGATTCCGGGGGTGCACGCTGCCGGGCTTATCATGATGGGGCTAGGCCTTATCGCTGCCGTCGCGGTCTTAGTCTGGGCCGTGGTTTCTACCAAAGGAGATGTTCATGTCTAGCGCGCCTGCTCAGGCCCCTGAGACAAAGAAGTGGGCCGCATGGCTCATCATTATTCTCGCGCTCGTCGCGGTGATTGGGTTGGCGGTGATGAATTCCACGGTGGCACAGCGCGGCGCCACCTCAGCCGCGCCTGCCGACGCCACCACGATCGACGTTTCCGTCGACGGCATGGCCTTCGTTCCCGCCTCGGTGGACATCCCAGCCGGTACTCACCTCGTTGTGAATTTCACGAACACCGGTGACCAAGTTCATGACCTAACGATCGGTGGGGCAGAGACCAGCCGAGTGGAGCCGGGCGAGAGTGCTGTGCTGGATGTCGGTGTTGTCACCGAATCCGTCGAGGGGTACTGCACCATCGCAGGGCACAAAATGCAGGGCATGACCTTTATGGTCAACGTGACCGATGACCCGGCAGCGGGTGAGAAGTCAACAACGGGCCATCATCATGCCGTTGCCGCTCCCGCGAACGTGCCTTCCCTGGCTGAGCGCATGGCGCCGCGTGAGGATTTCGAGGCCTTTGACCCAGTGCTGAAGCCTGCGAAAGGCACAGTCCACGAGGAAACGTGGACCATGACGGAGGAGGAAGTCGAGGTCGCCCCTGGCGTGCGCCAGACGCGCTGGCTGTTCAACGGACAAGCGCCCGGCCCCACCCTGCGCGGCACGGTGGGCGATACCTTCCGCATCACCATTAAGAACGAAGGTTCCATGGGTCACTCTGTCGACTTCCACGCCGGTGAGGTCAGCCCGAATAACACAATGAAGACCATCCAGCCGGGCGAATCCCTCACCTATGAGTTCGTGGCGCACCGCGCCGGTGCGTGGATGTATCACTGCTCGACCATGCCCATGAGCCTGCACATTGCCAACGGCATGGCCGGAGCCGTCATCATTGACCCGAAGGGCGAGGATTCGCTTTCCGACGTCGACGCGGAATACCTCCTCACCTCCGCCGAAGTTTTCCTCGCCGCAGAGGGCAGCGAGGCTGAAGGCGCGGACCCGCAGCGCGTGAGCGATGGCTCCTATGACCTCACCGCCTTCAACTACTATCCCAATCAATACGACGACGGCCTCGCCCCACTGCATGCGAAGGTGGGCGATACGGTGCGCATTTGGCTGGTGAACCTAGGCCCGGACCTGCCGCTGAGCTTCCACGTGGTGGGAGAAATCTTTGACACCGTCTATAAGGAAGGCGGCTACCTTCTCAAGGGAGCTAAAGACTCGGGTTCCCAGGCCGTTGACCTTCTTCCCGCGCAGGGCGGGTTCGTGGAGATGACCTTTAACGAACCCGGCACCTACTCCTTTGTTAACCACATCATGACCAATGCGGAGAAGGGGCAGCATGGCCAGATCATTGTCGAGTAGCTTGGCGGGCCTGCCTGCGAGCGCGCAGTTCATCGACGGTATCGATGTCGCGCACGGCCTCCGTTCCCGTAACGTGCACAACGTTCTCGGCTAGGCGCAGCAGACGCATCACGGGCTGATTGCGCGGATCGCCAAGCTCACCCAGGGCTTTCTGCAGCGCTTCGGTACGCCAGAGTGCGCAGAGAGGCTGCAGATGGCCGTCGAGAGTAGCGACGGCGACGTCAGCGCCCGATTCCTCGAGTGCCCCGGCCAAGGCTGGCAGCATCTGTGGGGAATCGGGAGCGTCGACCGCCAAGACGGCCGTGGTGCGTAGAGAGAGGCCCGAAAGCGCTGCATGGCCTGCCGCAATACCTGCGACTGGCCCGCCGAAGAGAGGAGACTCACAGACCTGGGGCATGCCGAGCCGGTAGGGCGAGACCACTGCGGTGGGCATGCCGTAGGGAAGTTGGCGTAGAAGGCGGTCGATGAGGCGCTCACCGGCAAGGATGACGCTGGCCTTGTCCACGCCGCCCATCCGCGTGCCGCGCCCACCGGCCAAGACGATGACGCCGTGCATGGCTAGACTTCCTGCGCGCCGGGCAACTCGCGGGACCAGTCACCGGAGCGCCCGCCGGACTTGGCGGTGATGCCGCAGCGCCGAATGTAGGCGGAGCGATCCACTCCCTTGACCATGTCAATGAGCGCTAGGGCAGCAACGTTGACGGCGGTGAGCGCTTCCATTTCGACGCCGGTGCGGTCGGCGGTGCGCACGGTGGCCTCGATGAACACATGGTCCTCGCGCACCTCGATGTCCACGGCGCAGCCATGTACGCCAATGGTGTGGGCCAGCGGCAAGAGATCTGGGACCTTCTTGGCAGCGGCAATACCGGCCACGCGGGCCACGGCGAGCACATCGCCCTTGGGGACGGTGCCCTCGCGCAGCGCGGTGAGAACCTCCGGGGAGCAAGCCACTTCACCTTGGGCGGTGGCGGTGCGCACGGTGGGATTCTTCTCCGTCACATCCACCATGTAGGCGGAGCCGGCGTCGTTGAGATGAGTGAACTTCATGGTGTCAGGATTCCTTTGATTAGTAGGGATACACGGTGAGCGTGTCGCCGGGGGCGATGGACTCGGTAATGAGCACGAAGCCCTGCGTGCCCGGCAGAGCGCCGACGTGGTGGCTGCGCATCATGGGGCCGGGCGGCGGGGAGGCAGTGACCGTGCCGTCGAACTTGAGCTGGCAGGGCTGGATGCGCGGGTGCTGCGCGGCCCGGAATTCACCGCCGGCGACGGCGGTAATCGCCGGCCGGTCGCGCGGTCCAGTCGGGCGCGGCAGACCGCGCAGAGAGCGCAGCACCGGGGTGAGGTAGAGATGCGCGGAGACAAAGGCCGCGACGGGGTTTCCCGGCAGACACACCACGGGAACGCCGTCCCACACTGCGTGGCCCTGCGGCGCGCCGGGGCGCTGGTCCACGTGACCAAACCAGGAGTGCTCGCCATGCTGGCTGAGCACGGTATGCACCACGTCGAAAGCACCAGCGGATACACCGCCGGTGGTAACGATTAGATCGCACCCGCCGTCGGACTGCACCACGGAGTCGAGAACTCGGCGCAGCTCGGTGGGGTCATCGCCGCAGCACAGCCGGGTGATGCTAACAGGCCCCGTGGCGGCGATAAGAGCCTCAAGCATCGGTCCATTGGAATCGGGCAGGAGGCCGCTGAGCAGTTCCTCACCCGTGGCGATAACGGCAACGCGCGGGATGCGGTGCACCTGCGCCGTGCTGATCCCGGCGGAGAGGAGGGTGGCTAACAAGGGAGCGTCGATAAGCGTGGCGGGGCCGGCAATCTCCTGGCCAAGAGCAATATGGGAGCCGCGGCGGCGAATGTGGCTTCGGGGCGGTAAGCGGTGGATGGTGACGGTCTCCGGCAGGGGACCCGGGCCAGCGGACACGTCGGTATCCTCCACCGGGATGACAAGGCCCTCACAACCATCGGGCACCGCAGCGCCCGTCATGATGCGCACGGCCGTACCGGGCGCGGGACTGATCGCGGGAGCCCCGGCGGGGACATCGCCGATGACCTGCAGCGAGCAGGGCGCCTCGAGGGGTGGGGTCAGGAAGCCATCCATGGCGGAATTGTCCTGGGGTGGCACCGCAATCTGGGCCGTGACAGCATCGGCAAGGACGCGGCCTGCCTGCACCGCTGCGGTCTCGGCCGGTACGGCGCGGATGAGCGCGTGAAGGCGCGCGAAATAGTCCTCGATGCTCGTGCCGTGGCCAGTGCTTGTCATTGCACCTAATCTAGCCGCCGATGGCGGACATGGGGCGATCGGGCTGGAGGAAACCCTCATCATTTACACCGTGGCCAGGAAGTTTCCGCCACATCTCGCCGGCCCACGCAACCGCCAGCTCCTCATCGCTGGCACCGTCACGCATCAGATCACGCAGGGAGGTCTCCGAATTTCCAAACAGGCAATTGCGCACTGCGCCATCAGTAGTCAGGCGCGTGCGGTCGCAGTTGCCGCAAAAGGGGCGGGTAACAGAAGCGATGACGCCGATGCGCCCTGGTGGGGTGGAGCCATCGCGGGAGGTAGCCTCCCACAGCGCGGCAGGGGCCGAGCCGCGGGGTTCTTCTGCTGGTGTGAGCTCGAACTCCTCGCGCAGGCGAGCAAGAATCTCCTCGGCCGTGACCATGCGGGAGCGTTCCCACTCCTCACGAGGGCCTAGGGGCATTTGCTCAATAAAGCGCAGTTCAGCGCCGTGCTCCAGACTAAAGCGAGCCAGCGGAACGATGGCGGATTCATTAATTCCCGGCATGATAACGGCATTGATTTTCACCGGGGCCATATCGGCGGCAAGGGCAGCGTCGATGGAGGCAAGCACGTCCGGCAGGCGGTCGCGCCGGGTAAGCCGAGCGTAAAGCTCGCGGTCAAGGGTATCGAGGGAAATGTTGACGCGGTCCAGCCCGGCGCGCTGGAGCCCTTCAAGCCGCTTGTCCAACCCTAAACCGTTGGTGGTCAGCGCAGTGGAGGGAGCGATACCCTCATCGGTACGCAGAGAGGAAGTAGCGGCGATGATCTTCTCCAAGGAGTTACGCAGGAGTGGCTCACCACCGGTGAAACGTACCTGGCGGATGCCGAGCTTCTCCACGGCGAGGCGGATGAGGCGGATGGTTTCGTCGTCGCTAAGCGTCTGTTCGGTCGGCATCCACTCAAAGCCCTCGGCCGGCATACAATAGGTGCAGCGCAGATTGCAGCGGTCCGTCAAAGACACACGCAGGTCGCGGGCCTGGCGGCCGTAGCGGTCCAGGAGCGCGCGGTGGCCATCAGGACTAGGCCCCGGCAAGTCAGCGGGAAAGCTGGCCGCACCGGGGATACGGGGCAGGGGCAGTGGGGTGGAATCGGACATTGCTCGCTACTGTAGCCCGAAGTGCGCTGAATTAATAGGCAGCGGATTTACTCCTCGGCGTCGAGGCGCTGCGATTCACCCGGGCCCTTCAGACGGATGATGTTGTAGTCACCTTCAGCTAGGTGAGCACGCAGGTCCTTCTTATCGAACTTGCCCACGGAGGTCTTATCGATGGACTTCACAAAGGTCCAGTACTCCGGCAGCATCCAGGAAGGCAGCTCAGAGCGCATAGCATCGCGCAGACGCTCGGCGGTTTCAATGGTGGGGGAAATCCCCGCTGCCAGCACCGTGACCGCCAGTGGGCGCTCAACCCATTGTTTATCCGGGTAGCCAATAACGGCGCATTCGAGCACCGCCGGGTTGGCCATGATGAGGTTTTCCAGCTGGACTGAATAGATCCACTCGCCACCAGAGCGGATGACATCGCGGGCGCGGTCCTCCACGGTGAGGAAGCCCTCCTCGTTGACGAAGCCGACATCACCGGTGCGCAGCCATCCATCCGCAGTGAACTTGGACTCGGCGTCCTCGACGTTCTTGCCGCGAAACTCGTGGGCGGCACCGCCGTCTTCGGAGGTGGGCGAGTGATAGTAGGAACCAGTAACGAGGTTTCCACGCACCTGAATCTCGCCGGCGTTGCGGTCGGTGGTGTTGACCACGTGGCCATCATTGACCACGCGGTATTCCAGGGAGGCGGGGAAGCGTCCTTGAGAAATGCGGTAGGCCCAGCGCGCCTCACCGGAGGCACCTGAAGGTGGACGCGCCACGCTGCCCACCGTGGTGGTTTCCGCCATGCCCCAGACGTGTACGACGTCGACGCCGTAGCGCTCTTCCCACATCTTGATGAGCTGCGGCGGCACCGGCGAGCCACCGGCAAAAATCTCGGTCAGCGTCATACGCTCCGGTGGGTGTTTGAGGTAATGCACAAAGAGCTGAATCCAAATCGTGGGCACGCCATGCGCCACGCGCGGGGAGGTCGCAGCGATGATTTTGGCCAGGGTGGCGGGGGAGACGTCGGCGTCGGGAAGCACGAGCGGCGTGCCCGTCATCCATGCCGCAAAAGGAACGCCCCAGCTCAGCACGTGATAGATGGGAATGCAGCACAGGAAGGTCTCTCCGTGCGTCACACACAGCGAATCGGAGGCGCGCAGCTGCATGCCCTCAAGATATAGCGCGCGGTGCGAATAGAGCACGCCTTTGGGTGCGCCTGTGGTGCCGGTGGAATAACACAGAGCGGCTGCGGTGTGCTCATCCAAGGTGGGCCAGTCGTAGACCGTCGAGCGGCCATCGAGCAGCTCCTCGTAGCTGTAGACTTCGATGCCCTGGGGCATGGGAACAGTAAGCTTATCGACGTCCGTGAAGACCACCGCGCGCACGCACCCCACCCCTTTGAGGACGTTCGCGAGCTGCTGGCCAAGGCGCCCATCGGCAACAATAACCTGTACTTCCGCATGGTTGACGATGTGCCGAATCTGGTCATTCATCAGCTGCTTGTTGAGCGGCGTAAACACCGCGCCTTTGCAGGCCGTGCCAAAGAGGACTTCGAGGTGCTCCGCGCAATTCCACATGAAGGACCCCACGCGCTCATCCCCGGTAACCCCCAACGTGTCGTGCAGCGCATGCGCGAAAGCGGCAGCGCGTGCGCCGATGTCGGCGAAGGTGGTTTCCTCGCGCTCATTGCCCGGATCGTCACTATGCCACGTGATGACCTGGGTTTGGCCGTGGACGGAGGAACCGTACTCCAGGATGCGCGTCAGGGACAGGGGGATATCCTGCATGGTGGAGAGCATGCGTACCACTTTAGCCGTGTCAGTGTGAGCGCGGTGGAAGGATGCGGTATAGTTATCCGCGACTGGCGGGGAGGCCTTCCCCGCACCTTCCGAGCATCCTCCACGGTGTGCACTCGTGAGACTGCACACGACGGTGAAGGGGAGTAGACATACGCTCGCAGTCGCCTCTTAAAACATCTCCCATCAGTGACCCACGGCTTTAGTTCTTTTCCGCGCCGCGGGGGCGCGTCTACGAGGGGAGAGCCACACAAACCCACCGCCCACGGGGATCGCGGTTGCGTGAACTCGCTGGTGGCGGCGGACCACTTCAATTACACACTGGCTTCCAACGCCCACGCGTGGGCTGCACCGCTTGATTGCGGCCTGGCCATGTTGGTGCTCGTTGGTGAAGCGACGAAAGGATATCCGTGAGCGATACGGACAAGACCGCAGCACAGGACTTGGCGTCCCTGAAGCTGCCGGAACTGCGCAAGCTTGCAGCGGAGCGCGGACTCCGCGGCGTTTCCGGACTGCGCAAGGGGGACCTCATTACTGCTCTGACCACTGGCCAGGTTCCGGTGCGTGCCGCGAAGGCGAGCACACAGGCTGCCGACGCCCCGAAGGCTCCGAAGGCAGAGGACAAGACCGAGGAGAAAGCCTCCACGCCGCGCCGCGCAGCGCGCAAGGCTTCCCGCCCGGCTGGCTCCGCCGAGGAGAAGAACCATGATGCCCAGAAGGGCGCGAAGAGCAGCCCTGAACAGAGTTCCGATCAGGGCTCCGCTCAGGGTTCTGAGCATGGCGACAACGACGCGGACAAGGGCGGCAAGAACGACGAGCAGCGCTACGAGTCGCGCTCCCAAGCCCGCCGCGCCCGCCGCAACCGTGCCCGCCGCCAGGAGCGCGAGGCACGCGAAGAGGCTAAGGCTTCCGGCCACGATGGCCAGAACAACGGCCAGGACAACTCCGCCAACCAGGGCGGCAACCAGGGCGGCAATAATAACGACGGCCAGGGCAAGTCGGAGGACAACCAGGGCCGTCAGGACAATGGTGGCGGCAACAATAACGGTGGTAACAACCGTCGTGACAACAACCGCCACGATGATGACAACAACCATGGCGGTGGCGGACGTCGCAACCGTCGCAACCGTCGCAACCGCCGCGGCCGTGACCGCGATGGCGGCGGCAATGGTGGCAACGACCTGCAGATCCGCGAGGGCGATGAGGTGCAGATCGTTGGCGGCATCCTGGAGGTTGTGGACAACAACGTAGCCTTCCTGCGCACCACGGGCTACCGCGCAGCGAGCTCCGATGTCTTTGTCAACAACAACCTCGTGCGCCGCCTGGGCCTGCGCTCCGGCGATGCGCTGACGGGCAAGGTCAAGGTTTCTGGCCCGACCCACACGCACGGCAACGGCCGCAACCGCCGCAAGTACAACCAGCTGGTGGAGGTCGACACCGTCAATGGTCTCGATCCGTCGAGCGCCAAGGAGCGTCCGGACTTCGCCAAGCTCACCCCGCTCTACCCGAACCAGCGTCTGCGCCTAGAGACGGATCCGAAGATCCTCACGACCCGCGTCATTGACCTCATCATGCCGATTGGTAAGGGCCAGCGCGCGCTCATCGTCTCCCCGCCGAAGGCCGGTAAGACGACGATTCTGCAGAACATCGCCAACGCGATTGCTGCCAACAACCCGGAGTGCTACCTCATGGTCGTCCTCGTTGACGAGCGCCCCGAAGAGGTCACTGACATGCAGCGCAGCGTCAAGGGTGAGGTCATTGCCTCTACCTTCGACCGCCCGCCGTCAGAGCACACCTCCGTGGCAGAGCTGGCCATCGAGCGCGCCAAGCGCCTGGTGGAGCAGGGCAAGGACGTCGTCGTCCTGCTCGACTCCATTACCCGCCTGGGCCGCGCCTACAACAACTCCTCGCCGGCCTCCGGCCGCATCCTCTCCGGTGGTGTGGACTCCAACGCCCTCTACCCGCCGAAGCGTTTCCTCGGTGCTGCCCGCAACATCGAAAACGGCGGCTCGCTGACCATCATCGCTACCGCGATGGTGGAGACCGGCTCTACTGGTGACACCGTCATCTTCGAAGAGTTCAAGGGCACCGGCAACGCTGAACTGAAGCTGGACCGCGCCATTTCTGAGCGCCGTATCTTCCCGGCTGTGGACGTCAACCCGTCCGGTACCCGCAAGGACGAGCTCCTGCTCGTCCCGGAGGAAGCGCGCATCATGACGAAGCTGCGCCGTATCCTCTCCGGCCTGGACTCCTTCGCCGCCATCGACCTGCTCATCAAGCAGCTCAAGAAGACCCGCTCCAACGGTGAGTTCCTCATGCAGGTGGCGTCCTCTGCGCCCATGGCGGCAGACACCGACGAGGAGGACTACAAGTAATGTCGAACCAGGTTTCCCTCGTTGACGATATTGTCTCCGAGTACCAGGGCATCGAAATGCAGATGGCTGACCCCGAGGTAGCCGGTGATCAGTCCCAGTTCCGCAAGCTCTCTAAGCGCTATGCCGAGCTGCGCCCCATCGTCGCCGTCAACGACGAGCTGGTGCAGGCTCGCCAGGACCTAGCCGATGCCAAGGAGATGGCCTATGAGGACCACGAGTTCCAGCCCGAGGTAGATCGCCTCGAGCCGCTCGTCGTGGAGCTGGAAGAAAAGCTCGCCGACCTGCTCGCCCCGCGCGATGAGCAGGACTCCGAGGACATCATCATGGAGATTAAGGCCGGTGCCGGTGGTGAAGAGGCAGCCCTCTTCGCCGGCGATTTGGCCCGCATGTATGAGCGCTTTGCCGATAAGGCCGGCTTCCAGTGGGAGGTTCTGGGCCTTAACGAGTCGGATCTGGGCGGCGTGAAGGACATGTCCATCTCCTTCAAGTCCAAGACCCCGTCCCGCGACGGCGCCTGGAGCGTGTTCAAGTTTGAAGGCGGCGTGCACCGCGTGCAGCGAATCCCGGTAACGGAGTCCCAGGGCCGCATCCAGACCTCTGCTGCCGGCGTCCTGGTCTACCCAGAGCCGGAAGAGGTGGAGGCCGTCAACATCGATGACAAGGATATCCGCGTCGACGTGTACCGTTCTTCCGGTAAGGGCGGTCAGGGTGTTAACACCACTGACTCCGCCGTGCGTATTACCCACCTGCCGACTGGCCTGGTGGTGACGTGTCAGAAGGAGCGTTCCCAGATCCAGAACAAGGCGCGTGCCCTGCAGGTGCTGCAGGCTCGCCTCGACCAGATGGAACGCGAGGCCCGCGAGGCCGAAGCCGGCGAACAGCGCGCCTCCCAGGTGCGCACTATGGACCGTTCCGAGCGCATCCGCACCTATAACTGGCCGGAGAACCGTATTACCGATCACCGCATTGGTTACAAGGCCAACAACTTGGACGCGGTGCTCAACGGCGATATGCACGAACTTATTGAGGCTCTCCAGGCCCAGGAGCGTGCCGAGCGCCTTGAGGCTGAGGGCTAGGGCATAAGGCTAGGACGAGATACGGTGACGTTTCACACCTATCAGGAGGCGCTTCGCGATGCTGCGGGGCGCCTTCGCGCTGCCGGCGTCCCCTCACCCGAGTGGGACGCACGTGTGCTTGCCGCGCACCTCATCCACTGCGGTCACATGGACATTCCCATGGGGCAGGAGCCCATCCCGGGCTTCGACGTGGCCTATGGGGCGCTGGTGGGACGTCGTCAAGCGCGAGAGCCCCTCCAACACATCCTGGGCCACGCGTGGTTTGGTCCGCTCGAACTCGAGGTGGGGCCTGGCGTGTTCATTCCGCGCCCAGAGACGGAGGTCCTTGCCGACTATGCCGTCGGAATTCTTAAGAATTCCGACGCGGAGGACAGTCGCGTCGTTGACCTGTGTACGGGGTCCGGGGCGCTGGCGCTCTATGTCGCGCACTACTTGCCGCGGGCACAGGTGTGGGGCGTGGAGCTTTCCGACGCCTCCCTGGCCTACGCCCAGCGCAACGCCGCACGTTATGCCCCTGAACTTCAGTTGGTCCAAGGTGATGTGACAGACCCACAGGTCCTTTCCGAGTTGCACGGCACCGTGGACCTCGTGCTCACAAACCCGCCCTACGTGCCCGAAACCCCTAACCTGGAGCCGGAGGTGTACCAAGACCCCCACGAGGCCGTCTTTGGAGGGGTGGACGGGATGGACACAATCACCGCCATGATTCCCACCATCGCGCGCCTGTTGCGCCCAGGTGGGCGGGTAGGCCTTGAGCACGATGATGAGACTTCCCACCAAGTCCAGGAAGCATTCCGCGCACATGGCGGATTCGAGCAGGTAGATATACTTCGTGACCTCACAGGTACCGCGCGGTTTGTGACGGCAGTGTGCGGAGTACAGTAGATTGGTCAAGGATTGGCCAACCAGCCTACGCACAATGAGCGTGGCATAAAGGAGAATCACACCGATGCAGGGACAGATTTTTAACTGCGCGGATGCAGCCGAGCGCGAAGAAGGCATGGAGCTTGCAGTCAAGGCCGCTAAGTCTGGGCGTCTCGTGGTCATGCCTACCGATACCCTTTACGGGCTGGGCTGTGATGCCTTCGATAATGACGCTGTGGCCAGTCTCCTCGCCACCAAACATCGCGGGCCCGATATGCCGGTACCGGTGCTGGTGGGCTCGTGGGATACCGTCAAGGGCCTCGTGGCACGGTTGGATGACACCGCCCAGAACCTCATCGAGGCGTTCTGGCCGGGAGGGCTGTCGATCGTCGTCGAACAGGCTCCGTCGCTGCCCTGGAACCTGGGGGATACGCGTGGCACGGTGATGCTGCGTATGCCGCTTCACCCCATCGCCATTGAGCTGTTGCGCGAGGTCGGCCCCATGGCTGTCTCCTCAGCGAATATCTCCGGCCACCAGCCACCGACGACCGCCATCGCTGCCAAGCAGCAGCTGGGCAAAGCCGTAACGGTCTACCTCGATGGTGGGGAAGCAGAGATTGGCAAGCCCTCGACTATCATCGATCTCTCTGGCCCGCACCCATATCTGCTGCGCGAGGGAGCATTGACGGCTGAAGAGATCGCTGACGTTATTGGCGTGACCCCAGAATCCCTGCGCACGCGCCCGAAGGCACAGAACTAAGGAGCGCGCACCGTGGCAGGAACAGGCGTGCCGCTGCGCGAATTGGCCTTGGTCATCTTCGTCGCGGCTGCATTTACGTATCTCAGCACCGGTCTGGTGCGTACTTTTCTCGTGCGCACGGGCCGAGTAGCGGAGATTCGCCTGCGCGATAGCCACTCGCAACCTACTCCGCAGTTGGGCGGCGTGGCCATGTTTACCGGCTTTGCCGCGGCAGTCTATCTGGCGGGCCAGCTTCCAGCCTTGACTCGCGGCTTTATGCCCGTGACCCCGGAGATGAACGCTGTGCTCTGGTCGGCTGCGGCCATTGTGCTGGTCGGTGTGGTGGATGACCTGATAGAGCTGAGTGCGATAGTCAAACTTGTGGGCCAACTGGTCGCCGCTGCGCTCATGAGCGGTTTGGGCCTGACGTGGACGTTGCTCTTTCTGCCGTTTGGTGATGGAACTACGGTCACCCTCGACCAAGTCCAGAGCACACTCTTGACTACGTTCTTTGCGGTGCTTCTCATCAACGCGATCAACTTCGTTGACGGCCTGGACGGTTTGGCCGCTGGCCTCGGCATGATTGCTGGTGGCGCTATCCTCATCTTTTCGCTCACAGTGCTCCATGACCAAGGTGGGGCAGTGTCGGCGTACCCGCCGGCGATCATTGCTGCCGCACTCGTGGGAATGTGCGCCGGCTTCTTGCCGCATAACTTCGAGCCTTCACGCATCTTTATGGGCGATAGCGGCGCGATGCTCATCGGCTTGCTGCTGGCGGCCGCATCCACCTCAGCTTCAGGCAAAATCAACATGTCACTGTATGGAACGGTGGACATGGTAGCGCTCATGTCACCGCTGATTGTGGTCATCGCAGCGGTCTTTATTCCAGTCCTGGACCTTGTCTGGGCGGTCATTCGTCGTGTCTCCCAGGGGCGCTCGCCCTTCGCGGCAGACAAGGCGCATATCCATCACCGCTTGCTGTCGTTGGGGCATACCCACCGCCGTACGGTGCTGGTGCTCTATCTCTGGGTCTCAGCGGTGGCGTTTGGCGCGGTGTCTTTTTCCATCGTTCCCGCGCCGGTGGCTGCGGTTCTTGCCGTGCTGGCCCTTGCCGGCGCCTTCGTTGTTACCCTCATCCCGCTGCGCCAAGGCAAGATTGGGCGCACGTCTCGACCGACCAGCGTGGTGCTCGAATCGGATCCCTCCTGAGGTAGGGTAAGGGGCTGTGACTGAATCAACGAGCTCTGACCAGCTATCGCCGTACGATGATCACCGCCGCCCGCTGAAACGCGCACTGCGCCTCGGGGCGATGGGCCTCGTGGTGGTGACCATTGCTTCCCTCGCTATTTGGGGCGGTGTCCGTGGCACGCCGGGTCTTCTGGGCGTGCTGGTCGGCGCAGCCATCGGCGGTGGCTTCGTGCTTTTCACGGCAGCCTCGGTGCTGTTGACTGCACGCACGACGCCATCTACGACCATGGCCGTGGTCCTTGGCGGTTGGCTGCTCAAGGTGGTCATCCTCATCATGTTCCTGCTGCTGATTAAGGACTTGGAGTTCTACGACACCATGGCGCTTTTCGTTACCGTTATCTGTGCGCTGGCGGTCACCCTTGGAACTGAGGTATGGGGAGTCGTGACCTCCAACGTGACGTACGTGTCCTAGCACAGCGGGACAATTGTCCCGACCACCATGTTCACCGCCCTTACTGGATCCCCCAGGAGGGTGGCTTTTGCATTTGTTCGTGTGGCACTGCGGGCACCCGTAGTTACCCCCGTCGAGGTGGGAAAACAGGGGTATGTGACCAAGTCCACTGACTGGGGTTTTGGCAGAATGCGGGCGTTTTAGGTCTATCCGTGAGGGTGGGGTAGCGAGTTGCTTGAGGCACGGTGCCCCCACGTGCGAAAACTTGTCATCAAACTGATACCATTCACTTCGGGTTACCGCGGGTTAGTGTCATGCTAGCCCGATACAGTGCGGTTTATCCTTGTCTTGTTCACGCTGATGTGCGACGGAGTCCGTGAGCAAGGCAAAGAGCTGAAGACGTCCATCGCACCACATAGCCTTCGACAAGCTGTGTGGCCCGAACACGGGAGAGAACGCTGAGCGTTACAACATTGGCCATGAAGGGTAGCTTTCACGCACCCGAACTGGATCCAGAATTTTTCCCGGGGCACGTAACCGATGACGGTGAAGTCGTCGACCTTTTGTTTGCTGACTTCGCCAACGGTTGGTTCGCTTTGGATCGCATCATGCTGGTTCGCCTGTTCATGGCAGCCATTTTGGTGCTCCTTTTTGTTGTCGCCTTTAAGAACCCCAAGTTGGTTCCTAAAGGATTGCAGAACGTAGGCGAGCACGCGATTGACTTCGTGCGAATTCACATCGCAGAAGACATCTTGGGCAAGAAGGAAGGGCGCCGTTTCCTTCCGATTTTGGCCTCTATCTTCTTCGGCGTTTTGTTCTGGAACGTAGCAACTATTGTTCCGGGCCTGAACATCTCTCCGAACGCCCGTATTGGTATGCCGATCGTGTTGGCCATCGTGGCGTACATCGCCATGATCTATGCCGGCGCGAAGCGCTTCGGTTTCGGCAAGTTTGTCAAGTCCTCGGTGGTTATTCCTAACCTTCCGCCGTGGCTGCACGTTCTTGTTGTGCCGATTGAGGCATTCTCTACGTTCGTTATGCGCCCAGTCACGCTGGCACTTCGTCTGATGGCGAACTTCCTGGCTGGTCACCTCATTTTGGTCCTGTTGTACTCGGCAACGAACTTCTTTTTCTTCCAGTTCAACGCCTGGACTGCATTGAGTGGCCTGACGCTGGTCGCAGCGGTTCTGTTCACGATCTACGAGATTATCGTCATCTTCCTGCAGGCATACATCTTTGCCCTGCTGACGGCGGTATACATCGAATTGTCGCTGCATGCAGACTCGCACTAACAACAACGCGAACCTCGCGGTTAACTAAATATCCCCAGAATCCATCCTCACTGCCCCCGCGGACTAGCCCGCGGGAGAAACTTTGAAAGGGAACGACTTTCATCATGAACGAAATCATTCTTGCTCAGGACGCTGCTGAGTCCACCCTCAAGGGCCTCGGCGCCATCGGCTACGGCATCGCAACCATCGGCCCGGGTCTGGGCATCGGTATCCTCGTCGGCAAGACCGTCGAGGGCATGGCCCGCCAGCCGGAGATGGCTGGTCAGCTGCGTACCACCATGTTCCTGGGTATCGCCTTCGTTGAGGCCCTCGCCCTCATCGGCCTCGTTGCAGGCTTCCTGTTCTAAAGAGCGCTTTACACAAGTAAATCGAACTTTAAGAACGGAGCCCCATGAACAACGTCATTTACTACCTTGCAGCGGAAGGAAGTGAGCACCTGCCGCTGGAGAGCGGCAACTCCATCCTTCTGCCCAAGATGTACGACTTGGTCTGGTCTCTCATTCCGTTCGCCGTCATCCTGCTGATTTTCTGGAAGTTTGTTCTTCCGGCATACAGCAAGATGTTGCAGGAGCGTGAAGACCGGATCGAGGGTGGCCTTAAGCGTGCGGAGGCTCAGCAGGCCGAAGCAAAGGCCGCTTTGGAAAAGTACAACGCTCAGCTCGCTGACGCTCGAGCAGAGGCTGCTGAGATCCGTGAGCAGGCGCGTGAGCGCGGCAAGCTGATCGAGGCAGAGGCTAAGGAAGCTGCAGAAGAAGAGTCTCGTCGCATTCTTGCCGCTGGCGAGAAGCAGCTGGAAGCTTCCCGCGCACAGGTCGTGTCTGAGCTGCGTTCCGACATCGGACAGAACTCCATCAACTTGGCAGAGAAGCTTCTCGGCGGCGAACTTTCCGACGCCACGAAGCAGTCCTCCACCATTGATAGCTTCCTGTCCGAGCTCGACACTGTGGCACCGGCCGGAAAGTAGGCAACTATGAAGGCAGCTAGCCGCGAAGCACTCGCTACCGTTGAGTCCAAACTGGATGGTTTTCTTTCCGGCGACAACTCGGTAGCTACTGCTACCCAGGCAGGCCAGGACCTCTTTGAGGTTGTCCGCGTCCTCGACGGTGACCGCGAACTGCGCGTTGCCCTGACCGATGATGCGGTCTCCTCTGAGGAGCGTAAGTCCCTGGTCCAGAAGCTTTTCGGCGGCAAGATTTCCCAGGTAGCACAGCAGGTGCTCGAGGAAGCCGCCGCCGCACAGTGGTCCTCCCCGCGTGATATCGCCCGCGGCCTCGTGAAGCTTGGCCGCCGCGCTCTTCTGCGTGGCGCTGAGTCCGAGGGCAAGCTGGGCCAGGTTGAAGACGAGCTCTTCTCCCTGTCGCGCGTGCTGGACCGCGAAGGCGAACTGACCCAGCTGCTTTCAGACCGTACTGCGACGTCCGACCGCAAGGTTGGACTGCTGGCAAGCGTGCTCTACGGCAAGGTCACTATGGTCACTGAGGCGCTCGCGCTGCAGGCCATTGGCCGCCCGGAGCAGAACCCGATTGATGATATTGCCGCACTGGCAGACTCCGCAGCCGAGCTGCAGGGCCGCTCTATTGCGCGCGTGACGTCGGCGGGTGAGCTAAACGATAGCCAGCGGGCAGCACTCGCTGAAAAGCTGGGCAAAATTTATGGTCGTGCGATGTCCATCCACTCTGAGGTTGACACCAGCCTCCTCGGTGGTATGACCATCCGCGTTGGCGACGAAGTCATTGATGGTTCGACGGCAGGCAAGATTTCCCGCCTTCGTGCTGTGATGGCATAAGCCGAAACGACAGAAACGATTAAGTAATTGCTGGAAGATACTACCGAGAGCAGGAAGAACATGGCGGAGCTGACGATCTCCTCCGACGAGATCCGTAGCGCGATTGCGAACTACACCTCGAGCTACTCCGCGGAGGCCTCCCGTGAGGAGGTCGGCGTGGTCATTTCGGCAGCTGACGGTATTGCGCAGGTTTCGGGCCTGCCGTCCGTCATGGCGAATGAGCTGCTCGAGTTCCCAGGCGGCGTCATCGGCGTCGCTCAGAACCTTGACACCAACTCCATCGGTGTCGTGGTCTTGGGCAACTTCGAGTCCCTTAAGGAAGGCGACGAGGTCAAGAGGACCGGCGAAGTCCTCTCCATCCCTGTGGGCGAGGAATTCCTCGGCCGCGTTATTAACCCACTGGGCCAGCCGATTGACGGCATGGGCCCGATCACCGCTGAAGAGGACCGCGTCCTCGAGTTGCAGGCACCGTCCGTGCTGCAGCGTCAGCCGGTGGAAGAGCCGATGCAGACCGGCATCAAGGCAATTGACGCCATGACCCCGATTGGTCGTGGTCAGCGTCAGTTGATCATTGGTGACCGTAAGACGGGTAAGACCGCCGTCTGTATCGACACCATCCTGAACCAGAAGGCTAACTGGGAGTCTGGCGACAAGAACAAGCAGGTCCGCTGCATCTACGTCGCCATCGGCCAGAAGGGCTCCACCATTGCTGGTGTGCGCCACACCCTGGAGCAGCACGGCGCCCTGGAGTACACCACCATCGTGGCGGCCCCGGCATCTGACGCCGCCGGCTTCAAGTGGCTGGCACCGTTCTCCGGTGCTGCTCTGGGTCAGCACTGGATGTACCAGGGCAACCACGTCCTGATCATTTACGATGATCTGACCAAGCAGGCTGAGGCCTACCGTGCGATTTCCCTTCTGCTGCGTCGCCCACCGGGCCGCGAGGCATACCCGGGTGACGTCTTCTACCTCCACTCCCGTCTGCTGGAGCGTGCTGCAAAGCTCTCCGACGACATGGGTGCAGGTTCCATGACCGCACTGCCGATCATCGAGACGAAGGCGAACGACGTCTCCGCCTTCATTCCGACCAACGTTATTTCTATTACCGACGGCCAGGTCTTCCTGGAGTCCGACCTGTTCAACCAGGGCGTCCGTCCGGCTATTAACGTCGGTGTGTCCGTCTCCCGTGTTGGTGGTGCCGCACAGACCAAGGGCATGAAGAAGGTTGCCGGTAACCTCCGTCTGGAGCTCGCTGCCTACCGTGACCTGCAGGCCTTCGCGGCCTTTGCGTCCGACCTCGACTCTGCTTCCAAGGCTCAGCTGGAGCGCGGTGAGCGCCTCGTTGAGCTGCTCAAGCAGTCCGAGTCCTCCCCTCAGCCTGTCGAGTACCAGATGGTTTCCATCTTCCTCGCCGACCAGGGCATCTTCGACGTCGTTCCCGTCGAGGACGTACGTCGCTTCGAGAAGGAGCTGCACGATCACCTCAACTCTGCAACCCCGCAGGTGTTCGAGCAGATTCAGGGCGGCACCGCTCTGACCGACGAGTCCAAGGATGCACTTGTTGCAGCAGCCAAGGACTTCACTCCGTCCTTCCGCACCTCTGAGGGCCATAACCTCGGCACTGAGGCTCCGGTGGATCCGCTCGACGCTGAGGAGATCAACAAGTCCGAGCTCAGCGTCTCCCGCAAGACGGCCAAGTAGAGTTTCGCACGCTCTAAGAATTAACCGTCTAGAAAGAGAAGGGAGGAGCGAAAACCATGGCTAATCTTCGTGAACTGCGCGACCGCATCAGGTCCGTCAATTCCACTAAGAAGATCACCAAGGCACAGGAGCTCATTGCTACCTCGCGCATTACCAAGGCTCAGGCCAGGGTAGAGGCGTCGCAGCCTTATGCGCACGAGCTGTCCAACGTGTTGAACAAGCTCGCCGCACACACATCCCTGGATCACCCGATGCTCCGTGAGCGTGAAGATGGCAAGGTCGCTGCAATCCTCGTGGTCTCCTCTGACCGCGGTATGTGCGGTGGCTACAACAACAACGTCTTCAAGAAGGCGGCCGAACTCGAGGCTTTGCTGAAGAGCGAAGGTTACGAGACCGTCCGCTACGTCACGGGTAACAAGGGCGTTGGCTTCTACAAGTTCCGTGAAGCCGAGGTCGCAGGCAGCTGGACCGGATTCTCGCAGGATCCGACCTGGAAGGCGACGCATGACGTGCGCCGCCACATCATCGACGGCTTCATTGCCGGTTCGAAGGGCCAGGCTAAGACCCGCGCAGGAATCAACCTCGAGGGCGACACCGTTCGCGGTTTCGACCAGGTACACGTCGTGTACACCGAGTTTGAGTCCATGCTGACCCAGACGGCGCGTGTGCAGCAGCTGCTGCCGGTGGTACCGGTTATTGAGGAAGAGGACTTCGACATGGGCGAGTCCGCGCTTTCCGACGCCTCGTCGGCCAATCAGGTCACCCCTGATTACGACTTCGAGCCGGATGCGGACACCCTCATGGAAGCACTGCTCCCGCAGTACGTGTCCCGTCTCCTGTTTGCGATGTTCTTGGAGGCTTCAGCCTCCGAGTCCGCTGCACGCCGTACCGCAATGAAGTCTGCAACTGATAACGCGACCGAGCTGGTCAAGGACCTCTCTCGCGTGGCCAACCAGGCACGTCAGGCGCAGATTACCCAAGAAATCACAGAGATCGTCGGTGGCGCTGGGGCGCTCGCCGAAAGCGCAGAAAGTGACTAGATTATGACTACAGCTCTGCAAGAGCAGAACACACAGTCGTCGGCTACCGCCGGCCGTGTGGTGCGTGTCATCGGTCCGGTCGTCGACGTGGAGTTTCCGCGTGGCGGGCTGCCGGCACTGTACAACGCACTGACCGTCGAGGTGACCCTCGAGGCTGTTGCAAAGACCGTCACCCTTGAGGTCGCTCAGCACCTCGGTGACAACCTCGTCCGTGCCGTGTCCATGGCTCCGACCGACGGCCTCGTCCGTGGCGCTGCCGTGACCGACACCGGCAAGCCGATTTCCGTCCCGGTGGGCGATGTGGTCAAGGGCCACGTCTTCAACGCCCTCGGTGACTGCCTTGACCAGCCGGGTCTGGGCCGCGATGGCGAGCAGTGGGGCATCCACCGCGAGCCGCCGGCATTCGACCAGCTGGAAGGTAAGACCGAGATCCTCGAGACCGGCATTAAGGTCATTGACCTTCTCACCCCGTACGTCAAGGGCGGCAAGATTGGCCTCTTTGGTGGTGCCGGTGTGGGCAAGACCGTTCTTATCCAGGAGATGATTACTCGTATCGCACGCGAGTTCTCCGGTACCTCCGTCTTCGCCGGCGTCGGCGAGCGTACCCGTGAGGGCACCGACCTCTTCCTCGAGATGGAAGAGATGGGCGTTCTCCAGGACACCGCCCTCGTGTTCGGCCAGATGGACGAGCCGCCGGGAGTCCGTATGCGCGTGGCTCTGTCCGGTCTGACCATGGCGGAGTACTTCCGCGATGTCCAGAACCAGGACGTGCTGCTGTTCATCGACAACATCTTCCGTTTCACCCAGGCAGGTTCTGAGGTATCCACGCTGCTCGGCCGTATGCCGTCCGCCGTGGGTTACCAGCCGACTCTGGCTGATGAGATGGGTGTGCTGCAGGAGCGTATTACCTCCACCAAGGGTAAGTCCATTACCTCCCTGCAGGCCGTCTACGTGCCGGCCGATGACTACACCGACCCGGCTCCGGCTACCACCTTCGCCCACCTCGATGCCACCACTGAGCTGGACCGTTCCATTGCTTCTAAGGGTATTTACCCGGCAGTGAACCCGCTGACCTCTACCTCTCGTATTCTGGAGCCGTCCATCGTGGGCGAGCGCCACTACGAGGTGGCACAGCGTGTCATCGGCATCCTGCAAAAGAACAAGGAGCTCCAGGACATCATCGCCATCCTCGGTATGGACGAGCTGTCTGAGGAGGATAAGGTCACCGTTCAGCGAGCACGTCGTATCGAGCGCTTCCTGGGCCAGAACTTCTTCGTCGCAGAGAAGTTCACGGGCCTGCCGGGCTCCTATGTGCCGCTGGCTGACACCATCGACGCTTTCGAGCGCATCTGCAACGGCGAATTCGACCACTACCCGGAGCAGGCCTTCAACGGTCTGGGTGGCCTGGACGACGTCGAGGCTGCGTACAAGAAGCTGAGCGAGAAGAAGTAGGGAGAGGCACATGGCTGACATCACCGCCGAATTGGTTTCCGTCGAGCGCCTGCTGTGGACCGGCAAGGCCACCATGGTGACGGCTGAGACCACCGAGGGTGAGATCGGCGTGCTTCCTGGCCACGAGCCTATGGTTGGTCAGCTGATCAACAATGGCGTTGTGACCATCCACCCAGCGGACGGCGAGCGCCGCGTCGCTGCCGTCCAGGGTGGCTTCCTCTCCGTATCCGAGAACAAGATCACCGTCCTCGCGGATTGGGCCATCTGGGCCCGCGAGGTCGATGAGGCCCAGGCTCAGGAAGACCTGAAGTCTGAGGATGAGTTGACGAGGTCCCGCGGTGAAGCTGCATTGCGCGCCGTGCGCCGCTTCAACAGCTAACGGATTAGCGGAGAGGGGAGAGAACGGGCAGCAATGACCGCCCTTCCCACTCTGGCTTGAAAAGAACCCCCTGTACCTCTTTCCACTAGGAGGTACAGGGGGTTTGCCATACCCACACAAACTGGCATTGCAATGTTGCTAGGCGGTACAATCGTTGAAACATATCGCATTGCCGTAAAGGACTGTTTGTCATGAATTCTCAGGTGCTGCAGGGGCTACTCTTCGTCCTTCTCCTGATTATTCTGGCTGTCATCATCCTTGCCGCAGTGCGCTTTTTTACGCTGCGCTCGCGCGGCACCACGGTGCTCCTGCGCGTTCTGCCGGCCAAAGATTCCCATTCGTGGCGTCATGGGCTGGTGCGCTACAACGGCGAATATATGGAGTACTTTAAGCTTCGCTCCGTTCTTCCCCGCGCCAATATGCGGTTCAATCGCCTCGACATCACCTTGAACGGAATCCGTTCGCTGGATGATGACGAGGCTTCTTTTATGCCCGCTAGCGACCAGGTTATGGGGATCAGCGTCCATGGCAAGGACTATGAGATTGCCTCCGATGCGCACGGCATCATGGCCCTAAATGCCTGGGTGGAAGCAGCACCGTCGAAGCGCAAAGAGAAGCTGAACTATCACCAGATGCGCCAGCGTGCCACCCGCTTTCCAAAGAAATAGCCCCCACCCGTTAGGGTAGAGGGCATGCGTGTAGTCATCGCCCGTTGCTCTGTAGATTACGTAGGCCGCCTCGACGCCCACCTGCCCGTGGCGGACCGCCTCATCCTTATCAAGGCCGATGGCTCGGTGTCTGTGCATGCAGACGACCGTGCCTACAAGCCCTTGAACTGGATGACTCCTCCGTGCTCCCTGGAGGAGTCAGAGATTACGGATGTCGATGGCGAGGATACCGGCGAGAAACTGTGGTTGGTGGAGAACCCGAAAGGCGAACAACTCCGTATCACCATCGCAGAAGTGCACCAAGACATCGAGATGGACTTGGGCGAAGACCCAGGCCTCGTCAAGGACGGTGTCGAAGCACACCTGCAAGAGCTGTTGGCGGAACACATTGAAACGCTAGGGGAGAAGTACTCGCTTGTCCGCCGCGAGTATCCCACGGCGATTGGCCCAGTGGACATCATGGCGAAGAACTCCGAGAACGAGTTCGTGGCCGTCGAAGTCAAGCGCCGCGGTGGTATCGATGGCGTCGAGCAGCTTACGCGTTACCTGGAACTGCTTAACCGCGATGACCTGCTAGCACCGGTACATGGCGTGTTCGCGGCGCAGGAAATCAAGCCCCAAGCCCGGACTCTCGCCGAAGATCGCGGGATCCGCTGCGTGGTGCTCGATTACCAGGAGCTGCGCGGAATCGAGTCCAACGAGCTGCGGCTGTTCTAATGCCACGCCGAAACCGAAGAATCCGGGAGGAGCCCCGCTTCTTGCCGCGGGATGGCGGAGCGTTGCTCGGCTCGCAGACCGTTCCCGGGCCGAGCTGGACGAATGGGGAGCCCTTTATCATGCGGCACATCGGCAGTTCGGCGGCGAAGAAGTTCTACGTATGCCCCAGCTGCAACCAGAACATCCCGCCCGGGGTAGCGCACATTGTGGCGTGGCCGCGCGATAGCGGCAGACAAGGCGATGACCGCAGGCACTGGCACCGCCACTGTTGGGAGCGGCGGTAGACTAGCGGGCATGATTGTTGCCTTTTCTGTAGCCCCGACCATCGTGGGTGATGAGAGCGCCGAGATGTCTGACGCCGTGGCGGAGGCCGTGCGCGTGGTCCGTGCTTCCGGCCTACCCAACGAGACCAATGCGATGTTCACCCTCATCGAAGGTGAGTGGGACGAAGTCTTTGCGGTGATTAAGGAGGCCACCGACGCTGTCCGTGCAGTCTCTCCGCGCACGAGCCTGGTCATTAAGGCCGATATTCGCGAAGGCGTCACCGGGCAGATAACCCAGAAAGTAGAATCCGTTAACCGTTACTTGGAGGAAAATCAGTGACCGGACCGTACGTTGGCGGCGCCCTCGATTTGGGAGCCATTAAACAGCAGGCAGAGGCCAAGGCGAAAGCGCAGGAGCAGGGCGGTCGAGCCGGTGCACCTTCCCCGACAGGTGTGCAGCCCTTCTTTGAGGTCACAGAACAGAACTTCGAGAATGACCTCGTGCGTCGCTCCGCTGAGGTACCCGTCATCGCGCTTATCGGTTCCCCGCGTTCCCCAGCCTCGGAGCAGTTGAAGAAGGACTTCGAGGAGATGGCCGCGGCCGGCGGCTTAAAGTTCATCGTGGGCTACATCAACGCCGATGTGGTGCCGCAGGTCGCGCAGGTCTTTGGTGTACAGAACCTGCCCACCACCGTGGCGATTGCCGCCGGCCAGCCGGTCACCAACTTTGAAGGTAGCCAGCCCCGAGAGAACCTGGAGCAGTGGGTAGCGGCGATCGTCGAGAAGCTCGGCCCTCAGCTGCGCGGCCTGCAGGATACTGGTGCTGAGCAGCCCCAAACGGAGGAAGCATCCGACCCGCGCCTGCTCGTGGCAGAGGACGCCCTGAATGCTGGCGATTTCGACGCCGCTATTGCTGCTTACGATGAGGTGCTTGCCGCCGAGCCTGACAATGCCGAAATCAAGCAGGCGCGTGCCACCACCGTGGTGCTCAAGCGCCTCAAAGCATCCGCGAAGGACGGCGATCCCATTGCGGAAGCTGCGGAGAATCCGCAGGACGTGGATAAGCAGCTCGCGGCCGCTGATGCCCACATTGTCGCCGGGACTCCGGACGTTGCCTTTAGCCGGCTTATCGACGCCATGAAGGTAACCGCCGGTGATGACAAAGCACGTTTGAAAGACCGTCTGCTTGAGCTGTTTGCCCTCTATGATTCCAGTGATCCGCGCTTGCTCGCGGCCCGCACGCAGCTCGCTAGCGCGCTGTATTAGTACCTAGTCTCGCTGTCTGGCCGTCAACCTTTTTCTGGTTGGCGAGTTTCGTCGTCTCGACGTTTGCCTCCACTAGCTGTGGGATCGCCGATGTGCCCGCTGACCGTGGTGTGGTTGGCGGGTTGCAGCGTCTCGGCGTGGGTGCGAAGCTTCAGTTCGCACCCGGCGGGTCGGGTGGTTGCCCTGTGGCTTGTTCAGCTGCTTTCTCAGAAGCGAGTCGGGCTGTGGCTTCTTGGTATTCGGGCATGGCGGTAATTGGCACACCCCAGGGCGGGATGTAGCTCACCCCGGTGTTCAGCCGGAACATGTAACCACGCCCAGTGGGGCGTTTAGGGTCATCATCGTTAATACCGTTGTGGTAGGCGCACAGGAAGGTGAGGTTTTTAAGGTTGGTAAAACCTCCTGCCTGCCAGGGGATGAGGTGGTGGACTTCGCAGTAATCAGCGGGTTTGTTGCAGCCGGGCCTAGAGCAGGTTTGGAATTCAGCTGCCAGGCTGATGCGTTGTTTCCAGCTGGCATGCCGCTGAATCCTATAAGAGTTAACAGGTCCTTCCAAAGGGTGGATGAGGGTGGCGTAGCCAATCTCAGCAAACTTGTAGGCCAAAAAGTCTGCCCCGCTCATGCGCCCGCCGTTGGTGAGGTTAAGTTCGATTTCCTCCCCATCACCATTAATAATTTGGTCGAGTTCGTTGAGGGTGACAACGACTTGGGCATGTACGGCGGGTTTGGTGCCAATACCGCCGGTGACAATGACGGTGCGGGCAGCATCAAGCAGGTTTGTTTTATTAACGGATTCTAGGGTTCCGCGGATATCGGCGATGACAGTCGGGGCGTCGGTGATGGTGATGGAGTTCGGTCCCTTAGAGCGGTAGGTGAAGCGTACTCCGGGTTTGGCGGTGCGCTTGGACTGAAGTTCTTTTAGGCGTGTGGTGGCAACCTGGCGGATTTTGTGGGCGGGGGTGCCGGCAAGCTTGATGCGTAGGTTCCAGGCATCGAGGTCTTTTTTCACGCGTGCGGTGTAGGACTCAATCAGGGTGAGAATGCTAAGGCTATGTTTGTGTGCCACCGCGGCGGCACGTGCTTTGCGTTGTTTGCCGGTAAAGCGGGTGTGCCCGAAGTAGGTGCGGTGAAGGTGGGCAAGTTCTGTGGCATCGGCTGGGTCGGCGCCGAGCGCGCGGAGCTCATCGGGTGAGCTGGATGCTTGTTCCACTAGCGCGATCCCCGAGTTGCGGTAGTGGAAGTAGGTTTCTAATACCCCCATGGCCACAGAGACTAAAACAGGCCCACCAACCCCGCAACCGGAGCAGCGAAAAGTTTCCCAAAGCTCCTCGGGTGTGAATTGAGTAATGCTACATTCTAAAAAGTGTTGTAACGCACATCTCAGTGTTGCTCTGACAGAAGGAATCTCATGCGCACATCTCGCACTCTCCGAACCGCTACCGCACTGTTGGGCACAGTGGCACTCACTGTGCCACTGGCCGCGTGTGGCGGGAGCTCGCAAGAGGCGGCTGCCGGTGGTGATGCCATCGTCCGCGTCCCCGGTACCGAGCCCCAGCAGGGGCTTATCCCCGCTATGACGAATGAGAACGGCGGCGGGCGCGTCGTCGATATGCTCTACTCCGGCCTCATCTACTACGACGCTGACGGTGAGGTCCACAATGAGATGGCGGAGTCCATCGACAAAGAAGGGGAGAAGACCTACAAGGTCACCCTTAAGCCGGACATCACCTTCTCTGACGGCACGCCGGTTACGGCCGCGACATTCGTCGATACGTGGAATTATGCGGTGGCGAACGAGCAGCTTAACGAGAGCTTCTTTTCCTCCATCAAAGGCTACGGCGAAGGTGTGGAGGAGATGGAGGGCCTCAAGGTCCTCGATGACCGCACCTTCACCATCGAACTGACCCAGCCGGAGAGTGACTTCCCGTCGCGCCTGGGCTATAACGCCTACTTCCCGCTGCCGCCGGAAGCCCTCGAGGATCCGCAGGGCTTTGGTGAGAACCCAGTGTCTAATGGCCCGTACCGGCTCAAGGAATGGAACCACAACCAGAACATTGTTCTGGAGCCGAACCCAGAGTACGGCGGGGAGCGCACGCCGAAGAACGATGGCCTCGAGTTCGTCTTCTACGCTGACAGCGGAGCCTCCTACATGGATCTGCTCTCCAATAATCTCGATGTGCTGGAGGCAATCCCGTCCTCGGCATTCGGCAACTACGAGCAGGACTTGGGCGAGCGCCAGGAAACGAAGCCGGCTGCTACCTACCTAGAGATGTCCATTCACGTGGACACCCCGCACTTTAGTGGGGAAGAGGGCGCTCTACGTCGACGCGCGGTGTCGATGGCTATCAACCGCGAGGAAATCGCGAAGACCATCTTCCACGGCACCCGCACACCAGCCCGCGAGTTCACCTCCCCGGTGCTGCAGGGCTATAGCGACAGCCTGCCAGGCTCGGAGAATCTGGACTTTAACCCCGAGGAGGCCAAGAAGCTGTGGGCCGAGGCCGACAAGAAGTACGGTGCCTTTGAAGACACCTTCCCCATCAACTACAACACTGATGGCGATAACAAGGATTGGGCCGATGCCGTGGCCAATAGCATCAGCAACACCTTGGGCATCCGAGCCGTGGGTAACCCTTATCCGGACTTTAAGTCCTTCCGTGAGGCCTACCGCGCTGAGCGCATGGACGGTGCCTACCGCACCGCCTGGTTCGCGGACTATCCATCGATGGGTAATTTCTTGGGCCCGAACTTCACCACTGGTGTGGCCTCCAATGACTCGAAGTACTCCAACCCGGAGTTCGATGAGCTCATCGTCAAGGCCAATGGCGCTAATTCCCCGGAGGAAGCCGCCAAGCTCTACAACCAGGCCCAGGAACTGCTCCTGCGTGACCTTCCTGCCATTCCGCTTTTCTCCCCGAACGTCGTCGGCGGCTGGTCTGAGAACGTCAGCAACGTGACCTTCAACTGGAAGTCCTTGCCGGTTTACTACGAGATTGAGAAAACCGTTCAGTAATCATCGTCTACAGTACGGAGGTATGACCTCCGTACTTTTTCTCTGTAACACCAATCGCGGCAAATCTCAGATGGCGGCCGCTCTAGCTAAGAAGCACGCTCCGGACTGGGATATCTATTCCGCTGGCGTGCAGACCACCGAGCAGCACCGTGAGCAGGGCGTAAATGCCGAGGCGCAGGCCTCACTGGCCAAGATTGGTGCCGATATGTCGGGAACGCCGACGCTTATCGACGAATCCCTAGCCTCCTCCGTCGACCACGTCATCGTCGTCGGGGATGCCGACTATGACGGAGTGGCTGAGCGTTGGGAGATTGAAGATCCGTCCCTGCGCGGCATGGAGGGCGAGGAGCGTATGGATGCGCTGCGCGATGACATTGATGCTCGCGTAAGAGCTTTCCTTGATGCTCACGCGTAGGACTGAAACTGAAACTGCCTGATCTGCCAAAAGTAGGGGCTGGAATTCGATCCCAGCGGTGATCTTTGGCAGATCGGGCAGTTGTCTCTCTCAGGCCTTGCTTGCGACGAGCGTGAGCACGTGCCGAACCAGGCTCGGCGCTAGGCCACTCAGCTTAGCCGCGGAAGGCATACCACTGCACTGAATTAGCCGGCAGGTGCAGGTGGAGGTGGTTGCCTTCCGAGTGAACATGATGGGCTAGGTCGTTGCCGGCGCCTTGGTAGACGGCGTCGTCGGTGTTGATGACCAGCTCCCACTCGCCATCGCGCGGCACCCAGAGGTCATAGTTGGGCACGGAGCTGCCGGAGAAGTTGCACACCGCCAACAGCGCGGAGCCGTCCTTGCCGTAGCGCACATAGCCCAACATGTTGTTGTCGGAGTCATCCGCCTTGACCCACTGGAAGCCGTCCTGGGTGAAGTCCTGCGACCACAGGGCTGGGTGTTGCTTGTACACCACGTTGAGATCACGCACCAGGCGCTTGATGCCGTGGTGCCATTCGTTGCCCCAGCCTTCTAGGTTGGACCAGTCCACGGAGTTGCCCTCAGACCACTCGGTGGTCTGACCGAACTCCTGGCCCATAAACATCAACTGCTTGCCGGGATGGGAGAACATGTATCCGTAAAGGGCACGCAGGCCCGCGGCCTTGTTCCAATCATCGCCCGGCATACGCTCCCACAGGGAGCCCTTGCCGTGGACGACCTCATCGTGGCTAAACGGCAGCACGTAGCGCTCGGAGTAGGCATAGACCATGGAGAACGTCAGCTCACCGTGGTGGTAGCGGCGGTGGATGGGCTCGTGCTTGAAGTATTCCAGGGTGTCGTTCATCCAGCCCATGTTCCACTTCAGGTTAAAGCCGAGGCCGCCTTCGTGAGTCGGCGCGGTAACACCTGGCCAGGAGGTGGATTCCTCCGCAATGGTGAGAACACCCGGGTGGGTTCGGTGGAGGGTGGCATTAGTTTCCTGGAGGAATTGGACTGCCTCAAGGTTTTCGCGGCCGCCGTAGATGTTGGGCAGCCATTCGTCGCGGGAGTAGTCCAAATAGAGCATGGAAGCTACCGCGTCGACACGCAGGCCGTCGATGTGGAATTCCTCCGCCCAGTAAAGCGCATTGGCCACGAGGAAGTTGCGGACCTCGTTGCGGCCGAAGTCGAAGACGTAGGTGCCCCAGTCTGCCTGCTCGCCGCGGCGCGGGTCGGGGTGCTCGTACAGCGCCTGGCCGTCGAAGCGGCCGAGTGCCCATTCATCCTTGGGGAAGTGGGCGGGGACCCAGTCGATGATGACGCCGATGCCGGCCGTGTGCAGGTCATTGATGAGCGCGCGCAGCTCGTCCGGGGCGCCCCAGCGGGCAGACGGAGCGTAGTAGCCCGACACCTGGTATCCCCAGGAACCGCCGAAGGGGTGCTCGGCCACGGGCAGCATTTCCACGTGGGTAAAGCCGTGCTCGAGCAAGTAGGGGATGAGTTCCTCGCGGAGGCTGTTGTAGTTGGCGCCGATCTTCCAAGAGCCGACGTGCAGCTCATAGATGCTCATCGGCACATCGAGGTCATCGTTGCGCTGCGACATCCATTCCTCATCAGTCCACGCGAAGTCGGACTGCGTTACTACCGAGGCCGTCTCCGGCGGGGCAATGGTGCGCTTGGCCAGGGGATCGGCCTTATCGATGCGCGGCGAATTCTTGCCATGTACGGCGAACTTATAGCGCTCGCCTTCACCAACGCCCGGGATAAAGACCTCCCAGATACCGGTGGAGCCCAGGCTGCGCATGGG
Organism: Corynebacterium sp. FDAARGOS 1242; assembly: GCF_016889985.1. Taxonomy (NCBI): domain Bacteria; kingdom Bacillati; phylum Actinomycetota; class Actinomycetes; order Mycobacteriales; family Corynebacteriaceae; genus Corynebacterium; species Corynebacterium sp. FDAARGOS 1242. The sequence continues at coordinate 1,224,009 of NZ_CP069568.1, read as the reverse complement.
GAACTGAGTAGGGTTCCAACCGCAAAAGTCACCGACAACGGCTACACCTTCTGCATTCGGGGCCCACACGGCAAAAGCGGTACCGGTGACTTCGCCCATGTCGGTGGTGTAGGTCTTCAGATTGGCGCCGAGCACGTCCCACAGGCGCTCATGGCGGCCCTCACCAATGAGATGCTGGTCCAAGGTGCCCAGGGTGGGCAGGAAGTGGTAGCCATCGGCCACCTCAACTGCAGGCTGACCAGGGTAGGTGATGCGCAGGCGGTAGTCGGATTCAACCGCCAGCGGCGCCTCCCAGATGTCATCGCCGACCTGGGTCATGGCGATGGTCTCTTCCGCGGTGACGAGCTCGACGGCTTCGGCACCGGGGCGGCGGGTGCGGACGGTTCCTTGATGCCACCCATAAAAATCATGGGGAGCATGGTGGCGGCAGGAATTGAGACGTTCACGATCGGTGGCCGGGATGTTCATAATGACCAAATTACCTAACTCTCGTCACCCGCGCGGGCCAAAAGACAACTAGGGGCGGTAGTCCTCCACACGGCGCCAGGCCAGCTGCTCCTGCAGGTCATGGTCGGCAGGAGGCAGGATGAAGACATGGGCGACGTCGCGAAGCGGCTCGAGGCGCACAAAGTTGCGGTCGGACCACTCGTAGGCCGAGCCACTAATAGCATCCTGGACGGTGAAGTGATCCCCCGGGTGGCGGCCCACGGCGGGCAGATCCAGGTAGACCGTCGCCTCCTGCGCATTGCGCGGATCGAGATTCACTACGATCAAAACCACGTTGCCGGTCGCGGCATCCGCCTTGGAGTAGGCGATGATGGCCTCGTTATCTGTGTTGTGGAAGCGCAGCGTACGCAGCTGCTGCAGTGCCGGATTCTCACGGCGGATGAGGTTGAGCAGGCGGATATAGGATTCCAGGGAGTCACCGGACTTGATGGCTGCCTGGAAGTCACGGGGTCGCAGCTCGTACTTCTCCGAATCGAGGTACTCCTCGCTGCCCGGCTTCACGGCCTGGTGCTCGTAGAGCTCGAAACCGGAATAGACACCCCACAGCGGGGAAAGCGTGGCCGCCAACGTAGCGCGGATGGCAAACATGGCGCGCCCGCCGGTCTGGAGAGACTCGTGGAGAATGTCCGGGGTATTGACAAAGAGGTTGGGGCGGCAAATATCGGCCTGCTCCACATGCATCTGTGCGAACTTCGTCAGATCATATTTGGAGGTCTGCCACGTGAAGTAGGTATAGGACTGCGTAAAGCCGGCCTTAGCCAGACCGAAGAGGCGCGGGGCGCGGGTAAAGGCCTCAGACAGGAAGATGACCTCTGGGTGGGTCACATGCACCTTGGAAATAAGCCAGTTCCAGAAGTTGGTGGGCTTGGTATGTGGGTTGTCCACGCGGAAGGTGGTGACACCGGCTTCGACCCAAATCATGACGATGCGATAAATCTCCGCGTAGATGGCGTCCGGGTCGTTATCGAAGTTCAGCGGGTAGATGTCCTGGTATTTCTTGGGTGGGTTTTCGGCGTAGGCAATGGTGCCGTCGGCAAGCACGGTGAAAAACTCCGGATTGCTCTTGGCCCACGGATGATCTGGGGAGGCCTGGAGCGCCAGGTCGAGGGCGACTTCGAGGCCCAATTCCTCGGCCTTCTTCACCAAGGCCTTGAAGTCCTCCATCGTGCCCAGTTCCGGGTGAGTGGTGGAATGATCCTGGATGGCCCACGGTGAGCCGACATCGCCGGGCTCAGCTACAACGGAGTTGTTCTTGCCCTTGCGGTGCACCTCACCAATGGGGTGAATCGGCGGGAAGTACACGGTGTCAAAGCCCATGGCCGCCACGCGCTCAAGTGCCTGCGCGGTGGTCTCAAAGGTGCCATGCACCGGGTTGCCCTCGGCGTCCCACCCACCCGTGGAGCGCGGGAAGAGCTCATACCAAGAGTTAAACAGCGCATCGCGGCGATCCACCAAGACTTCGTGGATGTCACCTTCCACGAGGAGGTGGCGCAGTGGGTGGTGGTGCAGAATCTCAGCGACCTCATCAGAAAGCGCGGTACGCACGCGCTTATCGACGTCCCCCTGCTCGTCCCGCAGCGCCTTCGATGCCTTAAACAGCAGCTCAGCCTTCTCGCTCGGGCTTTGAAGTGCGGCTTCTTCAAAGAGCTCCGCGCCATGGAGAAGATCGTTGTTGAGCTCGCGTGCCGACTGGCCGGCTTCCATCTTCTTGGTGACGGCATTTCGCCACGTGGCCATGGGATCAGACCAGGCATCGACGCGGAAGAACCAGCGGCCCGGGGTAGCAGGGGTAAAGACACCATGGACGCGATCCTGGTTATCCGGATCCACTGTCATCGTGACGGAGGAGGTGGAGGGGGATTCGGTGTTCCATACCGACAGGGTTGCGGCAACGGCGTCGTGGCCCTCGCGCCATACCAATGCGGTGACGGGGATAACCTCGCCGACTACGGCTTTCGAGGCTACGTTTCCAGAAAGAGAAGGGCGGACATCGTCGATACCAAGGCGTTGAGTCATGCCCATAGAATAATGCAGCTGTGCCAGTTTCACCGGGGAAGACTGTGTCAGTTACACCGGCGACGGAAAATATCGGCCACAATGGGGGACTGTGAACACTCCTGAGCAAACTGGCGATATGAACCTAGAGAACCAGCCCACCGATGAGGACTGGCTCATCGACTTCCGCGGCGTCGAGCTGCGCCGCGGCGGCAATACCCTCGTCGGCCCCGTTGACTGGCAGGTTGAGCTCGATGAGCGGTGGGTCATCATCGGCCCGAATGGTGCGGGCAAAACCTCGCTCGTGCGCATGGCCGCTGCCGAGGAATTCCCGTCTGCCGGCGTGGCCTACCTCATGGGCGAGCGCATCGGAAAGACCGATATGCGCGATCTCCGCGCGGCCATCGGCATCTCCTCAGCCGCCGTGCAGCACCGCATCCCCGATGGCGAACGCGTCGATGACCTCGTGATCTCCGCCGGCTATGCCGTCCTGGGCCGCTGGCGCGAGGACTACCAGGACATGGACTTCTCCCGTGCCGATGACATCTTGGCCCAGGTCGGCGCTTCCCACCTAGCCAAGCGCACGTGGGGAACGCTGTCCGAAGGTGAAAAGAAGCGCGTCATCTTAGCCCGCGCGCTCATGTCTAATCCGGAGCTTCTCATCCTGGATGAACCTTCCGCAGGCATGGACTTGGGTGGCCGCGAGGACCTCGTGGGTTACCTGGGTGATTTGGCCTTGGACCCGGATGCCCCCGCCATCGTCATGATTACTCACCACGTCGAGGAAATCCCTTACGGATTTACGCATGCGATGATCCTGGATGAGGGTAGAGTCGTGGCCAAAGGACTCATCAATACGGTGCTCACATCGGAGAACCTTTCCACTGCCTTCCACCAGCCCATCCAGGTGGACCGAATCGGGGAGAGGTACTTCGCCCGCCGTATTCGATAAGCCACCCAAGCCCTTGACAGCAGCCCTTGATAGCGCGTGCGCGATATCAATAACACGGAAAGTTGCATGAGCCAGCCCGATCACGACGCCCTGGATGCCATCGATAGTGGCGACACCACCGGCTTCAACGGCGCGCGCTTGGCCGCAACCGTCCTCCTGCTGCGCGATAGCCCCGACGGCATCCAGGTGTGGATTCAAGAACGCGTCCACACCATGCGCAATTACCCCGGGCACGTGGTCTTTCCCGGCGGGGGAGTAGACCCCCGCGATTTCCCACCCCGCTCCTGGGATTCCGGCGAGCTATGGGCTGGGCGCTCGGTAGTCTCCATGGCGCGGCGCATGGGCGTAACGAAGTACAAGGCCCATGCTCTCGTCTTCGCCGCCGCACGCGAGCTCTTCGAAGAATCCGGCACGCTGCTGGCCATCCGGGACGACGGCATCGTCTCCGATGCCTCCCGCTATCACCGCGAGCGCGAACTGTTGGAAACTCACGCCATCTCGTTCACAGAGTTCCTGTCCCACAACGGCATGCGCGTGGATGCCGACATGTTCCTGCCGTGGTCGCGCTGGGCCGGGGAAGTCAAGAACCAGTGGTTCGACACTTTCTTCTTCATTGGCGTGTTGCCAGAAGGCCAAGAACCCGATGGCGATACCGGTGAGGCCGACGATGCCGGATGGTTCGACCCACAGCTCGTCCTCGACGGCTGGCGCGCCGGGCTCGTACGCCTCGCCATCCCCACCTGGGCGCAGCTCAAGCGCCTAGCTTCCTATCGCAGCGTGCAGGAGGTCATGGATGACGCCTCTTTCTCCGACCTGCGCCCCATCATCGGTGACCCCGAAGACGATGAACGCTACCGCGAATTCTTCACCACCTTTCCCGTAAACCGCATCTAGAAAACACACCATGAGCTATACCCTCGACGAGGTCGCCTTCCTGCGTGACAACGCCGCCACTATCGACGCTGCTGCCGCAGACCTGGAGGGGACGAAGAAGGGGCACCTGAGGGACGTCGCCAAGCTCCAGGCGCAGTTTGGGGACTATGGGCGCGCGGTGGCCGAGTTGCTGAACTCCCGGCGCTCCGGCAAACTGCCACAGGACTGGCTCATGGACCATGATTCGGCACAACAGGCCACGCCGCCGGCAGTCGCTCAGTACCGCGCGCAGTTTCTTAAAGCACGCGGCGTCGACCTCGTCCACGACCTCACCTGCTCCATCGGCACGGAGGGGCAGGCCTTTGCGCCCGGCACATATGTGGGCAGTGACCTCGACGCCTCCCGCGTGGCCATGGCGCAGCACAACATTGAGCACCCGGTCTTCCGTGCCGATGCGCTTACCACCACAACCACCGCCCGGGTCTGCATCGCCGACCCCGCCCGCCGCCAAGGTGGAAAACGCATCACCCGCCTCGACCAACTCCTGCCGCCACCGGCGGACCTGCTAGCGACCCACGGCGAGATGGCTATCAAATGCGCGCCCGGCATCGACCACTCCGAATGGGAAGGTCTAGCCTGCGTGGCCAGCCTCGACGGCGGGGTCAAAGAGACCTGCCTGTACACACCGGGACTCGGCACGGGGAAGCGGGCGGTTATCCTCAGCACCAAGCCCGACGGCGTGACCAAGGACGTCATCGACGATGACGTCGCCGAGCACGAGCTTCCCGACGCCGGCCCCATCGGCCGCTTCCTCATCGACCCCGACGGCGCCATCGTGCGCGCCGGGCTGGTGCGATACTACGCCGCGCGGGAAGGGCTGCACCAGCTGGACCCGCGCATTGCCTACCTTACCGGTGAGCGCCTGCCGGAGGGCACCTCTGGATTTGAATTCATCGAGATGGTGCCCATGAGGAAGCTCAAGGCGGCCATGGCCGCACACGATGTGGGCTCCCTGGAGATCTTGGTACGCGGGCAAGAAGTGGACCCGGACCAGCTGCGCAAGAAGCTCAAGCTCAAGGGCTCGACGGCCAAGACGCTCGTGGTCACCCGCATTGGGGCCAAAGGAGTCGCGGTGCTGTGCGGACCGCGAGTAGTATCGACCGAAGGTAATTACGCACCCTAATAGTTTCAAAATTTACGGAAGGGGAAGTGCCCACATGCCAGTCATTGTGGCTCTGGTTAAGCACGTACCGGATACGTGGTCAACGAAGACCCTCGAGGCGGACCACACCTTGGACCGCACCTCGGTGGATAACGTCATCGATGAGGTTAACGAGTACTCCGTCGAACAGGCACTGCGCCTGCGCGACGACAATGCCGATGCCGGCTATGAGGTCGTCGCACTCACCATGGGCCCGGCCGCTGCCGATGAAGCCCTGCGCAAGGCCCTGGCCATGGGCGCGGACCACGCCGTGCACGTGGTCGACGACGCCCTCGCCGGCGCCGACGCCCTGGCTACTGCCTGGGTTCTCAACGCCGCCATCAACCAGGTGGCAGAAAAGTTCGGCGAAGTCCAGGTCATCACCCTGGGCAATAACTCCTCCGACGCCTCCACTGGCCTTGTTGCTGGCCTCCTGGCCGAGTACCGCCAGCTGCCCGCGCTCACGGAGCTCAAGGCCGCCTCCCTCGCGGGTGCCACCGCCACCGGCACTCGCGAGGATGCCCACGGCCACTGGGAGCTTGAGGCTAATCTCCCAGCCCTCCTGTCCTTTACTGACAAGGCCGATAAGCCGCGTTTCCCCAACTTCAAGGGCCTGATGGCCGCCAAGAAGGCTGAGGTCACCACCCTCGCCGTGGCCGACCTCGGCATTGATGGCGTGCCGTCCACCACCACGGTCACCGCCTCCGTGCAGCGCCCAGCCCGCACCGCCGGTGAGGTCATCACTGATCCTGATCCGGCCGTGGCTGCCGCCAAGGTCGCAGATTTCCTGGCCGCCAAGAATCTCATCGAGGGTTAAAGGAGAAAAGATATGTCTCACGTTTATGTCCTAGTTGAGCACGAAGCAGACCAGCTCAGCCCCGTGACCGGCGAGCTCATCACCGCCGCCCGCGCACTTGGCACCGTCTCCGCCGTTGTTGTTGCCAAGGATGCCGCCACCGCCGCCTCCTTCGATGCCGAGTTGGGCAACTTCGGTGCAGCCCAGGTAGTTCAGGCCACCGCCGCCGACTATGAGCAGCGCATCGTCACCCCGGAGGTTGACGCCCTCCACGCCTTGGCCGCCAATAACCCGGCGCCCATCGTGCTGGCCTCCACCCCGACCAACAACGAGATCGCCGGCCGCCTCGCCGCCCGCCTCGGCTCCGGCGCTTTGGTCAACGTCGACGGCATCAATGCTGACGGCAGCGCACACCACACCATCTTTGGCGGCTCCTACGAGACCTCCTCCACGGCTACCGGCTCTGTGGTCTACACCCTGCGCCCGGGAACCGTCACCGCGGAACCGCAGCCGGTCACCGCAGCTCCTGCTCCTTTTGAGCTGCCTGCCGCCACCGCGAAGGACGTCACCGTCACCTCCTTCACCCCGGCGGAGAAGACCGCCCGTCCGGAGCTAACCTCCGCCAAGGTCGTTGTGGCCGGCGGCCGCGGCGTGGGCGATAAGTTCGCCGATGTGGTGGAGCCGCTTGCCGACGCCCTCGGTGCCGCCGTCGGTGCCACCCGCGACGCTGTGGACGAGGGTTTCTACGACCCCGCCTTCCAGATCGGTCAGACCGGCGCAACCGTGTCCCCGAAGCTCTACATCGGCCTCGGCATTTCCGGTGCTATTCAGCACACCTCCGGCATGCAGACCTCGGAGACCATCGTCGTTGTCAACCAGGACCAGGACGAGCCTTTCTTCCAGATCGCCGACTTGGGCGTGGTGGGTGACCTCCATGAGATCGCCCCGGCACTCGCCGCGGAGTTGACCAAGCGCAAGGAGGCCGGCAACTAATGCCGCTCTACCTCGATTACGCAGCCACCCAGCCCATGCGTCAAAGCGCCATCGACGCATGGACGAAGGCAGCCAGTTCCCTCAACCCGGGCGCGTCCTATGCCTCGGGGCGCAAGGCGCGCTCCGTGCTGGACGACGCCCGCGAGACCGTCGCCGAGCTGCTCGGCTGCGAACCCATCGAGGTCATCTTCACCTCCTCCGGCACGGAGGCGGACAACATCGCCATTCAAGGCCTTTTCCGCGCTGCGCAGTCGGCTTCGCCCGAAGCAGCGCAGCGCATCGTTTCGACCCCCATCGAGCACCCTGCCGTACTCGAAACCGTGGAGAAGCTCCACGCTGAGCACGGTGCGACCGTTGACCTGCTTCCGGTTGATTCCACCGGCCACGTCAGTGACCTCGTAGCCCTGGATACCCCGGCCGCACTAGCTACCTGCATGTGGGCCAACAATGAGACCGGCGCCATTCAGCCGGTCGCGGATATTACTCAGCGCGCCGCCGCACACAACACCCCGGTGCACATCGACGCCGTACAGGTCGCCGGCAAGCTGCCCATCAACTTCCACGAGCTGGGTGCCACCACACTCGCGGCCAGCGCTCACAAGTTCGGCGGTCCCCGCGGCATCGGCCTGCTGCTCGCACGCCGTACCCCAGCGCCGCTGCCACTAGCCTTCGGCGGCGGCCAAGAGCGCGGCATCCGCCCCGGCACCGTGGATGTGGCCAGCGCCAGCGCACTTGCTGCGGCCCTGCGTGAATCCGTCGCGGAAATGGAGCAGGAGGACACCCGCCTGACTACACTCCGCGACAAGCTCAAGGCCGGCATCGAATCCAGCATCGACAACGTCATCATTAACTCTGCCGAGCCCACCTTGGCTTCTCACCTGCACGTGTCCTTCCCTGGCACGGACGGCGACAGCCTCATCATGCTTCTCGACGCCGCCGGCATCGAAGCCTCCGCCGGCTCTGCCTGCCACGCGGGCGTTAACCGCATGTCCCACGTGCTCGAAGCCATGGGCATTGACGAAGAACACGGCCGCGGCAGCCTGCGCTTCAGCTTGGGACGAATGACCACTGAAGAGGACATCGACGCCGTCCTGGCAGAACTCCCAGAGATCATTCGCCGCGCGCGGTCGGTGTAAACACAACAGCTCCCGGCCAGTACCGACGCCCAAAGACAAAGGCGAGCAAATGCGTTTCGCAATCTTCGGTGTTGTGCCACGGAGCCGATAGCCCATCAGGCACAATGTTGTCATGTCGAAGTTCTCTGAGGTCCTAGAACAGCTGCGTGAAAACCAACCAAAGGCCAAATATGGCATTGCCTTTGAGAAGCTGATGGTCAACTATTTCAAGACCGACCCGACCTTGAAGAACCAATTCGATGAGGTCTGCCGCTGGACGGATTGGCGCTACAACGGTGGTAAGGCAGATACCGGCATTGACCTGGTGGCTCGCCGCGTGGATGACGGCACGTGGACCGCCATCCAGTGCAAGTTCTATGACTCCAAGGCGCGCATCCAGAAGTCCCACCTGGATTCTTTCTTCGAGGCTTCCGGGCATTCTTTTGACACTGAAGAAGGCCGCCAGCACTTTGGCAGCCGCTTGATTATCTCCACCACGGATCACTGGTCCTCCCACGCGGAGGATGCCCTAGCCAACCAGATTATTCCGACCAGCCGCATTGGCATCTCCGCGATTGCGGAGTCACCCATTAACTGGGATGTGGCTTTCCCTGGCTCGGAAGTCCGCGATAAGACCATCCAGATCAACCTCTCCCAACGTGAAACTTTTGAGCCCCGCCCGCACCAGCAGGCGGCAATTGACAAAGCCATCGAAGGGTTTAAGACCCATGACCGCGGCAAGCTCATCATGGCGTGCGGTACCGGCAAAACCTTTACCGCCCTGCGCCTCGCGGAGCGCGTCGCTGAGGACAACGGCGGCAAGGCCCGCATCCTCTTCCTCGTGCCGTCTATTTCCTTGCTCTCCCAAACCCTGAAGGAGTGGACCGCCCAGGGCCGCCTCGACATGCGCGCCTTCGCGGTGTGCTCCGATAGCAAGGTCTCCAAGAAGGCCGAGGATATCGCTGTTTATGACCTTGAGGTTCCCGTTTCTACTGAGGGCAAGGACATCACCACACGCTTTGAATCCGGCAAGCGGGCCAAGGGCCTCAACATCGTCTTCTCTACCTATCAGTCCATCCAGGCGGTGCATGAGGCCCAGCAGGTGGGCCTCGATGATTTCGATCTCGTCATCTGCGATGAGGCCCACCGCACCACCGGCATCACCTTGGCCGGTGAGGACGCCAGCAACTTCGTCCGCGTCCACGATGCCGACTACATCAAGGCTTCCAAGCGCCTTTACATGACGGCTACCCCGCGCCTCTACGACGAAGCCGTCAAGGGCAAAGCCGAAGAACACTCCGCGGAACTGGCCTCCATGGATGATGAAGCTATCTACGGCCCGGAGTTCTACCGCCTTGGCTTCGGTGAGGCCGTGGATAAGGGGCTGCTCACGGACTACAAGGTGCTTGTCATGACCGTGGATGAATCCGTGGCCGCCCAAGCTATGGCCCACAGTGAGAACAACCAGGTCAACCTTTCTCTGGCGTCTGCCATGATTGGCGCCTGGAACGGCCTGGCCAAGCGCTCCGGCGAATTGCAAGGCAAGAAGGGCGGTTTCGACGAGGACGCCCAGCCCATGCAGCGCGCGGTGGCTTTTGCCAAGGACATCAAGACCTCCCAACTCATTGCGGAGACTTACCCCTCACTCATCGGCACCCACCAAGAACTGCTCAAAGAAAAGGCAGTGCTTAACGACGTCTCCCTGACCAACGTCGACCTTAACGTCGCCGCCCAGCACGTCGACGGCGGCATGAACGCCATGGAACGCGGCACGAGGCTGTCCTGGCTGGAATCCCCAGCAGGGGAGCACGAGTCCCGCATGCTCACCAATGCGCGCTGCCTTTCTGAGGGCGTTGACGTCCCAGCCCTGGATGCCGTCATCTTCTTCAACCCCCGTAACTCCATGGTGGACGTGGTCCAGTCCGTCGGCCGCGTCATGCGTAAGTCTGAGGGCAAGGACTACGGCTACATCATCCTGCCCGTCGCCGTAGCCAGCAACGTCTCCCCAGCAGAAGCACTCAATGACAACCAGCGCTTCAAGGTTGTCTGGCAAATCCTCAACGCGCTGCGCGCCCACGATGACCGCTTCAACGCGAAGATTAATTCCATCGCCCTTAACGGCAGTAAAGAACCAGACCTTCCCATCATCCCAATTCCGGTCAATCCGATTCCCGATGATCCGAACGCCAGCAAAAACGCAGAAGAAGATCCGCGGGAGAAGCTCAATGCCAGCGATGCGAATACTGGCGGCGGCGATATTGACGAGGAGGAGCGACGCAGAGATCTCGCTAAGCAGATGGCATTGTTCCCGCTGGAACAGTGGCAAGAAGCCATCTACACCAAGCTGGTGGACAAAGTCGGCACCCGCACCTACTGGGAGGACTGGGCAGACGACGTCGCCACCATTGCGGAGAACCAAATCACCCGCATCAAAGCTCTTCTCGATGGCGCCGATGGAACCCTTCGCACGGAATTCGACACCTTCGTCGAAGGCCTGCGCAATAACCTCAACGATGGCATCAGCGAAGAAGACGCCATCTCGATGCTCTCGCAGCACCTAATTACGGCACCGGTCTTCAACGCGCTCTTTGAGAACCATGACTTCATCACCCATAACCCCGTGGCCCAGGTTATGGAGAAGATGGTCAAGGCATTGTCCAAGGCGAACCTCGATACCGAAACCGAGTCCCTGGAGAAGTTCTACGAGTCCGTCCGCGTCCGCGCCTCTGAGGTGAACTCCGCCTCCGGCAAGCAGCAGGTCATCAAGGAGCTCTACGAGCGGTTCTTCCGCAAGGCCTTCAAGAAGCAATCAGAAGCCCTTGGCATCGTCTACACCCCAGTCGAAATTGTCGACTTCATCCTGCGCGCCGCCGACGATGTATCCAAGAAGCACTTCGGTAAGGGACTTACCGACGAGGGCGTGTGCATCCTCGACCCCTTCGCCGGCACCTCCACCTTTACGGTTCGCCTCCTGCAGTCCGGCCTCATCAAGCCGGAAGACCTGGCCCGCAAGTACGCCAACGAACTCTTCGCCACCGAGATCACGTTGTTGGCCTACTACGTCTCTGCCGTCAACATTGAGACCACCTACAACGCGCTGCGTGAAGAGGCAGCCCTGCGCAATGGCGAACCAGCACCCGAGTACGTGCCATTCACCAACATCGCGTTAGCGGATACCTTCCAAATCCACGAGGAAGGCGACATCCCGGACCTCAACATCTTCCGCGAGAACAACGAGACCATCGAGCGCCAGAAGAAGGCACCAATCAACGTGGTGATTGGCAACCCGCCGTATTCAGCAGGGCAGAAGTCCGCGAATGACCTCAACGCGAACCTGAAATATCCGAGCTTGGACAGGCGCATTGCGGAGACGTACGCGGAGAAATCCACAGCGCAGAGAAAAGGTTCTTTATACGACTCATATCTCCGCGCATTTCGCTGGGCTACGGACCGTATCGGTGACCAAGGCGTCGTCGCGTTTGTCTCCAATGGCGGATGGATCGACGGCAACACGGGTGACGGTGTGCGTTTATCGATGGGCCAGGATTTCGCAGACGTTTATGTTTTTAATCTTAGGGGCAATGCACGTACGGCGGGCAAGCAACGCCAAAGAGAGGCTGGCAACGTCTTTCGCGACGGCGGCCGTACAACTATCGCAATAATGATCGGTGTAAAAGATTATGTTAAGTCCGGTTTCGAACTACATTACAAAGATATTGGTGATTACCTTTCGACACGAGAGAAACTTCAAATTGTCGAAAAGGCGAGTATTGAACAAATCGATTGGAAGTCAATTACACCTAATAAGCATGGTGACTGGCTGAACCAGCGTACAATGCAATTCGACACTTGGCCGGTTATTGGCGAGAAAAAAGACGAGTTGATCAGGTTTTTCAGGCACTACTCTGCAGGACTGAAGACATCCCGGGATGCATGGTGTTACAACTACTCTGCGATCCAGCTGTTGAGTAATACGAAGCAAGCGGCTAACTACTACAACTCTGTAGCAGAAGTGGCTCAGAAAATGGCGATATCGCGCCAGAAGCTCTCCTTTGAAGAACTTAAGGGGGAACTCGACCCTTCTAAATTCTCATGGGATCGTGTAAACCGACGGCAGGTTCTTCAGGGTAAAACTATCCGTATTGATAAATCTAAATACAGGCGGTCAATTTACAGGCCGTTTATGGGGCAGTTTTGTTACTTCGACGAGGATCGTCAGCTTAGCAACGACACATATCAACTCCCATCAATGTTCCCAACTCCAGAACACCGGAATATCGGGTTCTATCAGGTCGGGAATGGTTCTGCTGTTCCTTTTTCTGTCGTGGCCACAAATTTGCTGCCTGACCTACATGTCACTGGTGCAGGATCGGGTGGCCAATTCTTCCCCCGCTTCACCTGGGCCGCCGCCGAAGCCGACGACGGAGGGCTGTTTGGTGAGGGGAGCGTCGCCAAGCAGGGCGAGGCCAGCATCTATGGCAAGGTGGGTGAGGTCGTTGACGGCTATGTGCGCGTGGACAACATTACTGATGAGATTAAGGCTCTCTACCGCGATGCGTTGGGTACTGACATCACGGGTGATGACATCTTCCACTTTGTCTACGGCAAGCTGCATGACCCCGGCTACCGGACGAAGTATGCGGCTGACTTGAAGAAGATGCTGCCGCATATTGAGACGCCTTCGTCGCGTGTGGAGTTCGACAAGTTCGCTGCGGCTGGCCAAGAGTTGATGGACCTGCACGTGAGCTACGAGGACGTGGAGCCATGGCCGCTGGACATTCAGGTCAAGGGTGATGAGTCGGATCGTGAGACCTGGCGTGTGCTCAAGATGAAGTGGGCTAAGCGCAAGAACCCGGAGACGGGCAAGAACGTCAATGACGTGACCAAACTGATCTACAACAAGCGCGTGACCATATCCGGTATTCCGGAAGAGGCCGACGAGTACATGTTGGGTTCGCGCTCAGCTGTCGCTTGGCTGATTGACCGTTACCAGGTCAAGAAAGATAAGGCCTCTGGCATCGTCAACGACCCGAATGATTGGGCAGACGAGGTGGGCAACCCGCGCTACATCGTGGACCTGATTGGCAAAGTCGTGCGCGTGGCGATGGAGACAGTGCGAATCGTGGATGGGCTGGGTTCCGAATAGCGATGCAATAAGCTGGGCCACGGTCTTCGTGGCGGCGGCGCATCCTGCCCTGGATTCCTGGATGAGCTGAGTCCGCAAGTTTGGGTGGGGCGTCGCCAAGCACAGCGTGCTAGTCAGAGCTGGGGAGTTGTCACCGAGAGTCGGGTCCTAAGACAAAAGGTCCGGTCCGAAGTACGCGACAACGGGAATCAACGACGCTACCGAAAGCACGATTGCGATGATGGCTTTTCGTTTGCCTTTAGGCGAGTCAGTGTTGAGTGACGCGATGGCGATGAAGGCAAAGAATGGTGCGAGAAAAAGCGCTGCAAAACTCAGCCCGATCAAGGTGAATATGCCGAGGAAGCCGAAGAAGTAGGACGCGGCATCATCGCCGCCCGATGCGGCGCTGTCTGCAAAAATCAAGGAGAGTAACCCCAGCGGCCACCCACCCAGAAGGATAGCGGAGCCCCTCAGCGCGAGGTTCTCGTTAAGAAATCCTTTGACGTCGCGGCGTGAGGGAAGTTCCGTTTCCTGGGACTCTGGGGGTGCGTCGGGGTCGTTGGGAAGGTGTGGGTCGATGGAGGGGTGGTCCATGGCGCTGTCCTTCTTTGAGGTCGTTATCGCCTGCTGGGGTGGTGGCGATGTGAAGCGCAGTTTAGCAGCGGTTGCTGTTGCTGGGGCGAGTGATAGGAGTCGTGTTAAATGTGTGGCATAAGAGTTGAATGTTTCGCGTGTTGCTTCAGTGGTTAGTGTTAAAGAGGAGGTAGTGTGGCGCGCATGAGCCATGCACGTCGCCTTGTTACCGCCGCCGTTACCGCAGTAGCGGCCGTTGCTTTATCCGTTTCCACTGCTGTTGCCATCCCGTCCTACGCGCCTTCCGGTGTGGATGTCTCCGGCAATAACCACATGTCCCTGCGCGGAATCGATTGGGATGCCGTGAAGTCCGATGGCCAGTCCTATGCCTTTGTTAAGGCCACAGAAGGTATCGGGTTTGTAAATTCCCACTTCGTGCGTGACGCCAACGCCGCAGCTGCTGCTGGGCTCAAGGTTGGCGCATACCACTATGCCCGCCCGGCAGGGGATGCCAAGCAGCAGGCGGCCAGCTTTGCCTCCCAGATCGCGCTGGTCCCGACGCAGACCCTTCCGCCGGTGCTCGACATCGAGGTGGACGAGGGGTTGAATGCCGACCAGCTTGCTGAGTGGATTGATACCTTCATGACGGAGGTAAGGTCCCTGACAGGCCGCACGCCGATGCTGTACACCTACAAGTACTTCTGGATGGGCCAGATGGGTAACACCACGCGCTTCTCCGAGTACCCGTTGTGGTTGGCGGCCTACCAGGACACCGCGCCAGACCCGGTCGGCGGCTGGGACAAGCTGGCCTTCTGGCAGCGCTCGGGTTCTGGGCGAGTGGCCGGCATTGAGACGGACGTTGACCTGAACCTCTTTAACGGTACTGAGGCTCAGCTGCATTCCTTCTCCGGTGGCAATTACATTGACTTTGGTGGCATCTTGGATGACCTGGTCATTCCGGGGGTGGACCTTGGTGATGACGCCGGCGTACTGATTGCCGGAATCCTGGCGCTGGCAGCAGGTGCGGCGGCCGTTCCTGCCGTGGCCGATGCCGCGAAGGATGCGGGTCTAGACGTGGATCCGACCGGGCTTGTGAAGCAGGCAGAGAAGCTGCTCAACACTGGCGCTATTAGCACCGACGACCTCAAGGACCTGGCACACAACGACGCTACCGTCGGCGACCTGGCAATCTTCTTGGATAACGCGCAGCACCTGCAGGACTTTGATGCCAACAACGTCAGCGAGCAGGACGTAGAGTATGCCAGCCGTGCCGCCCGCAGTGTTGGTCACGCCGCGGGTGTGGACATCCCGGCATTTGATTCCAAGCAGGTGGCGGACCTGCTCAAGAGCCTCCGCTAAGTCTCTTTAGGGCTTGAGTGTCCTTAACTCTCCGCGCCCTCCGGGGCGTCGTGATGTGGGCTCGCGCCGGTAAAGAAGCGGCGGGTCCAGGATTCGTCGCGGAAGTGTGCGGGCACCGCACCAGAGAGTAGCGGCTTGGCTAGGGCGGCGGCTTCGGGGGAGCCGTCGGCAGGTAGCTCGGTATCTGAGCCGATGAGAATGATGTTGCCGTAGCGCCGGCCCTTAAGCATGGGAGGGTCGGCGATAACCGCGAGGTGAGCAAAGGCCTCCGCCATTCCGGCTAGCTCCGCCTTCGCGCCTTGGAGATCGGAGTGGTCGCCGCAGTTAGCCACGTAGAGGCCACCGGGGCTTAGCGTGGCATGGGCGTGCTGGAAGAACTCCGTGGTGGTTAGCGGTTCTGGCGTGACGGCACCGGCGAAAACATCGCGGATGATGACGTCAAAGCGGTACGGCGGGAACCCTTCGGTGACGGCCCGTGCCTCGCCGGCGCGGATTTTCACACGGGGCGCAGAGGGGATATCGGCCAGCTCACGGATGAGCTCGGCCAGCTTGGCGTCGAGCTCGACCACCGTGTTGTGGGAATCCGGCCAGAGGTCAGCGAAGTAGCGGGGGAGAGAACAGCCACCGCCGCCCAAGTGGAGTAGGCGTTTGCCGGGCGCGAGATTCTCCACCGCGGCAGCGATCCAGCGCATGTACTCGAACTCCAGGGTGCGTGGCTCATCGGGGATGAGGTGGGAGGAGGGCACACCGTTGATATTGAGGATGAAGGCGCCGTCGCGGAAAGGATCCGGCTCGACGACGAGCTCGCCGGTGGATATCTCATAGGTTCCTGCGATGGAGTTGGTGGTGTTGCGCTTTCTGCCCATAGTGCCTTTTAGCTTAGGGAATAGGCTGCGTGGTTTGCGTGTTGGGGTATGAGGTACACCGCGACTAGCCTTGGTGGACAACCAAGCAACGAGAAGGGGAGAGCATGCGAGTATTGGTAGCCATGTCCGGCGGCGTCGATTCCTCCGTGGCGGCCGCACGCGCAGTGGAGGCGGGCCACGACGTCATTGGCGTGCATCTGGCCCTGCACAAGGATGCGCAGCAGACCCGTGAGAAGGCACGCGGATGCTGTTCCCTAGAGGATTCCGCCGATGCCCGTCGTGTGTGCGACAAGCTCGGCATTCCCTTCTATGTGTGGGACTTCTCCGAGGAGTTTAAGGAAGCCGTCATCGGGGATTTCGTGGACTCCTACGCCCGCGGCGAAACCCCGAATCCGTGCTTGCGCTGCAATGAGAAGATTAAGTTCGCAGCGCTGCTGCGCAAGGGCATGGCGCTGGGCTTTGACGCAGTCGCCACGGGCCACTATGCCACCATCGACTCCGATGGCTACATGCGCCGCTCCCTGGATGAGAACAAGGACCAGTCCTATGTGCTGGGCGTTATCACCAAGGAGGAGCTGGAACACTGCTTCTTCCCGATTGGCGATACCCCGAAGCCGCAGATTCGCGAGGAAGCGAAGCGCTACGGATTCTCTACTGCGTCCAAGCCTGATTCTTATGACATTTGCTTCATCCCAGACGGCAATACCCAGGCTTTCCTGGGCCGTTCCATCGGGCTGCGTCCGGGGATGATCGTGGATACCGAGGGCAATGAGCTCAAGGAACACGACGGCGCATGGAACTACACCATCGGTCAGCGCAAGGGCTTGGACATTAAGACGCCGACTGCCGACGGCTCCCCGCGCTACGTCACCGACATCGACGCGGCCACCGGCACCGTGACCGTCGGATCGCGCGCAGACCTGGCCGTGACCCGCATTGAGGCCGACCGCCTGAAGTACTTGCACCCGGCGATGAATGGTGACTTCGACTGCGAGGTGCAGGTGCGTGCCCACGGTTCTGTCGTGCCCTGCCGCGCTCAAGTTGACCGCGAGGGCGACCGGATGACACTAGAGCTGACCGAACCACTGTCCGGTGTAGCCCGCGGCCAGGCCGCGGTGCTCTACTTGCCGAGCCCGGATGAACTGGGAGATATCGTGCTCGGTTCCGGCACCATTTGCGGGACTGGGTAGTTTTAGCGAAGGACGCAGTCAGCAATGAGGCGGTCGAGGGCTCGAATATCGACCTTGGGGCCGACGTTGATTTTGATGTGGCCAGCACGCGTCCACAATTCGAGCTCGGCGTTGACATCTAGAAGCTTTCCAGCGTTTTCTGTCGACCACATATTAATCGCAGAATATGGGAGCGAATAGACTTCTACCTTTTTGCCTGTAAGTCCTTGGGAATCCCGGACGATCAGGCGATGAGTGGTGAAGACTGCTGCATCCCGGACCGTTTTGAAAGCACAGACTGGTTTCTCGTTCGCAGTCAGAAGAGCTGGTATATCTTCAGGTATCTCGCACGGGGAGTAAAAGGTCCATCCAGTAAATTGTTCCAAAGGCATGAAAAGTCCTTTCTGTGTGACGATTGCCTTCCTGAAGGTGGGATTATAGGGGAAACGTAGGAGGAGATGAGATGACGGGATTCGCACTGGGGCCTATGCCCGGTACCTCCATGGCGGAGGCCGCGGACATCATCATGGGGGAGACCGAGCTTCCCGCCATCCCGCAGCTGCCCGAGCGTGGGTTGGGCTCTGATCCGGTGGGCCGCACGGCCAGCATGCTGGAGGCTATTTCCATTGACCGCGGCCCGCGTGCGTGGCGCATGACGGCGCGCCCGCAGCTTCTCACGCGCCGCACGTGGGACCGCTTGGAGCGCGACCTCGACGAGGTCCAAGAGGTCTGGGGTGAGACTGTTCCCCAGGTTAAGGTGCAGGCACTTGGCCCCTGGTCGCTCGCGGCGAGCATTGAGCTTTCCGACGGCCACCGTGTCCTCACCGATCGCGGCGCCTTCAACGAGCTGGCCGAGTCTCTGCTTCATGGTGTCCACACCCACGCCGCGGATGTCGCGCGCCGCTTCCACGGGGAGGTCGTCGTCCAACTCGACGAGCCCCTGCTTGCCGACGTTGTGGCCGGGCGCATTCCTGGCACCACCGACTTCGACACCATTCCCGCCGACCCCGATGAGGTCGCGCTCGACCTCCTGCAGTCCTTCGAAGCGGATTACCTGCACGCCCCGCCGCTGTGGTCAGTGGCACCTGCAGCTACCACTTTCCTCACGGATTTCCGTGGTCTAGAGACCCCGCGTCACCTTGACGGTTTGGGAGAGCACTTAAGCGCTGTCCACCGCATCGGTCTAGGCATGAAGGGTTCCGATGCCCGTGCGGAGGCCATCGAGCTGGCCCGCCACCTCGATCGCATCGGCATGCCACGCGAGCTGCTCGTCGATCATTTCGACGTCTACCCGGTCAAGGCTTCCGCTAGAACCCTGCGCTCGGTATCCGAGACCGCCGATATTCTTATTCGCGACGCCGGTGACCTTTAACCCTGCTTCTAATCGACTCGTCCCAGGCTGTCGGTAGAGGTGAAGTAGGCCTCCATATACGGGATGACGAATTGGAGCTGGCCGTGGGCGGTGGGTTCGATCAGGTCGGCGTCGATAAGCCTTTGGCGTGTGGCAGACAGCGAGCGCACCGTCCGATCCTGGTGCGCGGCGATGTTCTTGATTTCCGCCGTGCCGTCCTCCATGACCGCGCTCATCGCTTCGAGGAAGAGACGCTGCGCCGGCGGGAGCGCCAGAGTAGCGGGCTGGTGGACCTGGGCGCCTAGAACCGAGATCGCCTCGGCTGATACTGCTGCGACGTCGCGTTCCTCGATGCGACTGCCACCCTCTCGTTGCGCTTTACCCCAGGCTAGTGAGCCCACCAGCTGCACAAGGTAGGGGTAACCGCGGGACAGCCGAACCGCGGCCGCTACGGCGTCGTCGGTAAACTCCAGTCCGGACTGTGCTGCCGTCTGTGTAAAAGCTACCTCGGCATTCGCGGGGGAGAGCGGTCCCAGAACAAATTTCTGTGCGCGGCGCAGGAAGGTCACGCCAGGCAAGTCCAGCAGGCGGTTAACGCCCTGCGGCAGACCAGCGGCAACAATGGCGACGTCGAGCTCATCGCGCACGAGGTCCTGGTAGGTCACGGCCAGGGAAGTGAGGTGGTCTGCGTCCGCATCCTGTACCTCGTCGATGGTGAGCAGTGCGCCTGTGCCTTTGAGTAGCGCTAAAAGCTCGCGCAGGCGAGTGTTGAGCGTGGGTTTAAAGGCCTCTTCCGTGTTGTGCTGAATGCCGATGGTTGCCAGACCGCCAACACCGACGCGGTTGACCTTGTGCTTGTCTGCCGGGGCTAGCTTGTCCATGATGCGCGGGATGGTGGTGTCCACGAGTTCTTCCACCATGGAGCTGCGCCCCGAGGCCCGAAGCGTGATCCACCCGCGGCTAGAGGCGATATCTTCCAGCTCGTTGAGGAGCACCGTCTTACCGATTCCGCGGGCGCCGCTAATGATGAGCGAGCGGCCTGGGCTGCCTGGTTGGGAGTCAAGCGCAGCCCGGAAAGTGTCGAGCACTGCTGTGCGGCCGACCCAAAAGAGTGGTGGAACGCCGAACGTGGGGCGAAAAGGATTCTCGTGCGGGGACATGGTCACCATCGTAGCGCAATGGGAGATTTGGGAGACTTTTCAAAGTGTGGAGATTTGGGAGACTTTTGTCTCCCAAGTGGATTTAGGCGTCCCGCACCGCTCGAATAGCACCGACGACGTCGAAATCACCGTCAATAGCAATAGGCTCTCGATGGGTGAGCTCAGTGATCTTTTCCTGAACACTTCGACGCTGTGAGAAATCAGGGCGTGAAGCTGTGGTTGTCAGGAGATCGCGTAGGTAGTCTTCCAAGGAAGCTCCGGCAGCGTCAGCGCGCTTCTGAAGGGTGGCAATTACGGTGGGGGTGACGTCATGGATGTGAACGGTGTGGCGAGCGGGAGTTGTCATAGCGTCAGTGTACGGGGTCTTAGCTTCTCGGCGTGGGCTTCGCGCCTGCCGCCCGCCAAGCCACCGCGCCAGCGTACACAGCGCATGCGGCGACGATGCCATACCACCAGGCGAAGTGGAGGCCTGAATTCCAGGGTAGGGTATATCCGATAAAGACTAGGACGAGGGCCGTAATTGCTACAGAAATGGCGCGATAGACCGTCTTTCCTGAGGTGGTGAATGCCTTCCATGCGGACCATAAAAGAGCGGCAATGATAACAATCATGCTGATGGTGAGGAACACGGTTTCTCCTTAAGATGCGAGCTCGTCGAATAGTGCTTGGGCTAGGTCTTCGGTTCCGACGGGGGAATCGTTGTTAGCGAAGGCAGCGCGTTTGGTGTCCGGATCGATGATGAGCATTGTGGAATAGCCATAGGTGCCGCCGTTGTGCCAGAAACCTGGGCCGTCTTCGTTAGGAACCCAGCCGTACTCTGTATCGCCGTTATCCATAAACCACTCGGCGAACTTGGTCATGTCACTTGCCGTGGAGCGGATGGCGCCCGCGGGTGCGGAGCCTTCCATCTCCCAGGGCTCGGCGTGGTGGCCGGTGTTGGTAAGTCCTTGTGGGGCGTCGCCGGGCACGGAGCCTGGCGTCATGAGGTAGGTTTCGGTCATTTCTGCAGGCTCGAAGATGCGTTCTTTGAGCATCTGCTCATAAGGCTGCCCGGCAACGGTCTCCACTACGTGGCCCAGGAGCCCATAGCCAAGATTGGAATAGGATTCTTCGCCGCGGTTCTTCAGCTCGGCGTTCGTGGCGGCAGCCATGATGTCCTCTACGGTCTCGCCTTCATAGGGGTTCGAACCGGTGACACCCGAGGCGAGACTGCTGAGGAGGTCCGTGCTCGCCAGTCGCGGTAGACCCGAGGTGTGGTCGAGCAGTTCCCTCACGGTGACGTCAGCGACGGGCGCATCGCCGACGTCGAGGACTTCGCCCACAGTGGTATCAGGGTTCAACTTTCCTTCGTCGACGAGCTGGCGGGCCAGTTCGCCGGTGAACATCTTGGTCACGGAGCCGATTTCGACCTCTGTGTGCTCGTCGCTGCCCAGTCCCGCGAAGGTGGCCTTGCCGTCCTGGAGGGTAAACGCGGTGAGGTTGTGGAAACCAGACTCGGAGTGCTTTTCCAGCTGGGTTGCTAGGGCTTCGTCGCCAGTTTTGTCTTGTGCCAGAGCAATTCTTTGTGGTCCTACAACGAGGAGGACGGCGGCAACAGCAATGAAGGTGATGATAGCTAGGGCAATCTTGGATGCGACACGGTTGTTCATTAGTGGTCCTCACTTGCAGTGATGATGGTGAGAAGGGGGATAACTCGGGCGGGGCGGATGGCATATTCGCCGCCGGACTTGGTGGTCCAACCGGTGTGGGTGAGTGCGCTTAAGTGGTGATAGGCGGTGCCGGTGGAGGAGACGATGTTTTCTTCGACAAGCTCAGCGGCAGTTGCGGGTGCGGCGAGCAGGCGGCGAAGGATCTCACCGCGGATGGGGTGTGCAAGGGCGGAAAGGCGTTCGAGGTTGTCTGTCCACTCTTCGTCGCTGACGAAGTGAGTGGGGCGTTGCCATTGGTAGGCATAAGTGCGCTTGCCGACGTTGATGTTTCCTCCGAAGATGACGGAGCCATCGGGAAGCTGATCGTTGGGCGCGAGGGCGTCAACGAGCCAGTAGGCCGAATCTTCTGTGGTTGGTTGGGTGGCGGCCGGTGAAACGGGGTCGGTGTTTTCGGCGCTGGCGCGTCCCTCAAGCGCGGCGACGCGCGCTTCAAGTTCGGCAAGGCGTGCTTCGACTGTTGTTTCCATGTTTTCTAGAATGCCAGAACTCTAGAAAACTGGCAAGGGTTAATGGGAAAAGGGGCCCTGGAGTTAAGAGATCATCGGCCACGCGGTGGAGACATCCGAGGCATCGCGCCCGCGGCCCTCCAGGTACTTCTTGAAGGATTCGCGGTCCTTGTACCACTCCACGGCCTGATACTCCATGAGCTCGTTGGTATCCATCTGGGCTAGCTCGGGGAAGTGTTGACGCACCTGCTTCCAAGCCACGCGGGCGGCCGCAAGGGCGTCGGCAGTCGCCTCATGCGCGTTGCTCAACTCCACGCCGTAGTGTGCGGACACCTCTCCCAAGGTGCGCTTGCCTTTGCGCCACTTGTCTTTGACGCGGTCGATGACGAAAGGATCGAACACCGGACCGTTCACCGTGAAGTCCCCGGTCAACGCGCGTAGCACGGATAGGTCGTAGGCGGCGTTGTAGACAATGAGGGTCAGACCATCGTCCCAGGCCTGATAGATGGAGTTGACCGTCTCCTTGAGTACGTCCTCATGCGGTCGGCCCTCGGCACGAGCCTTCTCCGTGGTGATGCCGTGAACCTTAGCGGCTTCCTCCGGGATCTCCACGCCTGGGTCAGCGAGCATCTCCTGGCTATTCACGTCGCGCCCATCGATGCGCACCAAGGCAGAGGTGACGATGCGGGCTTCTTTAGGGTTCACGGAGGTGGTCTCGAGGTCGAAGGAGAGCATGCGGGTGGCGTCGAAGTTCATGGACAACACTCTAGCGCCCGGCTCGGACACACACCGTGAAAGTGTTGCAGAATGACGGACGAACTACTGCAGAATGACGGACGAAGTCTTGCAGAATGACCAACCGCAGGTCACAGGCATGTCCGTGGGCCCCGCTACACTGGTTAACCGTGAGTGATGCAGTAGATATCCAACGCGAATGGTCCGAGCTTGCCCAGGAAGTGCGCAAGCACCGCGAGCTGTACTACAACGGTGAGCCGGCGATTCCGGACGCGGACTTTGACGCACTCTTTCAGCGTTTGCTGGCGCTGGAAGCAGAGCACCCGGAGCTTCAGACCCCGGATTCGCCTACCCAGCAGGTGGGCGCCGCCCCGGAAGGCGCTGTCGACATCGAGCACCTTGAGCGCCTGTACAGCTTGGACAACGTCTTTAGTGCTGATGAGTTGCAAGACTGGCTGGACCGGACTCCTGCGGAGGCCTACCTCACCGAGCTGAAGATTGACGGCTTGTCTATCGATTTGGTCTACCGTGACGGCAAGCTCGCCACGGCCGCCACTCGAGGTGATGGTCGCGTCGGCGAGGACATCACTGCCAATGCGCGCGTCATTCCTGATATCCCGCAGGAGCTGACCGGAACGGAAGAATACCCGGTGCCGTCATTGGTGGAGGTCCGCGGCGAGGTGTACATGCGCCCAGATGAGTTTGAGGAGATCAACTCTGCGCGTCGTGAAGCCGGCAAACCTACGTTTGCCAACCCGCGTAATGCAGCCGCGGGTGGACTGCGCATGAAAGACCCGGAGGACGTCAAGAAGCGCCGCCTCCACATGGTCTGCCACGGCATTGGCGCGCGTGAGGGGTTCCAGCCCACCTCGCAGCATGACGCCTACCGTGCTCTCGAAGCTTGGGGATTCCCAGTCTCGCCGTACACAAAGCGCGTAAACACGGCTAAGGAAGTCCAGGAGCAGGTCGCTCACTGGGCGGAGCACCGGCACGATGCCTACTTCGAAATGGATGGCCTCGTGGTCAAGGTCGATGACCTGGCCAGCCAGCGTGCGCTGGGAGCAACCTCACGCGCGCCGCGGTGGGCTATCGCCTACAAGTACCCGCCGGAAGAGGTTACAACGAAGCTCCTCAACATTGAGGTGGGAGTCGGCCGCACGGGCCGCGTGACGCCTTTTGCGATTATGGAGCCGGTGTTTGTCTCAGGCTCGACAGTTTCCATGGCTACCTTGCACAACCAGTTCGAAGTCAAGAACAAGAATGTGCTCATTGGGGACACCATCATCATTCGCAAGGCCGGAGAGATTATCCCGGAGGTCCTTGGTCCGGTGCTGGACAAGCGCGATGGTAGTGAGACCGAGTGGATTTTCCCAGAGAACTGTCCTGCCTGTGGCACGAAGCTCGCTCCGCAGAAGGAAGGCGACCAGGACTGGCGCTGCCCGAATACACGCAGCTGTCCCGCGCAGCTCGCAGCGCGCCTTGAGTACTTGGCTTCTCGCAAGGCGCTCGACATTGGTGAGCTAGGGGAAAAGGCCGCGGCAGATCTCATTGCTTCCGGCGTGCTCAAGGACGAGGCGGATCTTTTTGACCTCGATGAGGAAGCGCTGCTCAAGTCTTCTATGTACACGACGAAGAGCGGCAAGCTTAATGCCTCCGGCAAGAAGCTGTTGGAGAACCTCAAGACTGCGCGTGAGACTGACTTTTGGCGCGTGCTCGTGGCGTTGTCCATCCGCCATGTAGGCCCCATCGCGGCACGAGCACTCGCTACGCGTTTCGGATCGATGGAGGCGCTGCGTGAAGCCTCAGTTGAGGAGCTTGCCGATACCGACGGAGTTGGCGGCATCATTGCAGAATCCTTCAAGGCTTGGTTCGAGGTGGACTGGCACGACAACATCGTCCAGAAATGGAGCGCAGCGGGCGTAACGATGGCGGATGAAGTCAGTGACAAACCCGAACAAACCCTGGAGGGCCTCACCGTCGTGGTCACCGGGACTCTAGAAAACTTCACCCGTGATTCTGCCAAGGAAGCCATCATTACCCGTGGCGGCAAGGCCTCTGGGTCAGTATCAAAGAAAACCAACTACGTCGTCGTGGGCGAGAATGCTGGCTCCAAAGAACAAAAGGCTCGTGACCTGGGATTGACCATCCTCGATGAGGCCGGCTTCGAGCGCCTGTTGGAGACCGGAGAGGCATGAAGCTAGCTGCCTGTGACCTTGACGGCACCATCTACTTCGACGGGCACATGCCGGAAGATGTTCCCGCAGCCATTGCAGAATGGCGAGCTGCGGGCAACCTTGCCGTAGTGGCCACAGGCAAATCTCCCTATGCGATGCGGCGGGCGCTGGAGCCTTTCGACATCGATTTCGACTACTACCTCTTGTGCAACGGCACGGTCATCCTCGACGGTGAACAGCGGCTGCTCTATGAAAACCACGTCCCGCCGGAGGCTGTGCGTGCCGTCTACGAGTATGTGCGTGACATTCCTGACTTAGACCTTTACTGCACGCGTCTCGACGGTCCCGACGGACACCTTGTGCGAAACGTCAATGGAGTACACAACCCCATCATCACGGACCCGGTTCCGGTTCCATCTATTGCGATTGAGCAGGAAGTCTTTCCCCTTGTTGCGGCGTGGACGCCGGGGAACACAGACCTACAACATGACATTGCGTCGTGGGTAACGGAACGGTTCGACGTTGGTACAGCACTGAATCGCAACTTCTTCGACATCACTCCGCCCGGGCATGACAAGGGCTTTGCCTTGACATGGTTGATGGATTACCTCGCACTTGACCGAGCGGAAACAGAGGTCATCACATTGGGCGATGGTCACAATGACCTGCCCATGCATGCGCTTGCCGACGTCCCCCTCACCTTCCCCTGGGCACATTCCACCGTCCGCGAGGCCTGTCATGTAATCGTAGACTCCGCCGTGGAGGGGCTACTAAGGTATTCATCATGAAGATCGCGGCTCTGGATATGGACGGCACTGTCTACGTCGATGAGAACATCACGGAGTCGGTCAAGGAAGCGATTGCCACGTGGCGCGCGTCCGGCAATCTCGCTGTTTCCGCCACCGGTAAGTCCATTGCTAACGCCCGCGGTACGCTCGAGCCCTTTGGTGTGGAGCTGGATTACCACGTGCTGTACAACGGCACGGTTCTCACTGAGGGGGATTACACGGTCCTGCACGAAGAGCACCTCGCTGCTGACACTGTCATAGCCATCGCAGAACGTTTTACCGGCAGGGCTCTCAATATCTACACCACCGGCTTGACTGGGGCTGACCAAATTGTGTGGGACGGCCTGTCTGGCCGCGAGTCATCGATGGTGACAGGGGCGCAGGTGGCGGACCTGGAGGTCGCCGCCAAGCGCGACACCACACTGATGTCCTTGTGGATTCCTGGTGATGCCGCGCTGCGACAGGAGGTGGACGAGTGGGTTCGTGCGAATTGTGACGTCGAGTCATCTTTCAACTGCGACTTCTACGACATTATGCCGCCAGGCCATAACAAGGGGGAAGGCTTGACGCGGCTTCTGAGCAGCCTTGGCTATGAGGAATCCGAGCTCTACACCTTCGGCGATAGCTTCAACGATCTCTCCATGCATGCCGTGGCCACAGAGTCCTTTAGCTTCCCGCACGGAGAAATTAGCGGACACGTCGACCACATTGTGCCGGACGTCGCCGCGGGGTTGAATGGCCTCCTAGCACGCTCCTAGCTCAGGTGCTCCTAGCTTAGGAAAGCGCCCAAAATAGCGCCCAAGTCACCGAGATGTTCGACTTCTGATGCGAGGTAGTCCGGACCGCCCACGCGGCCCATCACCACAACGTACTTGGTGCCGACGAGGGGAGCGGCGGCTAGTGCAGAATCGAGCAGCGCCCATGACTCTGGAATCCACGTGTCTTTCTCCGGATGGAGGATGCGGGCGGAGTCGATGCTGAGATCGGTTGGGATCGTGCCATCGTCGGCAGGCGCGGCGTCGGAGGACGCAATCCGCTTGATGGGGTCTTCATTAGTGATTACGACGGCCCACGTTGATGTCAGCGCCTTGGGGATTGCCGCGCAGACTTCCTCCATTGCGGCTTTGACATTGCGGCGCGAGGCCACGGTGGCGAGCAAACGGATCTGGCCTCGGCGATCGACGCGCCCGCTAAATGGGCGGATAGAATCAATCTCCACGCCGTCTACTGTCTGCGCAGCAGTAATAATCTCATCAGCCATGGTGGTCTTCGGCAGATCTAGGACAATGTCATCCATAACGGTGCCGTCGGGGAAGTTCTCCACGATGTCCACAGAGCGAATATCGGCCTCAATCTCTCCGAGGGCATTGGCTAAAAGGCCTAGGCTGCCAGGGGTATCGGGGAGAAGGACACGGACGAGGTACGACATATGTTTCTTTCTCTGGGCAGGTTTGTGAAGGAGAATTAATAGGTTAACCTAACGTGATCTATGGTACACAAGCGTCCGAATAGTATTCAATAACCTTGGTGGTGTACATGCGCCCGGAGTGGTGGTGGCGACGGCGAACGCGTGCAGTACCATGGGTGCTTAGCTATTAACCGTCTCGATGAATAAAAGGATGGAGTTCGCGTGTCTGATATTTCGCGTGACGAGGTCGCGCACCTGGCAAAGCTGTCGCGACTGGCCCTGAGCGAGGAAGAACTGAAGCAGTTCGCTGCACAGATCGACGAAATCGTGGACTCGGTGTCCGCGGTTGGCAAGGTCAAGGCTGAAGGTGTGGAGCCGATGTCACACCCGCACTCCGTACATGCTCCAATGCGTGAGGACGTTATCGTGCGCACCCTCACCGCCGAGCAAGCACTGGACCAGGCGCCGGCATCTGAAGATGACCGCTTCATGGTTCCGCAGATTCTGGGTGGAGGAGACGAATAAGATGGCACAGTTTATTGCGCCCACTGAGGGCCTTACTTCTCTGACCGCTGCTGAGCTGGCGCAGAAGATCCACTCTCGCGAGCTGACCTCCCGTGAGGTTACCCAGGCTTTCCTGGATCGTATTGCAGAAACCAACGATGAGCTCAACGCGTTCCTGCACGTCGGTGCCGAGGAAGCACTGGCGGCTGCCGACGCCGTCGATAAATCCCTCGACGCTGGCGAAGCGCCCGCTTCCGCCTTGGCGGGCGTGCCGCTGGCGCTCAAGGATCTTCTCGTCACGACGGACGCTCCGACGACCGCTGCCTCCAAGATGCTGGAAGGCTGGGTCTCGCCTTACGACGCCACCCTGGTAACCAAGCTGCGCGAGGCAGGTATCCCGATCCTGGGCAAGACCAACCTCGACGAGTTTGCCATGGGCTCCTCGAATGAGAACTCCGCTTACGGCCCAGCTCACAACCCCTACGACACTGAGCGCACCCCGGGCGGCTCCGGCGGTGGCACCGCTGCGGCACTTGCCTCGGGCCAGGCCCCGCTGGGCATCGGTACTGACACTGGTGGCTCGATCCGCCAGCCCGCTGCACTGACCAACACCGTGGGCGTGAAGCCGACCTACGGCACCGTGTCCCGCTACGGCCTTATCGCTGCTGCTAGTTCTCTGGATCAGGCTGGCCCGACGGCTCGTACGGTCCTCGACACTGCGCTGCTGCACGAAATCATCGCCGGCCACGATTCCTTCGATGCGACCTCTGTGGACAAGCCGGTCGCTCCGGCCGTTGAGGCCGCTAAGGAAGGCGCAAACGGCGACCTCTCTGGTGTGAAGGTCGGACTCATCAAGCAGTTTGAGCGTGACGGCTGGCAGCCGGGTGTGATGGAGGCCTACCATGCCGCCGTTGAGCAGTTGAAGTCCCAGGGTGCTGAAATCGTTGAGGTTGACTGCCCGCACTTCGATGACGCTCTCGCTGCTTACTACCTCATCATGCCGTGTGAAGTCTCTTCCAACCTGGCCCGCTTTGATGGCATGCGTTATGGCCTCCGCGTGGGCGATGACGGCACGCACTCTGCTGAGGAGGTCATGTCGCTGTCTCGCGCGGAGGGCTTTGGACCTGAGGTCAAGCGCCGCATCATGTTGGGTACGTATGCGCTGTCTGTTGGCTACTACGACGCCTACTACTTGCAGGCACAGCGCGTGCGCACCCTCATCGCTCAGGACTTTGAGCGTGCTTTCGAACAAGTTGATGTTCTTGTTTCCCCAACCACCCCAACCACGGCCTTCAAGCTGGGGGAGAAGGTTGAGGATCCGATGGAGATGTACAACTTCGACCTCTGCACCCTGCCACTGAACCTTGCTGGCGTGTGTGGCATGTCCGTACCGTCTGGTTTGGCATCCGACACCAACCTGCCGACCGGCCTGCAGATCATGGCCCCCGCCTTCCAGGACGACCGCCTGTACAAGGTAGGCGCTGCCTACGAAGCCGGCCGTAAGTAACGCACTCCAAACTACGCCGAGCATCTCCTAACAGCCGCCAGACCTACCTCTGGCGGCTTTCGCT
Source organism: Corynebacterium sp. FDAARGOS 1242 (assembly GCF_016889985.1). Taxonomy (NCBI): domain Bacteria; kingdom Bacillati; phylum Actinomycetota; class Actinomycetes; order Mycobacteriales; family Corynebacteriaceae; genus Corynebacterium; species Corynebacterium sp. FDAARGOS 1242. The sequence goes on along the minus strand of NZ_CP069568.1, from coordinate 1,194,639 downwards.
TTACCTACGGCCTCCTTCACTTCGGAACCGAGCGCATTTCACCCGACGCATCGCCTCGTCGTTTCACACGACGGGACCATTTTTGAGGTTTGGGCTTTTGAGCGAGTTTTTGGTTTGTCTTCGTCGTTTCATTCGACGACCGAGGTTGTGCGGGGGTGAGTTATGGGTTCGTCGTTTGATTCGACGGCCGGGGGTTTAGAAGGGGATGTCGTCGGTGGTGTCGGTGTTTTCGCCGGTTTGGGCCGCGGTTTCGGCTTCTGCTGTTTTGGTTTCTTTTGTTTGGGTTTGTTGTTGGTGGTAGTCGTCGAGGGCTTGTTTGAGTCTTTGGGCTTGTTCTCTTATGCGTGTGCGGGTGGTGGTGATGTGTTGGCCTACTGTTTGGGCCCAGCGTTTTTGTTTAGGTGCTAGTGGGGTTGCCCGCAAATCGTGGACACGTAGTGGAGCTACCTAGTGGTTAGGCAGCTATTTCTTTTCTACTGGTGGTTGGACCAATGTGGTTTTCGAAGTCGACGGGGCTGACCATTCCGAGTGCAGAGTGCCGGCGCCGGCGGTTGTAGACGACTTCCATCCAGTAGGCAACGGCCTTGCGTGCAGCATCACGGGTAGGCCATCGCTGCCGGTCGTAGAATTCAGTCTTTAGCGTCGACCAGAACGACTCGGCCATCGCGTTATCGAAGCACACACCAGTACGCCCCACAGACTGAGCAATGCCCAGTCTGCTGCACACCTTCCAGAGTTTCTCGCTGGTGAATTGGGTTCCGCGGTCAGCGTGAAACACCAGCCCATCAGGAACATCACCGCGTAGCGTGTGCGCCATCCGCAGGGCCCGTTCGACCAGGTATGTGTCTTGAACGCTATCCATAGCCCAACCCAGTACCCTGCGGGAATGGTCATCGCGGGCTGCACATAAGTACAACCAGCCTTCAGCAGTGCGCAGGTAGGTAATATCTGACATCCACACCTGTATCAAACATGCGCTTGACCAGGTCATCAAGCGTGGACTTACGCTTAGCTTGAATGGTTGTCACCGGGACAAAGGCCCGCGGTGAAATCCCTTCAATGCCCATCATTCGCATCCGCTTAGCCACAGTCTTGCGATTCAATGTGATCTGGTAGCGCTCGGTAAGTTCTGCGGTGATCCGCGGAGCACCATAAACCTCATCGGAGTCTTTCCAAATCCGGTGAATCTTGCAATCAACATTATCGTAAAATGCTGCCCGATCATCTTCGCCGGATAGTCGCTTCTGCTGCGTATGGGCCCATTTGTAGTATCCAGACCGAGACACTTTTAATAGTCGTGCCATGCGCTTGATGCTGTAGTTTGCCTTGCTCTGGCTGCATTAGTTCGAACTTTTCTGCTCGCGTTGCCTCAACGCGAAGAAGGCTGTCGCTTTTGACAAAAACTCGTTATCCATCTTGGCTTCAGCCAGCTCACGGCGCAGACGAGCATTCTCAGCACGAAGATCAGCCTCACTCATCCCATCCGAGGCTCCTCGGCGTTCACGCTCGAGTTTGACCCACCGGCCTAAAAGCCCGGCGGAAACACCAATCTCCTTAGCTACATGAGCGATCGGGCGCTCTGACTCGATTACCAGGTTCGCAGCTTCACGCCGGTACTCCGGCGTGTACTTCTTGCGCTGTTGACTCACAATGAACATCCTCTCCTACGGACACAAGATCCGTACAAATAGGGTGTCCACTAAACGAGGGTAACCTCACTAGGGGTCCTTCTGGTTCGGTGATGCACCAGGTGCCGTTTTGAAATAGCCAGATGATATCCCCGCTATTTGGGTCCAGAAGGTAGTGAAGAGTGCCATCAGTTTTCATGTTGTGATGCTTCTGGCACAAACACGCCAAGTTACTGGGGTGAGTGGCACCACCATCGGCATAGTTGTGCCGGTGGTCAAGCTGAGTGTGGTGGGCTGGTTCAGTGCATCCGTTGATGCGGCAGGTGCCGTCTCTGCCTTCGACTTCTTTGCGCATTCCCACACCAGGGCGATAAGAATCAGTTTCCTCACTAGGTTTTGTCAGGTCGCGTTTCTTATCGTGTGGCATGGGGGTGGCTTTCCACCCAAAGCCCTCAACATAGGTTGGTGCGTTGTCAACATCGCAGGCTCTATAAGTATTGAGGATAACGGTTGCCGGTGGGGTGATTTCACCGCTGAGAAGTTTCTTTACGGCCTCGGTAAGGCTTAGGCCTTCGTGGGCGGCGGTTTTGCGGATGAAGGCATCGAGTTTGATGCCGGTGTTCTCATCGACTCTAAGTTCAAGCCACGTTGTAGTGCCGTTGGAGTAGAACGTGTAGGTGTCTTTCGGGCGGGTGTCCCGATAGGCGATGGTGTCATCGAGTGCTTTGCATAAGTCGCGGACTTTGCGGCGAATTTGGGCGCGGGTAGGAAAGGCCTGGTTGGGTTTGGTGGGGGTGAAATAGTCTGCCAGCATGCCATCAATGAGCGCCAGTGTGGCAGTAGTAGGCCCGGCAAGGGCTGACATGGGTTGGTCAATAGCGATAAGGGATTCGATATCAAGCACATAGTGCTCTTCTTGCAAGGCCTTGACTTTCGGCAGGGTATCCAGGCGGTGGAGGGCTCTGAGTCCTGCTTTGATGTGTCCTTCGGTTAGTGCCCAGGTGTTGACGAGGCTGAGTGCTGTGGTGTCGATATCGTCTTCAAGTTGGGGTTTGCCACTAAGCCAGGCCTGGTAGGTGGCTTTTCTGGCAATGCTGCGGGCAACAGCGTGTGGGTTATGAGGGTTGGTAATACTAAAGAAGGCGTCCGGCAGGATGGTGGTGGTGGTGCTCATTGGCGTATCCCCGAAAATGATCTAGTTAGAAGAAGTGTTCTAAGCCCAATCCTAGTGTCAACGCATTTCGAGGTCTATAGCCTGCGGGGATAAACTTCACAAATCAAGAAGCATGGGGGTGTCAAGCGGTGCTTTAGGTTGTGTGTTCGACTCTTGCCGAGCTGGGGATATAGGTTCTACTCATGCACCACAACGGGGGTAGATGCCGGACTGGCTGAGGGGGCTTACTCCCTTGCTTAGGATTGGCCAGTGTCTTGTGGCCTAAACGGGGGTGGGGACTAAAAAATAATTTTTTGAGTACTTTCCATTTGCGTAGATGTGTATTAGAGTGAACTTAGTGATTGCATCTGCTGGGTGCGGATCACACTGTGAGAGAGACAAATAAAACGCCCGCGAGCACCATTCCCTAAATGGGTGCACGCTGGGCGTTTTATTGGGTGTGGTCTTAGTGGGCGTCGGAAAACGCGTAGGCGGCACCGGCACTCGCGGCGGTGACAGCGAGGACAGAAGGCCAGGCGCCGATCTTCTTGGCCAAGGGGTGTGAAAGGCCGAACGCACCTGCGTACAGTGCGGTCAATCCCGCAGTGGTCGCTGGGTTCGTCTTACTCCACCAGCTGCGGCCAGCCCATGCACCCGCGGCGGCGAGGACAACGCCACCGAGCGGGCGAATTCCAGTTTCCCTGGCGGTAAGCCATCCGCCGATGAGTCCCAGAGCTACGGTAGTGGCAGTTGAAACGTCCTGTGGTTTCTTAATGTCAATCATTCCCATGCCGCCCAGTGTAGGCCGGTGTCCGTGGCGGTGGCTAGACTTCGCTGCATGACTGAACCCGTTGCGCTTCCACCTGAAAGCCAAGCTTGGCGTGCTATGGCCGCGCTGTCTTTGGGATTTTTTATTTCTCTGTTGGACCAGACAATGATTGCCGTTGCGCTTCCCGACGTCCTCCGGGAGTTCAACGCTGGAGTCAATCAGGTGCTGTGGGTGTCTGCTATCTACTTGCTGGCTGTTGTAGTGCCCTTGCTGTTTACCGGCAGGCTCGGGGATATTTACGGACAAAAACGTATGTTCCAGCTCGGCGTAGGTCTCTTTGGCATCGGAGCTCTCCTGTGCGCGCTAGCGCCTAACGTGGAGTTTCTCATTGCTGCTCGCGCGGTTCAGGGCTTCGGGGCTTCCATTCAGATGCCGCAAACTATGGCGGTGATTAATCGGGTCTTTGCCCGTGAGCGGCGCGGTCGTGCGCTGGGAGTCTGGGGCATTGTGGGTTCGGTAGCGTCCTTGGCAGGACCTCTGTTGGGTGGATTCGTTGTTGCGGTCTTTGGCTGGCAGGCAGTCTTCTGGGTTCACGTCCCCTTCGTTATCGCGGCTATTCTTCTTGCAGCGCTGTGGGTACCGTCCCTGCCAACGACGGCAAGGAAGATTGATTACGTTTCAGTGGCGGCGTCATTTGTTGCGCTGAGCTGTCTTGTCTTTGCCGTCCAACAGGGCCCAGAGACAGGCTGGCCGTGGTGGATCTGGGTGCTCCTTGGCGTAGGTCTCGTCGGAATCGCGTTCTTCGTCCGACTGCAAAAGCGCAGCCGCGAACCACTGATTCCACTCGAGCTCTTCGCAGACCGTAACTATTCCGCGGGCTCGGTCGCAATCGTGGCGATGGGATTTATGGCAGCGTCGATGATGATTCCCATCATGATGTGGCTGCAGGGCTCGCAAGGGCTATCCGCACGGGATGCGGGCCTCGTGGTGACACCTATGGCGCTAGTGTCGTTGTGCGTATCACCCCTGGCAGGGATCCTTGCGGACAAGCTGGATCCACGTCGACTGGCAGCTACCGGCTTTGGAATTCTTATCGCGACATTTTTCGCCTTGTGGTTTCTCATGCGTGCTGATGTCACTCCGTGGTGGTTGGCCCTTCCATGCGCGGCGTTGGGGGCAGGGCAGTCCTTTATTTGGGGCTCTAATGCAGCCACTACCATGCGAGACATCGAGCCACAGCTCATGGGAGCAGCATCGGGCGTGTACAACACGTCGCGTCAAGTAGGCTCCGTCATTGGCGTCGCGGCGGTCTCAGCCGTGATGCAGGTGGCCGGCGCTGCGAATTCCCTCATCATCATTGTGATGATGCTGGCAGTAGGGTGGGGCGCGTCACTCTTCTTCCGAGACACCCTGCATGCGGTTACGGAACCTGCACAGCTATAGGGAAGGGGGTAGATTGGGACTCATGCGTCTTGCTGTACTGACATCCGGTGGTGATTGCCCCGGTCTAAATGCTGTTATCCGCGCGGTCGTTCGCACCGCATCTAACGAATTTGGCGATACGGTCGTCGGCTACGAGGACGGCTGGGTTGGTCTCATGGAGGACCGTCGTCGTGACCTTTATGATGATGCAGAGATTGACCGCATTCTTCTACGCGGTGGCACCATCCTCGGTACGGGCCGCCTGCACCCAGACAAGTTCAAGGCGGGTCTGGATACCATCAAGGCAAATATGGCCGACGCCGAAGTTGACGCGCTCATCGCCATCGGCGGTGAGGGAACCCTCAAGGGCGCCAAGTGGCTTTCTGACAACGGCATACCGGTCGTTGGCGTGCCGAAGACTATTGACAACGATGTCAACGCTACGGACTATACCTTCGGCTTCGACACCGCGGTCTCCGTAGCAACCGACGCCATCGATCGTCTTCACACTACGGCGGAGTCCCACGACCGTATTCTCATCGTTGAGGTCATGGGCCGTCACGTGGGCTGGATTGCGCTGCATGCAGGTATGGCCGGCGGTGCACACTACACGGTGATTCCTGAGGTGCCGTTTGATATTGCCGATATCACTAAGGCCATGGAACGCCGTTTCCAGATGGGGGAGAAGTACGGCATCGTCTGCGTCGCAGAAGGTGCCCTTCCCAAGGAAGGCACGATGGACTTCGAAGAGGGCGGTGTGGACCAGTTTGGTCACCAGACCTTCAACGGTATTGGCCAAGTCATCGGCGATGAGATTAAGAAGCGCACGGGCTATGACGTGCGTACCACGGTCCTTGGCCACATCCAGCGCGGTGGTACGCCGACAGCCTATGACCGCGTCCTCGCTACCCGCTACGGCACCCACGCTGCACGCGCGGCTCACAACGGCAAGTCTGGAATGTGTGTGGCCCTGCACGGAGAGAATATTGATTTGGTGCCGCTCGAAGAGGCCGTCGGCAAGCTCAAGGTGGTCCCAGAAAAGCGCTACGCCAACGCGCAGGCCCTGTTCGGTTAAAGGACGCGTAGAACCACGTTTTAAAGGAAGTAATGACGAGCGTCCTCGCTTATTTTGCTGATCAACCCGTCCTGTTGGTCTTTCTGCTCATTGGTGTCGGTATGGCCCTCGGCGGCATCAAGACCAAGGGCATCAGCCTCGGCGCGGCAGCCGTGCTCTTTTTGGGCATCGCCTTTTCGGCAACGGCCTCGGCAGCTGGAGTGGAAGCATCGGTGCCGCCGATTCTGGGCATGTTCGGCCTCGTGTTGTTTGCCTTCGGAATTGGTAACAATTCCGGAGTGTCCTTCTTCAAATCCCTGAAGACGGCCACGGGGCCAGTGTTGTCCATGATTGCCGTGTTCCTCGTCGCTGCAATCGCCGCGTGGGGCTTGGGAACATTCGTCTTTGAGCTTCCCCTCGCCACGATTGCTGGCACGTTTGCCGGTGCCGTGACGAATACCCCGGCACTGGCAGCGGCGTCGGAAGCCACGGGCGATCCTGGTGCTGCGACCGTGGGTTATGCGGTTTCCTACCTTTTTGGTGTCATCGGCATGCTGGTGGCGACAGTCGTCGTGCTTCGGGATGCCGGCAATGACGACGACACCCTTTCACCGGTGACCCGCCAGCACATGCAGCTGCAGCGTGAAACGTCGATCGCCGAAATTGCGGACATTGGCAATGGGGAAATCCAGGTCACTCGTCTGCGTCGCGTCGGCAGCAATGACATTGTTATCCCCAAGTACTTTGATGTACTGCATCCAGGAGACGTCGTGACGCTGGTGGGCGCACCGGAGGACCTTGACAACATTATTGAGCGCTCCGGACGTGAGTCCCCACAGATTCTCAACGACGACCGCCATGACCTTGATTTCCGCCGCATCACCATTTCTGAGCACAATCTAGCCGGACAGACCATCGCGGAACTCAATAACCAACTTTCTGATAGATGGGGAGCACGCATCTCCCGTGTCCGCCGAGCAGACAATGACCAGGTAGCTATCCCCGAGCACATCGTGGAACTGGGCGACCGCGTGCGTGTGGTCGGCCGCCAGAGTGCTATGCGGGAAATTTCTAAGTTTCTAGGTGATTCTTCCCAGGGATTGACCGACATCAACCCTGTTTCCCTTGGCTTGGGCCTTGCTTTGGGTATTTTTCTGGGCCACATCGACATTCCGATTCCGGGCGGATCTTCTTTCAATCTGGGTGCTGCGGCAGGAGTGCTCATCGTGGCACTTGTGATGGCGCGCATCGGACGCATTGGTAGCACGGTGACCGCTTTGCCGCACTCCGCAAACACCATCTTGGCGGAGCTGGGATTATTGCTCTTCTTGGCTCAGGCAGGCACGAATGCCGGTAGCGAGATTGCCAGCGCCTTTACCAGCGGTTCATGGTGGAAGATTCTTCTGCTCGGCGTTATTGTCACCAGCATTGTGGCGACAGGGTATGCCTTTGTCCTGCGGAGGTTCTTGCACGTTGGAGCCACCAAGACTGCCGGCGCACTGGCAGGTGCGCAAACGCAGCCGGCAGTGCTGGCCTTTGTCAACAATCGCACCAATACTGACCAGCGCGTAGCACTGGGCTACGCCATGGTGTACCCGGCGGCAATGATTGCCAAGATTCTCGTCACGCATGGCCTCACCGTCTTGGGCTAGCCGGTTGCGCATGGAGTCGCGTTGACATACTAAGATGGCACGCATGACTGCTGCGATGTATGACCTGATGGACTATGACGAGGTCCTAGAAAAGTTCGAACCCGTTATGGGCATGGAAGTCCACGTGGAGCTCAACACGGAGACCAAGATGTTCTCCACCTCGCCCACGAACTTCAACGCAGCCCCCAACTCCAACGTTGACCCGGTGTCCCTGGGCCTGCCCGGTGCCCTTCCTGTGGTCAACTCCAAAGGCGTGGAAGGCGCTATCAAGATTGGCCTCGCGCTGAACTGCTCCATCGCGGAGTCATCGCGCTTTGCCCGCAAGAACTACTTCTACCCGGACCAGCCGAAGAACTACCAGATTTCCCAGTACGATGAGCCCATCGCGTACGACGGTTACTTGGACGTTGTCTTGGACGACGGCACTGAGTGGCGCGTAGAGATTGAGCGCGCCCACATGGAGGAAGACACCGGCAAGCTCACCCACCTGGGCGGAGCGGATGGTCGCATCCACGGTGCCACCTCTTCGCTGGTGGATTGCAACCGTGCGGGTATTCCTCTCATTGAGATCGTGACGAAGCCGATTATCGGCGCGGGCGGGCGCGCTCCAGAGGTAGCCCGCGCTTATGTGTCCGCATTGCGCGAGCTCGTAGCGGCCTTGGGCGTGTCCGATGCCCGCATGGACCAGGGATCGATGCGCGTGGACTCCAACGTGTCGCTGCGCCCGGTGGGTCAAGAGGAGTTCGGTACCCGCACCGAAACCAAGAACATCAACTCGCTGCGCTCGGTAGAGCAGGCGGTTCGTTTCGAGATGCAGCGCCAGGCGCAGGTGCTTGTCGACGGCGGAGAGATCGTCCAGGAAACACGCCACTACCAGGAAACGGACGGCTCCACGTCGAAGGGCCGCCCGAAAGAGACGGCGGAAGATTACCGTTACTTCAATGATCCTGACCTGCCGCCGGTCATCGTGTCCCGCGAGTGGGTTGAGGAGATCCGCCAGACCCTGCCGGAGATGCCGTGGATTCGCCGCGCTCGTATCCAGGAAGAGTGGGGGCTCAAGGATGAGGAAATGCGTGACCTGGTCAACGCAGGCGCACTTGACCTCATCATCGAAACCGTGGAAGCCGGCACCTCTCCGGATGAGGCGCGCTCCTGGTGGGTTTCTTACCTCACCGGTAAGGCCAACGAGGCAGGCGTAGACCTTACCGCACTCAACATCACCCCAGCCCAGGTTGCCCGCGTGGTCGAGCTGGTCAAGGAAGGCAAGCTCACCACCAAGCTGGCCCGCCAAGCGGTCGACGGTGTACTGGAAGGTGAGGGTGACGTCGATGAGGTCGTCGCCAAGCGTGGCCTTGAAGTCGTGCGCGATGATGGTGCCATTGAAAAGGCCGTCGATGAGGCGCTGGCTGCCAATCCCGACATCGTGGAGAAGTACAAGGCCGGCAACAAGAAGGTCACCGGTGCTATCGTCGGCGCCGTCATGAAGGCTACCCAGGGCAAGGCGGACCCGGGTCAGGTCAACCAGCTCATCGCTAAGAAACTCTCCTAGTTGGTAAAAATTTCCATTATGCGAGGTCAGGCGCCTGCGGGGTACCGTGGGCGCCATGACTACTAGAGCGAAAGCACTGCAGAAAACCGGCCCAAACGAACCCTACAAGGTCGTAACGATTGAGCGCCGCGACCCGCGCGCCGATGACGTCGTCATCGACATTAAGGCAGCCGGTATCTGCCACTCGGATATTCACACCATCCGCAACGAGTGGGGCGAGGCGCACTTTCCCCTCACCGTTGGCCATGAGATTGCCGGCGTGGTGTCCGCCGTGGGGGAGAACGTCACCAAATTCCAGGTCGGTGACCGCGTTGGTGTCGGCTGTATGGTCAATTCCTGCGGCGAGTGCGAGCAGTGCCAGGCCGGGATGGAGCAAAACTGCTTAAACGGCAACGTCGGCACGTATAACTCTCAGGACGTCGACGGCACGATTACGCAGGGCGGCTACGCCGAGAAGGTCGTCGTAAACGAGAACTTCGTCCTCCGCATCCCAGATTCCCTTGACTTTGATGTAGCGGCGCCGCTGCTGTGCGCTGGTATCACCACCTACTCGCCGCTGGCTCGCTGGGACGTCAAGGAAGGCCAGAAGGTCGCCATCGTCGGACTTGGTGGACTGGGTCACATGGGCGTGCAGATCGCTGCCGCGAAGGGCGCGGATGTCACCGTGATCTCCCGTACCACGCGCAAGGCTGAGGATGCCAAGAAGCTAGGGGCTACCCGCCTTCTAGCAACCACGGAGGAAGAGGACTTCTTTAGGAACCACCGCGGCGAGTTTGACCTCATCCTGTCCACCATCTCCGCTGAGTATGACCTGGAGGACTACTTGCGTCTGCTCAAGCCGCGCGGCATCATGTCCGTCGTCGGCCTGCCTCCGGAAGCACTCTCTTTGCGCATTAACCGTCTCGTCGGCGGCGGCAAGGTGCTCACCGGCAACAACATCGGTGGAATTGCAGAAACCCAGGAAATGCTGGACTTCTGCGCGGAGCATAACCTCGGCGCAGTCATCGAGAAGGTCAGCGTCGATGAGGTGGACGCCGCCTATGACCGCGTCGTGGCCGGTGACGTCAAGTTCCGCTTCGTCATTGATACTGCGACGTTTGCGGAACACCAAGGATAGAAGGGCTTTGTGACCTAGAACGGAGATAGCGGTGATATTGCTCATTGGTGAAAGTAATTTGGAGTAATATCTCGGCCGACGCACCTACATTTTCTTTTCTTTGGGGCGTACCGTGGACATAAGTCGTGCGCCATGCTTCTGACGGGAGCCGTGGCGCGTTTTTATTCCTTCACACTCAGAAAAGAAGATGGATATACGTGTCGTATAAAAACGTTGCGGGCATTGCCCTGTCCTTTATCGGCCTGCTTGTTGGAGCAGGCTTCGCTACGGGCCAGGAAGTTGTCCAGTATTTCACGTCCTTTGGAATCAACGGAATCTGGGGCATTGTGGTTGCCGGCCTTGTTATGACACTGGCCGGAACGGTGTTCCTTCAGCTGGGCAGCTACTTCCATGCCAGTGAACACAATCAGGTGTTCCGGAACATTACCCACCCGATCATCTCGCGCATTCTCGACGTTGCCGTAATTCTTACTCTCTTCGCGGTGGGCTTCGTCATGTTGGCTGGCGCGGGTTCCAACATGCAGCAGCAATTTGGCTGGCCAGCGTGGATCGGCTCACTGCTAATGCTCGTCCTCGTCCTGGTGACCGGCATGATGGACGTGGACAAGGTCTCCCGTGTCATCGGCCTGCTGACCCCGTCGATCATCATTGCGGTGCTGTTTGTGGGCGTCTACACCTTGATGCACATGCCGGAGAACGTCTCCGCTGCCATCGACGCCTCCGCTGCCATCGAATCGCCGATTCCGAACTGGCTGGTGTCCGCGCTCAACTACAACGGCCTAGCCCTCATTCTGGCCGTGTCAATGTCACTGGTCATCGGCGGCGATAACATTAGTCCGCGCGAAGCCGGGTGGGGCGGCATCGTAGGTGGCGCGGTCTATGCCGTGCTCATGGGTATCGCCGGCTTCTCCTTGCTCATGAACGCGGAGGCCGTTGGAGATTCTGACATCCCGATGCTCACCTTGGTCGATGGGATTCACCCGACTCTCGGCCTCATCATGGCCGTCATCATCTACCTGATGATCTTTAACACGGCTATCGGCATGTTCTATGCGCTGGGCAAGCGCCTATCGTCCGGCAACGAGTCGAAGTACCACATCATTTTTATCGCCGGCTGCCTTGCCGGTTTCGCGGTATCCTTCGCTGGCTTCAAGGCGCTCATGCAGTATGTCTATCCAGTACTGGGGTACATGGGAATCGTCCTCGTGGCCATTCTGGTCTTTGGGTGGCTGCGTTCCTTGGGCCAGATTAAGGACGAAGGCCTGCGTCGTGAGCGCATTCGCGCGCTGCTGCACCTCAAGCTGCACCCGGATGAGGCCTACGATGCCGAGCGCTACGACGACGAGATTGGTCAGCAGATTGCGGACTCCAACATGGATGATGAAGCGTTGTACGAGGATCTTGTCACGGAGGTCGTAGACGAGTTGCACGGTGACGATGACGTGGACTTCGACAAAGAGAAGTGGGAGGAAAGCCGCAATGACCACACCTACTACACCGAGCGCGACGGCGTGGAGCAAGATCGCAGCGAGGAAGAAATCAAGGAGTGGGTCGAGGAGACCGGTGCCGTCGGCGACCCCGCTGAGGACGAGCCTGTAGAGGGCCGCCCCGCTCAGAATTAGTGGAGCAGCAGCTTTGCCGTTAGTGCAATCATGACGCAGCCGATGACGATGTTAACGATGCGCCACGTCGCCGGCTTCGCAAGCACGTTGGAGAGCTTGTAGGCACCAAAGCCGAGGGAGGGGAACCAGACGGCACTGGCGAGTACGGCACCGGCGGCGAAGATCCAGCGCTGCTCGCCGTATTGGTTGGCAATGCCGCCGAGCATGACCAGTGCATCAACATAGGCCAGGGGATTAAGCCACGTCAGCGCCATTGCCGCCATGACTGGTTTAACCCAGGATTTAGAGCGCACGCGAGGGCGAATCTTCGTCAGAACCGAGCTATACGGCGCATCGCTCTTGCCGCCGTTGGCGTCGACCGACGCGGCGACGGGTTCGGTTTTCTCGACGACAAGCGCCTCTTGCTCCTTCTTAAAGGCATCGCGGAAGCACGTGAAGCCAAAGTAAATGAGGTAGGCCGCGCCGAGGTACTTCACCACGGTCAGCGCGGTGGGGAAGCGCTCCACCAGAAAGCCCACACCAGCGGTGCCGGCGTTGATCAGGACGACGTCGGACAGCAAACAAGCAAGCAGAATCGCACCGACATGATCGCGTTTGATGCCCATCTTGATGATGTAGGCGTTCTGCGGTCCAATGGCGATGATGAGGGAGAGTCCCAGCGCAAATCCTGCGAGCAATACTGACATGGCATCCAGTGTGCGGAAGATTGCACATGAAGTCCAGTTAAGTGTTCTACAGCTGGTTTAAAATAGCTTCATGAACCCACTGCATACTGAAACTTTGCTGGCCATCGTCGATGAGGGCTCCTTCGAGGCGGCCGCAAGCGTGTTGGGAATCACTCCTTCTGCCGTGAGTCAGCGCATCAAAGCGCTGGAGATTTCGACCGGACGCATCCTGCTGCGCCGAGGAAATCCCGTCACTGTGACTGAAGCCGGCGAGATCGTCGCCCAGGCTGCGCGGCGTATGGCTCTCGTCCAAGCGGAGGCTGATGCCCGCCTTACTGAACGCCTATCCCGCGTGCCGCTGACCGTAGCTATCAATTCCGATTCGCTGGCTACCTGGTTTCGGCCAGTGATCCAACGCACTGCGGAGAGGGGCGAGGCGGCCCTGCGCATCCGCATTGAGGATGAGGCCCGCACGTTGGCCATGTTGCGCCGCGGCGACGTGCTGGGCGCGGTCACACGCGAGCAAACCCCGGTCTCCGGGTGCGAATCTACGTACCTGGGCACCATGCGCTACTTTGCCGTCGCTGCACCAAGCCTGGCGGAGGGTTTCGAAGACTGGGATACCCTGCCCATCGTGGGCTTCGGTCCGAACGATGCCACCTTGGACGACGCCATGCGCGAGCGTTTCATCGACTCCCACGTCCTGCGCGCACGGGTCTCACAGATCCCCTCGTCCGAGTCATATGTCGAGGCAGTGCGCTTTGGTTTGGGATGGGGCCTGGTGCCGCGGTTGCAGGCGCAGCCTCTGTTGGACGCGGGGGAGCTGGTGCTTCTCGACGATTTCCCGCTCGACATCGACCTCTATTGGCAGCGATGGCGCCTCGAATCTGAGGTGCTAGCCGACCTCACCGGTGACGTCCTTGCCGCTGGCCGGGCAGTTTTAGCTACACGCCGCGCCGATCAGGATGCACCATAAGGACCGTGCACTGGCTTAAGTTGGAGGCATGAGCGATAAGACTCCTGATAAAGCAACCGACATCGACGATGACATCCCTACCTACAACTCTGGCGCTAACTCCGTAAAGGCGAGCAAGCGCGACGCGGCGGAGACCGCCACTGACACCACCGCTAGCACCACCACTGACGCAGTGGCTGATACGGCTGCTGCTGAGGAGCCGAAGAAGAGCCGCCTCTTCCAGCGTGCTGGCCGCGCTGAGCCGACGGTTATTAAGCCAAAGCCAGCGGACGCCGCCTCGACCGACCCTGCACCTACGGCTGATCCTGCTGCTGAGGCCAAGACCGAAACCTTTGAGAGTGCCTCTCGTGACACTCGCGACTCCCTGTCTTTTGATAGCTCCGCTGCAGATACTGAGACCTCCGCTTTTCCGCGAGCAGAAGCCACTGCAGAGCCTTCAGCTGAGACGTACGATGACGTGCCCAGTACCGTCGCTGTGGCTGACCCGGCTATCGAGTCCGATTCAGAGACCAAGGTGACCGCGGAGGAGCCTCAGCGAGCTCGCCGCGGCACCATCGACTTCGGCCTGCTCTTCGTGCGCTTGGCGTTGGGTATATACCTGCTCGTCGCCGGTGCGTCTACCTTCTTCAAGCTGGGCGGCAATGAGGGCCTGTCGGGTCTTGAGAACGAGTACGGCGAGTACACCATGGCGGCTGCCTTGGCCATCGGTGTGCCGACCGTCCAGCTCATCGCCGGTGCCTTCCTGCTGCTTGGTTTGGTTACCCCACTGGCCGCGATGTTCGGCCTGATTGTGACCGGTTTCGAGGCCATCCACGGACTCAACACCTCGGGTGATGGCCTCGATATCTTTGCGTGGGACGAAAGCGTTTGGCTGGGCCTCGTGCTGTTTGCCATCGCGGTCGCTTTGCAGTTTACCGGCCCGGGGTTCATCTCCTTGGACTTCAACCGATCCTGGACCCGCCGCCCGCTGGCCACGTCCTGGATTTTCGTTGTTATTGGCGTCGCGGCACTCGTCGCTATCTGGTGGTTCGGAACTGGAGTTAATCCGCTGAGTTAAGCGCCCTCTTGTTATTTTCCATTTCGTAAAGTAAGTTGATTTCCGGATTGGAAAACAACGCGGTGGAAGCCGCGAAAGGGGAGTCTTCGTCATGGCGGATCAGGATGTCCGGGAAGCGCTCGCATTTGCGGAAGAGCAACACGCGGCCGCGGCCAAGCGGCCGCCCGTTTGGTTGACTCTGCTTGCGGCGGTGGCCTACGGAGCTTGGTTTGCCTATATGTGGATCAAGGATGATGTCCACCCGCTCGTCCTCGTGGGTGGGCTTCTGCTTGTTCTCGGTCTTTTGATAGGTCTGGCTGTGTTTTACCGCTCGGGGGTTCGGGATTCGATGCGCCAGAAGGTGGATCCTCATGCTTCCCGTAGCGTTACGTGGCGCTACTACGCAGGATTAGGATTTTTGTTTTTACCGGCGCTCTTCAATCCCTTCGTTGAAGGTCACCTCGTTGCCTCGTGCATCGCGGGTGTGCTGTGCGCCATGGCGGTCTTTTGGACGCTACACACCGGTGCGCTGGACAGGATGCCGCGATGAGTGGCCTCGACCCTGTTATTCACCCGCTCAACCGCTTCAAAATCTGTGCCACGCTCAATGCCTTCGGAGCCACGCAGGGCGGGGAGGTAAACCGAGAGATGAAGTTCGCCAAGTTACGTGACCGCACGGAGCTTTCCGATGCCTCCCTGTCCAAGCAACTCGGAGCTCTGGAAAAAGCCGGCTACGTGACTCGCTTCCGCGAGTACGGCACCAGCCGCGCCAAGGACTCGGTGTGGGTGGCCTTGACGGCAGAAGGCAAGCGAGCCTTCGACGGTCACCTAGCAGCGCTCAAGGCTCTAGCCGAGGGCTGAGATCTGAATCGTGCTAATGAATGAGGTGCCCAAGTTGCCAGAGTTTTCCCTCGCGCGGCAATGACGGCGCATAACTTTGGCAGGTAGGGCAGTGTGCACCCCGAATCTGCGCTTGGCTTAGCTGGTAGGAGTCGCAGCGAGTGCAGCATGAGGTTCGTCTGCTTGGGTTTCCTTAACCTTGAGGCAGATGGCGTAGAGCGCCCACGCCAGCAGTGCGAGCCACACGAAGTCATCGACCAGGAATTTCTGATAGAGCGGCATTGTGTGAACATCGATGGCATCGCCGAACCACCATTTGGCTGGGACGGTGACGAGCATCCCTACCCAGGCAACGAGAACTGCCAACAGGCTGCCGACCACCCAGGTGGACCGGCGCCAAGTCCACGCGCGGTACATCATCACCGGCACGATGAGGGAGAGCCAGACCCAGTGGTGCGACCACGAGACGGGGGAGATGAGCAGCATGACGGTGGCGGTGGTGAGGTGGGCGTCGACAAGCAGCCCCTGCTTTACCTGCGCCACAATGAGTGCTGAGCCAACACCGATGACCGCGAGCGCTGCGACCAGCCACAGCACGTTGATGAGTGTGCCGTGATTGTCCATGGCCTCCTGTGACGTAAAGAGGCGCTGGATGACGCCTTTGAGGGAGGAATTGGACTGATAGGCCGTGCCCACGCCGAAGTCCCCACCGGAGCCCATGTCGAGCAGCTTTGACGTGAAGAATTCTACGAAGGCATCCCAGCGGTAGGCAGCGGCTAGCAACGTGGCGACAACCGCGGAGATGAAAGCAGTAAGAATCGGCTTCCACTCGCGGCGCAGCAAAAAGTACAGCAGCATGGCCAGCGGCGTAATTTTGATGGCCGCTGCACAACCGATGAGCCAGCCTTGGGGCAGCCAACGCTTGCGCGGCACGAGGTCAAAAACAACCAACGCCATGATGACGATATTGATCTGGGCAAAGCCATTGTTGAGGCGAATGGGCTCGAAGAACATCGTGGCCGCCCAGACCAGCGCCACAACCGGCAGTAGAGGCTTTACTTTCAGCGCGCGGAAGATGGCGTATAGGCAGGCCAGCACGAGGGCGTCCGAGAGGACGATCATGATGTTGCCCGCCATATCATCGCTCATCCAGTCAAAGGCCGTGAGAGGCACCATGACGAGCGCGCCGAAGGGTGGGTAGATAAAAGGGAGCGCTAGATCACCGGCGTACATGGGCTCCGAATAGACCGAGCGGCCCTCCATAAAGGCGCGCACGCCCTCGCGGTAAATGATCATGTCCACTGGGAAGTCCGTGTGGAGGACGTGGCGGATGACGCCGACCAGGCCCACGATGAGCCCGGCGGCGGTCAGGAGTGTGCGCCTTGCGGCGTTAGTGGCGAATTTCATCGCCACATACTCTAATTGACGTGAATATCCACCACGCGCACCGCACCACGATCCGCTGACGTGGCCATGTTGGCATAGGCGCGCAGAGCCTTGGTGACTGGGCGGTTGCGGTCCTTTGGTGTCCAGGGCTTCTCACGCTGCTCTTCGGCGGCGCGGCGGCGCGCGAGTACGTCCTCATCCACGTCCAAGGTGAGCTGGCGCTCGCGGATGTTGATGGTGATGGGGTCGCCATTTTCCACCAAGCCAATGAGACCGCCATGCGCAGCTTCGGGGGAAATGTGGCCGATGGAGAGGCCAGAGGTGCCTCCGGAGAAGCGGCCATCCGTAATCAAGGCGCAGGCCTTGCCTAACCCGGAGCCCTTGAGGAAGGATGTCGGGTGGAGCATCTCCTGCATGCCGGGGCCACCCGCGGGGCCCTCGTAGCGGATGACGATGACATCGCCCGGCTGTACTTCCTTCTTCAGGATGATGGAGACGGCTTCTTCCTGGGACTCGACAACGCGTGCCGGGCCCGTGAAGGTCCAGAGGTCTTCTTCGACGCCGGCTGCCTTGACGATGGCCCCGTTGGGTGCCAAGTTGCCGCGCAGTACGACGAGGCCGCCATCAGAGGAGAAGGCATGCTCGGCATCGTGGATGCAGCCATTAACTGTATCCGTGTCGAGTTCATCCCAGCGGTTGGATTGGGAGAAGGGCTCGGTCGTTCGCACGCCGCCAGGGGCGGCCAGGAAGAGCTCGCGGGCAGCGTCGGTAGCCTTGCCACCGCGGATATCCCAGTCGTCGAGCCATTCCTCGGCGTTGTCATAGAGAGCCGTATGTACCTTGAGGTTGAGGTGGCCAGCGCGGCGCAGCTCGCCCAAGATGGCGGGGATACCGCCGGCGCGGTGTACGTCCTCGATGTGGTACGTGCCGTTGGGGGCCACCTTGGACAGGCAGGGCACGCGGTAGGAGATGTCGTTGATGTCCTCGAGAGTGAAGTCCACCTCGCCCTCCTGCGCCGCAGCGAGGGTGTGGAGGATGGTGTTGGTGGAACCACCCATGGCCATATCAAGGGCCATGGCGTTGGTGAAGGCCTCCTTGGTGGCGATGGAGCGTGGGAGGACGGAGTCGTCCTCCTCGCCGTAGTAGCGCTGGCACATGTCAACAATGGTGTGGCCCGCCTGTTCAAAGAGGCGACGGCGGAAGGCGTGGGTGGCCAGGGTGGTGCCGTTGCCGGGCAGTGCCAAGCCGAGCGCCTCGGTGAGGCAGTTCATGGAGTTGGCAGTGAACATGCCGGAGCAGGAACCACAGGTGGGGCAGGCGGATTCCTCCACCTGGGCCAGTCCCTCATCGGAGACGGCCTCGCTGGCCGACGCCGTGATGGCCGTAATCAGATCTGTCGGTGCATGCGCCACGCCATCGACGACGACGGCTTTGCCGGCCTCCATCGGGCCGCCGGAGACGAAGATGGTGGGGATGTTGAGACGCAGCGCAGCGTTGAGCATGCCCGGGGTGATCTTGTCGCAGTTGGAGATACACACGAGGGCGTCGGCAGTATGCGCGTTAGCCATGTATTCGATGGAATCGGAGATAATCTCTCGCGAGGGCAGGGAATAGAGCATGCCGCTGTGGCCCATGGCAATGCCATCGTCAACGGCGATGGTGTTGAACTCCTTGGGCACGCCACCCGCTTCGCGCACGGCGTCGGCCACAATGTCACCAACGTTCTTCAGGTGGACGTGGCCGGGCACGAACTGAGTATAGGAGTTGGCAATGGCGACGATCGGCTTGCCAAAATCGGTGTCCTTGGTGCCGGTGGCTCGCCAGAGAGCGCGGGCACCAGATGCCTGGCGGCCAACGGTGGTGACCTTAGAGCGCAGCGGGTACATAGTTATTCCTTCAGTTCGGGGTGTGCTTCGAGGTAGTCGGCGTATTCCTCCTTAGTGAGGAGGACTTGCTGGCCGTCGCGGTGGACAATGACGACTTTGTCGTCGGCGGCGTTGCGTCCCGCGGTGAGAGCATCGGGGATACGGCCCTGGGACGCCTTGGCCAAACGCGGCAGCGAGTTAAAGGTCACGCCGGGGAGGTTGAGATTCTCGCCATCGGTTGTCCGGGCATAGGCACGCGAACGCTGGAAGCCGATTCCTGCGAAGTCCTTCCACGCGATGTCCTTGGGGCCGCGGAAACCGTACCTGATGTGGAGGCCGTGAGAATCCACCGTGGTGCGCGAGCGTAGGACCCACCAGAAACCAAGTATGGGGAAAATGAGAATCCAGAACAGGTACTTTGGTGCCCAGCCGATGCTCAGCAGCGCGATGGCGGCGAGTAACCCAATGCCGAGGAGGTGTTCGCGGGTGGGCTTAAAGGTTTCGGCCGGGGAGTGGTCGGCGCGGGAAGATGCGTTCTGCGGGTGTGAGGACGTCATAGTGGGTCATCGTAATTGACAGTGTGGTGCTGTGGCGAACCGCCCCACCTGTGAAATCCCGCAAAATGAGAAAACGATCCCAAAAATGGGGGTAATTGCCTGCGGTGGCTTTTCTATCAGTGTATAGTTTGTCGCATGATCATTATTCGACTTCACCTCGTAGTACCCGGGCGGCGCGAGCCGTAACGAGTCCACAGTGACGTCGACCTGCAGCGCCCCCGCCACCTTCACACCCAGAAGGACAGACGGGGGCGTTAGTTATAGGCAATGGTCTCTCCGATATCCACCCCATAGAAGGAGCACACCTACCGTGACAGCTTCCACTCCGCCACATCAGGCGCCCGAGCGCATCACGGGCGCACACACCATCGTTCGCACACTTGAAGACCTTGGCACGGAACTCGTGTTTGGTATTCCGGGCGGCGCCGTGCTTCCGCTCTATGACGCGCTCTTCGAATCGACGAAGCTGCGCCACGTGCTTACCCGCCACGAGCAAGGCGCTGGCCACGCAGCCGAGGGCTATGCTCAGGCCTCCGGAAAGGTGGGCGTCATGATTGCCACCTCGGGCCCAGGTGCTACCAACTTGGTGACGCCGCTTGCCGACGCCAACCTGGACTCCGTCCCCGTCGTTGCGATTACCGGTCAGGTAGGTAGCTCGTTGCTGGGAACCGATGCTTTCCAGGAAGCCGATATCCGCGGTGTGACGATGCCGATTACGAAGCACAACTTCATCGTCACCGATGCGGCCGACATCCCGGCGGCCATTTCAGCTGCCTTCCATCTGGCCTCGACTGGGCGCCCTGGCCCGGTTTTGGTGGACATCCCCAAGGACGTCCAAAATGCCTATATGGAATACACAGGTCCACAAATGATGGACCTGCCGGGGTACAAGCCCACCACGACGCCGCACCCACGCCAGATTTCGCAGGCGGTGAAGCGAATCGCCCGCGCGAAGAAGCCAGTGCTCTACATTGGCGGAGGCGTTATTAAGGCCGGTGCCTCCCGCGAGCTGCGCGAGTTTGCTGAGCTGACCGGAATTCCCGTGGTCACCACCCTCATGGCCCTAGGTTCCTTCCCAGATTCACACCCGCTGCACATGGGTATGCCGGGTATGCACGGAACCGTGCCGGCAGTAGCGGCGCTCCAGCGCTCCGACCTCATTATCGCTATCGGTGCGCGCTTCGATGACCGCGTTACTGGTGATACGGAGACGTTTGCTCCGCATGCTGAGGTGATTCACGCTGACATCGATCCTGCCGAGGTAGGCAAGATCCGGGAGGTGTCCATTCCGATCGTGGGCGATGCCCGCGAGGTGCTGCTTAGCCTGACTAAGGCCTATAACAATGACAGTGAGATTTCTGCACCGCAGATTGATGCGTGGATGGAGTACCTCACTGACATGCAGCGCCGCTTCCCATGCGGTTTCGAGCCGACGCCAGATGGGCTGCTCAACCCGCAACAGGTTATTGCCAAGCTTAGTGAGATTGTCGGGCCGGAGGCCATCTACTGTGCCGGCGTGGGCCAGCACCAGATGTGGTCCGCACAGTTCTTGGATTTCGAGCACCCACGGAGCTGGATTAACTCTGGCGGTGCCGGAACCATGGGTTATGCCGTGCCGGCAGCGCTGGGCGCGAAGGCGGCCTTGCCTGAGCGGGAAGTCTGGGCCATTGACGGTGACGGTTGCTTCCAGATGACCAACCAGGAGCTCACCACCGCAGCGGTCGAAGGTTTCCCCATCAAGGTGGCGGTTATTAACAACGGAAACTTGGGCATGGTGCGCCAGTGGCAGACGCTGTTCTATGACAACAAGTACTCCCACACCAAGCTGCGCGAGCGCGATGAATACGTGCCCGATTTTGTGAAGCTGGGTGAGGCTCTGGGGTGCGTGGCGATTCGCGTCACCACCGAAGAGGAGATCGCGCCCGCCATCGAGTGTGCCCGCCAGATTAATGACCGTCCGGTAGTCATAGACTTCATCGTGGGCCAGGATGCTCAGGTGTGGCCGATGATTGGTGGTGGTGCCTCGAACGAGGAAATCCAGTACGCGTTGGGCCTGCGCCCACTATTTGATGAAAACGAGTCCGCGGCCGAGGAACCGGCCGAGATCCACGAATCCCTCGAGGAGGCCTAAGCACAATGGCGAAAGACGACATCACCCGCCACACACTGTCCGTACTGGTCGAGGATATCGAGGGCATCATCTCCCGCGTGACCGGTATGTTTACCCGCCGCGGCTACAACCTTATCTCCCTGGTTTCTGCCAAGACGGAGACCGAAGGGATTAACCGCCTCACCATCGTGGTGGATGCCTCGGAGGTGGTCACCGAACAGGTGACGAAGCAGCTCAACAAGATTGTGCCCGTCCTCAAGGTTGTGGAGCTGGAGGAGGAGAGCACGATTGCGCGCAGCATCATGCTGGTGAAGGTTACTGCGGACAACGAGAATCGCCCCCAGGTGGTCGACGCGGTCAACATCTTCCGCGCCCGCATCGTGGACGTAGCTCCGGAATCCGTGGTCATTGAAGCAACCGGTACGCCTGGCAAGCTACGCGCGCTTCTCGACGTCCTCGAGCCCTTCGGCATCCGCGAGCTGGTGCAGTCTGGCCACGTGGCGCTGGCCCGTGGCCCGAAGGCAATGGCGCCATCTAAATAACAAATCTCACAATATGGACACAGCGTCCTACAATGTGATACAACTTCACTAGAGCGATGTCCTACACAAGTATCAGTAAAGGAACACAGAATCATGGCTATTGAAACTCTCTACGACGACGACGCCGACCTGTCCATCATTCAGGGCCGCAAGGTGGCCGTCATTGGCTACGGCTCCCAGGGCCACGCCCACGCGATGAACCTGCGCGATTCCGGTGTTGAGGTTGCCATCGGTCTGCGCGAAGGCTCCAAGTCCCGCGCAAAGGCAGAAGAAGCTGGCTTCACGGTTCTCACCAACGCCGAGGCTGCCAAGTGGGCCGATGTCATCATGCTCTTGGCTCCCGATACCTCCCAGGCATCCATCTTCACCAACGACATCGAGCCGAACCTGGAGGAGGGCAATGCCCTGTTCTTCGGCCATGGCCTCAACATTCACTTCGGCCTGATCAAGCCAGCTGAGAACATCACCATCGGTATGGTCGCTCCGAAGGGGCCAGGCCACTTGGTCCGACGCCAATTCGTCGACGGCAAGGGCGTTCCTTGCCTCATCGCTACCGAGCAGGACCCGAAGGGTGAGGGTCGTGAGCTGACCCTGTCCTACGCGGCCGCTATCGGTGGCGCTCGTGCCGGTGTCATTCCGACCACCTTCAAGGACGAGACTGAGACCGACCTGTTCGGTGAGCAGGCAGTCCTGTGTGGTGGTGTGGAGTACCTCATCATGAACGGTTTCGAGGTCCTCACCGAGGCCGGCTACGAGCCGGAGATGGCCTACTTCGAGGTTTGCCACGAGCTGAAGCTCATCGTTGACCTCATCGTTGAGGGCGGCATCCAGAACATGAACTACTCCTGCTCTGATACCGCTGAGTTTGGTGGCTACCTCTCCGGCCCGCGCGTTATCGATGAGTCCGTTAAGGAGCGCATGAAGGACGTCCTGACCGACATTCAAGATGGCACCTTCGTCAAGCGCCTCGTCGCCAACGTGGAAGGTGGCAACAAGGAGCTTGAGGAGTTGCGCGAGAAGGTAAACAACCACCCGATCGAAAAGACCGGCTCCCAGCTGCGCGACCTCATGAGCTGGGTAAAGAATCCTTTGAACGATACGGTCTAAATTTCCCTGCTAGGGGCGCCGCTTTCCTCCGCGCCCCGGTCGACGATCCCACATGGATCACACAAAAAGTTCCCCCGGCTATTTCGGCCGGGGGATTGCTTGCGTTTTGTGGGTTATGCGAGCTCGGTCTCGGCCCAGTCCGCGGCGGCGCGCGCGCCCTCGAATAGGGCGTGAAGGAAGTTGATTGCGGTTCCGCCTTCATCGTCGACTTCCATGCATTCATCGATGAGGTTGGCGATTGCCTGAGCTGCGTTATGGTCGATTTCGTAGCCGTAACGGCTCATTTCCTCGGCCATGACCTGAATGATGGATTCGGTTTCAGGGTAGGTGTCCAGGGTCATTGTGGGGTTCCTTTCTCCCGGTCTCTTTTGCTTACACCTTAAGTATACCAAAATAGGGGAAAGTGTCAACACCACATTACACAATTTATTCACCAATTGCGTGAAGCGGGACCGCTGCCGACTTAAGCTCTGAACCGATCGCCGAGCTAATCGCCCCGGCTACCCGCTCCCGCGCGCCCTCAACCACATGCGTATAAACCGCCAGCGTTGTCGCCGCCGATGAATGTCCCAATACCTGCGCCACGTCCTGAATCGGAACACCCGCCGTAATCAACTGTGACGCGAAATAATGCCGCAGCGCGTGAAAGTGAACATTCGGCGCCCCTACCGCTTCCGCAACCCGGCGAACTTTTACCGCCGCGCGCGAATGAATGATCGGCCGCCCGGTCGCGGAGATGAAAAGATACTCATTTCCTTCCCGCCCGTCGGTATGCCGATGAAGTAGCGCGGTAACGCCCGCGGCGATTGGAATATCTCGGCGACTCCCGGTGGTCTTAAGCTCTACGCGGCGGCGTGGTTCCTCTTTCCCGAGCTGCTTCCTGATTCGGATAATTCCGGCCTCATAGTCGATTTCGGAAACCAAAAGGCCGGCCAGCTCCGATATTCGCGCGCCCGTGAACGCGGCGAGCGTTAGCATGTCTGCAAGTACTGGATCGGGCCGTAAATGATTGGTGCGCGGCTTGCCGCCCTTCCGCTTCACTTCCGTGTACTTGACCCCGCCGGCGCGTAGTCCTTTGGCCACGGCATGAATCTGCGCGGCGGTGGGAATGAGGTCCGGCTCGAGGGCGTCATTTCGTTTCGGAAGGACAACGGGGTTGCGCGGAATCATTCCTTCCGCAACTGCCCACTTCATCGCGGAATTAAGATGCCTCATGGCATTGCGCGCGGTGGTTTCGCTTACTCCGCGGTCTTTGCGGTCTATCCATGTCCGCCCGGTGCGTAGTTGCGCCCCCCACTTTTGAACGTCCGCTGCGGTGAGCTCATGGGCTTTATAGTCTGCGATTGGTGGAAGATTCTTATTGAGGGTGTATTCGTACTGGATGAGGCTCGCTGAGCGCAGCGGCCGGTGGTAAAGCCATTGCGTGAAAACGTCTTTAACGGTGAGCTTTTGCATCTCACTAGGCAGATAGTTCCCGCGGGCGGCGGCGCTGATTTGGTCCGCCTCCCACTGGACCGCCTCGCCGCGGGTATCGAAACTTTTAGAGTGCTGTTTCCCGCCGGGGTCGCGCCAGCGCGCGATCCATCGTTCTTTTCCTTTGGGCGATAGGCGTTTGTGGACGCTCATGTGTTATAGTCCTTTGTGGGTTCTTTGCTCTTTTGCTTACACTTTTGGGCGGTTCCCAGCCCCGCGTACTCGAATACACGCGGGGCTTTTTTGCGCTTTACATCTGATTGACCGGGGTGTTGTCCTCGAGGGCGGTCTTTGTTTCGCCCCGGATTTCCTCGCATATTTTTAGCCGGTAGAGAATTTCGTCGGTTAAGTCCTGGTCCCCCGCCTGCCGCAGCGCGGATAGCGGGGTAGGCGCTGCACTCCACTTTGACTGCATGAAGCCTAAAGCGACGAGCGCGTCAATCGGGTTGGCGTTGTAGGCCTCGGCAATTTTGATAATCGTGTCCGCGGGAAGTTCATTGTTTTTCATGTGGCGGCCGAGCGTGGCGTCGGATATTCCGGCCCGCTCGGAAATCTTGCGGTTGGAGTCGCCGTTAGTCACCTTCCGCAGCCATTGTTCCTGGTTCATGGAGCCCAGTTTATATACCCGACCGGGGGTGCGTCAAAATGACGCGGTGCTCTCTACCTGCAGCAATTGAAAAATGTGGTGTGCCGGTGCCAATAATTATTATTGGTGCGTTAGAATGATGCACTGTAGCAATTTGAAGCAAAAGGAGCCCTCGTGATTCGCCTTGATCCTGAAGCCCTCGACCGCGCCCGCCAGGTCTTAGGTGCTTCGTCCGACTACGCATTGGCGGAAGCCCTCGGCCGCACCCCGGCGTGCGTTAGCAATTGGCGTCGCGGGCGGAACGCCCCCGGATTGCAGGATTTAGTGAGGCTGCAAAAGATAACCGGGATTCCATACGGGAAATTGCTACTGATTCCTGAATCTGTCTAAAGCGTGCTCGGCCCCTGCCGCGATGGGGAATGGGTAGGGCCGAGCGCAACAAAATTCAATAGTGAAAAGTATCCCCGCGCTGGTGCGCAATAGGTGAGGTTCGATTCCTCGCCGGTGGAGCCGGGAGGCATGTCAAATCGGTATGAAGTTCCCTCTTTCTGAGGCCGTCAAGCGCCCTCATGACCCCTATCCCGCCGACGGGCGAGGGGTAGCTGCATGTCTCCCTTGTAAGTTTCCGCGGCCTGACCCCCAATAGGGCCGCGGGAAATCGAAAAAGTTCCCCCGGTGGTTTCTGCAAATTTCGACCGGGGGAACGAGCTAGCCCCCTTTTTGGAAAGAGGA
This sequence comes from Corynebacterium sp. FDAARGOS 1242, assembly GCF_016889985.1. Classification (NCBI taxonomy): domain Bacteria; kingdom Bacillati; phylum Actinomycetota; class Actinomycetes; order Mycobacteriales; family Corynebacteriaceae; genus Corynebacterium; species Corynebacterium sp. FDAARGOS 1242. The sequence goes on along the minus strand of NZ_CP069568.1, from coordinate 1,168,798 downwards.
CACATTGAATACTAGCAAACTGCCCCGCACCTATACGGTGCCTGAAACCGCGGAGATCCTCGGAATCTCCGCCCGCTCCCTGTACCGATACGTCCAGAACGGCGATGCCGACGACCTCGGCCCCGTAAAAGTCAAGATGAACGGCCGCGCCCGCGTGGGCTTCCTGAAGTCGCGCGTGGACGCGGTAACCGGAATGGGAGGTGCCGCGTAATGCACTGGAAGGACTACGCCCTCGGCGCCGCGTTCGGAGCCCCGGTCCTAATCGGACTCCTGCTAGCCGCCGGAGGCCTGGTATGAATCGCGATTTTCAGGATTGGAGGAGTCTCACAACTGCGGAGACGCGCTGTGATATGGCGATATTGAATCTTTCTGCAATCGCGGATGAAGTCGATTTTTGTAGAACTCTGATCGCTTCCGCGGGTATCCCCAAAAAGACGTCTTTGCTGTATTCGTTGGATTCCGTCGACGGGATCCTGCTCGCCATTAAGCAGGAACTGGAATCAATATTCAACAAAACGCGTGAAGCGCGCTTAAAGCGTCAAGCGAAAATCTTTGATGCGCTGGAGGGAAACGAATGATGAACGATGAATCCAACCGCGCCTTTTCGTTAGCGGAAGTTCGTCAATTCATGAATTGGTGCGACATTGTACAACAGTGCATATCGCAACTCGATAACTTTACCGTCTCTAAGCATGGCCCTTTGTGGATAGGAAGAAAACTCGATGAAGCCTGGGAAAAGATTGACGAGTGCTTCGAATGGGCTTCCATCTATGAATTTGAATTGCTGGAGGAGTCCGAATGAATGATCGGGAAAAGTATGAATTTGCGATGAGGCATTGCCTGATTCGAGCTTCTGATGCTAAGGCGTTTGAAAAGATTCTAGAACTGGTCTGTTACCACCTTGAGGATCTGCGATTGTCTCTAGATTTAGCTCGTGGGAACAGGGAACGTAAGGCTGTTGCCTGGGCGACCCTAGAGCGCCTCGGTAGCGATATGGATTCCCTAAAGCTTGAAGTTGAAGAGGCGCGCGTCAAACTGAAAGACCTTTCCGACAAAATGAATGAAAAGTCTGCGAACTACGCGAAAGAGATCTCATGATTGCCGACTTGATTCCTTATATCGTGCTCGGCGTCTTTTTGGGGATTCCCGGCGTGATGGTTGGCGTCATATCTAAGAAGGTTTCCCGCCTGGAGGCGGAAGTGGAATCCGCGTGGGATGTTCTCCGCGGAATGAGCTCCGCGTTGCGGTCTTTATCCTCCGCCCTGTCTGAAGAGGGGAAGCCGTCTATCCCCGATGATTTCCCCGGAACCGTAGAAATGAACTTCATTCACAAGTACGGGGACCCGGAGCCATGACATGCCCCTTGCCTGTGAAGCGGCCTAAATGGCCGGACGTCGCTATCGAATATCGCCATTTCCGCGCGTGCGGAATGAGTGAATATGGGGCGCTTGCCCGCCTCGGCGCGGTCTATGGAATTGACCCGGAAACTGTGCGCAAATACGTCTTTCGTCAAATGAGAAGGGAAATGAATCGTGACCAAAATATTTGAACACCCGCCCGCCGTCGGCTCGGCGGAATGGTCGCGGATGATCACCGCGTCAAAAGTCCCCGGAATCCTCGGCGTCTCCCGGTGGACCTCCCAGTTCGCCGCCTGGCATGAATTGGCCGGGAATGTTGATCACCCGCCGATGAATGCCGACCGCGCGGCGTGGGGTCATATCGCTGAAGAATCATTGGCGAAATGGTGGATTCACAATAACCCCGGCTGGCATCTCAACGTGGCCCGCCGCGGCCGCGCGGAACTTGCCTATACAAACGATGATTTGCCGTTCCCCAATATGGCAACAATTGATAGGCGCGCGATGAACCGGAAATTCGGCACTACCAGCCCGGAACGCTTCCACATCATTGAATGTAAGACCGCTATGTCGATGAACGATTGGGGCCGGCCTAATGAAGAGGATTCCATTCCCTACGACTACCTGGTTCAGGTGAACTTCCAGCAGGGCGTGTCTGGAATCCATAAAGCCGCCATCGTAGTGCTCGGCCCGACCGGGGTACCGGAAATCCATAACGTGCCCTGGGACCCGGAACTTTTCGACATCGTAGTGGGGAAACTAGCGGAAGCCTATGAAGCTATCCGAGCCGGTGATTTCCCGCCGCTGGATGAATCGAAAGCTACCTATGACGCTGTGCGCGGAATGCACCCGGAAATCGATAGGGACGGCCGGGTGGAAATCGACCGTGAAACCGCGCTGCGGTGGCTGGATACCGCCGAGGCGGAAAAGGAAGCAAAGAGCGCGGTAATCGGCGTGAAGTCCGAGGCCGCGCAGCTCATGGGATCGGCCCGAATTGCGGAATACCGCGGCGTGAAAATTGCCGACCGGCGTTCCCGAATGGGGTCCACCCCGCAGGTGTATTTCAACCGTTCCGCCGATTTAGGAGAATAATTATGTCTAGTAAATGCATTGTTCGCATGCGGTTCAATATCGATATTGCCGACGAGGTGCTCGGCCTGGTCCTGAACGAAAAAGGTCAGTTCGATTTCGACCGGATCATTCCTGCGCCCGCGGTGCGGGATACGGAAGGAAAGAAAAGCCCGATCGTTCAGGGGTGGGAATTGTTCCGCCGAGGTGTGTGGGGAAATGCTTTCTGCACAACTGTCATCGAGCCCGATAGGAAGGCCGGCCGTAATTGGGCGGAGGTCTCATTCCTCACGGAAGGGTACTATCCCGGGCCGGTCATGGCGGAAATCTCGCGCCTATTTTCGGAATACCCAATAGCGGTGTGCTACGCCGACGAGTCGATTGAACTCAATTACGGCGGGGCGATGTACCTGTTTGGGGGCCAGTCTGTCCCGGCCCCTATTTTCCTTGCGGAAGAATGCCGCGGCCTCGGATACCCGGACGGGTGGAGTGCTAATTGGCGTTGTCTTGTAGTCAACGATGACGAGCTTGCTGCTGTATTCCCCGGCGATGATCCATTTCCGAAAGCTGAACATCATTCCGCGGCGTATGACCCGTTTCTCATTTTGCCCGGATTCCCCCAGCTGATTAACGACGAGCCCGATATTAACGAGTTCTGGCTCGAATCATCCCTATAGGAAGGAAACCTTTTCAATGTCTGATATTGAACGCTATGAGCCGTCCGATTCCGAGATTTCGGCGGTGAAGAATGAATTTCGTAATACCGCGGTTGATGCTATCGACCGGGAACTGGAAGTGATCCAAAAGGCTAGTGAAGTCGTGCCCGTGCTCATTCGCGGCCGTATGGTGCCGGAGGCCTATCTTCCTGATTTTTCGCCGCGGAAGAATGCCCCGGCCCAGGGTGAGGACGCGGCCATTGCGAAAGCGCTAGCCGCCGCCGTGTACGGCGCGAATTTGGGTTTCGGCGTGTCCACCTCGCTGCAGAACGTGTTTGTTGTGAAGGGCGCCCCCTCCATTTACGCGCGTACGGCTGTGTCCCTCGTGCTAGCACAAGGCCACGAGGTGTGGGTAGAGGAATCCTCCGCCGAGCGGGTAGTAGTAAGCGGCCGTCGCCGCGGTTCCTCGGCGGTGTTTACCTCAACGTGGGATATTAAGCGCGCGAAAGATGCGGGCTTTACCTCGAACACGAAATACGCGACCCAACCGGAAGAGATGCTGTACGCGAAAGCGGCTATGGAAGTCTGCCGCCGTATGGCCGCGGATGTTCTGAATGCCATTCCGTATTCCTCGGAAGAGCTCGAGCTGGAAGGCCCGGCGCCGATTAAGGCGCAGGCCCGTCGGATGGATAGCGGCCGCGGTAACGCCGGGCTGAAGGCCGCTCTTGCCAACTCCACTAGCCATGTTTCGGAAGAATCGGCGGCGGAATCCGCGGAACCGGCGCAGCTGGAATCCCAACCGGCCCCGGCCGAGGAGCTCTCCGATGATGACGCCGCGCTACTCGCCGACCTGAAGGAAACCCTGAACGGCTATACCGGGAAAGCGGATGTGGAAAAGCTCATGGCCGATTTGCAAAAGGAAGGCGCCCCGGAAGCGTTCCTACAGGCCGGCCGTGACCGGTGGCGCGAAATCGATAAGGGGAATGCTCAATGATTGATTACGAATACCGCGCTGGGCGTTTAGTTTCCGGCCCGGAACTGCGCTACACGGCCGGGGGAACGCCGGTGGTGAACCTCACCCTGATCCAATCAAATCGATACCTCGACCGGGATTCCGGGGAGTGGAAGGAAGCCGCCCGCGCCGTGATTGATGTGTCCCTGTGGGATAAAGAACGGCGCGATAAAGACCCGGTTCCGTGGACCAGGTGGGCTAATACTCACCTGAAGGTAGGGGATTTAGTGGTGGTGCATGGGCGTATGAACCAGCGCCGCTGGCAGACCCGTGATGGGGAAAACCGCTATAAGACGGAGTTCATCGCCGACAAGGTGTTTACCGCTTTGTCCAATCTGGAATCCGATTCCGGTGGCGGCGCGGTTAATGGTGAACCGCCGTTCTAAACCGCAATGTGCAACCAGTCTTTGTCCCCTATCTCTACGGCGTTTCCGTTCATGCCGTCGGAGGTGGGGGACCAGTTTTATCTACCTCTGGAAGGAATTGATGATGCCCCGGATTCGGTCGATTAAGCCGGAGTTCTGGTCCTCGCCGTCTGTTACGTCTATGTCGCCCTGGGCGCGGCTGCTGTATATCGCTATGTGGAATTGGGCGGATGATGCCGGGCGGGGGACGTATAACCCGCGCGAATTGTTGGGTTTTGCGTTCCCAAACGATGAAGAAATATCAGTAGCGGAATTTCGGCGCATATGCGCGGAAGTTCGGCGCGTATGCGCGGTAGATTTTTACGACGTTGGCGGAAGGCATTATTACGCGATTCCGAACTGGAAGCGTCACCAATCTAAGAATGCTCGGATGAGCGGCTCGAAATACCCCGCCCCGGAGGACGGCCTTCCCTTCGACCCTGAAAAGATGCAGGTCATTGGGGAAGATGCGGAAAGTAGCGGAATTTCGGCGCATATGCGCGGAAGTTCGGCGCATAGTCGCGGAAGCTCGGCGCGCATGCGCGGAATTTCCTCCACTGGAACAGGGGAACAGGGGAACAGGGGAGAGGGGGTTAAGGAGATCAGTAACGGTACTAGTTATCCACAGGCTGTGGATAAAACGACCCCCCCTGAAAATTCCCCAGACCAACCGCCCACGCCTAACGGCGGGCGGCCGGTCTGCAAGAAACACGCCGCGCTTCCCGATGATGAAATTCCCCCGTGCGGCGCCTGCGAACGATTACGTAAAGCCGCCGAGACCCACGCCCGGGCCGAGGAGAGCACCCAGCGCGCCTTACGCCGCGCCGCCATCGATGCCTGCCGCCGCTGCGATGACAACGGGATTGCCCGCGAGGGCTCTGTCGCGGTGCGCTGCACTCACGAAACCGAAACCAACCAGCCGCCCTTTTGAAACTTCATGGAAGGAAACCAAATGAACAACAATCTGCACAACCTCCTAGCGCGCCTCACGCTGCGTGCTAACCGGGGTGAACTAAACCCCCGGGAACGCGCCGCCCTTGACCGCGCGATAGAACGCTACCGCGGGGAGCGCCCCGCAACCCGCCATAACCGCCCGTTCTTCTTCTACCGTTAGGAAACCAAAAATGTTCCGCATGACAACCAAAGAATTCGAGCCGCTACTCACCCCAGCAGGAACACCGTTCCTCGCAACCGTCTACGGCGGCCTGCCCCAGCTGGTAGTCCGCAGCCCACACCTCGGCGACCTTGAAGCCTGGTACCACCTCAACGGGGCGGAATGGGTACGCGCCGATGATGAAGATGTGAACATCATCGCCAGTTTCGTCCCCGTGCCGCTGATTGACGTCGATGAATGCGAGTGCGATTGCGGGCTCTGCGATGACGAATGATCCAATCATGGCCGTCTTTGTTCCCGGTATCCCCCGCCCGCAGGGCTCGAAAAGCTACCTGGGCGCCGGCCGTATGCGGGAATCCTCCCAATACCTGCCCGGGTGGCGGAAGCTGGTAGCAACCCGGGCGCGTGCTGCATACGGGCGCCGCGACCCAATCGATGAACCCGTGTTGCTGGATGTGGTGTTTGTCCTCCCGGCGCGGAAGAACGAGCCCGAGCCCGGCGGCTGGCATACCGTCACCCCGGATTTGGATAAACTCCTCCGCGCCGTAGGTGACGCGCTAACGCAGGCGGGTGTACTCCTAGACGACGCCAGAGTAGCGGCCATACGCGCCGCTAAGCGACGAACACGGCTAAATGAACCCCCGGGTGCCCACATCCATATTGATTCGCTTAAACGGCCACACAGCGCCTCATAGGAGAAACCATGACCCCCGACACACTCCACGCCATCGCCACAACCCAAGGAAAACACCAATGACTAACCCAACCCGCCAAGAAATCATCAACGCACACGAAGCGCTAAATAGCCTTTTAAAGCTTGCGTCTGGTACGTCCACTGCGTCCGCCATATTCAACTGGGAAACCGTCCGTGCCGCCCTCCCGCCGAAGCCCCGCCCCACCATGGCCGACGTGGAATGGGACGACGATGAGCACTACCTCGCAGAAGCGGAACAGAACATGTACGGCAACGTCATCATGCTGGGCGTGGACGATGACAACATGAACATGATTGCGTTTCTTGTGCCGCCGGAGTTTGGCACAGGAATTGATGCAGCCTTCCGCCAAACCCTTACCCCGACTGGCAGGCGCTACACCCTCACAGAGGTGCAGGAATGAACCCCGACACACTCCACGCCATCGCCACAACCCTCCGCCGCGCCTATGCCGAACTGGAAGCTGCTAAGCACGCCGCCGGGAAAATCCGTGATGAAAGAACCATGCGCCCCGGCGGCCGTCTCGGCCCCGCCAGCCCCGGCCGCCCCCGCCCCGTCGAGCTCTGCATGGAACTAGAACTCCGCCTGTACGACTTCGTCTGCGATGCCAAAAGATTCATCACCCCCCGCCGCTCATTCCACAAGAACTGGCCCGAACTCATGGACTGGATCCTCTTCAACTCCGAGGCCCTGGCCGAGCTCGATGTAGCCGACGACCTCGCCGATGAACTCCGCTGGCAACGCAACCAAATCAACCGGCTACTCTACCCAACCCCACCCCGCCTCAACCGGCCCGAGCCCTGGCGCCCCGCCCGCCACGTCATCGCCCTACTCCGCGGACAAGGACACCGCATAACCGCCGACCAACTCCGCAAACTCGCATCACGCGGCCTCATAAACTCCGAAACCAACGGAAGGCTAAACCTCTACCGAACCAGCGAAATACTCGAATACCTCCAAACCACCCCACCAGAAAGAAACGCCGCTGACCAGTAATAACCCAACGTTGTCCGCTCATGTGCTATACTTCGTGGCCGTGGCCCCCGTGCGCCCCGGAAACACGCATAGCCCCGGGACAACGTACGGGGGTTTATCCATACCTCAACCCCGGGGAGGTGCCATGGCCGACAAATGGACCGGAAACGCCGCCGTCAAACTCCGACGCGAATACATGGAAGAATGCCGCGCGCTCGGCGCCGCCTGCTGGCTCTGCAACCAGCCAATCAACTACGACGCCCCGGCCGGCACCCCCAACTCCTTCGAGCCCGACCATGCCCTCCCGCGCGCCGATTACCCCGAGCTCGCACTCGACCCCGACAACCTGCGCCCCTCTCACGCCTCATGCAACCGCTCACGCGGGAAAAAAGACCGGCCGCTGCCACTCGGCCGCCGCAGCCTCCCACAATGGGCCTAAACGCCGCGCCACGGCGGGTAGGGGCCTTCAAATCACTAGCTCGGAAGGCCGCGGAAAAGGAGCGGGGAGGGGGCTTCCTCTCTCCCCGCGCGCCAGACCGCCCCCCGGTCGCGCGCGTGCGCGCGTGCGCGCGCGTAGACAAAACCCCGGAAGGAGCTCCGCCCGTTGAATGCCCCAATAGCCGCCGTGATTGGCCCCCGATTGTGCGATTCCGCTGCGTATTGCACCGAAAAAGGCCTATCGCACCGCGTGGCGGTCTCCCGCGTGTCGGTAAAACGCGGCGTACTGAACCGCCTTCCTGATTCCGCGCGGGTTATCGTGCTCGATGGGGTAGAGCTGGAAGGTCTTTCCCGGTTCAACGTGGAGCGCGCCGATTCCTCACCCGGCTATCGCGATAGCTCGGCAAGCGCAGCAGGATATAAAAGGTTGGGGGGATAAGTTTCAATGAGCCGCGTGAACGCAATTGCTTATGAGCGCTTTGGCGTGGATGAACTGCTGCTTTTCGACGGGAATCCGCGGCGCGGTGATGTGGCCCGAATTTCGGAATCTTTGCGGGCGCGCGGTCAATATAAACCGATTGTGGTCAATCGCGGAACGGAAACCGGCCGGCCGCTGGAAGTGTTGGCCGGTAATCACACGCTGATGGCGGCGCGGTCTATCGGGTGGGAAGAAATCGACTGCGCGGTGATTGATGTTGATGATGATACGGCTAAGGCCATTGTCGCTTCCGATAACCGATTAGCTGACCTCGGCGGTTACGATGACGAGGCCCTGGCTGCGCTGCTGTCTGATTTGGAATCGCTGGATGGAACGGGCTATACGGATTCCGATTTGAACGAAATTCTGAAAGCGCAAGAACAACCCGAGGAACTCACGGATAGGGATGAAGCCCCCTCGGTTCCTGACAAGGCACCTATTTCCGCGCCGGGTGATGTGTGGGAGCTCGGCCCGCACCGCGTGTGGTGTGGCGATTCAACAAATATCGAGGGTGTCTTAGAAAATTTGTTGTTTGATGGGCTCGCGGATTGCGTGTGGACCGACCCGCCTTATGGCGTGTCCTACTCGTCTAACGCGCGGCATGCCGGGGACGGCTACCAAACTAACCGGGCTAATCATTCGATTATGAACGATGGGGAGGAAGGCCTCGCCGAGCTACTGCATGGCGCGTTTACTACTTTGGTGGCCGCGGCTAAACCGGGCGCGCCGGTGTACGTGGCGCATGCCGATGCAAAACGCCTGGTATTTGAAACCGCGTTTCGGGAGGCCGGTCTGCTGTTTCGCCAGAACTTGATTTGGGTGAAGAACAACCACGCGATTAGTCGCGCGGATTATCAATACAAACATGAGGCGATTCTTTTTGGTGAAGCCCCGAAATTTGGTGATGAAGCCGAAACCCCAGCGGAAGATGAAACCAATACCGACGAGGTGGATACCACCGCCCCCTACAAGGAAGGCCACGGCCCGGTGCTGTACGGTTTCGCGCCGGGCGGCGCGGGCCGCCTCGGCCGGGGTGGCCCCCGGTGGTTTGGCAATAATGCCCAGTTCACAACACTGGAATTTGCTATGCCGCGCTCCAATGATGTTCACCCTACGATGAAGCCGGTTGATTTGGTGCTGCGCATGCTGAACAACTCATGCCCGCCGGGTGGTGTGGTCCTGGACCTGTTTGGTGGTTCCGGCTCGACCCTGATTGCTGCGCACCACCGCGGGGCGCAGGCCCGCCTGGTGGAACTGGATCCGCGGTATGTTGATGTGATTTGTCGCCGCTGGCAAGAACATACCGGCGCGGTTCCTCGGCGTGATGGGGAGGAGGTTGATTTCCTTGCATGAAATTAGTGATGTGGAACGCGCGGTAAACCTGCGCGTGGCCGGTGTGTCTTACGCGGATATTGCCGACCGTCTCGGCGTTGATGTGATTGAAGCCGAGGACATGGTCGCCGGCTATCTGTCTGCCATGAGCTCGGAATCACCTGATATTCGTATCCGTCTTGAACTGTCCCGGCTGGATTCTTTGCTGAAGGCGATTTGGAAGCAGGCCGCCCGTGGTGACTCTACCGCTGTAGGGCAGGCCCTGAAGATTACCGGCCAGCGCGCGACCCTGCTGTCGAAACTCGGCGATAACCCGTTGGAATCCGGCGTTAGTACTGAACTCGACGGCTCCGTTTCTGAAGAAATGGCGCGATTGTGGAAGCCGGCTGATTTGAAACAGGGGGAATAATGTCTATCTCTGAAGATTACTCATTGCCGGCCTTCGCAGCCCGGTCTATTGCTGCGCGTGGTGATGTTGTTACCGAGGCGGACTCTGCCATGGTGCAGGTTGCTTTGTTAGTCGCTTACCAGCTGGAAAAAGAATTTCTGGCCGGTGGTGAACGCGCTACTAAAGCGGTGTACATGGTTCCGCATTTCAAGAACCTCATGACTGATTTTGGTTGCCTTCCGGCTGCGCGTGCCGAGCTCGATGCTCTATTGAAGCGGTTGAAGGAAACCGGTTCCGAGCCGGGCCCTGAAGATAAGGCGGTGAAGAACGAAATTGCCGCGCGCCGGGCCCGTCTCCGTGGCCGGGGCGCTTAAAGGTAGGACCGAGCCGCGTATTTTCACCCCGCCGCTGGTAGAGCTCACCCCGGAAACCTCTTTGGGTTTCGCGGTGATTGAATTCGCCGAGACGGTGCTCGGCCTGGAGCTTAGGCCGTGGCAAAAGTGGTTGTTTATCCATGCGCTTGAGCTGGATATGACAACGGTTCCGGGGTCTGATTCCTTCGACCCGGATACGCCGCCGGCGCGCTATTACGATTACCGGTTTAGGCAGGTGTGCGTGCTGGTTGCCCGCCAGAACGGTAAAACGCTGTTGATGTGCGTGCTCGGCCTGTGGCGGTTGTTCTACGACGGGGCTTCCGAAATGATTTCAACCGCCCAAAATCTCACGGTGGCGGAAACCACATTGGACGATGCTTTCAACCTGGCTCGGTCTCACCCTGAAATGGCGGAATACCTGCCCTACCGGATGGAGCGCGGGAAGTGGGTTCCCTACATGCGCACCGCTAACGGCTCGCACCGCATTGAACTTGCCTCTGTGCCCCCTGATTTGGAGCATGTGCTCGATGCGGCGGGAAGTATGCCCGCCTGGTACGTCGTTGCCAACAACGGCGGCGGCCGCTCCTACTCCGTGGACCTGGCGCTACTCGACGAGCTGCGCGAACATACCGACGAGGCCATGTGGGAAGCGATCGAGCCAACTACCTCGGAGCGCCCCCGGAACCAGATTTGGTCCTTTAGTAACGCCGGTACCGCCCGCTCTGTGGTGCTGCGCCGTATTAGGAACGTTGCTCTGAAGGCGATTAACGCCGGAGATACCGATGATGAACGCCTCTTTTTGGCGGAATGGTCTGCCGAGCCCGACCGCTCCATCTTCGATAGGGAAGGGTGGGCGGAAGCTAACCCGTCTCTGGGGTACGGCGTGCGTACGGAATCGGACATGCTGGCTAAAGCGAAAGCGGCGGTTGACCCGGAAGATGAAAACTCCTCCCCGGATGGATTCCGTACGGAATACCTGTGTCAATGGGTGGAATCGTTGGAGCCGGGAAAGATTGGGGAGGACCTGTGGGCCTCTTTGGAATCCCCGGTGGAAATCGACCCGGAAGAAACGCCGGTGTACGTCGGTATCGATGTCGCGGTGGAAGCCCGCGCGGCTCATGTCGCGGTGGCTTTCGAGCGCCCGGATGGTCATTGGCATGTGGAAGTAGTTGCCTCCCGCGCGGGTATCGCGTGGGTTGCTGAATGGCTGGAGGCCCGCCGCCAGGTGGGTTTCGACGGGCGTGTCGGTATGCAGATTCGCGGCGCGCCCTCGGCGGCGTTGGCCCCGTTGCTGGAAGATGCCGAGATTGAAATTGTGCCATGGCAGGGGTCGGAAATGAGCGGTTCTGTCCTGGGATACCTGAACGCTATCCGCGCCGGTGAGGTGCATCACTCCGGCCGGGCGGAAGGGGAGGAAGCTTCCCCGACCCTGCTGGAAGCCGCGGCGGTAGGTGTGCGCGATAGGAAGGCCGGCGATGTCTTTATCTGGGATAGGGATAAATCGGTAGGCGATTCAACTCCGTTCATCGCTACGAATATCGCGTGGTGGCTTGGTCACCATAAGGAAGAAGAATTTATCTCTGCTTATTCCGGCGACGGCTGGATTGATGAAGATGAAGCGGATGAAGAACTCTCCGAGGACCTGGACGCGGGAATGATTATTTTCTGATAGGAGGCCGTATGGGCATTCTGGATAAATTAACCGGGTGGCGGCGCCCCCCGGCGGAAGAACCGCGTAACTATGCCCTCGATAACGGGATTAACCTCAATGAATTCTGGGACTTCCATATTGATCACATGTCGGTGGAGGAGCTGTATCGTACTCAACCGCATTTGCGTACGGTAACCAGCTTCATCGCCCGTATGGTGTCATCCGTGTCCCTGCATGTCTACCGGCGGGAAGCCGACGGCGGGCGGGTACGCGTGTATGACACTGCGCTCGCTCAATTGCTGAAGCAATCCTCCCGGTCGCTGCTCATGTCCGATTTGCTTACCAACACCGTGATGGACCTCTGCCTGTACGACGAGTGGATTTGGTACGTCGATGTAGATGAATCGTGGGGCGCTCGATGGTCCATTTACCCGATTCCTCAACGGTGGGTCAAGAAGCGTTATTTTGATGACCCGTGGACTTTTAAGGGCATTACCCTAAACGATGAACGCGGCCGGGAAATCTACCTCCCCGCGGAACGTCTGATCCGTCATTCCGGTTATGACCCGACTACTTTACAGTGCGGCGTGTCCCCAATCCTCGCTCTGAAGGACGTCCTGAAGCAAAATAGGGCCCGCGCGGAATACCAGGCCCAGCTGTGGGATAGGGGACCGCGTATGGCCGGATTCATCGAGCGGCCGCTGGATGCGAAATGGGACCATAAGGACCGCCAGCGGTTTAAGTCTGATTTGCGTGCCCAATTCGCCGCCGGTGGTTCCGGCGCGGGTGGAATCGCCCTACTGGAGGACGGGATGAAGTTCTCCCCTCATCACCTGAAGGCGTCCGATGAGCAGGTGGTAGAACAAACGAAACTGTCTCTGGAAACCGTGGCGCAGGTCTATCACATTAACCCGACCATGGTGGGCATTCTGGATAACGCGAACTATTCCAACGTGAAGGAATTCCGCCAGTCCCTCTACGGTGATTCCCTGCTGCCAATCATGAAGGGTATCGAGGAAGCGCTGAATGCCTTCCTGCTGCCAATGATGAAGGTGGAAACCGACGAGTACTACGTGGAATTCAATATGGGCGAGCGGCTGCGTGCCCGCTTTGAAGAGCAGGCCGCGGTTACCTCCCAGGCGATTGGCGCGCCGTGGATGACCGTGAATGAAGGCCGCGCGATGAACAACCTTCCAAAGATTGACGGTGGCGATGAACTTGCCCGCCCGCTGAATACGGAATTCGGTTCGAGCAGCCCGGAAGCGGAAGGGGATAGCGAATGATTGAGCTAGTGTCCTGGGGCTCCCAATACGGGACCGCGCCGGTAGGTCACGCCGCTTTCGACCTCACGGTGCTACCGCCACCCCCGCCGGTAGTTGCCAGCGGCTGCGGCCTAGACGAGCCGGTGCAGCGCTACTACCTTTCCGACCCCGTGGTTCAACAATGGGCGACGACGATCGCCTTCCTCGGCCTGGAGCTGGAACGAAACCATGAATCCCCGCTCATGGTGTTCATCTGCAAGGAAGGCCGCCACCGCTCCGTGGCCATGGCGGAATACGTAGGGGAACTTTTACGGCTCGGCGGCTCGAAAAATACTATTAGGCACCTTTGCCTAGGAGGTGATCAACGATGACTATTCATGTAGTCATGGGCCCGCCGTGCTCTGGCAAATCAACGTTTGTCAAGAAAAAGGCCGGGGTAGGCAACCCCCGCTTTGATGTAGACGAGGTGTACTCATGCATGGCGGGGCAAGAACTTCACCATGAAAAACCGCCAGCCATTACGGATGTGGTTTCCGCCATGCGGCGTGGCCTCTACGGGTGGCTGCTGGATCCGGAAACTCGGCCCGTTGGTGATGTGTGGTTGATCCACGGTAACCCGCCAGCTTCAACGATCGCCGGGTTTAAGGCGGTAGGCGCAGAATTCCATCTCATTGACCCCGGGCTGGAAGTGTGCCTAGCCCGCTGCGAGGAGGAAGACCGCCCGGAAGGAACGGAAGAACGAATTAGGGGCTGGTACGACAACCCGCCGGTAATTCCCGACGATGAAAAGGAAGGTGAAGCCGTGCACAAAGATTTCACGGTCGATTTAAAGGCCACGCCCCCCGGCGACTCCGCGGATGAAGCCCCGGAAGGCTACATCTCCGCTTACGCCGCCGTATTTAACAATGTTGATTCATACGGTGACGTCATTCGCCGCGGCGCTTTTGAGGAAACGCTGAAGGAATGGGAAGAATCCGGAAACAATATCCCGCTGTTGTACGGCCATGATTTCGCGGATCCTTTCTCAAATATCGGCGTGGTTACCTCTGCGGTGGAAGATGATCACGGCCTGAAGATTGAGGCGGTCTTGGACCTCGACAACGAAAAGGCGGCGCAGGTTCATCGCCTGATTAAGGAACGCCGTCTATCTCAGATGAGCTTTGCGTTCCGCGTGCTGGATGCTGCGGAATCCATCGTGGATGACGAGCATGTCTTTGAGCTGAAGCGCTTGAAGCTCTATGAGGTGTCCGTCGTGCCGATTGGTGCGAATGAACAAACCGAAATTTTGTCCGTTAAGAATGCCTCCGAGATGCTGTCGACCGCTGTGAAGCAGGCCGGGAAGTTGTCCGAGGCGGAACGTGCGCACCTGGCGCGCGCGTGCAAGACGGCGGTCGATGAACTCAATGGCGCCCCTGGCGTCGATGAAACGGCGGAAAAGGAAGAAACCAACCGAGCCCGTGCCCGCGCCCGCGCGGTAAAGGCTCACCTGATGCTTATGGAGGCATGCTATGAAGACGATTGCTGAACTGAAGGCCGAGCGCGATAAGCTCCGTGCCGAATTTAAGGAGATGGCCTTTTGGGGCGACTCCATGTCCGAGGCGGAATACAACTCCGCTAAGGAAAAGATGGCCGAGCTGGAAGAAAAGAACGCGGAAATTGCGGATCGCGTCGAGCGCGACAAGACGATGAAGGCCCTGAAGCAGTTCGGTCTCGGCGCTGATTCCGGTGATCCGTCCCCGACGGGTGAAACCGATGAATCTACCCTCGGCGGTCATTTCGTGAAGTCCGCCGCCGCCGAGCTGAAGGCTTTCCGCCCGGGTAAGACGATTTCCTACCAGGCCCCGGAATTTAAGGCGGCCTCCGACCCGTCTCTTACCGGCGGCCAGGGCCAGGGCGTTATCGATGGATACGCCACCGAGTGGTCTCGCGCGATTGTTAACCAGCGCCGCGAGCGCCTGGTAGCCGCTGACCTCATGGGTTCCGCGCGTCTTACCCAGCCGGTCATTAAGTACCTGGTGGAAAAGCTTAACCGCATTGCGGAAGGCGGCCCTAAGGCTGTCGCCGAGGGTGCTAAGAAGCCCTATGTCCGCTACTCCCCGCTGGACCTGGTAACCGAGTCCCCGGCTAAGATTGCGGCGCTCACTAAGATCTCCGACGAGATGCTGGAAGACCTCCCGTTCATCGCGGATTACATTAATAACCAGCTCGTCTATGACCTCTCTGTCGCGGAAGAGGACGCCCTCCTCAACGGTGACGGCCAGGGCTCCAACCTCACGGGCCTTTTCAATCGTGAAGGCATTCAGTCTCACGATATTTCCGGCGACCCGTTCGACGGTCTGCTGGAAGCTATCGATATGGTCGCGCTGGCTACCCCTCTTACCGCCGACGGCATCATGCTTAACCCGGCGGATTACCAGCAGCTGCGCAAGAAGAAGGACAATAACGGCCAGTACCTTGCCGGCGGCCCGTTCCAGGGCCAGTACGGCAACAACGGTATTTTGCTGTCCCCGGCCGTGTGGGGCCTGAACGTGGTTTCCACCCCGGCGGTGCAGCAGGGTACCTACATGGTGGGCGCCTTCCGCCAGGGCGCTACTATCCTTCGCCGCGGTGGCCTGCGCGTGGATTCCACAAACACCAACGTGGACGATTTCGAGAACAACCTCGTCACCCTGCGCGCCGAGGAGCGTCTCGGCCTCATGGTTCCGCGCCCGGCTGCATTCGTCACGGGTAAGATTTCCGGCGCCGGCGCTGCCGCCGATACCGGAGCGGCTGCCTAATGGGCACCCCGCGTGAACTGCGCCCCTATAGCGTTCCGGTAGGAAGCGGGCTGGAGTTCACCCTCATGCTCTCCCCGGAAACCGCCGCCCGCCACTACCCGGACGCCCGGGAAGTGAAAGTGGCGCCGGTGGAAGTAAAGGCGGATAAGCCGCGCCGCGGCCGCCCCCGGAAGAACCGCGCTGCATCTGACTAGGCACCTATCGGAGGAAGGGGGTCCGTGATGGAACTCGAGCACGGCGTTAAATCGTCCGATCCGCAGGTTCCTCAGGAGGCCATTGACCGGGCTGTATCTACGTTGCGCCAGCTGTGCGGGTGGCATATTTTCCCGGTCATCGATGAAGAACTGGCAATCCTGGTTCCCGGTGACGGCCAGGTGATCCTTCCCACGAAACGCCTTGTGGAAGTGGAATCCCTGCATGTGGATTCCCGCCCGGTAGATGTGTCCGCCCTTACCTATGATGAGGCCGGTATCGTCTACGTTCCCGGGCTAAAGCCCCGCCGGGACGGGGTTCCGCGGAAGGTTGAGGCGAAAATACGCCATGGTTTCGATCATCCCGTGGATGTTATCGGCGTGGTGAAGGCCATGGCGGCGCGGTCCTGCCAACCTCAATCGTCTTATACCGTGGGCCGGATTTCGCTCGGCGCCCCGGGCGCTGCGACCCCGCAGTCAACGGAATGGCGATTGGTCGATTTCTATAAGTTGGGGGCGCGGCCATGACCGGGGGCCTGATTTTTAACCAGCGCCTGGAGCTGAAGTCCCCGCGGGAAGTCGACAGCGTGTATTCCTCCGAGCCGGTACTGGATTGGGATAACCCGGAATGGAAGGAAGTCCCTTTTCAAGTATCGGTTCAATTCGGCGGAACCTCGGAGGGTGATGCTGACCGCCCCCAGGTGGTTACGTCATACGTACTCATTACCCCGCCGGGCACTGATATTCCGGAACTCTCGGCGGAGAGCGTGATACGTGTCGGCGGGGTAATGGAGCTAGCGGTAGTCGGTGAGCCCGCCCGGTGGCCCGACCCGTGGAACGCCGGGGTAGTGCATCATCTGGAAGCTGATTTGGAGGTAGTCGATGGCTAATTATCCGGATTGGCAAATGAAGATGTGGGATTCCCTTAACCGGGATAAAAAGCTGCAGGCCGCGGTTATCGACCGCGCTCATAAGACGGCGCGGCGCGCTACCCAACTTTCCCGGGAATCCGGCGGGACCGCTAACTATTCCGTGACCTCTGGTATCCGCCCCGGGGGCCGTTTCTACGCTTCCGTGGTGTCCGATAATGGTGCGGAAGAGCAGGGAACGGAAGAGGTTCCGCGTACTAATGCGCTACGGCGGGCGGTGCGCGGTGGATAATTTCGCACTCCTCGTCACGGCGCTAGGGGAAAATTTTCCCTACCCGGTGCATGTGGACCTACCGCATAAATTCGAGCTGAAAGAACTTCCTACGATTGGCCTTTTTTCGGCCGGACCAGCGGAACGCCGCCCGGGGCTAAACGTCCTCGGCGTGGATGTGGAAGATATTGATCTCCATTTTTTCGTGAGCCCGGAAATGATGCGCAGCGGTGAGGCGATGAAGCGCGCCGCTATTCTGCGAATTTTCTTAGCTCGGGTGCGTGCCGATTCGACGCGGGTGCTGGATGTTACCCGCCCGGAAATCATGCTCGATCGTAATCCGCGGGTGAAGCGGATAGGCCTCACGGTCTCTATTGCTTCACCTATCGATGAATCCAATTTCCTGTAGGAGGAATTTCTCATGGCCATTGCAACCCCTAAGGTCGACCTTACTGCCCCTAACTACTCCACCCAGCTGCTGAACCTCGGCGTGACCGGGCGCCTCATGTACGCCCCGCCGGGTACCAAAATGCCTGAAAACATGGGCGATTACGAGAAGCCCTTTGTTGATTTTGGTTGGATTGCCGATTCCGGTATTTCCGAGTCCCTGAATGAAGAGCGCAACGATTGGACCCCGTGGCAGGCTCAGAACTCCCAGCGCTCTCAGGTCGCGTCTCAGGAGTGCACCTTCCAGGCGACCGTGTGGTCTATCGGCGGCCTGGCTAACGCCCTGTACTACGGTGTGGCCGCGGAAGATATGGAATTCGATTCCGCTTCCGGTGTCGTGTCCTTCGAGCAGGGTAAGGAACTTCCGGAAGAATTCCAGTTCCGCCTCGGTATCGACGTCATCGATGGTAAGAAGGCGCGTCGCTTCCTGCTTCCGGCGGCGTCTGTCTCCGAGCGTGGTGAAATTACCTACACTAAGACCGATTTGGTGGGGTATCAGTTCACTTTCAAGACCAATCTTGATAACGAGCTCGGCTACTCTATCCGCCGTGAATTCCTTGAAGGTTGGAAGCCGGGCCAGGCTGGCTCCACCCTGGAGGCGGATAATTCCGGCCGTAACCCGGGCGATTGGTCTAACCCGCCGGCTTCCGGCGGTAGCGCTGGTGGCGAGGAGTCCCCGCGCCCTGGCGCTGGAACCACCCCGGAACGCGAAACCTCCGAGGGCTAAAAAATGGGGTCGCCGTTCGTGGGTCGCGGCGGCCCCTACCCTTTTAGACCCACAACCCTTTTGACCCACCCCTTTTTCACAACTTAGGAGGTTGTCTACCATGGCAGCTACTAACCTTGATGCCCTTTTGGCTAAGCGTCGTGAAGTCGTTGGCGATGCTCATACCTTCCCGGTGGAATTCGCCGGTACCACCTTCCATTTCATCGCCCCCGAGCTGGCTTCCGCGGAATGGAACGACCGCCATACCGAGCTGCGTGAAGATGCCGCCGACGGGATTATTTTCGGCGATACGCTCCGCGCGGAAATGACCGACCTGATCCTCGGCGATGAAGCCGAGGCCTTCATCGAAAAGGCCAATGAGGCCGGTGTGGATCCCCTCTCCATGATTGGCTGGGCTATGCAGGACCATGCTGAACATGTGGGAAAAACCCAGTCCCGCCAGAGCTCCAATCGTTCCCAGAGGCGTGCGAGGCAGCGTTAAGCGCTACCTACGGCGGGGACCCGGTCGCTGATTGGCTGCGCGGTGATATTACTTCCCGCCGGCTGCGCGTACTCATTGAAGGCCTTCCCGATGACTCGGCGCTTCATCGCGCCTATCGGGACGGGAATGATTGGTCATCACTCCATGGCCTGCTGTGGATATTGGTGCAGGGCCTCCCGCGGTCTGAAATGCTGCTCGCTAGGCAGCTTTCTAAGGAGCAGGCTCGCGGCCTGCGCTTCCCCCGGGTGAAGCCCTACCCGTGGAGCGAGGACAAGGATAAGCAACAATTCGGGCGCGTGGATGAAGGCGATGAAGCCGCGGCCCTTGAATACCTACAAGGACTTTCACCTGATTAAACCCGCTGAACCTTAGGAGGTCTTACCATGGCCCGCGACGCTCAATACGTGCCGATCCTTCCGTCTTTTGATGGATTCTTTAAGGAAGTCGGTAAAGGCGCGGAAAAGGGCGGCGCGCAGGCTGGTAAGACTTTCGCTGATTCTATGGCGCGTGAAGTCAAAAAGGCGGAAGGCGCGGTAGAAAAGGCGACCCTGCAGGTGGAGCGGGCGCGGGTGCGCCAGGCTAACGCGGCGGATACGGCTACGGTCGCGAGCGCGAAATTGGCCGAGGTCATGGAAAAGGAAAATGCTAAGGCCTCCGAAATTGCTAAGGCCCGCACTGACCTGGCTAAAGCGCAGCGCGATGAAGAATTGAATACTAAGGCGCTGGAAGCGGCTAATGTGAAGCTGCAGCGCGCTCAAACTGACTTAACGAAAAAGACGCAAGAGGCGGAAGATGCTACCGGCGATTTCGCTAAAGCGCAGGCCGCGGCGGGGGATTCCTCCGACGGCCTGATTGCCGGTCTGGATAAGACCAAACTGGCATTCGCCGCGGTATCCGGTGCGATTGCCGCGGTAGGTGGCGCCCTTTACGGAATCGGAACGACGTTCGATGATGCGTGGGATACGATCCGTGTTGGTACCGGCGCTTCCGGCGAGGCGCTGGAAGGCCTGAAGGATACTGCGCGGAATGTGGCGGCCGAGGTACCGGCTTCCATCGAGGATATTGGTACCGCCGTGGCGGATATCAATACCCGTCTTGGGTTGACCGGGGAGCCGCTGGAAAAGTTCGCGTCTCAAATGATCCAGCTGGAAAATTTGGGGGTCGATGCCGATATTAACGCCGTTTCCCAGGCCCTGAACGGTTTCGGGGTGGAAGCGGAAAATATGCCCGACGCCCTGGACGAGCTCTTCCAGGTGTCCCAGGCTACCGGTCTTAGCGTTACCGAACTGTCTAACTCGGCCGTGAAGGCCGGCCCGGCGCTGCGCGAATTTGGTTTCTCCCTCGGCGATTCCGCCGCCCTTGCCGGCCAATTGGATAAGGCCGGTATTAACGCTGATGGCACCATGCAGCGCATGCAGCGCGCCCTCGCTGAATTTGCTAAGGAAGGCCGTGATGCACCTTCCGCTTTCAAGGAAACGATTGAACAAATTGATGAACTGGTAGCTTCCGGCCAGTCCATCGAGGCTATCGATATGGCCAGCGGTCTTTTCGGTACGCGCGGTGCTGCGCAATTCGTCGACGCGGTTAAGACCGGAACGTTGTCCGTGGATGATTTCATGGCCGCCACGGGCGCTACCGAGGACACGATCCTCGGCGTGGCGGAAGAAACCATGGACTTCGCGGAACAATGGCAACTTTTCAAGAACCGTGCCCTGCTGGCGATTGAGCCGGTATCGGAAGCGGTCTTTAATTTGGCGGGCGGCGCTATGGAAACCGCCGCGGATAAGCTTGAAGTCATTGCCGAGTGGATGACCTCTACCCTGATTCCGGCGGTATCCTCATTCGTCGATTGGGTAGACCGCTCCGCGGGTGCTATCGCCGCGGCCGCGGTGCCGGTGGGTATTCTCGCCGGCGCGTATGGCGCCCTGGTGCTGCAGCAAAAGATCGCGACCGCCGGTGGTTTCCTGCAGTGGCTCATGAAGCTTACGGCGGTGGAAAAGGCGCATGCCGCGGTGACAAAGGGTGTTGCCGCGGCGCAGGCCGCGCTGAATACCGTGATGAACGCTAACCCAATCTTCCTTGTGGTGACCGCAGTTACCGCCCTGGTGGCGGGCCTTGCCATATTCTTCACTAAGACCGAAACCGGGCGGGAAATTTGGGGAAACTTTACCGACGCTCTTACCTCCGGTTGGGAAAAGTTTACCGGCGTGTTTAAGTCCAGCATCGATTGGATTAGCGACGCGTTTACCGGCCTGAAGGCGCTGATTGTCGATGGTGATTTTACCGGCGCTTTGGCTAGTGCTTTCGGTCTGGAAGAGGACTCCCCGGTAGTTGGCTTCCTGCTCGGCGTGCGTGATGCCTTCATCACGGTATGGGATGCGGGTAAGGCAGCTTTGGGGTGGATTGCTAACGCCCTGAAAGTTACTTTCGCTGTAGTAGGAACCGCGGCTATCTATCCGTTCATCGTGGGGTGGAATGTGCTTTCAACCGCGATCCAGTTCGCGTGGAGCAATATCTTTAAGCCGGTCTTTAACGGTATCGGTTCCCTGATTTCCGGCCTGTGGAATAACGTCCTGAAGCCTATCGGCGGTCTGATTAAGTCCGGTTGGGACCTGCTGGTAGGCGCTATCCAGACCGGTGCGTCTATCGTGACGGATGTTATTTTCCCGGCTATTGGTGCCGCGGCTTCCTGGCTGTGGGACAACGCCCTCGGCCCGTATTTTGATAACATTCGCGCCGGTTTCGACCTGCTAGTCAACGGCCTGGTTGCCGGGGCGGAATGGATTCAAAATAGCGTGTGGAATCCAATCGTGGCCGGGGCGACCTGGCTGTGGGACAACGGCCTGCAACCCGTATTCTCCAGGATTGTCGACGGCTGGAACTGGGTCGGTAACGCGCTCGGCGAAATGGGGGAATGGATTCGTACTAACGTCATTGATGCTTTCGCCGCCTCCGCTTCCTGGCTATGGGAAGAGGGAATCTCCCCGGTACTGGAATGGATTTCTAGCAAGTGGGACTGGATGACCTCGATGCTGAATGACGGTTTCGTCTTTGTTCGCGATACCGTCTTTGCCGGTCTGAAGCTCGCTTTGGACTCCGTTAAGGCAGCGTTCGACGTGGCGGTCGATGGTATCGGTAAAGCGTGGGATATGATTCGGGATCTGACCCGCCGACCTGTGGAATTCGTGGTGAATACCGTCTACAACAACGGTATTCGTAAGGCGTGGAACGCGGTCGGCAAGTTGGTCGGTCTGGATGAACTTCCCGAGTATAGATTCGCCACGGGCGGTATCCTCCCGGGCTATACCCCGGGCCGGGATGTGTATGATTTCATCGAACCGAATACCGGTATGCGTATCGGCCTGTCCGGTGGTGAGCCGATCCTCCGCCCGGAGGCCGGCCGTGTCCTGGGTTCCGGTTGGGTTGATGGGATTAACTCCGCCGCCCGAATTGGTGGCGTGAAGGGTGTCCGCGACTTCCTGTACGGGCCCGATTCCGGGAAGCTCGGCGGTTTCGCCGCCGGTGGTGTGGTCGGCTCGATTGTTGATTGGGTACACAAGTACTACCCGATGATGACGATTACCTCTACCTTTAGAAATTCCAACGATAATCACGGGCGTGGCCTGGCTGTGGATTTCTCAAACTCTACGGATTCCACCCCGCAGATGCGCTCGGCGGCACAAAACCTCTTCGATAACTACGGTAAGGGCCTGCTAGAGCTCATTCACTCCCCGTTCAACCACAACGTGAAGAACGGGCAGGATAAGGGCGACGGGTTCGGATGGTACGGCGCTTCCATCATGAACCAGCACCGTAATCACGTTCACGTGGCCTCCCCGCAGCCCCTCGGCGATCCTAAGACCATGGTCGAGATGGTGTGGGATGGGGCGCAGGCGGTGTTTGCCTCCCTGCGTGACCGCGTTTCCGGACTGTTTAACCCGATTATTAACGCCGTTAAGGAAAAGGTGGATTCCTTTAAGGCCCCCGGAATCATTGGCGAGCTACCCGGCGCCATGTTTGGTTCCCTCTGGGGTGCGGCTAAGGACTTCATTCTGGGTAAGGCGGATGAATCCGATAACTATGGCGGGCCCGGCGGTACTTCGGGAAATGTGGAATCGTGGCGCGAAATGGCTATGGCGGCGATGCGCCGTAACGGCTTTAACGCCGATGACCCGGCGCAGGTCAACGCCATGCTGAAGCAAATCATGTCGGAGTCCAGCGGTATCCCGGACCGGGCGCAGGAAATCGTGGATATTAACGGCACTGGTGAATCCGCGGGCCTTGGTCTGCTGCAGATTATCCCGGGAACGTTCGCCGACTTCCGCGATCCTTCCTTGCCGAATGATCGCCGTGACCCGTGGGCTAACATGAACGCCGCGCTGCGCTACTACAAGAGCAAGTATGGAACCGACCTCACAACCATGTGGGGTCACGGCCATGGCTACGCGCTCGGCGGTATCCTCCCGGCGCTGACACGCCTGTACGACCGGGGCGGCTGGCTTCCTCATGGTGCCATGGCGCTGAATCTGTCCGGCCGGCCGGAGCCGGTGCTTACCGATGACCATTGGGACCGCGTGTCCGATCTCATTAGGCAGATTGGCGAAATGGTGCCCCAGCTGAAGGCCACCACGGATGTGATTGCCGATAACCTCACCCCGGCTATGCGGGAGCTGGCCGAGGCGTGGACGGGTGAAACCGATGGGGCGCGGGTGCATCTGTCGCGCTTGATTGGTGAAGATAACGCGCGGGCGGCCTCTTGGTCCGCGGCGTGGGCTGGGACGGCTTCCGTGAAGGAGCTTTTCGATACCTTCACGAAACTGCCCGGTCTGGATACCTACACCCGTGTATTCGCCGGGATTGTGGACGGTCATGATGCGGTGCTGCAAAAGTACGCCGAGCATGACAAGGCCCTGAAGAATATCGCCGATAAGGAAGAGGCTTTGGCTGAGGCGCGGAAGGCGCTGAAGGAAGCGGAATCCGGGGCGATTGAGCTGGATAAGAACGATAAGCGCAAGTTGGCCGACGCTGAAGAAAAGTTGTCTAAGGCCCGAAAAGACGGTAAGCCCGAAAAGATTGCTGAAGCGGAAAAGAAATTGGCGGAAGTCCGCGAGGATATTGCGGATAAGCAGGCGAATTCGGAAGAAAAGAAGAAGGAGGCCATTAAGGCGGCACAAGAAAAGGTGTTGGCCGCCGAGCTCGACCTGTCTGATGCGCGTGGCGCTGCTGCCGATATTGCTAAGGCCGCGGGCCAGGCACAAATCGCTTTGGCGATTGAGGTTGCCAACGTCGTCTTTGATGTCATCGATACGCTGATTACCAACTTCACGGCGGCCCGCACCGCGGTGTGGGGCGGAGTTGTTGAAATGATGGGTTCCGTACGTGAACTTACGGAACTCATTGCGAAACAGCGGGAGGCCGTGGTGGGCCTGACGCTGGACTTCGTTGCTGCGCAAATCGATGTTCGGGAAGCCGCCCGCCAGACGCGGTTTACCCAAATCGCCGGGGCAGAAGCAACCCTGAAGGCAGCGCGGGGTGTGGCGGAAGCGCAGGCCGCGTTCGATGAACAGCGCCGTAAGGACATGAAGTCCAATATCGGTGCCTATACCGATTTGTCTTTGGCTACCGATCGTTGGCGCTGGAATGTGAAGGAAGATACCGACGCGGCGCTGGACAACATGTCCGAGTGGTCGGATGAAACCATGGCCGCGTATGAAGCTCTGCAGGCCGCTCATGTCGGTATGCAAATTGAAGAGCTGAAGGCGCAGGAAGCCAATTTGGATGCGGTTCATTCGCAGCATATGGCGGTCCTTGACCTCGCTGATACTTCCCGCAATATGCAGAAGGCAATGCAAAAGTTGGCGGTCCTGTCTCAGGAAGCTTTCGGTTTCGACCAGGTAGGCGCTACGGTAGGTGAGCGCTACGCGAAATTGGCGCGTGAAAACGCGGAAATTGAAGCGAAAAAGGCGCAGGTGTCCACCTGGCTTAATCCTGCGAATTGGTTCAACGGCTACTATAAGAACGCTAACCGCCGCCAGGAACAAATTCGTAAGGAAATGGACGAGCTGGCAGCCCGTGATGATTTCCAGGGTGTCGCCATGACCGATAAGGAAATTCGGAAGATGACCGCCGGGGCGGGCTTCATGGGCCTGTTTGGTGGTGCGGGTGATATTGATGACCTGATCAACTATTCCCAGCTCGGCGATGCGGCGCGCTCTCTGGATAGGGCGCAGTGGGAAACCGACCTCATTGATTTGAAGGATTCTCAGCATGAGCTGAACTCCACTATTGAGCGTGGTACCGCGGAGCTGGCATACCGCAACCAAAAGGGTGAATTGGCTGACCGTATCCGGGCTAAGGAACTGGAGCGCGATTCGCATTCCAATTGGTCCGAATATTGGCGTGCCACTAACGACGAGGTGCGCGCGGCGATTGCCGATATTGCTACCTACCAGGGCGATACAGCTAAAAGCTTGAAGGCTATCGCGGATAAAAAGTCCACCCTTGTGTTCCAAATTCCGGAAGGTAAGGACGCTCTGTCCGTCCGCGAGCTGGAAGAAATACAGGAGGCGATGCGTAAGCAAAACGCTGATATTGAACTGCGATTGGAAAAGATGGAAAACCCGCGGCTCGGCGGCGCCGCTGTATCTGGAAGGGTGAGGGCATAACGTGTTCTACGAATTGGATCTAGTGTCCCCAACGGGTGAGACCTTCAACCTCATTGCCGACGGCGCTCCCGGCCCTATCGGGGTGGAGACCGGTACGGTGGAAGGCCTTACCGGCTCCTTCGAGGACCACCCGGTGCAGGCGGTTGGTGTGCCGGGCCAAATCATCGATTTTAGGGACCGCGTGATTACGCCAATGACCGGCAGTCTCGGCGTTGTTGTGCAGTCCCCGGAAGATTGGCATGATTTCCGCCGGGCGTGGTCAACGTGGGAATACTCATGGTTGGTGCTGTCGATTGGTGGGGCGCGGTACCGGTTGGCGGTGCGCCTCCCGGCGGCGTTCAAATTCCCGGCGGCGATTCCGAAAAGCGGCGACCGGGTGAAGGTTGATGTGATTGCCGATTCTCCCGGCGTGTGGACGGTGCCGCTATCCGGCGAGGGCACTGTCACAGTGACGAATTACGGTGATGTTCCCATATGGCCAGAAATCGTGTGGGAAGGCGCCGGAGGTGACGTCATCCTGCCTTCCGGCGCTAGTTTCACCCTCCCCGCGGTTAACGAGGAGCACCGCGTGCCGTTAGCGCGTAGCAATTCCGGCCGTATCTTCCGCGGCGATGAATACGACCGTATTCTCACCCGGAAGGCCGGGGCAGTAGGCGAAAGCGTGCCCCGGGGTGAAGAACGCGACTTTACCGTTCCCCCGGGCGCGCGCCTCGAGTGGGAAATCGGGGTATTCGATCCGTTTGAAAAGGAACTGTGATGCAACTCCCTGATTGGCGGAATCACATTAGGCAGGCTGTAGAAGATGACGGTTTCTGGGTAGGTATCGCCAACGAAAACGGCGAGCCCTTCATGGAAGTACCGCCCTTCGAGTCGCTGAAGTTCCCGCGTAACCGAATGGCGGTATCGGAATTCGAGCTCACCCTTCATGCCCCGGCGGATACTCCGATTAAAGATGAGCTGATTGCCGACGGTATCGGGGTGCAAGATGAGGCCGGCCGCCTGGTGCCGGCTAAAGGCCCGACCCGAATGTTGATAGTGGAAGTTCCGGGGCGGCCGCGCCTGGCATATTTCATTACGCATGCCACGATTTCCGGGGCGGCGGCCCCGGATACGTTGGTGATCAAGGGCGTTGATGCGGTGGATTGTCTAGCCTTTTGGCCGGGGCCGTCTATTCCGTTGGAAGTGCAAAACGCGCGCTTTCAAACTTTCCGGGAAGATGCTTCCGGTATTACGTATAAGACTCCGCGGAAGCTGGCTAGGGCACCGTTCGCCGCCGCGGCAGATGGGTACACCATGCGTGGGCGTGCGCGGTCTGTCATCCGGGATTTCGTCGATGATTCCCTGAAGAGTGTGAACCGCCTTATGGGGTGGGAAGGCGATGAGCACGCCGTGGTGGATTACGGCGGAAGTGCTGATTCCTCGGCGGAAATTTATCTAAGAACCTCCGACGATTACGTGCTGGATACTATCGCCGCGCCGCTGAAGAACGCCGGCCTGTATCTACGGGTGGACATGTGGTGGCCGGGAGATGATCCGGTAGTGGTGCGCGGCGGTGGTACGAAATCATGGCCGCGCCCCATGCTGATTATCCGCATTGATGAAATGAAGGAGGCTACCTAATGGCGCTTCACCCTCTCATTGCCGACGGCGGCGAGGTCACGATCCTGCGCTCCCTGGCCGCGTACTCTTTCGGAACGTGGAATGTTACGTGGCCTGATTCCATACCGGAGGATGAACGCCCCTCGGCCGGCGATGACCGGAAGTTTGGGTATTTCGCCGATTTCGACCGCGCCCCGGGCCGTATGGGGCGCCGTTTCGTCCGCAACGACGTGAACATCACGGCGCGGGAATTCAACGATTGGGGTTCCCCGATCCCTGATTCCGGGGTGTCCAATGTGGAGGAAGTACTGGATGCGGCGATTAATAGGACCGCGGGTGAAGCGGTACTCGAGCGGGAAATTGATAACGCGGGCCTTGGTGGCCTGGAGCCCTATGTCGATTTCGACGTTGGCGATATCGTTTCTATTGCTTTCTGGAATAAGGTCTTTTTCCTGCCCGTTACTGAAATCGCTTTGGAATCCTCGGTAGGGGCGGCGCGCCGGTATCGGGTGCGGGTGGGTAATTCCCCAATCTTCGATGATGATGCAAGGAATCGGGATAATTCGGAGCTTGCCCGCATGATTGCCGATGAACGGCGCGAGCGGCGGAACAGCGAAAGAACCGAGGCTAAACGCCGGCAGGAAGCGCTGGATGAAGAAGCGAAAGCTCGGCGGAAAGCGCTGAGTGAAGAGGCGGAAGCTCGGCGTGAAGCGCTGGAAGCGGAAGCCCGGAAGCGTGCTGACGCTCTAGTGGAAGAATCACGGGCTCGTCGTCAAGCTCTTGAGCAGGAAGCAACTAACCGCAACAATGCGATTGACAAAGCGGTTTCGGGGGAGGCGGAAGCGCGTAAAAAGGCGTTGGAATTCACCAATAAAGACGTGGAAAAGGTTGTT
Source organism: Corynebacterium sp. FDAARGOS 1242 (assembly GCF_016889985.1). NCBI lineage: Bacteria > Bacillati > Actinomycetota > Actinomycetes > Mycobacteriales > Corynebacteriaceae > Corynebacterium > Corynebacterium sp. FDAARGOS 1242. The sequence goes on along the minus strand of NZ_CP069568.1, from coordinate 1,140,655 downwards.
CAATTCCTGCGCGGTACGAGCTCCGCCCCGGATGACCTTGTGCGCTCCCTATCGTCCATTAACTCCCAGCTGGCTAACCAGGGCAAAAGCTCGGCGAGTGGCCTGGTGCCGGCGTATCTGAACCTCAATACGGAATTGTGGAAAGCGCAAAAGGAAATCGATGAAGCGCAAACCAAATTGGCGTTAGCGAATAGGCGGGCTATCAACTCGCTGGAATTGTCGCGAAAGATTCATGGTAACGCTTTGCGGTGGAATAAGGCGCAGCGCGTGCGTATCTATCACCATGAAGGCCGTGAGCCGGTTATTCACGATGAATACCTTCAAACCGACGCCGGCGAGGGGTGGTTTAGGGTGGTTGCCCGCGGCTCATGGCTAGGGCGGGTGAATGTGCAAGTTGAGCTGAAGTCCATGGTTTCCGGTGACTCGGCCGTTGATATGTACACGTTCGATGTCACGGATACCTCTAAGCGGGAGGAAAAGTTCACGCGCGGTGCGCTGCAGATGAAGGTCACGAGGGCGCATATTCAAATCGCCCCATACGTGGGTAATGAGCCCGCGGAATACGTGTTTGCGGCGCGTGATACAAACCGGTTCCATACCGCTGATTATCCGTCTGGTATGGAAGGCGGGATTATCCAATACAGCGCCGGGCACGTCGGTCTTTACACGTGGCGTGGCCGTGGTTACCGCTTTGATAAGCCGGTTTCCTTTAAGGGAACGGAGGGCCGGTGGTGGGACGCCTCGGATGTGGGGTCTGTCATTCCGCCGGCGGAATATCGGAATGGTCTCGGCGTGGTGCTCGTGCGGCCCGCGGGGTATAAGGACTACCCCGAGGGTGAAGTGTTTACCTTTACGGAAGGATTCTAAGGAGGCCGTGTCATGGCTCGGATTACTGGAACGTTGAAATATGTCACGACCCGACCGGAAGATGTGAAGCGTGCATCTGTGCGCGCGCCGCGCGCTCGTGAGCATGATGGGGCGGTGATCACGACCTCAACGGATTACGTTGATGTGGTTGATGGTCGCTTGGAGTTTGATGCCGCCCCGGGCCCGGTGGTGGTGACTCTGTTGCGGGCGCGGGGGCCGGTGGAAGTCCTGGAGATGATTGTTCCCGAGGGCGGCGGTTCTTTGGCGGCGGCGGTTGGTGCGGCGGAATTGGCGGATTCCGCAACCCGGTCACAGCTGGAGCGGTTGGCGTCGGACGCGCTGGAAGCGGTGCGGGAATCTAAGGAGGCAGCTTCCTCGGCTAAGACCAGCCTAGGGGAGTTAAAGTCGCTGGAATCTAACGCCGAGGGGCTTTTGAACTCGGCGGCGGCGGCGGCTTCCCGCGCGGAACAAATTGTGGGCTCGACCTCATGGAACAAAGATGTTTTGACGGTGAATGGTCAATCTTCCCCGCCGCTTACCGGCCCTAAAGGTGACCCGGGTGATAAGGGCGATCGGGGCCCTAAGGGTCCTCCGGGCGATAAAGGCGAGCCGGGCCGTGATGGTGTCGATGGCACCGTGAAGTTCGAGGAACTTACCGAACAACAACTGGAAGCGCTGCGGGGTGCTGCGGGCGTGGTGGTGTCGGAAACCGAGCCCGAAAATAAGAACGTGGTGTGGATCGACCCGTCGGGCGAAACCTACCGCCCTATCTCGAATTATGTCGCGGTGCTCTCTGACGAGGAAGCGCTGGCCATGTCCGGGAAGGTCCCGCCGGGAACATGTGTGCATGTGGTCACAAACGATAATCGCTACTGGGAGGAATCATAATGCGGTTGATGGTGCCCGATGGGAAGGGCGGTTTCGAGGAAATAACGGTGCTGCGCGGTGCGCGTGGTCTGCCGGGGGAACAGGGGAAGCCCGGCCCGCCGGGGGAGCCTGGTAAGAAAGGTGACCCTGGTAAACCCGGTGAGCCGGGTAAGAAGGGTGATCCCGGTCCGCCCGGTGACCCCGGTAAAAAAGGTGACCCGGGTGATAAGGGCGAGCCGGGCCCGCCAGGAACAACAACGTGGGCTGGGCTGAATGACAAGCCAAGGGTGTTTCCCCCGGAGTCCCACAAGCACTCCATAGCGGACTTGAAGGATTTTCCGCGTATTACCACGGGTGCCTATGAGGGTGATGTGGTCAAGCGAGGCACAAAAGGTCACATTTCTGTCCCTACTGAAGATCCCACTGAGCGGTATTACGCAACGTCTAAGGCCTATGTGGATGATGCTGTCACGGGTGCGAACATGGGGCTTACAGGAATTATTAACCTAAAGTTTGAAAGAAACGCCTCAAGATTTACTGGGTCTGAATGGTGTGTTCCTATTGAGTCCGCTGTGGTTAGGTCTAAGCCTCACTTGACGATCGAACAAAACGGTCCGGATTATGTTTACATGAAAAGATCGTTTGGCAACAAAAGTACATACTTGGTTTTGCTGAATGATTTCCCGACCGGGGTTACCGAAAAGTTTAGATTAGCGATTTCGCGCAGTAACAATAAGACTTCATCTAAGCATTCGTCGGACTTTCTTTGTTTTGGGCCAGTACCGGTGTTGAAATCTCCCACAGATTCGTTTGCTTTCCATGTGGTAACCCCCGCATCTAGCTCAAGCGATGTACCACCAACTGTAATCCTTACACTCGCTGTTCTGGAGTTTTAGGAGGAACAATGGCTTTGAAGTTAGTTAAACCTGGCCCGGTGACACGCCGGGGTGTGGTGCAGCCTGGTAGTGGCTGGGTGAACGTGACGGGTGCCGATCCGAACAACCTTGATAATCCGTATTGGTTTGGGCATTCCGGTCATTGTCTTATGACTGTTACGGCGTGGAACGTGGACGGGCTTCGGGTACTTGAGTGGGGGAAGGATCGGTTTTTGGAATCTCGCTTTCCGGGGGCTGCTCATTCCATTTCGGGCGTGCTGGATTTAAGCCAGCGTTCCGCTGTGGTGCGTGTTTTGAACCCAACCGATAAAGCGGAAATCGTTATCAACTGGGTTCCTCTCTCTCTCTCTCTCTCTTCGTAGCCTCTGCCGCCGCGTGGCTAAGGCGGTGGCAGCATGGCGCTGAGACTAGTGAAGGCCGGGCAGAACACCGCACTGGTGGAGACCGCGTTAGTGCCTTCCCCACGCTCATGGGGAACATGGAAGGACGATCTTCCTGTGTGGGCGCGGTTGGAACGCGGAGGCGAAATGATCGCTGTACAAGGCCGATTTCGGGTAGAAGTCATCACGGGGCAATCACTGATGTACGAGAACTCAAAAAACATAGGCACCCTAGGCCCTGGCGTGCGTATATTGTCGGGAGAAATCGCGATGTACTGCATGAGCCCAAACCTGATTACACAGGTGGTACTGACCAGGCTATAACCCCCGTGGGGGGTGGGCGCTAATGGCTTTGCGGCGTATCTACCCCGAGGTGCTGACGGCTTCCGGTGAGGGTTGGGCGGCGCGGAAAACCGGGAATTTGGTTGAGCTTCGTCTTGAAGGTCTGGAATCGCAGCAGGTGATGCCTGCCGAATACGCCCCCACGAAGATGACCTATGTTCCGGTATCGGCTCAATCGACAACGAATTTGTATACCCCGCGTGTGGCGCTAAACCCGTCCGGCTACATCACCCCACAAGGGTATTCCGGTAAAGCGTGGGCGGTGATTGTGTACACGAATTGATTTTAAGGAGGTACATGATGCAGGTTATTGATTTTTCGGCCGGGGTTCCCTCTGGCCGGTCTGTGAAGGCCGCGGGCTATGGCGGGGCGGTGCGCTATATTTCACCACCTCGCGATCCGTGGATGAAGGGGAAGATGATTAGCCGCGCCGAGGTGGCGGATTATGAGGCCGCCGGCCTGGACCTCGCTTTCGTTTGGCAATACGGCGGGGCTAGCAATCCGGATTCCATGCGCGGCTACGCCGGCGGGAAGAAGGACGCGGAATCTGCTAAGGCAGCTTTGGACACCCTCGGCCGTTCCGGGTGGCCGGTGTTTTTCGCCGTCGATTTCGATATTTCCCTAAATCAGTGGAATTCGACCGCGGTGGAATACTTCCGGGCGGCCGTTGATGTGCTCGGCCGGAGCCGGGTAGGTATCTACGGTCATTCCCGCGTGATTGCGTGGGCGGCGGAAGATGGGGTAGTCGCCGACCTCGGCGGCGGTCGTGTGCTTGGCTGGCAGACCCCCGCGTGGTCTCAGGGTGCGCGCTCCCCGGAAGCCGTGCTGTACCAGGGAGTTGCGAACACCCCGGGCCCCGACGGGGTGAAGATTGATATTAACGACGTGCTGCATGATTATTGGGGCCAGGCCCCGGCTTCCTCCGCCCGGCGCGGGAAGTCGGTTCCGCGGGCAGTGGTCCGCGTCGACGAGGAAGTGTGGCTAAATAAGCACTTCAACCGGGGGCGTGGTGGCCAAAAAATTCGGCGTATCACCCGCCACCATATGGGCGGGATTGGTAATGCCCATGATTGTTATAGGTGGTGGCAAACCAGGCGGGCCTCGGCGCACTTCGCGGTGCAAGGAAACCGCGTAGGGCAGCTAGTGCGGGTGGAGGATACCGCGTGGGGAAATAATGATTCCTCTAATGCTTCCTCCATCATCATCGAACATTCTAATTCAGGCGGTCCTGAGCAAGATTGGCCTATTGCGGAAGCAACGATTAAGCGGGGTGCGCAGTTGGCGGCGGAATTGTGCGCGGTGCATGGGCTCGGCCGCCCTGAATACGGGGTGAACATTGATGATCACCGTGATCATTCGGCGACCGCATGCCCCTATCACCTGGCTAGCGGCGAAAAATACCACCAGCTGTGGATGAATGAAGCCCAGCGCTGGTACGACCTGATTACTCAACCACAGGAGGATTCCTTCATGCCCGCCTTGAACGATAATGAGCAGCGTGAGCTGCTGCGATTGGTGAAAAAGCTCAGTCATGAAATTTCCGATCCGTTTGACTCCCGATACGATTTGGAACGGCTGCGCCGGGGTGAAATCGGGGAGGGCGAGGTCTTTTCCGATACGGCGATTGGCTACGCCCTGGAGGCGGATCGGAAGCTGGAAGATATGCACGCGAACATGCTTCCGTTCATCGCGGAGACGCTTTCGGATATTTCGGTGGCGCTGCGAAAGATTGTTTCCGTGCAGGAAGCGCTGAACGTGAAGGTGGGGGGACGTCATGAATAATCGTGATGCGATTGCGACGGCGGTGGCCTCTGTCCTGGCTAGGCAGTCCTTTGTGCTGCAGCGGAAGGAAACTTTCATCACGGTGGCGGTGGCCGTGGTGTGGGTAGGGTCGACGCTGATAGAGCAGCTTACTTCCGCCCCGGATTGGTTCGCGGTGGTGGTGGGCTGTGCTACCAGCCTAGCGGCGGCCCTTGTGATTGCTCTTACTAAAGGCGCTATTCCGCCTTCCGCGCTTCCCCGTATTCTGGACTCCTACGACATGGAAGTTGGTAAAACTGTGGATGTGGGGCCCGGGGTGGCGGAGGCGGTTGGCGCCCCGGACGCGGAGCCCGTTCCCGCGGCTAGTATCCTTCCGCCCGATTCCTCCCGCGCCCCTCGGCATGCCGCCGAGCGCCGGTTTAGCCTGTACGGATAAACGGGGCGGGTGGAAGAATGAGCCGAAATTGGATTAGCTCGGACGCCGTTGGGGTGTTCATTATCGGTATGGCGGCGCTCATGCGCGGTATTTCGTACATGCCGTTTGTGGTGAATCCGGAACGCCGCCCAGCTCATTTGCTTGAGCATATCGCCCCACCTGATATGTGGGCGTGGCCGTGGCTGTTTAGCGGTGTGCTGTGCCTGGCTGCGGTATTCTTTCCCCGGCTAACTCCCGCCGCGGTCGGTTCGGGTATTGGTCTGCACTTCCTGTGGTCCGTGTCCTTCCTGGCTATGGGAGGCCGTGGTTGGGTTACCTCAATCGGCTACGGGGCGGTGACCGCGCTTGCCTTGTGGGCGTTTTCGCGTGGCCGTCTGCAATACTCCGCGGAGGTCCCGGTCCTTAAGGGGGATTGATGCATATGGACGGCGAGCTTACGGGCCTGATTGGTACGGTGGCGGCCGCGGTGCTCGGCGTGATTGGTGCGCGATTAACCGCGCGGGCTAGCGTAGACGCGAAAAAGGTGGAAGCCGCTGCCCCTGATTGGGATTCGTTCACGGATAAAATCATGCAGCGGTTGGATTCCCAACAGAATGAAATTGATGCTTTGCGGTCGCGGGTGGAAACGCTGCAGTCTACGGTGGAACAAACTCGGCGGAAGTACTGGGCGGCGATTGGTGGTTTGCGGCGTATCGCGCGGAATTCGGAGGATGTGCTGAAGATTGCGCGTCTCCCCCCGGATGTTCACGATGACGTGGTGAACGGCTAGAGCCCCCGGTGGCGGCGGGGTGTATCTCGTTAGGCAGCTATTGTAATTTTTGGCCCCGTTTCCCGGTTAGGCTCCCCGGGCGGCGGGGCCGCCTTTTCGCGTTTTAGGGGTGAAAGAAAAAATCCCCGCTAACGCGGGGAAAGTTTGAGCTACAGCGCGATGCGTGAACATCGACAACGGCTCACCCCAGCTAATGCGGGGACGCTATGTAGCTTAGTTCATCGTTGCGCTGCGTGCAAGATTAATCGAGCGCGTGGCGTTCAACGAGGGTCCAGAAATCGATATCTTCCTTGATGCGGAAGCCGGAGCGGTTGGCTTCGATTTCGCCTTTATTGTTGAATTCATCGTGCCAGGTGATCATTTCGTCGGCGATTGCCTCAATATCGAAATTGGTGGCTTCCTCTCCGAGCGGCTCGATGATTTCGCGGTGGATTGCTTCATCTCGGCGGCTGTACAGGGTCATTTCGGGTTCCTTTCTCCCGGTCTCTTTTGCTTACACCTTGAGTATACCTCATGAGCCCTAAAAGTGTCAACACGTGATTACAGAATTATTCTTCCTCAACTTCCTTAATCACTGAATGAATGTACGGGCGGGCCAGGCCCGTTATCCGGGCGACCTCGGACTTCATCATTCCCGCCTCAACCGCCGCCCGAATCTCTGCATGCCACTCGTCGCGCGCGCGCTCGACCGCTTCCTGTGCAAGTTTGTACCGCATGCCGGCGAGGTCTAACTTCCGTCGCATTCCATCGCGATCCATCGTTTCCCGGCGCATGCGCCGCAGCTCTGTGCTATCCGGATCGGTGAGGAAGTCCGCGGGCGGGTAGATAATGAACTCTTGTACGTACCGCTGGAAATCGCGGCCTTCCTCCCGCGCCCGGGCGGCGAGTTTCCTCATGAGCTCTGCCCCGGTGGCGTGCGATATGGCTATTTTTACTACCCCGTTGCTGGTGGTCGCTGTCCACCTATCCGGGGCGCGATCCGGATCCATTGCCAAAATATGACCCGGAATCGGCGGGGTGAGCCCGCAGTAGGCGGATAGTAGGGAGGCGAGCTCTTCGCGGGTGATTACCTGATTCATCGTTTCTCCATTCTTTCGGCACATCGCTGCGCGGCTTCCTCGGCCTCATTGAAAAGTTCCTCGATCGTGTCCGTATCGAGGTGGTCCTTAAGGAGGGATCGTAGGTATCCGAGGGCGTAAGAGTCGGCGTTCATGGCGGTTCCTTAGCTGTAGATTTCGGCGGTGATTTCCTCGGCCACCTCGGCGGCCTCTTGTGCGCCGCGGGCGAGGTTGCGTAGAAATTCGGCGGTGCAGTCTAGGTTTCCTTCGTTGATGCGGTGGTCGGTCTTTACGTAGGTATCGAGGAAGGTTTCGAGCGCGGTGCGGAATTCGTCGGCGGCGCGGGTGTTGGTGTTGGGGATGTTGGCGAATACGAAATCTGCAAGTTCGGCGGTCTCTGCGTGGTTCATGGTGGGTCCTTAGGCGGGGGTGATTTGGTCGAGGGTGAGGATTGCGGCGGCTCCGAAATGTTCTCCGTCGCGGATGTATGCCCATGATTCGCCGCAGTCGGCGAGGTCATCGCCGTTTACTTCGAGGGGTGCGCCGGCGGGAACCGTTACGGTGCCGTGGTCATTGGTGAATTCGGTTTCCTCGGCGAGGTATCCGTGAAGAATCATTTTTCTTTCCTCTCTCTTGCTTACGTGTTTATTATAACCCGACTTCTCTAAAAGTGTCAAGTCCGCATTACGGAAATATTAGGTAGTGTGGTGAAGGTCTCATTAGTGTTCTAACGGGCGACTTCCGGGGGTTCAGGGCGGCGCAGGATCCCACATGGATCCCACTTCCCGGCTGTCATACGTGGCGTTGCTGGCATTCCTGGCACTAGTGGCACAACTCTGACCAGCGCGTATTCGGTTCCCGCTGGTAGGCGTTTCGTGCTGAACTTATGAGCTGGGTCAAAAACCCATTGGACGCTACTGCCTAAGGACGAGTCAACCTCTGGTTGATGACACTCTGCCGCCCCTAGTGCTCGCGACTTCTCCATAGTCGGGCACGAGGGGCGGTTTCGGGTTGCCATGTAAGATTCGCTCATAAACGGGCACGATCTCACATCTGCGAGTAGGCTCAGAACCATGGGTTACACCACGCCAAGCTATGACCTTTCTGACCTCTTTGCTCGCATTGACCGCGGGGATATCCAGCTTCCAGATTTCCAGCGTGCCTACTCCTGGGACGAAGACCGTATCCGCTCTCTCATCGTGACCGTCCTGCGCGGCTATCCGCTGGGCGCCTTCTTGGCGCTGGATACTCGCAACGAGACGATGCGTTTCCGCCCCCGCCCGCTCGCGGGCGCGCCGGATACCGGAGTGAACCCAGGCCTTCTTCTCCTGGATGGTCAGCAGCGCCTCACCTCGCTTTACCACTGCTTCCGCGGCGATGGTTACGTGGACACGACGGACTTTCGCTCCAAGAAAGTCTCCCGCAAGTTCTACGTCGATCTACGCACGGCCACGAGCGAGGACATCATGCCGGATGAGGCTGTCTTTGCGGTGAACCAGCATGGCGAGCTGAAGTCTCACTTTGCGCCAGAGATTGAGGGCTCGCTGGCAAACCGCGAGGCTGCTATTGATGCTTGCTGCATCCCCGTTTCAGCGCTGCTGAGCGAAGAAGGCACGAGCATGCTCTTCGAGTTGGCCGCTGCCGATAATGGTGTGAATCGCGATGTTGTCGCAGCCTTTAACAACCGCATTTTGCGCCCGCTTTCGGGTTATGACGTGCCCATGATTCGCCTGTCCCGTGAGACTGCCCAAGCAGGCATTGGCTCGATCTTTGCCCAAGTGAACTCCGCTGGTTTGCAGATGGACGTCTTTGACCTCCTTACCGCGGTTTTCGCGTCCGAGGATCCGGATTTCCACTTGGCGGAGCATTGGGGGGACGTCGAGAAGCAACTGCGTGCATTCCCGGCACTCGACGGTATTGGTCGCAATGAGTTCCTCTCCGCAGTGTCCCTGCTGGTCTCGGGCAAGAAAGGCACAGCTGGCGGGCAGCGCGAGGATATCCTGCAGCTTTCCCTGGCTGAGTACCGCGCTGCTTCGTCGACACTCGTCATTACCTTCCGTGAGGTTGCGGAATTCCTGGCTGAGCGTTGCATCCTCTCCCTGGACCAGGTGCCATACAACGAGCAGATTATCCCGCTCGCGGTTATCCTGGCTCGCCTCGCCGAGCGGACAGGTGTGCTCTCCACGCAGGATTCGTGGGACCGCCTCAACCAATGGTTCTGGAGCGGTGTCTTTGGTGAACTCTATGGCTCTTCGGCCGTCAAGCTGCGCGCCGCACGTGATGTTGACGAGGTCACCGCATGGGTAGCAGGGGAGACCGAGCTCGTGCCCCAAACGGTGCGCGATGCTTCCTTCCGTGAATCGCGTCTTTTATCCGTCAGCGAGAATGACGGCGTGTGGCATGGTCTTTATGCGCTGCTTATGGCGCGCGGTGCGAAGGATTGGCGCACCGGCCAGCCCTTCAACCGCCACACCTTTGAGGACCTCAAACCCGGCTTCTTCCCGATCTTCCCGCTATCGTGGTGCCGGCGTCATGGAGTAAGCGCCGTGTTGGCCAACTCTGTGCTCAACCGCACTCCGATGGGCAAACGCACCGAAGTTGTCCTCGATGGCCACTCGCCGGAGCGCTACCTTCCGCGCGTGCAGTCCAAGTCCATCATGGAAGATGCCGAGTTCGATAGCGTGCTGGCCTCCCATGAGCTGCAACCGGAGCTGCTGACATCCAAGAGTGCGTATCAGTTCTTTGCCGATCGCCGCGAACGTTTCGTGGGCATCGTAGAATATGCCTTGAATAAGGCCGTCATTCGTGACGTCGATGAAGCCAACCTGTCTGGTGGTGAGGAGGGCCCGCAGGCTTTTGCACACTAAAGCACTAGTGGTGGCGCTCGCAGTGGGATGTCTCGCTGCGAGCGCTTCTAGCTGTTCGTCCCTGGGCCGGGGCGAACAGCTTGTTACCCAGGACATTACGGCAGTGCCTGACGCTGAGATTGACCTTGCTCGTGCAAGCGAAGAGAACCGTCTGCGGCTGATTGATCCCGCCTTCGCTGATATGGTTGCCGTCCTCGACGACCCCTGGGGTTTGAAATCCGCACGGCTTTTCTTTAAAAACACCAATGCGCTTATCTTGGCTGAGAACACAGACGCCGCGGCTTTGCGTGCAGCAACGCTGAGTGTGTCCCAGCGCGTTCCCATGGTGACGTATGACGAATCCATTCGGGGCAAGATTTCGGAACTGGCGTCGGATTTGGGGGTCAAGCAAATCCTCGTGGTGGGTAATGTCCCTTGGGCTAGTCAATCGGGCCTCCAGGAGGTCATCCATGACCCAGGCAATACGAAAGCTTTAGGGGAGTACACGGCCTTTCAATTCACCTCAAAGGTCGTGAAAGATCCAAGCCGCATGGTGGATAACATTGCACATTTGGATTCCTCCGCGAAAGTTGAGCTCAAGGCGGCTTGGGAGCCTTTGCCGCAGTACATGACAAAGGAAAAGATGCCAGCGATCCCTGCTGAAGCACGGCGCGATGCACAAATGGCCCCCGTCATCGTTGCCACCGTGGACAGTCCTGTGGCTAACGTGGTGAACGCAAACGCGTACGGCGGTACGGTTATGGTCATGCCGGATCCTGATCCGTCTGCGACGAAGGTCGGGGCGGCGATGACCGCGGGGCTTGCAGATGGGCCCATCGTGGCGCTCGGGCCGGAATTCGGTTCAGTGACAGAATTCACGCATAAAATAGATCAGGGTTGGAAAGAATAAACTACACTTCACGGCATCCACTCATCAGCCTAGTGAAGGAAGTTATGTCGAAGCCGGTCGTACTTATTGCCGATAAGCTTGCAGAATCCACCGTCTCCGCATTGGGAGACACCGTAGAGGTCCGTTGGGTCGATGGCCCAAACCGCGAGGAGCTTCTCGCAGCGGTCCCGGACGCCGATGCGCTTCTCGTGCGTTCTGCCACGACCGTCGATGAAGAAGTTCTTAGTGCCGCTGGCAAGTTGAAGATCGTGGGCCGTGCCGGTGTTGGTCTGGATAACGTCGATATCCCAGCTGCCACTGAGCGCGGCGTCATGGTAGTCAATGCGCCGACGTCAAATATTCACTCCGCGTGTGAGCAGGCCATCGCTTTGCTGTTGGCTACTGCCCGCCAGGTTCCGGCCGCTGATCAGTCCCTGCGTCAGGGCGAGTGGAAGCGCTCTTCTTTCAAGGGCGTGGAAGTTTTTGGCAAGACCATTGGTATCGTCGGCTTCGGCCACATTGGCCAGTTGTTTGCCCAGCGTCTGCTGGCTTTCGAAACTACCGTCATTGCACACGATCCATACGCGAACCCGGCCCGTGCCGCCGCACTTGGTGTGGAACTGGTGAGCCTAGAGGAGCTCATGGCGCGCGCTGACTTCGTTACTATCCACCTGCCCAAGACTCCGGAAACTACCGGTATGTTTGACGCGGAGCTCCTAGCCAAGGCTAAGAAGGGGCAGATCATCATCAACGCTGCCCGCGGTGGCCTCGTGGATGAAGCAGCCCTGGCAGAGTCCATCAAGTCGGGCCATCACCGCGGTGCTGGTTTCGACGTGTATGCCACCGAGCCGTGCACGGATTCCCCGCTCTTTGAGCTCCCGCAAGTGACCGTGTCCCCGCACTTAGGTGCTTCCACCGTGGAAGCCCAAGACCGTGCTGGTACTGACGTGGCCGAGTCTGTGCTCAAAGCACTCGCTGGTGAGTTTGTGGCGGATGCCGTTAACGTGGAAGGCGGCAAGGTAGGCGAGGAGGTCGCTGGATGGCTGGACCTTACCCGCAAGCTTGGACTCGTTGCCGGCAGCCTCTTGGGCTCCGCTCCTGTGGCAGTTGAGGTGGAAGCTTGCGGCGAGCTTGCGAACGAAGACGTCTCCGCGTTGGGCCTGTCAGCGGTGCGTGGCCTGTTTTCCGGTGTGGTCACGGAATCCGTGACCTTCGTTAACGCCATGCAAATCGCGGAGAGTCGCGGCGTCGACGTGGAGGTCAAGACGAACGTCGAGTCGAAGGGCCACCGCTCGTCCGTCGTCGTAAAGATTATCGGCTCTGGCGGTGAAGTGTCACAGCTGACCGGTGCGCTCATTGGTATTGATGGCGTTGAGAAGATCGTACGCATCAACGGCCGCGGCGTGGACATGCGCGCAACGGGCCGCAACCTTTTCTTCTCTTACAAGGATGCCCCGGGCGCTCTTGGCACGGTGGGCACCAAGCTGGGAGCGGCCGGCATCAACATTGTTGCTGCGGCGCTGACCCAAGGTAAGAAGGTTGATGATGCGGTACTCATCCTCCGCGTCGAGCGCGAGGTTCCGGAAGAACTCATCGAAGAAATCAACGCTGCGCTGGGCGCTAGCTGCCGTCAAATCGACTTCGGCGCTTAAGACGTTGTCGCAACGCGCCGTTCGCGCTGTCTGCGGTACATGCGGTTGAGTGATTTCACCGTCTGGTAGCCGGTGCCGTGGTATTCTCACATGTATCCAACAGGTGAGAAAGGAATCCCGCAAAATGAAATTGGCAGTGATTGGTGGCGACGGTATCGGCCCCGAGGTAACCGCGGAGGCGCTTAAGGTTCTTCGCGCCGTGCGCGACGACATTGAGGTTACCGACTACGACCTCGGCGCTCGTCGCTATCTGCGCAATGGCGAGCTTCTCACCGAGGAGGATTTGGCCTCCTTGCGCAAGCACGATGCCATCTTGCTCGGCGCTATCGGCGCCCCTGGTGAGGTTCCGCCGGGTGTGCTGGAGCGCGGCCTTTTGCTGAAGATGCGCTTCGCTCTGGACCACCACGTGAACCTGCGCCCGTCCAAGCTTTATCCTACGGCCACCTCGCCGCTAGCGAACCCGGGCGACATCGACTTCGTCGTTGTGCGTGAGGGCACTGAGGGCCTGTACTGCGGCAACGGCGGTACCCTCCGTGAAGGCACGGAGCACGAGGTGGCCTCGGAGGTTTCTCAGAACACCCGCTTTGGTGTGGAGCGAGTTGTGCGCGACGCCTTCGATCGCGCCATGACGCGCCGCAAGCACGTCACCCTCGTGCACAAGACCAATGTTTTGGTCAATGCTGGTGGCTTGTGGCAGCGCACCGTCGATGAGGTTGCTCGGGATTACCCTGAGGTGACGGTGGACTATAACCACATTGATGCCGCCACTATCTACATGGTGACTGACCCGGCACGCTACGACGTCATTGTTACCGATAACCTCTTCGGCGATATCCTCACTGACCTCGCTGGTGCTGTCACCGGTGGCATTGGACTGGCAGCCTCGGGCAACATTGACGCCTCCGGCACCAACCCGTCCATGTTCGAACCTGTCCATGGTTCTGCTCCCGATATCGCGGGCCAGGGTATTGCCGATCCCACCGCCGCCATCCTGTCTGCGGCTATGTTGCTGCGTCATCTTGGCGATGAAGACAATGCGGCGCGTGTGGAAGAAGCAGTCGCGCAGGATGTCTCCTCCCGGGGCGATGAGCCGGTGCGCACTGTTGAGATTGGTGACCGAATCGCCTCCGCACTGGCATCCTAACCCTGTAGTCTTGGCGCATGAGCGTCGAATTAGACGAGGTAGTAAGCTTCCTCGCCCAGCACGAGCCCTTCTCCCACCTGCCGGAGGAGGAGCTCGCCGCCCTGTCCACCCAGCTCAGCAGCGTGTACTTGCGCCGAGGGGAGAGACCTGTTCATCGTGGGGAAACTAACGACAAGCTTCACATCATCCGTACGGGCGCCATCGATGTGCTCGGTGAGGGGGAGGTCTTGCTGGACCGCCGCGAGGCTGGACTGACCTTTGGGTATTCCACTCTGCAGGGCGAGCCACTCTCCGCCTATGACATGGTCGCGGTGGAGGACAGCCTCATCTTTACCCTGCCGCAGGAGGCTTTCAGCACGCTTGCCCAGCGCAATCCGGATATCGCGCGCTTCTTCTCAGCGCAGTCACGCCAGGTGCGCGCAGCAGCGCGGGAGCTTGCCGACGCCGCCCCGACCGACGTCCTCCGCACCCCTCTTGGCGAACTGACCCGTACCGATGTCCTGACGTCTTCAGCGGATACCACGATCGAGGACGCTGCCCGACTTATGACTGAGCGCGCGGTCTCCTCATTGCTGGTAACCCGCGCGGACAACCAGCTCGAGGGTATCGTTACTGACCGTGACCTGCGCTCACGCGTGCTGGCAGCCGGACTCGATCCGGCACAGCCAGTAGGGGAAATTATGACCCCGAACCCGCTCACCGTTTCCACGGAGGCGCCCGCCATGGAAGCTCTGCTCCACATGGCGGAGCGCGGCATCCATCATCTTCCGGTGGTTGATGAAGGCCGCCTTCACGGCATTGTTACCCAGTCCGATGTGACGCGGTTGCTTCACAACGATCCTGTCTATCTGGCTGCGGATCTGTCACGTCGCAGCAGCCAGCAGGAACTTACCGGTGCGTTTACTGAGGCCACACGTCTGGCAGGACGTTTCGTGGAACGAGGATCCACCCCTGCGGAGGCATCCAGCTTGGTGACCCTCGCTGCGGATGCCGTGGCGCGCCGCCTGTGCACCTTAGCTGAGGAGGAACTGGGTCCGCCGCCGGTGGAGTATGCTTTCGTGGCCGTGGGGTCTCAAGGCCGCCGCGAGATGGCTCTGGCCTCTGATCAGGATAACGCCCTCGTCCTTGCGGATGATTACGACGCTTCTGTTCACGGTGAGTACTTTGCTGCGCTGAGCACCTTTGTGTGCGAAGGCCTCGCTGACGCTGGCCAAGTCTTGTGCCCTGGTGACATGATGGCCATGACGCCCGAATGGCGCATGACGTGCTCGGAATGGACCGAGACCTTCCGCCGATGGATTCGTGACCCACAGCCGGATGCTTTGCTCAACGCACAAATCTTCTTCGACTTCCGCGTCCTCTATGGCAACGAGCGCCTTGGTCGCCTCGTCCACAATGCTGCCGTGGACATGGGTAAGGGGGCGACCCGGTTGCATGCCCACCTGGCTAGTTTGGCTGCGCGACGCGAGCCACCACTGACATTCTTCCGCGGTCTCGTCGTCGAGCGCGACGGTGATTATGCCAATACTCTCGACATCAAGAAGGGCGGTACGGCGGGCATCGTGCAGATGGGGAGGCTTTTTGCCTTGGCGTCTGGCTCGCCTGTAGTGGATACGCGGCAGCGTCTCCGTGAAGCTGCGGGTGATGCGGTGAGCCGCCAGGGAGCCCAAGAGCTTGTCGACGCCTTCGACTTTCTCCGCGCCCTATCCTTTCAGCACCAAGCCCGCCAATTGCGCGAAGGCGTTCCGCCGGACTACCACATCGATCCAAAGAGCCTCGGCCGCCTTGAGCGCGAGCGCCTGCGTGATGCTTTCCGCGCCATCAAGTCAATGCAGAATGCACTGGCCACCAAGTACCCGGTGAGGAGCATCTAGATGTGGGGGAGATGGAGCCGAACGCGACGCCGCGCTGACTGGGGAGCGCCGGCCTCCTCGACCCCAGTTGAAGATCTGGCTCTGCTTGCAGTGGATATGGAGACCACAAGTCTCGAACCCCGCACAGGCGACATCGTTTCCATCGGCTGGGTGCCGGTCAATGGCGGAATAATCGACCTCTCCGGTGCCGGGTATTTCATCGTTCGTGGCGCCCAGGTAGGGGAGGATGCCCACGTGCATATGCTGACCCAAGACATGGTGGACGGTGGCATTGAATTGGAGGAGGCGGCAACACACCTGCGGCAAGCGCTGGAGGGCCGCGCGCTCCTTGCACACTTTGCACACCTCGAAGTGGGGTTTATTGAGACGCTGTCCCAGCGGGTCTTTGGTGAGCGCCCGCAGCTGGCCGTCGTTGACACGTTTGCCTTAGAACGACGCCACATGGAGCGCATGGGAACCTACCCGCGCGGAGAAGATCTGCGCCTTGCGCGCGTGCGCCAACGCTATGGCCTGCCGCGATATGGCAGCCACAATGCGCTGAGTGATGCACTCGCCTGCGCTGAGCTGTATGTAGCCCAGCGAGGTAACACCCGCGCTGTCACACTTCGGGAGGTGGCACTGCGTTAGCTTTTCTCCCTAGACGCGAAACATTAACAGGATTTACACCATAGCCTCGATGCGGTGTGAATGATCCTCGCGAGTAGTATGTCCGTTATGCGTTTAGGACGAATTGCCCATACTGAAGGAATCTGTTTCGCCATCATTGATGGTCCAGCTGATGCCCCACTGGAGCAGCTAGTTGCCAAGGAGATCGCTGGTACACCGTTTACCCCGCCCGAGCCCACCGGCCGCGAGTGGCCTCTCAGTGAGGTTCGCCTCTTGGCTCCGACCCTGCCCACGAAGGTTGTGGCCTTGGGTCGTAACTATGCCGACCACGTGGCGGAGGTCTTCAAGGAGTCTGCGGAGCATCTGCCGCCGACCATCTTCATCAAGCCTTCCACCGCTGTCATTGGGCCGGGCGCACCAATTAAGATTCCGGAATTCGCCACCAATGTGGAGTTTGAAGGCGAGCTCGCTGTCGTGATTTCTAAGGTGTCGAAGAACATCGACCCAGAGAACTGGCGCGATCACGTCGTGGGCTACACCATCTGCAACGATGTCTCTTCCCGTGACCTGCAGTTTAAGGACGGTCAGTGGGCACGTGCCAAGGGCATTGACACCTTCTGCCCGCTCGGCCCGTGGATTGAGACGGACTTGGATTGCATCAACCTGGATGATCAGAAGATTAATGCCTACCTGACTCACGATGGCAAGCGTGAGCAGAAGCAGGATTCCAACACGGACCAGATGATCGTGAAGATGGGCGGCATCATCGCCGAAATTTCCCAGTCCTACACCTTGTTGCCGGGCGACGTCATCACGACGGGTTCGCCCGCAGGTACCGCGCCGATGGTTCCGGGCGACACGATTGAAATTGAGATTCCGGGAGTGGGCAGCCTCACTAACCCGATTACCCGCGCGTAGCGCTATAGATTGAGCGCGCGCAGGATGGTGCGCAGCTTCGCCGTGGTTTCTTGGAGTTCAGCCTCGGGATCGGAATCCACGACGATGCCGCCGCCGGCCCATGCGCGTGCCGAGAGACCATCGCCAGCGACCTCCGCGCAGCGGATGGCCACCATGTACTCGCCATCGCCGGAGCTATCGCACCATCCCACCGCGCCGGCATAGAAGCCACGGTCAGTCTCAGCGGTTTCAATCAGCGCCTGCGCGGCCTCGGTCGGCGTGCCGCAAATGGCAGGGGTGGGGTAGACAAGCTCGGCCAGCTCTAGTGCTGTGATGCTGGGATCATTGAGCGTTCCCGCGATCGGGGTACCCAGGTGCCACATCTCGTTGGTGGAGGTGAGCTGCGGTGAGCTAGGCGCATCGAGGCTCTCACACAGCGGCTGCAGGATGCGGCGTATGTGGTCGACCACAAAGGCGTGTTCGCGCAGATCCTTGGCGGAATTATGGAGGTCTTGACCGGCTACGATGTCGCGTGCGCGGTCAGCGTGACGCGGAGCAGAACCCGCGAGGGGGAAGGCCGTTACCGTCGAGCCTTGCTTCTTGATGAGCACCTCCGGGGAGGAACCCACCAGCATTGCGCCTGGGCGTCCTGCAGGGCTGAGGTCGGCGATGAATCCATCGCGGTGCGAGGACAAATCGATAAGGCGTGCCGCCACGAACAGCGGATCCACGGGGGTTAAGAACTCGATATCGACCGCGCGTGCCAGCACGACCTTATCCAGTTTGGACGCTTCAATCGTGGCGATGGCTGCTTCAATGCGGCGCAGGTGTTCTTCGGGTTCCGGATCGAATCCGGTAACGCGAGCTTCGAGCGCGCCACTACGGTAGTAGGCATGCGGCTCCAGCGGACCATCTTCGCGGATGATGCTCTCGGGCACGGTAAGTGCTGCAGCCTCTCCCTTGTGAAAAGGAAGGGCGCCGACAACCATTTCTGCCTCACCACTGCGCAGTGCGGACACAGCGGCATCTACTTCGTCAAAGGTGGCTACCGATCCTTGGGTACGCACAGACCCCGTCGCACGGGACAGGAGGAAATCTGGGGCGGTGGAGGGTCTGTGAACACACATGAGGAACAATTCTAGTTCTTTTAACTGTTCCTGCTAAAACGAGATCGGCAGCTATATTTGCGAAGCCTTGGTTGCGAAGCTAGTCACGACGACGAGGCCGGAAGAACTGCACTGCGATAAACAGCCCGATTCCCAGCAAAAGAGCAAGCGCTCCCATACCGGCGAGGAACCCCGCCCAGAAGCCCACCATCGGTGCGCCATAGCTCATAGCCTGGATGTTTTCAGCCTGTGGCATGGTATCGCTGTCTTCTGCAGCTGCGCGGTTTTGTGCCGGCTGGGAGTCGCGAGCAGTCTTCTTATCGTCGTCCTTGGGGTTGCGTTCAGAGCGGTCGCGTTGTGCGGAATCTCTCTGTGCCCTTTCTTTGTGGGCTGGTGCGTTGCGCTGTGTTTCCTGGCGCTGTGATGCTGGACGGGGAGCGGCATTGCTGTCCTGCCTCCGGACAGAATTCCCCTTATTGTCCGACTTTTCTTCCTGCGTCGCCTTGTTCTCTTGCTGCGTAGGTTCCTTGGCCTTGGAGCGCTCCGAGTCGCGAGACTCTCGGCTCCGGCGCGATTCACGCGGAGCTTTCGACTCTGACGGGGAGCCGCCGGTGAGGAAGGCATCGGCTTCCTTGAAGGTCTTGTCCATCGTCTTGTCTAACTGGGCAATAGCCTTCGACGTGTCGTTGATGTCCTTAGCCAGCTGCTGCGGGCGGCTTTTGGCGTTACCGGAACCTGAGCCCTCTGTGCTTCCTGCGGTCGAACCCCAGTCCAGCTGACAGAGCTCGGAAGAATCTGCTCCGTCGACCAGGAAGGGCACTTCGATAGAGTGCTCAGAGCCGTCATTGAGCGTGAAGGTGAAGGTTACCGCATAGGCGCCTGGCTCGGTAAAGACGATGCCGGTATGGCTGTGGAAGTGGTCAGGATAGTCCCAGCTCGCATCAGGATTCTCCGAGTCAAACAACACTGTCGGTGCACCGCCCAGCGCGTTTTGGAAACCCACCACGCGCCCACCCTCAGGCCCACTGTGCAGGGTCATCGACAGCGTTGCATCCCGTGCGGTGTCCTCGTCGATGTAACTGGTGTTGAATCCCAGCCAGGGAATGTCCGGGTCTTGAGTTTGAGGAATCTGCCATCCGCGGGAGGGAATGTCCGCGCCGGCGGAATCTTCGAAGGCTGCGTTCGATCCCACTTCGACGTAGAAATCGCCCGAGGAATAGTCACGCCCGGATTCATCGTCGCGGGCAACGAAGTCTAGATCACCGCTATTGCCTATAAGCGCCAAGTCTTGGTGCCCACGGGTAAAGGCGTGCTGCGAATCGGCATCGCACGTGGAGTTGTCTTCGGCAGAGTCAGCCGCCCAGGCCAGTGGGGAAGCAGCAACGCAGAGCGGAGTTGCGAGCGTCAAGGCCGCGGCGGTGGTGAGGGTCAATGGGCGGATGATGAAGCGGTTCATGCGGACAGGGACTCCTTAGCTTGAGGGGTTAGAGCAGTAGCGCGGCGGGAACTCAGGAAGGGAGACGCTACCCATGCCACGAGGAAGCAGGCGGTGAGCAGCAAAACGATGGTGGCTCCGGCGGGAAGGTCAATGGCCCAGGCCAGGTAGATTCCGATAAAACTGCCCAGTGAACCAATGAGCGCAGAGCTCAGCATCATCGTTCCTAGTGAGTCGCAGAGCAGCCGTGCAGTCGCTGCCGGCGTAATGAGCAATGCGAGAACGAGGATGTTGCCAATCGTTCCGACCGAAATCACTACCGCGCCCGTCACGCACAGGTAGAGCACGATATCCAGAGCGAAGACCGGCAGTCCCATGGCGCGAGCGGTCTCTTTGTCCAAGCACGTCGCGGTGAGCTGTGGGCCGAGAAGGACGATGACACCCACGATGAGCACGGTGACAACTAGTGCCGTGTAGAGGTCCGTGCGGGATACACCGGTCAGTGAGCCGAAAAGGAAGCTGGTCAGGGATGCCGTATAGCCTTCCACACGGGAGATGATCACCATGCCGAGTGCAAAGGACGCGGCAAAGAAAATGCCGATGACCGAATCTTCCCGCACTGTGCGGCGCTGTGAAAAGCATGCAATCAGTAGGGCCACCGTACAGCCAGCCACGGCACCGCCTATAAGGACAGAACCTTGGAGCACGAAGGCTATGGCCAGCCCTGGGAAGACAGCGTGGGAGACTGCGTCCCCGATAAACGCCATGCCGCGCAGCACGACATAGCATCCCACCACGCCACACACGATGGCAGCAAGGATGGAGATACCCACCGCGCGGGCTAGGAAGTCCAAGTTCGGGTTGACGAGGTCTTGGAAGAACTCGAACAGTGAAATGTCGATCATGCTGCCACCCCAATCGCGGACAACAGCGGCGACGAGGTCGACACACCGAAGGTATCGCTCCAGGGCTGTGGACGCAGGCGAAGTTCCTCCGCGGGACCGTCGGCCACAATGCCCCGGTTAAAGAGCACAAGGCGTGAGCAGGAGTGGGCCGCCTCAGAGAGATTGTGCGTAGACATGACCACGCTGGTGCCCTGCGCGGTGAGCTCGTCAAAGAGGTACAACAGCTCTTCGGTGTTGGGGGCGTCGAGGCCGGTAAAAGGTTCGTCGAGAAGCAGCACGTCCGGTTCGGTGGCCAGGGCACGCGCGATGAGGACGCGCTGGCGCTGGCCGCCGGAAAGCTGCGCGATGGGGCGGCGTGCTAAATCTTGTAGGTTGGTGAGTTCAATCGCGCGGCGCGCTGCCTCCTTGTCCGCACGGCGGGGTCGGCGCAGCCACCCCACGAGCCCCGTGCGGCCGCTGAGCACGGCTTTAGCCACGGTAATGGGAAAGTCCCACTCCACGTCATGGCGTTGGGGCACGTAGCCCAGCGAGGTGGTGACGTCAATCGTGCCAGTAGAAGGGATAAGGCCCAAGACAGCGCGCAACAGTGTGGTCTTACCGGCGCCATTGGGGCCCAGCAGCCCGATAAACTCACCTGGGTTCACGGTCAGGCAGGCATCGTCGATAACGCGGCGGCCCGCCAGAGTGACGCTTAAGTCTTCTACGGAAATGAGGGGACTAGTCACGTCGGCCACCCTTCGTGCGTGCGGCGGCGATGAGAGCAGCTACGAGCACAAGCACACCAAGGCCGGCAAGGGCCCATACCCACACTGGGACGGCACCGGGGGAGGAAGATTCGTTCGCATTCATGGCCGCAGCAGAGTCATCCCACTCGGTGGCCTGTGCTTCAGCCACGTCGGTGTCGTTGCCCACCGCGAACGTCAATGTGGCCTCCGCCGAGACCTCAGAACCAGCGCTATCACCAGAGCCCTCGCCCGTCATGCGTACTCGCACTTGGTGGATACCGGACTCGGTGAATACCCAGTTGGCGTGGGTATGCGTGCCCAAGTCCACCCAGAACCCTTCGGTAGCGGCGTCGGCGGTGGACCACAGCAGCTGCGGTGGTTCAAAGCCGCCATTTTGTAGGAAGAGGGAGAAATCACCTGGCCCTTGGTGTCCGATGAACTCCATGGTGAGGCCTCGGTCAACGTTCTCGTTGAGCGACGGCGCTTGCGTATTCCACCCCAGCCACGGAACGTCGGCTTGTTCGGTCTGGGGAACTACCCAGACGTGAGAACCTGGGTCTGCGCCAACAAAGGAAAAGGCCTCGTCCTCCGGCAGAGTAAGTTGGGCATCGTCGCTGACATCAAAGACAACGTCATCGAGTTCGCGCCAGACTGGCTTCTCGGCCGAATCATCGCGGGCTAGAAAGTTCGCCTGCCCGTCAATGACCTGCAGACCTAGATCCACGTGGCCGTGGTCGATAGTGGTCTCGGTACCGGGTGCAGCGACGTCTTCGTCGGCGCTGACAACCTGCGCCAGATCTCCAGCCCAGGCGGCGGATGGGGCAATCGCTAGGCATGCAGCGGTTAGCGTTGCTGCCAGCGCTGTCATGAGACGCGGGGCATAGCGTGAACGGGTAACGGTAATGGTCATTTCTTATTTCCTTTATGAGAGACAGCGGTTGAGTGACTCGGCGTTAAATCGCATGAGGTCGAGGTAAGTGGGGACAGCGTCATCGAGAGTGTCGCCGTAAATGGGGCACACCGCAATCCCTAGGGAGTGCGCGGCTTCTCTGATGACATCGGCGCTGGCCTGTTGCGTGGGCTCGATGAAGACAGCGGGCAGCTGTAGGTTCTCCAAGGTTCGGCGCAAGGCAATGACGTCGCGCGGTGAAGGCTCGATGGCGGGGTTCGGGGTGACAAATCCGGCGATGTCAATGCCATAGCCTTGCTCGAGGTAGGCGTAGCCGTGGTGTGGGGTCACCAAGTGACGGCGGCGCTCAGGAATAGCAGTCAGAAGGTCACGGACATAAGAGTCCGTCTCTCGCAGCTTCTCGGCATATTCTTGGGCCCGGGCGCGGTAGTCGGCGCCATGCGAAGGATCCGCCAGGGCGAGTTGGTCGGCGATGACCTCGGCATAGGCAATGACATTTTTGGCGTTGTGCCACAGGTGTGGGTCGACTTCACCATGAATGTGTTTGCCCAGCACTGCTTGGGGGAGCAGGTAGGTCTCGCCGCCGGGCCGACCGAGGAAGCGGTAGGAGGGATCCGGGGGAATTTCTTGCAAGGTCGAGGACGGGACACTGAGTGCTGTGGTGGCGGGGTCAAAGCGTTCACCCTGATCTTCAAGGCCCAGCTTGCCTGTGCCCAAGTCCGCGGTGATGTCGACGTGGCCCTCACTCAGTGAGTGCATCCCCTCCGGTGGCGTAACGCCAACGGCGACCGTGATGACTTGTGATGCCGAGTCCGTTGCGCCGAAGGTCAGGCGGTAAATGCCGGGCTTGCTAAATGCCCATGAGACATGGGTATGAGCGTTGGCCGGCAGCGTGGTGGAATCCTCGCGCTCGCTGACACCATCGGCCGTGTTGAATAACGCTTCTGGGGTACCGAAAGTGGAGACCACGTAGGCGGCCACATCACCGGGACCTGTGGCGTCGAGGAGCTGCATTGTGACACTGTTGCGCCCGGCAGGTGCGTTGCGCACGCGCAGACCCAGCCAGATGGCATCCAGTGCCACATTTTCCACCAGCGGCACGAGCGTGGCGCCGCGCGTCGACGCTTGGTCCGCTACCTCCGTCACGGGAACGTCGGAGGATTCGTTCATGGATTTCATGAGGTTCTGCGGCTCCAGGAGCAGGCCGTTGGACAGCAAAACATCGGCGGTGGCGATATCCCTGACGGTGCGCAGGCTCGGCTCGAAGGTGTGTGGGTCCTTGCCTGCAGGAATCAGCGTGGTCACCTGGGCGTCGGGTCCGGCGATGTGCTTGGCGACGTCCCCCAGAATCGGCGTCGTCGCCACCACCTTCATGCCCCCATCGGAAGCATTATCGCCGGCAGCGGTGCTCGCGCAGCTGGTAAGTACTGCTGCCACTGTGGTTAGCGTGATGAGCAGAGCTCCGCGGCGCGCTGCTCGTAGAGTTGCCAAGGGCATCAGTCGCGGCCCCTCGCCAAGGCTAGACGTGCTACAGCCAGGCCGAGAACCAGCATTCCGAGGCCCAGGATTCCGATACCCCACGGCAGGAGGCTCTGTCCGCTGTCGTAGTAGCCAGTGGCGGCCACGGTGTCGACATTCTCAGCAGAAGGACTCGTGTCTGCAGTGCGCTCAGCTCTGCGCTCCTTGCGATCCTTTCGATCAGTGCGCTCTTTCCGGTTCGACCTGTCTTTGTCTTCCTTAGGCTTATGAGTGCCTTTGGCACTCGCTGCTGCAGGACCAGTGGCCACGCCGGGGGCGCTGCCAGAACTCACGTGGGATTCGCCACCGGCATCAGAAGGGGACTGGGGGTTGGGGGAGGCGTCGCCAAGCACAGCGTCGTCACGGTCACCAGTGTCATCAGTGTCACCGGTGTCGTCAGTACTGTGCTCAGCGTCATCCGCATCCTGCGGTGCCATCTCGCCGTCACCGACGTCCCACGTGTAGGTCACCTGGTTGCTGGCATCGCCATTAGACACTGCCTGAACCGTCATGGTGTAGATACCAGGATCCGTAAACGCCCAGTTGACGTGGCGGTGCGCCGGGTAAGCCTGGTTGATGACATCACCGCTGACTAGGTCCAGTGCGCCTTCCTCCGTAACCGGCTGAATGTCGCCGAAGCCAGCGGTTTCGAAGACGAAGATATCTCCAGGTCCGGTGACCTCAACGAACTCGAGGTCAACTTCCTTGTACCCTGCGGACTGCGCTGGCTGGGTATCCCATCCCGGCCACAGAAGCGAGCTGTCCTGGGTCTGCGGCAGGTAGTAGGTGGGAATTTCGATGCCGTCGATACGCTCAGTGGCGTCGTTCCATGCTTCCTCGGTGACCTTGAGGGTGACATCGTTGCCGGGGTGGACAACACCACTGCCGGTGATGTCCTCCTTTAAGGACAACGTGAGTTCGCCATCCGGGGCGGTGACGTAGAAAGCATCGACGTGGCCGGAATCGAAAACCTCGCCGTCAGCATGGGCCGCGGGCACCGGGACGCCCATGAGCACGAGGGCTAGAGAAGCCGTCGTCGCCATGGAGGCGGCAGCTGTGCGGTGAGAGATAAAGCTCACTGTGAAACTCCTTTTCTAGCGGCCAAAGAGGCCATTTAGGCGGGCCGAGATGTCTTGGCGGTGGTCGTTATAGAAGTTGAGGAAGCCCTGGAACACGATGGCCAGGACGACGGGAAGCACAAGGCCCCACAGTCCCTGGAGCTTCGGCTTCGAAGACTTCAAATCTTTTGAGGAAGCGTCAGGCTTGCTCGAGTTTTCTGGCTTCGTGCCGTCACTTGTGGAGCCGCCTTGGCCCTTGGAACCGCCCTCGTCTTTGGAGCCGTCCTCGCCCTTCGCGCTCACACAGTCCTTAATCGCGGCGTCGCCAGCGGCCACGGTGAGCGCCTGGGGTGCAGATGTGATGTCCTTGCCGTCCTTCGTGGTGGCGGTGTAGGTGATCTCGAGCTTGTAGATGCCCGGCTTGGTGAACGCCCAGTTGGTGTGCGTATGAGAAGCGAAGGTGGTCTCAATGGAATAGTCACCTTCGGCGGAATTCACCAGTGGGGTAAAGGACTTGCCAAGGCCCTCGGTAGTAAAGAGACCAACATTGCCACCTTCCGGCATGTCGGTGGGCTTGATGTTGAGCGTCACAGTGCCGTCTTTGTAATCGTCATAATTCAGGCTCTGGGTGTTGTAGCCAGGCCAGATGATGCCTTGCTCTTGAGTCTGCGGCAGCAGGTAGAACTTGTCCTCGCCCAAGTAATCAAACTCCTTGCCCTTGAGAACCTCTGGGCGCGCACGCAAAGCGTTGTCGTGGATGGCAAGGACGACGTCATCGAGCGGGCGCTCAACGGTCTTCTTGTCCACAATGGCGGTTTCATCCTTGAGACGCGCGGCGAAGGAGTCGCCGTCACGGGCTGCTGTGATGTCGACGTGGCCGTGGTCCAGAATCTTCTTGTTTGCGCAGACTCCGCTGCGGGGGCTGGAACCAGGTGTGGCATTTCCCTTGTCACCCGGTGTCGTTTCCGGAGCGGTGGATTCCTTGCCGAGTTCACCGGTAGCTTCGTAGTTTTGACCGAAGTCAAACGAATCCGTCAGGGTAACGGAGCCGGAATTCTGCGTCACCGTCGGGTGCGGGAGGATATCGAGCCGAACCTTGTTGCCGTTGAAGTTCTTGTCGGCGCCAACGACAAACTCGGCGCGGCCGCCCGTGATGACACCGTCGAAAGGAATGTCGGCGTAGTCGCTGTCCCCGCTGAAGAATCCTCCGTGGACATAACCGTCGAGCTTCTTATCGGCAGCCTCAACGATGATGCGCGTAGCATCATCACCTTCAGGAACAGCGCGAGCGGTGATACTCGGATCTGACACGGAGATTTCCTCACCGGAGGAAAGCTCGCGAGGGTTGGAGGTCTCAGTCCAAGAATCGGCGGATTTCTTGGATGATGTGCTGAGCTTCGCGCCCTCGGCGTAGTCGAGCTCCTCAGATACCCAGCGAGGTGAGTCGTCCTCCGGGGTGTAGACGGCTTGGATCTTTGAGGCCTCGGGGCCGAGGAACTCATCAAAGTGAGCTTTGCCGTCAGTGACGGGGAGGTCGGTGAGGAAGTAGCCGTCGATAAGCAGTGTCAGGGTACCGTTCGTGCCGCCGGAGAAGTCGATGGAGGAGAGGTTCTCATCGCCATCCTTCTCCTTGTCCTTCTTCGGAGCGATGGTGAGCTGGTAATCCTTGGCGGAGGCGTCACCGCTCGATGCCGCGTCAAAGCGCTCGCGCAAAGACGGCGTGGCTTCTTTGAGCGGGCGTTCGCCGCCGACCTGGATAGACGTGGTGACCGGCTCGGAGGCAATGAGCTTGCCATTCTTGTCTCGGGCGGTGGTTCGGTAGGTGAGCTCGTAGCGGCCGGGCTTGGAAAAGACCGTGTAATTGTGAGTGTGCGTGCCGCTGGTCAGCCATGCGGAATGCGGGGCACCTTCAGTGGTGCCAAAGAAGCGCTGCAGGCCGCCAGGGCCGGGGTAGTAGCCAAACATTTCGACCTCGCCTGGGCCATCGACGCTGAGAAGGTCGAGAGAGGCGATATTGTCGCGGAAGTCGTCGACGGGCAGCTCAGTGTCCGCACCGAAACCCATCCAGACCGGATCGAGGGTGCCGTTCACGCTAGCGGGGGCCATGTAGTAGGTCTTTCCAGCCTGACCTGTGAAGGAAAGGGCAGGATCCTCGGGGACAGTGAACTGGTATTGGTTCTTGCCGTTTTGGCCCCAGCCTTTGCCTACCCATGCCACAGTCTCGTCGAGTGCATGATCAGCATCCGTCGAGTGAGACTTTAAAGTGAGGGAATTGTTCTCCCAGAACGACTTCGGTGAGTCGATGTGGGTTTGTGTGGCCACGTGCTTGCCGTCGTCAGGGCCAGCGAGCGCAGGTGCGGGGGAGGCAAGGAGGGTGGCGCAGGTAAGAAGCGCCACAGTGCGGAGTCGTGCCACGGTGGAGTGAAACCTTTCTTGAGTTCTAGTGGGAGATTTTCACTATAAGTAATGATTATCATTCTCTATAGTGTTGTTGGAAAATCCCTGCATGCAATTAGTGGAAACTGCTTTCATCTACCCCCAAGTGGGGCGGGCGGTGCACGACAGATGGGCTGAACTACGATGGGGAACATGACTGAGAAAACTTCCGACGTCCGCGTACGTTTCTGCCCTTCACCGACTGGCACGCCCCACGTGGGCATGGTCCGCACGGCCCTGTTCAACTGGGCTTATGCCCGGCACACCGGGGGCAAGCTCATCTTCCGCATCGAGGACACTGATGCCGCTCGCGACTCCGAGGAGTCCTACCAGGCCATCATTGACTCCCTGACCTGGCTCGGCTTGGGTTGGGACGAAGGTGTCAACGTTGGTGGCCCTGATGAGCCCTACCGCCAGTCCCAACGTATGGATATCTACGCCGATGTCCTGCAGAAGCTCAAGGATGGCGGATACGTCTACCCGGCATACTCCACCAACGAGGAGGTCCAGGAGCGCCACAAGGCGGCCGGCCGCGACCCGCAGCTGGGCTACGACAACTTTGACCGCGACCTCACCCAGGAGCAGATTGATGTTTTTGAGGCGGAAGGGCGCAAACCGGTGTGGCGCCTGCGCATGCCGGATAAGGATTGGTCCTGGACGGACCTGGTTCGCGGCGACATGACCTTCAAGTCGGAGACCCAGCCGGACTATGTCGTGGCCCGCTCCAATGGTGCCCCGCTCTACACCTTGGTTAACCCGGTTGATGACGCGCTGATGGGCGTGACCCACGTCCTGCGCGGTGAGGATCTGTTGTCTTCCACGCCGCGCCAGCTTGCCCTCTATGAGGCACTCATCGAACTGGGGATTGCTAAGCAGACCCCGGAGTTTGGCCACCTGCCTTTCGTGATGGGTGAGGGCAACAAGAAGCTCTCCAAGCGCGATCCGCAGTCCAATCTGTTCAATCACCGCGACAACGGCATTATCCCGGAGGGCATGCTCAATTACCTGTCCCTTCTGGGCTGGTCGCTGTCTGCGGATCAGGATATCTTCTCGGTGGATGAGCTCATTGCCAACTTCGATGTGCACGACGTGCTGGGTAACCCGGCCCGCTTCGACCAGAAGAAGTTGGAGGCCATCAACGCCGATCATATTCGTCTGCTTAAGCCGGAAGATTTTGCGCAGCGCCTTCGCGAGTACCTGAGCGAGTACACCGACTTCCCGGCAGATTACCCGGGGGAGAAGTTCGCTTTCATCGCAGACCTGGTGCAGACCCGCATCAAGACCCTTTCGGATGCCTATGGCCTCATGTCCTTCCTCACCACTCCGGATGCGGAGTTGAAGCTCGATGAGAAGGCCGCGAAGAAGAATCTCAAGGATGACGCCGTGCAGCCGCTCGAGGTCTCTATTGCCAAGCTGGAAGAGCTCGGGGAGTGGAAGACTGAGGAGATTGAGAAGGTTCTCTCCGCCGCGCTTATCGACGACCTCGGGCTCAAACCCCGCAAGGCCTACGGTGCCCTGCGTGTAGCCATCTCCGGTCAGCAGGTTTCCCCTCCGCTGTTTGAGTCCATGGAGCTGCTGGGCAAGGAGTCCACCTTGGCGCGCCTCAAGGCGGCTTTGGCCGTTACGCCGTGGAGTGCTGAGTAACAGCACGGAAGCAGTCTCACAGGGCTGTAATTTCGGGGCGCTAGGGTTGTGGCCCAGCGCCCCGAAAATCACTTCTAGCCTGGCGATTTGTGTGGATTGGTAGTGCTGGATATAGTTATAAACCGTTGCAGCGAGCGGCGAGGGGAAATTCCCAAGCACGTTCACCGCAATAATGGCCTATGGTGTAATTGGCAACACAACGGTTTCTGGTACCGTCATTCTAGGTTCGAGTCCTGGTAGGCCAGCAGTGAAAACTGTACAAAGCACTACGGTGCTTTGTGAACAGTGGTCACAGTTCTATGCCCCGTTCGTCTAGCGGCCTAGGACGCCGGCCTCTCACGCCGGTAACACGGGTTCAAATCCCGTACGGGGTACCACGTAGGGTGGCAAGCATGTAGTGCTTGTCACTTTTTCTTTTTCTGCTTTAGTATCGGCTTCATGCACTTCTACATCGTTCATGGCTATCAGGCCAGCCCCGAGAGTCACTGGTTTCCGTGGTTAGAGCAGCAGTTGACCGCCGATGGTCACAGGGTTAATACCATTGCGCTGCCGAACCCACATCAACCGAAGATCGACGAGTGGGGAGAGTCTATACGCAGAGAAATCGGTCGTCCGGACTCCGATACCTGCATTATCACGCATAGCCTGGGTGGCATCGCGGCGCTGCACCATCTCACGGCACAGGGAGGCGAGTGGGAACTTCCCGGGCTCTTTATCGTCTCTGGGTTCGTGGAAAAGCTTCGCGTTATTCCAGAACTCGACGAGTTCATTGGCCAAGCACATGTCGACCTGCCTGCTATCAAGCCCCACATTGCTCATTCAGAGGTCTTCCTGTCCACTAACGATATCCTCGTGGACCCAGACTTAACGCAGCAGCTTGCCGACGCCCTCTCGGCCACCCCCATCACCATCCACGATGCGGGGCATTTCCTCGAAAGCGATGGCTATACCGAATTTCCACAGTTGGAGGAGCGCCTCACGCAGTGGCTGCGCGGTCTATAGGCCCTTGGTCATTGCTTTGAGTGCCTCCACGTGCTGTGTGTAGGCCCGAGTCCCTGCCTCAGTAAGCGTGACCCACACGGTATCCTTCGCGCGCGTGGAGCCGTACTCGCGCGTACGGCTTACGTACCCGTTGTTCTCGAGATGCTTCAACTGCTTCGACAGCGTATCGGCGGGAAGTTCCGTGAGGTCAGCAAGCAGACTGTACTTCATCTGAAGGCCGGCAGTTGCGCCTGCGGAGAATAGCGTGGCGCAGATTTTGAGCCGATTAATGGGATGGATAATCGGATCCAGTTCGGCTGGACGGTGCGTAGATTCCTTAGGCATTGACGCCCTTTACGGCGGCATTACGGTTCTCATACAGCATCCACGCCGTTGCCGCAGAGACAATTGCGCCGCAGACCACCATCCACGGCCATGAGTCCGGAGTTGGGGTGGTGGACATGATCATTGCACCGGGCAGCAGTACCCGTGACCAGGTCGCACGGTCGTTACTTGGCCCCATATTCGGATCGGGGCGCACGAATGGGTTCGCAATCTTGTCCTTGAGGAGATAGCCCAGAATAAAGGTCGGTACGAGAACTGCGAGGCCGTACCACCAGGACGCCTTAGTCACCGCGAGGCCACATCCGATGCCGAGCGCGACAAGCGCAACCGCCCACGGACTTTGAGTCCAGGCGGTGCGTTTCTGGGCTTCCTCAATGACTTTAAGATCATCGTTCATTGTTCATCTCACTTGCTTGGTTCATTTCACTTACTTGCCACTAGTGCAATACTAACGCTTGCAACTCATGCAAGTAAAGGCCTGAAGCGTTGATAAAGCATTGGAAAACTGTGGGAAAGAATGAGGGGGCGCTCTTGACTAAAGCGGGAAGTGGTCTTGTCGTGCCCCATACCGGTGAGGGGAGAACCTAGGGTCTTGGGGTGCGAAATTAAACACCAGGGGGCAAACCGGTGTCCAATTGGTCTAAGTGCTTCCGGTGTGCGTGCGCTGGGCTTACACTGCAGGTACAGGACATTTCCGGAAGAAAGGAGAGCGGATGGCGGAAGCTGAAAATCATCACTATCGCCGACGCGACTCTAGCAGATAGTACAAGGCGGCATCGCCATAATCCATAACTTCTTAAAGCCAACACTCGAGCGAAGTAGGAGCCTTGCACCACATGCTGTTAGCGCACGTGTCCTCCCGAACCTCCAGCGTTGCACACTAGTGTTCCGGCCTTAGCTGCCCACGGTAAGCCAGCGGAATAACCACTGATTCGATCCGTACCCAGGCCGAGAGAATTCAAGTAGTCACCGCAGCCACAACAGGGCAACGAGGTTCGGGATTTTATCTGTTTAAAAGTACTTTTACCTGCCGATTTGTGCAATCTTTCGGAGATCCTATAGTGTTTAGCAGGTCCGCAACGGACAGCTAAACGAGCCCCGTTCGTCTAGCGGCCTAGGACGCCGGCCTCTCACGCCGGTAACACGGGTTCAAATCCCGTACGGGGTACAACGAAAAGCGCTAAGCCATTCACGTGGCTTAGCGCTTTGTTGCTTTCCCGGCTTCTAGGGTTCTAGACAATCATGATTTCGGCGTTGTTGCCGCCGGTACAGCGGATGATCTCGTGGTCGTCGGTCCTGCAGGCAAGGTCGTAAGTTTGATGGGTCACCGGACTGGTGACGGAAATCTGTGGTGGAACGTATCCGCGAAGGTCTTCCAAAGAGCTGATAGTAAGACTCATGAGGTGGCCAGCGGTCGAGCGGGCAAAATCGCAGCTGGTATTTGGTCCTGCCAGGACGTAGGTGATGTTGTAGCCATCACCTGTCTGGCACATCGTGGCAGGGGTGCCAAAGACGTCGACCTTGGCGCCGTTAATCTGGTTCTCTGGAAGTTGCTCGTGTATGTGGTTGAGGGAACCTATACGTGCGGATTCAATCGTCTTCCTGCTTCCAGGTGGCATGACATAGTGTCCGGGCTCTACTCCCTGGAGGTGTGGAGGTGTCGTCTGTGGGGCCTGCTGCTGGGCTGCTTGGGGTTGTTGTGCGCCCTGCTGCTGCGCAGCTTGCGGTTGAGCGCCTGCTTGTCCTTCTGGCGCGGAGCCACCAGGAATGGTGGGTTCGGGGCCTGCAGGTACCTCGACGTGGGAATCGTCGTTAAGCGGCTTGAAAGCTGGGTAGGTGTTCTTGAATGATGGCTCTGCTGCCTCGGAGGTGGCTGGGGCAGTGGCTGGGGTGGCGGTCTCAGTGGTGGTAGAGGAGCAGCCAGTTGCGAGGAGGCCCGCGGTGGCTACGGCGGTCAGTGCCGTGAGGAATCGGCGTGCGGAGGAAGGGGTCTGTGAGGAAGTCATGGCCCCACACTAACGCCTGCCTAGCCATATGGTGTGGGAAAACGGGGAACGCTGCCCTGCTCAGCGGAGTGCTGTGGCGGGGCAGCGGGGGAAAAGTGACTGGGATTTAGTGATCGTCCCAGTGTCCGTCGTGGGCGGCGTGGCGGTGGCCATCGTGCAGGTAGTCCACGTGATCGCCGTGCGGGATAGCGACGTGGCCGCAGCCCTCGCCGTGCTCGTGGTCGTGATCCTCGTGAATGTGGTGCTCGGCCGTCTCGCACTCATCCCAGTGGCCCTCGTGTTCGCGGTGGATGTGGCCGTCGTGAACGTAGTCGATGTGATCGCCGTGCGGGAAAGCGACGTGGCCGCAGCCTTCACCGTGGGTGTGGGCGTGCTCTTCGTGGATGGTGTGGGTCATGACTTCTCCTTAGTGAGCCCGTGTGTTTTCAGTCTGTTTTCATTTAAGTGCTTTTTCATTAGGATTTCAATAGTGGGGGTAGTGGGGGTGCTACAGTAAATGCATGACGACGAAACTCACGCGTAGCCTGATGGCCGCTGCCGGCACTTTTGCTGTGTCAATTTCGGTATTGATTGCACCAGTTGCTACTGCTGATGCCACAGTTCGGATCGCGCAGGGGCAGAAGATCATCACCTCGGACGGCGCGGAATGCAGTGTCGGCTATGTTGAGCCAACTCGCGCTTGGACTTCGGCCCATTGTGGGCTCGATGGTGGGCAGGTTTATACCGATTCCGGTCAGCACGTAGGTACGTTGCGATGGTTTAAGCCGTCTGGCGCTGCAAGCCACGACTTGGCCTATATCCAATTTGCAGGTGGAACTTCTTCCGGGGGAAATCCACTGACGGGCGACGGGATGGCACCCCCACCCGGGGAGGGTGTCAACGTGTGTATGGATGGCCGCTACGCAGGACGCCACTGTGGGCCGACCGTGCGTGGTCCAGGAGTGTTTCCAGGGATGCACTACGCCGCAGGTTTTTCGCTTTCCCCTGGGGATAGTGGCGGGCCAGTGTCTATTGAAGGTCGCCCCGGAGTGGTGGGGATCTATCAGGGCATTACCGTGGTCAACCGCAATGGTCAGGACATGACCTTCTCTAACTATGCCCGCATGCCGCATGCGGATGAGCTCGCGCGATTGCCTCACCAAGGCTATGTGCCGCGTCGTCCGAATCGTGAACCAGCCAATGTGGTGCGATCGGTCCAGGAACGGGGAGAGGCCTTCTCATCTACGAGTAGTAAGGGCCCCGAAGGGCTGCGCGGACTTGCTGCTTACTTCGGCTTGAGTATGTAGGAGGACCTTCGGGCTCACTTAGGCGCTATCAGTGGAGAGTGCGTCGGTGAGGCGCTTGGCGGCGTCGACCAGCACGGGCGCAAACTTCTCCGCCGGGGAGGGGCGAAAGCGATCTGCTGAGCCTGACACGGAGAGGACGGCAATAAACGTCCCCGCGCCATCGAAGACGGGAGCAGACACGGAGGCGAGGTTAGACTCGCGCTCTTCGATGGATTCTGAATATCCATTCTCGCGTGCGAGCTCAACATCGCGCTCGCTGAAGAGGGCGTCGGCCACATGGGCGTCCCCAAACGCGGCGAAGATGCGTGCTGCCGAGCCAGAAGTGAGGGGTAGCTGGCGGCCAACGGGGACTACGTTGTGCAGGCCAAACTCCGGCTCGCGCGTGGCGATGCAGGTGCGTGTTGTGCCAGAGAGCTCGTAGAGTTGGACGGATTCACCGGTGGCCTCGAGGAGTTCCTCCATGATAGGGCCTGCGGTTTCGATGATGCGGTCTCGGTTTCCCGGCAGGGCAGGGCCCGCGCCCCACTTGCCGTCGGCGGTGCGGGTGAGGATGCGGTGTGCTTCCAGTGCGGTCGCCAGACGGTGGGCGGTGGCTCGTGGTAAACCTGTGGTCTCGCAGAGCTCGTTGAGTGTGGAGGGGTGGTTGGTTGCGGCCATCATGATTGCGACGGCGCGATCCAACACCTTTATTCCTGATACTGCGCTATACTCTCCCATACAATGAAATTTACGTCCCATTAATTGAGATTTCAAGTGGAGAGGCTTATGACTGAGAAACTGACACTGGCAGAGAAGGTGTGGCGTGACCACATCGTGCGCAAGGGCGAGAATGGGGAGCCAGATCTCCTCTTTATCGATTTCCAGCTCCTGCATGAAGTTACCAGCCCGCAGGCCTTTGATGGGTTGCGCCTGGCTGGACGCACGATGCGTCACCCAGAGCTGCACCTAGCCACCGAAGATCATAACGTTCCTACTGTGGGTATCAAGACCGGTAACCTGCTGGAGATTAAGGACGAGGTATCCCGTACCCAGGTCTCCACGCTGCGCAAGAACTGCGAGGAGTTTGGCTTACGACTGCATGCGATGGGTGACGAACAGCAGGGTATCGTGCACACCGTTGGCCCGCAGCTCGGTATTACCCAACCTGGCATGACCATCGTGTGCGGTGACTCTCACACCTCAACACACGGCGCGTTCGGCTCCATCGCGATGGGTATTGGTACCTCTGAAGTCGAACACGTCATGGCTACCCAGACGCTGTCACTGAAGCCTTTTAAGACCATGGCCATCGAGGTCTCCGGTGAGCTGGCTGAAGGAGTAACTGCCAAGGACTTGATTCTTGCCATTATTGCCCAGATCGGCACCGGCGGCGGCCAAGGCCACATTATTGAGTACCGCGGCGAGGCTATTCGAAAGATGTCGATGGAAGCTCGCATGACCATCTGCAACATGTCTATTGAGGCTGGCGCCCGTGCCGGAATGGTGGCACCAGATGAGACCACGTTTGAGTACGTCAAAGGCCGTGAGTTTGCCCCGAAGGGTAAAGACTGGGACGCTGCCGTGGAGTACTGGAAGACGCTGCCGACTGATGAAGGCGCTGAGTTCGATACCGTCGTGGAGATCGACGGCTCCGCGCTGACCCCGTTCGTTACCTGGGGAACTAACCCGGGGCAGGGCCTGCCGTTGAGCGCCTCAGTGCCGGATCCGGATTCCTTCGGCGATGAAGGTGAGAAGGCGGCGACCGAGAAGGCTCTGGCCTACATGGATCTCACTCCGGGCACTCCGCTGCGAGACATCCAGATCGACACCGTATTCCTCGGTTCCTGCACCAACGCGCGCATCGAGGACTTGCGCGCAGCCGCCGACGTGGTTAAGGGTCGAAGCATTGCGGCCAATACTCGCATGATGGTTGTGCCTTCCTCTGCTGTAGTTAAGGCCCAAGCTGAAGAAGAAGGTCTGAACAAGATCTTCACCGACTTTGGAGCGGAGTGGCGTACGGCTGGCTGTTCGATGTGTCTGGGCATGAACCCGGACCAGTTGAAACCGGGGGAACGGTCGGCGTCGACAAGCAACCGCAACTTCGAAGGCCGACAGGGCCCTGGCGGGCGTACCCATCTCGTGTCGCCAGCTGTTGCAGCAGCCACCGCGGTTCTGGGACACCTGGCGTCACCGGCAGACATCGACGCCTAAGCGGGGTCGAGGAAGTACAAAGAAGAAACGGAGAAGCAGAAGACAATGGACAAGTTTGTAAACCACACCGGCGTTGGTGTTCCGCTGCGCGCTTCGAACGTGGATACAGATCAGATTATTCCGGCTCGCTACCTCAAGTCCGTCAAGCGTACGGGTTTTGCTGAGGGGCTGTTCTCAAATTGGCGCTCGGATGAGAACTTTGTGCTCAACCAGCCACAATTCAAGGATGGTTCAGTCCTCTTCGCCGGTCCAGATTTCGGCACGGGCTCCTCCCGCGAGCACGCAGTCTGGGCGCTGGCGGAGTACGGTTTCAAGGCCGTATTCTCCTCGCGCTTTGCTGATATCTTCCGCGGCAACTCCGGCAAAGCCGGGCTGTTGACCGGTTTGATGGCACAGGAGGATATTGAGCTTATTTGGAAGCAGTTGGAAGCCGGTGAAACTCAGGTGAGCGTTGATCTTGAGGCACGCACCGTGACCGTGGGCAGCAACAGCTATACGTTCGACATCGATGACTACACTCGTTGGCGCCTCATGGAAGGCCTCGACGATATTGGCCTTACCCTGCGTAACGAGGCGGACATTGAAGCTTTCGAAGCTGGCCGTCTCTCGTTCAAGCCGAAAGTTGGCGCACAATAATGGTCGGCATCGCGTGAGAATGTGTAAATATCGTTAACCCCTTCTGAGGTAGGAAAGGGGTGGTATTCCCCGTCTCATATGGCACCCCTAACAGGGTGCCGTTAGTGTTTTCCGCATGACCAACCCTTTTGATAGCAATAGAGACCCGTCCAGCGATCAGCACGGCGGAAACAACGGCCCGAACAGCTCTGGAACCTATGGGTCCGGCAACGAGGCCTCCAATGGTGGAAATACCTATGGCTCCTATGGGTCCGACCAGAGTAGCTTTGGCAACAACGGCTACGGCGGAACTTCGTACGGGGAGAACTCCTACGGTGCCAGCCAGGGTATGTACGGTCAGGAGTACCAGGATCCCAACGGATACGGTCAGGGATACCAGCAGCAAGATGGCTATGGCGCAGGCTACCAACAGCAAGGTGGCTATGGCGCGGGTTACCAGCAGCAAGGTGGCCTGACCGTCTCGCCGGTCGACGCCATGGATTCCATCGGTCAGGCGTTCAAGGGCTATTTCAAGCAGCCTATGCCTGGTGCTTTGGCTGTTTTAACTTACTACGCAATCGTGGCCCTTGGTGCTTTTCTGCTCATTATGGTCCTGAGCTTAGGTGCTGCGTCTACTTCCGCGACGTCGTATGACCCAGCGACTGACACCTTTTCCGACGGCGGCGCTGCGGGCCTTGGGGCATTGAGCATTCTCGCTATGGTCGTTGTTTACCTCTTGATGATTCTTCTCAATGCTTGGATGTATGCCGGCTGCGTCTCCGCCTCATGCAAGATTGCTAATGGGCAAAATGTCTCTTTCGGCGACTACTTTAAGGGTGGCAACGTCAAGGGTATTTTCGGTGTGCATATCTGCTACATCATTGCCGTTATTATCGGTACCTTTACCATCGTTCTGGGCATCGTGGCGGCCGTGCTTTTCTGGGCGGCACCGGTGATCAAAGCTGAAGACCCCGAAAAGAGCATTGGTGAGTGCTTCAAAGAATCGAAGAACCTTGTCGTGAATAACTTCGGTCAAATGTTCCTTTTCTACCTCGTGTTCACGATCTTGGTGAACTTGTTCATGTTGATTCCCATTGTTGGAATACTCTGTGCTCCTCCGCTCATGAGCTTGGGACATGTCCTTTTCTTGCGCACCGTGCGCAAGCGTCCGGCCATGCGCTGGGCCTAGTATCTGGATTGTGTGACAGGGGCGTGCGTCAAAGACGGCGCCCCTTTCGTCGTGGGCGGAATGACTTCACCTGCGTTGTGTGGGGAATAGACCCCTGTTATTGCCGAGATGGAGGGCACTTCAGCGCGCCGACACCGAAACTCCCTATAGACTCCAGTGCATGACCAACCCATATGAAGGATTTGACGGGCCATCCGGGTACGCCGGGAATGGCGGATTCGGAGGCTCCTCCAGCCCCAACATGGGGCCACACATCTGGTTATGGAGCGCAGGGAGGAGGGGTGCCGCCCTACTCAGGGCACGGTGGCCCCTATCAGCCGGGGCCCTATGGGGGTGGAAACTACTCGGGCTCCTATGGGAACCACTTCAACGCAACCGGCCCGTATCAACAAGGGCCATGGCCGCAGCAGCCCCCAGTGATGATGGGGGTGCCGCAGGCAGAGCCCGGTTATATTATTGGGCAATCTTTTAAAGCCTTTGGGGATGCTGCTGCGGAGTGGATCGTTGGTGTCCTTGCCCATCTGGGCATACTTACTGCAGTCTATTTTGCGGTCAATTTTGCCATGATGGCGGTGTCCTTCATCGGCGCCATTGTTATGGGCAGCTTTTCCTCAACCGCGGCCTCTGAGCCTTTGAATTTTGCGGGCGTCGTCGCCTTGCTGCTGACGTTCGGCGCAATCTTTGGTTGCGTGTTTGCCTGCATGTTGTGGATGCAGGCAAACTTTTGCCATGCCGCCAATAAGGCGATGGACGGTGAAAAACTCACTTTCGGAGACTTCTTTCAGTTCAAATCCGTCGCTGGTCTGATGAAGGTCTTTCTGTGCGTTGGACTTATTGTCACCGTGGGCTTTGTGCTCATCATCCCCGGCATTATTGCGATGGTGCTGTTCTGGGCAGCACCGGTCATTAAGGCCAAAGAACCCTCCCTTTCTGTGGGGCAGTGCCTGAGCCTGTCCCAACAGATGGTGCGCCAGAACTTCGGTACCTCCTTGGGCATTGTCGTTCTGCTCGGGTTGATACAGTTCGCCTTCTCGCTGATGCCGTTGATCGGCTTCATCCCCGCCTTTCCCATTACAGCGTTGGGTTACGCGATTGCCGCTCGTGCCTTCTCACAGCAGCAGTGCAGGCTGTGGCCATAATCGTGAGGGCGGCGGAGGCATGAGCCAAAAGACGGAATGCCTCCCCGTGAGTAACCCTTCCAGCGAGTAGTTAGCGAACTGGTGTGATGTCTAGCGACTTTTTGGACACGGAGTCCAGGATGTTTTTGGACGGGATGTCTAGTGGCTTTTTGGACGTTTGCGGCGGTGGAATAGCCGAATGGCTATTCCATTGCATAAGCGTAGAAAGGTCGCAGATTTCGATCCCGTTCGTGACGGCAAGACGGTCACACAGTTTTGCAAAGAATTAGGAATCTCGCGGCAGACGTACCACAACATCAAAAGCCGGATAGCGCAGAAGGGTCGCGCAGGTATTGTGCCTGATTCGACTGCCCCGAAGAATCCGATTAAGAAATTTAACGAGGCCGATAAAATCGCAGTCGTCCACGCCAGGCAGGAGTTGATGGAGCAAGGCTTGGATTATGGGCCTTGGTCGATCTACTACTTCTTGTTTGACACTGTAGGCCCAGATTCCACACCGTCGCGTTCTACAATCGCCTCGTGGCTTCATGAGCTGGGATTTGTTGATGCCAATGCCCGCAAACGCCCCCGCAGCTCCTATAAGCGCTTCGCCCGTGATCTCGTCGGTGAACTCTGGCAAATCGATGGACTGGTCTACCGCCTCTTTGACCATGCCCACACACATGTCACGATTTACCAGATTATCGATGATGCCAGCAGATTCGATGTCGGAACCACAGCGTTCGCTCTGCCAGAAAACGGTACTGATTCCCGCGCCGCACTGGCCGCAGCGTTCGCCGCCTACGGCAAACCTCAAGAAATCCTTTCCGACAATGGCGATGCGTTCGCCACCTATCACCGTGGTTTTCTCTCTGCTACTGAAACTTGGCTCGCTAGCCAAGGTGTACTTGCTATTGCTGGTTTCGCCCCGACAACCCAGGGAAAAGACGAACGCTCTCACCGCACGTTGACCCAGTTCCTCGATGCACGCCACCCAGTCAGCCTTGCTGAGGTCAACACCTACCTGGCCGAATATCGCCAGGTCTACAACGAACGACGACGGCACCAATCACTGCTGGTCGGCAAAATGCACATCACACCACGCCAGGCCTTCGATACCTTCCCCAAGGCACCATCACCTACACATCCACTCGATCCCGAGCAGGTCTGGGCCCGCGTAGTCGCTTATAACCAAGCGCACAATCCACAAGCTGTATCCGAAATGCTAAACGGCCCCGCGGAAGCGGCAACTTCACACGAGGCCTGCACCGATGACATGGCAGCTTTGCAAGGCATACCTCCCACCGATACCCCCACACTAACGGCGCCGACAACAAATTCAACAAACCATTGGGGTATCCCAGACCAGCTCTGCGTAAGCAAAGACGGCGTTGTACGCGTGTGCGGCTTCGGTCTCTACATTGGTCTGAGGTTTAAAAACCGCAGACTCTACTCCACAGTCACAGCCGAAAACGTTGCGGAGTTCTACACGGCCCATGACGGTGAATTCCTCTTCAGCGTGCCACTGCCGATCACGTTGAGCCACAGACCACCAGGTGGCCAGATCAACATCAACCTCGTTGAAGGAATGAAACACCGCCAACCACCGCGGATGAACCCGAAACTATCCAAACCCCGGCCGAAACGCAGGCCACAACCATAAACCGCTAGAAGTGTCCAAGACCTCCATGGATTCCGTGTCCAAAAAGACACCGGACTCCATGTCCAAAAACCCTATGGACATAACATAGTTAGCGAACTGGTAGTGGGCTAGCTAGGTAGTCCGCGCCGGTGAGCTCGCCATCGTTGAAGGACAGAACCCAGACCGAGGCTTTCTTAAACTTCAGCTCCTCAATCGGAGTGGTGATGAACTTCGGGGCGTAGGACTCGATGATGCCGGGGATGGTGAGTCCCTGGCTGACAATGACGGGGACTCCGCCGCCGTCGACGACGCGCTGAAAAGCCGCGCGCGCGACATCGGGATTGGCATCAAATACTTCATCGCCGAAGGCCTTGTTGATGGCAATGTCCATCCCCAGCTCATCAGCAAGCGGAGCAGCAGTCTGCTGACAGCGCTGCGGAAGGGCGCAGTAGATGGCCGTGGGATGATACGGGGTAAGCATAGGCACGAGCATCTCTGCTTGGCGGAGGCCCTTCTTATCGAGCGGGCGCAAGTTATCGTCGCCCTCCCAGGAACGGCGCTGATGGGCATGGGCATGGCGAACGTAGAGCACGCGCGTCGTGGGTGCCAAGCGCAGGCGCTTCTGAGCTTTAGCAAGGACCTGCGTGTCCACTTCGTAGGAGAGTAGTTCGCAGGCTTCATCAATCTTCATCCAACGCAGCTCATCGGTCTCATCGTTGGGAGTGTAGGTGCCCTCCAGTACGCGAGCCATCCAGTAGTACACCACCTTTGTACGGCCTTGGACCGGGTAGGCTACCTTGCCAATGAGCTTGCCCAGACGCACCGTGTAACCCGTCTCCTCAAGGATTTCGCGCGCTGCTGTTGTGGGAAGAGACTCGCCCGGGTCAACCTTTCCCTTGGGCAAGGACCAGTCGTCATACCGCGGGCGGTGAATGAGGGCGACCTCCGGATCTTGCGGATCGCCACGCCACAAAACGGCACCGGCAGCGAGAGTGGTGCGCTTGAACTCATCGGCCGGATCCTCAGGAACCTCCTGGTGACGGCCGGAAATAAACACCTCCGACTGAACGTCCTTGTCCGTTTCGTGCATGTTTTTTGCCTTGGGCATGCTGCTCCTTCAAACGCCGGTGTTTTTCGCGTATTCCATTTTCCTCCACTGACTACAATGATGCAGTCTTACGCGCCGAACGTGCTCTAAAGCGGACCGTGCTTTAATGGTGAAAACCGACAAACCTGTTCTAAAAGTGAGGTAGCACATGGTTAATGTGGCTGTCATGGGAGCTGGATCGTGGGGAACCACGCTGGCCAAAGTCTTTGCGGACGCCGGGAACGAGGTCCGTCTGTGGGCACGCCGTGAGGAGCTGGCCGCAGCTATTAATACCCGCCACGAGAATCCTGACTACTTGCCGGACCTGCCACTGCCCGAGAGCATCGAGGCAACGACGGATCCCGCACAGGCATTGAGCGGTGCGTCCATTGTGATTTTCGGCGTGCCTTCCCAGACCTTGCGTAGCAACCTGACAACCTGGGCGCCCAAGTTGCCTAAAGACGCCACGCTGGTCTCCATCTCCAAGGGTGTGGAGAAGGAAACGCTGAACCTGATGAGTGAGGTCATCGCCGACGCCGCAGGCGTAGAAGAAGACCGTATCGCCGTACTCTCTGGGCCGAACCTGGCCAAAGAGGTGGCCCAGGAGCAACCAGCCGCTACCGTTATTGCCTGTACCGACGAGAACCGTGCACAGGAAGTCCAGCACGCGGCCGCAGCGCCGTACTTCCGCCCTTATACGAACACCGATGTCATCGGTGCAGAAATCGGCGGTGCCTGCAAGAACGTCATCGCCCTCGCCTGCGGTATGGCCTCCGGCAAAGGATTGGGCAATAACACCATGGCCACCATCATCACCCGCGGCTTGGCAGAGATAACGCGCCTTGGCGTGGAGCTGGGAGCAGATCCCTTTACGTTCTCCGGGCTGGCTGGAATGGGTGACCTTGTGGCCACGTGTAGCTCGACGCTCTCGCGTAACCGCACCTTCGGCTACCGCCTGGGCCAGGGCGGGACATTGGAGGAAGCCAAGGCGGCCACTAACGGTCAGGTAGCGGAAGGCGTGATTTCCTCTGACTCGATTTTCCGCCTTGCGCAGCGCGCGGGTGTCGAGATGCCGATTACCCAGGCCGTCTATGGCGTGTGCCATCGAGGGGTCAGTGTGGACGACATGATCGTGGCTCTGATGGGTCGCACCAAGAAGGCAGAGTAAAGCCGAGTAAAGTTGCCGGGTATGACTGAAGCGAAACCTGTGCGCGTGGCCGTTGTGTACGGTGGGCGCAGCTCCGAGCACTCGGTGTCCTGCATTTCTGCTGGTGCCATCATGGAGCACCTCGATCCGGCGAAGTATGACGTTGTGCCCATCGGTATTACCCGTGAAGGTACGTGGACCCAGGGCACTCGTGAGGGGCTTGAGACTGTCAACGGACGCATGCCGGAGGTCGAGCTCCACGATGAGCTTGCGCTGTCTCTTAATCCGGCCACCCGTGGTCGCATCCACAATGTCACCCGCCACGAGCATTACACCGAGGTCGATGTCATCGTGCCGGTCCTTCACGGGCCTTTCGGCGAGGACGGCACGGTGCAGGGCCTCTTCGAGCTTTCGGGCATTCCCTACGTGGGTGCCGGAGTGTTGGCTTCGGCCGTAGGTATGGACAAGGAATTCACCAAGAAACTCCTCGTGGCTGAGGGCTTGCCCGTGGCACCGCAGGTGGTACTTACTGGAGAAACGGCGCTGGACGACGTCCAAAAAGACCGCCTCGGCCTTCCCGTCTTTGTGAAGCCAGCACGTGGTGGTTCCTCCATCGGGGTCTCCAAGGTCTCGGCCTGGGAGGATTT
This sequence comes from Corynebacterium sp. FDAARGOS 1242, assembly GCF_016889985.1. Taxonomy (NCBI): domain Bacteria; kingdom Bacillati; phylum Actinomycetota; class Actinomycetes; order Mycobacteriales; family Corynebacteriaceae; genus Corynebacterium; species Corynebacterium sp. FDAARGOS 1242. The sequence continues at coordinate 1,097,381 of NZ_CP069568.1, read as the reverse complement.
TGAGGCAGCTGTGAAGCTGGCCTACGAATCTGACGATAAGGTGCTCGTGGAGCCTGAAATCTGCGGCGCCGAAGTCGAAGTCGGCGTACTTGAGCACCCGGATGGAACCCTTCAAGCGTCCGTCCCGGCCAAGCTATTGGGGACCACCGAGTCCGAGGAAGGCTTCTATGGCTTCGATGCGAAGTACCTCGATGAAGGTGTCTCCGCTGAAATTCCCGCGCCACTGAGCGAGGAACTTACCTCCGAAATCCGCGAGCGCGCTATTGAGGCCTTCCGCGCGCTAGGTGCGGCAGGTCTGTCCCGCGTAGATTTCTTCATCACCGAAGACACCTACTACATCAACGAGGTCAATACCTTCCCGGGCTTCACCCCGATTTCAATGTACCCGCAAGTGTTCGCCGCAGGCGGTGTGAGCTATGCGGAGCTTCTCGATACGCTGATTCGCACTGCGCTGTCGCGCGGTTGATGCCCCGCGCCTAGCTTTGCTCCGGCGTGGCCTTGGCAAGGGCGTCGCTAAGCCGCACCAGTGCTGAGTTCGCCGCATCCTGCGGAGCAGAAAGTGCGAGGTCTTCGGCGCGTCCCAAGGCGAACCAGGTGCCGGCCGTCGTGCCCTCGCCCAAGGTTGTGTCCTCAAACCACGGCACTTCGTTGACTTGCTGCAGCTGCGCACCGGCAGCGTAATTCTCTGGGGCGGCTACACCACAGCGCACGACGATCTCCTCGCGGCCCGGCGCGCTAAAGACCCACGTGTTGTCATCGCCCACGTCCTCGCGGCGTGTGTAGCCCTCCGCGAGAGATTCTGGCAGTGCCGCCTCAAGGTCCGGGCACATGGAATCCGGACCGGACGCAAGCTTCGACAGCGGGGCAGGGTTTGGCTGTAGGGATTCCTGGGGGAGGGACGAGAGGGCGTCGTCAAGCCCCTGCGGTGCCTTGTCACCTGTGGTCGTCACCGCGATAGCAGGGCTGCGCTTAGTGGTGTACCAGGTGGTGAGATGAGAACCTGGGGTGGCGTCGATGACCTGCAGCCAGGCCTCACCGTCGACGTCAGTGGTTTGTGAATACTCAGTGTATTGCTGCGGCAGGTCCACGCCGCACCGAAGAGTAACGCGCTCCTCGGAGGAGCTCGACCACGCGGCAGCGCCAGCTGGTGCGGGCTCGGCGAGCTCGGCACGAGGGTGGCCCAGAAGCTCGTCAGGAAGTGCTTCCACTAGCTGCGCACACTCGGGGGAGTCTGCAGCCTCAAAAGGCGTAGGAGGCAAGGCTACCGGCTGCTGCGCGGCGTTGGTGAAGACGAGCTTGGCGCCCAACAACACCGCAAACACCATGGCGATGGCTAGCCCGAGTGAGACGTAGATGGCGGTGCGGTTAAATTGGGTATCCATAGGGGCATATCCTAACCCCCGAAGCCAGAAAATTGAGAAGGAGGCGAATGGTTTGTCGCACACGCTCGAGCAAGCCGGGGAAAGGCATGTCATTCATGAGATCGTTGCCGCTGCGCCCAGCGCTCTTAACGGTGACGACGCGGCAGTGCTGTACCCAGCAGCACCCAACTCCCGCACTGTGGCGTCTACGGACATGATGGTCGAAGGCCGCCACTTCCGCCGCGACTGGTCCACAGCCTCGGAGGTGGGCCAGAAGGCGATTGTGCGCAATTTTGCCGATATTGAAGCCATGGGTGCGCGCCCCACTGCTGCCCTCCTCGCCATTGCGGCTCCTGGAGACACACCGGTGAGTTTTGTGCGCGGCATTGCGCAGGGAATTGCCGAGCGCTGCGCAGTGTATAACGCCGAGCTCGTCGGAGGTGATCTCACCCGCAGTGATCACTTCGTGCTCAACGTCACGGCGCTTGGTTCGCTAGGCGGCAGTGGCGCACCGTTGACCTTGGATAAGGCGCGCGCAGGTCAAACCCTCGTGGCACACGGCAAGATTGGATACTCTGCCGCCGGTTTGGCCTTGCTCGAGCGTTTCGGTCGGGCACTGCCGCAGGAACTAGAAGATCTGTGGCCGCTTGTCGACGCCCACTGCACCCCCACCCTCACCCCGGGGCGAGGCGTCATTGCGCGCGCTACCGGTTCGACCGCAATGACGGATAACTCTGATGGGCTGGTGCGCGATGTAGGACTGATGGCGCAGCGTTCGTCGGTGCACATCGACTTGGACCCGGCAGCTATTGCGCCTGACCCTCTTCTGGCTGCTGCCGGCGCGGTGCTGGACGTGGACCCATGGGAGTGGGTTCTCACCGGCGGTGAGGACCACACGTTGCTGGCCACGACGTGCAAGGCCGCTCCTTCTGGCTTCCGAAAAATAGGTACGGTCCTGCGTGGAACAGGCGTTACCGTGGGGGGCGATGAACCTCATTATAGCGGTGGTTGGGAGAGCTTTGCATGATTGATACCTCGCGTATCCACTATTCCTGGATGCCTCACATCCGTGAGGCGCTGGAGGAGAACCTTCCGAGCATTGAACAGCGCATTGGACAAAGTTATCTGCCTCCGGCTGAGGATGTTTTCGCGGCATTGTCTCTGCCAGCTGAGGAGGTCCGCGTACTCATCGTGGGCCAAGACCCGTATCCCACCCCGGGGCATGCGATGGGCCTGTCTTTCTCCACGAGACCAGGTGTGGCCGCGCCTCGTTCTTTGACGAATATCTACACTGAGCTCCACAACGACCTAGGGATTCAAGGCCGCGAGGACGGGGACCTACGCGCCTGGTTCAACCAGGGTGTGCTGTTGCTCAACCGAGTTCTCACCGTGGCGCCTGGTCAGGCAGGATCGCACCGACGCATTGGCTGGGAGCCGATCACGGAAGCCGCTATTCGGGCGCTGGCGGGCCGTGACATTGTCGCCATCCTGTGGGGACGCGATGCACAAAGCTGCCAAGCTTTTCTTCCTGACACCGAGTGCATTACCTCATCGCATCCTTCACCGTTGTCAGCACGGCGCGGATTCTTCGGTTCGAAGCCCTTCTCCCGCGCCAATGCCGCCCTTGAGGCCCGCGGCGTCACGCCCGTGGACTGGCGCTTGTAAACTAGCCCACATGTCGTATCCCGCCGAGTTGGACGCGCGCGGCCTGCATGCCTGGGCAGCGCGCACCGTGGAGGAACTCACACGCCGTCGCGCAGAGATTAACGCGCTCAACGTGTTTCCCGTCCCCGATTCCGATACCGGATCCAACATGGCACACACCATGGAGGCCGCCCTGGCGGAGGCGGATAAAGGCGAGATGGACGTGGCCGAGGCGCTGGCGCTGGGATCCGTGCGGGGAGCGCGTGGCAACTCAGGCATGGTGCTCTCGCAGGTTTTGCGCGGCGTAGCAGAGGCGACGACGGAGTCGCGAGTGGATGGCGTTGTCCTAGCCGCCGCCCTCACGCACGCCGTCGACCTCGTCGACCGCGCCCTCGCGGCTCCCGTGGAAGGCACCATCATTACCGTGTTGCGCGCTGCCAGTGACGCTGCGCGCGCTGCGGCTGAGAAGTCCGGTGCGCAGCTGCACGACATTCTTGTCTCGGCACTCGATGCTGCCCGGCGCGCACTTGCTGAAACCCCCTCGCAGCTGCCGGCTCTGCGCGAAGCGGGCGTCGTGGACGCCGGCGGTGCGGGGCTGGTGATCTTGTTGGAGTGTTTGCTGGCCCAGGTCACCGGCGAGGAACCGGATGTGCAGCCACTGAAATCCGGTGAGTGCAAGAACAGCCCGCGGCCCGGTTCCGAGACGGCTGGGACGGAGTTGCCTGGATCCGAGATCGAAGCCATTTTCTTCTATGAAGGCGATTTGGATGTGCTCCAAGAAAACTTGAGCTCCATGGGCAATAGCCTCGTCATTGCGCGCGCAACCGATGAATCTGCGAGCGTGCATATCCACAGTGCCGACGCCGGGGCGGTCATCGAAAGGGCCTATGCGCTGGGCAAGGTCAGTGACGTGAGGCTGGAAGCGCTACCGGCGGTAGAAAAGGCGGCGGAGGACACCGCAGGGGAGTCAGCGCGACGGATCTTCGCTGCCGTACCAGACGGTGCGGTCAGGGAGCTTTTTGAGAAGGTCGGGGTGCAGGTGGTCGAACCTGGCGTCACAGTGGACGAAGCTGTTGCGGGCGATCTTTTCCTGACCAATGGGTACGGAGGCGATGCGGGGAAAGCTAGCGTCATTCCCGCCGATTCTCTGGTAGCGGGCCTAGCGGCGATGTCCGTCTATGAGCCGAATAACCCGGATACTGCTGAGGTAGTAGCTGTCATGGGAGATGCGGCACGGTCCATGCGTGTGGGGCATCCAGCGGAAGAAACCGTGGACGCAGTCGAACAGGCTTCTCGGTCGCTGTTAGCCCATGGCGGTGAACAAGTCACCGTGCTCACAGCCCTCGAGGTGTCCGATGAGGAACTCGCTCACAGCCTGGGAGTGGACGTGGTCGTTGTACGCGTGCCGGGCACGTGCACTGAGATTGGAGTGGAATAGACCGTGCTGGGGTGGCAGGATGACCGCAAACTCACTGACGTACTAGAGAAGAAGGATGCGGCGGCGCTTAAAAAAGCCTTCGGCTACACCACCTGCGGTGAGTTGCTCAGTCACTACCCGCGCGACTACATCCGCCACAACAAAGAGGTCGGCCTGGGTGGTGCCGAGGAAGGCGACCAAGTCACTATTACCGGCGTTATCCAGGACGTTCGCACTCGCCACACCTCCAAGACCGTGGTCTTCACCTTGTACATGGATAGCGGGATCCAGGCGGCGTTCTTCAACGCCTACTTTGTCCAGCGCATTCTCCGCAGCGGCATGCGCATTATGCTCTCCGGAAAGCTGAAGTATTTCCGCGGTATACCAAGCCTTCAGCACCCAGATTTTCTCATTTTGGACCCCGGCAGCCTCCAGGATTCGATGTGGGATAAGGCTGCCGGAAAAGGCAGTGGTTCGCTAAAGAAGCTCGCGCAGTTTGGTTCGCTTGATACCTTCCTGAAGCGCGAATGGATCCCGGTGTACCCAGCCAGTGGATCGGCAACGTCGTGGTATGTCATGGGCGCAATCCATAAAGTGCTGGAGCAGACTCCGCCGATTCCAGAACCATTGGATTACCGCATGATGGTGACCTTGGATCAGGCAGTACGCGAGATTCACGAACCTGGACCGACTGGGCCGGAACGAGCGATTCAGCGCCTTAAGTACAACGAGGCCCTGTCCATTGGTCTGGTGATGGCGCTGCGCCAACGCGATGTCAAAGCGCGTACTGCCACCCCGATGCCGGCCATTATTGACGGCTACCGTGATGAGCTGCTGTCGGAGCTTCCATTCCAGCTGACGGATGGGCAACGCCGCGTGATAGGAGAGATCGATGCCGACCTCTCCGGCACCGTCCCGATGATGCGCCTGCTGCAAGGCGAGGTCGGATCAGGCAAAACGCTCGTTGCCACGTGCGCGATGCTTCAGGCAGTGGATGCTGGAAAACAGTCAGCGCTGTTGGCGCCAACGGAGGTGCTGGCGGTGCAGCATGGGACGTCGATAAGCGCCAGCGTTCCCGAAGGGGTAACCGTTACTGTGCTGACCGGGTCGATGAAGACTGCGGAGAAGCGCCAGGCTCTGTTGGAGATTGTGTCGGGCGAGGCTGACATCGTCATTGGTACGCACGCCATCATTCAAGACACCGTCGAGTTTTTCGATCTAGGCCTGGTTATTGTGGACGAACAGCACCGATTTGGCGTGGAGCAGCGCGATAGCCTGCGTACCAAAACCAGGGAGGGCACCAGCCCTCATCTCCTCGTGATGACGGCTACGCCTATTCCGCGCACAATTGCTATGACCGTCTTTGGTGACTTGGCAGTCTCCACGCTCAAGGAGCTGCCCGGTGGACGCAAACCTATCCTGTCGGCGGTGGTTCCCGAGTGGAAACCCGAGTGGGTCCGTCGTGCCATAGAGCGCATCCGTGAAGAGGTAGAAAAAGGCCACCAGGCCTATATCGTGTGCCCACGCATCGAAGGTGATGGCGGGGTCGAGCAGCTGTCCGTGCAGCTGCGTAACCTGCCCTTCCGTGGGCTGAGTGTAGAAATGCTCCACGGCAAGATGCCAGATAAGGACGAAGTCATGGCGAGCTTTGCGCGCGGCGACATCGATATTCTTGTGTCCACGACCGTCATTGAGGTCGGCGTTGACGTTCCTAACGCTACGGTCATGCTGATTCGTGAGTCAGAAAACTTCGGTGTTTCCCAGCTTCACCAGCTGCGCGGCCGCGTGGGGCGTGGCGGCAATGCATCAGTCTGCCTGCTGCACACCACCGCTTTGCCAGACTCAAAGTCCTATCGGCGTGTGGCGGCCATCGCAGATACGCCTTCCGGCTTTGACTTAGCCGAGCTCGACCTCAAGCAGCGCCATGAAGGAGACATCCTGGGCACGTTGCAATCTGGCACCAAGCGCACGCTTAAGTTGCTGGACTTGAGCAACGACCGAGAGATCGTAGAGCGCACCCACGCCGACGCCGCGGCGTTGGTCGAGCGCAACCCTGAGCTGGCAGAAGAACTGACGCACAACCTCACTGCGGACGAGCAAGACTTTCTGGAGAAGAACTAAACCGAGCCGGACTTGAGGGGAGACGTCTCGCCAATGAGCCCAAGGGCGATAGGGTAGAGGCCATGACGAGAATCATCGCTGGGGAAGCCCGCGGACGCAGCATCAAGGTGCCCGAGTCGGGGACGAGGCCGACGTCCGACCGTGCCCGTGAGGGTCTTTTTTCTTCATTAGACGTGCGCTGGGGATTTAATGATTCCCGCGTGCTTGACTTGTTTGCCGGTTCCGGTGCGCTGGGGTTGGAGGCGGCGAGTCGCGGTGCCGAAGAAGTGGTGCTGGTGGAACACAACCCTGCCGCGGTCAAGGTGATTCGCCACAACATTGGCGTGGTCAAGCACCCCCGAGTCGAGGTACGGGAGATGAAAGCCTCGACCTACTTGGCCACCGCACCACGCGGCTACTTCGACATCGTTCTTGCGGATCCGCCCTACGAGTTCGACGACGTTGATGGCTTGCTCGAAGCCATCGAACCTGTGCTGGATGATGACGCGATTGTGGTGATCGAACGCCACGTCGATACACCCCAGACGGAGTGGCCGGAAGGGTTTGAACCCACCGGACAGAAGCTCAAGAAGCGTACGTTTGGTATCGCACGCTTTGACATGGCCATTTATCACCGAAGCGAGGAGATCTAAGCACTATGCCAACCCACGCAGTTTGCCCTGGTTCCTTTGATCCCATCACGCTGGGACACGTTGATGTGTTCAAACGTGCGGCTGACCTCTTTGACAAGGTCACCGTGCTCGTCACCGCGAACCCGGATAAACCCTCTGGCTTGTTCAACGTGGAGGAACGCGTCGACTTCATCCGCCACACTGTCTCGCCGGAGATTGAGGTGGACTGGTGGGGAGGCCTGCTCGTGGACTACACCAGCGCTCATGGAGTCGATACCCTCGTTAAGGGTCTGCGCTCCTCACTGGACTATGAGTACGAGCTGCCCATGGCCCAGATGAACCGCCGCTTGTCCGGGATTGACACTGTCTTCCTTCTCACGGATGAAAAATACGGCTACATTTCCTCCTCGTTGTGCAAGCAGGTAGCGAAATACGGCGGCGATGTGACGGGCATGTTCCCTGAACACGTGGCTAAAGCCGTGATGGAGCGCTACCGGGATCAGCAGCAGTGACCGTACTGGTCATCCCCCTCGCTATCCTTCTCATCGTCGCTGTGGGCTCGTGCTTACAGCGCGTGTCCGGCATGGGGTTGGGGCTTATTGGTGGCCCCATTCTGACCCTTATGTTGGGGCCGGTGGAAGGCATCATGGTCACCAACGTGCTGGCCTGCCTTAATGCGGTCCTCACGACGTATTCCATGCGCAAGGACGTCGATTGGGGTAAATGGGCGCGCATCGCCCCTTTCATGGTGTTGGGCTCTATCCCGGCAGCCCTGCTCATTGCGCGGATTGATACAGCCATGCTGCTTGTCCTCGTCGGTGGTGCGCTCCTCACCGCACTGGGTGTGGTGTCCTTTGGCCGGCACTTCGTTCCCGAGCTGCATGGCACGGGTCCGGCGGTGTCCGCCGGAATTCTAGGCGGCTTCACCAATACTTTGGCTGGCGTGGCAGGCCCCGTCATCACCGTTTATGCCCAAGCAGCGCGCTGGCCGCAGGCAGTTTATGCAGCTACGCTTCAGCCCTGCTTTTTCGTCGGCGGGCTGTTCTCGGTACTCACGAAGTACTTTCTAGGTGCTGGCGGCTTTGAGGGCTTGCACTGGCTGGTATGGCCCTTCGGCATCATTGGAATGTTTATCGGCATCCAGGTGGGCACGAAGATTGCGGGGCGGGTGTCCCGTGAGTTCGCACGTAAGCTCTCCCTGACCGTGGCGAGCCTTGGCTCCCTGAGCGCACTGATTCGTGGACTCATGACGCTAGGAGCCTAGGGAGGCTTCTGTAGGCTGGTCGCCATGGCTAAATTCAAGATTGAAGACGCACTCAACCTACGCGCGGGCAAAAACTTCCAGATCGACTCGGTAGATCCCTCGAGCACCCCGGGTTTTGACGGGGATAAAGACGAGCTTGATGCGCGGTTTTCCAAGTACGATGATGAGCTCTACGAGCTGCAAGAACGTCTCTTTGCCAACGGGCGTGCGTACGGTGAGGATGCCCCGGCCGCACTCATCGTCCTGCAAGGCATGGACACCTCCGGTAAAGGTGGTGCCATCCGCCACGTCTTTAACACTTTTGACCCGCAAGGGACGACGACTGTCGGCTTTGGTAAGCCCACCGAGGAAGAACTGGAGCATGACTTCCTCTGGCGCATCCGCAAACATGATCCGAAGCCAGGGCAGATTGTGGCCTTCGACCGCTCGCACTATGAGGACGTGCTTATCCAGCGCGTACATGAGTGGGTAGATGAGGAGGAAGTTGATCGCCGTATCGAAGCCATTCGTGACTATGAGTTAGAACTAACGGCTCAAGGCGTGAAGGTGATCAAGATTTTCCTGCACATCTCCAAGGAAGCCCAGAAGGAGAATCTGCTTGAACGTACAGAGCGCGAAGATAAGTTCTGGAAGTACGATCCTTCAGACGTTGAGGAACGCGCATATTGGGACCAGTACATGGAGGCGTACCAGGACGCGATTCAGCGTACTGATGAGAATTACGCCCCCTGGTATGTCATCCCCACTGACAATAAGAAGTATGCCCGCATGGCGCTCAAGTTCCTCATCGTGGATCTCCTGCGCCACCTGCATCTGGAGTGGCCAGCGCCCGACTTCGATCCAGAGGTCGAGCGCGAGCGCATTGAGAACGCCGATTAGGCACGGTTTCTCTGCTCTGCCGATTTATTAACCTGACAGCGGTTTAGTCGTCACTGTCTGCGAGCTCGCGGGCGGTGGCGTTAAACGTATCTAGGACGGACAGCAGTGCCTCCTGGGCGTTAATGATGGCCACGTTGAGGGCATGGAAAAGCTGGTCCTCGCTCAAGCCCGCGGTGGTGACGAAGCAGGCGTCGCCCCGCAGTTCAATGCTGTCTTCATCGATGCCAACGAGCGCACGGCCGTCGAAAGCACCCGAGTTGAACTCGTTGCACAATACATGGAAGAGGGAAACAACGTCTGCGCCAAGCTGAGTGGGCAGAACGCATTCCAGGCGTACAAGGCCTTCCTCGACGGTTATGACCCAATCCAGGTCATTGAGTCGAGCGACAGCGGTGGTGTCATCCTCGGGGTAAGCGGTAGCTGCCATGTCGAGTTGCGCGCCATTGAGCAGGCTGAGGACGCGATCGCGGGTGACCGCCGGCAGGGGAGAGCCAGACAAAATCTCGTAGGGATCAGCACTCACGATTAGTCCTCTGCTTCCTGTTCTTGGGTGTCATTCCACGTCACTGCCTGTGGGAAACGCTCGGCCACGATCTCAAAAATCTCGGCAAAGCTCGCCAGGGAGCTGAGCAAAAAGTGGCCGAGTTGCGTCAAGGACAGGCCTTCTCCGACAGCCATGGCGCGGTTGGCGCACAACTGGACCTCGGCGCCATCTGATGGCCCTTCTGGACCGTCTGCGACGAAGTAGCTCAACGTTGGCGCAACGCTGGCCCAGTTGAGTTCAGCGACGGTGGCCGCAACCTCTTCTTCCGCGGATTCTGGGAGGGTACCTTCCCACGTAGCGAATGCACTGAGAGTATCGCCTTCCTCATTGAGGTCACAGTGCACTGCAATGTGGGGGATACCAGTCTGGAGCACGCGGTGGGAGGTGGTTCCAGCCTCATCACCGGCATTACTGGCATCGTCATCGAGAGATTGATCGTCGGTCTCATCGGCGTGGGAATCCGCAACGCCAGTGGGGCGGGGAGCTTCGATGATGGCATAGTCGGCGTCGATAAGCTCGCACAGCTGCGCGAGCCTATCGATGCTTACCGGTTCAACAGCGTGGAGGTCGGTCACTGCTCCGCGCCTTCAGGGTTGCCTTCGCCGGCCTGTGCGGCGGATTCGGAACCGAGCTTGGCCATCTCCTCAGCGGCAGCAACCATGGCGTTTTGGGCGTTGATAACGCCATCCACAGAGGCGCGCAGAGCAGAAGCTAGCTGCTCGTCATTCATGCCGGCGGCGCAGGGGATATCGGACTCAGTGCGCACCAGCAGCATGCCGTCGAAGTCCGTGATGACCGCGCTGGCACCCATGGCCACCGAGTTGATCTGGTTGGCGGCCAAGAAAAGCCCGGCGTCTGCCTTGGCATACTCGGCGTCCGTCGGCACGTCGCAGCGCACGATGGCCACGCTGTCGAGCACAGCGAACATGCACGGTAGGCCGTTGAGGTTGGCGGTGGCGGCGTCGGTGCGGCCGGTGACCGGTTCGAGCTCAATGTCGAAGGTCTTCATCGCGGTGATGATGCGATCGAGGGTGACGTCGGGCAAGGCATGAGGATCCTGAGCCGGCTTAGTCATGGTTGTGCTCCTTCCAGGTCACAAGCTGCGGGTAGTGCTGTTCAATCCACTCGAAGGACTGCAGGATGGCATCCAAGGTGGACATCACGAAGGCGCCCAGCTGATTACGGGAAGCGCCATGCGTCGTGTCGAGTTCCCGGGCACCGGACACCGCCAAGGCATTGTCGGGGGCCTCGAAGAAACGGAACGTCGGCGTGAAGTGGTCCTGGTTCCACGAGTTGATGTGCATGAGCAGGTTCGGCGCCTCGGAGGAAGGTACCGAGCCACGCCAGACGGAGTCCACGATAAGGGAGGAGCCGACGAGCTGGAAAGCAATGGCCGCGTTGGAGAAACCCGTGCGCAGTAGCTTAACGGTGCCTTGATTCTCAGTCTGCTGCTCTTCCATGCGGTACTCCAAACCTTCGGAATCGAAGATTTCCGCAATACGCTCGAGCGTTACGTCCTCCACTGGGGTATCGGGCAGCAGGACGCGCTCCTGCGCGCCGCCCTGGTTAGTAGCGTCAGTCAATTCTTTGTCTCACTCACTTCGCTTGGTTAACAACCACATTTTTCTTTACGCCCCGACCCTACCGGAGCCAGGTTGGCCGGGTACGTCCTAGGGGGTCTGGAAGAGCTCCTCGCCGCCCAGCTCGTGCGCCAGAGCTTGGCTCACCTCGGGATAGCGGAAAACATGGCCCAATTCTTCCAATTTGGCGGGGACTACCCTCTGGTTGGCTAGTGCCAATTCTCGGGCGCCTTCTTTGCCAAGGAGCAGGGCGGGGCCCAGGCTAGGGATAGGAATAACGGTGGGGCGGTGCAGTCTACGACCCAAAGCGTCGACATAGTCGCGATTGTGAACCGGGGTGGGGGAAACAGCGTTAATGGGTCCTTCCCACTGCGGGTCGAGGGCGGCGCGAACATACATGTCCTGAAGATCATCCTGGGCCACCCAGCTGTACCAGATGTCCCCCTTGCCAAACGCGCCGCCGAGGCCGGTAGAAAACACCGCACGCAGCAGTGGGAGCATGCCGCCGTTTCCTGATTGCACAATGCCTGTGCGCATATTCACCAAGCGCTTACCGGCTTCCCGCACTGGCGCGCAGGCCTTTTCCCATGCTTCGACAACATCGGCGAGGAAACCTTCACCGCGCTCAGAGTTCTCGGTAAGTTCTTCATCGCCGCGGTCAGGGCCATAGAAACCTATGGCGGAGGCGCACACCATCGCGCGCACAGAATCCGTAGTGGCGGCAAGGCGAGCGAGCAAGTGGGTTGGTCCGACGCGGGAATCCCGAATAGCGTCCTTGTGAGAGGAGTTGAAGCGCCCGAAGATGGGCTCGCCGGCGAGGTGAATGAGGACGTCGACGCCCTCAAGGAGATCCTTGGCGGGAAGTTGAGGACGCCACAGACGCTCGCCGGCTGCTGGGGTGGAACGAACCAGCGGGATGACGGTGTGGCCCAGTGTGCTTAGCTGCGCGGACACTGCCTTTCCCACCGTGCCGTGCGAGCCAGTAAGAGCCACCGTTAACGGGGTGTCATTCAACCCGCCCAGGCGCTGCTTGAAACGGAAATCCTCCACGAGCTGATGCTGGCGGTAGGCAAACATGGACTCAATCACTGCGGTGGGGATGCGGGTATCCACCTTGTCCGTAATGAGCGTGCCCTCGGGGTGGTCCGCAAAGAGGTGCTCGTGGCGCCAATGGGCTACTGCGCGGAACGGCGCGTTGATGCACACGTCTCGGAAGGACTTCTGTGGCTGGTATCCAGCTAAGTCATGGCGCGCAACCCACTTCAGGCCGCCCGGCAGTCCCAACACTGAGGTGCCAGTGGCCAGAGTTTGCGCTTGTTGCAGAGGGGTCATGAATCCAAACGGTGCGTTGAGCCTTGTCAGCGCTCCGGGGCGCTCGTGCCATTGCCACACCTCCTCGCGCGGTGCTGGAACAACGTGCTGGGTGGTGAAACTCACTGTGTAAAGACCTGCCTCACGGTGATTGGGGGTAAGAAAGCTCAGCGCGAGCCTTCAAAAGAGCAAGGGAAAAGTGCTATGGTTAGTGCTGGCTTTCAAGCATAGACAGTCTAAGTAACCCTTGTCCGACATCCTTTAAAGACCGCACTGTGAGGCGGGGAAGGAGGTCACGATGAGTGAAACCGACATTCACGCGGAGTCCAATGAGCTATTGAACTCGTCCGACGTCGCGCGTACCGTCGCACGCATCGCGCACCAGATCATTGAAAAAACTGCGCTTGATTCGAGTGATTCTCCTCGGGTCGTGCTCTTGGGCATTCCCTCTGGTGGCGTGCCGCTAGCACAGCGCCTCGCTGACAAGATTGAGGAATTCTCTGGGGTGGAGGTTCCCTGGGGTTCCCTTGATATCACCTTGTACCGTGATGACCTGTATTCGCGCCCGCATCGCGCGCTTAAGCCCACCACGGTGCCCGATGGCGGCATCAATGGCGCCACCGTCATTCTCGTGGATGATGTGCTCTATTCTGGCCGCACCATTCGCGCTGCGCTCGATGCCCTCGCAGATATTGGCCGTCCCGATATCATTCAGCTCGCCGTCCTCGTGGACCGCGGCCACCGCCAGGTTCCTATCCGCGCTGATTATGTGGGCAAGAACATCCCCACCGCGCGTGATGAGGACGTCACCGTCTACAACGCCGACATCGACGGTCGCGATGCCGTCGTGCTCACTCGCTCTACCGCATCGGCCGAGCCCGGCAAGGAGGACTAAATGAAACACCTCATTAATATCGCTGATTTGAGCGCTGCTGAAATCTTGGCCCTCATGGATGAGGCGGACCGCTTCCGTGAAGCGCTCAACGGCCGCGAGGTCAAGAAGCTTCCGACCCTGCGCGGCCGCACCGTGTTCACTTTGTTCTACGAGAATTCCACGCGCACGCGTTCTTCCTTTGAAACTGCCGGCAAATGGATGTCCGCAGACGTTATTAATCTCTCCGCGTCCAGCTCGTCAGTCAAGAAGGGCGAATCACTCAAGGACACGGGCTTGACGCTGACCTCTATTGGTGCTGATGCGATCATCATCCGTCATCCTTCTTCGGGTGCAGCACAGCAGCTGGCCAGCTGGGTAGCCCCAGGAGGCCAGGGACCGAGTGTTATCAATGCCGGTGACGGGGCGCACCAGCACCCAACGCAGGCGCTTCTCGACGCCACCACGATGCGCCAACGCCTAGGCCTTGACACCGAACGTTCCGGCTCTGGTACCGGCTTTGAAGGACTGAAGGTCACCATCGTGGGTGACTGCCTGCACTCTCGCGTGGTGCGCTCGAACGTGGATTTGTTAACCACCTTGGGTGCTGACGTCACCTTGGTAGCGCCACCCACCTTGCTGCCCTTCGGAGTGGAGAACTGGCCGGTACGGGTATCCCACGATTTCGATGCTGAGGTTCCCACCTCGGATGTGGTCATGATGCTGCGCGTTCAAGCCGAGCGCATGAATGGTGGCTTCTTTCCTTCGCACCGCGAATACGCGACGCTGTATGGCTTGTCCAAGGACCGTGCCGCGGCAATGAAGAAGGACGCCATCATCATGCACCCAGGCCCCATGGTCCGCGGCATGGAAATTAACTACGCCGTCGCAGACTTCGCTAACTCGGCTGTGCTCCAGCAGGTCAACAACGGCGTCCACGTGCGCATGGCTACTTTGTTTACCCTGCTTACTAATGGCGAGAACGCCGGAATCTAGACGAGGAGATACCTAGATATGACTGCTTATCCCGACACCGGCGTGCTCTCCGCCCCAGCGGCGGGCACCCTTCTCATCACCAACGTGCGTCCCTACGGTGAGGGCGAACCCACGGACGTCCTCATCAAAGACGGCGTTATCGCCTCGATCGGTGCTGGGGCCGACGCGGCGGGGGCCACGGGCAATGAGTCCGGCAACACCACCCCAGACCGCACCATTGACGCTGGCGGCAACGTCCTGTTGCCGGGTCTGGTAGACATGCACGTCCACCTCCGCGAGCCTGGTCGCGAGGACACTGAAACCATTGAGACCGGCTCCCGTGCTGCTGCCAAAGGTGGTTTCACAGCAGTATTCACCATGGCGAATACCACTCCGGTGACTGACCAGCCGATTATCGCCGAGTCCGTATGGGCAAAGTCCCAGAAGCTGGGCCTGTGCGATGTCCACCCGGTCGGCTCCATCACCAAAGGCCTCGAAGGTAAGACGCTCACGGAGTTTGGCATGATGGCCCGCTCCGATGCCAAGGTGCGTATGTTCTCCGATGACGGCAAGTGCGTTGAGGACCCGCAGCTTATGCGCCGTGCGCTGGAATACGCCAAGGGCCTCGATGTCCTCTTGGCCCAGCATGCTGAGGATCACCGGATGACTCAAGGGGCCTGCGCCAATGAAAGTGAGGTCGCCGCGCGTTTGGGCCTGCGTGGCTGGCCGCGCGTGGCTGAGGAGTCCATCGTCGCGCGCGACGCACTCCTTGCTCGTGACTACGGCAACCGCATGCACATCTGCCATGCTTCGACGAAGGGAACCGTGGAGCTGCTCAAGTGGGCGAAGGAGCAGGATATCCCGCTGACTGCGGAGGTTACTCCGCATCACCTGCTCATGACGGATGACAAACTGGTGTCCTATGACGGTGTCTTTCGTGTCAACCCGCCGCTGCGTGAGGAGAGCGATACGTTAGCGCTACGCCAAGCTTTGCTGGACGGGCTTATCGACGTCGTGGCTACCGACCACGCCCCGCACGGCAACGAGGATAAGTGCGTGGAGTTTGAAAACGCCAAGCCCGGAATGTTGGGCTTGGAGTCCTCCCTGGCCGTCATCGCCAAGCTTTTTGTTGCCACCGGTTTGGCGGATTGGCGCTTCGTCGCCCGCGTCATGTCCGAGCGCCCGGCCGAAATTACCCGCCTGCCCGGCCACGGTCGCCCCATTGCTGAAGGCGAGCCGGCCAACCTCACCATCGTCGATCCGGAGCACCCGTGGGTCTCTGACTCCACGCGCTTGGCTTCTAAGTCCGAGAACAACCCTTACGAGGGCGAGGAATTTGGCGTACGCGTTACGCACACCATCCTGCGCGGAGCGGTGACCTACGACCTCACCGCCGAATAAACGGGACAATAAATAAAGACACCACGAGCAACCAACGCTTTCTATTCGAAAGGCCACCACACACCGTGACTTCCACAGAGACTTCTACTGCAACCTCGACCAGTGAGGCGCGTTCCGGCACGAAACCTATTCCAGCCATCCTGGTTTTGGCTGATGGCCGTACCTTCCGCGGCTTCGGCTTCGGTGCTACCGGCACTACCTTGGGAGAGGCCGTGTTTACCACTGCCATGACCGGCTACCAGGAAACGATGACGGATCCGTCTTACCACCGCCAGATTGTGGTGACCGCCGCACCGCAGATCGGTAACACCGGCTGGAATGATGAAGACAACGAGTCCCATGACAACCAGATATGGGTCGCTGGCCTCGTGATACGTGACCTTTCCCGCCGCGTTTCCAACTGGCGCGCGGAGCGATCCCTGCCGGAGGAAATGGAGAAGCAGGGCATCATCGGCATCGGCGGTATCGATACCCGCACTCTGGTCCGCCACCTGCGCAATCACGGCTCTATCAAGGCCGGTATCTTCTCCGGTGAAGCAGCAGAGCGGGACGTCGAGGAGCTGCTCGACGAGGTCAAGAACCAGGCCTCCATGGCGGGGCTTGACCTCTCCGAAGAAGTAACCACCGACAAGCCGTACACGATTGAGGCAGTCGGGGAGAAGCGCTTCACCGTCGTGGCCTATGACATGGGTATCAAGACCGCGACGCCGAACAACTTTGCGCAGCGGGGTATCGAGACCATCGTGGTACCTGCAAATACCCCGTTCGAGGAGATCAAGCAATACAACCCAGATGGCGTCTTCGTTTCCAATGGCCCAGGCGATCCAGCGACCGCAGACGTCATGGTGGGTATCGTCCGCGACATCCTTGCAGCCGAGTACCCGTTCTTTGGTATCTGCTTTGGAAACCAGATCCTCGGCCGTGCGCTGGGCATGGACACGTACAAGTTGAAGTTTGGCCACCGCGGCATCAATGTACCGGTGCGCAACCAGCTCACTGGCAAGATCGACATCACCTCCCAGAACCATGGCTTTGCTCTAGCCAGCCCGTCCGGCAAGGAAGACCCCGCCGGCGAGGAGTTCGATACCGACTTCGGTCCGGCAGTGGTTTCCCACACGTGCCTCAACGACAACACCATCGAAGGCGTTGCCCTCAAGAACGGCATGGCTTACTCCGTGCAGTATCACCCCGAATCTGCCGCCGGTCCGCACGATGCGAACTCGCTCTTTGACCAGTTCATCGAGCTCATGGCCGAGAAGTCCCCGAACAAGTAAACCGCAACCAGGAAAAGGAAGAAGAAACTTATGCCAAAGCGCAACGACATCAATCACGTCCTGGTTATCGGCTCCGGTCCGATTGTCATCGGTCAGGCTTGTGAGTTCGATTACTCCGGTACCCAGGCCTGCCGTGTCCTCAAGGAGGAGGGCCTGCGCGTAACGCTGGTTAACTCCAATCCGGCCACCATCATGACGGACCCCGAGTTCGCCGACCACACCTATGTCGAGCCCATCGAGCCTGAATTCATTGAAAAGATCCTCCTCAAAGAAAAGGAGGAAGGCCACCCCATCGACGCTGTTCTGGCAACGCTAGGTGGCCAGACCGCCCTCAACGCCGCGGTCCAGTTGGACCGCCTGGGCATCCTGAAGAAGTACGACATCGAGCTCATCGGTGCCGATATTGACGCGATCGAGCGCGGCGAGGACCGCCAGAAATTCAAGGACATTGTTGCCTCCATCGGCGGTGAATCCGCTCGCTCCCGCGTATGCCACACGATGGAAGAGGTCCATGAGACCGTAGCGGAACTCGGACTGCCGGTAGTGGTGCGCCCGTCTTTCACCATGGGGGGCTTGGGTTCCGGTCTTGCTTTCAACGAAGAAGACCTCGAGCGCATTGCTGGTGGCGGCTTGGCAGCGTCCCCGGAAGCCAATGTTCTTATCGAAGAGTCCATCCTGGGGTGGAAGGAATTCGAGCTAGAGCTCATGCGAGACGGCGACGATAATGTGGTGGTCATCGCTTCCATCGAAAACGTCGACGCGCTTGGCGTTCACACTGGTGACTCCGTGACCGTGGCCCCGGCCCTGACCTTGACGGACCGCGAGTACCAGAAGATGCGTGACCAGGGTATTGCCATTATCCGCGAGGTTGGCGTTGATACCGGCGGCTGCAACATCCAGTTTGCTGTGAACCCGGATGACGGCCGCATCATCACCATTGAGATGAACCCGCGTGTATCCCGTTCCTCCGCGCTGGCCTCCAAGGCCACCGGTTTCCCCATCGCCAAGCTGGCCGCCAAGCTGGCCATCGGCTACACCCTTGATGAGGTTCGCAACGACATTACCGGCGTGACGCCGGCTGCCTTCGAGCCGACGCTGGACTACGTCATTGTCAAGGCCCCGCGCTTTGCCTTTGAGAAATTCCCGGGTGCTGACGACACCTTGACCACGACGATGAAGTCCGTGGGCGAGGCCATGGGCATTGGCCGCAACTACATCTCGGGCCTCAACAAGGTCATGCGCTCCCTGGAGGGCAAGCCTGCCGGATTCTGGACCCAGCCGGACGAGTACTTCGCCGGCGAGCGCGCAACCGATCTTGACGCTGTGCTCAAGGATCTGGAACGCCCGACTGAAGGCCGCATGTACGATATCGAGCTGGCCTTCCGTCTAGGGGCCACCGTGGAACAGCTGTATGAACACTCGAACGTTGACCCCTGGTTCCTCGCGGAGCTTGAGGCACTCGTTCAGTTCCGCACCGAACTCGTTGAGGCACCGGTGCTCGATGCTGAGCTCCTGCGCCGCGCTAAGGTCTTCGGCCTGTCTGATGCCCAGATTGCCGCGCTGCGTCCGGAGTTCGCTGGCGAAGACGGCGTACGTTCCCTGCGCTGGTCCCTGGGGATTCGTCCGGTCTACAAGACGGTCGATACTTGTGCTGGTGAGTTCGAAGCTCAGACCCCGTACCACTACAGCACCTATGAGCTGGATCCCGACGCCGAATCCGAGGTCCGCCCGAGCGCGGACGGGTCCAAGGGAAAGGTCATCATCTTGGGCTCTGGTCCAAACCGCATCGGCCAGGGCATCGAGTTTGACTACTCTTGCGTCCACGCCGCACTGGAGCTCTCCCGTGAGGGCTACGAGACCGTCATGGTCAACTGCAATCCGGAGACGGTTTCTACGGACTATGACACCGCCGATCGCCTCTACTTCGAGCCGCTGACCTTCGAGGACGTCATGGAGGTCTACCACGCAGAAGCCCAGTCCGGAGAGGTTGCCGGTGTCATCGTTCAGCTGGGTGGCCAGACTCCGCTGGGGCTGGCAGAGCGCCTCACCGCTGCCGGTGTCCCGGTCGTCGGTACCTCCGCTGCCGCCATTGACTTGGCAGAAGACCGTGGTGAGTTCGGCAAGGTCCTTGCGGAAGCTGAGCTTCCAGCCCCAGCGTTTGGTACCGCAACGTCCTTCGACGAGGCACGCCAGGTTGCCGCAGGTATCGGCTACCCGGTGCTGGTCCGCCCGTCCTACGTCTTGGGCGGCCGCGGAATGGAGATTGTCTATGACGAGGACTCCCTGCGCGACTACATTGAGCGCGCAACTGAAATCACCGCGGATCACCCGGTACTGGTGGACCGCTTCCTCGACAACGCTATTGAGATCGACGTCGATGCACTCTGCGATGGCGAGGAAGTCTACCTTGGCGGCGTGATGGAGCACATTGAGGAAGCCGGTATTCACTCCGGTGACTCGTCGTGTGCACTTCCGCCGATGACACTCGGCCCGCAGGATATTGACAAGGTGCGTGAGTCCACGCGCCGCCTTGCTCACGGAATCGGCGTCAAGGGCCTCATGAACGTTCAGTACGCACTGAAGGACGACACCCTCTACGTCATCGAAGCCAACCCGCGTGCTTCTCGCACGGTGCCGTTCGTGTCTAAGGCTACGGGCGTACCGCTGGCCAAGGCCGCTGCACGCGTCATGCTTGGTGATTCTATTGCACAGCTGCGGGAGGACGGCATTATCCCGTCTAGTTACGACGGTGGCTCCCTTCCGCTCGAGCACCCGATCGCGGTAAAGGAAGCGGTTCTACCGTTCAACCGTTTCCGTCGCCCGGATGGCCGCCTGCTGGATACTTTGCTGTCTCCAGAGATGAAGTCCACTGGTGAGGTCATGGGTCTGGCCGATAACTTCGGCGCTGCCTACGCCAAGGGCGAGATGGCCGCGTTCGGTGAACTGCCGACCGAAGGAACCGTCTTCGTGTCTGTGGCTAACCGCGATAAGCGCACACTTATTTTCCCGATTCAACGCTTGGCCTACATGGGCTACACCATCGTGGCTACTGACGGTACTGCGCAGATGCTGCGCCGCAATGGCGTGGAGTGCGAGGTAGCTACCAAGGTGTCTGAGGCTGGGGACGGCCAGGAGTCCATCGTTGATGCCATCCTTGGCGGCAAAGTTGACCTCATCCTTAACACGCCAGCTGGCTCCGCAGGCGCTCGCCACGATGGCTACGACATTCGTGCCGCTGCAGTGTCTGTCGGCGTGCCGCTCGTGACCACTGTTCAGGGCGTGACCGCAGCAGTGCAGGGTATCGAGGCCCTGCGTCGAGGCGACCTGAAAGTTCGCGCACTCCAGGAGCTTGAGCATGCCCCAGCCAACTAAATCTACGGTGACCTTCGGCGAGAAAGCCGTTGCCGCTGGCCGCGAGCGTGGACGGCTGTGCGTCGGCATTGACCCGCACCCGCACCTGCTTGAGGCCTGGGGATTGTCTGCTGACGTTGACGGTCTTCGTACCTTCACCATGACCTGTGTGGAAGCCTTCGTGGATACCGCTGCCATGGTCAAGCCGCAGGTAGCTTTCTTCGAGCGCTGTGGCTCCCAGGGCTTCGCGGTGCTGGAGGAAGCTTTGGCTGCTTTGCGTGAGGGCGGTTGCCTCAGCCTGGCCGATGCCAAGCGTGGCGATATCGGCTCCACTATGGCTGGTTATGCCGAAGCGTGGCTGGGGGAGGACTCCCCGTTGCGTGCAGATGCGGTGACCGTCTCCCCGTACCTCGGCGTCGGTGCACTCAGCCCGGTCTTTGATGTGGCCGAGCATTCGGGTCGGGGAGTGTTTGTCCTAGCGGCAACGTCCAACCCAGAAGCGAAGGCCCTGCAATCGTTGAGCGTCGAAGGCCGTAGCGTAGCCCAGCGCGTCGTTGATGAGCTGGCAGAACGCAACGCAGCGGTGGCCACTCAAGGCGACGGTAATGAGCCGAGCGTCGGTGCACTGGGCGTCGTTGTAGGGGCAACGCTCGACACTCCGCCAGAGTTAGACCAATTGAACGGTCCGGTTCTTTTGCCGGGCGTGGGTGCTCAGGGAGCTACGCCTGCAGATGTTCAAGCGCTGACCAAGGCAGCGCCGGAGTTAGGCTTTGCCAACGTGTCACGCGCAATTCTTTCGTGCGGCCCGAAGGTCGATGACCTGCGGAAAGCGGTAATAGAGACGGCGGCAGAGTTCCGAGATTAAGTTAACGGCGTGCCCAATTAACGAGCGCGCCGTTTACCTGGTATTTTGTTTAAGGCATGTGCGTTGACGTGCAGGAACCTTTAAAAGAAGGGGACCGGGTTACGTCATCGCGTACAGACCAGTGCTAGGATTGCCAGAAGTCGGTTCGTGGAGGTAGCAAAAGCTATCTCCCGCTGGGGAAATCATGCCCCTGAGGACCGAGATTCTGGTGCCAGCCATCAGATGAAAATGTTCACACTAATGAAATCGGAGGAAACCCGTGGCCCTTCCCAAGTTGACTGATGAGCAGCGCAAGGAAGCTCTCGCAAAGGCCGCTGAGGCCCGCAAGGCACGTGCTGAGCTCAAGGCTGCGCTGAAGCGCGGCGAGACCAACCTGCAGGACGTTCTGGAGAAGGCTGAGACCGATGAGATCATCGGCAAGACAAAGGTCTCCGCTCTCCTCGAGGCCCTGCCGAAGGTGGGCAAGGTCAAGGCTAAGGAAATCATGGAGGACCTGGAGATTGCTCAGACCCGCCGCCTGCGTGGTCTGGGTGACCGTCAGCGTCGCGCCCTGCTCGAGCGTTTCGGCTACGGCGAGTAAATAGCGCAATGGCTGACGAAACTGCACGCGGACGCCTGGTTGTTCTGGCCGGGCCGTCTGCAGTGGGTAAGTCCACTGTGGTTTCGCGCCTGCGCGACGATGTCGACAACCTCTACTTCAGCGTCTCTATGACGACGCGCCAACCCCGTCCTGGCGAGACCGACGGGGTTGACTATTTCTTCGTCACCCCGGAGGACTTCCAGGAACGTATCGACGCCGGAGACATGCTCGAATGGGCAGAAATCCACGGCGGCTTGCAGCGTTCCGGCACGCCGGCACAGCCGGTCCAGGAAGCCTTGCAGGCTGGCCGTCCGGTGTTGGTGGAGGTTGATCTTGCAGGCGCCCGCAACGTCAAGGCGGCGATGCCGGAGGCAGAAACCGTGTTTCTTGCCCCACCCTCATGGGATGTTCTCGTTGAGCGCCTGACCGGGCGGGGAACGGAACCCCAGGATGTCATCGACCGCAGACTGCAGACTGCAGAGACGGAGCTTGCCGCGCAAAAGGAGTTCGACCACGTCGTAGTCAACAATGAACTCGATGAGGCCGTAACTGCTATTAGTGCTATCCTGCGTGGATAGACCAAGATTTTGACCATCTACCAACAGTAAAGGTGCATGTGACCAACGTGACCACACCTGCTAATTCTGAGGCCGTAAAGCCTGAGCCAGTTTTCGATCCGCCAACGGGTATTACTGACCCGCCGATTGATGAGCTGCTGGATAAGGTCTCTTCTAAGTACGCACTGGTGATCTTCGCCGCGAAGCGAGCGCGTCAGATTAACAGCTACTACCAGGAACAAGACGAAGGCGTCTTCGAGTTCGTTGGACCGCTGGTGACCCCGGAGCCGGGTGAGAAGCCGCTGTCCATCGCCCTGCGTGAGATCGAGGCCGGTCTCCTCGACCACGAGGAAGGCAACTAGGCTCTACGCGGGTTAACGCGTCGACTGACTGTGTCTCGTGGCTTCCGGGCCTGCCGGGCCGGGGGATTGACCGCCGGGCGATTGAACACAGTGAATTGTCTTCGATACCCACCCATGCATCTTGAAGGAAGCATGGGTGGGTTTCCTGCGTCTTGGGTAACATCGTCCGGGTGAAGGACGTACAGGAAACCCCAGACATGACCAGTGCCCACCGTCGCATCCTTGTCGGTGTGGCCGGCGGCATCGCCGCATACAAAGCCTGCCACCTCATTCGTGACTTCAAAGAGCAAGGCGATGATGTTCGCGTCATACCTACTGAATCTGCCCTGAATTTTGTCGGCGCGGCCACCTTCGAGGCTCTATCAGGCAACCCGGTCTCGACTTCTGTGTTTGATGCGGTGGATGAAGTTCAGCATGTGGCTTTGGGCCAGCAAGCAGATGCCGTCGTTATCGCGCCAGCAACGGCGGATCTCATTGCACGGCTAGCCTGTGGCCGTGCGGATGATTTGCTCACTGCATCCGTACTCGTGGCGACATGCCCGGTCATCGTAGTTCCCGCGATGCATACTGAGATGTGGCTGAATCCGGCAACACAAGACAACGTGGCAACGCTGCGCCGCCGTGGGATTACCGTTATGGAACCCGCACACGGACGTCTTACTGGTAAGGACACTGGTGCTGGACGGCTTCCGGAGCCGAACCAGATCGCCGAATTTGCACGTACCGTCATGGACGGCCATCAGGTTCCTTTCGACTGGCAAGGCCGCAAGGTTGTCGTTTCCGCCGGTGGCACCCAGGAGAATCTGGATCCAGTACGGTTCCTTGGTAACCGTTCATCGGGCCGCCAAGGCTTTGCATTAGCGGAGATTGCCGCACAGCGCGGGGCTGATGTCACAATCGTTGCGGGAGCTACTGAGGATCTTCCGGTTCCCTCCGGTGCCGACGTAGTACGCGTGACCTCAACACGCGATATGGAGGCTGCCATGAACGAGCATTCCGCAGATGCCGATATCGTCATTATGGCCGCCGCGGTAGCGGACTATCGCCCAGCACACGTGGCCGATTCCAAGATGAAAAAAGGTGCTGCTGACGAGGATTTGGCGCGACTCGAGCTCGTGGAGAACCCAGATATCCTCAAAGGCCTCGTGAAGCGACGCGACAGTGGAGAAATCAACAAAGACGCCGTCATTGTAGGCTTCGCTGCCGAGACCGGCGATGACAACACAAGCGTTCTTGAGTACGCCCAGCAGAAGTTTCACCGGAAGGGCTGCGATGTCCTTATGGCCAATGAAGTGGGCGAAGGCAAGGTCTTTGGACAACCCACTAGCGCGGGGTGGATCCTTCGGCGCAATGCTGAGCCGGTAGTGGTGGAGCACGGCAGCAAACAAGTAGTGGCGGCGCAGATTCTTGATGCAGTGAATGAAATACTTCCGGTGTAGCGGTCATTCTTGCAGCTGTAGACCGCTTGGTCTACGATGGGCTGGTGTCAACGCGCCGCTACTTCACGCTGGGATCTACGTACCAGCCTCTCAACCCATCTCACGGCGCGCGGAACTAGCTTAAGGACAATGTGTGACTGAATCAGCTACCCAGGCAGTACGCCTCTTCACCAGCGAATCCGTGACAGAAGGTCATCCGGATAAGATTTGTGATGCGATCTCGGACGCCATTCTTGACGCCCTACTGGAGGTCGACCCCGATGCCCACGTCGCCGTCGAAACGATGGTGACCACGGGCCAGGTCCATGTCGTGGGCGAGGTCCGCACCTCCGGCTATGTCGAAATCCCTCAGATTGTTCGCAAGACTCTCGTGGACATCGGATTCACCTCGTCTGATGTGGGCTTCGATGGCCGTACCTGCGGCGTCAACGTCGCCATCGGTGAGCAGTCTCAGGAGATCGGCGCCGGTGTGGATGCCTCCACCGAAGTTCGTTCCGGTGACTATGAGGATGATGACCAGTACGGTGCCGGCGATCAAGGCCTCATGTTCGGCTATGCCACTAACGAGACGCCTGAGTTTATGCCGCTGCCGATTTCCACCGCTCACCGCCTATCCCGCCGTCTGACCCAGGTGCGTAAGGAAGGAATTATTCCCTCCCTGCGTCCCGATGGCAAAACTCAGGTGACCTTTGCCTACGACGAGGACGATGTACCGACCCGTCTGGAAACCATTGTGATCTCTACCCAACACGATCCGGACGTTACGCAGGAATGGCTCACTGAACAGCTGCGTACGCACGTGGTGGAATGGGTTATAGATGATGCCGAGTTGGGCAAGTACTACACCGATGACACCGAACTGCTCATCAACCCGTCTGGTTCCTTCATCTTGGGTGGTCCCATGGGCGACGCTGGACTAACTGGCCGCAAGATCATCGTCGATACCTATGGCGGCATGGCCCGCCACGGCGGCGGCGCGTTCTCCGGCAAGGACCCAAGCAAGGTGGACCGTTCTGCTGCCTACGCAATGCGCTGGGTGGCTAAGAACATCGTGGCGGCCGGTCTTGCTGACCGCGCCGAAGTTCAGGTGGCCTATGCCATCGGTCGTGCGAAGCCGGTAGGCCTCTACGTCGAGACTTTTGGCACGGCTAAGAACGGGTTGACCGACGGAGCCATTCAGGCCGCTGTCAACAAGGTCTTTGACCTTCGACCGGCTGTCATCATCCGCGATTTGGACCTGCTGCGCCCGCTCTACAGTGCGACTGCCGCCTACGGCCACTTCGGCCGAACCGACGTCGACCTGCCGTGGGAGGACACCTCCCGCGCTGAAGATCTACGCCGCGCTGCCGGCCTGTAGAATCGGGCACTATGCCCAAGAAGACACCCGCCGCCCATCAACCGGTCGGGCGGGTGTTGCCTTTGTTGGGGGTAGCACACCTGGACCGTACCTTTGATTACCTCATTGATGAGGCAGATTCAGAGGCAGCGCAACCGGGTGTTCGCGTGCGCATCCGCTTTAACGGGCGGCTGGTTGACGCCATCCTTCTCGCCCGCGGTAGTGATTCAGAATTTGAGGGATCGCTGCGCTATATTGACCGAGTCATTTCGCCGTACGCGGTATATACGCCCGTCATGTCAGCATTAGTGGATTCTCTAGCAGCCCGTTATGGCGGGGTGCGTTCTGACATTATTCGTACGGCTATTCCGGCACGTCATGCGAAGGCGGAAGAAGCCGATCTTGAGACGCCGTGGGAAGAGTTAGGCAGCATTGAGCACCCAGATCTTTCTGCGTGGTCACGGTATGAATATGGTGAGTCCTTCGTTGACTCGGTTCTAGCTGGGCACATCGCTCGTGCTGCCTGGCAAATAGCGCCTGGCGCAGATTGGGCTGAAGCACTCGCAGCTCTCGGCACCAGCGTGGCGATCAAGGGCGGGGGAGTGCTCATGGTCGTTCCTGACCAGCGCGACCTCGACCGGTTGGAAAAGGCCTTCCGTCAGTATGTCTCCGCCAAGCAGGTTACTGTGCTTGCTCACAGCACTGGCCCCCAGGCGCGCTATCGGCGCTACCTTTCTGCGCTGACTGGTCAATCCCGCATTGTCATTGGAACGCGTTCGGCGGCTTTTGCTCCTGTCAAAGACTTACAGCTTGCGGTCATCCTCAATGATGGTGACGATAACCTCGTGGATAACCTTAAGCCCTACGTCCATGCTCGCGAGGTACTCAGTACGCGTTCTGCGCACGAAGGCTGCAGCTTCATTGTGGCTGGTCATTCGCGTACCGCTGAGGTTCAGCTCTTAGTGGAGTCTGGGTGGGCCCACAACCTCGTCCCCACAGAAGAGGCGCTTAAAGCCTCCCGCCCTGACATCGTCCCGGTAGGTGCCTTCGGAGTACAACTCGCTAGGCACATGCAGGGAGGAACCACCTCGGTTTCTGGTCCAGCTTTCCAGGCCACGCGAGCTGCCCTCGACCGTGGCGAGCCTGTCCTCGTTCAAGTGCCGCGTAAAGGTTACGCACCAATCCTTGCCTGCGGGCAGTGCTCTTCCCCGGCGCGCTGCCGGCACTGCAACGGCCCGCTGGGTCTTCCCGCCGCCGGAAGTACCAACTCCCAGTCGGCGTCTTTGCCTACCTGCCGTTGGTGTGGGCGAGTGGACACACACTATCGCTGTTCCGAGTGCGGCTCACCGCGTCTGCGCGCCATCGTGCTGGGGTCCGAGCGCACAGCGGAGGAGCTAGGCCGCGCCTTCCCCCAGACTCGTATTATTCTGTCGGGTGGTTCGAAGGTGGTCGATGAGATCCCACAAGGGCCGGCTCTCGTTATTGCAACACCCGGTGCGGAACCTTATGTGGCGGACAACGGTCATTATGGTGCAGCATTACTCGTGGAGACTGGTGCGCTATTGGGCCGCCAGGATCTGCGCGCAACGGAAGATACCCTGGCTAAGTGGGCTGCCGCGGCGAGTCTCGTCTGCCCAGCGGAAGCTGGTGGTGTGGTCATTGTGGCGGCTGACGAACAGCTACCACTCGTGGGCTTCTTTATGAACTGGGACATGGTGGGTGCTGCTGCCGCAGAGTTGCATGCACGTCGGGAGGTGCGTTTCCCACCCGCAGTGCATATGGCAGCTATCGACGGCGCTGATGCTTCCTTGGCTTCCTTCCTTGAGCTGGTAGAGCTCCCGGAACATGCTGAGCTTCTCGGCCCCGTGCCCTTGCCGCCTGGTGTGAGTCTGCCGGGCGACTATGACCGCGAGCGCGGCGGCGAGCCTCAGCGCTTGCTCTTGCGCACCCCTCTAGGGCCGCGTTCGGAACTTGGAGTGAGGTTGCGTACCGCGAACGCGGTGCGCAGTGCACGCAAAGATGTGTTGCCGCTACGTATCGCCGTCGATCCCATCAACATTGGTTAGGCAGCACGCACGAGGGGTACCTCGTCGGCGCGGATGGTGCGCGGTGAACTATTGTCGGTCAAGAACATCCCAACGACGAGGAGTACTCACCATGACTGTGCGCGAGGTTCGCCTATATGGCGATCCCGTCCTGAATACCCGTGCCGAGGAGATTACCGAGTTCGGGCCATCCCTCGAGCGCCTCGCTCAAGACATGCTTGAGACGATGGAGGATGCCGGTGGAGTGGGCCTTGCTGCTAACCAAATTGGCCTGACCAAGCGCATCTTTGTCTTCGATTGCTCGCATTATCAAGATGGGCTTCGTGGGGCCATTGTCAATCCAGAATGGGACGCCATAGGTGAGGATACCCAGCTAGGAACCGAGGGCTGTTTGTCCATCCCGGGCATCTCGCAGCCAACTGAGCGCTACAACACGGTCCGAGTGCGCGGCTTCGATCCCTCAGGACGGCCCTTGGCGATGGTGGCGTCAGGCCTTATGGCGCGGTGTATTCAGCACGAGACCGATCACCTTGACGGCGTGCTTTTCCTGCAGCGCTTGAGCAGTGAGCTACGGAAGGAATCTATGAAGACCATCCGAGAATCAGACTGGTTTAACGCGTAATACACAACCGCATTCGCGAACCAAATACGTTTACTAGAAAGGTACGAGTCTTACAGTGCGCATCATTTTCGCCGGAACCCCCGAGCCAGCCGTTGTGGCGCTGGAGAAGCTCATTGCTTCCCGTCACGAGGTCGCTGCCGTCATTACCCGCCCAGATGCCCGCCGCGGTCGTGGACGCACGCTCCATCCGAGTCCGGTCAAGGCTCTGGCGGAGAAACATGGCATTGAGGTGCTGACACCAACCACGCTGAAGCCGGGGACCGAGGACGGCGATGCCCTTCGCGCACGTCTCGCCGAGCTTTCTCCCGAGGCTATCCCCGTTGTGGCCTATGGCAACCTCATTACTGAAGACCTTCTCCAAGTTCCAGCCCACGGTTGGGTTAATCTGCACTTCTCCCTGCTACCCGCATGGCGCGGCGCGGCCCCGGTACAGGCCTCCATTGCTGCCGGCGATGAGGTCACTGGCGCTACCACCTTCCGCATCGACAAGGGGCTTGATACCGGTGACATCCTTGCCACCTTGGAGGAGCGCATCCAGCCCACCGATACCGCAGATGATTTGCTCACACGCCTTGCCTACGCAGGGGCGGACCTTCTCGTGGAGACGATGGATGGCCTCGAGGACGGCAGCATTTCCCCGAAGCCGCAGGAAGGGGAAGCGACGTACGCGCACAAGATTGCTACTGAGGATGCCCGGATTGAGTGGGCAGCGCCTGCCGACGTCATCGACCGCCACATCCGCGCTCACACTCCAGGTCCAGGTGCATGGACGCTGCTGGGCGAGTCCCGCCTTAAGGTCGGCCCTATCAGCCTGGCTGATGGTGAATCGGGCGCGTCTGCGTTGCGCCCAGGCGAGGTCCGAGTAGGAAAAAAGGAGGTCCTCGTCGGCACGGGCAGCACCGCAGTGCGCCTGGGACAGATTCAGCCACCAGGAAAGAAGATGATGAACGCCGCCGATTGGGGCAGGGGATTGAGCAGCCAGATGGCCAAGGATGAACAGGATGAGGTGACCTTCTCGTGAGCGGAGGCTTCAGATCTCGCAGCAAGTCCGGTGACCCCGCTGATCGCGGACAGAAGAACCACGACAAAAAGCGTCGTGGAGGCACGCAAAAGCGTGCCTCCACGCGCCACAACAATCGAGGCACCGCTGCGGGGCGCCGAAATGATCGCGTTCGCCCCACAGACTCGCTGATTCAAGCCGCGCGCCGCAGCGGTGTCGATGTCCCGCGCGCGGTGGCATTCGACGTGCTGCGTCGCGTGGCTGCCGATGACGCCTTTGCCAACCTCACACTGCCCAAGGCGCTCAGCGCGAACAAACTCACTGGACGCGATGCGGCGTTTGCTACAGAACTTACCTACGGGACCCTGCGTACCGAAGGCGTACTCGATGCAGTTATCGCTCAGTGTGCTTCCCGGGGGCTCGATGCGATGGCGCCGGAGGTGCTGACTGCGCTTCGTTTGGGTACGTACCAGGTGCTCTATACCCGTGTAGAGGCGCATGCTGCAGTCGATACCACCGTGCGCCTCGTCGAGGCAGCTGGCCACGAGAAGGCCAAAGGTTTTGCCAATGGCATCATGCGCACCATCACGCGCACTCCGGCAGAAGAGTGGCTGGAACAGCTGACACCAAGTGGCGAGATTGCAGCGCGTGCCTTCCGCCACGCCCACCCCGAGTGGATTGCCCACTCTTTCGCGCGAGCTTTAGGTGACTCGGAGGAGTTGGAGAAAGCGCTTGAGGCTGATTCCCAGCGGCCCATCGTGCACCTCGTAGCACGTCCAGGGGAGATAACGGCAGAAGAGCTCGCGCTCATGACCGGCTGTGAGGAAGGCCAGTATTCGCCGTACGCGGTGTATTTGGAACACGGTGACCCCGGTTCCCTGGAACCCGTGCGCCAAGGCATGGCGGCGGTACAGGATGAAGGTTCGCAGCTTATTGCACGCGCAGTCACGGAAGCTCCCTTGATTGGTGATGACACCGGCCGTTGGCTGGATCTCTGTGCCGGACCAGGTGGCAAGGCTGCGCTCATGGGGGCGATTGCCCGAATCGACAGCGCTACTGTCGACGCCATCGAGGTCTCCCCGCACCGAGCAAAGCTCGTCGAAAAGACCGCGAGGGATCTACCGGTGCGGGTGCATACGGCCGATGGCCGCTCGCCCGGCCTCGAGCCAGGGTATGACCGCGTTCTTGTCGACGCCCCCTGTTCCGGTCTCGGAGCCCTGCGTCGCCGACCAGAAGCTCGATGGCGCAAGTCTGAGTCCGATATTAAGGACCTCACCTCACTGCAGGCAGAGCTTCTCGAATCTGCACTCAACCTGGTTCGCCCGGGCGGCGTTGTGGTCTATTCGACGTGTTCGCCAGACCTGCGCGAAACCCGCGAGATTGTCGACGCGGCCGTCGCCCAGCATGGCGAGGGGGCAGCGTTGCGCATTGAAGAGCTCGATGCGCGCCAGCTTTTGCCGAACATGGGCAATGTGGGCAGCGAACTGTCCGCACAGTTGTGGCCCCATCGCCATGGCACAGACGCCATGTTTTTCGCAGTCCTTCGTCGACTCGCGGACTAGAAAGGACGAAGGGACTAGGCTATGTGACATGTCTGCAGAAAAGTCTGGTCCCATCATCGCCCCGTCCATTCTGGCCGCCGACTTTACCCAACTCGGTGAGGAAGTCCGCGCAGTAGCCAACGCGGACTGGATCCACGTTGACATTATGGATGGTCATTTTGTCCCCAATTTGTCTTTCGGCCCGGACATCACCGCCACCGTGGACGGCATCACGACGCAAACCCTCGACGTGCACCTCATGATTGAGGAGCCAGAGAAGTGGGTCGAGACCTATGCCAAGGTCGGCGCTGATTGCATCATCTTTCACGTTGAGGCTGTCGCCGACAAAGACGCGGCTTTAACGCTTGCACAGAAGATTCGGGACCTTGGCGTGCGTGCAGGATTCTCCATCAAACCTGGCACCCCGATTGAACCGTGGTTGGATTCTTTGGAGCACTTCGACGAGGTTCTCGTCATGTCCGTGGAGCCGGGCTTTGGCGGTCAAAGCTTTATGCCTGAGCAACTCGATAAGGTCCGTACGCTGCGCCGGGCCATTGATGAGCGCGGTCTTGATGTTCTCATTGAGATCGACGGTGGCATTTCTGCCGAAACCATCCGCCAGTCCGCAGAAGCCGGATGTGATGCCTTTGTGGCGGGATCTGCCATTTACAAGCAAGCGGATAAGGCCGCTGCTGTCGATGAGCTGCGCCGCCTAGCCACGCTGTAACCAGAGCTTTGATTGAGAATGCAGTGCGCCTGGCCATGACAGCCGGCGCCCAAGCACGAGGCACCACCAGCCCCAATCCACCTGTCGGAGCGGTCATTGTGGATGCCGCCGGTGAAATTGCCGGCGTGGGCCACACGCAGCCGCCCGGCGGCCCCCATGCGGAGATTATGGCGCTCACGGCGGCAGGGGAGAAGGCCCGCGGCGGGACCGCCGTGGTGACGTTGGAGCCCTGCAACCACACCGGGCGTACGGGCCCGTGCGCGCAGGCGCTTATCGACGCCTCCCTGGGCAGTGTGTACTTCCTCCATCCTGATCCCACTCCCAAGGCAAGGGGCGGTGCCGCCGCACTAGCAGCGGCCGGTATCACCGTCGGCACGGTTGAGGCGCCCGCAGGGGTCGAGGATGTGCTCATTCCCTGGCTCACTGCGATGGAGCTGGGCCGGCCACATGTCACGCTGAAGTTTGCTCAAAGCCTCGACGGCTTTACCGCTGCTGTTGA
The DNA here is from genome assembly GCF_016889985.1 of Corynebacterium sp. FDAARGOS 1242. Classification (NCBI taxonomy): domain Bacteria; kingdom Bacillati; phylum Actinomycetota; class Actinomycetes; order Mycobacteriales; family Corynebacteriaceae; genus Corynebacterium; species Corynebacterium sp. FDAARGOS 1242. The sequence goes on along the minus strand of NZ_CP069568.1, from coordinate 1,065,204 downwards.
TGGCACAAGCCAGTGGATTACGGGTGCTCGGGCCCGCGAACACGTCCATATCGATCGCACTCGGCGCGATGCCATCCTCATCGGTACCGGCACGGCGTTGGCCGATAACCCTTCGCTCACCGCGCGCTACCCGGACGGTGGATTGCGGGATAACCAGCCGCGGCGTGTCGTGGTGGGACGTAGGGACGTCGCCAAGCACGGCGCTCACAACCTCGCACGTCTAGGTTTCGAGCAATACGCCACGCCTCAGGCAGCTCTGGCTGAACTGTACGCCAGTGGTGCCCGTGACGTCCTCGTGGAAGGCGGAGCCGGACTTGCTTCCAGCATGCTGGAGCTCGGGTACGTCGACTCGATCCAGGCCTACCTGGGCAACGTCATCCTCGGTGAAGGCACTGGTGTGCTTAAGCACGCGGCCGCATCGACGCTGGCAGAAGCGCCGCGCTGGTGCCGTCACTCGGTCAAGGTATTAGGCGATGACGTGCTTATTGAATATCAGAGGAAAGGATAGAGACTCGGTGTTTACAGGACTTGTAGAAGAAATTGGTCGCGTGGAAAGCGTGGAGCACCAGGGCGATGCCGTGCGTCTCGGCATTGCTGCGGCGGTGGTTTTAGACGACGCCCAGCTTGGTGATTCTATCGCGGTCAACGGTGTGTGCCTGACCGTAGCGGAACTTGGCGAGGGCACCTTTATCGCCGATGTCATGCAGGAATCCTTGGATCGCAGTTCACTGGGAGAACTAGAAACTGGCTCGGCGGTCAACCTCGAGCGCGCGGTTCTACCCACAACGCGCCTTGGCGGACACATTGTGCAAGGGCACGTGGATGGAACGGCACAGTTGCTTTCTCGAACCCCATCAGAGAATTGGGAAGTTCTGCGCTTCAGCCTCCCGCAGGATCTAGCGCACTACGTGGTGGAGAAAGGTTCCATTGCTGTGCAAGGCACCTCGCTGACTGTCTCGGCAGTGGGAAAGGTCTACTTCGAGGTCTCACTCATCCCGACCACTCTGCGCGATACTGTATTCGGTTCCCTGGAGCCTGGGGCAACAGTAAACCTGGAAGTTGACGTGGTCGCTAAGTATGTGGAGAAGATGGTTTACCCCAACGGCACTGCGCATTCTGCTGAGGGATAGAGTTAATCCTTATGACCGCCGCAGATTCAACCTTCACTCTAGATAGCGTCGACCAAGCCATCGCGGACATCGCGGCCGGCAAAGCTGTCATCGTCGTGGACAACGAGGACCGCGAGAACGAGGGTGACCTCATCTTTGCCGCTGAGTTGGCTACTCCAGAACTCGTGGCCTTCATGGTGCGCTATAGCTCCGGCTATATTTGCGCACCACTCCTGCCGGAGGAATGTGAGCGGCTCAACCTGCCGCCGATGATGGCCGTGAACCAAGACGTGCGTCATACCGCTTACACGGTGACGGTGGACCTAGCCAACGGTTCCACGGGCATTTCTGCCACCTCGCGCTGCGAGACGATTCGTGCGTTGGCGGACCCTACCTCGGAACCTGCAGACTTTACCCGGCCCGGACACGTGGTTCCTCTCGCAGCACGCCCCAACGGTGTGCTTGAGCGCGATGGTCATACCGAGGCATCCATCGACCTGGCCCGCCTCGCAGGGCTGCGACCCGCAGGTGTTTTGTGTGAGATCGTGTCCGAAGAGGATCCGACCGATATGGCGCGTTCCCCGGAGCTGCGTCGCTTCGCCGATAAGCACGGCCTGACGATGATTTCCATTGAGCAGCTTATTGACTGGCGTCGCCACCACGAGCAGCACGTCACCCGCCAGGTAGAAACTCGCCTGCCCACTGAGCACGGCGAGTTCAGGGCGGTGGGTTACCGGAATGACGTCGACAAGCACGAGCACATAGCACTCATTGTCGGTGACCTCGACGATTACGCCGGTGCCACCGATGTGCCGGTGCGTGTGCACTCGGAGTGTCTTACTGGCGATGTTTTCGGTTCCCAGCGCTGCGATTGCGGTCCACAGCTGCAGGAATCCCTGCGTGCGGTGCAGGAGGCAGGACGGGGCATTGTTATCTACCTGCGCGGCCAAGAAGGGCGCGGCATTGGGCTCATCAACAAGCTCAAGGCCTATAGCCTGCAGGACGGCGGTTTGGATACCGTCGACGCCAACGTCGAGCAAGGCCTGCCGGAAGACGCCCGCGAATACTCCGTGGCCGGACAGATCCTGCGGGATCTCGGCGTTTCTTCAGTGAACCTGCTCACCAACAATCCGCACAAGGGCGAAGGCCTGCAGGGCTTTGGCATTGATGCCTCTGCACGCACCGCTTTGGCTACCCCGGCGACGGAAGACAACATCGCCTACCTGCGCACCAAGCGCGACCGTATGGGCCACGACCTGCCACAGGTGGCAGAGTGGGACAAGAAGCACTCTTAAACGTTCACGACTTCAAGGTTCACAAAGGAGCACACAATGAGCAAAGACGGCCTTCCTACTCCAAAGAATGTCTCCGGTGAGGGCATCCGCGTGGCTGTGGTGACGGCGACGTGGAACGAGGAAATCTGTGATCAGCTGCACCGCCGCGCTATTGAGACCGCTGAAGAAGCCGGCGCGGAAATCACCGCTGTGCGCGTCGTCGGCGCGTTGGAGCTGCCCGTGGTGGTCCAAGCTGCGGCACGCACGCACGATGCCGTCGTTGCGCTCGGATGCGTTGTCCGCGGTGGGACCCCGCACTTTGATTACGTGTGTGACTCGGTAACGCAGGGCCTCACACGCATTGCTCTCGATGAGTCGACGCCGGTAGGCAACGGCGTGCTCACCGTTAACGAGTATGACCAAGCCGTCGACCGCGCAGGTTTTGAAAGCTCCGCCGAAGACAAGGGCGCGGAATCCATGCACGCAGCTTTAGAAACCGTGCACACCTTGCGTACACTAAACGAGTCGACCCCGCAGTAGCCCGCAGTAAGTAGGCCACGCGGCGCTTGCTGTCACAAGCCGTGACAAGATACGTCGAGAAGCGGGAGTGATACATGGATGGAGGACTCGATGACGGACCCACAGGTTCCTTCGGAGAAGCAGCCGCTCGCTGCTCGCCCCGAACTGAGCGATGAGCAGGTGTTGGCCTATACCAGTGCCGATCCCTTTGCGAAGACGTCGACGAAGCCCTGGGAATACGAGGCCCGTTCACCTTTCCTTCGTAAGGTAGCGATCGTCTGGGTCATCCTTGTCATGGCGGCGCACCTCTTCATGGGCTTCACCGTCGGCTTGTCTTTTACCGGTGCCAGCGTGACCACCATTGATAAGTTTGCTTTCCCTGGCGTCGGCGTGCTGATTTCTGTGCTGTCCTGGTTCGCCCTTACCCGTCCGCGCCTCCGCGCCAATTCTGACGGAGTGGAGGTTCGCAACATTGTGGGTACGCGTTTTTACCCCTGGCAGGTGATTTATGGCCTGTCCTTCCCGGAAGGTTCGCGCATGGCTCGCATCGAGCTGCCGGACTTCGAGTACGTTCCGGTGTGGGCGCTGCAATCCGGCGATAAGACTGACGTGATTCCGAAGGTGCGTTCCTTCCGCGACCTTGAAGCCCGCTACATGCCGCAGGATGACTAGTGGCTGATCCCACGACCTACCGCCCGGCTCCTGGAAGCATTCCTACGGACCCGGGCGTCTATAAATTCCGGGATGAGAACCGCCGCGTTGTCTACGTGGGCAAGGCAAAGAACCTCCGTGCACGGTTGTCCAACTACTTTCAGGACATCACGCAACTACATCCGCGGACCCGCCAGATGGTTTTAACCGCTGCGTCGGTGGAATGGACCGTGGTGGCCAGCGAAGTGGAAGCACTCCAGCTGGAGTACACGTGGATTAAGCGCTTCGATCCGCGGTTCAATGTCATGTACCGCGATGATAAGACCTACCCCATGCTCGCGGTTTCGGTGGGAGAGACCATCCCACGCGCGTTCTTCTACCGTGGCCCGCGCCGCAAAGGCGTACGCTATTTCGGCCCGTATTCACATGCGTGGGCGGTGCGGGAGTCGCTCGATCTTCTTACCCGCGTCTTCCCCATGCGCACGTGTGCCAAAGGCGTGTACAACCGCCACGAGCGCCTAGGCAGGCCGTGTTTGTTGGGGTACATCGGCAAGTGCGACGCGCCCTGCATTGGCCGGGTCAGCCCTGAAGAACACCGCGAGACGGTGAACCAACTCATGAGCTTCATGAACGGCAACACCGCGCCCGTGCGCAAGCGGTTGACGCACGAGATGGAGGAAGCCTCGGAAAACCTAGAGTTCGAGCTGGCCGCACGGCTTCGTGATGACTTGGGAGCGATTGACAAGCTCATGGAACAGCAGGCCGTGGTGCTCTCTGATGGCACTGACGCCGACCTCATTGCGTTTTGTTCGGATGAGCTTGAAGCCGCGGTGCAGATTTTCCATGTGCGTGCCGGCCGCATTCGCGGCCAGCGCGGGTGGGTCGTAGAGCGATCAGGCGATCAGGCCACAACGGAGCCCATCGAGGAAGGCAAACCGGATCCCGGCCTGCCGGCACTTATCCAGAATTTCCTTGTGCAGTTCTATTCCGATGCCGTTGACAGGCAGCGCCAAGAAGCCGCTGAGGACGCGAAACTGGAGCGCAGAGGAGTGGACCAAGAGTCCCACACCGAAATGCATCGCGGCAACCCTATACCGCGTGAAATCCTGGTGCAGGTCCCGCCGGAGGAGGCCGAGCAAGTCACGATCGTTTTGGAAGAATTACGCGGCGCCCACGTAGACCTGCGTGTCCCGCAGCGCGGCGATAAGCGCGCACTCATGGAGACCGTGGAGCGCAATGCCAAGGAACAGCTGCGTCAGCACAAGCTCAAACGCGTAGGCGACCTCACCGCACGGTCGGCAGCATTGCAGGAACTGCAGGAGGCCTTGGGAATGGACTCCGCACCGCTGCGCATCGAATGTACGGATATCTCACACATCCAAGGCACCGACGTGGTGGCTTCTCTCGTTGTTTTCGAAGATGGACTCCCACGCAAGTCGGATTACCGCCGGTACCGCATCAAAGAAGCCGCCGGTGATGGACACTCGAATGACGTAGCCTCCATTGCCGAGGTCACTCGACGCCGTTTTAAACACCACCACGATGACAAACGTGCCGTGCCTGATGAGGAGCTGGAGAACTCCACATTTGCTGAGGAACGCGTGCGTGAGGAATCCGCCAGCACGTCGACCCGCAGCATCTATCCTCCACAACTCTTTATCGTCGATGGTGGCGCGCCCCAGGTTGCTGCTGCCCAGGCGGTCTTTGATGATCTGGGGATTGTCGATGTCACCCTGATTGGCTTGGCTAAGCGTCTGGAGGAGATTTGGGTTCCCGGTGACGATGAACCAGTCATTCTTCCACGTAGTTCACAGGCGCTATTCCTCCTTCAGCACCTGCGTGATGAGGCACACCGCGTGGCTATTACCTATCACCGTCAGCAGCGCTCAAAGCGGATGCGGACATCGGTGCTTGACTCCATACCGGGCTTGGGACCGCAACGCCGCACTGACTTAGTTAAACACTTCGGATCCGTGAAAAACCTCAAGGAAGCCAGCGTGGAGGATATCGCTGAGGTCAAGGGTTTTGGCCCGAAGCTCGCGCAGACGGTGTACGACCACTTGCAGAAGTCCTAGATATCTCTAGATATCTACTGGGCCGCTCATCGCTCCGCACGAAGTTGCACCTCCGTCACGGTATCGTTGCCGTATTCACACCGAATCTTCAGGTGAGGTGGTAAGAATAGAGGCCATGACGTTGTTTGATTCCCCGCCCATTTTGGTGACCGGCATGTCCGGTGGAGGCTTAACCTCGGCAGCCAAGGTGTTGGAGGATAAAGGCTACTACGTGGCCCACAACATTCCGCCGAAGGCCATCGTTGACCTGCTGAAACTTTGTGCACGCCCCGACTCGCCCGTGACCAAAATCGCGGCGGTGACGGATGTGCGCTCCCGCATGTTCCCGGGTTCCCTTCCGGAGACACTCGACGAGCTGGCAGCACTGGATATGAAACCCACGCTGCTCTTCCTCGATGCACGCGATGATGTCCTTATCCGCCGTTTTGATTCGGTGCGTCGAACGCACCCGCTCCAGGATGGTGAGACCCTCAAGGCAGGTATCCAGCGTGAGCGCGTGGCGGTTCAAGACATCCGGAACCGTGCGGACATCATCATCGATACGACCAATCTGTCCATCCATGATCTGCGCCGAGCCATCGAGGCATCGTTCGGCGAGATGGGGCATGAACGCCAGCACGTAACGCTTGAGTCTTTCGGCTTCAAGCATGGCTCACCGCGTGATGCCGATCTCGTCGTGGATGTGCGGTTCCTTCCCAATCCTTATTGGGTTCCGGAACTGCGCGGCTACCGGGGTACGGACGAGCCGGTGGCTGACTATGTGTTGTCACGTGACGCGGCGCAGCCTTTCATCCAGAACTTCATTAACATGCTTGATTCGATGCTTACTGGCTACCGTCATGAAGGAAAGAACTTCATCACGGTAGGCATTGGGTGTACCGGTGGTCACCACCGCTCCGTTGCAATTACTGAAGAAATCGCACGCAGACTGCGCGAGCGCGGTGACATCGACGTCAGCACGCTGCACCGCGACATCAATCGCGATTAATTTCACTCTCTCTCACACATCTCACATCGAAAGCCGGTACTTACGTGACCCCAGCTCCTTCCCATATGGCCAGCCTTGGCGGTGGCCATGGTCTTTACCAAACCCTGTTGGCAGCTCGCCGCACAGGCGCCGAGGCAATCTCTGCCATCGTGACAGTGGCGGATGACGGCGGTTCTTCCGGTCGGCTTCGCCGTGAACTCGACATCATTCCACCCGGGGACCTGCGCATGGCATTAGCAGCGCTGTCGAGCGATTCCGAGCAAGGTCAGCTGTGGGCGACTACCTTGCAGCACCGTTTCGGCGGCAATGGTGCCATGGCTGGCCACGCCGTGGGCAACCTTCTTATCGCCGGTTTGAGTGACGTGCTAGGCGATTTTCAGGCCGCGCTAGATGCCGTAGCTAAGCTCACAGACTCCGCCGGGCGCGTGCTTCCGTCCGTCAACCTTCCGCTCAATATTGAAGCGGATGTAGCCGGGCTTGACGACGACCCCCGCGTCATGCGCTCCGTTCGCGGTCAGGTCGCCGTTGCCTCGACGGTGGGGCAGGTACGCCGCGTGCGCATCATCCCGGAACGTCCGGATGCAAACCAAGCAACGCTCGATGCTCTACATGAGGCGGACATGATCACGTTGGGGCCTGGGTCGTGGTTTAGCTCTGTCTTGCCCCACGTTCTGGTTCCGGACATCGTGGAAGCCATTACCTCCTCTGACGCGTTGCGCGTTGTCGTGCTGAATCTGTCGGCCGAGCCAGGGGAGACCCAAGGTTTTTCTGCTGAGCGTCACCTTCACGTACTGGCACAACATGCTCCGAATCTGCGTGTCGACCGCGTCATCGTCGACAGTGAAAGCCTGCCGAATGAATCCGAGCGCGTGTTTGTCCAACGTGCTGCAAGCGTCTTGGGCGCAACGGCAGTCTTCCGCGACGTGTGCCAGATCGATGACAACGGGCAGATCCTTAATAAGCATTGTCCGGATAAGCTTGCTGCGGTGTTTAACGAGCTCTATAACGAGTACGTTGGCGAGGCTGAATAGCCGCGGCGTGGACTAACTATTAGGTCCGGCAGCACGGTGCGGTAGGCCCCTGTCGTGCGCGTGTGCACGACTCGCACGTTAAACTATGGGGCACTCACAGCCGCATGGCGGCATCAACAGTCGAAAGGGGAGACACGAGGTGTCTGCGTCATTGACCAATCAGGTCAAGGAGGAGCTAACGGCGGTTTCCGTACCGCGACAGTCTGCCCGCGCGGCAGAAGTTGCCGCTATCTTGAGGTTCGCCGGTGAGCTACACGTTACTGGCGAGCGCGTGACCTATGACGTCGAGCTGGAGTCGAGCAAGGTGGCCGACCGCCTCGTCACCGCTCTTGATGAGCTGTATTCCATCACCGCCACGACGAACTTGGCGGGCCCTGCGTCCTCGTCAAAAAAGAACCGCATTCAGGTGCGGATTACGTCTGGGGCGAAGGAACTGACCCGCCGTCTCGGCCTCGTGACGCGTTCTGGCCACCCAGTAGTGGGCCTGCCACCGCAGGTAATCTCCGGCTCGATCGCAGACAATGAGGCTGCGTGGCGTGGAGCATTCTTGGCTCAGGGCTCTCTTACTGAGCCGGGCCGTTCTTCGGCTCTGGAAGTTACTTGCCCCTGCCAAGAGGCAGCACTGGCGCTTGTGGGTTGTGCTCGTCGCCTGGGAGTGTCGGCTAAGACGAAGGAAACTCGCGGTGCGGACCGTGTCGTGGTGCGTGACGGCGACGCTATCGGCGCACTGTTGACCCGTATGGGCGCGCAAGAAACGCGCTTGACATGGGAGAAGAAGCGTATTCAACGCGAAGCTCATGACACGTCCCGTCGTCTCGACAACTTTGACGATGCCAACCTGCGTCGCTCGGCACGTGCGGCTGTCACTGCGGCTGCCCGTGTAGAGCGTGCAATGGTGATTTTGGGCGATGACGTGCCTGAGCACCTAGCGGATGCAGGCCGTTTGCGCGTTCAGCACCGTGAAGCCTCCCTGGAAGAGCTAGGCCGCCTAGCAGACCCGCCGATGACCAAAGACGCGGTTGCAGGCCGTATTCGACGACTGCTGTCCATGGCGGATAAACGCGCGAAAGAGCTAGGGGTCCCCGACACAACGAAGTCCGTAACCGAGGACCTTTTCAACGATGCCTAAGGAATGTTAATGCCCGTTCGGACATTAGTCTGACGGATTTTTGAGAAGCCACCCTGAATGTATGTCTGGGTGGTTTCACTAGTTTTTGGTTGGGTGACATATCCCACTATGAGTCAACACTATGCAACATAACCCCACACGAACGGTCATATCTGCAGGTGTAACGGATTATACGTTCCCCGAGCTCCCAAAAGCAGCTCCACCGGTGTACGCCTCTTTTGGACGCGCTGCTTGAGCGGTGGCTGAGGGAGCTACGGACCTGTGCGAAGGTCAGAAACCGTGGGTAGTATCGGCCGTGTTGGGAAAACCGTCGACGTCACGAGAGAGTGGCCGCCTATCGGAAGTCCCCACGCAGAACTTCACTCGATTATTTGAGGAGACATTACAGTGACCATTCGCGTAGGCATCAACGGCTTTGGCCGCATCGGCCGTAACTTCTTCCGTGCAGTTGCACAGGGCAACAACGACCTTCAGGTCGTCGCCGTCAACGACTTGACCGATAACGCTACTCTGGCAAACCTGCTCAAGTATGACTCCGTTCTCGGTCGCTTCGATGGCGAGATTGAGCACGACGATGAGTCCATCACCGTTAACGGTCACCGTGTTGCAGTGTCCGCTGAGCGTGACCCGAAGAACCTGAACTGGGCTGAGCACAACGTTGACATCGTCATCGAGTCCACCGGTTTCTTCACTGATGGTGAAGCAGCAAAGGCACACCTCGAGTCTGGTGCCAAGAAGGTCATCATCTCTGCACCAGGCAAGAACGTGGATGCTACCTTCGTCTACGGTGTCAACTCTGATGAGTACGATGCTGACAACCACAACGTCATCTCGGCAGCATCCTGCACCACCAACTGCCTCGCTCCGATGGCTAAGGTTCTGCACGAGAAGTTCGGCATCGAAAAGGGCCTGATGACCACCATCCACGCTTACACCGGCGATCAACGCATCCAGGATGCCCCTCACCGTGACCTGCGCCGTGCTCGCGCTGCAGCCGTGAACATGGTTCCGACCTCCACCGGTGCAGCCAAGGCTGTCTCCCTCGTTCTCCCGGAGCTGGAAGGCAAGCTCGACGGCTACGCTATGCGCGTACCGACCATCACCGGTTCCGCTACCGACCTGACCTTCCAGGCTTCGCGCGACGTTACTGTCGAGGAAATCAATGCTGCTATCAAGGAGGCTGCTACCGGCGAGTTCGGTGAGACCCTGGGCTACACCGAGGACCCGATTGTCTCCACCGATATCATCACTGACCCGCACGGCTGCATCTTCGATGCTGGCATGACCAAGGTGTCCAACGGCAACTTCGTCAAGGTACTTGGCTGGTACGACAACGAGTGGGGCTACACTTCCCAGCTGGTTCGTGTCACCTCCCTGGTGGCTTCCAAGCTCTAAAGCTTCGGCGCCTTTAGATGACCACAGTGATAGCGCTGTGACTACTCCGGCCCATGCGCCACGCCCTTTCTATCGTGGCGTGCGCTGGGCCGGTCGTCGTCTGTGGGGGTGACGAGGATGCACCCTCCCACACTTCTTAACTGAATACCTCTAACCTTTAGCTTGAACATTGACCATTAAAGGAGAACACCATGGCTTTCAAGACTTTGGATGACTTGCTCGCGGAAGGCGTCGAGGGCCGTCACGTCCTCGTCCGCTCGGATTTCAACGTCCCATTGGATGATGAAGGAAACATCACTGACTCCGGCCGCATCACCGCGTCTCTGCCCACCATCAAGGCTCTCGTAGAGGGCGGCGCCAAGGTAATCCTGTCCGCTCACCTTGGTCGACCGAAGGGTGAGGCCAACCCGAAGTACTCCCTGGCGCCAGTTGCTGAGGCGTTGTCCGAAGCCCTCGACCAGTACGTGGCGCTCGCTGGCGATGTCAGCGGTGAGGACGCTCACGAGCGCGCCAACGGCCTCAACGATGGCGATGTACTCCTGCTGGAGAACGTTCGCTTCGACGCTCGTGAAACCTCTAAGGATGAGGCAGAACGCGGCGCCTTCGCCGATGAACTCGTTGCTCTAGCCGCCGACAACGGTGCTTTCGTTTCCGACGGTTTCGGCGTTGTTCACCGCGCTCAGGCTTCCGTGTACGACGTGGCCAAGCGCCTTCCTGCCTACGCCGGAAAGCTCGTTCAGAAGGAAGTAGAGACCCTTGCTGCTGTAGCTAAGGAGCCGGAGCACCCTTACGTCGTCGTTCTCGGCGGCGCCAAGGTTTCCGACAAGCTCGGCGTCATTGAGGCACTAGCTGGCAAGGCCGACAAGGTCATCATCGGCGGCGGCATGTGTTACACCCTTCTGGCAGCACAGGGCTACAACGTACAGAACTCCCTGCTGCAGGAAGACCAGATTGACAATTGCAAGGATCTGCTCGAGCGCTTCGGCGACAAGATTGTCTTGCCAGTCGACCTCGTTGCTGCCACCGAGTTCAATGCAGAGGCCGAGAACAAGGTCGTCGCCCTGGATGGCATTCCGGAGGGCTGGATGTCCCTCGACATTGGACCAGAGTCCGTGAAGAAGTTCGACGAGGTCATCGCCACCTCCAAGACTGTCTTCTGGAATGGCCCCATGGGCGTCTTCGAGATGGAGGCTTTCTCTAAGGGCACCGCTGGCGTGGCACAGTCCATCATCGATGCCACCGAGAAGAATGGTTCCTTCACCGTCGTCGGTGGCGGCGACTCCGCCGCCTCCGTCCGCCTGTTGGGGCTGGACGAGGATGGCTTCTCCCACATTTCCACCGGTGGTGGGGCATCCCTCGAGTTCCTTGAAGGTAAGGAACTGCCAGGCGTCAAGGTCCTCGAGTCCTAATCCACTACGTTTAAGCGCAACCTGTAGAAAGGCACATCATGGCACGCACTCCACTTATCGCCGGCAACTGGAAGATGAATCTCGACCACAAGGAAGCCATCGGCTCCCTGCAGAAGTTTGCCTTCGCACTGCCGAAGGACTACTACGAGAAGGTCGACGTAGCCTTTATGGTTCCGTTCACCGATATCCGTACCGTGCAGACCCTTGTCGATGGGGACGACCTCAAGTTCACCTATGGTTCCCAGGACATCTCCAAGCACGAGTCCGGCGCCTATACCGGTGAAGTCTCTGGCAAGATGCTCTCTGCTCTGGGCTGCTCGTGGGCCGTCGTTGGCCACTCTGAGCGCCGCCAATACCACGGCGAGACCGACAAGCTCGTAGCTGAGAAAGCTGCCGCCGCACTGGCCAATGGCATCAGCCCTATTGTCTGCGTAGGCGAGCCACTTGACGTTCGCGAAAAGGGCACTCACGTTGATTACGTGGTAACGCAGACCCGAAACTCGCTGGAAGGCCTGTCCGCCGACGACCTAGCCAAGACTGTAATCGCCTACGAGCCAGTTTGGGCCATCGGTACCGGCAAGGTGGCCTCTGCTGATGACGCCCAGGAGGTGTGCGCGGCTATCCGTGACCTCGTCCGCGAGCTTGGTGGCGATGAGGTCGCTGAGAGCATCCGCATTCTCTACGGCGGCTCCGTCAAGGTTGACTCCGTTGCTGAGATCGTGGGCAAGCCGGACGTTGATGGCGGTCTGGTTGGCGGCGCATCGCTCAAGGGCGAGGAGTTTGCCAAGCTGGCAGCCAACGCAGCCTCGGATGCCTAAGCACTGACGCACTCACGCAGCAGCGCCAAACAGCTGCACTAGCGTTAAGCGGGTCGGAATGGTTTCCGGCCCGCTTTATGGTGTAGCATCGAGGAATATCCTGCGCTGGCTGGATGCTTCAGGCACCTCGAGTAGTGCCGTCTTGATGCCGCGCAACCATTAGCAAACGTCTTAACCGTGTAAACAAGGAACTATTTCATGATCTTGGCACTGGAAATCATCCTGGTGATTGCCGCAATCCTTATGTCCATCTTCGTGCTGTTGCACAAGGGCAAGGGCGGCGGCCTGTCGAGCCTTTTCGGCGGCGGTGTGCAGTCCAACCTTTCTGGTTCCACCGTGGTGGAGAAGAACCTTGATCGCTACACCGTGGTCATGGTCATTATCTGGCTCGCCTGCATCGTGGCACTGAACCTGCTTCAGGCATACAGCTAGAACGTTCACCATCCCGCGCGCCATGTGCACGCGGGCGGCACAGCGACACAACGCCGCGATCCCCTCTAAGAGAAGGTGGGGTCGCGGCGTTTGTCTCTATCGTGAGAGCCCCCCAGGCGCGGCTACTTTCTTGCACAAGCCTCAGTATGCCAAGCTTTAGAGCTCCGTGGCAGCGCTGTCAGCGAGGAAGAGAACCGTTTCCTCAGTACCGTGGGCACCGGCAGCGGGCCAGTCCTCAGCAGCGGCACCGGCGACGAGATGCGCGGCGGCCTCTGCCTTTTCTTCTCCGGCAACGAGGAACCAGACGCGTTGCGAACGGTTGATGGCAGGATACGTTAGCGTGACACGCTCAGCTGGCGGCTTGGGCGAGTCATGGACTGCGAAGGCAAAGTCCTTGTCTTCATACACAGCCTCTGCGTGCGGGAATATCGAATTAATGTGGCCTTCTCCGCCCATGCCGAGCAGGTGGAGGTCAAATCCTTCTGGGGCAAATTCGCGAATCTCGCCCTCATAGGCCTGCGCTGCGTGCTCCATCGATATAGCGCCGAGATCGTAGCCATGGATGTGATGTTCAGGAATACCCACGTGGCTGAGGAGTGCTTCCCGGGCTTGGCCTTCGTTGGAATCCGGGTCCGTGGCGGGCACATTGCGCTCATCACCAAAGAAAACGTGAACGCGCGTCCAATCCACCGCAAGAGCAGGGAAATCGGGTCCCTGCGTCTTTGCGGCCTGGTCCAAGCGCGCTAGCTCGCGAAGGAGACCAATCCCTGCGCCGCCACCGGTGAGCACTACGCGAGCGACGCCGTCTTTATGCAAGCCACCGCCCGGGGCCTGGACTGCCGCGATCACATCAACAAACGCGAGGGCGGCGGAGGATATGAGCTCGTCTACATCGCTGACGCGGTGAAGAGTAACCATGGTGCAGAGCGATCCTTCGTGAAAACTATCGAGGTTCAGTTTCTTTATTGCTTCTCACTGTAGTCTACGTTCGCCAAAGCGCGGAGAGCATGGGCGTATGTCCTGTCTGCGTCCAGATGGCGAAGCTCCTCTGACAGCACCTCAGCTTCCGAGCGAACCGCTAGGCTCACGAGTGATTCCGGTGAGCCCGGTACGGTGACCCTGACGGTTTCGGCGTCGACGACCGTAATGCTGACATCCGCAGTTGGTCGGCGGAACACCAGGGAAGTAATCGGGAACGTCGTGCCGTCATACTCAGCGACCGTGCGGTGGACGGGGACGGAGAGGGCGTCGAGAAGCCAGCCGGCGGCAAAGTCCACGGCCGCGTGGTTGTGCGCACCGGCAATCTCCACCGAGGTTACGTGCTCGTGCGGATGCCTGTCCAGCGCGGAGGCAACAATGCCGCGCCACAAAGTGATGGCGCCCCAAGACATATCGGAGTCTCCCGGCTTATACCCCGACGACAACAAGTGAAGGTCGTATTGATCGACGCCATCGCCGTGGGCCACGTTGGTGATGCGGCGCTGCGCCAACGTACCAATCGGAACCGAAGCCGGGGACTGAGGACAGGCCGTAGGCCACCACGCCACGATAGGCGTATCGGGCAACAGCAGGGGAGTCACGACTGCCTCTGCTTGGTCGGCCAATGCGCCGTGGAGATGCATAACTACGATTTCGGATGCGCCGGCCTCACCACCAACGCGTAGCTCGGCATCGAGGCGCGTCTTGTCAGCAGGGTTGCCGCGCGCAATGACAATCACGCGGGAGGGGTGCTCATGAGAGGCATCGCGGACAGAATCCAGCAGGTTGTCGAGGTCGTCGCCCTCCTGGGTCATGACGATGAGGGTGAGGACGCGACCTGTGGTGAGCGTGTAGTGCTCTTGCATCTCGACGAGTTTCTGGGAAATCTTGCGCGTCGTCGTATCAGGCAAAGGGATAATCATGGTGCTTTACTCCTCAGGACCTACGGACGGCGCCAGGAGTGACCCTGACGGCGCACCATTCTATTAGCGGACTCGGGCCCCCACGTTCCCGCACGATACTGTTCGGGCTGGCCGATGCCAGACCAGTACTCGATGATGGGGTCCAGGATGGACCACGACAACTCCACCTCACGGTTGGTGGGGAAGAGCGAGGACTCGTCCAATAGGGCATCGAGGATGAGGCGTTCATAAGCCTCAGGGGACTCCTCCGTAAAGGCGGAGGCGTAAGCAAAGTCCATGTTGACATCACGGACTTCCATAGTGGAACCCGGAACCTTGGAACCGAAGCGCATCGTCACACCTTCATCCGGCTGCACACGGATAACCACGGCGTTCTGGTCGAGTGCCTCGGCCTGACCTTGGTCAAAAGGTTGGTGCGGAGCAGTTTTGAACACGAGGGCAATCTCGGTCACACGGCGGCCCAAACGCTTGCCCGTGCGCAGGTAGAAGGGGACTCCAGCCCACCGGCGTGAATTTACCTTGAGGGTGCAGGCGGCGTAGGTCTCGGTCGTGGATTCAGGGTCGAAGCCCTCTTCTTCACGCAAGCCCTTGACATAGACCGACCCTTGCCAACCGGCCGAGTATTGACCGCGGGCAGTGGTCTTGTTAAGCGGATGCACCGCTTGGGTGGCCTCCAGAACCTTGATTTTTTCGGCCTGTAGAGCTGCTGGGGCGAAGGAGGAAGGCTCCTCCATGGCCACAAGTGCGAGCAACTGCAGCAGGTGATTCTGAATGACGTCGCGCGCAGCGCCAATACCGTCGTAGTAGCCGGCACGTCCACCAAGCCCGATGTCCTCTGCCATCGTGATCTGGACGTGGTCGATGTAGTGGGCATTCCACATCGGTTCAAAAATCTGGTTGGCAAAGCGCAGTGCCAAGATGTTCTGCACGGTTTCCTTGCCTAGGTAGTGGTCGATACGGAAAACCGAGGATTCTGGAAAAACGGCGTTCACGATTTCGTTGAGCTCACGGGCCGAAGCTTGATCGTGACCGAAAGGTTTTTCAATGATGACGCGGCGCCACGCGCTTTCCGTGCTATCGGCCATGCCGACGCGCTCGAGCTGGTGGCAAATATCGGAGAAGAACTCTGGTGGGACGGACAAATAGTACGCCCAGTTACCACCCGTGCCTCGGGAGGTGTTGAGTTCGGAGAGACGTGCCGATAGCTTGTCGAAGCCGGCATCATCGAAGTTGCCTTGGACGAACTCGATACCCTTGGCCAGGTGCTCCCAGACGTGCTCGTTGAAGGTCGTGCGGGCGCCTGCTTCGGCAGCCTCGCGAACGTAGGCGCAGAAGGCTTCCTTGGCCCAGTCGCGGCGGCCGTAGCCCACGAGGGTAAAGCCGGCCGGCAACAGACCGCGGTTGGCCAGATCGTAGATGGCCGGCAGGAGCTTCTTGCGTGCCAAGTCACCGGTCACGCCGAAAATCACCATGCCAGAGGGTCCAGCAATGCGCGGAAGACGCTTGTCCTTCGCGTTGCGCAACGGGTTGACCCACGCGCTGGTAGTGCTCACTAAGTGTCCTTTCGGTCTGTGTGAGGTAAGTCCAACAGCCCAGCATAGCGATACGCGCCCCACCAACGATAGTTGCCTGCGTGCTGGTGGGGCGCGTGGTGCGGCTGAACCCTAAAGAGATGCTCAGCCGAGGGGCATTACCGGCTGCGGAGGGAGTCTGCGAAGGTGCGGGTTAAGCCAAACGATCAGCCATCGAGGCGAGGAGCTCTTCCCAGGCAGTAACGAACTTGTCCACGCCTTCCTGCTCCAGTACAGAGAAGACATCGGCGAAGTCAATGCCAACTGCTTCAAGTTGCGAAAAGACCTCTTCTGCCTGTGCACCGGCGCCACTGAGCGTATCGCCGTGAAGGTTTCCTTGCTCAAGGACAGCGTCGATAGTCTTCTCCGGCATGGTGTTCACCGTGTTCGGGCCTGCCAGTTCAGAGACATACAGGGTGGCGGGGTATTCGGGGTTCTTCACACCAGTCGATGCCCATAGGGGACGCTGTACCTGCGCGCCTTCCGGAAGGCCAGAATCGGCGCCAAACTCCTTGGTGAACAGTGCGTAGGCACGCTGAGCGTTGGCCACACCAGCCTTACCGCGAAGCGTCAGTGCCTCATCACTACCCAGCAATTCGAGGCGCTTGTCCACCTCAGTGTCAAGGCGAGACACGAAGAAGGATGCTACGGAATGGATAGCGGAGACGTCCTTACCGGCTTTCGCCGCACGTGCAATGCCCTCCTTGTAGGCGGCAATGACCTCGGAGTAGCGCTCCACCGAGAAAATCAGAGTGACGTTGACGGAGATACCTTCAGCCAGGGCATCAACGATGGCCGGAAGGGAACCTTCCGTGGCGGGAATCTTGATCATGAGGTTGGGGCGATCCACCTGTGCCCACAGTTCACGGGCCTGGGCCAACGTGGCCTCAGCATCAGCGGAGATGCGCGGATCCACCTCGATGGACACCCGACCATCGCGGCCTCCGGTCTCTTCGAAGATCTCCGAAAACAAATCGCAAGCATTGCGAACATCGTCGATAGCGAGGGAGTAGACAGCTTCATCAGCAGAGGCTCCCTTGTCCTTCAGAGCTGCGATGTCTGTGTCGTAGGAGGCTCCGGAGGACATAGCAGAGGCGAAGATAGCCGGGTTCGTGGTGACACCCACGATGGACTTAGAGGTGAGAAGCTCGCGGAGATTACCCGAGTCGAGGCGCTCGCGCGACAAATCATCGAGCCATGTTGAAGTGCCGAGTTCAGCGAGATCATCGATATATGTCATGGTGAGTGCAGAATCCTTTCGTAGCCGGCGGTGAAATGCCGTGGTGGAGGGCTTAAAGAAGCGTGGGCTAGTTGGCTTGGGCGGCGCCGAGGGCGTCACGGGCGGCGTCGACAACAGCCTCGGCGGTGAAACCAAACTTTTCGAAAAGCTCACCGGCTGGGGCAGAGGCACCGAAGTGCTCCAGTGAAACCGTGCGGCCGAAGGAACCGGTGTACTTGTGCCAGGGCATCGACACACCCGCCTCGACGGACACGCGGGCAAGGACGGAGGAAGGAAGGACCGATTCGCGATACTCGGTGTCCTGCTCGTCAAACCACTCCAGGCACGGAGCAGAGACAACGCGTGTAGCCGTGCCCTCAGACTCGAGCTGTTTGGCGGCCTCAACGGCCAGCTGCACCTCGGAGCCAGTGGCCAGCAGGATGACATCCGGGGTCTCCTTCGAAGCCTCGACGAGGATGTAGGCGCCGCGGCGAACACCATCGGCAGCCTTCTCCTTGGTGCCCTCGAGAACCGGGAGATTCTGACGAGAGAGGGCTAGGCCCTTCGGTGCAGCCTTGTATTCCATCGCCGCGGCCCATGCCTGGGCAGTTTCGTTGGCATCTGCCGGACGGATGACGGAGAGGTTCGGGATAGCGCGCAGTGCAGCGAGGGTCTCCACGGGCTGGTGGGTAGGGCCGTCTTCACCCAGGCCGATCGAGTCGTGGGTCCATACGTAGTAGGTGTCAGTGGACATGAGCGCACCGAGACGCACGGCTGGGTACTGGTACTCGGAGAAAATAAGGAAGGTACCGCCGTAGACGCGGGTATTGCCGTGCAGCGCGATACCGTTCATGATCGCGGACATAGCGTGCTCGCGGATACCGAAATGCAGGTTGCGGCCGTATGGCTGCGCAGACCACGCGTTTGTGGTGATGGATTCCGGACCGAAGGAATCAGCGCCCTTGATCACAGTGTTGTTGGAGCCTGCAAGGTCGGCGGAGCCGCCCCACATCTCCGGCAGGGATGCTGCCAGCGCCTGGATAGCGGCCTCAGATGCCTTACGAGTTGCCAGCGATTCTCCGGCCTCCCAGGAGGGGAGATCCGCAGCGAAGTCCTCCGGAAGTTCCCGGGCCTGGAGGCGGTCGAAGAGCTTCTTCTCCTCCGGGTTGGCTGCGGCCCACTCGTCGAACTTCTTCTGCCACTCAGCGTGCTTCTCGGCACCGCGCTCGGCGAGCTTGCGGGTATGCGCCAGAACGTCCTCATCGATGTGGAAATGCTGCTCGGGATCGAAGCCAAGGACCTCCTTGGTGGCAGCGACCTCGTCTTCACCCAAGGCAGCACCGTGGACACCGCCGGTGTTCATCTTGTTGGGCGCTGGGTAGCCGATGACTGTCTTGACGCGAATAAAGGATGGGCGGGAGGTTTCGGCGCGGGCGGCTTCAGCGGCAGCTTCGAGAGCCGCTACGTCTTCGCCGGATTCCACGGTCTGCACGTGCCAGCCATAAGCCTCGTAGCGCTTAACCACGTCCTCGTTAAAGGCAATATTCGTATCGTCCTCAATGGAGATGCGGTTGTCATCCCAAAAGACGATGAGGTTGCCCAGCTGCTGGGTGCCTGCGAGGGACGATGCTTCAGCGGTGACGCCTTCCTGCAGGTCACCGTCGGAGGCGATGACGTAGATGAAGTGATCGAAAGGAGACTCGCCGGCGGGAGCGGAGCCATCGAAAAGCCCGCGCTCCTTGCGCGCTGCCATGGCCATACCTACTGAGGAAGCAAGACCTTGGCCCAACGGGCCGGTGGTTATCTCCACACCGTCAGTGTGGTGGACTTCCGGGTGTCCCGGGGTCTTGGAACCCCACGTGCGCAGCGCCTGGAGATCTTCCATCTCGAGGCCGAAGCCGCCCAGGAAGAGCTGGATGTACTGCGTCAGGGAAGAGTGGCCCACGGACAGTACGAAGCGGTCGCGGCCTGCCCAGTGCACATCGGCTGGGTCGTGGTTGAGGACGCGCTGGTACAACGTGTAGGCCAGCGGAGCCAGCGACATCGCAGTACCCGGGTGGCCCGAGCCGCAGTTTTGGACAGCGTCTGCAGCCAAAACACGCACGGTGTCCACAGCGCGGGTATCAAGATCAGTCCAGTCTGAGGGATAGCGACGCTGGACCATAGCCTGCAGTTCTGGGGACAACTTCTCGTGCGACACGGCGAAAACCTCACTTCGCTTCTGGAAACAGATATACCGCTCATCAGTCTAGGCGGTTTTGGTCTCGCTGCGCCGAATTATAGAAACCGGGTTCTGAGCGGTAGGGTGGCATGGTTGAGGCTAGCGTCTGTGTGTTCAAGCTCAGTGGATGCGTGGGAACTTTTCAGAGCGCGTAGCCGACCACTACAAAGACCCATAACTCAGACGCTGGTGTAGCCGGATTTACGGAGGACTGTTCCTTGGAGACCATCAAGGCCTATTTTGCGCTAACGAAGCCGAGGATCATTGAGCTCCTCCTCGTTGCGGCAATCCCGGCGATGCTCCAGGCTCAGCGCGGATTTGAGGCTGTGTCCTCGAACTTCTGGCTCATTATTTCCACCATCTTCGGCGGCTGGATGGGTGCGGCCGCGGCCCACACATTTAACAATGTCGTGGACTATGAAATCGATCAGAAGATGCAGCGCACCCGTGCACGCCCACTCGTGCGCGCCACCATTTCGCGTCGTAATGCCGCGATCTTTGCGTGGATCATGCTGGCGCTGTCTGTCTTCTGGCTGGGCGTTTTGGCTCATTCTTGGCTCGCAGCCTTCTTCGTGCTGCTTACCAATTTCTTCTACGTGTTTGTCTACACCAAGTTCCTCAAGATGAGGAACTCGCAAAATATTGTGTGGGGTGGTCTTGCTGGCTGTATGCCGGCCATGGTGGGCTGGGCCGTCATCCGCGATAATGCGCCGGCGGGGGAGCCGGACCGCTGGTGGCAGGCTATTGTTCTTTTCCTCATCATCTTCTTCTGGACGCCGCCGCACACGTGGGCGCTCGCCATGAAGTACAAGGAGGATTACCGCAAGGCAGGCGTACCCATGCTGCCGGTTGTGGCCCCAGAGTCTGAAGTCACCCGCCAGATCGTCTGGTACACGGTAGGCACGGTGATAGTCACCCTGCTCATCATTCCGGCGGCGTCGTGGATTTACCTCGTCGCTGCGGTGGCCTCGGGAGCGGTCTTTCTGTGGATGGCTATACGCCTTCACCAAGGAGTCAAACAGGGCGCCAAGGTTAAGCCCATGCGCCTGTTCATCTACTCCAACAACTACCTCTCGGTACTGTTTATCGGCTTGTCTGTCGACGCCGTGGTGGGCTGGGAGCCCATCGGTCGAATGCTCGGCTGGTCCGCGGCACTCTTTTAGCCGCGGTCGAGCCAAACGGCGTTAACGGCTAGTCCTCGCGTACGCGGAGGACAATCGAGCCAGTTGTCTTGCGTTCCTGCAAGTCGCGGTGCGCTTGCTCAGCCTCCGCGAGTGGGTACTCGGCAGAGATGCGGAAGTGGAGGTCCCCGTCAACTACTGCCTGGACAACCGCCTGTGCGCGCATCTGGAACTCGCCCTCCTGTGCCGTCCACGCACCAAGGGAAGGACGGGTGAGGAAGATGGAGCCGTGCTTGTTAAGCAATTGCGGATCCATTGGGGGAACCGGGCCGCTGGCAGCGCCGAAGAGGGCCACGGTACCGCGGGGGCGGACAACCTCTAGGGACTCGTTAAACGTATCTTTACCCACGCCGTCGTAGACCACGTCGACGCCCCGCCCACCGTTAAAGCGGCGCACTTGCTCAGCTAGTCCTTCGCTGTAGAGGAAAACCTCGTCAGCCCCAGCCTCGTAGGCGAGCTTCTTCTTTTCCTCCGTGGAGACTACCGAGTACACGGTCGCACCTAACGAAGCGGCCATCTGGGTGAGGATGAGACCCACGCCGCCGGCACCGGCCGTGATGAGGCAAGAAGCGCCTTCATCGAGCTGGTAGACGCCGTGGCTGAGGTAGTGGGCAGTCATTCCCTGTAGCAGCATGGAGCCGGCAACGGTTGAGGGGATCTCGTCTGGTACGGCGACGACACGATCACGGGGCACGCATACCTGCTCCGCATAGGAGCCAAAGGCATGATCCCAGGCCACCATGGTGCCCTCAGCAATCTCGCCCTTGGGATCGTGGACGACTCGTCCCGTGCCTTCAAGACCTAGGATAAACGGGGTGGAGGCGTTGTAAATGCCCTCGCGATAGTACGTATCGATATAGTTGACGCCGGCCACCGAGACATCGACAAGCAATTGCTCCTCCGTCGGCGCGGGATTGTCCACCTCGGCATAGGTGAGGACCTCAGGTCCTCCGGTCGTGGTTACCTGAATTGCATGCATATACCTAGGCTAAACGACATCACGGTGACAGCGCAGCAAAAAGGCGCCGCCTCCGTCATTAGGGGAGACAGCGCCTGTGCGTCTAGCGGTTCAGCGCACTTAGTGTGCAGGGCTACTCGGCGGACGTGGCCCTCTCTGTGCCGAGAATTCGGCGTTGGCCATGAGCCCACAGCAACGCAGTACATGCGGTGACGACAGAGGACATGCCGACGTGGAAGGGCACGGTCCAGCGTGGGATGTGCAGGTAGAACTGGATTACACCAATGGCCCACTGCACAATGATGCAGAGGATGAGCACCCAGCCGGCCTTTTTAGCGGCCTTCGGCGCATTGGAACGGTGTAAGAGGAACACTACGACCAAGGTCAGAGCCAAGTACACGTACATGCAGATGGCGTGAATGACCGCCATACCGTAGGTATCGACGCCGAGGCGTCCCTCCATGCCGACGCCAGCATCACCTGAGTGCGTGCCAGAACCTGTCACAAAGGTGCCGGTGAGCAGGACAAGAGACAAGGCTACGGTGGCAACAACCGCGAGGATACGAATAGCAGCAGGGAAGAGGCGGGTAGGTGTACCCTCGTCAGGTTCTGCGATGCGCGAGTACAGCAAGGCGGCGATCCACACCAGGGCCATGGACGGGAGGAAGTGGATTGCTACAGACCACCACGAGAGTTTGAGAATGACCGAGAGCGCACCGATGAGCGCCTGCACCGCGATGCCGAAGAGCCCCAACCAGGCATAGACCTTGAGCTCTTTCCGCCGCTTGGCCTTGTGCATCGCCACGATGGTGGCCACAGCGGCAGCGGCCACAACAAAGGTGAGGAGCCGGTTACCAAACTCGATAATCTGGTGGACTAGAGGAGCCGCGCCTTTCATCGGAACCAACGAACCGGGGTGGCAGTTGGGCCAGGTCACGCAACCCAGGCCGGAGCCGGTGACGCGAACGATGGAACCGGTGACCGTGATGCCACCTTGGCAAAGCAGGAGGATCAGGGCGAGGATGCGCTGCATCTTTACCGAGGGGCCGATCTGGCCACCGGATACCTGAGCGGATGATGGGGGCGAGGATATATTGGCGGTACTCACAGCTTATAACCCTACCGCTCGGGCGTGCCCGGAACTAATACCATGAGCCCAGCCACGCTACCTGGGGAGAAAAGTCACACTTAGCCGTCGAAGCGGAACCATCGCACCGCGGCAACCGACGCCACCACTGCCCAGCCCGCAAGGACCAGAAGCTCGAATCCAGGGAAGGACCCGTTCAACGCGGTATCGAGGCCAGCTGCCATAGCAACGGTGGGTACAAGGGTAAGCAGACCGTTATCACCTAAGCCCTGGGAGAACATGACCCATCCCACGGTGCCGAGGAGGATGAACCAGATGAGGTTAGACACTGCCAGGACCACCTCAGAACTTAAGGTGCCACCGAGGAGCAGGCCTAGCGCTGTAAAAGCCGCGACACCCAGTACGAGAGCAACAATGCCCACGGCAATTCCTCCCACGTCTACGCGCAGGCCCAAAAACGCTGCTGTTGTGCCGAGAACGAGAACCTGGAGGACGACCATGGAGAGCACAGCGATGATTTTGCCCACGATAATGGCCCACGCAGGAACGCCAGAGGCACCTGTGCGTTTAAGGGCCCCGTAGCGGCGATCAAAGGCGAGGGAGATTGCCTGGCCGGTAAACCCGGACGAGGTTGCGGCAACAGCGAGCACCATGGGAAAAATCTCAGCGATTCCGTGACCGGTAGTTCCCTCTAGCCGGTGGGCGCCGATGAGGATGGCGAGTGGAATGATGATGCTGAGCAGCTGCTGCTCTCCATGGCGCAGCATGAGCTTCGACTCGATAGCGCCTTGGGCGCGAGCCATCGACGCCACGCCGACGCGCTGCGGCTGAGGAGTAAAAGTACCGGGTGTGAAAGTGCTCATTGTGTAATCTCCGTGAAGCATTCCGAGAAGGTGATGCACCAAAGGGGGGTGAGTGGCTAGCTGCGCATCTCCCGACCGGTAAGGTCAAGGAACACGTCTTCCAAATTGCGGTGCGATGTTTCAAGGCGGCGCACGAGGACATCTTGCCGGGCCAATTCCGCGGTGACAGCAGCGATAGTCTCCGGCTGAGCGGGCGCACTCAGCCGGTAGTGCAGCGGGCGGACCGTCTCGACGTTCATACCAGCCGAGCGGAGGCTTTCGATGTCCACGGGGCTAGCGGTGCTGAAGCTCACCTGTGAGGTCTCCGTGGAGGCCATAAGGTCCGAGGTGGTTCCACTGGCCACGAGTTTGCCGTGGTCAATGATGACCACATGATCTGACAATGACTCCGCTTCATCCATGAGGTGCGTGGTCAATACAACGGTCACGCCATCAGCGCGCAAGGCGCGGATAAGATCCCACACGGCAAGCCGCGACTGGGCATCCATGCCGGCGGTCGGTTCATCGAGGAACACCAGCTCTGGGCGCCCAATAATGGCAAGTGCTAGGGACAGCCGCTGTTGTTGACCGCCGGAGAGACGCCGGTAGGTGTTGGTGGCGACACCATCTAGGCCGAGAGCATCCAGCAGCCAGTCCGGGTCCAGGGGATTCTGGTTATATGAAGCACTGAGTTTGAGCATCTCGTGCACCTTGATTCCTGAATAGGAACCGCCGCCTTGCAGCATGATGCCGATGCGGGAGCGCACGGCATCCGGGTGCCGGGAAGGGTCGAGACCAAGGACCTCGATTCTGCCTGATGTGGGCTTTGTAAACCCCTCACACATGTCGATGGTGGTGGTTTTACCGGCTCCATTGGGGCCCAGCAAGCAGAGAATCTCGCCGCGATTGACGCGGAAGCTCAACCCGTCCACCGCATTCACGTCACCATAGGTCTTGACGACGTTATCCAGGGCCAGCGCTGTTGTATTCACGAAGGCCTAGTGTAGGACACGGACACCGGCCCTGCGTAACGCAACCCACCCCACTGCAGCGAGAGCCACAAAAGTGAGAAGTGCGGAGAGATAGATAACGAAGACGGTCCCCGGAGGAAGACCCAAACCGCGAGGCAGCACGATGAAACTCATCACGCCGGAATAGAGAATGACCGCCATCCTGAAGAATCGCCGGTTTGCCCATGCAGCTAGCGGCAGAATTGCCCACAGGATGTACCACGGCTGGACGACCGGGAAGAAAACGACGAGGACGAACGTAGATACACCCAGACCGCCCACTGGGTGGATTGCGCCGCGGTAGACAGCGAAAAGCATGCGGACCATAAAACCGGTGGCGATGATCACGCCCACGGTGCGGGTGACGGTGAGAATGGCCTCAGTATGATCGCCAAGCCCCAGCACCATGCCGAGGAAGCCAGCGCCTACTCCTACCGACGTCGTCGTAGACAACCAGGAGCGAATCGTTGCTGCACCACCCTGGCCAAAGACCCAACCGATGTCGATGCCGGTAATCACGGTGACGAGCGCAATCGAGACGGCCAGAATGACGAGCTGCACGACGACGGCGGTGAGTACAGCGCGTAGGGGAGAGGCGCCGTGCTTATCGACGAGCCTCTTGGCCCAGGCCATACCGACAAAGCCTAATCCAATGAACCCAGTGACTTTCACCATTCCAGCGCAGGAAATAAACACACCGGAGGCGAGAAACAGAAGCCATGCGTGCCAGCGCGCGGCGTGTTCCTCGGTGACCGCCCGCAAACCCAGCTCGAGGCCAACGAGCGCGAGCCCCAACATGAAAGCCTCATTGTGGATTCCACCAACGAGATGAAGGATGGTCAGCGGATTCAGGATGCCCAGCCACAACGCGGCTTCGGGGGAAACGCGGCAGCGCACCGCCAAGCGGGCAGTGGCCCACCCAGCGGCAATGATGCCCAGCAAGGAGAGGACGCGGTGGAGGATGACACCCCAAATAATGGAATCACTGGTCGACCAACTCACCACGGCGGCCAAACCTAAAGCGACGGGTCCATAGGGCGAGGGAGAGTTCGCCCAAATGAAAGGCACGGAGCGGGCAAGGTCGTTATCGGCACCGAGCAATTCGACAGGGCCAGCCGAGTAAGGGTCGAGGCCGCGGATCACAATCGAGCCATTGGCCAGGTAGGAGTAAATGTCCTGAGTAAAAAGGGGAGCGGTGACGATAAGCGGCAGCACCCAGCCCAGCCACGTGCGCCACATCTGGCTTTGAGTGACCACGTGCGGGGAGTGGCTAAATCGCTTCTCCCGTCCATACTTTTCAGAAGAGGACTGCTGCCGAGGGAGCGGAAGGCGCAAGGGCGCGCCTACGAGGGGAGCCATGCAGACCCACGCCAGCACCATGAAGGCCACACCAATAAAGACGAGGGCCGACGCCGACTGCAACATACGGGACATGAGCGAACCGAAGGGCAGGGACTCATAAGGGTTGCCAACTACCGGCAGTGCACCGGCACCAAGACCCCCAAGTCCGATGAGCAAGGAGCCGATGGTGCCCAGCCACCTTAAGGTGAACAGAGTCCGGAGGTGGGCTATGGTGCGCCGGTGGACGTCGCCAAGCGCTGGCCCGTGACCCGCACGCGGTGTGTCCGGAGCATCCTCGTGGAGGAGGGCCGAGCGGGAACCGGCGAGACCCATGCGCGGTAATTCATCGCGCACGCCCCATACGACGCGCCTGAACCTCCCCGATCGGGTGTAGTGACGCTCCTCATTCATGAGTGTCTACCTTAGTCGCTCGGCCCGCAGGCGACACGCACCTCCCGATAGGGACGCAGAGGTGGAAATCGGGAATAAATTAAGGAACACTAGTGTTGTCTAATCTGAGTTACGTTCCCTAGGGCACACTTAAGGAGGTGCACGCCATGACGAAGGAGACTCGCTCCACCGAGGGTGATACCCGCCGCCATGTCATGCTGCTGCTTCTTAAGGACGGCCCCGTGACGGCGTCGTACCTAGGTGAACGCCTCGGTCTCTCGGCCGCTGGCATCCGCCGGCACTTAGACATTCTGGTAGAAGAAGGATTCACTGAGGTGGTGCATCGCCGCCCGCCAGCCCGCCCCGGGCACTCGGTTGGCCGTGGTCGCCCCGCCAAGCACTTTCGCCTCACAGACCAAGGCCGCGCGCAATTCGGCCACGCCTATGACGAACTAGCAGCCGAAGCTCTCGCAGCACTGCGTGAAGCTGGAGGGCCAGAGGCCGTGCGGCGCTTCGCCAAGGCTCGTTTCGAGCGCCTCGTAGAAGACGTCGCACCTCTGGTCAACGAAGATGAATCGGTTCCAGAGGTAGCACGCCAGCTTGCTGAGGCTCTTGATGCGCACGGTTACGCTGCCACGGTCACGTCCGTGGGTAACGGCGTGCAGATTTGCCAGCACCACTGCCCGGTGGCCCATGTGGCCGCCGAGCACCCGGAGCTGTGTGAGGCTGAACAGGAAGTTTTCTCTGCCCTTTTAGGAAAACATGTGCAACCCCTGGCCTCCATTGCGGACGGCCACGGAATTTGCACCACAAACATCCCCTTAACGCCCGTGCCGCCCTCTGGGGCGGAGCGGCAGGAACGCTAATCGACGAGAAAGGAGCGGGCTTTGACACAGGCACAACCAGCACCAGGGCTTGAAACCAAGATGAGCGATGACGAGATCATCTCCTCCATCGGCGGCTATGAGTATGGCTGGCACGATTCCGACGAAGCCGGCCAAGCAGCACACCGCGGATTGAGCGAGGACGTCGTTCGCGACATTTCGAAGAAGAAGAATGAGCCCGCGTGGATGCTCGAGTCGCGCCTCAAGGCACTGCGTGTGTTCAATAAGAAGCCGGTTCCGACGTGGGGCCCGGATCTGTCTGCGATCGACTTCGACAACATTAAGTACTTTGTTCGTTCTACCGAGAAGCAGGCCCAGACCTGGGATGACCTTCCGGAGGATATTAAGGAAACCTACGACAAGCTGGGTATCCCGGACGCTGAGAAGAAGCGTCTGGTCTCCGGCGTTGCTGCTCAGTACGAGTCCGAGGTGGTTTACCACAAGATTCGTGAGGATCTTGAGGAGCAGGGCGTCATCTTCGTCGATACCGACACGGCCGTGCAGGAGTACCCGGAGATTCTCCAAGAGTACTTCGGCACCGTGATTCCAGCTGGCGATAACAAGTTCTCTGCGCTGAACAATGCCTGCTGGTCCGGTGGCTCTTTCGTGTACGTCCCGAAGGGCGTACACGTGGACATCCCGTTGCAGGCCTACTTCCGTATTAATACCGAGAACATGGGTCAGTTCGAGCGAACCCTGATCGTCGTTGAAGAGGGTGCCTACGTTCACTACATCGAGGGCTGCACCGCTCCGATCTATAACTCGGACTCCCTGCACACGGGTGTTATTGAGATCGTCGTGAAGAAGGGCGGCCGCTGCCGCTACACCACGATTCAGAACTGGTCCACCAACGTCTACAACCTGGTGACCCAGCGCGCCAAGGTGGAAGAGGGCGGCACCATGGAGTGGGTCGATGGCAACATCGGCTCCAAGGTCACCATGAAGTACCCGTCCTGCTGGCTCACCGGCGAGCACGCCAAGGGTGAGGTTCTTTCCTTGGCCTTTGCAGGCGAAAACCAAGTTCAAGACACCGGCTCCAAGATGATCCATATGGCGCCGAACACCTCCTCCAACATCGTGTCGAAGTCCGTCGCCCGCAATGGTGGCCGTGCCGCCTACCGCGGTTTGGTGCAGGTCAACAACAACGCTTCCAACTCCACCGCGAACGTCGAGTGTGACGCTTTGCTCGTGGATAATGACTCGCGTTCGGATACCTACCCGTACAACGACATCCGCAACGATCACGTCACCTTGGGCCACGAGGCAACCGTTTCTCAGGTCTCTGAGGAGCAGCTCTTTTACCTCATGTCCCGCGGCATCGCCGAGGAAGAGGCAATGGCCATGATCGTGCGCGGCTTCGTCGAGCCGATTGCCAAGGAGCTCCCGATGGAATACGCCTTGGAGCTCAACCGTCTTATCGAGCTGCAGATGGAAGGATCGGTGGGCTAAGTGGTAGCTTCCAACGAATTTAACCCAGCTGACGTCACCAAGGGTGACCAGTTCACCTCGTTCAACGTGGAGGACTTCCCAGTCCCGCACGGCCGCGATGAGGTGTGGCGCTTCATTGCCCTGCGTAACCTGCGTGGTCTGCACAACGGCGAGTTCGCCCCGGCGACCGCACAGAAGATTGACGTCACAGCCCCAGAGGGCGTGACCTCTGAAACCGTGGCAGCTGACGATTCCCGTCTTGGCACTGCAGGTGCTCCGGCTGACCGTGTTGCCGCACAAGCTTGGACCTCGATGCCAGAGGCTCAGGTGGTTAGCGTTGCTGCGGAAGCCCAGCTGGACAAGCCGGTGGAGATCACCATCACCGGCGCAGGTGAGGGAGTGACCTCCTTTGGTGCTACCTCTATCCACGTCGGCCACCACGCCGAGGCCACTATCGTGCTGCGCTACGTCGGCTCCGGCACCCACGCGGACAACGTGGAGTTCGTGCTTGAGGATGGCGCACAGGTCACCGTCGTCGTCGACGCCGACTGGGAGGACGACGCCGTCCACCTGTCCCACCAGATTGCCAAGGTTGGCCGCGATGCCGTACTGCGCCACAACACCGCTATCTTTGGCGGCGAGATTGTGCGTCTCGTCCCACGCGTGGTCTTTGATGGACCCGGTGGCGATGCCGAGCTGCTGGGCGTCTACTTCGCTGATGCCGGCCAGTACTTTGAGAACCGCCTGCTCGTCGACCACGACGTCCCGAACTGCCGCTCCCGCGTGTTCTATAAGGGCGCTCTGCAGGGCGCGACCGCTGCGGAGAAGGAAGAGGCGGGCTCTGCTTCGCGAACCCCAGAGGCACGTACCTGCTGGGTCGGTGACGTACTCATCCGCAAAGACGCCAACAACACCGATACCTATGAGACGAACAACAACCTGATCCTCACCGAAGGTGCGCGTGCTGACGCCATCCCGAACCTGGAGATCCAGACCGGTGAGATCGTTGGTGCTGGCCACGCTGCCACCGTGGGCCGCTTCGACGACCTCGAGCTGTTCTACCTCATGTCCCGCGGCATCCCAGCCGCCGAGGCTCGTCGCCTCATCATCCGCGGCTTCTTCTCTGAAGTCATCTCCCGCATCCCAGTCGAGTCCCTGCGCGAGGATCTGGAATCCCGCGTCGTCGACGAGCTCGCCAAGATCAACGCTTAAAACTCCCCGAAAGCAGGTACCAACTCCATGTCTACTCTGGAAATCAAGAACCTCCACGCACAGGTGCTCCCTAACGAGGAGGACGGCGAGGCCAAGGAGATTCTCAAGGGCGTCAACCTCACCATCAACTCCGGTGAGACCCACGCCGTGATGGGCCCGAACGGCTCCGGTAAGTCCACCCTGTCCTATGTCATTGCCGGTCACCCGAAGTACGAGGTCACCGAAGGTGAAGTGCTTCTCGACGGCGAAAACCTCCTCGAGATGGAAGTTGACGAGCGCGCCCGTGCTGGTCTCTTTCTCGCCATGCAGTACCCGACCGAGGTCCCGGGCGTGAAGATGTCGCAGTTCATGCGCTCTGCCGTGACCGCCATCCGCGGCGAGGCTCCGAAGCTGCGCGAGTGGAATAAGGAACTGACCGAAGCCCGCGAGAAGCTGGCTATCGACAAGTCCTTTGCTCACCGCTCCGTCAACGAGGGCTTCTCTGGTGGTGAGAAGAAGCGCCACGAGGTTATGCAGCTGGACATTCTCAAGCCGAAGTTCGCAGTCATGGACGAGACCGACTCCGGCCTGGACGTCGACGCCCTGCGCGTCGTGTCTGAGGGCATCAATCGCTACCAGGATGAGACCAACGGCGGCATCCTCCTCATTACGCACTACAAGCGCATCCTCAACTACGTCACTCCGGACTTCGTTCACGTCTTCGCTGATGGACAGATCATCAAGACCGGTGGCGCAGAGCTGGCTGACCAGCTTGAGGCTGACGGCTACGAGCAGTTCCTCAACTAAGCCACATACAGACCAGGAGTCGTGCGAGAAAGTCGCGCGATCAGTCGAAGAACCGAGCAGAAGGACCCATGTCTGAACTAGACGTAACTGCGATCAGGGAGCAATTCCCCACCCTTTCGCGCACTGTCCGCGATGGTAAGCCCCTGGTGTACCTGGATTCGGGAGCGACCTCGCAACGTCCGCTGCCGGTGTGGAAGGCCGAGGAAGCATTTGTCCTCGGTACCAACGCGCCGGTGCACCGCGGCTCTTACCAGCTGGCGGAGGAGGCTGATGATGCCTACGAGTCCGCTCGCCAGGCAATCGCTGCCTTTGTTGGCGCCGACCGGGATGAGATTGCTTTCACCAAGAACGCCACCGAGGCGCTCAATGAGGTTGCCTACACGCTCAGTGATGAACGTGCGGGAGAGCTCTATGTTGGTGAGGGCGATACCGTTGTGGTCACCGAGCTCGAGCACCATGCCAACCTTGTGCCGTGGCAGGAGCTGTGCCAACGTACCGGTGCCACGCTGAAGTGGTACTCCATGACTGAGGATGGCCGCATTGACCTCGATTCACTTGAGCTCGATGAGTCCGTTAAGGTCGTGGCTTTTACCCATCAATCCAACGTCACAGGCGCAGTGGCCCCGGTGCAGGAGTTGGTGCGGCGCGCTCGTGCCGTTGGTGCCTTGGTTGTCTTGGATGCCTGCCAGTCCGTTCCCCACATGCCTGTGGACTTCCATGCGCTGGACGTCGACTTCGCGGCGTTCTCTGGGCACAAGATGTGTGGGCCCACCGGTATCGGCGTGCTCTATGGCAAGGCTGAGCTTCTGTCGCAGCTTCCACCTTTCCTCACGGGTGGTTCCATGATTGAGGTCGTGAAGATGGACAGCACCACCTTTGCGAAGCCGCCTACCCGCTTCGAGGCTGGTACCCAGATGACCAGCCAGGTGGTTGGGCTTGGTGCGGCTGTGAAGTACCTCAGTGAGATCGGCATGGACGCCATCCACGCCCACGAGAAAAAGCTCACCGCTTATGCCTTGGAGAAGCTCACCCAAATTCCGGGTGTGCGGATCATCGGACCCGACAACACCGAAGATCGTGGGGGAGCGGTATCCTTCGTCGTGGAGGGAATCCATCCCCATGACTTGGGCCAGGTTCTCGACTCCCACGGCGTATCCATTCGCACTGGCCACCACTGCGCGTGGCCGCTGCATCGCGCGTGCAAGGCTAATTCGACCGCACGCGCTAGCTTCTACCTGTACAACACTGAGGACGAGGTCGACGCCCTTGTAGAGGCGGTGCGGGCAGCCCGTGCCTTCTTTGGAGTGAGCGAATGAACCTAGATTCCATGTACCAGGACGTCATCCTGGATCACTACAAGAACCCGAAATTCTCCGGCTTGCGCGAAGGCCAGGCAGAGGTCCACCACGTTAACCCTTCCTGCGGTGATGAGATCACCTTGCGCGTGAAGCTCTCTGCCGATGGAAAAACGGTGGAGGACGTCTCCTACGACGCCGAGGGCTGCTCCATCTCGCAGGCCTCGACCTCCGTTATGGCGGAGGAAATCGTGGGAATCCCTCTCGACGAAGCTAACGACAAGTTGGCCGAGTTCGAAAAGATGGTGACCTCGCGCGGTGAAGTTGAGGGTGACGATGAGATCATCGGGGATGGCATCGCCTTTGCCGGAGTGGCCAAGTTCCCCGCCCGTGTGAAATGCGCTCTTCTGGGGTGGAAGGCTTTCCAGGCCGCCACCATGGAAGCACTCAACGAATTGGAGAAATAGATGGCAGAAAACACTGAGACCACGGGTCCTACCGACCCGTACCAGGACCAGAACGCATCCTTCGACGGCGGTGCTGTTAAACCTGAGCAGACTGAAGAGCAGATTGCTAAGGTCTTCGACATTACTGAGTATCTCCGCGACGTTATCGACCCAGAGCTTGGCATCAACATCGTTGATCTGGGCTTGGTCTACGACGTCTGGCTCGATGACATCGACGGCAAGAACACCTGCGTCATTAACATGACGCTGACCTCTCCTGCCTGTCCGCTTACCGATGTCATTGGCGAGCAGATTGAGGATGTCATCGTGGGCAACAAGCTCGCCGAGGCCGTCCAGCTCAACTGGGTCTGGATGCCGCCGTGGGGCCCGAACATGATTACTGAGGAGGGCCGCGAGATGCTCCAGGCCCTCGGCTTCGCAGTCTAGTTTCGGTTGCAAGCCCCCATTACCGTCAGTCCGAGATACATGAGGTCTTCACAACATGACCTTCAGTGCTCGTGGGCTGGCGGTTTCTTTTTCATACTGTGCGGTGCTTGAAAAGCTTTGAACCATACCGCTATGACGAAGCAGGTAAGGACGCAGGATCCAAGGTGGTGGAGATGATCTCTACAGCTTCCTCCTTGGATGTGGCGGATTGAAGACGAGCACGGAAATCATCCTTCATAATCGCCCGCGCCAGCTTGGAAAGCAGCTTGAGATGCTGCTTGCCGGCGTCCTCAGGCACAGCAATGAGGAAGACCATCGTCGTGGGATCCTCACCATCCGCCCACGTAATGCCTTCGGGAAGACGAGCAAAAGCCAAAGTCGGGACGTTCACCCCCGATGTACGGGCATGAGGGATGGCCACGCCATGACCCACCCCGGTAGAGTGCTTCGACTCCCGCTCCAGGGCTGCTTTGGTGACCCCAGAAGGATCAGAAAGCCGGGGAGAGATAAGCGTGACTAAAGAGTTGATGATCTCGTCGCGGTCATTGCCCAGGTTGTGGTCGAGGCTTACCGTCTCGGCAGAGAGCAGAGGTTGGTCTTGGGCCGATGCTTCTGACACATCCTCCTTAGCAATGCCCGCTGCGTCCTGATCATCCTGGCTCGCAGCTTTGCTCTGGGCCCTTCCATGTCGGGTAAGTCCAATCAACAGAAGCATGACAGAAGCACAGACGACGACGCCAAAGAGCAGTGCGATGAAGAAGCCCACGATGTTGTCAACAGCCCCAAGTACCGCGACGATGGGACCTCCATGCATGACATGGTCAGTGACACCAAGCACACCTGCCAGGGCTCCTGCTACCGCACCGCCGATGACGTTTGCCGGAATGACTTGGAGCGGGCGTGCAGCCGCAAGAGGGATAGCTCCTTCGGTGATGCCGAAGAACCCCATGAAGAGCGCGGCGATACCGGCGTCCTTCTCTGCTTTAGTGAACCAAGCACGGCGGACTAGGGTGGCAACACCCACCGCAAGGGGCGGTACGGCAATAGCGGTAGCCGCCATACCCATCGGAGCCGCATTACCGGCGGCAATCATGCCACCGCCGAACAGGAAGGCAGTTTTGTTGAAGGGCCCGCCCATGTCGAAAGCGATCATCGCGCCGATAACCAGACCGAGGACAATGACAGAGGAACCTTCCATCCCCGCGAGGTACTCGGTCATGGCTTCAAAGGCGCCGGCTACCGGAGCACCGACGAAGTAGATAAAGATGAGCCCCACGATAAGCGTGGTGAAGATCGGAATCACGATGATCGGCCAGATCGGGGCGATGTACTTATTAACAGGAATCTTTTTGATTCCTAGGGCTACGTAGCCGGACAGGATGCCTGTGACGATGCCTCCCAGGAAACCAGCTCCAGCTTCTGAGCCATAGAGTGAGCCGGTCGTAGCGATAAGACCAGTGATGAGTCCTGGCGCCAAGCCAGGGCGGTCCGCAATGCCGACAGCAATATAGCCGGAAAGAATCGGCACCATGAGAGAAAAAGCCAAGCCGCCAAGCTCATTCAGAGTGTTCCAGAAAGAGTCTTCAGGGATAGCTAGGCCTTCGGGCGTGGGAGTGCCTCCGATTGAGAGTGCTACCGCAATGAGGAGACCACCGGTCACCACGAACGGAATCATATGGGAAACACCATTCATTAGCGCTTTGTAGAGCGTCTCTCCCACGGCACGAACCCCAGTGGCGCTCCCGGAGGTTTCGTCGCTCTGATTCCCTTGCGGCTCGTCGCTCAAGGTCTTTCCTTCCCACTTCGCCGCTGACAGAGCGCGGGTGAGAAGCTCCTTTGGCTGCTTGATAGCTTCATCAACGCCAGCGGCTGCCAGGCGCTTTCCATGGAAGCGGTCCTTGGCAATCACGGTGTCGGCGCCAATCACGATTGCATCGGCTTCGTCGATGTCTTTCGAGCCAAAGGTACCTTCGACACCAATTGAACCGTGTGTCTCAATCTTGATGCGGTAACCAAGTTCAGCGGCAGCAGCTTCCAGGTTTTCAGCGGCCATGTAGGTGTGAGCGATTCCGGTCGGACATGCGGTAATCGCGAGGATCAACGGTGATCTCGATGTGTCTGATGTGCTCATGACGCCAATGTAGTCACATCGACTTTCATGCATGAGTGAAACGCGCCGAACAGGAGTCAGGTTTTCCAGGATGCTCTACACTCCAGATCCCCCAGATACATGCTGCAGGTGCCCTGCCGCGGGTTCGGGTTTAACTACCCTGGTTGCTAGACTGTTTCGACGTGATTGTGACCAATGATTTCGAGGTGCGCGTGGGCGCACGCACGCTTCTCGACGCCCCCGGCCAGCACCTACGCGTGCAACCGGGCGACCGCATCGGCCTGGTCGGGCGCAATGGCGCGGGCAAGACCACGACGATGCGCATTCTGGCGGGGGAGACCGAGCCCTATGGCGGCTCGGTGACGCGCTCGGGGCCCATTGGTTACCTACCGCAGGATTCCCGAGAGGGCAATATTGAGCAGACCGCGCGTGAGCGCGTGCTCTCCGCCCGCGGCTTAGACGACATCAAGCGCCGCATGGCAAAGCAACAAGAGCTGATGGAAACCGCCACGGACGAGAAGTTCCGTGACAAAGCCATTCGTAAGTTTTCCCGCTTGGAGGAGGAGTACCACGCTTTAGGCGGGTATGAGGCGGACTCCGAGTGCGCGCAGATCTGCGACAACCTGGGTCTTCCGCAGCGTGTCCTTGACCAGCAGCTCAAGACGCTGTCCGGTGGTCAGCGGCGCCGCGTGGAGCTCGCGCAGATTCTTTTCGCAGCGTCGGCTGGCTCGGGCAAGTCCCAGACCACGCTGCTTCTCGACGAGCCCACGAACCACCTCGATGCGGACTCTATCACCTGGCTGCGCGGCTTCTTATCCAAGCACGAAGGCGGACTCGTGATGATTTCCCACGACGTCGACCTGCTGGAGGACGTGTGCAACAAGGTCTGGTTCCTTGATGCCGTGCGCGCCGAAGCAGACGTCTACAACATGGGCTTTAAGAAGTACCTTGACGCCCGCGCCACCGATGAGGCACGTCGCCGCCGCGAGCGCGCGAATGCGGAGAAGAAGGCCGCAGCGTTGCACAAGCAAGCCGCCAAGTTGGGAGCGAAGGCTACGAAGGCCGCCGCCGCCAAGCAGATGCTGCACCGTGCTGAGCGTATGATGAACGAGCTGGATGACGTCCGCGTGGCCGATAAGGTTGCCCACATCAAATTCCCGGAACCCGCTCCCTGCGGCAAGACTCCGATGAACGCCAAGGGCCTGACCAAGATGTATGGCTCTCTTGAGGTCTTCGCTGGCGTTGATTTGGCCATCGACAAGGGCTCCCGCGTGGTTGTGCTGGGCTACAACGGTGCCGGCAAGACAACCCTTCTTAAGCTTCTGGCGGGCGTAGAGCGCACCGATGGCGAAGGTGGCATAGTCTCTGGCCACGGCCTGCGCATCGGATACTTTGCCCAGGAACACGACAACATCGACCCCGACAAGACTGTCTGGGAGAACACCATCGAGGCCTGCCCGGATGCCGGCCAACAGGATCTGCGCGGTCTGCTCGGCGCCTTCATGTTCTCCGGAGACAAGCTGGAGCAACCCGCCGGCACGCTCTCCGGTGGTGAGAAGACCCGATTGTCGCTGGCAACGCTGGTGTCCTCACGAGCTAATGTGCTGCTTCTCGACGAGCCCACAAACAACCTCGACCCACAGTCTCGCGAGCAGGTGCTCGATGCCCTGGGGACCTACACCGGCGCCGTGGTCTTGGTTACCCACGACCCGGGGGCGGTCAAGGCCCTCAACCCGGAGCGCGTCATCATCATGCCAGACGGCGATGAAGACTTGTGGAACGACGAGTACATGGAAATCGTGGAGCTAGCCTAAAGACTAATTCTCAGATATGCCTCTGTCCTGGTTCTATATCTTGGGCTAGACTCGAGCTCACAATCACACACCGCTCAAGACTCTTCTCTTGGGTCCTTCCGCTTCCCACGCAAAGGGTCTAGAAGTGGTCAGATCCCGACGTGCTGCCGCAGGAGAGGAAGAAGTCATGAGCACCGCCGATAGCCTCGGTTCTGTCATCGAACCGCTACTCACCGGTTTAGTGAGCAAACGGCCTGAAGTCCGCGTGGACTGGGCCTACACCGAATTGAAAGAGGGCATTGAGTCAGGTCAGTGGGATGACCATCTTGATCAGATTCGTGAACGCCTTAACGGTTACCTGCGTACAGACAAGGTGTGGACTAAGGCGTTGTCCGCCAGGTTGCTGAATGTCCTCGCGGCGGCAGGCCACTTCCACTACGAGGACTACCTCGCCTTCCGCGCGTGGTATGTCACAGAGGACGACACACGTGGCATTGTCAAGGACATCGGTCCTATCATGGCCGTCGGTTACGGCGCCGACTACGTAGAAACGTGTGTGCGCATGGGAAGGATCCCGGCCGTCGAAGGCGCAGCAATTATTTCGTGCCGTCTTCGCGCCCCCGGAGGAGTGTGGCATGACGATGAGAGTTTGCGCCTAGCGCGCGCCGCCTGCACCACGATAGCCAAGAGCACTTCACCCCATATCCTCGAAATTTGGACCGAACGGCTGAGTACCACTGTGCTCACCGAAGGTATTCGCAACAACAACCGTGCCGTAGTTGAAAACTTCGCCCACTTTCTCACGGCCACAGCCACGATGCTCCGCAGTGAACCCGAGAAGTGGGGCATTGATGCTGAACGTGCGAAGCTAGCACTGCCGATGATTGCGGAGCTTGAGGAGCAACTACGCAACGCCAGCGATTACCGAGAAGAAGCGCCATAAAAGCGCACCTTCGTTACCTCCTTGGGGAGAGCGCGCTGCCATGGGTAGCGGTTCCAGCTGGGCCACCTACAATGAGTTCACCTTTGCTTATAACAACCGCTGATTCGGATGTACGGTCTGCCCGCCTGCATGGGACAAAGCTAAGCCCTCACATAGTGTGAGGGTCAAGTGCTTGGTGAAAATTAATCCGAATTGGTGAGGACTTAGTTTCGGAACCCGTGCACCGGCGCGGGGATAAAGCCACCGCGGTTAATAAAGGTCGCGTTTCCGACTTCGTTGACGGGGATGACCGGAGCGTAGCCCAGAAGGCCGCCGAAGTTGACCTCGTCGCCAGCCTTGGTGCCAGGCGCGGGGATGACGCGCACTGCGGTGGTCTTATGGTTCATCACACCAATGGCGGCCTCATCAGCAATCATGCCGGCGATGGTTTCTGCAGAAGTATCGCCCGGGATGGCGATCATGTCCAAGCCCACCGAACAGATAGAGGTCATGGCCTCCAGTTTGTCGATGGAGATAGCGCCAGAGCGCACCGCATCGATCATGCCCTTGTCCTCAGAAACCGGGATGAAGGAACCGGACAGGCCGCCCACGCGGGAACAGGCCATCATGCCGCCCTTCTTGACGGCGTCGTTAAGCAGCGCCAGTGCTGCCGTGGTGCCGTGCGTGCCCACCTGATCCAGGCCCATGTGCTCCAGAATGTGTGCGACGGAGTCACCCAGCTCCGCGGTGGGAGCGAGGGAGAGGTCGATGATGCCGAAGGGAACACCGAGGCGCTCAGAAGCCATTTCACCCACGAGCTGTCCGGCGCGGGTGACCTTGAAGGCGGCTTTCTTGACCTCTTCGGCTACCTCATTGAGGGTGGCTCCCTTCAGGGAACCGAGGGCGCGATCGACCACACCGGGTCCGGATACGCCGACGGAAACGACGCAGTCCGGCTCCTCGATGCCGTGGAAGGCGCCGGCCATGAAGGGGTTATCGCCGACGGAGTTGGAGAAGATCACGAGCTTGGCGCAGCCGATGGCGCTACGGTCCTTGGTAAGCTCGGCTGCCTCCTTGATGATTCGTCCCATCTGCGCGGCCGCATTCATGTTGATGCCGGCGCGGGAGGAGGCGATGTTGACCGAGGAGCACACCAGGTTCGTCTCTGCCAGGGCTTCCGGGATGGAACGGATGAGTGCCTTTTCGGCGGCGGTAGCGCCCTTTTCAACGAGCGCAGAGTAGCCACCAACGAAGTCGACGCCAGTGGCGGCTGCCGCACGGTCCAGCGCGCGGGCGACGTCCACGGGGTTTCCGTCGACGCCGGCCACGATGAGCGCGATAGGGGTCACGGAGATGCGCTTGTTGACGATCGGGATGCCGAGCTCGGCCTCGATTCCCTCGCACACCTCAACCAGTTGCGCGGCGCGGGAGGTCACGAGGTCATAGACGGCTTCAGCCGTGGCTTCCATGGTGGGTCGCGTGCAGCCAAGGAGCGAAATGCCCATGGTCACGGTGCGGATGTCGAGACGGTACTTCTCGATCATCTCGATGGTGTCGAGAATACTGACAGTATTGAAGCGATTAAGCATGACTCGTTATCTTTCCTAGATCTCATTCATGGCGGTGAACAGCGCTTCCGACTGCACGCGAATGGACTGTTGGGTAGATTCACCCACGGAATTCATTCGGTCCTGAATTTCGCGGATGCTCACCTCATTCTCATCGAAGTCAACCCTCAGGATCATGGTGAAAAAGCCCGACATAAGAGTCTGCGACACATCCACGATGTTGACGTTGAGCTCAGCAAGGGCAGTAGACACGGACGCGATGATGCCGGTGCGATCGGCACCGGTGACAGTCATGATGGCAATCATGATCTCATTGTATCCCGCGCGTTTCTAACACTGCCCAGGGGTCATGCAGTGTGCCAGGAAGGCGCGTACGGTGGCGGACATGACTGATACGACAACTAACGCGCGTAAGAAAGTTCTCTACATTGGCGGCCACGGCAAGGTGGGATTGCTGGCGGCGCCGAAGCTTGTCGACGCCAACGTAGATGTCCACTCCCTTATCCGTAATCCCAACCAGGTTCCTGATATCGAGGCGAGTGGGGCAACCCCGGTACTGCGCGATCTCACTGAGATTTCCGAGGAACAGTGGGCTGAACTCCTCGGTGATTATGACGTCGTCGTTTGGGGCGCTGGCAACGGTGGTCGCGCTGGCGCTGACGTAACCTGGGCCGTGGACCGCGATGCCGCGCTCGCATCGATTGCGGGTCTGGAGAAGCTTGCTGCCGACGGTAAGAACACTCCGGCCTACATCATGATTTCCTACATGGGTGCCACGACGAATACCACCGATCCCGCGGACGAGAAGTGGTATGCCTACGTGGAGTCCAAGAAGGCAGTGGACAATAAGCTCAACTCCACTGACCTGAATTATCTCATCCTCGGCCCAGCTGCTCTCACTGAGGAGCCAGCTCGGGGTATTACCGTCCTCGAGGAGAATTCGCAGCGTAGTTCTGATATGAAGACGTCGCGAGATCTAGTCGCCGACGTTGTCACCGAAGTGGCCACGCGCGAGACACTGCCGTCCTCTCCGCTGGAGTTCATCGACGGCGACGGCAGTGTTAAGGATATTTAGCGCACCCAATTCTTCGCTGCGAAGGAGAGAACTGCTTCTACCTGCTGCTTAGTGAGCCCGAGCCCAAACTGGGGCTCCGGGTTGGGGACGGACACACGGTATCCAGCCACGTCCCAGCCATTATTGTGGGCGAAGTCTACGGTTGCTGTCTGTGGGCTGTCGGCTACAGCGAAGTTTTTCGCCTTTAGCCACGCTGGGTCCCTATTAGTGAACTGGCTTGAAGTCACCCTGTTCATGCTCCCATCTGGCTGCAACATCAGAAGCGGTGCGGTGTAGTAGTGCGTCACTGTGTCGCCGTCATCCTCCTGACGCACGTGGGCTAGCTCGCCGATGAGGACTGGCCGGTATTCAACCCATCCGTTCTTCCATGTGTTATCCATGCCTTTCACCATGCGGTTCAACGATTTTTTACCGCGAACAGAACCGACGACGAGGAATACTGTCAGTGCGACAAAAATGAGAAGGCTGATGAGAATGATGGGTCCTGCTGCTTTCGTTTCCGAGTACACCGCAAAGGCGGCTGCAGCTATCGCGAGGCCTATGACAAGGACGGTAATGACGAGTATTCCGCTGATGAGTCCAGTGGAATGCTTTTCCAGCAGGGCGCGTCCCGGGCTGGGGCCGGCGCCATCGATGATTTCGCGGATACCACTGCGATCTATATGTGGATTAGGCTGGGATACATCGGCTGTAGACTGTTGAGCTGCAAGAGTTCTCGGCACATGCGGCGAAAGCTTCAACTTGGTGCGTGGCAACGTGATGGGGGACTCAGTCATAGTTCGCACAGTAACTGACAAACCAGCACACGCAGTGCGGGATGGGGAGCTTCGCCGAGGAGACCCGGAGGGTTCGCTCCGGTTGCTAAGCATGTAGCGCAGCATTGAGGCCTGCCCGCACCTGATTTTTGGTGAGTCGATGCGCGAAACCGGCTTCATTCAGCGGCTTGGTAGCGATGTGGCCTGCTAGGTACCAACCGTTTACTCGTTCAAACTTCGCATCCTCTTCATCGTCGACCAGCGCGATGCCCATCTGAGAAAATTCCATTGGCGTGTGATTGTCGAGAAAGACCTCGGTAGTGATATCAAAGCTCGAGCCATCGCGGGAGAACAGTCGCGCTCTAGCCTGGTAGCAATATTCTGTCGGATCATATTCATGTTTGACGGTGCCAGTGTTCCAGATTTCTCCTATTAGCGCTGGGTAATACTCGAGCCACCCGTTCTGCGCGGCCAAGCGAACCCGTTGCGCACCCCAAGTGTTGCGGCGCACTGATTGCCCGAGGTCGACCATTCCCGCAATGAACGCGGCGGCAAAGAACAATTTGGTAGCCCAGGAAAACACCGGGTGGCTGATGAAATCATTCTCCATGATCAGGGCAATGGCCGAGGCTCCGAGCACCAGCGAAAGGATGGTACGCCCCAGCAATGACTTTTTGTTGAGAGCTGAGTTTCCTGGGAAGGGACCGGTTGCGTACACAGCTCGCGCCACCACGGGGGTTGCGGGTGCCGGGTTAGGCGAGGACACGGACCGCTTGCTTTTCGGGATAATTCGGTCAGAATAAAAAAGGCTCTGGAAGTCGAATGGTGCGAGTACATCCTGGGACATGCGATCTACTTCACCCATTTATTTTCGGCGAAAGTCAAGACAGCCTCCACTTGCTCCTTGCTGAGGCCGTGTTGCAGCACGGGCGTGGGGTTGGGATCGTCAGCTCGGTATGCCACGACGTGCCAACCGTTGTTGTGGTTGAAATCCACCGTGGCAACCAGTGGGCCATCCGCCACGGTGAATCCACGCATTTTCAACCAATTGGGATTCCCGCTCCTGAATTCAGCGCTGTGCGCTTTCGGCATCGAGCCATCCGGCTGAAGAACGAGTAGTGGAGCTTTGTAGAAATGATCTGTTGAGTCGTCACTCCTCCTACGCCGATGCAACACCAATTCCCCGATGAGTGCCGGCCGGTATTCGATCCATCCGTTTTTCCAAGCAGCGGCCATGCGCTTAGCTCTCTGCCTTTCACTGCGCACGAGGAAGATGGCAAGCCACAAAAATAAGACAGCTAACACCACGGTAATGGGAAGGCCGTATAGGAGACCGTTGTCAATCCCCTCCTGACTTCCACCCAACAAAAGGGTGACGAACCCGATACCGGATGCGAGAACAGCGGCGATTACGCCGAAGAAACCAAAGACGAAGCCAAAGAGCGTATCGTGGACGCTAGCGCGCCCTGGGGGCAGGCCGGTGGAGTCAATGGCCTCCCTGATACCGCTGCGGTCGATCTCTTGCCTTGGCTGAGAATCATGGGTTTCGGATTCCTTGGGAGCGAGGGATTCCGGGAACTTACCGGAGATTTTTAGCTTCGTACGCGGGAACCGGATGGGAGAGTGAGTCATACCGCACAGGTTAGCGGTAGTGAAACCCTGTGGGCCATGAACAACAGGCCTTGAGGGGAGCAATACCCGTCAATACTGCGTGCGAGACTTGGCACCTAGTGGGCTATGTAATCCATCGCTGTTCGGCAAAGCGGAGAATGGCATCGATTTGCTTGGTGGATAATCCACAAGGGATCTCTGCTCCAGAGTCCTGGCTATCCGTACGGTATGCGGCTACGGTCCACCCATTGTTGCGAGTGGAATCAACCGTTGCTGCGCGGGAAGCCTCTGACAGGGCAGCGCCCCGTGACTTTAGTGCGTTTGGATAGTTGGCACGGAACTCGCCGGACGTTGCGTTCGACAATGAGCCGTCTGGCTGAAGAATTTGCAGCGGCGCGGAGTAATAGAAATGGGTCCTCTCATTCTTTTCCGAGCCTTCGGTCTTGCTGCGCAAGTAAACAAGCTCACCGATAAGCGCGGGCCGGTATTCAATCCAGCCGTTTCGCCACGCTGTACGAAGACGCCGAGCACTGCCAATCGCTGTGAAGACGTTCCACACGCCGAGCCCCACAAAGACTAGGCCAAAGAGGCAGCCGAACACTGGGATCAAAGCAAATGGATCGAAACCAGAATGGGGGCTGTTCCGGGGCCCAAGACCACTAGTGAGGAAAGAAAACGTCACGCTACTAGTGATCAGACCAACGAGAGCTATTGGGATCCAGATGGCGACGTCACCGAACTTGAGACGCCCGGGTTGAGGCCCAGCGTCCTCTATGACCTCACGTATACCCGACGTATCGACGTGCGGGTTTGGTTGTGCATCGTGGGCGCGAGCTTGCACAGGGACAAGCCTTGCCTGGTCGCCTGAGTAGATGTCGAGCTTCGCACGAGGAAGGCGCAGGGGAGTGTGGTCCATGCCTCACAGTGTAGCGAGGGCTAGCGGTCCATCAGGCTGACCATAAAGGGACACAATTCCGGAATTAGTGAGCACGCGTTCCACGGATTGTCTGTTCAACCAAGGAAAGAACCTGCTCCAAGTTCGACGTGTCACCAAGTGCGAGGCGGTTAATGAACCCATCCATGAACGTTTCTAGATAGGTCACCAAGGTGTCGATGGAGACGTCATCGCGGAGGCGGCCCTTTTCAGCATTGGATTCCAAACGGGCGCGCACGGCCTTGTCGAGGACTTGCTGCTCTTCGCGCCAGCGAGCGGCAAAGGAAGGATCGGTGCGCAGCATTGAAGTCACCTCAAGGCGGGTGGCGAGCCATTCGTGGCGTTCCGGGTGGCGGAGCATTTCGCTCATCACCTCGACCAGACCGTTGTTTGCCACAACCTCCGCCTCCCGGGCGGCATCCTCCCGAGCCAGCGCGAGGAAGAGCGATTCCTTATCCCCGAAGTGGTGGAAGATGGCGCCTCGCGACTTTCCGGTGGCCTCTTCCAATCGGCGGACTGTCGCGCCTTCATAGCCATACTCGGCAAAGCATTTTCTCGCACCGACGAGGATGTCGTTACGGCGGCGGTTGAGCTCGGAATCGCTCATAATCGGCATGGCTGGACAATCTCCTTGGAAGGAAGCGCGGCACACATGTGCCGCAACGATAGTGGGTACGGGAGAGGAATCGAGTAGGGGAGTTTGACCCAATAGTTAATAGCTACTTGGGGCGTGGAAAGCTTTGTGGATAAAGAAAGGCCAGCCAGCACTCATCTCGTTGCTAGCTGGCCTTCCGCTGAGCTATGCAGAGCCCACCTCGTGGGCTCTCAAAGCGGCTTGAGCCTTCTTAGGCCTTGACCATCTGGCGCAGCACGTACTGCAGAATGCCGCCGTGGCGGTAGTAGTCGGCCTCACCAGGCGTGTCGATGCGAACCTTGGCGTCGAACTCGACGGTCTCGCCGGACTCCTTGGTTGCGGTCACGTGAACCGACTGTGGAATTCCGCCCTCGTTGAGAGCTGCAATGCCATCGATGTCGAAGGTCTCGGTACCGTCCAAGCCCAGGGACTCGTGAGACTCGCCCTCCGGGAACTGCAGCGGGATAACGCCCATACCGATGAGGTTCGAGCGGTGGATAC
Source organism: Corynebacterium sp. FDAARGOS 1242 (assembly GCF_016889985.1). NCBI lineage: Bacteria > Bacillati > Actinomycetota > Actinomycetes > Mycobacteriales > Corynebacteriaceae > Corynebacterium > Corynebacterium sp. FDAARGOS 1242. Next base: position 1,020,252 of record NZ_CP069568.1, on the reverse strand, counting down.
GCTCGAAGGACTCGGTAATAACGGCCTTCACGCCCAGCAGATTGGTGCCCTTGGCAGCCCAGTCACGGGAAGAACCGGTGCCGTATTCCTTGCCGGCCAGGACGACCAGCGGGATGTCAGCGGCCTTGTAGTTCTCGCAAGCATCGAAGATGAAGGCCTGCGGTGCGCCCTCCTGGGTGAAGTCGCGGGTGTAGCCACCGGCAACGTCCACCAGCTGGTTCTGCAGGCGGATGTTGGCGAAGGTACCGCGCATCATGACCTCGTGGTTACCACGACGGGAACCCAGGGAGTTGTAGTCCTGGCGCTCCACACCATTCTCATCCAGGTACTGAGCAGCAGGGGTGCCCGGCTTAATGGAGGAGGCAGGGGAGATGTGGTCAGTGGTAACGGAGTCACCGAGCTTAGCCAGGACGCGAGCACCCTTGATGTCCGCAACCGGCTCCGGCTCAGTCGGCATACCGTCGAAGTACGGAGCCTTGCGGATGTAGGTGGAATCCTCGTTCCACTCGAAGGTTTCACCCTCCGGTACATCCAGGTTGCGCCATGCGTCGTCACCCTTGAATACGTCGGCGTAGTCAGCCTCATACAGCTCGCGGGAGATTGCCTGCTGGATGGTGTCCTCAATCTCCTGCGGGGAAGGCCAGATGTCCTTGAGGAAGACATCGTTGCCGTCCTGGTCCTGACCCAGCGGCTGGGTTTCGAAGTCGAAGTCCATGGTGCCGGCAATAGCGTATGCAATAACCATGATTGGGGAGGCCAAGTAGTTCATCTTGACGTCCGGGGAAATGCGGCCCTCAAAGTTGCGGTTACCGGACAGCACTGCGGTAGCAGCCAGGTCGTGCTCGTTGATGGCGTTGGAGATTTCCTCCGGCAGTGGGCCGGAGTTACCAATACAGGTGGTGCAGCCGAAGCCAGAGAGGTAGAAGCCGAGAGCCTCGAGGTCCTTCCACAGGTCTGCGCGCTGGAAGTAGCCGTCAACAACCTGGGAACCCGGAGCACAAATGGTCTTGACCCAAGGCTTGGACTTCAGGCCCTTTTCAGCCGCCTTGCGGGCAATGAGGCCAGCGCCCACCATGACGGACGGGTTGGAGGTGTTGGTGCAGGACGTGATGGAAGCAATGGCGACCATGCCGTGGTCCAAGGTGTACTCGCCACCGTTCGCGGAGGTGACGGTCACCGGGTTGGACTGACGGCCGGAGCTACCCTTAGCTGCGGACTCGCCCTCACCTGCGCGGGACTTGTTCAGGCCACCGGTAACGTCAACGAGGGAGTTCTCGTCGCCGCCCTCAGCGGTCATACGCTTTGCCTCAATGGTGGACTCATCTGCGACAACGTCACCGGAAGCGTAGGTCGGCAGATCCTTACGGAACTGCTCCTTTGCCTCAGAAAGAAGGATGCGGTCCTGCGGGCGCTTCGGGCCAGCGATGGAAGGCTTAACGGTGGACAGATCCAGCTCGAGGTACTCGGAGTACTTAGCCTCCGGAGCATCCTGCTCCAGCCACATGCCCTGAGCCTTGGCGTATGCCTCGACGCGGTCGATCTGCTCCTGCGGGCGACCGGTGAGCTCGAGGTACTTGATAGTCTCCTCGTCGATCGGGAAGATCGCAGCGGTGGAGCCGAATTCCGGAGACATGTTACCAATGGTGGCGCGGTTAGCCAGCGGAACAGACTTCACACCGTTGCCGTAGAACTCAACAAACTTCTGAACCACGCCGTGCTCACGGAGCATCTCGGTGATGGTCAGAACAACGTCGGTAGCCGTCACGCCGGTCGGGATCTCGCCGGTGAGCTTGAAGCCGACGACGCGCGGGATAAGCATGGAGACCGGCTGGCCCAGCATGGCTGCCTCAGCCTCAATGCCGCCAACGCCCCAGCCCAAAATGCCGAGGCCGTTCTCCATGGTGGTGTGGGAGTCGGTACCGATACAGGTATCCGGGTAAGCAACGCCCTCGTTGTCGAAGACGACGCGAGACAGGTACTCGATGTTGACCTGGTGGACAATACCGGTTCCCGGAGGAACAACGCGGAAGTTAGAGAAGTTCTCGGCACCCCAACGCAGGAACTGGTAACGCTCCTGGTTGCGCTCGTACTCGATTTCGACGTTCTTCTCCAGAGCCTCGGAGGAACCGAAAGCCTCAACAATAACGGAGTGGTCGATAACCATCTCTGCCGGGTTGAGCGGGTTCACCTGCTCCGGCTTGCCGCCGAGAGTTGCAATGGCCTCACGCATGGTAGCGAGGTCGACCACACAGGGAACGCCGGTGAAATCCTGCATGAGGACACGAGCCGGGGTGAACTGGATCTCGGTGTCCGGCTCTGCGGACGGATCCCAGTTCGCCAAAGCGTTAATGTGATCCTTGGTTACGTTCTTGCCATCCTCGTAGCGCAGCTGGTTCTCAGCTAGCACCTTGAGGGAGTACGGCAGCTTCTCCAGGCCCTCAACCGCATTGATGTCGAAGTAGTCATAGGATTTACCGTTGACATCTAGGGTCTTCTTGGCGCCGAAGGAGTTCAGGCTTTCAGTCACAGGGAGCTCCATTCCTTGCTTTTCGCTTGTAGGTTGTCGAACACTTATTAAAGGTCCATCGAGCTCATCGAGGCCGTGCCGACGTCCGGGGACTGTGGCACATCGACGTTCTCAGAACGCGAAGGTTCCTTATCCATTGTAGAGGTTGGAACCCGCGGTTGGTGCCACTATAACAGTACGAGCGTTCTGTTTCATCCATTTCGGGGGGTACCGGCGCGTCACCCGCCCTAAACCTGTCGTTGCGGGCTTAGGCTCGAGACTGCAGAACAGTAAGGAGTACTCCATGATCCCGGATGGCGTAGATGTCGATAACATCGCCGAACAGCTTTCGGACGATGGTGTTGCCTTCTCCAACCCAGAGCTTGCGCTTGACGACGCCCTCCAGGAGCCCATCGCCGCCTCCCTGCAACCCGACCACGGGGTAGCGGTTGTCGACGTTTTTCCGGAGAAGATTCCAGATCTGCGGGACCTTGCCACCACTCTTCAAGAGAGGACTGGCCTAGACACTGTCATCCTTCAGGCGCCTATGAAGGTGTCGGTTGTGAGCGATTCCTACGATCGTGCGGCGATTGAAGCAGCCGAGGATTCCCTGCCGGTAGGTCTCGATCAGGTCACACTTGTTCATGATTTCTACGCTACGGCGGATGGTTTCTCAGTCCCGTGGGGCCCCATCCTTGGAATATTTTTCTGCCTCGCAGTGTTGGCTGCCTACTCCGCAGTCCGCTCTGCGTCTCGACGCACGCCCGAATCCAATCCGGCCGCTGCCGTCGTAGATGCCACACGAGGCTAGTCGGGGCACAAGTAGAGCCACTCGGAAGCGGCGTGAGATTCCTTTACACGAAGGCCTCCGCCACTCCCACATAGCGACACCAAGCTCGCCAGAGAAGGGTAGGGAAGTGGTAAATGTCAACCACTAACCCTTTACTTTGGCCGCGGGGGAGTGGTTGAGGCGGGAAATGCGATCTCCTCCTCGGTCTCGTCAACGCCTCCTCAAAGGTTCTAAGCTGGTGACGCGAAAGCCTCGACTCTAGGGGGTGGATGACTCTGAGAGAGGGAGCTTTCAGTTGTCTAGACGTGGCCCCCAGGTGCCGATGCAATCCTGCGGCACGTGGGGTGCTCTGCCGTGAAAAGTGGGTGTCACCAAAGAAGTGTGCGACAAGGGTGAAGCCTTGTCGCCAAGCGTGTAGTTGATTGGTGATAGAGCCTTGCGCACGGGTGCTACCCACTACCGGATTACCGTTGTCTAGTTGGCTGCGCCTTGCCCCAAGCGGCGCGCGTTACGCGTTAGTGATTAAAGTCACAATCACACCTTGGTAACAAAATAGTTGCAGGTTAGATGCTCCTGTAACGCTCTGTGGTTGAACTTAACTCATGTGAAAAATGAGGAAAGTGTGCGACATGGCATGTCGGTGACGTATGGTTCACGTATCGACTCACGGGTTGACTCTTGCTCCATGTGTTCATGGGCCAAGCCTTGACTCTCAACAGAGACGACGCACGGGTATGTGGGGAAGCACGCCACGAGCGATAACGGCAGTTGAGGATCACCGCCTGGCGGATGAGCGCCGCCTTTCTAAGCGCGCAGCAGCTTGATGAACTTTGTGCTGTCGGTACCAGTGTTCGACTTTTCATCACAAAGACACCTACCTTCCGAGTGGGAGAGGCTCGCTTACGCGACATATGCACTCTGTGGATAGAGTGCTGCACATTCTCGTCCTGTCGGTTCCCGGTTGGGTGCCAGCCATGTCGATGCCCGCTGCTCCTAGATGGTGCGGACACCGACTGTATGCGCGGGGCGCCTGGCGAGGAGGAACCTCACAGCGCGATGTTCTCCGCGTTGCGTGTGCCCCTTCGCGATCGGGACCCGAACGAGCATGGAACACTTTGCTCAATGTGCGTGGTCCTGGATGTGCGCAGGTGTACACCCGCGATAGGTTAATGACAGCCCCCGCCAATGACAGGACCTCTCACGAGTCCGCCTCTCTAGGATGAGGCCCCACTCATTCTTTGCGCATGCCTATTACGTGCTGCCTCTATGACGGCTAGAGCTCGTATGCGCAAGGAAAGATCCCCGTATCCGCTACATAGGAAATTCCTCCACTCACACGCCGTGACGCAAGGGCAGAGGAGGATGCATAAATGTGCCCTCCTACGTGGTTGACGGCATCGGGGCTCGGTAGGCGTTGAGGAGACTATTCTCGTGGCCACCACTTCATCATTCGGCTTCCGTCGTCTAAAAGCAGTGTGCGCTGCTATTGCGACGACCGCCGCCTTGTCTACAGTTTCATCTCTAACGCCAGCAGTAGCGGCGGAACCAGAGCAGCTTAACGTTAAGGAGCTGCTTTCCTCTGACAATCCCTCCATTGCGGACCTCGCCGGGGCCATTGCCCAGATCGAGGAACGAATCGCAGAAGCCGAAGCCACCATCGGTTCGCAACGCGAGGCAGTGAACCGGGCTCTCGTCGATCTCAACGATGCCCGGACAAGAGCCGAGCAGGCGCGTCGTGGTACCACCACGGCACGTCAGCAGCTCGACACTGCTGAGGATGAGGTGGCGCAGGCTCAGGCGAAACTCGACGATATTTCGCGCTCGGCTTACCGCCGTGCCAACACCTCCGACGCCGTATCCCAGGCAGCGGGCAAAAACGCTCGCGCCGACATGCTCGAGCGTCAGTCCTTCCTCCGCTCTCAGTCCGATAAACAGCAGGATGTCCTCACCCGGCTGGAGCAGGAGCGCACGCAAAAGGCCAACAAGGAATCTCAGCTGCGCAAGACTCAAGAGCTTGCCGAGCAGCGTGAGAACCAGGCGTCCGAAGCGGAAGCGTCCGCACGCCAGATGCTCGCTGAATCGGAGTCAACCATTGAGGATTCGACCGCGGAACGCACGGACCTTCTCACTCAGCTAGAGGAGCTGCACAAGGCGCTAGATAAAGCTAAAGGGGTTGACGAGTCCGATGAATCAAGCCTGGAAACTGGATCTAACGTCCAGTCTCACAGCTTGACCAAGGAGGATTTGCCAACTTCTGAACGCTCCAAGCCCTCCGCAGAAGAACTGCCGGAGGCGGAAGAACCGTCCGCAGTATCGGAGGCAGAAACCTCTGACACTACAACCTCTGGCGCTGCGTCCGTCCAGGGCCCCTCTGCAGAGGAAGCACGCAATCGTTCGCTGCAGGCTCAGCGTACTTCTCCGACGATGTCTCCGGAGGAGATGAAGGAACTCTCTAGCGCCGCCGATACACTCTCTTCCGACCCTAATGTGAAAGAGCTTTCCTCTAAGAGTGAGGATCGACGCAACACCAGCGGTGGCAGCTCTCTCGACTCTCGCTCCATTGATCCAGAAACCATTGCCTTGGGGATTGGTGTTGTCGGCACCGTGGCATCAATGGTGGCAGCCTCTCAACCTGGCCACAGTAATAGTCTGACTGCAGAGGAAATCGATGCCTTGGCGCAGGGTTCCTCGAAGCTGTTCGCCCTCCAGGGCGAAGACTCTGCGACGTCGACACACACTGCATCCCAGGACTCCTCCACAACGTCGACGTCTACTATTACGTCTGACGTTCTCGACGATGACGATGAAGACGGGGATGCCCTCGCCTCAGATCTGTCTGGTTTGTTGGAAGACCTCGAAACGACCGACAGTGTTACCGATAAGGCTACATCGAAGCTGGGCGGTGCATCCCGTGAGGCTCAAATTGAGACCGTCATTGAACGCGCCACCTCTCAGGTCGGTGTTCCATATGCGTGGGGTGGCGGTGACGCCAACGGCCCGACTCAGGGTATCCGCGATGGAGGCGTTGCAGACTCTCACGGCGATTACAACAAGGTTGGTTTCGACTGTTCTGGTCTTGTTCTCTACGCCTTTGCGGGTGTGGGCATCTCTTTGCCGCACTACACGGGATACCAGTATCAGAAGGGCGAGAAAATTTCGACCAGTGACATCGAACGCGGTGACCTGATTTTCTATGGCCCAAGTGGTAACCAGCATGTCGCGATCTATTTGGGTGATGGCACTATGGTTGAGGCTCCGCAGTCTGGCCAGAACGTCAGTATCACCCCGGTCCGTCAAGCCGGAATGGCTCCGTATGCCGTGCGACTAATCTAGGTAAGCGCATTGCTAAACTGGGCCGTATGACTGAAACACAGCGTATTGCCCCCGGTGCTGGTTTAAGCACTGGCCGGGTACCCTCCACTTTTGACGCCCTCCTCGTTCTTTCTTTCGGTGGCCCGGAAGGAAACGAGGAGGTCGTTCCGTTTCTGGAGAACGTCACCCGCGGCCGCGGCATCCCGCGCGAACGTCTGGAAGTAGTTGGCGAGCACTATTTCCACTTTGATGGCGTAAGCCCCCTCAATGCTTTGAACCGCGAGATCATTGACAACCTCGAAGCAGAACTGAAAGAACGCGGACATAATCTACCGATTTACTTCGGTAACCGTAACTGGTACCCTTTCGGCACCGAGGCAGTAGAGCAGATGGCTGCTGATGGAATCCGTAACGTCGCGGTTTTCGCGACCTCAGCGTGGGGCGGCTACAGTGCCTGCCGTCAATACGACGAGGACATTGTCAAGCTGCGTGACTACGCCAAGGACAAGGGCCTGCCGGAGATTACCTTCACCAAGTTGCGCCAGTTCTTTGATCACCCGAAGTTTGTTGAGGAGATGGCAGAGGCCATCCGTGAAGCTTATGCGGAGGTACCGGAGGACAAACTGCCGAAAACCCGTATGCTGTTCACCGCTCATTCTGTTCCCTCAGCGCACGACGCCGTCGGTGGCTCGGAAGGCGACAAGCACATTTACTCACGTCAAGTCGCCGAGGCTTCACGTCTCGTCGCTGAGGCCGCTGGAATTAGCGAGTATGACCTAGTGTGGCAGTCCCGTTCCGGTAACCCAGCTACCCCGTGGCTCGAGCCGGACATTGTTGACCACACCACGCAGATTCACACTAATGATGGGGTTGAGGCAGTTGTTGTATGTCCAATCGGCTTCATTTCTGATCATATGGAAGTCATTTGGGACCTCGACTCTGAGCTTAAACAAGCAGCTGATGAGATGGGTGTGAGCGTGTATCGCACACGGACGGCGGGCCCATCGCAGCGCTTTGCCTCATTGGTCATTGATCTTGTTGATGAGCTGGAACAAGGAGCTGAGCCAGCTTCCCTGGGAAACGTCACGGTTCAAGGCTGTACCGTTAACGGTGCTCCGTGCGCCGAGGGCTGCTGCGATATCTGGTCGCTGAAGAAGTCGCACTAGCGGGCAAAATCGCTGAGCGCGTAGGCCACCCCGGCCATGCGCGCTTGGCGGATGTGTCGCCACAACCGGAGTAATTGCGGATCGAGACTGTGGTCTTGAATGCGGTCCGTCACGGTTTCGATGATGGCGGCGACGCGGTCGGCGCGCGCGAAAAGCTTCGCGGCGCGGGCCGGAACAGAAGACGGCAAGCCCGGGGTGTCGTAAAAGTCACTGAGGGTTCCCACCGTGAGTCGCGGATTCGGGAGAACATCATTTCTATACCCGGTGGCCTCAATGAGCATCGCCGATTCAGTGGTGGCTTGACTCAGGAGCGCATCGGCATCGCCTGGACTTAGCCACGCAGGGGCAGGCAGGGGGTCTGTCTCCTCGATGAGTGTCCAGATAGTTGCGCCGTCAGCATAACTGGGGATCAGAATCAGATGCCTATCGCGATCATTGGTACGCACCACAATGGCGCCGGCAGAGTTTTCAGCGGCCGCGCGAGCGGACTCCGAGCCGGCAGGAAGGGCTGGTGCTTCGCCAGGACCTGACAGAATGAGGCGCACAAGCGGTTCGCGCTCACCGCGAGCGATGATGTCGGCCGATTCGCGGCGCAGGTGAGCGAGAACGGTAACGAAGGGACTACCCTCGGGCCCAAACTGTTCACCGCCCAACTCCGTAGTGGCATCGAGGAAGTCATCGGTGGATTCGTGACCCCACAGCCATGCACCCAGCCACACGGCGACGTTTTGAACAGGGGACCAGACCTCGGCGCGCATATTCATGGCTGGCCAGTGTAGACGATAGGGTTAATCCCCATGAGCACCAATCCCCGAGACCCCTATGGCGGCGATATTTTCGCCGGACACGCACGCACACAAAAACCGCACTACCCTGAGGTTCCTGCCGAGCCAGGCATGGTGGTGGAAGTCCGAGGAGATGACTTTGTTGGCGCTGTGATGGACGTCGACAAGACTGCATGGGGCCCGGTGGTCCGGCTCGAAGATCGTCATGGAGTGGAACGAGTCTTCAACCTAGTCAAGGGCGGCTTTCTGCTGGAAGGTCAGCCTGTCACCCTGACTCGCTATGTAGAAAAGCAAGCGCCGCGCAAATCTAATTCGGGTTCGCGCCGCGTAGACAATATCGAGGCTAAGGTGGCTGCACCTTCCCGCATCTGGGTGGAAGGTATCCACGATGCCGCGATTGTGGAAAAGGTCTGGGGCCATGACTTGCGGGTGGAAGGCGTGGTCGTGGAATATCTTGAAGGACTCGACAACTTAGAGGAGCGCCTTGCTCAGTTCCAGCCGGGGCCGGGGCGTCGCGTGGGCGTGTTAGCTGACCACTTGGTGGAAGGATCTAAGGAAACGCGCCTCACACAGACGGTGGGTGAGCACGTCTTGGTGACGGGGCATCCTTTCATCGACATCTGGGCCGCAGTAAAACCCGAGCGCCTCGGTTTTCGCTCCTGGCCAGAGGTTCCTTACGGCGAAGACTGGAAGACGGGTACCTGTGCTCGTCTTGGATGGTCCGATCCCAAGGAAGGGTGGAGCCGTGTGTACAACGCGGTCAATTCCTTCCGCGACCTCGATTCAACACTCATCGGGTCCGTGGAACGCCTCGTGGATTTCGTTACCACGCCGGAGTTGACGAAGGAAGACCTTCTGTAGAGATAGGGGCACTGCCTAGCTCGTCGAGTTAGCGCGCTCGATGAGGTTGACCGCGAGTTGCCACCCAGCAGTTTCGGCCGCCCAGCCAGCAGCTTGGAGGCGCTGCGACATGGCCTGCTTGGAAATGCCGAGCTCTTCGGCGGCCTCGTTTTGATTGAGGCCGCCTCGCACGAGTGATGTAGCTTCGCGGCCCTCCATTGTGCGCTTGTTCAGGACGAACCCAAGGAGCGCAAAAGTGGCGGCAATGTCGTTGGCTTCCGCCGCGCGGCCACGGCGATCGACCTTCGCATAGACGTGGCCCGCGCGGGCCGAGCCCTTCACGGCTGCTGTAGCGACGGCGCGAGTTTCTTTGTCGCTAGCATCGTCTCCGGGAATAACACCGATGCCAATAGCCCAATCACCATCAGCCAGCAAGGCCATCACCACGTCACAGACCGAGGAAGCCGAGTAGGCCACCGCACAGATGTCTTCCACGCCGAGTACTTCAAACTCCCCGATGCCCTCCAAAGTAGATAGGGCAGCGGCGGAACGCTGCACCAATTCGGCTCGGCGCACCGAACGGCCGCGGTAACGGGCATGGACTGCTAGCACTGTGAGAGACTCCTTCCGGCAAGAAACAAGCCCAAGTCTACTCCTTGTGCTTGACCTGAGCGCTCATGGAGGGGCGAGCTGGTAGCCGCGTGTCGAGCACCAAGCCAGTCACCCCCAGCGCAGTAGCTACCAAGAGCGCAACAATCGTTAGGGGATCAGCATGCCCCGTCAGGGCATCACCAAAAAACACCCCAATCGCCGTAGTAGGAATGGATCCAAAAAGTGTTGCAAGAGCAAAGTGTGAGACGGGAATAGGAGTAAGCGCCGCGACATAATTTACTAAGCAAAAGGGAACTCCTGCGACGAGGCGAAGCGAGGCAATGGCCAACCAGCCACGTCGCTCCAGGCGGGTATTGATCGTGAAGACCGCTGGATGGCTCAAGTGAGGGCGTATCCACTCGCCCAGGAGACTACGAACAACGATAAGTGACAGCGTGGCGGACATCGTTAGGGCCACGAGCGACACTCCAAGTCCCAGCCACGGACCAAAGAAGAGTCCAGCGGCAACTGTCCACACGGTGCGCGGGATGGGGAATTGCGTGAAGAGGACGTAAGCGGCGGTGAAGGCCACGACAAACCATGGGCCGAGATGTTCCGACCACTGGCGTAGGGCGGCGGTATCGGGGACGTCGACAAGCGCGGCCGCTACCACCAGTGCCGCGCAGCCGACTCCTACGAGGAGCCAACGCCGCCATGACCAAGCGCGCATGCTGCTCCACGCGGCACCTCCTAGTGACTTTAGGAAGTCACCTGCGTTGCGAATCCACCCTGAGCCCATGAGGAATAACCCTAGCGCTGTTCGTCCCGTAGCCAATATCTGGGCTGGTAACTGGCAGTTTCCTGTGGTATTGGAAATAGGTTGCTGGGGTAGCCGCTTTCGATTCGTCTTCTCGGTCGAATCAGGAGGATACTGATACGAGTGTGCGCGCACGGTGCGCACCGTATCGCTAGGAGAACCTCCGTGGACTTTCTACACAACCTAACGTCCTATATGGACGCGGCCACCTTGCTTGAGGCCTTCGGCCCCTGGGTAGTCGCCGGTCTGGCCGTCGTCGTCTTTATCGAATCTGGCGTACTGTTCCCATTCCTGCCCGGCGACTCTCTCCTTGTCATGGCCGCGACCTTGCGTCACGAATTGCATGTGTCTATTTGGGCCCTCCTTTTTGTTGGAATGGCTGCCGCAATTCTTGGTGACCAAGTGGGTTTTTGGATTGGGCACCGCTTCGGCCGCGGCCTCTTTAAGCGGGACGCAAAGGTACTCAAGTTGGAATACCTGCGCTCAGCCGAGGATTTCTTCCGCAAGCATGGTCCTCTCGCGCTGGTCTTGGGCCGTTTCGTGCCCATCGTGCGCACCTATATCCCGGTTGCCGCTGGCACGGCCAACATGCCCTACAAGAACTTTGTGGGCTGGAATGTCGGCGGGGCAGTGACCTGGGTGGCGTCTATGAACCTGATTGGCGTCTTCTTGGGCAGCATCCCAGGCATCGCTGATTCCATCGACAAAATCATGATTCTCATCGTGCTGATATCCGTAGCGCCGATTGTGATCAAGGGCCTACATAGCTATTACACGGGCAAGAAGAAGGCCACCGTAGTAGAAGAAACAAGCCCGCGGGCCTAAAAGCCCACCACAAGGTGTGGCTTTTAGAGGTCAACGTAGCGCGCATACTCGCCACGCAGGCGAGCGTGAGTGACGTAGATAGGCTCATTATCCACAGCCGTCTTAAACTCCTCCGTAAGCCCTGCCATAACAGCGTCACGGGCGTCTCCATGCGTGGCGTGGAAGCTCATCACCTCGCCGTCCACGACTTCCTCACCGCGGCGCTTGACGACGACATACTCGGAGCCCTCGGGAGCGTCGATAACCTTGCGCTGGGCGGTGAACGGGTCGAGGTACGTAAAGGTCGCCGTCATATAGAACTCCTTGATGGGCGCGTGGAAAGGGGATAAGAGCGCACGTGGCGCATGTCACGGCTCCCACTGTACCGGCAAACATAAACCCCGCGCCTTACTGGAGCTCTTGTGTCTCAGTAAAGGGCGGGGCTGATGTGTGCCCGAGGGGGTGTCTGGTTCGGAGACATCGATCCTCTGTGGTTTCTCCACACCGAAGTGACGGCTGCTGAAAATAAGTCCGTGTGAGGCCCAGCTCTGCTGCTTCTAGCGCTTTCAGGAGCAGTTCTAGAGGTGTGTCCTCAACCTATGAACGACAACTGAGGTCGGAACTAGGTCTCGCACACCTGTCACTGTCGTTCACGGTAGATAAGGGCGAAAAATTTCAAACTTCTGGCCCTTGTCTACCGTGAATGTGGTTTTTAGCCTAAATGTCGGCTCTGAAAACGAAAAATCTCGAGACACCGACCGGAACGATGTCTCGAGATTTCACAGTGTGCCCGAGGGGGGACTTGAACCCCCACGTCCGTTAATAGGACACTAGCACCTCAAGCTAGCGCGTCTGCCATTCCGCCACCCGGGCTAGGGTGTTTGTTCAGCCTCTCGGCTGGGCACTCGAATACTGTATCCCGATTGGCCTGCAGTACACAAATCGCGACGTCATCCCGCATTTTTCTACGTCCCATTGCGTGCAAAAACACACCGATGAAAGTTGATGGTGAGCAAATCTTCTGCGGACAAAAGTTCTGTCCAGTAGAAAGGAAGTATGACTAGCAACACATCTGACAGGACTGCAACTACCACGCCGAGCTATGCTGCGGACTCTCGCTTCCCGGGGCCGGATCCTTACGCCCCGCTGGGGGAGGTAGCGGCGTTCACCGTGACCTCTACCGATATCGAAGAAGGCGCGGAGATCGCTGAGAAGTTCCGTGCGCCGGAGAATGTTTCCCCGCGGCTGGCGTGGACTGATGTACCCGAAGGGACGAAATCCTTTGCTGTGACGTGTTTCGACCCAGACGCACCGACGGGTTCCGGATTTTGGCACTGGGCTGTCTTCAATATCCCTGCGGATGTGCGTGAGCTCCCTACGGGGGCAGGATCCGCTGAGGACCTGGGACTTGAGGGCGTTGTCAGCCTGCGCGGTGACTCCGGCCAGCGTGTCTATTATGGCCCCCAGCCGCCTGCTGGCCATGCCCCGCACCGCTACCTTTTCGCCGTCCATGCCGTGGACGTTGAAAAGCTCGATATTGACCCTGACGCCACGCCTACCGTGCTGGGTTTCAATCTTTTCTTCCACACGTTGGGCCGCGCGGTTACTTGGGGCTGGTACGAGGCTCACTAGTTCGCCCCCGTTACACTCAGAAGAATGACTAATCATCCCGAAACCGACGGAGTAGCTATCCCTGCCGGACTACGAGTAGGTGGGGCATTTACCTTGCTGGCCGCCGTGCTAGCACTCTTCGGGCTGGTCTCCATCTTTACCGACGGATGGGGAGCTACTTTTGAGTGGACATGGCGGCGTCTCGCCATCGTGGGCGCAGCGCTTCTCGTCGGCGCATTCAGCACTCAACGGCGCGACCAGCGGGGCAGCCGCGAACAAATCATCGCGCTCGTGCTTGCCCTCGTCCTTATCGTGGCGAGCCGCGCTCTACCGAGCACGGTTCTCACCACGATGGGGCAATACGTGGTCTTCCTCTACGCCGTGGGCGCAGGTTTGTGTGCGGCGGTCATTCGCCGCACGGTGCATTAATCAATCCATCCCAAGCCGGACCCCACGGCCTCGGAAATATTCCGTAGACCGTGGTTGCGCAGCTGGAGCGCAATGCCACGGTGAATATCGCAAATCCAGTCTGGGCCGCCGTAAATCATGCCGGTATAACCTTGCAGCAAGGAAGCGCCAGCGGTGATCCGCTCCCAGGCTTCTTCAGGGGTGGAAATACCGCCCACGGAGATGAGAACGAGCTCATCACCCACGCGGGCATTGAGGCGCTTGAGCACCTCTAGAGAACGCGCAGCGACCGGAGGGCCCGACACACCGCCGGCGCCCATCGCCGCTACTTTATCAGCCGGTGTGCAAAGGCCCTCACGAGAAATCGTCGTGTTGGTCGCCACGATGCCAGCAAGGCCCACCTCGACAGCCATATCAGCCACTGCATCTATATCTTCGTCCGACAAATCCGGCGCAATCTTCACCAAAACAGGGCGGGACGTGGATTCCACGACTGCCTCCATAATCGGGCGCAACGACTCCACCGCCTGCAAGTCACGCAAGCCAGGGGTGTTAGGGGAAGAGACATTGACCACCACAAAATCAACCAGATCCCCGAGGAGCGACGCGCACTGGCGGTAATCGTCCACAGCGTGCTCAGACGTGGTCACTTTGTTCTTGCCAATATTAATGCCGATGACGTCGTTGTAGCGGCGCTTGCGCAGGTTACGCGCGGCATGGAGCGCTCCCTCATTGTTGAAGCCCATGCGGTTGAGGATGGCCTTGTCCGGTTTGAGTCGGAATAGGCGGGGAGCCGGGTTTCCTGGCTGTGCCTTTGGCGTAATAGTGCCCAACTCCGCGTAGCCGAAGCCCATCGGAGCCCACACATCGGGGGAGGAGGCATTCTTGTCGAAACCAGCAGCAAGGCCCAACGGGCGGGGGAACCGAACACCGAAGACTTCCTGTTCCAGCATGGGATCAGTGACTGGCAGCACCTTCGCCAACAACCGGTTAGCGGGGCCAACTGCCTGCAGGCCAGCAAGGCCCATGGTGATAATGCCGTGGATGCGCTCTGGGCTCAGCCGAAACATTCCCTTAAGAGCAACCTGATATGCGGCGTGGCGAGCGCGGTCGAGCGCGGAATACTGCATGAATAATCCTTCTAGTCCATAGTGGCAGGGGGAAAGCGAGTAGTGGATTGGGATAGCGGAGAACAGCGCCTCAGAGGCTAGGAGCCGTCTAGCTCCGGATCGTTGATGAACTGCAGCCCGTCACCGTTAGCGGAAGCGGCGACCACTGTGCCGTCGTCAAGCACGGCGATATTCTGCGCGCCTGCTACCGTTTCAACGCTTCCGGTGAGTTCCGGAACTCCGGAGGAGACGGTGTAGGCATGAAGCAGATTGTTATCTGTGGTGGTAACCCACGCCAACTCCCGTTCATTGTCCCAAGCTACAGCCCAGGGCGTGCCCTCCGTGTTGCCGAATTGGTGGAGACGGATAACGTCGCTCGCGGTGTAGATGGCCACACGTTTGCCCACGGTATCCGAAGCCACCACCACCGCTCCGTCACCGCCGGCAATCTGACCGACGCCCTGGCCCACGCGCAGTCGACCGCCGGCGCGGTCTTTTTCCCAGTCCAAGGATTGGATTGTGGAGTCTTTGCGCAGTACGCGGACGACGCCATCTGCACCATCCGGATTAGGGACGGAAATAAGCTGGTCACTGCCAGCTTCCACCTTGATGGTGCCAGTCCTCTCGGCGTCCTTGTAAACGCCCACAGTCGTCGAATCCGCCGAGCCCACGAAGATCTCACCAGTAGAGGTCTCGGCAGCGACCGTTACGGGTGTCTCCTCATCCACGGCAAGCTCCTGCGGAGAAGCTGGCTTCTGTGCGTCTATGAGAAGAACTGTGTCGCCGCAAGCTAGGACGAAATGCGAAGGAGACGCGGTGAGGTCTCCGCAGTGCTTATCGATGTCCACTCGGGTTGCCTCATCTGCCTCGAAGTCAGCTTGCGTGCCTATAGTGAGTGCATCTGCTGTGCGGACTGCAAGAACGTCACCCAGCGCAGCGGTGTCAGTGACCTTGTCGAAATCCACGACCTTCCCGGCTGCGTTCTGCGTAGCGGGGGAGTCGGCGGGCTCTGCTTGGCCGTAAACGGCCGAGTCGGGATCTCCTCCTATTCCCACCGTGGGATCACATGCTGCGAGGGCAGACGTGCTGGTGAGAAGGGCACAAGAAAGCAAAACTCCACGCATTTTCACGATTTCTCATCCTAGCAGCCAGCGTGGTGCAAACCGGAAGCCGCAAGCGCGACGAGTAGGCTGTCGCGAGTGACTACAACAGCTGCTTCTGACGCCATGACATGGATGCAGGTCATTGTCCTGTCCCTTGTCCAAGGCCTCACCGAATTTTTGCCCGTCAGCTCTTCTGGCCACCTGCGTATCGTCTCTACGCTCTTCTGGGGGCAGGACGCAGGTGCTTCCTTTACCGCCGTCATTCAGCTCGGGACCGAGCTAGCCGTCATCGTGTATTTCGCCGGCATGATTTGGCAGATCCTCAAGGGCTGGTTCATGGGCCTTGCCAACAAGGACAAGCGCGGCCAGGACTACCGCATGGGGTGGATGGTGATCGTTGGCTCTATTCCTATTGGCATCCTGGGTGTTCTTGGCAAAGACTTGATTCGTGACAACCTGCGCAATCTGTGGATCACGGCTTCTATGTTGGTGCTTTTTTCATTCGTTTTTATCCTGGCTGAACGCATGGGTAAGAAGACTCGCAGCTTTGAGGAACTGACCATGCGCGATGCCATCGTTATGGGCTTGTGTCAGTGCCTTGCGCTGATCCCCGGTGTATCTCGCTCCGGCGGTACGATCTCCGGCGGCCTCTTTCTGGGCCTCGACCGTGAGGTAGCTACTCGTTTCAGCTTCCTTCTGGCTATTCCGGCGGTGATGGCTTCAGGGCTCTTTTCGCTGGGGGACGCCTTCGGCCCCACCGTTGGTCAGTCCGCCACCGGTATGCAACTGCTCGTGGGGACAGGTATTGCCTTCATCGTGGGCTACGCCTCCATCGCGTGGTTGCTGAAGTTTGTGGGCAACCACTCCTTCGAGTGGTTCGCTGCTTACCGCATTCCCGTCGGCATTATCGTCATGATCTTGCTGGCACTGGGAGTGCTCGTGCCCTAGCATTCCTCCCAAGGCACGGTGTGATGGCCGCGGTCGTGTCATCAGAGTGGGGCGCGCGTTAGGATTGTGGGCATGCAATCTTGGCCTACACCGCACGTCGACTCTGTCCCCGGCACTCCCGTCCCGCTTCACCTTTATGATTCGGCCGATGAGGTTGTCTCAAAGGTAGACATCAACGGTGATACCGCCAGCATGTATGTCTGTGGCATCACGCCGTACGACTCCACTCACTTAGGCCATGCGGCAACATACCTCACCTTCGACCTGATTTATCGCCAGCTGCTGGACAACGGCTATAAGGTCAACTACGCGCAGAACATCACTGACGTCGACGACCCACTTTTTGAAAGGGCTGAGCGCGACGGTGTGGACTGGCGCGAGCTGGGCACGTCCCAAATTAATCTCTTCCGCTCCGATATGGAGCTACTTTCCGTGATTCCACCGCAGCATTTTATCGGTGCGATGGAAGCTATTGATGAGATTACGGTGATGGTGCAGAAGCTTCTCGACGTCGACGCGGCCTACACCGTCGATGATCCGGAATATCCCGATGTCTACGCGTCGATCGAGGCCACGGATAACTTTGGCTATGAGTCGAACTATTCCCGTGAGCAGATGGAGACGTTCTTTGCTGAGCGTGGCGGTGACCCAGATCGCCCTGGCAAGCGTGATCCACTCGATGCTCTGATTTGGCGCGCACACCGTGAAGGTGAACCCGCCTGGGACTCTCCCTTCGGTCCTGGCCGCCCGGGTTGGCACATTGAGTGCTCGGCTATTGCCACCAACCGCCTTGGCTCCACCTTCACGATTCAGGGCGGCGGCTCTGATTTGAAGTTCCCGCATCATGAGTTCTCTGCAGCCCATGCAGAAGCTGCGCTCCAGGTCGAACGTATGGCACAGGTCTACGTCCACTCCGGCATGATTGGACTTGAGGGAACGAAGATGTCGAAGTCCTTGGGAAACCTCGTCTTCGTGCACAAGCTGGTCGAGGCTGGCGTGGACCCCTCAGCGATCCGTCTCGGTGTCTATGCCGGCCACTACCGCGGTGACCGTGATTGGTCTGATGACGTGCTGGCTACCGCTCAGGAGCGTTTGTCGCACTGGCGTGCTGCTGCAAAAAGCCCTGGCCAGGTTGAGTCCCTGCAAGCAGTAATCCAGGATGTGCGAGCAGCGTTGGCTGACGATCTCGACACCCCACGCGCGCTTGAAAACCTTGACGCTTGGGCCACTGAGGCGCTGCGCAGAGACGCTGATTCCACCGAGGAAAGCACCGCCGAAGCGGCTGCTCTCATCCGCACAGCAATAAATTCTCTGTTGGGCGTGCGCCTCTAGAGATCTTCAGGCATTATCTAGCTCATGAGCATTCGCGCAGAATTCCAGCCCACCGTTGATGAGTTCATTTCTAACCTTCAATCCTTCGCCACCGGCGATTACCTCAAGGAGGATGAGAAGGAGTTCTGGGAGGCACCTTTCGATGCCGCCGTCCTCCCGGAACTGAAGGAGATTATCGAGGAGTTCCTCGATAATCTGGACAAGCTTCCAGACGACCCAGAAGGGCCGATTCTGAGCGCTGCCGTGAAACCCTCGGTGGAGAAGCTCGGTGCCTTCAACCGTAAGAATGCCGATGCTGTCTTGGAGCCAGAGGAGAAGGAAGAGCTGACCGAGCTTATTCACTCTGCCTCGGCTGCCACAGGCGCCGACGATGAGGCCCTCTCGCAGCTTCCGGAGCTAGACTTCTAATTGACTGTGCAGATTCGTCGACCATCCGCAATCTTCTGGGATATGGATGGCACACTCACCAATTCCGAGCCATTGTGGGAAGAGGCCACGTTTCATCTCTCAGAGAGCTTGGGACGCCGCCTCACGCCAACTGAGCGTCTTGCCACTGTGGGCGCGACCTTTGAGGACACGCTGGATATCTGCGCCGATAAAGCTGGCGTGACTTTGCAACCGGGCGATACGGAGCGCTACCGCACGCTCATGTTTGACTACGTTAAATCGCTGTTTGCTCAACACCTCGAAATTTTCCCTGGCGTTCCTGAGCTGCTCAGCGAACTCAAGGAACACGGCATGCCGATGATGGTGACGACCAATACAGAACGCTATGTGGCGGATTCTGCTATTGAGGCGCTGGGCCGCGGCTACTTTGTGGACACCATTTGCGGTGACGAGGTCCCTCATGGCAAACCTGCTCCGGACATGTATGCCGAGGCCGCTCGCCGCCTTGGCCTAGAACCAGGGGAGTGCCTAGTCTTTGAGGATTCTGCTGCCGGAATGCGTGCGGCTGTCGACGCCGGCTGCGCCGTCATCGCTCTTCCTGAAGGTGACCACGTTGATGTTCCTGCGGAGGCAACAGAGATTTCCCACCTGCATTCTGCGCGGCACCTTGTAGGTGCTACTGCCGACGATGTGTATTCCTGGTTCACCCGGATCCTGCGCTAACGCTGAGCAGTGTTCGGCGGTATCAATTTCAGCCAGAGGGCAGAATTCTATGCAGCGGTGTGGAAGAATATGCACCTGTGAAGAATTTTGAGAGCCTGTTTGAGGAACTGTCCCAGAAAATCACCGAGAGGCCTGAGGGCTCCGGCACCGTGGAGGCCTATGACAAAGGTATTCACCATCTGGGCAAGAAGATCATCGAAGAGGCTGGCGAAGTATGGATCGCCGCGGAATACCAGTCTGATGAGGAACTAGCTGAGGAAATGTCGCAGCTGCTGTATTGGCTGCAGGTCATGGCCCATAAGCGCGGCCTGAAGCTCGAAGACATCTACCGCTACCTCTAGAGAAAGCCGCATTCATGATCAAAATTGCTGTTCCCAACAAGGGTTCCCTTTCCGAGTCTGCTCTCGAAATCCTCAAAGAGGCCGGGTACAAAGGCCGCGGACACAACAAATCCCTCAACGTCGTTGATGAGGCGAACGGCGTTGAATTCTTCTTCCTGCGTCCTAAGGATATCGCCATCTACGTTGCTCAAGGCGTGCTTGACCTCGGTATTACGGGCCGGGACCTTGCCCAAGACTCTCGCGCCAAATTCGACGAGGTGCTCAACCTTGGGTTTGGAGCATCCACGTTCCGTTATGCCGCGCCCGCAGGCGAGGAGTGGACTGTGGACAAGCTGCAAGGCAAGCGCATTGCCACCTCGTACCCCAACGTTGTGCGTGACCACCTGGCAACCAACGGCATTGAGGCGGAGGTTATTCGCCTTGACGGTGCGGTCGAAATTTCCATCCACCTAGGGGTAGCCGATGTCATCGCGGACGTTGTCTCCACGGGAGCCACGCTGCGACAGCAGGGCCTTGCACCTTTCGGTGATCCCATCGTGGCGTCGGAAGCAGTTGTCATCAAACGCGCGGGGGAGGAACTGACAGATGAAGAAAACGTTGTGCTCGGCCGCATTCGAGGCATCCTCAACGCACGTCACTACGTCATGCTCGACTACAACGTGGCCGAAAAGGATCTCCCGGACGTCGAAGCCGTCACGCCCGGCTTAACGGGTCCAACAATTTCCCCGTTGGCACGTGAAGGATGGGTAGCAGTCCGCGTCATGGTTCCCCGCAAGCTGGCAAACCAGGTCATGGACAGTCTTTCTGAGCTTGGAGCGGAAGCAATTCTTGCGTCAGATCTCCGTATTGCCCGATTTTAGGGGCAGATGCCAAACATTTTATTCGCGCTCCTGGCTACGATGAAGGGTGACCACCGTCGTTCTTCGATTTATATGCAAGGAGTCAGCCATCATGGCAAAGTCCACTAAGAAGGATGCTCAGACCGAGACCAAGGCCGCCAAGTCTGAGGTTGAGGAGAAGGCTACTAACAAGGCGCCTAAGGCTACGAGCACCAAAAAGACTCGTACTGAGACCGACCTCCTCGGCTCCATGGAGGTTCCCAACGACGCGTACTACGGCGTCCACACGCTGCGCGCAATTGAGAACTTCCAGATTTCCTACGTGACCATCAACACCATTCCGGACTTCATCCGCGGCATGGTTCAGGTCAAGAAGGCCACTGCAATGGCCAACCGCCGCCTTCACGTTCTGCCTAAGAAGAAGGCAGAGGCCATCATTTGGGCGTGTGATGAGATCTTGGAGAAGGGCCGCTGCATGGATCAGTTCCCGCTGGATGTCTTCCAGGGTGGCGCTGGTACTTCGCTCAACATGAACACCAATGAGGTCGTGGCCAACCTGGCGCTTGAGCACCTCGGTGAGGAAAAGGGCGCCTACGACATCATTAACCCGAATGATGACGTCAACATGTCTCAGTCCACCAATGATGCGTACCCGACCGGCTTCCGCCTCGGCCTGTACTACGCTATGGAGGACCTCATCGAGCGAATCGATGCCCTGCAGGCTGCTTTCCATGCCAAGGGCAACGACTTCTGCGACATCCTGAAGATGGGCCGTACCCAGCTGCAGGACGCTGTCCCGATGACCCTCGGTGACGAGTTCAAGGCTTTCGCTCACAACCTTGCTGAGGAGCAGGCCATCCTGCGCGATTCCCAGAAACGTCTGCTCGAGATCAACCTGGGTGCTACCGCCATCGGTACCGGTGTGAATACGCCAGCTGGCTACCGCCACCAGGTCACCGCCGCTCTGTCTGAGGTCACTGGTCTGGAAATCAAGACCGCCCGCGATCTCATCGAGGCCACCTCTGACTGCGGTGCCTACGTGCTTCTGCACTCCACGATCAAGCGTGCCGCCATGAAGCTGGCCAAGATCTGTAATGACCTGCGTCTTCTGTCTTCCGGTCCGCGCGCTGGCCTGGCAGAGATCAACCTTCCGCCGCGTCAGGCTGGTTCCTCCATCATGCCGGGTAAGGTCAACCCGGTTATCCCAGAGGTTGTGAACCAGGTCTGCTTCAAGATCTTTGGTAACGACCACGTCGTCACCATGGCTGCTGAGGCTGGCCAGCTCCAGCTCAACGTCATGGAGCCGGTTATCGGCGAGGCGCTCTTCCAGTCCATCCGCATTATGGGCAATGCCGTGGATACCCTGCGCGAGAAGTGCGTTGAGGGTATTACCGCCAATGCGGACGTCTGCCGTGCCTACGTCGAGAACTCCATCGGTATCGTCACCTACCTGAACCCGTTCATCGGCCACCACAATGGTGACCTCATTGCCAAGGAGTCCCTCGAGACCGGCAAGGGCGTCAAGGAACTGGTTTTGGAGAAGGGCCTTCTCGACGAAGAAACCCTCAACCGTGTGCTGTCTGTTGAGAACCTCATGCACCCAGAGTTCCGCGGTCAGCTGTACATTGACGAATAAATCGTCGTAATGACGCCCGCACGTGCAGGCGTCAAAGTGTGCTACTTCAACGCCCGCACCGCCACTGTTGGCGGGTGCGGGCGCTGATTCCTTTCTCCGATGTTTGGGAAAAGAGAAACCTCGCTACGGGTGTGTAACCTGACTTAGGTCTTGGGTGGGTGAGCATCGTGACTCTTGGCACTGATACCTGGTGGTTTTCGGCGGTGAGGTGGGATTGTTCCGCACTAAATTGACCTAAGGCAGGAGGGCGTTTTGTAAAAGGCATCTGGCAAAGGGCATCTTTGGGTCTAAAAACGCCATCTGCAATGAGTAAATGGCGTTTTCAGCCGTGAAAACGCCTTATGACTGATGCCTTTTGTCAGGCGCCTTTCGTAAGATGCTTCCAGCATGTCGATGGAGGGATGCAGACGTTGCGCATTGCGAGGGGAGCGAAGAGGTAATCCGTTTGGGAAGAGACGTGCAGTGCTCTACGGAAACGGTCATTGTGGCCTGACTTAGGTCTTGGGTGGGTGAGCAACGTGACTCTTGACACTGCTACCTGGTGGTTTTCGGCGGTGGGGTGGGATTGTTTCGCACTAAATTGGCCTAAGTCCGGGCCTCCTTACGGGTGTGTAAGTGGACACAATCGGGCTTAAGTCCGCATCTTTTCGCTCAAATGGGGCAGAATAAAAACAGTCAGTTGTCGTGCTTGACCCCACAGGCATCGGGTAGGGCGCGACTTACCCTCTTGTCCCGCAGCACTGCTGCGAATATTGGAGTCACACATGGTTGTTGTGCACATTCTCATTGTCCTAGCGGCGATTTACCTGGGTGCTCGAATCGGTTCCATCGGAATCGGTATGGCTGGTGGCCTGGGCGTCTTGATTCTCGGCCTTACCGGAGTTCCGATTACGCGCGAGGACATTCCTTTCGACGTCATCGGCATCATCATGACTGTTATTGCCGCCATCGCTGCCATGCAGCGCGCTGGCGGTATGGATTACTTGGTTTATCTCGCCGAGAAATTCCTCCGCAAGAATCCCAAACGAATCACTTTCTATGCCCCGATTGTTACCTGGCTCATGACGGTGCTTGCCGGTACGGGCCACACCGCCTTTTCTACCCTCCCGGTCATTGTTGAGGTGGCCAAGGAAGGAAAGGTACGCCCCTCTCGTCCGTTGTCCATCTCCGTGGTCGCTTCGCAGATGGCGATTTGCGCCTCACCGATTTCTGCTGCAGTCGTCCTGTTGGCATCATTGCTTGAGCCGATGGGTGTGGGCTACCTCCAGATTTTGGCTGTCCTTATTCCAGCTACGTTCCTCGCCATCTTCCCGGCAGCATGGGTAGCCAACCGTGCGGGTGTCGAGTTGGAGGATGATCCCGTATACCAGCAGCGTAAGGAGCAGGGTCTGGTCAAGCTTCCGCAAGGAGCGTCCAACTACAGCCCGAGCCAGGGCGCGAAGTCTTCCGTCATCATCTTCCTCGTGGCCATTGTCATCGTCATGCTGTGGGCTACGCTGACCTCGTCGCAGGTTGGACTCATTGAGGAACCGACTTTGCCACGTAATGAGGCCATTATGACGGTGATGCTCACCGCAGCAACCCTGATCGTGATGCTGACTAAGGTGCCGGCTGGCGATGTTCTCAATACCCCGGTGTTCAAATCCGGTATGTCCGCATGTATCTGCGTGTTGGGTGTTGCCTGGCTGGGCACCTCCCTGATTAACCACTACATGGAAGATATTCAGGAGCTCTCCGGAGAGATCATCGCATCGGCTCCATGGCTGCTGGCTGTCGTTCTCTTCTTTGCTGCGGCTCTGCTGTACTCGCAGGCAGCCACCACCAAGGCCCTTATGCCGGCCGCATTGGCACTTGGTGTCAACCCGCTGACCGCTGTAGCCGCTTTCCCAGCGGTGTCCGCACTGTTCATCCTGCCGACTTATCCGACTCTGCTGGCAGCAGTGGAGATGGACGATACCGGTTCGACACGCATCGGCAAGGCAGTCTTCAACCACCCATTTATCGTTCCGGGTGTGCTGAACATCGTGCTGTCGATTGTCCTCTGCTACCTCTTCGGCGCCGTCCTTATCTAGCCAGCCATTATTTAGCCAGCGCACGCTAAAAATCGGGCTCTCACCGCGCTAAACTG
Source organism: Corynebacterium sp. FDAARGOS 1242 (assembly GCF_016889985.1). Taxonomy (NCBI): domain Bacteria; kingdom Bacillati; phylum Actinomycetota; class Actinomycetes; order Mycobacteriales; family Corynebacteriaceae; genus Corynebacterium; species Corynebacterium sp. FDAARGOS 1242. The sequence continues at coordinate 996,076 of NZ_CP069568.1, read as the reverse complement.
GTGGGCATGAGTACTCAACCTTCAGACGTTGACATTGCCCAAGCCCACCACCTGGAGCCCATCACTGAGATTGCCTCCCGTGCTGGTATCCCCGAATCAGCATTGATTCCCTTTGGCCGTACGAAAGCCAAAGTGGATATCACCCACATTGAGGACATGCCCGCTAAAGGAAAGCTTGTTCTCGTAACGGGGGTGTCGCCGACTCCGGCCGGTGAAGGTAAATCGACGGTCCTCATTGGCCTCACCGATGCCCTCGCCGCACTTGGTAAGAAAGCTATCGTCGCTCTCCGTGAGCCTTCCCAGGGACCAGTCATGGGCATCAAAGGTGGCGCTGCCGGTGGTGGCTACTCGCAGGTAGTTCCTATGGAGGACATCAACCTCCACTTCACCGGTGATTTTCACGCTATCGCCGCAGCCACCAATACGCTGGCCGCCATCATTGATAACCACATCCATCAAGGCAATACGCTCAACATCGATCCGCGTCGCGTGACATGGCAGCGTTGTGTCGATGTCAATGACCGCGCCTTGCGCAACGTCATCACTGGGTTGGGTGGACCTGCCCACGGCGTACCAGGAGAGACCAGCTTCACCATCACGGCAGCCTCGGAAATCATGGCAATTTTGGGTCTCGCTACGGACCTCGCCGATCTGAAGAAGCGCCTGGGTGACATCACGGTGGGCTACACTTACGACCACAAGCCAGTAACCGCTCGCGACTTGGATGCCGAGGGTGCCCTGACTGCGCTTATGCGGGACGCGCTTAACCCTAACCTGGTACAGACCTTGGCCGGAACCCCGGCTTTTGTTCATGGTGGCCCCTTCGCCAACATCGCCCATGGTTGCAATACTCTGCTCGCGACCCAAACTGCGATGCGCTTTGGTGACATCGTCCTCACTGAAGCTGGCTTTGGTGCTGACCTCGGCGGCGAAAAGTTCATGGATATCAAAGCCCGCTTTGGTGATCTTGATGTAGCCGGCGCCGTGGTCGTAGCCACGATTCGTTCGCAGAAGTACAACGGTGGCCAGCCGCGCGAGGAACTCACCACAGAGAACCTTGACGCCTTGAAGAAGGGGGTGGTCAACCTCGAGCGCCATGTCGAAAACCTCCGCAGCTTTGGGCTTACTCCAGTTGTTGCCCTCAACCTCTTTGGCAGCGATACCGACGCGGAGCGTGACTTCATGCGCCAGTGGGCCAAGGAATTTGGCGTTGCTCTGGAAGAAGCCGAAGTTTGGGCCAAGGGCGGCCAGGGTGCGACACAACTTGCACAGCTGCTGCTTGAGAATCTCACTGAGGGCGGTTCGAAGCAGCTCTATGATCCTGAAGAGGGCATCGAGGCATCGATCCAGACCGTCGCCACCACGATCTACCGCGCTGAGAGTGTTGAATACTCATCGAAGGCTCTCAAGGATCTGAAATACATCAAGGATAACGGCTGGGAAAAGTACCCAGTCGTGATCTCCAAGACGCAGTACTCCTTCTCCGACGATCCGAGCCAGCTCGGTGCTCCCGAGGGACATACCCTGCATGTCCGCGAACTCCAGCCGCGCACTGGTGCCGGCTTCATCGTGGCATTGACGGGTGATGTGATGACCATGCCGGGCTTGCCTAAGAAGCCAGCAGCGAACAACATCGATGTTGCTGCAGACGGTACAATTTCCGGCCTGTTTTAGGTGTAAGCCCGATATGGTCGGGGTGTTCAAAAGCTAGTAGAACGGTTACTCGGCCGTTCTACTCCGGCCCACCCTTCTACTCCGGCCAGCCGGGGTACTCAGGTGGCGTTCCGCCGAAGGCTGGGCACAGGTCTTGAAACGAGCACCAGCCGCACAGTTTCGAGGTCTTGGGGCGAAAATCGCCAGCTTTGCCATCGCCTTCGATCTTGGCCCAGAGCTCGCCCAAGTCACGCTCGAAGTATGCGAGCTCCTCAGGACCTGGCGTAAGGAACATTGAGTCCAGCACCTTGAGGTACATCAAGCGCAACTGCGCCGGAATCGTCCCCATCAGCCGCCAATACACGAGTGCATAGAAACGCATCTGGAATTGCGCATCGTGTGAATACCGGGGGAGAGGCTTCTTTCCGGTCTTGTAGTCCACCACGCGCACTTCTCCGGTGGGTGCGACATCAACGCGATCAATAAAGCCGCGGACGGGCACACCGTTGGGCAAAACCGTATCCACGTACATCTCGCACTCGTAGGCGTCGAAGCCCTGGGGGTTCTCCATCTGGAAATAACCCTTGACCAGTTCACGTGCCTCGATGAAGAAGTCGAGTTCTTCCTCAGCAGGGACGAGGTCCCGCAGATCCGGGTCCGCCTCAACCATCGTGGCCCATTCGGGCTTAATCATTTTTACTGCGGCCGGGTAATCACGCTCCTCGCGTGGGAGCTTATGCATGTTTTCCAAAACAGCATGAACCAGTGTGCCTTTGACCTGCGCCTTCGTCTTAGGCTCAGGAAGCTTGTCAATAGCCCTGAAGCGGTAAAGCAATGGGCACTGGTTGTAATCGGACGCGCGGGAAGGGGAGAGGGCTAGTCGTTTCGGCATGATGCTGCCTAGCCTAGCGCATGGCCTCGGAGAACCCTGCTGCACATACTTGGGCCCACATACTTGGGGACGTACAGCTGCCAACCGTGGCAAGCTAGAAGGTATGACTACGACGGATACCACGAAAGCGTTTCTCGATTTCATCGCTGCTAGCCCCTCCTCTTACCACGCTGCTGAAGAAGTAGCGCGCCAGCTGACGGAGGCGGGATTTAGCCGCCAGGAGGAAAACGAGGAGTGGTCAGCCGAACCAGGTGGACACGTCATGGTGCGGGGAGGCGCAGTCATGGCGTGGTATGTACCGGAAGGGGCTAGCCCGGAGTCCGGATTCCGCATCATCGGTTCTCATACCGACTCCCCAGGCCTTGCCCTTAAGCCCACTCCGGACTTCGATTCCGCTGGGTGGCAACAGGTAGCTGTGGAAGTCTATGGCGGCGTTTTGTTGCACAGTTGGTTTGATCGCGAGCTCACCGTGGGCGGCCAAGTTTTGACCAAGGATGGTTCCCGCCACCTCGTCAACACTGGTCCGCTCCTGCGCCTGCCTTCGCTGGCCATCCACCTCTACCGCAAGGATGAATTCAAGCCGGAGCGTCAACGCCACATGCAGCCGGTACTCTCCGTAGGTACGCCAGAGACCTCCGTGATGGGCGTGATCGGCAACCAACTCGGCGTTGAACCCGATGACATTGCCTCCTTCAATCTCATTACTGCGGATGCCCACCGTGGGGAGGTCTTCGGCGCGGGGGAGAAGCTCATCGCTGCCGGGCGTATGGATAATCTATCCTCCGTTCATGCCTCGCTGCGGGCGATGGTTGGAGTGGCGTCGTCAAGCACAGCGCCTAACAACCAGGACATTCTGGTGATGGCCGCATTTGACCACGAAGAGGTTGGCTCCTCCTCCCGTTATGGTGCCGGCGGTCCCATCCTGGGAGACGTGCTCACGCGTACCGCGCGTGCGCTCGGCGCGAACGAGGAACAGCGTTTCCAGATGTTCGCCCGCTCCAGCTGCGTATCAGCGGATGCAGCGCACTCGGTGCACCCAAACTATGCTGAAAAGCACGATCCTACGCATCATCCAATCATCGGCCAAGGTCCCGTGACCAAGATAAACGGCAACCAGCGTTATGCCTCCGATGCTGTCACGGTGAATCTCTGGGAGGATGCCTGCCGCAGCGCAAGTGTTCCGTACCAGCGCTTCGTAGGCAATAATGACGTGCCGTGTGGCTCCACTATCGGCCCCATCTCTGCTACCCGTCTGGGCATCCCCACGGTGGATGTCGGTGTGCCGATGCTGTCGATGCATTCCGCCCGCGAGCTTGTGGGCGAACGTGACCAACTATGGCTCGGCCAGGCTCTTGAGGCATACTTGGTGGGTTAACCCGGACATCCCCTCATTTGTGAAAGGCCCTCACCGCTATGGCTTATTCTGGTCCCTTCAGCTACGGCGACCGCGTGCAGCTCACCGACGCTAAGCGCCGTCACTACACCATCGTCCTCGAAGAGGGAGGCCAGTTCCACTCGCACAAGGGCATCATCAATCACGATGACATCGTGGGGCTCGATGAAGGCTCTGTCATCGACTCCACTTTAGGTAGCTCTTTTCTGCTCTTCCGCCACCTCATGGTGGATCACGTGCTCTCCATGCCGCGTGGCGCAGCAGTGATTTACCCCAAGGACTCCGCACAGATCTTGGTCGAAGGCGATATTTTCATGGGTGCCCGGGTGCTTGAGGCAGGTGCCGGTTCCGGTGCGTTGTCCATGACGTTGCTGCGAGCCGTGGGCCCACAGGGCCACGTGTACTCCTACGAAGTCCGCGATGATCACCTCGAATACGCAGTGGACAACGTTAAGGAATACTTCGGCGAGCAGCCCGAGTGGTGGAGCCCGCGTTTGGGGGACTTGGCCGACGTCAACGTCGAGGATCTAGGAGGGCCAGTCGATCGCGTCATTCTCGACATGCTCGAGCCATGGGAGCACCTAGAAAAGGTACGTGACATCCTCATTCCGGGTGGCGTGTTCATGACCTATGTGGCCACCGTGCCTCAGCTCATGAAGGTGATGGAAGGTATCCGTGAGCTTAAGTGCTTTACCGAACCCAAGGCGTGGGAGTCCCTGGTGCGCGAGTGGAAGGTGGAGGGCCTAGCTACGCGCCCAGAGCACCGCATGAACGCCCACACTGCCTTCCTGATTTGGACGCGCCGGCTTGCCGACGGCGTCACGCCGCCCCGCCCGCAGCGCCGCGCACGAAAGTAGGGGGTAAGGGCCTGCCCGCGCGCTAGGGTGGATCCTATGAACGATGCCACCAACGCCTCCGAGCACACCCAGTTGCGCCGGCAGATTGATCAACTCTCTGAGCGCAACACTAAGCTCGCCGCCTTGTTAAAGGATGCGCGCGTCAAGCTGCAGCAGCTACTTGCTGAAGTTGACGCTTTGGCGGAACCTGCCTCCACGTATGGAGTCTTCCTAGGCTATTCCGGCCGGCCGCACGATTCGCGTCGCGATGCCGAGGTGTATACCAATGGCCGCGTCATGCGCGTGAAGATTTCACCCAACCTTGAGCCTGGCTCGTTAAAGGTGGGCCAGCAGGTGCGCTTGGGCGAAGGTTTTGTTGTGGTGGAAGCCTGTGAGCCGGTCAACACGGGATCGCTAGCCACGCTTCACGAGCGCCTCGGCACCGACCGTGCGGTCATCACCAACTCCGCAGGGGAGGAGCAGGTCGTTGTGCTCGCCGCGCACCTGCGGGACGAGGTTCGCGCGGGCGATACCCTCCTCATCGAGCCCAAGTCCGCCGTCGCGGCCGAACGCGTGCACAAGACTGAGGTGGCGCAGCTGACCCTCGAGGAAGTTCCAGACGTTTCCTACGATGACATCGGCGGTCTGGATGAGCAGATTTCCCAGATTCGGGATTCTGTGGAGCTGCCTTTCCTGCACCCAGACCTCTACCGGCAGTACGATCTCCAGCCGCCCAAAGGCGTGCTGCTCTATGGTCCTCCCGGGTGCGGCAAGACTCTCATCGCTAAGGCTGTGGCGCATTCTCTGTCCAGTTCTCTGGGAGCAACTGCCCCGAGCTACTTCCTCAACGTCAAGGGCCCGGAGCTGCTCAACAAGTATGTTGGCGAAACCGAGCGTCGCATACGCCTGATCTTTGAACGCGCCCGCGAGTTGGCCTCTGAGCCTTCCGAAGACGGCAGCCTACGCCCAGTGATCATCTTCTTCGATGAGATGGAATCCATTTTCCGCACTCGCGGCTCAGGCGTGTCCTCCGATATGGAAACCACAGTTGTCCCACAGCTGCTTACGGAGCTCGACGGCGTGGAAAAGCTCAACAACGTCATCGTCATTGGTGCGACCAACCGTGAAGAGCTCATTGATCCGGCAATTATGCGCCCAGGGCGCCTCGATATCAAGATTCGCATCAATCGTCCCACCAAAGACGGTGCGCGCGAGATCTTTGCGCGCCACTTTCCAGAAACGGTGCCGCACGAGGGCGATCTCGCGACGCTCATCGACACCGCCGTCGACGATCTCTACGCAGACCGCCCCTTCGTTCGGCTGCTCTACGCCAATGCGGAGCCGCGCGTGCTGCATTACCGCGATTTCGTCTCCGGAGCGATGATTGCCAATATCGTCTCTCGCGCGAAGAAGCTTGCCCTCAAAGAAGCACTCCGCTCAGCCGACGGAACTGACCCTGGAATTACCGCACAACACCTCCACGAGGCCATCGCCGCGGAACAGGCTGAATCCGAGTACGTGCCGACCTCCGCCACACCGGAAGAATGGGCCAAGATCGTCGCCGGAACCTCTGCCGGCGCACACGTCACCGGCGTCGAAGTGATGGGAGCATAACGATGAGCCGTATCAACCGAGTCATGGGGACTGAAACCGAGTACGGTATTGCTACCCCGTCAAACCCAGCATTGTCTCCCATCGTGACCTCGACGCATGCCGTCGTGGCTTATGCCGCGCTGCACACTGGGGCACGTTCGCGCTGGGATTTCCGCGAGGAACACCCGCTGCGCGATAGCCGAGGGTTTGATCTCAAGCGCTATCACACCGTTCCCGTCGTAGATCCGAATGCGATCGGCGTCGCCAACGTCGTCACCGCCAATGGCGCACGTTTCTATGTCGATCATGCGCACCCGGAGTACTCCTCGCCAGAATGCACGAACGCGTGGGATGCCATGCTGTACGACGCCGCCGGGGACCTCATCCTGCGCCGCGCTGCAGACGCCGTCAACGAGCTCACAGCCCAGGGCACCTCGGTCCTCGCACACCACGACCCGTGCCCGCCGTTGAAGTTCTACAAGAACAACGTCGACGGCAAAGGTGCATCCTATGGCAGCCACGAGAACTACCAGTACTCCCGTGGCACCGATTTTGAGGACATTGCCCAGGGCCTGATTCCCTTCTTCGTAACTCGCCAGGTAGTGACGGGCGCCGGCCGCATGGGCTTAGGCCCCGATGGCGATGAACCCGGATTCCAGATTTCCCAGCGCGCGGACTATATCGAAACCGAGATTTCCTTGGAAACCACGCTTAACCGCGGCATTATCAATACGCGCGACGAACCCCATGCGGTCGCGGAGGACTTTGGCCGCCTCCACGTCATCATTGGTGACGCCAACATGTCTCAGACCTCGAACCTCCTCAAGCTCGGCATGACCTCGCTGGTGCTCGACGCTATCGAGGACGGCGTCGACTTTAGTGACCTGCGCTTGGCCGAGCCCGTGGCGGAAGTTCAGCGCGTGAGCCGCGACCTCACCTTAAGCCATGAGCTGGTGCTTCGCGACGGCCGCCGCCTCACCGCCCTCGACATCCTCAGTGTTTACCGCGAACGTGTCACCGCCACCACAAAGGAAGACGAGAAGGTCCTCGCTGCCTGGGACGAGGTTGTGAGTCTTCTTGCAGACAACCCCTTGAAAGCGGCACACCTGCTGGATTGGGTAGCCAAGTACCGCCTTATTAAGGGCTACCTCGACCGTGGTGTCGCCCCTGAAGATCCCAAGCTTGCGCTCATCGATCTTCAGTACACCGACATCGATCCCGCCAAATCCCTCCACCACGCTCTCGTGCGCAAGGGACAGATGCGTACCCTCGTCAGTGAGGAGGAGCTTATCCATGCGGCAGAGAATCCACCGAGTGATACCCGCGCTTACCTGCGTGGGCGCGCCACCCAGAAGTTTGGTGAGGATGTCCTCGCTGCCTCCTGGCAATCGCTGACGTTTCGCGTGGGCGAATCCAGCGGGCCCGAATCCGGCGCTGCCCATGTTCCCCTCGATGTGACCACGCAGTTAGGGAGGGGAGACGTCGGCACATTACTCGAATCCAGCACGCACGCGAAAGAACTCGTGGAGGGATTGCGCCAGCTCGGCGTGCCCATCGAGTACCCTACGATGTATTAGAGCGCATGTTTTAAGCAGCGTGATCTCGCTTTGTAGCTCACGAAAGGAGCCTTCACCATGAGCGGTAAGCAATCTCAGATTAACGCCGGCGGCGGCAACAACTCCGGTGATAACGCCGAGGAATTCGACGCCGGCCAGGTCAGCATCAACAGCGCTGGTACCGATGACCTCCTCGATGAGATCGATGGCCTGCTGGAATCCAACGCCGAAGAGTTTGTGCGCTCTTATGTGCAAAAGGGCGGCGAATAAAGGTGGAGAAGACCGCCGATACTGCGCCTGTATACGCTCGGCGCATCATGGGCATTGAAACCGAGTACGGTATCACCACCTCTACGGCTTCCGGGCAGCGGGTTTTGTCACCCGATGAGATTGCCCGCTTGCTTTTTCGCCCCGTGGTAGCGGAGTATTCTTCCTCAAATATTTTCGCCCCCAACGCGTCGCGCCTCTATCTCGATGTGGGTTCTCACCCAGAGGTTGCTACAGCAGAGTGCGATAGCTTGAGCCAGCTCATTGCCTACGAGCGCGCGGGTGATGTGATGGTGGACCATCTAGCTCGACAAGCAGAAGAGGCTCTCGCCGCACAAGGCGAGGAACGCGCAGTCTACCTGTTCAAAAACAATGTGGATTCTGCTGGTAACTCCTACGGCTGCCACGAGAATTACCTCATTGGCCGCCACGTTGTGCTCAAGGACTTGGGCCAGGCATTGCTACCGTTCCTCATTACTCGCCAACTCATCTGTGGTGCTGGAATGATCCAGAGGGCTAAGGGCGATGAACCAGCGCGCTTCGTGCTGTCTCAGCGCGCCGACCAGGTGTGGGAAGGCGTGTCCTCGGCGACGACTCGCTCGCGGCCCATCATCAATACGCGCGACGAGCCGCACGGCGATTCCAAGCTCTACCGACGTATGCACGTCATCGTGGGTGACTCGAACATGGCGGAACCTACTATGGCGCTCAAAGTAGGCTCCGCGCTGCTGATGCTGGAAATGCTTGAGGCAGGCTTCGACGTACCGCAGTACTCGGTCCAGGATCCTATCCACCACATTCGCGCGATTGCCCTCGATCCCACGGGGAACACGCTCCTGCCGCTGGCCGATGACTCCACGATTACCGCCCTGGAAGTCCAGCAGACCTTGTGCTCCGCTGCCGCGCGCTGGCTCGAGCACCGCGACGATGCTGGCACCCCTACTGCGGAAATGGCCCGCGTCGTTGACCTGTGGCAGCGCACCCTTACAGCAATCGAGACTCAGGACTTTTCTGGTATCGACCGTGAGATTGATTGGGTTATCAAGCGCAGTCTTCTCGAGCGCTACCGCACCCGTCTGGGAGGGGAGTGGGACCATCCAAAGCTGGCCCAGATCGATCTGACGTACCACGATATTCGCCCCGGCCGTGGCCTCTATAGTGTGTTGGAGCAGCGAGGGATGGTCAAGCGCTGGATTGATGATGCTGCCATTTCTCCTGCCGTTGAGGAACCGCCGCAGACGACACGTGCCAAGCTGCGCGGAGACTTCCTCGCCACCGCGCGTGAGCTCAATGCGGCCATCACGGTGGATTGGACGCGTATGAAGGTCAACCGCCCAGAGCCCATGACGGAGGAGTTTTCTGACCCCTTCGTGTCCGCGGACCCGCGCTTGGATGGATTGTTAGACTACATGCGTTCGCATCACAGCGTCACCACGCCGTTTTAAGTCTGAAGGAGCCTAGCACTACTATGCCGCCGTCCACTGACCGCGCAGCCACCCGGGCTGCTGCACGGGACATGGCTGTTGAAAGACTTACCAACCTCACCTTTGCACTCCATGGCGTCGCCCACCAGGGAGGTGTCCCAGACCGCAGCGCAGCATGGATTCGCAGCCATGTCGAGGGCTACCAAGGCAAGAGCGACGAGGCGTTTAGCAAGTTGCTTTCCCGCGATATCCGCACGCTGCAACGCGCCGGTGTTCCGGTGGTGCATTCTAGTGGCGCTGAGGGTCCTCTGTATCGGCTCAACCCTGAGGACTACCAGCTACCGCCGGTCGATTTCACTCCCGAGGAAGCCATGGTCCTTGGCGTGGCCGGTGGAATTGGTACTCCGGGTGGCCTCAGTGACTTCAGTTTGTCTGCATGGACCAAGATTGCTGCTTCGGGTGCGTCCCGTGATCTTTCTGGAGCGCCCGTCTACACGGCCGTCAATGACATGACGAAGCTCAGCCCGGAGTTGGTCAAGGCTGTCCTCACTGCGGTCCGCGCTGGCGTGCGTATCTCCTTTGACTATTACGCCACTCCTTCCTCCGAGCCTGTACGCCGACTCATGGATCCTTGGGGACTGGTCAATCACCGTGACCGCGTCTACCTCGTGGGCTGGGACGCTGACCGCGAGGCACCGCGCACCTTTCGCGCCACGCGGATAGACAATGTGCGCCGTTCCCGCCAGGGAGCCACGCACCTCGAGCAGAGTGCGCCTTTGCAAGACCTCGTCATTGCAGCGCTGCAGCGGGGTGAGACCGTCACTGCGCTCCTTGAGGTACCGCAGGGCCAGGCCGTCGAATTAGTGGAGGCCGGAGAGCGCCGCCCAGATGGGCAAGTCGAGCTTCACGACGTCGACCGTGATTGGCTCATCCGCACCGCCGCGGGCTATGCGCCGGACGTGGTTGTCCTCGAGCCTGAGGACGTCTGCTCCGACATCCTGGCCTTACTTCGCAGTGCTAGCGAGGAGGAAGTCCATGGCTGATCAGTCTCGCAAGCTGCAGGCGCTTGTGCGCTCTCTCAACCTCATCCCATATCTGCGTAACCATCCGGGACTGAGCCCTATGGAAGCTGCAGAAGACCTCGGTATGACGCCCGTGGAGCTTAAAGACGCCATCGATAGGCTCTTTTGCTCCGGTGTGGGGCGCAATACTGAAGACCTCATTGATTTAAGCTTCAGCTACCGCGATGGTATTGAAATCTACAATGATCAGGGCTTAACCCAAGCGTTGCGCCTTACGCCGACGGAAGCCGGCGCACTGCTGCTCACCCTCGAATCCTTGGAAGCTATGCCGGGGCTTGTCGACGTCTCCGCGGTCCATTCCGCGGCCTCCAAGTTGCGCGCCATCATGGACGACAAGACCGCCGCCATCTATGATTCCCTGGCAACAACAGACCCCGCGGAATCTGAAGTACAGGCGGCGCTTGCGAGAGCCGTCGACAAGCGCCAGCAGGTGCGTTTTACCTACTGGAGCATGTCCTCTAATCGAACCACGGAACGAACCGTTCACCCAGCCCGTATCTTCATCGTGGATGGTGAACCTTATCTGGCGGCGTGGGATGACTCAGCAGGGGAGCACCGCACGTTCCGACTTGACCGCATGCACAATGTTGAGGTCCTCGATGCTGCCGCGACCCCTCACGTGAGGGAGTTGGACTTTAACCCCGATTCTCCCTTTGGTCTAGATCACACTCTCACCGCGCAGATTGAGATTCACCAAGAGTTCACCTGGCTAGCCGAGCACTATGACATCACTCTTGGCGAAGAGTTAGGAAATGGCCTCATAGCTGCAACGATGCCGGTCGGATCGGAAGACTGGTTTAGCCGTTTTGCCCTCGGTCAGGGTGATAGATTGCGTGTTGTGGGGCCTGAGAAACTGGTTGAGACGATTTCGCAGCATAGAAATCGCGCTATGGAGCGTTATACTCAACACCCAGAATAAGAGCTCTCTGCGTGCGCTCGTTGTGAGGAACAATCTTCCTTTACAGCGCGCACCACCAACTACGAAAGAAGGGGCAACCCCATGACCGTGGGACCTTTGGAAATCGGCCTTGTCGTCCTCGTAATTGTGCTGCTGTTTGGCGCTAAAAAGCTTCCTGAGCTGGCCCGTTCTCTCGGCCGCTCCATGCGCATCTTCAAGTCCGAGGTCAAAGAGATGAAGGACGAGAACAACACCACTAACGAGCAGGGCCAGATCGCTGCATCGAAGAAGAACGACGAGGACTTCTGGAATAGCCCGGAGATGCAGCCGCGCTCCACCAAACCGGTCGACGGCACGCAGAACTAGAACGCACAGAACTAGACGCGGCCCACCCACCACTAACAACAACTTTCTGCCTGAGAGGGGAGGACGTGTGCCTTGAGCACTATGAGCACACCACCAACTGCTAAGAAAACGTCTCGCAGGCAGACATGGACCTCCAAGCTTCGGCGCAAACCGAAGAACCCGACTGGGGAGATGACCCTGGTTCAGCACCTGCAGGAACTGCGCAGGCGTATCGTCATCTCTTTGCTTGCCCTCGTCGTGGGCACCATTGTGGGTTTCATCTGGTATCAGAACGCACCGTTTAATATCGCGCCGCTCGGCGAGATCCTCCGTGGGCCGTATTGTTCATTGCCTGAAGAAAGCCGTGTGTCCTTCTCTGCCGATGGCGAATGCCGCCTTTTGGCCACCAGTCCCTTTGAGATGCTCTTGCTTCGCCTCAAAGTAGGTGCACTGGCCGGTGCAGTGCTGTCCTCACCTGTGTGGTTGTACCAAATTTGGGCTTTCATCGTCCCCGGCCTGCACAAGAACGAACGCCGCTTTACTTTCTTCTTCGTCTTCTCAGCAGTCGTATTGTTCGTCCTTGGTGCTGTGCTGGCGTACTTCATCCTCTCCGTCGGCCTTGAGTTCCTCATGGGCATGGGTGAAGAGTTCCAGACTGCTGCGCTGACCGGCGAGCGGTATTTCTATTTCCTGCTGGCGCTGCTCATGATTTTCGGCGTGAGTTTTGAAATCCCATTGCTCATCGTGTGCCTCAATATGGTCGGCGTCTTGGAGTACCAGCATGTCAAGGACAAGCGCCGAATTATCATCGTCGCGATTATGATTTTCGCCGCGGTGGTCACACCTGGTCAAGAGCCTTTCTCCATGTTGGTTCTGGCCTTGGCACTGGTCTTGCTTGTAGAGATCGCCTTCCAGTTCTGCCGAATCAACGACAAGCGCCGAAACCGTACGCGCCCCGAGTGGATGGACCTCGACGATGAGACGGCCTCTCCGCTGGGAGAAGGTCCAGGTGGCATTGAGGCACCTACTCCAGTAGAAGCCCCGACGAGTGTCACGGCTTCTCCGACTCCATCTAAGGCCACTCCGCCGAGCACCCATACACGTACTCAGCCGCCCCAGGGTGGGTTCTTCGACGACGTTCTCTAGAATTGCCGCTTCCCACCTCTTATTGGGTAAGCGACTCACTGCGCCGGACGTCCATTAGGCAGGTACCCTGGGTGCTTATGACACTGACGCATCTGGATGAGTTTACCCGCGCCCTGCCGTACTCCCTGGATGACTTCCAGGTCGAAGGCTGCCAGGCCGTCGAGGACGGACATGGCGTCTTGGTCTGTGCGCCAACGGGTGCGGGCAAGACCATCGTGGGTGAGTTTGCCGTGTCCCTAGCGTTGAGCCAGGGAACACGTTGTTTCTACACAACCCCGATTAAGGCTCTGAGTAACCAGAAGTACCACGATCTGGTCGAGGCACACGGCGAAGACGCCGTCGGCCTGCTCACTGGTGACGTTTCCATCAACTCCTCCGCGGATATCTTGGTGATGACCACTGAGGTCCTGCGCAACATGATTTATGCCGGCTCTGGTGCGCTCGACCGGCTGACTCACGTGGTGATGGATGAAATCCATTTCCTTGCAGACGCCTCCCGTGGCGCCGTGTGGGAAGAGGTCATCCTCAACCTTGATGAGCACGTTTCCATCATTGGTCTTTCCGCAACCGTGTCCAACTCAGAAGAATTCGGTCGCTGGCTTAGCACCGTGCGTGGAGATACGACCGTCATCGTCTCAGAGAAGCGCCCAGTCCCACTAGATCAATGGATGATGGTAGGTCGTAAGATTTACCCGCTCTTCGAGCCGGATTCCGGCGGACAGGTCAACACCGAACTGGCGCGCCGCATTGAGCGGCTAGAGTCGGGGGAGCGCACGTCCGATCACGGCAACGAACGCTACGAGTACAAACGTGCCAACTTCCGTTCTCGTGCACGCCACAAGGGCGGCGACAGGCGCAGCGGAGCGCCCCGCGCCCAGGACCGCTACCGCCCGCTCGGACGCCCAGAGGTGCTTAAAGAGCTGCAGGCCATGAACATGCTGCCGGCCATTACTTTTATCTTCTCCCGAGCTGGCTGCGATGGTGCCCTGTACCAGTGCTTACGTTCCCGAATGGTTCTGACCACGCCGGAGGAAGCCACCGAAATCAAAGCCATCGTAGATAGAGGCGTGGAAGGAATCCCGGAAGAAGACCTACAGGTTTTGGACTTCAATCGTTGGCGTGAAGCGCTATCCCGTGGGTTCGCCGCCCACCATGCAGGTATGCTGCCGGCGTTCCGGCACATCGTGGAGGAGCTTTTCGTCAAAGGTTTGGTCAGGGCAGTCTTTGCTACTGAGACCCTCGCACTCGGCATTAATATGCCAGCGCGCACAGTGGTGCTGGAGAAGCTCATCAAATTCAACGGTGAAGCTCACGTGGATCTCACACCGGGACAGTACACGCAGCTCACTGGGCGCGCGGGTCGCCGTGGCATCGATACACAGGGCAATGCCGTTGTCCAATGGGCGCCAGCGATGGATCCCCAAGCCGTCGCCGGGCTTGCCTCAACACGTACCTACCCGCTCATTTCCACCTTTGAACCGGGCTACAACATGGCGATTAACTTGCTCGGCATGCTCGGCTTTGATGAATCTCTCCGCCTGCTGGAGAAATCTTTCGCTCAGTTCCAAGCAGACGGTTCCGTGGTGGAGGAGACCCGTGAGATTGAACGTGCGGAGCACCGCGTGCGCGAACTACGAGCGCAGCTTGAGGACGCCATCTCCCACTTGGCGCCGCCTACCACCGACGGCGACGATGCCGCCGAGGTCCTCATGGACTATATGCGCCTGCGCCGTGCGCTGTCTGAGGAAGAGAAGGCCGCCCAAGCCAATAAGAAGCACGAGCGCCGCAAAGAAGTCGCTGCGGTCCTTGCGCGCCTCCAGGTAGGGGAGGTTATCGCCATCGCCACGCGCAAGCGCCCCACCTTAGCAGTCGTTGTTACTCCCGCTAATCAAACCACTGATCCCCGACCGTGGGTCACCACCGAATCGGGATGGTCCGGGCGAATTGACGCCGAAGGTATCGAGAACCCGCCCATCACCGTGGGCCACATGAAGCTGCCGCGCGCAGCGCAGAAGAATCCGCGTCGCCACACCAAGTACGTTCAGGATGCCTTCAAGCGGGACTTTTATAAACGGCCGAAGAAGATGCGCACGGAACCACGAAACCGTCCAAATAAAAAGGTGGGGGAGCTGCGCGATGCCATTCGCCAGCATCCAGTCCACCATTGGCCGGCTACTGACCGCGAGCAGCTGGCTGGAGTAGCTCAGAAGCTCGCTCGACGCGAGCGGGACTTGGAGAAACTCGAAACCAAGGTCGAACGCGCCACGGATACCTTGGGACGGACCTTTGAACGCATCGTCGACCTTCTCGCTGAGATGGATTACGTCGAGTTTGAGGGCTACGGTGACGACCGCGAGCCCGTCATCACCGATGAAGGCGAGCGCCTTGCCAAGATTCACTCCGAGTCGGATCTCCTCGTTGCGCAATGCCTCAAGAGAGGTATCTGGAATGACCTAGACCCAGCTGAACTGGCTGGCGTGGCCTCCCTCTGTGTCTTTGAAAACCGCAAGGCTACACGCGGTGAGGCGAGCGCAGCTACCGATCCCATGGCGGATGCGATGGAGGCTACGTGGCGGATTTATACCGAACTTGTTGCTGATGAAAAGCGGCATAACCTGCCCCAAACTCGTGAGCCGGAACCTGCTTTTGCGCTCGCCATTCACCAGTGGACCGCAGGTGCACCGTTGGCCTACTGCATGGCCGCCGCCAACGAAGCGGGCGCTGAACTTACCCCGGGTGACTTCGTGCGGTGGTGCCGCCAGGTGGTGGACCTGCTCCAACAAATAGCCAAGACCGGCTACGAGGACGAAATTCGCCGCAATGCCCGGCGCGCCATAGACGCCATTCAGCGAGGAGTGGTGGCTATCGGCGCTTAAGGTCCGCGGCCGCCGCGATGAGTGCTCGGCGGTGGGGTGCAATCAGCGCCAAGGTAGCGATGCGCAGGTTCTTGCCCAAAGGATTGAGGATGAGAGCTTGGGTGCCTACGACCTCGTCATTGAGGAATGCTGGGCCACCTGAATCACCTTTCACAGCCGGAAGTGTGTTAAACACCATGCCGGCGGGCGAGACCGTCGTGCGAAAGTCCACCGACCAAACGCGGAAGAAGGGCATAAGAAAGAGTCCTTGACGCAGCTGTGCGCGACGCGCCTTGCCCCCGAATCCCCACGTAGAAATCGGATCACGGAACGATGGGGTCTGTGCAGCAATTCCAGGCACGTCGCGAGCAGGAGCTGGCGAATCGAGCGCACACAGCGCCATATCGGTGCCGTCGATGGTGCGCACAGCTTTCAGCCGCCGGTTAAAGCCACCACTTACCTTGTACATGTCACCCTCTTCGAGGTTGTCACGGAAGAAGTGCGCGCAGGTCAGGACCAGTTCAGCGCGGTGCTGAGTTCGTGGCTCAAGTGAGGAGTCCACTAATACACCCGAGCAGTACCCGTTGCGGGTGCGGATTTTCACGACAGCGGGATGAGTTTTCACGTGCTCTAGCCTATCGAGGAAGCGCACAGTTCGGCACTCGGTACGGCCCAGCACGGCGGGTAAGCTGGCGGCCATGACTGATTACGCTTCCCGTCTTTCGCGCGCGCGTGAGGCAGTGGCCGCACACGGCATTAACGTGGCTCTCTTGGGCACTGGCGCTGAATTCGCTTATCTCACTGGCTCCTGGGTGTCTTCCCATGAACGGCTAACGTGCTTAGTGGTGCGCCCCGATGCTGAGCCGGTAATCGTGGCTCCGAGTACCGATATTGAGTCCCTCCAGGGCGTCGACGCCGAGCTTCGCGGTTGGAAAGACGGTGAGGATCCGTATGCGCTGGCCCTGGAAGGGCTTAGCCCGCACCATGTAGCGTTAGGGTCGACGCTGACGGCTGATCACGTGCTGCGCTTCCAGGCTCTGCTCGACCGGGCATCCTATGTTTTAGCCACACAAGCCCTCTCTGAGCTCTTTACTCGCAAAGATGCCGAAGAGATTGATCAGCTCCGCAAGGCGGCGCACGCAATTGATGCGGTCCACATCGAGGTGCCTCGTCTCCTGCAGCCAGGCCGCACAGAGGCTGAGGTAGCAGAGGATCTTCGTGAGCTCATACTGCGCGAACACAGCGCGGTTGACTTCATCATCGTCGGTTCCGGTGCCAACGGTGCGAACCCGCACTACGACTTCGGTGACCGCGTGCTGTCTGCCGGCGATCCCGTTGTGGTGGATATTGGTGGCACTTTGCCATCTGGTTACCATTCCGATTGCACGAGGACGTATGTCGTCGGTGGTGATGTCGCCGCAGCACCGGCCGAGTTCCGTGAGGCTTATGCAGTGCTGGAGAACGCGCAGGCGGCTGGACGTGCTGCGGCACGCCCCGGCGTAAGTGCGCAAGACATCGACCGTGTGACCCGCCAGGTCATTGAGGAAGCCGGCTGGGGTGAGTTCTTCACGCACCGCACGGGCCACGGCATTGGGCTGTCTACTCACGAGGAGCCGTTCATCATGGAAGGCAACATGCTGACGCTGGCGGAGTCCATGGCGTTTTCCATCGAGCCAGGCATCTATGTTCCTGGTCAATGGGGAATGCGCTTGGAGGACATCGTGGTGACCACCGCTGATGGCTATGAATCCCTCAACCAGGCACCCCGGGAGCTGCGCTAATGGGCGCGCTGTTGATTCTCGGCGGGCGCAGCGACATCGGCGGAGAGCTCGCTCGCAGGTTATGTCGTGGTCGCACGATAGTCTTGGCGGCACGTGGCGAACACGGGATGGAGGAGTTACAGCAGGAGCTATCCGATGCAGGAGCCACTGCCATGCATACCCTGTCCTTTGACGCGACGGATGTCGAGCACCATCGAGACGTCGTTGACCGCGCAGCACAGCTAGCGGGCGAAACCATCACCACGGCTGTGGTTGCTTTCGGCATCTTGGGGGATCAAGAACGTGCGGAACGCGACGAGGCCCATGCCTTCGACATCGCGCTGGTGGACTATGCGGCGCAGGTATCAATGCTCACCGTGCTGGCGGATGTCATGTCCTCTGGCCATATCGTCGCTTTTTCGTCGATTGCGGGGTGGCGGGCGCGCCGTGCTAACTATGTCTATGGTTCGACTAAATCCGGGCTGGATGCTTTCTGCCAGGGTCTGGCGGACCGACTGCACGGATCCGACCTGTCGCTCATTACCGCACGTCCTGGCTTCGTTATCGGCTCCATGACAACCGGTATGAAGCCGGCGCCGCTGTCGGTGACTCCGGATATCGTCGCGGAAGCCGTCGCGCGGGCTATTGAATCCGGTTCAGGCTCGCGCACGCTATGGATTCCACGCGCGCTTCAGCTCTTGGCCTGGATTATGAAGCTCGTCCCGCGCCCCATCTGGCGGCACATGCCGCGTTAATCCTGCAGATAGGGTGATTGCGCGTCGAAAATAAAGCCGCGTGGGGCTAGGACGCGCAGGACGACGTCCGCATCACCATCCGCAAGGTCGTGGAGCACCAAGCCTCGCCACGGTGTCACCGTAATAGGTACGTCTAGCTGTGCTATAAGCCCCGCGTACTCGCCCGGCAGAACGCCCTTGTGCAAACCTGCGCCCAAATCGACGCGGCCCTCAGCGGTGTGCTCAGTAAGCCAACCGATGGGCGCCTGTACCGATGCTGTGGGGCCACGATCCGAGTCGGTTCCTTCAATTTTAGCGGAGGGCGCAGCTACGCCCACGGCAGCGTCACTCGTGGCCACCGTGAGAACGGAGTCGATGAGGGCGGGGAGGGCGTCGTCAAGCGCCAGCGCCTCACCGGACACCTGGCCCTCCTGGATAAGGCGCACCTCCGTGGTGTCTGTTGGATCATGCAACTGTAAGCCCAGCGATACTCCGTGCGCCACAATGTCACCGTGACCGCCGTCGATGCCCACGACGATATGTACCAAGCGCGTGAGAGCTACCTCGTGTTCTGTGATTGCAGCGGCGAGTTCCTCAGCCACGCGCGCAGCCAAGTTACGAGCATGCAGAGACAGAGGAGAGGCCACAACGTGCGGGGCGCTGTGGGGCAGTGACACACTGCTCATATCGGCTTCGTCGTCCACTCCACGCAGGGTAACCACGCTGTGTTCATCGAGGTAGACATAACCATCAGCGTGTTCGCGTGCAGCCTGGCCCAGCGCTAGCCATTGCTCAGGTGACACCACGCCGCCAGCGGGATAGAAGTGCAAGGTATGAGACATGATGAATCAGTCTAATTGCCCAGGGAGGGGTAACAGCGAACGGGCAGGTAAACCAAGTAGGGTAGGCAGCATGCCCTTTGTTCTGTTCATCGCCTACATCCTTCTGGAAACCCTCGCCTTCTGGGCCGTCGCGAACTGGATCGGCGTTCTGTGGGCCCTGCTTGCTTTAGGGCTCACTATGCTCTTCGGCATGACCATCGCCAGCTGGGAGGTGCGCCGCATGATGTCTGCCCGCATCCGCCAGACCGGGGACGGCGTGTATGTCATGGAAGACCCCACTCCGGGCAAAACCGCAGGAAACGTGGGTTTGACCATGGTGGGCGGCATGCTGCTCTCTGCGCCGGGTTTTGTGTCCACGATCTTGGGTGCGCTGCTGATCTTTGCACCGACGCGTTCCATTATCCGCACGCTCTTGGCCGCATCCATGTTCAAGAAGATTGAGAACCTAGGTGTGCGTGTTTATGAGGCCTCACCGATGGCCCAGCACCGCGATTCCTATGGTTCGTTTGGCTCTACGGGCCCATCGGGGTCGGTGGATCGGAGTAATCTCAACCACGAGGTCATCGATGAGGACGAGCTGCGGGAGTGGACCCAGCATGTCAAACCTGAGGACTTCGGGGACGGCAAGAAGTAGTGCTAACGGTACTCGCGCGTCTCATTCTGGCTGCCGTCTCCGGCGGTATCACGTTCCTTGCCGTCGAACCGCGCGGCTGGTGGGCTGCCGGAATCTTCGGCGTGGCGCTGTTAGTTGCAGCGCTGTCGCCGTGGCGTCATGCCCAGTCACAGTCTCAACCATCGCTGGCGTGGTCAGCACTTATCGCTACGGTACACAGCGCGGTCTTGTACCTATGCATGTTGCCGTGGATAGGTGAGCTCGTGGGCAACATGCCCTACATTGCTCTGGCAGTCTTTTTGTCTCTCTACAGCATTCTGTTGGGCATCGGTGGGGCGGCCCTGTTGCGGTGGCGCCATGGCTTCGCGCTCTTTCCCTTCTTCTACGTCGCGGTGGAATTGCTGCGTTCCTCGGTGCCTTTCGGCGGTTTCTCGTGGGTACGCCTAGCTTGGGGCCAGATTGAAGGTCCGTTGGCTCACCTCGCGCCATGGGGCGGTCCCGCGCTCATTTCCTTCGCCGTGGTGTGTGTCGCAGCGGGCCTCGTTGGTCTGGCGCGCGCGCCGAAGCTTGCCTGTGTGCTCATTGCGCTGCCGTTGCTAGCGGGTCTTCTCGCAGGCTTCGGGATCGACCGGCCAGGTAACACGACGGGTTCGGTCACGGCCGCAGCAGTCCAAGGCAACGTTCCGCGCCTCGGCTTGGACTTCGCTGCCCAACGCCGCGCGGTGCTCGACAACCATGTCCGGGTTACCGAACAAGCCGCCCAAGACGGAGCGCGCCCAGACATCGTTATCTGGCCAGAAAACGCCTCCGATATCAATCCCTTCACAAACGACGACGCACGTGCGCTTATCGACGCCTCCGCGCACGACATCGATGCCCCCATCCTCGTCGGAACCTTAACCACCGATGAGGTGGGTGCGCGCAATACGATGCAGGTTTTCAATCCCGATGGCACGGTAGGAGAGCACCACCACAAGAAGTATCTGCAACCTTTCGGTGAAACGATGCCGATGCGGGACTTCTTTGCCAAGATCACCGATCTGGTGGACCTTGCCGGGGATATGAAACCAGGCGATGGACCCGGCGTGGTCACCATGGCTGGCACGGCTGTGGGCGTTGCTACCTGTTATGAGGTGAGCTTTGATCAAGCCTTCCGCACAGCAATCAACAACGGTGCGCAGATACTTACCACGCCCACGAATAATGCGACGTTTAGCGACTCGGACATGACTTACCAGCAGCTTGCTATGAGCCGGCTTCGGGCATTGGAGACTGACCGTGCGGTCATCGTCGCGGCTACCTCGGGCGTCTCCGCTATCGTGCATCCGGATGGCAGTGTCAGCCAGGCGAGTGGGATCTTTGAACCGGCTTATCTTGAAGAAGAACTGCCTTTGAGAAAAGGCCGGACTTTTGCGGTGCGTTATGGTTCGATCCTGCAGTTGCTCATGACTATTATTGGAACGGTCTGCGCGCTGCTCGCGGTCTGTTCCGCCTCATTGTCCACTCGTAGTAGTGCGCCACGTACGAAATCTAAAGGAGCAAAGAACTAGTGAGCTCGACCCGCGAATCCACCCTGGTCATTATCCCTACCTACAACGAGATTGAGAACCTGCCGCTTATCACCGGCCGCGTGCGCGAGGCCACCCCGGAGGTTCACATTCTCATCGTGGACGATAACTCCCCGGACGGCACCGGTGAAGCAGCCGATAAGTTGGCTGCAGAAGACGCCAACCTGCACGTGCTGCACCGAGAGGGTAAAGGCGGCCTCCTGGGTGCCTACATTGCTGGCTTCGAGTGGGGCTTGGAGAAGGACTACCAGGTGCTGTGTGAAATGGACGCGGACGGCTCCCACGCCCCGGAGCAGCTGCACCTGCTGCTCGAAGAGATCGACAAGGGAGCAGATCTCGTCATCGGCTCGCGCTATGTTCCGGGTGGCGAAACCGTCAATTGGCCAGCCAACCGTGAGCTACTGTCGCGCCTGGGCAATAAGTACATTTCTGTCGCCCTTGGCGCAGGCATTAACGATATGACCGCGGGTTACCGCGCCTTCCGTCGCGACCTGCTTGAGCACCTTGACTTCGACAGCTTGTCCAAGGCTGGCTACATTTTCCAGGTAGACGTGGCCTTCCGCGCTATCAAGGACGGCTTTGACGTACGTGAGGTCCCGATTACCTTTACCGAGCGTGAGCTGGGTGAATCCAAGCTGGATGGCTCTTTTGTCAAGGACTCCCTCCTCGAGGTCACCAAGTGGGGTATCGCTCACCGCTCCGAGCAGGTCAGCGATTTCAGCGGTGAAGTATCAAAGCTCGCCACCCGCACTGTGGAAGACCTTGAGCTTGGTGCGAAGGCCACCAAGGCCAAGAACGCGATCGGCGAGTTCGTAGACGATGTAACCCACTTGGTCTCCAACACGTTGAAGCGTTAGACACCGTTTTCGCCCTTTTGAAGCCCGTGAGCAGAAGACTGCTCGCGGGCTTTTCTTTCGTCTCTGACAAGACTCCTAAAACGACAATAGGGTAGAGGCGCCCCGAACGGGCCTCTACCCTTAGCCA
Organism: Corynebacterium sp. FDAARGOS 1242; assembly: GCF_016889985.1. Taxonomy (NCBI): domain Bacteria; kingdom Bacillati; phylum Actinomycetota; class Actinomycetes; order Mycobacteriales; family Corynebacteriaceae; genus Corynebacterium; species Corynebacterium sp. FDAARGOS 1242. The sequence goes on along the minus strand of NZ_CP069568.1, from coordinate 973,635 downwards.
TTACGGCAGGAAGCTCAACGAGGTCTTAGGACTCGTTCTCTTCCTGTTCCTTCTGCTCCTTGAGCAAGCGAGCAGCTGCGCGGCGGCGGGAACGGAGATTGTCGATGCGCTCCGTCAACAACTCATCGAGTTCCTCAATAGAGCGACGCTCACGCAACATGTCCCAGTGGGTACGTGGCGGCTTGGTGGGCTTGGACTCGACTCCTTCGCCCTCCACGAGGGTGCCAAGCTTGCCGTTCTTGCACATCCACTCCTCAGGAATTTCCGCATCGTCCGCGAATGGCACCTCGTAAATCTCGCCGTCCTCGGTGCGGTACTTCACCATTCGGCGGGGCGCCAAATCGTGGTCGCGGTCGGTTTCGTAGCTCACAGCGCCCATGCGGCTGCCACGGAGCACGCGATCTGCCATGCAACATCATCCTTTTCAAGTAGTGAGGGAGGGTAAGGAGCAACCTTTATCACCTAAAGTTCCTCTAGTATAACGAACGTCCCCAAGCCTTTGTTCCCACCCTCAGCTTTATGGGCTAAGGTGTGTGGAGTGATTGGTACACAGGATCGGCAGCCAGGCTCGCCACGTCGAAAAGGCGCCACCACTTGCCAATGGTGCGGCAAAGACATCCCGCAGGGCGGACGCGGTCGACCACGTAAATTTTGTTCGGCCTCATGTAAGCAACGTGCTTATGAGCAGCGCCAGAACGTTGCGGGAACTGCCATCCCTGCCAATGCCGTTATCCTCACCCCAGATAGGGCAGATCAGCTGCGTGATGGCCTCTTTGAGTTGCGGTGCTGTGCAGAAGATGTGGCGACGGCGGCGTCGGAAAGCGCCAGCGCTGAGGAGATGGAAGAACTGTGTACGGAGCTGGTCACGTTAGCTCGTAAGCTAGAGGAATTGAGATAGAACATGAAATCTGTATTTGGTAACCGCAAGCTGGTCATCAGCGTCTTCGTGATTCTGATTCTCGTCTCGACCGCGTTGGCACTCGGACCGCTCGTGTTCTCTCTGGTAATGGGCCGTGGTGTCAAGACTGAACCCATGAATCTAGACCGGGTGAAGGCCGCTTCGACGGAACTTGACGGGCAGTGGAACGTGGTCAAAGGCTCGCCGTATAACTTCACATCAGCGGGCTTTACTATCGACGAAATCCTTCCTGCAGACAAGCGCACAACGTCTGGCTCGACTAAAGAAGTAACTGGTCAGGCCACCATTTCAGACTCGGTCGTAGAAGAAGCTACCATCACCGTGGATATGACTTCTCTCACCACCGATAAAAAGGTGCGCGATCAGAACATGAAGACCAAACTGTTTGAGGTCGCAAAATACCCGGAGTCCACGTTCGAGCTGACTGAACCAGCTGATCTTTCTAGCGTGCCTGACGACGCTTCACCAGCCACCATTCCGCTCACTGGCAATCTCACCATCCATGGCGAGACTCAAAGCGTCACCACTGATTTTCAGGTCGTGCGCGATGGTGACACCATCATCCTCGGCGGCGATATTCCGATCAATCGCCTAGACTTCGGCATAGAAACCCCGGAGATGATTGCTGCCAAGATTTCCGAAGTTGGCGACGTTAATGTCCGCGTAACCCTCCAGAAGTAGCGCCATGAAGTCTCGTCACCTCATCACCGTCTTATGGGTGCGCCTAGTTGTGCTCGCGGGCTTCGGCATCTTCATCTGGTTCACGGGCACGAAGCTGTTGGCAGCGTTCTCTGCGGTCCTTGTCGCCTTAACAGTTGTCCAACTCGCCATGGCATACCGGCAGCGTTAGGTGCGGGAATCCCAGCCTTTTACGTCACAGTGACTTTATAAAGGTGCGTATTTACACCAGGGAAGTAGCGCACCAGGTCGCCTTTTGGCCGCTTTTCGTCAGACTTACCTGCAGATCGGACACTCAACTCTCGCAGTCATGGCGACAACAAAAGGGCCGGCGGGCACCGCCAAGCAGAGACGGCACGATTGCAGTCGGCTACGAGGATTCAACCGACCGGCCGCTGGGGTGCCCACGTTTTACAACCGTGTCGGCGAGCCGGACCGCAGAGCGCTCGGCGCAAGTCCATATAGACCTACGGAGCGAGGCAAGCCAGCGCCCGCGGCGCCTCATGCAGAAGTGCGCCGGCGTCAAGGTTCACGGCCGGACATTAACCGAGGGAAGCGTCGTTGCGCTCCCGCCAATAACATTGTGTCCGATAATGTACATTATGTCAGATTAAATGGAAGGCCCACCCCCCCTGCCATGCGGAGTCATGATTGGTGAGACCAGCGTGGACACCGATGTCATAGCCACGGACAATGCCACATCGCCTTTGGCCAAGGTGGCCATGACATTGGAAGCCGTGCCACCGGGGACGGAGCCCAGGAGGATGAGGCCGACGGTGGCGGCGTCGGAAAGCCCTAGCACCTTTGCCACCAGTAGCGCGCTCGTGGGCATAATGGCGAACTGACAGAGCACGCCCAAGAAGATGGGCATGGGACGTTTCGCCACCAACGCCAAATCCGGGATAGTCAACGTCAAGCCCATGGAAAACATAATGACCATGAGTAGTTGCTTGGTGTACTGGCCTACCGGTTCAAAGGTACTGGGGCTCGCAAATGCCACGGCAGCGCAGGCAATGATGACGATGGGGAAGGCATGAACAGCGATCTTTTCACCGCGCTCCCCTTCCGTACGTGGGCTGGTCATAGCATGTCCTTTCCATTAATCATCTCATTTAGTGGGCTAAGTATCCCACATTACGGACGACACGTAGCCTATTTCCCCCATATTTACTATCAAGCGATAGATTAGAAGTATGTCAAAGCTCTTCAGCCCCGATACCTCTCGCCTCTCACGCCCTGAGGGAACCACCAGCCAAGCTGACGCCGTCCCGGAACGCTACCGTCACGGCTCCCCTGCCGAACTCGTCGCGGACATGGAGGCCATCGTCGGCGCAGAGAACGTGCACGGCCGCCTGAGCGACCTCGTGCGTTTCTCCTCCGATGCCGGTCCTTACCGCTCTATCCCCCAGATCGTTGTCTCACCGCGCAACGCCGCTGACCTTTCAGCTCTCATGGCCTACTGCGACGCTAATAACCGCCACATGACTTTTCGCGCCGCCGGTACTTCCCTCAACGGTCAAGCGATGAGTGATGACATCTTGGTTGACGTTAAGACGCACTTTACCGGCATGGAAGTACGTAATGGCGGCACCAAGCTGTGGTCCCGACCAGGCGTCATTCTAGGCGATGCCCAGGCAGTACTATCCCGCCATGGTTTTATGTTGGGACCTGACCCGGGGTCAACTTCCGTGTGCACCATCGGTGGCGTACTCGCCGACAACTCCGGAGGAATGCGCTGCTCGCTGGAGCGCGATAGCTACCACAGCATCGAGGAACTCGTCTTCGTTCTCCCCTCGGGCACCATCGTTGATACGGCTCGCGGTGATGAGGCCTTCCGAAAGCAGGAGCCGAAGCTCCATGCTGACTTGCTGGCCTTCCGCGATAGGCTTCGCGCCAATACCGAGATGGTGGAGTTCCTCCGCACCAAGTTCTCCATCCGTAACACCAATGGCCTTCGCATCGATGCCTTCCTCGATGAGGACGAGCCGGTACACATTCTCAAACGCCTCCTCATCGGTTCTGAAGGTATCTTCGGTGCCATTACCGAGTCCGTTATGCGCACGGTAAAGCTACCTCGCGTGAAGGCCACCACCTGGGTCGAGCTGCCCAACCTGCGTGATGCCGCCAACTTCGTGCATCCCATAATGGAAACCGGTGCTGAGGCCTGCGAGTTGCTCGTTGCTCCGGTCATGCGCCGCTCGGCAGAGCACTACTCCCACGCGCCGGCGTCGTGGCGGACCCTCGACGATAACGCGGCAGCCCTCCTCGTAGAGATCGGTGGTGGAGACGAGAACGAGCTGAACCAGGCCATGGAGCGCCTGCGCACTGTGCTTGCCGACGCCCCACTGCTCCGCCCCCTTGAATTCCTCACCACCCCGGAGGACATGCGCGGAGCATGGGAGCTACGCAATGGCCTGTATGGCCTGCTCGGTGCTGACCGCCCTAACGGCACGGCCTACATCACCGAGGACGTGTGCTTCCCGCCGGCACAGGTAGGCGAAGCGGCAGCGGACCTGATGGATCTGCAGGCCAAGTACGGTTACCCGGAATCCGTCATGGGGCATGCCGCTTTTGGCAACCTGCACTTCTTCTTTACCCCGCGCTTCGACCGCGAAGAAGAACGGGAATCCTATGCCAACTTCCTCGATGACTTGGCAGAGCTGGTCATCGACAAGTACCAGGGCTCAATGAAGGCAGAGCACGGCACCGGTGTGAATATGGCGCCCTTCCTCGAGCACGAATGGGGCACGGAGGCCTTTGAGCTTTTCTGGGAGGTCAAGAACATGATTGACCCGAAAGGCATCCTCGCTCCCGACGTGAAGCTCACTCGCGATCACACCATTCACCTGCGCAACTTCAAGTCATTCCCCAAGGTGGAAGATGAGATCAACCCCTGCGTGGAATGTGGCTTCTGCGAGCCAGTCTGCCCGTCGCGTCACGCAACGGTTACTCCGCGTCAGCGTATTGTGTTGCGCCGCGAAATGGCCCGCCAAGAGGAGGGTTCGGAGGTTCTTGCCCAACTGCAGAAGGAGTATCAGTACGACGCGGTGGATATGTGTGCCGCCGACGGGACCTGCTCCATCCCCTGCCCCATCAGCATTGATACCGGTGCCGTGATGAAACAGCTGCGTCACCAGCAAGCCACCCCGACCCGTGAGAAGGTCGCGCTGACCACAGCGCAACGCTGGGACGTCGTGGAAAAGCTGGCCCGCGCCGGCATCATTTCCGCCAACAAGATTCCGCACAAGCCGCTCGAGCTAGGCGCGAACATGGCCCGTAACGTCGTGGCGCCAGACCTGCTGCCGACTGTTCCTGGGCCGCTGCCGAAAGGCGCCTCCCGCCTACCGGAGACTCCACGCGAGGGCGCTCAGGCGCTCTACTTCCCTGCCTGCATTAACCGCATCTTCGGACGCCCAGCAGGAGCCGCTCAGGACTCGGTGGACCTGCCACGCGCTGTCGTAGAGCTCGGCCGCCGTGCCGGCCAACCAGTGTGGATTCCGGAAGATGTAGCCGGCGATTGCTGCGGTACACCGTGGTCCTCCAAGGGCTACAAAGAAGGTTTCGAATACCAAGCACAGAAGGTCGTTCGTGACCTGTGGCACTGGTCTGAGCATGGCCGCCTGCCCATCGTGGTCGATGCTGCCAGCTGTACCCACGGTCTGCTGGATTCGGTTCCGGACGCACTGTCTGCGGCCGACCACGAACTCTGGAAGGACCTGCGCATCCTTGATCTCGTGGAGTGGCTACGAGATGAGATTGCACCGCACCTTCCGATTGTCAAAAACATGGGATCCATTGCCGTACACCCCACGTGCTCGACGGATCACATGGGTATCAGCCAGGACCTCGTCGATTTGGCCAACCTCTGCGGTGACGCCAAGGTTCCCGAAGGTGCCATGTGCTGCGGCTCCGCTGGTGACCGCGTCATGCTCCACCCGGAGCTCGTCGAGTCCGCTACTCGCGAGGAACGCGCCTCGCTCGACGCTGAGCACTTCGAAGCGTACGTCTCCGATAACCGCACCTGCGAGATGGGGCTCGAGATGATCGCGGGCAAGACCTATGACTCTATTGCTGTGCTTCTCGAACGCGCGTCTCGTCCGGTCGTGACCCCATAGCAACGCGCCGGTGGCGGTTCCCTGCGTGGGAAGCCCTACCACCGGCGCGTCGGATGTGGTGAAACCAGTTTTAGAGGTAGTCGTAGTTGATTTCGGTATCTGGGGCGAAGAACACGCAACCGCCCTTCATCGGGCGCAGGTAGATCGTGTCGCCCTGGTGCACGTCAATGCCGCGCGGTACCTTCACCGTGATCCGGTCACCACGGACCGCGATGACGTCGTCAGCCGACTCCTCGCGGCTGCCGTAGACGTACAGTTCGGAGCCTAGGTGCTCGACGATATCGACCCGTACCGGGAGACCATACTGCTCACCGGGCTGGTTTACGCCGACGATTTCCCAGTTCTCTGGGCGCACGCCGACGATGACGCGATCCGAAATCACCTTCGCCGCCTGCTCCTGTGGCATGTAGTAGTCCAGAGCATGCTCCTTGCCGCCAACGACACGCCCGTCAACGAACGGGACGTTCTCGATGAGGGTCATAGCCGGCGAACCGATGAACGTCGCCACGAAGGAGTTGCCGGGGTTCTCATACAGCGTGTTCGGCGCATCAACCTGCTGGATGATGCCCTGTTTGAGAACGCACACGCGATCTCCCATGGTCATCGCCTCAGTCTGGTCATGGGTAACGTAGACCGTTGTGGTGTTGAGCTCGCGCTGCAGCTGCAGGATCTGCGCACGCGTGGAAACACGCAGCTTCGCATCCAGGTTAGACAGCGGCTCATCCATAAGGAAGACCTTGGGCTGGCGCACGATAGCGCGTCCCATGGCCACACGCTGGCGCTGGCCACCCGACATCGCAGACGGCTTGCGGTCGATAAGGTCTTCCAGCTCGAGCATCTTTGCGGCAAAGTTCACGCGCTCTTCGATGGTTGCCTTATCCACCTTGGCGTTTTGCAATGCAAACGCCATGTTCTGGCGCGCTGTCATATTGGGATACAGCGCATAGGACTGGAACACCATGGCTACATCGCGGTCCCGCGAACGGGTCTCAGTCACGTCAGCCCCATCGATGAAGATCTGCCCTTCGTCGATTGGCTCAAGGCCAGCGAGCATGCGCAATGTCGTCGACTTACCGCAGCCCGACGGTCCGACGAGTACCAAGAATTCGCCATCCTTGATATCGAGGTTAATGCGGCTGACCGCCGGAGGCTTCTTCGGATCGTAAATCCTGGAAGCTTGGCGGAATTCAACAGTAGCCATGATGTCCTTTCAAACGATGCGAAGAGTTACTTCAGCTTCGGGGTGATGTCACGGTCGATAACGCTCTGAGTCTCCTTCTGCAGGTCACCGAATGCGGACTCCACGTCCTCATTGCCCACAGTGATGCGGTCAAGAACGCCACCGATACGCTGTCCACCGCCTGGCACGAAGACGCGTGCGTAATCCTGCGGCTTAGTGTTCTCGTTGAGCTGCTCGATTGCGGTCTGAGCGTTCGGGTTCTCCTCCAAGAACTTCTTCTCTTCCGGATCATCCAGGGCGTCCTTGCGCACCGGCATGTAGCCCGTCTTCTGGGAGAACTTGATGGTGTTCTCGGTGTTCGTCAGGAAGTCAATGAACTTGACCGCATTAGCCTTGCGCTCGTCGGAAATGCCAGCCGGGACGGCAAGACCAGCACCACCGGTGGCTGCCGAGGGGCCCGGGCCCGGCAGGTAGGTGGTAATGAACGGGATCGTCGCCGTCTCCTTCAGACCGCCCAGGGAACCGGTGGACTCCAGAAGACCGGAAGCCTTTCCGGAGCCGAATGCGACGGTCGGGTCGGTAGAGATTTCAATGTGACCGGCCTTAACCTGGTCCTGCAGGAACTTACCGGCTTCGATGGACTCCTTGGAGGTAAAGTTCGGTTCCCACTCATCAGAGTAAGAACCACCGAAGGCCCAAATCATGCCCTGGAAGTACCAGTCGAGGTAGTTGGAGCCATCCGGTACGGTGACGGCAGGCTTGTCGAGCTTGTCCTTGATCTTGGTTGCCCACTCGTCGAACTCTTCCCAGTCTTTCGGACCACGGTCGGTGGGAAGACCAGCTGCCTTGAGGTCATCGGTATTCCAGTACATCAGGTTCGTGGAGCGGGAGTACGGAACGCCGTAGTGCTTGTCCTTGTACTTGTAGTCCTCACGCAGGGTGTCCACGTAGCTCTCAGAGTCAATATCGTTCATCTCCCACAGCTCATCGAGCGGCGTGGTGGCCTCATTCAGCGCGAAATTGAACCAGGTGACGTCAGACGCAACGAGGACGTCAGGCAGGTCGCCACCTGCGAGGGCAGCGTTGAAGCGCTGTGCAACTTCCTCATAGTTGGAACCGGCGGTGACCAGTTCAACCTTCAGATCGGGGTTTTCTTTCTCGAACTCATCGATGAGCTCCTGCTCCAGGTCTCGGGAGGAACCCGGGTGGTTGGACCAGAAAGTAATGGTGTTGGCGTCGCCGCCGTCCTTAGAACCGCTTCCGGCAGTGGTTGAGCCACCTGCGCAGGCGGTCAGGGACACACTGGTCAGCAGAGCCGCGCAGACGGCGACGATGCGAGTAGAAGTCTTACGAGACATAGTGAAGGTTCTCCTTGAAAGTGAAGAGTATGGGGGACTTGATTGAGTTGGGCGTTGGGATAGCAGGCGGGGGCAGACTAACCCTTGACTGCGCCCGCAGTCAGGCCCTTGATCATCGGCTTCTGAAGTATGAGGAAGATAATGATCATGGGCAGGGTTGTCAGCACGGTGCCGGCCATCACTGGCGCCCAGTTGGTCACGCCTTCCGCGTCCTGCAAGCGGGTCAGGCCCACTGGAAGGGTGGCTGCAGCCGGTGTATCCGTAATGAGGAAGGGCCACAGGTATTGGTTCCACTCATTGACCACGGTAATGAGTACGAACGCTGACAGCGTTGGCCACGACATCGGCAAGACCACACGGAACAAGGTGGTGAAGAATCCCGCTCCGTCCATGCGAGCGGCCTCGAGAATCTCCGGGGGCAATGACTGGAAGTGATTGCGCATGAGGAAGGCACCAAACGCCACGCCCGCCAGTGGGATGATGACGCCGGCGTAGGTGTCTCTCCAACCCCATGACGCAACCAGCGAGTAGTTCGAAATAATGGTGATCTGGTTGGGCACCATCAGCGAGGCAATAATGAGCAGGAACAGCAGATTTCGACCTGGAAAGCGAATGAAGGCGAAAGCATAGGCAGTCAGAACGCCGAGCACCACCTCCACCACCGTCAGGACAAGCGTGATGATGACGGAGTTTTTCAGGTAGCTCGAAAAGCCAGAGGTCTGCCAGACGTAGGAGTAGTTTTCTGCCTTGAAAGGATTTGGCCAGAAGGAAATCGGATCTGAGTAGACGTCCTGGAAAGACTTAAAGCTGGTGATAAAGATGAAGTACAGCGGCACCAAAATCATTAGCACTGTAAGAACGAGGGCGATGTAGCCGACGACCTTCGTTGCTGGATGGCTGTGGTCGACTGGCTCGCCCTTGCGTTTGCGCTGAGCCTCAGTGATGACGGGCGCTGCGATGGACTGGGAGCCAGGAACCGGCGGCAGCTCGCCTTTAGCTTGTGGGAGACCTACCTGGACGGAAGCCGGAATTGCGCGATTATCGGACATTTACTTATCCATCCTTTCCTGCAACTTGATCTGCAGCACCGTAATGACAAGCACCACGAGGAACATGATGGTGGCCACGGCCGCGCCATAGCCGGCGCGATTGTTGACAAAGGTTTCCTGGTACACCTGGAAGACCATCGTGGATGTTCCGTAACCAAAGGGCCCGCCAGCGGTCATCGCATTGATGATGTCGAAGACCTGGAAGGAATTGAGCAGAACAGTAATCAACAAGAAGAAGGTGGTGCCGCGAAGCTGTGGCAGGACCACGCGGAAGAAATGCCGCGCGGCAGGGGTGCCGTCAATCTCCGAGGCCTCATCAAGGTCTCGGCGGCGGCCCTGCAAAGCTGCGAGATAGATGACGAAGACGTAGCCGACGTTCTTCCACACGTAGGTCACCGTGATCATGAACAGTGCCCAGTTCTGCTGTTGGTAGAAGTTCGGCACGTCGACCCCGATAAGGCCCAAGAAGTACTGGATGAGGCCGTAGTTAGGATCGAAGACGAACTGGAAGGCCACACCAATTGCCGCGCCTGCAATGACGTAGGGCGCGAAGACCATCGAGCGCACCGCCGCACGACCAAACAGTTTCTGGTCCAGCAACAATGCCAGCGCTAGCCCCAGAACCATCGAACCGGCCACTGCGAAGAAGGTGAACACGACAGTGTTGAACACGACGCGCCCAGTATCCGATGCCTGGAACCAGTCGATGTAGTTCTGCAGGCCGACGAAGGTCATCGTCGGCGAGGAAATATTCCAGTTAAAGAAAGAGATACGGATGTTATCGACCAGTGGTCGATAGGTGAAAAGAATGAGAAGGAGAAGGTTCGGTCCAATGAGCAATGCCGCGAGGCCGATCTGTCTCCAGTCGAGCTTCCGCTTGCGTGGGTGACGCGCGTACTCCTCGGAGACGACCGGCTTCTCGGTGACTGCAGGGATTGCAGTCATTTGCCCGTGTGCCGGGTTGGATAATGCCATGGGGAGAAAGCTAGACCAAGACGGTAAACAAAAAGTTGACTGAAAGTTTTGCTAAGAAAAACTGCGGGCGAATTTCAAGGGGCTGACCGACGAAATCTCAGTATAAAAGTGGTTTGAGTCACATACACAGCCGTGAAATGGGTCGAGTCACGAGCTACTCAAGAAGGAACTCCACTGCTTTTATGGCTAGACCTTTTCAGCTCAAGCGCGCAGTCTATGCAGGCATAGCTTGGTGCTGGTTAGCTGCGCGAAAGCACCTCCAGGGCCAGCTCCGGCAGGTCCGTTGCCATGAGCTCTACTCCGTTATCGCGGCACCACGCCATGTCCTTGGGCAAGTTCACCGTCCACACGTATAACGGGCTTTCAGCGCCAGCAAAGAAATCGGCTTCACTCCGTGCCTGGCGAATGGAAGGCCCGAAACCTGTCGCGCCCTTACGCGACGCCGGACGTACATCCTCCGGTTCTAGGAGCAAAAAGGATTGCAGGGACGGCAGCAGATTTCGGAACCGGGCAATTGCCTCAGGGTCAAAGGAAATCAGGCTAAACCGTGGATCGGCGTCAAGCTGCCGGTTGCGCAAGACTTCCGCTACCGATTCCTCCAGCCGCGCACCGAACGGGGACGGGTGTTTAGTCTCAATGAGTAGCTGCTTGCCGGGATAGGACTCGACGAGGTCAAGCAGTTCGTCGAGAAGCATGATGCGTTGCGGATCCTCAGCGGTGCCGACATTAAGTGCGCGCAGCTCCTTGAGAGTCATATCACCTACTGCACCGCTGCCGTCTGATGTCCTGTCCACCGTCTGATCGTGGATGACCACGACCTCCCCGTCCTTGGTCAGGTTGACGTCACACTCCACACCAGCGACATCGAGCTTGAGGGCTTCTTCGAAGGAGCGGCGGGTATTTTCCGGGTACCAGCCGTTATAACCTCGGTGTGCGATAATTCCTGTGCGGTCTGACATGCTTTTCCTCCAGGCTGCGAGGTGGGTTGTGATGGTGGCGCCGCCCAGTGTAGACCGCTAACGGCGCCCGCCGCGGTGGCGGTGAGTTGCCACGACGTGGACCGCGTCCAGCATGCCTAGGGTGAGCAAGGCCTCACGCAGGGCAAACTGAAAGGTCCACAGACGGCGGAAGACGTGGTCAAACCCGGCGGCTGCTGCCTCCCGCAGGCGTCCGTCGAAGAAACTGCGCTGAAAGCGCACGGTCTCCAGATAGTGCGTACCCACGTGGGTTTGCGCAACGATGCGCAGGTTAGAACGCTTATCAAAGAGTTGGTGGGTTTCCTCCAGCGTCGGATAATCCAAACCTGGCCAGATATAGGCGCGCATCACCTGCACTGCTGATTGTGCAGCCGGGGTCATCGTGGCGGTCGCAAACAAGGAGAATAGGCCCACTCGGCCGCCGTTGATGAGCGATCGGTCAAGGACCTGTACAAAGCGACGGCGCTCCCGCGGGGAAAGTGTTTCTAGCTTTTCTACGCTCACAATGGCGTCGTACCTCCCGCGCCACCGTTTCGGATCCGGCAGCGCAGTGCCAATGGCCTGCACATGCACCGAATCGGCGGCACCTTCGAGGAGGAGCTGCTCGTCGAAAAGCGCACGCTGATCCTCATCTCCCGTAAGAACATCGACGGTCGCACGGCGAGCGACCGCCTGCACCGCCACCTGTAATCCCGTAGCAGGATAAACCAGTAGGTGGGTTCCGGCACCAGTACGCGTCGCGTCGAGGAGCCACTGCGCAGCCCGGCGCTGCGCATCTCCCAAATCCTCGCGGTCTGTTGAGGTAGGTTCGCTCACCGTCGTCACATCAACGAAATGCTCCTTCGGCTCCCTGCGGCCTGCATGAGCGCTGTAGCTACGCACCGCCTCGCGGACCGTTGTCGGCACGCCGCTGGCAAAAATACCACCCGAGTGACTTAAAGAATCACCGGCATAGAGCTTCACCACATCCAGCGGCAACTCCCCCGGCGTGGATTCTTCCACCGCCACGTCCTTTGCCTTCGGGCGGTAGCCCACACCCAGCAAACGCAGCAGCACCTTGACCAAGCGATCGGAATCGGGGGTTGTCCACTCACCCGCCATGTAGGATTCCGCCAGGCCGAGCCAGCCAGAATCGGCGATGCGGGAGAAGAGGGCGTCGTGAAGCACAGCGATATCGGGGTCGCTGCCTTCTAATTCCACCCCCGCTTTGGCGCAGGCCTGCGCAAACTCTGCTTCCGCACGCCCAGCAGTAAAACGCAGCAGGCGCGAGGTCGGCACCGAGGCCACACCCGGCCACGCCTCAGCATCGATCGAAGCCAAGTGGGAATACACGTTAAAGCCAGCCTCCTCATCGCTCGCAAGTCCCGATAAGAATAAAGCGTCCCCGCCCACAAGGGGTGGAGGCGTGGCCCAAAAAGCCAGTTAATCCCCCAAATAGTATGCATGTACGGCTAGAAGGGTTTAGACTAGCTCGCGTAAAAATTTCTAGCTTTCTTCAGGAAGGTACACAATCGCTATGGCGCACACTCCCCACCGTCCAGCTAACGGCCGCCACCACGTCGTTGTTATCGGTGCAGGCTTCGGAGGCATCAATGCCGTGAAGAAGCTCAAGGACGCAGACGTTGAGATCACCCTCATCGACAAGAAGAACCACCACCTCTTCCAGCCGATGCTCTACCAAGTAGCCACCGGTGTTATCTCCGCCGGTGAGATCGCTCCGTCCACGCGCCAGATTTTGCGCAACCAGGACAATGCTCACTTCATCAACGGTGAGGTCACTGACATCAATATCAAGGACCAGACCGTTACTGCTGAGCTCGACGGCGCAACCCGCACCTACGAGTACGATTCCCTCATCGTCGCCGCCGGTGCTGGTCAGTCCTACTTCGGAAACGACCACTTTGCCCAGTACGCACCGGGCATGAAGACGCTGGATGATGCCCTTGAGATTCGCTCCCGCATCATTTCTGCTTTTGAGAAGGCAGAGCTGGAAGAAGATCCTGCCAAGCGTGAGAAGCTGCTCACCTTCGTCATCGTGGGTGCTGGCCCGACCGGTGTGGAGCTCACCGGCCAGATTGCTGAGTTGGCACAGCGTACCTTCGCCGGGGCTTACTCCAACTTCGGTTCCACCTCTGCCAAGATTTACCTGCTCGATGGTGCCCCGCAGGTTCTGCCTCCGTTTGGCAAGCGCCTCGGCCGCAAGGCACAGCGTGTCCTGGAGAAGCTGGGCGTCGATGTCCGCCTCAACGCCATGGTGACCGACGTGACCGAGGATGCCGTGACCTACAAGAACATGAAGACCGAGGAAGAGGTCACAATCGAGGCCGCCACCAAGATCTGGTCCGCCGGTGTGGCTGCTTCCCCGCTGGGCAAAATGATCGCAGACCAGGCTGGTGTGGAAGCTGACCGTGCTGGCCGTGTTTCTGTTAATGAGGACCTCACCGTAGGCGATTACAAGAACGTCTACATCGTTGGTGACATGATCTCCCTCAACCGCCTGCCAGGTGTAGCTCAGGTTGCCATCCAGGGTGGTAACCACGTGGGCAAGCTCATCGAGGCCAAGATCGATGAGGAGTCCACCGCGAACGAGTCCGAGGCCTTCGACTACTTCGACAAGGGCTCCATGGCAGTTATCTCCCGCTTCAACGCTGTGGTCAAGCTGGGCAAGACTGAGTTCGCTGGTTTCCCGGCATGGCTGTCGTGGCTGGGTCTGCACATCTCCTACATCGTGGGCTTCCGCAGCCGCGTGCTCGTGGCCCTGCACTGGCTCCTCAATGCTGTGTCGCGTGACCGCGGCAACCTGGAGATTACCCAACAGCAGCGCGTTGCCCGCAACGTGATTGATCGCGACCTTCACTAAAGAACATCGCGTCACAGTGGGGAGAGGAGATTATCCTCTCCCTTTTTTCATTCCCAGATACGGTGGAGAGAGATTCCAGTTCCTAGCTTGAAGGAGACCAATTATGACCCTGCCCCGAGTTCTTAGCATCGCCGGTACTGATCCCACAGGCGGCGCAGGTATTCATGCAGATCTAAAATCCTTCGAGGCTGCCGGGGCGTACGGAATGGCTGTGGTGACCGCGCTGGTGGCGCAAAACACGCAAGGAGTGCGGAGTATTCACACGCCACCGGTCAGTTTCCTTCAGGAGCAGTTGGGCTGTGTCAAGGACGATGTGCTTATCGACGCCATCAAGATCGGCATGCTCGGCTCTGTTGCCATCACCGAAACGGTCAGCGAGTTCGTGTCCTCATTGCCGGATGGGGTTCCGGTCGTGTGCGACCCAGTCATGATTGCCTCCAGCGGGGACCGCCTCTTGGAGCCAGCGGCAGAACGCGCGGTACAAGAGCTCGCGCGTCGAGCCACCGTCGTCACACCAAACCTGCCAGAACTTGCAGTGCTTGCAGACGTGGAGGAACCGCGCATGCTGGAAGAGGCGATTGCGGTGGCGAGCGAGTGGGCGGCCACCAATGGCACGTGGGTCGTGGTCAAAGGAGGTCACCTCAACGGCAAACACGCCGATAACGCTACGGTAAGCCCCGATGGCCACGTCACCCGCGTGCCCTGCCCCCGCGTGGAGACGAAGAACACGCACGGCACCGGCTGCTCCCTTTCTTCAGCACTTGCCGCGCGCTTAGCTGCCGGCGATACGCTTGACGCCGCCCTTCAGTGGGCCACTGAGTGGATTCACGAGGCTATCGCGCATGCAGACGAGCTTCACGTTGGCAAGGGCCGCGGCCCTATCGACCACGGACACCGCATGCGCCGCCTCGCTTTATCCGAGTAAGTCCGCGCCGGGGCGAGTCAGTACCGCGACGAGAAACGTCGAGTTGTCCTTGAACACCTTCATGTCCCATGAGGAAAAGGTGAAATCCACGCGGTAACCTACCGCTCTGGCCAGTGCGAGAAACTCCTCAAAGCCCCAGCCACGGCCCTCACCAAAGCCAACGACGAAACGCCCGCCTGGGCGAAGAGCGTCAAAGACGTTACGAAGGGCCGCTTCCCTACCTTCAGGGGCAATGAACGTCATGACATTGCCCGCTGCCACGGCGATGTCGAAATTATCTTCTGGGATAGAGTCTTCGGACAGGTCCCCTACCTCCCAGCGAGCCTCCGGATAATCGTGTTCGGCATGATCGATAAGAATGGGGTCGACGTCCACGCCCACAACAGTGTGTCCGCGCTTAACCAGCTCACCACCGAGGCGGCCGGAGCCGCAGCCAGCGTCGAGGACGCGGGAGTTTCGCTCCACCATGGCATCGATCAACCGGGCTTCCCCGTCGATGTCCTTGCCCTGGGCTCGAAGTGTCTTCCATTTCCGTGCAAAATTGTGGGAATGTGCCGGGTTAGCTGCGGTAACTTCTTTCCAGGTAGGCATAAAAGCAATTATATGCCCTTTCACGGTGTAAGCTTTAGCCGCTCATATAAAACTCGCCGGGGAAGCTTGCCTCCCAGGCCCACATCACGCGAAGGAGGCTGTCACCGATGCCGAACGTACCGTCGCCTTTTAGGCCACGTAGAAAGAGTGCTCCTCCCAGCTCCTCTGCTTCCTTCTCCGTCCCTGCCGAGCGTGCCATCGAGCATTGCCGCGTTTTCGTCGACGGTGAGGCCCTGCCTGGTGAGTACACCCCGCACAGCGCCCTGCAGACCGTCGAAGAATACGGACGTGGCTTCGTGTGGGTCGGCCTGCACGAGCCGCTGGAGTCCCAAATGACCAAGGTGGCCTCCGAGTTTCGCATTCACGAGCTCATCGTGGAAGACGTCGTCCAGGCGCACCAACGTCCCAAGCTGGAGCGCTATGATGACCAGCTCTTCGTCGTCGCTCGTTCGGTGAATTACCGCGACCACGACGAGGTGACGGATAAGCGCCAAATCATTTCCACCGGTGAGGTGCAGATGATTATTGGTGACACGTTCATCATCACCGTGCGCCACTCGGCCAAACTGCCCAACTTGGCCTACGTGGTGCAGGATGAGCAGGACCTCGTGGAACAGGGGCCGGTGGCCATGGCCTGGAAGATTCTGGACATGATGGTGGACCGCTACTCCGAAATTTGCCGTCTCATCGCCATTGAGGTCGACGAGCTCGAGGAGGAAGTCTTCACGCCCAACTCATTGCCCAACATTGACCGTATCTACATGTTTAAGCGCGAGATTCTCGAGATGAAGCACGCCATCGACCCGCTCTCGCCAGCACTGCGCGCGATGAATTCCGACCACAAGGATCTCATTTCCAAGACGATCCGTTCCTACCTGCGTGACGTTAACGATCACGAGTTGGTAGTCAAAGACCAAGTAGCTGGCTTCGATGAGCGCTTAACCTCGCTTATCGACGCCTCCGTGGCCAAAGTCACCATGCAGCAGAACTCTGACATGCGCACTATCTCCGCGGTGGTCGGCATGTGGGCAGCTCCCACGCTCGTCGCTGGTATTTATGGCATGAACTTCGATGTCATGCCTGAGCTCCATTTCGCGTGGGGCTACTTCGGCGCACTGGGACTCATGGTGTTAGTGGTCGCGGCCATGTGGTGGTGGTTCCGGCGCAACCACTGGTTGTAGCGATTGCCGCTTATTGCACCACCATCGTTCGCAGCGTGGAGGCAGCCAGCAGCACATCACCCTGGCTAATCTTGACCTCCCACAGCTGTGTGCGGCGGCCCTTGTAGAGCGGCGTGGCCACAGCCGAGACGATTCCTTCTGACACGGGCTTGAGGAAATCTGTATTGTTGTCGACACCGACGACCGGCTTGCCTGCCGCAATGAGGCTGCCGACGGATGCTGTGGACTCCGTAATTGTGCAGTACAAGCCACCATTAGCCACTCCCCACGGCTGGTGGTGGTCCGGAACGACCTCGACCTCAGAGCGGATTTCATCGCCGGAAATGTGCGTATAACGTAGACCGATTAGTCCTGCTAGGCCCTGCGGGTTGGAGTTAATGAGGTCGAGCTCTTCCTCGTTAAGCGGGCGATTTTGCGCCGCGCCGAGGAGCTTTACAAAGATTTCAGCGTGTTCCATGCCACACCAGAGTAGTCGATTTTGGTGACGTAAGATGGTCAACATGACTCAAACTGCTGGAAAGACAGATCTTGCTCAGATTGGTGTCGTGGGTTTGGCCGTAATGGGCTCCAACCTCGCACGCAACTTTGCCCGCAATGGCAACACCGTAGCGGTATATAACCGCAGCCCAGAGAAGACCCGAGCGCTTATCAAAAATCACGGCAATGAGGGAAACTTTATCCCGTCCGAATCCATTGAGGATTTCGTTGCCTCGCTAGAGCGTCCGCGCAAGGCCATCATCATGGTGCAGGCAGGCACGGCGACCGACGCCGTCATCACTCAGCTGACTGAGGCGATGGATGAAGGCGACATCATCATCGACGGTGGAAACGCACTGTTTACTGACACGATCCGTCGCGAGAAGGAAGTCGCTGACAAGGGCCGTCACTTTGTAGGCGCGGGTATCTCCGGTGGTGAAGAAGGCGCCCTCAACGGTCCCTCCATCATGCCGGGTGGTCCCGCCGAATCGTGGGAGACACTTGGCCCCATCCTAGAATCCATTGCAGCCAACGTCGACGGCACGCCGTGCGTAACTCACATCGGCCCCGATGGTGCTGGCCACTTTGTCAAGATGGTGCACAACGGCATTGAGTACGCCGATATGCAGGTCATTGGAGAGGCCTACCAGCTGCTGCGTTACGGCGCAGGCATGGAACCTGCGGAGATCGCAGAGACCTTCAAGGAATGGAACTCCGGTGACTTGGATTCCTACCTCATTGAAATCACCGCCGAGGTCCTAGCACAGAAGGACCCGGAGACGGGTGCCCCGCTGGTCGACGTCATCGTGGACGCCGCCGGTCAAAAGGGCACCGGCCGCTGGACCGCCATCAATGGCCTCGAGCTCGGTGTGCCCATTACCGGCATTGCTGAGTCTGTCTTTGCCCGCGCCTTGTCCTCCTCCACTGCACAGCGTTCGGCTGCACAGGAGGGCCAGCTGCCATCCGGCACTATCAAGGAACTAGACGTGGATAAGGCCGAATTCATCGAGGATGTGCGCCGCGCACTATATGCTGCCAAGCTCATCGCTTACTCCCAAGGCTTTGATGAAATCAAGGCTGGCTCTGAAGAGTTCGGCTGGGACGTCGATCCGCGTGATCTGGCCACCATCTGGCGCGGTGGCTGCATCATTCGCGCCAAGTTCCTCGACCGCATTCGCGAGGCCTACGACAAGAACGCTGACCTCCCAGCTCTCATTTTGGATCCCTACTTCAAGGCTGAACTGGAGGACCTTATCGATCCGTGGCGTCGAGTCGTTGTCGCCGCCACTCAGCTCGGCCTTCCGGCTCCAGTCTTCGCTTCCTCCCTGTCCTACTACGACAGCCTGCGTGCTGAACGCTTGCCTGCTGCTTTGATTCAGGGCCAGCGTGACTTCTTTGGTGCCCACACCTTTAAGCGCGTGGACCGCGAAGGCACCTTCCACATCGAGTGGTCAGGGGATCGCTCCCTCACCGAGTACTAATTGCCGAGTACTAAGCTCAAACGCTGTGGGAAAAGGCCTCTCGACGTCATTGCGAGAGGCCTTTGCGCACTACTGTGTACTGCGCAGCCGCTAGCGGCCGACGCTATTTTCGATCACGCTCTACGATTCCCGCGTCAATAAGTGGTTGGCGCAGAAGGACTTCGCTTGTAGTCGAGATGTATTCAATAGCGGCTGTCTCACCGGCGAGGACCTCAGACATGACGTATTCTGTTTCGCCCTCGTACGTGTTGTAAATCATGAAGAGCATCGACCCACGAGTTGTTTTCACTTCGTTTGCTGTACCGACGATATCGATCGTATCGGCCAACGACTCGAACTTTTCCTTGTGTTCCTTGCCTGGTTTGGCTGCGGCAGCAATCGCATCCGTGTTTCTGGTGTAGTTAGCCATGAGTTCACCATCTTCGCCGAAGAAACAGGTGATAGTAGGCACCATGCCACTAGAGAAGAATCCTTGGTCATCGGGTTTACCGAAGAACGATGCTCCCTGCACACATGTGTCGCTCAACCCCGCCAATTCTTCCGGAACAGGTGCCTCCTTCAGGTCTCCATCGCGGATCTTCTCGGCTTCCTCAATGGATAGTGAGTGGTCGAAGTAGTCGTCCGGCAAGCCTTCTAGCGGCGCGAGCGGTGCGGCTTCTACCTGCGTGGGTTTCTCATCATCAGCGGAGTCTTTTTCAGTTGTATCTGCAGCGTCATCCGAGGTCGGCACTGTTGATTGCGCAGTCGCCTTCGCTTCAGTTGCTGACTCCGATGTGGGAGCGGATCTGCCATCATCGTTGTTGACAAGCTCCCGAACTAGGAAGAACCCAACGCCAAGAAGAAGGAGCATCGCGATAATGACGGCAAGAAGAATCCATACCGCTGCCGATGAGGACTTCTTCTGCGGCTCAGCAAAGGCGGGGTCTGCCTGGGCGCCGGCGCCATACGGCCCTGCCTGATGGTTTCCATATGGGGCGCCCTGCTGCATCCCATATTGTTGAGCCCCATTCGGTCCGGAATGATTGAACTGCTGTGTGGGTTGTTGTGGATTCTGTGGTCCCTGCTGGAAGTGCGAGCCATTGTGGGGTTGCGTCATGGTTGCAAATTAGCAAAGTCGCGCCGAGTGCTCCCGGGAAACTGACAGGTCATGGGTGCTAATCCCCGCCTGTCATCAGTCATTCACACTGAGACTGCTAGGCGTCGATGAAGGGTGGGCCCGGAGTGCTGTCGAGAATTCCGGCATCGACGAGCCTCTGCATACAGTCGTAGTCAAAGCCTGTTATATCTTCAGTGAACATCATGAGGTACTCAATCACGGCTTCTCCGTTAGCCAGAACCTCAACAATCACCAGATCAGAGTCCTGTATATAGCCAGCAATGGTAGAGCCGCGCGCAGTAGAAAAGTCCACTATCGATTCCTGCAGCCCCATGCTCTCCGCAGCAGCAATGGCTTCCTTGTTTTCGGTGTATTGCGCGGTGAATTCGTTATCATCACCAAACATGCACTCCACGGTCGGCACCCAGTGTGCATCGCGGCCATCGTCGTCAGATTGACCAAAGTAGGATGTGCCTTCATAGCAGTCAGACGTAAGGTCTGAGAGTGCAGAAGGTACCGGTGCATCTCCCGCAGAATCGCGGAGGGTATTGATGTCATCCACATCAATGGTCCGGTCCCAATAGCCATCATCAGCTGGCGTTAACGACTCCGCCCCATTGTGGTTCCCACTGACGCTACTGGTGGCATCTTTTAAGGCCTGGAAGGCGACGAAGAGAGACAATCCGAGTACGAGCACCACAGCTCCAATCACTCCGAGAATGGTCCATAGCGCCTGATTTGAGCCGCTGCTTCCCTGCTGCGGCTGTTGAAAGCGATCGTAGCTTCCGTAAGGGCTTGTCATGGGCCAAGAGTAACAGAGAACTAGGCCGCAATTTTGACATAGTTGCAGGCCACGGGGATCTTTCCCCTACTAGCGAAAGAGGGATTCACCATAGTTTCTGAATCCCTAGGCAGGGCATTAAACTTTGGAAGCGATGACTACTTTTGCCGATCTCGGCCTTCCCCGCGATGTCGTCCGTGTCCTTGAAAAACAGGGCATCACGACCCCCTTCCCTATCCAAGCCGCCGCGATGCCTGATGCTCTTGCAGGAAAAGATGTTCTCGGCCGTGGCCCGACGGGTTCGGGCAAGACTTTCACCTTTGGGCTTCCTATGCTCACCCGTTTAGCGGAGTCCGGTGTCTCCCGCCCGGCCCATCCGCGTGGCCTTGTGCTAGCGCCTACGCGTGAACTTGCCACCCAGATTCAGCAGCGCTTAGACGAGCCTGCCGCGGCATTGGGGCTGCGTGTTCTAGCTGTCGTTGGTGGCGTCAATATCAACAACCACATTCGCTCGCTCGCGCGTCCGGTTGACCTGCTTGTCGCTACACCAGGCCGCGCTCAAGACCTCATTGACCAAGGCCACCTATTCTTCGACCACGTCGCCATCACGGCGCTCGATGAAGCTGATCAGATGGCCGACATGGGCTTCCTTCCCCAGGTGCGAAAGCTCCTTGAGCTCACGCCGGCAGATGGCCAGCGTTTGCTTTTTTCTGCAACTCTCGACGGTGAAGTCAACAAACTTGTCAATCAGTTCCTGCAGGACCCGGTTACCCACTCCACAGCACCAATCGAGGCCGCCGTGGACACCATGGAACACCACCTTATCTTTATCGGCACTCGCGAGGCACGCAACGATGTAGTCCTGCGTCTAGGCGCACGCAAAGGCAAGACGATCATGTTTATGCGCACCAAGCATGGAGTTGACCGGCAAGCAAAGAAGCTGCGCCGCGTCGGCATCAATGCCCTGCCGCTGCATGGCGATAAGGGCCAAGGCTCCCGCACCGCAGCAATCGAAGGCTTCGCTGACGGCAGCGTCCCCGTCCTCGTTGCCACGGATATCGCCGCGCGCGGCATCGACATCGCGGATGTGTCGCTCGTCGTCCACGTCGACCCGCCTGCGGAACACAAGGCCTACCTACACCGCTCCGGACGCACGGCACGTGGCGGTGATTCTGGCACCGTCGTTACCCTAGTGACCGATGAGCAGCGCGATGAGGTGGCCAAGCTCATCCAGAAGGCTGGGGTTAACCACACGGACCTCGACATTAGTGACCGCGCCAACCCCGCCAGTAGCCCCGAACTCGCGCATATGACCGGAGCGCGCAAGCCCACCGGTGAGCCGCTTGGTCCGCCACACCAGCAACCAGCGAAGAACAAGCCGAAGAGCGAGGCCCACAAGCATTCTTCGCGTCAGCGCTCGGGTAACCAAGGCCAAGGCCAACGCCGACGCGGCCGAAACCAACGCCGGCGGCGCGGCAATGCAGGTCAGCGATGATACTTCAACCCGAAGACTGGCAGGCGCAGATGCTCGCCCATGAGGAGGCGGCTGACGAATACCTCTCGCGCTACCGCCACCCTGGCTCCTACCACCCTGTTTACGATTTTCTTTTCGAGTACTACCCCGTGCGCCCCTCGCATTTGCGGCGCTGGCACCCAGGCGTAGGGGTCACTCTAGCTGGGAATGAAATCCCTCATGCTGGATGGCGTTTCTATCACCGCACCGCTGAGGGAATCACGCTTGATACCGAGGCTTTCCTCGAAAGTCGCGGGGGCACGGTGCGTTACGTCCTCGAGTTGCTCGAGAAGACTACGCGCAACCCTATCCAATTCGATTGTTTTGGTCTCCACGAGTGGGCGATGGTGTACCACACGGATTCTCCGCGCCATGATTTGCCACTGCGGCTGGGGGCAGAGGGAACGAACGAGGTCGTCGACAGTCACCGCATCAAATGCACTCACTACGACGCCTTTCGCTTCTTCACCGACCCTGCCCGCCCTCTCAACCTCACAGTCCTTACACGTGATGACCAGCCGGATCACGACCAAGCCGGTTGCGTCCACGCAACGATGGATTTGTACAAATGGGCATGGAAATTGGGGCCGTTGATACCCGGTGAACTTTTCCTTGATACCTTCCGCCTGGCCGTCGCTGCTCGGACACTAGATATGGAAGCATCGCCCTATGACTGCCGTGAGTGGGGCTTTGGCGTTGTGCCAATTGAAACTCCCGAGGGTAAGTCCGAATATGTGCGCCGACAGCGTGCGCTGTCCGACGCTGCCGCGCCCCTCCGCGCACGGCTTGTCTCCCAAATTCGCGCCGTGCTCCCCGCTACAATGAGGAACCATTGATGTGACCAGTCGGGGCACACTTTAATGTCCCGAGGTTCCCACCACGGCCCCAGCGCGGAAGGAAAAAGATGGCCCGGCACTCGGATGGAAAGAACAACTACTCATTTGCACCGTGGGTCATCATTGTGGCCATCCTTGCAGTTCTGGCGCTGATTGTTGGTGGAATTTTCCTCGTCCGCAGCGGCACGTCGGATTCCGCCGACAACGTAGCTGCGGAAACTTCCGTTGAATCTACATCCGCGGCCGACTCCGAGAACGAATCCACCGCTCAAGTAACGACTTCCACGTCGGAGACGTCCACAGAGGCCACCTCGTCCGAGGCGGCACCGGAATCTGAGGCCGCATCCTCGTCGGCGGCGCCCAGCTCTGAAGACAAAGCCGCCGATGCTGTTGCCGAAGTCGCTCCGAATACGCTGTTCCTTCTTGATACCTCCGAAAACCTTGCCCCCTATTTCGATGCCGTAAGCCAGGGGGTCGCCGATGCCGCGACGGCTGCCGGCGCTGAAGGCAGCCAGGTGGGCCTGTGGAACTATTCCTCCCCTATCTCCGCCACGGCCACGGTAGGTTACCGTCCAAACGTGGCCTACGGACCCGCTGACAACGTGGCCCAAGCCGTTCGGTTGTTCGGCACCGGTGGCGTGCCGCAAACGCGCAGCGCAGTCGTTGCCGCGCTGGGAAACGCTTCTGACCAAGTCGCAGAAAGCGGTAAGGACACCCGCGTCGTTCTCGTCACTACTGGAACCCAACAAGACATGGATGACGCCACATTTGCCGAGGCCGTCCAGAACGCGCGGGCCGAGGGCGTGAGTTTGAGCGTGGTCCATATTGGCAACGGCGAGAAGGATGCTGAACTAGAGAAGCATGCTGATTCCTATAGTTCGGTCTCGGATCCTTCAGATGCCACTGCAAACAAGAAGAGCATCAAGGCCGCGGCTGGCGCACAGTAGACAGCCAGCAGTCAGCGCGAATTCGTGCGCGCTGACTAACCTCCCCCCAAAAACTCAAACACAAACTCCATAAAATAATATGGCTCAGCATCACCCTCCTGCGCCCAGCTGATCAGTATCCAAAAGGCAGATCTAACCTTCCCGCGACACGCCAATCGCAGACACACATTCTATCGTTCACTGCCTAACATCATTCAGTAGTCCTCTTGAGCTATTCTCGCTCTCCAGAAGAAAGAAGCATCACAAGTGAGTTTAAATACATCAAAAAAAATTTTATCCGGCTTTGGACGCCGAATGCCTTCCGTCTCAACCGTATATGAAGCTACCTCAAGCTCAGATATAAAAAAGGCACTCGAAAGAATAGCGGATCCTAGCTACAAACAAAGTGATCGGGGGTTAGTTACTAGAGGTTTGGGGCGCTCCTACGGCGACCCAGCTCAAAATGCTGGAGGATCCGTGATTGATCTTTCGCGTTTTAACCAGATCTACACTGTAGACAGAGAAACAGGCATCATGGTTATGGATGCCGGAGTCAGTCTTGACTACCTCATGCGAGTAGCCCTTCCCTTCGGGCTATGGGTCCCCGTCCTACCTGGCACACGCGAAGTTACAGTTGGTGGCGCAATCGCCTGCGATATCCACGGAAAAAATCATCACTCTACCGGCTCATTCGGCGATCACATCGTTCGAATGGAGCTCCTGATAGCCGATGGCTCCGTGCTTACTCTTGAACCAGAGGGCACCGAAGATGACCCTAACGGTGAAATCTTTTGGGCAACAGTCGGTGGAATTGGCCTAACTGGTATCATCCTAAAAGTATGGGTGCGGATGACCAAGACCGAAACCGCATACTTCATTGTTGATACCGATAGGACCGATAGTCTTGACGAGACTGTGGAGAAGCACACAGATGGATCCGAGGCTTCCTACACGTATTCCTCGGCTTGGTTCGACTCAATGATTGGAGAGCCACACTTAGGAAGAGCTGCATTGGCCAGAGGTTCCCTAGCCACGCTTGACCAGTTAGAAGAACTAGCCCCCGAAAAAGCAAAAAAGCCACTGGCCTTCGATGCACCGAAACTTTTTGATGTGCCGGATTGTTAGGACCACGGATTTAGTAACGCCGTGGTGAGCAAGCAGTAACGCCCGGGTGAGTATTGAGTAACACCCGGGCGTTGACTATGAGCAACTATTCTGCGTTGGCTTCTAGGCGCATGTTGGGTCCTTCCAGTGTGATGATCTCAGCGCCAACGACGAGTCGATTCAGGATTGACTCGGCGATGACAGCGTCCGGGATGGATTTGTACCACTCATCGGGCGTGAACTGGGAGGTCACGATCGTTGATCCCCGGTGTTCGCGTTCGGCAAGAATATTGAGCAGCTGGTGTGCTGTGGCAGCATCAATCGGGGTTGTTAGGAAGTCGTCAAGAACGAGGACGTCTGCCAGGTGCAGGTCTTGAAGAAACTCCATGCGTGCTGTGTCATTATGGCGTAGCACCATTAGCTGGTTGGCTAGTGTGTCTGTGCGGAAGAAACGGGCGGAGTAGTCGTTTCTGCACGCGGCGGTAAGCAGTGCTTGGGCCAGGTAGGTTTTGCCGACGGATGATTTGCCGAGGATGACAATGCTTTGCGCTTTTTGACACCATTGGCAGTGAGCGAGTCTGGTGATTTGCTCTTTGTTGAGGTTGCGGCTGGGCGCGTAGGTGATGTCTTCGATACATGCATCGAGATTTGGCGATCGGGATGCTTTGAGTAATTTGTTGACTCGTCTCTCACGCTTGGCCGCGACTTCTTTATCGAGTGCGTAGAGCACCTTGTCGGAAAAACTCCACGAGTCGAAGACAGGATCTGCGGCAATATCAATCACGGTTCGCCCGAAGGCCGTCATTCGCAGATCGGTAAAGATCGGCAGGACCGATTCATCTAGAAAGCGTGCTGATGCTGATGCTGGTTGTGGCTGTGTCATGACTTCGAAGGTCCTTTCTTCCTAAGGTTTTCCATGCTGAACTGGGCAGACCCACCCAGATACGCGCCGCGGGTATCACGTGCGTGAACTGCTGGTGGTGTTTCAGGCGGTGTTGTTGGCGCAAGATCATGGCCTGTCGGGCGGGTGGATTGGTCTTTGCGTACCGCAGCCATCATGTTTTTCACCGCGGTATACGACACGGCCCTCCTTGCGCCATCAGGTGCGATCAAGCGGGCACAGGCTTGTTCCAAAATCGCCTTGTTGGCGTGCTTGCCCATATTTAGTACGTTTCGACACGACTGATACGCCTGGGCAGGGATTGCCTTTGCGCTGATGAGTTCTGCGATGACTTTCTGGGTCGCTGGCCCGATCTTGGCCGCTTCACGGTAGAAGTAGTCACTGGTCCACAGCCCTGTGGTATCAGCCATGTTGGCAGGAATATGATCCACGTCAGTGACATAGATCCCCCGGGCTTGGGCAAGCCGGTGGGTGGCAACACGCTGCCCAGCGTCAAAGACAGTAACTTCGTTGCCAGTGATACGTACATCGACAGTCCGGCCGACGAGCTGGTAGGGCACCGAATAGTGAGCAGTATTGACGGTGATGTGGAAGTTGGGGGCGACTTTCGCACGTTTCCATTCGGTATGCTGCCACGGTGTTGTGGGAAGTTGGCCAAGCACATCACGTTCAAACTCATTAAAGAGCATTCTTCTGCTGGTGTAGGTGCCACGAAACGGGACCGCGTCATTGATATCGTCAACTAGGCTGCGGATGCGTGCATTGAGTTCATCAAGCCCAACGCATTGATGCCCGTGGAGGGTATGGATGACTTTTTGGGTGATGATCTTGACAGCCGCTTCCACGTTCGCCTTGTCCTTCGGACGCCGAGCACGAGCAGGCAGCGCGGCAGTGTTGTAATGCTCGAGGAATTCCTCGTAGGTGGAATTAACCTGCCGGTTGCGGTCAGCAGCACCAATTGCGTGTGACGCTGTCGAAGCATTATCAGGCACAATGACTTCAGCAACGCCACCGAAGTATTCAAACGCTTGGATATGTGCCCACAGCCACGCCGCTTGCCGCTGGTTCGGGCAAGCACAGGCAAACAGCATTCCCGAATATGGCAGTGACGCCACGAAAATACTGACTTTTGTACCCCGGGCATCAATCGGGTCAAACAGCCGCATCGTGGTACCGGCCCAGTCGACTTGCATAGTGTGTGCCGGGATATGCGTAATGCGTGCGGTAAGTCCTGTGGCATCAACGTGTTCGGCGACAAGCTGGCGGAACCGCTCGTAGCTGTAGTAACGCTGAGACGGACGAGCAGGTTGGGTGGTGTAGCGACCCCACAAGACTTGGAGAGTGACTTTGTTTCGGCCGGTGCGTGCTTTAGCCACCGCGTCGAAGTCGATGGGCACGAAATCTCCTTGGGCAAGACTTCGACCATCAACAAACCATGTGGCCATTTCTTCGTCGGTGATACC
This sequence comes from Corynebacterium sp. FDAARGOS 1242, assembly GCF_016889985.1. Classification (NCBI taxonomy): domain Bacteria; kingdom Bacillati; phylum Actinomycetota; class Actinomycetes; order Mycobacteriales; family Corynebacteriaceae; genus Corynebacterium; species Corynebacterium sp. FDAARGOS 1242. The sequence goes on along the minus strand of NZ_CP069568.1, from coordinate 946,249 downwards.
GGCGAGTTGTTCATCGGTTGCGATCTGGTGTGCCGCCATTGCCTGGCGGGCCTTTTGAACTGTGGTATGCGAGCAACGCACAGTCGAGCAGATTTGACGGACGGACCAGCCTTGTAAGACAAGATCCATCACGGCCCGGTAATCAGTCACGATCGGACTCCTCTGATTATGCCGCGAGCCCTTTTGTCACGCGGTCAGAAGAATCTTCTCCCAAAGTGTTACTCGATACTCACCATCCCGTTACTGGATAGTCACCACGGTGTTACTAGATACCCCCGCGCAACACCGGATATTTTTCCAAATGGTTTGGCAAATTGGTTTAACTTCACCCTAGTATCTCGAGTCTACTATTATAAAACTCCTCGACGAGGGCGAAATTTGGTGCAAAATTTAACTCAATTTTACCACCCCTTAGACCTTGTTGGTGAATGGAATAGACTATATGGCCCAGCAGGCTTTAACCAGTACCAATTTTTGGTGCCACCTTCTGCACTAGACGAATTCAAGAAGATAATTCGGGACATCCAAGCATCGGGACATTGGTCAGCCCTGAATGTATTTAAATTTTTCGGACCAGGAAACAGAGCGCCTTTAAGTTTCCCGATGGAGGGGTGGAACGTTGCCCTCGATTTCCCTCCGAAGCCAGGGCTGGATGCGTTTCTTACCTCCCTGGATAAGCGAGTAATGGAGTTTGGAGGACGAGTCTACACCGCCAAAGACTCCCGAGTTTCCGCTACCGACTTTCACGCTATGTATCCACGTATTGAGGAGTGGAAAGAAATACGGAGACGCGTAGACCCCGAAAGTGTATTTATGTCAGATATGGCTAGACGGCTTGAACTTGACTAATCTCCAGACAACCTATCTCTCTTTTAATAACAAGTGAAGCTCTCGGTCTCGAGATTAGAACCCATCGCAGCTGATACGGTCGAATTCCTATATTCCACCGTCTCTACTAGACTAACTAAAATACTTTCCCTCGCGATACTAGATTAGGTTATAGAGAACGCCTTCATATATTTAAGGGCATCAACCAAAGTATTCCTCATAGACTTACACTAAGGCTATGTGACGTAAGAACGACTCAGGATAGAAACCACAAGATTTACCACTCTCTTACCCCGCCCATTACGTTGTTAGCAGTTCCGCCTCAGGGCGCCGAAGATTCATGGTCTGTCCCCCGATTGGGCGGGTTATGTTTATTTCCGTTCCCTCCGTCTGAAAGGACAGTGGAACTAGTCGCTGGCTTCGGTATGGCCTATTCCCGCCCCTGTCTGAAAATCATCCGGGGGGTGATGCCGCCGAAGACAGTGACATACTCAAACTGCTAATTGGAACCTGACCCAGCCCAGGCGGTATGAGGTCTCACAGTAATGTGGATGCCAGTACCAAGTATGCCCGACAACCCCAGCGATGAAGCTTAAATAGTCCAACTTCTCATTCATCGCTAGGAGGCATACACCCATGGCCTATGACTTCGTCATTGGCGTGGACGTCGGCAAATACTTCCACCACGCCTGCGTCCGCGATCCCCAAAGGCAGACAAGTCCTGTCCAAACTTATCAACCAGCATAAAGGCGCGCTACGCAAGCTCTTCGGCCAATTCCTCGCCGACAATGCCTCGGTCCTTGTCATTGTTGATCAACCCAATAACATCGGCCGGTTGACCGTCGCAGTCGCCCAAGACATGGGGGCAGACGTTCGCTATCTACCGGGGCTGGCGATGCGGCAGCTCTCTCGCATCCACGTCAGCAACTCCAAGACCGATGTACGCGACGCCTACGTCATCGCCCATGCCGGTCTTAACCTTCCGGACGCCCTGCGCAGTGTCAACCGCGTAGAGGAAGTCTTTATCCAGTTGAAAGTTCTCAACGGTATCGACGAAAACCTCGCCCGGGCCTACACACGCCTGATTAACCAGATGCGATCCGCGCTCGTAGGAACCTATCCTGCCTTCGAACATGTCCTGCGCGGACAAATGATTCACCGAAAGTGGATCCTCCACCTACTTGCAAAATACGGTGGCCCCACCAAGATTCGACGCATCGGCAGAACACGCCTGGCAGCCTTTGCACGCAGCCACAAAGCGCGCAATCCCGAGCCTGTCATCGATGCCATGCTTGCCGCCATCCACGCCCAGACCGTGTCCATTGCCGGCGCAGAATACGCCGAACTAGGCGTAGCAATGTCCGCCAAAGACGCGCTAGCCAAAATCGAGCATCGCAAGCAAATCGAAGCGCAGGTACTCAAGCTCATTAAGGACATTCCTCAAACCGAGATTCTTTTATCCATGCCCGGCATCGGCCCACGTAGCGCAGCACAGATCCTCATGACTGTTGGCGATATGTCCGACTTCCCCGATGCAGCTCACCTAGCGTCCTATGCAGGCCTATCACCGCTGACAAATCAATCGGGAACGTCCATTATGTCCAATTCGCCCAACCGGGCTGGCAACAAAAAACTAAAGAACGCCCTATGGCAATCATCTTTTGCATCGATCAGATTCCTCGAGCGTTCCCGGCAATTCTATGAACGAAAACGCAAAGAAGGCAAAAGACACAACGCCGCAGTCGTCGCACTGGCACGCCGACGCCTCAACGTTCTCTTCGCAATGATGCGAAACGGCGAGCTCTACCGAGACATCCCCACAGCCCAGGAGTCCGCAGCAGCCTAGAACCAACAGAACCGCACCTCAAGCCGATTGAGCAACAAGCCCAATCGGCTCCTCGAGGTGCCCGAGAACAACATCGCCGAAGTGAAGCAGAAATCCCTTTCACACCCCCACAACCTCACCCACGAAGTTGACAACCTATATAGGAACACCCCCACAGCAAGCATGAAGCCGCCGCACCTTCCTACGGCACTGACGTGAGCAGCAGTGCTGAGAAGCTGCGGCGGCTGTAAGAAAAACTAAGCGAACCTTAGGAGGACTTGCGCTTGCGGCGGGCAGCGAGCTCGTCGAGGCCTACGACCACGTCGGTCTCGTCCTCCTCAACGATGCGCTCAGCCGGGAATGACGTAATGGTTCCGGAGAGCTCCTTGAGGATGCCCGGCACCGCGATGCCGAAGACGCCCTGACCACCGGCGAGGAGGTCAATAACTTCGTCGTTGGAGCGGCACTCATAAACCGTAGTGCCATCAGAGACTAGGGTGAGCTCAGCAAGGTCATTCACGCCGCGGTCACGCAGGGATTCAACGGCCAAGCGGATGTTCTGCAGAGAAATGCCCGTATCGAGAAGCCGCTTGACAATCTTGAGGACGAGGACGTCCTTGAAGGAGTACAGACGCTGGGACCCGGAACCACGGGCGGTTCGGATGGAGGGCTTCACCAGATCGGTACGCGCCCAGTAGTCCAGCTGGCGGTAGGTAATGCCAGCCACCTGGCACGCGATGGGCACGCGGTAGCCCAGCTCCTCGTCCGGGCCGATATCAAACAGGGACTCTTGGACGTAGCTGCCCGGTTCGTCGTAGTCCAGCGCAGCGCCGGTCTCAAGCTCAAAGGTTTCGGTGTGAAGGTCTTTACTGCTCACGTAATTACTCCAGTGATGTTTGAAGGGAGTTCTAGTTGTCTATTAAAGGGCACGTCGTTGACCACGTCAAGAGCGCGACGACGTTAACCTCTAGTAGAACTTTAGACTTTATCTACCACATTGTCACCATAAGTCACACGCGTGTCATTAAAAAATTCTCCGAGGCTACGAAAAAGCGCCCCCAAAGGGGCGCGCGGGTACGGTGTCTGCGCTAAGAATCTAGTCCTCTTCTTCAGACTGGTCATCACCAAGCAAGTCTTCTTCGGAGATACCGGAATCACGCATCATCTGCTCGAAATCATCATCGTCCCGGCTCGTGCGTTGAGCTAGTCGCTCCTGAAACTCCCGCACCCGCTTTTGTGGGAACGTCTCCGGCGATGCAGCATCGCGCTCAAGGCCGTAGTACTCCTTCAGGTCCTCATCACTAATGTAGATAGCTACCTCATCGAGCACGTCTTTCTCGAAAGTAATGGGTACCCCGTAATGATCTGCCAAGACAAGAGCATCACACATCCGAGCATCATGTTCTTCTCCCCTACCATCGATGAGATCCACCATGAAGGCACCTTTTCGGTACTCGGAGACACAGATCTCTTCGATACCATCGAGCTCATCCGCAAAAGCGATGAGAAGTTCGTACGTGCTGGGACGAGCGTTGAAATGTCGCTCCAGCATCTGGAGAACACGCGCCCCGTCAATGGGTGACACCCATACGGGCACGTGGCGGTCGGCTTCCTCCCAGTAAAACAAAGCGCAGAGATTATTTTCGGGGCCGACGGGATGGATACCTAAAAATTTCAATACTTCAGAATTCATGGTCTCCACTCTCCCACACTTTTGGCAATGGTGACTGATGCACCAGTTCGGATAGACGTGCCCGAGAGGAATCTACGGTAAAAATTCGTCGCGCAGCTCGGTCTTGACCAACGTGCTGTGCAGGGACAGAACGAGCGCTGCCATCTGCTGAGAAAGCTCTTCTGCTTGCTGCGGGGCGGTATCGGACTTGGAGTGCGCTACTGGCGCGGCAACTTGTGAAATAAGGTCAGCTTGCCGGCGAGCAGCATTGCGCAGGGACTTAAGCTGGCGAGCGTCGAAGCCAAAGGACTCCAGTGCCACGGCAGCTGAAGCAATCGATACATCGTCGGTATCGAAAAAGCCCGCCGAATCCGGCTTGACAAGCCCGACCGCAACGAGACCAGCAATCTCTTCCTGGGTGGTGCCAGCTTGGTCAGCCACGTCGGCGTCAGTAAGCCGATTGACCACCGGTGCGCGCAGCTGTCCAGCGCTGATAAGGGCCTCGGCCTGCGAAGACACAATCGCCGTAACCTGGCCAGAGTCCATTGCCTCCAGCTGCTCGCGGATGACCTTAAGCGGCGTGTAGTTATCGCGCTGCGCTGTCAAAATATAGCGCAGGCGGTCCAAGTCCTTCTGGTAGTAGCGGCGGTAGCCTTTGGGCGTGCGCTCCGGGGTGATAAGGCCCTCAGACTCAAGAAACCGAATCTTTGACACCGTGACATCAGGGAACTGCTTCTGCAGGTGCTTCAGCGTCACGCCGATAGACATCGGCTTCTGCTTGGCGGCCTTGGGCTTCCTAGCGACAGTGGACGCTGCCGCTGCGGTGGAGTTCTGGGAGCTCACGATAGGAACTACTTCTGCTTTCTACACGGTCTGGACATCACAGAGGGGGCGGGGAGAAACCTCCCTCAGCCCCGCACGGTGTGGACTTACTTAGCGGCGATGAAGACCAGACGGAACTTACCAATCTGGATCTCGTCGCCCACCTCGAGCACCTGTGCGTTACGCGGCTCGCGGTTGACGTAGGTGCCGTTGAGCGATCCGACGTCCACAACCTCAAACTGGCCGTCCTGGGCACGGAACTCGGCGTGGCGACGGGAGACGGTGACATCATCAAGGAAGATGTCAGCCTCTGGGTGGCGGCCAGCGGTGGTTGTCGGCTGATCCAGCAGGAAACGTGCGCCAGCGTTAGGGCCACGCTTGACGACGAGCAGCGCCTGCCCCTCAGCTAGGTTCTCAGCACCAGCGACGGAAGCGTCAGAGCTTGCCGACGCACCGCTTTCCATCTCCTTGAGAAGATCGGCGCGGAAGACAGAAGTAGTCTCTGCCTGCGGTTCCGGCGTTCCGGTGTTCTCGCTCATTTTTACCTCCGAAGGGTCGGATCGATATTGACTAAATCCATAGTAGCGACTCCACTGCCCTCGCGAGCCACCACCAGAGAAATTATATTAACGGAAAATATTTCCAATGCCCTTGAGCACCGAGTTTCCGCCTCCTGCCAGTGGATTATCAGACACCATGTAGGTCCACGTCGCACTCGGGCGGGAAAGACCGTGGTCCTCCAAATGGGCGCCATCAGAATCGATCACCACAGTGTTGAACGTCTCAACAGCATCATCCACTGCGCGTTGGGCTAAGTCCTTGAACTCGCGAACGGCGATACGGTGATACTCATCGATGGGGGTTTCACGCGCAATGGCGCGCAGGTGGATGGACTCGCGAACATCGTCCATAAGCTCGAGGTGATCTGCCCAGGATAGATCCAGGTGGTAAAGCATAATCTCCCGGGCGGCGCGCTCGCGGGCGTCCTGGGGGACGTCGGCAAGCTCGGCGGCCCGCTGCGGGGCGCGCTCGGCTAATTCTTCCCACGCTTGGGCGGTATCGAGTAGCTTGGCACGGCGCTCATCGATGATGATGCGCTGGTCTGCAAGCAGCTGATTGTACTTCCAGGTCTGCGCGTGAATCTCAAGCAGTTGCCCCTCGGTCACGCGCTGGCAGTGCGCCACGAAATCGCTCACTCGCTTGGACTCAATGCGGCCGTCAGCATCTGGACGTGCAGATAGGGACTCATCCTCTCCTCCCTGCTGGACCACATCATCCTCAAGGGAGACGAAGAACACGGACATTCCAGGATCTCCCTGCCGTCCGGCGCGGCCGCGTAGCTGGTTGTCCAAACGCGAAGAGCGGTGACGAGAGGTGCCCAGCACTGCGAGACCACCCTTCTCCACCACCACATCACGGTCAGCCTCATCAGCGCCACCCAGTTTGATGTCGGTACCACGGCCAGCCATTTGGGTAGAAACGGTTACCCTCCCCACGTCACCGGCCTCAGCCACAATGCGAGCCTCATCCTCATCGTTTTTGGCATTGAGCACGCTGACCTCAATGCCGCGTTCCCTCAAAGCGTCCGCAAGGTCCTCAGACTCAGCCACGTCGTGTGTGCCCACGAGCACCGGCTGCCCAGTGGCGTTGAGGGCAGCGATTTCTTCGACGATGGCCTTCGATTTGTCATCGATAGTCGCATAAATGCGGTCAGCTTCGTCGAAGCGCTGCAGCTCCTTATTGCGATCGATAACGGAGACATGCAGGTCATAGAATTGGCGCAGCTGGTCGGTGGCTTCAACGGCTGTACCAGTCATGCCACACACCAAGGGGTAGCGCCGCATCAGTTCCTGCAGGGTAATGGTGTCGAGGATGCGGCCTCCTTCAGAAACCTCAAGGCCTTCCTTCGCTTCCACGGCTGCTTGGAGGCCATCGGGCCAGCGCTGCAGGTCGGCAACGCGGCCCCGGGAGGCGTCGATAAGCTGCAGCTTGCCATCCGTAATGATGTAGTGGATATCGCGGATAAGCAGAGCCTTTGCGTGCAAAGCCAAGTTGACCTTGACCAACACCGAGCCGATGTTCTCTTCGGAGTACAGCGAATCAATGCCTAGTTCCCGCTCGACGCGCGCAGCACCGTCATCGGTGAGCGCCACCGTGCGCCCATTTTCCGCGATGACGTAATCCTGGTCTTCGCGCAGGCGGGACACCACATTGGTGATATGCCCCGTGGACTCCTCACCCGGGCGATTGCCGGCCAGAACAAGGGGAACCAGGGCCTCATCGACTAGTACAGAGTCTGCTTCATCGACGAGCGCTACGTCGGCGCGGGCCTGAACGGTCTGCTCACGAGAGGTAATCTGATTATCACGAAGCACATCGAAGCCCAACTCATTAACCGGGGCATAAATGATGTCAGCGCGGTAAGCCTCGCGCCGCTCATCAGATCCCAGCTTTTCCGTGACGGAGGCGACCGTAAGGCCGAAGAACTCCACGAGCGGGCGCATCCACTCAGCGTCTCGCGCAGCCAGATAGTTGTTCACCGTCACCACGTGCACCCGTTTGCCGGTTAACGCGAAGCCGGTCGCTGCCATAGCACCGACCAGGGTCTTGCCTTCACCAGTCGCCATTTGGATGACATCGCCCTCTAGTAACCGGAGCACCGCCTGGGATTGCACGTTAAAGGGGCGCATGCCAAGCTTGCGTTCACTCGCTACGGCAAGGGCTGCGAGGAACTGCGATTTATCCGCAATCGCGCCGTCTTTGACGCAGGAGCGGGCAGCGGCGACCACTGAGGCGTCGTCAAGCGCCGCGACATCCTCCACCGCTGAATCCGCAGCCGCTACCACAGCCTTGGACTTCTTGTTGTTGCGCTCGGACTGCGCGCCCATCGCCTTCCAGAACCAATCGAATGCGCCCATGTGCACTCCCTACCTTTCTGAGCGGCCTTACTCGTCTTCCCTCGACTCTAGTCAACCCCGGTTCGCAGCCTCGCACTTGCCCTTATATCCTTATTGGCATGCAATCCGTGAACGTGACGCTCCCCTCCAGTACCGGCACCGCGATGGCCGGAACTATCGACTTCCCTGACACCCCACCACAAGCTTTCGCTATCTTCGCGCACTGCTTTGCCGGCTCCCGCCACACGCCGGGTGCGGCCCGCGTGAGCAAGCAGCTTACCAACTTCGGCATCGCCACCCTACGCTTTGATTTTCCTGGTTTGGGCCAATCGGAAGGAAACTTTGGGGAGACCAACTTCAGCCAGAACGTCGCGGACATTCAGGCTGCCGCTGAGTGGCTGAGCAACAATTATTCTGCCCCGCAGCTACTCATGGGCCACTCGCTGGGTGGCGCTGCTTCCCTCGCAGCGGCAAACGGCATTCGCTCCCTTAAGGCTGTGGCCACTATTGGCGCACCGTTTGATCCAGCGCACTCCGTTCTTCATTACGCCGACAAGATTGGGGAGGTCGACGCCAATGGCGAGGTTGAAGTCACCCTAGGCGGTCGCGCACTGACGATTTCCCGCCACTTCCTCGAGGATCTGGCTGAGACCAACCCGGAGACCTACCTGCCGCGCCTGCGCAAACCGCTGCTTTTGCTACACTCCCCGATTGATCAGACCGTCGGCATCGATAACGCCCAGAACATCTTCCTCACCACGCGCTACCCCAAATCCCTCGTGGCCTTGGATAAGGCAGACCACCTCGTGACGAAGCAAGGCGCCGCGGCGCGCGCTGCGGATCTCATTGGGGCTTGGGCTGAGCAGTACATTGTGCCGGAAAACCTCCCGGAGCCCGTCGACGCTGCGACCGCCGTCGCCATCCCGGCGATGGGCACGCGCATGGGAGTCATCGTACGCAGCAACGAGCACACCGTTACTGCTGACCGCACAAAGAAGGACGGCGGCAAGGGCCAAGGCTTTACGGCTGAAGGTCTGCTCATGTCGGCCCTCGCCACCGCTACCACCCAAACTCTGAAGGCTGCGGGCAAGGAACACAAGGTCGATGCTAAGGCTGTCGAGGCTATCAGCGTTACCGTCACCCAGGATTCCGACTCCTCCTTTACACGCACCATTTCGCTTCCGGATTCCTTGAGTGCGGCTCAACGCACCGCGCTTGTCGACGCCTCCATGGCCACCCCCATCGACGCCCTCCTCAATGCCACCGTTACGACCACCATCGTGACGAACGAGGCCGTCAGCTCCTAGGCCTAGCGATGATCGTTCTCAACCCTCTCGACTCAGGTGCTCGGTGCCCCTGCGGCACAGGTTTAACCTTTGGCGAATGTTGCTCGCGCTACCACGCGGGTACACCTGCGCCCTCGGCGGAGGCTCTTATGCGCTCCCGGTTTAGCGCTTTCGTCACCGGCGACGAAGACTACCTATTGCGCACCTGGGATCCTGAAACCCGCCCCGAGCGCCTGGATTTGGCCGATACCGGCATCCGCTTTTACCGCCTCGACATTATCGACACCGTCGCCGGCGGCCCGCTCGATGACTCCGGCATCGTCGAATTCGAGGCCTTCTACAAAGGTGCTGCGAAAGGTTCCCAGCGCGAGCGTTCCTCTTTCCGCCGCCAGGACGGGCTGTGGGTCTACTCCGCTGGTGAGTTCTAGCGCCGCCGAGCAATTCCCTCGCCCTCTCAACCGCTGAGCGAAATACCCCCTGAACAGCAATTTGTTGAAGCGAATACCGCTGGTGTAATCTGTAGCAGTTGCACCAATGAGTGCAACGGCGGACTATGGCGCAGTTTGGTAGCGCACTACACTGGGGGTGTAGGGGTCGCAGGTTCAAATCCTGTTAGTCCGACAGCTTTCCGGCTGGTCAGACAAGTTCTGACCAGCTTTGTTCTTCTTTAATGTTCTTTCGCGCGAGTGTCATAGTCCACGAGCCCGTCGACAAGGTGAACTCGGCGAGGACTCGAGGCTGCGATGTCCTCATCGTGAGTAACCATGACGATCGTCGTGCCCGCAGCATTGATATCACGGAAGATGTCCATCACTTGGCGGCTATTCTCACTGTCCAAAGCACCCGTGGGCTCATCAGCGAAGATGATGCGCGGTTTGTTGATCAACGCGCGGCAGATGCCGACTCGTTGGAGTTGGCCTCCCGAGGCTTCGGTAACGTCGCGGCGCGCTAGGGGTGCTACACCCAAGTTCTGCATGAGTTCGTGCGCTCGTTCCACGAGCTCATCCCGCGGCGCAAGGCCGGCAAGGAAGGCAGGGAAAATGATGTTGTCGAGCACGTTGAGGTTAGTGAGCAGGTGGATCTGTTGGAAGACAAAGCCCATCTGTGTCAGTCGCAGTCGCGCCAATTCCTTCTGGCTGAGCTGGGTGAGGTCTTCGCCGCAGAGTGTCACCTTCCCCGAGGTAACGCTATCCATTCCACTGAGCGCATAAAGCAGCGTGGATTTTCCTGACCCAGAAGGCCCGGTAATGGCCACCATGTCCCCGGCAGCAATGTCGACGCTAATTCCGTGAAGCACGGTGTTATCGCCGAAAGCCTTGGTTACGTTGCGGGCGGACAGAATGGTTGTCATTGCGCAGTCACCTCCGTGATATGGGTACGGCTGATGGAGCGGCTACCCAGCCAGGTGGCAGCGGCAACCGAAAGAGAAAGAACGAGCGGAACAAGACCATAAACCAACCAGGGATTAACCATGAGCTGAATCTGGCTGCCACCTTGACCGGCCGCCTCCATCCCGCCGAAGATGAGTTCCATACCGAGGTTGAACACACCCTCCCCAGCGATGAGGGCCAATACCATTCCAACCGGAACCGCGCACGCCAGCACGGAAAGAGTCCGAGTGAGGTACTGAGTACGGATGCCGTCGTCGGTGTTGCCCAACGCGCGCTGAATGGCAATCGGCGTCGAGTCGGTAGCAATAAGCATGCGCACGAACATCAGCGTGATCAAAGCGGCAAGCAGTGCCGCTGTGGCCAGGATAATAAGAGCCACCGTACGCAGGGAGCGTGCCACGGGTCCAAAGGTTTGCTCTGCCATGGTCGCCAAAGCGACGGGGTTAGCCTTGGGCCAACGGTGAGACCACTCCTCCAGCACGTCCTCAGACTCAACGCCAGGTTGAAGATTAACCAGCACCGTATACCACGTAACATCTTCAGGCTCGGGATCTAACAGCGCCTTAGCTGTCTTGCCGCCGTTGGTGATGTCCTGGTAAGAACCGACGATGGTCAGTGGTTTGAGTTCACCCTGCACATCAACGGGAATCTTCTCCCCCACCTCATATCCGGTTGCGCTCAAGGACATCAAAGGCAAAGCGATTTCGTTAGGGGTTCGGGGCGCATGGCCCTCGACATAGGCGGTGGGCATGGTGTCGTGGTTGCCGCTGACAATGTTCATGCTGATGCGTTCTCCGGAAGCCGCAAGCACATCGTGACGAGACGTTCTGGTGAGGACGTGTTGAGCCACGGAATCTGACTCTTGGAGGGTGGCATCAATGTCGTGAGCAATGTCCGCATCCGCAAGCGATTCCGCACGCCAGCCCATGTAAACGTCTGCCTGCGCAATGCCCATGTAGGTGCTGAACCGCGGATCATTGGCTGTGTTGGCTGCAGCGGTGGGCACAATGACGATGAAGGTAGAAATTGCCAGAACGCAGAAGAGAAGGACGTGCGCGCTCAATCCACGCAGCAGCGCTATAAAGCCCAGACGAATATTGGTCGGTGTCCGCTTCGCCGTAGCGAGGCGGAGGCGCGGTCCCCTGCCAACCTCCTGTGTGCCTCCTGCTCGGAGGGCCTCTACGGCGCTCGTGCACCCCACCCTGCGCAACATGACGAGGACAAACAGCACGGTAAGAACAAACATTAGCAGCGCGCCACACATCGCGCCGGCCACACCCGCCGCACCATGCTGCACGCCTTGGTAGGCAGATAGCCGCCGGGTCATCAGGGGTAACAACCCTAGACCAAGTGCCAGCCCCACTACGGCAGCGACGGCAGCTAGCGCAGCGTATTTCACCAAATACAGCCGCCGGATCCTGCTCGTGGGTACGCCAATAGCACTGAGCACGCCAATTTCCTTGGCATCGTGGCGCAACGTTGTCAGGAACGACAAGCGCAGAACGAGCAACCCCACGATGAGAAGAAGCAGCGACGCCAAGATAATCGCTCCGGCACTGAACCCCTCGCCCACTGCAATGAACATACGGAAGGTAGCACGGTCCACCGTAGGGCCATTCGTCGGCAATCCAGCATCCATGTATGCGGTGCTCACAGTTGGGATCTGGGTGTCCGGATCCTGTACCCAGAACTCGATGAGGTACTCTCGCGTGCCGTAGTAGCGAGCGATATCCATAAAATCCGCTTCGTTGACCGCGATACGCTTGGAACCGGCAATCGGTGGATTCATGATTGAATCCCTCGTGAAACCTACGACCGACAATGTTCGCGCACCGGGCCCACTGCCGATCTCCACAACGTCTCCTACCTGCAGGGAACCCTCAATTTTGTACATGATCGGCATGATGACGGTACCGGGCTCTACCGCGTCGATGGGCTGGTTGTCCTCCTTAAGCAAGAGGTCCCCACTCTTCGGTGGAACAACGAGTGAGTTCTGCTGGACGTTATCGCCTTGGTCCACGCCAGCAAAGACAAGGTCGGAGCTGTTGAGTGTCAGCAGTTCGACGACTTGGTGGTCGGTGACATTCGGGTTGTCGTGGGCAAACCTGTCAATGCTGTGCTTATCGACTTCCCCCGCATGCATCTGAACTAGGTGTGGTGCTCGCGCTTGGTCGAGCAAAGCATCGGCTGCCCCGCCCAATTGCGCGATCAGCCCAGCACTTGCCGTCGCCAGCGCGACCGAGACCGCCATGAGGGCCGCAACTGCAAAGGTCAACACCGTATTTCGACGGACATCGTTGCGAAGCATTCGGCCAAACATGGTGTGGATCACCTCACCGTCGAAAGATAGCCTTACCCTGTAAGGTCGAGTTTACTTCAGCACCGCCCTCCCACGTACGGATTGTGCGCCATGATGTCCCCCACGATATCCTCCGCTTTCCGCACTACCTCCCACGTACGCACATGGTGCAAAGAATCCACCGCCAAGAAGGGCCGCGAGGAAGAAAGAGCTAACCATAGAGGACATATCAGCGTCATTGCCTTCCGCGCCATCGGCTCCGCCGGCAGGAGCCTCACAAGGCTCGGCGGTGGGCTCGCCGGAAGCGGACGGCTCGGAAAGGTTGACGTTCTGGGTAGCTTTTATGAATGGTGCGATCCCTCGTCCCCCATCGCCCTTGGGCCTACGCCTCTGGCGAACCGCTGCTGTCCGGAACCGTGATGTTAAGGCCAACACGACACTGGTCAACCACCATGCCGAAATAACCTCCCCCACTCTCGAGCTGCCCACATAGGTCTGAGCTTCGAGCCTACCGCTGAAAACCGACTTGTAGAACTCGAGGGAATCGTGGGCGTTGCCATGGAAAGCAAAGTACGGTGTGCTCTTTTCTCTTATGCCGCGATGATATCCCCGTGACAGCACAACCGTCGATCAACAAGCCCACGAAAAGCGCAAGGCCACACCTCCTGGCTAAGAGCCGGGGATGTGGCCTCAAACTATCTGCGTGAGCTATCTGGGCTACACCGCAGAAAGCCTCCTCAACTAGCGGTTAGCGCGCCACGGGATGCCTTCCTTGGGCAGGTAGCCCAGGAGGTAGAGGTAGTCCATCGCGCCCAAGACAGACACGATGAGACCGCCACCAAGGATTGCAGCGAGGAAGGAGTAACCCACCATCGAGGACGTATCGACGTCCTTGCCATCCTTTCCGTCTTTGCCGTCTACACCGTCACGACCGTTGAGACCGTTGAGACCGTTGAGACCATCGCGGCCATCTTGACCGTCGACTCCGTCACGACCAGGTGCGCCGGGGGCACCGTTCATGCCGTTGGAACCGTCTCGTCCGTCTTTACCGTCAACGCCGTCTTTGCCGTCGCGGCCAGGCTCGCCATCCTTGCCATCAACGCCGTCTTTGCCGTCGCGGCCAGGCTCGCCATCCTTGCCATCAACGCCGTCTTTGCCGTCGCGGCCAGGCTCGCCATCCTTGCCATCAACGCCGTCTTTGCCGTCGCGGCCAGGCTCGCCATCCTTGCCATCAACGCCGTCCTTGCCGTCGCGGCCAGGCTCGCCATCCTTGCCATCAACGCCGTCCTTGCCGTCGCGGCCAGGCTCGCCATCCTTGCCATCAACGCCGTCCTTGCCGTCGCGGCCAGGCTCGCCATCCTTGCCATCAACGCCGTCCTTGCCGTCGCGGCCAGGCTCGCCATCCTTGCCGTCCTTACCGTCAGCGCCCGGTTCAGGGGTTTCGTCGCTGGGCTTGGTCTCGTCGCTGGGCTTGGTCTCGTCGCTGGGGTTGGTCTCGTCGCTGGGCTTGGTCTCGTCGCTGGGCTTGGTTTCGTCGCTGGGCTTGGTTTCGTCGCTGGGCTTGGTTTCGTCGCTGGGCTTGGTTTCGTCGCTAGGCTTGGTTTCGTCGCTAGGCTTGGTCGGCTCATCGTTGTTGACCTTCTTGCCGTTCAACATGTCAGCACACTTCTGGCCGGCAGGTGCGTTGACCGCGGCAAGCGCAGAGGCAGAAGTAGAAATACCGCCAAGAGTCTTTTCAATCTCAGCACGTTGGGTGTCGGAAAGCTTCAATTCCTTCGCAGCATTAGCGCCTGGGAAAAGACCTGCGATTGTTACCGCAGCATTGAAAATCTTGAGGACTACAGACACACCTTTACCAAATGCACCATCTGCGAACTTGATGAGGTTAGAAACGGTCTTCTTTGCTGCATCAGGGTTCTTGAGATCAACCTCCGCGTCTGCGTTGTCAATCCGTCCGATCGCCATGCCCTGTGCGCGAGCCAGGTCCCACGTTACGGACTTATCCGCTTCGCCCTTGCGAACGAGCTCCTCAATCTTTTCCCACGAGATGGCCCCGATCTTCTTGATGAAATCTGCAGGAACAAGGTCCCCTACTACCGGGATAATCTCCCAAACGGTCTGCAGGAGCTTATTGCCACCGTCGTAGAACGCCTTGGCAAGGTCGAGCTTGCGTTCCAGCAGCTGTCCTTCCTTGCCCGGGGCATCCGAGATTTCACACATCAGCTTGCCGTTCTTTTCCACAGCCGTCACAGTCACGTCGGGCGTCGTGGCTTTGGTGGTCTTCAGCTCGTCGAGAGTGGATGGTTTCGCATCGTCAGTGCCGTAGAAGCCGAAATCGTTGGCACGGGATTCCCGCTCGATCTCATCGAGAGCGTTGTCACCGGCATTGTTGGAATCGATGAGGTTGCCGTCTTCGTCAAAGATGGTGCCATTGACGTCCACCGTGTCAGACCCAGACTGCTCATGAACAAAGGCGGAGTCTTCAAGCGCCTCCACTGCAAATGCCTGAGGTGCAACGATGACGGACGAGAAAGTGGCTACGGCCACCGCAGTGGCGACAATACGGGAGGAAATAGGGCGCATGGTAGTTCTTCCTTAATGCTCAATGAAGAATTGCTTACCGCAACACAATTGCGGGATGAGTTTCGGACGAGGCCACAGTACCGCCCTCTAAAATTAATTTCTACACTTGAGCAACTATTCCCCCTATCTGGGAATCTTAACCACATGCGACATAACACCAGTTCACAGTGTTTACATTCAGAATGTGGATACAGGTAAAACCAAAGACTTGCCGTCCCCCACGTGGGCACTTCGCGGTAGATCGCGCGGATTCTTAGGTCAGCGCGAGGACCGTTCACTAAAAATATACCCTGCCTTTCCTGAGAGAAAGACAGGGAACAGTGACGCAAAACACAGCACCACAAATGAGCCGAAGCCCGAAAGCTACTTCGCACCACCAAGGCTGCGCATGATGCCACCAAGCTCAATATCCATGTAATGCGTGAGAATCTCGAAGATAAAGTCGGTGGAGTATTCACGCAATGGACCCTTGGTGCTCAACATGGCCAGACCATGAGCACCGGCCCAGACAGAAATCACGAGAGTGTAGAGCACCCAAGGTGCACGGGGGCCATCAGCTTCATCGATTGCTTCGCGCACTAGGGACATGATGAAACCGAAAGCTTGACCGAATTCGCTGAAGTCACGCTGAACTTCCGCAGCCTTATTTGCGTTCGGCAGGAAGTCATCCTCGAAGGACATCGGAACGATGGGCCCGGAAGCAATCTTGATGAGCGCTTCAAAGCCGAGCGGATCAGCCAGCGCATGAGACACATAACCGTAACCAGTGGCCCTCAATTTGGGTACTGCGCCGGAACCTTCCGGCACCGCAGCTACCTGACGGTAAATAAACTCGTAGTTAATCTTGTCAAGGTATCGCTCCAGGTAGCTGGCCAGCTCCTGGTCGCTTTCGATGAGATGCTCCGCTTCTTGGACGGTCAGCCCAGCACGAGTCGCGGCACCGCCAATGTGCAAACCAGTGACACCGTGGTCGAGAGCCTCTTCGATTGCTCCACGAAGCAGTGCAGTACGCTTCTCTTCCTCAGTTTCGCGCGGGAAGTCAACCGCCTTTGTCAGCAGAGGCTCAGGCTGCTCACCCACCAAACCGAAAGGCGCGGTGTGTTCAACGCGCTCCCCCTGGAAGAAGGGGATGAGCCCCACACTCAAAGTGTCCATAACTCCGCCAAAGGTTTGCTTTTTGGCAGCGGGCGATAGATAGCGGAGGATACCTTCGGCGGCTAACTGGGTTACACCATGGAGATGCGAGAAGATGGCCAATGCAGAAAGCATCGTGCCACGAGCATCTGCAGTGCCTCCAGATTCAGCCATGGCATCTTTCGTCAAATTGTAGAGAAGCTCAAGAATGGGGCACGTGTCAGCGCTGCCACCCTTTTCAGCAAACACTTCGGCGGTCAAACCCTCACGTGGGGATGCCTGTACCGCGGTGAAGGCGGCGAAAGAGGTGGGCTCCTCCACAGCAAAGGAGAAATATGACATCGCTGCAGAACGCAGCTTATCCACCGCTGAGGCATTGTCCGGGAGACGACTGAAGTGCAAATCCACCACAGACAGAAGGGCCTGGTTCAAGGTCTCCTTGGTTTCTTCTACTAATTCAGCGTCAGTTGCGAAATGCTCCTGGGCTTCCGCTAAGGGCACATCGACTTGGTCAGCAACGTCGCGCAGCCGAACTGCGTCCATGCCGGCCTTAGCGATCACACGGCTGGCTTGTTCAATAAGGAGTTGCCGTGAGGGCTGGCCGCCCTTTTCCACACCTACTGAAGTATTCACGGCTATAAGCCTACCCAGTAGCATTGTCGATTTATTTTCAGGCAATACAACTTAGCGTCTACTAATCTTCTACACAGCTTGAAGTTCAGCCTATGAAAATCGTTTTCTCATATAGTGGACATGTAGTATTCATCATAGTGGATAGAAAAAGAGTCCGGCTCCACACATGTGGAACCGGACTCAGCTGCACTGTGCCACTCCCCAAACGTGCCCACATTTAGGACACCACTCAGGAGAGCGGAGCAAAGACCTCTTTACTTCTGGTCGTTCTGCTCCGGCTGGTTACCCTCAGCGCCCTGGTTGCCAACACGCTCATCAAGCTGATCGCGTGCGGAGTCAATCTTGTCAGCCTTATCCTCACCGAGCTTGCCCTTAGCGAGGTCAGCACCCTTATCCAGTGCAGAGTCAGAGATCTGCTCGCCCTTGTCAGAGTTCAGTGCATCCTTAGCCTTGTCGAAGATACCCATGTCGTATCATCCCTTCTTTCTAACTACATCTCTAATTCGCAGAGGTCGCGGCGAGTAACTGGGGCTCTCCCCTTGATACTGGAGGGCAGTAACAACGACGGAAATGCTCGCCGCCATTCGACGCCACAGTACAGAGCAGCCTTCGTCAACTCCTTGCGACCGCGCCACCCACGGTACCTATGAGTTGCGATCTTCGCCACGTATTTTACGAATGCGCTTTAGCCTGCACCGGTCCTCCATGCCGGCAGCCTTAGCTGAGAATCTTAAGCTTCCTAACGAAAGTTTACCCCCTCTGGTTGCCCCTTTTCGTTCAACAACTTGCGGTGAGCCACTACGCCTCAGCTACGGGCCCCTGTACCCTAATCTCAGCACTGCCGCACGGATGCGACATCTAGCTCCTGCGCTGAGTTCTCCAGCTTCGACAGCCTAGGGTGCACCGCAGGATGTGCAGGCGTGCAAGCAATTCTAATAGCGATTTTTCATAAGAAATTTTTCAGCATTATGCCTTCACCTAGGTCCTTCCCCGCAACCACCGGTTCCTTTTTTGGACTTACATGGCCTGGCAAAGATGACGCTGCTGCCCGAGTACACGAAGAAGTTAAGGCTAAGAGGGAGGTCGTCAAGGGCACTGGCGCCAGCCCGAACTCTGTCACCATTGCCGATAACCTCGATGCCCTTAAGGACTTTATTGCTCGCAGTGTTCAGGCAGACGTTATCTATATTGATCCTCCTTACAATACTGGTAAGGACTTCGTCTACCGAGACAACTTTCGCCAGCGTCGCGACATGCGCTCAGAGCATTTCGGGCAATGGCATTCAGAATGGCTGTCCATGATGCTGCCTAGGCTCATCTTGGCACGTGACGTACTGTCGAAGAATGGCTTCATTTTCGTCTCTATTGGTGAATCCGAAGTGGCTCATCTCCGGCTTATGATGGATGAGGTTTTTGGCGAGGATTGCTTTGCTGGCCAGCTCATCTGGAAGAAGGGCGGAACCGGCAAGAATGACTCCAAGTACGCCATCGTCGAGCACGAGTATGTGCTGTGCTACGCCAAGTCTGCCTCCAATCCAGGATTCAATCTCGATGCGCAGGCACAAACCACAACGCGGTATAACCACAGCGATGAACGAGGAAACTACTCACTCGTACGCCTCGACTCCAAAACCCTGGGTTATCTTCCATCCCTTGACTTCCCCATTACGGGCCCCGATGGCCGCGACTATTGGCCCCACCAACCCGAGGGCAACAGTCAGGTTGCACGCTGGCGCTGGGGCAAGGACAAGGTGGCAGAGCAATATGAAGAGCTAGTTTTTCGCCGTGGCTTCGTCTACACCAAGAATTATGAAAAGAAGGGCGCCCGTCCACGGTCCATTCTTGATGGCGAGCGCTTCGGTGTCACCCGTACCGGGCGCAAGGACGCCGAAGAGGCCCTTGGTGTCCAAGGGACCTTTGATTTTCCCAAGCCCGTACGACTCATAAAACATCTCATCGCCATTGCTAGCGGTCCTGACGCCGTAGTCCTCGATTTCTTCGCTGGTTCTGGCACCACGGCCCAGGCCGTGGCTGAGCTCAACCGAGACGACGGTGGCCATCGCAGCGTCCACCTCGTACAAATAGCGCAGCCAACCGAAGCCTCGAGCGCAGCTCGTCGTGCTGGTTTTGGCACAGTGGCAGATATTTGTCTAGCCCGTGTGCAAGCAGTGGAGGGCCTCGAGTTCGACCAGATTCGCTTCATCCCTGAAGAACCCTGAAAAAGTCGCAAGCCTCATCTCCCCCGCTACGTTTAATCGGCTGGGCGCTGGGAGGCCTCGGCTACGCCGTGTTCCTCGGTGCCTTCCGGCCGGCCGGGAATTCCGAAGAAATCCAACACCGTGTCGGTGGCGAATCCGCGTCCAACCTCGGGTTTATCCCTACTTGGCCGCCCAGGCCACACGTGTGAGCCTCCTTCAATACGAATGTGCTGCAACGGTGCCTGGCAGCCGGTCCAAGTCTCTTTGACCGCGCCGTTAGTCAGACGCACGGTTTGAACATCACCCACGCACTTGTTGCGTTTCTGGTGCTGGTTCATGACCTCCGTCACGGAAAAGTAGGCAGTCCCGTGGCGCACTCCACCTTCATAGTTAACAACGGGATCATCGGTCCCATGGATGTCGAGGCGCCCCACAGGCTGCTCTGAGCACTCCGAGTGGATGCCCTCGTAGTACGCCGCCGATACTGTTGCCACGGAGCGAAATGTGCCCGGCATGCGGCAGGCTAAGAACGCCGCGAATCCCCCACCATTAGACAATCCAGCAGCAAAAATCGCGTCATCATCCACGCTGTACGTCGATCGCAGGCTGTCAACGATAGTATGGACAAAATCTAGATCTTCTTCGGCACTTGTCGTCGCGTAGGGCGCCGGCGACCATGCTTTGTCTACTCCCTGGGGATACGCCACGATGGCCTCCGCCGCATCAAACTGCGTGTAGCCCTCCATGTTTTCAGGGCTATCGTTCCATCCATGAAATGCGAGTAGCACTGGCCAGGAACGTTCAGGAGAGTAATCAGAGGGCACATGGAGTAAAAAGGTTCGCCCCGAAGACAGCCTTATGTTCTTGGTTTCGCCAGGTTCTGGGCCCACAAGCATCGGCGAAAGGGGGACGCCGAGATCATTGGTCCATGTAGCCGGGCTGGTGGGGGCCGGAGGGGCATCGTCATGTCCCCCGCAGGCACCAAGCGCGCCCACACAGGCGGCAACTGATAAAGCAGCGCAGACGGTACGCAGAAAACGCGGCCGCTGGTTTTCCTCGCCGCGCGTCTTCACGGGTACCTGTCCCCTTACTGTTGATTCTTGAACTTTGACCTCTACAAAGTAACAGGTCGGTGCTTAAGATCACGAAGCGGCGCGGTATCTTTAAAGGCATTATGGCCACCACCAGTTCCCCACATCCTCGCCCGGAGAACTATCCCAGCTACCGCAAGGCATCTGCGCAGCAAGGACCGTCGTTTCGGACCTCGCAGCAGCGCGCACGTTCCGCGCGTGCTTTTGCCCATGGGGCCGATACCTACCATGACGTGCGCCCGGGCTACCCGGACGAGGTAGCCGCACTCATCAGCACTGCGCACACGGTACTCGACATCGGTGCGGGAACCGGAAAGCTCACTGAAACGCTGAGCAATCCCGAGGTCTATGCCAGCGACCCCTCCCCGGACATGGCCCGCGTGCTCACTCGTCTGGGCGTGCCCTGCTGGCGGGCCACGGCAGAGGAGACTGCGCTCAGTGATTCCTCGCTCGACGCTATTACCTGCGCCCAGACCTGGCATTGGGTAGATGAAAAACGCGCGTGTGCCGAGTTTGATCGTGTCTTGCGCCCGGGTGGCCGAGTAGTTCTGGTGTGGAACACTCTCGATGTCGGAGCGGACCCATGGATTCTGCGTCTATCCCGCATCATGCACTCTGGTGACGTGCAGCGTCCCGGTTTCTACCCCACCATTGCCCCGCCGTGGGAGATACGCGAAGAACTGCGTCTGACGTGGAAGCACACCCTCACACCGGAGCAACTTCATCAGCTCATGCATACCCGGTCCTATTGGCTGCGCAACGATGAGAAGATTCACGAGCGCATGACCTACAACCTCAACTGGTACCTCTTTGAACATATGGGATTTCACCGCGGACAAGAGTTGGCTATTCCCTACCGCACCGATGCCTTCGTCCTGGCCCGCCCCGGCGAGTAGCTGACCTCTGTAACCATGACAACTGTCATGCGAAATTCATGACGTCATGGCTACGCTGCAGGTACCTTGCGTCCTTAACGTGAAGGTATGAGCACGACACCCACCCCACCCCCGGCCATCGACGTCTCCGGAATCAGCAAAACCTTCAACGCTTCTTCCCACAGCCCTGTACGCGCGCTTCACGACGTCTCCCTCACCATCCACCAAGGAGAAATCGTCGGCCTACTTGGCACCAACGGTGCAGGCAAGACCACGCTCATTGATCTCATCTTGGGGCTGACTACCCCAACGGCAGGCACCATCAGCGTGTTCGGCCAAGCCCCCCATACTGCTGTGAAAAGCGGCCGAATCGGCGCCGTCATGCAATCAGGCGGCCTCCTTCCGGATATCACCGTGAAGGAAACTTTGGAACTCCTCGGCGCTGCTTTCCCGTCTCACCGCCCGTACGAGGACATCATCGAGCGCGCTAATCTAGGGGGCATTCTGTCACGCCGGGTAGGTAAATGCTCCGGCGGCGAGCAACAACGCCTGCGTTTCGGATTGGCTCTGTTGGGGGACCCGATGCTCTTGCTTCTCGACGAACCAACTGCCGGCATGGATGCTGGTGCCCGCCGCCACTTCTGGGAGACCATGCGAGAGGAAGCCAAAGCCGGAAGAACCATCCTGCTGACCACTCACTACCTCGAAGAAGCCGATACCTTTGCACAGCGCATCATCATGCTCAACAAAGGCGAGATTCACGCTGACGGCAGCACTGAGGAAATCCGCAACGCAAACTCCACCCGCATTATCCGGGCCACCTTCCCTGATGGCGTCCCCGATCGTCTCCTCAACGAGCCCTTACCGGGAGTGCTCCGTCAAGTTCCCACAGACACCGGCCTCGATATCACTACGCGCGACTCTGACGCGGTAGCCCGCTTTCTGCTCACTGAAACCACAGCGCAGGATATCACCATCACCGGCCACAGCCTCGAGGATTCGTTCCTTGAGCTCTCCGGCTCTTCACTCGACACAATTTCCCGTTAAGGAGTCATCCGCCATGAGCATACTCACTTCTGCCACACCCACGCTTGGTACGGCCTTAAAGTACGCGGCCCACGACCTGAAGCGCTTGCGCCGCGACCTACCAACTCTCTTTTTCAGCATCGGCCTGCCCGTCATCTTCTACATTCTCTTCGGCGCCATGCAGGAATACGGCGCTATCGAATTCAACGGCGGAAACGTCGCAGCGCTGGTCATGATCGGCATGGCGCTCTACGCCGGCGCTACTGGAGCCGTGGGTGCAGCTGGTTCTATGGTTGCAGAAAACCGCGCTGGGTGGGGCCGCCAATTGGCGCTCACTCCCCTACGGGCTTCTCAGCTTGGCCTTGCCAATGTCCTCAACATTGCGGTCCGTGCCATCTTGCCTATCGCCGCTGTCTTCATCACCGGCGGGTTCACTAAGGCCACGATGCAGCCGGACCAATGGGCGCTCTCTTTTCTCATTACCGCGGCGTGTGCCATCCCGTTCGGTGTCTACGGTATGGCCTGCGCCATGCTCATCCCTTCGGAGAACACTGTTTCCATCGCGACATCCACAATCGTCATTCTCGCTTTCGCCGGAAACGTCTTTATGCCGCTCAAGGAATCCCTGCTTGAGGTCGGACGATTCACCCCGATGTACGGCGCACAGGCCCTTGCCCGCTGGCCGCTATCTGAAGGTGCCCAAATGATCAACGGTGAGCGTAACTTCATTGAGGACCCACTCTGGTACGCATGGGTTAACATCACTGTATGGACAGTGGTTTTCGTCGGGATTTGCTTACTCCTTCACAACCGCGACAAGAACCGAGCATGATGGATGCCTTTAGGCTGCGGGACGCTGTCTTCTCCGCCATTTGGTTGCTCTTTCTTCTCATAGGGCTGGTGCAGATCCTTGTTCTGCCCTCCTATTCCACGGCACAACGCCTCTGGGCTGTTGCGATCACGGCAGTATTTTCCGTCGCCTATTTTGTTTCATTCGGCACCGTCCATGCCTATCCTCGCCGATGGTCCCAGGGACGTCGAGTGGCAATTCGGTGGGTCATCCTCGCCGCGCTCGCACTTGCCGCGATTCCCGCGTATGGGGTGTGGGCCGTATGCTTTGTGCCCTATCTTGGAGCCTTGGTCGCTTTCACCCAGCCCCTGATGACTGCCGCAACCATCATCACGCTTACCGGTATCGTCGCGAGTATCCCCGCGTGGCTTTTCGCCCGCCCAAACTTTATCGACCTCGCGATCATTCTCTTTGGCTGGCCCCTGCTTATCTTGGTCCTCGGCACGTTATCTCAGCGCGAAGACACCGAAACAGCCTTAAGACATGACTTGGATTTGGCCCAACAACGCGAAGACATCGCCGCCGACATCCATGATCTCCTCGGCCACACCTTGACCGCTATCAACCTTAAAGCCGAGGTAGCGCGCCGATTTATCGACCGCGATCCAGCCAAAGCCGCAGCCGAGCTTGATGAGATCAGTTCTCTGTCGCGATTATCCCTCGCAGAGGTACGCTCCACCGTCACGCGCATGAAGAACCCCACCTTCGCTGGTGAGATTCAGGCCGCACGCCGGATCCTGGACACTGCCGGCATCCGTCCCCACCTGCCTGAAACTCTTATCCGACCGCGGGCGCATGAGGACTTGTTCTCGTGGGCGCTGCGCGAGCTCACCACCAACGTCGTACGCCATTCGGGGGCTTCGCACTGCTGGGTTATCCTCAGCGAGGATTCCCTTCAGGTCACAGATGATGGAGACGGTTTTACCGAGGACGCTACACAAGCGCTTGCTGCGGGCCTTACGGGGCTCGCCGGTCTTCGCCGCCGAGCCCAAGATGTCGGTGGCGATGTCATCATTCAGCGAGCGGAAGGGTTGACCACTGTGCTACTTACCCTTGATGGTGTCCGCGAGATAAAGGAGGTTGTCCCATCATGACACCTCCCATACGGGTGCTCATTGCCGAAGACCAGTCGCTAGTCCGCGGAGCGCTGACAGCGTTGCTTAATACCGAGCCGGACATCGAGGTCGTTGCTGGGTGCTCATCCGGAGTCGAGGTCGCCGCCCTCGTCGCTCAGCATAGCGTCGATGTGGCGCTGCTCGATATTGAGATGCCGGGTATGAACGGCATAGATGCTGCTAAGACGATCGCCGCTACTGATTGTCGAAGCCTCATCGTCACCACTTTTGGGCGTGCCGGCTACGTCAAACGCGCACTTGACGCAGGTGTTGACGGTTTCCTCGTCAAAGACACGCCCCCAGACGAGTTGGCTGACGCCATCCGCCGCGTCCACTCAGGCTTGCGCGTCATCGATCCGCAACTTGCCCAAGACATTCTCTTCGCCCCGGATAACCCTCTAAGCGAGCGCGAAATCGAGGTCTGTCGTTTGCTTGTTCGTGGTCTTGGGTCCGCGGACATCGCAGCGCAGCTGCATCTTAGCGGCGGCACCGTGCGCAACCATATCTCCGCCATCATGACCAAGACTGGAGCGGCCAATCGCTTCGAGGCCGCCCGGCGGGCAGAAACCAACGGTTGGATCTAGGGATGCTCTGCACTTGGCGACGTCGCTCTCGACCGACTAGCGGCGCTGACGGCGCTCGCGCACGCGCACCGCAATGCGCACCGGAGAGCCATGAAAACCAAAGCGCTCGCGGAACTTACGCTCGAGGTAGCGGCGGTAGCCAGCATCGAGGAAGCCGGTGGTAAACAGCACGATCGTGGGCGGCTGGGTTGATGCCTGGGTGGCAAACAGCACGCGCGGGAGGCGGTTGTTGTTCATCGGCGGCGGATTGGCAGCAATCGCCTCGCGCATCCAGTTGTTGAGCTGGCCCGTGGAAACGCGCTGGTCCCAGCTGTCCAGTGCCTCAATCATCGCCGGCTCCAGCTTCTGCAGGGCGCGGCCAGTCTCTGCAGAGATATTGACGCGAGTGACCCACGGTAGGTGGCGCAGGTTCTCATCGATCTCGCGGTCCAAGTAGTAACGACGGTCCTCATCAACCAGATCCCACTTGTTGAAGGCGATGACGAGGGCCTTACCGGCCTCCAGAATCATGTTGAGGACGCGCTGGTCCTGCTCGGAGACTTCCTGGGAGGCGTCGATAAGCATGATGCATACCTCAGCCGCGTCGATAACGCCACGGGTGCGCAGGGAGGCATAGTACTCGTGGCCTTGAACGTTTTTGACCTTCTTGCGCAGTCCTGCAGTGTCGATGAACTTCCACAGACGCTCATCCAACTGGACGAGGGAGTCCACCGGGTCAACGGTGGTACCAGCGGCGTTATCGACGACGGAACGCTCCTCCGAGGTCAGCTTGTTAAGAAGCGAAGACTTGCCCACGTTAGGTTTACCCACGAGTGCGACGCGGCGCGGACCAGAGGTAATTGAGGAATTGCGTGGCTCCTCCGGGAACAGACGCAGGATTTCATCGAGGACGTCGGCGCCGCCGCGGCCGTGCTGTGCAGAAACCGGCCACGGATCGCCCAAGCCCAGTGCGTAGAATTCCGCCATGTCGGCATACATCGTCTCCGAATCGAATTTATTCGATACGAGGATGACCGGCACTTCGGATTTCTGCAGCTTACGGGCCATAACCGCGTCCGTCTCGGTGATGCCGACCTTGGTGTCGACGACGAAGACGATCACGTCGGCAGTGGCCATGGCCTGCTCTGCCTGGCGCGCAATGGCGGCATGAATGCCCTTGACGTTGGGGTCCCAGCCGCCAGTGTCTTGGACGAAGAAACGCTGGCCATTCCAGTCTGCAACGTAAGAGACGCGATCACGGGTGACACCAGGGTGGTCCTCCACCACTGCTTCTCGACGCCCCAAAAAGCGGTTCACCAGAGAAGACTTACCCACATTCGGGCGCCCCACGACAGCTACCGTGCAGAGGTTCTCCTCCGTATGGCCATCATCGACGCCAAATTCGGAGGACAGAGCTGCCCACTCTTCTTCGCTCAGCGGGGCTTCGCTGTCAGCTTCATCCTCGTCATCACCGAAATCGGCTTCACCGAATTCAGAGTCGTCAAACTCAGACTCATCGAATTCATAGTCAAACTCATCTGAGTCGAAATCATCCGGAGCCCAACCGCCATGCGGATCGCGCACAACTTCTTCCTCCAACTTGCCCACCGGGTAATGGAACTCCGTCTCGAACTCCTCGGGCTCCTGGTCTGGGGCCCGATTCGGGTTCTGCGGTTCATTAGTCATGGGAGGCCTCCTTTAAGGCTGACTTTTCGACCACGGCTACGAGCGCGTCAAGGACCTCATCGCGGGACATGTCTGAAGTATCGACGAGCACGGCATCCTCCGCTGGACGCAGCGGTGAGGTCGCGCGGGAAGAATCCGCAGCGTCGCGCTGCTGAACGGCGGCAAGCACGGAGTCAAAGTCAGACTCAATTCCTGCCGCGAGGTTCTGGTCATGGCGGCGCTGTGCACGCACCTCGGCCGACGCCGTCATAAACGCTTTGGCCGGTGCGTCCGCAAGCACCACAGTGCCGATATCGCGACCCTCCACGATAGCGCGGTGAGCCTTCTCAGCGAGGTTACGTTGCAGGTCAACGAGGTTCTGGCGCACCTCCGGAATGGCAGAAACGGCAGAGACATTCCGGGTAACCTCATCCTCACGAATGACCCGGGAGACGTCCTCACCATCAAAGATGACCTGGGTGGAGTCCGGATCATCCGAGACTTCCAAAGGAAGGTTGGCAGTGGCGTTAATAACCGCTGCAGTATCTGCAGGATCCACGCCTGCGCGCAACACGGCGAGGGTCGCCACGCGGTACATGGCACCGGTATCGACGTATTTGGCGTCTAGACGCTTGGCCAGCGCGCGGCAAGTCGTAGACTTACCCGTGCCGGAGGGACCATCGACGGCCACGATAAGGCCGTGGTTTGGCATATTCGAAATCATTACATCCCCACCGCCTTGTACAGACTGGTCAATTCGTTAGAGTTCAGAGCACGCAGGGAGCCTGGCTTCATATCACCGAGCTGCACCGTGTGGAGCTTGGTTCGCACGAGGCGCTGGACTGGGTAGCCAGCCTCCTTCAGCATGCGGCGCACGATGTGTTTACGGCCCTCATGCAGCTCGACGCGGACGAGGGAATAGCCCTGATTCTTATCCACGATTTGCACATAGTCCGCCTTGGCGAGTCCATCCTCGAGCTCAATGCCCTCCTGAAGTTGGCGGACAAGTTTCTTGTCGCCTTCTCCCAGCACTGTTGCTAGGTAGGTCTTCGTGACCTCATACTTTGGGTGCATGAGACGGTTTGCTAGCTCGCCATCGTTGGTGAGGAGCAATAGGCCCTCAGTATCAGCATCGAGGCGGCCGACGTGGAACAGTCGCTGGCCCGATACAACTCGGTCAGCGACGACATCTCCCACACAGGGACGCCCCATGTCATCAGACATCGTGGACTGCATGCCACGTGGCTTGTTGAGCACGAAGTATTGGGTTTCTTCGTTGACGTTGATACGGGTGCCATCAACGCGGATGACGTCCTTGTTCGGATTCACGCGAGTGCCCTGCGTGATGATGACCTGGCCGTTGACTTCGACGCGGCCCTGGTCAATCAGGATTTCTGCGTGGCGGCGCGATGCGACGCCAGCCTTAGCCAGGACCTTCTGGAGGCGTTCTCCTTGGTTCTGGGAGTTCTTCTTATCGTTGCCGTCTACCAGCCAATCAGCGCCCAAGTCGCGGGCGACGGAATCTGCAGTGGCCTTCTTCTTTTTAACGTGCTGATGGCGGGCCGGCTTAGCATTGGAGACAATCATGTCGCTGTCTCGCTGCTTCTTTTCCGGTGTGCCATCGCGGCGAGCGGGTGGAGTCACGGAATTGTGTCCTCTCAATAGTTCTTCAATTTGCGATGCGGAAAGCACCGTGGTCTGCGCGCAATCCTACCCCAGAGTCAAACGTTATGAATAGTCCTCATCGATCTGTTCAATGTCCGGCAGCAGCGGCGCAAGGTCGGGAAGGCGTTCTAGCGAGTCAATGCCGAGGAGCTCAAGGAAAAGCTCAGTCGTTTCGTACTGGTGGGCCAGGCCCTCAGCACTTTCAAGCTCACGAATCAGACCACGCATCATCAGGGTACGGACCACACCATCGACATTGACTCCGCGCACACCGGCTACCTGGGCACGAGTGACCGGCTGGCGGTAGGCAATGACAGCCAAAGTCTCTAAAGCTGCGCGCGAGAGCTTGGTTTGGGTTCCATCGAGCACAAACTGCTCCACGGCATCCGCATTTTCCTTGCGGGTATAAAAGCGCCAACCTTCAGGGGTTTCACGCAGATCAATCCCAGAGCCCCGCTCGGTGAGCTCGCGCTGTAAGCTGCGAAGAACATCACTAACCACAGTGGTCTCCGCATCAAGCGCGCGGGCTAAGGCCTCGACGCTCGCCGGTGAATCCACCACTAACAGGATGGATTCCACGCGTGAGCGCAATTGGGAGATAAGTGGTAAAGCTGTGCCTTCGGTGTGGGCGTCCATGACTGGGTAGCGTACCTTTCTTAATCCCAGTTGGCTGCCGCCACGACGGCAGGATCCACATCGAGTCCGGTCCAAGCCAGCTCAAGCGGCCCAAGGGATTCCTCCTGAACGGCATCAACAGCCTTGGCTTTGTACAGCTCGAGCAATGCGAGAAAACGGCCGACGATTTCCATGGACACCGTGCAATCCCTTGTCAACGCGTCAAAGCTCATCCATTGACCAGAGCCCAACATCTTGAGTGTGCCGAGAATCTTTCCTGCCTGCTCCGGCACGGAAACCGCCACCTGATGGATGTGGCCGGTTGCCACTTCCTCAGGTGGTTTGGGCCGAAAGACACTGGCAGCAAGTTCCGCAAAACTAGCTGGGGTATGTCCGAGCTTTACCGGTGGCAGAAGCTCGCTGAAGCGTTCCTCCATCGCTACAGCACGTGGGTAACGGCGTTGGGCTTGACGCTGCCACTGGGCGAATTGGTCCGCAACCTGCTTATAGGCCTTATATTGCAGCAAGCGAGCGAAAAGCAGGTCACGGGTTTCTAGTAGCTCAAGGTCCTCGAGGTCATCCACGTCACCGCGTGGAAGCAAGCGGGCCGCTTTGAGGTCGAGCAACGTCGCTGCGATGAGAAGGAACTCAGTTGTTTCATCCAAATCCGCGGTTTCCCCAAGGGCTCGGGTATACGCCACAAATTCATCGGTAACCTCAGACAGTGCCACCTCAGTGACATCGAGCTTCTTCGCCTGGATGAGCTGGAGAAGAAGGTCAAAGGGACCTTCAAAGTTACCCAGCGCGATGCGAAAGCCGGTGATTTCCGGTTGCGTCATACCGACACGCTAGACGGTGGCTCGCTCAATGACCTCTTTGGCCAAGTCACGGTATTGCTTAGCTGCCTGCGAGCTTGGCGCCCAAGATGTAATCGGCTCACCCGCAACGGAGGTTTCAGGGAAGCGAACCGTCCTCGTAATGACGGTGTCAAAAACTTTGTCGCCGAAGTACTCAACCACGCGATCCATGACCTCACGTGCGTGACGGGTACGGCGATCAAACATAGTGACGAGGATGCCCATGACCTCAAGGTCGAAGTTAATTCGATCGGCCACCTTTTCCACGGTGTCCGTCAACAGTGCTAGACCACGCAGGGAGAAAAACTCGCATTCCATAGGGATGATGACGCCTTGGGAGCAGGCCAAAGCGTTGACGGTGAGGAGACCCAAAGAAGGCTGGCAGTCAATAATGATGAAGTCATATTCCTTGCGTACAGGACGCAATGCGCGAGCCAGCGTATGCTCGCGGCCGACCTCGTTGACCATTTGAATCTCTGCTGCAGAAAGATCGATGTTGGCTGGGACCAAGTCCAGCCCGTTGACGCTGGTATGCACGATGGCGGAATGCACCGAAACGTCGCTATCCAGCATGACGTCATAGATGGTGTCACCAATCTGATCATGCGTAAGACCCAAACCAGCGGACAGGGCGCCCTGCGGATCCAAGTCAACGAGAAGGACTTTACGGCCGAGCTCAGCCAGACAAGCTCCCATGTTGATGGTCGAGGTGGTTTTTCCCACGCCACCCTTCTGGTTGCACATCGAAATGATGGTGGCGGGCCCATGTTTTTCCAGTGGCTCCGGTTCCGGCAGCTCCCGCAGTGGGCGGCCGGTCAAACCGACCTGTGCCTCCGAGGCCTCAAACAGTCCCTCGTCGCTCACAGTCACACCTGCTTCCTTGACCTACATGGCCTCTCACGTCTGGCCCGCAGCGCATGCCCACGCCGCCTTCTTACATCGTTGTGATTACAGAGTACCCCCTTGGGCAACCCGCCCCGCGATTATAGCCAGCAATAATACTGAGATAAAGCCTAGTGGCTAGACTTTCGGCCACGTGAGCGCCAGAACACAAGACCAGCGACAAGAGCCACAAGACCCAGGCCGCCGAATGCAGCGATGAGCTTGCCAGTGCTGTTTCCCTCACCATCCGCACCGTTTTCTTCGGCATTGTCTTGTCCATCCGCACCCAATTGCTGGTCAGCCGGAATTCCTTCTGCGATGGCTGTAGTGGGATCTGTCAGCGTCACAACAAGTTCAGCTGACTGTGATTCCTTCTGAACGAACTGCATGATGAAGGGGTTGTCGGGAGTCTTTCCCTCCGGGTAAGTCAAAGTCATTGTCCTAGAAGCCTTGTCGATGTCGCGCTGGACGCCTTCTACGAACTCTCCCTGCGCATTGAGATAGCGCAGAGTCACGCCATCATCGTCGAGGTGCTTGAAGCGGTTATACAGATCCAATGCCTGCTTGAAGCCAAGCTTTGCGGTGATGGTTTGCCCGTCGATGGTGGCTTCGAGATTGACGTACTCGGTATGAGAATCATCAACGCCTTCCCAGCCGCGACCCGTATGCGGTGTCTGTGCTTGGCCGTGCCCGGCCTCTCCCCCTTCGCGCTCACCGGAACGCGGATCGGCGTCAGAATCTCCATCACGGTGAGCGCCAAGGGCGGGGTCGCCGCCCTGGCCTAGGTCGCCGCCAGGCGCGGCTGCGCCATCGGGCCCACCTAGGCTTTCTGGATCACCATCGGCCGCGGCGTCATTGAGGTCTTGACCTGTAACGTTCTCATCAGCGACCAACAAGAAGGTCATGGTGACACCTTGGTAGGTCACAGGGACGCTAATTTGTCCGCCAGCGGCGGGAGCGGTGACCGTGGCGGAACCACCGGAAGCTGAGACGGTCCAGCCATCGGCGGCTATGTTGACGTCGACGGGCACAGGCAGAGAAACCGTCGTGGTCTGCCCAGCCGGGACCGGAATCGTGGCATCCTGCGCGTGCGCAACCACACCATCACCCCAGTCGGATGCTGCCACGGGAAGCACAGTGAGGCACCCAGCGGCTATGACGGCAGCGAAACGGCGGCGGAGCGATGCAAGTTGAGGCATAGGGATCTTTCAGTTTGGGGTTGGTTCTAAGGAATAGCTGCCGCGATTTTAGGCGCGGGGATGGGCAGTACGCCAAACCTCACGGAGTGAATCGGCAGTAACGTGAGTGTAAATCTGAGTGGTCGTCACCGAGGAATGCCCCAGCAACTCTTGGACGGTACGAACGTCCGCGCCGCCTTCCAACAGGTGGGTAGCAAAGGAATGGCGCAAGGTATGGGGAGAAATAGTGGCCTTAAGCTGGGCACGCTCCGCAGCTGACTTAATCGCGGCCCAGGCGCTTTGGCGCGACAGAGTTGTGCCACGAGTATTAAGAAACAGCGAATGGGACGTACCTGTGGACAGGACTGGGCGTGAACGCACCAGGTAATCCTCCACCGCCTTCACCGCATGTGACCCCAAAGGGACGAGGCGCTGTTTGTCGCCCTTGCCGCTGAGCATGAGGATATCTCGCACCGAGCGCGGCCCCTCGCCCGTCACGTCATCGACGTTCAAGGAAATAACCTCGGAGATTCGCGCACCGGTGCCATAGAGCATTTCCAGCAAGGCGCGGTCACGGATGTCGATGGGGGTGGCAGCGTCGTCTGTAGGGATGGCGCTCAGGAGCGTATCAACATCGTCCACGCTCAACGTTTCCGGCAGGTGCTGCGCACGTTTGGGCGGCGATACTTCTGCCGCCACATCGCTGTCGATGAGCCCCTCTGCCAGAGCAAATTTGTGTAGACCGCGAGCGACGATGAGTGCACGGCTAGCGGAAGACTGCGCAAGCGATTCACGCAGATAGACCAGATAGTTCTCCACATGGGTGCGCTGGACGTGCCGCAGGTCCGTTATGCCGAGCTCAGCCAACCACGTGATGTAGCGGTTGATGTCACGGCGGTAGTTACTCACCGTGTTTTTCGATGCGCCTTTCTCCACCATGAGATGCATAAGCCAGGCGTGCCCTGCCGACTGGGCCGGAGTATCGCCGCTCACAGCTTTTTGAGGTCGGGGCCTAAGCGCCGACCGGCCATCGACTGCGGGCGGATATCAAAGGGCGAGTCCACTGACCGTGGCATTCGGCCAGCACTGACGCAGGCATGCGCGGCTAAAATTCCTGCCACGGCAATGGAGTTCACAATCTTGCCTGACAGGACGCGTTCCACGGCATCTTCAAGGTCTACCCACGCAAAGCCCATGTCGGCTTCTTCATCGCCTTCGGCATCGAGCTTGTCCACTTGAGACAAACCACGGGCCAGAAACACTCGCACTGCTTCCTCGCAGAAACCTGGTGAGGTTACTAAGTCAGTCAGCACGCCCCACTGCGAGGCGGAAAGGCCAGCTTCTTCCTGCAGTTCGCGCTGGGCACCGGTGAGTTCGTCCTCCCCTTTGACGTCGAGAAGCCCTGCGGGCAACTCCCACAGGCGCCGGCCCACGCTGTGGCGGTACTGCTCCACCATGGCCACTCGATTGCTGTCATCCAGGGCCACTACGGCGACGGCGCCTAGGTGTTCTACTACTTCGCGCTGGGCGACGACCTCGCCGGGCATGACGACGTCATCGCGGCGAACGGCGATAATGGGAGCGTCGAGAAGCTGCTCGGTACCTACTGTGCGAAACTGATGAGCCATTTACAGGTCCTTCGGCAACGCTGGTGCGGCATTCTGCGCGTTGGCAGCGGCGCCGTATACACCTTGTCCGCCCTCAAGCTGTTCCTTGACCGCAAGAACGGCAGCCATCTGGGACACCGGGTGATCAATGGAATCCACAGTAGTAATTTCCGTCTTGGCCTTACGCAGCTTCTCCAGCGCGCCTCCGTTTCCGGCGGCCTTCACCTGACCTGCGTAAACGGTTGCCGTGCCAACGGAATCGAATCCTTCGAGGAACTTCACTGTCGTATCGATGGCGTACCGGGCCGGAGCATCTTCCTCGTTATCGTTAGCGGTCTGGCGGCCGCCGACAACAATGACCGCTTGGGCAGGCACGATTGTGCCGTCCTCGTAGTCGATATAGCCAGCTTCCCGCAGCGCACGCAAAAGGGTGGCCCGGTCATCCACAGAGGCCAACGGCTCAGTACTCTTCGGATCCAGCATGAGAGCTGCCGCCAAAGCTTCACCCGAGTGTGTACCGGCGTCAACCGTCTTTTCACTTAGCTTGGCGCCCGCCGGAAGCGTGTTCGTCACTAAGGACAGCAGCTTGTCAGCAGAACCCTGTTCGAAAAACTTTTGGGTGAGAGTGATGTGGCCGGCATTCGTCGAATCGGCGGACTTCAGCAGCTCCTTTACCGCATTCACGTCCGGTTCTTTAGCGTCCGGAGTACTAATGACCATGACTGGTCGCTGCACCAAAGAACCATCGACGATAAACCGGTTAAGATCGCGCAAGACAGAGTCTGCGGAATCCAGCTGGGCCTCATGAATCTCGTTTTCGACCACTAGCTCGGCATATTTCTCACGTACCTCGTCGTGAGAGCCAGCCTGACCACCGCCTGGAGTGGAGTCCATATTCGGCGCGATAAGCAGTGTGCCCAAAGCTACGCCGAGCGCCGTACCAAAGCCCAGGCCAGCGACGAGAAGCGACTTAGGCGAAGCCATTATTTAAACCACCCCTGGACGCTAAGCGCAAAGTTATTCCAGGTGTCAATGAGATTCTGCAGGAATGACTCATCTCCGCCAAGGCCCACGATGAGGATCACCACAGCGAGGGCGACAAGGATGCCAAGAAGGGCCCACAGCCAGCCCATGGCCCCGGAACTCGGCGCAGTGTAGAGGTTGATAACAGCCTCGGCATCAACTAAGCGGGTACCAGCCTTCATACGCGACAACAGTGCCGCCGGGGTGGCATTAGGTTTGTCGGCAAAGATGTCATCAAGGTCGAGCGCACCGCCGACCTGCACGATCATCTGGGCATCGTGATAATCCGCCAGCAACAGTGCGAGATCCGTGGCCGAGTCTGTAGCAGCTGGGAACGTCATGGCACCTATGCCTAGGTCTTGAATACGCTCAAGGCCCTCGGCAGTGCCGTCCGGTTCCGCAGGCAGGATTACCTGGGCGCCTCCCCGCAAGGTCTCAGAGCTGACGTCGGAAGGATTGCCCACAATGAAATGCGGCTGGTAGCCCAGCTCCACAATTGTGTCGGCTGCAGCATCAACGCCGATGATGATGGGCTCGTATTCACGGATGAAGTTACGCAGCAGGGAAAGCTTTTTGCGGTGTTCCTCAGTGGGCGAGACAATAAGTACCTTGCGGCCCGCCATGTCGGATCCGGCATCGGGGACGCCGAGGCCGTCGATCAGCAGCGGGCCCTCGGAGTGAATGAACTCGATGGAGTTACCGAAATAGGCCTCCATGTGATCAATGAGTTGCTGCTGGGCGGAGGCAAAGTTCTTCTCGGCCCGGTCACGGGTAACGACGGTCCCTGTTGCCAACTGAGTGTCGCCCACATATACGGTGCCGTCCTCGGTCAGGCGGGCCTTCTTGCCATCCTTGAAGTGTGCCACAAAGTCTTCGCCGACACCCTCGATGAGGGTCACATCGGCGTCGAGAAGCATGTGCGGACCATAGTTGGGAATAGAACCAGTGGAGAATTCAGCCACATTAATCACGGCCGCCGGCTTCATATCGACGAGGGTCTGGGCCTCTTGCCGGGAGATGTTGGCTGCATTGATGACGGCGAAATCACCGGCGCTGAACTTCTTCATGCCCTTTCCGCCTGGGGTGCAATCACGGAGCGCGCCGTGTTCTCCAGGCAGATCGG
This sequence comes from Corynebacterium sp. FDAARGOS 1242, assembly GCF_016889985.1. Lineage (NCBI taxonomy): Bacteria > Bacillati > Actinomycetota > Actinomycetes > Mycobacteriales > Corynebacteriaceae > Corynebacterium > Corynebacterium sp. FDAARGOS 1242. The sequence goes on along the minus strand of NZ_CP069568.1, from coordinate 910,546 downwards.
TATTACGGGAAAACAGACTCATGAGTGACAGTTTCCCCTGTTAGAGACTCAATGTGTGGAAGGCGCGCGGAAGTCTGCTAGTTCTGCCTGTGCACGGTCGAAGAGCTCCTGTGCATGCGCGCGGCCAGTCGCAGTGTCATCAAGTCCCGCGAGCATTCGCGCAAGCTCCTCGACGCGTTCTTCGGGGCTAAGATCTGCCACGCCGGAGGTGAATTTCTCCTTAGACACGTGCAGATGAGAGTTCGCATAGGCCGCGACTTGGGGCAGGTGGGTGACGCAAATGACCTGATTAGTCGTGGAGAGCCGTGCTAGCCGACGCCCAATTTCCACCGCCGCCCGCCCACCAACGCCGGCGTCGACCTCGTCGAAAACCAAAGTCGTGTCATCGCCGCTGGCCAGAACCACCTCCATGGCGAGCATGACGCGGGAGAGCTCACCGCCCGAAGCTGCCGACGCCAAAGGTTTGCCATTGAGCTGGAATTCGACTTCATCCGCGCCCGTTTTGGAATACTTAGCCTTGTTGACCGTAACCGTCAGAGTGGAGTTCGGCATGGCTAGGCCGTGGATTTCCTCGGTAACTTGAGCCCCCAGCTTCTTCGCCGCCTTGGTACGGGCGGCGCTGAGCTTCTCTGCCTTCGCCACCATGTCCTTTTCCGCCTCCATCACCTTTTTCTTGAGGGCTTCCAGGGCTTCAGTGGACGTATCGAGCGTCGCGAGCTTCGATTCGGCAGATTCGCGCCAGGCCAACACTCCGTCAATATCGGCGGCATACTTACGGGTAAGCCGCTTGAGGTCTTGTTGGCGCTGCAGTGATTCTTCCAAAAGGCTGGGGTCTGCAGGAAGTTCGCTGAGGTAGGTGGTGAGTTCAGCGGCGATGTCCGTGAGCTGCGCCGTGGCCTCACTGAGGCGCGCGGCCAACGACGCGAGTGTTTCATCGCTGCTTCCGGTTAATGCAGATTCAGCGGCGCCCACGAGGTTGACCGCAGTGTCTTCATCGCCGAACCCTTCCCCACCGTCCAGAGCGGTCAGGGCCGTCGCCGCGGCCTCACGAAGAGCATCGACGTCCTGGAGCCGTCGAATGAGGGTGACCAACTCCGCGTCCTCGCCCGGCTCTGGGTCGAGCTCAGCAATCTCGTTAATGGCGAAGTGAAGGCGGTCAACCTCCTGAGCCATTTCGCGGCGCGATTCGGTGCGCTGGCGATAGTCCTTGGCCAAGGAGCGCCAGTGACTAAAAGCTTCCGTATATGAGGTGCGCACCTTCTCTATGCCGGGTTCAAACTTATCGATAGCAGTGAGTTGTTGATCAGGAGACAGGAGCCGGAGCTGGTCATTTTGGCCATGAACAGTAATGAGGTGGGAAGCAAACTCCCCTAGTGTGGCTGCTGGTACCGCGCGCCCGCCCAAGTAAGCGCGGGAGCGTCCTGCAGCTGACACCGTGCGGGAGACAATATATTCGCCGTTTTCATCCGGTTCTCCCCCGGCGTCTTCAACCACCTGCGCCACTACTGGTGAGCGCGAAGAAAAGTGTCCCTCAACTGCCGCTTTCGCGGCGCCATCGCGTACCCGGGAGGCATCGGCCCGCCCACCTGCTAGAAGGCGCAAGCCAGTAACCACCATGGTTTTGCCCGCTCCGGTTTCACCGGTGAGCACAGTGAGACCATCGGAGAGTTCTGCTGAGGAGCTCTCAATTACTCCGAGGTCAGCGATGCTGATATCAACGAGCACGTGGGTCTTCCTCCTTGTACTGCGTCACTCTAGTAGGGATACTCTAGCGCCTCGGCCCCCGCCAGCCTTCGACAGGCAGACGCAATTTGGAGACGAGGCGATCCGTGAATGGCTGATCGTCGAGGCGCACCCAGCGCACGGGACGGCCTCCACGCACGATTTCTACGCGTGCACCGGGTGGCATTGAGATTTCACGGAAGCCATCGAGGATGACTACGGCTGGAGTCGTAGCCGAAGCTGATTCCACTGCCACCTGCGCATCAGGTGAGACCACAAGTGGCTTGGTAAACAGCGCATGCGCATTGTTAGGAACAACGAGAATGGCATCCAGCGACGGCCACAACACCGGCCCACCAGCGGAGAAGGCATACGCCGTCGAGCCAGTCGGGGTGGAAATAAGCACGCCATCACAGCCGAACGACGACACTGGGCGGCCATCAATCTCCAGGATCGCATCAAGAACGCCAGAGCGGTTGAGGTTCTCTATCGATGCCTCATTAAGCGCCCATCCGCGCTGGCGAAGTTCGCCTTCGGCGTCAAAGACGGCAACGTCGATAGTCAGACGGTCCTCCACGTCATAAGACTGCTCGATAACCCGCACAAGTGCGCGATCCAGTGACTCGGCTTCCCACTCGGCAAGGAAACCCACATGCCCTAAGTTGATGCCCAGGACTGGGACATCCACAGCACGAGCCATATCCGCGGCGCGCAGGAAGGTGCCATCCCCGCCGAGAACCAGAACCAACTCGCAGCCTTCCGCTGCCGCTGGTGTGTGCTTGACGTGCTGGAGCCCCGGCAGCACTGTACTAGCGGCACAGACACGAACCTTGATGCCCGCCTCTTGCAGCAGTTCTGCTGCTCGGTGCGTAGCCGCAAGATTGTCTTCACGGCTAGCGTGCGGGACAAGAAGTATTTCGCGGCGCGCGCTGGCCTCCGCAGCCACAATTCTGCTCACTGTGGTCCCTCCTCAATGGCCGTGTCGATCATCGCGTCTAGCTTATCCTCTGCTGTAGACATCCCGTCTTTGACCAGCCAGAGGAAATACTCCACATTGCCACTCGGGCCCGGCAGCGGTGATGCTGCCACGCCCTTCACACTAAGCCCCAAACTCTGGGCATAGATAGCCACGTCCTTAGTGACCTCCGCCCGCAGTTCTGGCGACCGCACGACTCCACCAGAACCGATGCGGTCCTTGCCTACTTCAAACTGCGGCTTCACCATGGGCAAAAGCCACGCACCCTCCGCCATACACTCGGTAATGGCAGGCAAGACCAGTTTCAGGGAGATGAAGGACAAGTCCCCCACCATGGCGTCACACAGCCCCCCGGTCTGCTCCACGGTGAGGTTGCGGATATTTGTACGGTCGAGCACAGTGACGCGGTCATCATTCTGCAATCGCCACAGAAGCTGTCCGTACCCCACATCCACAGATAGGACCTCGGCAGCGCCCCTGCGCAGGCACACGTCGGTAAAACCACCAGTCGATGCCCCTGCATCCAGCACGCGCCGACCTTTGAGGTCGACGCCGAAAGCATCAAGAGCTCCTAAGAGCTTGTGTGCGCCTCGCGACGCCCAATCGTCCCCCTCCACGGCTTCCACCTTGATGGACACCTCAGGTTCTACCACCGTGGCGGGTTTGGTGGCTTTGAAACCACCTACAGTGACTCGGCCGGCCTTAATCATCTCAACAGCGTGCTCACGAGAGCGCGCAATTTTGCGGCGAACCAGCTCCGCATCGAGGCGGCGGCGTTGTGGGGGCATGGGCTGTTCTTTCCTCAGTTGTCTTGGAGAGCATCACGCAGCACAGCGTGTGCCCGATCCAGCTGGTTAAGTTCCTCCTCGAGGGAGTCGGCCGGTTCCTGCAGGATCTCGGCCACAGAGGCGTCGAGTGCCTCCGGCGCCAGGACCGCACGTGGATCGTGTGGCTTTACTGCCATGTAGACACTGCCTTCTCTGCGAACTCACTGCGCGGCTGAATGTAGCGCGGGGGCTGCGAGCCGGCCCAGGCCACTTCGAGGACGGTACGCAGCGCTTCAATCGACGTCGACTTCTCATTGCCACCTTGGAGGACAATGTCGTAGCCGTCATACCGCGCCATAAATCCTCCCTGGGCTCCGGGACGCGCCTGGGCTTCCGAGAGGGACAGCTCGTGGAAACCTGATCCAACAAAATTGGGGCGAAGTTCCGTGGAGGCCTCAATAAGCGCAAGTTCCCTGGAGACACCGGTCAATACATGAAAAGTATCCATAGCAGCTGTGTTACCACCGGCAATGTCGGTATCAAGTCGATCTCCCACTGCAAGCGGTTTGGTCGAGCCGACAAGTTTCGCAGCCTGGGTAAACATGGCTGGCTCTGGTTTGCCCGCGGATAGGGGTTCCACGCCCGTCGTCGACGTAATAGCGGCGACGAGAGAGCCATTGCCTACAGCCAGTCCACGTTCGGTAGGCAGCTGAGTATCCAGGTTGGACGCGTAGAACTTGGCGCCCTGGTTGATAGCAATAGCGCCTTCAGAAAGCTGCTCCCATCCCACGGACTTGTCCATGCCCTGGAGGACAGCCACCGGTTTCTCGTCCGCGCTGCTGACAACCTCGAACCCTGCATCACGGGCAAGCGCACGGAAAGAATCCGCGCCGATGATGAGAACCTTGGATCCTGCAGGAAGATCCTCACGCGCCATACGGACAGCCGCCTGTGCGGAGGTCACGACGTGCTGAGCGTCGGTTTCAAGTCCAATCTGACCCAGCATCTCTGCGACAGCCTCCGGGCTCCGCGAGGCATTATTGGTCACGTACACCGCCGGAATACCGCACGAATTGATGACATCTACGACGCATTGCAGCGCCTGACCACCTTCCCAGACGGTTCCGTCCAGATCCAACAGAAGCGAATCATGGGTTCTGAGAATACTCATTGTTAGCACTCGGCCAGACGCTCAGCAGCGTCGGTCCAGTCTCCTTCATCAATGTCGGTAGCGTGTTGGAACCATTCCTTGGCTTCATCCTTACGGCCGGCCTCCAATAGCGCATTGGCGTAGGCGTAGGACAGGCGGCAGGCAGCTACGCCCGTGTCATCTTTGTTTGGCTGCGCACGCTGAATGGTGACCACGGCCGAATCAGCCTGGCCCATATCAAGTCGTGCACCGGCAGCAACGATGGCCAGTTCGATGGCGTCCTCCGGGGCGAGCTCCTTGGCATCATCGCTGCGCCACAACTCAATTGCCTTTTCCGGCCGTCCTAAGCCGCGTTCACAGTCTGCCATGACTGCCAGCAGCCCCGGGCCACCGGAAATACGGCGGGCAGCGCGCAACTCAGCAAGAGCTTCCTTCCATTCACCCGCACGGTAAGCGGCGATGCCGTTCATCTCACGCGCGACTGAGACACGGCCAGCTCGGTCCTTTGCTGCGCGCGCATGGCGCAGGCTCAACTGCGGGTCATCATCGAGCCACGTGGCCGCCATAATGAGGTGCTTGGCCACGGCCTCAGAATTCTCCTTCGACAGGGAAGAAAGATCCTGCAGCACCGAGGGATCAAGATCGGTGATATCGATATCGGAGGGCAGATCCGGATCGGTCATGCGTCGGTTAATGCGCTCCTCACGGTAGCCGGAGCGCTGAGGATGGGAGACCTTGTGCTTGTCGCGGTCATGTCCCTTGCGGTCGTTGCGACGATCATCGCGACGGTTGCCGCGACGCTCTTCTCGACGCCCCGATGCTCCCCCACGTTTTTCAAACTTGCGGCCCCCAGAGCGGTTGTTTCCGCGGTTGCTATCCGAGGAACGTTCACGGCCACGGCCGTGGTCGCGGGACTTAGAATCAGACATTAAAGCCATGCACTTTCTGCGGTAGACGCGTCCGTATGTACCGAACCAGTGTACAGGTCACCACGGCAAAAGCGGCAATACGTTCGGCCGCTAGTGAAGTGCCCCACACCCATCGACGTACAGTCACTCAGGCGGTATCAGGAAGCGGCCCCACGTTGTCCAGTGGCCAGCCGTAGCGGACACGATCCAGTCCTGCTGCCACTTGCGGCCGGCCCAGTCCAGTTTCTAGGCTTCCATGCTCCAACGGTTTTCCTCGTACAACAGCAAGAAATGTCCATCCATTATGCTGGTGAGCATCCAGCCGAATCTTATGGCGCTCGCTAGCCAAAGCCACGCCTTGTGCTATCAACCGACGAGGGCTCTCCGAGCGTGCCTCAAACTCTTCGATGGTTCGCGTCTCACCGCTGGGCGCTACCACCATGAGCGTAGTGAGATAGAAGTACTTTGCCTTATCGGCCTTTACATTCTTCTTGTCATAGTAGAGACTGCCGATCAGCGCGGGATAGCAATCAATCCAACCGTTCTTCCACGCGGTAGCGAGCTTTCGGACAAAGAGCCGCCATTTCGCGTAGTCAACAATGTGATAAAGGGAGATTCCTACGGCACACAAAATAATCAGCCACGGTACTTCTCTCCCGTTAGCAATCCACGCAATGAACGAAATGAATGAGCCGGCTCCCATAATGATCCCGAGAAAGAGAATCCCCTCCAACAATGTTCCACCGTCCGGGACTGGCCCCTGGGATGCAAACACCTTGTGAAGATTATACGGTGACGAATTCTCGTGCTTATCCTTGTAGGGCACCGACTCCAGATCATTCAGGAAGACCGAGTTATATCTATTGGCAAAGGGAATGGACGTCTGGGTAAACTTCACCGGCTGCTCCTTCGATGCCTCACAGGTGAGCTGTAAAAGCTATTCTAAACCGCCGTCTCTACTCACCGGCCCCTATTCGCCCAGCAATGCTATGCCGCAGTCTGCGCAGTAATCAATGCCTCGCAGTACATGGTCGATCCGTCTTCTGCACGCTGTCACAGCCGAGGATCGTCACTCCGCTTTAGCGGCTACTGCGCCAACGCGCTTCTCGTGCTCATCCCAGTAGGCCCTAGAGTTCCTCGCGCCTTTCCACCCCACAAGAAACGCTGTACCGAGCCCAACTACGGGAACGAGAATCGCTCCAACTGGGCTAAACAACGAGGCTAGGAACGCTATCGCATGATCAAGCTGCAAGAATTCCAGAACAATTCCGGCCAGTTCACCGCGGCTGTGCATGTCAGGAACGCGCTCGGCGACGGGCGCAAGCACCGGGTCGATCCGTTCACGAATGGCAGGACCAAACATCAAGACAACGAACGAAAGCATGGCAAACACGAGCTTCTTGCTGACCTGATAGCAGCCCGATAATACAGGGTTTTCCATCAGCTTGATGATGCCATCACGACGTTGACCCGCGTCTACTGGGAGAAAATCAACGCTGCTCAAGCCGCTAGAAAGCTTCACGCGTGAGACTCCTCCAGCCGAAAACTCAATCGCTACAGACTCCCGGGCCACTAGGTGCTGCAATGAGTCTTCTTCCCACCCTTTCGAAGGTTCATTCCGGAAAACCAGTGTGTGGTCAACGTCTTTAACGCGCGATACAACGCTGCCCCTAACAAAAAGACATGCAGCATCAACTTTGGAAAGCAAGCCTTGCGGGGCGCCGGCTTCCTCCACCGCGGTGACGATGTCCTCAGCAGTATTGAATCTGGCTCCAGAGATGGTCTGCTTAGTTAAGGATTCAATTGTTCCCCGAGGCGCTACAAGGACATAGCACCAATTACCGCCCCTTGGCAGTTCCCACAATGTGAATCCATCAGGCAAACAGAACCATCCCTTCCCTTCAATCGATTTTGTCACCACGTTACATGGGAGTGAGGCCTCGCAAAAGGGAACGGCACAACTTGCGGTGTTCAATAGCCAGCTCCTCGCGGCCCCTCTGCTCGCAGCTGCGGAATCATCTATGTGTCCAGCCGTGGAAGTACCGACCTACAGGTCGCGATATCCCGGTGCTTTCGGTGAGTGTCGCGCCAGCTGGCGACCCATTGCTTTTGACTTTTCGGTCCGATAGCCTAAGAACCCCCTATACTTCCCTATCCGAAAGGACCTGACACGATGAAAAAGCCCCTAGCTCTCATCGGCGCCACCGCACTGCTTGTGACAGCAGCCCCCACCGCCAACGCTGAAAACAGCACACTGCACAACACCAACCAGGGCTCGTCCACCGATCTCAATTAGCTCGTCGTCGACTCCCCTATTTACGGCATCATTGCCATTCCAGTCACGCTCTCATCTATCGCGCTTTCGTTCCTCGGTATTCCTCAGTGCGGTTTGCATGACACCCGCGGATGCAAGAAGGGTTAAGGAGCCTAAGCCCAACCTCTAGCTTTCGCCTTAATACAAATAGCCCGCCAGCCCAGCGTTCTTGGGCTGGCGGGTATCCATTTGGCGCGCATTGAGATTTCTCCCGGCGAAGCTCTGGGCGTATCACCACCCCCTCTTGTTGAGGATATTCTATGTGTCCAGACGTGGAAGGCGATTTATGCTGGTGGTGGTGTGCCGGGGCTGTTGGGTGGGTGGTACGACAGCTACGGCCTGTCACCTTTCAGGTCTGTACTTTTACAGCGGTATAGCGTGGCGATGATGCTGTGAAAACAAAAAGGAAAGGGGTCCTAGACGTTGTGTTGCCTAGGACCCCTTCTTGTGTATTTTGTTGTTTGTTGTTGTTTGGTGTCGGCGGTTTCTTACTCTCCCACAACCTCCCGGTTGCAGTACCATCAGCGTTAGCAGGCTTAGCTTCCGGGTTCGGAATGGGTACCGGGCGTTTCCCTGCTGCTATAGGCCACCGACAAACACTCGAGGCATTGTTTGTGCCTGGCTGTTGGTGTTGTGTCAGATACTGTGTAGTGGACGCGAGCGACAGTGACGTGATTTTTTGTCTTGGTGTTTGTTTGTTCTCCAATACCCTGGTTGGGTTTGGTGTGTTTGTTTTGGTCTATTAGTACCAGTAGCCTTCACACCTTGCGGTGCGTCCAGGTCTGGCCTATCAACCCCATCGTCTGTAGGGGACCTCAAATGAAACCTCATCTTAAAACAGGCTTCCCGCTTAGATGCTTTCAGCGGTTATCCCTTCCGTACGTAGCCAACCAGCGATGCTCCTGGCGGAACAACTGGCACACTAGAGGTACGTCCGTCCCGGTCCTCTCGTACTAGGGACAGCCTTCTTCAAGTTTCAACGCGCGCGGCGGATAGAGACCGAACTGTCTCACGACGTTCTGAACCCAGCTCGCGTGCCGCTTTAATGGGCGAACAGCCCAACCCTTGGGACCTACTCCAGCCCCAGGATGCGACGAGCCGACATCGAGGTGCCAAACCATCCCGTCGATATGGACTCTTGGGGAAGATCAGCCTGTTATCCCCGGGGTACCTTTTATCCGTTGAGCGACACCACATCCACAAGTAGGTGCCGGATCACTAGTCCCGACTTTCGTCCCTGTTCGACATGTCTGTCTCACAGTCAAGCTCCCTTGTGCACTTACACTCGATACCTGATTGCCAACCAGGCTGAGGGAACCTTTGGGCGCCTCCGTTACATTTTGGGAGGCAACCGCCCCAGTTAAACTACCCACCAGGCACTGTCCCCAACCCAGATCATGGGCCAAGGTTAGATATCCAATCCGATCAGAGTGGTATTTCAACAACGACTCCACACGTGCTGGCGCACGCATTTCAAAGTCTCCCACCTATCCTACACAAACCGAACCGAACACCAATACCAAGCTATAGTGAAGGTCCCGGGGTCTTTTCGTCCTGCCGCGCGTAACGAGCATCTTTACTCGTAGTGCAATTTCACCGGGCCTGTGGTTGAGACAGCAGAGAAGTCGTTACGCCATTCGTGCAGGTCGGAACTTACCCGACAAGGAATTTCGCTACCTTAGGATGGTTATAGTTACCACCGCCGTTTACTGGGGCTTAAATTCTCAGCTTCGCAGCCAAAAGACTACTAACCGGTCCTCTTAACCTTCCAGCACCGGGCAGGCGTCAGTCCATATACATCAACTTCACGTCTTCGCATGGACCTGTGTTTTTGATAAACAGTCGCTTCCCTCTATTCTCTGCGACCCCACAACCCACCACCAACGCAAAGGTTGGTTTAAGTCGTGTGGTCCCCCTTCTTCCGAAGTTACGGGGGCATTTTGCCGAGTTCCTTAACCACAGTTCACCCGAACGCCTTAGTATTTTCAACCTGACCACCTGTGTCGGTTTAGGGTACGGGCCATACATCCACATCGCTAGAGGCTTTTCTCGACAGTACTAGATCACCAACTTCACCCCAATTGGGCTACGCATCACGCCTCAGGTTATACGGTGTGCGGATTTGCCTACACACCACCTCACACGCTTACACCAACAATCCACTAAGCGGCATGGCTACTACACTGTGTCACCCCATTGCTTGAACCACACTTCAGGCCCCACGACATCAACAACCAACGTGTTCAAAGAACACGCCAATTATCTCCGCGGTGGTTAGTATCAGTGCTTTATCATGGGCGCGGATATACGGGTACCAGAATATCAACTGGTTGTCCATCGACTACGCCTGTCGGCCTCGCCTTAGGTCCCGACTCACCCTGGGAAGACGAACTTGACCCAGGAACCCTTAGTCATCCGGCGGGAAGGATTCTCACCTTCCAATTCGTTACTCATGCCTGCATTCTCACTCGCACACACTCCACGCCTCCTTACGGTAACGCTTCCACACATGCACGACGCTCCCCTACCCAATACAAAGTATTGCCGCGGCTTCGGCGGTGTGCTTGAGCCCCACTACATTGTCGGCGCAGGACCACTCGACCAGTGAGCTATTACGCACTCTTTCAAGGATGGCTGCTTCTAAGCCAACCTCCTGGCTGTCTTCGCGATCCCACATCCTTTTCCACTTAGCACACCCTTAGGGGCCTTAACCGGCGATCTGGGCTGTTTCCCTCTCGACTATGAAGCTTATCCCCCACAGTCTCACTGCCGCACAACACAATTGATGGCATTCGGAGTTTGGCTGACATTGCTAAGATTGTAGTCCCGCTCAACCAACCAGTAGCTCTACCTCCACCAAGCTAATGCGACGCTGCACCTAAATGCATTTCGGGGAGAACCAGCTATCACGGAGTTTGATTGGCCTTTCACCCCTACCCACAGCTCATCCCCGCAGTTTTCAACCTACGTGGGTTCGCGCCTCCACAACCTCTTACAATTGCTTCACACTGGCCATGGGTAGATCACCCCGCTTCGGGTCCAGGACATGCCACTAAAACACCCCATTAGGATTCGGTTTCCCTACGGCTACCCCACACGGGTTAACCTCGCGACATGCCGCTGACTCGCAGGCTCATTCTTCAAAAGGCACGCCATCACACACAAACGGTGCTCTGACGGATTGTAAGCACATGGTTTCAGGAACTATTTCACTCCCCTCCCGGGGTACTTTTCACCATTCCCTCACGGTACTCATACACTATCGGTCACACTAAGTATTTAGGCTTACCGGGTGGTCCCGGCAGATTCACAGCAGATTCCACGAGCCCGCTGCTACTCGGGCAACCCAACAACCCATGCATTGAAGCCTTCAACTACGGGACTATCACCCTCTTTGGCGGGCGTTTCCACACCACTTCACCTAACAACAACACACAAGCAAACCAGTGGTAGCTGGTCAACATCAGGGCCCACAACACCGCACACACAACCCCTACCAAGTATCACATGCACACGGTTTAGCCTCATCCACGTTCGTTCGCCACTACTAGCAGAATCATATTTTATTTTCTCCTCCTACGGGTACTGAGATGTTTCACTTCCCCGCGTAAACCCCCACAACAGCTATGAATTCACTGAAGGGTAACACCCCATAACAGGTGCCAGGTTTCCCCATTCGGACATCCTCGGATCAACGCTTTATTGACAACTCCCCGAGGCTTAACGCAGCCTTACACGTCCTTCATCGGCTCAGCATGCCAAGGCATCCACCATGCGCCCTCAATAACGAACACACAACCAACACACAAAAGCCACCACAAAAAGCAGCAACCAAAGCATGCCGGCGTGAACTACACAAAACACAAAAGAACAGAAATCACACAAACCACACACCCACACCACCACACAAAGCAGCAGCACAAAGCATGCGGTTTAATGCTCGCGTCCACTATACAGTTCTCACACAACACCCCACACCAACCACATAACCAACAACAAAAATTGCTACAAACCGGCTACATGCGCTTCGCGTGGGTTGACATCCAGGGGATAATGCCCCAGACACCCAACAATGCACCAACGTATCTTTAAAACCGTGTTAGTCACGTCAACCATCTGGTCAACAATCATTCTGGTTAAGGTGTATCTCCACCCGATTAAACAATCGGTGGCAGCAGAACAATCGACTACTCAACCACCACACACACAACAAACAGTGTGCAAACACCAACTGGTGTCTTATTAATGCTCCTTAGAAAGGAGGTGATCCACCCGCACCTTCCGGTACGGGTACCTTGTTACGACTTCGTCCCAATCGCCGATCCCACCTTAGACAGCTCCCTAACAAGTTTGAGCCACTGGCTTCGGGTGTTACCAACTTTCATGACGTGACGGGCGGTGTGTACAAGGCCCGGGAACGTATTCACCGCAGCATTGCTGATCTACGATTACTAGCGACTCCGACTTCATGGGGTCGAGTTGCAGACCCCAATCCGAACTAAGACCGGCTTTCAGCGATTCGCTCCACCTCACAGTGTCGCTGCGCGTTGTACCGACCATTGTAGCATGTGTGAAGCCCTGGACATAAGGGGCATGATGATTTGACGTCATCCCCACCTTCCTCCGAGTTAACCCCGGCAGTCTCTCATGAGTCCCCAACCAAATGCTGGCAACATAAGACAAGGGTTGCGCTCGTTGCGGGACTTAACCCAACATCTCACGACACGAGCTGACGACAACCATGCACCACCTGTACACCAACCACAAGGGAAACTACATCTCTGCAGCGATCTGGTGTATGTCAAGCCCAGGTAAGGTTCTTCGCGTTGCATCGAATTAATCCACATGCTCCGCCGCTTGTGCGGGCCCCCGTCAATTCCTTTGAGTTTTAGCCTTGCGGCCGTACTCCCCAGGCGGGGCGCTTAATGCGTTAGCTACGGCACAGAAGACGTGGAAGCCCCCTACACCTAGCGCCCACCGTTTACAGCATGGACTACCAGGGTATCTAATCCTGTTCGCTACCCATGCTTTCGCTCCTCAGCGTCAGTAACTGCCCAGAGACCTGCCTTCGCCATCGGTGTTCCTCCTGATATCTGCGCATTTCACCGCTACACCAGGAATTCCAGTCTCCCCTACAGCACTCAAGTTATGCCCGTATCGCCTGCACGCCCGGAGTTAAGCCCCGGAATTTCACAGACGACGCGACAAACCACCTACGAGCTCTTTACGCCCAGTAATTCCGGACAACGCTCGCACCCTACGTATTACCGCGGCTGCTGGCACGTAGTTAGCCGGTGCTTCTTATACAGGTACCGTCACTTGCGCTTCGTCCCTGTCGAAAGGAGTTTACAACCCGAAGGCCGTCATCCCCCACGCGGCGTCGCTGCATCAGGCTTCCGCCCATTGTGCAATATTCCCCACTGCTGCCTCCCGTAGGAGTCTGGGCCGTATCTCAGTCCCAATGTGGCCGTACACCCTCTCAGGCCGGCTACCCGTCGACGCCTTGGTAGGCCATTACCCCACCAACAAGCTGATAGGCCGCGAGCTCATCTTGCACCGAAAAAACTTTCCAACCACCACACTAAAGACGGTTCCTATCCGGTATTAGACCCAGTTTCCCAAGCTTATCCCAGAGTGCAAGGCAGATCACCCACGTGTTACTCACCCGTTCGCCACTCGAGTACCAGTGCAAGCACTGGCCTTTCCGTTCGACTTGCATGTGTTAAGCACGCCGCCAGCGTTCGTCCTGAGCCAGGATCAAACTCTCCACAAAAAGGCCGTGAAAAGCCCAAACCTAGACAAACAGACAAACCAACACAAACAACACCACAACGATGCTGCCTGAACTGGCAAATCCAAAAATTACATAAAGAAAAAAACTTCAACCAACCCCCAACCCGACGGGGCACAAAAAGAAGGGCTGGCCTAGTCAGAAGATTTCATCAATACGCCCAAACAACTTACTGTTATTTACAATGACGCCGCTTGAAAAAGCGCCATCCGGCATACACCAACCGCAACACACATACAATGCATCACGGCCAACAATGATTACAATCAACCAACACAAAAAAGTACATTGGCACACTATTGAGTTCTCACACATCATCCGCACGTTCTTCGCAGGTGAAGTATCATTTTCACTGCTCTGAGCGGCTGGAGTTCATACTCTAGCTAACAAGTTTATACTTTGTCAACTAGGAGTTAATCTCCGTGTCATCCGCTTGTCGCGGCGACTGGGATAAATATACGCACGACTACATCTTTCGACAAATCTCCTGCTCAGCACCGCTATCTGGCAAACGCTTTCTGCGAACATTGGGCCCTTCCGGTTTTAGAGTGCGTTGATTTTCTCCTGCAGTTGTCCGGAGTGGATTAGGCATCGCAAGATGTAGTGGTTGAGGTTTTTAAATCCTAGGGCGATGCCGCGTAGGTGTTCGAGTCTGCCGTTGATTGCCTCGACGGGGCCGTTGGAGGCGCCGATATCAAAGTAGGCGAGCACGTCTTTGCGTCGACGCCATAGGGTGCGTTTTGGTAGTCCTTGACGCAGGGTGTGGATGATGCGTTCCATGAGCTTTTTGCCTTCCGATTTCTTCGGATGCGCGTACGCTGCGATCATGTCTTGGTAGAGCAGCCACGTTACTTCCAGGGCCACGTAGTCGTCATCGGTGGCCCACAGCATTTCTAAGCGTTGCTTTTGCCGCTCGGTGAGGTAGTTCGTCCTGGTTAACAGGGTGCGCCGGTGCTTGTACAGTGGGTCATCTTTGCGTCCGCGGCGCCCGGTGGTCTCACGTTGGAGTCGTTGTCGGCAACTGGTGAGCTTGTCGGCTGCTAGATGCACTACATGGAAAGGGTCCATGACTTTGTCCGCCTGTGGTAGTTGCTCTTCGACTGCGGTGGCATAACCGGTGAACCCATCCATGGTCACCACCTGTATCTGCTCCCGGAAGCTGGGGTCGCGCTCTTTAAGCCACCCGCTGAGCACGTCTGCAGACCTGCCCGGTCGCATGTCTAACAAACGAGCAGGCCCACGCCCGTCCACCAGCGGGGTGAGGTCAACGAGTATGGTCACCAGGTTTGATGTCTGGCCTGGTTTTCTGGTGTGTTTCCATACATGTTCATCGACTCCGAGGATGCGAACCCCGTCTAGGTGGCAGGGGTCGCCGTAGACAAGCTGGCGGCAGGCATCCAGCGCGACGTGGTTGACCAGGTCCCATCCCACATCGAGTGCTTTGGCGGTAGCTGACACGCTCATTCGATCTATGGCTAGGCGTTGCAAGATCCAGCGGGTGACCCGGTGAGTAAGCTTGGAGCCGTCATCTGCGCAGGTTAAAGATTCTTGGAAGATCTTTCTCTTACATGAGGTGGCTGTGCATAAGAATCTGGGGACTGTTACGTGCAGCCTGGTGGGGAATCCGACGACAGGAAGATCAACGAGTCGACGGGTGGTGTGGTCGCGCAGCTTTCCTGGCTGTCCGCAGTCCGGGCACACACCGATAACGGCTACTGGTGTGGCCTCAATGATGGTCAGTGGTCCGGCGTCAGCGGCACCGGTGATGGCAAGTCCGATTTCCGCAGTACGGCAGATGGTGTCGGCGACGAGGTTTCCAGTAGGCTTCACAGTACGGGTCCCTGGTGGGTTTAGATGGTTGTGTAGGAACTTTCATCTTCACACCAGGGACCCCTACATGTTGTGGTGACCCGCTGAACCCGTCGTTTTCTACCTCACCCCGCTACGCACCCCGAAACCGGAAGAGCCGAACATTGCCGTCAACGGATCGCTCTGCGCATCATCCGATGGGTCACCGCGCTGAAAACGACGAAACCCGCTGCGGATGGCAGCGGGTCATGGGAAAGCGGGCCTGCATAAGGAGGCTCGACTATTTACGAGCGCTAGTTAACCAAGCTTGGCACCGGCAAAGTTCTTCTTGCCGCGACGAAGGACCAGCCAGGTACCGTGAAGTAGATCCTCCTCGGTTGGCTCCCAGTCATCAGCTTCAATGCGCTGGTTGTTGACGTAGGCGCCGCCCTCTTTCACGGTGCGGCGCGCAGCTCCCTTGGAATCAGCCAGGCCAGCAGCGACCAGTAGGTCGATGATGGTGCACGGTTCCCCGGGAGCAATCTCGGCCACGGTAGTTTCAGACAACGCACCGGCCAAAGTCTGTTCATCGAGTTCAGCAAGCTCCGCCTTGCCGAAGAGTGCTTGCGCAGCTAGCTCGACCGACTTCGTAGCCTCCTCGCCGTGAACAAGGTTGGTCATCTCCTGGGCAAGACGGCGCTGAGCTTCACGGCGGAAAGGTTCATCGGCAACCTTCTGCTCGTACTCAGCGATTTCTTCCTGGCCCAAGAAGGTAAACCAGCGCAGGTAGTCGATGACGACGGAGTCGCCGGCGTTGAGGAAGTACTGGTACCAGGAGTACGGGGAAGTCTTCTCTGGATCGAGCCATAGCTTGCCGCCACCGGTGGACTTGCCAAACTTCTGGCCCTGTGCGTCTGTCACAAGCGGAACCGTGAGGCCGTGGACCTTGGCACCGCTGACTCGACGGTTGAGGTCAACGCCCGAGACGATGTTGCCCCACTGATCACCACCGCCAATCTGTAGGACACAATCATGCTCATTGTAGAGGTGTACGTAGTCATTGGACTGCAAGAGCATGTAGGAGAACTCGGTGTAGGAGATACCATCAGACTCCAAGCGGCGCTTTACGGTATCGCGGTCCAGCATGGTGTTGAGGGAGAAGTTCTTGCCTACATCGCGCAGGAAGTCAATGACGGACATCTGCGAAGTCCAGTCAGCATTGTTGACCATGGTGGCGGCATTCTCGCCTTCAAAGTTAATGAACTGGCGCAGCTGCTTCTTGATAGCGACCATGTTGTCGTTGATGGTCTCCTGCGAGAGCATGGAACGCTCCCCCACATCACGCGGGTCACCAATCTGACCCGTTGCACCGCCAGCCAAGGCAATGGGATGGTGGCCAGCTTCCTGGAAGCGGCGCAACATAATCATCGGGACGAGATGTCCGGCATGCAGAGAATCGCCAGTGGGATCAAAGCCGCAGTATAGGGTAATGGGCTCTTGGCAGGCCTCGCGGAGTGCGTCAAGGTCGGTGGACTGGTTGATAAGTCCGCGCCACTGCAGCTCATCAATGATGTTCATGAAGTCTCCTTTGGATGTTAATTCTGTGCTCTTAAGCGTTACTTTTCGGCCGGCCACGGGGTTGCGTGGTCTACCAGCATGACAGGAATGTCGTTCTCAATGGGATAGGCCACGCCAAGGCGTTCGTTCACCAAGACCTGTTCTTCGGCCAGATAATTCAACGGACCTTTATCCTGCGGA
Source organism: Corynebacterium sp. FDAARGOS 1242 (assembly GCF_016889985.1). Taxonomy (NCBI): domain Bacteria; kingdom Bacillati; phylum Actinomycetota; class Actinomycetes; order Mycobacteriales; family Corynebacteriaceae; genus Corynebacterium; species Corynebacterium sp. FDAARGOS 1242. The sequence continues at coordinate 893,372 of NZ_CP069568.1, read as the reverse complement.
CACACCAGTATGTCGAGCAGCTTCGGATCGAGACTCATAACCGCTAACCCTACACCTCCTTAGATTCGACGGAGGGAAGTATCCCGCCATACTCGAGTTTGAGCGCCATGGAATGGTTGCGTAGGTTGCGTACCGAGTTTTGTGAGATGGCGTCGCGAATCTCCCCCATCTCCCGCGCGAGAATGTCGAGCGATTCGCTCATCTCTTTCACCGCTGCCGGGTTCTTCAAATCCGTTACCTCAAGGTAGGACTTGACCAGCTCTGTGGAGTGCTCTTCAATCATGTCCCGCACCAGCGCTTGCTGGTGTGGCGCGTCATTGAGTCGGCGCCAGTTGTTCAGCACCCACAGCGCCGAATCATCAAACGAGTCCCACGCACGTTGCACGGGGCCTGGCACTTGGCGACGCCCCAATGCATACCGAACTCCCTCCAACGTACTGGTGAGCTCCCCCGGGCCCGACTTTGGAGCTTCGATAGCCTGCGGCTGCTTCGGGGGCGTTACCAGTCCTGCTGCCGCACCGGCACAGACGGCCACGACTGGCCAGAGAAAGCCCAAGCCACCACCGGTGAGAACATGCAGGACCACAACAAGTGCGGTCACCACAACACCGACGGCGATTCTGCGTGAGTTAAGGGCGTTCATGAGATTGAGATCCTCCTGGGACTAAGCGGAGTGTGTCTACTGGTAGGCGCGAATTTCTTCGAAGGCCGCAGCAAGATCACCGTTGAGCGCATCAAATGTCTTGCCGCCGGTAAGTTCTGCCAGTTCTTGCATCTCCTGGATATTGGCTTCACCATACAAGATGACGAAGACAGGAATCTCCTGCTTCTCCGGAGGAAGTTGCTCATAATCGTTCTTAAACTGGGCGAATGTACGCCCGCGCGTGACTTCCCCGTCTGTCATAAGGACCACGGTTCCAATATCACCGTTGGTGGTGTCTACCTCGTCGAGCGCATTGATAACAGCCTCGAACGTGGCGGTATCGCCATCAGCCACGAGGCGGTCAACACGGTCAGCGAGCTCCTTGGTCGTCGCCGGATTGTCCTTGTCTACACGTGCGCGCGTAGGCTGTTGTGGCTCGGAAGAATAAGGGATGAGCTTAATCTGTTCACGGTTTCGGAAGGCTACTTGACCTTCACCATCTGGGGCGCCGTCAGCGGAGCCGTCGATAAGCGGGCGCAAGCTGCTCTTCAGGAGTTCAATGCGCTCACCTTCCATAGAACCCGAAGTATCAAGAACCAAGGCAGTACTACCGGGGTTTCGCAGTTCGTGAGCAAACGCGTCACCCAGGGCGTCCACGGTCTTCTCGTTAGCTGGATAAGGCAGCTCAAAGACCGTGCCAGGTAGATCCGAGTCATCGACTCGCAAGTGGTAGTCCTTGAGCTTCTCTGGGTGCTCACCAAACCATTCAGCGAGCGCCTGTACCTTTCCTTCGGCGTCGTTATTTTTCGAGCTAGCCAGAGCAGACAAAGGATAATCAGCAGAGATGACACCATCGGAAGGAATAACCACTTCGAGGTCCACGCCTTCATCTTTCAGCTGGTAAAGCACAGACTCATAGTTGAAAATCGCATCTGCTTGCTCAGGATGCTCGCGGAAACGATCCGCCAACCAGCCTGAGGACCCTGACGTCAACGTCTGGTTACCGAAGAGCTTCTGGACTTTGCCCGTGGCTTGGCGGATGTCCTTTTCTGACAGGGCACGGCCGGTATCAGCAAACGCAGTTGTCGCCGCAGAAAGCGCTGAAAAGCCCGAATTAGACGTCGTCGGATCCGTCATTCCGAAGGTGATGCCAGAATCTGCGATGTCCTGCCATGTCGGCTGCGCGGTGGTCCAGCCTTGCTCTTTAGCCACGGAGGACTGCACGCCAAGAGCCACTGGGGAACGCGCGACACTGAATTCCTTGCCCAGTTTGCTGTCAGCACCAATGATGCGTGCAAAACGGTTGGTGGCAAACCACGTGGCGTCGTAGGAACCATCGAATCCGCCCTGCTTGAGAGTGCGGGAATTGGCGAGCGTGCCGTCTTCGGTCGTCATAGAGATGTCGAAGCCGAGGTCCCGGGAGGCGTCGTCAAGCACCGGCTCCAATGGTTTCAGCTCCGTTGCCGCTACGATGCTGAGATCGCCGTTAAAGGAAGAACCGGATCCTGGCGTTAATGGCTCGTCGAGCAAATCCTCCACACCGCATGCTGTCAAGGCCATCGCGCTCATCACAGCAATCAGCACTTTTACTGGGCGAAACATTCGCATCAACCTTCCTGATGATGTCACAGCCGGTACCTATCCGAATTCCTGCAGGATTCCCTCGTAATAATCCCACATTTTAGGACTGTCCTCATTGACTATCACGGGAATGTCATAATCCTGTTTCTCGGCAAATTGGGCAAAGAATTTGGCTGTCTTTGTCCTCAGGCCCAACTGGGCCGCCGCCTCCTGCGCCTTGTCATCCCCCAGTGCATCAGCAAGCACAGCACCCTTCTCCGTGCGAGGAACCACCGTGCTGATGAGCGACGCCGACGGGCTCAGCAGCAACGGCGTGTACTGCGACATGTCTTTGCCACCGCTAACTTGGCGCAGATACTGTTCCTCAGTCGTCAGTACCATCGGCATCTCCCCTTTGTCCACACGCAAGAAAGCATCAAGCATTCCCTGGGACGAGGTCTCGCCGTAGCCTTGGTCCGCGATAAGTCGATGCATGCTCTCCTGAGCTAGCTCGTCCAGCTGTGCGGTATCTCCTTTACCATGCTCTTGTGCGGCCACTGCCATACCCGCCAAACGCACCACACTGGCATAGCGCAGCGCCGCATTAGACTCGGTTATCCGAGGTACCGCTACGTCCACCACTCGGGGTGACCCAAAGGATGGGCTAATATCCCGCCACCGAGTTCCGTTCTGGGACATCTCCACGAGCGTGTACAGGTTCAACGACTTCTGGCCGCCGGTATCCTTCACCAGGTCGTGCGCCTTCATGTCCTCGACGAGGTCGCTATGCACGAGTGCAATAAGCGGAGTGGAAAAGATCTCCTTCGAGCGGCCGTCTGGCTTAGTGTTTGCCGAATTCACGTCCCACACTTCAAGGGTGCGAGCTGCTCCATCGAGCTCCGGCATATAGAAGTCATACTGTTTGCCTGAGCCATCAATAAGCCCCATCATCTCCTGCGCTGGATATACATCCAAGTCCAGTTCAATATCGTGCTTCTTCAGAGCCTTAATCGTGTCCGGATCCTGGAAAAAGATCTCCTGCTCAGGGCTAATAGCGCCCGTAATGTGCTGCACGTCCCCTGAGGTACCAAAACTCGGCATCGAGATTCCCCCACGCCCGATGACAATTGACGCCACAGCAATCACAAGGAAAACCACGGCGGCCACGAAAGACTTGCTGCGTCCTTTCGACGATGGGCTGCTCATGACCTAAATCATAAAGAGTGGCGGGCACCACCGCTGAACTTCACACGCACTCACCCCCACAAAAGTCCCCCAATACACGAACCGCATGGCCCTGAGACCATGCGGTTGCAGAAACTGTTGTGCCTAGCGCAGCGGCGTTGTTGCCCAGTCACGAGCTTCAGCGGAAAGCTCCTTGACCCGCTCGCGCTGTTCGGCTACACGTACACCGGCGGTGCCGCCCTTGGTAGCGCGCGATGCCACTGCCCCATCAATGGTGAGCACATCGCGGACTTCGGGGAGCAGGCGCTTGTCGACGCCCTGCAGCTCCTCATCCGTGAGATCCACCAAGTCCACGCCGCGGGCTTCCGCCAGCTGGACGCAGGCGCCGGAAGCCTCGTGAGCTTCGCGGAAAGGCACGCCCTGGCGCACCATCCACTCAGCCAAGTCGGTGGCTAGCGTAAAACCTCGCGGTGCGAGCTCACGCATGCGCTCTTCGTGGAATGTCAACGTCGAGACGAGGCCCGTCATAGCCGGCAGCAGCAGGTTAAGCTGCGCCACGGAATCCACGATGGGTTCCTTATCTTCCTGCAGGTCGCGGTTGTAAGCCAGAGGCTGTGCCTTCAATGTGGAGAGCAATCCGGTGAGGTTGCCAATGAGACGTCCTGTCTTGCCACGGATCAGCTCCGGAACATCCGGGTTCTTCTTCTGCGGCATGATCGACGAACCCGTAGACCAGGCATCATCCAGAGTGACGTAGCCGTACTCCGGGGTACACCAGTAAATGATCTCCTCCGAAAGGCGAGACATGTCGACGGCAATCTGGGTAAGGACGAAGGCAGTCTCCGACGCGAAGTCGCGGGAGGCAGTACCGTCGAGAGAGTTCTCTGCTGAGGAGTCGAAGCCAAGCTCCTCAGCAATAGCCTCAGGGTCTAAGTGCAGCGAAGAGCCCGCAAGGGCGCCTGAACCGTACGGGGAGACCGCCAAGCGCTTGTCCAAGTCCTGGAGGCGCTCAATATCGCGTAGCAGTGGCTGGGCATGAGCAAGCAGCGAGTGTGCAAGAAGAATCGGCTGTGCTGCCTGGGAGTGTGTCTTTCCCGGCATAATGGCATCCGGATGCGCCTCTGCTTGGCTAACGAGCGCATCGACCAAGTCAGCGACCTGAAGGGCAATGTCTCGTACAGCATCACGGACCCACATACGGAATAGAGTCGCCACTTGATCGTTGCGGGAGCGTCCCGCGCGCAGGCGGCCGCCGACCTCAGGCCCAACGATGTCGATAAGCCCGCGCTCCATAGCGCCGTGGACATCCTCGTCGGTAGGCAGCGGTCCGAATTCGCCAGAGGCCACCTTCTCCCCTAGCTCGGTGAGGCCGTTGAGCATGGTGTCCAGGTCGGCGTCGGAGAGCAGCCCGGCTTTATGCAGCACCTTGGCGTGGGCCTTGGAGGCCAGAACGTCATACGGGGCAAGGACCCAGTCGAAGTGGGTAGATACGGACAGGGCGAACATCGCCTCAGAGGGGCCACCAGAAAAGCGGCCGCCCCACAGGGCACCCTCGTTGGTCTTGTGCATTATTTCCTTACTTACCGGTGGGGAAACCGCCGTCGCGGTCACGCTGGTTAGAGATCTGGGTGGATAGGCCGTGCAGCTGGACAAAGCCCTTCGCGGCGGTCTGGTCAAAGGTATCGCCCGTGTCATAGGTAGCCAGGTCGAAGGAGTACAGCGACTGGCCGGAACGACGGCCATTGACGGTGGCGGTACCTGCATGGAGGACCATGCGGATATCGCCGGTCACATTCTCCTGGGTGGATTCGGTGAAGGCGTCCAGCGAACGCTTCAGCGGGGAGAACCACAGGCCGTCGTAGACTTCTTCGGACCAGCGGGCGTCGGTCAAGCGCTTGTAGCGAGCCAGTTCACGCTCAACGGTGACGTCCTCGAGAGCCTCGTGGGCCTTGATGAGCACCATGGCGCCCGGGGCCTCATAGACCTCACGGGATTTAATGCCCACGAGGCGGTCTTCCACCATGTCGAGGCGGCCAATGCCCTGGGCACCGGCACGGCGGTTGAGCTCCTCAATGGCTTCGAGCACGGTTACCGGCTTGCCATCAATGGCGGTCGGCACACCTTTGTCGAAGGTGATGGTGACCTCGTCCGGAGCATTGCCCAGGTCCGGCTGCTCGGTGTAGGCGTAGAGGTCCTTTGTCGGCGGGTTCCACAGATCCTCCAGGAAGCCGGTCTCGACCGCGCGACCCCACACATTCTGGTCAATGGAGAACGGAGAGGCAGCGGACTGCTCGATCGGCAGGTTAATTTCCTCGGCGAAGGCGATGGCCTTATCACGGGTCCAGGCGTAGTCACGAGCCGGCGCGATGATCTCCAACGCCGGGTCGAGTGCACGGAAGGACACCTCAAAGCGGACCTGATCGTTGCCCTTACCGGTGCAGCCGTGGGAGACGTGGGTGCCGCCGTGTTCCTGCGCAGCCTCCACGAGGTGTTTAACAATGAGGGGGCGAGAGATGGCAGATACCAGCGGGTACTGCTTCATGTACATACCGTTGGCCTTGATAGTAGGCAGGCAGTACTCTTCGGCGAACTCGTCCTTGGCGTCCACGACGATGGATTCGACAGCACCACAGTCAAGAGCACGCTGGCGCACGGACTCCATGTCCTCGCCGCCCTGGCCCAAGTCGAGGGACACGGCAATCACCTCGCCACCGGTCATCTTGGCCAGGTAAGGGATAGCGACAGAAGTATCCAGTCCGCCAGAGTAGGCAAGCACAACACGTGCAGTCATAGTGAGTTGCTCCTTCGAGTCATACAGAGTGCTATGAAGTCGATCAGATTTATATTATACAGACTTACGTATAAATGTTAAATGCTGCGGCTGGTAAGTTTCTCCGCCAGTTCGCGCCCGCCGACGTCCTCACGCGCGAGAATAAAGATAGTGTCATCACCGGCGATACAGCCCACGACGTCGGGCAAGCCAACACGATCAATGAACGAAGCAAGGTACTGCGCAGCACCAGCCGGCGTACGCAGCATGGCAATATTCCCCGAGTAGTCATGGGAAACCACAAGCTCGTCGAGCATGCGACGAAGCTTCTCCCTCGGACCATTGAGCTGGTCTTCGAATTGCTCCAGCTCTCCGCCCACGACATAGAAGGAGCGACCCCCATCCCGCTTGACCTTCTTGGCGCCCAGCTCATCTAGATCGCGTGACAAGGTGGCTTGTGTGATGTCAATGCCTTCGTCGAGAAGCAGCTCTGAGAGCTGCACCTGACTGGTCACTCGGGTACGGTCAAGAATCTCCAAAATCTTGGCTTGGCGTGCATTACGCGTCGTGGGCGTTGTAGTCATAAGAATTAATTCTCCTCCTGGTGAGCCAGAAGCCATACCAATAGCGCCTTCTGGGCGTGAAGGCGATTCTCCGCCTCGTCGAAGACACGGGACTGGGGGCCATCTATGACCTCAGCAGTCACCTCATTTCCGCGGTACGCCGGCAGACAGTGCAAGAAGATAGCATCCTCTTTGGCACGGGCCATGGCCTCAGCGTTGACCTGATATGGCAGGAACGGGGTTCGACGATCTTTCCCATCGTCCTCCTGCCCCATCGATACCCACGTATCCGTGATGACGACGTCAGCGCCCTCAAGTGCCGCGAGGGAATCTGTCACTGTCACTTCACCGCGCTGGCGTGCACGGTCAACAAACTGCTGCTGCGGCTGAAAACCTTCCGGAGCAATGATGACCATTTCCATACCAGCGGTGGCAAAGCCGAGCATGTAGGAGTTCGCCATGTTGTTGTTGCCATCGCCCAAGTACACGGCCTTGCGGCCGGCTAGGTCCCCGAAGTTCTCGCGGCAGGTCACCAAATCCGCCAGAATCTGGCACGGATGCAGGTCATCAGAGAGAGCATTCACGATGGGAACAGTGGAGGTTTCCGCCATGTCAAGGAGATTCTGGTGCGCATAGGTGCGCCACACGATGGCCTCCACGAAGCGGGATAGCACCGCAGCGGTGTCCTGGTAGGTCTCACCTTTGCCCATCTGGGTGGACTTGGTTTCGGTGACGATAGCGTGACCACCCAATGCGGCGATACCCGCCTCGAAGGAAAAACGCGTGCGGGTCGACGTCTTATCGAACAGCACCGCTACCGACTTCGGCCCCTCAAGCGGACGCGCGGAAAAGGGGTCCTGCTTGAGTTTCAGGGCAAGGTCAAGAACCTCGACCTGCTCCTGCGGTGTGAGGTCGTCATCAGCCAGGAAATGGCGTGGACTCATCCAACTTCCTCCAATACTTTATGCAGGCGGCCAACTGCCTGCGCGAGTTCGTCATCAGTAATCACCAGCGGCGGGGTCAATCGAAGGACCTCGCTGCTCGGGGCGTTGAGGATGAGTCCGTACTGTAATCCCACGGCCGCAGCCTCCTTCGCCACCGGTTTATTTAATACAACACCTAGCATAAGCCCTCGCCCACGCACAGAAGAGACAACCGGGGAGTTTCCCACCTCGTGTGCCAACCACTGGCCCTTCCGCGTGACCTCGTTGAGGAAGGACTCATCAACACAATCCAGTACCGCTGACGCGGCCGCGCAGGACACCGGATTTCCCCCAAAGGTGGTCCCGTGACTTCCAGGGGTAAATAGTCCCTGTGCGTGTCCTCGCGCAATTGTGGCCCCAATCGGCATACCAGCGCCCAAGCCCTTGGCCATAGTAATTACGTCTGGGAGAACATCCTCGTGTTGGAAAGCAAAGAAATCCCCGGTACGTCCCACGCCGGTCTGGACCTCGTCGACGATCATGAGGATGCCGTGCTCGTCACACAGCTCTCGCACCGCAGTCAAGAAGCCCTCAGGCGCCGGAATCACACCGGTCTCGCCCTGTATAGGCTCCAACACAATGGCGGCAGTATTCTCTGGGTCTTGCTCAACCAAGGTGGTGAGGTAGCTAATGTCACCATAGGTGTAGAACTCCACCCCGCCCGGAAAAGGTTCGAAGGCCTTACGCTTGCCCGGCTGACCAGTCATAGCCAGCGACCCCATCGTGCGGCCATGGAAACCGTGGTGCGCTGCGAGGATGCGGCGGCGCCCAGTCAGGCGTGCGAGCTTAAAGGCTGCTTCGTTTGCCTCAGCGCCCGAGTTAGAGAAAAACACGCGGGCATCGTTGTCCCCCAGCTTCTCGAGGAGCTTGGTGGCTGTTTCGACCACAGGTGGGCTGGCAAAGAGATTGGACACATGCCCTAGGGTGGCTACCTGTCCGCTTACTGCTTCCACGATGGCGGGGTGGGCATATCCCAATGAGCTCACCGCGATGCCCGCCAGCAGGTCGATATAGTCCTTGCCGTCCTCATCGGTGACTGTGGAGCCGCGACCGGACACCAAGGCAACCGGCGGAGTGCCGTAGGTGTTGCTCAGAACCTCGCCCCACCGTTCGGTAAGTTTCCTGTGCTCAGTCACTGTGTATCGTCCTTCCTAAAGACCGTTCCCTCGGGATAGTCCTCGCGCTTATACTCATTGGGCAGCACCATCGTTCCGATGCCGCCCATGGTGAGCAGCTCCAGAAGAACGGCGTGGGCAATGCGGCCGTCAATGACATGGGAGGCATTGACACCGCCCTCCACCGCCATCAGGCAGGACTCCATTTTGGGAATCATTCCAGAATCTAGTCCCGGCAGCAGGGTTCTGAGTTTCGCAACCTCAATCTTGGAAACCAGCGAATCGCGATTGGGCCAGTCAGTGTACAAACCTTCCACGTTGGTGAGGATGACCAGGCGCTCCGCGCTCAATGCCGTGGCTAGCGCACCTGCTGCACTGTCCGCGTTGATGTTGTAAACCTCGCCATCCTGGCCGGGCGCAATAGTGGAGACCACCGGTATCCGCCCGGCTTCGATAATGTCCATAACGGCTTCGGGGTTAACGTCCACAATCTCGCCCACCATTCCGATGTCAGTCGGCACGCCATCGACGTCCACGAGGCGCTTGCGGGCACTAAACAGTCCAGCATCCTCACCGGATGTTCCCACGGCATAGGGGCCATGGGAGTTGATGAGATTAACCAGACCGCGCCCCACCTGGCCAAAGAGCACCATGCGTACCACGTCCACAATTTCCGGCGTGGTAACCCGGAACCCACCTTTGAATTCGCCCTCAATGCCCAGCTTGCCCAGCATCTCGTTGATCTGCGGCCCACCTCCGTGCACGACGACGGGCTTCGCTCCTACGGTGCGCAGGAACACCATGTCAGCGGCAAAGGCTGCCTTCAACGATTCATCCACCATGGCGTTGCCGCCGTACTTCACCACGACAATTTTGTCGCGGTAATGCTGCAGCCACGGTAGTGCTTCCGCGAGCACAGTGGCGCGGTCCGCACTCGTCAATCCTTGAATCATCACTACTCCTCTGTTGGGCTCTACGAGCTGTACGCGGAGTTGATCTCCACGTAATCGTGGGAAAGGTCAGTAGTCCGCACGAAGGCCGAACCTGGGCCACCGGTGCCTAGATCTACGCGGACATCAATATCCGTCCCGGAAAGGTCCACATCGCGGGCACCGGGGGCACCGGTAGACCCAAGACACACCGCCTGGTCGTTGAAGAAAACCGAAATATTGTCTGGATCCATGTCAGCGTTTGCCATACCGACTGCTGCAAGCACGCGGCCCCAGTTCGGATCAGAGCCGAACATGGCGCACTTGAAGAGGTTGTCGCGCCCTAAGGTACGCGCAGCGTTGAGTGCTTGTTCGTCATTAGCCGTGCCTTCCACCGTGATCGTGACGCGCTTGGTCACGCCTTCGGCATCGGCCTGCAGTTGGTCCGCAATATCGGAGCACACAGCAAGAACCGCAGCGTCCAATTCCTCTTGACTTGGTTCGACGCTCGATGCACCCGAAGCCATGATGATGACCGTGTCATTGGTCGAGGTCGAACCATCCACATCCAACGTATTAAAGGTCAGGTCACACGCCTTGCGCAGCGCTGACTGCAGGGCTTGTGAACTGGCGGCAGCGTCGGTAGTCAGGCACACCAACATGGTGGCGAGGGACGGCGCCATCATACCTACGCCTTTGCCCATCGCACCTATGCTCCAGCCATTGCCGGAAAAGGTTGCTTCCTTGACTACCGTATCGGTCGTCATGATGGCCTCCGCGGCCGCGTTTCCATGTGCCTTATCCGCACCGAGGTTGCCTGCCACATCTTCAATACCAGCCAGGACCTTGTCCATCGGCAGCACTTCACCAATCAGACCCGTCGAGCATGCAGCAATGTCAGCCGCTGGGATGCTAGTTCGTTCGGATACCGCTGCCACCATGGCCGCAGCATCGTTGTCGCCCTGCACGCCGTTGCAGGCGTTAGCATTTCCGGAGTTATAAATGACCGCCTGAAGTTGACCATTTGCCACCGCCTCACGGGAAAGCTTCACGGGGGAGGCAACCACACGGTTTCGGGTAAACACGGCTGCGGCATCATAATTGGGACCTTGGTTAATGACGAGCGCCATATCGGGCTTGCCAGAGGGCTTAATCCCAGCAGTTGTTGCTCCAGCAATGAAACCAGCGGGAGTGGTAATCATCAGTGTGTCTCCTTGATTATGTGTGAGGTAGTACTCGAGGCTTTGCGGTGGGGCTTAAGGCGCCACGGCCGCTTGCGGAAGACCGAGGGCTTCATCCCACCCCAGGGTCAGGTTCATGCACTGAACCGCCGCACCCGCAGTGCCTTTGCATAGATTGTCCAGCGCGGCGGTAATAATCAGGCGCTGTGCATTCTCATCCACGTGCGCTTGGATATGAACCATGTTGGTGCCGACGACGTTCTGCGTTTCCGGCTGCTTTCCTTCGTCCAACACGTGACAGAAGGGCTCGTCAGCGTAATAGTTACGGAAGACCTCATGGACGCTGCGCTTATCGATGTCCCCCTTGAGCGGCGCCGTGATCGTTGCCAGGATGCCGCGGGGCAGCGGGGCAAGGACGGGTGTGAAGCTCACCGATACAGTGTCGTCGGTGAATGGCTGCAAGTTCTGGACGACCTCGGGTGTGTGTCGATGGGTTCCTCCAGGCTTATAGGCTTTGAGGTTTCCCATGGTTTCCGCGCCCAGCTGGGCAACTGACGCCTTCTTTCCAGCTCCGGAAACGCCCGTAATCGCGATGATGGAAAGCTCTGGCTCAATGAGCTTCTTCGCCACTGCTGGCAAGGCGCCTAGGGTTATCGCGGTGGGGAAACACCCCGGCACTGCAACTCGGTTGCTGCCCTGAAGTTTCTCACGGTTGCCGGGGACCTCCGGTATGCCATATGGCCATGAGCCGGCATAGTCTCCGCCGTAGTAGGCATCCCAATCAGCTTTATTGCGCAGCCGGAAATCCGCTGCACAGTCGATCACAGTGACGGACTCCCCTAGCTGCCTGCCAATCTCTGCTGAGTGACCATGGGGCAGGCCGAGGAATACGATGTCGTGTCCGGCGAGAGATTCTGGCGTGGTGTCCTCAATGACGCGGTCTGCCAACTGAGGCAGATGCGGCATGAGTTCAGACACGTGTTGCCCCGCGTTGGAATGCCCGGCAAGTGTGCCGATACGCAGTTCGCCGGAGAGATAGGCCGGGTGAGAGAGCAACAGGCGCAGGATTTCACCGCCTGCGTACCCTGTGGCTCCTGCGATTGCTACTGAAATAGTCATGGAGCTCACCCTAGCAAATAATGCAGTGGACCGTATGTTATTCAGAGAATCGGATCCCTGTTTATCTCATCTTAAGATCACCAACACCCGGAAATCACCACTTTGAGCGTGGATCTTTCCGGGTGTTGGTGAAGGAAAGGAAAGTCGAAAAGGGATAGGGAATGTATAAGGGGCGACTTAGAAGGCGCGGGAGGAGATGGAGCCCATACCTTCAGGGCCCGAGACCGCCTTCTTGCCAGCGTAACCCAAGTAGCCCTTGGGACCCACAAAGTGCAGGCCGCCCTGGTTATCGGCCACGACGGTCACCTCGTTGAACTGGTGAATCTGGCCCGGCTGCAGGTGTTTGAACTGTTCAGCCACCATGCCTTGGTTCCAGCATCCGGCGTGAGAACGGCCGGCGTAGTAGCTGAACTGTGGAACCAACTCGTTCGGCGGGTTGCACTCTGGACGGGTTTCTCGTGCACCAGAGGAAAGGCAGCTGATGTAGGTGCCGTTAACGTTGGTGGCATCGCAGGTTACTGTGCCATCGGCGTTTGAAAAGCCGTGTGTGGGGTTGGCTGAGGCCAATGGCGCTACAGCCAAAGCACCGCCGATTGCGGCAGTGGCGGCAAGACGAGAAACAAATCGCATAGCGAGGATAATCCTTTCAGTGTGGGAAACGCTGTGCCGCTTAGCTTATGGCCCAGCCCACACCAGCGCCACGGGAAGGGGATCGCTCCCCGACCTACCGTGTCCTCTGCGTTTCTCCCGGCCGCCCCATACCAGCCGCTAGGGTTAAGCGTTAGGCGCGCATCTCAGCACCCAAGCGCTGCTTTGCCAGCTCAGCAGCGGCAAGACGGTGCTCGTTAACCTCATCATCCGTCAGCGTGCGGTCACCGGCACGGAAGAGCAGCTGGAACGCCAGAGACTTTTTGCCCTCACCAAGCTGCTCGCCACGGAAGACATCGAAGAGCTCCACAGATTCTAGAAGCTCGCCGGCACCCTCTTCGACCACAAGGCGAACCTGCTCGGCAGGGGTCTCCTCGTCTACGACCAGAGCAATGTCCTGATGCAGCGCCGGGAACGAGGACAGTACCGGTGCCGGGAACTTCTCATCCAGAGGCAATGCGGTGACGTCAAGCTCCATGGCACAAGTACGCGCCGGAAGCTCAAGCGCCTCAAGGACCTGCGGGTGCAGCTCACCTGCGTAGCCTACGATGTTCTCTTCACCGTCTTGTCCGGCCACCACGATGGCCGCACAGCGGCCCGGGTGCCACGGCAGTTGCTCCGCTGCCTTCACAGTTACATCGACGCCAGCGGCACGAGCCACCTGGCGGGCGGACTCGATGGCATCGGCATAGCTGTAGGCACGTCCTGCTCCCCACGGCCCCTCGTGCTCAATATTGCCGGTGGCCACCGTTGCCACGTGCAGCGGTTGCTCCGGCAAGGTATCCAGCAGCTCAGCCACAACCTCGTCAGACGGGCGAGATTCGACCGACGGCATCGGCGAGGCTTCTGCGCGCTTAAAGGCCACCTGTTGGAGACCAAAGAGCGCAAGGTCATGGCGACCACGGGCAACGTTGCGGGCAATCGCCTCCAGCATGTTGGGCAGCAGAGTTGTGGACAGCACTGCCTTGTCTGCTTCCAGTGGGTTCTGAACGGCAACGGTCCGACGGCGAGCATCGTCCTTATCCAGACCCCACGTATCAAAGGTGTCGTTGGCGACGAACGGTGACGGCAGCACTTCGGCATAACCTGCATAAGCCAGGCCGTGGCCGATGGCGCGGCGGCGCTTTTGTGCTGGGGTTAATCCGCGACCACCTGCCGGGGTAGGAAGAACGGTGGGAATATCCTCCAAGCCCTCAAGACGCAGAATTTCCTCGATGAGGTCCACGTCCATGCCAATGTCGGTGCGCCACGTCGCTGGACTGACCTCGAGGGTCTCACCGTTATCGATGACAGTGCAACCGACCTCCTCAAGACGCGTCACGACGGTCTCGCGGGAGTACTCCACACCGGCGTACTCGCTGGGCTTGGTGGTACGTAGGGTAATGGGCTCGCGCTTGGCGATGTCCCCCACGAGCGTGCGGCCGGCTTCGATAGTGCCACCGGCGATCTGTTGCAGCAACGCGCAGGCTACGTCGAGGGCGATCTCCACAATGGCGGGGTCAACACCACGCTCGAAGCGGCGGGAGGCCTCCGACGACAGCTTGTGGCGACGCGAGGTACGGGCCACAGTAATCGGATCCCAGATAGCGGACTCGAAGTAGACGTCCGTGGTCGCATCGGAGACCTCGGAGGTCGTTCCACCCATCACACCAGCCAGGGACTGGATACCGTTGTCATCGCAAATCACCACATCACCGGCGGACAGCTCGCGTGTGACGTGGTCGAGTGTTTCGAACTTCTCCCCTTCCGCAGCATTGCGGACCACAAGATCTCCGCTCACGACGTTGGCGTCGAAGGCATGCATCGGGGCACCAAGGAGCAGCATGACGTAGTTAGTGACGTCGGTGGCAACGTTGACACTGCGCTGACCGGACAACATAAGCTCGCGCTCCATCCAGAACGGAGTGCGGGCAGTCGGATCGATGTTTGACACCTTGCGCAGGCCAAAACGTTGGGCCTTGGTCTCGTCGCGCAGGTCAACGTCGATAAGCGTGCCCTGCGCCTCCGGAACTGCCGCGGTATCAACACCGGCCACGCTCGGGTCCTGAACCACGTCCGGGAAGGTGAGATCGAAGGCCGAGGCAATTTCACGGCTAAGGCCACGGGCGGACAGCGCATAACCGCGGTCCGGGGTGATGTTGACGTCGAAGACGGTGTCAGCCAAGCCGATAATCGGGCGGGCGTCCTGCCCTACCTTGTCCGCGACCTCATCACCAAGGACTATGATGCCATCAGCCTTCGGGCCGAAACCGAGCTCGGCGGCGGAACACATCATGCCATTCGAGATGTGGTCGTAGGTCTCACGTGCGGCAATTTTAAAGCCACCCGGCAGCTCAGCTCCTGGGAGGGAGACCACGACATAGTCATTGAGACGGAAATTGCGGGCACCACAGATAATGCCCTGCAACTCACCAGTGCCGTTTGCCTGGCCAACGTTGACCTGGCAGTAACGGATTGGTTTCTTGAACTGGGTAAGTTCTTCAATCTCGACAACCTGGCCAATGACAAGCGGACCGGTCGTTTCCGGGAGGGCTTCGTAACCTTCGGTTTCAAAGCCCACGCGGACGAAGCCGGAATCGAGCTCCTCAGAAGACACGGTCCAACCAGAATGTGCGGAGCCTAGGATGCGGGTGACCCAGTCTTGGGAAATAAGCATTGTTTCTTCTCTATCCTTTCTGGGTTCTTATGCCTGCACACCGAAGGGCAGGGTGAAGCGGACATCGCCTTCGACCATGTCGCGCATATCGGTCAAACCATTGCGGAACTGCAATGTACGCTCCAGTCCCATGCCGAAGGCGAAGCCGGTGTATTCCTCCGGGTCGATGCCCACGGCACGCAGCACGTTGGGGTTGACCATGCCGCAGCCGCCCCACTCAATCCAGCCGGCGCCGCCCTTCTTGTTGGGGAACCACACGTCAACCTCAGCGGAGGGCTCAGTGAACGGGAAGTAGTTCACGCGCATGCGAGTGGTGGTCTCCGGGCCGAAGAGGACCTTGGCCAAGTGCTCCAGGGTCCCACGCAGGTGCGCCATAGTCAGGCCCTTATCCACGGCAAGGCCCTCCACCTGGTGGAAGACCGGAGTGTGGGTAGCATCCAGCTCATCAGTGCGGAAAACACGGCCCGGGCAAGCAATGTAGAGGGGTACATCGCGCTCCAACATGGTCCGTACCTGCACCGGAGAAGTGTGCGTGCGCAGCACCTGCTTGGAACCTTCCTGGCCCACGTGGAAGGTGTCCTGCAACGTACGAGCTGGGTGGTCCGGCTTGAAGTTCAAAGCATCGAAATTAAAGTACTCGGCTTCCACCTCGGGGCCGTCAGCGATTTCCCATCCCATGCCCACGAAGATGTCGGCGATGCGCTCGGACAACGCGGTAATGGGGTGGAGCGCACCGGTCTGCGCGCGGGTCGTCGGAATCGTGACGTCAACCTTCTCCGCCTTGAGCTGGGCGGCGCGGGCCTGCTGCTCAAGGACTTCACGAATCTGTGAAAAGGACTTCTCTACCTTGCCGCGGGCCATGTTCACCGCGCGGCCAGCATCCTTGCGCTGATCCTTGGGCAGTTGCCCTAAGGACTGTCGGGCCTGCGGAATATAGCCGCTGTCTCCGAGGTGCTCGCGGCGGGCAGCGGTGAGCTCCTCAAGGTCATGTGCAGCTTCAAAGGCGGCGATGGCCTTCTGCGCGGCTGCCTCGAGGGCCTCTTCGGTCAATTCGATCTGAGGTGTGTCGGACACGTGCCTAAATTACCTTCTTCTCGCACGAAAACTAACGGCAGCCATCTTACCGTGCTGCCTGACTCGTGTGGCCACCAGCCCTCCTGCGATAACGAGGCTAGTTTGCCTGCTGCTTGGCGGACTCGTAGAGGCAGATGCTGGCTGCCGTAGCAAGGTTCAAAGACTCAGCGCGGCCGAGGATGGGAATGCGCACGCGCATGTCCGCCTCATCCTTGAGATCCCCCAAACCATGCGCTTCGTTGCCAAACAGCCACGCCGTGGGCTGTGACAGGTCTGCATCAGCTAGGTCTACCTCGCCATCGGCAGCCGTAGCTAGCACCTGCATCCCGGAAGCACGTAGTTTACCCAGCACGTCCTTGATGTTGGGGTCACGGGCTACAGGAATGTGGAAGAGCGAACCTGCTGAAGCGCGCGCTACCTTGCAACCTAAAGGATCCACCGTTTCACCGGCAAAGATAACTCCATCAGCGCCCATGGCATCAGAAGTTCTAATGAGAGTTCCCGCGTTGCCGGGCTCGGAGGTTAGCACCGGAACAGATACGAGCTTGGGCTTTCCCGCCAGAATTTTGCCTGCGGTCCACAGAACTGGGCGGCACACTGCAAAGAGTCCAGTGCTCGTCGCCGTATCCGAGAGGTGTTTCGCAGCTTTGTCAGTAATCGGATGCACGTACACATCCATGTAGCTGCACGTGGTCACGATGTGTGCGAAGCGTTCTGCGGCCTTCTCCGTCACGAAGACATCCGTCGCCGCCCCCGTAGACACGGCTGCGTCCACAGCGTTTTCGCCTTCAATGATGAAACGATCAGCCTTCCTTCGGTTGGCTGCGCGGTGTAGTTTGGCGGCGTTGACCACGCGTGGGGTGCGTTCAGTAAACGCGGACGAGAAATCTAGTTCCATAGCTTTGACGGTACCCACCGACCTTGGCATTGAAAAGTCCTTCTCTGCTCGCCTGGACTGCGCAAGAGCACTGGGAATGAGGAAGGGGGACGGTGCCGAGAACCGTCCCCCCTGTGCAATCACACGTCAGGCTTAGCGCAAACCGACGCGCTGAGCCAGTTGTGTCAGTGCCTTTACGTTGACGTTAACCAAGCCTGTCTGCTGCGCAAACGCAGCGAGTGCGGCTACAACAGCGGCAAGGATTCCCATGCCTGTTGCCACACCGGCACCGAAGTTCTTGCTGCTTCCAGCATCCTTCCCTGGCTTTGGCTCCTTGGAGGGCTCGGAGGGCTTGTTGTCTTCAGACGGTGCGGGCTGAGGAGATTGCTCCGTCGTGGAATCCTCGCTCGGCTTGGCAGCGTCATTGGTCCACCACTCATCAAAGACCAGATTGGCCACCGTGGTGTTGTCAATGAAGTCACCACGCACCGGGTCAGTTCCAGCAGCATGTGCCTTGATGTCCTCGGCACCAGCGCCCTTGAAGAAGAATGGGACGAGCTGGTTGGTGTGCTGACCGGAGTACCAGCCGTGACGGGCAACCTCGTCCTTGGCACCTTCCATGGCGTTGAACTTGTTATCGGCCTGCGGGTTCTTCTCCGTCGGCACCTCATTAGGACCAGAAAGGTAGCCGGTTTCATGGTCAGCGGTCACGATGAGCAAGGTCTCCTCCCAGGAGGAGTTCTTCTCTACCCACTCGATGGCCGCATCGACAGCCTTGTTGAAGTCCTGGGTCTCTTCGATATCGCGGACTGGGTTGTTGCCGTGACCGGCCCAGTCGATGGCGCCGCCCTCAATCATGACAGAGAAACCATCCTCGTCTTGGCCCAGGGCATTAAGGGCGCCCGTGGTCATGGTGGGGAGATCAACGACATCGTTGAGCTCATCCGAATAGGGTGCCTCTGCCTCGCCCGTGCGGGAATTCTGAAGGGTGGAGCCTACCTGTGCGATGCCCCAGTACTTCTTGTCTGGTTCGACATCACCATTGACCATGCTCTTGAATTCATCGTTGGATTCGAAGTAGTTCCAGTCCAGCTTGCCCTCAGAGAGCTTGGCGTAATCCTCCTCGTAGATAAAGCTGTAGTCCGGAGTATCGAGCTTCTCGTGGTCATTGTTGTAGAAGGGGTGGCCGGCCGCCATCACGAGGTCAAGATCACTGTTCAGCATCTCCTTGGTGATGTCCTGCAGCTTGTCGCGATCCATATTGTGTGCGGCCCATGCAGCAGGTGTGGCTTCAGAGTAGGCGACCGAGGAGACAACGCCAGCAGACTTGCCTTGCTTCTTGGCGCGCTCGGACATGTTTTCTTCCTTCATGCCGTAGTGCGACATGCCAAGGATTCCATTGTTTGTCTTCACACCGGTAGCCATCGCACTGCCGGCCGCGGCCGAATCCGTAATCTTTCCCTCCATGACGTACTCATGGGTCTTCCACGCCTGCTCCGGGTCATAGGAGCCTCCCATTGGGAAGGTGGCCATAGACAAACGGTTGAATTCCTCGTAGGACTGGACAGGTTCGCCATCCATTTCCTTCAGGTTTTCATCGCCAAAAGCGCCATCAACGAGATACTTGGACTGGCCAGTCTCATAGAGGTTGGTGAGTGCCAAGTGGCCATAGCCCATGCCATCGCCGATCATGTAGATGATGTTCTTGGGACCACTGTGTCTACTTTCCGCAGCACACGCGGGGCTAACGCCCAAGGATGCGACGGACGCAGTAGTAACAACAGCCACGGCGGCGGTGGCAAGACGCGAGAGTGTCATCAGTGAAAGATTCCTTGTAAAACATAGGAGGACAATGAACACACGACACACTAGTTTTTGTTTCTGACCGCCCAGCATCCTGACTATTTATAAGAGATGAATAAATAGAAAACTGCTCGTCCACCCCGCCGCTCCCCTCACCGTGCAACGCAAAAGCCCACCAACTCCCGACGATGGGAGCGGTGGGCTCAATAACGCTTCTACGTTAGGCGCTTAGGCAGCCTTCGGAGCGTTGACGTCCTCCGGCAGTGCGGCCTTAGCAGCCTCACACAGAGCGGAGAAAGCCTCGAAGTCGTTGACAGCGAGCTCGGCGAGCATCTTGCGGTCGACCTCGATCTCAGCCAGGCGCAGGCCGTGGATGAGACGGTTGTAGGTGATGTCGTTCATACGAGCAGCAGCGTTGATGCGCTGGATCCACAGCTTGCGGAACTCAGACTTACGGGCGCGACGATCGCGGTAAGCGTAAGTCATGGAGTGCAGCCACTGCTCCTTAGCCTTGCGGTAGAGGCGGGAACGCTGGCCACGGTAGCCCTTGGCGGACTTCAGGATCGCGCGGCGCTTCTTCTTGGCGTTAACTGAGCGCTTTACTCGTGCCACAGTAATACTTCCTTATCTTGATTGTGAGTGTGTGGGGAGGGGAGCTCGGCGCTGACTATGCGCGGCCGAGGAGGCGCTTGATGCGCTTGGTGTCTGCCTTGGCAACGTCCTCGGTGCCCTTCAGGCGACGGGTACGCTTGGACGGCTTGCCCTCGAGGAGGTGGCGGCGGTTAGCCTGCTCGCGGCGCAGCTTGCCGGAGCCGGTCACCTTGATGCGCTTGGCGGTGCCCTTGTGAGTCTTCTGCTTCATGAGAATTAAATCCTTAAATCCTAAGTGGAGCGTGGTCTACTTCTTGCCTTTGCGGACAGGTCCCAGGACCATGGTCATGTTGCGACCATCCTGCTTGGGGCGCGACTCCACAACGCCGATCTCTGCGACGTCGTCAGCCAAACGCTCCAACAGGCGGAAACCAAGTTCCGGACGCGATTGCTCACGGCCTCGGAACATGATGGTCACCTTGACCTTGGAACCCTTCTCCAGGAAGCGCACCACGTTGCCCTTTTTGGTCTCGTAATCGTGATCATCAATCTTCGGACGGAACTTCTGTTCCTTCACCACAGTTTGCTGCTGGTTCTTACGGGACTCGCGGGCCTTTTGAGCCTGCTCGTACTTAAACTTGCCGTAATCCATGATTTTGGCTACGGGCGGCTTCGCGTTCGGTGCCACCTCGACCAAGTCAAGGTCGGCTTCGTATGCGAGCTTGCGAGCATCGTCAGTGCGGACGATGCCCACCTGTTCACCACCGGGGCCAACAAGACGGACCTCGGGTACTCGGATGCGCTCATTAATGCGAGCTTCAGCGCTGATTGTGGTTCTCCTCGATTGTGGGGGCTAGTAGTGCGCCTACCGTGACCACAAACGAATAAATCCCGGGTGCCACTGGCAACCGGGAGTCTCTAACAAGCACGCACCACTGTCGTGGTGCCTACTCTTTTACCTTTATCCTGCGCTCACACTGAATGTAATCTCATGTGCAACGCGGCTTCGGGTGGGAGAAACTCCGCTTGCGGCCCAAGTACCTCCTGGAGGAGGCGCTACGGGCGGTAGTGCCCATAACAGTAACACCCGCAGAGTTAAGAACCAAATCGCGGTGTTGAAGTGCGTGTCGGCGCGCTCATAGCGGTGCTACGTGCGGACGTGGAGCTGGTCGGTACCCCGCTGGTCGCCGTCCTTCGTGTCGAGGCAGAGCTAGTCGTCGCCGCGGATCCACCCACTGTTGCTGTGCTGCTCGTCGTAACGCTCGCGGAAGTCTCAACCTTCGGCTCGCAGTCCTTAACGGGAGTGAGTGCTCCCCCTTCAAGGGCCTCGGTAACGGCACGATCCACGCCGGCCGCCAAGACGTTTAAGGCGGGAATGGCCTTCTCTGCACTCGCACCGGGCATGGTGACTTCGATGGCAAGGCCAATCGAGCCGCCGTTACCGGTATCGCGCACACCTACCTGGCGGTGCGTATAGCCGTTGTCTTCCTCAGATAGTCCCCAGCCACCTTTGGCACGAGTATTGGGCAGCTTGTCCAAACCATTGTCCTGCCACGCCACGATCTCATCCATGGCCTCGTAGACGTATTCAGCCTCTGGTATGCACGGCAGGTGTGAGCCAAACACGGCTTGGTCCTTGAGCAACCAACGCGAATATCCAAATGGCTCCTCCAGCTCACCAGTGGAGCCATAATCATCCAGAAGTTCCTTCAGCGCACTGCTGACATCGCCCTCATTCCATTGCACGTGGGACCACAACGCGTAGGCAGCATCATTGTCCGATTCTTTGATGGCCAAGTCCACAAGGTCGGGGCTTGCGCCGTCGCGCAGCGCCGCGATAGCAATCGGCACCTTGACCGTGGACCATGTCGGCTCCTCCCCTGGCAATCCTGCCTGCACCACGCCAGCGTTATCGGCCACAGCGACACCAGCCCGGATGTCGTACTCCTTGTACTCGCTTTCAACTTCGTTGATCACGTTGCGCAAAGCAGCTTTCAGGTCATAATCGGAGGCTTGATCTGACCCCTTCGCTCCCCGCACTGAGGTTACTTCAGCGCTTAGTGAGTTCTCCGCTGGCTTGGAGCAACCGCTAACCGTCGCGCCCGTAGCCAGGCATACGGTCAGCAGCGCGGCGCCGAGGCGTCGGCCGCGTTCCGTTCCTTCGAAGGTCACAAAACCTCCTTGAGGAAGCTGCCGGTGTAGGAACCTTCAACCTTGGCAACATCTTCGGGGGTACCTTGAGCCACGACAGTGCCGCCGCCGGAGCCACCCTCCGGCCCCATGTCAACAATCCAGTCAGCAGCCTTGATGACATCGAGGTTGTGCTCGATGATGATGACTGAATTGCCCTTGTCGACGAGGCTTTGGATAACGAGCATCAGCTTGCGAATGTCCTCGAAGTGCAAACCAGTAGTGGGCTCATCAAGGATGTAAACCGTGCGGCCCTTCGTGCGTTTTTGAAGCTCAGAGGCAAGCTTCACGCGCTGTGCTTCACCACCCGACAAAGTCGTGGCTGCCTGTCCCAGGCGCACATAGCCCAATCCAACCTCGACCAAGGTGTTGAGGTAACGGTGGATAGAGGTGATCGGTTCGAAGAACTCGGCCGCCTCCGTAATGGGCATGTCGAGGACCTCGGCAATGTTCTTGCCCTTGTAGAGAACCTCGAGGGTCTCACGGTTGTAGCGTGCGCCCTGGCAAACCTCACACGGCACGTACACGTCCGGCAAGAAGTTCATCTCAATCTTGATGGTGCCGTCACCCTGGCAAGCCTCGCAGCGCCCGCCCTTGACGTTGAAGGAGAACCGTCCCGGCTTGTAGCCACGGACCTTGGCCTCTTGGGTCTCAGCGAAGAGGTTACGAATCTTGTCAAAGACACCCGTATACGTCGCCGGGTTGGAACGCGGAGTACGGCCAATGGGGCTCTGATCCACCTGCACCAACTTATCCAGGTGTTCAGTACCTTCCACGCGCTTGGCGCGGCCTGGTACCTGACGGGCACGGTTGAGCTTGTTCGCGAGGGTCTTGGCCAGAATCTGGTTGACCACCGTGGACTTGCCCGAGCCAGACACACCTGTGACGCACACAAGGACGCCCAGCGGGATCTCCACGTCAATCCCCTTCAGGTTATTCTCGCGTGCACCAACCACCTTGAGCATGCGGTCACGGTCAATCGCACGGCGTGATTCCGGTACGGCGAGCACTTTCTGCCCGGAGAGATACTGGCCGGTGAGAGACTCCTCCACCTTCTCAATGCCGGCAGGTTCGCCTTGATACACCACTTGCCCGCCAAACTCACCGGCACGGGGTCCGACGTCAACCAGCCAATCCGCCTCCCGAATGGTGTCCTCGTCGTGCTCAACCACGATGAGGGTGTTGCCGATATCGCGCAAGCGTTTGAGGGTCTTAATGAGACGCTGATTATCGCGCTGATGCAGGCCAATAGACGGCTCATCCAGCACGTAGAGCACTCCTGCTAGGCCCGAACCAATCTGGGTGGCCAGGCGGATACGCTGCGCCTCACCGCCAGAGAGCGTCGAGGCGCCGCGGTCCAACGTGAGGTAGTTCAAGCCCACGTCAAGCAGGAACCGCAGACGGGCCTGAATCTCCTTGAGCACAGCACCGGCAATGATTTCCTCCCGGTGACCAAGCACCAGCGAGTCGAGGAACTCAGCGGCGTCTTCGATAGACAGCGCGCTCAAACCAGCGATGGACTGCTCACCATGCGCAGTGGAGGCCAAGCGCACAGCAAGAATCTCGGGCTTCAGACGGGTACCACCACAGGTCGGGCACGGCACCCGGCGCGTGTATTGCAACAGGCGGTCCTTCTGCGATTCGGAATCCGTCTGTTCCAATTTGCGCTCTAGGAAGCCAATCGCGCCTTCGAATGGTGCGCTCCAGTTACGCTGGCGGCCGTAGCGGTTCTTGTAGCGCACCGTCACTTCGACGTCGGATCCGTAGATCAGTGCGTGACGCTGCTCCTTCGTGAGCTCCGAAACTGGAGTTTTCGGATCGAAGCCTAGGGTCTTACCCAGCCCTTCCACCAGCTTGACAAAATAGCGCGAATTCGGGCTCGAGGTCCACGGTTGAATAGCCTCCACCGCTGGGGCATCCGGGTCCGGGATAAGCAGGTCAACGTCCACCTCAAGGCGCGTGCCTAGGCCATCACAGTCCGGGCAGGATCCAAAAGGAGCGTTAAAGGAAAAGGCGCGCGGCTCGTACTCTTCCACGGTCAGGGTGTGGCCATTCGGGCAGGCAGCCTTTTCCGAGTACGTGTGAGTCAGCTCTTCGCGGTCGACGAAGTCGAGTGTCACGAGGCCTTCAGCAAGCCGCAGCGCCGTTTCTACCGAGTCCGTAAGGCGCTGCTTCTGAGAAGCCTTGACTTGCAGTCGGTCCACCACAACGTCGATATCGTGCTTGATTTGCTTCTTGAGCTTGGGCGGATTGCTCAATTGATGCAGCTCACCGTCGACACGCACGCGGGAGTAACCCTGCGCCGCTAAGTCCTTAAACAAGTCCACAAACTCGCCCTTGCGGTGGCGCACCACGGGTGCCAGAACCTGGAACTTCAGCTTTTCCTCGTGGCCTAAAACCTCGTCCACGATTTGCTGCGGGGTTTGGCGCTCAATAACCGCGTCACACTCCGGACAGTGTGGCGTGCCCGCACGAGAGAAGAGTAGGCGCAGGTAGTCATAGATTTCCGTAATCGTACCGACGGTGGAACGCGGATTGTGGTTGGTGGATTTTTGGTCAATGGAGACTGCCGGGGACAATCCATCAATAAACTCGACATCCGGTTTATCCATCTGTCCCAAGAACATGCGCGCATAAGAGCTCAAGGACTCCACGTAGCGGCGCTGGCCTTCGGCAAAAATGGTGTCGAAGGCCAGGGAGGACTTGCCTGAGCCAGACAAGCCGGTAAACACCACGAGCTTGTCGCGCGGGATATCGATATCCACGCCCTTGAGGTTGTGCTCGCGTGCGCCTCGTACGACCAAACGATCAGCCACTGATTGTTGCCTTCCTACACAAGAGAATGTTGGCTATGGGAGTTCTCGATCAGAATCTACCCGTAAGGTGGGGTACATGAACAACGCGGTTGAACTTCATAAAATTTCCGTTTCCGAGATGGACAACCAGTGTTACCTGCTCTGTGCAGGAAATGAGGCGTTGCTTATCGACGCCTCAGCGGACGCCCCCGCACTCCTCTCCCTCGCTGAAGATCACGGGGTCACCATCACCGCTGTACTGACCACGCACCGTCATTGGGACCATGTCCGCGCTCTGGAAGAGGTCTTGGACAAGACTGGGGCGACTCACTACGCATCTTTCCTTGACTCCCCAGCTTTGCCGGCGCCTGTCGACGTCGAACTGGAGCACGGCGACACCCTTCCCTTCGCCGGGCACGAGTTCCCCGTCCTCATACTCCGGGGCCATACCCCCGGTGGCGCCGCGATTGCCGTTGAGATCGATGGCGTAACGAACCTTTTCGTTGGCGATTCGCTCTTCCCTGGCGGCGTAGGAAAGACGACGTCGGAGGGAGACTTCGTGCGTCTGTACAAGGATGTCACCCAAAGGATTTTTGATGTCTACCCGGACGAGGCAATTGTCCGTCCCGGGCATGGAGACTCCACCACCCTGGGCGCAGAGCGCCCGCACTTGGAAGAGTGGTGGGAGCGCCGATGGTAACAGCGATTGTTGTTTAATCCGCGTACTATAGTGTGGCGAACGTCTTTACATATCTAATGAATGGAGCACGTCATGATTCGTAAGCTCGCCCGTCCTATGCTGGCCTCCGTGTTTGTCTGGGATGGTGTGGATACCCTCCGCAACACCTCGGAGCACGTCGCGGACACCGAGTCCGTGCTCAAGCGCCTTCGCAAGGTGCTGCCCCGAGAGTACGCAGGCTACATCCCCAATGATCCGGAGCTCGTTACCCGCGCGCTGGGAGGCGCCAAGACTGCTGCCGGTACCACCCTGGCTCTGGGTAAGGCTCCGCGCACATCGGCTGCTGTGTTGGCGTTGACCCACGTGCCGAACCTCACCGGTAATGCTTTTTGGTCCGCTGATTCCAAGGAAGAGAAGGAATCCAAGCGCACTAGTTTCCTCACCAACACTGCACTGCTTGGCGCGCTGGCCATCGTCACCCAGGACACCGAGGGCAAGCCTTCCCTGCGCTGGCGCACCGCCAAGGCCTCCGAGCGCGCCAATAAGAAGATTCAGGCCGCGCTGCCGGGTAAGTCTGAGCAGCAAAAGTTCGCCGAGGACGTGTCCAACCGTGCCAGCGACATTTCCTCTGAAGTGACTTCTAAGGCCAATGACTGGTTCGAAACCGCCAAGGATTATGTCGAGGACAACCGTGATGACTGGGAGTCCACCGGCCGCGACTTCCTCGATAACGCCCGCTCCTTCGTCGAAGAAACCGCGGAAACCGCTCGTGAGTTCTTCGATGACAACAAGGACGACTGGCTCAATGCCGCTCGTGAGAACACCGAAACTGCTCGCAAGGGTTTGGTGAAGGCCGCTGGCAAGGCTCAAGACCGCGCTGATGCTGCCCTGGCCCAGGTCGACTCCGTCGACAGCAAGCGTGCACAGAAGAAGGCGCGTAAGCGTGCTGACAAGCTGCAGAAGGAAGCCACCAAGAAGTTGGACAAGGCCTTCAAGAAGTTTGGTGACCGTTTCTAAACGTCACGCCTAAGCTGCGGATAGTCTCCGCACAAACACTGCACTTCTCGTTGCGGTAGAGAGGACAACGGCTCAGCGAGTATGCTGGGCCGTTGTCTTTTTTCATGTCCCTCTCTGTGCCTCTGTTCCACGAGAAGCCGTCGTACGCATCCAAGGAGCCTTGTGTCTGAATCTTCCTCTGCCACTCACACCGAGATGTGCGCCGAGCAGTCTTATATCGATAGTCTCTTTGCACGGCTCGACAACGAGGTGCAGACAGCGAATGAGCGCCTCAACGAGGTACAGGCAGCTGTGGACCCGCATACGCCAGATGCAGATGCTCTAGTGCGCCGCGAAACGGAATATCACGGTCTGCAAGCGAAGCTCGACCGGCTCAACGTCGCTCAACTCGGCCTCGTGTTCGGCCGCATCGACATCGATGCGCCTGGTGATAACCCCACACCGGAAGGCCTGGATCGCCGCTATATCGGCCGCATGGGTCTTGATGCCCGCGAAGAGGACTATCGCACGCTTCTTCTGGACTGGCGCGCACCGATGGCCCGCCCCTTCTACCTCGCCACCACCGCGCACCCAGAGGGCGTGCACGTGCGCCGTCATATCCGCACGACCGGCCGGACCGTCACCGGCATTAACGATGAGGTTTTGGAAGGCGAAGCCGGCATTGAACGGAGCGATGTTGCCAGCGAATCCGCTCTACACCACGTCATGCAACGCGCCCGCACCGGGCACATGCCATCCATCGTGGAGACCATCCAACGTGAACAGGATGAAATCATCCGCGATAACACTCGTGGCGTCATGGTCGTCGAAGGCGGTCCGGGCACCGGCAAGACGGCGGTGGCGCTCCACCGCGCGGCGTATCTGCTGTACACCTACCGCGAACAGCTCGCCGCTACTGGTGTGCTCATCGTGGGTCCCAACTCCACGTTCCTCGACTATATCTCCCGGGTGCTGCCGGAACTTGGTGAAACCGGTGTCGTGCTCTCCACTATTGCGTCCCTCTTCCCTGGAATCGACGCGACCCACTCGGAGTCTTTGCTGGCACGCGAGATCAAGGGTTCTGAGGCTATGGCAGAGATTCTGTCGAACGCCGTCAAGGATTACCAGCGTCTTCCGGACGAACCTCGTACTGTCGACATCGATGGCCTTGAGCTCACCGTTACCGCCGACATGGTCAAGGCGGCTCGTACCCGCGCCCGACGCTCCCGCAAGCCCCATAACGACGCCCAAGGAGCTTTTGCTGAGCATCTCATCGAATCCTTGGCGCAGCACATGGCGGAGCGCATCGGCGCGGATCCGCTGGGTGGGGAGAACCTGCTCTCCCGCGCGGACGTGGACCAGCTCCACGACGATTTGGCTGAAGAGCCACTCATCGCGGAACTTATCGAGGAGTACTGGCCGCACCTGTCCCCCACGGAGGTCCTTGCCACGTTGCTTAGCAGCACTGCCCGTATAGACTCTGCTGCTAGCGCGTATGATGATGAAACCCGTGAGGCTCTCTACCGTGAGGACGGCACCGCGTGGACATCGTCGGACGCGGCGCTTCTCGACGAACTCGCGGTTCTTATCGGAATGCCGGACCCGGAGGCTGCACGCGCTGCCGAAGACAAGCAGTGGCGTGAACAGGTCGCCGAAGCCGAGGATGCACTCGACATTTTGAGCTCCTCTGATTCGACAGACAACGATGATGACATGTTCGAGGCGGAGATTCTCTCCGCACACGACGTCATCGATGCCGAGCATCTCGCCCGCCGCCAGGAGGTGCGTGATTCTCGTACGACTGCGCAGCGAGCCCGTGAGGACTACACCTGGGCCTATGGCCACGTCATTGTCGACGAAGCACAGGAGCTCACCCCCATGGAGTGGCGCATGATCTTCCGCCGCAGCCCGTCGCGGTGGATGACGCTCGTGGGCGATACCTCTCAGACCGGATCCCCAGCAGGGGTCGATGAGTGGGCAGAAACGCTCGAGCCGTTTGTGGGCGATCGCTTCCGACAACACGGCCTCACGGTCAATTACCGCACCCCACGCCCCATCACGGAGCTAGCAAATCAGCTGTTGGAAGAGATCAACCCGGATGCCACACCGAGTATTGCGGTGCGCGATGGCGTCGACGTCATCTGGCACCGCGGGGTAACGAGTGCGGATACAGTACAAAACACGCCGGGAACGTTTACGGACGCTCAAGGCCGCTTGCATGCCGTGATCACCGCGGACACTGTGGAGGACATCAAAGGCCTCGAGTTTGACCACGTCGAAGTAGTGCATCCCGATGACATCGTGGCAGCCTCGCCCCAAGGAGTACACAACCTCTATGTGGCGATAACGCGCGCAACGCAGTCATTGACCATCTCTGGCCGCTACTCGGAGGTTTTCCGATAATCTGGTGCGCATGGCACTTTCCGATATCGCCCGCAAGATCGAATCTTCCACCAACTCCTTCACATTGAAACGTTCGGCACGTCAAGGCTGGCGTCCGTCCGTCACTGGTTACTCCGGGTACGGCAATGCCGAATTCGTGCACGTGTTAGGCCGAGTGCTGATGCACGATCCCGAATCGGAAAGTTCCAGAACGTGGGCGCAGCGCGGCTACCGCCAGTTCTTCACCATCCAGGTACCACGCCATGAGGTGGAGGTCACTGTCGGTGGAAAGACAGTGTCAGGAACGACCAACCACAACGGCTATATTGATGTCCTCGTCCACAATCACGGTCTTGAAGCCGGTTGGCACGAGGTCACCATCCGCGCAAAGGGCGCGGATGAGGTTACTGCGGACGTGCTCATCGTGGGGGAAGCCGTAGAGCTTGGTGTGGTAAGCGATATTGATGACACCATCATGGTGACGTGGTTACCACGCGCGATGATTGCTGCGTGGAACTCGTGGGTCAAGCGCACCGATAAGCGCGCTCCTGTAGCAGGTATGGCCAGCTTTTATCGGGACATCGCGGAGAAGCACCCTGGAGTGCCGTTCATCTACCTCTCCACCGGTGCGTGGAACACGTACGACACCTTGGTGACCTTCATGGAAGAAAACGGCTTCCCACGCGGCCCGCTCTTGCTCACAGACTGGGGCCCGACCCCTACCGGACTCTTCCGCAACGGTCAGGAACACAAACGTGTGCAGCTGCGTAACTTGTTCATTGCCTTCCCGAAACTACGGTGGCTGCTCGTTGGCGATGACGGCCAGCACGATCCCTTGACCTACGCCGATGCAACGGCCGAGCACCCGGACCGGGTGGCAGCGGTAGCGATTCGCAATCTTTCACCGCAAGAGCAATTGCTCTCCCACGGCTCGCTCGCGCCGCTCGTCAAAGCAAACGAGACGGGGTCCTTTGATATCCCGCTCATTCAGGGCGCCGACGGTCATGTTCTCGCTCGCGCCTTCCACAAGCTCCGCCTATAGGCTTGCCCTCCCCCCTCAAAAAACGACACAGCGCGCGGCCCCCTGACCAAGGGGAACCGCGCGCGGCCGATATTGTGTCTTAGTTGACGGTGTGGACGATCATCACGTCGCAGTCAGACTGGCGAGCCACATCCGCCGGGACGGAACCCAGCAGACGGCCGGTCAGGGAGTTGATACCACGGTTACCCACGATGAGCAGGTCAGCCTTGTTGTCGTTGACGATGGACATCAGGGCCTGCACCGGGGTGCCCGGGCGAACAGCGGTCTCGACCTTCGTCGCACCGAACTGCTCTGCGTGCTCCTTGCCAGCGGTGAGGTTGGCCTGAGCCTTCTCATCACCAAGGATGGTTACGGAATCCTGGCGCAGAGTCTTGGACGCCTGCTCCTGGTTCTCGTAGTAGGCACAGCCGATAATGAGGGTGGCATCGAAGGCTGCGGCGATCTTGGCGGCGCGCTCCACTGCAAGCAGGGAGGACTTGGAACCGTCGGTACCGACCACGATCTTGTTGTAATCGCTCATGATGACCTTTCTTCGCGAGCCCTCACGCACACGGGGCTCGGTTGACAATCAAATAAAGTTTTCGCGCACCCGCTAGTCTAACAACGCGGGCGCCACCACGTCGATCGGAACCCCTAGTCCTCGGTGGTGTTGACCACAACGACGTCAGCATGCGCCTTGCGGGTCAGCTCCGTAGCCACTGAGCCGAAGACTCGGCCACGCACGGAATGGATGCCCTTATTACCCACGACGAACAGGTCAACGTTGTAATCGCGGCCCACCTCGATGAGGGCATTCACAGGGTCGCCCGACTTTGCGATGATTTCGATATGCTTCGCTCCCTCATTGTGAGCAATTTCAGCAGCGTTGTTGAGGTAGCTTTCGGACATCTCCTCGCTCACCACTGGTAGGCGAGCATCCTCCGAGTTCGGGGCGCCCAACATGGAACCGGAGTGGTTGTAGAACGCAGAAACGATGATCAAGGTGGCGTCGTAGGCGCGCGCCATCGATGCGGCGGACTGCACCGCACGCAAGGACGTCTTCGAGCCATCGGTGCCGACGGCGATAACGTTATAGCTCAGCATAATTCTCCTTATAAGTAGCGTTTAATCTGTTTCTAGTATGACACGCCAACCCACAACAAGGGCGCTCATTTTCACCTAAATTCCCGCTTCCCTGAGACCGCGCTGTTCCTTCTTCAAATCCGCAATCTCGTCGCGCAGGCGCCCCGCCAACTCAAACTTGAGCTCGCGCGCGGCGTCCCGCATTTGGGACGTGAGATCGTCGATAAGCGCCTGCACTTCATCTGCTGCCATGCAGGACACATCGCGCTTCTCGACGATTGACGTCGGATCCCCATCCGCACCGTCCTCAGCGCCGTCACCATCCTCATAGACTTGGTCGAGAATATCCGCGATCTTCTTGCGCAAAGGTTGAGGATCAATGCCGTGCTCGGTGTTATAGGCAATCTGCTTCTCGCGGCGGCGCTCGGTTTCCTCGATAGCCTCTTGCATTGAATCAGTAATCTTGTCCGCGTACATGATGACCTCACCGGAGACGTTTCGAGCGGCACGGCCAATGGTCTGAATGAGCGATGTTGTCGAGCGCAGGAAACCTTCCTTATCAGCATCGAGGATGGCCACGAGGGACACCTCCGGAAGGTCAAGCCCCTCACGCAGCAGGTTGATGCCGACGAGCACGTCGAACTCTCCCAAGCGCAGCTGCCGCAAGAGTTCCACACGCTGCAGCGTGTCGATATCCGAGTGCAGGTAGCGAACCTTGATGCCGTGCTCCAGCAGATAGTCGGTGAGATCCTCCGCCATGCGTTTGGTCAAGGTCGTAACGAGGACGCGCTCCTGCTTGGCGGTGCGGGCACGGACCTCATCAATCAGGTCGTCGATCTGTCCCTTCGTGGGCTTGACCGTCACCTTCGGATCCACCAGGCCGGTCGGGCGAATGACCTGCTCCACGAACTCGCCGCCGGAAGCCGTCATCTCAAAATCACCCGGGGTCGCAGACATGTACACGGTTTGCCCCACGCGATCCTCGAACTCGTCGAAGGTCAACGGGCGGTTATCCACCGCCGAGGGCAGGCGGAAGCCGAACTCCACGAGGTTGCGCTTGCGGGCCATATCGCCCTCAAACATGCCGCCAATTTGCGGAACGGTGACGTGGGACTCGTCGATGATGGTGAGGAAGTCCTCGGGGAAATAATCCAACAGCGTTGCTGGTGCCGAGCCGGCTGGACGGCCATCGACGTGGCGAGAGTAGTTCTCAATTCCGGAGCAGAAACCGACCTGCTCGATCATTTCCAGATCGTACTCAGTGCGCATGCGCAGACGCTGCGCCTCGAGCAGCTTGCCGCGGTTTTCCAAGTCCGCAAGACGCTCCGCCAGCTCTTCCTTGATGTCCTCGATGGCGCGAGCCATGCGTTCGGGACCGGCGACATAGTGGGTCGCTGGAAAGATGCGAACCTCGTCGACCCGCTCGATGACATCTCCGGTCAGCGGGTGAATGTAGTAGAGCTCATCCACGTCATCGCCGAAGAATTCGATGCGCACCGCGCGCTCCTCATAGGCGGGGATGATGTCCACGGTGTCGCCCTTGACGCGGAACGTACCGCGGGTAAAGCCCACGTCATTGCGCTCATATTGAATATCAACGAGCAGGCGAAGGAAGCGGTCGCGGTCAATCTCCTCGCCTTCCTCGAGCACCACGGAACGGTCCAGGTAAGACTGCGGGGTGCCGAGGCCATAAATACACGACACGGACGAGACCACGACGACGTCGCGGCGCGAGAGCAGCGCCGAGGTGGCGGAGTGGCGCAGGCGCTCCACGTCCTCATTGATGGAGGAATCCTTTTCGATGTACGTATCGGTCTGCGCGATATAGGCCTCAGGTTGGTAGTAGTCGTAGTAGGACACGAAATACTCGACGGCATTGTGAGGCAGCAGCTGGCGCAGCTCGTTGGCCAGCTGCGCTGCCAGGGTTTTATTCGGTGCCATGACCAAGGTGGGGCGCTGCTGCTTCTCAATCAGCCACGCGGCGGTGGCGGACTTACCCGTACCCGTGGCGCCCATGAGAACAACATCGCGCTCGCCGCGCGTGAGGCGCTCATCCAGTTCTGCAATCGCCGTTGGTTGGTCACCAGCGGGTTGATACTCTGATTCGACCTTGAACTCGCCGGAACGGCGCTCGACTTCACCGACGGGGCGGTGTTCAGAAACGGGCAGGATGGGATGTTCAGCAGCGAAAGCCATGCCGACCAGTCTAACGCGTCTTTAGGGCAAGGCGGCACGGGTCGAGCGCAGCCAGTCCTCCAGCTCACCTGTCGTCTCCCAGAGAGCATAGACCGGAGAGGATTCTGGTTCCATCGCTCTATTCATTCGCTTGCGCAACCAAGCCTTGGTCTGCGGGGTGCGCAACATTTGCACATCGTCCAGACACAAGCCGGCGGGAAGTTGATCGGGCGGCGTCGTGGCAAGGGCCCCAAGAGCGATAATGACTTCGGCATCATCGACGTCTAGGGGTGTATCCACACAGGAACGCTTAAAGTTGTCGAGATCGAAGGAGCCATCACGAATATCCGCGAGCACGGCGCACGCGGCGTGATTATCGAATGGTCCAACATCCCAGGTTCCCATGGAGGATGAGGTTAAGCAGTGAATGTGAACGACGCGGGAGCGAAAGGTAAATTTTGTCTACCAAGTCCTTTAAATGTTGCTGCGCTGTTTTAGAATCGGCAGTCATGAAGTTTCGTTCCCTTGCTAGCGCGGTAACCGTGACCGCTCTCCTCCCCGTCGCCCTCGTGGCACACGCCCCTCACGCCCTTGCTGCTCCCTGCACGCCGTACTCCAAATCCGGCAGTTTCACTTCGAAGCCTTCTGGCCCCGCAGGTGGCTCCTCAGTGGGCGGACTAAGTGCACTGTTCAATGGCTCGTCCAAGCCGTCGCAGCCTGAGCGCTCCACTACTGGCCAGCGCAGTAACTATAACCAGCGCCAGATCACCGGCGGCCCAACCCAGATCATGCAACTCATTACTGGCGCCGGCTCCCCCAACCGTACGGATCTTGACTTCGGTGTTTCCGGTACGGACCTCGGCATTGCCTACGCGGATGATGCTGGGCATTCCTACTACGTCTTCGGTGACACCATGGATTGTGTCGGCGAAGGTGATGGCTGGCGCTCCAATGTCATCCTGCGGACCACCGACCAGGATTACGGCGACGGTCTGAGTCTCGATGAAGCGCTCACCAATAGCGGCTGGTCAGGCTCCGGCCGCGCGAAAGAATTCATTCCCTCTCAAAAAGTCGGCGATGCCGACACTAACGGTGAGCGCACGACCATCCCTACGGCCGGCATTGCGGTCGACGGCGTGCACTATATCGATTACATGTCGGTACGCTCCTGGCATGACCCGAAGACCGGCTGGTCCACCAACTATGCTGCGACGGTGAAGTCCACCGACGGTGGTGTTACCTGGCACGCGGTTCCGGAGGCGACCCGCACCAACGCCAGCCACGGGTCACACGCGCCCATCCCGGGCGGAGCAAACTACCAGGACGGTTTTGAGAAGCTTCAGCAGTCGGCTTACGTCGAATACGGCGATTACGTTTACCGCTTTACCACCGGTCAAGGCCGCCGCGGCCCGGCGTACCTTTCCCGCGCGCTCAAGTCCGAGTTCCCTAACGAAGATGCCTTCGCCTACTACGCTGACGGGTCCTGGGTGGAAGATCCATCCCAGGCGAGCGTCGTGCTTGATGGCAAGGTCTCTGAGCTTTCCGTCGCCTACAACGATTACCTAGGCAAGTTCGTCACGATGTATGGCGTCGAGGGCGAGGGAATTGTCATGCGCACGGCGGATTCTCCCGAGGGCCCGTGGTCGCCACGCCGCAAACTTGTCGACGAATCCACGGCCAAGGTCATTAGCGGTGAGCCCCTCAATGACACGTACGCTCCCTACGTGCTGCCACACCAAGATGACCAGCACCTCTACTACACGCTGACCTCATGGCGCGATTACAACACCATGCTCATGCGCACGGATCTTGACTTCGTGGGCGAGGACATGGAAAACAACGATCACATCGCTGTCTCTGACGTCGTGGCGACGCGCTAGCTAAAAGCGACGCTTCAGCTCTTCAACGGCCGCCGCAACCTGCGCATCCAGCGCCTCGCGGGGGCCGTTGTTGTCAATGAGGACGTCGGCTGCTGCGCGACGAACATCATCAGGAATCTGCGCCGCAATGCGGCGGCGCGCGTCGTCTTCCTCAAGCCCCCGAAACTCCACGAGGCGGCGCACGCGTTCTTCCACATCGACGTCCACGACGATGGTCGCGTCCATGTCCTTATGCAGGCCATTATCCACCAACAGAGGCATGTCATAGACCACAAACTCCTCGCCAGCACGGCGAGCAGCGGCGAATCGAGCTTGCGTTTCCTCATGGATGCGGGGATGGGTAATGGAATTGAGAAGGTCCGTCTTCTCCCGGCTCGCAAAGGCACGCGAGGCAAGCAGGCCTCTATCGAGCGAGCCGTCTGCGCGCAGGATATCCTCCCCAAAAGCCTCTGCCAGCTCCGCTAGTGCGGGCTGACCAGGTTCGACGATGTCGCGGGCGATCCGGTCGGCGTCGACAAGCGCCCAGCCCTGCTCCACCAACAACTGTGCCACTGTGGATTTGCCGCTACCGATACCGCCAGTGAGTCCAATGAGTTTCATACCGGCCCACGATACGCCAGTAGATGCACTAAGGCCGCCCCTCCCGCTATACGGGGAGAGACGGCCTTGGTCTACTCAGAACCTCACGCGCTTCAGCGCGCCGAGGCCACGGAGTTCAGCTTAGTTGCCGGCGAGCTTGTCGCGCAGAGCAGCGAGCTGCTCGTCGGATGCGAGGGAACCGCCAACCTCTGCCTCGGTCTCGGATGCCGGAGCTGCATCCTGGGACTCGGAGGAGTAGTTGGAGTTGTTCGCAGCGGACTCAGCGGCCTCAGCAGCTGCTGCACGGTTGCGCTCGATCTGAGCGGTATGCAGGTTGAAGCGACGCTCGGACTCGGCGTAACGAGCCTCCCATGCCTGGCGCTGCTCGTCGAAGCCTTCCTTCCACTCGTTGGTCTCCGGGTCGAAGCCCTCGGGGAAGACGTAGTTGCCCTGCTCGTCGTAGGAGTCAGCCATACCGTACTTGGACGGATCGAACTCTTCGGTGTAGTCCTCGTCTGCCTGCTTAACAGACAGGGAGATACGACGACGCTCGAGGTCGATGTCGATGACCTTGACCATGACTTCCTGGCCAACGGTGACAACCTGGTCCGGAACCTCCACGTGGCGCTGAGCCAGCTCGGAGATGTGGACGAGGCCCTCGATGCCCTCCTCGACGCGAACGAAGGCGCCGAACGGAACAAGCTTGGTGACCTTGCCCGGGACGATCTGGCCCACAGCGTGGGTGCGGGCGAAGACGCGCCACGGATCCTCCTGGGTTGCCTTCAGGGACAGGGACACGCGCTCGCGGTCCAGGTCGACGTCGAGAACCTCGACGGTGACCTCGTCGCCCACGGTGACAACCTCAGACGGGTGGTCGATGTGCTTCCAGGACAGCTCGGAAACGTGAACCAGACCGTCGACACCGCCGAGATCGACGAAGGCGCCGAAGTTGACGATGGAGGAGACGACGCCCTTGCGGACCTGGCCCTTCTGCAGCTGGTGCAGGAACTCGGAGCGGACCTCGGACTGGGTCTGCTCGAGGTAGGCACGGCGGGACAGGACGACGTTGTTGCGCTGCTTGTCCAGCTCGATGATCTTGGCCTCGAGCTCCTGGCCGATGTACGGCTCCAGGTCGCGAACGCGGCGCATCTCAACGAGGGAAGCCGGGAGGAAGCCACGGAGGCCGATGTCGAGGATGAGACCACCCTTGACAACCTCGATGACGGTACCGGTAACCGGCTCTTCCTTGGCGTGCAACTCTTCGACGGCGCCCCAAGCACGCTCGTACTGTGCGCGCTTCTTGGACAGGATCAGACGGCCTTCCTTGTCCTCCTTGGTGAGAACAAGTGCGTCGATCTCGTCGCCGACCTCGACAACCTCATCCGGGTTGACGTCGTGCTTGATGGAAAGCTCGCGGGACGGGATAACGCCCTCGGTCTTGTAACCGATGTCGAGCAGGACCTCGTCGTGGTCAACCTTGACCACGGTGCCCTCGACGATGTCACCATCGTTGAAGTACTTGATGGTGGCGTCGACAGCTGCGAGGAAGTCCTCTGCGGTTCCGATGTCGTTGATCGCAACCTGAGGGGTGTTAGAAGTTGGCATGTAGTTATGCTCCGAAGTGACGTAGGAGATCGTGATTGGACAGTTACGCGTCTCTTGAAAAGCGTCATTAAGCAGCGTAAATACGCAAGGCTTAAGATGGATTTCAATCCCGACTCGCGGTCCGGCTGAACTCTCCTACAGTAGCCCAGTTCGTCCCGAGTCATAGACACGCTCGTCCAACACTACATCCATGCAGCTACAAGGGCAAATGTGCCACGCGAAAGGACCTATGTTTTCTGCCTCAGCGGCCAACCGCGTCTTTTGGGACTCCGACGCTGACTCATATCACGCTACCCATCCGGAGTATTTGTCCTCCTTCTATTGGTGCCCGGAGATGCTTCATGAGGCTGAGGCGCAGTTGCTTGGCGATGTCTCCTCGGCCACCGTCCTCGAACTCGGTTGCGGCTCTGCGCCCTGCACGCAGTGGCTGCAGGGACGCGCGGAGTTCGCGACAGGATTCGATCTCTCCGCCGGGATGCTCTCCCACGCCGAGCCCGGTCTACCACTAGTCCAAGCGGATGCCCTGGCACTTCCCTATCGCGACGACGTCTTTGACGTCGTCTTCTCGGCCTTTGGAGCCCTGCCCTTCATCGCAGATCTGGACGCAGCGCTTGCCGAGGTATACCGCGTCCTTCGTACCAGTGGCCGCTTCGTCTTCTCCGTGCCGCACCCGATGCGCTGGGTCTTCCCCGACGACCCGACCAGTCTGACAGCAGAGCTGTCCTACTTCGACCGCGCGTACCTTGAGCAGAACTCCGACGGTGAGCTGACCTACGCCGAGTTTCACCGCACCGTGGGCGATTGGCTACGCGCTCTCCAGGTCCGTGGAGGCTTCCAGATTCTTAACTTGCTAGAGCCAGAATGGCCGGAAAATCTCGACATCACATGGGGACAGTGGTCGCCTGAGCGCGGCGCACTCTTCCCCGGAACCGCGATTTTCGTCTGCCAGGCCATCGAAGCCTACTCATAACCCCACAGCACAGCGTGAACGCGCGGGGACGTAAGCTGGCAGCTATGGTTCTAGAACGCCTCGGGATTGCGCTGCGCCGCATGGTGGCATGGTGGATCGATGCTTTCCTCGCTGCGGCTATCATTCTCGTCATCAAGTGGCTCACCAACCTGGCCACCGATGGCGTGCTCAGTGGGCGCGCCGGCGAAATCTACGACATCACGGCCCTCGCCCTAGTTTTCTACGTCTACCGCGTGTGGGTCGAGGCGCAGAAGCAGACATCGCTGGGTAAGTGGTCCCTCAAACTGGAGGTTATTGCGCAACGCCCCGGCATTACCAGCGCCGCTATCCGCAACAGCTGGCTGTTGCTCACGCTGCTAGCGCTCACCGGGCTGCCCATGGTCGAAGGCATCATTCTCGCAGTTTTGGGTCTCAGTGTCGTGCTGATCGGCCAAACGCCCTTCGACCTGTTGGCGGGCTGCCTTGTGGAACGCCGCACGCCCACTGAGGATGAACGTGCGGTGGGATTGACCTAATTCCTAGTGTGCGGCCGCATCCCAGTTCTTGCCCTGGCCCACGGAAACCTCCAGCGGCACCGTTAACTCGATAGCCTTATCCATCTCGCGTTCCAAGATAGTATGCACCTTTTCCACCTCACCGGCTGCGACCTCCACGACGAGTTCGTCGTGGACCTGGAGCAATACGCGCGACTCCATACCCTCAAGTGCCTTGTCCACGCGAATCATGGCCACCTTGATAATGTCAGCCGCCGTGCCCTGAATCGGGGCATTGAGCGCAGCGCGCTCAGCATTCTCGCGAGCTACACGGTTGTCGGAGTTGAGTTCTGGTAGGTAGCGACGGCGACCGAAGACTGTTGAGGTATAGCCGTCCTTTCGAGCTTGGATCACCACCTCGTCGAGGTAGCGCTTCACGCCTCCAAAGCGCTCGAAGTAGCTCTCCATAATCTGCTTTGCCTCGCCGGCCGGAATTCCCAGCTGCTGCGATAGGCCATAGGCCGACAAGCCGTACACCAGGCCATAGGACATGGCCTTGACGCGACGGCGCAGCTCCGGAGTGACCTCATCGACGGGCACATCAAAGACCCTTGACCCCACATAGTTGTGCAGGTCCTCGCCTTCTCGGTAGGCCTCGATGAGTCCCGGGTCGGCTGAGAGGTGCGCCATGACGCGCATCTCGATTTGGGAATAGTCGGCAGTAATAAGCGTGTCAAAGCCCTCGCCCACCACAAACGCGGAACGAATCTGGCGTCCGGCTTCCGTACGCACCGGAATGTTCTGCAGGTTGGGTTCCGTCGATGACAAACGTCCAGTGGAGGTCACCGTCTGGTTAAAGGTGGTGTGGATGCGACCATCCGGGTGGATCGTCTTGATAAGTCCTTCCAGCGTGGTCTTCATCTTCTGGTACTCGCGGTGCGCCAAAAGATGGTCGAGGAAAGGATGCGGGTGGCTGGCAGCCAGCTGCTCAATTTCCTTGGCAGCGGTGGAATAGCCGGTCTTGGTCTTCTTCGTCTTCGGCATATCGAAGGTCTCGAAAAGCACTGCCTGCAGCTGCTTGGGCGAGTTCAGGTTGAGGGAGTCATCCCCTGCCAACTCGCGTGCAGCGCGTTCCTGTTCATTGACCTGCTCGATGAAGGCATCACGCTGGGTTTCCAGGATGTCCTTGTCCACGGCAATGCCGGCAGCCTCCATACGAGCCAAGATAGTTACCAGCGGTAGCTCAAGATCGGTATACAGCTCGAAGGAATCGATCTCTTGCAGTTGGGTCGTAAGCTCCGCGGCGAGCTCCATAATTGCCCCAGCTTGGTCTACCAACGGGTTGTCGTCGAGGATAGAGAGCTGCTCGCTTGCCTGCCCCAAAGACTTCTTCAGGTGACGCTGGTAGACGTCACTCAGCTCGTACGTGCGCTGGCCCGGCCGCAAGAGGTAGGCAGCGAGGGCGGTGTCATGCGCGATACCTCGCAGCTCGATGCCACGGCCGGCCAACATGTGGAAAGCGGCTTTGGCTTCATGGAAGTACTTCGGCGCGTCCGAGGACAGCCACTCAGCAAGGGCAGCATCATCCTCCGCGCTGAGATCAGCAAGTTCGAGCTGGAGGCCTTCAAAGGATTCGTCGACAAGCGCCAGCGCTGAGGCATCACCCGCACTCGGAGTTCCATTTCCTTGCACAAAAACCGCAACGTTCTTGCGCAAACTATCGCCGTCCTTGAGCCACTCCGCCACTGTTTGGTCAGTAATAGACACTGCGACCTCAGGCGACTCTTCCGCCGCTGCGGCCTCAGCATCCGCGTCGTGCGGAATGGCGCTCAGCACACGCTCGCGCAAGTTAGTGCCGAACTCCAACTCGTCAAAGCGCGCGGCTACGTCACTGGCGACTGCCCCTTGGAAAGCCAGGTCTGCCGGCCCCACCTCAAGCTCCATGTCCGTCACCATCTGTGTGAGCTGTCGGTTCAGCTTGACTTGCTCGATGCGGTCACGGAAATTCTGACCGGCCACGCCCTTAATCTCATCAGCATGATCGATGAGTTCGTCGAGGGAGCCATACTGCGTAATCCACTTCGTAGCGGTCTTCTCCCCCACCTTCGGCACACTAGGCAGGTTGTCAGAAGGATCTCCACGCAGGGCCGCAAAATCCGGGTATTGCTGCGGAGTCAGACCATACTTTTCCTCCACGGCCGCTGGGGTAAAGCGATGCAGAGTGGACACGCCGCGCATCGGATACAGAACCGTCGTGGACTCATCGACCAACTGCAAGTAATCGCGGTCACCCGTCACCAGCAGGGTCTCGTAATCAGATCCTGCCTGCGTTGACAAGGTGGCCACGATATCGTCGGCCTCAAAGTTCTCACGCGACAACGTCGTAATACCCAGCGTGCCCAAGACCTCGCGGATGAGCTCTACTTGACCGCGAAACTCCTCCGGGGCTGCTTCTCGTTGAGCCTTGTAGTCTGGGAACATCTCAGTACGGAATGTCTTGCGGCCAACATCGAAAGCCACGGCCACGAAATCAGGCTTCTCCTCGTTGAGAATATTGGCCAGCATGGACAAGAAGCCATACACCGCGTTGGTGTGCTGACCTCCCGAGGTGGAGAAATTCTCCGCGGGAAGTGCATAAAATGCGCGGAAGGCCATAGAGTGGCCGTCGATAAGCAAAAGTCGGGGCTGAGAAGTAGTCACCCAGCCCATCCTAACGTGTTGCGTGACGCGCCACCGCTCGCCCTCATTCCGCGCCCCATGGTCTTCTCCTACCGCCTTCAAACCGCCCTCAAACCGCGCGCGGGCAGGCAATTAGGTTTGCGTTAGTCGGCTGCGCTAATATCTTTCCCAGTGCGCCCCTGTAGCCCAATTGGCAGAGGCAACGGATTCAAAACCCGTCCAGTGTGAGTTCGAGTCTCACCAGGGGCACCATTCCACCCCACGACAGAGTATGTTGTGGGGTGTTAGCGTTTTCCCTATCTTCCCTTCCGAAAGGTTTCCCTTCCTATGCGTCGCACCATCATCGCTCTCAGCACCGCAGCTGCCCTCACCTTTTCTGGCACGGCCGTAGCCACCGCCGCTGAGTCGAGCGTGAAGACTACCAACTCCTCCACTATCTCTTCCAAAGCTGAGGACTCTTCCTACTACCAGAAGCTTCGTGAGTCTGCGGCGTCCTCCAACGACCCGGACCTCAACCGTTTCTACGTTGTCCTCCTCGACGGGCTCATCGGTCTCGCCGCCTTCGCCGTCATTGGTTCCCTGTACGGCGAGTTGGCCAAGCGCCTGCCCTTCTAACACTCCAGCGCATATCCTTCCTTCGAGTGAATAATTTGCATACGACTGCCGTTCGGTGAAAGAATAGGGAGTCATCTGCTCATCTCCTTCCCCTCGGCACGGCATTCCCACCGCAGGGGTAGTCAACGATACTTTCGGTTTATGCACTTTATTCTTAACGCCATCCGCGGCGCCCTCATTGGCATGGCCGAGTTGGTCCCCGGAATTTCCGGTGGAACCGTCGCGCTCATCGTCGGAATTTATGAACGCGCTCTGCGCAACGCCAATGATCTCATTTCCGGCCGCTTCACAAAGGTCGAATGGGGCTTTCTTCTATCCGTTGCCGCTGGCATGTCTATTGCTGTCTTCGGTTTCTCCACGCTGCTCCACAACTTCGTGGAGGGCCAAGTTTCCCTCTCCCGCGCACTGTTCCTTGGCATGGTCGCTGTGTCCATCATCGTGCCGCTGAGCATGATGTCGCGCTTTTCGCCGGGAGCCATCGTCGCGTTTGTCATCGCCACCGTCGCGATCTTTTTTGTCACAGGCTTTACCTCCAGCCCCGTCGAGGATCCCAGCCTCATCGTGGTCTTCTTCGCCGCGATGGTCGCCGTCTGCGCTCTCGTTCTGCCCGGTGTATCTGGCTCCCTCATCCTCTTAACGATGGGTCTCTACGAGCCGATCATCGGCGCAGTATCTGACCGTGACATGGTCACCGTCGGTGTCTTTGCGCTGGGTGCGGTGTGCGGCCTTGCGGCCTTTGTCAAGGTTCTCAACTACCTTCTGGATAATCACCGCGATCCCACCCTCGCGGCCAT
Source organism: Corynebacterium sp. FDAARGOS 1242 (assembly GCF_016889985.1). Lineage (NCBI taxonomy): Bacteria > Bacillati > Actinomycetota > Actinomycetes > Mycobacteriales > Corynebacteriaceae > Corynebacterium > Corynebacterium sp. FDAARGOS 1242. The sequence goes on along the minus strand of NZ_CP069568.1, from coordinate 850,759 downwards.
GGCAGGTTTCATGCTGGGTTCCTTGCGCGCACTGTGGCCCTGGGGCGCTGAGCAAGACGCATCCACGCCGATGATTCTGCTCATGCTCGTCGTTGGCGCTGTCATCGTGTCCATTTTTATTGTTGCGGACAGGCGCAAGGCCGCAACCTATCAAGAGAGTTAAGCCATGAAGAAAACCACGGCCGTCGTGGGCGCTGCTGGGCTGGCGGTGACAGCCATGCTCTCTGGCTGCGTCACCAACGAGGAACCCGCGCTTCCGGAAGGGTGGACCGCACCCAACGTCGACGAGGTCCCTGAAATCGCTGCCATGTATGAGGACGCCGACGGTGTCCTCACTGTGGGCACTAACCCACCTTTCGCACCTTTTGAGTTCAAGGACTCGGACGGCTCCATTATCGGGCTCGAGATGGATCTGGCACATGCCGTAGCACAGGTACTGGGCTTAGAGTTTCAACCAGTTGAGCAAGACTTTTCCATGATTCTCCCAGCTGTCCAGTCAGGCCAAGTTGACCTCGGCGGTTCTGGTTTTACAGACACTCCCGAGCGCCGAGAAAACTTTGACTTCGTCGATATTCTCTACGCCGGTATCCAGTGGGCCGCCCTTACCGATGGGCCCCGCGAGGTCGACCCCTCCAACCCCTGTGGCCTCACAGTTGCGGTTCAGCGCACCACCGTGTCGGAGACTGATGACCTCCGCCCCAAGCAGGAAGCATGCAACGGTGACCTCACTATTTTGCCGTATGACACGAGCGACAATGCCGCCCTCGCCGTCCTCATGGGCCGCGTCGATGCGCTTTCTGCCGACTCCCCCGTTTCTGCTTGGTCGGTGAACCGCTCGGACGGCCGCATGGAGATGGTCGGCGAGATGTTTGACGCCGCCCCCTACGGCTTCGCAGTGCCCAAGGACTCCGACTTGGGCCCTGCTGTGGCCGCGGCGTTCCAGCACCTTATCGACACCGGCGTATATGCGGAGATTCTTCAACAATGGGGCGTCGACGAGGGCCTCGTCGAGCACGCCATGATTAATGAAAGGCCGATCAATGACTAACTCTTCCTCTCCGGCAACGTCTACACCCCCGCCTAAAATCGAGGCCCGTCCGCTCCGCCATCCTTGGCGTTGGGTTTTCGCGACTGTTCTTATCCTCTTGGCCGTCTGGTTCATTATTGCCTCGGCCCGCAATGAGGCCTTTGGGTGGGGCACATATGCGCAGTATCTCTTCGACACCCGCATCGCCACTGCGGCCCTGCACACCATCGCCATTACTATCTTGGCCATGATCATCGGCGTTGTGGGTGGCGCCGCCCTCGCCGTTATGCGCATGTCCCCTAACCCGGTGCTCAGGGGCGTGTCCTGGGTCTTCCTGTGGCTCTTCCGCGGCACTCCTATTTATGTCCAGCTGGTGTTCTGGGGTTTGCTGTCTGCCCTCTATCAATCCATCAACTTGGGCTTTACGGAGATTTCTCTTACCGCCGTGCTCACCAATGCTTTCCTGCTCGCCGTACTGGGCTTGGGTCTCAATGAGGCTGCCTACATGGCCGAGATTGTGCGCTCCGGTATTTCCTCGGTTCCGGAAGGTCAGAAGGAGGCCTGCAAGGCGCTGGGTATGGGCTGGTGGATGACCATGCGCCGCACGGTTCTGCCACAGGCCATGCGCATCATTATCCCACCGACCGGCAACGAATTCATCTCCTTGCTGAAAACCTCGTCCTTGGTCGTGGCCATCCCCTACACGGCAGAAATCTTTGGCCGCGCAACGGATATCTCGGCCGCTCTCTTCGAGCCCATTCCGTTGCTCATGGTCGCTGCCACGTGGTACCTCGTCATCACCTCCCTCCTCATGGTGGGCCAATACTTCCTCGAGCGCCGCTTTGAGCGCGGAGCTACGCGTGAACTCACCGGCCGCCAACTTGCCGCGCTTGCCGACGCCGAAGGCACCATCCCACGCAACGTATCCGTCATCCCGGAGGTTAAGAAGTAATGCCGACTCCCATGATTTCCGCGCAAAACGTGTACAAGTCCTTCGGCCAGCTGGAGGTGCTCAAGGGCATCGACATCACCGTCATGCCAGGTGAGGTTGCATGTCTCCTGGGCCCGTCTGGTTCAGGTAAGTCCACGTTCTTACGCTGCTGCAATCACTTGGAAAAAGTCACGGCGGGGCGTCTCTACATTGACGGAGAGATCATTGGCTACCGTGAAAGCGATGGCGTGCTCTATGAGATCTCCGAAAAGGAGGCCGCCACTCAGCGCCAAGACATCGGCATGGTGTTCCAGCAGTTCAACCTGTTTAGCCACCGCACGGTTCTCGAGAACCTCATTGAAGCACCTATCCAGGTCAAGAAGCAGAATCCCCAGCAGGCTAAGGAACGTGCCATGGAGCTGCTGGACAAGGTCGGGCTAGCCCACAAGGCTGACGCTTACCCGGTGCAACTGTCCGGTGGCCAGCAGCAGCGCGTCGCCATTGCCCGAGCTGTGGCCATGGAACCCAAGCTGATGCTTTTCGACGAACCCACCTCCGCCCTCGACCCCGAGCTCGTGGGCGAGGTCCTGCGCGTCATGAAGGAGCTTGCCGCCGATGGCATGACCATGCTCGTCGTTACCCACGAGATGGGTTTCGCTCGCGAGGTTGCAGACAAGATCTTCTTCATGGACGGCGGCACCGTCGTCGAGTCAGGCACTCCGGAGGAGGTCCTAGACAACCCGCAGCACCAGCGCACCAAGGATTTCCTATCCTCGCTGCTCTAAGCAGCGTAAAACGACTAAAGTCCGGCCAGATTGTCATGATCTGGCCGGACTTTTGCTTTTAAGAATCGGAAGAATCCGACGTCTCTTCTGTGCCCTCATCCTCGGCTTCTTCGGATGAAGAAGCCATCGGGTTATCAGCAGACTGTGCTTGGATAACATCATCCAACACCGCGTGGATATAAGGCGCGGCCTGATTGTTGGAGTACTCCGAAGCAAGCTCTACGCCTTCGACGAGTGCAGTAGCGTTCGGGACGTCCTCATTGAAGAGAATCTCCCACACAGCCACGCGCATAATTGCACGGTCGACTGCCGGGATACGCTCGAGTGACCACTCATCAGAGAGGAAGCGGGCGATAGCCTCGTCGATGGAGTCGAGCTCCTCAGCGGCACCCGTCACAATGACGCGGGTGTAGTCAGCGATGGGAGCAACACCGTTCTCTGGGTCACGGGCAAGAACCACGCGGTCTTCGACGATAGCTACAGGGTCAACGTCGCGAGACTCAGCTTCGAAGAGGATGTCGGCGGCACGACGGCGCGCACGGTAGCGCGCGGTGTGGCGCTTATAGTTTGGCTCAGGCTGGGTCATCTTAGTTGTTGACGCGGGAGAGGTACTCGCCAGTACGGGTATCGATCTTCAGGATGTTGCCAATTTCGATGAAGAGCGGAACCTGGATCTCAGCACCGGTTTCCAGGGTGGCCGGCTTGGTGCCACCGTTGGAGCGGTCACCCTGCAGGCCCGGCTCCGTGTGTTCGACCTTGAGATCAACGGAAATCGGCAGCTCGCCAAAGAGAGCCTCGCCATCGTGGAAGGAGACCTGCACGCGCATGTTCTCCAGCAGGAACTTGCCGGCGTCACCGAACTTATCAAACGGCAGCTCAAACTGCTCGTAGGTCTTGTCATCCATGACCACGTAGTTCTGGCCATCGTTGTACAGGTAGGTCATGTCGCGGCGGTCTACGTTAGCGGTCTCCACCTTGACACCAGCGTTGAAGGTCTTATCCGTTACCTTGCCGGAGACCACGTCCTTGAGCTTGGTGCGCACGAAGGCAGGGCCCTTGCCCGGCTTTACGTGCTGGAACTCAACGATCTGCTGCAGCTTGTTGTCGATCTTCAGAACGAGGCCGTTCTTGAAGTCAGTGGTATCTGCCATGAAATGACTCTCCTGAACACATTGAAGTAGAAACTATGAAAACAGTGTCTAAGCATACCGTACGGCATATGAGTACTGTAGGTAGGGCCGCTGGAATGTCTCCAGCTCCTCCCGGCTGCCAGGGAGCCTAAAGCACCTGCAGGTCCTTCGGGTAGGCAGTAATAATCTTCGGTGCACCGGAGGTGATGATGAGGCTGTCTTCGATGCGTACTCCACCTTTACCTGGGACATAGATGCCCGGCTCGATGGTCAGGGTCATACCTTCGGCCAGTTCACCCGTCCCGGTCTTCGCGGCCGACGGCCCCTCGTGAACATCGAGGCCAATACCGTGGCCGGTGGAGTGGACGAAATACTCGCCATAGCCGGCTTCGCTAATAATGTCGCGGCAGGCCGCGTCGACGTCGACAAGCGAGGCTCCCGGCACCGACGCCTTCACGCCCGCTTCCTGTGCGCGCAGGACGATGTCGTAGATCTCCTGGGCGAACTCAGTCACTTCACCGATCACAAAGGTACGGGTGCAGTCTGAATTAAACCCACGGAGATGGGCGCCGAAATCGATGGTGACGAGATCGCCATTGCGTAGCTCACGGTCATCAGCACCATGGTGAGGTTTCGCGGAGTTCTCACCAGAAGCCACGATGGTATCGAAGCTGACGCGCTCCGAACCGAGCATGCGCATGCGGTATTCCAAATCCGCAGCAACTTGGCGCTCAGTGCGGCCAGCGGCAACCTCACCTGCCTCGATGAGCTCGGTAAGAGCCTGGTTAGCCAAAGCGGCGATTTCTTCAAGCTTCTGCAGCTCGATGTGGTCCTTGATGAGGCGGATATCTTCGATAACCCCGCTTACTGGCACCAACGTGACGCCTTCAGGCGCAGCCTCTTCCATGCGCTTAAGCTGTGACACGGTCACATAATCCGCCTCGTAGCCCACTCGCATTTCGCCGTCCAGTTGGCTAAGAAGATGCGGTCCTACGTCGCGGCCCAACACGGCCTCGATATCCGGAACCTCATCTGCGATCTGGGTGGTGTAGCGGCCATCGGTGGCCATCAGAGCGGAGAGATCCTTGCGCAGCAGCAGCCCACCATTGGAGCCGGAGAAACCCGTCAGGTAGCGCACGTGTGTCAAGTGCGTAATGACAACGCCGTCGATGCGCTGACCAGCCAGCGTCGAGGCTAGCCTGCGGCGGCGGTTGCTAAAACGAGTATCGGCTAGTGCCATGAGAGAACCACTCCAATCTTCCTAAAGGCGATACTCCATGATAGCTAATCCGCCACGAAGTACCTCAGAGCCGCGATGTAGCCATAGGAACCCAGCCCAGCGATGACGCCACGGGCGATGGGGCTGAGATAAGAATGCTGGCGGAAGGATTCGCGTGCATGCACGTTGGATAGATGCACCTCAACGAAACCTGCGCCATCGGCGACCTCCGCCAACGCGTCGCGCAGGGCCACTGAGGTGTGGGTAAAGCCGCCGGGGTTGATTATGACCGGCCAGCCCCCATCTGCGGCGCGGTGCACGTAGTCGATGAGTTCACCTTCGTGATTGGACTGGAAGAATATAATCTCCTCCTGCCCGGCTGCTGCGCGCATACGCTTCTCGATGTCCTCGAGAGTTTCACTGCCGTAAATCTCCGGCTGGCGCTTTCCCAAGCGGTTGAGGTTGGGGCCGTTGAGCACAAGGATGGGCATGATGTTCTCCTGCGGATGCGATGGTTGGGGTCTTAAGCGCTGAGCTGCGCGTAGGCGGCACGCAGTTCGTTGTCGCTAGCGTCTTCAATGCGGGTTGTCTCCCCGATTCCAGTCAAGGCTACAAAGCGGATCTGGCCGTCGCGATTCTTCTTGTCATGGCGCATAGCGTCAAGCAATTCCTCGAAGTGCCCTTGTTCATAAGATGTGGGCAGCCCTACGGAGGTAAGGATATCGCGATGCGTCTGGACCAGCTCAGCGCTGATGAGACCGCGAGCGCGCGATAGATGGGCAATGAACATCATGCCCACCGCAACTGCGCGTCCGTGGCGCCAGATGTAGTTTTCACGGCGCTCCACGGCATGGCCGAAGGTATGGCCGTAGTTGAGGGTTTCCCGCAAGCCAGATTCCTTGAGGTCCTGGCCCACAACGTGTGCCTTCACGGCGATGGAACGCTCAATTAGTTCGGGCAGGAAACCGTCCAGATCAAGGCAGGCGGCTGGATAATCGAGGTATCGCTCGATAATCACGGGATCGTGAATGAAGCCGGTCTTGATGATCTCGGCTGAACCCGCCACGATTTCATCCTCCGGCAGAGTGCGCAGCCGATCCAGATCCACAAATACCGAGTCAGGTTCGTGGAATGCACCCACGAGGTTCTTACCAGCGGCGGTATTGATGCCGGTCTTCCCTCCCACTGCTGCATCCACCATGGCCAAGAGCGTCGTCGGCGCCTGGATGATGGAGATACCGCGCATCCAGGTCGCTGCCGCGAAACCGGCAAGGTCTGTCACGGCTCCACCGCCAAGACCCACGACGGCGTCGCGGCGGCTAAATCCGGCCTTGCCCAACACGTCCCAGAGGTCGGCCAAGACGTCGAGCTGCTTGGCCGCTTCGGCGTCGGGAACCTCGGCCACAGTGGCCTCCAGCCCATGTTCGGCTGCAGCGGCGGCTAAAGCTTCGGCGGCAGCAGTAAGCGGAGGCTGATGGATGATAGCTACCTTAGCGGCGCCAATGGATGCGGCGCGCTCCACGATGCTCTGACTCAAATCCGTGCCGATGGTGACGTCGTAGGGCGATGGTCCGTTGACTGAGATGGTGTGCATGGTGGGAACGCTCCTTGTTGAATGCGGGCGCGGGGAGAGGATTACAGCGATTCGAGGAAGCTCAGAATGTCGCCCACTACCTGCTGTGGGGAGCGCACGCCGGTGCGCACCTTGAGGTCAGCGACCTCCGCGTAGAGCGGACGGCGGGTTTCGAGCAGCTGGGCATAATGTGCAAGCGGGTCTGCAGAGTCGAGAACCGGGCGGTTGCTATCTCCCAAGGTGCGTGCCACGCCTTCTTCTGGGGTGACATCGAGGAAGACAACGTTGAGGTTATCCAGCAGTGTGCGCGTGGACTGAGTCAGCACGGCGCCACCGCCAAGGCTGACGACGCCTTTGGTCGTCAATGCCTCTCGGACAACCTCGGCCTCGACCTCGCGAAATGCAGGTTCGCCCAGCTCGGAGAAAACCTTTCCACAAGGTTTGTCATAGCGCGCCTCGATAAGCTCATCTGAATCCACGAGGTCGCAATTCAATGCCCGGGCAAGGCGGCGGCCGATGGTGGATTTCCCGGCACCCGGTGGGCCGACGAGGACAACGTGTGGGGAGCTCATACCTCACCCCACTCGAGGCGGCGCGCCACATATTCCTGGTATGAGGCGATGTTGCGCTTGGTCTCCTCCAAGGAGTCACCACCGAACTTCTCCAGCACAGCGCGCGCGAGTACGAGTGCCACCATGGCCTCAGCCACGACGCCGGCTGCCGGCACGGCACACACGTCTGAGCGTTGGTGAATAGCTGTCGCGGCGTCACCGGTAGTCATATCGACAGTCTTGAGTGCGCGCGGCACAGTGGAAATCGGCTTCATCGCCGCGCGCAGACGCAGGGTCTGACCATTGGTCATGCCACCTTCCAGGCCGCCCGCACGGTTGCTTTCGCGCTCCACGCCTTCTTCCGCAGGCACCATCTCATCGTGAGCTTCGCTGCCGCGACGGCGAGCCTCCTCGAAACCGTCACCGACCTCGACGCCTTTGATGGCCTGGATACCCATAAGAGCAGCCGCAAGCTGTGCATCAAGGCGGTCCTCACCGGACGTGTGGGAGCCCAACCCAATGGGGAGGCCCTCAACGATGACCTCCACGATGCCGCCAAGGGTATCGCCCTGCTTCTTGGCGGATTCGATCTCAGAAATCATGGACTCCTCGGCAGTCTTATCAAAGGCACGCACCGGGGAGGCATCGATATCCTCAAGGGCATCAAAGCTGGGGTGCGGCCCCTCGTAAGGTTCAGAGGCACCAATGGAAATGACATGGGAGAGCACCTCGACGCCAAGGGTCTCGCGCAGGAAATTACGGGCCACGGTCGCGGCCGCCACACGAGCAGCCGTCTCACGAGCCGAGGAACGTTCCAGGATAGGGCGAGCCTCCTCATGTCCAAACTTCACCATGCCGGCAAAATCAGCATGCCCCGGGCGCGGGCGCGTCAAAGGGGCGCCGCGGCCGGAATTCATCGCCTTGGCTACCTCCGGATCCTCCATATCCAGCGCATCTGGAGACATGATGGTGGTCCACTTCGGCCACTCAGTATTGCCAATCATGATCGCAATGGGACTGCCCAGAGTTCGACCGTGGCGGATGCCGCTAAGCAGGGTGAGATCGTCAGCCTCAAATTTCATACGTGCGCCGCGACCATAGCCAAGGCGCCGCCGAGAAAGCTGGAGAGCGATGTCATTCTGAGAGACAGGCACCCCCGCCGGCATGTGCTCCATCATGGCGATGAGCGCTTGGCCGTGGGATTCACCTGCGGTAGTCCAACGAAGCATGCGCAACATTATCGCACGCCAGGTGTGGATTTGATGCCACTGGGCTGTGTATCACACCGTGTCGGGGCTGAAAATCAAGACAAGCCCTGTGGCGATCAGCATGCCAGGGCCGTGTGCCGGTGCGCGATCCCGCATCACGAGGCCCCACAGCACCGTGCTTATCGACGCCCCCATGATCGCCCCCAGAACCCCTATCACTCCCCCAACGTGGGCTGTTGCCATGCCGAGCGGGATCGCCAGCTTGAGATCCCCGCCGCCGATGCTGCCGCGCTGGGTGGCAAGCGCCAGCGCAATATAGAGCCCAGGCCATATCAACCCAACTGGGCTGAACCACCACAGCGATATCAGCGCTGCAGGAAGAGTGAGGTAATTGGGCAGCCGCTTGAAACGGATGTCAAAGATGATTAAGGCGCACCCCCACGCCAGGAATACAAGAACCCCCATGGGCAGCGAGCTTACCCTGTACCAGTTCTGCGTGCGCGCCAGAAGGCAAGTGCTAGAAAGCTGCTACCAGAAGGCTAGGCCAGCGCGGCATTGAGGGCCGCGAGCATCTCCGTGCGCGGAGCGGTATGGCCAGTAAACTGCTCGAATTGCGAGAAGGCCTGGTGTGCCAACATGATGTGGCCGCCAACAGTGGCAAAACCATCGGCAGCCGCATACACGGTAAGCGGCGTGGGCCAGGGATCATAGATGACGTCAAACACAGGAGCCTTCGCCAGCTGAGTGAGATAGCCGTCTAGGGCCACCGAGGGAACGGTCGAAACGATGAGATCGACCGAACGGGCCACGCCCACGAGGTCCTCGGTGAAGGTGATGGCTCGGAGGTTGAGCCCGAGGGCGTCGGCAAGCGGGCGCAACTCCGCGAGGCGATCCGAGCGGTTGAGCACCGTGACATCCGTGACGCCGCGCTGGGCCAACCCCCACAGCACTGGGCGTGCAGTGCCACCTGCGCCAATAAGCAAGGCCGACGTTGGTTCTGCCTCGCCGAGCAGTTCCGCGAGCGCGCCGAGCACCCCTTCGGTATCGGTATTGTCCGCTCGCCACCCGTCATCGGTGCGCACGAGTGTATTGGCTGAGCCGATGAGCTCAGCGCGCTCACTCACGATGTCTGCACAGGTCAGGGCATCAAACTTGAGCGGCATCGTTACCGAGAAGCCGAGGTACTCCTCACCCACCGTCGCCAAGAAGGCCGGCAAGTCAGTGACGTCGAACTTCGTGTACTCCCAGTCCTCAAGCTGCAGGGCGGCATAGCCCGCATTGTGGAGAACCGGGGACAGGGAGTGGGCAATGGGGCTGCCCAGGACTGCGGCGCGCGGCATCGGGGCTTAGTGCTCCTCTGCTGGGGCGTCGCCTGGTGCAGCACCAGCGCCCTCGGCCTCACGCTGGCTGTCGAGGATGCCAGAGCGTACCGCATCGTCGACGTTGGCAAGATGCTCATCGTAGTTATCGGTAAACACAGTGGTGCCATCACCGTCAACGGTGACGAAGAAGAGCCAATTACCCTCCGCCGGGTTCTCCATTGCCTCAATAGCCTCATTGGACGGCGATGCAATTGGAGTATCCGGAAGACCATCCTTAGCGTAGGTATTCCACGGCGTTTCGCGGTGGCGATCGTCGTCGGTGGTGGCCAGCTCAACGTCCTCCAGGCCATAGTTCACCGTGGAGTCCATCTCAAGGCGCATAGGTTCATCAAGACGGTTGAGGATGACGCGGGCAACCTTATCGAATTCGCCCGCCGGGGACTCGCGCTCCACCAAGGACGCAGAGGACAACAACTCATAGGGAGTCAGACCAATGGCCTGGGCTCGCTCGACAATATTAGTGTCGTTGTACTTCTTCGTTGAGCGCGTAATGAGGTCAGTGAGGATCTCCTGGGCATCCATGTTCGGGTCAAGAACGTACTGACCAGGGGCAATGAGTCCCTCCAGACGCTTCGGGTCCTCACCGCGAGCACGGACAGCATCCAGGGCCCACTCCGGGGCTCCCAGCTCCGCCGGATCCACGGTCGCGGCGATCTTCTCCAAATCCTCAGCGGAAACGCAGCCGCCCTCCGTACACGAGACCTGGGAAATTAGCGAGTAGATACCATAGCGGACATCGCCGCCGACCACGTTGACGTCGAGAAGCGTGGCTCCTCCCTGGACGTCGAGCAGATCGACCATGTTGGCATCATCCAGCAGCGCCTCCACGGCTGACTTCGCGCTCATCTCTTCCTGAAGGCGGTAAAAGCCCGGCTTGATCTGGCCTGCGCGCGGATTGCTATTGGCAGCTGATGAGAAGGCCTCCGGGGTCTTGACCACGTTTCTTTCCGCAAGTTCTGGGGCCAGCTCACCCATCGATGAACCTTCCGGAACCTCAATGAGCTGGACCGCGCCATTGCCTTGGCCTTCATAATCCAAGCTGCTGCCTCCTCCTAAAAGGCGGAATCCGATGTAGCCAAGAGCGCCGATGATAAGGACCAAGCTGGCAATGAGCACAGCCATTCCGCGTTGGCGGCGTTTGACGTGGTGGGGCTCCATCGAGCGTCCGATGCGTGAAGGGTTACGGCTCACGTACTTCGTCTCCTAGTTGTGAAGGCTGGTGGCCGTTCAACGCGACATCGCGCGCATCCAGCCAAGATTGCAAAATTTCCACGGCAGCAGCTTGGTCAATAACCGAGCGGCCACGCTTCTCTGATACACCAGAGGCCCGCAGCGCAGAGGTGGCCACCACCGTGGTGAGGCGTTCATCCACCATGCGCACGGGCGGAGGTGTCTTCATCGTGTCATCTTTTGCCAAGCGGCGGCGGATACGAAACGCTATTTCCTTGGCATGTTTCACGCTTTTAGAGCCATTGCCCTTGAGATCGCGCGGCAACCCAACGGCTACCTCCACAACCTCGTACTCGCGAATGAGCTGAAGAAGACGGTCAATATCGCCCTGATCGCGGTCCTTAAAGCCGGTTTCGCGCGGCACGGTTTCCACTGGCATGGCCAAGCGGGCTTCGCGGTCTGAGACGGCCACGCCGATACGCACAGTACCGACGTCAAGGCCCAGACGGCGGCCTGGGCCCGGGTCCTCTACTCCAGGTTTGTCCGGCTCAACGGCCATGCAGTTCCTCCTCTGGGCTGGGACGGCGTTTACAGGGCAGACAGCTCGTCGCGTACGGCGTTGAAGGCTGCCTCAAGACCTGCGGCGTCGGCACCGGAGCCCTGGGCCATGTCGGGCTTGCCACCACCCTTGCCGTCGACATAGCCAGAGATGGTCTTCACCAGGTCTCCTGCCTTAACTCCGCGTTCATTGGCGGCCTTGGTCGCGCCGACGATGAACGGCATCTTGCCGCCCTCATTCTCAGAGGCGAGCACCACGATGCCTGCGGCATCACCCAGGCGGTTCTTGATATCGGAGGCCAAGGTGCGCAAATCACCACCGTTGACGCCGTTGGGAAGCTTGACGGAAATAACGGAGAAACCGTTAATGTCGGTCGCACCCGCAATCATGTCCGCAGTTTGGGACATGAGCTGGGCCTTGTGCAGGTCCGCGATCTGCTTCTCTGCTGCCTTAAGCTTCTCGGTGAGCTGCGCAATACGTTCTGGGAGGTCCTCCGTCTGAACTTTAAGCTCGCGGGATACGCCTTCCACCAAAGCGGTTTCCTTGGAGTAGTAGCGGAACGCATCCAAACCAGAGTAGGCCTCGATGCGGCGAGCACCGGAGCCCACGGAGGATTCTCCCAGTACCGAGACAGGGCCAATTTCGGACGTGTTGGTCACGTGGGTACCACCACAGAGCTCAATGGAGAAAGGCCCGCCCATCTCCACGACGCGAACATCGGAGCCGTAGTTTTCTCCAAAGAGCGCCATCGCGCCCATTTCCTTGGCCTTATCCAGGGTGGTCTCGATGGTGTGGACTGGGAAGTGCTGGTCGACGGCCTGGTTGGTCACCAGGGCAATCTCCTCCAGCTGTTCCGGGGTGAGCTGCTCGGTGTAGTTGAAGTCAAAGCGCAGGTAGCCCGGACGGTTCAAGGAGCCAGCCTGGACAGCGGTGGGGCCAAGCACCTGGCGCAGAGCAGCGTGGATGAGGTGGGTCGCGGAGTGGGCCTGGACGGCTCCGTGCCGCCACTGCTCATCCACCTCAGCGGTAACACCGCTGCCCAGTTCGAGTCCGCCGGCGGTCACCGTGGCCTTGTGTACCCACAGCTTCTTGCCTACCTTCTGGACGTCATTGACCTCAAGCAGGGTCTCCCCCGCGAGGATGCGGCCGCGGTCAGCGGTCTGGCCACCGGCCTCGGCGTAGAGCGGTGACTGGTCCAAAATCACCTCAACGGTATCTCCCGCCTGAACCTCGGAAACCTTCTCGCCATCGCGAACCAGACCAATGACCTTGGCATCGGACTCAAGAGTCTCGTAGCCAGTAAAGACGGTCGGGTTGTTATCGACCCAGTCGCGGTAGAGCGAGAGGTCTGCGTGGCCGTGCTTCTTAGCTTGGCTGTCGGCCTTGGCGCGGCGGCGCTGCTCACCCATAGCGGCATCAAAGCCGTCCATGTCCACGCTGAGACCAGCTTCTTGAGCCATCTCAAGCGTCAGGTCGATGGGGAAACCATAGGTATCGTGCAGCTCAAAGGCCTTTTCTCCGGACAGCACCTTCGGGGTGGCCGCGCGGGAGGTGTTCTTGAGCTCATCCACGGCTTCGTCGAAAAGCTTGGTGCCGGACTCCAGGGTCTTAAGGAAGGCCTTTTCCTCTGCCACGGCCACGCGCAGGATGCGCTCGCGGTTGTCTGCGATCTCGGGGTAGGACGGAGTCATGGTGTCCATGATGGTGTTCATCAGGCGTTCCATGGTCTCACCCTGGGCTCCGAGCAACTTGGCGGACCGGATGATGCGGCGCAGTAGGCGGCGCAGGATGTAGCCGCGGCCTTCATTACCCGGGGTCACTCCGTCGAGGATCAGCATCATGCCGGTACGCGAGTGGTCAGCCACCACGCGGAAGCGGATGAGGTCCTCCTTCGGTGCATCCGGAACGTACGTCGCACCGGTAAGCTCCTCAGCTACGTCGATCACCGGGCGCAGCAGATCCGTCTCATAGACGTTGTCCACGCCCTGCAGGATGCAGGCCACGCGCTCGATTCCCATGCCGGTATCGATGTTCTTCTTGGGCAGCTCGCCGACGATTTCAAAGTTGCCCTTACCGATGCCCTCACCGCGCTCGTTCTGCATGAAGACCAGGTTCCAGATCTCCATATAGCGGTTATCGTCCTCGATGGGGCCGCCGTCCTTGCCGTACTCCGGGCCGCGGTCATAGTAAATCTCAGAACACGGACCACAAGGTCCGGGGATACCCATGGACCAGTAGTTATCCTCCATTCCGAGGCGCTGAATGCGCTCGCGGGGAACACCAATCTTGGTATGCCAGATGTCGGCTGCCTCATCGTCATCGAGGTAGACCGTAACCCACAGGCGCTCTGGGTCAAGGCCCAAACCGCCCTCGTCAAGGGAGTTTGTCAGCAGCGTCCAGGCGTGGGTAATAGCGCCTTCCTTGAAGTACTGACCGAAGGAAAAGTTACCCGCCATCTGGAAGAAGGTGTTGTGACGGGTGGTGATACCTACCTCTTCGATGTCCAGGGTGCGCACGCACTTCTGGATGCTGGTAGCCGTGCCATTGGCAAACGGTGGGTTCTGCTGGCCTAGGAAGTAGGGCTTGAAGGGAACCATGCCGGCGTTGACGAAGAGCAGGTTCGGGTCATCCAGGATCAACGACGCGCTGGGCACGGCTTCGTGGCCGGCCTTGACGAAGTGCTGGGTAAATCGTTCCCGGATCTCATGAGTCTTCACGAGCAAAAGTCCTTCACTGTTGAGTCGTTTCTAGTCAGCGCTCAACTTTACCCGTCGTGGGGCATGCTTATCGACGCCGCCCCCGAATGATGTCCCGCAATCTTCCCAAATAGTCACGCACGCGCTTTTCCGCACCGTGGTCAGTGGGGTGATAATACGTGGCGTCACCAAGCGCATCCGGCATGTATTGCTGCGCGACGACTCCCCGGGGATCATCGTGCGGATAGATATAACCCACAGCATTGCCGAGGCGCTTCGCCCCTTCGTAATGGCCATCACGCAGATGAGCGGGGACGTGGCCAATCTTGCCAGCTTGGACATCAGCTTGGGCTGCATTGATGGCATTAATGACGGAATTGGACTTCGGCGCGGTGGCCAGGTGAATGGTGGCTTGGGCCAGCGGAATGCGGGCCTCCGGCAGTCCGATGAGCGCTACGGCCTCCGCGGCAGCCACCGCGGTGGGAAGGGCCGTGGGATCCGCCATGCCGATGTCTTCAGAGGCATGGATGATAAGCCTTCGAGCAATAAACCGGGGGTCTTCCCCTGCCTCGACCATGCGGGCAAGGTAATGCAACGCCGCGTCGACATCAGAGCCGCGGATGGACTTGATAAAGGCGGACACCACGTCATAGTGCTGGTCGCCGTCGCGGTCATAACGCACGACTGCGCGATTAACGTTCGCGGTGAGAACCTCACTTGTCAGTTCCCCGCCATCCGGTACGGCCTCCGCTGCGGCTTCCAAGTAGGTCAACGTGCGGCGGGCGTCTCCCCCAGCCAGCAGCACGAGCTGATCCAAGGCTTCGTCGCTTGCGGTAATACGCCCATCCAATCCCCGCTCGCTGGTGAGCGCACGTTCGGCGAGGGTGCGGAGGGCAGCATCATCAAGCGGCTGCAAATGGCACAGAAGGGAGCGCGATAGCAACGGCGCTACGACTGAAAATGAGGGGTTCTCCGTGGTCGCAGCCACAAGGAGAACGGTGCGGTTTTCGACGGCAGCAAGCAACGCGTCCTGCTGGGTCTTTGAAAAGCGGTGAACCTCGTCGATGAAGAGGACGGTACGGCGGCCTTCGATCAACTCGCGACGGGCGTGCGTAATAACCTCACGGACTTGCTTGACTCCAGAATCCAGAGCAGAAAGGCCAATGAAGTTATCTCCCAGGGAGGACGCGATGAGTGACGCCAAGGTGGTTTTACCCGTTCCGGGAGGACCATAGAGAATAACGGAGGCTTCCCCGGAGCCCTCCACAAGGCGGCGCAGCGGGGTCCCCGGTTCCAGAAGGTGCTCTTGCCCCACTACTTCTTCAAGGCTCTGTGGGCGCATACGAGCAGCGAGGGGCGAGCCGGAGTGCGTGGCAAACATGTCTGCGCCCGCCGCAGCCGGGCGGAACGTGGCGGTATCATCGCCGAAGAGGGAATCCTGACCCATTAGGAATCCTGCAAACGATGAGCGACGCGGCCACTAAACTCCGCAACGTCTGCGCACATGTCATTGGGGCACAGCGCGGCAAAACGTGACAGCGCTTCGAAGGTCTCGTACAGGTCGCGCCGAATAAGGCGTTCATCTTCGGTAAATGGGCCCCGATCCGACGGCCGCAGGAGTGAGCGCTGCGGGTCATGGTTGATGTCCGCATTGCCCTCCGACAACGCCACCACACCTTCGATGCCGCCCGCGTACATCGTTGTGACGCTGGAAAAAGCCCAACCAATGAGGCAGGCGACGAGCAGCTCATGCAGTGTTTGCTCATCCGCCAACTGCGGCCAGACATCGACGATGCGTCGTTGCCAGGCGTGGATAAACACCTCTGCTTCCTCATCGCTAATGGGGCGCGTAAAGAGGAACTGCGGGAAGCCGGCCACCACACAAGCCACGTCAAAGCCGACGTTGCGGAAACCTGCCCACTCGTAGTCCAAGAAGGTCAGGGTGTGTCCCACAATGATGTTGTCTGGGGAGAGGTCAAAAGGGGTAAAGGCGCGGATTCGTCCCGAGCTCAGGTTCCCAGTAGCTGTGCGGGCCAACTCCAGCACGTGTTCCGGGGGTTCTATACCGGCTTCGGTGAGGATATCAGCGCCGATGAGGATAGAACTTTGCAGAGAGTCATCACGCAGCGCTTGGTGCTCGGCATACTCTGGGTGCTTGCGCAGCTGACGATTGAGCAACGCATCATAATCCTCTTTGCGGCTTGCCGTTCCGACATGCATTTTGCCGAGCGCGCTGCCGAGCCTGCGAAGCAGATCGCGGCGCTCGTTCTCATCGCTTCGCGTGAGAGTATCGGCAAGAGTATCGCCATCGCCAGCATCTGACAGCACGAGAATGCGCTTGTCGACGTCATGCGCCAACAACACCGGCCCCGGGCGCACCTCTTCCGACAGAGAGGTGGTGAATTGATACGCCACTACTTCGCGCAAGAGGGCGGCATCGTCGATAGTGTGGCCGGTAACCGGGTTGTATTTGATGACGACCGAGCGGTGAGGAAAGAAGGCACTTGGCGTGGTTCGTGCGCGCAGCACGACGGCGTTGCCGGAACCACCGAGAGATTCAATATCACTCAGCTCCGGTTCACCGCCGAAGCGGCGGGACAGCATCTGCGATGCTTCCTCGACCACGCTGTTTTCGACTGATTCCTGCTCCACAGCATTCACTGGCTCGTCTGCCTCCACTTGTCATTGGCCCAATCATGATACTCGCCTCTCGACCACGCGGCACGGCGCCCCCTCATCAAGGAGGCGACGCGCACGCACACGTGGCTAGAGGCAGATCATGTGATTGTGGACTGCGTTCATAGACCAGATAAAGGCCTATTCTGCCTTGGCCTCAGCCTTTGCGGCCTTCTCCGGCTTGAAATCGACACCCGTCTCCTTACGCTGTGCCGCTGGGATGGTGCCAGGGGCGTCGGTCAGCGGATCCACGCCACCACCGGACTTCGGGAAGGCAATGACGTCACGAATGGAATCAAACCCGCCCAGAAGGGAGACGATACGGTCCCAGCCGAAGGCGATGCCGCCGTGCGGCGGTGCACCGAACTGGAATGCGTCGAGCAGGAAGCCGAACTTCTCCTGGGCTTCTTCCTCACCAATCCCCATCACATCGAAGACACGCTTCTGCACGTCCTGGTTGTGGATACGGATGGAACCGCCGCCAATCTCGTTGCCGTTGCAGACAATGTCGTAGGCATACGCGAGGGCCTCGCCCGGCTCCTTATCGAAGGTGTCGAGGTATTCCGGCTTCGGGGAGGTAAAGGCGTGGTGGACAGCAGTCCACTTCGAGTGCCCCAGAGCAACATCACCGGATGCCGTGGCATCTGCGGAAGGCTCAAAGAGCGGTGCGTCGACAACCCAGGTAAAGGCCCAGTCGCCGTCCTTGATGAGATCGAGCTTCTTAGCAATCTCGCCACGCGCCGCACCCAGCAGTGCGCGGGAAGACTTAGTGTCGCCCGCAGCGAAGAAAATAGCGTCACCCGGCTTGGCACCAACGTGCTCCGCGATGCCCTCGCGCTCGGCATCGGTAATGTTCTTAGCCACCGGACCACCCAAGGTACCGTCCTCAGCGATGGTGATATAGGCAAGGCCCTTGGCGCCGCGCTGCTTGGCCCATTCCTGCCAGGCATCGAACTGGCGGCGTGGCTGAGAAGCGCCACCTTCCATGACGACAGCGCCGACGTACTCGTTCTGGAACACGCGGAAAGTGGTGTCCTTGAAGAAGTCGGTGCACTCCACGATCTTGATGTCAAAACGCAGGTCCGGCTTGTCAGAGCCGTAGTACTTCATGGCATCGGCGTAGGTCATGCGTGGAATCGGGGTCTTGATCTCATAGCCGATGAGCTTCCACAGAGCGGACACAATTTCTTCTGCCAGGGCAATAACATCGTCCTGGTCAACGAAAGACATCTCCACATCGAGCTGAGTGAACTCCGGCTGGCGGTCAGCGCGGAAATCCTCGTCGCGGTAGCAGCGAGCGATCTGGTAGTAGCGCTCCATGCCAGACACCATGAGCAGCTGCTTGAACAGCTGCGGAGACTGCGGCAGGGCGTACCAGCTGCCCGGCTTCAGACGCGCCGGAACCAGGAAGTCACGAGCACCTTCCGGGGTGGAACGGGTCAGAGTAGGAGTCTCAATCTCGGTGAAGTCGTGGCTATCCAGCACCTGTCGGGCTGCACGGTTGGCTGCAGAACGCAGGCGCAGGGCCTCAGCCTGGCGCTCGCGACGCAAATCCAGGTAACGGTACTTCAGGCGAGTCTCTTCGCCTACCTCACCGGAGGAAGAGGGGTCATCGATCTGGAACGGGAGCGCTGCAGACGTGTTGAGCACCTCGAGCTCGGTGACGTTGACTTCAATTTCACCAGAGGCAAGGTTCGGGTTTGCAGAGCCTTCCGGGCGGGGCTCAACCACGCCTGTGACCTTCACGCAGTACTCAGAGCGCAGGTCGTGAGCGCGTTCGGCCACCTCGGTTTCGCGGAAGACAACCTGGGCAACGCCGGAGCGGTCACGCAGGTCGATGAAGATAACACCGCCATGGTCGCGGCGACGGGCTACCCAACCAGTCAGCGTGACGGTCTCCCCCGCCAGCTCCTTGCGCAGTTCGCCTGCCAGATGTGTACGCAGCACGTTCGTTCAATCCCTTCTTATTGTTGACGCTCATGCCCACCCACGCCACGCGTAAACAGCACGCGCCGAGGAGCACAAGAATTTGAACAGCCCAAGTCTACCGCTCCCTCCAGACGCGCTCAGCGCGGGGGCCAGGCACCGTCTCGACGCAGCTCCCCATGAACCACAGCCAAGCCACTCTGCGTGTGGCAGAATCTGTTTCATGACTTTCAAATCTGGCGCAAGTTTCGACGGCAAGCGAGCCAGCTCAGGCGGTGGCGGCCGTGGCGGAATGATTGCTACCGGCGGCGGCGTGGGCTCCCTCCTCCTTATTGGCCTGTACCTCCTGCTGGGCGGCGACCCGGGAGCGCTCACCACTGATCAAACACAGCCTGACCAAACTCAGGTAGGCCCCGAAGAAGGCGGCGAGGATGCCTTCGCACACTGCCAGACTGCAGAAGACGGCAACAAGTACGACGATTGCCGTGTCATGTTTGCGGCACAGTCAGTAGATAAAGTCTGGGCGAAGCAGCTTCCGGAGCAGGCGGGCCTGGAGTATTCCGAGCCAGGCCGCGTCATTTTCAACAACACGACGGTCTCTGGTTGTGGCCAAGCTTCCGGCGCCACCGGCCCCTTCTACTGCCCTGCCGATGAGTCTGCCTATTTCGACACCGCGTTCTTTGATCAGCTTCGCAACTTCGGAGGCGAAAATGCGCCGCTGGCACAGATGTACATCGTCGCTCACGAGTTTGGTCACCACATCCAAAAGCTTGAAGGAACGCTGAGCCTTTCCAACTACAACGACCCCGGCGAGGACTCCAATGCGGTCAAGATTGAGCTGCAGGCAGATTGCTACGCAGGCCTGTGGGCACACTACGCAGACGAAGGTGATGATGCCCTCCTAGAAACCATCACTGAACAACAGGTCACTGATGCTGTTAACACTGCTCGTGCGGTGGGCGATGACAACATTCAGCGTCGTTCTGGCGGCGAGGTACGCCCGGATACGTGGACGCATGGCTCCTCCGAGGACCGCGCCAAAGCCTTCTTGGCGGGCTACGAGTCCGGCAAAATGGCGCAATGCGACACGTTGGAGCGTGGAGTCTACAAGTCCTAGCTGTAGTTAAGTTGGCGCGCCAGCAGCCTTGCCTTCCCTCTCACTTTGCACAGCCTTGCTTAAATAGGGCTGTGCACATTTTTCGTGTGAAACGAGGATTGTCACAAGGTGTGGCAACCCCGCACACCTCCTAGGGCATTTACTCAATAACATTTAGGACTGCCGACATAGCTCGTTCACTTTCTGGCCACCTAGGTTTCTTACGCTATCCAAGTTCCCGCCGGCTCGTGGTGGGTACCGCTCTATCTTTTATTACTTCATTGAGCCTGCGATTTACCTCGCTAGGCTCTGTTCTCAGAAAGGAACGACGTTTTGAGCACCGCCACACCGACGATGCCGGACCTAGAGACCGTGAACGGCAAGAACAGGGATTGGATCTGGCACCTGTTCTTCGGCGTTCTCACCGCCGGAACTCTCATCTTCTTTATTATTTGGGGCAACGGCGAGGTTGCCGAGGGCGCCAACCGCATCCTTTTGGTCACCGCCATCGTCTTCGCCCTCTTCATGGCCTTCAACATCGGTGGCAATGACGTAGCCAACTCCTTCGGTACCTCCGTAGGTGCCGGCACCTTGTCCATGAAGCAGGCCTTGGCCGTGGCAGCCGTCTTCGAGGTCTCCGGCGCTATTCTCGCCGGTGGTGAGGTCACGGATACCGTGCGATCCGGCATCGTTGACCTAGACGCCATCGACGGTTTGGACCCAATGGAGTTCGTGTACATCATGATGTCCTCGCTCCTCGGTGCAGCCATCTGGCTTCTCGTCGCCACCCGCATGGGCTGGCCAGTGTCGACGACTCACTCCATCGTCGGCGGTATCGTCGGCGCTGCGCTTACCGTTGGCTTCATCACCGGCAAGGGCGGTATGGACATGGTCCAGTGGGGCGGCATCGGCACCATCGCCTTCTCGTGGGTTCTCTCCCCGGTCCTCGGCGGTATCGCAGCCTACCTGCTGTTCAAGTGGATTAAGAGCTCCATCCTCGTCTACAACGAGGCAGCTGATGAGCGTCTGCGCGAAATCAAGACCCGCCGCGCAGAGCTGCGCAAGGAGCACAAGACTCGCTTCGAGCGCATGAACGAACTGCAGCAGATTTCCTACACCAACGCCATGGCTCGTGACGCAGCACTGACGTCCGAGGATGATTACGACCCCGATGCTCTGGAGTCCGAGTACTACCGCGACCTGCACGAAATCAACAAGGACTTGGATGATGTTCACGCGCACAAGGCCCTAGAAAATTGGGTCCCGCTGCTCGCTGCTCTGGGCGCCATCATCATTTCCGCGATGGTGCTGTTCAAGGGCCTCAAGCACACCGGTGTCGACTTCACAACCCTGCAGAACCTCCTCGTCATGGGCATGGTCGGCGCGGCAGTCTGGATGGCCGTGTTCATTTTCGCTCGTTCCCTGAAGAACAAGTCCCTGTCCCGTTCGACCTTCCTCCTCTTCTCCTGGATGCAGGTGTTTACCGCGTCCGCCTTCGCGTTCTCCCACGGTTCGAACGATATCGCTAACGCTATTGGCCCGTTTGCCGCAGTCTTTGACGTGATGCAAACCAACCAAATTTCGGACGAGGTGTCCGTGCCGCTACCAGTCATGATTGCCATGGGCATTGCCCTGGTGTCCGGTTTGTGGTTCATTGGCCGCTTCGTTATCCAGACTGTCGGTTCCGGACTGACCAAGATGCACCCATCCTCAGGTTTCGCCGCCGAGCTGGCAGCTGCCGCCGTGGTCATGGCCGCATCTTTGCTGGGTCTGCCGGTCTCCTCCACGCACATCCTCATTGGTGCTGTGTTGGGCGTGGGCATTGTCAACCGTGCCGCCAACTGGAACCTGATGAAGCCCATCGCCCTGGCGTGGGTCATCACCCTGCCGGCCGCCGCGGCTATCGCCGCCGTGACCGTCTCCATCCTGCGCGTGGTCTTCTAAGCTACCGCTCCTTTCCGCACACCGCCGCGAATCCTTACGGATTCTCGCGGCGGTGTCGCCGTTTTCGAAGCGTCCCACCCACACCGCGGTCCGTACACTGGGGTTCCATGAGCGAGAACTCCTTGACGCGCTTCTTTGCGGCCTTCAACGACATTGAACAGTTCCTGCGCCAAACCATTGGCGCGAAGAATTCAGATTCCTTTTGGTGGATGGTCGATCGCGCCCACGACAAACACCTCCTCAGCAAACGCCAAGCGGAGCAACTCAAGGATATTTCCGCCCTGCGCAACGCCATCGCGCATGGCCGCTACTACGGCGATGAGCCCATTGCTACCCCACATCCACAGGTCGTCAACCAACTGGAAAACCTTCAGCGCCTGCTCACTGACCCGCCCACCGCGCTATCGCTTCTACCCCACAACGAGGTGACCATTCTAGATCCAGATGCGGACATCCTCGACGCCCTCGCTCTCATCAACCAGACCGGATACTCACAAATCCCCGTTTATGACTCCGGTACGTTTACTGCACTGCTGACTACCAATGCCATCGCGCGGTGGGTAGCGGCGGATTTGGGGGAAGATGGTGCGATCAGTGCGGCGTCGGTAAGCGCAGTGCTCGCCATGACGGAACGCAAAGACCGCGCCGAGTTCCTTCCTCGCACCGCCACGGCCCAGGAGGTCGTCGATGTTCTCACCGAACCGACCAAGGACGGCACGCACCCAAGCGCGGTTCTCTTTACTGAACACGGCAAGCCTTCGCAGCGCCCAGTAGGCATCGCCACACCTGCGGACTTGGCCGTGCTTGTCGACGCCCTCGAGTGGGAATAATCCCTCACCCCACCCTTGTTGTCATGCCACAGAAAGGAGTTGGCATGCAATTCGGAATCTTTAGCATGGGTGACGTCACACAAGACCCCATCCGCCTCGCCGAGGATTACGCTTTCCTCCAGCACCAGGCTGGCGGGCGCAGTGATCTTTTCTATGGCCATGGCCGGGCAGACCAGGCGATTGTGGGCTTGGGTGGCCAGGTCTTTATTGGCTCCACGGAGCAGGACGCCAAGGACTTCTTCCGTCCCTACTTCGACAACGCCCCAGTCTATGGTCACGGCCCTTCGCTGGAGGAGTTCACTGCGCAGACCCCGCTGACGGTGGGCACGGTAGAACAGGTGGTTCCGCAGCTGCGCCGCCGCTTTGAGCAGCGCCGCCCGGATCATGTACCTTCTGATCCGCCGACGCACGGCGCGCTCGCTTCCTACGCGCTGCATGCACTGATCAGCCCAGGAGAGGAGAAATAGGTGCGTTCATTGGTTGTCGTCACGGCAGGTTTGTCCTCACCTTCTACGACGCGCGCGCTTGCCGACGCCCTCTCCGCCGCCACCGCCTCCCAGGTCACTGCCCGCGGCGAGGGCGTGGACGTGACGGTGGTGGAGGTGCGTGAGCTGGCCGGAGAATTGGCTGACTCGATGACCAACTGGGGCTCGCCTACTCCCCACCTCGAGGCGGCACAATCCGCAGTAATGCAGGCAGATGGCCTCATCGCCGTGAGCCCCGTCTTCCAAGGCAGCTATTCAGGCCTGTTCAAGATGTTCTTCGATACCTTTCAGCCGCGCGCACTCAATGGTCTGCCTACCCTTATCGCAGCGACTGGGGGCTGCAGCCGGCATGCGCTGGTGTTGGACTACGCCCTGCGCCCGCTCCTTAACTATCTGCACGCCACGGTGGTGCCGACTGGCGTTTTCCACGCCACGGAGGACTACGGCACTGCGGAAGGTGCGCGCACTGAGCAACGCATTGAACGGGCCGCGCGCGAGTTAGCCGACTTAATGGTTCGCCCCCGCGACCGTGTCGCTGGCCTGGCAGGTCCGCTGGGTGAAAAATCCCGGGCAGAAACCGGCACCGACACAGCGTCCGGGAGTGACTCCGATCCGACGGGATTCCGCGCGCTCCTGGCTGACCACAACGGCCAACCGGGCTAAGCAGTCGGCTACGGTACTCGGTACTATCGTGAATCGCTACTTATTGAAAGCCACCTAAGGAGGTCTCCATGACTATTAGCGTGACCGATATTTTCTCCATTGGAATCGGCCCCTCCTCCTCACACACTGTGGGCCCCATGCGTGCCGCGAAGGCCTTTCTCGAAACTCTCGACCAGCACCCGGCCAAGGTTCACACTGTGCTACGCGGTTCCCTTTCCGCTACCGGCCGCGGCCACGCCACCGACCGCGCCGTCATCCTCGGTTTGGCTGGCTGGGAACCGCTCAGCGTACCGCTCGACGCCGAACCACGCGCCGACGCCTTCATCCCTACTGAAGGCACCGTCGCTGGGCCCACAGGTGAAGTGCAGTACAGCATCGAATTCAACAACGAGCCGGTACCCGAGCACCCGAACTGCCTCATCTTTACAGCCTGGGACGACAACGGCTCAGTTCTTGCGGAGAACGCAGAATACTTCTCCGTCGGCGGCGGCTTCATCCTGTCTCGCGAAGAATTCGATGCCCAGCTTAAGACGGACACCGGTGTGCCCGCAGGCGTCGCCGCGGCTTCCGCCGAGGATACGGTTCCTTATGAGTTCCAGTCCGGCGAGCACCTGCTGCATCTGTGTGAAGCCCATGACAAGGCCATTTGGGAGATCGTCGCTGCCAACGAGGCTGTTCTCCACCGCGACGAGGGTGGGCTGGATTACGTCTACGAGCATCTCGACCTCGTTTGGGACATCATGCGCCAATGCGTGACCGAGGGGATCTCGACCAAGGGAATTTTGCCTGGTGGCCTGCGCATCAGCCGCCGTGCGCCGCGTATATATCAACAGCTTTTGGCCAAGCAGGACGATGAATCCTGCGGTTTTTCCGCGATGGAATGGGTCAACCTCTACGCGCTCGCTGTCAACGAGCAAAACGCCGCCGGGGGCCGCGTCATCACCGCCCCGACCAACGGCGCCTGCGGCATTATCCCAGCTGTGTTGCACTACGCCCGCGACTTCCAGTCCGACTTTACCCGCGCTGATGCCCGCCGCTACCTGCTCACCGCGGGGGCTATCGGCATCATCATCAAGTCCAATGCCTCTATCTCCGGCGCAGAAGTCGGCTGTCAGGGCGAGGTCGGCTCCGCGTCCTCCATGGCGGCGGCCGGCATGGCCGAGCTCCTTGGCGCAACCCCGGCACAGGTAGAGAATGCCGCCGAAATCGCGCTTGAGCATAACCTCGGCTTGACCTGCGACCCAGTCGGCGGCCTCGTGCAGATTCCCTGCATCGAGCGCAATGCCATTGGCGCGGTCAAGGCCATCAATGCCGCACGCCTAGCCCGCATGGGCGAAGGAACGCACTACGTCACCCTCGACAACGCCGTGCGCACCATGGCCGAGACCGGCCGCGACATGCTCTCCAAGTACAAGGAGACCTCGCTCGGAGGCTTGGCCAAGACGATGGGTTTCACTGTCTCCCAGGTGGAGTGTTAAACCAACTCACGCAGCTGCTTGACGACGTCCCCCACTGGCACGTTGCGCTGCTCATGCGCGGCCAAGTCCTTGAGGGCCACGGTGCCAGCCTCGAGCTCCTGGTCTCCGAGGACAAGGGCGAAGCGTGCGTTGGCGCGGTCCGCACCTTTCATCGCGCCCTTCAGGCCGCGGTCGCCGAAGGACATGTCAGCGGAGATGCCTGCCTTACGCAGGTCATTGATGATGACGGCCATCTTCTGCTTGGCCGCCGCACCCATGGCCACCCCGTAGACGGCCACGCGCTCGTCGACGCCCTCCAGCGAAATCCCCTCAGCCTCAAGCGCTAGCACCGTGCGGTCGACGCCGAGGCCGTAGCCAATGCCCGACAGCTCCTGACCGCCCAGCTGTGCCATGAGCCCATCATAGCGGCCGCCACCGCCGATTCCCGACTGCGCACCCAAACCATCGTGCACGAACTCGAAGCACGTCTTGGTGTAGTAATCCAGACCGCGCACCATCCGCGGGTTAATAGTGTAGGCAACGCCCATATCATCGAGCAGGCCCGTCACCGTCTCAAAGTGCTCACGGCACTCGGAATTGAGGTGGTCGAGCATGAGGGGGGCGTCGACAAGCTGCTCTTGGACCTCGGGGCGCTTGTCATCGAGCACGCGCAGTGGATTGAGCTCCGCCCGCGCCTTGGTTTCTTCATCCAGGTCCAGCTTGAACAGGAAGTCCTGCAGTTTCTCGCGGTAGGCCGGGCGGCACTCGTGGTCACCCAAGCTGGTCAGCTCCAAGCGGAACTGGCTCAAGCCCAAGCTGCGGTAGGACCGATCCGCCAGCGCAATAATTTCCGCATCCAAGGTGGGATCATCCACGCCGATAGCCTCCACACCCACCTGCTGTAGCTGGCGGTAGCGGCCGGCCTGCGGGCGCTCATAGCGAAAGAAGGGGCCAAAGTAATTGAGCTTCACCGGAAGCTGGCCACGATCTAGGTTGTGCTCGATGACCGCGCGCATGACACCTGCCGTTCCTTCTGGGCGCAGGGTGACGGAACGGTCTCCGCGGTCAGCAAAGGTGTACATCTCCTTCGAGACCACGTCCGTGGATTCGCCCACGCCGCGGGCAAACAAGGACGTGTCCTCGAAGACGGGGAGCTCGATGTGCTGGAAGCCGGACAGGTGTGCCTGATGCACAAAAGTCTCACGCACCTTGGCAAAGGTGGCCGATTGCGGCGGGACGTAGTCCGGCACGCCCTTGGGCGCGGACAGGGCTTTGAACTGCTTCTTATCACTCACGCCCTTTAGAGTACATCCCCCGCCGCGATGAGAAACGGATTGGTCGCGCGCTCACGACGCATCGTCGACGTCGGCCCATGGCCAGGGAGTATTGCCAGCGAATCATCGAGTCCCCGCACCGGCCCGCGCAACGAACGCTGCATCGCGGCGTGATCTGAATGCGGCAAGTCCGTGCGGCCAATCGAGCCTTTAAAGAGAACATCACCGGTGAGTGCCACCTCATCGCTCACCAGCATGACGCAGCCAGGCGAATGTCCTGGCGCATGGACAAGGTTGAATTCCAAGCCAGCCAAGGACAGCGTCTCACCGCCGATAAGGTCGCGGCGCTCGGCGACCTGCTTCATCGAGGCGCAGTCGAACAGCACTTGGGATTGGGGGGATACCCCGGAGCCGTCGACAAGCATGAAGGCGTCATCCGGGTGGATGTACACCGGCAGATCGAATTCTGCTGCATCCCTCGTGTGGTCAATGTGACCATGGGTAAGAACGACGGCCTCATACTCTAGGCCCTTCTCCCCCGCCAGCTGCACGAGACGATCGTGGGTATGCATCCCGGGGTCCACGATGAAGGCCCGGGAGCCATGGGACACCACGTACGTGTTGGTCTTGTACGGGCCTGCGGCGAAGCCGAATACTTCCGGGGTCGCCATCTACTTTAGAGCAGCCAGCGCGGCGTCATAGTCCGGTTCGGTGGTGACCTCTGGAACGAGCTCGGTGTAGACCACGTTGTGCTCCTCATCGGTCACGATGACCGCGCGAGCAAACAGCCCCTTGAGCGGGGAGCCTTCCAAAACCAACCCGAGCTTGTCAGCAAAGTCAGAACGGAAATCCGACGCGCTCACTACGTTCTCAATGCCTTCAGCCGCGCAGAAACGCTCCTGGGCAAAAGGCAGGTCGCGGGAGACAGACAGGACTACGGTGTTGTCCAAACCGGCAGCCTTCTCGTTGAAGGTACGCAGCTGCGCCGCGCATACCCCGGTGTCCAGAGATGGGAAACACGAAACCACCAAGCGCTTGCCAGCGAAGTCAGCCTTGGAGACCTCTTCCAAGTCAGTGCCAACCAGGGTGAAATCTGGCAGAGGCTCGCCGACCTTCGGCAGCGCCCCATTGGTCTGAGTAGGTTCGTTCTTAAAATTAACAGTAGTCATGGCACCCAAGGGTACTGACAGGTGGGGCGGCGCGCCATGAAGAACGCTCGTGAGGTTAAGATGAGTAAGTCGAAAAATCAGACCCCTGTGGAGGAAACAACGGTGCCTACCAACAGCCAGCGCCTAGATGATGCGCTCAACCAGCTCGATCGCGAGCTGAAGTCCCGCGACCGCAAGCAAAAGACCCGCCCGTTGGGCGTTGTGTTTGCTGCGGCCGTAGTCATTATCGCCCTCGTCGGCGGAATCTGGTTCCTTGCCACGCGTACGGGTGATGAGGAAGAGATCCAAGCGCAGGAGACCTCGGCTGCTGAAACTACATCTGAGGCCCCTACTGCTGAGGCGCTGACCGGCAAGCGCGAGAAGCCGCTCGACGAAACCGTGACCTGTGAATACCCGGAAGCTGGCGATGCTTCCCGCGAGGTCGCCATCCCGAAGGGCAAGAACATTCCGGCCAAGGGCGAGGTCACCGTTAACTTTGCTACCAAGCAAGGCGACATTGAGATGACCCTCGATCGTTCCCTGGCTCCCTGTACTGTCAACGCTATTACGGACATGATTTCGGCTGAGTACTACGACGACACCGTGTGCCACCGCATGACCGATGGTGGAATCTTTGTCCTGCAGTGTGGCGACCCGACCGGCCAGGGTTCTGGCGGCCCTGGTTTCCAGTTCGCCAACGAGTACCCGACTGATGAGGCTGACGACGAAGCCCTCGGCAAGATGACCCTCTACCCGAAGGGCTCCCTCGCCATGGCTAACGCTGGTCCAGATACCAACGGCTCCCAGTTCTTCATTAACTACAAGGACTCTGAGTTGCCGCCTGCCTACACGTACTTCGGTAACCTCACCGCCAAGGGCCAGAAGACTATCGACGCCATTGCTGCAAAGGGCGTCAAGGATGGCGCCGGAGGCGGCCAACCGGCTGAAGAGGTTCGCATCACCAAGGCCACCATCGAAAGCTAGCCTTTACCCCCGATACGGTGATTAACCCCCGCTCCCAGGTTGTGAGCGGGGGTTCTCCTTTGTTAAAGGCAGTATCATTTCTCTTCTGAGAATTTCTTAGCCTTGAGCTGTTCCTTTACCTCGCATTAACCTAAGCTGTTCCGGGCCCAATTGGAAAGCCCAGCTCACATCATGCGGGCAGTTGATTCACAGGGTGAAGAACTTTTTGACAAATCTCTTGCATATCAACTCTAGTCTCAGTAGCATCTGTGAGGTCTTTGAAATTCCCGAGATATAAAAGGAACGAGAATGAAGTTCTTCTCCCGTAAGGCCCTCGTAGCCGCCGCTACCGCAGCTACCGTTTCCCTGGCTGGCGTGTCCGTTGCTTCCGCTGAGACCACCACCGAGGAGACCAACTCCACCGCTACCGAGAACACCACCTCCGAGGACAACACCACCTCCGAGGACGACACGATCACTATCTCCGACAACGAGTCCGAGGACAACAAGAAGGACGAGTCCAAGGAGAACGACTCCAAGGAGAACGAGTCCGAGGACAACAAGAAGGACGAGTCTTCCTCTTCCTCCGAGGATGAGGGTTCCTCCATCTCTGAGATGGAGCCGAAGGAGATCCGCGACTGGATCGCCGTTTTCACCGCCATCATCGGCGCCCTCGGCACCGTCTTCGCCTTCTACACCAAGTACTTCGGCCCGAAGGCCAAGTAGTTTCTTCCTCCCGCTCGATAAAGATAGGACACTCCATCATGAAGTTCTTCTCCCGTAAGTCCATCGTTGCTGCTGCTACCGCTGCAACCATCGCTTTCTCCGGCACCGCTGTTGCCACCGCTGCTCCGGCTGAGCAGGACGGTTCCTCCGCAGCTTTCTTCGCTCTTTCCTCCGACGACGAGGGCAACGTAAGCCCGAAGGAGATCCGCGAGTGGATCAAGGTCCTCACCTCCATCATTGGCGCCATGGATGATGCAATGCGTCTCGGCGACAAGCTGGCTGGCAAGTAAGGCCTTAAGCCTTTTAATCCCCCGCTGCGCGCGGGGGATTTTTTCGTTTTCGAGTTGCGGGGTTGGTGGGCCTGTTTTAAGCTTCGTGGCCATGGGGGTATTAGAAACCTACTTCCACTACCGCAACTCGGGGATCGCGCTAGTGGAACAAGCATCCAGCTCACCCGACGAGCTCCGCGCACTCGGCGCCGACCCAGCCGACGCCACCGAGCTTTCCCACCTTCACCGCACCTACTTCGGGCACACCCGCTTTACCGGCAAACAACGCAAAGCACGTGCT
Source organism: Corynebacterium sp. FDAARGOS 1242 (assembly GCF_016889985.1). Classification (NCBI taxonomy): domain Bacteria; kingdom Bacillati; phylum Actinomycetota; class Actinomycetes; order Mycobacteriales; family Corynebacteriaceae; genus Corynebacterium; species Corynebacterium sp. FDAARGOS 1242. The sequence continues at coordinate 820,770 of NZ_CP069568.1, read as the reverse complement.
GCCGCGATGGCACAACAACATAGCCTTAGCGTTCTCACCCTGATTGAGTCCTACACCGCCAAAGTCAACAAAGACCTCGATGCCTGGAACCTACGCATAAAACTTGCCGGCACCCCCGCCCACCGTATCCGCCAGGTTGCCACCAAGCGCTTAAAGGAGCTTCGTGTCAAGCGCACCGCTAAACCCGGAGTACGCTTCACCTACCGCTCTAAAGGGCCGAACTCCATCACCATCACCGATGACGCCACCGTCATCGCCGATATCCGCGGAACCCTAGAATCCGTTAATAAAACAAACCTGCTTGATGCTGCCCGCACCGTCATTGTCACCGGCGGTATTGGCACCAAACCCGCCGTACACGCTCAAGTCGTTGTCACCCTCAACGAACTCGACCAAATTATTAACGGTGATGGGGAGGAAATAGAACTTAACCTCACCAACGGCGGGCGCATGAGCGGGGCAGACTTTTTGGCCTATAAGTTTGCCGAGATTGGCTACGCCACCATCATCCACCCCCTTGAAGGCCCGGTGAACTCCTATAGGATTCAGCGGCATGCCAGCTGGAAACAACGCATCAGCCTGGCTGCCGAATTCCAAACCTGCTCTAGGCCCGGCTGCAACAAACCCGCTGACTACTGCGAAGTCCACCACCTCATCCCCTGGCAGGCAGGAGGTTCTACCAACCTCAAGAACCTCACCTTCCTATGCGCCTACCACAACGGCATTAACGACGATGACCCTAAACGCCCCACAGGCAGGGGCTACATGTTCCGGCTGAACACCGGGGTGAGCTACATCCCGCCCTGGGGTGTGCCAATTACCGCCATGCCCGAATACCAAGAAGCCCTTAACAGACTCGCCGCTGAGCAGGCAACAGGACAAGCCACAGGGCAACCACCCGACCCACCGGGTGCAAGCTGAAACTTCGCACCCACGCCGCAACGATGAACCCCGCCAACCACACCACGGTCAGCGGGCACATCGGCGATCCTGCACCTAAACAGGCAAATGCAGAGACGACGAAACCCGCCAACCAGAAAAAGGTTGACGGGTGAGTCGGCGTTGTCGGAAGCTGTCCTAGTTTTTGGAGCCGTCTTCCTCGACTTCTTCGATGCGCTCGGAACCGAGTACGTCTTTGAATACAGAGGCGTCGACGAGCTGGCCTCGTCGAATGACTGAAATGTGTCCTGTGGGTTCCAGGATCATCAGCTGTACGTCGTTGCGGCGGCCAAGCCCGGCTTTGCGCACCGCCGAATTAACGTCTCGCTCCGTGATGTGGGCGAAGACCATGTTGTCTTCCTGCAGTTCCCCCTTATAGACCAGCAGAACAGGGCGACGGTCAATGAACTTTGACCATGTGACGAACTGCCGGAAAGTGCCGAAAGCCGCTTCGAGCAGCATGAGGGTGAAAAGGCCGATGATGCCAGCCGCAAGTGTCGGCGGGTTACCGATAATCACGCGGCCAGCGACCGCGCCGAACATAATAATGATCACTGCATCCGACGCCGTCATGGATGTGAGCACACGGCTGCCAAAGAGCTTGACCAGAATCATGAAGGCTAGGTAGATGCCGAGGGTCGCGAACATCACCACGGGTATGCGGTGAGGTTCGATACCGAGCTGGTACATCGCTTCGCGTCCAAAAAGCCTCAAGGTCTCCACGACGCTCTACCTTACCTTTTCCTGTCAATTGCCCATGGAAAAAGCCCACACCAAAAGTGAGCTGCTCCCCATTAGTTGGACTGAAAAATCAGTTACTGACTAGTGGGGAGCAGTTCACAGTGTGGGCTTTAAAAAGAACTCCGAACTAGATGTTGAACTGCTTGCGCAGCTGCTCAATCATCTGCTGAATCGGGGCCGGAAGTGCAGTGGCAGCGAAGCCCACGGTAGCCAGGGCGGTCGCGATAGCGGCTGCAACAGCGGCGGTGATGCCCAGTCCCAGGCCTAGGCCGAAGGAAGAACCATCGAACTTGGAGCTGGTGTCCTTGGACGGCTTCGGGTCAACGGTCGGCTCAGTCGTCGGCGCCGGGGTCTCAGACGGCTTGTCCTCAGACTTGCCCTCCAGGGTGATCGGAAGAACAGCCTCGGTGCCGGCATCAGTGGTGATGGTCAGCTGCTGCTCGCCCTCAAGTCCTTCCGGGATGGTGAGCTTGACGGTCGCGCGGCCGCGCTCACCGAAGCTCTTGTCGCCTTCCTGAGCAGCGTTGTCGATGTCAGCCTCAACCTTTGCATCACCGAGAGCAACGGTAACCTTCTTCGCCTGCGGCTCCTCCTCATTGGAGTAGTTGAGGGAGGACAGGTCGATGGTGATTTCCTCGCCAGCCTTCAGCTCACCGGAAATGTGGGCACCAATCTGGCCCTGGCCGGTGCGAACCTTTGACTCGCCAGAAGCGATGTAGTCAATCATGGCCTGGGTATCCATGTAACCGACGTCGTTACGGTTCTTGATGGAACCCGGCACGAAGAAACCGTCACCGCCTTCCTCAGTATCGCTCGAAGCAAGGAAGGAAGACAGAGCAACGCTGTAGTTCTTCTTCGGGTCGATAGGCTCGCCGTCGATAGTGACAGACTTGACGCGCTTGCCCTGCTCAGCCTTCTGGTCATAGACCACGGAAACATTGCTGGACAGGCCCAAAGCCAGGCGCGGGCGGGACTGACCCGGCTTCCACTGATTCTCCAGAGCCTTGATGAAGTCTTCACCGCTAACCTCAGCCGTGATGACGGAGTTGCCGAAAGGCTGGACGGCGAAGATGTCCTTGTAGGTGACGTCGCCTTCCTTGAGGTCAGCGCGAACACCACCGGCATTCATGACGCCAAGGTCGATTTCCTTGTTGGTCTGCTTCGACATAGCGTAGCGCTGACCATCAGCAATGAAGTTGTTGAGGGTGGACTCCACGCCGCGGTTGGTACCAGTATCTTCACCATCGTTAGAACCGCGGTACATTGCCTTTTCAGTGGTGCCAGCGGTCTTGGAGCCCTCTTCGTCAGCTACCTTCTTGGCCTCGGCGACAACGGAGGCAACCTCTGCATCATCCTCCAGCCCCTGGAGAAGCTCAAAAGTCTCTGCATCCGCAACGTCGTACTGGGTGAGATCGACCTTGGTGATCTTCTTCTCAGCCTTGTCGAAGGTGATGTCGGCGTCGTTAAGCACCTTGCCGTACTCGTAGCCCTGTGCCCAGTACAACGGCAGTGCGCCCTCACGGGCGACCTCGCCCTGGGTCTTCACGTGGGTGTCGCCGCCGAAAAGCAGGTCGACGTCCTTGTTGAAGCCCTCTGCAAACTGCTGTGCGTCCTCGTGCATGAGTGCGACAACAACGTCGGCCTCGCCGGATTCCTTCAGACGGGTGGCTTCCTCATTCGTAGCCTTAACTGGATCGGTGAACTCAATGCCCGGAATGGCAGCGGCGGATACCTTGAACTTGGTGTTCTCAGTGACGGTGCCGACGAAGCCGATCTTCACGCCATCGACTTCCTTCACGAAGGAAGGCTTGAGGAGAGGCTTGCCGTCTTTGGTCACGTTCGCACCGATAATCGGGAACTCAGACTCCTTGACGATGCGGTCCATCAGGTCCTCAGTGCCCTTGTCGAACTCGTGGTTACCCACGGCAGTGACATCGAGGTTCATGGTGTTGAGGGCCTCGTTGGTGTATTTATCCTCAGAAATAGCCGATACGAAAGCGGAGCCGCCCACGTTGTCACCGGAGGACGTCAGAGCGTACTCCTGGTCTTTGTTGACGTACTTGATGAGGGCAGCCATGCGGGCAGCGCCCATCTCGGTGTAACCGCTCAATTCCTTAGTGTCCTTGTCAAACTTCTCAGCCAGCTCGAGGTGGCCGTGGAAGTCAGTGAAGTTGGTGACGGAAATGGTCACCTGGTCGGCCTCAGCGGCGAACGCAGGCGCGCCAGAGACGGCAACGGCGGTAACGGTGGTGGCGGCCAGTAGCTGACCAAAGCGACGGAAATTCACGGGAGTCTCCTGGGTATGAGAGGAATCTTACTCTCGTGTTTATAACGCATCGGTCACAATGACGCAGTGCTTCACGACGCCTCCACCAGCCCCTTCACTCAACATTCATCCACGCGTTACCCAGGGGACAGCAAGGGTTTAAGCTCGACCCCCTGATGGGGGGTGAGGACCTATGCGGTTACGCGGTAAACGTCAAAGACGCCTTCGGTATTGCGCAGCGTGGTCATGAGCTGGCCGAGCTGCTTGGTATCAGAAACGGAGAAGGTAAAGCGAACGGTGGCAATATGGTCGTCGCCCCGGTTTGAGGTCATGGACAACACGTTAAGGCTCTGCTCACTAAAGATGCGGGTGAGCTCGAACAGCAGACCTTGTCGGTCGAGCGCCTCCAGCTGAAGAGTGGCGGAGAAAGCGCCCGAGGACTTGGGGCCGCCTGCCCACTCCACCGTCATCATGCGTTCCGGCTCGGACTTGAGCTTTTCGGCGTTCGTGCAATCGGCGCGGTGGACGGAGACTCCCCCGCCGCGGGTAACAAAGCCGAAGATGGCGTCGCCCGGGACAGGCTGGCAGCACTTAGCCAGCTTCGCCATGACATCCGGGCTGCCTTCTACGAGGATGCCCGTACCAGTAGCGGAGTCCTTGGTGTGCTGCGCGCGGGAGTTCTCAATCTCGCTGAGCGGGGTGCGGGAAGCCAAGGCATCAACGGCATCGTCCTGGTCGCCGAAGAGCGCCATGAGCTGATTGGCCACGTGTTGCGCAGAGACATGCCCGGCACCAATCGCGGTGTAGAGCGCATCGACGTCTGGGTAGTGCAACTGCTCAGCTACCTGCTTCATAGAGCTAGCAGTAAACAGGCGGTGCATGGGCAGGCCCCCACGCTGGACCTCTGCTGCGAGTGCGTCACGGCCGGCCTCGAGGTGCTCCTCACGGCGTTCCTTGGCAAACCACTGCCGGACCTTCGTTTTCGCGCGGGGTGAAACGAGGAAATCTTGCCAGTCGCGCGACGGGCCCGCATTCGGGTCCTTGGACGTAAAAATCTCTACTTTGTCGCCGGATTTAAGCTCAGATTCAAGGGCCACCAGTTTGCCGTTGACCTTAGCTCCGATACACCTGTGTCCCACCTCCGTGTGCACCGCGTAGGCGAAGTCAACCGGAGTGGAACCCGCCGGAAGATTCACCACATCGCCCTTGGGGGTAAAGGCAAAAATTTGCTTGGTGGTCAGGTCATAGCGCAGCGAGTCGAGGAACTCGTTGGGGTCGGCGGCTTCCTTCTGCCAATCAAGCAGCTGACGCATCCACGCCATCTGGTCCACTTCTTCTTGGTGGCCGGAGTTCTTCCCTTTGGTTTCTTTGTAGCGCCAGTGCGCTGCCACGCCGAACTCAGCGTTGTAGTGCATTTCATGCGTGCGCACCTGGACTTCCAGAGTGGAGCCGCCTGCTGCAATCACCGTGGTGTGTAGTGACTGATACACGCCGAAGCGCGGTGAGGAAATATAGTCCTTGAAGCGTCCCGGAAGCGCCTGATAAAGCGAGTGGACAACACCGATGGCGGCATAGCAGGAATTAATATCGTCGACCAAGATGCGGATACCCACGAGGTCGAAGATCTCAGCAAAGTCACGGCCGCGCACGATCATCTTCTGGTAAATCGACCAGTAATGCTTCGGGCGGCCCATGACCTCGGCCTCAATGCCGTTATCCTTGAGTGCTTGGCCTACCTGAGCCCTGATTTCTTTGAGCGCACGATCCCGCGAAGGGGCACGGTCCGCCACCATGCGGACAATCTCGTCATACTTCTTGGGATACAGGATGGCGAAAGCGAGATCTTCCAGCTCCCATTTCACGCTCGCCATGCCCAGGCGGTGAGCCAAAGGCGCAATAACGTCTAGGGTTTGGCGCGCCTTCTTGGCCTGCTTCTCCGGCGGAAGAAAGCGCATCGTGCGCATGTTATGGAGACGATCGCACACCTTGATGACGAGCACCCGAGGGTCCGTGGCCATCGCGACAATCATTTTGCGAATCGTCTCTGCCTCCGCGGCCGCGCCGAGGGCAACTTTGTCGAGTTTCGTGACACCGTCGACAAGCCTGGCGACCTCCGGGCCAAAGTCCCGAGTGAGATCCTCCAAGGAGTAATCCGTGTCCTCCACGGTGTCGTGGAGCAGCGCCGCGGCCACCGTGGTGGTATCCATGCCGATCTCCGCAGCAATCGTTGCCACGGCCAACGGGTGGGTGATGTAAGGCTCCCCAGACTTGCGGACTACACCTTCGTGCAAGCGCTCGGCCGTCCGATAGGCATTGTTGAGAAGCTCAGCATCCGCCTTCGGGTGAAACTCCCGGTGAATCGACATCAACGGGTCCAGTGCCGGATTGATCTTGACCCGACCGCCGGTCAACGACCGCGCTAGACGTGCGGACATACCGCGCACGCCGCTTGGCCGCCATACAGCCTTGTCCTGCTTTTCAGTCATGTATGCCTCCGCACAGTAGCTTAGGCATACAAGCTTAGTCCGCAGCCCCCATTTGGTTCAGCACAACCAAGGGTGTTCCTTCGAGGCGTTGGCGTCCCTGCAGCCCATTGACTTCAAGCACAACGACGTTGCCCGCAACCTCTGCCCCTGCGGCTTCAAGAAGCAGCTTGGCGCCGTATAAGGTGCCGCCGGTGGCGAGGACGTCGTCGACAAGCACGATGCGCTTGCCTTTAATGTCAATACCACTATCCGGAATCTCCAGGGCCGCTGAACCGTACTCCAGCTCATACTCCTGAGTGAGCACCGGCGGCGGCAACTTGCCCTTCTTGCGGATGGCCAAGATTCCCATCTCGAGCTTGTATGCCACGGCAGAACCAAGCAAGAAGCCACGTGCATCCAATCCGCCGACCATGTCGGCGCCGAGCTCTTTGCAGGCTTCCGCCAAGCCATCGACCACGGCAGTAAAAGACGCAGCGTCCGCCAGAACCGGGGTTAGATCCTCGAAGAGGATGCCTTCCTCCGGGAAGTCTTGGACCAGGCGAACCTTGTCTTTTAAGGCTTGTGCTGCTGCGGCGTAAATCTCGCTCACGACTCTTCCTTTGCTTCGGTTTCTTGGTTACGGGTATCACTCCAGCGATCGAGATTCCACCCGATGCCGGCAGGGCCAGTGTAGGGCACCACGCCCGTGACAGCGCGGTCAACGATGAAACTCCGGGGCTGTGCAGATACCGGGATCGACGGCAGGTCCTCCCAAAGCTGTTGCTCGAGCTCGCGCAACGCACGAGAGTTCTTCACGCTGGAAGTTGGGGCGGAGTATTCACGAAGCGGGTCCACAGGCCCTAAATAGACATCGATGCCAGCAAGCCCCGTGGTGGGGTCAGGGGCAAGATTCGCTCGGGTGACGCGATCTCCGGAGCGATCCTCGATGGTGATTCCGGAGGGCTCGCACACAGCACGCAATTCCTCCAGCATGGCCTCGTACCGTGGATTGGGCGCCAAGTACCCCACGCCGATAGTCGTGCCTGCCAGGCCGCTTGCTACCGCTGGCTCAATGGGCACCCTGCTTATCGACGCCATCTGCGCCGCCACCGGGTCATCGTGCGGTACGGTGCGAACGTGGACCGCGGGAACCTCCACGCCAGACTGGCGGCTGGCGGCATCCGCCAAACGCTCGGTGTCCACGCAAGCAGCGAAAGCCTGACGAGCCCACGGCTGGGAAAAGAGTCCAGCGTCGGAGAAAGTGAAGGTATCGGTAAGGGTCCCGACTACCGGGGTGACGTCAAAGGGATTACCTTCGGCGTTGCGGTCCAACCAGGAAGGTTCCTTGAGGTGGGATTCGGCAACGCGCAGTTCTTCGGACTCGACAAGCGCGGAAGCGTCAGTAGTATCGGGCCAGACCACGACCTCGTCGAGTTCCGGCCTGTCGCCATAGTAGGAGTCATTGGCCTTCAGCACGATGGCGCCCGAGTCTTCCACGCGGTCAATGACGTAAGGGCCAAAGGACACCTGCAGCTCGGGGTCAAAGTGTCCGGGTTCGGTGGAAAAACCTTCGCGCCAGGTCTGGGCCACGTCCTCAAGCATCGACGGATCCTGTGCGTGCAATGCTGCGTTGAGTTCCTCCACGCTCATCCCCGAGCGGTGCGCAATCGCATGTGCTGGAAGAACGGTGCCGGGGCCAAAAAGATAACGCCAGCGCGAACCAGAATCAGGGTTGAACCATACCGTGAACTCCTTTGACTCCGGCGCACACTCCATCGCGGCGATATCCGCTACCAACGGCAGGTGGGACTCAAAGGTTTGGCTGAGTAGGCCCGCGGTGTACGACAACAAAAAATCGTCGCAGGTGACCGGAATACCATCAGCGAATTTCGCCTGGTCGGTGATCTTAAAATCTACGTGCGCACCTGGGTGCTCTGCATCCGAGGGGTAATACTCAGCGTGGATCAGATCCGAGTTCGGGACCATTTGTCCGGCGGGCCCAGGGACGTACATCGCCGGATACATACGGCTAGCAAGCTGCGGGGCGCCCGTAGCATCACCCCATGGCGTTGCTGCGTTCGTGCTGGCTAGGCGCGCATCGGTGAGAAGGCCGAAGGAGGGGGTTGGGGGGACGTCGTCAAGCGCGGCGTCCCGGTCCTCCCCGCACGCGGAGACGGTCACCGCTACTGCCAGCAGTGCCGCCCCTAGTGAACGACGCATGATTTAGCGCCCAGGGCGCCACGAGACGCCGCCAGACTCCTCAGTACGGGGCTGCGCTGCCGCTGCTGGCGACGCCACGGTGCGAAGAGGTTTCTCCCCGGAAGCGTCAGAGACGCGCGAGCCCTCCGCGCGGTAGGCTGCGACAACCTCGTTGTGCTTCTTCACGCTCTTGCGCTTGTTGGCCAGGGTCACCAGCAAGGTCGTTGCAAAGAAGATGGAGGAGAAAATGCCCTCGATGACACCAATGAACTGAATCAGCGCGAGGTCGCGCAACGTACCGATACCCATCAACCAGATAGCGACGATGAAAAGTGCGATGATGGGCAGCGCGGAAATCACGGACGTCGAGATTGAGCGCATCACCGTCTGGTTAATGGCCAGGTTGGTGAGCTCGGAATAGGTCTTGGAGCGCTGGCCTTCGAGGCCGGTTGTATTCTCATCCACTTTGTCAAAGACAATGACGGAGTCATAGAGGGAGAAGGTCAGCACGGTCAGCAGACCAATGATGACCGCCGGGGAGACCTCGAAACCAAAGAGAGCGTAAATACCGGCGATAAAGACACCGTCAAAGATGAGCGCGAGAATAGCGGCAAAAGCCATATCGCGCTGCAGGCGCACAGCCACGTAGATGGTCGCCACGACGAAAAAGACGAGCATGGCAATGATCATGCGCTGGGTAATCGATGAGCCCCAGGATTCCGACACAGTGGAGGAACCAATTGCATCGGGGCTAGGCGTGCCATTCTCATCTTCGACCTGGAATTTTTCAAAGATGGCTTGGCGCGCCTGGTTCACCTCTTCTGCGGAGAGGCGCTCCGAAGTGACCTCGAGGGTCTCGGAGGAACCCGCGCCGACAATCTGGACCAGCTCTGGCTCGATGCCGGTGGCTTCGGTGAAGGTCTCTTCAACCTGCTCGGTGGTGAGGTCACCTGCCGGCATGGTGAGCTTAGTGCCGCCCTCGAAGTCGAGGGACAGGGTAAAGCCGCGGATGGCAATCGCCAGAATCGAGGCGATGAGTAAGACACCAGCGATGGTGTACCAGGTCTTGGAGCGACCAACGAAATCGAATCCGCCCTCGTCCTCGTAGAGGCGGTCCATGCGGGAAATCTTGCGGGTGGTGGTATCGACAGCCATGGTTTATTTCTCCTCGTCCGTAGCAGTCGCAATTGGCTTGGCGACGCTCCCCTGAGCATCCGCAGCGGCAGTTTCGTCCTTGTCCGCCTTCTTGGCGTAGTAGCCACGCTCCCGGCGTTCCTCCACCAGGTTGTAGATGCCGCCCAGGCCATTCATGGAGGGCTTCGAATACGCCGGGCGGCGGCCGACGATCTGCATGATCGGCGCCATGACCAGGAAGGACACGAGGAGGTCGAAGACGGTGGTCAGACCCATCGTAAAGGCGAAGCCCTTAACCTCGCCGATAGCCAGGAAGTAGACCACGACCGCACCGATGAGCGTTACGGCATTACCGGTAACGATCGTCGAGCGCGAACGCTCCCACGCGGTACGGGTAGCGGAACGGAACGTGCGGCCTTCCAGCAACTCATCCTTGATGCGTTCGTAGTAGACCACGAAGGAGTCGGCCGTTGCACCGATACCGATAACCAGACCAGCCATGCCGGATAGATCCAGGGAGTAACCAATCCAGCGGCCCAGGAGTACCAAGGCGCCGTAGGTCAGCACGCCGGTAACGACGAGCAGGAAGAGCGACACCCAGGACAGCGCGCGGAAGTAGTAGATGGCATAGGCCGCCACGAGAATGAAGCCGACGATGCCGGCGATCAGGGCCGCCTTGAGTGCGGCCTTGCCGAGTGAGGGCGGCACGGTTTCGACCGTTCCGCCGGGCTCACCATTGGCACCGGTAAAGGACAGTGGCAGCGCACCGTAGCGCAGGTTGTTCGCGAGACTTTGTGCTTCCTCCTGGCTGAAGTCACCAGTAATGGAGGTGGCGGAACCCACCGGGGTGGGGCCCTGAATAACCGGGGCAGAAATCACAGCGGAGTCCAGAGTGATGGCGACCTGCTTGTGCAGGTTCTCCTGAGTCAGGGTGGCCCAGGTTTGGGAACCGTTAGGGCCAGTACCCGTTTTGAAGGCGAAGCCAATTTCCATCTGACCGGTCTGCGGGTTCAGACCACCAGTAATAGGTGCGTCGGTATCAATCTCGTTACCGGTCAGGCGGGTGCCGTTGGGATCCGTGATGCCGTCGAGAAGCGGGGCGGGGTTCAACAGGTAGGGCTGCTGATTAGAGTAGTCACAGGCCACGAGCGGCTTGGCCGGGTCATCGGTTCCAGCCAGCGGGTCCGTCTCGGCGTCACAGGACATCAGGCCCAGCGCCGCAGTCTGCGCGGTGGGGTCCTCCGACTGACGGTCCTTGAGGAGCACGTCATTGACCTTTTCGCGGCGCTCGGTCTCCTCGACGGAGTTGTCCGGCTCCGGCAGCGGCTTCTCAGTCACGGTAGGAGCCTTGGACTTCTTATCGTCCTTTTCCTTAGCGTCCTCGCCCTCTGCGGCAGGGTCGTTTGCGGAGTTGAGCGCCTCATGGATGGACGCCAGCGCCTCATTGGCATGCTCCGGGGTAGAAATGCCGTACTTGACCCAGCGATTGGCCATGTCCGTCATCGTCTTCTCCAGCTTCCCCAGGTCCGGCATCGGCTGCTCGCCTACCGGACGGAAGAGAAGTTGGGAGGTCTGGCCCACTGCCTGGGCTTGGGAGGCATCCTCACCCGGCACGGTAATGACCAAGGTGGAGCCGTTAATCACGACCTCAGAGCCGGAAACACCCATGCCGTTCACGCGCTGCTCCAAAATGGTGCGCGCTTGCTGCAGCTGCTCTTGGGTTGGTTCCTCACCCTGGGGCACCAAAGTCACTCGGGTACCGCCCTGCAGGTCAATACCCAACTTAGGTGTGGCCGACTTGTTGCCGGTCAAGAAAATGAGGGCATAAATCAGGATGACAATGAGCGCGAAGAGCGCCAGCGCGCGCTTGGGCCATTGCCGTTGGCTGGTGTTGACACCACCACGTTTCGATGCGGACACAAAGATCTCCTGTGTTGTGAGGAACAGGGCTAAAACTCAAAGGTCATGGCGTTGATGCACGGGGGTCACCCGGCGCCATGACTAAAGCACAGTCCATCATCGTACGTCATGGATTGCTGTTTTCCTTAACAGGCTTAAGGTGAGCCGCCTGCGATGTGACGAGCGCAACTAAATTTAGAGCTTGGGAAAGCGCTCGTCATTGTCGTCGTCGGCCGTCGTATCGGCCTCCGCTACTCCATCGGCGACATCGGCAGAACGCACAATCGCCATGGTGTCGAAGGTCATGACGGTGCCGTCCTTGACACGTACATCAATCTGCTCGCCATGCTTCGCGACGACCGTCCCGTGCAGGCCGCCTGCAGTAACGATGTTCTGGCCGGGGGTCAGGGAAGACTGCAGCTCCTTCATCTGGTTTTGCCGCTTGCGCTGTGCGCGCATGGTCATGAAGCTCGGCAAGATGACGAGGACAGCGAGGACGAGAAGAAGAACTACTTGGGTACCATTCATAAGTGGCTAGTGTGCCAGAAACCCTACCTGCCGGGCCAATTAAAACAGCCCGCCGCCGAGCGTTCCGTCTGGTGCCTCGAGGCCAAGATGCTGCCATGCCGCTGTAGTGGCAACACGGCCGCGTCCAGTGCGGGACACCATTCCAGCGCGCACGAGATAAGGCTCGCAGACCTCCTCCACGGTGGAAGGCTCCTCACCCACCGCGATAGCCAAGGTATTAACGCCGACGGGCCCGCCGCCGTGGCCTTTGATGAGGGCTTCGAGGACGGCACGGTCGAGCCGATCGAGGCCGCGCTCATCTACATCGAAGACCTTCAGCGCTCCCTGCGCCGCCGCGACATCGATATGACCGTCGCCGTTCACCTCGGCATAGTCACGCACGCGGCGAAGCAGGCGGTTCGCAATGCGCGGGGTACCGCGAGAGCGAGAGCCAATCTCCACGGCGGCATCCTGGTCAATATCGACATCGAGGATGGTCGCCGCGCGCGTAATGACCTTGGTCAAATCCGCGGTGTCGTAGTACTCCATCTGTGCGGTAAAGCCGAAACGGTCACGCAACGGGCCGGTGAGCATACCGGCACGTGTTGTGGCGCCTACCAAGGTGAAGGGAGGGATCTCCAGCGGAATCGACGTCGCGCCAGGGCCCTTGCCCACGATGACATCAATGCGGAAATCCTCCATGGCCATGTACAGCATTTCCTCTGCGGGCCGCGCGATGCGGTGGATCTCATCGATAAAAAGGACATCGCCTTCCATCAAATTCGACAGCATCGCTGCCAAGTCACCGGCACGTTCCAACGCCGGGCCGGACGTCATGCGCAAGGAGGTGCCCAGTTCCTGGGCAATGATCATCGCCATCGTCGTCTTGCCCAGACCCGGCGGCCCAGAGAGCAGCACGTGGTCCGGAGTTACCCCGCGGTTCTTCGCGCCGTTCAGCACGAGCGACAGCTGTTCGCGCACCTTAGGCTGGCCGATGAACTCGTCAAGAGACTTCGGGCGCAGCGAGCGTTCAATATCGTGCTCACCCTGCTGCTCCGCTGCATCGACGTCCTGGTTGCGCTGCGGCGGGGTGGACAGATTCATACCGTCAGGGAGCTTGAACTCAGTACGTTCGACATCAGACATGGCAGCCGCTCCCCTACTTCTTCGCGCCCAGCTGGCTCAGCGCAGCACGCAACACAACCGGCGTCGCCGCATCAGGCTGCTCCGCGGCCACGGCTTCCACAATCGGACGTGCGGCCTTGTCGGTAAAACCAAGGCCCACCAGGGCTTCGACAACATCGTCCACGACGGGTCCGGTGGCTGCGGGGGTGGCCGGTGGGACGTCGGAAAGCGCCGGCGCAAAACCCGACACCTTATCCTTGAGCTCCAGCACGAGGCGTTGCGCCATTCGCTTGCCCACGCCGGGAATCTTTTGCAAGCGCGCGGCCTCCTCTCCCGCAATGGCCTGCGCCAAATCCCCAGCTCCCATCACCGACAAGGCCGCCAGCGCGAGCTTCGGCCCCAGACCAGATACCGTCTGCAGGACATGGAACATATCGCGATCATCAGTACTGGTAAAGCCATAGAGTGTCATGGAATCTTCCTTGACCACCAGCGTTGTCATCACGTGGGATTCTTCCCCACGCTGGAGGGTCCCCAACGTCGTTGGGGTGGCCAGCACCTTATAGCCCACGCCAGCACATTCAATCACGACGTGATCAAGCTGAATGTCAAGGACGGTTCCGCGCAGGGATGCGATCATGGCTTTTCCTTACTTCATAGTGGTTGAGGGCGTACGGGAGACAGATGCAGTGCGGGGCGAGCTTCCCCGTACCCCGCTGGTGCGCGCGCCAGCACCTACCCCGGCGCTGGGATCACTGCCATTTACCCACGCTAATGCCGGGGCGCGCCAACAGTGGCACACCGCTAGCGCCAAAGCATCGGCCGCGTCCGCCGGTTTTGGTGCTTCACTTAGCCCCAGGATACGGGTAATCATCGCAGTCATCTGCTTCTTGTCCGCTCGCCCGTTTCCGGACACAGCTTTCTTCACCTCCGACGGGGTGTACATGTGCACGGGGATGTCGCGCTCGGCCGCCGCTAGGACGAGAACCCCCACAGCATGAGCAGTCTGCATAACAGTGGAGACTTCACCGCGTTCGAATACGCGCTCGAGAGCGACCACCTGCGGCTGATAGTCGTCCATCCACTCCCGTACGGCTACTGACAGCCGCTGGAGACGCTCCCCCAAATCCTTATCGCTAGGCGTGCGCACTACCCCCACGGCAATGGGGATAACTGCGCGCCCGCGCCCTGCTTGGACAACGGACAGACCGCAGCGCGTTAGACCTGGGTCAATGCCCATAACGCGCAAGCCTTCCAAGTTCACCGCGGCCTCCTTAACGTGTGCTACCACGAGCTAGTGTACACACACGTGTTCTAGACCCTCCACCGCGGTTCGTTCTCATGCCTGAAGGGCGTACAGTGGCCCGCATGTCAACACATGCACAAGAATTGTCCGATTTCATCCGCTCCCGCCACTCCCCGCGCGCTTTCTTGCCGGAGCCTCTCCCGGCTGAGGTCATTGAGCAGGTGCTTATCGACGCCCAATCGGCCCCCTCCAACTCCAATACCCAGCCGTGGAACGTCCATCTCGTTGGTGGCGAGAAACTCAAGGAGTTGAGCGCGGCGCTCATTAAGGAGTTCGATACCAACGGCCTCAACCCGGATTTCACCATTGACTACGGTGAAGGCATTCACCCACAGCGCTCCCAGCACTTGGCTGCAAAAATGTACGGCCTTATTGGCATCGCACGCGAAGACGTCGAGGGCCGCAGAGAATTCGTCAGGGAGAATCTGCGCTTCTTCGGCGCGCCCCACATCGCGTTGCTGTTCATCCCTCCCCTGGGCGACCGCATCCGTGCGTCCTTCGATCAGGGAACCTACGCGGAAAACTTCCTGCTCTCCCTGACCGCACACGGCTACCACGGCGTACCGCAAGGAATGGTGTCTTTGCTCGCGCCCACCGTCCGCGAGTTCCTCGGCGTGGATGAGGACCAGAAGCTAGTCACCGCTATTACCTTCGGTAAGGCCGATGAGACTAGCCCGGTCTTCAACACCAATCCAGGCCGCGCACCCCTGTCCGAAACCGTGACGGTGCACGGCATCGACAGCCTGGAGTTGAAGAAGTAGTCAGCGCCGAGGTTAATCGGCGTCGAGCTCAGCGAGGACTTCGTCGCTCAAGTCCATGTTCGTGTACACGTTCTGGACATCGTCGGAGTCCTCGAGCGCGTCAATGAGGCGGAAGATCTTGCGGGCATCATCGGCCTGCAGCGGCACCTCAACAGAGGCGCGGAAGTCGGTATCGGTGTCATCGACCTCAATATCGGCTTCTCCGAGAGCCTCGCGCACAGCCGGAATATCACCCGGGGCGCAGGTAATCTCGAACTTCTCGCCGTTGTCCTTGACTTCTTCGGCGCCGGCTTCCAGTACGGCGAGGAGAATGTCATCCTCGCTCTGCTCGCCCTTCTCTACGAAGACGAGGCCGGTGCGCGAGAACATGTAGGCCACAGAGCCCGACTCGCCTAGGTTGCCGCCGTTCTTGGACATCGCAGTGCGCACCTCAGTCGCCGCACGGTTGCGGTTATCCGTCAGGCACTCGATTAGCATGGCCACACCATTGGGCCCATAGCCCTCGTACATGACATTTTCCCAATCAGCGCCGCCGGCTTCTTCGCCGGAGCCGCGTTTGCGGGCGCGCTCGATGTTGTCGTTAGGAACAGAGGCCTTCTTGGCCTTCTTGATCATGTCATCGAGGGTCGGGTTAGCCGCAGGATCGCCGCCGCCGGTGCGTGCCGCGACCTCGATGTTCTTAATCAGCTTGGCGAACTCCTTGCCACGTTTGGCATCGTTAGCCGCTTTTTTATGCTTGGTAGTTGCCCATTTGGAGTGGCCTGACATGTCATCCCTTTCGATGTGGATGTATGAAACTGGTGCAATTATACGGGTCCGCCGTCGCCGGCATTACTAGGGGTGCCCCAGGCGCCTATACGGTGTTGACTTACCTTGTCTGCTGACTAGGTCGGCTTAGACGTTCTGCCAATTACCATTTGCCGTAGAGCCGCTGACGTCCTCACGCATCCTGCGAGTCAATCCTTCTTGCATAGCTAAGGCAAGTAATTCGCCGCGTTGGTTGAAAATTTTGCCCTGTGCCAATCCAGTACCGCTCTGTGCCGAAGGTGACGATTGGGAGTAAAGCATCCATTCATCCGCACGCACTGGGCGCAGGAACCACAGGGAGTGATCGAGGCTGGCCAGCTGAATGCGATCGCCCTGGTGTGGCAAGAGCGCAGTGCGGATAAGTGTCATATCAGACATGTAAAGCAGTGCAGCCTGATGGAGGGCCTGGGAGGGGGCGTCGGCAAGCGCGGCTCCCGTGTTACGGAACCAAATATTCCGAAATCCGGCGCCCGTCGTCTCCGCAGCGGTGGGGTCACGTCCCTCCTCCGGAACGAGGCGCACGTCCCAGTCCTCCCACTCCTTCAAAATGATGCGGGTGGCATACGGTGACTCCGTAATCGTCTCCGGCGCTGGCACTACCGGCATTGGATCCTGGTGCTCCGGACCAGTATCGCCATCCTTGTGAAAGCTGGCGATGAGAACGAAGATAAGGCGCTCGTCTTGAAAAACGCGCACGTGCCGGGTGGCAAAGGAGCGGCCATCCCGCACCCGCTCGACGCGCAGAGTAGCCGGCTGGCTGGAGTCCCCCGGCCCCACGAAGTAGCAGTGCAGCGAATGGGCCAACTTGCCCTCGACGGTGCGCTGCGCGGCGTGAAGTGCCTGCGCCATAGTCTGACCGCCAAAGGTGCGCTCAATGCGGGAAGGCACAACAGGGCTGCGGAAAGTATCCTCACCCACCTGCTCGATATCGACCGCCTGTGCCACCGATGCCATGCTGTCATCCTCCTCAACTGTTGCTTATGGCGCGCACCGCGCTAACCTCGCCCATCCTACTCACAGGGTTCAACTCCTTCGACGTGAGTGCGTAGTATGTTCCGCATGACATCAACTACTCCACACAGCGTGCACCGCGTGGCCGCCTGCCTCGAGATGTTCACATGGGCGCTGCTTATTTTCTCCATGATCCTCAAGTACTCCGGAACCACCGAGGCTCTTACCCCTTTCGCGGGTGGAATCCACGGTTTTGGTTTCTTGTGCTTCTTGCTCATGACCGCCCTGGTGTGGATTAATAACCGCTGGCCACTAGGCGTTGGCATCCTCGGGTTGGTGGTGACCGTTATTCCGTTTGCGGCGCTTCCCTTTGCCGTCTGGGTATCCAAGCCCGGTTTAGTTGATGGACCGTGGCGTTTTGTCGATGATGCGCAACCGCAGGGATTTTTCGACAAGATTCTGGCACAAGCCGTGCGCCATCCCGTGCGCACCGCTATCATTGGCCTCATCGTCGTGGCCATTGTGTTCAGTGTCCTTCTGATGCTAGGCCCACCCGTCGACGTCGAGTCCGCCATTGAAAACAATCGTTAAAGTTCCCGCCGTATGGGCTGGGTGGGCCATTGCCCGCGTCCTACTCATTGCCTTGCTCCTAGGCAATAGGATGCCAAGTGGAGACATCAACTACTACTTAGAAGGTGTCTACGGCAACGACAGTTCCGCGATGACGGAATATCCGCAGCCGGGAACGTGGCCAAGCGTTGTCCTCGCATGGCTTACCGGGGATAACCCCGATAACTACCGCGTGGCCTTCACGGTCATGATGCTCTTGGCTGACGCCCTCTTCCTGGCCCTCCTCCTCCGCAACAATGACGGGCGGCGCTCCGTGTTCGCTGCCGCGTGGTTCTGGGTTTTCTTCGGCACGGCGGCCGGTCATGTCTTTGTGTGGCGCCTTGACTTGTACCCAGCACTCCTTGTCGCAGGCGCAGGCGCACTCCTCGCTACTCATCCACGCATAGCTTCTGCACTTCTAGCGTGGGCTACCACCGTCAAACTCTGGCCGGGTGTGCTCGCCGCTGGCCTGGTGGGAGCTGCCCGCTCACGGACAACCTGGCAACGCCTAGCCGCATTCTGTGGAACCATTGTCGGAATATGCCTGGCTGTTGCAGTGCTGACCGGCGCGGATCGGCTCGTGTCTCCCCTGTCCTATCAGGAGGAGCGGGGACTTCAGATCGAATCTCTTGCGGCCACGTGGCACGTTCTTCAGGCGCACCGTCACCCGGGCACGTGGGAAATAGGTTATGCCGCATCCAAAAGCTATGAGATCACCGGCCCCGGCGTGGATACTGCTCTAACGCTCAGCACGATCGCCATGGTGTGTGCCCTGGTGTGGATAGTCGCCGTGGCTGCCTCTCGTTTCCTGCGCGGCGGCTGGGATCCCCATTCCACCGTTGTCTTCTTTGTCGCCGCAACTCTTCTGCTCATCGCAACCAATAAGGTCTTCTCACCGCAGTACATCGTGTGGCTTGGCCCCATCCTCGCCGTGGCTATCCGTTCGGAGATTCCGCGGGAGACACCGAATGACAAGCGGTTGGCATCCGACCGCACTGGGCTGCGCACCATCATGGCCATTCTCGCGGTAGCCGCGGCAGCACTGGGAACGTATATCTATCCCTACGGTTATGACTACGTGTGGCTTCACCTGGGTGAGAATCTGCAGCCGGTCTACGCACTCGTGGTGCGCAACCTGCTGATTCTCAGCATGGCTGTTACCGCCCTCATGTGGCATCGCCTTGAGTTCACCGCCGCACGGACTGCGGAGCAGTCAACGCGGACAGATTAAACGTCGATCTGGCTGAGCTCAAAGAACTCCGGAAGCTTGGCCGTGCCGCCCAAGCGGAGCCACTTCACTGCCGGACGCAGGCGTAGGGCGCGGGTATCGCTGACCGCCTCGTTGTAGAAGCGGTGGGCGAGGTGGATGCGCCCCTCGGCGTCGGCAAGCAAGGCAGGCCTAGTTTCGAAACGCTGCGCAATCGCTGCTGATAGCTCCCGCTCACGCGTCGTCCGCTCATCGAAATTCCCCTGGGTCAAGTCCGTGGACTCAGCGCGTGCTGCAAGGTGTTGGAGCTCCGGAGCCAACGCGCTGATCACCGCCGCCCGACGGTCAAGGGTAGCCTCAAGCTGCGCGAGGGCCGCGTCGGTACGGATGTGTAAAGAGTTGAGACGCTGCGCCGTCAACAATGCCCACATGGCAATAACGAGCACCACGGCTAAGGCGATGACAAGTTCAATGGCCATCTACTTCACCTGCACCTTCGTTCCATCCGCCACAGTTTCATAGACCTGCATCACGGCTGCGGCGACGTGGTCCCAGTCGTACTCACGAGCGCGTTGCTCGCCTGCTCGTGTCAAGGCCGCGCGCTTGTCCGGGTGAGCCACGAGTTCTTCTAGAACTCGGGCGAGGTCCGTAGCGTCCCCGTTGCGAAAGAGCACACCCGCGGGAGTATCCGATTCGACATTGCACACCGCGGCAAAAGCTTCAAGGTCTGACGCCACCACGGCGCATCCAGCGGCCATGGCCTCCACGAGCACAATGCCGAAACTCTCCCCGCCAGTATTAGGCGCAACATAAATATCCGCTCGACCAAGGATGGCGGCCTTCTCCGCATCGCTGACGCGGCCGACGAAGTCCACGCCAGGGACGCTGCGTGGGTGGCCACCGCCCATGACGGTCACACGCACTTTTTCCGGAAGGAGTGTGAGGGCTTCAAGGAGAATGTCGAGGCCTTTGCGTGGTTCATCGAGGCGCCCCAGGAACACGATCTCTACCGGCGTCTCACTACCGCCTTCGCGGGGCAGTGCGTGGTCTTGAGCCTGTGCGCGTTCACGGGCATAGACCGAGGTATCCACTCCATTCGGGATGAGGACGGGGTCCCCACCAAGTTGCTCAACCTGCCAGCGCCGCGCCATCTCCGACACAGCAATTCCTCCGCGAATCTTCTCCAGATACGGGCGAAGTATAGGTTTGACCAAGGTGAGAACCAACGAACTGGAGGCGGACGCATGGTATGTCGCCACGATGGGCCCCTGCACCATGGCTAACGCTGCCATGGAATAGCTCGGCGAATTGGGTTCGTGGATATGAAGGACGTCGAACTGCCCTTCCCGGATGAAACGCTTGATATTGCGGCCCACGTGCGGGCCAATAGCGAGACGAGCCACGGATCCGTTATAGGTAATAGGGATTGCCCAGCCACCTTTGCGGACGAAGCTAGGCACCTGCGTGCTTGTCGACGCCGGCCCCAGCACCTCAACCTCGTGTCCTTGCTCGATAAAAACCGTAGCCAGGTCAAGGATGTGGGCCTGAACTCCGCCGGGTTCATCAAAAGAGTAGGGGCAGACAATACCGATGCGCATGATGGTCTTCCTCTTCCCTACTGTGTGTCTCGCTGCTTGTGGCGGCGACGTTCAACGTCCGTGTTCCACTGCGGCTGCAACATATGCCAGTCTTCCGGATGCTCACGGATGTTGTCGGCAAAGCCATCCGCCATCCGTTGGCAGGTTTCCTGCAGCGTTGTGGCCTCTATCTCAGGGCTCACGGAAAGCCCCCAGCCATCGCCGTCGAAGTAGGAATGCACGACATGCAGCGCCGCACCAGTCTCGATGGCCAATTGGGCCGGACCTGCCGCCACGTTGGCGTCCTCCCCCATGAAGTCCACAGTGACGCCAGTACGGGTGAGATCGCGTTCAGCTAGAAGACACACCACACCGCCACGTTCAAGAGTGTCTTTGAGACGCGGGAAAGGTGAGACCGAGGCTCCGGTCAGAGGGAGGACGGTAAAGCCGAGGCTTTCACGGTAGTCCACGAAGGCATCGAAAAGCGCCTCCGGCTTCAGCCTCTCTGCCACCGTGGTGAACCCTCCGTAGTGGTTCACGCAGAACACACCTGCCATGTCCCAGTTTCCCGAGTGCGGCAAAGCGAAGATGACTCCACGGCCGGACGCGATGGACGCATCCGAATGTTCTTTGCCTTTCATTCCTGCGAGAAGCTGCTCATGTAAGGACGGGTCCGCGTGGATGGCAGGCAGGCGAAAAGCCTCAAGCCAATAGCGCATATAGGATCGCATAGAGTCCCGCACCAACGTCCGGGTGACATTCTCTGGGCCCACCACACGGCTGAGGTTCTGGCGTAGCTGTTCCATTCCCGCACCATTGTCGCTGGCATAGTCGGCGCCGCGTTCAAATAGCCACGCTGCAACTGGCTGCGGAAGATAACGCACAATCTTCCAACAAGCAATATATGCGGCAGCAGTAAGGTTCTCCCGATTCACACGTGCCATGGTAGATGCTCCCTCCTTGGGAATGGGGGCTTAAGGGTCTACAGGTCCTTCATAAACCGAGATGTGGTGTCTTGGCGTGCTGCCTGACGCATGCGCTGGTAGATAGTGAACACCGACCCCACGGCCAGCAACCACAACGCAATCTCCAGCGCATAGGGAACGCCGAGCCCCTCGAGGCCCACGCCACCCAGGCCGAGGATAAGGCGTTCGGGGCGTTCGACGAGACCGCCGACCATCTTAAAGCCGGAAGCTTCTCCACGGGCCTTGACATAAGAGATGACCTGGGAGCTGACCAGCACAATCATGCAGGCGGCGAAGTTCAATGGATGGGCATTGTCAATGTAGACCATCCAATAGGCAATGGCGGCGAATAGTGCGCCGTCGGTGATGCGGTCACATGAGGCATCCAGCGTTGCGCCAAACTTCGATCCGCCCGTGGTCAGGCGAGCCATTGTGCCGTCGAGCATGTCGAACGCAGAAAACAGGCCGGACAGAATAGCAGCAGCAAAAAGGTGATCGAGCGGGATAAGGATGACCGAGATGGCGATGGTGACGATGGTGCCCACCACGGTTACCGCATTCGGGGTCAAGCCCATCTTGAGAAAGAGCTTGGCCACCGGTACCACGACCACGGCGGCGGGCTTGCGCCCATGAACACTAAGCATGTGCTTCTCCTGGAATGAGTCCCTCGTCAGCGAGCTCCGCCCACCCCTGTGCGAGCAGAGAGCGGGTGTCTTTGAGGAGCTGCGGCAGCACTTTAACTCCATCCACAATAGTCATGAAATTCGAGTCTCCACTCCAGCGCGGCACAATATGCATGTGGAGATGCTGACCCACAGATCCTCCCGAGGCGCGTCCCAGGTTAAACCCAGCATTGACCGCGTCAGGGCCCGAAACCTTTTTGAGAACCCGAATGGCAGCCCGGGCAAAGCGGAAAAGCTCCTGGGACTCTTCTTCGGTGAGATTCTCAAGCTCAGATTCTTGACGGTACGGAATGACCATCATGTGGCCGGCGTTGTAGGGGTACAAATTAAGTACGCAGTAGACGAGCTCACCGCGGGCCACGATGAGTCCGTCTTCGTCCGCCATCTGCGGAATCTCGATGAAAGGATTACGAGCAGTTTTAGGTACGTCGCCGGCACCGCCCTCACGCTTGATGTAGCTCATGCGGTACGGCGCCCACAGGCGCTCCAAGCGGTCGGGGCTTCCCAGGCCGGTATCGACGTATTCTTCCACTCTGTGTTTCGTCCTTTCTTCGGGGTCCAGACTCCCCTGCCTGGACGTCGTCGTCTCAGGAAATCCGCTTAGACGCGCTCGGCGATGCTGTCTTTGGTTGGCTGTTCGTTGTTGCGCTCGCGAACCCACGCCTCAATGACCTCGACAGCGGTTGCCACCGGCACGCCGTTGACCTGAGTGCCGTCGAGGAAGCGGAAGGACACCGCGTTGGCCTCGACATCTCGCTCACCTGCGAGCAACATGAAGGGAACCTTGCCGGTGGTGTGGTTGCGGATCTTCTTCTGCATGCGGTCATCGGAAGTATCAACATCAGCACGCAGCCCACGCTTGCGCAGTTCGGCGCAGACCTCCTCCAGGTGTGGGGCGAAGGTATCAGCAACCGGAATGCCAACCACCTGGTGCGGGGCCAACCAGGCAGGGAAAGCACCAGCGTAGTGCTCAAGGAGCACACCGAAAAAGCGCTCAATAGAACCGAACAGGGCGCGGTGGATCATGATGGGGCGCTGCTTGGTGCCGTCCGACGCCGTGTACTCCAGCTCGAAGCGCTCCGGAAGGTTGAAGTCCAGCTGGACGGTGGACATCTGCCAGGTACGGCCAATGGCATCGCGTGCCTGCACAGAAATCTTCGGACCGTAGAAGGCTGCACCAGCCGGATCCGGAACCAAGTCGAGCCCAGACTTCTCCGCTACCGACTGCAAGATCTTCGTCGAGCGCTCCCAAATCTCATCAGAACCGACGTACTTATTCGGGTCCTTGGTAGAAAGCTCCAGATAGAAGTCATCCAGGCCGTAGTCCTTGAGCAGGGAGATGATGAACTCCAGTACCTTGGTCAGCTCTTCCTCCAACTGCTCCGGAGTGCAGTAAATGTGGGAGTCGTCCTGGGTAAAGCCGCGCGCACGGGTCAGGCCGTGAATGACACCGGACTTCTCATAGCGGTAGACAGTACCGAACTCGAAGAGGCGCAGCGGCAGCTCGCGGTAGGAGCGGCCACGCGAGGCGAAGATGAGGTTGTGCATGGGGCAGTTCATCGGCTTGGCATAGTAGTCCTGCGGCTGCTTGGTGCAGTTGCCGTCGTCGTCCCACTCGCCGTCGAGCTGCATCGGCGGGAACATGCCGTCTGCGTAGAAGTCGAGGTGACCAGACTTCTTGAACAGATCGCCCTTGGTCAGGTGCGGGGTGGACACGAAGGAGTAGCCGTCCGCGATGTGGCGGCGGCGGGAGTGCTCTTCCATCTCCATGCGCACGGTCGCGCCATTGGGGTGGAAGACCGGGAAGCCGGAACCGATCTCGTCCGGGAAGGAGAACAGGTCCAGCTCCGCACCGAGGCGGCGGTGGTCACGCTTCTCTGCCTCTTCCACCATGGTCTTGTAGGACTCAAGCGCCTCCTTAGATTCGAAGGCGGTGCCGTA
This sequence comes from Corynebacterium sp. FDAARGOS 1242, assembly GCF_016889985.1. Lineage (NCBI taxonomy): Bacteria > Bacillati > Actinomycetota > Actinomycetes > Mycobacteriales > Corynebacteriaceae > Corynebacterium > Corynebacterium sp. FDAARGOS 1242. The sequence goes on along the minus strand of NZ_CP069568.1, from coordinate 796,688 downwards.
GATACGCTGCAGACCAGCTTTGGACTGGTCACCGCGCCAGTAGGCGGCCGAAGAACGCGTCAGAGTAAAAGCGGGAATGTACTTGGTGGTTGGAACGTGCGGTCCACGGCACAGATCGAACCACTCCACCTCACCGGTGCGTGGGTTGATGTTGTCGTAGTGGGTCAGATCTCCGGCACCAACTTCGGCGGCCTCATCGGAATCCGGATCTACGTTGCCCTTGTCTTGGACCAGCTCCAGCTTGAAGGGCTCGTTGGCGAGGGCTGCTTCGGCTTCCTCAGTGGTTTCGTACACGCGGCGCTCGAAGCGCTGGCCGCCCTTGATAATCTTCTTCATGCGCTTCTCAATCGCCTTGAGGTCCTCGGGGGTAAAGGGCTCGGCGGTTTGGAAGTCGAAGTAGAAGCCGTTCTCAATGGCGGGGCCGATGCCCAGCTTGGTGCCAGGGAACTCGGCCTGTACGGCCTGGGCCATGACGTGACCGCAGGAGTGGCGGATAACAGCGCGGCCGTCTTCTTCGCAGGCGGCTACGGGCGTGAATTCGGCGTCGGTCTCCGGGGTGTGGGACAGGTCGAAGAGGGTGCCATCGGCACCGCGGACCACGACGACTGCTTCTGGGCCCTTGTTGGGCAGGTCATGCTCGCGCATTGCCGCACCCACGGCAGTTCCGGCCGGGACCCTAATCGGCTCGTAGTTGACCGGGACTGCTGGAATCATTTCCGCCATGACTTGTTGCGCTCCTTTTGCGCTCACGCGCCGCTCGACATACCTGGCCGAGCAGCACTCATTGAGAAAGTTACAGCGGCTAAGTCTACCCCTGCTAACTGCGGATCAGCGACTCGCCCCAGAAGGTTTCGCCCTCGGTTCCGGCAGGCACATAGTACATGGCCGAGCCGATGTGGGTAATCCACTCATTGAGCCGGTCAGCTTCATCAAGGCGCGCCTGGATTGGTTCGAATTGCTTTGACGGGTCCTTCTGGTAGCAGATGAAGATCTGCCCGGCATTACTGAGCTCGCCCCGAGCGGTCGTCTCCGGCGTTGGCGGCAGGTTGTAGTTAAAGGGTCGGCGCAAAATCTTCTGTTCTGGGTGATCGGCCGGCGGATGAGCGCGCGCAACGTGAGAGTTTTCATCAATCGCCTTGAGCCCGAACTCATTGCGGGCGTCAAGATCCACCGAGTCGAATTCTTCCTGTGCTCCCAGCGGTGCGCCAGTATCAAGCGTGCGCCCAGTAGCGGTTTCGCGCCCAGCACGGTCGAGCTCTTCCCATGTATCGAGGTTCATGTGGATGCGGCGCACCACCATGGCGCTGCCACCAGCGAAGGTGCCTTCATCAATCCAGACTTGCTCCGCAAAATCATCGTCCGTACGCGGGTTAACCGTGCCGTCCTTTTGCCCGAAAAGATTGCGGGCCGTTGTGCCCTTTGGCGCGGATCCATAGGCGTGGCTGAAGCCCTGCTGTACCCAGGCGACATCCGCGTAATCTTTGCCGGCACGCGTCATGTGTCGGAGCACATGGGCTGCCGTCAGCGGGTCATCGCTGCAAATCTGCAAGACGATGTCAGTTTGCCCCCACTCCGGGCGCAGGTCATCGTGCTCGTAGGCGCGGACATCTCTAAGCCAGCTGGGCTTGGCGACGTCCACCGCATCGAAAAAGCGCTCTCCCCACCCACACGTCACGGTGAGGTTGGCGGGAGTCACAGCAAGTTCAGGTTCGAGGCTACCAAGTGGGTTCTCCCCTGTACACAATCGGCGCGCGTCTTCGGTCCACAAACGCATCAGGGCCTTAGCACCACGAGCACCAACATTCTTCTTAAGGTTGAAGCCCACTAGTTCAACGTGTGCCTGTACTGGAGTTTGGATTCCGGCTTGGTGTTTGCCATCGAAAGCGACGATGTCGCCGCCCATGGTTTCTTCAGCCTCAGTCGGCCCCGTACTGGCAGCGTCACCAGCTCGCTGCGCGTCGTGCTGACCAGCAGTATCGGAGGTATCAGTATCGGCTTGTGCGCAGCTGGCCAGCGCTACTGCGCTGGCAGCCACTGCACTTCCGGCTAGCAATCCACGCCGGCTGACAGGTTCCTCGAACCCGCTCATTGTTTCCTTCTCTCTGTGTTTAGTGCTTGTGATCCATGTGGTCGCCGTGATCCATATGGTCGCCGTGCTCCATATCGCCATAGTTCTCGTCGCCTGCACCGATGGAACGTACGGGGATGTCGCCGAGTTCGACCGTGGATCCGTCGCCCAGCTCCAGCGTCATCGTCACGTGTTCACCGGCCATAATCGGCTCGGCCACGCCCATAAGCATGAAGTGGTAGCCGCCGGGCGCCAGCTCCACAGATTCACCGGCCGGGATGTCGAAACCGCCGGCTTTCTCCTGCATGACACCATCGACGACCTCATGAATCTGGTTCTGCTTCGCCTCGATAGACGAGGTGAAACCTACGACCGAGATGTCCTTGTCCGTGGTGTTGTGGAGCGTGCCGAAGATGGCGGTCATGTCAGAGCCATCCTCCATCGCACGCACGACGCCATCCTCGAAGGAAATGGCGTCATTATTGGCATCCTTCGCTTGGCTGGAGTCGGCTGAAGCAGACTTCTCGGCTGTCGAAGCTGCACTCGAAGCAACGTCCGTGGACGCTGCGGTTGAGTCTTCCTCACTATTCGAGCAACCGGTCAAGGTAAGACTTGCAACCGCAAGGGCTGCTACGGAAGAACGAAGGGCGGTACGAGACATCAGCATGGAACATGCCTTTCTGTATTAAGGGGATTTCTCCAGCAATTGGTGTGTTAAGGCCGCTAGCGTGTTGATAGGTTTCTTAGGAGTCGCCGTTAGCACGACGAGTCTTCGCACCGAAGACGAAGACCACAGCCGCCACGACGAGTACCGCGCCTAGGCCGACAATCCACTTGGCAGGACCCGACAGTGCGCTGAGCGGCGCATCAGTATCGCCTTCTTGACTGTCGTTGTTGTCAACTTCGCCGGCGCTGCCAGCTGAGCTTGCCCCGGCAGCATCGGCACCGGATGCAACACTGAACTCCACCGAACCAGGTGTGGGGTGACCATCAGAAGACGTGATACGGAATCCCACCTGGTAGTCGCCATCGCCGGGGTCAATATCCTCAGGAACCTCGACGGTGAGATTACGGCCATTGATGGTCGGTTCGGCGTCGAACAGAACCTCGCCCGAATCTTGGTCAGTGACAGCGAAAGTGTTGAAAGTGTCCTTCGGAATGCCGGAGAACTCCAGCGTGATCTCACGTGGAAATTCCTCGAGCGGAGTGTCACTCACCACGTTGCCGCCGATAACCGAATCGTGGGCCACCGCCATCGGCGCAGAAAAGCCAAGCAAGAGCCCAATGGCTCCGGCGGCGAGGGCGGTGGTGACCTGACGCAGCTGCATCGTGCGGACAACTCCTTGTGGGTCGGATGAAACTTTTGATGGATGTTCCCTCATCCTATAGCCGGGAGGGACGCGCTAGCCAATCCTTCACCCCGCGCGGAGTGCGCGAGGTTACCAAGTAGTCGCTGCGACGAGAGGGAAAGTTCCCCGCCGCAGCGAATCTTGTTGAATAATTGTTTCATCGCGAGCGTGAGCTGCGAGTTTTACCTGCCTCGGCCGCGGAGAAGAAATGCGACGAGGCCGATAAGGACAATCAAGAGAATGAGTCCCGCCGCCCCCAACGCGTAAAGGAGCCCACTCATCGTCTTGCCAGACTTGTCATCAGCGCCACGGGCTTGGTTCTTCGTCTCTGTCTTGTTGTCATCCGAAGGGTGTGGCTGTTCAGTCTTGTCACTGACAGGCTCATACTTCGGCCCCTGGATAGGTTCACCCAGCACCTTGGAAGTGAGGTAATACTTCATCGTGGCACGTTTGTCAGTGAGGTTGTCTTCGCTATCCCCTAAGTCAGTTTGCTTACCTGCGTCCAGCGTCACCACGATGTAGTAGTCACCCTCCAACCAGTTCGCGTTGCCATAGGAGTTTGCCGCATCAGAACTGAAGCGGTTGGCAAAGGCAGTAGGCTTGGCCGCCGAAGCCGATCCCTCATCCCCCTCATTGGGCCAGATCACGAATTCTCGTTCCCCAGCTTTCTCACGGACTGGATTGAGGATCGACACGTTAAGGCCTGAATACTGGAGAGCCCGCTCGTCCGAGACCTCACCAGCTCTAATTGCGGCGGCCAACTGCTGGCCTTCCTTCATAGGGACCTTATAAACATGCGCTTCGCCCTGCACAATGTCGGTTTCGATGGTCTGACCACTGCGAAGCTCCGCGGCATTGTCAAACCAGTTTCCGGGAGCCATTTGTTCAGCACCGTTGGCGTTGGCATGGAGTTCACCGTCCATCTCGCTGCTGAGACCGCTAACAAGTTCATCCATATTGGATACCGGGTCAACACGGTGAAGCAAGATCTCCACGTCAAAGGGCTCATCGACCTTGTACTCACCTGCGCGCATCGCGGTCAAGACCAAGTCACCTTGGCAGTTCTCGGAACCGATTTCGTAGGTATAAGCGTTAGCGCTAGGCAGGGCGTCAGATACATTGCCAGTGTGCGCACTGTCCGAATCAGCTGTGCACTCATCTGAGCCTTCATCGCCTCCATGCGTACCCGTTGGTGGTTCTGTACCATCGCCGAAAAACGTCTTCATAAATAAGCTATTCGGAGTTCCTACTGACCCTTCTAGAGTTTTGTACATCGTCGCCACATAGCGCTCGCCTGGTTTGACGGGGATAGACCATGACTCCGCGTGAAAGTCGGTGCGAGAATCCTCGCCGCCATTCGGCGGGGCATCCAACTCAGCCCGGAAGATGAAGTCCTCACCGGACTCCCAACGCGGCAACTCCGTCGGCTGTGAGATGTCTTCGCTACCTTCAATCTGTTCCACGGTGGACTCATAAAGGTTTGCAGCGCGCCCAGCGGCCTTCTTAATCATTGCCGCCAGGGAATCTGCATCATCGGCGTCCAGATACTCGCCGCCTGCGGCATCTGCGATACAGGAGAGCTCCTTACGGGCCTCCTCATCGACGTTAAAGCCAATGGTGTTGATGACCAGGTCGATGCCCTGCTCATGAAGTTCTTTAGCTACTTCACATACCGGCGGCGGCGCGCAGGTGTCGATTCCGTCAGATACAAGCACGATGGTGCCGTGCTGGCCACCCAATTCCTCTGCGGCCTTCTTCAAGGAATCACCAATTGGTGTATACCCCTTAGCCTGGAGTGCGTCGATGGGGCCAGTGAACGAATCCCCTACGTCCTTCTTCGGTCCGCTCACCACGTGTATGTCGCGGCAGCCTTCTTCTTGATTCTCTGGGGCCTCATCAACCGTTCCGCCGTAGGTAACAAGCCCGAGCGGAATGGTTCCACCCAACTCATGTACAAAGTTCTTGGTCGCGTCTTTTGCTGCGTCCAGACGCGTCTGACCACCAGCATCCTGCGAGTTCATGGATCCAGACGAATCCAGCACCAACATTGTCGCACCGCTGTTTTCATCTACGGGAGCAGCATCCTCCGAGCGTGGGGATGGAGATGCTTCAGCTGCGGGAGAATCCGAGTCAGTTACTCCAGTGGGGTTCTGCGCGCGGGCAGGTACTCCGGAAGCCCCGAGCGCTCCCAGGAGCACCAGCAGCATAACAGCGATAAGAGCCAACCATCGCTGGGCTGGTGTTGAACGTGTGGGCAGAGTTGTCATAAAGAGGTGTCCGCTTCCTTGAATTGAGATTGCTGTGAGTAACACCATAGATAAAAACTCGGAAGCGATCCCCGCTGTGGGGAAGCTTCCCCCCTTTCCGACCCGCCCTTAACCCCACCCACGGGTAATGAAAAGAGTAAAGGGCGTCTTTCCTTTGTGGAAAGACGCCCTTTTCGTGGAGCGGATGACGAGACTCGAACTCGCGACCCTCACCTTGGCAAGGTGATGCGCTACCAACTGCGCTACATCCGCGTGACAAGCCGTGGCTCGTCACGGGTTTCCGTAAAGAAACCCTGTGCGCGATACTGGGATTGAACCAGTGACCTCTTCCGTGTCAGGGAAGCGCTCTCCCGCTGAGCTAAACGCGCGCAGTGCCCATGGAGTGGGCACTAACAGTTTGAGGTGGAAACGGGAATCGAACCCGTGTGCACGGTTTTGCAGACCGTTGCCTCACCACTCGGCCATTCCACCGTGGCGATACCGCCTCACACACTACATGTGCTGGAGCGGATGACGAGACTCGAACTCGCGACCCTCACCTTGGCAAGGTGATGCGCTACCAACTGCGCTACATCCGCATTCGAAACCAGGCCCGGTTTCTAGGACAAAGTCCTTGTGCGCGATACTGGGATTGAACCAGTGACCTCTTCCGTGTCAGGGAAGCGCTCTCCCACTGAGCTAATCGCGCTTATGTAATTGTCAAGGCCGTCCAGCTAAGTGGAGGTCTTGGAGCGGATGACGAGACTCGAACTCGCGACCCTCACCTTGGCAAGGTGATGCGCTACCAACTGCGCTACATCCGCATTGCATCTTCCCGGCTGGTGTGCCGTGGTGCGAGTAAAGACATTATCGTGCACCGTCCCAGTTTCCAAATCCGCAGCCCACGGCAATAATTCCACCAACTGCCAAAGGTCGAAGATTACACCGGTGTGATTGAGACCCATTTCGGCGAAAATGCGGTTGAGCTGGGCGATTAGGGGGTTAGTCTAACTGCGGTGTAGCTTAAGGGCTGCACCGAGGTTCTATAGCTCAGTGGGAGAGCGTTCCGTTCACACCGGAAAGGTCGCTGGTTCAATCCCAGCTAGGACCACCAAACCCCGCAGCTACGCTGCGGGTTTAGCTGTTTTTATAGTACTGCATGTGGCCTCAACATGGATACAGAGTAGCTGGACCATGGATACAAAGTAGCTGGCCGCAGTTAGCCCACGTACCCTCGGATGTCATGGATGACACCGCACTCATTGACTCGTTGCTGGGCCCCGATAGCGAGGGAATTCGCCTTATCGCGGTCAGCACTCTCCATGGCTCGGCCACTATTGACGGAACGTCGGACCCTATGGGCAATGACGCCGATGCCAAGCTCTTCGCCGCGTTACGCGAGTGGGCGGACGTTGCTGTGGTCGGCTCGGGCACGGTGAAGGCGGAGGGGTATGAGGCGTCGACAAGCACGCGCCTCGCCGTCTTCAGCCACTCCCTTAATTTTGAGGGTTTCGAGGAATTCATCGCCGGCAGTCCCATTATTCTCACCCCAGAGGATCGTGCGGACTCCGAAGAGGCACATGCCTTGGCTACAGCTGGTGCGGAGATTGTGAGCACTGGTACTGGCACGGTCACTGAGGCCATCGAGGCCCTTCGTGCACGCGGCGCTACACGAATTTCCTGCGAAGGTGGACCGTCGGTTTATTCAGCCTTCATCGAAGCTGGGCTTGTGGACAAGCTGTACCTGACAATGGATCCGCATCTGTCACCCTCTGTGGAAAAGCCCGTTGTCGACGGCAGCGCGACGTCTCCAGCGCTTTGTTTAGAGCTCGAGAACGTCACGCCTGTCGACAGCACGGTGTTTCTGCGCTACCGGCGCATATAAACCCCGTAAACTCTCTTGCCGTGACTTCTCTGGCCTCCTCTCCCCCGACCCCTGCCCGACTGTGGACAGCCGCCGCGTGGCCGACAGCCGTCGTTCTTGTGTTTCACCGTGTTGTCGTCCTTGCTTTTACCGGGACGGTCACGGATGACTTCGGCACGGTGTACCGCGCGATTCGCCGCTTCTGGGAAGGTGCGCCAGTATATGAGCAGGATTATTCCTCCGTAGAACCGCTTTACCTCTACAACCCCGGAGCAACGGCACTGCTCTCCCCCATGGGTATCGTTTCTGAGGAGCACGCACGCTACGCCTTTATCCTCGCCAATGCTGTGGCCATCATCGCCGCCTTGACGCTCCTGACTCGCTATGTGGGCCATAGCCTGCGCGGCCCTGTATTGCCCATCAGCATCGCGGCAGCTTTTGCCTCCGAGTCCGTCATCAACACCTTGGTGTTCACCAACATCAACGGCCTACTCCTGCTGGCCATGGCAGCATTTCTCGTCCTCCTAGAGAAGCACGGTTGGGCAGCAGGGCTATGCATCGGACTAGCCATTTTGGTCAAACCCCAATTCGCGCCGCTACTTTTCCTCGCACTCGTGCGCACCCGGTGGTGGGCACTGGGCCTCGGTCTGGCCGTGCCCATCACTGCCAACCTCATCGCCTGGCCGCTCATTCCGGGCGCTGAGGGATTCCGCAAGCATCTTCTGCCCTACCTTTCCACCACACGTGATTATGCAAATGCTTCATGGCCAGGTGTGAAGGCCTACTTCGACATGCCAGGAGCCCTCTACTACCCCATATGGCTGCTGTTCGCTGTCTTGTGCGCCGTGGCCATCCTCGGTTTGCTGCGCTGGCGCGACTCCGAGCCCGAATTCTGGGCACTGAGCACTACCGGCATCATCATGGCGGGAATCTTTTTCCTGTCATCACTAGGACAGCAGTACTACTCCATGTGGCTTTTCCCCATGATGTTCACGGTTCTGCTGCATCGCTCGGTTTTCCACACGTGGGGCGCATGGTTGGCGGCATTTTTATTCTTGGCGCCGTTCGAGTGGACGTCGACAAGCATGCCCACCGCCGCACATTGGATAAGTGTGTTCATCGCCACCATCGGGTGGGGTTTGCTCATCGTGGTCACTGCCGCATCGGTGGTCGGCTGGTGGATATCCGAACGCAATGGTGGCCCGAAGGCGGACAAGAGCGATAAAATCCCCGCATGACCGATTTCAAGCTCATTGCGGATACCGAATGGCGCAAGCGCCTCACCCCTGAGGAGTATTACGTCCTGCGCGAGGCCGGAACCGAGCCCCCACACGTTGGCGAATACACCAACACCACCACCGAAGGTGTGTATTCCTGCAAGGCCTGCGGCACCGAGCTTTTCCGTTCTACCGAAAAGTTCGAGTCACACTGCGGTTGGCCGTCCTTCTTCTCCCCACTGGCAGGAGACAAAATCATCGAACGCGAAGACAACTCGCTTGGCATGCGCCGCGTCGAGGTATTGTGCGCCAACTGCGAATCACACTTGGGCCACGTTTTCGAAGGCGAAGGCTACGATACCCCTACCGACCTGCGCTACTGCATCAACTCCATCTGCCTCACCCTCGAAGAAAAGCCGGTCGAAGGTTAAACCTTCAACCGGCCCATTGTGAGCTCTCTGCAGACGGCTCCGCGTTAGGGAAGCACGGCGATAAGCTCTGCCACATCCTTGACGCGGCGGCCCGTGTGGAACGGGATTTCCTCACGCACATGGTGGCGTGCCTCGGTGTAGCGCATGAGGTACATCAGATCGACGATGCGGTGTAGCTCAGGAGCCTCAAAAGCAAGGATCCATTCGTAATCACCTAGAGCAAACGCCGGAACGGTGTTCGCGCGAACATCCGGGTAGTCACGGCCCTGCATGCCGTGCTCCATGAGGATGCGGCGGCGCTTTTCCTCATCCATGGTGTACCAGTCATAAGAACGCACGAAGGGGTACACAGAAATCCACTCGCCTGGTTCTTCACCCATGATGAAGGACGGCAGATGGGACTTGTTGAACTCTGCCGGGCGGTGCAGGGCGTTGCCTACCCACGTCACCTCAGACACCTGGCCCAGGACGGTCTCTCGGCGGAAATCAGCGAACGCCTTTTGAATGTCGGCGAATTCTTCTGCGTGCCACCAGATCATGAAGTCCGCGGATTCGCGCATGCCGGACAGGTCATAGATGCCACGCACGACAACCACGCCAGCCTGCTCGAGGTCAGCAAAGAATTTTTGTGCCTGGGCGATGGCCTGCTCACGCTCAGTGCCCAGTGCGCCAGGAATCACCTGAAACACTGCGTGCTGCGAATACCGCTGGACCTTATTGAGCTCGTTGAAGTTGACCTTCGACATGCATTTCTCCTTGCTAGGAAGCGATTAGAATTCCTATCCATCATAAGTTGTAGACCTTGCCGTGCGCCACTAGCCCACGGCGCGCCTTCCCCCGCTTGCGGCACAGAACTTATACGTTGTTTCCCGTGAGCAATTCAGACGTTTCTTCGCGCACCTTGGCAGGGGCACCGACCAACCTGCATGATCGTGCTTCGTCCGCCAACGGCTCCCAAACTGCAGAGCCGTCGACTCCGGCCGCTTTCACAGAGGCCGTTGAGTCCCTTCATGCAGCGCAGCTGCGCTCTGAAATCACCTTGGGCACCATTCGCCCGCCGCAGCGACTAGCGCCGTTTAGCCATGCCATTGGTTTGGAGGTTGAGCGCGGACACCACGACGCAGACATCGTTCCAACCGATTCCGAAGGTGATGCCTTCGGTCGTCTCATCCTTCTGCACGACCCTGGCGCTGAAGAAGCGTGGGAAGGTGCCATGCGCCTTGTCGCCTATATTCAGGCTGACCTGGAGGATTCGGTAGCAGGCGATCCGCTGCTTCCCGACGTCGCCTGGGAGTGGCTCACCGAGTCCTTGGAGTTGCGCGAGGCTACCCACACCAATCTGGGTGGAACCGTAACGTCAACGTCCTCGGTGCGCTTTGGCGAAATTGGCGGCCCGCCGCGTGCCTACCAGCTTGAGATGCGCGCGTCCTGGACTGCTGAGGGACTTGACCTGGCTCCACACGTCGAGGCATTCTCCCAGGTGCTAGCGCTCGTTGCCGGCCTGCCGCCGGAAGGCGTGGCCGAACTCGGCCGCTAAGCACCGCGATACATAAGCTCACGGAGGAGGCCCAGGGATGCCCGAACTGCGCCACGTGCCCAAGGATGGTACCCCGAAGGTCCTCGCGTCCCCGCGTGACTTCCATGCGGCCGCCGACCAACTCGCAGCTGGTACTGGACCTTTTGCTATCGATACCGAGCGCGCCTCCGCCTACCGCTTCGATGACCGCGCCTTCCTCGTGCAGATTCGCCGAGAAGGCGCCGGAACGGTTCTGCTAGCCCCAGAGAATCACCGTGCGGAGTTTACCGCCGCGCTGGCGCCCGTACTTACTGGGCAAGACTGGGTTCTCCACGCAGCGCCTTCTGATCTTCCTTCTTTGGCGTGGCTCGGCCTCTACCCGGGAACGCTGTTCGATACGGAGCTGGCCGCCCGCTTCGCAGGTTTTGCGCATCCCAACCTGGGTGCCATGATACTGGAGCTTTTCGACGTCGAGTTGGAAAAGGGCTTTGGCGATTCCGACTGGTCTGAAACCCCTATCCCGCAGAAATGGCGCAACTACGCAGCACTCGACGTTGAGCTCCTCAACGAACTGGCAGTAGCATTGCGCGATATCCTCGCAGAGGAAGAGAAGCTGGACTGGGCCTACGAAGAATTTGACCATATCGCCGCTGAACACGCAGGCATCACCGCGCCAGAGCCGCGTTCGTGGCGCGAGCTCAAAGGCGTATCCTCCCTGCGTTCGCGCGAGCAGCTCGCTGTAGCCCGTGAGCTGTGGCAACGCCGCGAATCTATAGCACGTTCGCAGGACCTCGCCCCTAATCGCCTGCTTCCCCATCGCGTGCTCGTGGAGATCGCGCGCCGAGTTCCCACCACGCCCTACGAGATCAACAAGATCAAAGGCTTTCCCCGACGCCGTGGCGGAGCGACCCTGCAATGGCTCGATGCCGTCACCACGGCGCTTAAGAGCCCGAAAGAAGAATGGCCGGTCCAGCTACGCAGCCCGCAACCTGTGCCCTCAAAGTCTGTCTTTACCCGCGAGTTCCCGGAACTTTGGTCTGTGTATCAAGACATTCGCGGCGCCTTCGAGGACCTCGGTGACGAGCTCACCATGAACTACGAACTCATCCTTAAGCCGAGCCTTGTCCGCGCAGCTGTGTGGGCTGCCTTAGGACCTGAAGGCGGCGTGGCCGGCGAGATTTCTGGTTCTGCGGACATTCCCGGCTTCTTGCTTTCCCAAGGAGCGCGCGAATGGCAAGTAGAACTTGCTACCCCGCTCATCGCAGACGGCCTCCACGCCTTCCGTGGTTAGGCCTCGCCTGAGCCTTCCTCGTCGCTGCGCGCAGCAACCCACTCCTCAACCGACTGCGCAATGCCCTGCGGCGTAATACCGAACTCATCGAGGATTTCTCCACGGCTGGCGTGGCGCGGGAAGGTGCTCGGTATGCCGAGACGATGCACCGGAGTATCCACGTCTGCTGCGTCTAGGGCCTCGGCGACCATGGAGCCCACGCCGCCGCGCAGCACGCCATCCTCGACAGTCACGACAAGGTCATGGTCGCCAGCCAGCGCCACAATGGACTGCGCAACGGGCACTGGCCACCGTGGGTCCACCACCGTGACGTTGAAGCCGCGTGCCTCAAGCAGTTCAGCAGCACCCAGTGACCGAGTGCTCATTGCTCCGACAGAGACAATCAGAACGTCGGTCGCTTCCTCTTCAGTGTCATCGGAATAGCGCAGGATGTCCACGCCATCATCCAAGCGCTTGAGTTCGTCTGTGTCTTCAAGCAAATTGCCCTTGGGGAAACGGACGACAGTGGGGCCATCATCAATGGCGATAGCTTCGTTGAAGAGCTCGCGGAGACGAGCACCATCGCGCGGTGCAGCAATGCGCATGCCCGGCACGATGCTCATAAACGCCATATCCCACACGCCGTTGTGCGAAGGACCATCGGAGCCCGTTACGCCCGCGCGATCAAGCACAATGGTCACCGGCTGCTTGAGCAAAGCAATGTCCATAATGACTTGGTCCACCGCGCGGTTGAGGAAGGTGGAATACACCGCCACCACCGGGTGCATCCCGGCCAAAGCCAAGCCAGAAGCAGAGGCCATTGCATGTTGCTCAGCAATACCTACATCAAAGAAGCGCTCCGGAAACTCTTCTTGGAAAGGCGCCAAGCCAGTAGGCCCAGCCATTGCCGCAGTGATTGCCACAATATCCTCGCGAGCGTGACCTGCCTTGATGAGCTCTTCAGAAAAGGCTGCGGTCCACCCTGGCTGTTTCTGCCCCTTGGACACGCCAGTCACCGGGTCGATAGCACCTGTGGAGTGCATTTGGTCCTTCGGCTCATTGACGGCCGGGGCAAAACCATGTCCCTTCTCCGTCACCGTGTGGACGATGATGGGACCCTCATAATCGCGGGCATAGCTCAGTGCGCGGACAACCGCATCAATGTCGTGGCCATTGATAGGACCGACGTATTTGATACCGAGCTCCGGGAACATCTCCGTGGGCATGACGGTGGACTTCACGCCTTCCTTCATGGCATGAAGGGCATCAAAAGTACGCTCACCGACCCAGCCCATGGATTTCAGGCGCTTTTTACCCAGTTCCATGAACTCGTCGTATCCATGCTGTGCACGGATACGACCAAGGTTTTCTGATAGCCCGCCAATAGTGGGCGAATAAGAACGGCCGTTGTCATTAACTACGATGACCACGTTGCGGTCTTTATCCGCGGAAATATTGTTCAGCGCTTCCCAGCACATGCCACCGGTCAGGGCGCCATCACCCACGACGGCCACGGCGTTGCGGTGCGATTCGCCGCGAATCTTAAAGGCCTTAGATAAGCCATCCACCGTGGACAGTGCGGCCGACGCGTGCGAAGATTCGGTCCAGTCATGTTCTGACTCAGTACGGTCGGTGTAGCCAGACAAGCCACCTTTCTGGCGCAGAGTATCGAACTGCGCGGTGCGGCCGGTCAGCATCTTGTGCACGTAGGACTGGTGAGAGGTGTCGAAGACGATGGGATCACGAGGAGAGTCAAAGACGCGGTGAATCGCCACGGTGAGTTCAACCACGCCCAAATTGGGGCCGAGGTGGCCACCGGTGACAGATACCTTCTCAATGAGGCGCTGGCGGATATCCGCCGCGAGCTCGGCCAGCTGCGTCTTGCTCAGAGCCTTGAGATCAGCTGGCGATTCAATGGAATCCAGAATACTCATAGAGCTGCCGTCAACCCCTTCATCTTTCGTACTTTCTTTACCACCGTACCCGCTTATGTACGTGACACGACAATCATTAGGCAGTGCTTCTCTTCTGTCTTAGGCAGCAGGGACGAGCAGTGCCAAAGTTTCAAAATGATGAGTCCCCGGGAAAGCGTTAACCATGGCTAAACGCTGCAGTCGATAACCGTGCTCCGACCACGCGGCGAGGTCACGGGCAAAGGTTGCAGGGTCGCAACCAACATGCAGCACTTTTCGAGGCTCCGCCACAGCTACTGCAGCGATAACATCAGCACCTGCACCGGTGCGTGGAGGGTCCAGAATCACGCTGACCGGCTTCGGCAGCTGGGCCGCAACCTCCTCGACTGTGGCGGTGCGAAACTCCACATCAATTCCCTCCAGCCCTGGTTGCGCGCCAGAGGCTGCGGGTGAATAGTCAACGGAATACACCGTAGTGTGTCCTCCCTGCGGGGCAGTGACCTCCGCTAGAGCTGGCACGAACAGTCCCACACCGCCATAGAGATCCCACGCCACTAGCTGCGCAACGTCACTACGTACCTCGTCCGACTGGACGCCGTCACCGCTGGCTGGCGCAAGCCACTCGCGCGCGATGCGCGTATAGGTATCAGGCGCTGCGACGTGTGCCTGCCAGAACGCCGTGGGCGGGAGGCGGAACTCGCGGCCATCCGCCCGCTGGACCACATCCTTCGCCGGAGCCTCGATAACCTCCCGCACCGTTTCGACACGGCGTCCCCTCGGTGCTTTACGGGACTCCACAACGTGGCGGTTGCCATCACTGTCCATCACGGCAATGACCTCAGCACCAGGCGTGAAGGTACGGGAATTGGGGCCGACGAGGCCGTCGACCAGCCCCGGTACTAGTTGGCTACAGGCCACGTTCGTGATGAGTTCGGTCGAACCACGTTTCCTCGTACCGGCACGCCCCTGCTTGTCGACGCCCAACCGTACCCGCGTCCGCCAGCCTCGTTGCGGTTGCAGGTCGATGCTCTCGACCTCGGGGGTGTGTTCAATGCGCGCAACGCGGCGAAGTTGGTCAAGCAAGACCTCAACCTTGATTCGCGGTTCCGCGGCTGGATCCAGTTCGGCGAAATCGCAACAACCGGCTCCTTTTTGTGCTGCCGGGCATGACGACTCCACGCGGTACTCCCCTGGCGCAATGACCGCACCACGCTCTGCTTCTACAAAAGACTTCTTGACCTTCCGTGCGGTCACGGTGAGGCGATCTCCTGGGAAGCCGCCCGCAACGAAGCACACACGGCCATCCGGGGCTGCACCGATGCCAACCCCTCCATGCGCCATCCGCTCGATAGTGATGTCGAAGGACTGCCCCTTTGTGACAGGTTGAACCGCCTCAGCGGCAGAGGACGTGGCGTCGGGACTAGTCATCGACGGTCTCCTTCTCAGTGGTGGCGACTTCAGTAGTAGCGTCCTGAGTAGTAGCGTCCTTGGTGTTTTCTGAAGCTTCGTCCACAGCCGCATTGGCGCGGCGCACCATCCAAATAGTGAGCAGGGTGACGACGCCGGTAAGGGGCCAGCCCATGATGATGCGGACAATACCCAGGGTGGTGGTCGCGTCGGCGTCGTACAGCGCGCGTTGCACAGCAAAACGGGCGATGAAAACCACAGCCCAGCCCGCTGTAGCCCATGCATAGGCACGGCGTGCCTTCGGAATCGTGCGCCAACTCATGTCATCGCCGTTGAGGCCCTTCCACACCACGCCAACCAACGGCCAGCGCACGACGATGGATATCACCGCAACGATAAAGAGCACCAACGACATCCAAATTCCGTAAAGGAAATAGCCTTTGGCATCCCCTGTAAACCACGCGATGCCCGCACAAATTCCTACTCCTAGCAGGCCCGACAGAGCCGGCTGAAGCGTTTCCTTGCGCAGGAGGCGCCACACGCTAATGAGCAACGCCACACCCAAGGCAGCGAAGAGAGCCGGCCCCAGGCCCCAGACATTATTCACCGGGATGAGGACGAGTACCGGCAACGTCGCTGAGACTAAGCCGGTAAGGCCGCCCATCTGCTCTAGGAGGGAAGGCTCAGCGTTGGCTTCTGCCGTCGCCGACTCTTCTCCCCCTGTGTCCGGCGCAGCGCCATCGTTGTCCAGAGAAGTAGCGGCAGATGTAGCGGCTTCGTACTTATCCGCGTCAGGATTAGGTGTGGTCACGGTGGTGAGTGGTCCTTGTAGGTACTGTTAGTTCTTGTCCGTGTCATCGAGCTCACGCAGCTGTTCGCGAGCCTGAGCTTCTGCAGGAGTTTCGTTCTCGCGACTGCCGGCGGTGTCTTGGGCGCCGGCGTCTGCGTTGTTGGCCGCTGCCTCTTGTTGGCGCTGCTGTAGAGCCTGCGAGACCTGCTCCGCTAGTTGCTGTGGCAGCATCACGGGCAGGGAGCTACCAGCAAGGATCGGGTCCTCACCGCGGTAGATGAAGGTGCGGGCCACGACTTCGCGGCCGAGCTTAGCCAACTCCTCTTCTTTCCCCGCTGGGGCTGCCAGCGTGAGGCGGTACATCCAGCGCGGTCCTTCCACACCGATGATGCGGATGCCGCCCTTGTCGCTAGTGCCAACGATTTCTGAACCCCATGGCCCATCCTCCGGGTGAGCAGAAAAACCATCAGACTCCAAGCCATGAATGATGTCGGCTGCGGACTCCGACCACTGACCCGAGGTGCGCGGAGCAGCGAAAGCCACCGGAGTCATCCGACCATGCGAGGTGAGGATGTGAAGCATACGGGGGCCGTCCTGCCCCATCTCTACCTGTACCTGGGAACCCTTAGGCAGCGGGATACGCATCGAGCCAAGGTCAAGCAAACCGACGGAGAAATCTTCGAAGTTGAACTCTGTGATATCAACGGTGTCGCCATCGTAGGGGCCCATGTCACCATTGACAGCATCGTGAGCTACGGCCTTAATGCCCCGCGCTGCGGCACTATCGGCACTATCGGCGCTATCGGCATTATCATTGTCCTCGCTCACAAGGCCTGCTGAGTGCGAAGACTCAGCCGCGGTGTTCTCCGAAGCCTCGATGGGAGCTGCAGCGTCGTTTTCTGCGTGTGCCGGTGCGGCAACACCCGACGCTGCCTCGTCGCGCTCAACAGTGCTCTCTGAGCTGTTCTCTTTGTTCTTCTTGCCAAAGGGCCACAACGCCATTGTCTCTGCCTTTCTGCTAATCGGTGTGGGCACGAACGATGTTCGTTCAGTGTCTACTGGGATCTACTGGGGTACTAGTTCACGCCGGTGGAACCGTAGCCACCGTCGCCGCGTGCGGTGTCATCAAGCTCCTCGACCTCGTTGAAGCCCACCAGCTCCACGCGCTGCACGATGAGCTGCGCAATGCGCATACCGCGCTCAACCTCGAAGGTCTTGGTTGGATCGTGATTAATGAGACATACCTTAATCTCCCCGCGGTAATCTGCATCAATAGTCCCCGGAGTATTGGTGACGGAGATGCCATGCTTGGCAGCCAGACCTGAGCGCGGGTGGACCAATCCCACCGTGCCCAGCGGCAGGGCAATCGCAATACCGGTGCCAACCAGAGCGCGTTCACCGGGGCGCAAGGTGACATCATGTGCGGCATAAAGATCCGCGCCAGCATCGCCTCGGTGGGCGCGCTTTGGCAACGGAAGCTCTTTATCAAGGCGCTTTACCTTGACATCACCAAAAGGACTGACCGGATCTACAAGGGGGTGTTGCTCATTCACTCGGCCCAGCCTACCTTGTCCCCTCTACCTAGGTTCCACGTCCCAGGGGCGCTCACGCCCTTCGTGCTCCCCTGGGAGGTTAGGCCACTCATCGAATGGTGACTAGAATCGAGGGCCATGACTTCCAGTTCCTCGCCAGCCGAGCAGACCCCTGCTGATGATTCCCCGGTTGTTCTCTACCGCGAGCGCCAGTGGGTGCCGTGGTACTGGTGGCTAATGGCAGCTTTCGTTGTGGTGATTAGTACAGCAACGGTCAGCCTGAACCGCGGAATTCTATGGGTCATCATTCCCGCTATCTTGCTGTCCGCCATCGCTGTATGGGTGCTGCTGACATGGTCCAACACTGTCGTGCGCGTGGAGCAAGACAGTGACGGCACTAGGTGGCTGACGGTCAAGGAGGCCCAGCTGCCCCACGATGTGGTCGCGCGCAGCACTGCGGTGCCCGCCACCGCACGTCGAAATGCACTCGGCCCGCAGCTGGACCCAGCAGCTTTTATTGTCACGCACGGTTGGGTTCCTGAGCACGTCATGCTCGTCCTCGATGACCCCGAAGACCCCACCCCCTATTGGCTCATTGGTTCAAAGGACCCCGAGAAACTGCTCGCGGCTTTCCTTCCCGACCAGGCCGGGGCGAGCGCGACTCGCTGAGGGCGTCACAGTGTCTTCAGTACCCACAGTGGCCAACAACGGCTCGCAGTGGCCACAGCCCGCTCAAGGGCGACATGCTTAAGCAGCGCTGTTAAGCACAATCCTTGCACACAAGTTCACCGTTCTCTTCGTGATCCAAGCGCTTGTTGGACTGGACAAGAAAACATAGCGAACAGGTGAATTCGTCGTCCTTGCGCGGAACAACGGTGACGTTGAGTTCTTCGCCCGTCAGGTCAACTGACGGCGGCTCAAACGCCTCAACAATTTCACCGTCATCATCCATGCCATTGTTATCGTTTTCTGCTGCCTTGAGACCCTCGAGAGAGTCAGCCTCAAGCTCGTCTTCAGCTCGGCGACGCGGTGCGTCATAATCGGTGGCCATAGTATTCGCCCCTGTGTGTCAGATCGATAGGAATGTGTATTTATCGACGGCATCCTAAACCACGCGCGCCTTACTGTCACACTCGCCTCGCCGCGGGGGCACGATTCTGTTCACCCCCGCATCATTCTCCTTGAGCATTACCCCATTACAGACTCCTTTTTTCGTGGATTTTTCCGCCTAGAAAAATTACCTTGATCCACCTCACACAGAAGACACTCCGCCTCTTTCCGGCGCCGCCTATGTCGCCTCTGCCACACCTAGATGGCACCGGAATGCCTGCACATCATGCGGGAGAGTTGCTTAAACTAGACACCATGACTGCGCAACACTCACAGCACCAAGCACCTCACCATGAGGGCCACTCTTTCGGTATCGATGTCGGCGGCTCCGGAATCAAGGGCGCCGAGGTAGATCTCGCTACCGGTGAATTCGTGGGCGACCGCCTCAAGATTGCTACCCCCAAGCCCGCGACTCCAGAGGCCGTTGCCGAGGTTATTGCTCAGATCGTCGCCGAAAAGGGCTGGGATGGCCCCGTTGGCATCACCCTGCCCGCTGTGATCAAAAACCAGGCCGTCCGCAGCGCCGCCAACATTGACAAATCCTGGATCGGTATTAACGCCCAGGAGTTGTTGAGCCAGTTCCTCGATACGCCTTTTACTGTGCTGAACGACGCCGACGCGGCCGGTCTCGCCGAAGTTGCTTACGGTGACGACATAGTCCGCACGGGCCCGGTTATCTTCCTTACTCTCGGCACCGGTATTGGTTCTGCGTTCCTTCTCGACGGCCAACTTTTCCCCAATACCGAAATCGGCCACCTCATCGTGGGAGAGCAAGAAGCAGAGCACCAGGCGTCCTCCGCAGTCAAGGATCGCGAGGGCCTCAAGACCAAACAGTGGGCCAAGCGTGTGAACCGAGTACTGTATGAATACGAGGCACTGTTTAACCCGTCCGCATTTGTTATCGGCGGTGGCATTTCCCGCAAGTTCGACAAGTGGGGCGAGCATCTGAGCATTGAAACCCCAGTAGTGGCAGCTCAACTACGCAATCGGGCAGGTATCGTCGGCGCTGCCATGGCGGCAAAAGAAGGTATCCGCCCATAATCAGAGGAGCGTTAAACTTTCCTAGTTGACCCCAGTCACCGCCAGTAGGCGAAAATGATCTATACTGGGCTGTCGATTACCCAATATTGAGCGGCGCGCCTCTCCTGCTCATCTCGGAGGCGGGCTAGCATCGGGGACTAGTTGCGATGACTTTGCGATTCCCCATATTTTCCACATAGAGAGCAAGTCGAAAGGGCGTACGTGGCAGCCACTGATTCTTCAGACCAGGTACTCGGTGAAGGCGAGAACACCTCCGAGGCATCTGCACCTGCACAGAAGACCGCCAAGAAGACGGCAAAGAAGACCGCTAAAAAGACGGCAAAGAAAACGGCTAAAAAGACCGCTAAGAAGACTGCGAAGAAAACAGCTAAAAAGACTGCCAAGAAGGCGGCCAAAAAGACGGCTAAGAAAACCACTCGCAAGTCCGCTCAGAAGGCTACGAAGAAGACAGCTAAGAAGACCGTCCGGAAGTCGGCAGCCAAGAAGGCGACGTCTCCGGAGGAGAATTCTGAAGCAACCGAGTCTGATGAGGACCTGATCGAGGACCAGACTGACGACTTGGACGCTGACGCAGTCGACGACGCGGACTTGGACTTTGATCCGGATCACGCCGACATCGACGATGATGACGAGTTCGGCGACGAAGATGATCTTGAAGGCGAGGATGCTGACGACGAGGACGAGGACGATGGCTCCTCCGTCTGGGACGAGGACGAGTCTGCCGCCCTGCGCCAGGCGCGTAAGGACGCAGAACTTACTGCGTCTGCTGACTCCGTTCGTGCCTACCTCAAGCAGATTGGTAAGGTCGCTCTGCTCAACGCCGAGCAGGAGGTCTCGCTAGCCAAGCGTATCGAGGCAGGCCTGTACGCGCAGTACCGCATGGACGAGATGGAAAAAGCCCGCGCAGAGGGCGATAAGGCTGCCAAGCTTTCCCCCATGGAAAAGCGTGACATGCGCGCTATCGCCCGTGATGGCCGCAAGGCAAAAAACCACCTTCTTGAGGCTAACTTGCGTCTCGTGGTGTCGTTGGCCAAGCGCTACACCGGCCGCGGCATGGCTTTCCTTGACCTCATTCAGGAAGGAAACCTGGGTCTAATCCGCGCCGTGGAGAAGTTTGACTACACCAAGGGCTACAAGTTCTCCACTTACGCCACGTGGTGGATCCGCCAGGCTATTACCCGCGCCATGGCGGACCAGGCCCGCACCATCCGCATTCCGGTGCACATGGTGGAGGTCATCAACAAGCTTGGCCGCATTCAGCGTGAGCTGCTGCAGGACTTGGGCCGTGAGCCCACCCCGCAGGAGCTGGCCAAGGAGATGGACATCACCGAAGAGAAGGTGCTGGAGATCCAGCAGTATGCCCGCGAGCCGATCTCCCTGGACCAGACTATTGGTGACGAGGGCGATTCCCAGCTTGGTGACTTTATCGAAGACTCCGAGGCAGTTATCGCCGTCGATGCCGTCTCCTTCACCTTGTTGCAGGATCAGCTTCAAGATGTGCTGACGACCCTCTCCGAGCGTGAGGCTGGTGTGGTCCGGCTGCGCTTCGGTTTGACCGATGGCATGCCACGCACTTTAGACGAGATCGGTCAAGTCTATGGCGTTACCCGCGAGCGTATTCGCCAGATCGAGTCCAAGACCATGTCGAAGCTGCGCCACCCGTCGCGCTCCCAGGTCCTACGCGACTACCTGGATTAATCACTCGTTTCCCCTGCGGGGATGAGGGATAAGAAGCGGCGAAGAAGGAACTGTCCTTCTTCGCCGCTTCTCCTTTAAGCACCTAAGGTTTTAGACCAAAAAGAAAGATCATGGCCATGGGTACAAACGGAGCTGTCATGGCCCAGCCGATGCCAATTACTAGTGCGGCAATCGCCATGCCTCGGCGCTTATGTTCGGTTCGGCGCCCCTCGGCCAAGATCAACGCCAAACCGCCCAAAGCCGCGCCTGCCAGACCAGTTCCAATAGTCAGGACGGACAGCAGAAAACCCGCTGAGAACTCACAAAGCGTCAACACAATGATGAACACCGGCGGGATGACCGCCACCGCGAGCGCCCAGGGAGACCACGGATTCGGCCGTGAGAACCTCTCCGTCGGCGGCGGCGCATCAGACGTCGCAAAAGAAGCGACGCTTGGAGCGCCATAGGCATAAGGATTGGGCGCATTGTAGGAACTGCCGGTGTGTCCAAAAGGATCCGCTGCGTTGGGCTGGTTCATGGGGTCTCCACTTTCGTCGAAACTCAACTGGGATGCACCTCACACAGTATCCGACCGCCGCGAGCACAGCACTACCAGCGGGGGACGCTGCCCGCTAGAAGTGTTGCCTCAGTCTTAGCCCTCAGTTCTCTTCTTCGAGTCCTTGTGCAATAGCATCAGCAATCCGGTCGATAACTGGAGTGTCATCAGCTTCACCGCTCACGGTGATGGACGCGCCGTGGGACGCACCGAGAGACATCAGCATCATGGCCGAATCTGCTTCCGCTTCTTCCCCATCGAAGAAAATGACGATGTCACCCTCCGCCTGAGCCGCCATTTCAGCGACCTTCGAGGCTGGACGCGCATGTAGTCCGGCTGCGTCCGCGACGGTAACGGTACGCGAATACATCTCCCCAGACGCCGCCGAGTCACTCGTTTTCGACGCTCCGAAAATGTCGATCACCTG
This sequence comes from Corynebacterium sp. FDAARGOS 1242, assembly GCF_016889985.1. Classification (NCBI taxonomy): domain Bacteria; kingdom Bacillati; phylum Actinomycetota; class Actinomycetes; order Mycobacteriales; family Corynebacteriaceae; genus Corynebacterium; species Corynebacterium sp. FDAARGOS 1242. The sequence goes on along the minus strand of NZ_CP069568.1, from coordinate 774,274 downwards.
TGCCGCCGCCGTGGCTACGGCAGCGAGGTCATCTCCTTGCTGCGCAGCAGTGGCAGCAGCGATAGCCGCCTCGACAAGCGGCGCATCAACAAAGGTCACCGGCTCGTCATCGAGGAACTCGAGCACAGACTCGACTGTCATCGTGGCCGAGCCTAAGTCAGTAAGAACAACCACGCCGAGCCCTTGGCCAAGAAGGTCGTTAATGGCTGTCTCAATGAGATCGTATGAGGTGCCAATTCCCCCGTCCTCCAGTCCACCGGCAGAGCGGATCGTGACATCCGCGGCCATTTGGGCGGCGAGTTCAGCTAGGCCTTCGGCCAGCTTCGCGGAATGGGACACGAGGACGAGGCCGACGTGTGGTTGTGACATCGACTAATCCTCCTGCGCTGCGTCAGCAGCCGCGGCGAGAAAGAGCGCCGTCGATGCCGCACCGGGGTCCTTGTGGCCTACAGATCGCTCGCCCAGATAGGAGGCGCGCCCCTTCGTCGCCACCATCGGAATGGTAGCTTCAGCGCCTTCAGCGGCGGCGTCGGCAGCCGCGCGCAGCACGTCAGCAGGGCCTCGTCCGGCATCTGCTTCCTCACGAGCAGCACGTGCAGCAGGGAGCCACGCGTCAACCATGGTCTTCTCCCCTTCGGCTGCCTTACCGCGGGCGGTGATTCCTTCAGCGGCAGCCTCGATAAAGGCCGCGGTTGTGGACGCATCGAGATCACTAGAGCCAGCAGCCTTGGCAGCGCGCAGGAACGCCGTGCCCAACAGCGGGCCAGAGGCACCACCTACGGTAGACATCAGAGTCTTAGCGGCAAGTTTGAGGACATCAGCGACGGTGGAACCATCGGCAGTAATCTCAGCCTCGACCTTGTCCACCACGGCGCGGAAACCGCGGTCAACGTTCTCGCCATGGTCGCTATCACCAATCACTCGATCGAGTTCAATGAGTTCTTCACGGTGTTCATGAGCTGCAGCAGCGCAGTTCTTCATCCACGCCTGTGCCCATGCAGTTGAAAGTTGAGTCATGATTACATTCCTTGTCGTAGTGCGGTGGTGTGGCAGGGGGCGTCGAAAAGCGCCAGGTCCTCCTCGTCAGCGCGCATCACGGTGACGGAGCACCCAGCCATGTCCAAGCTGGTAACGAAATTCCCCACAAGCGACCGTTCGATGGACACGCCCGCGGCGTTGAGGCGTTGAGCCACGCGGCGGTAGACCACATAGAGCTCCGAGGCTGGTGTAGCCCCCATACCGTTCACGACAACGATGGTGCGCTCGCCTTTGTTGAGCTGGAGGTCGGCGAGGATAGGGTCAAGCAAATGGTCCGTTACGTCGTCAGCAGAAATCAACGGGATTTCTTTGCGGCCAGGCTCACCATGAATACCGACGCCCAGTTCAACTTCGTCCTCCGCCAAGTCAAAGGACGGCTTGCCTACATGCGGCACGGTACAGGCGGTCAGTGCGGCTCCCATGGAGGCGGTATTCTCCACTACCTTCTTGGCCACAGCCGTTACCGCAGCAAGGTCATCACCACGTTCGGCAGCTGCTCCCGCGAGCTTTTCAACGAGGAGGGTTCCTGCCACGCCGCGGCGGCCCGCGGTATAGGTCGAATCTTCAACGGCAACATCGTCATCCACGATGACCTGACTGACCTCAATGTCATCGACGTCAGCGAGTTCAGCTGCCGTATCGAAGTTAAGGACGTCCCCCGTATAGTTCTTCACAATGTAGAGCACGCCCGCGCCGGCACTGACGGCGTCAGTCGCTGCTTGGATGGCATCCGGCGTCGGTGACGTAAACATTGCGCCAGGGACAGCAGCATCCAGCATGCCGTGGCCAACGAACCCCGCATGGAGTGGCTCGTGTCCCGAACCGCCGCCAGAGACAATGGCGACTTTGCCGTTCGCCTTCTTCTCTGCGCGGGTTATGAACAGAGGATCCGTGGCGCGTGTGACGATGTCACTGTGCGCCCGCACAAAACCTTCTACTGATTCGGCGACGACGTTCTCCGGCGCGTTGATGAGCTTCTTCATCATCCATCTCCTTGGATTCTCTTAAGCCACAGGCCTGTGGGCAGGATGATGTCGAGCTTACACTTGCAGAAAACAGTTACACCGTTCACTTTTCCGGGTGGGGAGTTCATCGCGCCGCTACCGAGGCGCCGCCGCAATCTTAAGGACCTGCTACCACTTGCGCAGGTATTCGATGCGCTGGCGCAGCTGTTCGGCGTCGCACAACGCGGTGGGTGGGCCACCGCAGGCCTTTCGAGCTTCGGTATGGATGGCGCCGTGGGGCCGGCCAGTGCGCTGTGCAGTGATGGACACCACCGTGTTGAGCTCCTTGCGCAGCGCAGAAATCTCATCCACCACGCCCGCGTCAGAACCGCCGGTGCTTGCCGACGTCCCCGCGGCACCACCTTGTCCTCCACGTTTCGGCGCATGCGGGGTGCCGTACAGCTTGTTGCGCTGCTCCTCTGCTGCCTCCGCTGCCCGGCGCGCTTTCTCCTCGGCTTCCCGCCGATCCATCTCCTCTGACTGCTTCTTGCGCAAGAGATCCTTGACCTGGTCGGCGTCGAGAAGCCCGGGAATGCCGAGAAAATCTTCGTCCTCGTCGGTCATGGCGCCGGTAGTAAACTGCGAGCCGTTGTAGAGCAGGCCAGAGAATTCCGCCTCGGCGCCAAGGGACTCGTACGAGGGCTCAAGCATGTCGGGCTCGGTCTTCTTCTGGTTAGCGTCCTCCAGAAGTTCGTCGTCCCAGCCCTCCTTGTCGGGGTTCTTCTCCCCTCCCAGGACGTGATCACGCTGCTTTTCCATGTTCTCGGCAAGGCCCAAGAGCACCGGCACGGAGGGTAGGAAGACCGAGGCGGTCTCACCAGGCATGCGGGAACGTACGAAACGGCCGATGGCCTGGGCAAAGAAAAGCGGGGTCGACGCCGAGGTGGCGTAGACACCTACGGCGAGACGGGGAACGTCAACGCCCTCAGACACCATACGTACGGCCACCATCCACTCATCCGTGGATTCAGAGAACTCCGCAATGCGTGCGGAGGAACCTGGGTCGTCTGACAGGATGACGGAGACCGGGGTGTTGGAAATCTGTTTGAGGATCTTCGCGTAGGCGCGCGCGGTGGTCGTGTCGGTAGCTAATACGAGGCCACCAGCATCCGGCATGTTGCGGCGCATCTGCATCAGGCGGGTATGTGCGGCGTGCAGAACTGTGGGAATCCACTCGCCCTTGGGGTCCAAGGCGGTGCGCCACGCCCGCGCCGTTTGCTCCGGGTTAAGAATGTCCCCTAGACGGGCCGCATGTTCCTCACCGGCGCTATCCCGCCAGCGGGACTCGCCGGAGTAGCTGAGGAAGACGACGGGGCGCACGACGCCGTCGGCAAGCGCATCGCCATAGCCATAGGTGTGATCCGAACGAGAAACGAGGTGGCCCTCCCCATCCTCCTCGTATCGCACGAAAGGAATCTGCGAGTCATCGGAGCGGAAAGGCGTACCGGTGAGCGCTAAGCGGTGTTCGGCGTCATCATAGGCCTCGCGCACGCCGTCGCCCCAGCTCTTGGCATCACCGGCATGGTGGATCTCATCGAGGATCACCAAGGTGCGTCGTGCCGAGGCCACCGCGCGGTGCTTGTACGGGTGCATGCCCACCTGGGCATAGGTCACTACCACGCCATCCATCGCTGGGTTCACGCCAGATGAGTTGGTGAATTTCGGATCCAATGCCAACCCCACGCGGGAGGCGGACTCGGACCACTGCACTTTGAGGTGCTCCGTTGGCACCACTACGATGACGCGCTCAACGGTGCGGTCCGCCATAAGCTCGGTGGCTACACGCAGCGCAAAGGTAGTTTTACCGGCACCAGGAGTCGCCACCGCCATGAAATCCTTCGGCTTGGTGGCCAGGAATTTGTCCAATGCGGCGCGCTGCCACACACGGAGTGAACCATTATTGGCAAATCTTTGTGCTGATGACTGTGTCGACACGGTCAGCGTCTATCCCCCTCTACTTTCCCAAAACCCGATGCTGTATGTCGTTCTTCGCGCTGCGCCTCCTCTTCGGGCAAGACACCGCGTGCCACGCCCTCCTCTAAGGACGACGTGGCGTTCCTAGCGGCGGCGCAGGCTCTTGTATTCGCGCTCGCAATCAGGGCACACAGGCGAACCGGGCTTAGCCTGCTTAGTCACCGGGAAGGTCTCGCCGCACAGCGCAACGACGTACTTGCCGTTGACCGCGGAATCGAGGATATGGTCCTTCTTGACATAGTGGAAGAACTTCGGGGTGTCGTCATTGGTCGACGTATCCTCGCGGACATCAGGGCGCTCAATAGTCTTAGTCGTCGTACTCACGCCCCCTATCATGCCGTATCGGTATCGAAGTTGGCGAGTCCTCCCGCTACGCTTGTGACCATGACCCCTTCGAACTCGCGTGATAACGCAGGCCGCACCCCACAATCGGGGCGGAGACGCGGGCGGGCGTTTGGCCGTGAGCGCTACCTCATCACCACAGCCAAACTCGCCCCAGGGCAAGATCGCCATCGCCGCGAGGTTATCTACTTTGTCTTGCAGTTCTTGCGCATCCCCTCCCTCATCATCGCCGGAGTCCTGGCCTACGTGTGGCAGTGGTGGATTCCGGCAGCACTTGTCGTGGCTGTGACCTTCCCGTTGCCGTGGATTGCAGTTGTCATTGGTAATAGCCGTGGGCAGAAGAAGGATAAACGCGAAAAATCAGTGTACAAACCAGCACTGGCACGGCAGATGGCGCAGGCGCACCGCGAGCAACTAGAGCGCCAGGACCGAGGCGCGTTGCCTGGCGCGCCGCAACAACCTCCACCTGACACCATTGACCACGACGACTAGAACTCTTTTTAAGGCATTAAGGAACTAAGGAACTATTGTGAGCACCTCCGACTCTTCCGGCCCTTCTCCTTTCGGCCCACCCATGAACCCAGAGCACCCCATCGCCGAGTTCGCCCATGACCTAGTCCAGGTCTTCGACAAGGCGGGCTTTAACGCTGATGGGATTGCTGGACACTTGGGCCCGGAGTACACAGAGGCTTTGCATCGAGGGGAGCCCGCCGCTGTGGCGATGGGTACCCACGGCGATGCTGTAATCGACCACCTCATCCGAATCTTCATTTTGCACGAGCACGTGCCGGCCACGCTGTTGTCTGAGGTCTTAGGGGCGCGCCTTGCCACCAACCTGCTCGATTCAGGCGTAGCACAGACCGATGAGCACGGCACCGTTTTCGTCGCCTACGACATTCGCCCGCACATCATCGTGGGCCGCAACCGTGTGGTTTTCTCTGATGTCGATGCTTCCCTGGTGGATCACGTGCCGGGCCCTGACCATGTTTTGGGCGTGGGCTCTGCCAGTCTTTCCCTCCTGCATTCCACCCCGACGTCCCCGGTGTCCTCCGTGCTAGATCTGGGCACAGGTTCCGGTGTGCAGTTGCTGGGGCAACTGGATTCTGCGGAGCACATCGTGGCAACGGACGTCCATGAGCGCGCGCTTGACCTGGCCCGCGCCACTGTCGCTGCTGCAGGTGCTACCTCGCGTGTGGAGTTGCGCCAAGGCTCTTGGTTTGAACCTGTAGCTGGGGAGCGCTTCGACCGCATTGTGGCCAATCCACCTTTTGTAGTGGGTTTGCCGGAGGTAGGCCATGTCTACCGCGATTCCGGTCTCAACCTTGATGGGGCTAGTGAGCTCGTAGTCTCCCAGGCCGCGGAGCATCTCACCCCAGGTGGCACCGCCCACCTGCTGGCCGCGTGGGTCCACCAAGGTGAGGAATCCTGGCAACAGCGCGTTGCTTCGTGGTTGCCCGATACCGGTGTGGCTGCGTGGATCATTCAGCGCGACGTTGCCGATCCTGCACTCTACGTGTCCACGTGGTTGGCCGATGAGTCCGTTGATGTGCGCAGCACCGAGGGGCAAGCGCGCTCACGTGAATGGTTACAGCACTTCCATGATCATGAGGTCACCGGAATTGGCTTTGGGTTCGTCGCCATTCAACGCATCGACGATGATGAACCTTCCGATATCTTGGCGGAGACCATGTCCCAGCCAGTTGTCGATCCGCTCGGGCCCGAAGTCGAGGAATACTTTGCCCGAGTGGAGTGGCTGCGTGGGCTTGTGCCCGGCGAGTTGGAAAACGCTCATGTGCAGTTGCGCCCTGGCGTCGCCCGGGAAGATGTCGCTCTTCCCGATACTGAGGTGGGAATGGGCTTTACCCGCGCCGCACTGCGCCTTACGCGCACCGATGGTCCGCGTTGGCAGCACGATGTGGACGAGCACCTAGCTGCCATCGTGGCCGGTCTGAACCCGCAGGGTTTGAGCATTGGCGAGACCATCGAGCTGTATGCCGCCGCGCAAGGCTATGACGAGGCTGCGCTTGTCGACGCCGCCCTCCCCGCCATCGTCGATCTCATCCGCCACGGCCTTGTGATCCCGACCGAACTGCTGGCTTTCTCACATACCGACTAGCTGCTTTAACCAATCACAGATAACCCTGTAGAAGAAAGGTAATTCCGCTCCCCCATGCGTGCAGTACTTACCCGTGTGTCTCAAGCTTCAGTAAGCGTTGATGGAGACACCGTTGGCTCAATCGACTGTCCCGACACCGGCGGGCTGTTAGCTCTTATTGGCGTCTCCACTGAAGATCTTGGCAACTGGCCCCCTCGTGCGGAGAAAATGGCGCGCAAGATCGCGGAGCTCCGAATCTTAGAGGGCGAACGTTCAGTACTCGAGGCTCAAGCGCCAGTATTGGTTGTTAGCCAGTTCACGCTTTATGGTCGCACTGCGAAAGGCCGGCGGCCTTCCTGGTCCGATGCTGCACCAGGACACGAGGCAGAACCAATCATCGATGCCATCGTGACTCACCTGAAAGAGCGCGGGCTACGCGTCGAAACCGGTCAGTTTGGCGCTGAGATGCGTGTGTCTTCAGTAAACGAGGGACCATTTACCGTGCTGGTAGAAACGTAATTTTGGCATCCAGCCGGCCAACCTTGTTGAACAATGCATAAACACGCGGAGAAAGCAAACTCAAGCAGAGTGATAATTTTCCTACCTCCAATGCGATAATTTATTATCATTTCTCTCCACTTTGTGCTTATACTGAGGGCACAGCGGAGCAAACGGGCTGTATATGCAGTAAATGTGAGAAAGCTCCTCACATACTGCAAAGCAAGATTGCAGACGAGAATCTTTTCTCACTACAAGGTTGCAGAAGCCCAATAGCTTCGATCAACCACTAGGACAGTAGGAAAGAAAATGTCTCACTCAGTATTGCGACACAATCACGATAGGGACCAACACCCCGAAAACCGCGCAGAGATGCCCGAGAGCCTCGCGGTCTCACAAAGTTCAACCCCTGCATCAGGCCAGTCATCTTCCGTCCCCGGCATCGACACCCCGTTCGAAGGGCGCAAGGGTGCCCCGAAGTGGAATAAGGAAGACACCGTATGGATGCTCTCCCTCTTCGGCACCGCCATTGGCGCCGGCGTCCTCTTCCTCCCCATCAACGCCGGTATTGGCGGCATCATCCCGCTCCTCATTATGACTGTCATTGCTCTGCCAATGACCTTCTGGGCGCACCGCGGCATGACCCGCTTCGTGCTCTCCAGCTCCAAGCCGGACGGTGACCTCACGGACGTCGTCGAGGAGCACTTCGGCGTCAAGGCCGGCGTCTTGATGAACATCCTGTACTTCCTGTCGGTATACCCCATCCTTCTCGTGTACTCGGTGACCATCACCAACACGGTCAATTCCTTCCTGGAGAACCAGCTGGGAATCACACCACCTGATCGCTGGCTCACCTCCCTGCTGCTGGTTGGCGGCCTCATCCTCATTGTGCGTATGGGCAAGGACGTCGTCGTTCACGTCATGTCCTACCTGGTGTACCCCTTCATCGGTGTGCTCGTTCTGCTCTCTATCTACCTCATCCCGAAGTGGAATACCGCTCTGTTTGAGTCCTTCGATCTGAGCGTCGCTCGCGAGGCTTCCGGCCACAGCCTGGGGGTTACCCTGATGCTGCTGGTTCCGGTCATGGTCTTCTCCTTCAACCACTCCCCGATGATTTCTTCCTTTGCAGTTGACCGCCGCCAGACCTACGGCAAGTATGCCGAAGTTAAGGCCAGCAAGACTCTGCTTCGCTCGGAAATCCTGATGGTTGCTGTGGTCATGTTCTTCGTCTTCTCCTGCGCACTCAGCCTCTCCCCGGAGCACCTGGCTGAAGCAAAGGCCCAGAACATCACCATCCTGTCCTACCTGGCAAACCACTTCGATACCCCGGTCATCCAGTGGATTGCTCCTATCATCGCCATGATTGCCGTGGCTAAGTCCTTCCTCGGCCACTACCTCGGTGCTGCTGAAGGATTCGAAGGCCTCATCGTCAAGGGCAGCAAGAAGGCCAACAAGGATGACGCCAATTCCCTGCGCAAGCTCAACTTCATCACTCTCATCTTCATGCTGGTCACCTCCTGGCTCGTTGCCTGGGCTGACCCCTCCATCCTCGGCATGATTGAAACCCTGTGTGGCCCGACGATTGCCATCATGCTCTTCATCATCCCGATGGTCGCCATCCACAAGGTACCTGCACTGCAGCGCTTCAAGGGCAAGGCTTCCAACTACTTCGTATTCGTGATGGGCCTGGTTGCACTGGCCACCATCATCTACTCCATCGTCCAGGCCTTCTAGAACCGGCACCCCGCAAGAAACACTCAGAGGATTCAAGGAAAGAACAATGTTCATCAGCATCTTCGATATGTTCAAGATTGGCATCGGCCCCTCCAGCTCCCACACGCTGGGACCAATGAAGGCAGGCAAGGCGTTCGTTGACGAACTGCAAGAAAAAGGCCTCTTCGACAAGGTCACCCGAGTACAAGCTAACGTCTACGGCTCACTTTCCCTCACCGGTATCGGCCATTCCACTGACAAGGCCATCCTCCTCGGCCTCGCTGGCGAAGAGCCCGAAACCGTTGACATCGACGGCATCTCCGAGTTCGTCAAAAACGTCCGCAGTAGCGAGAAGCTCATGCTCGGTGGAACTCGCGAGGTCGATTTCCCCAAGGAAGGAGGATTCTTCTTCCACGATGAATACCTCCCCATGCATGAAAACGGTATGTGTCTCATCGCTTTCGCCGGCGAAGAGGACATCCTGCACAAGACTTACTACTCAGTGGGCGGCGGCTTCATTGTCAAACAAGAAGACTTCGCAATGCGCGGTTCAAACAAGGTGGATATCCCCTTCCCGTACTCCAGCGCTGAAGAGATGCTCGAACTGTGTGAAAACAATAACTTGACGCTTCCAGAGCTCGGGTTGGCCAATGAGCTAGCACTGCGTTCACAAGAAGAAGTCACTGAGCACCTGGGCAAGGTACGTGATGTCATGTTCACCGGCATCGAGCGCGGCTCCTCTACCGACGGCCCGCTGCCTGGCTCGCTACTAGTGCCGCGCCGTGCCGCTGCGCTGAGGCGTCGTCTCGAGCAAAGCGATCATCACGACGATGGTCTCGATGTTCTGAGCTGGGTCAATATGTTTGCCTTGGCCATCTCTGAAGAGAACGCATCCTGCGGTCGCGTTGTGACCGCGCCGACTAATGGTGCCTGCGGCGTCGTGCCTGCAGTGCTTGCCTACTACGACAAGTTCGTCGAACCGGTCACTGAGGAAATGTTTGCAGACTATATCTTCGCCTGCAATCAGATTGCGTCTTTGTACAAGATGAACGCGTCCATCTCCGGTGCCGAGGTTGGCTGCCAGGGCGAAGTGGGTGTCGCTTGCTCCATGGCTGCAGGTGGTCTCGCCCAGCTCATGGGCGCTACCCCAGAGCAAGTATGCGTCGCCGCAGAAATCGGCATGGAACACAAGCTTGGCCTCACCTGCGACCCGGTCCTCGGCCAGGTTCAGGTCCCCTGCATCGAGCGCAATGCCGTCGCTGCTGTTGACTCCATCACCGCAGCCCGCATGGCCCTCGAGCGGGAAAGCAAGCCCTGTGTGTCCCTCGATGAAGTTATCTGGACCATGTACAAGACTGGAAAGGATATGAACGCCAAGTACCGTGAGACGTCGCAAGGCGGTCTGGCACTTGCAGTCCATCCGCCAGTCGCCGTATGCGGCTAGAGACCTCCTAAAGAATCGGTGAGCCGGGTGAGCACAGCAATATTGCCGCTGGTGTTCACCCGGCTCACCGCTTTCGTGTGGTAACTTCTCTATAAACTGACAGGAATATAAGGACATGCTTCAGCTAATGAATCTCTCTAGCAGCCATGCCTCCGAAGAAAATATCCTCGAGCAGTACGTACCACTCGTCGAATTTCTCGGTCAGGCCATGGGCCCTAATACCGAGATCGTTCTCCATGATCTCGATGTACCCGACCGGTCCATTATTGCGATTGCCAATAGTCATATTTCCGGCCGCGAACTTGGTGGCCCAGTCACGGATTTTGCGCTCTGGTTTATGAAAAAGGGCGATGCCGCCGCCGTCCCCATGATGACGGGATATCGTGCGGTCAACGCCGAAGGCAAAATCTGCCAATCATCCAGCTACTTCATCCGCGATGAAACCGGCCACATGCGTGGCATGCTGTGCATCAACGTCGACGTTTCGGAGTTAATTCACATCCGCGAAGCCGCCGACGCCCTCATCGGCAACGCTGATGATCCGGCATTCGACAAGAAAAAGGCCTTTAGCGGCTATCCCGAGGCTTCGCCCGAGCCCCCGCGCCCCATGGCCGCTGTTCCGGATCAACAAGAACCAGCCGAAGAACACATCAGCGAGTCCTTGGGAACAAACGTCGAGCAGCTGCTCGATTCGATGCTCGATTCTGTAATTTCCAAGCAGAACACAAACGTCTCACGCATGCACCGGGACGAGCGCATTCAGGTGGTCTCCGAATTGGAAGATGCTGGGTTCTTCCTCCTTAAGGGCGGCATTGCAGCGGCTGCCTTGCGTCTCGGAGTCTCTGAGCCAACGATTTACCGCTATCTCGTTACGGTGCGCGGCTAGGGGCGGGTATGGTGACTCACCATCGCTAACGTGCCACCGAGCACATTTTCTCCCCGCGGTGCGACTCCCCCGAAAAGGTGGAGCCCTACCGCGGGGATTGCGCTGTTTTGAGCATTCCTTACATTCCAGGGAACTCAACCGCATGGTGCATCGTTGTACCTCTTGAAACCGGCGAACAACTCAGGAGGCTTCACGATGACCCACGCATCGGCCAACACCGCCACTGGCACCGCAGATACCACTTTCGAAGAAGAACAGGAAGTAGACCGCGGCTCACGCCGTAACCAAACCAATGACAATCCCTCCGCGGACCTTGTCCGCGTTTACCTCAACGGAATTGGTAAGACCGCGCTGCTCAGCGCCGAGGACGAGGTTGAACTGGCCCAAGCCATTGAGGTGGGTCTCTACGCAGAATACAAGCTGGCTAATGCCGAGAAGCTGACCCGCGCTGAAAAACGTGACCTGAAGATTCTTGCCCGCGAAGGCAAGAAGGCCCGCTCCCACCTCCTGGAAGCTAACCTGCGTTTGGTGGTCTCCCTGGCGAAGCGCTACACCGGCCGCGGAATGCCTCTGCTAGATCTCATCCAGGAAGGCAACCTGGGACTTATTCGTGCGATGGAGAAGTTCGACTACGCCAAAGGCTTCAAGTTCTCCACCTACGCCACGTGGTGGATCCGTCAGGCCATTACCCGCGGCATGGCTGACCAGTCCCGCACTATTCGCCTTCCTGTGCACTTGGTGGAACAGGTCAACAAGCTCTCCCGTATCAAGCGTGAGATGTACCAGTCCCTGGGTCGTGAGGCAACGAACGAGGAACTGGCTGAGGAATCTGGTATCGAGGAATCCAAGATCGAGATGCTTCTACGCCAGTCCCGTGACCCAGTGTCCCTCGATATGCCGGTAGGTACCGATGAAGAGGCCCCGTTGGGTGACTTCATTGAGGATGCTGAGGCTACCGACGCAGAGACCGCAGTCGTTGCTTCCATGCGCCACTCTGATATCCGCTCCGTCATCGGTTCCCTGGAAGAGCGCGAGCAAGACGTTATTCGCCTGCGCTACGGCCTCGATGACGGTGTGCCGCGCACCTTGGACCAAATTGGCCGCAAGTTCGGCCTTTCCCGTGAACGCGTCCGCCAGATCGAGCGTGAGGTCATGGCCAAGTTGCGTGATGGCAACCGTGCCGACCGCCTCCGCGAGTACGCACTCTAAGTAAAGCTAGATACGAGCCGCCCAGCGGTCACGGCCCACAGATGTGGCGTGAGCCATCGAGACATCCCTCCTATTCTGTGACGACTAGCCACGGGGTCTGGGAGGTCGACGCTCGGTGGCTTTCGTCGTTTCGCACCCAACCTCCTTTCCACCTCCCCCAATAAAACTCCGAGCCAACGCTGGAGCAACTAGCGCTCTGTGAGCCACGGAATACGCTATTGTTTAAGTTATTCTCTTAATAGATTGCTATTACCGCGCCTAAACCTATGTGGCCACGGAATGTCTGCATGGCAGATACACGCTCGAGTTATCCGCCTAGAATGCTTTCTTAGCCGCTACTAGCGCTTCGTGCCGACTCCAACCGCCCTAACGCAGAAAGGTAAACCCACGTGAGGGACCTAGTAGACACCACGGAAATGTATCTGCGGACCATTTACGAGCTCGAGGAAGAAGGCATCACCCCGCTGCGTGCCCGTATTGCAGAGCGCCTCGAGCAGTCTGGCCCTACCGTGTCACAGACCGTGGCGCGAATGGAGCGCGACGGTCTCCTTCATGTGCGCACCGACCGCAGCCTTGATCTCACCGCCGAAGGGCGTGAGTTGGCTACCAACGTCATGCGCAAGCATCGCCTCGCTGAGCGCCTGCTGACCGATGTTCTGGGACTGGATATTCACCAGGTTCATGATGAGGCATGCCGTTGGGAACATGTCATGAGTGAGGAAGTGGAAAAGCGCGTCGTCGCAGTTCTCGAAGATTCTTCTCGCTCGCCTTTCGGAAACCCCATTCCGGGTCTGGCACAGCTCGGCGCCTCCCCGGCTGAGCTCGAGCTAGGAACCCGAGCTATCGATTTGCCCAAGGGTGAAGAAACTGAAGCCACAATCGTGCAGATCAACGAGGTCCTCCAAGCGGATAATTCCACTTTCCGTGACCTTTATGCGTCCGGACTTCAGGTTGGCTCACCGGTGACCGTGGTGAATGACAACGGCTCCATCACGCTGAGCACCGAAGACGGTAAGACGATTGAGTTAGTCGATGATCTCGCCCACGCAATTCGAGTCGAGGTGAAGTAGCTATGAAGCTTCTGGTCACTGGTGGTGCTGGATACGTCGGTAGCGTGTGCGCTGCGGTTCTTGTGGAGGAAGGCCACGACGTCACAATCATCGATAACTTTTCTACCGGCAATCGGGACGCCGTTCCCGAGCAAGCGCGTCTCGTGGAAGGTGACGTAGCGGATGTGGCGCGTTCCGTTCTCTCCGAGGGCGGTTTCGAGGGCGTTCTTCACTTTGCCGCGCGGTCTCTCGTCGGTGAGTCCGTGGAGAAACCCGCAGAGTACTGGCAGCACAATGTGGTCACCACCTTGACGCTTCTCAATGCTATGCGCGAGTTCGACGTCAAGAACCTCGTCTTCTCCTCAACGGCTGCCACCTATGGTGAGCCGGAGCAGGTCCCGATTACAGAAGCGATGCCGACTAAGCCGACCAACCCCTATGGTGCTTCAAAGCTCGCTATCGATGACATGATCACGTCCTTTGCCAAGGCTTATGGCCTAGGCGCTACCTCTCTGCGCTATTTCAACGTGGCCGGTGCCTACGGCACGATTGGTGAGAACCGTGAGGTTGAAACCCACCTCATCCCGCTGGTGCTTCAGGTGGCGTTGGAGCACCGCGACAAGATCTTCATCTTCGGTGATGATTACGATACTGCTGATGGCACCGCTGTTCGCGATTACATCCACATCCGTGACCTTGCGGATGCCCACGTGTTGGCGTTGAGCACCAACACTGAAGGCACCCACCGTATCTATAACTTGGGTTCCGGCGATGGCTACTCTGTCAGACAGGTTATTGAGACCTGCCGCGAGGTGACCGGCCACCCCATCCCGGCAGAGTTAGCTCCCCGGCGCGCAGGAGACCCAGCAACACTGGTAGCTTCCTCCGACAAAATCAAGGCGGAGCTCGGGTGGAATCCGAGCCGCACGGATCTCACCACCATTGTCACCGATGCATGGAACTTCACCCGGCAGCTCGGCGAGCGAGCTCACTCGGCACGCCGCTAGTTATTGGGGTTGTAGGGGTCACTGCAGTTGAAGGGGCTCCGCCTGTTTTGCCAACAGCAGTGTTGTACGCCTCATGGGCCCCACTGCGAATGGTGTCACGTATCTTCTCATGCAGCCCATAGCGGTAGGCCCGACACAGTAGTGAGCCTAGGCGGTGGCTGGGGAACTCTTCTGCCACCGTCTGCAGGGCGGGTCCCGCATGGATTTCCCAATCTAGCTTTAGCTGTGCCAACGCGAAAAGTGTCAAGGCGTTCGCTCTGATTTCGCCGTCGAATGTGCGCGCGGCCGCTAGCAATAGGTGTGCGGCCTCCTTCCCTGCTTCCGCGCATTCACCGACCACCAAGTCCCGAGTCCAGGTGGTTGACAGCCACACCGCACATGTCTGAAGCATATCGACATCGCCGGCTGCCTCCTCGAGGGTGGTTACCTTGCTGAGCGTCCATTGAACATCGTCCAGAAAGTTATCAATGAGCTCCTTGCGCTTGGCTCCTGTCGCAGCCGCTACGCACGCACGCAATCTCGTCGCGTTATCGCGCGCTTGACGGGCAAGGGCTTCCGCCTCGAGGGCGTCAACGTGAGTGTTTCCACGTGCAAAGACGGAAAAGAAGTCTTCACGGCTGAGTTCCGGAACGACGTTATGGTCCACCAAGGAACGCATCGTGGGGGCGTCGGTCAATGCCGGTACGGTCCCCTCAACCCATTTTTTCATTGGGCCACTACCGTCGGTGTTCACCGTGCCATGGAGCATGGCATAGTGCTCGCCGCACGCAATCTCCCTCACATACCATGCCGCGTCAACATCAATGCCATCGCGGACTCGGTCCAAGTTATAGAGCCAACAGGAAATCTCTTCGAGCTCTTCTAGCGGGCGATGCGAGACGAGGAAGGCGAAGATTCCCTCGCGCGCCTTATCAGCTAGCGTAGCGGCTATATCTGGAAGGACCTCTTGGGCATCTGCGATGTCGACGCGGGCAATGGGGCCCATGGCAGACCCCCGTGGAGTGGTATCAATGGCCATGAAAATGACCGACTCCGTGGGATAGAAACCTAGGAGACCTGGGATGTTCGCAAGAAGGTGGCCGGGAGTTGTAATCGGTGGGGTGTTGTCTGTGTGTGCTGCGTAAGAACTCATGTCTTCAGCCTGAAGCAGGTACCGCCGCGGTGCCAGAAGCGCGCTTCGGTTTCTGCCGATTCTGTGGATAACCCTCCCCGACCCTCTCTACAGAAGCCACAAAATTGAAGTTATCCACAGATCAGGCTTTAAATCCTGACGTCCCCGCACGACGCGGTGTGGCGCAATCCCTGCTTCTATGGCATGCTAGATCGATCAACACGAGTTTTCACCGGCCTCGCACATCAGATGTCGACAAGGCTGATCCGGTGGGAACCTGGGAATAGGCGGCAGCCCCATAGCGTTGCATGCCACAGAACGCTGATGAAGTCCGTACGCTCGATACCAAGCGCCGGACACGAAGGGAGAGTCACTACACCATGCAGGAAGAACAGCGCCGCATGTATGAGCTGGAGTACCCCGCTCCAGCGGTCAAGGACGATTCCACTGAAGGCAACGGTCCCACCATGATTGTGGCTATGAACGGCTACGCCGATGCCGGGCAGGCAGTGGAGGCTAGCGCGGACCACCTCAAGGCTGCCTTGGACAACCGCCAGCTGGCATCCTTCAACAATGACGAGCTCATCGATTACCGCTCTCGCCGTCCGGCTGTCACCATTGATCATGACCGCACCGTGGAGATCGAAAACACTGATCTCGGCATCAAGGTACTGCGCGATAACTCTGGGAAACCTTTCCTGTTGCTTTCGGGGCCAGAGCCGGATTTGCGGTGGGAGGCGTTTACAGACGCCGTAGTCAACTTAGTGGAAAAGTTCGATATCAAGAACACCATTATGCTCTACTCCGCCCCAATGCCGGTGCCGCACACTCGGCCAACGGTTGTCACTGCACACGGTAATGCGCCTGAACTCCTTAACTCCATGGTGCGCATGGAGTCCACGATGATGGTGCCGGGGGCCGCTGCCCTCTATCTCGAGCGTGCTCTGGATAAGAAGGGCCGCCACGTCGCTGGCTATACCGCTCACGTGCCGCACTACCTGGCGGCGTCCCCGTACCCGGCAGCTACGCTTCGCCTATTAGATTCCGTTGCGTCCGCAGTAGATCTCAACATTCCGCTGGGCAGCCTTGAAGCCGACGTTGACCGCATCAACCAGCAACTGGAAGAACAGGTTGTCGATTCAGAAGAGATCGCCGGCGTGGTCAACCAGCTCGAAGAGCAGTATGACGCGTACATGGAGCGCTACCGTAAGCGCCATCCGCAAGCGATCATGCCGGGCGAAGAACACATGCCTACTGGTGAGGAAATTGGCGCGGACTTCGAAGCTTTCCTCGCCGGCCTCGACGACGATCCCGATATTCTCTCTGAGAATATCGACGACCGTGAGGACAACTTCGGCAACAACGAAGGCCCAGAATCCGGCTCCGGGGCTGCTGACATGGGCGACGACGTGTAAGTCGTAATTCTCTGACTTTTCCCTTCTTCCTCATTGTCTGCCGTCATGAGTGGCCCGCCCCTCTGCGTAGCCACTCATGCTTTCGCCTAAGGTGGGACTGGTGAACCTTTCTCAGATGCTGCCAGATCTCGCCGAAGTCCCCGAGTCAATGGTTGATGAGGCTATTTGGGACACCTTCCAGTCATGGACCTCTGGCCGGGGTATTTCGTTGTATCCCGCACAAGAAGAGGCGTCCCTTGGCATCCTCGCCGGCGATAACGTCATCCTCGCCACTCCAACTGGTTCCGGTAAGTCCATGGTGGCTAACGCCGCGCACTTCATCGCCCTCGCCCGTGGCCAGCGAAGTTTCTACACCGCGCCCATCAAGGCGCTCGTGAGCGAGAAATTCTTCGCCCTGTGTGAGATTTTCGGACCGGAGAACGTCGGAATGATGACCGGTGACGCCACTGTCAACGGTTCTGCCCCCATCATCGCCGCCACCGCGGAGATTGTGGCCAACATTGCGCTTCGCGACGGCTCAGAAGCCGCCATCGACCAAGTAGTCATGGATGAGTTCCACTATTACTCCGAACCAGACCGCGGTTGGGCTTGGCAAGTACCACTACTGGAGCTACCCAAGGCCCAGTTCCTCCTCATGTCTGCCACTCTCGGTGATACCGCGTGGCTGGAGAAGGACCTTACTGAGCGCACTGGGCGCACCACTACCCTCGTAGCAGGTACCACCCGCCCAGTCCCGCTGGATTTCTCTTACGTATTCTCCGCAGTGCACGAGACTATCGAAGAGCTCCTCAAATCCGGTAAGGCGCCCGTTTACGTGGTGCACTTTTCCCAACGCGAGGCATCCGAGCGCGCCCAAGCGCTGACTTCTCTTTCAAAGATCATCACACCACAAGAAAAGGAGGCCATCGCCTCCGAGCTTGGCGCCTTTCGCTTCACCACCACCTTTGGCAAAGATCTGTCGAAGCTTCTGCGCAAGGGCATCGGCGTGCACCATGCGGGAATGTTGCCTAAGTACCGCCGCCTAGTGGAGCGCTTGGCACAAAAGGGCCTGCTCAAGATCATCTGTGGCACTGACACCCTGGGTGTGGGCATTAACGTGCCGATCCGCACGGTGCTTATGACGGGCTTGGCCAAGTATGACGGCACGCGCCAGCGCATCCTCAAGTCTCGTGAGTTTCATCAGATTGCAGGCCGTGCCGGCCGCGCAGGTTATGACACTGAGGGCACGGTTGTCGTTGAGGCACCTGAGCATGAGATTGAGAATGCCAAGGCTCGGCGTCGCCTCGGCGATGACCCGGCGCGTCTGAAGAAGCTGAAGAAAAAATCCGCGCGCGAGGGCGAGGTTTCTTGGTCGGAGAAGACCTACGCCAGGCTTATCGACGCCGAACCGGAACAACTCACTTCCCAGTTCCGAGTTTCGAACTCGATGTTGCTCAACGTCTTAGCTCGCCACGGCAACGGCTATGAGCATCTCAAGCACCTGCTGCGCACTAGCCACAACACCCGTGCTCGTCAGAACGAGGACATTCTTACCGCGCTTAGCTTGTTCCGCGGCCTGCTGAATGCCGGAGTGGTCCAAAAGTCCACCAAGGGGCTCGATATTTACGGCCGCCCCTATCACGTGGTGCGCGAGATGCCGCGCGACTTTGCTCTCAACCAGCCCCTAGGCCCCTTTGCCCTTGCCGCACTGACTTTGCTGGACCCTGAGTCGGAGTCCTATGCCCTCGATGTCATTTCTGTTTTCGAGTCTGTACTTGATGACCCGCGCCAAGTGCTTATTGCCCAGCAAAAGCAGCGGCGAGGCGAAGAGATCGCAGCGCTCAAGGCGGAGGGCGTGGACTATACCGAGCGCATGGCTATCGTGGAAGACATCACGTGGCCCAAGCCCTTGGAGGAGCTCCTCGAGCAATCATATGAGACCTTTTGCCAGACCAACCCGTGGGCTAAAGAGTTTGAGCTGCGGCCTAAGTCGGTAGTGCGTGACATGCTGGAGAGCGCCATGACGTTCTCAGACCTCGTCGCGACCTACGGCCTTGCTCGTTCGGAAGGCGTTATCCTGCGCTACCTCACTGACGCTTGGCGCACGCTTAAGCAATCCATCCCTGAGGAGTATCTCACCGAAGAGCTTGAGGATATTATCGTGTGGCTCGGTGAGCTCATTCGCCAGGTGGACTCTTCGTTGGTCGATGAATGGGCAGAAATGGCTGGCGAAGACTCCCCTATCTCCCAGAAGGATCTAGACCGAGAGCTTGCTTTCGGCGTAGAAGATCCCACAGCGCTCACCGCAAACCAGCGTGCCTTTGGCATCATGGTTCGCAACTACTTCTTCCGGCTTGCCCAGCTTTTTGCTTTGGAAAAGGAGGACCGGCTGGCTGAGCTGCTGGAGTATCTCGATGAGGTTCCGGACTTTGGTGAGGCGCTTGACGCGTACTTCGACGATTACGACGATATCGATGTCGGTCCGGCTGCACGTGGACCCGAATACTTCGTCCTCGACAAGGGCGACACGTCAGTGAAATCAGGATCGCGGTCGTGGACTGTGCGCCAAATCCTCAAGGATCCTGAAGACGACAACTCCTACCAGATTGTGGGCACCGTGGACTTAGACGCGTCGGATGAGGCCGGCGAGGTACGCCTATCTGAGTTGCGCGTAGAGTACTAAAAAGACTCACCGGAACACTAATAGACTCCACCTGACAAAGCCTGAATACTACGCGCTCACTTTCACGTCAAGAGTACAGTGGGTGGCGCTATGACTCGACCAGATTCTCCAGCCACCAACATTCGCCTCGCCGGCGTGCACTTCGATAGGCATGAGGAAGCAGTCACGGTACATTGGCTGCTCGGCGGCCTCCCCCATCACCGTGACGTGGTCTTTTCCCTCCACACCGTCAATCTAGAGCTCACTATTCGCTTTGACAATGAGCACTTAGAATCTATGGACATCGCATCCTTTGGGGAAGATGAACGCGACATTCGGCGGGAAGTAGATTATGAATACACCTACACCCCAGAAGCGCTGGCCGTGACCATCCCATCCTCACACTTCGACCTACAGGAGCAAGTTTTTACCTTGGACCTTTCCGTAGACGGCATGTCGTGCGGAGAATGGACCGGAACTGTTGCCTAAGGCTAGCTACATCCAGCTCATCTAAGGCTGCGCTACCACCGCTCAGCTTAGCCTATACACGCTTTACAAGCCTGTGACCAGCGGGGATACTGAGAAAGTGAGAGTTCTCTAGACAACTGAAAACCTGAGCTGGGTAAAGGAACAGGCCATGACCATTCATAGCAACGAGCCCCACGGCGCGTCCCACAACGCGCGGCTAAATTCTCTGCGGGCGGGTGTGCTCGGCGCTAACGACGGTATTGTCTCCGTCGCCGCACTTCTGTTAGGCGTGGTGGGATCGGGGGCGTCGGCAAGCGCCATCCTCACTGCAGGTCTCGCTGCCACTGTGTCCGGCGCCGCCTCGATGGCGCTTGGCGAATACGTATCTGTCTCTGCCCAGCGCGATTCTGAGCGGATGATGATCACCAAGGAAACGCGCGAGCTTGAGGAACTACCCGAGCAGGAGCACGAGGAATTGGTAACCATGCTCTCCAGCTATGGCATGGGTTGGACAACTGCAGACACTGCAGCGCGTGAAATTGCCGCCGAAGACAGGCTTCTCGAAGCACACCTGCGTTTAGAGATTGGCATCGACGGTGAAGACCTCACCAACCCGTGGCATGCGGCGTTCTGGTCAGCCGTGTCCTTCTTGGCAGGCGCCTGCCTGCCCTTGCTGTCCATCTTCCTTGCACCGGAGGCAACAGCACCATTCACCGTTGCCATTGTCACGCTCATCGCCCTCGCCGTCACCGGATACGTGTCCGCCCGCCTCGCAGGCACCGACACTACCCGTTCGGTTCTGCGCCTTGTTATCGGTGGCGCCTTGGGGTTGGCCATCACCTACGGAATCGGCGTTGCCTTTGGCGGAGTCGTGGGCTAACTCCGCCTCACAGATCTCAACCGACTCCGGCACATCCTCCTATGCAGAAACGTCCCACCACCGTCACTACGGTGTGGGACGTTTCGTGGATTAAGCGGTAAAGGCTCGCCTCTAAGCGTTACGTACGGCCTCAGCCTGCAGCGCCTGAGCTACAGCCTGGACCACGCCAGCAACCTTGATGCTTTCCCAAATCTGCTCCTTGGTCAAGCCTTCCTCGAGCAGAGTCTTAGCGTGGGCAGACAGGCAGTGCTCACAGCCGTTAATGGCAGAGACTACGGTGTTCCACAGCTCAAACGTGGCTTTGTCTACGCCTGGCTTAGAGATGATGTTCATGCGCAGACCAAACTTCACCTGTGCATAGTCGTCACCCAACCAGCTCTTCGCGCGGTAGGCCACGTTGTTCATGGCCATCACCGTGGCGGCACCGAGTGCAGCGTCGATAGCTTCCTCGCTCAGGTGCTCGCGAGCATCCTCCAGAATCTCCTTGAGCACCTGGTCATTGCGGGTAGCGGCTGCAGCAGCAACCAGGCTGCCCCACAGCTGCTCCTCGTTGAGCTCGGTAGTGCGAGAAAGAGTACCAAGGTTAAGTTTCTGATCCTTGGCATAAGCCGGAAGTGCGGACTTCAAGTTATCGATAGACACTGAGGGTCTCCTTTCGAGAGCTCTCTGTTTAGACAGCGGCCTCTGGTTAGAGGGCGGACTGAACGACGTCCAGCTTGTTGATGTTCTTCGTCGGGTCGTTAGCCTCCCAGTTGCAGGCACAAACCTCTTCCGACTGCAGTGCGTCGAGCACGCGCAGAACCTCATCAACGTTGCGGCCCACAGCGTCCGGGGTCACGGAGACGAACTGGATAACGCCATCTGGGTCGATAATGAAGGTGGCGCGGTCTGCCACTCCATCGGCGTTCTCCACGCCGAGGGCACGAATCAGGTCGTGGCGAACGTCGGAGAACATCGGGAACGGAACTTCCTTGAGCTCCGGATGAGTAGCGCGCCAGTTGAAGTGTGCGTACTCATTATCGGTGGAGCCGCCGAGGATCTGGGTATCGCGGTCCTGGAATTCCTCATCCAGCTTGCCAAAAGCAGCAATCTCAGTCGGGCACACGAAGGTGAAGTCCTTCGGGTAGAAGAACACAACCTTCCACATGCCACGGTACTTATCCAGGGACACCTGCTCGAAGTAGTCCTCCGGCTGGTTCGCGTTCACGTCGTGCAGATCGCCGCCCTTGAGCGCGGTCAACTCGAACTCGGGGAACTTTTCGCCGACGGTCAGGATAGACATAGAAAGGGTCAACTCCTTGAAGAAACTGTGATGCAAATCTCTGTAACCACACGCCAGTGTGCCATCACACAGGCGCATAGCCACTCACTCGCCAAGTATGCCAACAGTTCCTTCGCAAGTCAATAGTTTGACTTATTTATAAGTGTTAGAGTTATAGGCATGAACAATAAGGAGTATCGTCCGACGCTAGCCCAGCTGCGCACCTTCGTCACCATCGCGGAGAATAAACACTTTGGAACCGCAGCGTCCAAGCTCGACATCTCCCAGCCATCCCTGTCACAAGCCCTCGTCGCCTTAGAACAGGGCCTCGGAATACAACTCATCGAGCGCTCTACCCGAAAAGTCATCGTCACCTCAGTTGGCGAAGAGCTCCTCCCCTTTGCCAAGGCGGCCCTCGAGGCCTCCGATGCTTTCCTCGCCCGCGCCCGCGGGGCCAATGGCACGCTCACCGGCCCCTTGACCATTGGCGTCATCCCCACTATCGCGCCGTATATCCTCCCGGCACTCCTCCAGTCCATCACGGAGGTCTACCCCGAACTCGAACCGCGCTTCGTGGAAGAGCAGACTCAACACTTGCTCGACAAACTTCGTGAAGGCACGATCGACCTCGCCATTACGGCCCTTCCCACCGAGGCCGCCGGCATGGTGGAAGTGCCGCTCTACGCTGAGCACTTCACTGTCGTTACGCCCTCCAAGCACCCTCTAGCAGGGCGCTCCGATCTCACACTAAAGCAACTCGAAGACCTCGACTTATTACTGCTTGATGATGGCCATTGCCTCCGCGACCAGGCGCTCGACCTCTGCCGGCGGGCCAAGATTAACCCCTCCGAAGCAACGAATGCAGTCACCCGCGCATCATCACTCACCACCATTCTGCAGCTCGTCATGGGCGGACTCGGTACCACGCTCGTGCCCGAGTCAGCGTTGGCAACCGAATGCACGAGCCCTGATCTAGCAGTAGCGCGTTTTGCACCTGCCGTCACCGCCGAGCGACAAGTAGGCCTGACGTTCCGGTCGTCCGCAGCGCGCGCCGAAGAGTTTCACGCCTTCGGTTCACTGGTCACCTCTGCCTACCAGGCAGCGGTGGAACGCTCACGTGCACTCGTTCCCGTCACCTCCCCAGACAAGTAAAACGACAAACGCCACCGTCTTGCCTTCACGCTATGAAGCGTGAAGGAAAGAGGTGGCGTTCTCACCTACCCACTAAGGCAGACTTTTATCTACGCTGCCGGCGCGTAGCGTCCTTGGCACTGACGGCACAGGTGAGCCGTGGCCAACTGCATTGCCGGACCAACAATCAAAAGTCCAAGGCCCAAGGTAATAAAGGAGGCCACTACGAGGAGGCCGGACAGCACGAGGAGCAGCAGAATGTGACTGTAGTTCTGCTTGCCCAGCTTCAGGCCCTGAGAGAATGCCTCACCGATGGAGGAGGTATCCGCGGCCAACCACGGCATGAGAGTGAAGAAAGGCTGAATGAACAAGGCAATGAGCCCAACCACAATCACTCCGCCAAACACAGAGCCTACGAGGGCCAGGATTTGGCCCTCCTCGAGCTGCTCCATGCTGCTGGCGCCCGTCGCCGCAGCACCACCGAAGCCCAAGAAAAAGATTGCGACAATGGCGATCACCATGGCAATAGCCGCAAGGACACCTAGTACGAGGTTGACTACCAACGGCTGCACCCAGCGAATACCTTGGAAGAGGGTGCCCCACGTCGGCTTTGGCGTGTCAATCTCGCGGTACGCCAAGCGGTAGACGATCAAGCTGATAACCAAGGCTAGGATGCTCACGAGAAGCGACAGGAAATTAACAGTCAGACCTGTTTCCACGCTATCGCCGTTCTGCTGAACGATACTCAGAGAAATCTGCGGAACAACCTGAACGATACCGACCACGAAAGCACCCAAAATCCAGAGCACCGGATTCTTCAGTGCAGCACCGAAGCCCCACTTAATAGCCTCGATAGCGCTCACTGGGCCGGTGTAGGCGGGGCCTGCCTGCGGGCCGGGGCCCGCGTAGCTGCCGTCCTCACCGTAGCTCGCACCAGCGTAGCCCGGCTGGCCGGTGTTGTAGGCACCGTAGCCGCCATATTCTTGGCTTGCGCCATAGGCGTTCGCGCCTTGCTGCCCTGCACCATGAGAGTTTCCACCGAAACCCTCATTCGAACCATAGCCGCCGTTAGCGCCGTATCCGCCAGGTTGGCCGAAACCTGCCTGGTCTTCCGGGTGGTTTGTCGGCTCATAACGCGGCAATCCACCGTTGTTTCCAGCACCGTTATTGGCGCCGTTGCCAAAACCATTGTTGGAGGAATTGTCCTCCGATTTAGGGTCAAAGGGATTAGTCATTGATTGTGTCCTTTACATCTTTGGTCACAGTGACAACACGAGAGTACCAACAACTTCATGAAAATCCGTGAGCGAGTAGACTTTTAGGGCGATTATGACTGCAACTCGCGATGAACTCTATAGCGCTCTCACTAACGTTTCGTTGAGTGATGAACGCGCATTCCGCCGCCGCCTCCGTAAAGCCCGCGCCCCAAAGGCCCTCGAAGCAATTGGCGCAGATATTGCCGCAGCACAAAAACGCGTGGCCGCCATCGACGCTGGAGTGCCGGACATCACGTACCCAGAGCAGCTTCCCGTTACCTCACGTCGGGAGGATCTCGCCGAGGCCATCGCGAACAACCAGGTGGTCATTATTGCCGGTGAGACTGGTTCCGGTAAGACAACCCAGATTCCAAAGATCTGTCTGGAGCTAGGCCGTGGGCGCCGTGGTCTCATTGGCCATACCCAGCCCCGCCGTCTTGCTGCCCGCACAGTCGCTGAGCGCATCGCCGACGAGCTCGGTCAATCCATCGGGGAATCTGTTGGTTACGCCATTCGCTTCGATGACAAGGTGTCTTCCACCACAGCTGTAAAACTCATGACCGACGGTATTTTGCTTGCAGAAATGCAGCGCGACCGTTTCCTCAACGCCTACGACACCATTATTATCGACGAGGCCCACGAGCGCTCCCTCAACATTGACTTCCTGTTGGGCTACCTCAAGCGGCTTCTTCCTAAACGGCCAGATCTCAAGGTCATCATCACTTCTGCCACTATTGACCCAGAGCGCTTCGCCACGCACTTCGCTGACGCCGATGGTGAACCTGCCCCTATCATCGAGGTCTCCGGACGCACCTACCCGGTAGAGATCCGTTACCGTCCGTTGGAGATTGAATCTGGTGGCAAAACCATTGATATCGATCCCTTGGACGCCCTGTGTGAGGCCATCGAAGAGCTCATGGCCGAAGGCGAAGGCGACATCCTTTGTTTCTTCCCCGGTGAACGCGATATCCGGGATGCAATGGAGGCCATTGAAGGCCGCCACTGGCGTGGTGTGGAAGTCACTCCCCTTTTTGGACGCCTATCCAACCAAGAACAGCACCGCGTTTTTAGTCCACACCGCGGGCGAAGGATCGTGCTCTCCACCAATATTGCCGAAACCTCGCTAACCGTTCCCGGAATCCGCTATGTCGTGGACACGGGCACGGCGCGTATCTCGCGCTACTCCACCCGTACCAAGGTCCAGCGTCTGCCTATCGAGCCTATTTCCCAGGCCAGTGCCAACCAGCGCTCTGGCCGTTGCGGACGTGTGGCCGATGGTATTGCTATTCGCCTCTACAGCGAGCAGGACTTCCTCTCTCGCCCCGAGTACACCGACCCAGAGATTCTGCGAACCAACTTGGCCAGCGTCATTCTGCAGATGATTTCGCTGCGACTAGGCGATATTTCGGAGTTTCCTTTCGTCCAGCCTCCCGAGCCCAAAGCCGTACGCGATGGTCTGCTTCTCCTCCATGAACTGGGCGCACTCCAACATAAGGAAAAAGATGGCCTTCCCGTCTTGACTCACGTGGGACGAGACGTGGCGCGCATTCCAGTCGATCCGCGAATGGCCCGCATGCTCGTCGAGGCCAATACATCAGGCTGCCTTACCGACGTCATGATCATTGTCGCCGCCATGACTATCCAAGACGTGCGCGAGCGCCCTATGGACAAGCAAACTCAGGCAGATCAGTCCCATGCTCGCTTCAAGGACAAGACCTCCGATTTCCTGTCCATGCTCAACCTCTGGGACTTCGTACAGGAAACCCGCGAGGAGATGAGTGGCAATGCTTTTCGCAAACGAATGAAAGCGGATTACCTACACTATATACGCATCCGCGAGTGGTTCGACCTCGTGCGCCAATTGCGTGACGTGGCCAAGCAACTGGGGTGGAAGGCTCAGGAAGGCACGGAACGGCGCCCAGATGACATCCATATATCTCTGCTTTCTGGATTGCTCTCCAACATTGGCGCCCGCGACGGCAATTCCAAGGAGTTTATTGGCGCGCGGAATACCCGCTTCCTTGTCTTTCCAGGCTCCGCGCTAGCGAAGAAACCTCCGGAATTCCTCATGGCCGCTGAACTAGTGGAGACCTCCCGGCTGTGGGCGCGCGATGTCGCTGCAATCGACCCTGCTTGGGTAGAAAAGCTGGCAAAAGACCTGCTTAAGCACAACTATTCTGATCCGACGTGGTCTCGCAAACGCGGTTCCGCGGTAGCGACGCAGCGTTCGACGCTGTACGGCGTCACCGTCGTGGCGGACCGTACGGTGCCCTACCACTATGTGGATCAGGCTGCGGCTCGCGATATGTTCATTCGTCACGCGCTTGTCGACGGCGACTGGACCACCCACCACCACTTCTTCCATGACAATAAGCGCAAGCTCGCTGAGGCGTCTGAGTTTGAGGAGAAGGCCCGCCGACGCGGACTCGTCGTGGATGAGGACACGTTGTTCGATTTCTATGACCAGCGTATCCCGGAGAATATCACCACGGCGAAGCACTTTGACTCCTGGTGGAGGAAGCAGAAGAACAAGCATCTCCTTGACTTTGACCCAGCCAAGCTTCTCGACGATGACCATGACGTCACGGAAGAGGCTTTCCCGGATCGCTGGCTCAAGGGCAGTATTGATTACGACCTCTCCTACAAATTTGAGCCTGGTGATCCCCTCGACGGTGTCACCCTCATGGTCCCTGTGCCGCTGCTTGCAGGCCTCGACACCGAGGGTTTCGACTGGCTCGTTCCTGGCCTGCGCCTCGAACTCGTTACTGAGCTCATTCGTTCCTTGCCCAAGGCGCTGCGCCGTACCGTCGTTCCGGCATCGGAATTTGCTGAAAGGGCACTGCCCAAGCTTTTGCCCTACGAAGGGCGCATCACTGAACAGCTTGCAGCCGTTCTCCAGGAGATGGGCGGGCACGGCATCAATGCGAGTGACTTCCGTCCCGACCAGCTGGACCCGCATCTGCGTATGAATTTCGCTGCGGTGGACAAACGCGGCAAGGTCATTGATTCAGATCGTGACCTCAAGGCATTGGTCCAGCGGCAGGCGGGGCATATTTCCTCCTCGGTATCCCGCGTGGGCCGGAAATCTGAATCCAAGGCTGTCAAGGAGTGGTCCGACGACACTTTGGGCAGCATCGATGAGGAAGTTACCACCGTGGTGGATGGCCATGAAGTCACTGCCTATCCAGCGCTGGTGGCAACCAAGGAAGGCGTTGCCCTTAAAGTGCACCCCACTAAGGCGGCTGCCGACGCCTCCATGATCACCACTACACTCACTCTTCTTCTCCGTGAGATTTCCGTGAACACACAGCAAATGGTCAAGGGTCTACCGTTGCAACAACGAGTTGCTGTTGATGCATACCCGCATGGAGGCGCAGATGGTCTCATTAATGACGCCCGTGTTGCCGCTGTACGGGACATCATGATGGAAAAAGGCGGCCCTGTTCGCAGTCCAGCGGAGTTCACCGCACTTCTCAACGCAGTTAAACCAGAGGTACCAGGCCGTGTACGACAGTCTGTAGTTGCGATTGCTCCGGGCTTGGCAGAATATTCCAACCTGTCGGCAGAACTAAAGCACTGGGAAGGCCCGGCTATAGACGATATACGCGCGCAGCTCGAGTTCCTGCTGCCGCCGAATGCTCTGACGATCCACGGTATTCAGCATTTGCGTCACCTCCCCCGCTATATTCAGGCCGCACGGATCCGTCTCGAGGACATGAACCTCGATCCGGACCGTGACGCTGACCGCCAGGCCGACGTTGATGAGGCCAAGGCTTACCTAGCCAATCGTCTCCGTAATTTCCCTGCCGGGCGAGAAAAGACGCGTGAGGTCAAGGACATCTACTGGATGATAGAGGAGCTGCGCGTATCGCTTTTTGCTCAGCGCTTAGGCACTGCTCACGCAGTATCGCTGCGCCGAGTACAGAAAGCAGCCGATAAGTTGCGTTAAAAAGAGTCCCTATCCCGACGGCGCATAAGACGAATCTCCGACTCAAAGTCGTCCGCGCTTTCAAAGGACTTGTAGACCGAAGCGAAGCGAAGGTAGGCAACCTCATCAAGGTCACGCAGGGGTTCTAGGATTGCCAAACCAATGTCATTGGCATTGACTTGGGAAGAACCGTGGCTGCGGATAGTTTCCTCAACTTCCTGCGCCAGCTTCTTCAGCGAATCGTCGCTGACGTCGCGGCCCTGGCAGGCTCGCTGCACACCGCGAATAAGTTTGTCGCGACTGAAGGGTTCCGCGAGGCCACTGCGTTTGACCACCAACAGAACGGCTTTTTCAACCGTCGTAAAACGGCCTTTACACGCAGTGCACTCTCGCCGACGGCGGATCGAGGTACCGCTATCTACTACGCGAGAGTCAATAACGCGCGACTGTTCATTGTGACAGAACGGGCAATACACGGCGCGGCATCCTTCCTCGGGGTCGTACACATGTGCCGCTCCGAGTGAACTAACCCAGAAAATGGGCCGTTGATTCTCATAAAACAAGGCGCGGCATATCGCCCCGTAGTCTACTCACTGCTTAACCGACTGGGTACCTACCAGTCCCGTTGTTGGCCCCTAGTGAGAAGATGCCACTGCAGAAGGCGACGATGCCGGCACAAACGACGCCTCACTGTCGATGCTCAGCCCTCCCCACACAGTGCCGACGAATACTGCTACACCAAAGACAGCGCCAAGGACATAGTTACCTACGTTCGAGCTACCCCAGCGTCGATTCGAGTCCGAATTCAGGGTAGAAGCACGAGAGCGAAGCTTTTCCCGGCTACGCTCCTGTGTTCTATCTATCGGAGATAAAGTTCGAACACCAGGAGAGTGACGCAATGATTGACGTGGTGCGGATTGAGGTGCCGCAGGTTCCCACACCATCGCTGGCGGAACAACTGCAGGTCGAGAAACTCCTACCTCGTCACGAGAGATTCCGCGCTTGTTCGGGGTGTTAAGTACGATAGCCATATTCTTCCCTTTCAGATTGCAATAACTCGGTAGCGATGATGACTAGAGTGTAGGAAACCAGTCCGACACTTTCGAACATCTCCATCGACCAATCGTTCGATTTGGTCTGTATGTTCGATCTATAACAGCCTCTCGAAAGTTTGTCCACATTTGCGTGGCAACTGTCGAACATTTTTTCTTTCCATGCTAAAAAGGAGACAAGCATTCGATATGCCCTACCCCGTTTACCCCACCCAATAAACGCGCCCACCGCCCTTCCCCGAGTCACAAGGAGAAAACATGGCCCGCAAACCGAAGAAGAGCGATCAACCCACTCTCGAATCTCTGTCCGCTCGCCAGCGTCGCATTCTCGAAGTCATCCACGATGCCGTAATGCTTCGAGGCTACCCACCAAGCATTCGCGAGATTGGGGATGCCACCGGACTTCAATCCACCTCTTCCGTGGCCTACCAACTCAAGCAGCTGGAGGAGAAAGGCTTCCTGCGCCGCGATCCCAACAAGCCGCGCGCCGTTGATGTTCGCCACTTCCCTAGCGCTGATGAGTCCAAGAAACCTGGCCGCAAGTCCGCCGCCACCATGAGCGTCGTCGAGCCTGCAACTGGAGATGTTCCTGAAGAAGCCTCGGCGCCGACATACATCCCAGTCGTTGGACGCATCGCCGCTGGTTCCCCCATCACTGCGGAAGAAAACATTGACACCTATTTCCCGATGCCCGATGACATCGTGGGCAATGGGGAGCTTTACATGTTGCAGGTTGTGGGTGACTCCATGCAGGATGCCGGCATCCTTAATGGCGATTGGGTCATCATCCGTTCCCAGTCCGTAGCGGAAGAAGGAGAATTCGTAGCAGCCCTCCTCGACGGCGAGGAAGCCACCGTTAAAGAGTTCCACCGTGACTCTTCAGGCGTGTGGCTCCTTCCGCATAACGACGCCTACTCGCCCATCAAAGGTGACGAAGCAGAGATTATGGGCAAGGTCGTCTCGGTGTTCCGCAAGCTCTAGCTGTCGCGTACCCACAGCTTTCTTTCCTCCCTCCATTTCCCCCGCTCGATTTCCCCTTCGCTCCACACTCAATGTGGACATATTGAGCGGGGACTATTTATGCTCTTACCCCCTTGTGTGTGTAGATGCCCGATTTATGCCCGCTTAGCGGCCAAGATCACAGATTCCCAAATTTGCTGGACAGAGCTAGGTTTGACGTGAGATTAAGCCTTTTTAATGTGTAGGTCTATTTGTTTAGTTCCGTTTTGCCCGCACGCAATGGGAGAATGGGAACATCACAGCAACACGTGTTGCTCCATCCGCTAAGCCGCCTCGCGAATTACTCCATTCCTACTTGGCGCTGCGACCAGACCCGATGGAGCCCCTCAAAGGGAGGAACTATGTACGCCGAAGAGCGCCGTCGTCAGATTGCCTCGTTGACCGCCGTGGAGGGACGAGTCAACGTCACCGAACTCTCGGAACGTTTCGATGTCACAGCCGAAACCATCCGCCGGGACCTTGCTGTCCTCGACAGAGAAGGTGTTGTCCACCGCGTCCATGGTGGCGCTGTGGCTTCCCAGTCTTTCCAGACCGCAGAGTTCACTTTGGACACGCGTCAACGATCTGCAACTGGCGCCAAAATGGCTATCGCACGGGCCGCTCTTGATCAACTACCAGATGGCGGAAGTATCTTCCTCGATGCAGGTACAACGACTAACGCCCTCGCCGACTTGATTGGGCAACGTTTCTCCGCCGGACAGTTCAGTATTGTTTCTAACAGTCTTCCCATTGCGCTTTCTCTAGCCAGCAATGGGGTGTCTGACGTCCAGCTGCTCGGCGGTACCGTTCGTGCCATTACCCAAGCCGTTGTTGGCGATACCGCCCTTCGCACTATGGCGCTTATGCGTGCCGACGTTGCTTTTATTGGCACCAACGCACTGACCATCGATCATGGGCTCTCTACTGCCGACTCTCAAGAAGCTGCGATTAAGTCAGCATTCGTAACTAACGCTCATCGTGTTGTTGTTCTCTGCGACTCTTCCAAGCTGGGCAATGACTACCTAGTCAGCTTTGCCTCACTCGATGACATCGACGTTGTCATTACTGATGCAGCTGCACCTGAGTCCTTCATCGAGGCTCTCAAGGAGCACGGTATCGACGTCATCATTGCCAAGGACAAATAAGAGGCTTCGCTAGGTCATAGGATTTTTATCCTTCGACGAGGCTTAGGCCTCCGGTCCAGCGATAACACAATCCGCCCCCAATCCTCGACTTTAAAAGTCAAGGGCTGAGGGCGGTTTTCGTGTCGCGCTAGAGACGCACTAGAGACAGAGTGCGGACATCTAGAATTCCTCTAGCAAAGCAATTACTTTCGTACGGGCCTCGGACGGTCCCTCCGCGTTAACGGCGGCTTCCGCCATCTTCTCGCACTGCTCGAAGGTAAGCTCAGCCAGCTGCGCGCCAACACCAGCAACGGCTGTCGACGCAGCCGAGAGCGATGTCACGCCCAAACCAGTAAGAACACAGGCCAGCATCGGATCAGCTGCTGCCTCACCGCACACGCCAACCGGAACGTTGTTGTCACGGCCCACCACACAAGTGTGCTGAATAAGGCGCAGAACAGCAGGCTGCCATGGGTCGGTCAAGTAGGCCAGCTGCGGTGACAGTCGGTCTGCTGCCATCGTGTACTGCGTAAGGTCATTGGTACCGATTGACACGAAGTCCAAGTGCGGCATGATGGTGTCGGCCATGAGGGCCGCTGCAGGAACCTCAATCATGGCTCCAGCAGTGAGTCCGCGCTCACGACACAGATCTGCAAACCACTTCGCCTCCACAGCGGTGGCGACCATCGGAGCCATAACCCACGTGGTTGCCTCCTCACCACGGTTGGCTGCAGCTTGAGCAATAGCGTCAAGCTGACGGGTGAGCAGTGCCTCATTATCGCGAGCCACGCGCAGTCCGCGCACGCCCAGTGCTGGATTCTCCTCAGAATCTAGGGTGGCGTAAGAAATTGGCTTATCCGAACCTGCATCGAGGGTGCGAACAACCACCTTGGATTCAGGGAAGGCATTGAAGACCTTTCCGTAGATTCGTGCCTGCTCGTCAACTGTCGGTTCCTCGCTCGCAGAGAGGAAGGAGAGCTCTGTACGATACAGGCCAATGCCTTCTGCCTGAGAGTCCGAGGCAATACGTGCAGCGTTTCCATCGGCGACATTGGCAAGCAACTGCACGCGGTGACCATCCTTGGTCTGCGCTGGGCCACGCCACTCAGCAACACGCGCAGCCTTCTCGCGGTACTCCGCCACTGCTTGAAGAGAGCTCTCACGGTCAGCACCAAGTGCAACCGTGCCCACCGAGCCATCAACAAAGACCTGGGTACCAGCTTCGATTGTGCGCAAATCTGCCCCGACTGCCACGATGCAAGGAATATCGAGCTGACGGGCGATGATTGCCGTGTGGCTGGTCGGACCGCCGAGCTCAGTGACGAGAGCCTTGATGTGGGAGGTATCGAGGGTAGCGGTATCAGCGGGGGCCAAGTCGTCTGCAAGCAAGACAGCCTCGCCTTCAACCATGGGCAGACCCGGTTCCTGTTCACCACGCAGCTGCGCGATCACACGATCACGCACGTCCTTCAAGTCCGTCGTGCGCTCGGCCATAACACCGCCAGCGGCTTCAAACATCGTGACAAACTTGTCCGTGGCTCCCACGGTTGCGTATTCGGCGTTCTTGCCACCACGGATTCCTTTACGCACTGCCTTGTGCCAGCCACGGTCCTTCGCCATGCCGGCCGTAGCGCCGAGCACCTCGGCAGCTTGTCCTTCGGCACCAGCAGCTCGCTGCTCTAGGCGGCTGGCCACAACATCGACGGCTTCCAGAAAACGGTCGTACTCAGCATCGCGCTTGTCCTCCGCGATGGTTTCACCGGCCTTAGGTAGTTCTGGACGGGGGCGGACCCACACTGCCTCAGCATATGCAACGCCGGCGACAACTCCGGTTCCTTTGATTGTGGATGGGGATGCGGTTTCCATGACACATTTCCTTAACGGAGACGATTGTTTCTCTACCCCAGATCATCACAAGTCGGATGAAAATGCAACGAAAACCACAGTGATTCTATTGACTTTCGGACACAATCAGACAACAATCGGAATAGAAGCAACATCTATATGTCGCTGACTGGGGCAACCCGCGTCGTGGCACCAATCGCCGCGAAGCGCGTTGGCACCCAATATACGCACACTGCGAAAGGGGACGATTGTCCAGAATGATTCTTACCTTGACCCCCAACCCCAGTATCGACGCCACGATCTCTCTGAACGATTCCATACGTCCGGGTTCCGTTCACCGCGCCGAATCTGTCTCCCATGTCGCAGGTGGCAAGGGAGTCAACGTAACCCACGCGGTAACGATGGCAGGCGTCGACAGCCTTGCCCTCTTACCAGCGGCGGCGTCCGATCACTTCCTCGCTCTAGCAGCCGCAGACTCCATCCCTGTGCACGCAGTGCCTATCGACGGCACCGTTCGCACCAACACCACCCTCACCGAACCTGACGGTCGCACAACGAAGCTCAACGGCCCGGGCCCCACACTAACGGCAGAGGACCGCAGCGCTATCGCTGCTGCGCTGAAGGAACATGCCCCACAAGCCGAGTGGCTCGTCATGTCAGGCTCTCTTCCGCGGGGAGTTCCCACCGAGTGGTACACCGAACTGATGAGCGTTGCTCGCACCGCCAACCCTGAGCTCCGCGTCGCTGTGGATACCTCCGACGCCCCCATGGCGGCCTTGGGTGAGAACCTCAGCACCGCGGCCCCAGACCTCATAAAGCCCAATGGCCTCGAGCTGGGTCAGCTTGCGGGCGTCGATGGCGAAGCGCTGGAGGCCAACGCCGAAAAGGGTGACTTTAGTGGTGTGGTGGAATCCGCAAGAGTCATCGTCGAACGCGGCATCCCTGAGGTGCTCGTCACCCTCGGCGGAGCTGGCGCCGTGCTCGTCACCGCAGATGAAGCATGGGTCGCTACTCCCCCGCCAATCAGCGTGAAGTCCACAGTGGGCGCGGGTGATTCATCCCTGTCTGGATACATCCTCGCGCGCCGAAACGGTTCCTCCTACGCGGAGGCGCTGCGACAGGCTGTCGCTTATGGTTCCGCGGCCGCTTCCCTGCCTGGGACTCAACTGCCTTCCCCAGAACAACTCGATATCGATCAAACTGCAGTTTCTGCAGTGCCCGCCCTATAGCACCTGTTAGGAGTGCATAAACATGGCATCCGATCTTATTACCACCGACCTCGTGGCGCTCGATGCCGACTTCGGTGACAGCATCGAATCCGTCATTACTACCCTCGCCACACTGGTTCATGATACCGGCCGCGCTAGCAGCGTCGATGAGCTCGCCGCACCTGCCATTGCTCGTGAAGCCAAGGCTGGCACAGGCGTTCCCGGGGGCGTCGCCATTCCCCACTGTCGTTCTGCAGCAGTCACCGAACCAACTCTGGCCTTTGCCCGCTTGTCTCGCGGTGTCGACTTCTCAGGTCCCGATGGTGACGCACAGCTGGTTTTCCTCATCGCCGCTCCGGAAGGCGGTGGCAAGGCACACCTGAAGATCCTTTCGAAGCTAGCCCGCGCGCTGGTGAAGAAGGACTTCCTCGAGGCCTTGCGCAACGCAGAGACCAAGGACGAAATCGTCAAGGTCGTTCTCGACGTGGTCAACGCTGAAAAGCCCAAAAAGAAGGCTGTACCAGCAGAATCTGCGGCTGCCGGCGCCACTGTTCCCGCTTCTACTTCTTCATCCGCTTCCACGGACGAGGCCAAGGGTTCGAAGAAAACGCGCATCGTCGCTGTGACTGCCTGCCCCACCGGTATCGCGCACACGTACATGGCTGCTGATGCCCTTACCCAGACCGCCGAAGAGCGCGACGATGTCGAGCTCACCGTTGAGACGCAAGGTTCCTCCAACAACACCGCTGTGTCCGCTAACGTCATCGAGAATGCTGACGCCGTCATTTTCGCCACCGACGTCGGAGTGCGCGACCGTGAGCGCTTCGCAGGTAAGCCGGTCATCGAATCCGGAGTCAAACGCGCCATTAACGAACCGGGCGTAATGATCGACGAGGCTATTGCTGCCTCGAAGAACCCGAACGCTCACAAGGTGTCAGGCACTGCTGGTGCCGCTTCCTCGAACGCTCAAGAGGAAGGCGAGGGCCTCGGCTGGGGCAAGCGCATCCAGCAAGCCATCATGACCGGCGTGTCCTACATGGTGCCCTTCGTCGCCGCAGGCGGCCTTCTCCTGGCGCTGGGATTCTTGCTTGGCGGCTACGACGTAGCCAACGGATGGCAGGCCATCACCACCGACTACTCGCTGACGAACCTGCCTGGCCATGACGTAGTGGTCGACGGCGCAACGATGACGTTCAAGCACTCAGGCCTTGGTCTCTACCTTGGCGCCGTGCTCTTCGCCATCGGCCAAGCGGCGATGGGATTCATTGTCGCGGCTCTCTCCGGCTATATTGCCTTCGCACTGGCGGGACGCCCAGGCATTGCGCCGGGCTTCGCCGGCGGCGCCATCGCCGTCACCTTGGGCGCCGGCTTCATCGGCGGTCTGGTCACCGGTCTTATCGCTGGTTTCGTTGCCATGTGGATTGGCAAGTGGAAGGTCCCACGCTGGGTCGGCTCCCTCATGCCGGTCGTCATCATTCCGCTTCTTGCCACCATGATTACTGGTCTGCTCATGTACCTGCTACTCGGTGCTCCATTGGCCGCCATCATGAACGGTTTGCAGAACTGGCTCGCCTCCATGTCCGGCTCCTCCGCTGTGTTGCTGGGCATCATCCTCGGTCTCATGATGTGCTCTGACCTGGGCGGTCCGGTCAACAAGGCCGCTTACCTCTTCGCCACCGCAGGTCTGTCCACCGGTGACGAAGCTTCCATGAAGATCATGGCCGCTGTCATGGCCTCCGGTATGGTCGCCCCCATCGCACTGTCTATCGCTACCTTCGTGCGCAAGAACCTCTTCACCCCGGCGGAGCAGGAGAACGGCAAATCCGCATGGCTGCTGGGCCTGTCCTTCGTCTCCGAAGGTGCTATCCCGTTCGCTGCCGCCGACCCGCTTCGCGTCATCCCGTCCATGATGCTCGGCGGTGCGGTCACCGGCGCACTGTCGATGGCGCTGGGTGTCATGTCCCGCGCTCCGCACGGCGGCATCTTCGTCATCTTCGCAATCGAGCCTGCATGGGCTTACTTCGTGGCCATCCTCGCGGGCGTGGCGGTGGCGGCCATCGCTGTCATCGCTATGAAGCAGTTCTGGCCAAATAAGACCGCGGAAGAGGCTGCTGCGAAGGCAGAAACCGCCAAGGCTGCCGCATAAACTGCGCCGTCTTTCTTAGAAGGCGCGTACACTTGAAACCACGAAAAATCTTTAAGTCGAAAGGACTATCATCATGGCTTCTAAGACCGTCAAGGTTGGTTCCTCCGTCGGATTGCACGCACGTCCGGCTTCCATCATCGCTGATGCCGCTGCTGAGTTTGATGAGGACATTTTCCTGACCCTCGTTGGTGACGATGACGAGGATGAGACCGATGCTGCTTCTTCCCTGATGATTATGGCTCTCGGCGCCGAGCAGGGGGACGAGGTCACTGTGACCTCCGACAACGAAGAGGCTGTTGAGAAGATTGCTGGCCTCATCGAGCAGGACCTCGACGCTTCCTAAACAGCGCCCCGCCGATTAAAAGCATTCGCTCCCGCTTCCCTCATAGTTGAGGGTAGCGGGAGCTTTTCGTTTCGCCTTTCTAGGGCGTCTCGGACTCTGCATCTTTTTCATCGCCGCTCGATGAAGTGACCCGCTGTGTTAGTGTCAAAGATATGACCGACCAGCCCATAACGCCCTCAGACTTCGGCATCGAAGCGCTGAATCTGGCGCTGATTGCGGAATGCTTAGCCCCGCGCTTGGATAGCTTTACCGCTTCCGAGAATCATTACCGGCACGAGGGCATGTGGAAAGAACCGAAATTCACCGTCGTCGCGCTCATTAGGCACAAGCTGGCCATCGATACTGTGCTGGCCATTGAGACTGAACGCGAACAGGGATTGGCCTTTCTGGGCTACGAAGTCATGGGAGCGTTGACCCGGTTCCGCAGCGACCTCGATACCGATACGCTCCATCACGGAGTTGCCTCACTCCTCTGGGCCGATCAGCTAGCTGGAGACTATCCAATTGGAAAGGCAGATTTCACCCATCCCGAAAACGTCACGTGGCCGACTCATACTGAAGACGAGGTCTATGTGCAGACGGTGCGAGAGCTGCTTGACTACATACAGGCTCGACCCGGCAGTGATGATGTCTGGCTGAACGACGATTTCGTTGCGAGGCTGAAGCCTCAGTGGAAAGTACCAGAGTAATAGCACCTTATGCAGTTTCCTGCACGGATTCACCTGGGGATTTAGCTGAAATCGGCTCCAAATGGTGCCTTTACTCCCCTCCCGCCCCTGCCTCGGAAGCAATGTCCCACGGAGGCAGCGCAGGGCACGGCTAGTACTTGGCGTGCTGCCCCTCACCAACGGACTCGTAGAGCTTCTTCATGACTGGGTACAGCACGATGATGCCTACTGATCCCCAGGCGATGCCCTCCAAGGTGACACCGAAAACGTCGAGAGTGTTAGGACCACGGATTTAGTAACGCCGTGGTGAGCAAGCAGTAACGCCCGGGTGAGTATTGAGTAACACCCGGGCGTTGACTATGAGCAACTATTCTGCGTTGGCTTCTAGGCGCATGTTGGGTCCTTCCAGTGTGATGATCTCAGCGCCAACGACGAGTCGATTCAGGATTGACTCGGCGATGACAGCGTCCGGGATGGATTTGTACCACTCATCGGGCGTGAACTGGGAGGTCACGATCGTTGATCCCCGGTGTTCGCGTTCGGCAAGAATATTGAGCAGCTGGTGTGCTGTGGCAGCATCAATCGGGGTTGTTAGGAAGTCGTCAAGAACGAGGACGTCTGCCAGGTGCAGGTCTTGAAGAAACTCCATGCGTGCTGTGTCATTATGGCGTAGCACCATTAGCTGGTTGGCTAGTGTGTCTGTGCGGAAGAAACGGGCGGAGTAGTCGTTTCTGCACGCGGCGGTAAGCAGTGCTTGGGCCAGGTAGGTTTTGCCGACGGATGATTTGCCGAGGATGACAATGCTTTGCGCTTTTTGACACCATTGGCAGTGAGCGAGTCTGGTGATTTGCTCTTTGTTGAGGTTGCGGCTGGGCGCGTAGGTGATGTCTTCGATACATGCATCGAGATTTGGCGATCGGGATGCTTTGAGTAATTTGTTGACTCGTCTCTCACGCTTGGCCGCGACTTCTTTATCGAGTGCGTAGAGCACCTTGTCGGAAAAACTCCACGAGTCGAAGACAGGATCTGCGGCAATATCAATCACGGTTCGCCCGAAGGCCGTCATTCGCAGATCGGTAAAGATCGGCAGGACCGATTCATCTAGAAAGCGTGCTGATGCTGATGCTGGTTGTGGCTGTGTCATGACTTCGAAGGTCCTTTCTTCCTAAGGTTTTCCATGCTGAACTGGGCAGACCCACCCAGATACGCGCCGCGGGTATCACGTGCGTGAACTGCTGGTGGTGTTTCAGGCGGTGTTGTTGGCGCAAGATCATGGCCTGTCGGGCGGGTGGATTGGTCTTTGCGTACCGCAGCCATCATGTTTTTCACCGCGGTATACGACACGGCCCTCCTTGCGCCATCAGGTGCGATCAAGCGGGCACAGGCTTGTTCCAAAATCGCCTTGTTGGCGTGCTTGCCCATATTTAGTACGTTTCGACACGACTGATACGCCTGGGCAGGGATTGCCTTTGCGCTGATGAGTTCTGCGATGACTTTCTGGGTCGCTGGCCCGATCTTGGCCGCTTCACGGTAGAAGTAGTCACTGGTCCACAGCCCTGTGGTATCAGCCATGTTGGCAGGAATATGATCCACGTCAGTGACATAGATCCCCCGGGCTTGGGCAAGCCGGTGGGTGGCAACACGCTGCCCAGCGTCAAAGACAGTAACTTCGTTGCCAGTGATACGTACATCGACAGTCCGGCCGACGAGCTGGTAGGGCACCGAATAGTGAGCAGTATTGACGGTGATGTGGAAGTTGGGGGCGACTTTCGCACGTTTCCATTCGGTATGCTGCCACGGTGTTGTGGGAAGTTGGCCAAGCACATCACGTTCAAACTCATTAAAGAGCATTCTTCTGCTGGTGTAGGTGCCACGAAACGGGACCGCGTCATTGATATCGTCAACTAGGCTGCGGATGCGTGCATTGAGTTCATCAAGCCCAACGCATTGATGCCCGTGGAGGGTATGGATGACTTTTTGGGTGATGATCTTGACAGCCGCTTCCACGTTCGCCTTGTCCTTCGGACGCCGAGCACGAGCAGGCAGCGCGGCAGTGTTGTAATGCTCGAGGAATTCCTCGTAGGTGGAATTAACCTGCCGGTTGCGGTCAGCAGCACCAATTGCGTGTGACGCTGTCGAAGCATTATCAGGCACAATGACTTCAGCAACGCCACCGAAGTATTCAAACGCTTGGATATGTGCCCACAGCCACGCCGCTTGCCGCTGGTTCGGGCAAGCACAGGCAAACAGCATTCCCGAATATGGCAGTGACGCCACGAAAATACTGACTTTTGTACCCCGGGCATCAATCGGGTCAAACAGCCGCATCGTGGTACCGGCCCAGTCGACTTGCATAGTGTGTGCCGGGATATGCGTAATGCGTGCGGTAAGTCCTGTGGCATCAACGTGTTCGGCGACAAGCTGGCGGAACCGCTCGTAGCTGTAGTAACGCTGAGACGGACGAGCAGGTTGGGTGGTGTAGCGACCCCACAAGACTTGGAGAGTGACTTTGTTTCGGCCGGTGCGTGCTTTAGCCACCGCGTCGAAGTCGATGGGCACGAAATCTCCTTGGGCAAGACTTCGACCATCAACAAACCATGTGGCCATTTCTTCGTCGGTGATACCGGCGAGTTGTTCATCGGTTGCGATCTGGTGTGCCGCCATTGCCTGGCGGGCCTTTTGAACTGTGGTATGCGAGCAACGCACAGTCGAGCAGATTTGACGGACGGACCAGCCTTGTAAGACAAGATCCATCACGGCCCGGTAATCAGTCACGATCGGACTCCTCTGATTATGCCGCGAGCCCTTTTGTCACGCGGTCAGAAGAATCTTCTCCCAAAGTGTTACTCGATACTCACCATCCCGTTACTGGATAGTCACCACGGTGTTACTAGATACCCCCGCGCAACATCGAGAGTGAGGTTACCAATGCCGGCAATGAGCGCCACAGCCGCAGCAGTGAGGTTGACAGGGTTGTTGAAGTTGACCTTGTTGTCCATCCAGATGCGCACACCGAGCATGCCGATGAGCCCGTAGAGCACCAGGCAGGCACCACCCAATACGCCAGTAGGGATGGTGAAAATGAGCGCGCCAAACTTCGGGACGAAAGCCAGCGCAATAGCGGTGAGAGCAGCGACCCAATAGGCGGCCGTGGAGTAGACACGAGTTGCAGCCATGACACCGATATTCTCAGCGTAGGTCGTGGTGCCGGAGCCACCGAAGCCACCAGCTAGGGAAGTCGCGAGGCCGTCAGCAATAAGGGCATCGCCGGCCAGATCATCGAGGTCACGCTTCGTCATTTCGGAGACGGCCTTGACGTGGCCGACGTTCTCAGCGATGAGGACGACGAGAACCGGCAGCGCCGCCAGGATGGCAGAGACATGGAACTCTGGGGCATGGAACTGCGGGAAGCCAATCCAAGCAGCCTCACGAATAGATTCCACGGCACCCTCCCCCAGGTTGCCGGTGACGGCCGCGAAAGCCCACCCCACAACAACGCCAATGAGGATAGACAGGCGCGAGACCATGCCGCGGCCGGCCACAGTAGCCAAGATGATGACTGCCAGGGTCACGGTGGCCACGAGGGGCTGGCTAGAGAAGTTGGAAGCCGCATTAGGCGCCAGGTTTAGGCCGATGAGTGCCACGATGGCGCCGGTGACCGCAGGTGGCATGACTGCGTCAAGTACCTTGCGGCCAGCGGCCTTCACAGCGAAGCCGATGAGCACGAGAACCAGGCCGGTCACGAGAACCGAACCGGCCTGCGCACCGATGCCATACTGCTGCGAGGCGGTCAGTGGTGCAATGAACGCAAAGGACGAGCCCAGGTAGGAGGGCAAGCGGTTGCGCGTGATCATGAGGAACAGAATCGTTCCCAGACCAGAGAAGAGCAGTGTGGTGTTGACCGGGAAACCGGTCAGCGTGGGCACAAGCAGCGTCGCGCCAAACATGGCCACGACATGCTGCATACCGATGCCAATGGTGCGGCCCCAGCTCAAGCGTTCTTCGGGCGCGACAACCGCACCCGGTTTAATAGTTTTTCCGTCCCCATGGACGTCCCAGGAAAAGATACTCACGAGCTTTTATTATGGCCCACCCGAGCGCCGAATCCTAAGCGGAATCCTCCACGCGGAACTCGGCTAGCTCGGCGACGACGGAAGCTGGAAGGCGGACGTCGACAAGCGTGCCCTCTCCCGAGTACTCCTCGCTGCGCACGGTACCTTCAGCGTGGAGGCGGGCCACCACGTCACCGCGAGTAAAGGGGATAAGCAGCTGCACGTGTTCGTCGCGGGAGTTAAGGAAAAGCTCCACGCGTGCCGTGAGCTCGTCCACGCCCTCGCCCGTCTTTGCGGACACGTAGACCACATTGTCGCGATCGAGCACGTGGCGCAGCTCTGCCAGAACGAGTGGATCGGCCTGGTCAATCTTGTTGATAACGATGATCTCCGGCGGGGCTTCCTCGCCGGTTTCCTTCACGATGTCGTAGATAACTTGGTTCACCGCTTCAATCTGCTTGAGCGGGAACGGGTCAGACCCATCGACCACGTGCAGCATGAGATCTGCGGCGAGGACTTCTTCCAGCGTGGACTTGAAGGCTTCCACCAACTGCGTCGGCAAATGGCGCACGAAGCCGACGGTGTCGGTGAAGACGACCTGGCGGCCGTCGGCAAGCTCGGCTCGGCGTGTGGTGGGATCCAGCGTGGCGAACAGGGCATCCTCAACCAGCACGCCTGCGCCCGTCATCGCGTTGATGAGGGAGGACTTTCCAGCATTGGTGTAGCCGGCAATAGCGATTTGCGGCACGGTGGAGCGCTGCCGCTTCGCGCGTTTGACCTCACGGGCGGTTTTCATCGCCTTGAGTTCTTTGCGCAGCAGCGCCATTTGGGTACGGATGCGGCGACGGTCCGTCTCGATCTTGGTTTCACCAGGACCACGCAGGCCCACACCGCCGTTGGAACCGGCACGGCCACCTGCCTGGCGCGAAAGATTGCCACCCCAACCACGCGTGTGCGTGTAGAGGTACTCCAACTGTGCCAGGGAGACCTGCGCCTTGCCTTCCTTGGACTTCGCATGCTGCGCGAAGATGTCCAAAATGAGCATGGTGCGGTCAATGACCTTGGTGTTGAGAGCACGCTCGAGGGCAGAGAGCTGGCCGGGGGTGAGCTCACCATCGCAGACGACGGTATCGGCGCCGGTAGCGGCCACAATATCTTTGAGCTCTGCGGCCTTGCCTGAGCCGATATAGGTACCTGGGTCGGGCTTCTCACGTTTCTGGTAGAGCGCCTCCACCACCTCGGCGCCAGCGGTTTCCGTCAGCGCCGCCAGCTCAGCCATCGTGGCCTCCACTTCGGCCACGGTTCCCTCGGTCCACACACCAACGAGGATCACTTGCTCCAGACGGAGCTTTCGGTACTCCACCTCGTAGCCGTCAGTAGTGTCTTCGGCACGGATGGTGGTCTCACGCGTCACACGGCGGAAGGCATTGCGCTCGGCAAGGTCCAAGTCACCGATCGTCGGATCCTGCGGCGCGGGGGCAGGCTCACCAAAAGCCTGCGCGAGGAGTTCATCATGGGTCTGTTTCGTCATATGCTCCCTATTCTTGCACGTCGACATGCTGAAACGGGAATTGCGTGAGTGCGAAGGCAGAGGTCACTGACCTTCTCAAGGCTATTTTTGACTCCTCGACGCGGCGGATACAATAGTGGCCATGACTGTCAACGAGAAGATCCACCCAGAGATGCAGGCCATTGGCCTGAACTACGAGCGCTGGCAGGACGCCGTAGAGGCAGCAATCTCCACCAATCAGCTGGCTGTGACCGGCGAGGTACGGGGCGGGCAGCTTATCCAGTTTGCGGATCCTTCCGGCGCCCAGCTCAACATTCTCGCAGTCGAGCCATTTGCCACCTTCATCGGTTTCGACTCCGTTACCCAGGGCTTTGCGCACGTCTCCATGATCAATGACGTCCTTGCCTACCTCGACATCATCGATCCTTTTGGCACCGTCCTAGCGCAGGCCACCGCGAACCTAGCGCAGGGCCCGCTGCTTGTCGACGAAGACACGCAGCAGTGGCAGCAGGTTAAACTCACCGCAATGGGTCTCGACGTCACACACTTCGACAGCACCGAGGCTTATGAGTCCGAGAAGGGCTCCTACCCCGCTACTTTTGAGTCCGAGGGCGCACAGATTGTCGCTTCTGGTTCGGGGGCTGCCGCTCCGACCCCGGGCTGCACCTTTGCTGCGCGAGTCATGGAATCAGAGTGGCGCCACAACCAGCTCACCGGACAGCGCTTTATGCACTTGGTCATGGATGGTGTGTTCCCGTTTGACTTGTGCCTCCCCGAGAGCTTTGGTGAACTGCCAGCCAAGGATTCTGTGTTGGCGGGCATGGCGATGCTGACCGCGTCGATTGCGATGCCGACTGGCGGCTGTGGTGGCGAGGGCGGTTGTGGCTGCGGTTCCGGCGGCTGTGGCTGCGGCGGCCACTAAACCACCGAGAGAACTAATGCCGTAAAGTTGTTGCCATGAACTTTTCCGCATCTCAGCGTCGCGGGTTTGCCCTGCTCCTCGCCGCGGTTACGGCCGTGGTGTTGGTAGTGACGCTGAAGCTGCAGGGAGTCATCCTCGCCATTCTTGTCTGCGGCGCGCTGTGGCTTATTGCCGGCGCCCGCCCGGATGCCTCAGAGCAATCAGCTCTACGCGCCTCTATCGCCTTGACGGTCGAGGACATCACCGACGTCATCCAGGATTACACGACCTTCGCCACGAGCGAGGACTCTGATGCGTTGGCGGATCGCACGCTGCACCGCCCAGCGCTTGTCGACGTTGACTGCACCAACCCCTCCATCGAGGCCTTCCACTACGAGATGCATGGAGCGCAGCGTTTCCTTCGCCGACTCAATGCGCGGATTAACGCCC
Source organism: Corynebacterium sp. FDAARGOS 1242 (assembly GCF_016889985.1). Classification (NCBI taxonomy): domain Bacteria; kingdom Bacillati; phylum Actinomycetota; class Actinomycetes; order Mycobacteriales; family Corynebacteriaceae; genus Corynebacterium; species Corynebacterium sp. FDAARGOS 1242. The sequence continues at coordinate 729,626 of NZ_CP069568.1, read as the reverse complement.
CCGATGTCGAAACCAGCGAGCTGGAATCCTTGCTCAAGGTGGCCGATGAACGCGCGGCGGAACTCAAGGAATCCTGGCTGGCCGCGCGCCGCGCTGCCTTGGCGCTGGGCACAGATTACAAATAGACGCCCCGTCTTAACTACAGCGACGTCTCTCCGGTAGCCACGATGCGCGATGGCCCAGTGAGTGTGGAGCCGTCCTCAGTAATCTCCACTGTGACCTCACCACCGGGGACAATGACACGGACGGTGCCGGTTGCCCGGGAGGCGTCGGCAAGCGCGGCACGTGCAGCCGCCACCGTGCCGGTACCGCAGGAACGGGTCTCCCCGACCCCGCGCTCGAATACCCGCATGTGAACAGTGCCTGCTTCCAAGGGAGTCACGATCTCAACATTCACTCCCACCGGAAAGAACTCAGTATCGATCAGCGGCTGCTCAAGGGTCCTTTGGGCCAACGCCTCAGCGCTCAGCCCCGGGATAACCGCAGCCAAATGCGGGTTTCCCATATCCACGCCCAGGCCCGCGAACTTCTCCCCCGCCATCGAGGCGGTGGACACACCGAGCACAGTGGCCGGGCCCATCTCCACACTGACCTCAGCATCGGTCTCAGTGAAAGAGTGAACGGTCACACGTTTGGCTCCTGCTCGAGTACCCACCGTGAAGGTGTCCTTGTCCACCAGCCCACGGGAGCGCACCCAGTGGGCAAAGACGCGAGTACCATTGCCACACATTTCTGCTACTGAACCATCGGCATTGCGGTAATCCATAAACCAGTCCTGCGCATCAATGCCCGGCGCGAGCTCATCGATGTCACCAGCTTCCAGCAATTCTCCGGCGCGGATGACGCGGAGCACGCCATCGCCGCCGATGCCGGCGCGACGATCGCACAGCGCCTGGACTTTCTCTGGTGGAAGGGGCTGGGTTCCTTCCACAATGACAAAGTCGTTCTCAGTTCCGTGTCCCTTGGCAAAGTTCATGTTTGTAGAGTCTAACGGCTCTCCAGGACACGCAAAGCTTGATCCCGTGTATCGCCGGCGGCATCCAACCAAGAAATGCGCTTATCCCTGTTGAACCAGGCGCGTTGCCTACGCACATAACGCCGCGTGCCGGTGATGGTGCGCTCAATGGCCTCGTCCCAGGTCAGCTCCCCGCGCTGAGCATCGAGGACCTGGGCGTAGCCGATGGCCCGCCCCGCTGTGGAGTCTGCAACCAAGCCCTGAGTCTGGAGCTTCTCAACTTCCTCGATGAGACCGTTGTCGAACATGAGACGACTGCGCAGTTCAATACGGGGATTAAGCCATTCAGCATCCGTGCGAAGCCCAAGGATGCGCGTGCCCCACCGCGGCGGAGCGTTCTTGGGTGGCTGGCTAGCTTTGAACGGCTTGCCAGTCAGCTCGATGACTTCCAGGGCGCGCACGGTGCGACGGGGGTCTTTGTCCTCGATGATTGCTGCTGCGGCAGGATCGATCTCGGCGAGCTCCGCATGCAGAGCATCCGTACCAATCTCTTGGCGGCGTGCTTCAAAACGAGCACGAACCGCAGGATCGGTCGGCGGGAATTGCCAATTATCCACCAGCGACTGCACGTACAGCATGGAACCGCCCACCAAGATCGGGGTTTTCCCACGGGAGAGAATGTCCTCCACATCAGCGATAGCAGCAGCCTGGTAGCGGGCTACGGACGCGGTGTCCGTCACCTCCCACACATCAAGTTGATGGTGCGGAATCCCCTCACGTTCGTCCAGGCTTAGCTTGGCTGTGCCAATGTCCATGCCACGGTAAAGCTGCATGGAATCCACGTTGACGACTTCACCCTCCAGCTCATGGGCAAGGGACACACCCAGCGCAGACTTTCCGGAGGCCGTGGGCCCCACCACCGCGATGGGGGTTGGCGCAGAGGAGTTCATCAGCGCTGCCACCCCGCTACATAGCGGCCAACGCCGAGGGTTGAATCGGCTGCCCGCAACTCCGCATAGTGTGGGTGCACAGTCGCCAGCTGTGCCCACAAGGCGGTTTCCAGGACTCCCGCTGAACGCAGTTTTTCCTCATCACAGTGAACGTCCGCTCCGGATAAGACCGATTCACACCACAAATGCGCATCGCGCGCGCCGTCTACCAAGGCAAGCGGGGCGCGGTCGGTCAATCCAGCAGAGCCGTCGATGCATACCACCGTCAGCCGCCCTTCCATGATTTCCTCAATATCGGACCGTGAGTCCATGACCTCAAAGCCCTCTGTGCCTAGCGCCTGGGTAAGGACATAGCGAGCCATGAGCTCTGGGAGGTAATGCCCGCCACCGACGTTGACTTGTGGGGCACCCCATGCGCGCAAGCTTCCCGGTAGCTCAGTGCGCCAGCGCGGATCGCGGGAGCCCACGATGTCTACCTGCAGTGGCGTGGCGCCTCCAGTAATCACGCGTGCGGCATCACGAACCAACTCGCATGCGGCACGCAGGAGTGCACGGGAAGCATCGTCGCCCGGTGAGAGTTCTTCTGCTAGCGCCGGTGAGGCCGGCATAATCATGAGATTCTGCATCAACTCCCATCTTATAAGGTCACAAATGTGGGGTTAGCACGCGGCTGCGCGGCGGAAACGGTAGTGTTGTGTCACATAAGTTCTGGCAGCCGTGTCGCGCGGCGCGATTGTACCGAAGGTGGTTTCCTACCATGTCCGCTATCCCCAGCCCTGGAGCAATGCCCCGCAAAGGCGCTCGCCCCGGCCCTAAGCCCTCCGCACCGGCAGCACGCCCCGCTCAGCCCCCGAAGAATGACCCAGCCAAGTGGGGTCGCGTCGATGCTGATGGCTCGGTGTACGTCAACGCCCCTGAGGGCGAGCGCAAGATTGGTGACTGGCAAGCCGGTACTCCGGAGGAAGGACTCGCTCACTACGGCGCACGCTATGACGACCTGTCTACGGAGGTTGAGCTGCTCGAGTCGCGTCTGAATACCCACCCGGGGGATGCTTCCTCTATCAAGACCACCGCTGCGGAACTCCGCGAATCGCTCCCGACTCAGGCCGTCATTGGCGATATCGCTGCTCTGGACAAGCGCCTCGCAGCCGTTATCGAGCACTCCGTTGAGGCCGGTGAGCAGGCACAGGCTGATAAAGCCCGTCGCCGCGAAGAAGCCATTGCGAAAAAGGAGAAGCTCGCCGCTGAGGCAGAGGACATCGCCGCTAACTCCACCGAGTGGAAGGCTGCCGGTGACCGCATCCGCGCCATTCTGGAGGAATGGAAGCAGATCCGTGGCATCGACCGGAAGACCGATGATGCACTGTGGAAGCGGTACTCCCGCGCTCGTGATTCGTTCAACCGCCGCCGCGGCTCTCACTTTGCGGAGCTGGACCGCAACCGCGCCGCTGCCCGCGCTAAGAAGGAAGAACTGGTAGAGCGCGCCGAGGCTATCAAGGAATCCACAAACTGGGGTGAGACTGCCCGCGCGTACCGTGACCTGATGACGGAGTGGAAGGCAGCTGGCCGCGCTCCACGCGAGGTGGACGATAAGCTCTGGGCCAAGTTCCGCGCAGCCCAGGATTACTTCTTCAATGCCCGCAACGCAGTCAACGACGAGCGCGATAAGCAATTCGCTGAGAACGCCGCAGCCAAGGATGCACTCATTGAGGAGTATGACTCCCAGATTGATCCGTCTAAGTCCATCGATGGGGCCAAGGCCAAGCTGCGTGAGCTGCAGGAGAAGTGGGAAGAGATTGGTTTCGTCCCGCGCAACCAGGTTCGTGAATACGAGGCCAAGATTTCTGCGCTGGAAAAGCGCGTGAGCGAAGCCGAGGACTCCGAGTGGCGCCGCACTGATCCGGAGGCCCAGGCCCGCGTGGCCCAGTTCCAGTCCAAGGTCGATGACTTCACTGCCCAGGCAGACGCCGCGGAAGCAAAGGGCAACACTAAAAAGGCCGAGGACCTTCGCGCCCAGGCCGCTCAGTGGCAGGAGTTCGCGGACGCCGCCGCGGCTGCTGTCAACGACAAGTAAACGCCTTGATCAACCACCACTGAGGTGTTTGTTCAGATTGTCGCCCCTCCGGGCTCAGCCCATGCTGAACCGGCGGATTGTCTGCGAAGTTTCGTCTTTGACGCGAACCTTGCAGCCCAAGAAGCCAGCGGTGATCCGGCCGCAAGTGGCTCCCCGCGCCGCGTACTCCAACGCCTCCAGGGTTCGACGGAGTCCCGCACACTGCTTTTTGGGTTGACTGATTCGGCGCTGGGTGAAGCAGGTGAGCTCGGGCTTCCTGTAATTTCCGCGGCGGAACCCAGCCCGGAGATAGATTTTGATGGATTCATCCATATTTCCTTACCGCTGCTGGAGGAAACCGAGAACGCCGATATCGAATGTGTGCTGTCGGCGGAACTCTTGCCCCTGCCCGGGGAAGAGCTGGATCCGGATGCCCTCGAGGTAACGCGCGCTCTAGCGCAGGAGGCCTTACGCTTGACCCGCCAGCTCGGTCGCCGCACCGCCCAGGTGGGCATGCTGTACCCGCCGGATGCGGACTATACCTACGATCCGATGTCACAGGCCTACCTTGAGCTGGGTTTTAAGCGTAAGCACGCCGAGCATCAGCTGTATGTCGACATCAGGCCTACTCCCCCAGTGCTCGGCGCGCAGGTGTGGGCGGACTATGACATCCCAGAGGAGTTTCTCGATGACGTCCTCCGGCTGCTCACTGTTGCCTCCACCGATGCCATCTTTGGGGACTTAAGTGTGGAACCTATTGTCTGGACGCGCCAACGCCTCGCTGAGGCGCATGCACGGCTGCGCTCCCGCGGTGCTCACACTCTGCTCGTCGGGCTCATTGAGAACGGCAGCGTCGTCGCCCTTACGGAACTTTCCCGGCATGGCGACGCTGACCCAGAGGTCTGCGAGTGGACGCTCACGGTCACTGACCGCGAACACCGTCGCCGCGGGCTCGCCACGCGTGCCAAACAGCATGCTCAGCATGCGGTAGCGCAGCACTGGCCCGATGTGCGCCGCGCCTATTGCTCCGTCGCGGATGCCGATCCCGCCATGAATGCGTTATATGCGCGGCTAGGCGCACACGCTATTTCTGCCAGCAGCGCCTACGAGCTGACCGTGTAGAAGGGATAGTCGGTATAACCACGCTCACCGCCGGTGTAGAACGTGGACTCGTCCGGTGCGGCAACCGGCAGCTGCTCCTCCCAGCGACGCACGAGGTCCGGGTTAGAAATGACCAAACGGCCAACGGCCACAGCGTCTCCATGCTGCACGAGCGTTTCAGCTTCCGCATGCTGGGTCACGTGGCCAAAGCCCGAGTTGAGGATGATGCGGGTGCGCCCATTAGCGCGGGCACGTGAGCTGAGTTCGCTGATGAGCTCGCCCGTCGGGTCCGCATGCAAGAAGGACACGTACGCTAGGCCGAGGTCCGCGGTGGCGTCGAGAAGCCCGCCATACGTAGCGAGTACGTCATCGGCGTCCAGTTCCTCGATACCTTGAATGTTGTTCTGGGGTGAGAGGCGGAGAGCAACGCGGTCTGCACCAATCTCCTTTGCCACTGCACGCACAATCTCCTTAACGAGCCGGTAGCGATTCTCCGGGGAGCCACCGTAGGCGTCCTCGCGGTGATTCGAGTTTGGGGAAAGGAATTGGTGGAGAAGATAGCCGTTCGCGCCATGAATCTCCACTCCGTCCAGTCCAGCGTCAATAGCGTTGCGCGCTGCGTGTCGGAATTGCTCGACGATGCCCGGCAGTTCAGAGCTGTCGAGCGCTCGGGGCACTGGGCACTCCTTCCGAGACTCAAAGTCACGCACCGCAGTGCCGGAGGCCAACGCTGATGGTGCGACAGGTTCAGCGCCATCCTGCAGGCTCGCATGGGATAGGCGCCCACCGTTCATGACCTGCATGAAGATGCGTCCGCCCGCCTCGTGGACAGCATCTGCTACGCGACGCCAACCCGCGATCTGTTCCGGAGTTTCAATGCCCGCTTGACCTGGGAAGGTACGGCAGCGCACCGCAGGAAAAACACCTTCCGCCACGATCAAACCCAGAGAAGCACGCTGTGAGTAATAGGTCTCGTGCAACTGAGTGGGGACGCCATCACGACCAGCACGCGAACGAGTCAGCGCCGCCATAGTCACGCGGTTCGGCAGGGTTAGTCGTCCAAGGTCAAGTGGTTCAAAAAGCGTAGCCATGCCTTCCACAACGAGGGAAGACGAGCAGCTATTCCACACGCCTTAGTTGTCGTCAGAGTCTTCCTGTTGACGGCGGTGGCGGGAGGCCGCTTGGGAGCGACGGTTATCGATGAGCAGCGGATTCTCTTCGGCCGGAACATCTGTTGCGGCCTCCGATTGCAGAACACCTACATGATCCAATTGTCCCGAAACCTCGCGCACCCGTTCTGCTGCCGCGAGCTGCTCCGGGCTGCGGCGAAGCGCCACCTGGCAGTAGACGATGAAGGCGATAAACGTGGATAGCGCGCCTACGTACATGCCAATTCCGGCGCCGTCCGCTGCGCTGTCGCGGTACCAAAAGCCCCAGAGGTTCGCGAAGAAGGAAACCGTGGTCATCATCCAGGCCACTAGTGCCAGAGCGGTGCGCCGCGTCACGATGGTGGCGGTCGTGAGCACTCCCACGCCGACCAATGCCAACCATGCGCTGATTGCCTCCACGAGCGAAATCTTGACACCCTCAGAGGTTGTTCCCAACATGAGTGCTTCCCAGCCATGAGCTTCGCCGGCATACGGAAGGAGCAGATACGCTATCCACAACACCACCGAAACGATGAGCGCATAGCGGTGAGCACCGAGCTCGATAGTCTTGGCAGCACGGCGCTCAGCGGCAACGGCGTCCTGCACGGCATTCAGGTCATCACTCATGTACGTGGAGCCTACTCTCCCCTAGCAACCACACGCGTCGGCTGACGCGGCTGGGGCGCTAGGCTTGCCGACGCCCGGCAGACCCAACCCCACACCAATCGGTGCGGTAGTAGGCGTTTGACCAGCCGCGGACATGTCACCAGCCGTAGTGCGGCGATGCTCGGTTACTCCGGAATCGGCGACGAGGAAGAAGGAACCAGAGTCCGTCACTGTGGTGTGGACGACATCACCGGCGCGAATCTCGTCGGAGATGTCCTTCCCCGTGGCGTCGACAGGCGCGAAGTGCACTAGGCGGCCATCGCGGGCACGGCCAGACATGCGGTGCGTTTCGTCGTTCTTGCGGCCGCCCTCGGCTTGGACCAGCAGCTCAACGTCCGTACCCACAAGCTTGGCATTCTCTTCCGCCTGAATGGAATCCTGCAGCGCGACGAGGCGCTCGAATCGCTCTTGGACAACTTCCTTGGGGATCTGATCCTCCATCTCAGCTGCCGGGGTACCAGGGCGAGGCGAATACTGGAACGTAAAGGCGGAGGCGAAACGCGCGCGGCGCACCACATCCATGGTGGCCTCGAAGTCCTCTTCAGTCTCCCCTGGGAAACCCACAATAATATCGGTGGTGATGGCCGCATGCGGCATCTTCTCGCGCACCTCATCGAGGATGCCGAAGAACTTCTTCGTACGGTAGGAGCGGCGCATGTCTTTCAGTACCTTGTCCGAACCTGATTGCAGCGGCATATGCAGCTGTGGACACACAGACGGGGTCTCTGCCATCGCATCAATAACATCTGAGGTGAACTCCGCTGGATGCGGCGAGGTAAAGCGCAGACGCTCCAAGCCTTCAATCTTGCCCACTTCACGCAACAGCTTGGAGAAAGCAAAACGATCACGTGGCATGTCCGGATCCGCGAAGTTTACACCGTAGGCATTGACGTTTTGGCCCAGCAAGGTCACTTCAGATACACCCTGGTCCACGAGCGCCTGGACTTCAGCGAGGATATCGCCGGGTCGGCGGTCCTCTTCCTTGCCGCGCAGAGAAGGCACGATGCAGAAGGTACAGGTGTTGTTACAGCCCACTGATACCGAAACCCAGCCGGCATAGGCGGACTCTCGTTTGGCCGGCAGTACGGAGGGAAAGGCCTCGAGGGAGTCAACGATCTCCACCTGGGCCTCATCATTGTGACGGGCGCGCTCCAGCAGTGTCGGCAGGGCCGCCATGTTGTGGGTACCGAATACAGCATCCACCCAGGGCGCGTGATCGAGGACCGTGTCCTTATCTTTCTGTGCCAAGCAACCACCAACGGCAATTTGCATACCCGGGTGGTTTTCCTTGGTCTTCTTCAACGCGCCGAGTGTTCCGTACAAGCGCTTATCAGCGTTTTCTCGCACCGCGCAGGTGTTGAAAACAACGAGATCCGGTTCAACGTCAGCAGGTGCGGCGATGTAGCCGGCCTCTTCAAGAAGGCCGGAAATACGCTCAGAATCATGCACGTTCATCTGGCAGCCAAAGGTGCGCACCTCATAGGTGCGGGGCTGGTGTTCAGTTACAGGGGTGCTCACGTGGGGACATTCTAACGGCCACGTCCCGCTACTCCTAATGCCTCGCACAGTCCCAAGCGTTATGCATTCGTTACCTAAAGGACCACCATCCCCTATCTCCACACCCTATTCTTCTACCTATGATCCAGTTCACTTTAACTAAGGGGATGTGGCATGCCTGACACACGGCGCCCCATGATTGAAATCTCCGGAGTCAACAAATACTTCGGCGATTACCACGCTCTCCGCAATATCAATTTGGAGATCGGCCGCGGAGAGGTGGTCGTCGTCCTCGGTCCCTCCGGTTCCGGAAAATCCACGCTCTGTCGCACGATCAACCGCCTCGAAACCATCGAGGAAGGAAGCATCTCCATCGACGGCACCCAGCTCCCCGAAGAAGGCCGCGACTTGGCCAAACTGCGCGCTGACGTCGGCATGGTCTTTCAGCAATTCAACCTCTTCCCGCACAAGACCATTAAGGACAACGTCACCTTGGGGCCGATCAAGGTTCGCAAGATGAAAAAATCGGAGGCTGAGGACCTCGCCATGCAGCTGCTGGAGCGCGTAGGTATTGCCAATCAGGCAGAGAAATACCCCGCTCAGCTCTCTGGTGGCCAGCAGCAGCGCGTGGCTATTGCACGCGCTTTGGCAATGCGCCCCAAGGTCATGTTGTTCGACGAACCTACGTCCGCGCTGGACCCAGAAATGGTCAATGAGGTCCTCGACGTCATGACTGACCTCGCTAAAGAAGGAATGACCATGGTCGTGGTCACCCACGAAATGGGCTTCGCGCGCCGGGCTGCTGACCGCATCCTCTTCATGGCGGACGGAAGCATCGTCGAAGATACCGACCCTGAATCTTTCTTCACCAACCCGCAGTCGGATCGCGCCAAGGACTTCCTCGGCAAGATTCTTCAGCACTGACCGTCACTACCCCCACTACCCCACACAACTTTCCATCTCACTCTATTCAAGGAGAATCTCATGTCCCGCACCTTTACCCGCGTCACCGCCACCGTTGCTGCTCTCGCTGCTTCGAGCTCGCTACTCGTTGCCTGTGGTGGCGATTCCGCTGATTCCGCCAAGGGCGGCGAAGGCCTGCTCGCACACATCGAGGCAGGTAACGTCACACTCGGAACTAAGTTCGACCAGCCAGGTTTGGGCCTGCGCGAGGGCGATGGCTCCATGACCGGTCTCGATGTAGATATCGCGACCTACGTGGTGAACCACATCGCCGAGGCCAATGGCTGGGAAGAGCCAGAGATCGAATGGCGTGAGACGCCGTCTGCGCAGCGTGAGACGCTCATTGAGAACGGTGAGGTCGACCTCATCACCGCCACGTATTCCATCAATGCCTCACGCGCCGAAAAGGTCAACTTCGCAGGCCCTTACCTCGTTACGCACCAAGCACTGCTTACCCAGGAAGACAACTCGGATATCACGGGTCTGGATGGACTCGACGGCAAGATTCTCTGCTCGGTGACCGGCTCAACCCCAGCCCAGAAGGTCAAGGAAGCCCTCCCGAGCGTTCAGCTGCAGGAGTACGACACCTACTCATCCTGTGTGGAGGCTCTGAGCCAGGGCAACGTCGACGCTATGACGACGGATGCCACGATTCTCAATGGTTACGCGGCTCAGAACCCGGGCAAGTTCAAGGTGGTGGAGCTGGAAAAGGACGGCAAGCCGTTCACTGACGAATACTACGGTGCCGGCCTGAAGAAGGACGACCAGGAAGCTACCGACGCCGTCAATAAGGCGTTGGAGGAGCTGCATTCCTCCGGTGAATTCGACAAGCTCGTGTCGAAGAATTTGGACAAGGGCGAAGGTATCGACGAAGCCACCATCGGTGACCTTTCCTTCCTCGAATCCTAAGCACTAGTCACTTACGCCTTTCCCGTAGTCTGCGCCGAGGCCACTCTGTTCCTCGGCGCAGACGTATTCCTAGGAGAATCTTATGGACTCCATGTGGGCTGCACTTGGCCCTAATCTATGGCCGGCCTTTTGGCTCACCATCCAACTGACTTTCTGGTCCGCCATTGGCGCGATGATTCTAGGCACCATTCTCACCGCAATGCGTGTCTCCCCGGTCAGCATCTTGCGGTGGATTGCCACTACATACATCACAATGGTACGCAATACCCCACTCACGCTCATTATTCTGTTCTGTTCTTTTGGTCTTTACCAAAACCTGGGCTTAGCGCTGGCGAGTAGGGATTCTGCGACATTCCTTGTGGACAATAACTTCCGCCTCGCCATCTTGGGCTTCATCCTCTATACCTCGGCTTTCGTAGCGGAGTCGCTGCGCTCCGGCATCAACACCGTGGACTTTGGCCAGGCTGAGGCAGCTCGTTCATTGGGCTTGAGCTTTACACAGACGTTCAGCACCATCATTTTCCCACAAGCGGTCCGCGCAGCGATCGTCCCACTGGGCAACACGCTTATCGCACTCACTAAGAACACAACTATCGCCTCAGTGATTGGCGTAGCCGAAGCGTCACTGCTCATGAAGTCCACGATTGAAATGCATGCCAGCCAGCTGTTCCTCATCTTCTTTATCTTCGCGGTCGGCTTTATCCTCCTGACCCTGCCCATGGGACTTGGACTGGGCAAGCTTTCTGAGAGTCTGGCGGTGAAGAAATAATGTCTGTACGTGCAACAGTGCTTTACGACGCCCCTGGCCCCAAAGGCAAGCGTCGCAACCTCATCTACACCATCATCACCTTCGTACTTTCTGCAGCGGTTCTTTATTGGGTGCTGTCCACCTTGCATGAGCGTGGACAGCTCGCGTCCGAGTTATGGTCCCCGTTTCTCAATAGTCAGACGTGGACGACGTACCTCATCCCTGGCTTACGGGGAACTATCTTCTCCGCAGTGGCCTCGATTGTCTTCGCCATTATTTTCGGCGTGATTTTCGGGCTCGGCCGGTTGAGTGAGAACGTCATCATCCGCACTGTGTGCGGAGTGGTCGTCGAATTCTTCCGTGCCATTCCCGTACTGCTGCTCATGATTTTCGCCTACCAGCTTTTTGCCATTTATGACGTCGTGCCGTCTAAGCACCTAGCATTCAGCGCCGTAGTCTTTGCCCTGACTCTGTACAACGGCTCGGTGGTGGCAGAAATTCTTCGCTCGGGCATCAAGTCCCTGCCCAAGGGCCAGACGGAGGCTGCCCGCGCACTAGGCCTTTCGCACAATCAAACCATGCTCACCATCCTGCTCCCGCAGGCAGTGGCCGCTATGCTGCCGGCATTGATTTCGCAGATGATCATCGCGCTCAAGGACTCTGCCTTGGGCTACCAGATTGGCTACGTCGAGGTGGTGCGCTCCGGTATCCAATCGGCGTCTTATAACAAGAACTACCTAGCTTCGCTCGTTGTCGTCGCCATCATCATGATTCTCATCAACTGGGGGCTCAGCCTTCTGGCCGAGCGCATTGAGCGCCAGCTGCGCGCTGGTCGTGCCCGCAAAAACATTGTGGCGAAGGTCCCTGAGCAGCCGGACCAAGGCCTCGATACCAAGGACAACGTCAACGTGGACTGGCACTCGAAGGGTTACACGGAAATCCGCAACCCCGCCGAGTAAACCTGTTGATCTACAGCAGTTAGCGGGGTGCGGCTCAGGCCAGTTCAGCGATGCGGGCATCCAACGCCTCGATGGATATCCGCATCGTCAGGCTGTGGCTGTAGCCGCGGCGTGCCAGCGTCCCCACTATTCGTCTGAGGAACTTTTCACGCTCATGTCGGTCCGCGGGCACCTTCTTGATCGTCCGCGCTTTCTTCTCCGCCACCTTGCGGGCAGTTGCTTCTTCCGATTCCTCGGTGATTTGTTCCAAAGCCACCGCACGGTCAGCAGCATCGACGCCTTTATCCTTGAGCTCCATGTTCAAGGCGCGTGCAGATTTGCCACGACGCACATGCCGTTGACGTACCCACTCGCGTGCGAAGCTCTCGTCATTAATAAGGCCCACACCCGCAAGATCATCAAGGACGACATCGATAACATCCGGCTCGAACTCTGCCGCAAGGAGGCGTTCGCGTAGTTCTTCGCGCGAACGTGCCCGCTGGTCAAGAAGCCGTAGTGCTCGGGAGCGCACTGAGGCCTTTGCCTCCTCGGCCTCGACATCAATGAGCTGTCCGCCCGCAGCACCCGATTCATAGTCTTCGAGTGCTTGGCGCAGCTTCTCTATCTTCTCCAGTGAGGGTTGGACCATCTCCGACGCGGCTTAGTCGTCGTCGAAGTCGACGTTCGGGACCAAGCCGACAGACTCATCAGTCAGCGGATCATCTGCGCCCGGAACATCCATGGCTACGTCATCCCCAGCCTCAGCAGCAGCGGACCCCACGCCAAGCTTGACGAAGATCTTCTTCTCAATCTCATCCGCCAAGTCTGGGTTCTCCTTCAGGAAGTTGCGGGCCTTCTCCTTGCCTTGGCCCAGTTGGTCGCCTTCATAGGTGAACCACGAACCAGACTTCTTGATGAAACCGTGCTCGACGCCCAGATCAATGATGGAGGATTCGCGTGAAATACCTTCGCCATACATGATGTCGAATTCCGCAATCTTAAACGGCGGAGAAACCTTGTTCTTCACAATCTTCAGTTTGGTGCGGTTACCAATGGCATCCTGACCATCCTTCAGAGTCTGAATGCGGCGAATATCGCAGCGCACGGAGGCGTAGAATTTCAGCGCCTTACCACCGGTGGTGGTCTCCGGCGAACCGAACATCACACCAATCTTCTCACGCAGCTGGTTAATGAAGATGGCGGTCGTCCCAGAGTTGTACAGTGCACCGGTCATCTTACGCAGTGCTTGGGACATCAGGCGAGCCTGCAAGCCCACATGGCTGTCACCCATCTCGCCTTCAATCTCCGCCTTCGGCGTCAGTGCCGCCACGGAGTCAATGACGATGATGTCAATAGCGCCGGAACGCACGAGCATGTCTGCAATTTCCAACGCCTGTTCACCCGTATCCGGCTGGGAAACCAACAAGTTGTCAGTATCCACGCCCAGAAGACGTGCATACTCAGGATCGAGGGCGTGCTCAGCATCGATGAAAGCCGCGATTCCACCTTCCTTTTGCGCCGAGGCAATAGCGTGCAGAGCCACCGTAGTCTTACCAGAGGATTCAGGACCGTAAATTTCCACGATGCGTCCGCGCGGGAATCCTCCCACACCCAAGGCAATATCGATGGCAGTGTTACCGGAAGAAATAGCCCGGATTGGCGGGCGGTCATCGTCGCCCAAGCGCATAACAGCGCCCTTGCCGAAATCCTTTTCAATCATGGACATTGCGGCGTCAAGGGCTTTCTGACGATCGTCACCCTTGCTTGCTGCCGAGGACTTCTTCTTCGTAGCCATTTATTTCCTCACTACTTTGTCGAGTGTTTTTACGATGAGCGATAACTGGTGTGATAGCTGATTTTTAATGTGGTTTTCGTGCCGCTGACGCGGGAGTCACCAATTTAGACTGCCGCACAGAGGCTTCGGTTCCCAGGTCTGTCAACAATTGCGGTTTCGCTTTTGTTTCACACCACGACGGTACTCTAACGCCCCTAGCGGACTCCCCACTCACAATACACACACAAGTGTTCGATTTGCGACTCTCCACCCTGGCATGTCGAACACTTATTGCTTCACCCAGGGGCCATCCTGTTCGGAGCGCACAAAGGTCACTTCTTCGCTTGCCGGCAGCACGGCAACAACACCGCCCATGTTTCGACACACATCAAGATCGTCTTCGGGAGCGAAAGAGGTGACATACTTGGAAAATCCCGAGCCTTCAGTGTCGCGATAAATCTCCACGGTGCCACGCGATGGCGGATACCACTCATCATCTTCATCAGAGCCTCCCTGCCAGGTTCCGCCACTCGCATCATCAACATCGGATTCAGTGGCACCTGAGCAAATAAAAATCACGCGCTGATACTGGGTATCGAAGATATCGCCGACAGGCATCGTGACCTCTCCCACTTCACCGTCGGCAACGCCTGCAGCCGCATCGATATTCTCAATCACGTTTGCAGAGTTGATAAGCGAACACCCCGACATCACCACCGAAGCCGCAACGATGACAGCACCGCCGCACACTGCCTTGCTTGCCCGTAATTTATTCATGCCCGAAGAGTACCCCATATGGGGTAGTTTCGTCGGCCAAAAGCCAAGCTTGAACGGTGTTCAAAACAGTCCATTTGCTGCTAACTTCTCCTACTAGATAAACTTTGGCCCATGAAAAAGAATTCTGTCGCTCTCGACATCGCCTACGTCGCGGTCTTTACCGCACTCATCATCGTTTTCGCGTTTGTGTCTATCCCCACCCCAACCGCGGGCGTGCCGATCGTCATCCAGAACGCCGTCATTATTCTTGCCGGCCTCGTCCTGGGCGGTCGCCGTGGCTTCTTCGTTGGCCTCCTCTTTATGGCCCTCGGCCTGGTAGGCCTTCCTATCTTGGCTGGTGGCCGCAGCGCGCTCAGTGCCATCGCCGGCCCCACCGTGGGATACCTCGTCGGCTACATCATTGCCCCCGCCATCACGGGTCTCATCGCCTACCGCGCACCGCGGAATAAGGGCGGCATGATTGTCACGCTCGCTATCGCCGGCATCATTGGCCTTGCTATCCAATATCTCTGCGGCAGCCTCGGTCTCATGGTTCGCTCTGATATGTCCTTTGGCGCCGCGATTCTGGCCCAGGGACCATTCATCGTCCCTGACCTCATCAAGGTAGCCATCGTGGTCGCCATTGCAGCCGGTGTCCACGCCGCTTTCCCTGATCTCATGGGGCGCCGCGCTCAGAAACCACAGCTACAAGCCCAGAACTAAGCTGCCGCCGTGCCTCAGGTTGATTTTCACAACGTCTCTGTTTCCTTCGACGAAAAGAAGGTCCTTGACAGTGTTTCGATGACGTTGACCGAACAGCGTATCGGCATCATCGGTGCCAATGGCGGCGGCAAATCTACCCTCGTTCGCCTCATCAACGGCCTTGGGGAGCCTACGGAAGGCACTGTGCTGGTGGACGGAGTGGACGTCGCCAAGCACGGCAAAAACGTTCGCCGCAAGGTGGGCTTCGTCTTCTCCGATGCAGAGAACCAAATCGTCATGCCAAATGTACGGGATGACGTGGACTTTTCACTGCGCAGGCTCAAGTTATCCAAAGAGGAACGAGCTGCGCGGGTTGATGCTGTACTTGATCGTTTTGGATTGACCCCTCTGTCTGACCAATCTCCCCACACACTGTCGGGCGGGCAAAAGCAGCTGCTCGCCCTCGCTGCCGTCCTCGTCATGGAACCCACCGTCATCATTGCCGATGAACCCACGACATTGCTGGATTTACGTAACCGCGACCGCATTCGCCGCGAATTCGCAAGCCTCGAACAGCAACTGATTGTGGTAACCCACGACCTGGACTTTCTCTCAGACTTCGACCGCGTGATATGCATCGATAATCATCACGTCGCCGCTGATGCCCCTCCCGATGAGGTCATCCCCTTCTACACCAATCTCATGGCCTCACGCCCGCTCTAGAATCATGCCCAAGAACATCCCACTCGGTTTTTATGTCGACGCAGACACGATTATTCACCGCATCCCTGCTGCGGTGAAGTTCCTTACCCTTATCGTTTTCATCCTCGTCACCTCGTTAGCGGTGAAGACGGTTGTGTGGGCAGCCTTAAGCCTTGCTATTCCTCTTGTGCTCTTCCCTGTCGCTCACATCCCCCTCCGGGTGGCAGTAGGTCAGCTCGCTCCCCCGCTCTATTTGTTGGTTGCGCTCGCGGCGTTTCAGTGGTGGCAAAAAGATCTCACCTCGGCTGCGATCATGTTTCTTACGGTCTATGCGGCCGTCACTGCGGCCGTGCTGCTAACCCTCACCACGAAGGTTTCGGAGATGATGGATTCCTTCGACCGCGCTCTCGCACCTCTTGGCAAACTGGGTGTGCCCGTAGAGAACATCACGCTGGCGATGTCTCTCACCATCCGCCTCCTGCCACTCATGCTTGGCACTGTCCTCGA
The DNA here is from genome assembly GCF_016889985.1 of Corynebacterium sp. FDAARGOS 1242. NCBI lineage: Bacteria > Bacillati > Actinomycetota > Actinomycetes > Mycobacteriales > Corynebacteriaceae > Corynebacterium > Corynebacterium sp. FDAARGOS 1242. Next base: position 713,257 of record NZ_CP069568.1, on the reverse strand, counting down.
AGTGCTTGACGCACGAAAAGCCCGGGGTGCCACGGCCTCACTGACCGCATTCGGTACCCCGGTTATCATTCGTTCTATTCGCCGCGCCCGCGCTATGGGCGAGGCCCTTCACGCACGCGGCGTCGGCGACTAGAAAATCTCAGCTCTTACTCGCCACGCAGCTCACGCAGGCGGGCCTGGACAGCATCATCGGCCGCGCTCGGCTGGGCGTTGTTCTCACCCGCACCAATAGCCTGCTGAGAGTTGCCCTCCACAGCCTTAGTGCTATTCATCTCTGCGCGAATCTGCTCGAGGCGCGAGTGGCCAGCCAGTTGCACGCCTGCCTGCTCAATTTCCTGCATGCGGTTAGATACGGAGTTCTCAGCCAGCTCTGCCTGGCCCAGCGCCTTGGAGTAACGGCGCTCAATCTTGTCGCGCACGGCATCGAGGGACGGAGAATTGCCGTTAGCAGTGAGCTCGTTCATCGAGTTCAGAGACTCGGATACCTTCTCCTGCATCTTGGCCTGCTCCAGCTGGGACAGCAGCTTCGAGCGCTCATTAACCTTCTCACGCAAGGCCATGCCATTGCGCTCGACTGCCTTCTTAGCCTGATCTGCCTGCTGCAGTGCCTGATCGTGCAGCTTCTTCGTGTCTTCCACGGACTGTTCTGCAGTCACGAGCTGGGCGGCGAAAGCCTCAGCGGCATTCTCGTACTCCGTAGCCTTCTGTACATCGCCCTCAGCGCGGGCCTTGTCCGCGAGGTTCAGGGCATTGCGGGTATTCTGCTGCAGCTTCTCAATTTCGCTCAAGCGACGGTTGAGCTGCATCTCCAGCTGACGCTGGTTACCAATGACCGCAGCTGCCTGCTGGGACAGCTCTTGGTGCTGACGCTGCGCTTCTTCGATGGCCTGCTCGATCTGTACCTTCGGATCCGCGTTCTCCTCAATCTTGGAATCGAAGAGAGCCATCAAGTACTTCCACGCCTTTACGAATGGGTTCGCCATGACAGAAGATGCCTTTCTCAGCAGTTAGGAATGTTCACGTTGATTATTTACGCCACTCACCGAGTGGATGTTCTACCCGTCCAATAGTAGCGAAGCCAATGGAAATGCGTCGCCGATTAAATCCAGATGTGGGATAGGGCTTAAAGTTCCGATGCAGCCGGCGCAGTGGAGGCTAGCTCTTCATCCATCGACGGCAATGCCATGTATCCGGCTGCCTCAATAAGGACATCAGACACGCTGACATCAAGCGCATGGCACACCGATGCCAGAAGCTCAGAGGAAACCTCTTTGCGTCCGCGCTCCAACTCCGAAAGGTACCCCGGGGACACACGTGCCACACCTGCGAGTTCACGCAAGGTCACGCCTTTATCTGCACGGAAGGCTCGCAGCGTCAACCCCAGCGCCTCACGAAGAAGCGGCTCTGGAGCTCGCTCTGCGGTCCGGGCTACTGCCGGAGTGGGTTTTTCAAGAAGTGCAACTGAAGTGTTCATCACTCGGTATAACGGCCGAGCGCCTCATCTTGTTCCCAAAATCGCCTACTTTTCTTGAATAGTTGATAGAAGCAGGCTCAAGGCCGACTCCACGGCGGCCGAACGAATGGCGTTTCTTTCCCCCTCATCGAGTTCGATGAGAACGCCGCGCTTAACGACGTCCCTCCGGTACAGCCCCACATACACCGTCCCCGCAGGTTTTCCCTCCTGCAGGTCTGGCCCAGCCACGCCGGTAAGCCCGATGCCCCAGTCAGCGCCGGTTTCCATACACGCTGCGTGTGCCATCTCCACGGCCGTGTCTGCGGAGACAACTCCCTGTTCTTCGAGGCAGTCTACCGACGTGTGAAGGAAGTGCGCCTTCACCTCAGTGGCATACGTGACCAACCCGCCGCGCAAAACTGCAGACGCCCCAGGCACGCTAGCTACACTCGCCGCTGCGAGACCGGCAGTGAGGGACTCACAGAACGCCACTGTCTCCCCGCGTTCGCGAAGTACTGCGACAAGGTCGCCCTCAACGCCCATTGGCTTGCCCCGCCTTGTTTTCTTTGTAGCCGTCGATGAGGTACTGAATACCCGTGACAACGGTGACGATGACAGCGGCAATCATGACGATAAAGCTGGGAACGTCCATCCAGCTGGGCAGCGGGCACAGGTAGAGTGCCACCGCCAATGTCTGCAGTGCCGTCTTGAGCTTTCCGCCTTGGGAAGCCGGCACGACCTTACCTTGACGCAGCAGGACAAAGCGCCAGATCGTAATGCCAAACTCACGAACGAGAATCAGAACGGTCACCCACACCGGCAACACGCCAATGATGTTGAGGCACACAAAGGCCGCGGTCATGAGCGCCTTATCCGCAATGGGATCAGCGATCTTTCCAAAGTTGGTGACAAGACCCCGCGACCGCGCAATATCACCGTCCAGCTTGTCCGTGATCATAAGAAGCACGAAACAGCCGAAGGCCCACCAGTCATGCCCGCCAAGCACGAGCCACACGAAGAGCGGGATGAAAAGGATACGCACACTCGTCAGGATGTTAGGCAGGTTCCAATTGGATACCTCGGGGTTAACATCCGTGGCATGAGATTGGTTTTGCGCATCCTGGGAATTCTTCACGCCCATCATCCTACCGTGAGCACCCCACCCTCAGTGCCACAACGGCACAACCAAGGCAGCACCCTCCCTACCCATATGCTGAACGTCCCTCTCACGCACCCGCTGCGCACTAGCATGGACTACATGAAGTATTTCGCAGTGTCCTATGAGTACAACCCCCAAAACCCGATCATCGCCCAGACCCGCCCACAGCACCGCGAGTTCATTGGCGCGTTGCATGAGAAGGGCCAGATTTGCGGTTCCGGCCCGTTTACTGATTCCAAGGGTGGCGCACTCATCGTGCTCCAATTTGAAGATGAGTCCATCGAGGTAGCTCAGGTCATCGAGCTCATGGACCAGGATCCCTTCTACACGGAAGGCGCGGTCACCGGCCGAGCCTTCCGCGAGTGGAACCCAGTCATTAATTCCTTCTAGGTCCCACGTCGAGTCGGTCTTACCTGGAGCGTCGGTCTTGGCTGACACGCCTCATTAGGGCAGCTCAGACTTAGGAAGCTCGTCCGCCTTGCCAACGAGCTCGCCTTCATGGTTGCGAACAATCTTGTTGCCAAAGTCATCCCAGTCATAGTGGTTGTGGGAAATTACCACACCACCTTGGGCTTGATCGCGCTTGTCTTTCCACACCGAAAGCAACACCGTGATGCCGAGAACTCCGACGATGACCAAAAGTGAGGTAAGAGTCGTAATTTCCGGAACCGCGCTGACGTTTTCGCCACCATTGATAAACGGCAGGTTGTTTTCGTGCAGGGCGTGGAACAGCAGCTTGACGCCGATGAAGAGCAGGATAATACCCAGGCCATAAGGCAGGTAAACAAGGCGGTCCAGCAAGCCATCAATGAGGAAGAACATCTGGCGCAGACCCATCAGGGCAAACGCATTGGTGGTGAATACCAAGAAGGGCTCCGACGTAATGCCATAGATGGCGGGGATGGAGTCGAAGGCAAACATGACGTCGATAAGCCCGATGGCCGCCAAGGCCACAAAGAGTGGTGTCAAGGCAAACTTGCCCTTCTTTTCACCGGACTCTTCGCGGTGAGTGAGCTTGTCGCCGTGGTAGCGCGGGGTTACGTGTACCACCTTGCGCAGCCACTTAACCACCAGCATGTCATTGGGATCGGTCTCAGGCGTGCCATTTATCTCATCAATGAGCAGCTTCACCGCTGTGTAGATGAGGAAGATTGCGAAGATGTAGAAAACATCAGACCAGGCAGCGATGATAGCCGCACCCATCAAAATGAAGGCGAGTCGGAAGATCAGCGCCAGCACGATGCCAATGAGCAGCACCTTCTGCTGATACCTGCGCGGGATTTTGAAGGATCCCATGATAAGAGAGAAGACAAACAGGTTGTCGACACTCAGCGCCTGTTCCGTTACCCAACCGGTATAGAACTGCGCTGCATGTTCGCTATCCCACAACACCCACACGACGCCGCCAAAGACGACGGCCATCGCCATGTAAAACAGGGTCCAGCCGCCGGATTCCTTAATGGTCGGCTCATGTGGTGAACGAACATGACTGTAGAAATCGAAGATAAAGAAGCCCAGGATCACAGCGATGGTGATGGCCCAGACCCACAATGGTACGTGCATAGTGCCCTATCCCTCCGGTCGGCGTGGCTACAAAGACCGGAGGTCTCCCCCGCTAGCAGCCTCCATACAGGGCATTACCAGCCGACGCGACCGGGAACTGTCTCGCAGTTGCCGTGTTGACGATCAGCGCCGAAGAGTGGGGTACTCCCCTCCAAGACTTGTCCTATCCTACACGTAATCTAGAACGCGCCTGCAGAGGGGTTGGCGTTGATCTGAACGGTGCGCGTGTCGTCGTCGCTAGACGCTTCGGTACTCTCACCGTCAGCCTCGGCGTCCTGAATCTCCTTCGGAGCCTCGGCAGGATCAGCGCCCTTGATCATCCAGATGATGGTGTCGAGCTCTTCCGGCTTTACCAGAACCTCTCGAGCCTTCGAGCCTTCCGACGGCCCCACAACACCACGGGATTCCATGAGGTCCATGAGGCGACCAGCCTTGGCAAAGCCGATACGCAACTTGCGCTGCAGCATCGACGTCGAACCCAGCTGGGAGGTGACCACAAGGTCGACGGCCTCGAGGAGGTCGTCCATATCCTTGCCAATCTCCTCGTCAATCTCCTTCTTTGCCTCGGAGGTCTTGTCGTCCGTCACGCCCTCGGTGTAGTTCGGGGTGCCCTGGGCCTTGGCGGCGTCGACAACTGCCTGCACCTCTTCGTCGGAAACGAAGGCACCCTGCATACGCACCGGGCGTCCGCCCTGCGGGATGAAGAGGCCATCGCCCATACCAATGAGCTTCTCTGCTCCACCCTGGTCCAGGATGACGCGGGAGTCCGTAAGCGAGGAGGTTGCGAACGCCAGACGGGAGGGCACGTTGGTCTTGATAAGGCCCGTCACCACGTCCACGGACGGACGCTGCGTTGCCAGCACCAGGTGGATACCCGCCGCACGTGCCTTCTGAGTGATGCGGACGATGGAATCCTCAATCTCCTTCGGAGCCGTCATCATGAGGTCAGCCAACTCGTCTACAACGCAGACGATGTACGGGTAGGGGCGCATTTCACGTTGCGAGCCGGCCGGCGCCTGGTACTCTCCGCTGCGAACCTTGCGGTTGAAGTCCTCGATCTTGCGCACGCGAGCTGCCTGCATATCCATGTAGCGCTGCTCCATTTCTTCCACCAGCCACTGTAGAGCGGCCGCAGCCTTCTTCGGCTGCGTAATGATCGGAGTGATGAGGTGCGGAATACCCTCGTACGGCGTGAGCTCCACCATCTTCGGGTCAACGAGGATGAGGCGCACATCTTCCGGCGTCGCGCGCGTGAGCAACGAGACGAGCATGGAATTCACGAATGCCGATTTACCGGAACCAGTAGCACCGGCGACAAGCAAGTGCGGCATCTTCTTCACGGAGAAGGACGTGTACTCGCCTTCGATGTCCTTGCCCAAACCAATAAGCATGGGGTCGTGGTCAGCCCGCAGCGCTGGGGAATCGAGCACATCGCGCAGGCGCACCATCTCGCGGTCAGCGTTCGGCACCTCGATCCCCACAGCGGACTTGCCCGGAATCGGCGTCAGCAGGCGCAGGTTATCCGTCGCCACGGCATAAGCCAAGTTGGACTGCAGGTTCGTGATCTTGGAAACCTTGACGCCTGGGCCCAGCTCAATCTCGTAGCGCGTGACTGTCGGTCCACGGCTAAAGCCAGTGACCTGGGCGTTGACCTTGAACTCCTCGAAGACCTCAGTGATGGCCTCGATAATGCGGTCGTTGGCTTCGGTACGAGCCTTGGCTGGTTTTCCGGCAGTGAGCAAGTCCGTCGTCGGGACGTCGTAGCCTCCGCCAAGCGCTGTGTCTTCAGCACCGCTGGGTTCTGCCGGGGTTTCCTGCTGTGCCGGCGGCTCTTCATCTACCTTGGCGCCGGTCATTGCATCGCGTCCAGAACGCTGCTGGAAGAGGCGCACGGCTTCTGAATGCGCGTCGGAGACGACATCACCGCTAGCGGCAGCCTTTTGGGCCGCGCTTGCCGACGTCCCCGCTGCCGCCGCACCGAGTGCCGCACCGGCTGCCCCGCCGACATCCACGCGCGGACGCTTCTTGGGAGCAGGCTTCGGTGCCGGAGCCGGTTGAGGTCCTGGCTCCGGAACAGCAGGGAACTCATCAGTGTCATCAATCTGAGCCGTGCGCTCAGAGTCGAAGGACGGACGACCGTGTTGGATTGGCTCTTGCTGAACCGGCTCGTTCTGCACCGGCTTTGCGGACGCCGCGGAATCGAAGGACACCGTGGCATTCTCGTCCGGCTCCGCTATTGGATAAGCCTGTGCGGGGCGCGGACGCGGTCGAGGTCGCGGAGTATAAGACTGGCGTTCGGGGCGCTCGCGCCCCTCGGCAATCGCATCGATGTCATCGGTGACGTAGCCGTAGTCGTCCTCGGGGACGTCGTCAAGCAGCTCCTCGTCCCTGCCCCGCTTGCGGTTACGCACACCATGGACCACTGCGGAGAACTGCGCTGCCACGAAGTCATAGGCTTCACGCAGGGTAATGCCCGTGACATTGAGAGCTCCATAAACGATGAGCAGGAACAACAGAGGCACGGCCACGTAGCTGGAGAAAGCCGCAACGAGCAGCTCACCGATCCCGAAGCCGATGGCACCACCTGCTTCGCCGGCCGCATTATTCTTCCACGTTAGGTCTGGAAGACCAGCAAAAATATGAATCAGACTGAGCATGCACACGATGATGAGCGACGTTCCGCCCACGACACGCGGCTTAAAATGTCCGGCAGGGCCTGAAAAATCCATCATGAGCGCGATAGCGACCGCCAGGAGGCCAACAGGCAGGACATACGCACCCGCGCCAATGACGTAGCGCACGGCATCGGTCAGGTATTCACCGATGATGCCCGCGACCTGGAACCACGTGGCACAGGCCAGAATGATGGCGATGCCAATGAGCACTAGAGCCACAGCATCTGGGTTTGAGATGCGAATGCTCTTCTCCGTTGACGTCGGGCGATCCATGACAGTGGTAGCTGCGTCCCCATCAACGTCGCGCGCGCGGGTCACTTTGCTCTTCTTCGACGCTGCCTTAGCCGCTGCTTCATGTGTGGTGTTCGTAGCCTTCTTGTTTTTCGCGCGCCCAGAAATTGCCCCTGGCTCCCTCAACTCGTCGTAATCCTCGTACGCTTCTGCTTCATAAGCGTCATAGGCATCATAGTCACCGCCGTAGACATTCTCGTCTCGGTCACTGTAATCAGCCGGTTTCAAACCAGCCAAGCCATGGCCGACGCCTCTCGCCATGCCACCCATTCCGCGGGCGGTTGCGCCAAAAACGGTTCCTAAGCCTCGCCCTACGGCACGAAAGGCGCTGCCGGTCCTCTCTTCGGAGGTCTCAGCAGCGCGAGTTGCAGACGTCAGCGAGTAACTGCTTCGGCCGGACGGCCGCGAGCGATCAGCGGCGCGACCTCGACCGGAAGCGCGAGACGGAGCGTTTTTGACAGACATGTCTGACACTCTAGTAGCAAATGCACCATTAACAACATAAGCCACACGCGTGTGGCGAAATTTCCAGCGGGTTCAGTCTAGAGACTTGACCTGGTGATGGCGCTCTTATCCCCCACAATCTCGACGTGAGCAGCATCGCGCCCGAACGCCCACAACAAGATTTCGGACACAGTGCCACGCACGCGAACGATGGCGTCACCCTGTTCCGCGACACCATGTTTATCCGCTGCCACGATGGGCGGGAACCCACTCGGCTCTAGTACCACGGGAAGACTCGACTGTGATAGCAATCCTGCCCCCATCGTCTTCAAAGTAAGAAGAAGTTCTTTCTGCGCAGCATGGGAAAATTCACGCGCTTCGGTACGTCCATTCGCGCGGCGAATGTCCTCGTGATGCACAAAGTGCTCAGCCGAATTAACTAGCTTGTCGGCGTAGCGGAAAGGGTTAAGTTTGCTTGCCCCACTCCCCCAGTCATCCACCAGCTCGTCATAATCGCGTTTGAGCGCTTCCTCCGTCGCCTTCTCAAGGCGCGAAGAAAGAGCCGGCACGAAGAGCCCAGCGGAGGCATCAAGACGGTTTTCGCGTACCCACAAATGTGCGGCGAGGTCACGGGTAGTCCATCCTTCACACAGCGTGGGTGCGTCGGGGCCTAGCTCATGAAACAGCGCCACCATCTTGGCGCGCTCAGCAGATGAAAACGACATGCGCCCCAGCATACCTACCGTTGGCAGGAACGCTGGGGCGCAATCGTCGCTGTTTTAGAGCGACTCGCGGGAGGCGAGCACCTCGTCGTCGTCCGGCAACAGGATATCCGAGTTGGTCGGAACGATCGTCGGCAGGATAACCGGCTCACGCTTGTACTTCGAAGACATGAGCTTGGCTACCTTACGGCGAATCTTCTGCACCATTCGGTAGGTATCGTTCTCACCCTCTGCGGCGAGATCGTTCATGGTATCCTCCACCATCTCTGCGACCTCCGGCACGATGCCGCGGTCGTCATCAGAGAAACCAGTAGTGGAGACCGTTGGGTGCTCGAGCAGACGCGAGGTGCGGTTGTCGATCACACAGGTAATCGACACCACGCCTCCTGCACCCAAGTTGGTGCGGTCTGCCAAGGTGTCCGCGTCGACGTCACCCATGGACACGCCATCGACGTAAAGGTTGCCCACCTGGATCTGGCCGACGACCTCGGCGCGGCCATTGCGCAAGTCAACCACGACACCGTTCTGAGCAAGGACTACGCGATCACGGGCAACACCCGTGGAGATTGCGAGCTCCTTGTTCGCGCGCAGGTGGCGCCATTCGCCGTGAACCGGCATGGCGTTCTTCGGGCGTGCTGCGTTATACAGGAACAGCAGCTCACCACCGTAGCCGTGGCCGGAGGCGTGAACCTTGGCCTCCTTATTGGTGATGACTTCAGCACCAATCTGGGACAGCATGTTGATGACTCCGAATACTGCTTCCTCGTTACCCGGGATGAGGGAGGAGGAGAAGATGATGAGGTCACCATCACGGACCGTGATCTGACGGTGCTCGCGACGAGCCATGCGGGACAAAGCGGCCATCGGCTCGCCCTGGGTACCCGTGGTGATGAGCAGAACCTTGTGCGGAGCCATCTTGGCTGCCTCATCGATCGGGATGATGGTGCCGCGCGGAACCTTGAGGAAGCCCATCTTTTCCGCAATCTCCATGTTGCGCATCATGGAACGGCCGTTGAATGCGACCTTTCGGCCGGCAGCCACGGCAGCGTCGATAGCCGCCTGCACGCGGTACACGTTCGACGCGAAGGACGCGATAATCACGCGCTGCTTGGCTCCAGAAACCAAACGCTTAAAGGTTGCCGGAATGTCACCTTCAGAGGCAGAAACACCCGGGATGTTGGCGTTGGTGGAGTCACACAGCATGAGGTCCACGCCCTCATCACCGTAACGCGACAGTGCTGGGAGGTCAGTCGGGCGGTTATCCAGCGGGGTCTGGTCCAGCTTGATATCACCGGTGTGAATGATATTGCCAGCCGGGGTGCCGAGCATGACACCAAGTGCGTCCGGGACCGAGTGGTTCACTGCCCAGAAGCGGCAGCGGAACGGACCGTAGTTCACATCAGACTTCTCGTTGACTTCAACGAACTTCGGCTTCTGGCGGTGCTCCTTACACTTTGCAGCAATGAGCGCGATGGTGAAGCGCGATGCCACGATCGGGATATCCGGGCGCAGCTTCAAAAGCCACGGGATAGCGCCAATGTGATCCTCGTGCGCGTGGGTTACGACGAGGGCCTTGACCTTGTGAATCTTCTTCTCAATCGGACCAAAGTCCGGCAGAATAAGATCCACGCCCGGCTCACCGGAGGACGGGAAAAGCACACCACAGTCGATGATGAGAAGTTCATCCTGATACTCAAAGACGGTCATGTTGCGACCGATCTCAGAGATACCACCCAGAGCATAAATGCGCAGGGCATCCTTTTGTTGCTTCGGAGGTTCCGGCAAACGCTTGGTCAGGTCCGCGCCCTGCATGGATTTAGGCACGTTGCGGCGGCCACGGTTGTTATTGCGGTTGCGGCCGTTGTTGCGACCACCATTGTTGTTGCCGTTATTACCGTTATTGTTAGCGCCACCATTGCCACCGCGGCCGCGGCCACGGCCGCCGCGGGAACCACGGGAACGGGAGCGGCGGTTGCCGTCCTCGGAATTTGAGTTGTTCGAGTTGTCAGACTCGTTCGAATTAGTGCCAGTCGCAGCCGATTCATTCGGCGCTTGGAAAACCGGCGAAGCCGCCTCATTCGAGGCGGTCTCAGTCTCCGCAGGCGGGCCCGCCTTGCGGGTTACCTTGCGGGAGCGGTTACGGGATTCAGTCATTCTTAAAGGACTCCAGCCTTCTCCAAATCGTGGCGGAGAGCCTCTACCTCCTCCGCGTCAGCCGCGGATACCGGAAGTCGAGGATCCCCTACTTCAATACCCTGCAGACGCAGGGCAGCCTTAACAAGAGTTGCTCCGCCCAGACGGCCTTGCGCCTGGATGAGCGGGGTTAAAGTTTTCGCGTTAATCTCTCGTGCACGTGCGATATCGCCCTCATCGAAGGCCACGTAGAGATCAGCCAGGGCGCGCGGTGCAAGGTGACCAATCACGGAAATGACACCCGATGCGCCAAGGGCAAGCCATGGCAGGTTGAGGCCATCATCTCCGGAGTACCACGCTAAACCGGTCTCCTGGATAAGCGGTGCGGCCGCAACAAGGTCGCCCTTAGCGTCCTTGACGGCCTGAATGTTCGGCACGTCCGCGAGACGGAGAATCGTCTCCGTTTCAATCGGGATGCCCGAGCGGCCAGGAATGTCGTACAGACAAATCGGAAGATCCACGGCGTTAGCCACGGCAGTGAAGTGCGCGTACACACCAGCCTGGGAGGGCTTGGAGTAGTACGGGGTAACAACCAAAAGGCTATCCGCACCTGCATCAGCAAAGGCGCGTGCCGCCTCGACGCTGGTAGCGGTGTTGTTGGTTCCCGCACCAGCACAGAGGGTGGCTCGGTCCCCTACCTCTTCCTTCACAGCCGCAAACAGCTCCAGCTTTTCATCCAACGACGTCGTGGGCGACTCGCCCGTAGTACCCGACAAGATGAGCGAGTCGACGCCGTTATCAACAAGATGAGCTGCTAGGCGACGTCCCGCAGACACGTCTAGCGCACCGTCCTGGTCAAACGGGGTGACCATCGCTACGCCCACGCGTCCGAAAGTGTCGACGCCTGTCTGTGCTGTCATACCTGTGCTCATAGGCGTCAAGATTACCCGCTTTGCGCCCTATTAGCTGAATCGGGGCGGTGCGCGAGTCTTAAATTTCTCCTTAAGCGTAGGGGCTCGACGCCATTTCAGTGCCATCGCTCAGGGAGGTGATATTGAAATCGTCGAAAAGCACTGGCGATTGCTCTCGCAACAGTTTCAGACATGTCACCGCTAGCTGCCGCATCTCCGTATCCGCCTGTTCCGTCGCCCGCGCGCCGATGAAGTGACGCCACGCCCGGTAGTTGCCGGTCACGACGATGCGAGACTCCGCCAGGTTGGGTAGCACTGCACGGGCGGCCTGGCGTGCCTGCTTCTTGCGCAGCAATGCATTCGGTTCCTGCTCGAGCTTCGATTCAAGAGCGTCGAGGAGCTCTTCATAGACAAAACGTGCATCGTCCGCCGCCTGCAGAGTCAGGCGTGTGAGCTGTTCATCCTCCGCGATGAGTTTCGGCAGCACCACTTCAGCTTCTTCGGAATGAACAAAGCGCTGCGAGAGTTGCGAAAAAGAGAAATGTCGGTGGCGAACTAGCTCGTGCGTTGCCGAACGCGACAAACCACGGATATACAGCGTCGCGGTTGCGTGCTCGAGCAGCGCATCATGCCCAACCTCGAGGATGTGATGCAGATAAGCCTGGTTCGACGCAGTACGTGGGTTCGGCTTATCGAAGGACTCGTAACAAGCTCGCCCAGCGAACTCGACAAGAGCCTCGCTTTCCGACGCCTCCCCGTCCACCTCCCAGTCCACTCCCTGCGGCGCGTGGAAAGAAGTGGCCGCGATGAGCTGGACATCAAGCTCAGTGACCTTAGCCATTACAGCTCCAAGTACTTTTCCAGGCCCACGGTCAGCCCTGGATGAGACTCAATTTCCCGCACACCCATGAGCACGCCTGGAGTGAAAGAGGAACGGTCATAAGAATCTTGACGGATCGTCAGCGACTGGCCCTGGGTACCGAAGATAACTTCTTCATGCGCCACCATTCCTTGCATGCGGACTGCGTGAACATGGACGCTGTCAACATCCGCGCCGCGTGCTCCGTCGAGGGACTGCTCGGTCTTGTCCGGCATTGCATCCAATCCAGCCTCTTTGCGAGCCTTCGCGATGCCCTGTGCGGTATGAACCGCGGTGCCGGACGGCGCATCGAGCTTGTTCGGGTGGTGATACTCAACCACCTCAGCGCTGTCGAAGAATTTCGCAGCTTGCGCCGCGAAGACCATGGTCAGCACAGCCGAAATAGCAAAGTTGGGAGCGATCAACACGTGGCCCGCGCCGTCCTCCTTCGTCCATTCCTCCACTTGCGCCAGACGCTCGGCGTCGAAGCCCGTGGTCCCCACGACGGCGTGAATGCCATGCTGAGTACAGAATTCAAGGTTGCCCATAACGGAAGCAGGCTGGGTGAAGTCAACGGCTACCTGCGCGCCAGCTTCGACTAGCTTCTCAAGCGGAGTATCGCGATCGATTTCAGCAACAAGCTCCAGATCCTCTGCAGCGTTGACGCCCTCCACGATTGCTTGTCCCACGCGGCCCTTAGCGCCGAGGACACCCACCTTGATAGTCATTCACAATCCCTTCATCCGTGTTCGTGCGGTTAACTGTGCCCAGTCTATCCCTGAAGATATGCAGCGCTCAGAAAGGGGCATGTGGCGCCATCTTTCTTCGATTGCACCATTCACCTACCCCCGTTGTTGTGTATGAGTAAAACCTATACCCCAGCTCGGCAAGAGTCGAACACACAACCTAAAGCACTGCTTGACACCCCCATGCTTCTTGATTTGTGAAGTTTATCCCCGCAGGCTATAGACCTGGTGCGGTGACACCACTAGGATTGGGTTTAGAACACTTCTTCTAACTAGATCATTTTCGGGGATACGCCAATGAGCACCACCACCATCCGCCCGGACGCCTTCTTTAGTATTACCAACCCTGATAACCCACACGCTGTTGCGCGCAGCATTGCCAGGAAAGCCACCTACCAGGCCTGGCTTAGTGGTAAACCACAGCTTGAAGACGATATCGACACCACAGCACTCAGCCTCGTCAACACCTGGGCATTAACCGAAGGACACATCAAAGCAGGCCTTAGAGCCCTCCACCGCCTGGATACCCTGCCGAAGGTCAAGGCCGTGCAAGAAGAGCACTATGTACTTGATATCGAATCCCTTATCGCTATTGACCAACCCATGTCAGCCCTTGCCGGGCCTACTACTGCCACACTTACGCTCATTGATGGCATGCTGGCAGACTATTTCACCCCCACCACACCCAACCAGGCTTTTCCTACCCGCAGCCAAATAAGACGCAAAGTCCGCGACTTATGCAAAGCACTCGATGACACCATCGCCTACCGGGACACCCGCCCGAAAGACACCTACACGTTCTACTCCAACGGCACTACTGCGTGGCTTGAACTTGGAGTCGATGAGAATACCGGCATCAAACTCGATGCCTTCATCCGCAAAACCGCCGCCCACGAAGGCCTAAGCCTTACCGAGGCCGTAAAGAAACTTCTCAGCGGTGAAATCACCCCACCGGCAACCGTTATCCTCAATACTTATAGAGCCTGCGATGTTGACAATGCCCCAACCTATGTTGAGGGCTTTGGGTGGAAAGCCACCCCCATGCCACACGATAAACAACGCGACCTGACAAAACCTAGTGAGGAAACAGATTCCTATCGCCCAGGTGTGGGAATGCGCAAAGAAGTCGAAGGAAGAGACGGCACCTGCCGCATCGACGGATGCACTGAACCAGCCCACCACACCCAACTAGACCACCGGCACAACTATGCCGACGGTGGTGCCACTCACCCCAGTAACTTGGCGTGTTTGTGCCAGAAGCATCACAACATGAAAACCGATGGCACTCTTCACTACCTTCTGGACCCAAATAGCGGGGATATCATCTGGCTATTTCAAAACGGCACCTGGTGCATCACCGAACCAGAAGGACCCCTAGCACCTAAACAAAAACGCTGGGCCCAAACAGTAGGCCAACACATCACCACCACCCGCACACGCATAAGAGAACAAGCCCAAAGACTCAAACAAGCCCTCGACGACTACCACCAACAACAAACCCAAACAAAAGAAACCAAAACAGCAGAAACAGACACCGAAGCCCAAACCAGCGACACCACCGACGACATCCCCTTCTAAACCCCAGCCGTCGAATCAAACGACGAAGGGTCGCAGGAGCCGAGGGCCGGAGGGAGATAGAGAAAGCCTCCCTAAAGGTAAAAGTCGGCGCAGATTCTTGGGCGGAACTTTTAAGAGTTAGGGAGGCTAGCCGGCCGGAGAATGCCCGGCGGGATGTTAAGCAGGGATGCCTACGTGCTGCTGCTCATTATGATGGTCTAGGAAGCTAGATCCTGCTGTCACAGCTGAAGGGATAAAAATGGCTCGCTCTATTGCACCGACCACCGTCATCGGGGTCATCATTGCCGGATGTGCGTTGACCATCACCGCATGCTCTGATGGTGGTTCGCACACCACAAATTCACCTGCCTTTAGTTCGGTTGAATCCAGTCCGCGAGTTGCTGAAGCTCCAGCCAGTGAAAAAGTGACCCCAGAGGACTCGGGAGCGCAAAGCAGCTCGCAGACAACGACTTCAGCACAGTTTGCGGGCATGGGTACAGCAGCCCTGGATAATCAGCATCACATGCCCGAACGGCTTGGAGATCTCACGCCAACTAAGGTGCGTGTGGGGGCTCACAATGGCTTTACCCGCGTAGTTATTGATCTCGAAGGAAGCGGCGAACCGGGCTGGTTTACCACCTACACAGATAGCCCAACTCAACAGGTCTCCGGTTACCCGGTTGAGGCAGAAGGAAGTGCTTTTCTCGACGTCGGAATCGAGGGAACTCCTTGGCCATCTACGCCCGAGCTTGAGGAACGGCATATTCAGCCAGGAGTCACTCCAGGTTCCGGCGTCGTGAGTGAGGTCGTCTACACCAGCTCATTTGAGTCACAATCGCAATTCATCATTGGTCTGCAGAAGAGGACGCCGTACTCGGTGACATTTCTCGAGGACCCCAAACGACTTGTACTTGATTTCCAGGACTAGCAGCACCCAACAAGCTAAGAGCCCCGCCATCGCAGCCCATGAACGAGCTGGAGAGCGGGGCTCTGGCTTATTAGGTTTGGGAATTAGTCTTCCTCAACCGGGACCAGGGAAATCTTGCCGCGGTTATCGATGTCCGCGATTTCGACCTGGATCTTGTCGCCGACGTTGACCACGTCTTCGACCTTTTCGATACGCTCATCGCCGCCCAGCTTCGAGATGTGCACCAAGCCGTCGCGGCCCGGGGTCAGGGATACGAAGGCGCCGAAGGCCACGGTCTTCACCACGGTGCCGAGGAAACGCTCGCCGACCTTGGGTAGCTGCGGATTGGCAATGCTGTTGACGCGCTCGATGGCGGCCTCAGCAGCCTCGCCGGTAGCAGCGGAGACGTAAACGGTGCCGTCTTCCTCGATAGAGACATCAGCGCCGGTTTCCTCGGTAATGGTGTTGATGGTCTTACCCTTCGGACCGATGAGCTCACCAATCTTGTTGACCGGGATGGTCACCGAGGTGATACGCGGGGCAAGGCCAGACATCTCGTCTGGTCCTTCGATAACCTCAGCCATGGTTTCGAGGATGGCGGAGCGGGCATCGCGGGCTTGCTCGAGGGCGTCGGCAAGCACGTGCGATGGAATGCCATCCAGCTTGGTGTCCAGCTGCAGAGCGGTGATGAATTCGGAGGTACCTGCGACCTTAAAGTCCATGTCGCCGAAAGCGTCCTCGGCGCCGAGGATATCGGTCAGCGCCACGAACTTTTCCTTACCCTTGACTTCACCGGAGACAAGGCCCATAGCGATACCGGCCACCGGAGCCTTGAGCGGAACACCTGCGTTGTACAGGGACAAGGTGGAGGCACACACCGAGCCCATGGAGGTGGAACCGTTGGAGCCCAGAGCCTCGGAGACCTGGCGGATAGCGTACGGGAAGTCCTCACGGGACGGGATAACCGGCAGCAAGGCACGCTCAGCCAGCGCACCATGACCAATCTCGCGGCGCTTCGGGGAACCCACGCGGCCGGTCTCACCCGTGGAGTATGGCGGGAAGTTGTAGTGGTGCATGTAGCGCTTGGACTCCACCGGGGTCAGGGAGTCAATCTGCTGCTCCATCTTGAGCATGTCCAGGGTGGTGACACCTAGGATCTGAGTCTCGCCACGCTCAAATAGGGAGGAGCCGTGGGCACGCGGGATGAGATCCACCTCCACGCCGAGGTCACGCAGGTCAGTAACACCACGACCATCAATGCGGAAGCCTTCAGTGAGGATCTTGTTACGGACGATATCCTTCATCACAGCGTTGAAGGCGTTACGGATCTGCTTGGAGGCATCCGCCTCCTCAAGGTCATCGAACTCATCAAGGAGATCGGCTTCGACCTGCTCCATGTACTCGTTCGTTGCATCATCACGGTCTTGCTTACCCGGGATGGTGAGCAGCTTCTGCAGCTTCTTGGAGGCTGCCTTCTCCACTGCTTCGTATACATCCTCGCTGTAGGCCGGGAAGAGCGGGAACTCCTGGGTCTCCTTCGCGGCGCGCTCAGCCAAACCTGCCTGAGCCTCACACAGCGTCTTAATGAAGGGCTTGGCAGCTTCCAAGCCCTCGGCCACGGTGGATTCCTGGGGTGCCGGGGCGCCTTCCTTGATGCGTTCGGCCACGTTCACGCCGGCGCCTGCCTCCACCATCATGATGGCGACATCGTCCTTGTTGCCCTTCTTGACAATGCGGCCGGCAACGACCATCTCAAACAGGGCGCGCTCATGCTGCTCGTTGTTCGGGAAGGCTACCCACTGGCCCTTCGGGTGCTTGTCATCAGCAATGAGTGCCATGCGCACACCTCCCACAGGACCGGAGACCGGCAGGCCGGAGAGCTGGGTAGAGGCAGAAGCACCATTGATGGCAACCACGTCGTAGTACTCTTCCGGGTCCATGGAGAGAACCGTGACGACAACCTGAACCTCGTTGCGCAGGCCCTTCACAAAGGTCGGACGCAACGGGCGGTCAATAAGGCGGCATGCCAGGATAGCCTCAGTGGAGGGGCGGCCCTCCCTGCGGAAGAAGGAGCCTGGGATCTTGCCCGCTGCGTACATGCGCTCCTCGACGTCCACGGTCAGCGGGAAGAAGTCGAAACCTTCGCGTGGCTGGTTGGACGCGGTGGTGGTGGACAGGAGCATGGTGTCCTCGTCCAGATAGGTGGTCACGGAACCGCCGGCCTGACGGGCGAGCTGGCCCGTCTCGAAGCGAATGGTGCGGGTGCCAAAGTCGCCATTATCCAGGGTGGCGATGGCTTCGGTGATGCCATAGTCATCGTCGATAGCGAACTCGACGGTGTTGTTGGCAGTGTGCTTGGTGTTTTTGGCGTTTCTAGCGCTCATGTTTGTGACTCTCCTTGGAGGTGTCCTGGCGATCTTCGGTGCCGCCTCTTCGATTCGGTATTTCTGACAACGTCCAAGGATTTTACCAGATGGCATAAGAAAACCCCCGCAGGGAGTGCGGGGGTTGAATTGGTGCGTGCTTAGCGACGCAGACCCAGACGAGAAATCAGGTCACGGTAACGATCAACGTCGTTGGACTCCAGGTACTTCAGGAGGCCGCGACGACGACCAACCATGAGCAGCAGGCCACGACGGGAGTGGTGGTCGTGCTTGTGGCCCTTGAGGTGCTCGGTCAGGTTGTTGATGCGGGAGGTCAGCAGGGCAACCTGTGCCTCGGTGGAACCGGTATCGGTCTCGTGCAGGCCGAACTCCTTGAGGATTTCTGCCTTCTTCTCGGTGGTCAAAGCCATGGAAAAATCTCCTATTGTATTTCAGTCCACATGAAATAATGCGCAATCAAGCGCTGCTAGTGACTACTGTGGACCGCAGTCAGCAAGCCGAAGTAGAAGTATAGAGGCTGGTGAGCTTCGACATCAAATCATCAACGAAGCGCGGAGCATCCACGCCGACCGCGACGCGTGTCGTCGCAGGAGCAGATAGGCGTTCAGGGTCGCCGATAGTGCGCCCATTCTCCTCGCACCGAAGGTTGAGATCGATGCACTCAACAAACGACGGATCAGCGGCGACAGCTACGGCAAGGGGGTCGTGGAGCCCACAGCCACCTAAGTGCGGCGATGTCGTGGCATAGGCACCGATGTAGTAGTCCACGATGTCGGCATATATCCTCCCTGCCGGGGTAGTGCGCCACTGCGCGGTGTGTTCTGTAGTGAGAAGCGTGCGCAGCGTGACGTCGAGCCCCACCATGGTGAGGTCCTGTGCATGGCGGAACACATAATCTGTGGCCTGCGGATCTTGGAAGACGTTGGCCTCCGCAAAGGGAGTGACATTGCCCGGCACGGTAAGCGCTCCGCCCATCATGACGATGCGAGCGTTGCGTGCGAAGTCCGGGTCCTTCTGCATGGCGGCCGCAATGCTTGTCGACGGCCCCGTGGGCACAATCACCAGCGCTTCCCCATGTTCCCGGACGGATTGGATGAGGAAATCCACAGCGTCGCCCTGTGCGGTACCCCGCGGCGGGGGCAGCAGGATCTCACCGAGGCCATTGCGTCCGTGGATAAAGGCGGAAATCGGCGCTACGGTGAATCCCTCCCTCGTTGGCCCGGTATAGACGGGGACGTTGTCAGCACCGAGCAGCTCCAAGAGGGCAAGTGCATTGCGCACGCCAAGCTCTACAGGCACATTGCCATAGGTTCCGGTAATACCGATGAGGTCGAGGTCGGGGTGCGCCAGGGCATATGCCAAGGCCAAGGCGTCATCGATGCCGGTATCGAGGTCGAGGATGATCTTCATTTAGGACTCCTGGGCAAGAATCTCACGCACACGTGCGACGTCGCGCTTCATGGCGGTGAGCAGCTCATCAACAGAGTTGAACTTTTCCATGTCGCGCACATGGTCCACGAAGTGGACGGTGGCCTCGTGCCCGTATAGGTCAGCATCACGGTCGAGGACGAAGGACTCCACCGAGCGCTCTTCATCCCCGAACGTGGGATTCGTGCCCACAGAAATAGCTGCCGGGTAGGGCACGCCTGGCTCCATATCGCCCTCAACCGGTGCATCGGTGGGCTCAATGACAAACCAACCCGCGTAGACACCATCGGCGGGAATGGCAACGGACTCCGGGAAGTACTGGTTGGCCGTCGGAAAGCCCAGCTCCTTGCCACCACGCCCGGCGCCGCGGACGACGGGACCGGTCACCGAGAAGTGGCGCCCCAATGCCCAATTCGCGCGGGAAATATCGCCACGATCAAGTGCGGCACGAATATTCGTAGAGCAGATGCGCTCGCCGTCGTCACTCAGCAGCGGCACGATATCAACATCGAATCCGAACTCAGCGCCAAACTCTGACAAAGCACTCGCCGTACCCGCAGCCCCGGCACCAAAAGTGAAGTTCTCCCCCACCACAATATGCTTCGAATGCAGGTCGCCAACGAGCAAGTCTTCCACGTACTGACGGGGCTCAACGCCGCGCAATTCCTGAGTGAAGTCGATAACGAGCACAGCGTCGATGCCCATCTCTTCAGCCAACTGCATCCGGCGCTCAAAAGTAACCACGGCCAGCGGTGCACGTTCTGGGAGGAAAACCGACACCGGGTGCGGATCGAAAGTCACCATTACTGCGCGGTAGTCATTGGCACGCGCATGGTCGACGGCCCTAGTAATGAGCTGCTGGTGGCCGCGGTGCACGCCATCGAAGACACCGATGGTCACCGTGGTCGGCCCGAGGTCCGCGGGGATGTTATCGATTCCGTACCAAATATCCACGAGCACCATGCTATCCCACAACTGCCTGTGGCTTAGACTACAGGGCATGACTGATCCGCTCGCACGTTCCGGCCTCGTGGTCGTCGATAAGCCCGCAGGTATGACCTCCCACGATGTGGTTGGAAAACTCCGCCGCTATTTCCACACACGCAAAGTCGGTCATGCGGGCACACTCGACCCCATGGCCACAGGCGTGCTGGTAGTGGGGTTGGAGCGAGGTACCAAATTTCTTGCCCACATGGTCGCTTCAACGAAGGCTTATGACGCAACGATTCGCCTGGGTATGGCAACCCACACCGACGATGCGGAAGGAGAACGCACCTGGGGCGAATCAGCAGGAAACCTGAGCGAGGAAACCATTGCCCAAGAGATCAGCAATCTCACTGGAGATATCATGCAGCGACCCGCCGCTGTCTCCGCCATCAAGATTGATGGCAAGCGCGCGCATGAGAGAGTACGTGCCGGCGAGGATGTGGAGATTCCCGCTCGCCCGGTGACAGTAAGCCGCTTCGATGTCACGGAACTGCGCCGCGAGGGTGACTTCGTTGACCTCGACGTGTCTGTGTCGTGTTCCTCGGGAACCTACATTCGTTCCCTCGCCCGCGACCTCGGGGAGGCCCTCGGCGTAGGCGGGCATCTCACCGCACTGCGCCGCACTGAGGTGGGGCCTTTTACGCTTGACGACGCCCTCCCCCTCTCCACCCTTGAAGAAAACCCCGTGTTGTCCTTGTCTCTCGATGAAGCGCTGGCTCGCAGCTACCCGGTCCTCGATGTTACTGCGGACGAAGCTCGGGCCCTTGCTATGGGAAAATGGCTGCAGCCGCGTGGGTTGAAGAAAACCTATGCCGCCGTCGATCCAGAAGGCCGTTCTATCGCACTGGTAAAGGAAAAGGGCAAGCGCTTAGCCACTGTGTTTGTGGCGCGTCCGTCGACGCTTTAAGCGCCCCCGCTACTTATCGAAGTTGAGTGCGGGCACGGAGGTAGCCACGATGACGTAGCCTTCCCGGATAATCCAACGCCCAGTGATAAACGGCACCGGAGTGGGCCGCGCCAAGATATAGGAGATGAGCGTGCCGTCAAGGCGCAGATCGATTTCGGCTTGGTCGAAGTCGAGCCAGCGCCGCGTCATGGGGAACCATGTTTTATACGTGGCCTCCTTGGCACAGAACAACAACCGGTCGGGGCACGTAACACCAGCTTCCTGCAGCCGGGTTAACTGCGGCATCTCCCCTGCCCGGGCGATCATGGTCAAAACATGGTCCGGCAGCGGTTCAGCGGGTTCGGCATCGAGGCCCATCGAGCGCACGTGGGTCGTAGGTGCAGCTACCGCAGCGCGCAAGCCCTCTGTATGCGTCATCGAACCTGTAAATCCTTCAGGCCACAGCGGCATGCCACGCTCCCCGCGGAGAATGGGCTCGGCGCGGGTGTAGTTCAATTCTTCAAGGGCGCGGTGAGCGCACCAGCGGGCATCGCCAAACTCAGCCTTGCGGATGTCAACAGCTTGGGAGACCACCGAGCGCTCCTCTGGGGAGAGGTGGTTGTAGTTGAGCAGGTCCGTGAACGAGTCATCGGTACGCACGTAGCAGTAGCGAGCGGATTCCGGGAACAGGAAAGGTTCAAGCATGTTCTGCCCTCCCCGTCCTTTCATCTATCACTAATACTGGATACGGCCACGGCTGCAGCTCTCCATGCGCTTGCCATTCGCGTGGATACCCTAACGACACCTCGATGTGATCTACACCGTCAATGTTGGTGCGGTTCGGCATGTGGAGGTGGCCGTAGATAACAGCCTTGGCATTGTAGCGCCGTGGCCAGGCCCTCGTGTGGCGGGTACCGCACCACAAAGCCACCTCGGGCCAGCGCATGTACAACGTTGGTTCCTGGACCAAAGGCCAATGGTTAACCAGAACGGTTTCTCCCTCCACACGGGAGAGCCGCTTGATGGAATAGGCCAAGCGGTCCCAGCACCAAGCGCGGACATCCACAAAAGGCGCGATGGCGAACTCATCTGTCATAACAATCTGTTTTTGCTTGGCGCTAGCCAGCGCGTGCTCGACCGTAGTTCCGGGTGGGCGGAAGCTGTAATCGTAGAGAGTAAACAGCGGAACAATGGTGACCCCGCCAAACACCGGAAAAGGATCCTCAGGGGTAATGACACCGATCTCGCGGCAGCCTTCAACGAGACGGTCATATTTATCCCGGCCCTTATAAAGGTCTTGCCCTCGGGAAAATAGCTCATGGTTACCGGGAGCCCAGATAACGGTGTCGTAGCGGTTCTTCAGGCGAGCGAGGGTGCTGAGAACCAAGTCGATTCGCTCGGCCACGTCGCCCGCCACGATGAGCCAGTCACGGGGATCTGGAGGAACCAGTTCATCGATGCGGTCCCCGTTAACGCGTACAGCGGCATGGAGATCGGAGACGGCCCACAGGGTGGTCATGGCGCCTCCTTCACATAAATATTCCCTCTACTTTTACCACAGGGTTAGACCCGTGCCCACCGCATAGAGTAGAAGCGCCACATCACGCCCACCATGCGGATAAGGATAAATGCCGCAATGCCGCCCCAGACTCCAGCCAAACCGGCGTTGAGGGCATAGGCCAACCACACTCCAGGTAGGAAGCCCAAAAGCACAGACGCCAACGTCAGCGTGCGCAAGAAGGCGGCATCCCCCGCGCCCAGGAGCACGCCATCGAGAGCAAAGACCACCCCGCCGATCACAACGAGAAAGGTCATGACCCACCAAGGGCCAGAAATAACGTCAAGAACTTCTGGGCTGGTGGTGAAAATACGCGGGATAAATCCGGAGCCCAGTGCCAGGACGGCGGCAAGAGCTAGAGAGAATGATGTGGAGTACACCGTCACCTTCGTGCCCACCATGCGGGCATAGCGCGCAGAACCGGCACCCAAAGCAGCGCCAGTCAGCGCTTGGGCAGCAATGGCAAGAGAGTCCAGGACGAGGGCGAGGAAATTCCACATCTGCATCATGATCTGGTGTGCGGCAAGTTGCGCAGTGCCAATTCGGGAAGCCACCGCCGCTGCGGAAAGAAAAGCCACTTGGAAGCTCATTGAGCGCACAATGAGGTCGCGGCCAAGGACCAATTGGCGGCGCACGACGTGCCACTTCACCTCCCATGAGCCTGTGTGCTCACGGCGCAGTTCCCACAGGAAGAAGGCAGCAATGATGCCCATTCCCATCACCGTGGCAGCGGCCGAGCCCGGCAACCCCCACAAATGAACGAAAATGGGTACCGCGATGGCCCCCGGGATCATGCCAGCGAGGGTGAAGTACAGGGGCTTGCGAGTATCTTGTACTCCTCGCATCCAGCCATTGCCGGCCATCTCAATGAGTGTGAGAGGAATAGCGAACGCCGCGATGCGCAACCACTGGGCTGTTCCTTGTGCAGTTTCCGGATTACCGGTCAGCCAGGTTGCAAAGACACCCGCGAAGAGCCACATGATGGTCGCCAAAACCATTCCGACGCCCACTGCGACCCATGTGGCCTGTACGCCTTCGGCCACGGCCTCTTCGCGTTTGCCTGCGCCGAACAGGCGTGACGACCGCGCGGTCGTGCCATAAGAAAGGAAGGTGAGCTGGGTAGTGACTACCGAATGCAGAGTGGCCGCCGCGCCTAACGACGCCAACTGTGAGGCACCAAGCCGTCCCACGACTGCGGTATCGAGCAGAAGGTAGAGCGGCATAGCCGCAAGAACACCGAGTGCGGGAATGGCGAGGCGAAAAACCTCGCCGGCGGTTACCTTGACTGGTTGCTCTGGCTCCATTTAGGTCAGTGCACCTACCAGCTGCGCAGTGACCTCCTCAGGAGTTCCGTGCGCGGTATAGCCGGCAGCTGGCACGTGTCCTCCGCCGCCGAAGGTGAGGGCCACTTCCGCACAGTTGACGGCGGACGATCGCAGAGACACCGCCCATACCTGTGGCGCCTGTTCTTTAAAGACGACGCCGATATCGGTGCCTTTCAAGGCACGGACGTAATCCACGAAGGACTCAATGGCAGAATCTGCGTGGGAGATGACTTCCTCGTACGGCACGAAAAGCACGGCGAGGCGGTGCTCGCCTGCCTCCTGGATAGTGAGCCCCGAAAGCACCCGGCCGATCATCTGGAGGTCATCGGCAGTATTGGAATCCATGAGCTCAAGCGCGATGTTCTTGGTATCAAGCCCATAGAGCATAAGCCGCGCGGCAATGTCATGCATGGCTGGGCGCCCCCACCGGAAGTTTCCAGTATCGGTCACGAGTCCCGCATACAGGCAGTGCGCGATAACCCGGTCAATCTGGACGGAGATTCTATCGAGGATATCGAGCAACACGACCGTCGTGGACTCGCACACTGGATCCACCACGTTAATCGAGCCGAAGCCCTCGTTCGAGGAGTGGTGGTCGATGCACAGAACACGGCCGGCTGCGGCCAACTCTGCGATGCTGTCCGCTACCGAGCCCGTACGGTCCAACGAGCCACAGTCCAGGGTGACGTACAGGTCATAGCCCGTAGGAAGCTCGTCTACCAACTCGATCTCATCCACGGTCGGAATAGAAAATAGGTTGGCGGAAATATCACGACGCTGACCAATGACCGTGCGGGTTTGCTTACCACGTTGGCGCAGGGCAAGAGTTAGCGCCGCTGCCGAACCTACTGCATCAGCATCGGGACGCAGATGTGTAATGATGCAGACACTGCTGGCTTGGACCAGCGCATCTACTGCAGCTTCGTAGTTGGTCCGTGACACTTAGTCCTCTTCCCTATCCGAGGTCTTGTACGGGTTAGCATCACCGGCCGGCTTCGCGTTCTCCTTCAACTTCGCCAGCTCCTCGTCGCGAGCGCGGGCACGAGCAAGGAGGTCCTCCATGTGCGCCGAAGCCTCCGGAACAGTATCAAGCTCGAAGGACAGTGTCGGAGTAAACCGTACTGAGAGCTGGTCGCCCACAATCTTGCGAAGCTGGCCCTTGGCTCGGTTGAGGGCTTCAGCAGCTTGGTCGAAGTCAGGCTCCGCGTCAATATCTTTACCGCGGACGGTGTAGAACACGGTGGCATCATGCAGGTCACCGGTAACGCGGGCGTCGGTGATAGTCACCAATTCAAGGCGGCGATCTTTAATCTGGCGTTCGATAGCACTGGCCACGATGGCCTGGATGCGCTTGGCCATGCGGGCGGCACGTGCGTGATCAACCATGGTGATGCTCCTTTGAGTTCTGTTCGTGATAACTAGTCTAGGATACCGATCCGACACGGCCTGCCTAAACCGCACCGAAAGAACGACGAAGCCCAGCCAGAAATACTGGCTGGGCTTCAATCACAGGCGAGCTTGTTGCACGCGATTAGTCGCGTGGGACCTCGACCTCTTCGTAGGCCTGGATGATATCGCCTACCTGGATGTCCGGGTAGGACAGGACCATACCGCACTCGTAGCCGGCATTGATCTCGTTGGCATCATCCTTTTCGTGACGCAGCGACTCAATCTTCGCATCGCTGGTGACGACGTTGCCGTCACGCACGAGGCGAACCTTGCCGTTGCGCTTGACCTTGCCCTCGGTAACCATGCAACCAGCGATGGTGCCGACAGCGGAGGACTTGAACAGTGCGCGGATCTCTGCGGAACCGGTATCGCGCTCCTCGTAGATGGGCTTAAGCATGCCCTTGAGAGCAGCCTCGACCTCTTCGATAGCGCGGTAAATCACCGTGTAGTAGCGCACATCAACGCCCTCGGCGTTTGCTTCCTCGGTGGCCTTACCCTCAGCGCGGACGTTGAAGGCAATAATGACGGCGTCGGAAGCAGCTGCCAAGGAAACGTTGGTCTGAGTGACGGCACCAACACCACGGTCGATGATGTTGAGCTGTACCTCGTCGTCGACGTCGATCTCCAGAAGCGCATCCTCGAGGGCTTCGACCGAACCGGCGTTGTCGCCCTTGAGAATAAGGTTGAGCGTCGACGTTTCCTTGAGCACTGCATCCAGATCCTCGAGGGACACACGCTTGCGTGCCTTTGCCTGGAGTGCAGAACGCTTACGGGCGTCGCGCTGTGCTGCGATCTGTCGTGCCACGCGGTCGTCTTCAACGACGAGCAGGTTGTCACCAGCTCCCGGCACGCCGTTAAGGCCCTGGACCTGAACCGGACGGGACGGGCCGGCCTCTTCGACGTCGTTACCAAACTCATCAAGCATGCGGCGTACACGGCCGTGCGAGTCACCGACGACGATGGAGTCACCGATGCGCAGCGTACCGCGCTGAATGATGACAGTAGCCACCGGGCCACGGCCGCGGTCGAGGTGTGCCTCGATAGCAGCACCCTGGGCGTCCATGTCTGGGTTCGCGGTGAGCTCCAGCGCAGCATCAGCAGTCAGGATGACAGCTTCCAACAACTCATCAATGTTGATGTTGTTCTTAGCGGAGATGTCCACGAACATGGTGTCGCCACCGTACTCTTCCGGTACGAGGCCGTACTCGGTGAGCTGACCACGAATCTTGTCCGGAGATGCCTCTGGCTTATCAATCTTGTTCACTGCCACCACAACCGGGATATCCGCGGCCTTGGCGTGGTTGATTGCCTCGATGGTCTGCGGCATCACGCCGTCATCAGCAGCAACCACCAGGATGGCCAAGTCGGTGGACTTGGCACCGCGGGCACGCATAGCCGTGAAGGCCTCGTGACCAGGGGTATCCAGGAAGGTAATGGTGCGCTCGCCATCCTCAAGGTCGACGGTGGTCTGGTAAGCACCAATGCCCTGGGTAATGCCGCCAGCCTCATCCGCACCTTCGTTGGTCTTACGGATGGTATCGAGCAGGCGGGTCTTACCGTGGTCAACGTGACCCATAACGGTCACGACCGGCGGGCGCTTCTCCAGAGCCTCTTCGCCGCCCTCGTCCTCACCAAACTGGAGGTCGAAGGACTCGAGCAGTTCACGGTCCTCGTCCTCTGGGGAGACGACCTGAACCTCGTAGTTGATCTCAGAGCCAAGTAGCTGCAGGGTGTCCTCGGAGACGGAAGCCGTTGCGGTCACCATTTCACCAAGGTTGAACAGTGCCTGTACCAATGCTGCCGGATCGGCACCGATCTTCTCAGCGAAGTCCGCCAGGGAAGCACCGCGACGCAGGCGTACAACCTTGCCGCCACCGTCAGGCAGACGTACGCCGCCTACCTCGTGCTTCTGCTGCTCTTCAAACTCATGGCGCTTCTGACGCTTCGACTTCTTGCCACGACGAGGAGCGCCACCAGGACGGCCGAACGCACCGGCAGTGCCGCCGCGACGACCGCCGCGACCACCGCGGAAGCCGCCGGGGCCGCCACCGGGTCCACCGTGGCCCGGACCACCGCGACCACCGCGGCCACGACCGCCGCCACCGCCACCCGGTGCCTTCGACGGCATGCTGGCCGGGTTCGGGTGAGACGGCATCATGGCCGGCGACGGACGGCGACCTCCGCCACCCTTGTTGCCTTCACCCTGCGGGCGTCCGCCGCCCTTGCCACCGCGGGTATCGCCCGGCTTAGCGCCCGGACGCTGACCCTTAGAGCCCCCCGGACGGGGTCCCGGGCTGGGGCGATCGCTGGAGCCGCCCGTGGAGAACGGGTTGTTGGCTACGCGGCGAGTACCGCCCGGCTTCGGCATAGAACGCGGCGTAGCGCGTTCGCCGCTCTTAGCCGAGCTCTTCTGCTGAGCGCCCGGCTTCGGAGCGCCACCCGGCTTGGGTGCGTTTGCTCCCGGCTTCGGGGTTCCGCCTGGCTTCGGTGCAGCTGCACCCGGCTTCGGAGCACCGCCTGGCTTCGGGGCATGAGATCCCGGCTTCGGGGTGGCACCAGGCTTCGGCGCGGACGTAGCAGATTGGTTGGCTGCCGGCTTCTTCGCGGCAGGCTTCTTCGCACTCGAGCCGGATGCGGCGGGCTTATCCTTCTTCTCCCCGCCCTGGTCTTCCTTAGCTTCATAGTGCGCACGCATCTTCTTAACCACCGGCGGTTCGATGGTCGAGGACGCGGTTTTAACGAACTCGCCCTGTTCCTTCAGCGTGGCGAGTAGTTCCTTGCTGGTTACACCGAGCTGTTTTGCCAGCTCGTGTACACGTAGCTTTCCGGGCACTTGTCTCCTCTTTAATCGTCCTAGGAGCCAAGACCGCGGAAATACGGCTTGACCCCTAGTTAATGGCTATGGACTTTCATCGCTGATGCTGCTTCATGGTTGTGCGCTCATCAGTGTTCGGTCTTCCTTTTTAACTCTGGGCCGCACGGGCTAACGCCCGCCGACTGCACCTGCTGCCGTGCAGCAAGGTACTCACGTACGTGACCTGTGTCCACATCAGTGGACAATCGGAGCGCGCGCCTGAAGGCACGTGTTCGCTCCGCCAGCGCTACTGCTTCCAGATTCGGCGTAATCCATGCTCCCCTTCCGGGAAGCCTGCGACGCGGGTCTGGAACAACACGGCGACCTTCAGGATCGTTCCTATCGGCAACGACTCTGAGCAGTTCCGTGTCGGGATGCTTCTGGCGCGTGGCGATACAAGTACGGAGTCGTTGTCCCTGAGACATCCAACTCCTTACGTTGCGCCGCCACTGTTACTACGCCACAGCATTCCTGCATGTGGGCCGTTGTCTAGTCTACGCGAAAACGGGCCAAACCTTTAATTCCGGCGCGGTTTAATCGCGTGCAGCGTCCGAGTGAATATCGATCTTCCATCCGGTCAGACGCGCTGCGAGGCGGGCGTTTTGACCTTCCTTGCCGATAGCCAGCGAGAGCTGGTAGTCCGGCACGGTGACTTTAGCCACCTGCGCCTCTTGATCGAGGACCTCAACGCGGACAACCTTGGATGGCGCCAAGGCATTGCCGACGTAAATGGCAGGGTCCTCATTGAAATCGATAATGTCGATCTTCTCGCCGCCAATTTCCCGCATGATGTTGCTCACGCGTGCACCTTTCGGTCCGATGCACGCACCTTTGGCGTTGAGCCCCTTAGCGTGTCCCACAACGGACACCTTGGAACGGTGTCCTGCCTCGCGAGCGATGGCGATAAGCTCTACGGCGCCGTCAGCAACTTCTGGGATCTCCAGCTCGAAGAGGCCACGCACCAGTTCTGGGTGCGTACGCGACAACGTGATCTGAACCTTGGCACCATTACGGTTGACACCCACAACATAGGCCTTCACACGGTCGCCGTGCTCGAGTTTTTCACCCGGCAGCTGTTCAGCTGGCAGCAAAATAGCGTCCTGCGAATCATGCTCGGTGCCCAATTGCACCACGACGACGCCTCGCTTATTGGCGTGGATATCGCGCTGCACCACGCCCGATACGACGGTTCCGATGAGCTCAGAGTAGGAGTCGTAGGTCCGCTCGGCCTCGTCCTCGCGCAGTTTACGCAGGATGGCATCACGCACTGCCTGGGCACCGATGCGTCCGAAATTCTCCGGGGTGTCATCGTATTCGCTGATGACCTCACCAGTCTCTGGATCGCTCTCGGTGACGATGACAGCCACAGCACCGCTGTCAGCATCGATGTCCACGCGGGACTTCGTGCCGGCCGCCTTGGTCTCGGCAGACTCAGTGCGGTAATCCAGATAAGAATACAAAAGGGCACCCGCGATGGCTTCGAGCAGGTCCTTGACGGGGACGCCACGCTCGCGCTGAATTGTACGGAGTGCCTCTAGGTCAATATTCACTTATTAATCCTCTCGGGTTGCCGAGTTCTGCTCGGCGAAGTCAAACGTCTGCATAGCCGCCTCCAGCTCCTGTGCTGAAGGTTGAGCAAATTCAATTTCTACCACCGCGCGGGTGATGTTTTCCAATCGCTGGGTCTGGTACTGCACCTCCTTCTTCACAGTCGTGATGAGCGCCACTGATTCTTCATCGTCGGATACGGCGCCGATGCGGGCGACGTGGGTGGTATCGGGGGCGCCGACAAGCGCAAAGCCCACGAGACGCTGACGGTTACGGCGCCAATGCCGGGCAGCAGTGAGTGGGAAATCCACGCCTGGAGTTGAGACCTCAAGGGTGTATCCAGCACCAAAGTTGAGCTCGCCGGCCTCTTCCTTCGCATCAAATAATGCAGAAATGTCCTGCGACAGCTCCTCAATGACATCCGAGCTTGGGCGCTCGTCACCGTCGACACGGATGATGACCTGTGATTTCTTTCCTGCCCGCGTGGTCTTCACGTCCTCGACGTCAAGGCCCCGACGCGCGGCGACCGGCTGCAGGATATCAGTAAGTTGTGCGGGTGTTGGGAATGCCATGCGCTCTAGACTAGGCCACGCGGGTAGGGTCTATCGCGTGAACCGCCGAGTAGTAGTACCTGCCTTGTTCCTCTGTGCCGCGCCATGGCTGAGTGGCTGCCAAGCCAGCGATGCCGTCGTCGATTATTTTGGGCCGCACGCTGACCCAGCCCTAGCCTCGCTGGCGCAGGCAGCAAACGCTGATGCTGCGGCGCTGAAGGAGCTCGATACCGACGCCGCGTCGCTGCGCGCGCAGCAGGCTGAGGAGCTCTACGCGGAGATTGATCGTCTGTGTGGCCGCAATGAGGAGGGCGAGGCCCCGCGCTCCTGCGAGGTCGACCAGGATGTCGAGCCGCGGGAAGCTGCAGATGTTTCGGCCGTGTTGGGCGACGCCTCCGCTGCCACCGAGGAGCAGCTCGACCACGTCGCACCTGAGTCCCGAGCACTCGTCGTGGCCCAAGCCATTGCGCTCGAAGCGTGGAACGGCACGGAACCGGGGGACGCGCCTGAGCTCACCACCGCGGAGCAGGATCAGGCGGCGGAGCTACTCGAGTGGGAATACCAGCAGGTTTATGCCCTTGACTTCGCGCGCTCTTATGTCACCCCCGATCTGGAGGCAACCATTGACGAGCGCCTCTCCCTGCATGAGCACCGCATCCTGCGTCTGCAGGCGGCTCTCGCGCAGCTCGACACAGTGCCTCAGCCGAAAGCTGCCTATGACTCCCCCACCGACGGGTTACCGAATGATGCCGACTCCGCTCGTTTCTTCATCGACGAGGTAGCCCACAATGACACGTTGAAATGGACTGATGCCGCGACGCACGCAGCGGTCTCATCAGAAGGCGACAGCGACGATGAAGCCACCACCGCATGGCGGCGATGGCTCATTGCGGTTGCGGCGCAATCGCACCGCTTCCACACCGCCTAAGCGCGTGGCCTAGTTCTTGTCCGCGTACAGCGACCAGGCGTAGCGCATAACAGGAATCTGCAGCGGCAAGCGCACCGCGTGATAGATCTTCTTGCCAGTGGACGCCTTGCCACTCGAAAGATCCTTGTACGCCTGATAGAAGTTCGCAGGCCACACCGCTGCCAGCAAAGCAAAGGCGGACAGGCCACCAAGCTTGCGCGTCGAAGGGTTGGCCAGCAGCCCACCGGTCACCACCTCCCAAGCACCAGAGGTGAAGTTGTAGAAGCGAGCCGACCCCGGCAACTGCGGCGGAATGATCGACTCGAAAGGCTCCGGCTTAGCGAAGTGCATGATGCCCATGGCGGAGAGTGCTCCGGCCATCGGGTACGTCAGTGCGGGTTTGTGTGAACTCATGCCCGCAAGCGTACGCTTCCTGTCAGCTAGCCGCGGATGAGCTCGGTGAGGGTATCCACGATCTCGTCCGCCGGAACCTCGCGGGTCTCTCCACCGCGAATGCGCAGCTCAATGATGCCGTCGGCGAAGGAGCGACCAAGGATTGCAATAAAGGGCATGCCGAGTAGTTCGGCGTCCTTGAACTTCACGCCTGGGGAGACCTTGGGGCGGTCGTCGAAAAGCACCTCAATGCCCGCACGGTCCAAATCCTCCACAAGCTTCTGACCGGCTTTCATGGCGGCAGCGTCCTTATTAGCCACAGCCACGTGCACCTGGTACGGGGCTACGGCCACAGGCCAGTTGAGGCCCTTCTCATCGTGGCGCTGCTCTGCCAAAACAGCGAGCATTCGGGTCACGCCGATGCCGTAGGAGCCCATGGTGGGAACGGCGCGCTTGCCGTTCTCATCGAGAATCTGCACGTCAAAGGCTTCGGTGTACTTGCGACCCAACTGGAAAATGTGGCCCAGCTCAATGCCGCGCTCCAGGGTCAGAGTGCCCTGGCCATTCGGCGCCGGGTCACCTTCCTTGACCTCCGCGGCCTCGATGAACTCATCCACGGTGAAGTCACGGCCGGCCACCAAGCCGACGACGTGGCGCTGCGGGGTATCCGCGCCAGTAATCCACGAGGTGCCGGAGACTACGCGCGGGTCGGCATAAACCTTCACGCCGTGTGCGTTGAGAG
The DNA here is from genome assembly GCF_016889985.1 of Corynebacterium sp. FDAARGOS 1242. Classification (NCBI taxonomy): domain Bacteria; kingdom Bacillati; phylum Actinomycetota; class Actinomycetes; order Mycobacteriales; family Corynebacteriaceae; genus Corynebacterium; species Corynebacterium sp. FDAARGOS 1242. The sequence continues at coordinate 680,825 of NZ_CP069568.1, read as the reverse complement.
CGCGCGGCCCAACGTAGCCCTTGACCAGGAAGGAATTCTTCTTGAAGTCCCCCTCATCGGCGAGCTCAAACTCGGCCGGTTCGAGAGAAGCCTCTAGGCGCTTTTCATCCAACGCGCGGTCGCCCGGAATAAGAACAGCCGCGAGCTCCCATTCCTTCTCTTCCTCCGTAGCCGCAGGGGCAGCCACCTTGATCATCATGCACTTGAGGGTGTCCGCTGCGGTGACCTCGCGGCCAGCGACAGTAATGCCGGCGCTCTTAGCCCACTCCACCAGCGTTTCGATGGTCTCGGACTTCGGAGTCTCATGCTCCTGCGCGTCCGGCTGGCCTTCGAAGGGAATCTCCTCCGGAGCCTGAGTGACCACGGCTTCCACGTTGGCGGCGTACTCTCCCTCCGTGGCGCGGACAAAGGTATCCTCGCCCACCTCGGACACAGCCAAGAACTCCTCGGAGGCCGAGCCGCCCATCGCACCAGAGGTGGCTTTACAGATGGCGTAATCAATCTCCAGACGGTTGAAGATGTTTTGATAAGCCTGGCGGTGGCGGGCGTAGGACTCATCGAGCCCCTCATCCGTCATGTCAAAGGAATAGGAGTCCTTCATAGTGAACTCGCGGCCACGCAGCACGCCGGCGCGCGGGCGCTCCTCATCGCGGTACTTCGTCTGGATCTGGTACAGCGTGACCGGGAAATCCTTGTAGGAGGAGTACATATCCTTCACCGCTGTGGTGAACATCTCCTCATGGGTCGGGCCCAGGAGCATGTCAGCGCCCTTGCGGTCCTTAAGACGGAACAGGTTATCGCCGTATTCCGTCCACCGGTTCGATGCCTCGTAGGGCTCGCGCGGCAGCAACGCCGGGAAGAGCATCTCCTGGCCGCCGATGGCGTTCATCTCCTGACGGATTACGTCTTCAATCTTGCGCATGGCGCGCAGTCCCAATGGCAACCAGGTGTACACACCCGGCGCGACGCGGCGCACATAGCCTGCGCGGACGAGAAGCTTGTGGCTGGGGACTTCGGCATCAGCCGGATCCTCACGAAGAGTGCGGAGGAAAAGCTCAGAAAGACGTGTAATCATGGTTGCTCAGTCTACATCGCTAGCATGTAGCCATGCTGATCATCCTCCCTCCTTCTGAGACCAAAGCACACGGCGGCAGCGGCGCAGCCGTGAACTGGAACAAGCTTTCCTTCCCGGCGCTCAACCCCATCCGCCAAGAAATCGCTGCAGAATTGTCGGCCCTCGACGTCGATGAAGCGCTGGAGGTGCTCAAGCTCTCTGAGAAGCTGCGTGGAGAAGCCGAGTCCAACCGCGAGTTGGCCTCCTCCCCCACCATGCCCGCGCTGGAGCGGTTTACGGGCGTGCTCTACGACGCCCTCGACGCCCCCACCCTTCCCCCGGAAGCGCGGAGCTACCTCGCCGTGGGCGATGCATTGTTTGGTCTGGTGCGCGCCGATGACCTCATCCCGCACTATCGACTCTCCGGTAGTACGAAACTGGGCGGGCGGACGCTGAAGTCTCGGTGGGGTACGGCCATCACGGATGAGCTGCGTGCGCTTGTCGACGCTGGCGAGTTCCTCCTCGATATGCGCTCGGGTACCTACCAGCAACTGGGCAAGCTCAAGGACGCTGCCACGGTGCGCGTGGAGACTGTGCAGGAGGACGGTTCGCGCAAAGTGGTCTCTCACTTCAACAAGCACTACAAGGGGGAGCTCGCTCGCGTACTCGCTCTCAAGGGCGAGAGCGTCTCCACCCTCGAGGATGCCGCCCGCGTAGCCCAAGAGTCGGGCATGAGCACCGAACTGCGCAGCACCGAGCTGGTGCTCGTGGTCTGATTTATCCATTTATCAATTTATCTACGCCCGCCGATTTATCTATTTATCTATTTATCTGGCTCAGGCGAAGCGGGGCCATTCAAACCAATGGGTTATAGCGCAAACTATTGCGCTTGAGCTCGCACTCAGTGGCGATAGAGATGCCGGAAGCAATCTTTCCGCGCTCGCGAAGGCGGAACATGGCGTCCACGACGCGATCACGCAAACCCCACGGATCAATGGTGTTGATGTAGACCTTCGTGCCGCCCTCAAAGCCAGCCAAGGTCGATACCCTGAGCTTGAGCATGACGCGCCACGGCTGAGGCAGGTCCACGCTGGGCGGACGGTGGTGCCATTCTTCATTGCAGGCCACGTCCGGCCCCACCGCGGCGTGGGCCGCGTGAATCAGATCCGACATTCCACGTACTTCCTCCGGGTTCTGTTCCCACGGTTCACAGCGCGGTGACTTGGAGAAGATCTCCAGTGTGGGATAGCGGTGGCCAAATCCGGCGAAGAGCACCGCATAATCATTTTCTGCGATGACGAGGTTGCGCTTTGCCGCATAGCCCACAGCCCAGTCGTTGTACATGTTGGGGTGCGCACGCAGAATCGCATTTTCCTGGTGAGCGGCCATGCCCAGGGCGTCAATCGCGACGAGCTGCTTATGCAAGTGATCGAAGGACGCGCCCGCCGGTGCCAGCCAGTTCTGAAATACAGCGACATAGGAAGCATAGCGGTTGCGCTGGTAGAGCTCGCGCGTCGATTCCGCAGTGAAGGTTGTGAGCAGGAAGTGCTCATCGGGGCTCAGCGTGCCGGAGGAGGCTAGCTGACTATCATCGACGGCCCCATCCACGAAGTGCCGCGAGGAGATAATGACATCATGTCCGCCGCCGAAGAAACCATCGGCGAGGACGAGCAGAGAATCGTCGTCCAGCGCGGTATCCTTGCCCGCTGCCTTGAGTTTGGTGCGCACCACGTTAAGTACGTGCAGGCGCCCAGCCTCGTCGCCTTCGTACTTCTCCTTGTGACGAGCTAGGTCTGGGTCCATGGTGAAGCCATAGTTCTCGTGCCAATAGTCATAAGACACGATTTCAAAAAGGTTCGGAACGCGGCGAAACAGCGGCTGGGAGTTATCCAGCTCGTGCGGAAGAAGGCCGTGTTGAATCTCCCCCGAGGCCAAGATGCGGGACTTTTCCGGCGGGGTATCCAACATGCGGCCTGAGCAAAAAGCACAGCTGTGCGTCAAGGCATCGGGCCCCAGCGGCTGCGGGTCTTTCACCGGATGCGCAAGCGGACGGTTGCCGCGTCCTGGCACGGTCCACACCTCTGTTCCGGAGAAAGGGTTAACCTGTTTGACGGTCCCATCCGCCATGGTCTGGATAGGTTCGACGCGGCTAAAAAGTGCTTCGCTCATGCTGCCCAGCGTAGACCTCCCCACCCGCCGGTGCGACTAGACTTAGGCCTCATGCAGCACCGATTCTTTGAAGTAGATGTCTTCGCCACTGGACCGTTTACCGGTAATCCCCTCGCCGTGGTTGCGGATGCCGATGGTTTGAGCACCGAAGAGATGCAGCGTATCGCACACTGGACCAATTTCTCTGAGACGACCTTCCTGTGCTCACCTACAGATCCTGGCGCGGACTACCGCGTACGAATCTTCACCCCGTACGAAGAGTTCCCCTTCGCCGGTCACCCCACGCTGGGCAGTGCGCGCGTCGCGGCGGAGCTATTAGGAAAGAGCGGGACCCTGATTCAGGAATGCGGTGTCGGGTTAGTCACCGTGCGCCAGGAAGAGGGCCGTTTCGCCTTCGCTACCCCGCCCTTACTGCACCACGGGGAGCTCAGTGAGGCCGAGCGCTCCGAAGCAGCCGCCGTACTCGGAATCGATGAAGAGAGCATCGTTGACTCCGGCTGGGTGGACAACGGGCCTGGCTGGCGCTTGGTCCAGCTCGAATCTGCTGAAACCGTGCGGAAGCTTCGCCCCACACCCACCTCCGGCGTCAAGGTCGGCGTGGTCGGCCTCACCGGGGATACGGAGCCGGCCTACGAGGTTCGCGCTATCACCGGGCAATTCGAGGACCCCGTCACCGGTTCCTTCAATGGCGGAGCCGCCCAGTTCCTCCGTGCCAAGGGCGCCGTTCCTGCCCGCTATACCGCGGCACAAGGCAGCCAAATAGGACGCGATGGCCGCGTCTTTATCGACGATGACGGGGACGAGCTCTGGGTAGGCGGCAACGTCCACATTCGCGTGCGCGGAACCCTGGGGTCCCGCGATGACTAAAAAGCCCCTGCCTTTTGAGCTGCACAACGATTTTGCCCAACGCCTGCCACAGATGGTCACGGCAAGCCGCGGGGAAGAACAGCCAGCTCCACGAATCGTGGCGCTCAATGAGCACCTAGCCGCCGAGCTCGGCCTCGACCCAGACTGGCTGCGCAGCGAGGACGGAATAGAGTTCCTCCTTGGCCGTGGAGCAGTCACTCCGCACGCGATGGCCTACGCGGGCTTTCAGTTCGGACAGTATAACCCGGCAATGGGTGACGGCCGCGCCCTCCTCTTGGGCGAAGTCACCGGCCCCACCACCGCTCACAACCCCACGGACCTGTGGGATCTGCATGCCAAGGGCACGGGGCCGACTCCCTACTCACGCTATGGCTCTGATGGGCGCGGCACGCTGCGCTCAATGCTGCGTGAGTATCTCTTCTCCGAGTCGATGCATGCCCTAGGTGTGCCCACCACTCGGTCGCTGGCGGTTCTTGCCACCGGTCGCCCCATCCAGCGCCAGATGGTGGAAGAGGCAGGGGTTCTCGTGCGGGTGGCCGCGAGCCACATCCGTGTTGGTTCCTTCCACTTTGCCGCGCACTCGCAGGCGCCTGGGCTACTGCAGCGCCTTGCCGCCTACACCAGTGAACGCCACTACCCCGGCGCCGACTTCCGGGAGCTATTCACGCGCGTCATGGAGACACAAGCCGCGACGGTCGCCGGGTGGATGCAGCTGGGCTTCATTCACGGCGTAATGAACACCGATAACACCACGTTATCGGGCGAAACCATTGACTATGGCCCCTGCGCGTTCATGGAAAGCTATGACCCCAACACCTGGTTTAGCTCTATCGATACGCAGGGACGCTACCGCTTTGGGCGCCAGCCCGACATGTTGGGCTGGAACCTTGCGCGATTGGCGGAGTCACTGCTTCCGCTTATCGACGACTCCCCTGACACCGCCCTCACCTGGGCTCAAGAGGCCATTGATACCTTTGGCGAGCGTTATGAAAGAGCGCGTCACCAGGAAGCACAGCGCTGCCTACAGATGCCCGAAGAGCTTTTCCAGGATTACAACGCTGCCCTCGTGCAGGCCGCCCCGGACCTCACACAAGCCAACCGCAGCCTTGTCAGTGCCGCGGCGGGCGAGCCTGCGGCGGCCTATGAACTCCTCAAGGATAGAAGTTTCGTTGATGCCTACTGCGCAAGTAGCCCCGACGCTGTGCTGCTCGAGCGAACCGTGCCGCGCGTGATTCCTCGGCCGCGGCTGGTCGAAAGCGCTCTGGGCGATGCCGAAGAGTTCGCCCGTCTTCTGCACGCCACCACGCATCCTTTTGATGCTGCGCCGGAGTATGAGCAGCCCGGCGGCACCGAAGGCTATCTCACCTACTGCGGAACCTAAGAACCACGAGCGCAAACAGAAGCAAACACACCACCGCCCCGAGGTCTCCGTAGGAAAGGAAACGGAGTCTCGGGGCGGCGGTGCGTCTCTATCTTTCACTGCCACGCTCCCGGTCGGTTTCTCAGGCCGACCGCCCCGCGTGGCTGGGGTTCTCTCTATCTCTCTCGCATGCGCTCTCTCAAACGCACACCATCATTATGGGGCGCTGTCCTTGGTGAAGCGTTCCGGTGCACTGAACGCTTCCTGCCAATTACTGAGAATTACCTGCGAGAGAATCGCCGATGAGGCGAAGAGCGAGATTACTTGGTGTCCAGCTGCAGCGTCTTCTGCGTGTACTCCCACATCTCGTTGTAGAGCTTCTTGTCCTTGGACAGCTTGGTTCCGTAGGAAGGAATCATCTCCTGGATCTTGTCGCCCCACTGAATCATGTTCTCACCGAAGCAGCGCTCCAGTAGCTCAATCATGATGGCTGGGGTGATGGAAGCACCCGGGGAAGCGCCAAGCAGACCAGCGATGTTGCCTTCTGGGTTGTTGATGAGGGTGGTGCCGAACTCCAAGGAGCCGAACTGCGGTGCACCCGCTGGCTTAATCACCTGGACACGCTGGCCGGCGATAACAGTCTCCCAATCAGCCGGATCCGCGCTCGGGACGTATTCCTTCAGGGTTTCAACGCGCTTGTCGAAGTCCTTGAGGACCTCAGTGACCAGGTACTTGGTCAGACCAAACTCCTGTGCTGCCACGCCCAGGTAAGAGGTGATGTTGTCCGGACGGATGGACTTGAACAGGTCCAGGTAGGAGCCCTTCTTCAGGAACTTCGGGGACCAGCCGCCGTAGGGGCCAAACAGCAGGCCTTCTTCACCGTCGATGACACGGGTGTCCAGGTGCGGCACGGACATCGGCGGAGCACCCACAGCAGCCTTGCCATAAACCTTGGCGTGGTGCTGCTTGACCAGCTCCGGGTTCTTGGAGCGCAGCCACAGGCCCGAGACCGGGAAACCGGCGAAACCGGAAACCTCACGGACACCAGCCTTGCGCAACAGGTCGAGTGCGTAACCGCCGGCACCAACGAAAACAAACTTGGCGTGGACAGCCTGGTAGTCACCGGTGTGGAGGTTCTTTGCCACCACGCGCCACTTGGAACCATCACGCTTAATATCAACGACCTCGTGGCCGTAACGGATCTCGGTGCCGGCAGCCTTAGCGGCAGTGAAGAACTGCTTAGCCAGGGCGCCAAAGTTGACGTCGGTGCCCGCATCGGTCCACGAGATGGCAACCTTCTGGGAGTTGAAGTCACGGCCCTGGGACATCAGGGGCAGCTTCTCCTGGAAGGTGGCGTCATCGTCGCTGAACTGCATGTTCGGGAACATGTGGTTATCCTTCAGCGCGTCGAAACGGCGCTTCAGGTAATCCACCTGGATGGAGCCTTGAGCGAAGGACACATGCGGAACCGGGTTGATGAAGGCCTTCGGGTCCGTCAGGATGCCGTTGTTGAGCTGGTGGGACCAGAACTGGCGAGAAACCTGGAACTTCTCATTGATGTTCATAGCCTTGGAAACATCAATGCGGCCGTTCTTTTCTGGGGTGTAGTTCAGCTCGCACAGCGCGGAGTGGCCGGTACCGGCATTGTTCCACGGGGAAGAGGACTCAAGCGCAGGGCCGTCCAAACGCTCGAAGACCATCTGCGTCCAGCTGGGCTCGAGCTCACGCAGCATGGCGCCGAGGGTGGCGCTCATAATACCTGTACCAATGAGTGCGACCTCAACCTCGTCTACTACTTGTGCTGTCTTCTTATCGGAGGACACTGTACTTATTACCTCTTTGAGTCGATGTATTCGTTGTGGTCAAGTGCCCTGCGCATGTGGGTACACAGGGCGCGGTGAGAAAGCGCTCGACGATGCTAGGAAGCAAACCGGCATACAGACCTCCCCTACGAGAGGTCCGTCAAGCATTAATTCCACTTTACGCCCCTAAATGAGAAATAGGCATTCCTGGGAAAATAAATGCCCGAATATGAAACCACTACCCCTTTTGTGGTGCAGGACAACTGTGGCTAGCGCTCCGCCCCGACGGACGCACCTGACTGTACGGCCTATCATGAGCTCCATGACATATGACGAACTCGAATGGTCAACAGATCGCCTCGGGCCCGATTTCCAAGCCGCCACCCTTGAACTCGGCGCCGACCCTGATGGCGAGGGCGATGTGTGCGCGACACTCGTGCGCTACTGTCCCGACACGAATGCCCACGATGACCGCCCCGCCTTGCTGTGGGTCCATGGCATGACGGATTACTTCTTCCACGATCACGTAGCGCGCTATTTCTATGAGCTCGGCTATGCCTTTTATGCTCTCGACTTGCGCAAGTGCGGGCGCTCCCGGAGGGACGGCCAAACCTGGCATTACATCAGCGATATGAAGTATTACGATGCCGACCTCAACGCGGCTCTCGACGCCCTCCCCAACCCGCGTGTCGTCATCATGGGCCACTCCACCGCCGGCACCATCATCGCACTCTGGCTTGATCGCCTTCGCCGCCAGGACCGCGAACGCTTCACCCGCATCTCCGGTGTCGTCTTCAACAGCCCCTGGTTGGCCATGATGGGAATGGCGGATAAGACTTATGAGGTGCTCAAGCACGTAATCTATGCCGGCGCTGCCATCGCCCCAAAGTTCCCGATTCCCGGAGGCGATCTTACTGCCTACGGGGAATCTATCCATTCCGAAGAGCAGGGCGACTGGGATTTCGACCGTCGCCTCAAGCCACTGGGCGGGCACCCGAAATACCTGGGCTGGGTAGCAGCAGTCTTCCATGGCTTCGACGCGATCCATTCCGGTCGCATCGACATGGGACTCCCACTGCTGACCATGACTTCAGGGCGTTCCGAGCTCAATCAGCCTTATAGCGAATCCTCTAACACCGCCGATGTTGTTGTGGACGTACGCCAAAGCCAGCGATGGGCCAAGGAGCTCAGCGCTCGCTATACGCTCCACGTTGTAAGTAATGGGCGCCACGATCTCTTTCTTTCCCGCCCCGAGCCGCTGCAGGAAGCCCTCTCCACCGCCGCGGAATGGTTGCGCACCGTAGCTCCTCTTGAGACGGATTAGACTCGCCCACCTCGCGCTTTTCGGCCTGCACGGGTTGCGGCTAGGCAGCCTCTAGAATGGTCGGCATGACTTCCGCACAGCACTTTGACCTCGTCATCATCGGCACTGGGTCGGGAAATTCAATCCCCTCCCCTGAGTTCGACGATAAATCCATCGCCATCATCGAAAAGGGAACCTTCGGCGGAACCTGTCTCAACGTGGGCTGCATCCCAACGAAGATGTACGTCTACGCTGCCGACGTGGCACTCGCCGCGCGCGAGGCAACCCGTCTTGGGCTCAGCGCCCACGTGGATGCTGTGGATTGGGACGGCATTGTCGAGCGCGTATTCCACAACCGCATCGATCAGATCGCCCGCGGCGGCGAAGAGTACCGCCGTGGCGAGGAAACGCCCAATATTACAGTCTTTGATCAACATGCTCGGTTCATCGGATCGAAAACCCTGCAAGCGGGCGATGACATCATCACCGGTGACAACATCGTTATTGCTACCGGCTCACGCCCTGTACTGCCCGAACCCTATGCCAGCTCTTCCGTGCCGGTCCACACCAACGAGGACATCATGCGGCTTGAGAAGCAGCCGCGCAGCCTCATCGTTGTCGGCGGCGGCTATATCGCCATGGAGTTTGCCCACGTCTTCGACGGCCTGGGTACGGAAGTGACCGTGGTCAACCGTTCGGAAAAGTTCCTCCGTTTCCTTGACGAAGACTTAAGCTCCCGGTTCAACGACATCGCACGCGAACGTTTCGACGTACGCATTGGCACCGCCACAGCACTAGAGGAAACCGCAGACGGTGTACGCCTCACCTTGGATAACGGTGATGTCGTGGAGGCGGAAGCCATCCTCGTGGCCACCGGCCGCCAGCCCAACGGCGATCAGATGGATCTTTCTACCAGCGGTATTGAAATGCACGAGGACGGGCGCATCAAGGTCGACGAGTTTGGTCGCACGACCTGCGAGGGCGTGTGGGCGCTCGGCGATGTCTCCTCTCCTTACATGCTCAAGCACGTAGCCAATGCGGAGCAACGAGCGGTACAGCACAATCTGTTGCATCCTGAAGACCTCCGTCCCATGCCGCACGAGCACATCCCCGCTGCCATTTTCACCCACCCGCAAATTGCGACGGTGGGACTTACTGAGGCACAAGCCCGCGAAGAGGGCTATGACGTCACGGTGAAGGTGCAGAACTTTGGCGACGTTGCCTATGGATGGGCTATGGAAGACTCAACAGGCATCTGCAAGCTCGTGGCCGATCGTGCCACCGGCAAGCTCCTCGGCGCCCACATCATGGGCCCACAAGCGTCCACTCTTATACAGCAGTTGATCACTGCCATGGTCTACGACCTTGATATACGCGAGTTCGCTCGCTCGCAATACTGGATCCACCCGGCACTGCCAGAAGTAGTGGAAAACGCAGTTTTGGGACTAGAGTGGCAGGAGTGAAAGCTACATCGAATTGAGTGATCTTTTTCACATTGCGATTAAACTAATTTCACCAAAAGCCCTGAACCAGGGCACAAGCACTTTTTAACACCAACAACATCTGTCAGCACCCTTTCAGAATTTCACCCATTTTGGGGGTGATAGCCGTGAGGGCTTAAAAGAAGACTCAAACTGACGTGCATTTTGCCTGACCGTTGGCTAGGTTAATTACAGACACCGGAACGAGCCGATACTCTCTACCGGCTCAGTGTGTTTTGGGGATACCAAAATAATCCCTATCCCTGTAAATCAAAGCCTCCTACTCTGGAGGCTTTGCACGTACGACTCTAAGGACTTTTGATATGCGTATCCGCAATGCAGCCATCGCCGGCGCTACTGCTCTCGCTGTTGCTTTCGGCGGCTCCACCGTCGCTTTCGCTGAGGACGCCAACGGCTCCTCCTCCGCTGAGGACAACACCAACTCCGAGGCTTCCCTGTCCTCCAAGATTGGTGACTGGTTCTACGTTGATGAGAACGACAACAAGGGCACTGCGGCTGACGGCCGCGCCATCTTCGGCTCCTCCAAGCACGAGAACTGCGATGCTGACGAGACCGAGGAAGAGTGCACCACTCTCGGCGACCAGCCGGCTTGGGCCAAGGCTTTCTACGGCCTGGGCATCGCTAGCGCCATCGCTTCCGTAGCTGGCTTCATCGGCGTTGTGTACAACTTCTTCGTCCACGGCCCGTCCTTCTAAGACGTCTCCCTTACACACTTTTTCCGAAAGGTTTAAATTTCATGCGTAACTTCCGCACCGCTGCCGTTGCCGCTGCAACCGCCGCTTCCGTTGCTTTCGCCGGCACCTCCGTTGCCTTCGCTGCAGAGGACAACGAGACCGAGAACACCTCCTCTTCCAACCTGTCCTCCGCATACGACAAGGTCAAGGAAGACGACTCCGACGAGACCCTGTCCTCCAAGTGGGGCACCGCTACCGAGAAGGACAGGAAGGTCACCGGCGAGGACCTCTTCGGCAAGAAGCGCGCCGAGGATAACCCGCAGTGGGCTGAGATCTGGCGTGGCGGCACCTACGCTGCCCTCGGCACCGCAATTGCAGGCGCCCTGTTCGCTGCCTACAACTTCGCTGTGTACAACAACATCGTTCCGGCACACGTGCTGGACCCGATTTTCCGCCGCTAATTAAGTTGCGGGTACGCTGACTGACTCAGCGCACTTCGTTAGCGCCCATCCTCGCATCGTGGGGGTGGGCGCTTTTGCATGCCTAGGCACCGATGAACTGTGGAGATACTCTAACTCTCTTAATAATTGCTGAGTGAATTGCTACAGTGGTGTGCCCGACAGGGGGATTTGGCGGCCTCAAGTAAACATCTAAGAGTGGTGCCGTTCCAGTGAATCCTGTCAATGTTTACGCTAGAATCGCTCAAGTGACTTGGGGCACCCTATAGTTACTCCAGTTCCTACGAGGTTTAAAAGGATTCACACTAAGCGCATTCGCAAGGCCACCATTTGCCGGTGCTACCGCTCTCGCTGTTGCATTCGGCGGCACCACCGTTGCTTCCGCTGCAGAGGGCAGCAGCAACGATTCCGCTACCAACTCTTCCGCAACCGCTGGTGAGCAGCAGGGTACCCAGAAGGCTGGCGGCTCCTCCGCACTGGGCAAGGCGCTCGAGGCTGACAAGGAAGCCAACGGCCAGAACATCTTCGGCCAGAACTCTTCTATCTCCACCGAGCCGAAGTGGGCACAGGCTCTTGCTGGCATCGGCATCGTCGCCACCGTCATCACCATCGCTGGTGGTCTGGTTGGCCCGGCACTGAACTACCTCAAGTTCGGCATGTAGTTCTCCCCTTCCCCTTCTAACCCACTTTTTGAAAGGCTTTACTCAAGATGCGTAAATTCCGCACCGCCGCCGTTGCTGCTGCAACCGCCGTCACCGTCGCCTTCGCTGGCACCACCGTTGCTTCCGCCGCTGAGGCCGTTGAGGGCTCCGGCCTGACTGACGCGCAGGTTCAGGAGGAGCTGCAGAAGGATGCTACTTCCTCCGAGATGTCTTCCGCACTCTCTTCTGAGGGCGACGGCTCCCTCTCCTCCAAGCTGGGCGGCGTGACCGACGGCAACATCACCGGTAATGGTGCTGACGCCTTCGGCTCCACCAAGAACCCGTCCCAGGTTCCGCAGTGGCTGGACCTCTGGCGTGGTGGCACCATCGCTATGGTTGCCGCTGCTGCTGTTTCCTCCGCTGTTGCTGCCTACAACTACGCTGTGTACTCCGGCGTTATCCCGGACTACGTTGGCCAGGCCATCAAGAACGTCTCTTTCTAGTTCACGCTTTTACTGGCAGTACAAAGCCCTCCGCCCCACCGTGTACCGCACGGGAGGTGGAGGGCTTTGTTTCTTTTTGGCAATGTTTAGGCGCCTAGCGCTTAAACGCCTGCGCTTAAACGCTAGGCTTCATCCGGAAGGGTGAGAATCTCGTTGCCATCATCGGTGATCACGATGGTGTGCTCGAACTGGGCGGTGAACTTTCCATCCGTGTTCTGGACGGTCCAGCCGTTATCCCAAATCTCATAATCCAGCGAGCCCAGGTTAATCATCGGCTCGATAGTCAAGGTCATTCCGGGCTCGAGGATGTCGCGGTAGGTCATGGAATCGTAGTGCAGCACGACCAGCCCGTTGTGGAAGGTGGGGCCCACACCGTGACCGGTAAAGTCAGTGACCACGTTGTAGCCAAAGCGGTGAGCGTAGGACTCAATGACGCGTCCGATAACGTTAATCTCACGGCCCGGTTTTGCGGCTTTAATGCCGCGCATCATCGCTTCCTTGGTGCGCTCGACCAACAGCTTGTGTTCCTCGGTGACGTTGCCAGCAAGGAAAGTAGCGTTGGTATCGCCGTGGACACCATTCTTGAACGCAGTGACATCGATATTGACAATGTCACCGTCCTCAATCACCGTGGTATCCGGGATGCCATGGCAGACAATCTCGTTGAGGGAAACACAGCAGGATTTCGGGAACCCCAGGTATCCCAGCGTCGACGGATATGCGCCGTGGTCACACATGTACTCGTGCGCAACGCGGTCAATCTCATCCGTGGTCACACCGGGAGCCACAGCCTTTCCCGCCTCCTGAAGGGCGTTGGCGGCAATCCGGGAGGCCTCACGCATGGCCTCAATAACCTCCGGGGTCTGCACGAATGGCTCGCCCTGAGCTTCCTGAACCGTGTCCTTCCAGACGTACTCGGGGCGCTCAATATCCTTCGGTACCTTGCGGATTGGGGTATCTTTTTCTTGTTTCAGCATCGCGCGCTTAGCCATAACTACTCATGGTAGCCCTCTTCCCCAGCACCCGACAAAGAGCCCCATTGGCGCGCTTATGAGCACGCGCTACTGCTCTTGTGCGGGAGCAACCTCGCCGTGGCCTTCCGCGCGGAGGGCGTCCAGACGCTGCAAGAAATCATCGGTGATGTTGACCGAAATCGTCGAGCCACCACCCAAAACGACGAGTGTTGCGAACGCAATGTCATCATCCCGGAATCCGGTGAACCAGGCGTGCGAGCCGCCGTTGATTTCCGCCTCACCGGTCTTGCCGTAGACGGTCCCCTGGGCCTGCATTCCTGCGGCGGTACCGCTCGCCACTACTTGGCGCATCATGTCACGCACGTGAGCCAGGGTTTCCCCGCTGGGCGCGGGGACCTCCTCGGAAACCTTGGTTTCGCGTGACTCGATGAGCGTTGGCGTCGGGGTCTTGCCTGCCGCAACTGTCGAAGAGACAAGGGCCATGCCAAAGGGAGACACAAGGTCCAGGCCCTGACCATAGCCAGCTTCCGTGCGCTCCAGAGGAGTCTCGCCCTCGGGGACGGAGCCAGTGAGCGTCGAGAGCCCCGGCACCTCATAGTCGATGCCCAGTCCGTATTGCTTGCCCACATCGCGCAGCTCTCCCTTCGGCAGGTCCGTCGAGATCTGCGCGAAGGTGGTGTTACAAGATTGCGCGAAGGCTTGGCGCAGCGGCACCGAGCCGAGGGAGAAACCGTTGTAGTTGGTCACGGTTCGCCCATACAGGTCCATGGTTCCGGGGCACGGCACGATGGAGTCTGGCGAAAGGCCTTGCTTGTCGACGCCCGCCGAGGCCGTAATGATCTTAAACACCGATCCGGGAGGGAACTGTCCTTGGAGGGCAATATCGCCCTTCTTATCCGCTTCTGGAGTTTGGGCCACAGCAAGTATCTCGCCCGTCGAGGGGCGCATGGCCACGATCATGGCCTCGTACTCGGGGCGCAGATTGACCGCTTCCTGAGCGGCACGCTGGACGTCATAGTCCAGCGAAACTTTGACGGAAGGGGCTGCCTCGGGTTCGTGATACTCGACGTCGGAAAGCGCGGCGCCGTGCTCGTTGACTACCGAGACGGACCAACCATTCTTGCCGTCTACGTCTTCGGAGACCAGGGAACGCACGCGGGCGAGGATATCCGGGGCCAAACCAGTATCGCGTGTAATGAGCGCCGGTTCCTCGTTAAAGCGAATCCCCTTCTGGTTCTCCAGGACTGGGCGCAGCCGCGCTGCCTGAGCCTCATTGAGCATGGTGACCGAATAAGCGCCATCGACTTCTTCGAGATTCTTGGCTAGCTCACCAGAGTCAATCTCCGGGATGGAATCATCCTCTTGATGAGCTTGGCTCAGCGCGCCGGATACTTTCGCGGCGACGGGGCGTGGGTCGTCTACGGCGTCGGTGTCGACGACGAGCCGGTATTGCAAGCCCGGAGACATGAGTTCCACCCCATCGGAGGAGACCACACCAGCGCGTTTAGGCGCTATCGATCGCAGCTCAAGGTGCTGGTGCGCACCGAGGTCGGGGTGGATAATGCTGGGCTGCCAGCGCACGGTCCAGTCCTTATCCTTGCGCGTCAAGGCCATGGACGTGTCATAGCGCAAGGAACGATTGCGCGGCAGGGCCCACGTCACTGAATAGTGCGCAGTCGCCTTGGCTTCCTCCTGTTCAACGTCGGTCAATTCAACGTCGAGCCCCTCTGCTTGCAGGCCCGCGAAGGTTGCGTCAAGAGTGTTCGTGGCGGTCGTGCCATCATCGACAAGCTGCGCCAAGTCCTTGTTATTGCGGGTTTCCATGTCTTCCAGGAATTGCTCAGCAACTGGGCGCGCGGACACCGGCTTGGGGGTACATCCCGCCAATGACGACGCCGCGATGCTTGCCGCACCGAGCAGCGCCACGAACTTCTTCATGATTGGGCAGCGTAGCAGCCAAGGGCGGCCCGACGGCCGCCCCACACCGCAGGTGAACTACTTGGTAACGCGAACCTCAGCCTTGGCGCCTTCCACGGCTTCCAAGCCCTGCTCTTCTGCCAGACGCATTGCCTCTTCGATGAGCGTTTCCACAATCTTGGATTCAGGAACGGTCTTGATGACCTCACCCTTAACGAAGATCTGGCCTTTGCCGTTACCGGAAGCTACACCGAGGTCCGCATCGCGGGCCTCACCTGGGCCATTCACCACGCAGCCCATGACGGCCACGCGCAGCGGGAATTCCATACCGTCAAGGCCCTCGGTGACTTCGTTGGCCAGCTTGTACACGTCCACCTGTGCGCGACCACAGGACGGGCAGGAGACAATCTCCAGCTTGCGCGGGCGCAAGTTGAGGGACTGCAGAATCTGGTCGCCGACCTTGATCTCCTCGACCGGGTCCGCGGACAAGGACACGCGGATGGTGTCACCGATGCCTTCGGCAAGCAGGGCGCCGAAAGCGACCGAAGACTTGATGGTGCCCTGGAAGGCTGGGCCTGCCTCAGTGACTCCGAGGTGCAGCGGATAGTCGCACTGCGCAGCCAGCTGACGGTAGGCCTCCACCATGATGACTGGATCATTGTGCTTAACGGAGATGGCAATGTCACCGTAGCCGTGCTCCTCGAAGAGGCTGGCCTCCCACAGCGCGGACTCAACGAGTGCTTCCGGGGTAGCCTTGCCGTACTTGTCCATGATGCGCTTGTCCAACGAACCAGCATTGACGCCGATGCGGATGGAGATTCCCGCGTCACCGGCAGCCTTGGCTACTTCCTTGACGCGGCCATCAAATTCCTTGATGTTGCCCGGATTGACGCGAACCGCTGCACATCCGGCGTCAATCGCAGCAAAGATGTACTTGGGCTGGAAGTGGATATCGGCAATAACCGGGATAGGAGACTTCTTCGCAATCGCCGGCAGGGCCTCAGCATCTACTGTTTTCGGGCAGGCCACGCGAACAATGTCACAGCCGCTAGCGGTAAGCTGCGCGATCTGCTGCAGGGTGGCGTTGACGTCGTGCGTCTTCGTCGTCGTCATCGACTGCACCGAGATGGGGTGCTCTGAGCCCACGCCTACCTGGCCGACCATCAGCTGGCGCGTCTTACGGCGCGGCGCCAAGGTGGGAGGTGGGCCGTCAGGGATTCCAAGACCGATGGGGGTCGACATGTGCGCTCCTTGGATAATCGAGGTTTAACGCCCCCACTCTAGCACCGTGTGTGCTTAGCCAAAGAGGCGTACCGGGTTCACCACATCCGCGACGATGATGAGCGCACCCACCGCCATCAGAAGGAACGCAAGCACGTACGTAATCGGCATGAGTCTGGTGTAATCCGCCGGCCCCTTCGGTTCCTTTCCCATGAGGCGGCGAATCCCGTCACGCAGCTTTTCGTAGAGGATTACGGCGATGTGTCCCCCGTCGAAGGGCGGAAGCGGGATGAGGTTGAACAAGGCAAGGAAGAAGTTCAACGAGGCCAGCATCATGAAGAAGGAAGACCATAGGCTGCGCTCCACGAGCTCACCGCCTACTCGGGAGGCACCAACGACGGACATCGGACCATTAACATCGCGTTCGTGCCCGAAGATCGAGGCCACCACACCTGGGATTTTGGCCGGAAATTGTGCGATTCCTTGTACCGTGGCATCCAGCACGAAGCCGGTATAGCGGGCCGTTGCCGGGAAGGCCTCGACAAAGGAATAGGTCTCTACGATGTCAATGAGTTCATTGGTCATGCCAATCGCGCCCACGCTAACAAGCTCGCCTTCAGCGTTGAGGCGAGTTACCGTGTCGAGGGGGATGTCAAAGGAACGCTGAGCTCCATCACGTTCCACCTCAAGCGTCACGGTCTCACCTGGAAGCTGCATAACGATATCGCGCAGCTGCGCAAAGGAGTCCACAGCCTCGCCATTGAGGGCCAGCACGATATCGCCTGGTTCCACGCCCGCCTCCCCTGCTGGGCCCAAGCCTTGGCAGGGCTCGAATTCACCATCGGTCTTTTGATCAGACGTGCAGGATACTTCGCCCACGCGCGGGCGCACGTCCGCATCCGGATTGGGCAAACCCGTGGTCATTGCAATGATGAGCAGGATAATAAAACCCAAAAGCAAATTGACCGTGATGCCGCCAGCCAGCACGATGATGCGCTGCCACCACGGCTTCTTATACATGGCATGTGGTTCCTCTTCTTCAGTGAGGAACTCATCCTGGGCAGTCATACCGGCAATATCGCAGAAGCCGCCCACGGGGAAGGCTGCGAGACCGTATTCGGTATGGCCACGGCTTACTGAAGTCACTTTAGGGCCAAAGCCAATAAAGAAACGGCGCACACGCATGCCAAAGGCGCGGGCAGTGAACATGTGTCCGGCTTCGTGCAGGGCAACAGTAATGCCGATTCCTAGAGCGAAGAGAATAATGCCCAGGACATTTGCCATAGGTGAAGGGGCTTTCTATCGAGCGAGCGAATCCACCAGCGCGTTTGCGCGGCGGCGGGCCTCACCTTCCACGGCGAGGACGTCATCGACGGTAGAGGGTACACCAGCGAACTGCGTCGCTTCACCCAAGACGTGGCTAACAACGTCAACAATTTCCGGAAAATGGAGACGCCCTGCCAAAAAGGCAGCGGCTGCCTCCTCGTTGGCCGCGTTGTACACCGCCGCATGAGTACCGCCCGCGGCGGCCGCCTCGCGTGCTAGCCGCACCGCGGGAAACGCATCGTCATCTAGGGGCTCAAAGCGCCATTCGTGGGCAGTCGAAAAGTCCAAAGCTGGTTGAGCACCAGGCACGCGGTGCGGCCAGTCCAGTGCCAAGGAGATAGGCAGCTTCATCGACGGAGGAGAGCACTGCGCTATCGTGCAGCCATCCGTGAAGGTTGCCATGGAATGCACGATGGATTGGGGGTGAACGGTGACCTCAATGCTTTCCGGTGGGACGTCGAAAAGCAGGGTCGCTTCAATCAATTCAAGGCCCTTGTTGATCAACGTGGCCGAGTTGAGTGTGTTCATCTGCCCCATGGACCAGGTGGGGTGTTGGGCTGCTTGCTGCGGGGTAACCTCCCACATCTCTTCGCGCGTCCACCCTCGGAAAGGGCCACCCGAGGCGGTGAGTACGAGGTGATCGAGCTCTGCTTCGCTGCCACCGCGCAGACACTGCGCCATGGCAGAATGCTCAGAATCCACGGGCACAATCTGCCCCTCTGACGCCAACCGAGTAACGATTGACCCGCCAGCTACGAGGGATTCCTTGTTGGCCAGCGCTAGGACTTCACCCATCTCCAAGGTTGCGATGGTGGAGGCCAACCCCATTGACCCGACGAGGGCATTGAGCACCTTATCTGCTTCCACTGCGCGGACGAGCTGCTCAGCTGAATCCGGGCCGGAGAGAACAGTACCGCCGAGTGCTTCGGAAACCTCGCGTGCCGCCTCAGACTTGGCGACGGCCACGTGGTCAAACGAAAGATTGAGAGCGCGGGCCTGTTCGATAACCAGCTGAGGATTCGACCCGCCGGCAGCAATGCCGACGACGGTGAATTTCTCCGGGTTATCTGCGATAACCTCCAGTGCCTGGGTGCCGATTGAGCCAGTAGATCCGAGGATAAGAATGCGTTGGGTACTCACTCTGTCAACCCTAGTCGGAGTCTCGCGCACAGCGACGACAAGGTTGCGGGGGTGTTTAATCGCGGTTAACGTCGGCATGCTTTAAACTACTACACAGAATAACTGGCATTTTCGTGCGCTCACGCAGGTGAGCTGCGTGTACAGACAAAGGAGAGCAAGTGTCTTCCCACAAGCCGGCATCGCAGGTTTTCGACGGCGTATCCACCGATGACGTCCCGTCCGCAGGTTTCGGTTGGTCCCGCATCAGCCGTTCGGGCGTTCAGATCGCTGGCTGGATTTCCGTCCTGTTCCTGCTGGCCTACAACTTCGGTAACCACAAGGGCCACGTGGAGACCGTCTGGCTCATCGCCCTCGCTATCCTCATTGCCCTCGGTTTGGTGATTTACGCACTGCAGCCGAAGCTCTCCCAGGTGCGTACCCTGACCGCTCGCAACAAGCCGGTAGGCCACCAGGAGCCGGACTGGGCCTATGAGCAGAAGACCGTTCACAATGTCTACGCTGAGCTGACTGATGATGAGCTGCGTGCCCTCAACATTGAGCCGTCCCGCATCGCTCACCTGCGTGGCGCTACCACCGCAGGCGTCAACGCTACCCCGGTCACTGGCCGCCACGCTGCTAAGCCGGTGTCCAACTAAGAGTTTTAGGCCTCTTCACCACCGTTAAATCTCCCCGCTCCACATGCAGTGGACGCGGGGAGCTTTGTTATTTGTGTTTGCAGAGAGGGACACTCAAGCCCGCACGCACGGAGTGCGCGGGCTAGCTGACGTAACGATCAACCTTGGCGTAGATTTCGGGGGCGTGCGTATCAGCGTAGTTTCCGGCACTGCGCCAGACTACAACGTACACCGCCGCTGGTAGCAGTAGCGATATCAGAGGTCCGATAACCAGTGGCCAACCATGGTCATAGGCCATCCAGGAGACGATGATGCCGGGCACCACCGGCAACCATGAGAGGAGTAGACCGGCAAAGGCTGCAACAAAAGCAGCGCCCGAGTAACCAGATTTGTCGTTCCAGCGGCTGGCACCAGGCTCCGACAATGGATAAGGATTCAGCACGGTTAGTCCCATGCTGATGGCGCAGGTAGCAATAAACATGCCCACGCTTGCGCTGACGGCCAGGACTGCTACCTGAGTGTCCTCCGCAAAGATAATGACGATGAGCGCCAGCACAAGGTAGCCCACGAAAGGAACCACCAAGTGAGCTAGATGCCGGGCATGCAGAATCATACGCGGGGGAACAGGAGCAACCATGCTGACCCAGTTGGATGGGCCGTCAAAGCCGTAATCATTGGACAGAGCGGAGGACATCATGACCGCGCTGAAACACAACATGAAATAAGCCACGAAGTCATCGCCGCGCCACAGCTGATAGATAACGAGCACCGCGAACATGGGCATCGCCAACAGTAAGCCCATCAGGCGCTTATCGCGGCGAATATAGCGCAGAGCGCGAGTAAATTCCATGGCGGCCGGGCTCGAGTAGGACCAGGAACCGATCTCGAATGCGGTAACCCCCTCCCCTGTTACCTCCGCTGCGTGATTCTTCCCGGCATCAGGGTTGCGCATAGCCTGGGCCACCTGGCGCATCCACAGCCACATCACTGCCGCAGCGGTGAGAAGCGCGATGAGAAGTTGGGCTACGGCGGTGACAAAGTGGCCATCGGCAAGCGAAAGTGCCCATCCCACCGCAGCACCAAACGGCGACCACGCGGCGATCGACCCCATAGCCCCCACCGACGGTAGATTCTCCAGCACTGACTGCAACTGAAGGACGCCGAAAACAAGCAATCCCAGGACAATCATGACGGCAGCCTGCGCGCCCGACTTTTCGGAACTAGCAATGGCAGTGCCGAGGAACCCGACGCACTCCCCCAAGACGATGGTGGTCAAGCACGCCACAACCATCCCGAGTACGAAAGGCACCGCGTAGATGCCGGCGCCCTGAAGCGAAAGAATGCTGGCTCCGGCAACCGCGTAGACGGTGGAGAAAAGTACCGACAAGATGGCGCGTGTGGTGAGCATACTGGACCACAACAGGCCGGGGTACACCTCTTGTGGCGTTAAAGGAAGTGCACCCAATGTCGAGGGTGAAAGCTGGTTCTCCCCCGCCGGCATGAAGATGGCGAGCATGACATAGATGAGCATGCCGCCGGCAACGCCCAGCGTGAGGGACTGAAAGCCGTGCCCAGGCTGTTCAATATCCGCCCATGCCATAAAAAGGAGGCTGACAAGGCCGCCGAAGCCGTACAAGGCCATGAGCAGTGCCGTCAAAATGGACGAGGCGTTGGATCCCACGCTGCGCCACCACAAGGTGCGGTGAAGGCGGAACAGTGTTGAGGTCATTACTCAGCACCTTCCGTGCCCAGCGATCCCTCTGCCGAGGTTCGCAACCAGCCAAACTTCGACGCATCCAAGTCTCGCCCACCCACGGCTGCAATGAAAAGATCGGAGAGGCTTTGTCCCTGGCGCACATCATCGACGTGGCCAGAGGTGATCACCTGGCCACCGTTAATGATGGCAACGTGATCGCAGAGGCCTTCGACAAGCTCCATGACGTGAGAAGACAAAATGACAGTGCCACCGCGCGAAGCATAAGCGCGCAGTAGCTGTTGAATGAGGCGTCCAGAAACTGGATCCACAGCCTCCAGTGGCTCATCGAGAATGAGCACCTCCGGATTGTGGAGGACAGCACCGGCCAGCAAAATCTTCTTCGTCATGCCGGCGGAATAGTCCACGATGCGTTTGTTGGCGGCGTCGGTAAGCGAGAGGGCGTCGAGAAGCTCCTGCGCACGACGCAACGACTCCCCACGGTCTAGCCGCCGCAGCGCGCCCAAGTAGTGGAGGTACTCAGCGCCAGTCAGCCGGTCAAAGACCGGCGCACCGTCCATAAGCAACCCCATGGATTGCTTGGCCGGAATGGGATCCGCCCACACATCATGCCCAGCGATGAAACTCTGCCCAGAATCGGGGCGCTGCAGACCACATGCCATGGTGAGCATCGTGGTCTTACCCGCACCGTTGGGCCCCACGACACCATAAATAGTGCCTCGGGGGACATCCAGGTTGAGATGGTCAACAGCAGTCTGGTTACCAAAGGTCTTGCACAAGCCACGCACGGCCAAGGCCTGGGTGCGCGGGTCCGGTGCAAGCGCCTCACGATAAGGATGAGTCATAACTGTTAACGGTATCAAGCCCCGTTAACACTGGAAGACCGCTCACGCCTGCCGGGAAATGATTGTTAGGAAACTGTAAGCGGTCTGCTAAGCAGTTTCGCGTTCATCAGCGGCGAGCTGGCCACAGGCCGCGGCAATCTCATCGCCCTTGGTGTCGCGCACCGTGCACGGCACACCTTGAGCAATGACGCGGCGCACGAACTCGTCCTGGCGGGCCTTAGGCGCTGCGTCCCACTCGGAGCCAGGCGTGGGGTTAAGCGGAATGACATTGACGTGAACCTTGGAACCGAGCGCTGCGTGCAGCTTCTGTCCCAGCATGTCTGCGCGGAAGTCTTGGTCATTCTTGTCCCGAATAAGCGCGTACTCGATGGACACGCGGCGGCCAGACTTATCAGCGTAGTAGCGGGCAGCGTCGAGCACGTCATCAACCGGCCAGCGGTTATTAACCGGCACGAGGGTATCGCGCAACTCATCATCCGGGGTATGCAGGGAAACTGCCAGAGTGCAGGAGAGGTCCTCATCGGCCAGCTTGCGAATAGCTGGAGCCAGGCCCACGGTGGAAACGGTGACGTTGCGCTGCGACAAGCCGAAGCCAGTCAAGTCCTGTCCGGTGATCTGACGGACTGCCTGGACGACGCGCTTGTAGTTCGCGAGCGGCTCGCCCATGCCCATAAACACGACGTTGCTCAGGCGGCCACCTTCTGCCTCCATGAGGCGTGCGGCGTGGCGGAACTGCTCCACAATTTCAGCCGTGGACAGGTTACGGTCTAGGCCGCCCTGGCCGGTAGCACAGAACGGACACGCCATGCCGCAACCAGCCTGGGAAGAAATGCACAGCGTAGCGCGGCCCGGGTAGCGCATCAGGACCGACTCCAACAGCGTGCCATCGTGCAAACGCCACAGGGACTTGGTGGTTTCGCCATCATCTGTAGAGGTTTGGCGGATGGGCGTCATGAGCTCAGGGAAGAGCTTTTCTTGGACAGCATCGCGGGAAGCAGCCGGGATGTCGGTCATCTCGGAAACGTCGGCGGTGTAGTGAACGTAGTAGTGCTTGGCCAGCTGCTTTGCTCGGAACTTGGGCAGGCCAAGTTCGGCGAGCGCTTCAATGCGCTCGTCCTCGGTCAAGTCCGCGAAGTGCTTCGGGGGTAGCCCGCGACGCGGAGCAGAGAAGTTCAATTTCAGTGGTTCAGCCATGGTGAGGCCCATTTTTCCACGTTTTTGGCCACATTATCCAATCGAAGCTCCGCTGGAGTGGCGAAAGTGACATGTTGACCTATTTAATAGGTGTATGACGAATCCAGAACATAGCTCTGAAAATCTCCGCTCAACCTCCGGCCCTTTCGCTGACAACGAACCGAGCACAAATTTCGACGCGCAGCCTGACAACACTGCCTACGAGACCACCCCGGATACCGCGGGGGCTGTCGAACCCGCCGGCACGACGACTGATAGCACTACTACGGCGACTTCCCCGGCAACGACCACGGACAAGAACAACGGCAAGGTTAAGGGCTCTTTTGCCGCCAGCACCTGGATTGCCCTCATCGTGGGCTTCTTGCTGCTGATTGTGCTCATCATCTTCATTCTGCAGAACCAGCACGAAGTACCGCTCAACTTCCTCAACTGGTCTGTCGAATTCCCGGCCGGCGTTACCTACCTCATCTGCGCCATTGCCGGTGCACTCATCATGGCGCTCGTCGGCGGCTGGCGTATGTTTGAGCTGCGCCGCCAGGTGCGCAAGCAGGCTCGACGCTAGGCGTCCGAGCACTCCCTAGGGGGTAAGGGTGGCCAGGAAACTCATGGCCACCCAGGTCACCATTGCTGACGGCAACATGCCGTCGAGTCGGTCCATAAGGCCGCCGTGGCCCGGCAACAGGTCCGACATATCCTTGATACCCAGCTCGCGTTTGAATTGTGATTCCACGAGGTCACCCAGCGTGGCACAGAATACGAGTCCAAGGCCCATCAGTGCGCCAACCCACGGGGTATGGTGAAGCAAGAAAGCAAAGCACAGCGCGCCAGTGACGGTGCCGAACACGACAGAGCCAGCGAAGCCTTCCCAGGACTTCTTCGGGCTCACGGCAGGGGCCATGGGGTGCGAACCAAACATGACGCCCGCGATGAAGCCACCGGTATCTGACGCCACCACGCAGAGCATGAAAACAACAATGGACGCCGCTCCGGATGCAAAAGGCGTCTCGACGCGAGACAGCATCGCCGCGAACGTACCGAAAAGCGGAATCCACGTCAGAACGAAGATGCCCACGGACATATCGCGCAGATAGTTAATCGGCGGGCGATGTCGACCATTATGGAAAAGGCGCCCAAACATGAGGGCGAGCACGGCCACGACATAGACCGCTACGAGTCCCGGAGCATTCAGGAACCACGAGACCCACACCATCGCTTGCCCCAAGACGATAAGCAGCGTGCGTGGCACGTAATAAGAGTGCTCGCGCAGGCGTGTCAGCACCTCCCACATAGCCACGCCAAGCGCTGCTGCGACCACCAAGTACCACACGAAGGGGCCAGCCCACACGGCGAAGACAACCAGTGCACCAAGTCCGACGCCTACGCCAATAGCAGCAGGCAGATCTCGGCCCGCATTGTTCTTCGGCTTGGGCATCCGGCGAGTGTGCCGTGAGTGCTCAGTGGTCACGCTAACTCCTTCACACGTAATGGAATGTCATCGTGGGGTCCTACACAGAAAAATGCCGCCGTGCTGGTCGGTGCCCTTGGCGCGGCGGCGGTTCGGAGTTCATAGCAGGAGGCTAGACCTCCATGAGCTCCTCTTCCTTGTTGGCGACGAGCTTGTCTACCTGCTCGATGTAGCCGGAAGTAATCTTTTCCATTTCCTTCTCGGCGGCGATAACCTCATCCTCGCCCGCGTCGCCATCCTTCTGCAGTTTCTTGAGCTGCTCCATTGCCTTGCGGCGAATGTTGCGGATAGCAATCTTGCCATCCTCGCCCTTGCTCTTTGCCATCTTAACCATGTCGCGACGGCGCTCCTCCGTGAGCTGCGGAACAGTCACGCGCAATACCTGACCGTCATTGGTCGGGTTTACGCCGAGATCCGAGTTACGGATTGCGTTCTCAATCTCACCAATCATGGACTGCTCGTAGGGCTTGATAAGCAGCATGCGCGGCTCCGGAACGGAGATAGTGGACATCTGCGTAATCGGAGTCGGCACGCCGTAGTAATCCGCGACCAAGCCGTTGAACATGGACGGGTTCGCGCGGCCGGTACGGATGGTGAGGAGCTGCTCGCGGGCATGCTCCACTGAGGCGGTCATGTGCTCTTCTGCTTCGAGCTGGATCTCGTCGATCATGAGGGTTTACAACTCCCTTGCAATAGTTAAAAGTTCTGGGAAAGAATCTAGCAGGTCGCGGCCGGTTTGTACTAAGACTGGACCAGCGTGCCGATCTTCTCACCATTAACGGCACGCTTAATGTTGCCGTCGGTCAGGAGGTTAAACACCAAGATCGGCATGTTGTTGTCCATGCACAGGCTGAATGCGGTGGCATCTGCTACCTTCAGGCCCTTCTCAATGACCTCACGCGGGGTGATTTCGGAGTACAGCTCAGCATCCGGGTTGGTGCGCGGGTCAGCGGAATATACGCCGTCCACGGCCTTGGCCAAGAAGAGCACCTCCGCCCCAATTTCGAGCGCGCGTTGTGCGGCAGTGGTGTCGGTGGAAAAGTACGGCATACCCATGCCTGCACCGAAGATGACGACGCGGCCCTTCTCCAAGTGGCGATCTGCGCGCAGCGGCAGGTACGGCTCTGCTATCTGGGCCATGTTGATGGAGGTCTGCACGCGGCAGTCGATGCCTTGCTGCTTGAGGAAGTCCTGCAGCGCCAAGGAGTTCATGACGGTGCCCAGCATGCCCATGTAGTCAGAACGCGCGCGGTCCATGCCACGCTGGGAGAGCTCAGCGCCACGGAAGAAGTTGCCACCGCCGATGACCACGGCAATTTCAGTACCCTGGTTAGCCACCTCGGCGATCTGACGTGCGACGTTTTCCACTACATCGGGGTCGATGCCAACCTTGCCTCCGCCAAACATCTCACCGCCCAGCTTCAGCATGACTCGCTTGTATCCGGTTCGCTTCGGTCCAGGGGTCGTCACGGCCTTCATCGTCTCCTTCACGCATGGCGGTGCTCCACATTGAGCATCCGAGTTGAGCACTTCACTTTTTCTGTTCCATCTTAACCATAGCTGCGTCCGTCATAAATATTCACCCACGGCTGTGCGTGAGCAGTGCTTGACGACGTCCCCAAAACGCAAACGTCCCCCTCTCCTACCCCTGTACATCGTGGGGAGGGAGAAGGGGGACGGTGAGTCAGCGCGTCGCGCCTGAATGGCGTTTAGGCGCCTACCTCGTAGCGAACGAAGTTGGTGATGGTGGTGCCAGCCTCGTCAGCAACCTGCTTGACGGTCTTCTTGGAGTCAGACAGAGATGCCTGCTCGAGAAGAACCACAGACTTGTAGAAGCCGTTGAGGCGGCCTTCCACGATCTTCGGCAGAGCAGCCTCCGGCTTGCCTTCCTCGCGGGTGGTGGCCTCAGCGATCTCGCGCTCCTTCTCAACGACTTCAGCCGGAACATCCTCGCGAGTGAGGTACTCGGCGTTCATGGCAGCAATCTGCAGGGCCACTGCGTGTGCGCCTTCAGCGTTGCCCTCGTAGGAAACGAGAACACCGACAGCCGGCGGCAGGTCAGCGGAACGCTGGTGCAGGTAGACAGCAACGTTGTCGCCCTCGATGGTGACTGCGCGGCGTGCCTGCAGCTTCTCACCGGTCTTTGCGGACTCTTCGTCGACGACCTCAGAAACCTTCTTGCCATCGATCTCGAGGTTGTTGAGCTCCTCGCCGGAGTTAACCTTGGCCTCGCCAGCAGCCTCAGCAATCTTGGCAGCGAAGGACTTGAAGGCCTCGTTCTTAGCCACGAAGTCGGTCTCGCAGTTGATCTCGACCATGGTGTTGCCGGACACGGCAATCAGACCCTCGGTAGCCTCGCGCTCAGCACGCTTGGACACGTTCTTCGCACCCTTGATGCGCAGGTACTCGACAGCCTTGTCGTAGTCACCCTGGGACTCGTCGAGAGCCTTCTTGCAATCGAGCATGCCGGCGCCGGTGGCCTCACGCAGTGCCTTAACGTCTGCAGCAGTGTAGTTCGCCATAGTTGGAGCGTTCCTCCTTGGAATTAAACGGTATTCGATGAAACAGCGTAGCTGAATCGCTTCCACCACGTCGCGTTGAGGGGGTGTTAGTGATTCTCAACTCCCCCGCGAGGGTAACGCGCACGACACCGCAGTGCCTGTTGACGGCGTGGTGGCGTGTCACGCGCCATGATGGGGCGCGTGAGAAAAAGCCCCCATCGCCGCGGGTCTGTATGTACCGCGCGGTGCGGGGGCTTTTAGGCAGTGCAGATTACTCTGCGGACTTCTCGGCGTCCTCAGCCTTCTCGGCGGAGGCCGGGTCGGAAGCAGCGGCAGCCTCAGCGGCGTCGCGAGCGTCCTTCTCAGCGGAATCGCCGGCAGCTTCCTTAGCCTGAGCAAGCTGACGCTCTTCGCGAGCCTTCTTGCCCTCTT
The DNA here is from genome assembly GCF_016889985.1 of Corynebacterium sp. FDAARGOS 1242. NCBI lineage: Bacteria > Bacillati > Actinomycetota > Actinomycetes > Mycobacteriales > Corynebacteriaceae > Corynebacterium > Corynebacterium sp. FDAARGOS 1242. The sequence goes on along the minus strand of NZ_CP069568.1, from coordinate 653,149 downwards.
CCACTGCGGTGGCGATGATGCCGGACAGCAGCTTGGTGGCGCGGATAGCATCGTCGTTGCCCGGGATCGGGAAGTTGACCTCATCCGGGTCGCAGTTGGTATCCAGGATGGCAACAACCGGGATGTTGAGCTTGTGGGCTTCCTTGACCGCGATGTGCTCCTTGTTGGTGTCAACGATCCACAGTGCGGACGGAGCCTTGGTCATGTCGGAGATGCCGCCCAGGACGCGCTCGAGCTTAACGCGCTCGCGGGTAAGCATGAGAACTTCCTTCTTGGTGCGGCCCTTGTAGCCGTCCTCTGCAGCGTCCATAGCCTGCAGTTCCTTCATGCGCTTCAGGCGCTTGGACACGGTCTGGAAGTTGGTGAGCATACCGCCCAGCCAGCGGTGGTTGACGTACGGCATGCCAACGCGGGTTGCCTCTTCGGCAACAGCTTCCTGAGCCTGCTTCTTGGTACCAACGAAGAGGATGGTGCCGCCGTGTGCGACGGTCTCCTTAACGAACTCGAAGGCCTCATCGATGTAGGTCAGCGTCTGCTGCAGGTCAATGATGTAGATGCCGTTACGGTCGGTGAAGATGTAGCGCTTCATCTTCGGGTTCCAGCGACGGGTCTGGTGACCGAAGTGGACACCAGCGTCGAGGAGCTCGCGCATGGTTACAACTGCCATGATTCGCTCGCTTTCTATACGTTGTTTCGGTTTTGCAAAAATTGTGCGGTATTTTATCCCGCACCCTAGCAACGAAGGCCCAGGCCAACACCCCGACTCAACGGGGACCGCGTTAACCACAGACTGTCTCTTCCTTAACCCAGGAAGCGACGACTTCGCCGCGCGTAGTCAATCTAGAGTTCCACTCTTCATGCACCTCGGGCAGGGAGCCTGAAGGACAACACAAGAGCAGTGAACACAGACTGCTGACGGCCAGCTTAGTACTGCACGCGCGAGGATTCCAAAACGACAGACCCTAAACTCACAGGGACTTTGTTGACAGCCCCACCTAGCTTCCCCACGGCTGAAACATACGTTTCTTCTTTAACAGTTTATCCACACCTCACTTTCTCCCCCTTCCCACGACAATCTCAAGCATCAATGCTGGAATCATGCAGCACCGTTGTCACATCACCACCGTTCTTGCGACCGTCGCCGTCCTGGCTCACGTTGCCGTAGTCACTGTTCCGCAGGCCCTGTCTTACGTCGATCCGACGACCGGTTTTCCCACAGCTACTCAGGTATTGCGGGGATTCGAGCCTCCCGAGCAGCGCTGGCTCTCCGGTCATCGCGGTGTTGACTTAGCCCTGCCAGTAGGCGGCTCTGTGCGCGCGGCCGGGGATGGAGTGGTGCACTTCGCGGGTTCGGTCGCTGGTAAACCCGTGGTATCCATCAAGCATGACGACGGGATTCGCACGACCTATCAACCTGTCTTTGCGAGAGTCAAAAAAGGTGACCACGTCACAGAGGGAGACATCATTGGCACGCTGGCGCCGTCCGTCGACGGCTATCCGGGACTCCACTGGGGTGCCGTGGAAGGACGTGAGGACTACATCGACCCATTAGGGCTGTTGGGCGAACCCGTCATCCGGCTCAAGCCCGTGGGTGGGAACGCGCGTAGACGTCCTTGAGTCTCTGCGCCGAAACGTGGGTATAGACCTGCGTGGTCTGCAGCGAAGAGTGCCCCAACAACTCTTGGACAATACGGAGATCAGCGCCGCCTTCTAATAAATGCGTGGCGGCCGAGTGCCGAAGTCCGTGCGGGGTCAGACCCGACTCTCCTGTTACTTGTGCGGCGCGGTCCACAACTCGTCGCACTTGGCGGGCATCAATACGACCACCCCGAGTCCCCACAAACACCGCCTCCGTGTCACCCGCTAGCTGTCCGCGCCCAGAACTCAACCACGCTTCAAGCGCCTCTGCAGCTGCTGCCCCAAAGGGCACAACCCGTTGTTTATTTCCCTTACCGGTTACGCGCGCGGTTCGGCGCGCGAGGTCAACATCGCCGATATCCAGCCCAACCAGTTCCGCAACACGCACGCCCGTGGCGTAGAGGAATTCCAGCATGGCGCTATCACGCAGGAAGTGAACCTCATCAGTGGAGACTGCATTGCCCATGAGCTCACCTGCGGCGGTGGGTGACATGACGGTCGGCAAGTGCTTGCCTACTTTTGGCGTAACGAGGCGTTGAGCCACATCAGTGGCGAGATAACCTTCACGTGCCGCCCACGTCGAAAATGCGCGCAGCGACGCGGTGCGCCGCGCCAGCGTGGACCGAGACTTCCCTTCCTCGACTGCGCGTGCCAGCCACGCGCGCAGCGCAGTCAACGTGAACGAGGCAAAGTCAGGCACGCTGCCACTAAGCAGGCGCAAGTCTGAGCAGTATCCGCGAACGGTGGCGGATGAGCGGCCACGGACAACACGCTGGTGTTCAGCGAAGTCCTCTATTGCTTCCTCCAGCTGCGCCCCGACGCGCCGCCCACCGTTTTCACTTGCGCCACTCATAACTCAAGAGTGTACTCACGTACGCTGCCATAGCGCTCCAGTACGGCTTATCACCCCCATCTTCTGCATCGCCACCAGCAGGTGCACTGTCAAGGCCACGCGCATTCCTGCCGCCGCGGCAATGTCTTCGGCGCTCGCTCCTTCATCCGCGGTTTCAGGAGGCGTGGAGTCATACACCTTGAGCTCGTTTCGAGAAAGCCGCTGAACCGCTGTGGGCTGGAATTCCAGCTCGTATTGTCCCGCCGCGTCCACGGCACCGACTTGGCCAACCAAGCCTCGTACCTCATCAGCAGAAGCCACCAATTGCGCGCGACCTTCCTGGATACGCTGGTGACAGCCCAATGAACCCGACGTTGTTATCGGCCCCGGAACCGCCATAGCTACCCTGCCCAGAGCTTCCGCCCAGTTCAAGGTGTTGAGCGCGCCCGATCTGAAACCGGCCTCCACGACCACAGTGCCCGCCGTCATTGCTGCCACCAGCCGGTTACGAGAAAGAAATCGAAAGCGCTGCGGCCGGGTTCCCGGCGCGAACTCCGAAACAACGCAGCCTGACGCGGCAATCTTCTCAAAGAGCTGTGCGTTGCGCGCCGGATAGGAAATGTCGATGCCGCAGGCGGCCACCGCCACTGTCTGGCCGCCTGCGTCCAAGGCGCTTTCGTGAACAGCGGTGTCCACACCAACCGCGCCGCCAGAGACAACTGTCCACTGGTGTGTGGCTAAGCCACCTGCTAATAATCGGCTTGCTTCCCAGCCGTAGCGGCTAACTGCACGAGTGCCGACCAGAGCAACAGACTGCGCTACGGCCTCACGCAGATTACCGCCGCATACCCACAAACTATGGGGAGGGACGGCTTGGTCATCGAAGGTGGCGGGTGCATCGACAAGCCCCTGTTGATAGAAACCGAAAGCACTGGAGAACTCCTCGCCCGGCCATTCATTGTCGTCTGGGGTAATCAACCTCGCCCCAACTGCTTCCGCGGCGGCTAGGTCTTCATCTTGACGCAACCAGTCACGCCGCGAAGCCGTGGACTGGCGCAACGGACCGATCCAGTCCTCTCCCCTATAAATGCCGTGGGCAATCTCTTCTGCGGGGTAGTGAGTGAGCAATCCATGCAGCTCAGGTGAGGGTCCCTCCACCACGCGGTTGAGATAGGCCCAGGTGTGCTGGGGTGTCGATAGATTGAGCTCACTCATGCCGCCAACCTTTCGATTGTCCCCGCGCCGCGCAGGTCAAGTGCCCGGCTGACGTGGTCGAGGCCTGGGCGGGCTGCGCCATCAAGATCCGCCAGCGTCCAGGCCAATCGCAAGACTCGGTCCACGCCACGTTGGCTGAGCTCTCCTTCGGCCAAGTAGGCCGCCAGCATGATCATGGCGGATTCAGCTGCAGGACGATGACGCCGCAGATACGAGGCCGGAACAGCGCCATTATTCACCACTCCCAGACCGTCGTTCTCCCATCGAGTGGTCATGCGTTCACGGGCTTCGGCTACGCGCTGTGCAATAACAGCAGAGGTTTCCTCGCCTTCGGCATTGAGCACTGCGGACTGGCCGGACAAGGAGACGATAATGTCGAGGCGATCACGCAAGGGACCTGACAGATTGGAGAGATAGTTCATCCGGTCCACGGACCTGCATTCACACCGTGCTGGATCTTCAGTACCGCAGCGGCAGGGGTTCGCCGCGAGCACCAGCTGAAAACGCGCAGGGAATGTGACCTCCCGGCGCGCCCGGGCCAAACGCACCTGCCCTTCTTCCAACGGTGCGCGAAGGCCGTCCAACACCTGGGCAGGTACCTCACTAACTTCATCCAGGAAGAGAACCCCGTGGTGAGCTAGGCTCACAGCGCCCGGCCGCGGGCGGCCCGAGCCGCCGCCAATAAGCGCGGCTCTGGTCACTGAGGCATGCGGGGCGATAAAGGGGGCCCGGGAAATGACTGTCCCCACTGAGCCTGCCACCGAATGAATAGCGGTAGCTTCAACTGACTGGTCGGTAGTCAACCGCGGCAGAATGCTGGGCAAGCGGGAGGCAATCATGGACTTTCCAGACCCAGGTGGTCCGACCATCATGACGTGATGTCCGCCGGCTGCCGCGACCTCTGCTGCCCACTTAGCTTCCTTCTGGCCGGCCACTTCGCTGAAGTCGGCTGGCTCTTCGCGCAGCGCTACGACGTCGCGTGCAACAAGCTCCGCTGCGGCAAGACAATCGCTGCCACAAGCCCAGGCAAAAGCATCCCACAGTGTCTCCGCGACAAGGACCCGCATACCCGGCACAAGTGCTGCTTCAGCCGCATTGCCGGGAGGGATGATGAGCGTGTCATAGCCTTGTGAACGCGCTGCCAGAAGCGCGGGGATGATGCCAGATACTGGACGCACGCGGCCATCAAGTCCCAGCTCCCCCAGCACGATAGTCCCGGTGAGCCGGTTATTGTCCGGCTGTCCCGCTGCCAGAATGGCAAGTGCCATGGGCAAGTCGAAATGGGCTCCAGCCTTGGGCAGCGACGCCGGGGACATCGACACCACGACTTTGGTCTTGGGCCAGGGCAAGTGAGAGTTGCTCACCGCTGTGCGGATGCGGTCGCGCGACTCAGAAATCGCGGCATCGCCCAAGCCCACCACGTGTACTCCCGGGAGTCCTGGCCCGACATTGGCCTCCACCTCAACGACTTTGGCAAGTACGCCATCAAGTGCAATCGTGTCGCACCTACCGAGAGCCATGCTCCACCCCCTGAAAGTACTCCACATCGAAGTCAGCGCCGGATTGTACAAGGCCGAGGACGTCAAAGCGGACGTCGGAAAGCGGCTTGCCATCCAACCAGTAGGCGGCAGCCTTGCGCAGGCGCTGCAGTTTGCGCTTCGTCACTGCCTCTGCGACGCCGTAATTGCGGGTAGCACGGGTCTTTACCTCGACGAAGACAATTGTTCCATCCCGCTCGCGCACAACGAGATCTATCTCCCCTACGGAGTACTGCACGTTCGCAGCTATTACTTGGCTGCCGCGTGCCCGGTAGAAGTCGGCGGCGAATTTTTCACCCGCACGTCCTAAGGCGTCTTGGGGGCGGATGGTCTGGCCCGCAACGGGCGTAGTCAGTGTCCCTGTGCGAGTAGAGGATGCTGAAGTTCTGGTCATGGAGGTGCTCCTTGGAATGGTCGCGCTTTCTACACGCCGCAAGCACGACACAAGCCCAGTCCTCGTGCCGTGGACCTCACGGCACTATCCAGAACACCTCAGGTACCTAGCTCCTGACGAGGGGTCTGCAGCCCCACACGGCATATTTGTGGATAACGAGTCCGGGGTCACCCCACCCCCTCAGGGTTATCCACAGCCTGGGCTAGTCCGGAAGCACAAAGTCCGGCTTGTCCAGCTCCTCGATGTTGACGTCCTTGTAGGTGATAACGCGGACGTAGCGCACGAAACGTGCGGAGCGATACATATCCCAGACCCACGCATCCGACATGCGCACCTCGTAATAGACATCAGGTCCAGACGTGTGTGGGATAAGTTCGACGGCGTTGGCCAGGTAAAACCTGCGTTCGGTCTCCACCACATAGGAGAATTGGCTGACCACATCGCGGTACTCGCGGTACAGCGACAGCTCGACTTCAGCCTCGTAGTTATCGAGTTCCTCAGCGCTCACGGTGTGCTTCTCCTTCGCTCACGTCTCCGGTGGTTGTCACGTGTTGTGACAGAACGTGCCTCAGCTTACTTCCCACACAGCGTTGACGCGCTCAGGCGCGCGCGAGGAAGTCCGCATGAGCGCCGGCAACATTGCGATAACTCATCCGGTGCTCTGGGGTTGCCCCCATCCGGGCGATGGCCTCTTGGTGCGCGGCGGTGCCATATCCCTTGTGGTTGCCCAAGCCATAGCCCGGATAGCGCTCCTCTAGGTCCTCCATGAGACGGTCCCGAGAGACCTTGGCCAAGATACTGGCTGCTGCTATACATCGCGCTGCGGTATCACCACCGACGATCGGCAACTGCGGGGAAGGGATGCCGGGGACTCGGAGGGCGTCGGTAAGCACATAGCCCGGACGGACCTCCAACTGCGCCACCGCGCGGCGCATCCCGGACACATTGGCGTGTTGGATCCCAAACGTGTCGATGTCACGAGCCTCAATGTGCACCACGGACCAGGCTAGAGACCGTCGTTTAATGATCGGTTCCAACTGGGCACGTGCTGCTGGGCTCAGTTTCTTCGAATCATCAAGACGCTCGAGCCCCGGGAGGATACGTTCCGGAAGGATGCAGGCAGCAATGGTCACCGGGCCACAGCAGGCTCCTCGCCCAGCTTCATCCACGCCCGCCACCGGCCCCAGACCCGCCTTTGACAACGCCACCTCATACGTGCGCTTTTGCTTCAGCCGCCTCATAGTTCTGGATGGTCGATCGGGTGCGCGCGGCTGACCGGCAGGACCACGGCTTCGACTTTGCCACGCACATTCTCGACGGGGATGGTGCCCTGCAGCTTATCGCCCAGATGCGCGCGGGAGTCGAGGGAATTAGTGCGGTTATCCCCCATAACCCACAGGTGCCCGTCCGGTACCGTGACCGGACCAAAGTAGGCACCGCCGCACGCTTGGGAGGCCCCGCTACTATCGATGGGAATCTCTGGAGGGTCAAGGACAAAATCCTGGCTCGTTGCATGCCCGTCGACCATGACGGCAGGATCGCCTTCCTCGCAGGACACGGTCTGCCCACCGGTGGCGATGACACGTTTGACCAGGATGTTGTCACCGTTGGGCACCAGCCCCACCACAGCGCCTAGGTTTTGCAGCCCGCGCACGATAACGTTGCGGGAACGTGCGACGTCGAACGAGGTATTCCACGAATCTGGTCCGGAAAAGACCACGACATCTCCCGGTTGCGGGTCAGAGAAATAGTAGCTGACTTTCTGCACGACGATGCGGTCGTTCGCGCACCCAGGGCAGCCATGCAGGGTCGGTTCCATAGATGACGACGGGATAAGGTACATCCGACCTACGAAGGCTTGGATGAGCGCCAACGCAGCAAAGGTCACCGCAAGCGCCCACACCACGTCGCGTGTGCGCAGGCGTGCAGCTTCCTGGCTGCGTTTAGGACTGGATGTCCGGGTCATCGACCCCACCGATGCGGTTGAAGGGGAAGAACACGAACATGACCTTGCCGCGCACGTTCTCCAGGGGGATGGTGCCCTGGTACTCATCCTGCATGTGGTAGCGCGAGTCCGCCGATGCCGTGCGGTTATCACCCATCACCCAGATATTGCCTTCCGGTACGGTCACCGGACCAAAGTAAGCACCGCCGCAGGCATAGGAACCGGTAGTTTCGTCCACGCGGTACGTGGGCGGGTCCTGAACATAGTCCTGATCGATGGGCTTGCCATCCACCATGACGGCTGGGTCGCCCTCTTGACAGGACACAGTCTGCCCACCGGTAGCGATGACGCGCTTGACCAAGGTGTTTTCATCCGGCGGGGTAAGCGAGACATAGCTCAAGGCATCCTGAATACGGTGAATCACCGGGTTATCCGAGCGCGGGGATCGCCAGTTGGTATCCCAATCCTCGGTGCCCTTGAAGACGACAACATCACCCGGCTCTGGGTTCTTGTCACCGTAATAGGAGACCTTCTCGGTGAAAATGCGGTCATTGTTACAGCCAGCGCAGCCATGCAAGGTCGGCTCCATCGAACCGGAGGGGATGACGTACTGGCGGCCCACAAAGTTCTGGAACACACCGACCACCGCGAGTACGCAGACCACGACGATGACGGTCTCCAGGAACCACGGCATCTGCTTCTTTTCTTTCTCCTGCTCCTTCGCAGGCAGTGCAGTGCTTGGCGACGTCCCCCCTACCGCCGCATCCACGTTCTTCTCTGCGCCCTGCTCACCGCTGGTGACACCGTCAGTGAGATTCTCAGAGACACCTTCAGTCATGTCCTTGTCTTTATCCACGCGCTAAATCCTAGCAATGTGCAACGACATCCTCGGTATGTGGCTCGGCAGGAGCAGCGTTGTAAAGCACAAAGCCCTCCGCCTTTCCCACCAGGAAAGGCGGGAAGCGGAGGGCTGAGCAGAGCAGCTAGAACTAGCGACGCTCCTTGATGCGGGCCTTCTTGCCGCGCAGGTCGCGCAGGTAGTACAGCTTGGCGCGGCGAACGCGGCCGCGGCGAACTACCTCGATGGAGGCGATGTTCGGGGAGTGAACCGGGAAGGTACGCTCCACACCGATGCCGAAGGAAACCTTGCGGACGGTGAAGGTCTCGCGGATGCCGTCGCCCTGGCGGCGGATGCAGACGCCCTTGAAGAGCTGGGTACGCTCGGTGCTACCCTCGATAACCTTGACGTTGACGTCGAGGGTGTCACCCGGGCGGAAGGACGGGATATCGTCACGCAGCTGTGCTGCGTCAACCTTGTCAATGAGGTTTGCCATTGAATGTTTTCCTTTTCAGTTTAAGACAGAGGACCCTAGCGCCACCTTTCGGTAGCTGACCGGTTCGTGCCTGTTACATAGAACAACGTCATCTTTCCATACCTCACCCCCACCGGCCAAATTGTTCCAAATGCCTGACATGGCTGGGATTTACCCTCTATGGTGGGAAACGCACTGATACCCCACGGGTGCCCGCAGGAAGCGGGCTGAGAGTGGCGCTGATACCGCGCCTGCACCGTTCGAACCTGTCTGGTTAGCACCAGCGAAGGAAGAGAGGAGCAGCCATGACGGCTACCCATAACCCCATCCAGTCCTCCGACTCCGGAGAGATCCACCCCAAGCACTCCTACTCCCCCATCCGGGAGAAGGGCCTCGAGGTGCCTGAGACGGAAATCCAGCTGGATGATTCCCCCACCGGCCCCAACGAACCTTTCCGCGTATACCGCACCCGTGGCCCGGAGTGTGAACCTGAGGTGGGCCTGCCGGCACTGCGCGCAGAATGGATTGCCGAGCGCGGCGATGTAGAGGCCTACGAAGGCCGCGCCCGCAACTTGGCCGATGACGGCCGCTCCGCAGAGCGCCGCGGTGCTGCTTCCCAGGAGTGGAAGGGCGAGCGTCGCCAGCCGCTGCGTTCAAAGGAAGGCAAGCGTGTGACCCAGATGCACTATGCGCGCCAGGGCATCATCACCAAGGAAATGGAGTTCGTGGCCCTGCGCGAGCACTGCAAGCCGGAGTTTGTTCGCTCCGAAATCGCGCGCGGACGTGCCATCCTGCCCAACAACGTCAACCACCCGGAGTCTGAGCCGATGATTATCGGCCGCAAGTTCCTCACCAAGATCAACGCCAACATCGGCAACTCCGCGGTCACGTCCTCCATCGCTGAGGAAGTCTCCAAGCTGCGCTGGGCCACGCGCTGGGGCGCGGACACGGTCATGGACCTTTCCACCGGCGATGACATCCACACCACCCGCGAGTGGATTCTGCGCAACTCTCCCGTCCCGATCGGCACCGTGCCCATCTACCAGGCCCTGGAGAAGGTGAACGGCGTGGCGGAGGACCTCACCTGGGAAATTTTCCGCGATACCGTCATCGAGCAATGCGAGCAGGGCGTGGACTACATGACCATCCATGCCGGCGTGCTGCTGCCTTACGTGCCACTGACCACGGACCGCGTGACGGGCATTGTCTCCCGCGGTGGTTCCATCATGGCGGGCTGGTGCCTGGCACACCACAAGGAGTCCTTCCTCTACGAGAACTTCGACGAGCTGTGTGAGATTTTCGCGCGCTACGACGTCGCTTTCTCCCTTGGCGATGGTCTGCGCCCGGGTTCGCTGGCGGACGCCAATGACACCGCACAGTTCGCTGAGCTCAAGACTATCGGCGAGCTCACCCGGCGCGCCTGGGAGTATGACGTCCAGGTCATGGTGGAAGGCCCGGGCCACGTGCCGCTCAACATGATTCAGGAAAACAACGAACTGGAGCAAGACTGGGCTTCTGATGCTCCCTTCTACACGTTGGGCCCACTAGTCACAGATATCGCGCCGGGCTATGACCACATCACCTCCGCCATCGGCGCGGCACATATCGCCATGGGTGGCACGGCCATGCTGTGCTACGTCACCCCGAAGGAGCACTTGGGACTACCCAACCGCGATGACGTTAAGACTGGTGTCATTACCTACAAGTTGGCCGCACATGCGGCCGACGTGGCCAAGGGCCACCCAGGTGCACGCGCTTGGGACGATGCGATGAGCAAGGCCCGCTTCGAGTTCCGCTGGCACGATCAGTTCGCGCTCTCGCTGGACCCGGACACCGCGCAGGCCTACCACGATGAGACTCTGCCCGCCGAGCCAGCAAAGACGGCGCACTTCTGCTCGATGTGTGGCCCGAAGTTCTGCTCGATGCGTATCAGTCAAGACATTCGCGATACGTTCTCCGATTCCCTCGGCATGCCCAGCTTCCCGGGCCAAGGCTCCGTTGATCCTGATGTTATCGCTGCTGCCCGCGCAGGTGAGGAGCGCAAGTCGAAGGAGTTTAAGGCGCAGGGTTCACAGCTGTACCACGAGGAAGACGGCGTCAATGCCTGATCTTCGCTGCTACTTCGTCACGGGCGCAGGCTCGCATGCGGACATCGTGCGCATCGCGGCTGCCGCAGCGCGCGGCGGGGCGGGGGTCGTGCAGGTACGTTCTAAGCCGATTTCTGCCCACGACCTCTACCTGCTGGGCCGCGACGTGGCGCGTGCGGTGGCAGAGGCCAATCCAGAAACGCGTGTGCTTATCGACGACCGCGTGGACGTCGCCGCTGCCCTCCGCCGTGACGGCGAAGCAATCCACGGAGTGCACATTGGTCAAGACGATCTGCCCGTGGCAGCCGCCCGCGCACTGTTAGGGCCAGAGGCGATCATCGGGCTAACCACGGGCACCCGCGAGCTTGTCGCGGCCGCCAACGAGGTGGCTGAGTATATTGACTACATCGGTTGCGGCCCCTTCCGTACCACCCCAACGAAGAACTCCGGCCGCCCGCCGCTGGGTCTGGGCGCCTACCCGGAACTGGTAAAGCTCTCCCGCGTTCCCCTCGTGGCCATCGGGGATGTCACCGCTAACGATGCTGCGGACTTGGCTGCGACCGGCGTGGCCGGCCTAGCTGTCGTGCGCGGCATCATGCATGCCGATGACCCAGAAGCCTACTGCCGCGAGCTGTTGTCCGGCTTCGATGAAGGTACGCGATGAGTACCGCCACTGATTCTTCCGTCGTCATTGTCGGCGCAGGTGTAGTGGGCCTAGCCACCGCAGTGGAGCTGGCTTCCCGGGGCCACGAGGTCACCGTGCTGGATCCTGCGCCAGCCTCCGGAGCCACGCACTTCGCCGGAGGAATGCTCGCCCCCACTGCAGAGGTGGTGTACCAGCAGGATCCGCTCTTTCCCTTGATGCGCGCCTCCGGCGAGTGGTACCCGGAACTTATCGATCTGGTGGCTTCCCACACGGAGGTCCCCACCGGCTACCGTGATGAAGGCACCTTCGTCGTCGCCGCTGACCGGGCGGATGCCCAGCACCTTGTTGAGCTGGCTGACTATCAATCTCTCCACGACATGGAGGTCGAACGCATCACCGTACGCGAGGCGCGCCGCGCCGAACCGCTTCTTTCCCCGCGTCTCGCCGCTGCCGTGAGCATCCCCGGTGATACCCAGGTTTTTCCCCGCCAGTGGGCCGCTTCGCTGCTGAGCGCAGCCCAAGAACTCGGCGTGCGTTTCTTTCGTACGGCAGCGCAGTCGGTTGATGCCGCTAGAGGCGTGGTCAGCACTCCCGCTGGTAACTTCCACGCCGATGACGTCGTTCTGGCTGCTGGCCTGGGCGCCCGCGACGTCGACTGGGCACGCTCGGCGGGATTAGAACGCTCTCCCCTCCAACTACGCCCGGTGTACGGCGACATCGTGCGCCTGCGTGTGCCAGAGCACCTGCAGCCGCTGCTTAACCGGGTCGTCCGCGGCTTCGTGGAGGACCGCCCCGTCTACCTCATCCCCCGAACCGATGGCACCTTAGCCGTGGGCGCTACCACCCGCGAGGATACTCTCACCACGGCCCAGGCCGGCGGGGTCTACGCACTGCTTCGCGACGCCATCCGCATCCTCCCCGCCGTCGAGGAGTGCGAGTTCCTCGAGGCCAGCGCAGGTGCTCGTCCCGGCACACCGGATGACCTGCCTTATCTTGGCCGCGTCAGCGACCGGCTCGTCATCTCTACCGGCTATTTCCGCCACGGCATCCTGCTCACGGCCCTGGCCGCGCGCTGTACCCGCGAGCTCATCGACGGCAGCGAACCTAGTATCGATCTCACTGCCTGCAATCCCCTTCGACACCGCAAGGAGCAACAATGATCCTTACTCTCAACGGCCAGCCCTATGACACGGCGGCCAGCACCGTTGCCCAACTGCTGGAGGAAAAAGGCATTGCTGCCGACGGCACCGCGGTAGCCGTCGCCGACCAGGTCGTTCCCCGCTCACAATGGGAAACCACCCCACTTAACGAAGGCGCAACCGTAGAAATCCTCACCGCAGTACAGGGAGGCTAGAAGCTACATGCTCACTATTGCCAATACCACCTTTTCCTCGCACCTCATCATGGGCACCGGTGGGGCCACCAGCCACGAGGCCCTTGAGCGAGCACTCATCGCCTCCGGAACCGAGTTGACCACCGTGGCCATGCGCCGCCACGCCGGCACCAGTGACGGTGAAAGTATCTTTGAACTGCTGCGCCGCCTCAACATCGCGCCGTTGCCCAATACCGCCGGCTGCCGCACCGCGCGCGAGGCCGTTCTCACCGCCCGCATGGCCCGCGAGGCGCTGGGTACCTCGTGGGTGAAGGTAGAGGTCATCGCCGATGAACACACGCTGCTGCCCGATGTCGTAGAGACCCTCGACGCCACCGAGCTGCTCAGCGCCGAAGGATTTACCGTGCTGGCCTATACCAGCGACGACCCTGTGGCAGCCCAGCGACTTGAGGATGCTGGCGCTGCGGCCGTCATGCCGCTCGGCGCCCCCATCGGCACCGGCCTGGGCATCCTCAACTCGCACAACCTCGAGCTCATCTGCTCGCGCGCCTCGGTGCCCGTGCTTGTCGACGCCGGCATCGGCACCGCCTCCGACGCCACCCTCGCCATGGAACTCGGCTGCTCCGGCGTGCTGCTCGCCAGCGCGGTCAACCGTTGCCAGAACCCGGAAGCCATGGCCACCGCCATGCGCCACGCCGTCGAAGCAGGACGCCTCGCACGCAACGCCGGGCGCATCCCGCAGCGCGAGCACGCCCAGGCTTCCTCCACCTTCGAGGGTCTAGCCAACTGGGCTGACCAGGTCCTGTAGCCCACCACCGCCCCTTGTAGAAGGACTGCCATCATGCTCAGCGAGACCGAACTCGCCCGGACCGCGCGCCAACGCCTCCTGCCGGGCTTCGGCGACGTCGCCCAAGAACGACTCAATTCCGCGCACGTGCTCGTCGTGGGCGCCGGCGGGCTCGGTTGCCCCGCCCTTCAGCAGCTGGCCGCCGCAGGAATTGGCCGCATCACGCTCATTGATTCCGATACCGTCGACATCAGTAACCTGCACAGGCAGGTGTTGTTTGGTGCGGGGGACGTCGGCAAGTCCAAGGCGGAGGTCGCAGCCGCACGCGCCCGTGTACTCGCCCCCGAGCTCACCATCACCGCGATTGAGGAACGCCTCGATTCCTCTAACGTCCTCGAGTTGTGCGCTGCCGCTGACCTCGTCCTCGATGGCTCCGATACCTTCGACACGAAATACCTCGTCGCCGATGCCTGCGAGCTCACCTCCACCCCACTGGCCTGGGGGACCGTGCTGCGCTACGGCGGGCAGTCCGCCCTGTGGTACTCCGGCCACAACTGTGCCGACGGGCGCGGGGTGGGCCTGCGCGATCTCTTCCCCTCCCCGCCCACAGGTGAGTCCCTCGAGTGCTCGACAGCTGGGGTTCTCGGGGCCACGACGTCGGTCATTGCCGGACTGATGGCCACCGCAGCCCTCGCCACGCTCGGCGCGCTCCCCCACCACACCGAGCTTGTCGGGCGCGTGACCTCCTACGACGCTCTCCCCGGCAGCTTCCGCTCGCTTCACGTGGGCGCCGACCCTGACCGTCCACTCGTTACTGCATTGTCCGGCCAGCCCACTTTGCCGCCAGAGCTTCGCGAGGGCCACGCCGCCCTCCTCGACATTTCCGAACACCCCAGCCTCACTGCGGCCGCGGTATCACTGCCCTGGCATACCGTCACGGATGACGACTCTGTGCGCCATGCCCTCTCATCCTGCGACTCAGACCTGGTGTACGTGGCCTGTCCTTCTGGCGGGCGAAGCGCCGGTTTTGTCTTGCGCTACGCCGACCTCGCCTCCGAAATGGGCATCGAGCTGCGCAACCTCCCCGGCGGGCTCGGCGCGTACAGCTTCTAGGCGCTTACCGCTACCTTCGGGCGGAAGAGGTGCTCATCCAGGATGCGAGCCGTGCCGTGGTGGCGGGCTCGGAAGACCACGCAGGAGGCCACCAGCGCCAACGCGGTCACGATGAAGAGAACGGCGATACCCGCCCAGAAGGTTCCATCGTGGATACCGTCGGTAGCTCGGGTAAAGGCATTCTTCGCATACGACATCGGGTGGAATGGATGCAGCAGACTCAGCGGGCGTGGAATGGCAGCTACCGGCCACACACCGCCAAAGACCATGATTCCGAGGGCAAAGGCGCCGACGGAAAAGATTGCTCCAATCTTGCGGCCGAAAGTGACAAGGAAGAATTGGTACGTCGCCGCCCCGACCGCCGCAATCGCCGCGATAACGAGCAGCATCATCGGCCAGCTGGCTGGGGACCACCCCACCGTGGCTGACATGAAAGCCATGAAGCCCAGAACCAGGAAGTTGAGACCTGCCACCACACCAAACGCTGCCAGGACGCCACGAACCGGACTGGACGCGGCCCCACTGCGCCGCCCCAGATAGTACGGCAGCGTCATCGCTAGAAGCAGCATAACGAGGAAGCCAAAGACCAGCACGAAGAGCATCGATGCTCCGCCCGTAATGTTCTTGTGCGTCGGGTCGATCGGGTTGACCACGGTCTGCACCGGGTGAACATTGGACGAGGTGAAGTTAATGGGCACCGCCATGTTTTGTGCAGAGGTATCTGGTTGGCTGATGGAGGGAGCCTTCGCGGCGCCATCGGCCAGCTTGGTGGCTAGTTCGTTGGAGCCCTCCTTGAGTTGGTCCATGCCTGCCTTCAACTCTGTGCCACCGGACGCCAACTGGCTCGTTCCGTCTTTCAGTGTGCCCGTGCCGTCATGAAGACGAGTTGCGCCATCGTGAAGCTGGACGACACCACTGCTGAGCTCACCAACACCATTGCGCAGTTCCGTCGTTCCAGCGGCAAGGCGGTGGGCACCGTCATTGAGCGCCGTCATGCCGCCCAGGTACTCCGAGTTTGGGTCGGAGAGATTGTAATAAAGCTGGCCAGTACCGGCCGAAAGCTTCTCTAGTTGGGCCACCATATTGCTGCTAGCGGCCGGGTCGAGTTTGGAGACCAAAGAATACAACTGTTCAGCCTGCTCGGTCATATTGAGGTTTCGGAGGACGTCGACAAGCTGCAGCAGCGCAGGCACAACAGCCTGAGCCTGCTTGAGAAGCGGAATAAGCATGCTCGTGAGCTGATTGACACCGCCATCAATCTGGCCTGCACCATCAGCGAGGCGCCCAGTGCCAGCAAGCAATTTATCCGAGCCGTCTGCCAGTTGAGCAGCACCATCATCCAGTTGGGCGGCGCCAGCACTCAGACGCCCCACGCCTTCATTAAGCCGCGTCGTGCCATCCAGAAGCTGGCCCGTACCATTGTTGAGCTCAGTCGCACCGGAGTCGAGTTTGGTAATACCTTCGACCGCGCGGCCACCACCTTCTTGGAGCTTCCCCGCGCCCTCATCCAAGCGCCCCGCTCCTTCCGCTGCCGTTCCCAAACCTTCGCTGAGCTTGTTGAGCCCCTCAATGACCTGGTCGGCATATTTCTTGGAAATCGCATTCTCCACGCTGGTTTGAACCTGCGGGATGAGGCTCGACGAGATGACCGAGCCATTCGTGCCGTAATAATCGTTGGTGGCGAAGTGAATCTCCGGCTTGACCGGTTTCTCACTAATAATCGTCACGGCCTGCTCAGAGAAATTCTTCGGAATGGTCACGACCATGAGGTACTTACCTTTAAGCAGGCCCTCATCCCCATCGCCCTTGCTGACCTCGGCGAAATTGAGGTACTCCGTTTCCATGAGGCCTTCGACGACCTGATCACCGTAGTTGGTGTACTTGCCTTGCTTCTCGACGCCCACATCCTCATTCACCACCGCCAAGTCAATATTGCGCATGTACTTCGAGGGATCCCACATCGCCCACATCATGGTGCCGGCAACGACAATGGGTGCGACGAGCAGAAAAACAATCAGAACGCGCGACAGTGTACTCCTCGGCCGCCAGTCCAAAACGCGGTGCCACCCCATGGCCTCACTAGCGTCAGCGCACCCGCCCGCTTTTGCTGGCGAAGCATCATTCGCTTCCCGAGTAGTACTCGTTTCGTCCACTTGGCTCATGCCTGTCTCCTCATGGTGATAGTTCAGGTCCGCTTTCAGCGGTCTTTCCAGGCATTTCCGCCGAAAGACCCGACGTGAGCGAGGCCACTATATCGTTTGTTTCAACAAACATACCACTGGTCGAGTTACTGGCGTGTACTTACGAGCATTCGTCGTATTCATGTCGCGAGTTCCCCCTCCGGTTGCGGGGTTTCCTGGGGTGTTTTAGGGTTTTGGGTCATGGGGGATTTAGAGACCTATTTCTCCTACCGCAACTCGGGGATCACGTTGGTGGAGCAAGCGGTAGGAGGCGAGAAACGTTTACGCGCACTCGGCGCTTCGCTAGCTGATGCCACCGAATTGGCACGCCTGAACCACATTTACTTCGGTGCCACGAAATTCACGGGTAAACAACGCCAAGCCCGCCACCGGGCCGCAGAGCAACGCCATGATCTGGCCACGCTCAGCCTCATTGAGTCCTACACGAAGAAGCTGAAGAACCAGCTGCATGCCTGGAACCTGCGTGTAAAGCTTGCCGGCACCCCAGCACCAAACATCCCCGCCGTAGCGGCCAAGCGTTTAAAAGAACTCAAGCCTAAACGTGTGCCGAAACCTGGGGTGCGCATGACCTACCGCTCGGAAGGCCCGCATTCACTCACGATTACCGATGACCCCATGACCGTCACCGAGATGCGCGGCGTTCTAGAATCTCTCAACCAGAACAACCTGCTGGAGGCAGCCAAGCACGTCTTCTTCAACAAGTCCCACGGCGGAACCAAACCCGCCGTATTCACCAGCGTGGTCGTAACCTTGGACAAGCTCGACAAGATTATCTCCGGCGACGGTGATGACATCGTCCTCGAGCTCACCAACGGTGGCCGGATGACCGGCACGGAGTTTTTGAACTACAAGTTTGCTGAGATCGGCTACGTCACCCTCATCCACCCCACCATCGGGCCGGTCTGGCTGCACCGCATGAAACGCCTCGCCGGGTTTGAGCAGCGCATCATGGCTAGTGCCGAGCACCCGACCTGTGCCAGGAAGGGTTGTAATAAACCGGCTGATTATGCCCAGGTGCACCACCTCATCCCGTGGAAAGCAGGAGGTACCACCGATCCGCCGAATCTAACAATGTTGTGTGCCTACCACAACGGTATTAACGATGATGACCCGGAGAAACCCACCGGGGCCGGCTACGTCTTCCGCCTCCGCGGCGAAGTAGGCTACATCCCACCCTGGGCAGAACCAATCACCGCCCAAGCGGCTTACCAACAAGCCCAGAACAACCTCCCCCGGCCAGGCTAAACCCCTCACCTCAACACCACACCGCCCACGCGGACGCCCCCACAAGGCCTCCGCGGCGTTGGCGATCCCGCAGAACACTCCAGCCCTGTCATACGTATAAACCCCCGACCGTTTGATCGATCGGGGGTGGTTAAGCCTGATTAGAAGCCGGCCTTCTTCAGAGCGTCAGCCATCGAGCTGCCGCCGCGATCGGAGCGTCCACCGCGACGAGCCGAAGTGCGGCGAGGGTTCTTTCCACCCGAGCGGCCACCACCGTCGTTCCCGTTGCGGCGCTTGGGGGCTGGTTGGCCGGGTTCATCGTCAAGCCGCAGCGACAAGCCAATGCGCTGGCGCTCCACGTCGACTTCCATGACCTTCACCTTGACAACCTGGCCCGAACGAACCACATCGTGCGGGTCGGAAACAAACTTGCGGCTCATGGCGGAGACGTGGACGAGACCATCCTGGTGCACGCCCACATCGATAAACGCGCCAAAGGCCGCCACGTTCGTCACGGTGCCCTCCAGAATCATGCCCGGTTTCAAGTCCGAGACCTTGTCCACGCCTTCCTTGAACGTCGCGGTCTTGAACTCCGGGCGCGGGTCGCGGCCAGGCTTGTCCAGCTCCGCGATGATGTCCGTAACGGTTGGCACACCAAAGGTCTCGTCAGCGAAGTCGGATGGAGCAAGCTTAGCGAGCACCCGAGAATTACCAATGAGCTCCGACACTCCCAGGCCGGTCTTCTCCGCGATGCGCGCTACCACCGGGTAGGCCTCCGGGTGCACGGCCGAGGCATCGAGCGGATCCTTGCCACCGTTGATGCGCAAGAAGCCTGCGGACTGCTCGAAAGCTTTCGGACCCAAGCGCGGCACCTTCTTCAGCTCCTTGCGCGAAGCAAACATCCCGTTCTCATCGCGGTAGGCCACAATGTTGGCGGCAATCGTGGAATTCACGCCGGCTACGCACTCCAGCAACGGGGCTGATGCCGTATTAAGGTCCACGCCAACGCCATTGACGGCATCCTCCACCACGCCGTCGAGGGTGCGGGCAAGCGCGACCTGGTTGACGTCGTGCTGGTACTGCCCCACGCCAATCGCCTTCGGGTCAATCTTCACCAGCTCCGCCAGCGGGTCCTGCAGGCGGCGTGCGATCGACACTGCGCCGCGCAAGGAGACGTCCATGTCGGGGAATTCGTCGGCCGCCAACTGCGAGGCCGAGTAGACGGAGGCGCCTGCCTCGGACACCACCACCGGCGTGGGGCGAGCACCGCCGGCCTGCGCAATAAGGTCCGCGACTTCACCGGCCAGCTTCTCCGTCTCACGCGAAGCAGTACCGTTGCCAATCGCCATGAGGTCCACCGAGTGAGCAGCGCTTAGCGACGCCAACTCCCTCACCGCCTCCGCCCACTTCTGCTGCGGCTGGTGCGGGTAGACAATCGTGGTGGCTAAGACCTTGCCCGTTGGGTCGACAACCGCGCACTTCACGCCATTGCGGTAACCGGGGTCTAAGCCCAGGGTGGCGCGCTGGCCAGCCGGAGCGGCCAAGAGCACGTCGCGCAGGTTGGTGGCGAAAACCTTGAGCGCGCCTTCTTCAGCCTTTTCCTTGAGACGCATGCGCACGTCGAGGCCCGAGGAGATGGAGAGTTTGGTGCGCCAGCCCCAGCGGACGGCGTCGGCAAGCCAGCGTGAGCTGGCAACGTCGAGGTCGAAGCGTTCTGCAATCATGCCCTCGTACATGGCATCCTCGCCAGCATCGAGGTTGAGCTGCAGCACGCCCTCATTCTCACCGCGCAACAGCGCCAGGATGCGGTGCGAAGGCAATTTCTCAAAGGGCTCAGAAAATTCGAAGTAGTCTTTAAACTTCGCTCCCTCTGCCTCTTTACCTTCCACCACGCCGGCGTTCATGGAACCGCTAGAGTACATGCGCTCGCGCACCTCACCGACGAGATCCGCATCCAGCGCAAAGCGATCCACCAAGATGGCACGGGCGCCATCGAGGGCCTTCTTCGTTTCCTCGAAACCTTCGGTGAGGTACTCCCCTGCCAGCTCGACCGGATCCGCGGTGGGATGGGCAATGAGCTTATCCGTAAGCGGCTCCAGGCCCGCCTCGCGCGCGATATCCGCCTTCGTCTTGCGGCGCTTCTTGTACGGCAAGTAAAGGTCTTCCAGGCGGGCCTTGGTCTCACAGGCCACGATGAGCGCGCGCAGCTCCTCGGTCAGCTTGCCCTGCTCCTCAATCGCGGCGAGCACCACTTCCTTGCGCTCCTCCAGCTCCCGCAGGTAGGTCGAGCGTTCCTCGATAATTCGCAGCTGCGAGTCATCCAACCCGCCGGTGGCTTCTTTGCGGTAGCGGGCGATGAACGGAACGGTATTTCCCTCCGCCAAAAGCGTGAGGGCGGCGTCAACACACTGACTTTTCACGCCCAGCTCGCCGGCGATGGTGGCTGCGATATTCACAAAACCTCTTTGTATGGGTCGGGGACTTAAGACCTTCCCACCCTATACCCCGCCCTGCCACGCGCAAGAAGTGCCTAGCCCAAACTCGGTATGCCCAATTTCCGAGGTTCCGTACCACAAGGTATGCGGCGGCAGGCAGTCTGCGACGGCCGTGGTCACCTTAGTCAGCGGTAAATCTGAAGAGCCGTTGACGATGACGCGCCACACATGTTCGCTCACCGGCGCATGACCGTGTTTCGTCATGTACTCATTGACCAGGATATTGTCCGGTTCGCAGGTAAAAGACACGATCTCAGCATTGATGTCACGCGGTTCGACGCCGCCCTCGCGTAGGCGCTGTGGCATGTCCGCTAGGACCTTGTTCCATTCAGCTTCAGTCATCAAGATCGACAGGTCAGTGCTCACGTCCACGACGTATCCTCCTTCAGTGCTTCAAGGTATGCGAGGTCAGCGGCATCTAGTTCAGCTGTCTCTAGCAGCTCGGGCCGGCGCTCCAGTGTTCGCTTCAGCGACTGTTCGCGGCGCCAGCGATCCACCTTGGCGTGGTCACCGGACGTCAGAACGTCTGGAACGGAAAGACCGCGCCACTCGCGAGGCTTGGTGTAGCTCGGGCCTTCCAAAAGACCGTCAGAGAAAGAATCCTCCTCGTGGGATCTCCGATTGCCCAGCACTCCCGGGATAAGGCGCACCACGGCCTCCGCAATGACAAGTGCAGCCACCTCACCGCCGATGAGCACGTAGTCTCCGATGGAAACTTCCCGCACGCGGTAGCGCTGCGCGGCATCCTCCACAACACGCTGGTCAAGCCCCTCATAACGCCCACAGGCGAAAACGATGTGCTCCTCACCCGACCACGCCTGGGCGTCTTCCTGTGTAAAAGGCTTTCCGGCGGGAGTTGGCACGATGAGCAGGGGCTTCTCTTCGACACTAGGCTCGGCATAAGCATGGGATTCCACGCCGTGGATATCGTCGTGCCGCGGCTTTGACAGGTGCGGCAGGGCACTGTCGAGATCGGAGGTGGAGGCGGTGCCAGAGGAGACGTCGTCAAGCGCAGGGCCCCACACCTCAGGCTTCATGACCATCCCAGGCCCGCCACCATACGGGGAATCATCGACGGACTTGTGCACGTCCGTAGCCCATTGACGAAGGTCATGCACCCCCACAGCAAGCTTTCCCTGCTCAATCGCCTTGCCTAGCAGCGCGTGCCGCAACGGGTCAAGGTATTCGGGAAAGATAGTGACAACGTCGATTCTCATAGTTCCAGCAGCCCCTCCGGCGGGGTAATGGTGCAGGTACCGGCATCAAGGTCAACGTCCGGGACAATCGCCTCGACGAAAGGAACCAACACTTCTTTACCGCTCGCCAGCTCTACTTCAAGTAGTGACTGCGTAGGGCCGTGCGTCACGCCGGTTACTTCACCAATGTCCTGGCCATCGAGCCGTACTCGAAGCCCTTCTAGCTCGTGGTCATAGAAACCGTCATCGTCCGGATCCTCGATAGGCTCAGCAAAGAACTGGGTTCCTCGCAACGAGTCTGCCGCGGTACGGTCAGGGATTTCCTTAAAGCTAATGAGCAAACGCCCCTTATGCGCACGGAGCGTAGCGATAGTGAGCTCGTGTTCCTTCTTTCCTTGTTTTCCATGAAGGACCTCGCCCACAACGTAGCGTTCCTCCGGGGAATCCGTGGTGACCTCGACAGCAACCTCGCCTTTGATGCCGTGGGATTTCACCACGCGGCCAATAAGTAGTTCCATGCCTTAAAGCTTAACGGGCTAACCTGGAAAAGTATGACTGACCTTCCCATCAATGATGCCGCCACGTTCGGCGCCGCGGCTCACGACGGTGCCGCGCTCACTGCTCTGAACCTGCTCGACGAAGCTCCGGCTCCTGACCCCACGCGCCCTCGCCCAGCGGTCAAACGCATGCTTAGTGCCGACGGCGCGAACCTGATTCTCTTTTCATTCACGCCTGGCCAGGATCTTCCCGACCACAAAGCCGCACACCCGATTACGGTCCAGGTTTTGCATGGTTCGGTGACCTTTAGCTGCGGAGAACGGGACGAAACCCTCACTCCTGGACGTATCGTGCACCTACCGGCATATGTGCCCCATGCGGTGTCCTGTCACGATGAGCCGGCAATCATGCTGCTCACGATGTTAACGCCGAACACTAGCGCGAATGTATAGACACCTAGTAGCATCGTCCTATCGTGAACACTTCTAAGCCTTACCACCACGGAAATTTGCATGAGGCGATCCTCCACGAGGCCATCACCCTTGGCCGCGAAGGAGGCCCGCAAGCCGTCACAATTCGCGCGGCCACCCGTGCAGTGGGAGTCTCCCCCACCGCCGCGTACCGCCACTTTAAAGACCAGGCCGAGCTTCTCGACGCCGTCGCAAACGCCTCCACCGCTGAGCTCATCGAACGTCTCAGCGCTGCCTTCCAGGACACTGAGGGCACCATCGTGGACAAGATGATGGCAGCCGGTTTTGCCTATTACCATTACGCCCTCGATGAGCCAGATTTCTTCGAATGCATGATGGCCTCACGTGGCTACGACATTCCTGGCGGCTTGGCAACCGCGACCGACGGCCCTAACGAGGACCCGCGCGTACAAGCTGCGCATAACTTTTATTGCTACATGGAGCAATACGCTCGTGAATGCGGCCAGGTCCCGGACCGGAAGCACATGATGCGCAATTGCTTGGCGGGGTGGTCTACGGTGCATGGCTTTACCGTCCTGTGCACGAGCGGCCACTTGGCATCGCTATCAGATGAGCAAAGGGAGGAGATGGCGAAGGCCGTCTTTGCCTCTGCCATTCGCGGCTTGGACTTTGAGAATTCCTCGGATCCTCATCGCTATCACAACAAAGCATAAAATAATCCCCGCTGGCCATTACAGGCAAGCGGGGATTAAGTATGTAGAGTGCGATTACTCTGCGGACTCTTCAGTCTCAGCAGACTCGGACTCTTCGGCCTCAGCGGCCTCCTCCTCAGCCTTAGCAGCCTCAGCAGCAGCGGCCTCCTCGGCAGCCTTCTCAGCGGCAGCCTTAGCCTCGGCCTCTTCCTTGGCCTTACGCTTCTTTTCGGTGATGGCCTCGATAGTCGGGCCGTTGTTGGCCTCAGCCAGAGCAGCGTTGAAGAGATCCAGCTTGGACGGCTTCTCCTCAGCAACCTTCAGGGTGCCCTCTGCACCCGGCAGGCCCTTGAACTTCTGCCAGTCACCGGTCACCTTGAGCAGAGCGAGGACCGGCTCGGTCGGCTGAGCGCCGACGCCCAGCCAGTACTGTGCACGCTCGGAATCGATCTTGATGAGGGACGGCTCCTGCTTCGGCTGGTAGATACCGATGTTCTCGATAGCCTTGCCGGAACGACGGGTGCGGGCGTCAGCAACAATGACGCGGTACTCAGCGTTGCGGATCTTACCGATACGCTGCAGCTTAATCTTTACAGCCATGATTGGCTCCTTTTCTAGTCACCGGGCAGTGCAGACACGCGCCTAGAATGGCGCGCCGGTTCAACCCTTGGATTTATCCTGCGCGTGACGTGCCGGCCGTCCGTAGGCGGTTGCGGCGTTACGCAGAAATGAAGTTGTCAGTGTTATCCACACACGATACGCGGACAACCCCACTAACTTTAGCGATACAGGTGGAAAATAGGAAATCCACCCTTTCGCCGCACTATTATGCCCCTCCCCGTGAAAGGGGTAGTCTGTAATGCGGTCAATTCGCTGCCACACATAGATCTTTTTATGACTCAACAAGCCCCATCTAGATTCCGCTACCGCTACGACCTTGACGGTCTGCGTGGCATCGCGATCGCTTTGGTCGTGATCTACCACGTCTTCGTCGGCCGAGTGTCGGGTGGCGTGGACGTCTTCCTGTTGCTGTCCGGTTACTTCTTCCTGGGTTCCCAGCTTCGCTACGCCGCACGCCCGAATGCTTCCCTCAATCCGTGGTGGCCCATCTGGCGAACGATTCGCCGCCTCGTCCCTTCCTTAGTGCTCGTTATCGGCGCCAGCTATGTCCTCGTTCGACTGTGCGCCCCGGAGCTCATGAACACCGAGCTCACAAAGCAAATTACGGCGACGGTCTTTTACTACCAGAACTGGGAGTTGGCACGCCAGAATGCCGACTATGCTGCGGCATCAGCGACGACGTCTCCCCTACAGCACATGTGGTCCATGGCGGTGCAGGGCCAGTTCTATCTCATCGGCATCCTGTTCGCCCTTGGTTTGGCGGCGTTCATGCGGCTGCGTCCGAAGAATACTGGGCTTACCCCCCAGCGTTTCCCCACCGTCAATTCAATTGCTGGCCCCATTCTTATCGTCGTTACCATCGCGTCCTTCGCCTACGCCAGCCGCGACGGCCTCTTCGGAACCCCGGAGAACTACTACTCCACGTGGTCGCGCGCGTGGGAACTCACCTTAGGTGCTGTGCTCGTAATCTATGGCTCGCGCCTGCAGATGCCGCAGCGCCTGTCCAACATCGCCACTGCTGTGGGTTTGGTTGCCCTGGCCTGCACGGGCCTTGTCATCTCCGACACTTTGGCTTTCCCCGGCCCGCTGTCACTGCTGCCGATTGGCGGCGCTGTCCTCATCATCATCGGCTCCGGTGGTTCTCTCTCCCGAGTACTGACCGC
The DNA here is from genome assembly GCF_016889985.1 of Corynebacterium sp. FDAARGOS 1242. Lineage (NCBI taxonomy): Bacteria > Bacillati > Actinomycetota > Actinomycetes > Mycobacteriales > Corynebacteriaceae > Corynebacterium > Corynebacterium sp. FDAARGOS 1242. Next base: position 627,787 of record NZ_CP069568.1, on the reverse strand, counting down.
CCGTATCTCCCGCTGGCTGGGTGATATTGCTTACCCACTCTATCTGTGGCACTGGCCCCTGCTCATTATCTTTACGGTAGCTCTGGGTCTGGAAACTCCTCCATGGTGGCTGGGCGTCATCATCATCGCGGTGTCGCTGGGGCTAGCGGATCTGACTCATCGATTCGTCGAGAAGCCCCTGCGTCAGCACCGCCAACGCCCGCTTGCCGACGACCTCCCGGTCCAGCGTGGCCTCGCTGACCTGCGGACCCGAAAAGGCGCTGCGCGCGGTGTTGGAGGTGTCGTGGTGGCCGCCTGCACGGTGGCGCTCGTGGCTATTCAGCCACTGTGGGCACGTACTTTGGACGAGGCCAATGCTGAGGTACTGGATCCGGCACTGTACCCAGGAGCAACCACCTTCCCCTATGGCATCACGCCTCCCGATAACGTCGAGTTTAAGCCTGATCCCATCCTGGCGCGCGGTATTACCCCGCCGGTCGCGGATAACTGGTGCTTCATTCCGGAAGACCAACCCACGGACTTCTTTTTCGAAACCCGCAGGGACGGGAAAACTCCTTGCGTCTTTGGCGATATGGATTCCGATGTCGAAGTGTTCCTAGTGGGAGGTTCCCATGCCGAGCAATACTCCTCCGCATTGGATTACTTGGGCCGTGAGATGGGCTTTAAGCTCGTCCCGCTCACCCGCGTGGGCTGCCCGCTGGAGTTGGGCGATGAGCTCTCAGTGAAGCCCGAATGCGCGGAATGGAGCAAACATGCAGTACAGCGCATCATCGATGCTGACCCGGCCTTGGTGGTGTCGAACTCTACCCGTCCTGGTCAGCCATTTGGCCACGGCCCTGACGCGGTTCCGCCAGGCTACAAAGCCTTTTGGGATGAACTGGCAAAGCACGAGATTCCTTTCGTAGGTTTCCGCGATAACCCGTGGGGCTTTGACGATGAAGGAAACGGTCTGAAATTCGATGAATGCTACGTTGCCACCAAGGATGCCCTAGGCTGTGGCATGCGCTTCGAGGAGGTCTACGAGAGCTACGATCCTGGTGCCGCAGTGTTGTCCCAGTACCAGAACATGCTGGCTGTGGATACCTCCAAGTGGTTCTGCAACGATGCCGGCGACTGCCCCGTTGTCATCGGCAACGTGATGGTCTACCGCGATATGCACCACTTCACGAAGGCCTTCGCGGATTCCATGATCCCACTCATCCGTGACATCATCACGCCGATTCTCAACGGTGAAACGGTACAACAAGAAGCCCCGGAGATTCCGGCGCAAGCAGCAGCCGCCGATTCACAGCAGTCCACTCCTGCGCCCACCTCAACGCGCAATCAGCCTGTCCCCTACCCTGCCTTCCCTGCCGGCAAGGCCATCTAGTAGTCCCCCGCTAGCGCAGAGCTTCGGGCACGTAGGCGCAGGTAGGGTCCGACGCGAGCGGGTCGCCCGTCATGGCAAAAGCCGTGGACCGCGAGCCGCCGCATACCGAGGCAAACTCGCACACGGAGCACTTGCCGCTCCACGCGCTGGGGTCCCTGAGTTTCTTAAACACTGGCGAGTTGGCGTAGATGTCCGGCAGTCGGTGATTCTTGACATTGCCGCAGTGCAGCGGCAGGAAGCCGTTCGGGTAGACGTCCCCCACGTGGTCGATGAAGACGAAGCCGGAGCCCGCGTTGATGGCCATCGGCGGCCGCGGGCGGCGCGTGTGGGGATCGGGGCCCAAAATCCGCTCGGTCTCCGCTGTAAGGAAGCGGTATAGTTCGCCGCCCTCGTACTTCTCTCCCCGCTGGGCTTGTAGGACGATGCGCCGATATTGCGGCCCCTCCGTGGTCTTAATGGCAATCCGCGTGGACACGCTGTGCAGCCACTGCATCGCGTCCTCGCGCTCCTGCGGGGTCAGCGCCTCCAGGCCCGTACCGCGGCCGGTGGGCACGAGGAAGAACACGCTCCAGAGCTTGGCTCCCATCTCGATGACCCGCGCCAACAGCTGCGGGGCCTCGTGGACGTTGTTCTTCGTGATGGTGGAGTTGATTTGGAGGCGGAAGCCCACGTCGGTGACCACGCTGGCCATTTCAATCGTGCGGTCGAAGATGCCGGAGAAGCCGCGGAAGTAGTCGTGGGTTGCAGCGCTCGCGCCGTCGAGAGACAGCGATAACGCGGACCCTCCCGCCGCGCGCAGGCCCTCGAGGCGCTCGCGCGTCAAACGCGGCGTGACCGACGGCGAGAGCGACACGTTGAGCCCCAGGGACGTGCCGTACGCGGTGAGCTCTTCTAGGTCGCCGCGCTCAAACGGGTCCCCACCCGTAAGCACCACGAGCGGACGTGGCTTGTCGTAGCTGGCCAGGGAATCCAGCAGCGCCTTGCCTTCGGCGGTGGTGAGCTGGCCCGGTGCGGGGTCGTGCTGGGCGTCGGCCCGGCAGTGCTGGCACACCAGCTGGCAGGCGCGGGTGACCTCCCAGATGGCGATGAACGGTTTCGTAGTGATGTCGTGGCGCATCTGGCGCACCACAGGGCTGGCCTTCACAGTGAGGACCTTTCCACGCGAGAACAGTTTTATCCAACTTTAGTCGGATATATTGCTGCCTGGGAAATCGCCTACTTCTTCTTGCCCTGACCGAAGTCGAGGTTGTTGAGGTCGATGTTCTCCATGCCCTTCGGCATCTTCATATCGCTGAGGTCCGGCATTCCGCCGCCCATCTGTTCTTGGAGCTTCTGCAGCTCCTGCATCGACGGCATTCCGCCGCCCATTCCCGGCATGCCGCCACCGCCGCCACGGCGCTTCGGTGGCTTGCGCTTGCCGTTCTTGCCCTTGCGGCCCTTCGGCTTCTTCTTCGTCGCCGAGCGCCCACCACCCATTCCTGGCATGCCGAAGCGGCCGGCCATCTGGTTCATCATCTTCTTTGCTTCGTTGAAGCGCTCGATGAGCTGGTTGACATCGGAGACAGCCACGCCAGAACCGTTGGCGATGCGCTTACGACGCGAGGCGTTGAGGATCTTCGGATCTTCACGCTCCTGCGGGGTCATACCGCGAATGATGGCCTGGATGCGGTCGAGCTGCTTCTCATCGACCATGTCGGCGATCTGGTTCATCTTGTTGCCGCCCGGCATCATCTTGAGCAGGTTGCCCATCGGCCCCAGATTGCGCACCATGAGCATCATATCCAAGAAGTCATTGAGCGTCATCTCACCCGAGCTCATCTTCTTGGCGGCTTCTTCCGCCTTGGACTGATCCAGCTTGGATTCCGCCTGCTCAATAAGTGTGAGCAGGTCACCCATGCCCAGGATGCGCGAGGACATGCGCTCCGGGTGGAAGACGTCGAAGTCATCGAGCTTCTCACCCGTCGACGCAAACATGATGGGCTTGCCCGTTACCTCACGGATGGACAGCGCCGCACCACCGCGAGCGTCGCCATCCAGCTTGGTCAAGACGACACCGGTGAAATCCACGCCGTCGCGGAAAGCCTCGGCGGTCTGGACGGCGTCCTGACCGATCATCGAGTCGATGACGAAGAGGACCTCGTCTGGGTTAACCGCATCGCGGATGTTGCGGGCCTGCGTCATCAAGGTTTCATCGATGCCGAGGCGGCCGGCGGTATCGATGATGACGATGTCGTGCTGCGTACGCTTGGCTTCTTCAATACCGCGCTTGGCGACGTCCACCGGATCACCGTGCGACGTACCCATCTCATGCTCGTGGGAATCGAGGGAGGTACCCGGATCCGGGGCGTAGACATCGACGCCTGCGCGCTCACCGACGATCTGCAGCTGCTGCACCGCGCCCGGGCGCTGAAGGTCACACGCCACCAGCATCGGAGCGTGGCCCTTGGAGGCCAAGTGCTTGGAGAGCTTTCCTGCCAGGGTGGTCTTACCTGCACCCTGGAGGCCGGCAAGCATGATGACCGTCGGAGGATTCTTTGCCAAGTTCAGGCGGCGGGTCTCGCCACCGAGAATCTCGAAGAGCTCCTCATTGACAATCTTGACCACCTGCTGCGCCGGGTTCAGTGCCTCAGAAACCTCAGCGCCGGCGGCGCGCTCCTTGATGCGCTTGATGAAGCCGCGAACGACGGTCAGCGAGACGTCGGCCTCCAGCAGCGCGAGGCGGATCTCGCGCGCGGTGGCATTAATGTCTGCCTCGGTCAGTTTGCCCTTGCCGCGCAGGCCTGACAGGGCTGATTGCAAGCGGTCAGACAAAGACTCAAACACGTCGGAGTGCTCCCTCAACTATCGTCGATAATTTTTAACTCCCCCAGCTTAGCCGTTGACCAGTGCTTGGGTCACATTCCGGACCAGCGCCGCGCGAGGAATGTCCTTACTTGGAAGCGCATGAAGCACCATCGTGGAGCCCGGCGTGGTGGTAGACAGCCACTCGCAATCAGGCAACAGCGACAACACATGACCGAGGGTGCCGGTGTAGTCGTCGATGCGAATCTCAAAGATACCTCCAGTCCACATCGCGGTTGCGGGCCCTGGGACAAACGGCGGCAGCACAGAGTGGGTTCCTGATTTATAGGCCTGAATAAGGCGCTGCTCGTCCGAAACCAGGTCGATTCTGCCCTGCAGGGCACGCACATCGAATTCGCCGGCATAGCCTTCCGCGGTGCGCACGAGGCGCGATGACACGATGAACCATCCGAAGGCCGCGATGAGCGCGAGCGCTCGCACGGCTTCGCGTTGATAGTTGCCGCGCCACACCACGGTAAAGATGTCGTCTTCTGGGTTGTACCGCAACCCCATGTCCCGGTCGGCGGCCACCCAGGGTTTCGTCGGGCGCAGAGATTCGAGCTGGTCAAAGGCGCGGCGACTGACCGTCTCAATGCCGCGGGCCAAGCGCTGATTCCATACCCCGGGCCCCGTTGATTCCGCATCCGCCTGCGCCAGCGCGACGAGGAGTGCAAGGGTCAGGTAGTCGTAGCGCACAGCTTCCAGGAGCTCGTCACGAGCAGCGTCGGACTGCGGGTCCGTGCGCGAAACGATACGCGCGAGTGTGGTGTGCTCCGCCACCACGGTTTGCACTCGCGACCGGTCCGCAAGGTCAAGACGTAGCTTCGCGGCGGCCCGGGCCACCATTTCCGCACCTACTACCGAGTGTGGGCGGCCGTAGCCTTTACCAATATCGTGATAGAGCCCTGCCAGCAGCAACAAGTCCGGCCGTGCGACGGAGGTGCGCGCATCGGCACAACGGGCCACGGTAAGAATTGAGTGATAGTCCACCGTGTGCGCATGCGTGCGTTCCCGCGGTAGGAGCCCCCGAATATGTGCCCACTCGGGGACGATCCTCTCCCACAAACCATGTGCCTCCATCTCTTGGATAAGACGAGGTGTGTGCACGGGTGAAGAAAGCAGAGCGAAGAAAGAATCCGTCGCCGCGGCTGTCCACCGCTCGGGAAGCTCGGGGAGTTCGCGAAGCTGCTCCCAGACCTTGTCAGCTACCGGTCGACCCGACCGCGCTGCCGCCGCTGCTACGCGCAGCAACAGCCACGGCTCAGTCAGGTCAGCGGTGCGGGCAAGGCGGATTTCACCACCGGCATCAACGACGCCACTATCCAACGGTTTGCGGGAGCGGCTAGGGCTGCGCTTGGCGACGACCCCTCGTGCCGTCGCCAGTGCCCTCTCCATCGCCTTGTCCACTGCTGCAGCGGCCGTCACCACAGCGGAGGACAACTCATAACGGTCGGCAAAACCCAACTGCTGCGCGATTTCGGCGGCGAACTCGGGATCGAGTACGTCGCGGTGGCGGCGGGCGGTGACGTGGAGGAGCGTGCGGACGTCGAGAAGCAAGGCCCTTTCGGCCTCCAGAGGGGGAACGTCCGTAAGGTTGCCAAGGGCCAAAGCTCGAAGGAATTGGATATCACGCAATCCCCCACGGCCGTTCTTGATGTCCGGGTGGGTCATCGTGGCGAGAGTGCCGGAGCGGCGCCAGCGCGCGATGGCGATATCAACAAAAGCATCAAAATTGCGCTGCAGGAGGCGGCGCCACGTGGCATAAACCTGGGCCCGGGTGGAATCGACAAGCTGCTTATCCCCCGCAACGAATGCTAGGTCTAGCTGGGCAAAACCCGCCGCGGGGTCAGAGCCGGCGATAGCGGCGAATTCACTCGGGGTGCGCACCGCGTAATCGAGTCGGTACTTGGCATCCCAAATGGGATACCATACTTCTGAAACGACGTCGTCGGACAGCGTCGTCCCCTCCGGGTGCAGGAGGATAAGGTCAAGGTCCGAAAACGGTGTCATAGCGCGGCGGGCAAAAGACCCGGTGGCCGCTAAGGCACAGCCTGGTGGTAGGACAAGGGACTGCGTGAGACGGTTGGCTGCCGCGAAGGCCTCCTCACGCAGTTGGGCGGCAGTAGGCAAGGTTTAGAGGGCCGACTCGCCGCGCTCGCCGGTGCGCACGCGGATGATGTCCTCGACCGGGGTGATCCAAATCTTGCCGTCCCCAATCTTGCCGGTGTAGGCAGCATCAACGACAGCGGAGATAATCTCTTCTGTTTGGTCATCCGAGGTGACGATTTCCAGCTTGACCTTGGGCACGAAGTCCGTGGCGTATTCGGCGCCGCGGTAGACCTCGCTGTGGCCACGCTGCTGGCCAAAGCCTTGGGTCTCAGTAACGGTGAGACCGTGGACGTTGTGCTGTTCGAGGGCCTCGCGGATATCCGGCAGCGTGAACGGCTTGACGATGGCAGTGATGAGCTTCATGTGTTTAATCCTATCCTGTCTATACGTCCTCGTCGCTGGCCTCAACTGTGCCAGCACGCTTATGCATACGCTTGGCGTACTTGACGTCCGTGACCGTCACGCCATAGATGGAGCGGCCCATGTAGTACGAACCCACCGAACCGATGATCCACACGCCGAAGCAGGCGATAAGAACGCGAACCAGCGACCACAGGGAGAACCCGTTCTCGGAGAAATCCACGATGAGCTTCGCTAGGAGCAACAGCGGCACGGCCAACCCCACGGTGGGGCCCAGCAGGTTGACTCGAGTCAGGGCATCGGGGGCGCGCCACAGGGCGATAACCGTAGCAATCACCAGAATGGTGGCCAGTACCAACAACACGCTGGCAATGATTTCTGCAATAGTCATGGTCTACCTCCTGCCCTTCGAAATGATACGGGCCATGGACAACGTAGGCAGCACACCGGCGGCAATGCCCGCAAGCATGGCGATGTCATACACGATGGAGGCGTGGTTCGTCATGGCCCAGGCCAAGTACATGCACATCATGCCGTAAAAGACCATGTCACTCATCACGGTGCGGGTAAGCTCATCGCGCGAACGCAGCGCGAGGCCCAGTGCAGCACACACGCATGCGCACATGATGAAGACGCATACGAAGACCACCCATTGAAAGGCGCTGAAAGAGGAAAAATCGATCATTTCTTGTCTTCCTTTCGGGCTTTGCGCGGCACGCTGCGGCGCCGCGGCCGGACAGGGCGCTTGTCCACCTCGTGGGCGGCCAGCGGCGTGTCATCGGTCTGCGCGATATCCGGGGCACGCATATGCCGGCCCAGGGTATCGAGGGGGTATTCGTAGAAGGTCTCCGCCAGCTCGGTGGTCGGTCCTTGGCCGGGCACGCCATAATCAGTGCCCTTCACGTGCGGGGCAAGGCGCTCCTCCATGTGCGCGAGATCTGCCATGACGCTGGCGGGGTCATCGCCCATGACTGCCTGCACGAGCACAATGCGCGGCAAGCCCTCCCGCACTGGCTCGCGCAGGCCCAACGAGAGGGTGCCCGGCGTCGCCGTGATGGAAGAGGTAAACCAGAAGATTTCCCACGCGCCCGTTATCCGCAACGGATAGCGCACGACGACGGGATTGTAGTTGTTCTGCGGCTTAAAGGACTCAAGGGCGAGCGAAAAGCCAGCCACGAAAATCTCCTTGATGAGCCACACTGCGTAGACCACAGAGTTCATAGCGGTCTTCATTTAACGGCCCTCCTGGATGGAGTCGATATCGGGTAGGGCTACGGGGTCGTCGCCAAGCACGGCGTTGGTATAAGCCTCCGTGTCGAGCAGGTCCGCAGAAGCCGCCATGGTGACATCGATGACGAGGCCAGACAGGATGAACATGGTCAGCGAACCCAAGATAAGGGCGGCCGAGGGCGCCATGAGCTTTTTGCGGATAACCAATTCATTCGGCACCTTTTCCTTGGGCAGGTCCTTACCCCAGAACACGCGGCGCCAGACGCGCAGCATGGACAGGAAGGCGGCAAAGGACGCGATGATGATCACCGTGATAACGGTCCAGGCCCATCCCCCACCAGTGCGTGCCACTTCGGCCACGATGAGGACCTTGCCCCACATGCCGGAAAAGGGCGGGAAGCCCACGACAGAGAAGGCACCGGCAGCGAAGATCCACGCGATGATAGGGTCACGCCGCGCCAAGCCGGAGAGCTTGTTGAGGCGGCCCGTGCCGTAGGTCTCCTCAATGGCACCTGCAGCCAGAATGAGCGAGCCGACCGTCAGCATGTGGTGAATCGTGTACAAGATACCAGCCGCCAATGCGCGCTGGGCATCGTGCGTGGTGAAGGCCATCATGACGAGGATGAACGGCATACCGTTGAGCATCTGATAACCCAGCACACGGCGGATGGAGTTCTCAGCCAAGCCACCGAAGGCGCCGACGATCATGGAAATGATCATCACGACGATGATGAGCACGCCCCAGCGCTCGTCCATATCGAAAAGCTGGACCCACAAGCGGTACAGCATGTAGACCGCGACCTTAGTGTGTAGGCCCGAGAACAAGCCCATCACCGCGGCGGAGGTTCCCGGGTAGGTTCGCGGCAACCAGTTCTGCACGGGGAAGACACCGGCCTTGGCTGCTACCGCAATAACGATGATGCCGGCGGCGACCGTCACTGGGCCATTGCCCGCCGCAGCGCCCTTCAGAGCGCCAAGGTTCACGACGCCGGTGACGGAGTAGATGTAGCCCACACCGACAACCAGCAACGTGGAGGCAAACAGGTTCACCAGCACGAAGGCACGGCCAGCGGCTAGACGTGACCACGTACCAGACATGGTGATGAGGCCATAGGACGGCAAGAGCATGACCTCGATGAACACGAAGAAGTTGAAGAGATCCGCGGTCAACAATGCGCCGCACACGCCGGTAATCAGAATGAGCGTGAGCGATGGGTAGTAGCGTGACTTGGTCTCACCACCCACGATGGCGAACCAGTTGGCGCCGAAAGCAACGATCATTGTCGTCACAATCATCAACGCCGAGAACGTATCCGCGGCGAAGGCAATACCCGCATTTCCGAGGTAGTTACCCACGTTGTGGGCAACGACGCCATTGTTCATGGTGTAGAGCAGCAAAGCGAAGGCTGCGAAGATACCGATGCCCGGCACAATCAACATGATGGCATCACGCACGCGTCGCCACGGCGCCAACAGCGCCAAGGCCGCTGACACGAGTGGTACCGCAGCAAAAAGCGGGAGGAGAGCACTTACGGTGTCAGACATTTACTTCTCTCCTTCCTGGTCGAGTTCTTTCAAACGGTCCATTTTGTTCGCCGAGCGCTCGAGGATCGCACGGTTTTGGGTGTCACGACCCAGCGTGGAGAAGGCATGGTCAATGGTGTTGTCATCCACAGGTTCAGCAACATCCGTGTCATCGTTGGCGCCCATGGCAGCCAACGTCAACAGGATCGTCGAAGTAGCCATGGAAATAACCACAGCAGTCAGGACGAACGCCTGCGGGAGCGGATCTCCCATCTGCTCCATCGGAACCTGCGATGGGAAGGACTCACCGCGGTAGGAGTACACACCAGTAGCCAGCAGGGTCAGGTTCGCACCGTGGCCAAAAGCCATCATGCCCAGCACGATGTGCACGAGACTGCGCTGTTGGATGAGGTAGACGGCGCTGCCGATGAGCAGCGCGATAGTCAATGCGAGAATCATGAGTTCTTCTCCTCTCCAGCCGGGGTGAAGTGAGGCGAGGACACGCGCTGGCGTGCCTGGGCGTCATTCAGCAGGGCCTCCGGATCGGAGGATGGATTGATGGATTCGGGGTAAGGATCGTCGACGTCGTCAAGCACTACGCGTGGCGTGTTCGGCAACGCCGAATCGTCATCATGGACCCACGGCAGGAAGTCGCGTTCCGTACCCGGGCGCAGGTAGCCGCCGAGGGCGTTGATCGCCATGGTAAGCATGCCCAGAACGGCGAGATAAATACCCAGGTCGAAGATGAGGGACGTCGTCCAGTGCTGTCCCAGCGCGTGACCGTGGATAGCGGTAAGGAATCCGCCATCATTGTGCGAGGTCGGAATGTAGCCGATGAAACCCGCAGTCAACGCGACGATGATGCCGATGCCGGTGAGGTGAATCGGCGTCATACGGCCAAAGACAATCTCATCCGTACCGCGCGAGAGATACGTCAAACCGATAGCGGCGCCCATAATGAGGGCTGCCGGGAAGCCACCGCCGGTGGCCTGGTGTCCACGGTAGAAGACGATGACAGACAGAACCACCAGAATCGGAATAGTCAGAGCAATGCCCTTGCGCAGCGGCACCGAGTTGAGCTGCGACTGTCCAAACGGTGCCGGACGCGTACCCGAGGTAAACGGGAAGCGCGGCAGCGTCGAGGTCACCGCAGCAATGACCACGGCGGCCATACCCAGCACGGAGAGCTCGCCCAGGGTATCGAGTGCACGGAACTCCACGATGATGGTGGCCACGACATTGTCGCCGCCGGTAATGTCCGGCGCGTTGTTGAGATACCACATTGCCAGGTCCGAACGCTCGTGGCGGCCCATAAGCGCCCATACGCCGAGGAACGCTGCGGCACCTGCCAAGACCGCGATGATGATAGCACCAGTCTGGCGGCCCTTGTGGGACACCGGGTGGAATTTCTCCGGGAGGTAGCGCAGCACCATCATCATGACGATGACGGACAGAGCCTCCACCGTAAACTGGGTCAGCGCTACGTCCGGGGCACCCAGAAGGAACATTTGCAGGGTCACGCCTGTGCCGGCTGTACCAATCATCACCGCACCTGTGAGGCGGTTCTTCGTGCGAACCAGGCCAATCATGGATAGCGCAATGATGCCGAGCGGCAAGAGATCCCACGGGTTATCCAGGCCTTCGACGCGCGGGTTAAGAGCGACGCCATCCACGCCGTCGGACAGCAGCGTCGCACCAGCCAGAAGAATAATGAGGAAGATAATCGGCAGGATGAACAGCGACGGGTTGTGGGTATCAGACATACGGCCAACGAAGCGGCCGAACTTGGCGCACACTCCCTGAATCCATTTCAGGACGTCATTACCGGTACGCGGCAAGAGCTCTCGCTCCTCCATCGCCGACCACAGCGGCTTGCGGTACAGCACGCCCACCACGCCAGCGATGAGCACAACCGCCGAAATAGCGAACGGAACGTTGAAACCATGCCACAAGGCCAAGTGTGAGTGGCCCTCCATGCCGATAGCAGCGACGACCTTATCGAGCGGGCCATCAAGCATGCCCATGAAAAAGACAATCGGCACAGACATAACTCCCGGCAGTGCTGCCGGCAGCCACAGGCGCACCGGAGCCTCGTGGGTCTTCGACATATCGCGTGGGCCGTCGAAGAAGGCGCCAAAGACAATCTTGGCCGAGTAGGTGAAGGTAAAGAAGGCGCCAATGCCTGCGACGATGAGAAGAACAATCTGGCCTGCCGAGCCAATCGGCGCCTCCTCGAATGCGGTGAGCATTCCTTCCTTGGATACGAAGCCAAAGAGCGGCGGTACTGCCGCCATCGACGCCGCACCGATGAGCATGGAGCCAAACGTCCACGGCATTTTGTTCCACAGCACTCCTAGGCGGCGGATGTCGCGGGAACCAGCCTCATGATCGATGACGCCGATGAGCATGAAGATGGAGGACTTAAATAGTGCGTGCGCCAGGGTGTGAACCAGCGCCGCGGCGATGGCGAACGGCGTTCCAACACCGATGGTGGCCACGATCCAACCCAGGTGGGAAACGGTGGAGTAAGCAGTGAGCTTCTTCAGGTCCGTCTTCTGGACCGCGAAGACGGCCGACATGACGGCCGTTCCCATACCGGCCACGATGAGCAACCAATTCCACGCCGCAACGTCGTGGAAGATAGTGGAGAAGCGAATCAGCAGGTACACACCGGCCTTGACGACGGCCGCCGCGTGCAGAAAGGCCGACACCGGTGTGGCCGCCGCCATGGCCTCAGGAAGCCAGAAGTGGAAGGGGAACTGCGCTGACTTGGTGAAGGCAGACAGCGCGATGAGGATTGCCACACCGGTGGTCAGGCCGGGGCGCTGCGACCACACCTCAGAAGCCAAGATTCCCTCAAGGTTCGTGGTTCCTGCTGCCGTGGCGGCAATCGCTACACCCGTCAGCAGCGTCAAACCACCGACGAAGGTGAGAATCAGCGTGCGCTGTGACCCTGCCTCACCAGACTTGCCGCTGCGCGCAATGAGCATGAACGACGCCAACGACACAAGCTCCCAGGCGAGGAAGAGCACCACGACGTCATTCGCCAACACCAGCAGCAGGATGGACAGCGTAAACGCTGTCATCAGCACGTAGAAGCTGACGTTTCCTTTGCCTTTAGGCAGGTACGCTGCGGAGTAGCAAAACACCACCGCACCGATGACGAGTGCCAGCATGGCGAAGAAGATGCCCAGCGCATCGCCCCTAAAGGCGAGGTTCACGTCGACACCGGGCGCGATGACATCGCGGACCCACGTCACGGAGTAGGACAATTCGTCTCCGCGGGCAAGTGCAGGAAATTCTCGCGCTAACAATGCCGCGGCGATAATAAAAATGCCGGCTAGCGGGTAGCCGGCTGCGCGATCAGCAACTTTGACAGCTACTGGTGCAAGCGCCACTGCGACAGCTGCGAGGAGGACGACATACAAGAGTGTCACGAAAGAGTAGCCTCACGAACCGTTGAAGGGGCTGAAAATTCAGCCTCATATAGACAGGACCGTCTCAGACTATCATTGTGACCTCCCGCAAAGCACATTATTTGCGCTTTAAAAAGACCGTAACGCCTCCGTAAGAGGTCGCTACGGTCTAAGAAGAGATATAGGAATAGATCAGGCGGAATCCCGCCTGAAAAATTCTTCTATTTTTCTCCCAACAGGGCGTCGACGAAGCCTTCAATTTCGAACGGGGCGAGGTCATCTGCTCCCTCACCGAGTCCCACGAGCTTCACCGGCACGCCCAGTTCCTCCTGAACTTGGAAGACGATGCCGCCCTTGGCAGTACCGTCCAACTTAGTGAGGACAACGCCGGTGATGTCCACAACGTCACGGAAGATGCGCGCCTGAGTCAGGCCGTTCTGACCCACGGTGGCATCCAACACCAGCAGAACCTCATCCACGTCGGTCTTCTTTTCCACCACGCGCTTGACCTTGCCCAGCTGGTCCATGAGGTCCACGGAGGTGTGCAGGCGGCCAGCTGTGTCGACGAGCACGACGTCAACGCCCTGGTCCACACCGGCTGCGACGGCATCGAAGGCCACGGAAGCAGGGTCTGCGCCTTCCTTGCCGCGAACAGTGGTAGCGCCGACTCGGCGGCCCCAAGTCTCCAACTGGTCTGCGGCCGCTGCACGGAAGGTATCGGCAGCACCGAGCAGCACGTTGTGTCCCATGGAGACGAGTACGCGGGCGAGCTTACCGGTCGTGGTGGTCTTGCCAGTGCCGTTGACACCGACCACCATGATGACAGCCGGCTTGCCCTCGTTCGGCATAGCCTTGATGGAGCGGTCCATTTCTGGGTGGCCCACCTCAATGAGAGCTTCGCGCAGCATGGCGCGTGCTTCCTCTTCGGAGCTCACGCCGCGTTCCGCAATCTTGTCACGCAGTGAATCAGTGACCTGCATGGTGGCCTTGGTGCCGAGATCCGCCATGATGAGGGTGTCCTCGATATCCTCCCACGCGTCATCATCGAGGTCACCGGCGGACAGGATGCCCATAAGGCCCTGGCCAATGGCGTTCTGGGAGCGCGACAGGCGCCCACGGAGCTTGCCCAAACGGCCCGCTGCCGGCGCGATGTCCTCCTGTGGCTGTGCTGGTGCCTCAACGACCTCTGCGTCTTCGGAAACCTCGAGTTCCTCCGGCTCAGTCTCGAGCGCCGCGCTTGCCGACGCCGCCTGCTCCCCTGCCGCCGCAGCAGCTTCCTCTGCCTCGGCTTGAGCGTCGGCCGCATCCTCAGTATCAGAATCAGAATCCACAGTTTCTGCCGCAGGTTCCTCAGCCGCAACCTCCGTTACGGGTTCCTCGACTGGTTGCTCTTCTACCTGTGCGTCAGCGATGGTCTCATCGGCGTCCACCGCGGCCGGAGTGTCCGCCTCGGGAGTAGAAACCTGAGCCTCATCATCTGCACGCTGCTCCTCCTCAGCTGCTGCAGCACTTGCCGCGGCTGCACCAGCAGCTGCTGCGGTCGCAGCACCGGCAGCGACGGCACCGCCAGCGGACTCAGATTCCTTGGCCTTCTCGGGCGTGTCTTCTACCTTCTTGGTCGGCTCTGCTGGCGCGGCTGGCTTTTCTTCAGCCTTAGCTGGCTCTGCCGGGGCGGCAGGCTTAGCTGGCTCGGCTTCTGGGGTTTTCGCGGTGCCGCTGAGCTGCTCATTGGCCAGTTGCGTGGCGTCGCGCTGCTCCGGCTGGGCTTCAGGCTGACGCTCCGGCTGTACCTCAGGTTGGGCCTCAGCACGCTGAGCAGGTTCTGCGGCCGCGGGCTGAGGGCTCGCTGCCTGCGGCTCTGCGGGCTTGTGGGACTCCGCGGGCTTCTGCGGCTCGCTAGCCTTCGGCGCGCTAGCGGGCTGCTTGGTGGCACCGCCGCCAGCTGGAGCAAAGTTGAAGCCGGACTTGGCCTGGTAATTGCCCGACTTTTGCTGCTGAGTGAGCTCCTTGGGTTTATCTTCGGGCTTTTCAAAAGAGACTTTCTTTGACTCGCCGCGCTTCTTACCCAGCACGACCAGCCCGATCACCAACAGGATCAGGACGATGACTGCTATCGCAATCCACAGATACGTAGTATTCATGTCCTCCATAGTGCCAGGGTTGCGCACCGCGGGCACCACGAGCCAGTGAAATAGCCATAGAATGAGCCGGGGAGGTACGACGTGCCTCCCTGCCCGGGATTACCGAGGACGCGGAGCGTCGACGCCCAGGCGCGTGGCGTCTTCTGCTGCTTGCGCGGTACCGGGGGCTTCGCCAGCGCGGCTCATCCTCTGCGAGATGACACGTGTAACACCGTCACCGCGCATGGTGACACCGTAGAGGACATTCGCCACATCCATCGTTGGCTTCTGGTGCGTAATGACGATGAGCTGCGAATCCTTACGCAATTCTTCGAAGAGGGCGATGAGTCGGCGCAGGTTGACGTCGTCAAGCGCGGCCTCCACCTCATCCATGACATAGAACGGTGAGGGACGCGCGCGGAAAATGGCCACGAGCATCGCCAACGCGGTCAGAGACTTCTCACCACCCGACAGCAAGGTGAGGCGCTTGACCTTCTTCCCCGGTGGGCGCGCCTCCACTTCAATGCCGGTCGCCAACATGTCATCAGGCTCGGTAAGGATGAGTCGGCCCTCACCGCCTGGGAAGAGCGTCTGGAAGACTTTCGGGAATTCGGCTTCCACGTCGTGCCACGCGTCTGTGAACAACTGCAGAATTTGCGCGTCGACATCTTCGATGACGCTCGTTAAGTCCTTGCGGGCTTGGATGACGTCATCAAGCTGCGTCGACAGGAAGGTATAGCGCTCCTCCAAGGCCTTGTACTCCTCCAAGGCGAGGGGGTTAACCTTGCCCAAGGAATTAAGGTCCTTTTCTGCCTGCTTGAGACGCGCAGTCTCCTCCGCGCGGTCGAAGTCCTCGCCCGGAGTGTAATCCTTGAGCAGATCCGGAATCGCGATACCGAGCTGCTCGACGATCTTGGCCTCTGCTTCATCTACTCGGACTTGGGCCTGGCTGCGCGCGATTTCCGAGCTATGAGCTGAATCGGTGAGCCTATCCAACTGTTGGCGGGCAGCGGATACCGCCTGCTTCGCGGTCTGGGCACGGCCCTGCAACACACCCCGCTGGGTCACGAGTTCATCGCGCTCCTCGGCGGCGCGTTCCAGGGCATGGGCTGCACGCGCGGCTAGGTCTTGGGCATGCTTATCCACGGCCCCAGCCAACTGTGCCTGCGCTTGGCGACGAGCCATGGCCCGGTCATGGCGAGCCTTGGCCTGGCGTTCGTGTTGGGCTTGGCGGCGCAAAGCATCTCCCCTACCTACGGCTTGGGCTGCCTTATCCTCGGCGCTGCGGGCGGCGAGCTGAGCTTCGACCTCCATGGCCTTGACTTGTTCTAAGGCTGTGGATGCCTCATCGCGTTCAACGGAGGAAGGTTCATCGGACTGCTCATCCGTATCAACGCGGGACAAGCGGTCGCGAGCTTCATCCAGTTCTTCGCGCAGTCGAACGAGCTGAACCTCGATATCAGTGGCACGCGCGGCGGCCTTCTCATGCTCTGCCTTGTTGGCCTCATACTGTTTCAACAAGCGTTGGTGGTCACGTTTCCAGGCCTCTACTTCCTGGTCGTGTTCGCGCAGGGCCGCTTTAGCGCTAGCGGCTGAAACGCGTGCATCATCGGCAGCAATCTTCGCACCTTCGAGGGTTCCGGAAAGCTCCTCCAATTCCTGGGAGGCTGCTTCCAGCTGCTCTTCAGCTTCTGCGATGTGAGCACTGACCTCCACGGTAGAGGTGCTGCCGGTTCCGGCCTCAATCCAGCCTTCGCCGACGAGCAGGCCGTGCGGGGTCACCGCACGCAAGCGTGGGTCGTTGGCAACGGCTGCACGTGCGGCAGAGTAATCCGTGACGAGGACGACATCAGACAGCAACCGCGTCAGCGCCGCCGCCACCTCAGGGACCACCACCATGTGGTCAAGCAGCCACTCGACACCGCTGGGCAGGTCCGCGTCGAGGCGCCAGCTGGTAGCGGTGCTCGAGGCTTCAGAGCCAAGGTCGGCCGCGGAGACATCAACTAGCGGCGTGCGGTTGGCGTCCGCCAGGTTAGCCACGATCTCCTCGCTCACCGCACCTGCTTGTGCCTCAGCGAAAGACCCGAGTGCAGCGGCGACTGCAGTTTCATAACGTGTGGAAATAAAATCTGCCAGGGGTGCGAAGCCCTCGCCCAAGTCGAGGGCCTCCGGCGCAGTCTGACTCAAGGTTTCGATACGCGCGCGCAGCGAGTACACGGTCCTCTCGCGCTCACGTTGGGCATCGCGCAGTTGCTCCAAGCGTTTATCGGCAGCGTCAGATTCACTGGCCGCCCGCACGTGCGCCTCTTCGAGTGGCTCGCGCTCAGAGGCAAGCGCACTTAACTTGTCGGCCACCTCATCTGCTTCCGCCTGCGCGTCCCTCGTACGAGACTTGGTGCTCGACAACGTCTCCTCTTGACGGCCTAACTCCGACTCCGCAGCGGAGACTTGGCCCGCAAGGTTTTCCTCGGCGGCAATGAGGCGCACGACGCCTTCGCGTCTATCGGCAATGGCACGCAACTGTGCCATGTGCTCTTTGTCTGCATCTTCAAATGCCTCACGGCGTTCAGCCACTTCCTCGCGGATAGATTCGAGGCGCTCCGCAGCTTCCTCGGCGGCGGCGAGGAGTTCGGCGTGGGAGTCGTCGGCAAGCCGGGCTTTCGCTTCCAATTCATCCGGATCCTGGCCTGCATAGGCCACCTGTGCGCCCACGTTGCTGGCGCGCTCAGCTGCAATGCGCTGCGTGGCGGAAATGCGCTCCGAGAGCGTCGACAAATCAAACCACAGCTTTTGAGCTGCCTCCGCACGCGGGGACACCTCCCCCAGCTCAGCCTCGATCTCCAGTTGATTCGCGGTGGCTTCCTCAAGCTGTGCCGTGATCTCCTCGACCTGCTCAGCAAGCACCTCGGCGCGGCGCTCGGCCTCCTCGAAGGTCGCACGGACACGGACGACGCGGTCACCAGCCAAGCGCAGGCGCGCATCACGGAGATCCGCTTGCACCGTGGCAGCGCGTTTCGCAGCTTCGGCCTGGCGTGCCAACGGTTTGAGCTGCTTGCCCAACTCATCTGTCAGGTCCTGCAAGCGGTCAAGGTTAGCTTGCATGCCCGTAAGTTTGCGCTGTGCCTTTTCTTTGCGGCGGCGGTGCTTGAGCACGCCTGCGGCTTCCTCAATGTAGGCACGACGATCCTCTGGCCGGGATTCCAGGATTTCTGCCAACTTTCCCTGGCCCACGATGATGTGCATCTCGCGGCCAATGCCGGAGTCCGAGAGCAGCTCTTGGATGTCCATGAGGCGCGCCTTGGCGCCGTTAATTTCGTATTCACTCGCACCATCGCGGAACATGCGCCGCGTGACGGAAACCTCCGAATACTCAATGGGCAGGGCCCCATCCGAGTTATCAATAGTGAGAGTAACCTCGGCACGCCCTAAGGCTTTGCGCTCGCCGGCACCGGCGAAGATGACGTCTTGCATCTTGCCGCCACGCAGCGTTTTGGCGCTTCCTTCGCCCATGACCCACGCCAAGGCGTCGACCACGTTGGACTTACCTGAGCCGTTCGGGCCCACAACGGCACAAATGCCGGGTTCGAATTTCAGGTTCGTCGCAGACGCGAAGGACTTAAACCCTTTGAGCGTGAGCGATTTGAGGTGCATTCAACCTAGTTTAGCGTTCGATGAAGCCGGACTCGCCGCGTGGCTCGGCCCACTGCTCCACCACCGCCTCAACCACACCGGGGCGACGGGTGGTGGACGGTTCTTCACGCAGCAATTCCAGCAAACGTTCGCACTTCTCACGTGGGCCTTCGGCGACGACCTGAACGCGGCCGTCCTGCAGGTTGGTGGCATGGCCAGCCAAACCCAATTCCAAGGCGCGGGAACGAGTCCACCAGCGGAAACCTACGCCCTGTACGGAGCCGAGAACGAACGCGGTCAGGCGCTGCTGTGGCATTTAAAACTCCCTCAAATTGGTGCGATCACCCAAGTCGTGCTGGTGCTGCAGTTGGATACGATCCTCCAGGCTGCGGCGGGTTACCGGATCCGAGCCATCCCAGCATTCCACGCCCTTCAGTTCCGGCAGCATATCACGGTGGAAGACCGGGTCCACGCCTTGACGGCGCTGCTCGTTGTAGTTCTTGAGCAGCTTGATGGCCACGCCCGACAGCGGCACGATGGCGCACACATTGAGCAGCACCATGATGGCCGCGCCGGTATCGGCAAGGTCGAAGATGGTACCCAACGGCGCGACCGCGCCATAGAAGACGAAGGCCAACACGATGGCACGGAAGGCCCACAGCACCCACTTCTTCTCCGAGAGGTACTCCACGTTGGACTCGGCAAGATAGTAATTGCCCAGAATCGAGGAGAACGCCAGGAAGAAGAGAATAAAGGTGACAAAGTGGATTCCCCACTCGCCAACCGTTCCGGCAAGAGCGTTCTGAGTCAGGGTAACGCCTTCGATGGCATCAGTACCGAAGGTCTCAAAGTCGGTGCCCAGCAAAATGACGAAAGCCGTGATGGAGCAGACTACGAGGGTGTCGAAGTACACACCGAGAGTCTGAACGAGACCCTGTTTGACTGGATGGGACACCGTGGCCGTTGCCGCGGCGTTAGGGGCAGAACCTTCACCGGCTTCGTTGGAGAACAACCCTCGCTGGATACCCTTAAGCATGGCCAAGCCCAAGGTGGCACCAGCAGCCTCACGGAGGCCGAAGGCAGAACCGATGATAGACACAATCATGTCCGGCACCTTGTCAAAGTTCAATGCCACAACGATGAACCCAACGACTAGGTAAGCGGCTGCCATGAAGGGAACAATAAATTGCGTCATGGTGGCAATACGCTGCACGCCACCCACGATGATAAGTCCCGCCACGAGGACCACGGCAATGCCGACGCCTGCCTTAAACGCCAGGGAATCCTGACCAAAGGAGGTAGCCAAAGAATCAGAAATAGCGTTGGTCTGGAAGGCGTTGTAGAACCAACCGAAGGTGATGGCGATGGCTACGGAAAACACCGTCGCCAGTGGGGTCCATCCCAGTCCGCGGGACATGTAGTAGGCGGGGCCGCCGCGGTAAGCATCGCCTTCGCGCACCTTCCACAACTGGGCCAGAGTGGACTCCACGAATGCCGTAGCACCACCCAAAATGGCGATGAGCCACATCCAGAACACCGCACCGGGACCACCCACCGAAATAGCCACGGCAACACCCGCAACATTGCCGGTACCGACGCGCGACGCTGCGGAAATAGTAAAGGCCTTGAACGCCGAAATTCCGCCATAATTGGCATCTTCGTCCACGCCGATGCCTTTGGGCTTTTCGACGACCGCCTTGAACATGTCCGGCACCATACGCACCTGCACCAAAGCGGTACGGATGCCGAAGAAGAGGCCGGCGGCGATGAGCAGCCACGGCAGAACATAGGACCAGAGGCTGTTATTAATGGCACCGATCACAGTGCTGAAAACTTCTTGCATGGGCCATAATCTTAACGGCACCACCTACTAGAGACCTACTTGTGCGCCCCTAGGCAGCACCCCTGCGCTGACAGGAGGGGCAATAATGCGTGCCGCGCCCACCCACCACAGTTTTCACCAATTCGGTTCCACATCGATCACAAGGCTGACCGCCACGTCCGTAGGCATGCAAAGAGCGGTCAAAGTACCCGGATTCGCCATTGACGTTGACGTAGAGTGCATCGAAGCTCGTGCCGCCAACGTCGAGTGCCGCGCGCATAACCTCAGCCGCTGCGCGCACAATCGCCGCGGCGTCCTTCTGACGCAGCGTGTTCGCCTTCTTCAGTGGAGATATACCTGCCGCCCATAGGGCCTCATCGGCGTAGATGTTGCCCACTCCGCTCACGACAGTTTGGTCCAAGAGTGCTACCTTGACGGCGGTTTTCTTAGCCCGGATGCGGCGCGCGGCCGCAGTGAGATCGAAGTCCGGTTCCAGCGGGTCAGGCGCAATGTGGGCCATAGTCAGCCACGGGGCCACACGCCAGTACCCGAAAGTGCGCTGGTCGACGAAGCTGATGGGGGTGGCGTCGTCAAGCACAGCTCGAATGCGCACGTGTGGGGAGTCCACCGCACCGATGCGCACTTGGCCGGACATTCCTAAATGGATGAAGAGGACATCACGGGCCGGGTCGCTCAGGTCCTCATCGGCGAATTCGAGCCACATGAATTTGCCACGGCGTGCTGCCGCGGCAATGGTCCGGCCTTCCACGAGCGCTGCGAGCGGCTCCTCCTGCCCACGGTTCGCCCGCGGGTGAAGCACCTCAACCGAGGTAAACATACGCCCAACGATGTAGGGCTCGAAGCCGCGGCGAACAGATTCGACTTCTGGAAGCTCCGGCATCTAGCTCTCTTTGGCTGCCGTGCCTTGGACTAGAAGCGGGGTTTCGCGCAGCGCCTGGCAGGCTTCTTCAGCTGCTTTCTGCTCCGCAAGCTTCTTATTGTGGCCCATACCGCGTCCCACGGTCAGACCAGCGACAGTGGCCACGGCGCTAAAGGTTTGATCATGCTCCGGACCAGTCGACGTCGCCGAATACACCGGCATTGCTGCCTTCAGCTCCGCGCAGAGCTCCTGCAGAGTTGTCTTCCAGTCCATGTGGCGGCCAGAAACAACGGCGTTCTCAATCTTGGCGGCAAAAAGGTTCAGGATGACCTTGCGCGCTACCTCGAATCCATGCTGGCGGTAAATCGCTCCCAGGATCGCTTCTGTGGTATCAGCAAGGATGGAGTCCTTATCCCGGCCGCCAGTGGACTGCTCGCCTTTGCCCAACAGGACGTGCTTGCCCAGATCGATCTCACGGGCCACATCAGACAAGCCATAGCGCGACACGATGGAGGCGCGCATCTTGGAAATGTCCGATTCCGGGCGGGACGGGTAGCGCTCATAGAGTTTCGCAGCAATCGACAAGCCCAGCACGGCATCCCCAAGGAACTCGAGGCGCTCGTTGTTGGGTAGGTGACCGTTCTCATTGGCAAAGGAACGGTGCGTCAGCGCCAAGCACAAGTGCTCGTCACTAATGTCGACGCCCAGCGCGGTGAGCAACGGGGCGTGATCCACCTCGGCATAGGCAGCGGCGAGGGCTTCTTCCCCTGTGAGCTTCTTTTTCTTGCTCATAGGAACTTCTCCAGACCTGACCAGCGGGGATCTACACGTTCTTCTTCACCGGAGACACCCGTGGTAACGCCCTCCGGCGTATCAGCTTCGCAGCCGCCCTCGCAGGTCGGGGCGAAAGGCAAAGTCAGCCCGGCTTCATCAATAACGGTCTGCAGCAGATCGAGGACGCCGTCCTTGACTTCTGGTACTTCATCACCGGAACCTTGGTCCTGCTCATCAGCGTCGTCGCCACTGATGAAGGACTCATCCGCCGCGAAGACTTGGGATACGTGGAGATCCAATTCTGGGTGGAGTTCCGCCAAGCAGCGCGCGCATTCACCGCTGAGGGTGCCAGCGACATCAGCATCCACCAGAATGCCTGATCCCAACGGGGTCAGGGTGGCGTCTACCGTTAGCTCATCGCCTTTCGGAATGGCGATCATTTCTACACCGATGCGCTCCGGGGCGGGGCCGGTTTGAACGCGGTGCTCGGGCAGCGCTTCGGAGCCTTGGGTGCGCAACAATTCCGTCACGTCGAACTTCAAAGGTGAATTCATAGCATCACCCAGCTTACCCTGTAGCGCCTAATCCCCCACTCCGGCGCCAGCTGGCAATGCCTGCCAGCTGACCCCCGCTGACTGGCAGCAGCCTGAATGCTGGGGCACAACCGCGTAGGGACTTGCTTGCAGCACTCGCTAAGCGGTGCTTCTACCCCTACGGTGGAATGACATGAGCAACGTCACTACTCATTCAGCCACCATCACGGACACGGCGCACGACCTCGCGGGGCTCTACCCGCTGCAGTGCCTCGCCCCAGCCGTGGTGTTGGCCGCCGTCGGCGTGGTGGTCCGACACGTGGTGACGCGACATCGGCCGAGTGTCTTTGGCCGTGATGGCCTAATGCTGCACCATGTGGCCCCGATCGCCGCCCTCGCCGGCATTATGGTGGGCGCCGTGGCGCTGCTACCGCTGCACTTCAGTTCCACCGTGATTATCTCGTCGGCAGTGTTTTCCCTGTTTGCCGCGTTCATTGTCTGGGGCGCCCGGGAATCTGTTTCCGCAGCGTTCCTCACCATCGGCATGATGATGCTCAGCGTTGGCACAGTTGACCTCATGATTGCCTTGGCTGGCGCCCCGTGGGCTCCTCTCACCGATCCCCTCACGGGTGGACTGGGCTTTGGCAGCATGTGGGTACTCTATGCACTACCCGGCATTATTGCTGCTGGCCTCGCTGCCGCGTTCAGCACCATGCCTGCGGCTGAGGCCGACCGCATTCGCCGCGCCGAGGCTGCCCGCGAAGCTTCCAAGGCCCTCGATGCCTCGCACCGCTCTTTCCCCGCCGCTGCTTAAGGATGAGCTCCCAGTAACGGCCCTGACAAGGGCCTCAACTGGGAGCTTTACGCGTGGTGCGCTCTAGTAGTCGCGCGGTGCGCGGGGCGCGCGACGGGGACGGGACTCGCTGCGTTCCCAGCTTTCGCTGCGCGCATCGCCACGCACCTCACGGCCTTCTGGGCGTGCGTCGGCACGGGAGTCACCGCGCGACTCCCCTCGGGAGCGCACACCCGCACCGCGGCGCAGAGCGGAACGGTCATTGTTCACGGTGCGCAACAGATCAGACAGCGTAGTTTCGAATTCACCCAGCTTTGCGTCCACAAACTCGTCGCACTCGGTGCGCAAGCGGTTGGACTCAGAATGCGCAGTTTCGACAATGCGGTGTGCCTCATCATCAGCGCGGCGCACAACCTCAGATTCAGAAACGAGACGTTCCTGCTCTGCTTGGCCGGCAGCAACGGTGCGCTGGTATTCCTCATCTGCTTGCGCACGGGTGCGCTCAGCATCGGCACGGGCATTATCCACCAAGGTGGTAGCTTCATCTTCGGCCTGGGCCACCATGGTGGTGGCGCGGTGTTGGGCGTCGGCAAGCATAGCGTCCGCGTCCTCACGTGCACGAGTAACCGTGTCATCTGCCTGGGCATTGGCATCCGAAATAATCTGGTCTGCGCGCTCCTCCGCTCCCTGCAGGATTTCATCCTGCTTGTCCAAGACGTCCTGAGCGTCATCCATTTCAACGGGGAGGGCATTACGGAGGTCATCAAGAAGCGCCAGCATCTCGTGGCGAGGGACCATGCAATTAGAGGTCATCGGAACGGCGTAGGCCTGTTCCAGATTGCGAACAAGTTCATCGAGGGACTCAAAAACGCGGTACATGGCACCAGCCTAACCAAGCCCGCGCGCAGCGCGACGTATCCCACGCGGGTGTTGACAGCGAAAACCTCCCCGTCACGCTCTCGTTCACGAGTGCGAGGGGGAGGTGTGCGAGGTGGCAGAACGCGTAATGCAGAACGTTAGATAACGCCCTGCGCCAGCATGGCGTCCGCGACCTTCTTAAAGCCTGCGATATTGGCGCCGGCCACGTAATCTCCGTCGAGACCATAGTCCTTCGACGTCTTATCGATGGTGCGGAAGATGCTCGACATGATGTCGTGCAGGCGCTGATCGGTGTACTCAAAGGTCCAGGAGTCACGGGAGGCGTTTTGCTGCATTTCCAGTGCGGAGGTAGCAACACCACCTGCGTTAGCTGCCTTGCCCGGCGCGAACGCGATTTTCTGATCCAAGAAGTAGTGGACTGCCTCCGGGGTACAGGGCATATTGGCGCCCTCCGCGACGTAGCGGACCTTGTTGCCGACCAGCAGCTTGGCGTCATCACCATCGAGTTCGTTCTGGGTTGCACACGGCAGAGCGACGTCCGCGTGAACCTCCCAGACGTTGCCGCCCTCGTGGTACTCCACTCCTTCACCAGCCTCCTTGGCATACGTGGCGATACGTTCACGGCGAACTTCCTTGATGTCCTTAAGCAGATCCAAGTCCACGCCCGTCGGGGTGGTGATGTAGCCGGAGGAGTCCGACATGGCCACAACAGTGCCGCCTAGCTGCTGAACCTTTTCCGCAGCGTAGATGGCCACATTGCCGGAACCAGACACGATAACCTTGGCGCCCTCGAAGGACTCGCCGTGCGCCTTCATCATCTCTGCGGTGAGGTACACCAAGCCGTAGCCGGTAGCCTCGGTACGCACTAGTGACCCGCCCCAGGTCAGACCCTTACCCGTGAGGATGCCGGACTCGTGCTTGTTCTCGAGGCGGCGGTACTGGCCGAAGAGGTAACCAATTTCGCGGCCACCCACACCAATGTCACCGGCCGGAACGTCGCGGTATTCACCGATGTGGTTGTGCAGCTCAGTCATAAAGGACTGGCAGAAGCGCATAACTTCAGCATCGGACTTGCCCTTAGGGTCAAAGTCCGAGCCGCCCTTGCCGCCACCAATGGGCAAGCCAGTCAAGGAGTTCTTAAAGATCTGTTCAAAACCCAGAAACTTGATAATGCCCAGGTTCACGCTGGGGTGGAAACGCAGGCCGCCCTTGTACGGGCCCAGAGCAGAGTTGAATTGCACACGAAAACCGCGATTGACCTGAATATCTCCATTGTCATCGACCCACGGGACGCGGAAGATAAGCTGACGCTCTGGCTCGCAAAGACGCTCAACCAGGCCATAATCCGCGTAGTGCGGGTCCTTATTGAGGACGATCTTGAGGGAATCAAGGACCTCAGCGAGCGCCTGGTGAAACTCGGGTTCGCCTGCGTTCCGCTTCAGAAGCTTGGTGTAATAATCAGAGATCTGCTGGTCGATGGACATGGCAATCCTTTCATCTGGCACTGATCCGAATGGAAAGTGCTTCATACAATGAACAGTTGTTAGTTTTCTATCATTCGACCTAAATCGCAACCCGGTCTGCCCCACCAATCACTAACACGCAGCTCAGATGCCCAAAATTTATTCGCCACGCAAGGGCCCATATACTCTTGAACATGCGCATCCTTGTTGCCCCCGACTCTTTCAAAGGTACCGCCACTGCAAGCGAAGCCGCTGGCGCGATTGCTCTCGGCGCTCGGCGCGCCCTGAGTAGTGCCGACCTTGCCGCTACGTCCACTGTGACAACGCTTCCCATGGCTGATGGTGGCGAAGGTACTGCCGAGGTTCTTGCCAGCGCCGCAGTCGCGCGTACTGGCAGCACTGGCCAGACTATTACGCTACCCACCACGGATGCGGTGGGCCGCCTCACCGAAGCCAGCTACTACCTCGTGGGTGAGGAGGCGTTTATCGACGTCGCCGCGGCAACCGGCCTGCCTGCCGTGTCCGATGCCCTCGACCCGCTCCACGCAGATTCCTACGGCACCGGTGTGCTTATTGCTGACGCGGAAGCTCGCGGGGCGAAACACATCGTTTTAGGTTTAGGCGGAAGCGCCTGCATCGACGGTGGCCTAGGAATTCTCGCCGCATTGGGCGCTGCAGCCCACGATGCACGCGGCTATGCGCTTCCGAAAGGCGGCGCTCCGCTAGTCACCCTCGACACCATCGATACCGCGCAGCTCAACATGAAAGCTGCCATGCTGGATTACACGTTGGTGACCGATACCCGCGCGGTCCCCATCCAAGCAGCCACGATGTATGGCCCACAAAAAGGTGCCGAAGGCGAGCAAATAGCACTGCTAGCGGGTGCCATGCTGCAACTGTGCGAAGTCACCGGTACCGACCCACAGGCAGAATTCATGGGTGCGGCCGGTGGCATCCCAATTGCATTGAGCTGGCTCTCCCGCACGCTGTGGGGCACAGATGAGCACTGCAGGATTGTCCCCGGCGGGCGGCACGTCGCTGAAGCGCTGAATCTCCCCGCACGCGCCGCAGAGGCCGATCTCCTCATCACTGGTGAAGGCCGCTTTGACGAGCAGTCCCTTACCGGAAAGGTAGTCGGCACACTGGCCGAGCTCGCCGCAGAAGCAGCAGGTTCCCCCTCCCTCGGCATCATTGCCGGTTCCGCGACTACCCCAGCCCCAGCTGGGGTACTACTCCGGGAACTGGAAGGCGACGGCAACGGTGCTTCCAGCAGCGAGGTGGCCGCAGCAATCAGCAGCGCCGCCGAGCGCCTCGTCACAGAATTTGTTGAGTCATCCGTTCAGGACGCTAAGGATTAACCTGCACTGACCACGGGAAGATGGCGGGGCGCTCGTGTGCGACTTCATCCTCGAGCAGAACGTGATCCTTCGGAAGCACCGCATGGGGCGTCAGTAAACGGGAAAGCACCATGGTGAGCTGATTGACAGACCCTGTCACGCCCTCCATCGCAATCTCATATCGGTGGACACTCGCGCCTTCGAGATCGCGGTCTTCATGTTCATCGCGGTAGGTCTGGCGCAGCTGTTCCTCCAGCCCCTCTTGGATCGCCGGTTCCTCAACGTGGGTAACATCGGCTGAGGTCAGCGAATTGTTATCCACCAGCTTCTGCGTGGCAGTACTGAAGATTTCGGCAACGCGCTCGGCTTGGGCATCCGGCACCAGAACATCAAACTGAATCATTGTCATGTAGGCAACCCTACCCTAACTTGGAGGACAGAAACTATGGCAGATCCCACACTCGCCGCCCTTCTCAGCAGTGACTCCGTTGACCTCTCCTGGCAGCGCGCTTTCTACGAGGATCTGCACTCCCACCCAGAACTCTCCCACGAGGAGGAACGTACTGCACGGTGCATCCTGGGGCAGCTCGACAAATATGACTGTGAGGTTGTCCCCGGCATCGGCGGCCATGGCATCGTCGCCATCTTCCGCAACGGTGACGGACCCACAGCGCTCATGCGCGCGGATTTCGACGCGTTACCCGTGACTGAGGAGACTGGCGTTGACTTCGCCGCCACCAACGGCAAGATGCATGCGTGCGGCCACGACGTCCATACCACCGCGCTTTTGGGCGCCTGTGCGCTTATCGACGTCCACCGCGACGCTTGGCAAGGAACCTTCCTCGCGCTCTTTCAGCCGGCGGAGGAATCCTCTATGGGAGCCAAGTACATGATTGCCGATGGCCTCACCGAACGCGTGCCGAAGCCGGACGTCTGCTTGGGTCAACACGTCATGCCTGGACCTGCTGGGCAGGTCCAATCCACATCTGGCCCCATCCTCGCGGGCTGCGATTCCCTGCGCATCCACATCACGGGCCGCTCCGCTCACGCCTCCATGCCGCACGAATCCATCGATCCCTCGTACGTTGCTGCAATGGTGGTCACGCGCCTCCAAGCCATCGTGGGCCGCGAGGTTCCTCCCCATGACTTCTTTGTCATCTCCGTCGGCGAGCTGCACGCAGGAGATAAGAACAACATCATCCCCGGCAGCGCCGAGCTCGTGCTCAATACCCGCTACTACAAGCCGGAATTAGCCGAACGCGTCTATGCCTCCCTGGAACGCATGGTGCGCGCAGAGTGCGTAGCCTCTGGCTGCCCCGCCGAGCCAACCTTTGAGTATTACGCTCATGGCGAAGTAACCGATAACGACCCCGTCGCGCACGACACCGTGCACGCCTCCTTCGACGAGGTCTTTGGGGAGCTGTCTGTTACCGCCACGCCGTCCACGGTGTCCGAGGACTTTTGCTACCTTCCGCAGGCATGGGGCGTGCCCTACTACTTCTGGTTCATCGGCTCTACTCCAGATGAGCTCCTCGCTAACCCTCCGGTCAACCACCAGTCCACCTTCCTACCGGACTACGCCCCCACGATGGACTCCGCTACCCGTGCCGCCGCCGCTGCGGTCCTGTCTTTCCTCAAGCTCTAGAGCCGACGTGCGCACTGCGTATCGACACGGAACTGGTTAAGCTTGGGGGTGGTATTTTCCATACATTTCGAGTGCAACTTCAAAGGAATTTCATGAGCCAGCCCCAGCACGCCGATTTTCAGACCGCAGTTCCCGGACACGTTCGCGCAGCCTCTGGCGTGACGCCGCCAACTGCCTCCAACCGCAAGTTCTGGTCCGGCCTATCCGCCGCGGTCATGGAACAGATTGCTGATAACTGGGAAGCCACCCGCAACGCGTATGCCGCTGCTCGCCAGCAGCACTACTTCTCCGCAGAGTTCCTGCAGGGCCGCGCGCTGCTCAACAACCTCACCAACGTCGGTCTCGTCGATGAGGCTCGCGCCGCCGCCAAGGCTGCTGGCCACGAGTTGGCTGATGTTCTCGAAGCCGAGCATGATGCCGCTCTGGGTAACGGCGGTTTGGGCCGTCTTGCCGCGTGCTTCCTCGACTCCGCTGTAACCCAGGATTACCCGGTGACCGGTTACGGTCTCCTGTACCGCTATGGCTTGTTCCGCCAGTCCTTCGAGAACGGCTTCCAGCGCGAGGAGCCGGATGCCTGGATGGAGAACGGCTACGACTTCGTCATTCGCCGCGCCTCCGAGCAGCGCCGCATCCACTTCGATGACATGGATGTTCGCGCCATCCCGTATGACATGCCCATTACCGGCTATGACACCGATAACGTTGGTACCCTGCGTTTGTGGAAGTCCGAACCCATCGATGAGTTCGACTATGATGCTTTCAACTCCCAGCGCTTCACCGAGGCCATCGTCGAACGCGAGCGCGTCATGGACATCTGCCGCGTGCTCTACCCCAACGACACCACCTACGAAGGCAAGGTCCTGCGTGTTCGCCAGCAGTACTTCTTCGTCTCTGCATCTCTGCAGCAGATGATTGATAACTACATTGAGCACCATGGTGACGACCTCACGGGTTTTGCCAAGTACAACTGCATCCAGCTCAATGACACCCACCCAGTGCTCGCCATTCCGGAACTGCTGCGCCTGCTTCTCGACGAGCACGGGATGGGCTGGGATGAAGCGTGGAAGGTTATCACTGAAACCTTCGCGTATACCAACCACACGGTCTTGGCAGAGGCCCTGGAAAGCTGGGAAGTCTCCATCTTCCAGAAGCTGTTCTGGCGCATCTGGGAGCTCGTGGAAGAAATTGACCGTCGATTCCGTGAGGACATGGCTCAGCGCGGGCTGGATCAGGGCCGCATCGACTACATGGCGCCCGTCTCCAACGGCCAGGTCCACATGGCGTGGATTGCTTGCTACGCCGCCTACTCCATTAATGGCGTGGCGGCCCTGCACACCGAGATCATCAAGGCAGATACGCTGTCCGAGTGGCACGAACTGTGGCCGGAGAAGTTCAACAACAAGACCAACGGTGTGACCCCGCGCCGCTGGCTGCGCATGTGCAACCCGCGCCTGTCGGGCCTACTTACTGAGCAGGCCGGTTCCGATGCCTGGGTCACCGATCTGACTGAGCTGGCCAAGCTCGTGCCGTTGGCGGAGGATGAGAAGGTTCTGCGTCAGCTCATCAACGTCAAGCGCGCCAACAAGCAAGACTTTGCGACGTGGATTGAGGAGCACCAAGGCTCCACCGTGGACCCCGATTCCATTTTTGACGTCCAGATTAAGCGCCTCCACGAGTACAAGCGTCAGCTCATGAATGCTCTGTACATTCTGGATCTTTACTTCCGTATCAAGGTCGATGGTGAAACCGTTCCAAAGCGCACCTTCATCTTCGGCGCGAAGGCCGCCCCGGGCTATGTCCGCGCCAAGGCCATCATCAAGCTCATCAACACCATCGGGGATCTGGTGAACAACGACCCGGCTACCAAGGACGTGCTCAACGTTGTCTTCGTGGAGAACTACAACGTCTCCCCCGCCGAGCACATTATCCCGGCCGCAGATGTCTCCGAGCAGATTTCCGTCGCGGGTAAGGAGGCATCGGGTACCTCCAACATGAAGTTCATGATGAACGGCGCACTGACACTGGGCACCATGGATGGTGCCAACGTTGAGATCGTCGAGGCAGTGGGCGAAGAAAACGCCTATATCTTCGGTGCTCGCAACGAGGAGATCCCGCAGCTGCGCGCTGAGTACCGCCCCGGTGAGCTCTACCACTCTGTTCCGGGACTGGCCCGCGTTCTGGATGCCCTCACCGATGGCACTCTGGGATCGGAGAATAACGGCATGTTTGGTGACCTGCGTTCCTCGCTTCTGGATGGTTTTGGCGAGCACGCTCAGGACACCTACTACGTCTTGGGTGACTTCGCCGACTACCGTGAGACCCGCGACCGCATGGCCGCTGACTATGACGCCGATGAGATGGAGTGGGCCAAGAAGGCCTGGCTGAACATCTGCTACTCCGGTCGCTTCTCCTCCGACCGCACCATTGCGGACTACGCCAACGAGGTATGGAAGCTGGCCCCGACCCCCATCGCCAGCATCTAGTCCGCCACCAAGCGTCGCACGTGCAGAATAAGTAACACCGCCGCCCTCCCTCCTCGAGGGACAGCGGCGGTGTTATAGCGTTTTTCTCTATGCGGGGTATGCGGGGAGAGCGTGATTATTTGTCGCGCAGGGTTTCACCGAGCTGGTGAACCTGAATCATGTTGGTGTTACCAGAGATTCCCGGAGGGGTACCGGCGATAACGACGATCACGTCGCCTTCCTTGTACTTGTCCATTCTGAGGAGGGCCTCATCGATGCTAACCATCATGTCATCTGTGGACTTGACCTCAGAGCTCAAGAAAGTTTCCGCACCCCAGGTCAGAGCCAACTGCGAGCGAACTGCCGGGTGAGGAGTAAACGCCAGCAACGGCAGCGGAGAGTGCAAACGAGCCACACGCTTCGCCGTGTCACCGGACGTGGTGAAGGCGACGATGGCCTTCGCGTTAAGGCGCTCTGCGATATCGCGCGCGGAGTAGGACACCACGCCTCGCTTGGTGCGCGGCACATGGCTCAGGGGCGGAACTTGGCCGCCAGACTCAGCGTTAGCCACGATCTTGGACATCGTGCGCACCACGTTCTGCGGGTCGATACCGACGGAGGTCTCACCCGAGAGCATGACGGCATCTGCACCGTCGAGCACGGCATTAGCCACGTCGGATGCCTCCGCACGAGTCGGGCGCAGGTTGGAAATCATGGAATCTAGCATCTGGGTAGCCACGATGACCGGCTTGGCGTTCTCGCGTGCAATCTGGATGGCGCGCTTCTGGAACAGCGGAACCTGCTCGAGCGGAACCTCCACACCCAAGTCACCACGGGCAATCATGATGGCGTCGAAAGCCAACACGATGGACTCGAGAGCATCAACAGCCTCCGGCTTCTCCAGCTTGGCAATAACCGGAACGCGACGGCCTTCCTCATCCATGATCTCGTGGACCTTGTCCACATCCGCTGGGGAGCGAACGAAGGACAGGGCAATCATGTCAACGCCTAGCTTCAGCGCGAAGCGAAGGTCAGCGATGTCCTTCTCCGACAGAGCCGGCACGGAGATGTCCATGCCCGGCAAGGAGACACCCTTGTTATTGGAGACCGGGCCACCTTCGGTGACCTCACAAACAACGTCGTTGCCTTCTACTTCCTTGCACACGACGGCAACCTTGCCATCGTCGATCAGCAGGCGGTCTCCCGGCTTGGCATCCTTGGCCAAGCCCTTGTAGGTGGTGGAGACGCGGTCGTGGGTACCTTCGACGTCATCGACGGTGATTCGGACGACTTCGCCTTCCTTCCACATCTCCTCACCGTTGACAAAGCGCCCCAGACGAATCTTGGGACCCTGAAGGTCAGCGAGGACACCGACGGCGTGGCCGGTCTCATCGGTAGCTTCGCGGACCCAGGCGTAATTTGCTTCGTGGTCTGCATGCTCGCCGTGGGACATGTTCAGACGCGCGACGTCCATGCCCGCTTCCACCAAGCCAAGGATTCCCTCCTTGCTTGCCACTGCGGGACCCAACGTACAAACGATTTTGGTTCTTCTATCCAACATGGAGTGCCTTATTCGCATCGGGGATGTCTAACGGTTCCCAAACTACCCCCGTTTTCTAGTCTCTGCCACTATAAATGTCGCTCACATCCCCATCGGAGCCGTGCCGTTGCACCCTTCCGAGCCCCGCTTTCCATTGCAAAACCCAAGACGAAACAGGCGCGAGCGGGCATGCTCAAACAATTCCGGCAGGCCTCATCGGACACAGCGCTCAACGGTAGCACCGCCCACTCATGAACTGTGATTCCGGCTACTGCGCCGTACCGCCGGCAGAGGAAGCATCAGAGTGAGGGTACCGGTGAGCCTGTGAACCCGCGCGCCCATCAACGCCAACGCTACGGTCTTCGCCACCTTTGGCGCGATGCGGATCAACCTCTTCGGGAGTCTCCTGGCCGCGTGGCAGACGAAGATACACGATAAGCGCAACGATGAAGCAGACGACGGACACAATGACGTTGACGCGCAATCCAAAAATGTGCGTGGCCTCATCCGCGCGCATGTTTTCAACCACGAAACGTCCGGCAGTGTACCCCGCCACGTACAGCGCAAAGACACGCCCATGTCCCAACTTCCAGGCTTTGTGCGCCCACACAAGGAAGATACAAATGATCACGTTCCACACGAGCTCGTAGAGAAAGGTCGGGTGCACCGACGTCATGACTTCACCCGTAGAACGTCCACTAATCGGTGCGTAGTCACCGTTCTCATTGACGCGGTAGTAAATATCGAGAGCCCAGGGCACCGTGGTTTCCCGGCCGTAGAGCTCTTGGTTAAACCAGTTTCCTAGGCGCCCAATGGCCTGGGCCAGGATGAGGCCGGGTGCTACGGCGTCGGCAAACGGCCCCAGCGGAATGCCCTTGATTTTAAACATGACCCACACAGCTACCGCTCCGAGCGCCACCGCGCCCCAGATGCCGAGGCCACCGTTGGTGATTTTTAATGCATCGATGGGGTCACACGTGGAACAGAAGTATTTATCGTAATCCGTGATCACGTGATAAAGACGCCCACCGATAATTCCGGCTGGAATGACCACGATGGCCGCGTCCCACACCACGTCTGGGTTTCCTCCCCGCGCAGTGTAGCGACGCAACGTCATCCACATAGCGACGAGGATGCCCAGAATGATGCACATGGCATAGGCCCGAATCGGAATCGGACCCAGGTGCCATACGCCCTGAGGCGGGGAAGGGATATTCGCGAGGTAGTAAATCTGCACGGGAGATAGTGTGCCTGAAAAATGCGGGTACTACAACGCGTCCGCGACGGATCTAGACCTTGCGGGACGGACAGGCCGGGTGTTGTCCGGCTGCCACGAGCGAACGAGCAAGGGCCATGGGGTCCTGCGCCGCCATGATTGACTCACCCACAAGGATGGCATCCGCGCCGTGCGAGGCATACGCCAGCACGTTGCGAGGGCTGTTCACGCCGCCGACGGCGATGCGGGTTATGGATTCGGGCAGACCGGGCGAGATAGTAGAAAAGGCCTCCCGATTAATAGCATCGGAGGCCAAAGACCACGCATTGATTGCCACAACAGAGCCACCAGCCTTGATGACTCGATCTACTTCGGCACACGTGCGCACCTCAAGAATGGCGGTCATTCCCAACGACTCCACGCGGTCCAGCAATGACTCGAGCCGGGCTTGCTCAAGCAGCTCTACTTGCAGCGGAATAGCGTCCGCGCCATAGCAACGTGCCTCATGAACCTGATAGGGATCAACGATGATGTCGCGGCAGACCATCGGTATGTCCACGGCATCGCGGGCAACCCGCATGTCCTCTAACGAACCGTGAAAACGACGGCGATCCGTCTGGCAGGCCATAACGTGAACGCCAGCTTGCTCAAGATCGTGGGCCAAAGCCGCCACTGACTGCGGGCTATCTAAGTGCGCAATTTCACCGGCATATGGCACGGCGCGCTTGATTTCGGTGATGATGGAACATCCCGGTCGGAGCAGGGCCGTCGCGGCGTCGCGCGGAGTATCCATGTCGCGGGATCGCGCTTTCACTTCTTTGAAGGGAACACGAGCCTCACGCGCGGAGACATCGGCAAGCACGCCAGCGACGAGATGATCGACGGCGATTGGGGTAGGCATCAGCACCTCCCTCCGTGAAGAGACTCAAGGACAAACCGGGCGATTGAGATCACAAACAGGCTAGCGCGCAGACACCTCTAACCGGAAATCCGGGGTACCCAACGCACTAGGTGCGCGGAGGAGTATCCGTAGGATCGATATCGGCGTCGAGCGCATCCCACATCACGCGGCCAGAGTCTTGGGAAGTCTCCATATCCTCCTGCAGGCGCTCCTGGCGCACGGCCGGGGTTTCATATTTGGCGGTTCGCGGTTTATCCACGCCGGGGTTGCTGGCCACCATGACCGCGCCAAACAGGGCGAGTGCAGCACCGATGATGGCGAGGACCGGCCCGGCAGACGACGCATCGGCGGTGAGCACTACAGCCCAGTCAGAAATCGTCGTCGAATCCACCGAGGTGTCATTCGTTCCACCGTGCAGCAGCTCCTGGGCGCGCTCAGCCTCGGCGCCTGCAGTGAGCAACGCCACGGGACGCCATGCGGCACCTGCTGCGGCCAGCGCAGTGAGGATAGCCACGATTCGTCGTGCAGTCCGGCGCAATGCCAGCGCGGCCACGCTACCTGCCAGAATCACGACCGTAAGTGCAATAAGTTCGAGTGACCACAAGGAACCTGACAAGGTCATCACGCTCGACCCGGCTTTATCATCCTCGACTGCGGCCGTTACCCACGTCATACGAGAGGACAGCCACAGCACAATTGCGCCCACGACCATGAGAATGGGTCCCCATCGTTTAGCCATCTGCGGGCTCCTTCCTGCTGCCGGATGCGCTGTCGTTGTTCGCGGAGTCCGCGAAAAGGTCGTGGGCGTCAAAGCACGTGCGGTCACCTGTATGACAGGCACCGCCTGCTTGACGCACGGTGAGCAGGATAGTGTCGCCATCACAATCGAGGCGCGCACCGATGACTTCTTGGGTATGGCCTGACGTTAAGCCCTTGACCCAGTACTCCTGGCGAGAACGTGAGTAATAGGTCCCCCGGCGCGTGGCCAATGTGTAGGCCAGAGCATGGTCATCCATCCACGCCATCATGAGGACTTCGCCGCGTTCTGACTGCACAATGGCCGGCACCAGCCCAGCCTCATTGCGCTTCAGGTGCTGGGCTATTTCCGCGGTGAGTTCGTAGTCTTCGACTCTATCGTCGCTACTGCTTGTGGAGTTGTGTGTCGATTCCTGTGCCGTGCTCACTGCCGCACCTCATAACCGGCATCAGCGAGTTCCTGCTTAACTGCCGAAATCTCGACTTCACCAAAGTGAAAAATACTGGCGGCCAAGACGGCATTAGCTCCGGCCGCAACGGCTGGTGGAAAATGCTCAGCCTTACCCGCACCACCGGAAGCAATGACGGGAACAGAAACCGCCGCGCGGACGGCCTCGAGGAGCTCAATGTCGAAACCTGCCTTGGTGCCATCACCATCCATCGAGTTGAGCAGGATTTCACCCACTCCTAGATCCTCACCGCGGCGAGCCCACTCCACGGCATCCAAGCCCGCAGGTGTGGTGCCGCCGTGAGTTGTGACTTCAAAACCACTCGGATAGTCCGGGGCACGGCGGGCGTCAACGGAGAGCACGATGCACTGCGAACCGAAGACATCGGCGAGCTCCCGCAACAACTCTGGACGGGCAATCGCCGAAGAATTGACGGAGACCTTATCGGCGCCCGCCCGCAATAGTTCGCGCACATCCTCCACCGAACGTACGCCACCGCCCACGGTCAAAGGGATAAAGACCTGGTCCGCGGTGCGGCGCACGACATCGAGCATCGTGCCCCGTCCATCCTTGGACGCGGAGACGTCCAAGAAGGTGAGTTCATCCGCGCCCAGCTGGTCATAGCGAGCAGCAAGCTCAACTGGGTCACCGGCATCACGCAGGTTGGCAAAGTTGACGCCTTTGACCACGCGGCCATTGTCAACGTCAAGGCACGGGATCACGCGCACAGCAAGCGCCATGATGAAAGTCCTCCTCGGGAGATGAGATAGTAATGGATAATTTGCCTTTGGGCCTCAACGCTCAAGGCCTTAAGGCACTGTGCGAAGATCAGCGCTGGCCCCGCGGGTTGCGGGAAATGGCATCCAAAATGGTGGCATGGACTTGCGGGGTACCACCGACAAAGCCCTTCGAGGTAGCGGTCCACTCGTTTCCATCGGGATCACTGACACGTCCACCGGCAGCCTTAATCATCAGCGCACCAGCAGCGTTATCCCACACGTGCGGCGAAAAATTCACGGCACCATCGAACACGCCCTGCGCCACGAAGGCATTATCCAGTCCAACGGATCCGGTCATACGCGGACGCAGTCCTGTTTCGCGGAGATCATTGAACAAATCAATGGGAAGGTGCGAGGAGCAGCCGACGTGACCACGTGCCTCATCGAAGCCTTGGGCGCCTTCTCCCCCGCCGAACCCGGTGGCCGGTCCTCCGCTAGAACGCAGCGGCATGCCCTCAGCGGCGACAACGCGGCGCTCGAGCAGCGGGAAATCCGCCACGGCAACGATCGGCTTCGCCTCATGCAGAAGCGACACCAGAACTCCGCAGCAAGGATTGCCAGCAGAATAGTTAGCGGTACCATCCACTGGGTCCACAACCCACACGGTATCTTCCAAAGCACCGCCAGACTCCTCCCCAAAGATGGGAATTCCGGTGAGCTGGCTCAAGGTCACACGCAATTGCTCCTCGATGTGCAGGTCCACTTCGGTGGCGAAATCGCCTTCGCCTTTGAAGCGGGCTGGTTCCGCACCAAGGCCTGCGCGGAAAAGGTCATTGACCTGGTCCACCGCAGCCTCAGCAAAAGCAACGAGCTCGCGAGGATCCGAGGAAGAAAGTCCAGTCATCGGGGCCATGTACCTTAGTCCTCCTCGATAGGGTCGATGTACTCCTCGGCCGGAAGTGGGGTGACCTCAGCAACGGCTGCGAGTGCGTCACTCAGCGTAAAACGTTCCTCATACAGCGCCTTGCCGATGATGGCGGAGTCGATGCCCTCGTTCTCGTACAGGGCCAATTCACGCAGATCATCCAGCGTGGAGATTCCACCCGACGCGGTCACTGCAGCATCGGTTGCTGCCGCTACCTCACGCAACAGCTCGATGTTCGGACCTTGGAGCGTGCCGTCCTTGGACACATCGGTAACCACAAAACGGGTGCAGCCAGCAGCATCAAGGCGCTCGAGTACCTCCCAGAGGTCCCCGCCGTCGGACACCCAGCCATGTCCACGCGTACGCCATTCACCATCAACAAGCTGTACTGCCAAGTCCACAGCGATGCGGTCGCCATGCTCCGCGAGCACCTTGGCAATCCAGTCCGGTTGCTCCAGCGCCGCGGTACCGATATTGACGCGACGGGCGCCGGTGGCTAATGCTCGGGCGAGGGATTCATCATCGCGGATACCACCGGTGAGTTCCACCTCAAGGTCCACGCTAGATGTGATTTCCGCAAGCAGCTCATGGTTGGAACCGCGGCCAAATGCGGCGTCGAGGTCCACGGCATGCAACCACTGCGCCCCTTGGGCCTGCCATTTAAGGGCGGCCTCACGCGGAGAGCCATAGGACTTTTCGGTTCCGGCTTCTCCTTGGTCCAAGCGCACAGCCTGGCCATCAACAACGTCAACCGCGGGCAACAGTGTAAAGCTCATGGTGCGTAGTCTACCTTTCAGGCACGCGCTTTAAAGCGTTCCAACCCAGTTCTTTAACAGCTGCGAGCCCACGTCCCCGGACTTTTCCGGGTGGAACTGCGTAGCCCACAACGCGCCATTGTCCACGGCAGCCACAAAACGATCGCCGCCATATTCTGTCCACGCAACTTTAGGCGGCTCGGTAATTTCGGTCTCCAACTCCCAGCTGCGAGCAGCATATGAGTGAACGAAGTAGAAGCGATCCTCGGCGTTGATGTTGTCAAACATGCGGCTGCCCTGTGGCATCTCCACGGTGTTCCACCCCATGTGAGGCAGCACGTCTGCCTGGAGCTTTCCGACGTCCCCCGGCCACTCACCGCAGCCTTCTGTGTGAACACCGTGTTCAGTGCCGGATTCAAAAAGCACCTGCATACCCACGCAAATGCCCAACACCGGGCGGCCACCAGCAAGGCGCTGGCCGATAATGCGCGGCCCCTGGGCTGCGCGCAAACCTTCCATGCACGCAGCGAAGGCACCAACACCAGGGACCAGCAGGCCATCCGCCTCGACTGCGAGGGCGGGATCCGCAGTCACCGTGACGTGTGCGCCGACACGCTCAAGGGCGCGAACCGCGGAGCGCAGGTTACCCGCTCCATAGTCCAGGATGGCAACGTTGTGAGAGCTCATCGTGGGTCCTTTCCGGGCCTCCTCGGCCGCCTAATCATGCGAAGTCGCGTTTGAATGTCGTTGATTTCACTCACGCGAGTCTTGCCCAAAGCGCTGTCAGCCAACGTCATGAGCAGACCCACCGCAATGATGGCAGAACCCACGGCGAAGGCACCGTCATATCCGGACATCGCTACGACCGCTCCCAGAGCGGTGGAGCCGAGACCGGTGCCTCCGTCGTAGAAAATGTTCCACACCGCCGAACCTTCGGACAGGCGCTCGCGCGGCAGGCGATCAAACATCGACAGCAAAGCCTCGTTTTGGACGATGCCAAATCCAGCTCCGTACACCATCGTTCCGAAGACCAGCAACCAAATGGACCACTCCTGCCACAGCACTGCAGCAATCAGGCCGACACCAAAGACGGAAAAAATCTGTGCAGGAATCATGAGCGTGCCCGGCTTGCCCGCACGGTCAGCGACCACGCCAGCCACGTAGCGGAAGATCATCGCCGCACCACCGATCACGGACAACATGAAGCCGCCAAGCACGGCGCCGCGTTCCGGATCGAGCTCACGCACGGCCGGGGAGATGAAGTTCGACGCCACACCGTAGCTCACCGAGAAACTCGTCAGCGCCAAGGCAGGGACGAGGACGAGCTTCCACATGGGAGCGCGTGGAGTCGTATCCGAAGGATCTGGGCTTCCCACAGGTGCCGCCTTAATCTTCGGCACCAGAATGCACGTGAAGAAGCCCAACAAGCCCAAACCTGCTGCCAACAAGTACACGAGGTTGTAGTTATATGCAGCAGCGACGGCGAGGCCGACCGGCAAGAAAGCCATTTGAGCTGCGCCAATGAAAAGGCCGAAGATACCCGTCGCCTTACCCAGCAGGCGCCGCGGCGTAATCTCTGCGATGAGAGCATTCTCCGCCACCGTCAGAGCACCGAAACCTACGCCACGCAGGGCAGAAAACCCGAGGGCGATAGGCGCGGCGTCACCAAGCATATGGCCCAGCGCAGGAACACCCAGCAGAAGTGCTGAGGA
The DNA here is from genome assembly GCF_016889985.1 of Corynebacterium sp. FDAARGOS 1242. NCBI lineage: Bacteria > Bacillati > Actinomycetota > Actinomycetes > Mycobacteriales > Corynebacteriaceae > Corynebacterium > Corynebacterium sp. FDAARGOS 1242. Next base: position 587,627 of record NZ_CP069568.1, on the reverse strand, counting down.
GGCCATGATGGGGCGGTAGCCAAAAATTCGAAGCAGCATCGGCGTGATCATCTGGGTCAGCACGGTCGCCAACATGAAGACGCCGGTGGTCGCACCAGCCAGGGTCGCGGACCCACCGGCGTCGAGAACCGCTAACGGCACGACCGGCAGCAACACCGACCATGCACCGAAAGCGGAGACCACCGCGATCATGGTCTCTTTAAAGCCGACGACCTTCCATACATTCGTCGGAGTCGCTTCAGTCACTTCGCCGCCACCCCTGCCGAAAAGATATCCAGCAGCCAGGCCAGCGCAGCGGCTACGGTGATGGCTGCCAGCACACCGGCCACAACGGTCAGCAGTTTCGAGTCATTCTGGTAGGCCGACCACGCGCCGCCGATGAGCACACCAGCAACGAGGAAAAGAATAAGAACAACAATGTTCATAACGTCTTAGAGGGCTCCCTTCGTCGAGGGGACGCCGCTCACGCGCGGATCACGCTCAGTGGCTTGACGCAGTGCACGGGCGACGGCCTTGTACTCCGCTTCGGTGATGTGGTGAGGGTCGCGACCATAGCGCACGTTGACGTGCAGCGTTGTTGCCGAGTGGATAGCGAAGGTTTCGAAGAAGTGACGGTTTATCACCGTGGCATAGTGGCCACCGATAATCTGCCACTCGAGGTTCTCGGGTTCGCCATTCATGACGAAGTACGGGCGGCCAGAAATGTCCACGACGGCCTCAACCAAGGTCTCATCCATGGGCAGCAACTGGGAGCCAAAGCGGCGAATACCCGACTTGTCCCCCAGTGCCTCCAAGAACGCGCGCCCCATAACGATGGCGGTGTCTTCGACGGTGTGGTGCGCGTCGATGTCGATATCGCCCTCAGCATGGACGGTGAGGTCGAAGGAGCCGTGAGTACTCACCGCAGTGAGCATATGATCAAAGAACGGCAAACCGGTGGAAATATCCGCCTGTCCTGTGCCGTCGAGATTGATTTCTACGGAGATCCTCGTCTCCCCCGTGGCGCGCTCAGCGCGGCCAATCCGGACACCGTTGCCCTGGCGCGCAGTGACGTCGGCACTCATATTCTCACGTTCCTCCTTCACCTCGTGTTCACGGCGTTATTTCTGGATCATCTCTACTGTATCTGCCAAGTCCGCCGCCGCAGAAAGGAAGGCATCATTTTCTTGCGGCAGACCAATCGTGGCGCGCAGTAATCCCGGAACTCCGTTGTCACGGATAAGAACATCGCGGTCGAGGAAGCCTTGCCACACCGCATGTTGGTCGGCAAAGCGCCCAAAGGACACAAAGTTAGATTCGCTGGGAACAACGTAGTAGCCCAGCTCCTCGAGTCGATTAACCACGCGCTCACGTTCGGCCGACAGCTTCGCCACCGTGCTCAAGGTTTCTTCCTTGTGCTCGATGGCCACGATGGCCGCAATTTGAGACAGCACCGAAAGGTGATACGGCAAACGCACGAGCATGACGGCCTCCACGAAGGCGGGGTCCGCCACAAAATACCCCAAACGGCCACCGGCGAAGTCGAAGGCCTTCGACATCGTGCGGGAGACCACGAGCTTGGTGGGATACTTCTCTAGCAACGTGGTGGCTGATGGCGACGCTGAAAACTCCATATACGCCTCATCTACGATGACAATGCCCGGCGCGGCCTGGATGATCTTCTCTACCAGCTCAATCGGGGTGACATCACCGGTGGGGTTGTTCGGGGTGGTGATGAAGATGACGTCGGGCTGGTGCTTCTCGACGTCCCTCAGCGCCGCCTCTTCATCAATCCGGAAGTCCTCATCACGTGGGGAGGAAATGAATTCCGTCTGCGTACCTGCACACAAGATGGGGTGCATGGAATAGCTCGGAGTAAACCCCAGTGCGCTGCGTCCGGGCCCACCGAAAGCCTGGAGGAGCTGCTGCAAAACTTCGTTCGATCCATTGGCTGCCCACACGTTATCCACACTCACAGCCACGCCGGTCTGCTCAGAAACGTAGTCCGCCAAGGCAGTGCGCAGCTCCACAGCATCGCGCTCCGGGTAACGGTTGAGCTGCGCAGCATGCTTCTCGACGGCCTTCACCATATCCCATATCAGCGCTTCCGACGGCGGGTACGGGTTCTCGTTGGTATTGAGCTGGTTCGTGACCGTCAACTGCGGTGCGCCATAGGCGCTGGAGCCGCGCAGTTCTTCACGCAGGGGAAGATCTTTCATCTCAGCCATGGTCTCGGCCTCCTCAAGTGTTGCTAGCTCTTTAATTCTGGGGCGCGTTCGCGTCATCGAAGCGGGCGGCAATCGCCTCACCGTGCGCCGGAAGTTCCTCAGCGGCGGCAAAGGCAATGACCTTATCGGCCACCTCCCCCAGCGCCGAGCGGTCGTATTCCACAAGGTTGACTGGGCGCAGGAAGGTGTGCGTGGACAGGCCAGCGCTGAATCGTGCCGTGCCGGAGGTCGGCAAAACGTGGTTGGAGCCTGCCGTGTAATCACCCAACGGCACCGGTGAGTAATCGCCCACGAAGATGGCACCTGCATGGCGAATCCGTTCGGCCACCTCACGGGCGTTCGCGGTGTGAACCTCCAAGTGCTCGGCGGCATACGCATCAGCCACGGCAATGCCCGCATCTAGGTCGTCGACGAGCACGATGCCGGACTGCTCGCCGCGCAGCGCCTCCGCAGCACGCTCGGCATTCGCCGTCGCGGTGTAACGCTGCGCTACTTCCGCCGCCACGGCCTCTGCCAGTTCTTCGCTGGCGGTAATGAGAACCGACGCTGCCATCGGGTCGTGCTCCGCTTGGGAAATAAGGTCATACGCAACGTACACGGGATTTGCCGTATCATCAGCCAGAATGGCGATCTCAGTCGGGCCCGCCTCGGCATCGATGCCCACCACGCCCTGCACAGCTCGCTTAGCTGCGGCCACGAAGACGTTGCCTGGACCAGTAATGATGTCGACTGGCTCAAGCGCTTCTTCTCCCGTCGCTGGCTCATCGTCACCATAGGCCAGCAGCGCGATAGCCTGTCCACCACCGACCGCCCAGACCTCATCCACGCCCAACATGTGGCAGGTTGCCAGAACCGTCGGGTGCGGCAGTCCGCCGAAGTCTTTCTGTGGCGGGGAAGCCACAACCATGGCCTCAGCACCGGCTTCCTGAGCCGGGACGGCGTTCATGATGACCGAGGAAGGATACACTGCCTTGCCGCCAGGCACGTAGAGACCTACGCGTTCGATCGGCTGGAACACCTCCGTGACCGTGGCGCCAGGAGCTAGCGTTGTGGTGTGCGAGGACAGCTTCTGGTCAGCATGCACAGCGCGCACACGGGTAATGGATTCTTCGATAGCGGACCGGACCTGCGGATCAACGTCCGCTGCAGCCTTCTCAAGGGCGTCCGCACTGACACGCACCGCTTCCGGGCGTACGCCATCAAAGCGCTCACCAAAGTCGAGGGCTACTGCCGCACCACCATCGCGCACCGACTCCACCATGGGGACCACTGTGCCCATGACGGAGGAAACATCCGTCCCGCCACGTGGCAAGATTCGGCGCAGGCGGGAGGTGCTGAGCTTCTCTCCGCGCAGGTCAATAGTTCTTAGCATGGCACAGCCCCTTTTTATAATATGCAGCGGTTTCTATACCTTCCCATTACTATACCCGTGCCAAAAAGCCAGCGGGCCCCATGGTGCGGGCTATAGAATGTGTCACTATTAACACATTGACGCACCACCATTGGTGAAGAGAGGCGGCGACATGAGTAACGACGCCGACAAGCACGACGGCCCGGACCATTCCGAGCTACTCACACGCGTGGAGAAGCTCGCGCACTGCGAAGAGCTGGATTGCATCCGTGTCAGCGCCGACGAGCTCCTCTTTCCCCATTCCCCCTTGGGCGAGACCCGCACGTATATGGACACCGAAGGTGAGCCCATCCTGCGCTTCTACACCACCCACAATGGAGCGCTTGGGTTTGGTGAAATCCCCGAGCTCAGCGAGTTCGTCAACGACTGGAACCACGACTGTCTGTCACCCCACTTGGTGCTCAACTACACCACCCCCACTGAGGTTGAGGTGTGGGGCCATTCCTTCCTCGTTGTGCACCAAGAGCCCACCACGGCACAGCTCGCCGCGTCCGTCCTGCCGGCGCTGTTCAACGCGGGGGCGTGCCTCGAGGAGCTCGCAACGCATTTTCCCGCGCTGATGCTCCCCCGCCCCCTGGCAGCCGATGAGCCTTCTGAACCCAATGGCCCCGTCTCTACCGTCGACATTTCTCGTCTCGAAGACATGCTGCCCTCGCTCGGAATCACACGCTTCCAATCGGATTCCGGGGACGCCATCTATGCCTGGATCAACGATGTCCTCTTCGCCTTCGCCATCGATTCCGGGCCTAGCCTTATCATCAAGGGCCACTGGGATCCGAACCTTCCAGGCAGCGAGTTTTCCAAGATGTTCCTGATCTGCAATGACTGGAACCGAACTAACCACTCGGCATCCGCATTTTGCCACTCCAACGTGGATGGCCTGCAGGTTCGCGTGGACTATGCGGTGATGACAGGAGCAGGGCTTTCCGACGCCCAACTGGTCACCGCCCTAGGCCGCGGCATCAAACATGTGCTCCATGGCATCGATGACATTTCTCACGATGCCATAGGCTCCTCCCCCGTCGTGTGGCCCTAGTCAGCGTTTTCCGGTAGTGCACCAAGACCGGGGTCGGGATTGATAAAAACCGCAGACCAGTAGGCAAACATAGCCATAAACGGTGCCACCAACCACCCAATGGCCGGAGAAAATTTCGGTACGAACTCGACAAACTCTCCGGGCTGCTCTGGCGCAGCGGTAGCAGTCACACCCCCAAAAACATAGAAGGCAGCCGCTCCAGCGAGGCCGACCACGCCAGACCAAACCAATACGCCGACTCCGCGGTAGCGCTCGCCACGCAAGTAAGCCACTGTTCCTATCACCACGCCCAGCATTCCGGTGATAAGGGCGAAGGTACTAAAGGATAGGAACTGAACGTTGGCGCCGTTGCTCAGCGCATACCCGCCGCCTTCTACTCGATGACCTTCAAGCGTTGGCCGCCAAAGACCCCACAGCGCACCCGAAACACTGAAGATAAGGAGCGCCAACGCGAGCAACCCCGCGCCAAATCCAATGGCGCGGGGTATGCGAAAGCTAGGTGCACGTAGTGCAGTCACGAGCTGTTTTAGTTGCAGAAGGTCCAGTTACCGTTCTCACGCTTGAAGCGCATGGTAGAGCTGTCCAAGCCCTTGCTGGTGTTAACGTTCACGGTGGCGGAGGCGGAGTCACCGTCAACAACGACGTCGTTGATGGACTCAACACCGGTCTGGGTCCAGTCGAAGCCCTCCATCTGAGAGGTATCAGCACCGGAGGCAGCCATCATGTCCTTGAGCTGGTTCATCGGAACGTCCGGAATCTGGTTGTAGTCAAGCTCGCTTAGACCAGAGTTCGGGTCGTTACGAACAGCTTCACAGGTGTGATCCGGCAGGTACTTCACGAAGCTACGCATGGTCTGCTGGTCATACATTCCGCGCACTAGGCCGTTGATGCCATCGATGTCTTCCTGGCTAGCTGCCTGACCCTGAATGGGCTCTACCTTCGGCATGCTCTGGAAGGGGTCAACGCCGTTCTCGAACGGGTTGGCCAGAGTCTGGTCAGCGCCTTCCTCAGCCGGGGCTTCCTCGCCCTCCGGCTTCGGATCCTGGCCCTCGCCTTCCTTCTTCTCTTCGCCCTCCTTCTTGTCCTGCTCCTCGCCTTCCTTCTTCTCTTCGCCTTCCTTCTTGTCCTTATCCTCGGAGGTCTCACCCTCCTTGGCCTTGGTCGTGGTGGTGGTCTTCACAGCGGAGGATGCAGCGTCAGCTACTTCTTCGCCTTTGTCGCCGCATGCAGTCAAGGTCAACGGTGCAACCAGCGCGACTGCAATGAGGGACTTCTTAGCGGGGGTCAGAAAAGACAAGGGATAACTCCTAATTTTCTAATAATGAGAGTGACAGATTGCACGCTCTTGTGCAGTTCACATAACCCTAACAAGCAGTGGTTGAAGAATTCATGACCTAAACCTTGAAGGTTCCTGTGAACCCCACTACTCTTTTTTACTCACAAGAGCCACACTAAGAGCACGAGACCCGTACAGTAGTCTGTTGTGCACCTTTCTCGCGACGCTATTGTTTCCACGGCCCTCGAGCTTCTCACGAGCTACGGGCTGGCTGATGTCACCATGCGGCGCGTCGCTACCACCCTCGGCGTGGCTCCTGGCGCATTGTACTGGCACGTAGCCAACAAGCAGGCGTTGATTGCCGCCATGGCCACCGAAATCATATCACCGGTTTCCGGAGACACCCCTGCCGAGTTGGCGAGCTCCCTCCACCGCGAGCTCAGCCGTTGGCGCGACGGCGCGGAGGTAGCCATTGCCGGTGCTGCTTTCCCCGAGTCCACCACCCGCGCAGACCTCGAGGAGCTCTTCGCCGCAGCGTTGGAGCGAGAGGTGCCGGAGGGGACGTCGGAAAGCATTGGCGTTGCCGCACGCACCTTGATCCATTACATCCTCGGCGCCACCTTCTTGGAACAATCCCATGCCCAGTTGGGAGGCCTCTCTGCATCCGCACACACTGATTACGCCTCCATCCGCGCCACCGAACTCGTAGTCGCGGGATTACGTGCGCTCTAAACTCACCTGCGCCGATAGTTTAAGGTCAGCCGCATTCCGCAGAATTGGCTAAGCTGAACCCCATGACTGACACCCGTGCCGAAGCACCCCATTCCCGCCAGGTGTGGCCTGGTTCTCCATCCCCACTCGGTTCCACCTTCGATGGAGCCGGTACCAACTTCGCTATCTTTTCCGAAGCCGCTGAGAAAATCGAACTCTGCCTCATAGATCAAGACAACAACGAAGAGCGCATCGAACTCACCGAAGTCACTGCGCACGTGTGGCATGCATATCTTCCCAACGTCTCCCCCGGCCAGCGCTATGGCTACCGCGTCCATGGCCCCTACGATCCCCAGCAAGGCTTGCGCTGTGACCCCTCCAAGCTGCTTGTCGATCCCTACGCCCGGGCCTTCGATGGAGACTTCGACGGGGACGCCTCACTATATTCCTATGACATCCATGCCGAAGAACCGGGCACCGGCCGCAACGAGGAAGACTCGCTGGGCCACACCATGCTCTCAGTTGTCATCAACCCGTTCTTCGAGTGGCACGGCGACAACCGCCCCCACACCCCGGATAACGAAACCATCATTTACGAAGCCCACGTTAAGGGCATGACGATGACCCACCCGGAGGTCCCCGAAGAACTCCGCGGTACCTATGCCGGCATGGCGCACCCGGCCATCATCAATTACTTCAAGGACCTTGGCGTAACGGCAGTGGAACTGCTGCCCGTGCACCAGTTCCTCCAGGATGATCGCCTGCGCCAACTGGACCTGCGCAACTACTGGGGTTACAACACCTTTGGTTTCTTTGCCCCGCATGCAGACTATGCCTACGCCAAGAAACCCGGCGAGGTCGTCGCAGAATTCAAGGCCATGGTTCGCGCCTTCCACGAAGCCGGTATCGAGGTCATCCTCGACGTGGTGTATAACCACACCGCAGAAGGCAACCATATGGGCCCCACCATCGCTTTCCGTGGCATTGACAACCATGCTTATTACCGCTTGGTGGATGACAACCCCGAGCACTACATGGATTACACCGGCACCGGTAACTCGCTGAATGTGCGCCACCCGCACTCGCTACAGCTCATCATGGATTCCCTGCGCTACTGGGTGACGGAAATGCGCGTCGATGGCTTCCGCTTCGACTTGGCTTCTACTCTGGCGCGCGAATTGGATGACGTCGATAAGCTCGCTACCTTCTTTGATTTGGTGCAGCAGGACCCCGTGGTATCCAAGGTCAAGCTCATCGCCGAGCCGTGGGACGTGGGACACAACGGCTACCAAGTTGGTAATTTCCCGCCGATTTGGAGCGAATGGAACGGCAAGTACCGCGACACTGTCCGAGACTTCTGGCGCGGAGAGCCTGCCACCATGGGTGAGTTCGCCTCTCGCTTGACTGGCTCTTCTGACTTGTACGCCAACAACGGCCGCCGCCCCACTGCGTCCATCAACTTCATCACCGCGCATGATGGATTCACGCTGCGTGACTTGGTGACATACAACGAAAAGCACAACGACGCTAACGGTGAAGACAACCGTGATGGCGAGTCCCACAACCGTTCCTGGAACCACGGTGTGGAAGGGCCGACTGACGACGAAGAAATTAAGAAGCTTCGCCGCCGACAGGTCCGAAACTTCCTCACCACCCTCCTGCTGTCTCAGGGCACCCCGATGCTCTGCCACGGTGACGAGCTGGGCCGCACGCAAGACGGCAACAACAACGTCTATTGCCAGGACAACGAGATTTCCTGGATTGACTGGTCCATGATGAATGAGGAAAAGAACGCCGCCATGCACGGCTTCACCAAGCGCCTCATCAACATCCGCCGCAACCACCCGGTCTTCCGCCGTCAGCGCTTCCTAGCCGGTGGCCCCTTCGGTTCTGATGTCAAGGACCGCGATATCGCGTGGCTCGTGCCTTCCGGCAAGCTCATGACTCCAGAGGACTGGGACTTTGAATTCGGTAAGGCCCTCATGGTCTACCTCAACGGCAATGCGATTACGGAAACCACTGCCCGTGGTGAGCGTATTACGGATGATTCCTTCATCATGATCTTCAATGCCCACCACGAGGACATCGAGTTCACTCTTCCCACCAAGGACCTGGGTGCTAGCTGGCGTCTCATCGTGGATACGTCCGATTCCGGCGGTTACCCGGACGAGGAGAAGATTATTGACGCTGCCGGAACCATCGTGGTTCAGCCGCGTACGACTCTTATCTTGCGCCAGACCGAACCCCCCGTATTCGACGATGTCAACGAGACAACAGAAGCCGCTGACTCTTCCGAATCGAAAGAGAACTAGACTGGCTTTTTATCTCCACTTCGAAAAGATGCCCTGAAAGGAATCCGTGTCCTATACCGCCCACGGTGCCGTCGTTGACGTCACCGCCGATGCTCTGATTCTTCACCGCTCCCAGCTTGCAGCTTCCCTAGGCGCTCCAGCCCACGAGGAAATCCCGCTGGCTGGGGCCACGGGTGTGGAGAGCTCGGCACCGACGGCAACGAGTTTCGGACAGGTTGTCGTGCATGGCGAAGGCGATACCGAACTCACTATCATTCGCATCGCTCCCGGCCAGGACGCGGAAACACTAGCTTCCGCAGTAGAGGCTGTTCTGCGCGGCGAGGCACCAGCCGCCAGCGCAGGTGTCAAGGGGCTGAATTTCACCGCCGTTGACGTCGAAACAGCCAACGATAACTGGGGTTCCGTGTGCCAGATTGGCGCGGTCCGCTTCCGCGATGGTGAAGAAACCGAATCCCGCACGTGGCTGTGTACCCCTCCGCCCGGTTTGGAGTATTTCGACGAGGTCAACGTCAGCATTCACGGCATTACGGCGGATGACGTTGCCGATGCCTCTCCCTTCGCGGACGCTGCTGCGGAGCTCTTCGAATTCCTCGGCACGGACACGCTTGTTGCCCACAATGCGCAGTTCGATTCAACTGCGCTTCGCACGGGCCTGCGCACGGCCAAAGCTCCTGTTCCGGATGTTCGCCTCGCGTGTTCTTTAGCCTTGGCACGCGACGCCTCCCGCGCCGGCGTTATCGATGTGGCCAACCACAAGCTTCCCACCGTGGCGAACTTCGTCGGTGCGGAGGACTTCCAGCACCACGAAGCCACCGCCGACGCACGCGCGGCCGGCGCAATCGTCACCGGTCTCGCCCGCCGTTTCGGACACTCGGGTTCCATCGAGGATCTCTTCACCACTCGCGAGTTTGCGCTGGGCACCTTGAGCGAAGAATCCGTCATCCCGGTGTTGCGCGCTAACACCGCACCACTATCAGCTGCGGATCTGGGTGCCGGCACAGATTTCCGTGACAACACCCGTATGGCCGGCACCGAAACGAGCTCGAAGGAAAAGCGCTCCGGCTCCGAGGACCGTCGCGGCCCAGCGCCCTGGCAATCAGTCGCTACCCCCGACACGATTCCGGACCCTAACCCCGACGCTGACCCTCAGGGCGCACTCTTTAACCATCACGTCACCCTCACCGGTGACTTTGAGCCTTTCGATAAAGGCCTGTTGTGGTCCAAGATTGCTGAGCGCGGCGGCCAAGTGGGCAAGAACGTGACCAAGAAAACCACCATCCTCGTCGTGGGACAGTGGGCTACGAAGACCTCCAAGGAAAAGCGCGCCGAAGAGTTACAAGCCAAGGGCCAGGACATCGCGATTTGGCCGGTGGACAAACTTCTCTCCGAACTCCAGCTCGACGAAGCTCCACCGTTTTAAAAAGGAGCGGCTAGGACTCACGTTGAGCTCCCCGGATAGTTTTTTCTGCGAAGCTGGGAACCGACGGGCATGCAGTTCAGTCCAATAAGGGCAAGAAATTCTTAAGCTCTACCCTTACCGGAGAAAGCCATGACCGTTGCAGCTCCTTCTGCCCTCGATGTTGACCGCCTTTTACCATCTCTGTGCCCGAGCAACGAGCTCAGCGGCGTGAAACTCTGTGATGACGGATTTGGTGACTCCCCTGCCAGCATCCAGCTTTCCCGCACGTTCTCCATGACGTTGACTCATGGCGAAGGTTCTTCACTAAAACGCGTCAGCCAGCGTGCGCTCGACGATATGGGGCTCACGGTTCGCCAGGCATGGGACGCCTCATCGCTCAACCTGCAGCGCAGGGCCCTGACGGACCAGGGCTTGCGCTTCTTTACTCGCCCTGCCGAACACAGCCTGCCCGGTGCTGAGGGCAGCGTGGAGGTTCGTGCTCACCGCTGCTCTATCTCTGCGTGGTTGGCGCACCCACAAACGTTTGTCATTGTGGATAATCACCTTCGCCGTCTGACCCAAGCTCAGCGCATCACGTACCTCGTTCCCGACGCACACACGCTTTTCGCTTTGGTTGATACTCCTGACAGCACAGCAACCGCGTTAGCCGGCCGCGCTAGCGAACTGCGCCCACGCCATCGCCCCACACTGAGCCTGCGCCCACTAGTATTGGCTAACGGCTTTCCTTTGGAGGTATAAGAACTACCTCCTTTTTCCTCACTGCCGTGGCCGAAAGGAGTCGTGTTCTAACCGATGCCCGAATCCCCAATGTCTCGCCTGAGCAATCAATACCACTCCTGGGTTCACGCACACCCCACTGCAGCACAAGATTTCCTCGATGCCATCGAGGACTTGCTTAACGACGCCGGCATTATCTTCGACCGCGTGGCTACCCGCGTCAAACAGTGGCCTTCTCTTAAGGCCAAGGCGAAGAAACGTCGTGAGAATGGCGAGCTTATGTACCCCGCACCGTGGGACGACATCCACGATGTTCTCGGCGTGCGTATCAACGTCTTTCACTCCACCATCATCCCGGAAACTATTGAGGTTTTGGGGGAAACCTTCAAGGTTGTGCGCTCCGTGGACAAGGCCGCGGAGACCCGTATTTCCGGCGGTTTCGGCTACGGCTCCCACCATCTCGTTCTCACGGTCACTGAAGATAGCGCTGCTGCCCTCGATGAGCTCGAGCCTTATGTGGGCTGGACTTTCGAGGTACAGATCCGCACTGTCCTGCAGCATGCTTGGGCAGAGTTTGAGCACGATATTCGCTACAAGCAGGGGCCGAACCCACCTTCTCCGCAGGTCGATCGTCTCTTTACTCTAGCCGCAGGTCTCATTGAGCTCGCGGATCAGCAATTCGATGAAATCGCAGCGCTCAAGGCCCCCAGCACGGAAACCGATGAGGACATTGAGCTCACCGCGGAGACCCTACCGGGAGTGCTCGCCATCATTCTGGGTAGCCGCTTCCCACGCTCACGCTCGGAACACTACCGCTTCCTGGCGGAGCTGCTAGAAAACAACGGCATCAACCGTTTGAGCCAGCTCAAACAACTCTTGGATGATGATGACATCGCCCACGTGCACGACGCTATGCGCTACCGCTTCCGCCCGGGGCAGGTCAGGCTTATCGACGACTTGTTGCTCAACAAGTTCGGCTCCCAGCACATCGACGCTACCTCTGCTGCCGGTGACCGCCCCGACCGCAAGCGCCGCTTGAACGCACGCCTCAAGGCGCTACGCCGCTTTTCCGAAGAATAGCGCAGTCAACTGCTGCCAATTATTTCCACTATGGTTTATAGTAGAAGAACCTTATTCATGTAGATGGGCCCCCTGCTACCTACCTTCAGAAAGGATCCATCAATGAAGAAGCTAGCTGTTATTTTGACGCCTCCACTCATTTTGTCTGCGGCGGCGGTGTTCGGTCCCAGTGCCGCACAGGCCTACCCTTCTGATTGTCAATATGAGGTAAACGGAAAAAGCGTTATCGGAAGCTGCAGCCAAGGGGATGGAGACTTCCGTATTCGCCTCGACTGCAATAACTGGCCCGATCAGACTTCCGCATGGACCGAAGCCGGCCATCAGGCAGTCGCAACATGCGGCATCGAGCACCACCGAGGGGTAACGTTCGAAGTTCGCTAACCCCGCCACAGTTCTTACACATAGCGCGAGCATCAATATTTCGCGCTCTAATTTTCATTCACGTATGAGGTAGCCTGTGCTGTCACTTAATCACGTTTCCGTTGCCTACAAGAAAAAGCAGGTAGTAACCGACGTCAGTTTTGACGTGACTGACGGCGTCCACGCCCTCTTAGGTCCCAACGGAGCAGGCAAGTCCTCCATACTCAAAGCCATTGTCGGACTGGTTCCCACAGCTGGTGGCACGATTGAGCTTGACGGGATTGCTGATCCGCGGCAGCGGAAGCTCCACGTGGGGTATCTCCCGCAGGACAATCTCCCCACAAGCTCTTTTACGGTAGCCGAGTTTCTGCACTATATGGCGTGGCTCAATAAAATTCCGCGTGGCACCGCCGGCGCCGAGGTTGCGAAAGCACTCGCATTGACGCATCTTAAGGACTATTCCTCCGACAAGATCCGTAACCTCTCCGGTGGCACACGGCGGCGAGTAGGGATTTCAGCTGCCTTACTCGGTAGCCCGCGGCTCCTCGTACTCGATGAGCCTTCCGTGGGGCTCGACATCATACAGCGACAAGAATTGTGCACTGCAGTTTCTTCGATCGCGGCGACAACTCCGGTACTGCTCACCACGCATATTGTGGATGATGTAGCGAGTGTAGCCACGGATGTGACAATTCTTTCGCATGGGTCTGTGGCCTTCACCGGTTCGCTCTCCGAGCTCACACCGGGTGGCAACTCCGCTGAGGCCATCGCGTCCGCCTATACGGCGTACGCGGCTACATAAGCGGAACAATGGTGGCACAATGACGACAAGAACAGACCCCAAGCAGCTCGTCCCGCACTATGGATGGCTGCTGTGGGCGCGATTCCAGAACTTACCCATCGCCGTCATCGCGGCGGTATGCACGGCACTGACCGCGAAGGCGGTGTTGACGGCCATCAGCCGCCCTGGGGCCACAATTGAAGATAGCCATCTGTTTATCGCTATCGCCGCGAGCGCGTGTCTCACCATCGCGATGAAAAAAGAATCAGCGCTGGAGCGCACGCGTGCCCGCTCCCTCGTGGCACGGCGGTCCATGCTCCTCCTCGTCTTTGCTACAGTCATAGGAGTCATCAGCGTGATGTGCTTCGGCTTCACCACCGCCCCGTATGCCGGGCTGGCCTGTGCGCGCGACTGCAGCTTCCTTCTCGGATGCACATGTATCGTTTCGCGTGTACTTCCCAACCTGTACCTCTGGGCGGTCCCTCTGCTTGTAGGGTGCGTATCCTTATTCTTTTCACCGTCCTATCCTTTGCCCACGATGGAAACCCTCTGGCTGCCGCTCAAATCACCCGGCCTGTTGTTCACGCAAGACGGCGCCTTCGACGGAAGTTGGTTCATCGCCACTGGTGCCATCGTACTGGGAGTACCACGTTTTATCCTGCGCTAGTTTCCCGCCCCACGCACCACGGTGTGTAGTACTTCTCACGCTATCGATTGGATCTCAATGTCATCTGTGACCACGCGCCCTGTTGCCGACTCTGCCGCGCCGCCCGCCGCATACTGGCTTCGAGGGGTGCTCCGCATCCAGAAACTAGTCCTGTTGGGACTCATCACCGGATTGTTCCTCGCGGTCTTTGCGTGGACCTCCGTAAGCGATTGGGGAGGGAGTGTGTACATGCTCCTCGATACAGCAGCCTCCGCCACGCCGTTTATGGTGGCGTGGCTGGCAGGCGTTGGTGTCACCGTCGGCCAGTGGCGGTGGCGAAGTGGAAGCGCACAGTGGGATTACTTTAGTCCACGCGGCAAGGCTGTACCGATAGCGTTAGGCGCTGTAGGCGGAGGGCTTCTGCCGCTTGTAGGAATGACCGTGTACCTCGCTGTAACGGTGCCGCTGGCACTGTATGGCAGTCTCCACGATGGCCTCGACAGCGCCACCATCATGGCCGACGTGCGCGACAGCATTCCTCTTATATTCGCGCTTACAGCACGATTCTGCGCGGTGTCCTGTGTAGCGGCTTCAGTCGGCGGGTGCGTTCGCTACAAGTTTCTCGCCGCGCTGGCAGCCGTCGTGGTCTTCGTCGCTACCATCATTGCCGCTTTCAACTTCGAGCTCATGGGCGAACACGAGCGGCTGGACTCAGCCAGCATTGCAGACCTGGAGTGCACGGCGACCGCTCCCACAGTCTGCGGGCTCCCTACCAACCAGGCTTATTTTGCAGCCGCGCAGGAATCGCTTACACACTATATGGAGGGCTCACCCTACGGTGATGTACTGCCGGACAAGATACTCGTCACCGATTCGTCCTTTCGTGACGTCCCAGAACAGCTCCGCAGCGACTTTCCCATCGCTCTGCAGCTCATGCGGCAACGGGCGATCACCGCTCCCCACCGCTTGGCCGCTGAGGAGACTGTATCTCAGAATATCTCGCTCTCTCTGGCACATGCCTGTGCTGCTCCATTGTCAGACGAGTCAACGCGCGTGCAGGAGATTCTAAACGGCACCCCGAGGAATCCGGGAGAAAAAGAGGCCAACTCCACAGAGCTGGAGGACCTCCTTTCCTGCATCAACCACCGCTAACTCCCCCCCTGCGTGGCAAGGTGCACCAGACCGGCGCGCACTAACGGAAACCGCCGCGGAACTTATCCATCTGCCGGCGTTCCTTCTTCGTGGGGCGACCGGTGCCCCGGGCGCGGACGGGGACGGAGGGAAGGAATTCCTTCAGCGGGGGCGGCGGGGCGTGGTCGATGTAGCAGGTACGTGCCACGGGAGCGCCAACACGCTTCGATACGGTGGCAAGGACCTCGAGGTCATGCTCGTGGTGGTTTCGCCACACGCGTACGCGGTCGCCCGGGACAACCTGCTGCGCAGGCTTGGTAGCGTTGCCGTTGAGTTTGACGTGCCCGGCGCGCACTGCGGTGGCGGCCTCCGAACGGGTCTTGAACATACGGACGGACCAGACCCAGGCATCAATGCGTACTGGGCGCCCGTCGGGCTGGTTGACCATACGGCTCTTAAAGGTTGTGGTTTTCGTTGACAATCTTCTGGATCTTTCCCCAGTTATAGACGCCACCGACCACGGCAACGACGAGGCCAATGGCCATCCACGTCCAGAATCCAGTAAGCGCCCAGCCCAGCAGGATGCCGCCACCGATGCCGCCCACCACGGCAATGGCGCCGTTGCGAGCGTGCGTGCGTACAGCCTGCTTCCGCTTCTCAATGGGATTATTGGGGCGTCGCTGCATAGTCATGCTGCCAATACTACAAGGCAACCATGCCGTGCGAGGAACTACGCGCGTGGAACTACGAGCTCGCTAGTGCGGAAGCTCCACCCAGGCGCTGCCGGCTTCCTGCGGAGCAACCGCACCCTGGGTCAAGGCGGCCAATGTGGCCGTGAGCTCTTCCTCGCCACCCGGGGCGACGGACACGGTGAAGGTCACCGCTTGGCTGTAGGCAGTATCGACAAGGTCCACGCCGCGGTTGCGCAGGTCCGCCTCCAAGCGGCCGGCATCGGCATGGGAGACCTCCAGCGTGTAGAGCTCACGCAAAGCGCGGGTAGCGCGCTCGACGTGTTCCATCGTCTCGCTCACAGCACCGCCATAAGCGTGGACCAAACCGCCCGCGCCCAGCTTGATACCTCCGAAGTAGCGCACCACGACCGCGCAGATGTCCAGCATCCCGGACCCTTTGAGAACGTCCAGCATGGGTTTGCCCGCGGTGCCGGAGGGCTCACCATCGTCAGAAGAACGCTCCACTGGGTTCGAAGCATCGACGTGGTAGATGTACGCCGAGCAGTGGTGGCGGGCGTCGGGAAAGCGGTCCCTGGCAGCGTCAATAAACGCGCGCGCTTCTTCCTCATTTGTCACGCGGCCGATGAGGGTAATGAAGCGGGAGCGCTTAATCTCAATCTCGTGCTCGTAGAGCTCGCCGGCAACGGGGCGCTGATAACTGTCCAGCATTATGCGACGAGGAAGTCGTACTCAGGAGTGCCAGGCTTGAGCTGCTTGCATTGCAGCTTGGAGTCTGCCAATCTGCGCAACAATCCATCAATGCCGGCGGCGGATCCCAATTCAATACCCACGAGTGCCGCACCGGTTTCGCGGTTATTGCGCTTGAGGTACTCAAACAGCGTGATGTCATCCTCTGGCCCCAGCACGTCCTGGAGGAAGTGGCGAAGCTGTCCCGGCTCCTGCGGGAAGTTCACCAGGAAGTAGTGCTTCAGACCTCGGTGCACGAGGGAGCGCTCCATTATTTCGGCGTAGCGCAACACGTCGTTATTACCGCCGGAAATAACGCACACGACGGTCGATCCCGGCTGCAGCTTCAGGGAGCGTAGACCGGTCACACTCAACGCGCCGGCGGGCTCCGCAATGATGCCTTCGTTCTGATACAAGGCCAGCTGCTCCGTGCACACCGCACCTTCGGACACATTATCCCAGTGCAAACGCCCCTGGTTGGCCTCCAGAATCTTGAAAGGTACGTCGCCAACTCGCTTCACCGCAGCGCCATCGACGAAGGGGTCAACGGTCTCCAGCGTCACTGGTTCGCCAGCGTCGAAAGCAGCGCTTAGCGACGCCGCCCCAGCCGGCTCAATCCCCACCACCGCAGTGCGGGGAGCCATGTCTGCAAGGTAGGACGTGATTCCGGAGATGAGTCCGCCTCCCCCCACGGGGACGATGACGGTGTCGAGGGCCTTGCCCAACGAGGACAGCTGCGCCACAATCTCCGCGGCCACGGTGCCTTGACCGATGACAGTATCGCGGGCGTCAAAAGGCTCGATGAAGAATGCTCCACGCTCATCGGCGTCCGCATGTGCAGCAGCCGCCGCCTCATCAAAATTAGCTCCGGTGACAACGAGCTCCACGAAGTCCCCGCCGTGAACGAGGATGCGGTCACGCTTCTGCTTCGGCGTGGGTTCGGGGACAAAAATCTTGCCCTGGATGCCCTTGGTCCGGCAGGCATAGGCGACGCCTTGAGCATGATTGCCTGCCGACGCCGTCACGATGCCCTGCGCGCGTTCCTTGTCACCAAGGTTGGACATTCCATAAATGGCGCCGCGGATCTTGTACGAGCGCACATCCTGGAGGTCCTCCCGCTTGAGATAGACCTCGTAGCCGGTCTCCTGGGACAGGCGTGGGCAGTACTGCAGTGGGGTCGGAGCAATCTCCGAGCTAATCCGCGATTGGGCCAACTGGATGTCAGAGGCGTGGACTGGCTCGAAGTCTTCCGGGGTACGTGTCATGCTGGCTCATTCTACGCTCTACAGAGTGCCCCGCATGCATTACCTAGCATTCGACCGATTCACCAAAGGTTTACTCAAATCTTCTCCTGTCGTTACTCTCTGTTCTCCGAATGGGGACGGTGTGACACGTACGGTGGTGCGGAATCTTTGTCGTCTCAACGCTAGGAGTTCTTCTATGTCTCGCTCTTTCTCTCGCCGCGCGCTTGCCCTGTGTGTTGCTACCGCCACCAGCGTAAGCTTGGCTGTTCCGGCAGCGTCCGCCAAGATTGTGGACAACGTCCACGTGCACTCTGCGGCTAACGCTAGCCTCAAGGTCAGCCCTATCGGCACTTATGAATCCGGCGTGTATGAAGAGTCCGCTGCGGAGATCGTGGCCTTCCACCCAGCATCCAAGCGCATTCTGACCGTCAATGCCCACGCCGGCCAGATTGATGTTATCGATGCCGCCGACCCGACCAAACTACAGCACATCGGCTCTATCTCTGCTGGTGAAGGCAAGGAAATTAACTCCGTGGCGGTGCGCCCGGACGGCCTGGCTGTCGCCGCCGTTCAGCAGGAAGACAAGACTGAGAACGGTGAAGCTCTGTTCTTCAACGCCGCAGCGGAGAACCTGAATTCTGCAGAGCTAGGCCGGGTTGAGGTAGGCGCTCTGCCAGATAACGTTCACATCACCGCTGACGGTGGTTACGCGCTGGTGGCCAACGAAGGCGAGCCGTCCGACGAACTCAACGCCGAGGGCACCGATTACGTGACTGACCCGGAGGGTTCGATTTCCGTTATCGCGCTGCCGAAGGATGTTGCAGCTCCATCCGAGGCTGACGCCCGCATCGCGGATTTCACTGCCTTCGATGACCAGGAGCTTCCCGAAGGTGTGCGTGTCTTCGGCCCATCTGGCCATGAGTCCAAGCCGTCCATCGACTTCGAACCAGAATACATCTCCTCCCAGGACGGCAAGGCATTCGTGACCTTGCAGGAGGCCAATGCCATTGCCATCGTCAACATCGAGTCCGCCACCGTCGAAAAGATTGTCCCGGCCCACGTTGCTGACCACAGCAAGACTCCGCTCGACCCGTCCAATAAGGATGACAAGGCCGAGCTGCGCACCATCCCGGTGAAGGGCCTGTCCATGCCGGATTCCATCGGCGCTTTCACTGCCGGCGGCCAGACCTACTTCGCTACCGCTAACGAAGGCGATGCCCGCGAGTGGGGCGTGAAGGAAAAGGACGGTGGCTCCGGCGTCTACACCGATGAGGTAGAGCTCAAGGACCTCATCGAGGAGGGCGCGGTGTGCGAGGGCGCGCTTGGCGACGTCTCCGCGGAAGACCTCGCCGACAAAAAGCACGCCGGCAACCTGAAGCTCACCAATGCGTCCGGCTGGAATGAGGAGAAGGGGTGCTTCGACGAGCTGTACTCCTATGGTTCCCGCTCCTTCAGCATCTACGACTCTGAGGGCAACGTTGTGTTTGACTCCGGCGCTGAGTTTGAGCAGATCACCGCTGAGCTCAACGAGCCAGGTATCTTCCATCACAACGCTGACAACGAAGAAGCAGAGTTCGACGACCGCTCCGACAACAAGGGCCCCGAGCCGGAGGCACTCGTCGTCGGTACCGTTGGCGAGCGGACCTACGCTTTCATCGGTGCGGAGCGCGTAGGTGGCATCTTCGTCTACGACGTCACCGACCCTGCCAACGCTTCCTTCGTCACCTACGTCAACAACCGTGACTTCTCCACCGATGAGTACGCCGATGCTGGCGACCTTGGCCCTGAGGGCTTTGCCTTCGTAGACAAGAAGGACTCCCCCAATGGTGAGTACCTGCTCATCGTGGGCAACGAGGTCTCCGGCACCACCACTGTGTACTCCGTTGAGGACCTCCTCGCCGCCGAGGAAGACGAAGACGCCGACCAGGGCGACGGCAAGGACACGGATAAAGACAAGGACAAGGACAAGCAGGACACTCCGAAGAAGCCAGGCAACGATGCCGGTAAAGACGGCAAGGGCGGCAAGGGCTCTGCAGACAAGAGCTCCAGCACCGTCTCCGGCGGCATCATCGCCGGTTCCGTCATCGGCGTCATTGCCGCGCTGGCCGCCACCATTGGTGTGCTGCGCGTACCGGGTGTCCGCGAGACTGTCCTGAGCCTTGCACCGGCTCCGCTGCGCGCTCAGTTGGAGAAGTTCCTCTAAGCCCTATCCACCCCGTAGGACTGGCTGCTACATTGAAGTGAGCTTTTTCCAAGAAGCCTTTGCACACCTGTCCTTTCCCTTCCCAAGGAGAACCCTCGATATGCGTCTTTCCACCTCCCTCGTCGCCATCTGTGCCACCACCATGGCGCTGGTCACCCCGCTGGCCGCTGCTGACGATTCCTCTGCGTCAGCCAGCTCGACCGCGACAGCCACCTCAACCGTGGCTGACGAGGCCTCCCCGGAGTCCGCCACGCAGGACGTCTCCGAGGAAGCTTCCGAGGAGAAGGCTGCTGAAGACGTATCCGAGGAGAAGGCTCCCGAGGAGTCCGCGCAGGAGCCGGCAAAGGACTCTTCCAAAGCTCTGGGAAGTTCTCTGAATGTTGGCCATACCAGCACCAAGGATCTCTCTCAGGAGTGTGCTGACCAGGTCAACCAGGCACGTAAGAACCACGAGGCTGCCGTCGCTGATGGCACCGCAGGTTCGTCGTTCATGGGCCCAAAAGAGCTGGCCAACGGTGTGCTCAACGGCTATGGCTCCTCCGGCATGCCTGAGGTCCCTGATTGTGTTGAGGAAGAGAAGGAAGCCGAGCTGCAGAAGGAATGGGACGAGATGCCCGAGTTCGTTCAGTCTGCACGCCCGACGGAGAAAACCAAGGAGATTTACGCCTGGGTTGGCGGTGCTCTGGCATTGCTCTCCGTGGGTATTCGAGTTCTGGTCGTCGCGGCTGAGTTCGATCCTTCCATCCTGAATGGTCTGCGTGCTTTCCTCAAGAGCATGGGCTTCTACTGGGATAACTCCAAGAAGAAGGAAGAAGCTGAGAAGGACAAGCACTAAGTCCACCCCAAGTTGTTCACACGCCCTCTGTGGTTAAACCACGGAGGGAATAACGAAAGAGGCGCTGCGAGATTGTTCTCCGCAGCGCCTCCTCCGCTAGTCGCGAACCACAACCGATACGACTAAAACCTAAAATAGTTCCTTCGTCGCGATCTCTGCGCCCTCAACGAGGGACTGGAGCTTGGCCCACGCGATCTGGTGGTGCAGGCGACCGCCTAGGCCGCAGTCGGTCGAGGCAATGACGTTTTCAGGGCCCACAAGCTCAGCAAATTGGATGATGCGGTCAGCGACCAGACGCGGGTGCTCCACAGCGTTCGTGGAATGCGACACCACGCCCGGGTAGATGACAGTGCCCTCTGGCAGCGTGTGGTCCTTCCACACGCGCCACTCGTGAGCATGGCGCGGCGAGGCACCCTCGAAGGAGAAGCCACCGACCTTGGCCTGCAGGATCTCCTCGATGATGTCCTCGAACGGAATGTCCGTGACGTGCGGACCATGCCAAGAACCCCAGCAAATGTGCAGGCGGGTCTGCTCACGCGGGATGTCCTTAATGGACTCGTTGAGTATCTCAATACGTTCGTGCAGGAATGCCTGGAAGTCCTCGACCGTCGGCTCCGGCACCACGGAGTCCCATGCCTCCGCCAAGTCCGGCGCATCGAACTGCACGGTCAGATCCGCATCAGTGATGGCCTTGTACTCGACCTTGAGCGCCTCACCACAGGCGCGAACGAGCTCAGACTCGTCATCGTAGTACTTGTTGGGAAGACGTGCCGCAGCACCCGGGGACAGGGCGGCGACGAAGCCCTCGGTGCCTTCGGGGAGGGCGTCGGCAAGCAACTTGACGTCAGCCTCCACCTGCTCCTGGCCGATGTAGGTCACCGGACCAGTGAATTCCGGGTTGGCTACCTTCTTGCGGCCGGTAAAGATGCCCGAATCCGGGTCATTGTAGGCCTCGGAAAACAGCGCACGGTCGCGGCGATCCTTCATCGAAGAAAGGCGAATCTTACCCGGCTCGGAACGCACCTTGTCACCGATTTCCCAGCGGTCCTTATCCGTCATGGTCAGACCACCCAGGCGGGTAAAGGAGTAGTTCCACCACGCACCGTAGTCCACGGCGCCGGAGGTGACGTGGCCGTATTCGCCCTCGTTGATGATGTCGATGCCGAGGTCGACCTGGCGCTTCACCACATCCGTTACGGAACGCTCCAGAATATCGTGGAACTTCGCATCGGAGATGGTGCCGGCAGAGCGCTCGAGGTTAGCCTCCAGCAGCCCCTTCGTGCGAGGCAACGAGCCAACGTGGGCGGTACGAAACTTGTTCACCATGAGAAACTGACCTTCCCCTCTTCTAGACTATGCTGTCTAGAGTAACCCAGGAGCCTGGTTCCCATGGGATCTCGATTCAACTTAAATTCACCCGAGGATGCCAGCCCCCATCGTGGCCTTGAGGTCACCCATGAGGTTGCTCGAGCGCTCCACACGCAGGTGCTCACCGAGGACCATCATGGTGGACTCTTCACCGTCGACAAGCGTGAGGTACACGTCCGACTCGCCCTTGTTGTTAACGAGCACCTGCTTGAGCTTGGCAATGTTATCCATCGTGCACTGGTCTGTGCGCATAGTCAGGCGCAGGGGCAGGCCGGCACCATTGCCAGGACCTAAGTCAGGCACCTTGATATCGGAACAGAAGAGGGACATGCGCTCATCACGAACCTTCACCTGAACCTTGGCCAGGATGATGTTGTCTTCCGCAATTTGCGGAGCCACCAGCGAGTACACCTGGTTGAACACAAGGATGTCTACCTGGGCGCCGTTATGATCCTCGATGCTGACGATGGCCCACGGGGAACCATCGCGCTTCGAAAAACGCCTGTCCACGCCCGAGATGATGCCGCCAATCACCAGCTCCTGTCCGTTGCCGACTTCACCGTTAAGAATCTTGGTAATCGGCGTATCGGTCTGTGCATCGAGTGCTTCCTCGAAACCGTCGAGCGGGTGGCCGGAGACGTAAAGGCCCAGCATCTCACGCTCCAGTGCCAACTCGTGCTTACGATCCCAATTCTCATCGGGGACGTCAATAGCAAAGGCAGATCCAGAATCGCCTTCCTCGTCACCGCCACCGAAGCCGGCGAAAAGGTCAAACTGACCCTTATCAGCCGCCTTCTTCGTGGTCTGAACAGAGTCCACTGCGTCCTCATGAATGAGCATGAGGCCCTTGCGTGGGTGCTCCAAGGAATCGAAAGCGCCGGCCTTGATGAGGGACTCCGTCACGCGCTTGGAACACGCCGCTAGCTCAATCTTGTCCAAATAGTCAGAGAAGGACCTAAAAGCGCCTTTCTCCCGACGGGTCTTCACGATGGAATCGACCACTTCCCCACCGACGTTGCGGATAGCGCCCATACCGAAGCGAATATCGTCCCCCACAGCCTGGAAGGTTTCCTGGGACTCGTTAACGTCCGGGGAGAGCACGCGGATGCCAAGGTGGCGGCAATCGGCAAGGTAGATAGCGGACTTATCCTTCTTGTCACCTACCGAGGTCAACAGCGCTGCCATGTACTCCGGCGCATAGTAGGCCTTGAGGTAGGCCGTCCAGAAGGACACCAAGCCGTAGCCCGCGGCGTGAGACTTGTTAAACGCGTAGGAGGCAAAGGGTTCAATCGTGCCCCACAGCGCATCCATCGCTTCCTTGGAGTAGCCGTTATCCTTCATGCCGCCCCAGAACTTGTCGTACTGCTGCGCTAGGACTTCCGGCTTCTTCTTGCCCATGGCCTTGCGGAAGCCGTCTGCCTCGCCGGCGGTGTAGTTCGCCACCTTCTGAGAGATACGCATGATCTGCTCCTGGTACACGATGAGGCCGTAGGTCTCATCGAGAATTTCCTTGAGCGGCTCTTCCAGCTCCGGGTGAATCGGGGTAATTTCCTTACGCCCATTCTTGCGGTCCGCGTAATCCCAGTGAGCGTTCACGCCCATCGGTCCCGGGCGGTAGAGCGCCAGCGACGCGACAATATCCTTAAAACCTGTCGGCTTCATGCGCTTGAGCAGCTCCTGCATGCCGCCAGAGTCGAGCTGGAACACGCCTAGCGTATCGCCGCGTGACAGCAGGTCATAGACCTTAGATACCTTCGGGTCATCGGCATGGAGTTCCTCCAGCCCGATTTCTTCACCGCGGTTTTTCTTAATGTTCTCCAGGCAGTCACCAATCACGGTGAGGTTGCGCAGGCCCAGAAAGTCCATCTTCAGCAGGCCAATGGCCTCACAGGCTGGGTAGTCCCAGCCGGTGATGTAGGCACCGTCGGCTGGTCGCTTCCACATCGGGATGTGGTCCATGAGCCGGACCGAAGCCATAATCACCGCACAGGCATGCACGCCTGCCTGCCTGACGACGCCCTCGAGACCGCGCGCCGTCTCATAAATCTTCTTGACGTCCGGGTCGGTCTCAATCATCTGGCGGACCTCGGTGGCCTCCGAGTAGCGCTCGTGCTCCGGATCAGTAATACCGGCCAGCGGAATATCCTTGGCCATAATGGCCGGCGGCAACGCACCGTTGATGCGGTCCGCCATCTGGAAGCCCGGCTGGCCAAAGTGCACCTTGGCAGAGTCCTTAATGGCCTGCTTCGTCTTCACGGTGCCGAAGGTAATCACCTGGGCAACCTTGTCCTCACCCCAGCGCTCAGCAGCGTAGGTAATCATTTCGCCGCGGCGGCGATCATCGAAGTCGATATCGATATCCGGTGCGGAGGGGCGCTCCGGGTTAAGGAATCGCTCGAAGAGGAGGCCGTGCTCGATGGGGTCAATGTTGGTAATCGTCAGAGCATACGCCACGAGCGCACCTGCAGCCGAACCACGACCCGGACCAACGCGAATACCGATGGATCGCGCGTGCTTGATGAGCTCGGCCACGATGAGGAAGTAAGAAGGGTAGCCCTTCATATCGATGACGCCGATCTCGTACTCAGCACGGTCGATGTATTCCTGCGGCACATCCCCACCGTTGAAGCGATCCTTGAGCCCCTCCATGACCTCGTGGGTCAGCCAGGAGGTGGGGGTGTGGCCCTCGGGGACGTCCGCAATCGGCATGCGGTCGTGGGTATGCTCTTCCCAAATGGCGCCGTAGTCTTGGACTCGCTCCGCAATCCACAAGGTGTTATCGCAGGCCTCCGGGACCATGTGGTCCCACAGCTCACGCATCTGTTGGGCGGACTTGATGTAGTAGCCGGTGCCATCGAATTTGAAGCGGTCCGGGTCCATAAAGGTCTTGCCCGTCTGCACGCACAGCATAGCCTCATGCGCTGGGGCTTGAGACTCCAGCACGTAATGGCAGTCATTGGTCACCAGCGGCGGCAGGTCCAGCTTGCGGCCAATCTCCAGCAAGCCGTCGCGGGTGCGCTTCTCAATATCCAGCCCGTGGTCCATGAGCTCGAGGAAGAAGTTGTCTTTGCCATAGATGTCCTGCCACATGGCGGCGGCCTCGAGGGCCTCGTTGAACTGGCCTAGACGCAGGCGGGTTTGAACATCACCGGAGGGGCAGCCGGTGGTCGCGATGATGCCCTCAGCATGCTCA
This sequence comes from Corynebacterium sp. FDAARGOS 1242, assembly GCF_016889985.1. Taxonomy (NCBI): domain Bacteria; kingdom Bacillati; phylum Actinomycetota; class Actinomycetes; order Mycobacteriales; family Corynebacteriaceae; genus Corynebacterium; species Corynebacterium sp. FDAARGOS 1242. The sequence goes on along the minus strand of NZ_CP069568.1, from coordinate 562,278 downwards.
GCGATGAGCTCGGCACCCATACGCGGCCACTTGCCCAGCTGACCTTCGTAAGAGGCAAGCGAGGAGAGTTTGAACAGGTTGCGCAGACCAGTTTCATTTTCCGCCAGCATCGTCTGGTGCAGGTAGGCACCGGAGGCAGAAACATCATCACGCTTTTGATCCGGTGTTCCCCACAGCACGCGCTTCTTATTGAAACGCGACTCCGGCGCGAGGTAGGCCTCAATACCAATGATGGGTTTGACGCCTGCGCTCGTCATCCTCTGGTAGAAGGCATTGGAGCCGTACATGTTGCCGTGGTCCGTCATGCCGACGGCAGGCATGCCTTGGCGGACCACCTCATCCGCCAACATATCCACCTTTGCCATGCCGTCCAGCATGGAAAACTCGGTGTGGTTGTGCAGGTGGACGAAGGATGAGTTTTTGGCCATGCGGTCATCTTAGCGGGGCCGTCAAACTTCCCGGATTACTCAACGTCCTGTACATTTTTCTGTGATGTTCTACACTATTGCCGCCTATCTCATGTGGGGCTTCTTCCCGGCGTTCTTCCCGCTGCTGCGCCCCGCCAGCCCATTTGAAATCCTTGCGCACCGCATTGTGTGGACTGCGGTGCTCGTCACCTTCATGCTGCTGATTACTGGCGGCTGGCGCGAGCTGAAAGAGATGAGCCTGCGCACGTGGGGCTGGATGCTGGGCTGCGGTATCACCATCACTATCAACTGGGGTACGTACGTCATCGCGGTCAACAGCAACCACGTGGCCGATGCCGCGCTGGGATATTTCATCAACCCGCTCGTCTCCGTGGCCTTAGGCATCATCTTCCTCAAGGAGACGCTGACGAAGGCACAGGTGGCATCGGTCAGCATTGCCTTCGTTGCGGTGCTGTGGCTGACATTCATGACCGGCCAGGCACCGTATTATTCGCTGGCCCTGGCTTTCAGTTTCGCACTCTACGGGCTGCTAAAGAAACAGATTTCGGTCTCTTCCATGGGCTCCGTGGCCGCGGAAACCATCGTCATGCTGCCCTTCGCACTCATGTACCTGGGATACCTGCAGTTCCAGGGCGAATCCACCTTTGCCAGCGAGGGCCCCGGCCACATGGCGCTGCTCGTCACCTCCGGACTAGTGACTGCTCTGCCGCTGCTCTGTTTTGCCCAGGGCGCTAAGCACCTGCGCCTATCCACCATCGGCATGCTGCAGTATATGACGCCGATTATGCAGATGCTGTGGGCGGTCTTCGTCACCCAGGAAGATATGCCAACCGAGCGCTGGATCGGCTTCATCATCATTTGGGTAGCGGTCATCATTTACCTGGCGGATTTGGTGAGGATGGGCCACGCTTCCCGACGCCGCGCCCGCCTCCACTCCCCGACCCCCAGCACCGACGAGACTGCCGCCTAGAAGGCCCTAGGGCGACTACTTCTGCTTCTTCACCCGGCGCAGCTCGTCACGGGCTTCCTTGGCTCGGGCCCGCTTGGCGGCTTCCTCTGCGCCGTTGAGCGCCCACCGCGGCATGAGCACTGCCATGGCGATGCAGTAGAGGGCCACAACAATCATGATGCCCAGCGTCAGCCCATCGCTGCCCAAGAGTGCTAGCGCGATGGCGGCGAGGACTGTGATGATGGCTCCTGCCCATACAAGAATGTAGGCGAAGCGGTAGTTGGCAGGCCACGTGGAGGTCTTGGGGAATAGTCGCATCATCGCTCCTTACTGGTGTGCTCTGTGTTGGGCGTTGGAAGGTGGGCGCACGCCGAAGGAACCCCAGGCGGCGTCGGCAGGCGCGGCTTCCACAGTCTTTACGCGAGGGTCAGTGGCGAGAGCGCGCAGGTCAGTGCCGCTGGAATAGACCACCGCGGCATCCACCTGCGATGGTGTCTCGCCGCCATCGCCGGCGGCGCGAGCCACGCGCTGAAGGACGGTAGTAATGACGTCCGCGCGGTCCTTGCCTGCTGTAGGTTCCGGGACTGCTACGGGGGCGGCCAATCCAATGATGATGGCATCCATACGCTGCACGGAACGCAGCACTTCAGCGGTGTCCTCCGGTGACAGCGCTGTGTGGAATCCCACGAGCGCATACGTCGGCTCATCGGCTTGGGCCAGCGAGGCTTCGGCGCGCTCGCGGTACTCGGCGGCGGTCTCGGAGCCGTCCGGGCCCAGCTGGTCGCCTTGAAGAGCGGTGCTTGGCTGCGTGCCAAACATGCCAAAGGAAAGAACCACGAGCAGCGCTGTCACCGCAAGCAACATATAGGCTGCGATGCGGCGGCGGCGATAAATACGCTGGCGGGTGGATCGCTTCACCGTCATCCGCGCAAGACCTCTACTGCGTGCTCGAGATCCTCCGGGTACGGCGCGGTGCACTCAAACCATTTGCCGGTGCCCGGGTGGGTAAAGCCCAAGGACACCGCATGAAGCCACTGCCGGATAAGGCCAACGCGCTTAGCCAAGTTCGGGTCGCAGCCATACATCGGATCGCCAACGCAAGGATGCCCAGTAGCGGACATGTGGACGCGAATCTGGTGGGTGCGGCCAGTCTCCAAATGAACTTCCAACAGGCTGGCCTCGCGGAAGGCCTCCAGCAGCTTGTAGTGAGTAACCGCGGGCTTGCCGTCCTCCACCACGGCGAACTTCCAGCCCGCCGACGGATGACGGCCAATCGGTGCATCAATCGTGCCGACAATAGGGTCGGGCAGGCCTTGGACCACCGCGTGGTAGGTCTTGTCCACGGTCCGCTCGCGGAAGGCGGTCTTCAGCTGGGAGTAGGCGCGCTCGCTGGCGGCAACCACCATGACCCCGGAGGTGCCCACGTCGAGGCGGTGCACGATGCCCTTGCGTTCGGTAGGTCCGGCGTCGGCAAGCGCATAGCCCGCCGCGCGAAGCCCGCCAATCACGGTGGGCCCCTCCCACCCCAACGTCGGGTGCGCAGCCACGCCTACGGGTTTGAACACGCAGATGATGTCCTCATCCTCGTAGAGGACATCCATGCCCTCTACCAGCTCCTCTTTGGGTACCAGCGGTTCTTCCGGCGCTGGCATCATGACGTCAATCCAACCGCCGGCGCTAAGCCGCTCGGACTTGCCCACCGCCACGCCGTCGATCTCCACGTCACCCGCCGCGCACAGCTCCGCTACTTTGGCCCGGGATACGCCCAACAGTTTGGCCAAAGCAGCATCGGCACGCATACCCTCGAGGCCTTCAGGTACCGGCAACCTACGACTTTCACGCATCAGACTCGTGTGCCTCCTTCCGCTCTGCCAGGAACATCGCGATGATAAACACCACGACGCCACACGTGATTGAGGCATCCGCGATGTTAAAGACGGCGAAGCTGCCGACGGAAATGTAATCCACCACGTGGCCAAACCAGAATCCCGGCTCGCGCACCAGGCGGTCAATCAGATTACCCAGCGCCCCGCCCGCAATCATGGCCAAGCCTACCGCCTGCCACTTGTCATGAATCCTCGGTGCAGCAATGGCAACACCGACGACGAAGGCCAGCTGGATGGTAGTAAACAGCCACGTCGAGCCCTCCCCTCCCATGGAGAAGGCCGCGCCGGGGTTGAAAAGGAGGTAGAAGCGGAACCAGTTACCAATCACCGGCAGCGCTTCGCCTTCGGTAAGGATCGACAGCATCAGTTGCTTCACTGCTTGGTCCACGGCAGCTACTCCCAGCACCACCGCGGCCATTGTTCCGATATATCTCCTTGCCTTCACCCGTTCCATTCTAAACAGCCCCATCCGGTATTTTGGAATGCGTGTTTCGTGTGAGAGTCGTTTCAGTTCTGTCCGCAACAGCCATGGCCTTGACCGGCGCTCTTGCTGGCTGTTCCTATTCCCAGCCGGACAAGCCGGTGGAGGAACCCGTGGGCTTGCCCCTCGACGCCCCACGCGTCACCGTCCTCTCCCCAGGCGACGGCGCCGGCCGCGTGCTGGCCTATCAGGACCTTGATTCCGAGCAGTCCCTGACCTATACCGCCGCCACTGGCTTTGCCCAGGAGCTGCGCAAAGATGGCAGCGAAGGCACTGCGCCCGAAGCTACCGATAAAATCACCCTCCCGCTGCAAGCTTCCGTGGAGGCGGCTACCGAAAACGTCGAGGGCCAGCTGCCGGCGAGCCGCAATGCCTTCGTCACCGTGGGCAAGCCCGAAGCAGAAGGTGCGGATGTGGAGTCTGCTGAAGGTTTCCAGTTTGGTTGGCGTGGCACCGATACAGGCCAAATGAACTCACTGCGCCTCGCCGCACCGCAAGCAGCCACCGATGAGGCGCGCAGTGCGGTGGAGCGCGCAATTACCAGCCTGACGTCCCTGCCTATTGTCTTCCCTGAAGAAGAGATCGGTCCCGGCGCGGAGTGGACGGTGGAGTCCCGCGTCACCGGTGAATCTACGCTGTTGCAAACCACCACGTACACCTTGGACAAGCTCGACGGCGATGTGGCGACGCTCAACGTTTCCGTGGAGCAGCGCCCGTCCCTGGGCGCGCTGTCCTTCGACGGCGCCGACGCCCCTGAAGAGCTACGGGACAAGGAACTCAAGGTCCTCGATACCACGACCCAGTCCGAGGGCACCGTCACCGTGGACCTGAGCAAGCCACTGCCGACGGCTGGCGACGTCTCCATCACCACCGTCATCTCCTATGGTGCAGAAGGCTCGGACCTGCGTGTCCTGCAGACCAGCGCCACCGAGATGGGTTTTCACACCGACTAAACTCTCCACACCCATAAGAAAGCGCCCGCCGGCCCTGGTTTCGTACCAGGACTGACTGGGCGCTTGTGCTGTCGAGGCGCGCTCCTTGGAGCTTCCGTGCGTAGAACGTGCTGCGCGAGGAACTTACTGTGCTGGAGCCTCACCTTCGGCGGGGGCGTCAGCTGCGTCGGCGGGAGCCTCGCCCTCGGCTGGCATCTCGCCGTCGGCGGCGTCGGCAGGCGCGTCTACTGCGGAATCGGCACACATCTCCGGAACCTCTTCCGGCGGCACAATATTGGTCACGAGGACACAGGCCCACGTCTGAGACAACTTCCACGTACCGCCCTCCTTGATGAACTCCACTTGATCAGCAGTCTGCTGCTGGCCGTCCGGGGTATTGATGTGAACGGTCGCCAGTGCAGAGTCCGGCACGAGGCCCGGGATGACCGGGGCAACAACCTCAAAGGTGGCGCCGGATTCGGCCTGGGACTGAGACATGACGTCGAAAAGCTCCGGCGCCGTCTCACTGCCCTGGACCAGCTGAACCTTCTCTTCCTGCGGCACGTTAGGGTCAGAAGCCTTCTCCAGGATCTCGTTGAGTTCCTCCACGGACGGCATCTCGGTGGAGACGACCTGGGAGGCAGAGGTCTCGCCGGTGGGCTTCGCGGCGCTGCTCGAGTTCGCCGCGTCCTCGTCCGAGGACGAGCAGGCAGCCAAGGAGACACTTGCACCCAGGGCCAGGATGGCGGCGCTCAGCTTGATGGATTTCACAGATACTCCTCACGTAGGGGGTCGTGGTTAATCCCTTTCACTCTAGCGCTCACGAACACCACCCTGTGTTTCCCGCGCAGGGTTGCGTCTGAAGTACCCTGGTGGAATGACTTTCGCGCTCATCGCCACCGGCGGCACCATTGCCTGCACCACTGCCCAGGATGGCTCCCTCGTCCCTACTGTTAGCGGCCAACAACTGGCTGAATCCCTGGGGGACGATATCGAGGTCGTGGAATTCCGCGCGCTGGATTCCAGCTCGATTACCTTGTCTGACCTCGATGTGCTTCTGCTCTGCGTTCGCACACAGCTTGCCCGCCCGGAGATTGAGGGCGCGCTCATTACACACGGCACGGATTCTTTGGAGGAAACCGCGCTGGCCTTGTCCCTGTTTGACCTTGGCGCGGGGCCTATCGTTCTCACGGGCGCACAGCGTGCCTTCGACCACCCGGCTGGCGATGGCCCGCGCAATCTGCGTGATGCATACGACCTTGTATGCTCTGGCAAGCCGGGTGTGTGGGTGCAATTTGGGGGCATAACCATCCCCGGCCGCGGTGCGCGCAAGTGGCATACCTCGCACCTCAACGGCTTTGAGGAGCTGCCGGTGGGAGACTCCGCACTGCCAGCCTTGCCCCTAACAGCGATGGCCGAGTACCCAGTCGAGATCATCGCCGCCTACCCGGGTGCCGGATCCATGCTTGTCGACGCCTCCCTGGGCCACACCAAAGGCCTCGTCATCGAAGCCATGGGCTCGGGCAATATGGGCGAAGAGATGGGTGCCGGGGTGGCCCGCGCGCTGCAGGCAGGAGTGCCGGTGGTGATCAGCACTCGCACTCCCTATGGGGTAACCAAGCTGGCCTATGGCGGCGCGGGTGGAGGCGCCACCTTAGGCGAGATGGGCGCGGTGGCTTCCGGCGGATTCCGTGCCGGCCAGGCGCGTATTATGCTCGCCGCAGCATTGGCTACCGACACTCCGGTGGGTGACATGTTCAGCTCAGCGCCGAGGGCCACGACCTATACCGCAGGCTAGCTGTCCTCTCTCGGTGGCGCTTCCTCCGCGTCGTCGGGCTCGGCGTCTGCCTCCATCGGGATGTCCTCCCACGCCAGCGAATCCAGCGGATCGGCTGGTCTCAGTTCTTCATCCTCAGAAGCAAAGGAGCGGACAAATCCCGGCCCCGTCGCTCGCGTTTCAAACCGCACACTAACCACACCGTGCCCCGTGCCCTGAATCCAGCCGTGGCCAAACTCCGGATGATAGACGTCCTGAGTAGCGTGCCAGCGACGCGTCGAGTCCGTCTCCGCGTCCCTGAGCGATTCCACCTCTGCGCCGGTCTCTGTCTCCGTTTCGGATTCGCCAGGCAGATGGTCACTGACGCCGGTCTCGTAATCCGTATCCGGAGCTGGGCGCACGACTTCGCGGTCCAGCTCTGGGAAAAGAACGTCTTGGCGGGCAGTTTCCAATCCCGAATAGCTCACGCCAACCAAGCGAATGGGCCCTAGCTCGTCGGGATAGCGCGCCAAGCTCAATGCCCGTGCCTTGAGGATCTCTAAGTCATCGGTGGCATAGGGCAAGGTGGCTGAGCGCGACTCAATGTGGAAATCCGCCATCCGCAATTTCACTGTCACGGTACGAGCACCCCGCCCATCCTTGAGCAAGCGGCGGTGCGCACCTTCTGCTGCCCGCGTCAACGCAGCATCCACCTCCGGCACCGTGCGCAAGTCCGTGGGGTAGGTAAACTCCGTGGAAATCTGCTTGGAAATCGCGCGCGGAGCTACAGGCCGCTCATCGCTGCCTTGCGCCAGCTGCCATAGCTGCACGCCCACCACTCCACCGAGGGAAATCTCCACTTCTTTGCGGCTCATGGCCGCCAGCTGCCCAATGGTGTCTACCCCAATGGCCGCGAGCTTCTGCTGCGTCACCGGACCCGCGCCCCACAGCTTACCCACGGGCAACGGGTGGATAAGTTCACCGAACCGTTCCTGCGGCACCACGAAGGTGCCATCTGGTTTCGCTTCGCCCGAGGCGATCTTCGCCGCCTGTTTTCCCGCCCCCGCACCGATAGAGCTGGGTAGGCCTGTTTCCTCGCGGATAACACGGCGTAGGTTCTCGGCCCACTCGTGGACGTCGTCCGGCGCGGCCCCAGCCAGCGCAGCCGGTTCCATGAACGCTTCATCAATGGAGAGCTGTTCAATTAGCCCCGCATGTTGAGCGATGATGCCAAAGACTCGGTGCGAGGCTGCCGAATAAACCGCACGCCGCGGCCGCACCACGACGGCTTTATACCCCACCAGCTGCTGGGCGCGGAACATGGGCATAGCGGAATGCGCACCATATTCACGGGCTTCGTAAGAAGCTCCAGCCACCACGCCGCGCCCACCTGCGCCGCCCACGAGCACTGGGCGTCCTCTCAGCGTGGGCCGGGTCAGCTGCTCCACGGAGGCAAAGAAGGCATCCATGTCGATGTGAAGGACCCAGCGTTGCATGAGCTCCAGTCTAAGCTCTACCCGCAGGAAACCCACTATTCACCTGCGCTTACCGCTTTCGTAACTGCCCCGACTCCCCTCGGTTACTTTCTCGACCTAATCTATTTCGCTGTGACTTCTCAGCTCTCGCCCCAACACCCTGCCTCCCAAGCCCACGTGGTCATCAACGGCATTAAGCGCGAGTTCGCGGACAACACCGGCCTCCATGCCACTGACCTCGTCATTAACTCCGGCGAGTTCATCTCTATCCTCGGCCCCTCCGGTTGTGGTAAGTCCACCCTTCTGCGCTGCATCGCAGGCCTCGAAACTCCTGATGCCGGCACCATCACCTTCTCCGGCAAAGAAATGTTCGGCCCTCGCACCAACGTTCCGGTGAATAAGCGCAACTTGTCCATGGTCTTCCAGGATCTGGCGCTGTGGCCACACATGACTGTGGAGAAGAACATCGAATTTCCTCTCACGACCGCGGGGAACAAGCTATCGTCTGCGGAACGCGCCGAACGAGTGCGCACATGCATGGACATGGTCGGTATTACCCCGAAGGCTCAGGCTCGCCCCAATCAGCTCTCCGGCGGCCAGCAGCAGCGCGTAGCCATCGCCCGCGCGCTTGTGTCCAACCCGCAGCTACTTCTCATGGATGAGCCACTCTCTGCGCTCGACGCTGCCCTGCGTGTTCAGATTCGTGCCGAGCTCACCGCGCTTGCTCACGATTTGGGCCTCACGGTCATCTACGTTACCCACGATCAGTCCGAGGCGCTGTCCATGTCGGACCGAGTCGTCGTCATGAAAGACGGTGTCATCGAACAGTTCGCCGATCCTGTTACCCTCTACGATTCCCCCGCCACTCCCTTCGTCGGCGGCTTCGTGGGCACCATGAACCGCCGCGCTGGGCTTCCCGACGTCCGTCCAGAAAACCTCACCGTCCTTGGCGCGGAGGAAGACATCGGGTCTTTCCCGCACCACGTGGACGGGGTCGTCCGCACTGCTCAGTACATCGGCGGGCGCTACGAGTTGCACTGCGATGTCGAGGGCGCTGACGAACCCTGGGTGGCTTACAGCCGCTCCCGAGTCGAACGTGGTTCGACGGTACGTCTCGCGTACTAAACTCATCTGTTTTCTACTGTTAAGGATTCTCCATGCTGTATAAGAAGCTTTCTCTCGCTGTGGCTGCCACCGCTGCTTCCGCCCTGGCTCTGGCCGGTTGCGGTTCTGTTGATTCAGCCGACTCCACCGACGCCTCCTCCGCTGACAACACCGGCGCTGAGTCCACCGCTGAGGCCTGGGAGGCCCCGGAAGGACTGTCCGGCGAGCTGGACTACTACTCCGCGAACCCGCAGGGCCTTACCGACGCCCTCGTCGAGGCCTTCGAGGAAAAGACCGATGTCAAGGTCAACGTCTTTGCCGACACCACCGGAAAGATTACTGCCAAGCTCAAGGCGGAAGAGGCTAACCCGCAGGCTGACGTGGTCTACCTGGCTTCCTGGTCCGCTGCGTCCAAGCAGGACAAGGCCGGCGCTCTGGAAGAGTACACCCCGGAAGGCGCTGACAAGATCACCTCGAGCTGGGTGTCCAAGAACGGCACCTTCACCGGCCGCGATGGATCCGCGTTGGCGCTGGTTACCAACACCAACGTGGTGGACTCCGCCCCTCAGGACTGGGAGGATCTCGCCGACGAAAAGTACAAGGATCAGGTCATCATGCCGGATCCGCGCGAGTCTGGTACGGCCGCTGACCTCATTGCCGCCATGGTGGACCAGTGGGGCGAGGACAAGACGTGGGAGCTCTTTGACAAGCTCTTCGACAACGGCATGATTGTTCAGGGCGCTAACGGTCCGGCCTTGGATCAGGTCACCTCCGGCTCCCGCGGCATCGTCATGGGCGGCGTGGACTACTCTGCGTACTCCGCTAAAGCTAAGGGCGAGCCGCTTGAGGTTGTTATCCCGTCCTCGGGCACTACCGTCACCCCGCGCCCAGTCATGATCCTCAAGACCACCGATAACAAGGACGCCGCCGAGGCTTTTGTTGACTTCATGTTCTCCGATGAGGCGCAGGAGATTTCTGCTTCCAAGAACATGATCCCAGCCAACACCGACATCGCCCCGAAGAACGGTCCAAAGCTGGAGGAGATTGACACTCTTAACGAAGATCTCGATGGCATCGCCTCTTCCTCGAAGGACGTCAAGGAAAAGTTCGCCGAGCGCTACCTGAAGTAGTCCCTACTTTCTTACCACGGAGTAACCCCACCTCATGAGCACTACTACCCGCAGCCCACAGCGCACTCTTGGTATCTATGCAGTACTCATCGTGCTGCTCGTGCTTGTCGCCGCGCCGTTGGTATCGGTGCTCATCAGCGCCGTGGTGGGTTACCGCGATGAGCCTTCCTCCCTCCACAAGATTGTGGAGCCGGGCATGGGAGAGGTGCTGCTCAATACGGTCGTCCTCTCCTTCCTCGTGGTGGTCTTTTCTACTCTGTTCGCTGCCCCGCTAGCTTTCCTGCGCGCGTGGACGTCTTTTTCTAAGGCGAACTGGATAGAAATCGCCATCATGATTCCTTTCATGACCCCGCCTTTTGCCGCAGCAATGGCGTGGATGGATTTCACCCGCCGTGGTGGAGTCTCCGAATTGCTCTTCGGGCATACCGTCGGCAAGCTCGCGCATGACGCCATTTACTCGGTTCCTGGCATGGCTTTCATCATGGCGTGCGAGCTCTTTCCCTTCCTCTACCTCATCCTGCGCAACTGCCTGACCTCAATTCCCGCATCCTCTCTGGAAATGGCTCAAGTCGCAGGCGCCAGCCGGTGGCAACAAATTAGTCGCATCATCCTGCCCACCGTCGTGGGCCCCTATTCACTGGGCGCACTGATCATTTTCATTAAGGCCGCTGGCGAGTTCGGCACCCCGGTTACCTTGGGAAACGCCATCGGCTTCACAGTATTGGTCTCCTCCATCTACCAAGACGTCACCATTGACCCGTTGAGTTTCTCTGATGCAGCAGCGTCCTCATCAGTATTGTTCGCACTTGGTGTCGGCGCGTGGGCATTCCAGCAATGGGTCTCGCGACGAGACCTCACCGGTGGCGGACGTGTCTCCCGTCAGGTCTCGCTCAGCATTGGCGCTGTAGGCAAGGCCTTTGGCGGCGTCGTTACCTTCCTCATCATCGCCTGCTCGGTGCTCATCCCGTATATTTCCATCACCCTGGCAGCAATGACCATTCTGCGCTCCGCGCCCCCAACGCCTCAGAACCTCACCTTCGACTATTTCGCCATCGTCCTACAGATGCCTTCCGCCCAGGAAGCTTTGCTGCGTTCCATTGCCCTCGGCGCAATAGGCGCCACAACGGCGGTCATCCTCGGCATCGCCGTCACCTTGCTCACTCAGCGGACCAAGCAGGTCAGCGCCCGTGTCGCGGACTTCCTTGCTGTGGCACCCGATACTGTTCCCGGCATTGTGCTTGCCATCGGCTTCATCCTCCTATGGAACGCTCCGTGGCTGCCGTGGACACCGTACGGTTCCATGGTCATCCTCGTCATGGCTTTTACTGTTCTCTTCCTGCCCATGGCGGTGCAGAACATCAAGACCTCTGCCGGCGCTGTCTCCCCCACTGTGTACGAGGCCGCCGCCGTATCCGGTGCCTCCGTGTCCCACACGTTACGCAGCATCACCTTGCCGCTGCTCGCCCCGGGTATCTTCGCGGGCTGGCTCCTGGCGTTCTTCGTGGGGTTCCGCGAGCTGGTGATGTCTTCCCTAATCCGTCCGAGCCAACTCAATCTGCTCGCGCCGTGGATTATGAACCAGTTTGACCAGGGACACCGTGCCGAAGCCATGGCCATGACGCTCATCGGTGTAGGCACCTCCACCGTCGTGCTAGTACTTATCACCTGGTGGCAGGGACGGCGGACGCGTGGCTAGCATTCTCATTTTCGCGGATCTTCACCTTGGCAGGCCTGGCGCGCCGGGCATAGAGTGGGCGCTCAACGTGCTCGAGACCACCGATGCGGATGCATGTGTCTGTCTCGGTGACATCATTGATCGCACGGCCGACACAGAAACATACGTCCCCCAGGCCCAGCAGATCATGGCCCGCGCCGGCGAACTTTTCGACGACGCCCATTTCATCTCCGGAAATCACGACGTCCACCACAAACTCAGCTTCCCTTCGTTTGTGACCGTTCACTCTACCGACGTTCATGCCTTTCACTGCGCGGGCGCAACTGTTGTTACCGCCGCGGTGGCCGCAGACCCTGATCCCCGCATACTCACCTTTCCTGCCCGCCAAGGCGACGGGCCGCACCTAGGCTTGCTGCATTCGTCAGCGACCGGTGCGTTCTCCAAAGGCGTGTGCTTGCCTACGACGCCCAATCAACTACAGGCGTGTGGCTTCGACGCATGGATTCTCGGCCATGTCCACACTCCGCACGTGCTTCAGGATGATCCTTTTATCGGTTGGGTTGGCATGGGCGAGGCAGTGCTTTACGACGTCACCACTGCTTCCCTCACTCGCCTTTAACTCGTCTCCCACCTGGCCACATTCGATATTCGGAGAACTAGCTCTCACTTACCTTCCGCGTGATCGATGTCTCACGAATTGGCGCTTGCGCTAGATCTTGCGCACCGCATGCATGCATCATGTATGCATGCAGAAAGACAAGGTGCCCGCCGCGGAACGGGCCTACGAACACCTCAAACGCCGCATCATCGATGACGAGGTTGATGACTCGGAGATGCTCTCCGAAGCCGCCCTCGCCTCAGAGCTGGGGATGAGCCGTACCCCGGTACGTGAAGCTTTCCTCCGCCTCGAAGTGGAAGGCTTTTTGAAGCTCTACCCCAAACGTGGCGCGCTCGTGGTACCGATTAGTCCCCGCGAGATTCGTGAAGTGTACGAGGCACGCATGCTCGTCGACGAGCACTCTGCCCGTCATATCTGCTCTTTACCAGCCGAGGAGCGCGGCCTCATCACCGATGTCCTCGACGCCACCATTGCGGAACAACATGCCGCGCTCGACAAGGACGACTTACGCGCCTATGCCCGGCTCGACGCGAAATTCCACCAGACCATCATGGACAACGGTGGCAACCGTCTGCTGGCCAATCTGGGACACACCTTGCGCGAGCGCCAGCAACGTTTCACCGCCACGGCCGTGGGGCGCAGCGTTGAGCGTGCCCGTGCCTTCGTTGCCCAGCACGCCTTGCTTGCCGACGCCCTCCGCGCCGGCCACCTCGACACCTACCTCACCGAACTCGAATCTCATCTCAACTCTTCAAGGAAGCAACTGTGACTGTCTCCGCACATTCGCACCCGGAGGTCGACACGTCTGCCGACGACTCCGACCTATCAACTGACTCCGCTGTGTCCCCAGCCCAGGGAGCGCTCTCGTCACGCGCGTGGTTCCCCGTTGCTGGCTCCATGGTCGCTGTGGCCTGGGGTGGCAATGAATTCACGCCGCTGCTCGTGATGTACCGCGAGACCTCTCATTTCTCTCAAGTGACTGTCAACGGCCTCCTCGCGGCGTATGTTGTCGGCATTATTCCGGCGTTGCTCATCGGCGGGCCGCTCTCTGACCTTATTGGCCGCCGCCCGATGCTGCTTCCGGCCGCTCCGCTCTCTCTTGCTGGTTCTTTCCTTCTTTCTATCGCTCCCGAGGAGCCTCTCATCATTGCCTTGGGCCGCGTTCTGTGCGGCATGGCGTTGGGCCTGGTCATGGCTGTGGGTTCAACGTGGATTACTGAGCTCATTACCCGTGCCGGTGGTGACCCTGCCTCCGGTGCACGCAAGGCATCGCTGTGTTTGACTGCAGGTTTCCTCGTGGGCGCGGGCATCGCTTCTGTCTTGGCGCAGTGGGGTCCGTGGCCGACGCACACCGCATATATCCTCCATATGCTGCTCACCGTTGTCACTGCTATCTGGATTCTTCACACACCGGAAACCCGCCAGCCCAGCCATGGCACCGTGAAGATGACCATCCTGGATCTCACCGTCCGCGAGATGCTCCAGATGCTCCACGTTCCGACGGCCGCTCACAAGCGTTTCGTGCGCGTCGTCATGCCTGTGGCTCCCTGGGTCTTCGGCTGTGCCGGTGCTGCCTATGCGCTGCTGCCGCAATTGTTGTCCGATTCCGCCGGCAACGCTCCCATCGCCTTCTCCGGTCTCATGACCGTCATCACCCTCGGCTGCGGCGTGGGCGTGCAAATGCTCGGACGTATCGTGGATACCCACAAGTCTGCTCGCGCCTCCGCCATCGCCATGGCCGTTATCACCGTTGGAGCAATCTTCGCAGCTTTCGCCGCGCATACCTTGTCTCTGCCTCTGGGCATCGCCGCAGCTGCCACCATGGGAGCTGGCTACGGCTTGGCTCTCGTCGCCGGCCTCTCCGAGGTTCAGCGCATCGCAGGAGAACGTGAGCTTGCTGGCCTGACCGCCGTGTACTATTCCATCTCCTACACAGGCTTCTTCATCCCCATGGCTTTCAGTGCCCTGGCACCGTACTTTGGGTTTAGCAACCTCTTCGTTATTGGCAGCGTCCTCGCTCTGTTGTGCCTTATCAACGTCGTCATGGCGTGGCGCGCACACCTGCCAGGTGCTCGCCGTTAGCTCTGCGATTACCAGAAAAGCTCCACTCTCCCTACTGGGAGGTGGAGCTTTTCTCCTCGATACTTAGCGCATGGTCAGCTGCGCCCTGCTGTCCAAGCTCTAGGCCTTGGCCACGGTCGCGGTGACACCCTTGAGGACGTCATGCACCGTCTGGCCGCTATCGTTAGACAGAGTCTCCGTCGTCACGGTGAAGTCGGTAGCCAGCACCTCCGCCGCAATGTGATCGCGGTGGCGGTTGGCCCACTCCTCCTTCTCCGCAGGAACCGAAAGCATCACCGTGATGCGGTCGGTCACGACAAAGTTCTCGGCCTTGCGGGCATCCTGCAGACCGCGGATAACGTCAGCGGCCCAGCCTTCGGCCTCGAGTTCCTCGGTAACCTCAGTATCCAGCACCACCAGACCATCGACGCCGTCCACTCGTGCCGTGGACTCCGGGTTCGCTGCCTGCAGGCGCTCGGTGTACTCCTCTGGGCTCAGACGAATATCGCCGTCAACGACGACCTCGTCACCCTCGCGCTCGTAGTTACCAGCCTTGAGGTTTTTGATGGCACGCTGGACATCCTTACCCAAGCGCGGGCCCGCAACCTTGGCGTTGCACACCACGTCGAAGGTACCGACTTCGTCGACATCATCGGTAAGAACGACGTCTTTGACGTTGACCTCATCGCGGATGATGTCCTTGAAGTCCGCCAGGCGTGCCGAATCCGGCATCGCCACGGTCAGCTTCGGCAACGGCAAACGGTTGCGCAGCTTGTTGGACTTGCGCACCGACGACGCCGCCGAGGCCACCGCACGGGTAGCATCCATCGCTGCCACGAGGTCATGATCAGCCGGGTAATCCTCAGCCTTCGGGTAGGACGCCAAGTGCACGGAACGCTCACCGGTCAGGCCACGGTAGATGACCTCAGCAACGTGCGGCAGCAGCGGAGCCACCACGCGAGAGACGGTCTCCAGCACCGTGTAGAGGGTATTGAACGCCTCAACGTGAGTCTCCTCGCCTTCCCAGAAACGGTCACGAGAGCGGCGAACATACCAGTTAGTCAGCGCGTCCGCGAAGAGGCGAACCTCCTCAGTGGCCGAAGCGATGTCGGTATTCGCCAGCGCGTCATTCGTGTTCTTCACCAAGTCATGAGTCTTGGCCAAGATGTAGCGGTCCAGCACGTTGGTGGAGCTGACATCGAACTGCGCCTCCTGAGAAGCGTAGAGCTGTAGGAAGGTGTAGGCATTCCAGATCGGCAGGATGGCCTGGCGCACGCCCTCACGGATGCCTTGCTCGGTGACAATGAGGTTGCCACCGCGCAGGATCGGCGAGGACATGAGGAACCAGCGCATCGCATCCGAACCATCGCGGTCAAAGACCTCGTTGACGTTCGGGTAGTTGCCCTTGGACTTGGACATCTTCAGGCCGTCATTGCCTAAAACGATGCCGTGGGCCACAACCTTCTTGTAGGCCGGGCGGTCAAAGAGCGCGGTGGACAGCGCATGCATGACGTAGAACCAGCCGCGGGTCTGACCGGAGTACTCCACGATGAAGTCTGACGGCGAGTGGGTCTCAAACCACTCCTTGTTCTCAAACGGGTAGTGCTTCTGGGCAAACGGCATGGAACCAGACTCGAACCAGCAGTCCAACACGTCCGGCACGCGGCGCATCGTGGACTTGCCCGTCGGATCGTCCGGGTTCGGGCGAGTCAGCTCATCGATGTGTGGGCGGTGCAGACTGGTCGGGCGCACGCCGAAGTCACGCTCCAGCTCATCCAGGGAACCGTAGACATCCACGCGCGGGTACTCCGGATCATCGGAGATCCACGCCGGGATCGGAGCACCCCAGTAGCGGGTACGGGAGATGTTCCAATCACGAGCGCCTTCCAGCCACTTGCCGAACTGGCCATCGCGGATATGCTCCGGCAGCCACTCAATCTCGTTGTGGTTGAGCTCCACCATGCGGTCACGGAACTCGGTCACCTTGACAAACCATGCCGGCAGCGCCATGTAGATGAGCGGCTCGCCGGAGCGCCAGGAGTGCGGGTAGGAGTGCTCGATGGTCACGTGGCGTACCACACGGCCAGCGGCCTTGAGGTCCTTGATGATGGACTTGTTAGCGTCGAAGACCAGCTGGCCCTCGTACGGCGGTACCTGCGAGGTGAACTTGCCGTCCTCATCCACCGGGATGACTAGGCCTACGCCATACTTCTGGCAGGTGAGCATATCGTCCTCACCGAAGGCCGGAGCCTGGTGGACAACGCCGGTACCGTCCTCGGTGGTGACGTAATCCGCGAGCAGCAACTGGTACGCGTTCTCGACGTCCGGGAAGAAATCAAAGATGGGCTGGTACGTAAAGCCCTCCAGATCAGCGCCCTTGAAGGTCTTCAGGACCTCCGCCTCACCCAGCTCCTTCGCCAAAGTGCCGGTTAGTGCCTCGGCCATCACAAAGGTACGGCCAGCAAAGTCGCCCTCAGTAGCCTTAAACAGCACGTAGTCGACCTCCGGATGGACCGCCAAAGCCAGGTTGGACGGCAGGGTCCACGGGGTGGTGGTCCAGGCGAGGAAGGAGGCGTCGGCAAGCTCGGCGTTGTCAGCCAACGTTTTCTCCGCAGCGCTTCCCTCGACCACACCAGTCACCGGGAAAGTCACCGTCAGGGTCGGGTCCTGGCGCATCTTATAAGAATCATCCAGGCGAGTTTCCTGGTTGGATAGCGAGGTGTGCTCAGCCCAGGAATACGGCAGAACCCTAAAGCCCTGGTAGATCAGGCCCTTGTCATAGAGCTCCTTAAACGCCCACATGACAGACTCCATGTACTCCAAGTCCATGGTTTTGTAGCCGTTTTCAAAGTCCACCCAGCGAGCCTGGCGGTTAACATACTCTTCCCACTCATCGGTGTACTCGAGGACGGACTTGGCGCAGTATTCGTTGAACTTCTCTAGGCCCATCTCCTCGATCTGGGCCTTATCGGTGATTCCGAGCTGCTTTTCTGCCTCGAGCTCCGCCGGCAGGCCGTGGGTATCCCAGCCGAAGACGCGCGGGACGTGGTTGCCGGCCATGGTGCGGTAGCGCGGGACGATGTCTTTGACGTAACCGGTCAACAGGTGGCCATAGTGCGGCAGGCCATTGGCAAAGGGCGGGCCATCATAAAAGACGTACTCGGGGCAACCCTCTGTCTGCTCGAGGCTGGCTTTAAAAGTATCGTCGGCCGTCCAGTACTTCTGGACTTCCTGCTCCATGTCGGGGAAGCGGGAGGACCCAGCTGTCATATCGACCTTGGGATAAACGCTGCCGACGTTCGTAGGGTTGTTGCTCATCTGAAAATTCCTTCACTCGTTCGCTGTGACGGGGACGCGCCTTGCGGCTCGCGGTACCACCCCGCTTGGACGCCGAGGCGCCCCGCTTCGTTGTGTGAAGGAGATGACGGTCCCTACCCGCCCGGTTCTAATAATGCGGCGCTCGCGCGCCTCACGTTCTTCCGGAATGCTCCCCGGTGATAGCCGGCTCACTGCATGTAGCTCCAGAGTATAACCGAGGGGTCAAGTTTTCACAGCCACAGGTTCCCGAGATCCTGAAATAGAAACCCGTGTGTGCCCACGATGCTCAGGTGAAAAGGTTATTCACAGGAACATTCTTTCTAGTGCGGGCTGATCACAGTGAGCCTTAGGCTTCAGAATCATGAACGCACTTCAGACTTTTCTTGACGCCCTGGCGCCCGGCATTGATGTCGTCGCCGGGTGCGAAGGCATGTCTGAAGCGGATCTCATTGCTGCCGGATCACCGGATAAGACCGCCAAGGAATTGGTGCGCTTGCACTCGAGTTTCTTTGGCACGACTGCGATGACTCGAATGCAACGCAACGCCGTAATTGCAGCCCGCCAGCGCGGCCATTCTCTGCCCACACTCAACGTCATTGACCGCTATGCACGCAAAGCTCGGACACTGGCGCTGGGGTGGCAGAAGCGCCTTGAGCTGTGTCGCACGAGTGCTGATACCTTGGCGATGGAAGCTCTGGCCAAGAAGAAGCTCAAAGAGCTTTCGAAACCGCCGCAGCCCAAGGCAGGTGTCACGGTGTATCGCCGGCGAAACTCGCTGTGGACGATGGCGATTACAGCCCCTTCTCATGTCATCGCTGAGCTTAACGACGCCGTCGATGAGCACCGACCCATCGAATCCATCCAGGAGGCCTTCTTTACTGGGGCTGCGCCACGCAAAGGACTACAGACCAACATTCTTGTCCCCTTGGATGCGTTGACGCAGATTCTCAATGGTGATGGTGAGGAAGTTACGCTGCGCATGACCAATGGCGCGACAATGACGGGTGCGGAGTATGTCAACAAGGTGATCTCCGGTGAAATAGACCTTGACGGCACATTGGCGACGCTCTTTCACCCCGTCCGCGGACCTGTGAACCTCTATCGGCAGGAGCGGAGCGCTAGCATCAAACAGCGCATCATGGCTATGGCCGAGTTTCCGGTCTGTGCATGGAATGACTGTATGAAGCCCGCCGATGAGTGCCAAGTGCACCACATCATCGCGTGGAAGTACGGGGGCTATACCAATCCCGAGAACCTCGTGATGTTGTGTCCGTACCACAACGGAGTCAATCAAGATAACCTCAATGCTCCGCCAGGGCGTGGGCGGATGGCCCGGGTTGAAGGGACGGTAAAGCGCACCTTCGGTCCTCTCCCACCGCCTTCGCCACGGCAGGCGACCCCTAAAGCAACTGGACCGCCGGACAGCGCCGGCACCTAGATTCGGTCGGTGCCACTATCCGCGACAGTAGCCTTCCATCGCAGCAGCTCACTGCCTAGGAGCCCTCTACCTCAGGATTCCCTTGAGGCCGAGGGCTACTTGTCGTGCTTGCGGCGTATTTTCACCACTGTATCGACGATAAAGAGAATGATGCCGACACCGGCAGAGATGAACAGCAGGTACAGGGACCAGTCAGCGGCGGTGAGGATGTAGTTCACGAGAGCCAAGAAAGCTACGAACGCCAGAACCAATGCGCCAATGAGCATCGTCGCTCCTCTCCAACGAAAACTGGTCTTGTGTCTACCGGAGGCCTCGGTGGCCTACCAAAAGAATAACGGCGTCCTGTGCGGGACGCCGTTGATTCAGTCATTAGCCAAAGATTAGTTGTTGGCCTTGCCAGCCTCACCGTTCGGAGCCGCGGTGCCGCGGGACTCCAGCTCCTCAAGCTGGGACTCGAGAAGCGTCTTGAGGCGGGTACGGTACTCGCGTTCAAAGGTGCGCAGCTCGGAGATACGGGCCTCGAGAGCAGTCTGCTGCTGCTTGACCGTGTTCATGACCTCGGTGTGCTTCTTCTCCGCGTCAGCCTGCAGGGCTGCTGCCTTCTCCTCAGCCTGGCGGATCTGAGCCTCAGCGCGGGAGGTGGCATCAGACTCAGTCTGCTTAGCCTTGGTCTCTGCGTCAGCGACGAGCTTCTTGGAACGGTTGTCGGCATCCAGCAGCTGTGCGTCGTAACGCTTCTGGGCGTCAGCCAACTGAGCCTTGGAGTGAGAATCAGCCTCAGCAAGCTGCTTTTCTGCAGCCGTGCGGGCCTCGGCCAGCATGGACTCGGAGTCTGCCTTGGCCTCGTTGGTAAGGCGGTCCGCCATTTCCTGAGCCAAGCCCAGAACACGAGCGGCCTGCATGTGGGTCTCCGGAGTAGCCAGGCCATCCGCAGTCTTGGCAGCGCCAGCGCCGGCAATGCCGGCGGCAGCGGTGGAGGCGCCGGAGTTCTTCTTGGCGGACTCCAGCTCCTTCTTGGTGTTCTCCAGCTCGCGCTTGGATGCTTCGAGCTCACGCTTCGCGGCGGCAGCTTCCTCACGGGCAGCCTTAAGCTCTGCGGAGTTATCCTGCTGCTGAGCAGCCGGAGCCTGGGAGGACTGCGCCTGAGCCTGAGCGGCCTTAGCCTGCTCTTGGGCCTTCTTGGTTTCTTCCTTGGCCTTGGCAACCTCGTTCTTCGAGTCAGCCAGCTTTGCCTCGTACTCAGCGCGCAGCTTGGACTCCACGTCCTTGCGCACGGCGGCCTCATCGACCTTGGTTGCAGCAGCACCGGCGCCAGCAGCGGCGCCGCCCTTGGACTGTGCCTTCAGATCCTCTACCTGGGCCTGGAGGTCGTCGTTCTCATCCTGCAACTGAGCAAGAGCATCTTCGACGAGGTCGAGGAACTGATCGACCTCGTCCTCGTTGTAGCCACGCTTGCCAATAGGCGGCTTGCTGAAGGCGACGTTGTGTACATCAGCTGGTGACAGTGGCATTGACTTCTCTTCCCCTTACGAATCGGTCAAACCTCTAGTGGGTCCAGAGGCCGGGTACATATGCGGTTAATAATACGGATTGTGATAACTCATTGTATCCAAATCAACACATTATCTAACGCAGGCACGAGTCTCAACGTTAACAAAAGGGTTTAATACACCCGCAATTTAGACTGCGAGCCCGCCAGCACCAAAAAATACCCACGTGATCAGTCGCGAGAGAATTGCCAAGAGCAGGAACAGTACGATAACTGAGACATCGAGAGCAATGCCTCCCAACTGCAGCGGCGGGATGATTTTACGCAGAGCCTTAACGGGCGGATCAGTGAGGACAAACAGCACTTCTGCCACCATCATGAACCACCGCGGCGGGTTAAATTGGCGCGAGAAGGACTGAATCATCTCGATGACGATGCGCGCGAGCAGAATCCACGAGTAGAGGCTCACCGCAAGAATGAGAATTGAACCTAAAGCATTCACATCGCCCGAGCCTATCTGAACCACCCCCGCGGGCGGTACTCCCCCGTCCGGCGGTTCGCCAGAAAAGCAACCCGAGAAAACGCAATGAGCCGCCGTTACCAGCCTCCTCCACTAGCCAACACGGGAGGGGGCAGGATCGGCGGCCCTGAGGCGTCGAGTTTTAGCGCAGGTGCGCGGCGCGCTCCAGCTCAACGGTAGAGATGTCAGCGCCCTTCGGCACAATGGCGAAGACCTTGCGGCTGGTATCAACGCCCTTGGTGAGGTTCTTCATACGGCCTTCCAGTGCGAAGCACAGGCCAGCTGCGAAGTCGACGAAACGCTTGGCGGAGCCACGGTCGGCATCGGTGAGTTCGAAGACTACGGCGTCACCATCACGGAACGGGCCGCCAACCTTGGCCGCGTCATCGAAGGAGACGAGCGACAGGGCCACGATGGTCGGAACGAATTCTTCTTCCTGCTTGTCGTAGGACGGTGCTGCGTACGACGGAGCGTTGTAGGTGCGCTCGTCGGCGTAGTAGGCGTCGTCGGCGTCCATGTCCATCGGGCCCAGCCCGAAGAATTCCTTGGTCCTATCAATCAGTGACATTCTGGGTCTCCCTCTGACCTAGTTTTCTGTGAGATTAGTGTCTTTGAAATGCGCTTTTGCGATGCCATTTAAACTACTGGCCGCGGGCCCATAATTCCGGTTCCGACACGCACGATATCTGTTCCAGATTCAATTGCTGCCTGCAGGTCTGCACTCATTCCGGCAGAGAGTTTCAAGGGACGCCCCAACTGCTTAGAAGTCTCCTCCACAAGCTCTTTTACCCGTGTAAAAACCTCGACCGGTTCACTCTCCAGAGGTGGGACAACCATAAAGCCCTGCAGCTCAATATTGTCGAGTTCTTCGACTACGTCCACCAAGTCAGAAACCTGCTCGAGTGGGCAACCGCCACGGGCTGTATCACCGTCAGCGGAGACCTGAATGAAGACCGGCAAGGTGTCGTCGCGCTGGCCTCGTTCGTGGGCCAAGCCGACGCCGCGGTCTAGGGCACGCGCAAGCTTCTCAGAGTCGAGCGAGTGCACGCTATGCGCCCAGCGTGCTACGTGGTTGGCCTTCTTGGTTTGAATCTGGCCGATCATGTGGAAGTGCATATGGGGCAGCGCTTCGGCCTTGGCGCGAGCTTCCTGTTCGCGGTTTTCAGCGACGTCGGTGATGCCTAGCTGCCCAAGCAGAGCGATATCTTCCGCAGGGTGAAACTTGGTCACCGGCAACAGCACGGGTGCTTCGCGCCCAGTTTCGTCGGCGAAACGTTGGATGTCAGCGCGGGTGCGCTCGAGTCCGGCCCGCAGTTCCTCGAGACGGTTCTGGTCAGTCATTGTTATCCCTCCAACCAAATCACGCCGGCTTGGCGTCCGGTGACGCCTTCACGGCGATAGGAAAAGAAGTCTGGATCTTCAATGGTGCACCGCGGATCGGACTCAATGGCAGTAATGCCCAGCTCCATGAGCTGACGCACCAGTCCGGCACGGACATCGACACCCCAGGTTCCCTTCGCAGTACGCGTTAACGACCCGGGCAAGTGCTTCTCGACGTCCCTCGCCATCTCCTCCGGCACCTCATAATTGCGGCCCGAGGCGGCCGGCCCCATGAGAACCTGAGTAGTCGACGGAGTCGCACCGAGCTCCATCATGGTGTTGACGGTAGCGCGGATGATGCCGTTGCGTGCGCCGAGGCGGCCTGCATGGACGGCGGCGATGACGCCGGCAGGGACGTCGACAAGCAATACCGGCGTGCAATCGGCCACGAGCACGCCGAGGCCCAGACGTTTTTCGGTGGTGACCAGGGCATCGGTAGCCTCAACCGGCTCGGTCATGCCGCGGCGCTCCGCTCCTACCGTGGTGACGGTATTGGTATGTAACTGTTCCATCCACACGATGTCGTCGAGCCCTGTGGCGCGTAGAAGGCGGGAGCGGTTAGCGGCCACGGCGGCGGGGTCATCGCCCACGTGATCACCTAAATTGAAAGAGTCATAGGGAGACGACGACGCCCCGCCAGCACGGCTGGTAAAGACCATGCGGACGGGGCGCTTCGATGGGTGTGCTTCCTCGTTTACTGGCATGCACTCCAGAGTAGCGGGCTGCGACTAGCGCATGAAGGAGGGCACGTCGAGATCGTCGTCGCCGTCATCATCGAAGCCACGGGGGCGGCGCTCGTCTGGGCGGGACAGGCGGTACTCGTCGCGATTCTCGCGCTCCTCGCGGCGGAAGCGATCAGAGCTGGTGAACAGTCCGCTGGACGGAGCCGGCTCGGAGGGCTGCTCACGCTCGTAGGAGTGGCGCGGTGCGTACTCTTCACGCTCGCGGCGCTCGGTGCCCTGCGACTCAGCACGTGTGTACTCCTCACGTGGGGCTTCCGCGCTGGACGCGGCGGGGGATTCCGGTTGTGCCTCGGCACGGTTCTCGAAGAGGGAACCCGGGCGGGCAGCCGGGGTGGCGTGCTGGCCCTGCGGTGCTGCCTGACCAGGCTGCACCGGCTGGGAGGTCATATTGGCCTGTGCATCAAAGCCGGTGGCGATGATGGTGACGCGGACTTCGTCGCCCAGGTTGTCATCGATGATGGTGCCGAAGATGATGTTGGCATCCTCGTCGGCACGCTCCTCCACCATGGAGGCAGCCGCGTTGACCTCGTGGAGGCCCAGATCGGAGCCGCCAGCGATGGAGAGTAGGACGCCCTTAGCGCCTTCCATCGTGGACTCCAGCAGCGGAGAGTTGATGGCCTGCTCGGCTGCGTTGAGCGCGCGGTTGTCGCCGCGGGCAAAGCCGATGCCCATGAGCGCGGAGCCGGCATCGGACATGACGGAGCGCACGTCCGCAAAGTCGACGTTGATCATGCCTGGGATGGTGATGAGGTTGGTAATACCCTGAACACCGTTGTGCAGGACTTCATCGGCAGCGCGGAAGGCCTCAACGATGGACAGTTCCTCGCCGCCCAGCTGCATGAGGCGGTCATTCGGAATAACGATGAGGGTATCGCAGACCTCGCGCAGCTCCTCGATACCGGCCATGGCCTGGCGGGTACGGCGCGCGCCCTCAAACTTAAACGGGCGGGTAACAACACCAACGGTCAAAGCACCCATCTTCTTCGCGATGGAAGCCACGACGGGGGCCGCGCCGGTACCGGTTCCGCCGCCCTCGCCGGCCGTCACGAAGACCATGTCGGAGCCTTGGAGGGCGTCCTCGATTTCGGTCTTGTGGTCCTCAGCGGACGTCTTGCCTACCTCCGGGTTAGCGCCGGCACCGAGGCCGCGAGTAGCCTCGCGGCCGATGTCGAGTTTGGTGTCAGCGTCGGAGAAGATCAGCGCCTGGGAGTCGGTATTGATGGCGACAAACTGGACTCCCTTGAGGCCTTCTTCGATCATGCGGTTGACGGCATTGACACCGCCGCCGCCGACGCCGACGACCTTGATGTCCGCGAGGTTGTTGCTAGATGAGATCATACGAGGGTCTCTTGCCTTTCAACTAAGGATTTATATGTAAACGAGGAGGCGCCCCTTTTCGCGAGAGGCGGTTACATCCATCTTTAACGACAAGAGGGTTATTTGGGCGCACATTTTGCCGCGTGTCGGTACCCTCAACCTCTACTTTAGGGTTGTTGACGTGCGGTTTTATTAACAGGCGTCCCACCCGCCCCACCGGCGACGCTCTTAGCGCCGAGTCACCAGTGAAGGGTTAGAAATATTCCAGGAGTCACCTTCCAACTGAAGCACATCCTCAAAGGCGATGGCCTTGTTGGCGTTGTCTTCTGCGGCTCCCCAGAAGATGGTTTTATCGTCGTCCGTGACGAAGGTAAGTGAGTAGGTGTCCTCAATCTCGAGAGTCTTGACGCGCGTGCGCACCTCGGCGGGCAGTGCGGATACCGCATCCACCGCCGCCTGCATTTCCGGGGACCCCGATTCCGGGTTCCCAGTCAGCTGGATGGCTTCAGCGGGTGGGGTGTCCTCGACAAATTCTTTGCCCTTGTCATCCACCAGCACTGTGCGGCCACCGTCCTCGACATAGGCCACGGCCTCATGTTCCACCACGCTGATATGCACAGTGGACGGAAAAGCGCGCGAGACCGTTGCCGATTCCACCCACGGCAGCGAAGCCACACCCTGAGCCGCCTCACGCGCATTGAGACGCACCAGATTGGAGCCAGTTGCCACACCGCTCGCCTGCTCCGCGTCTTCGGCCGCCACGTGCTCATTGCCCTCAACTTCGAAGGAGGACACCTTAAGAATGGGGAACAGCCAAACGACGGCCGCAGCCACGAGTGCTACGAGGAAGACCGCGCCGACGGCAATCGCGCCTGTCTTCTTAGACATCCTGATCCTTGGCCTCATCTGGTTGCGTGGATTCCGCGAGTGCCTCACTTTTCTCTAACTGAGAGAGGATTTCCCCTGCCACATAGGTAATCGTTCCCGCACCGATGGTGAGCACGACATCACCTGGCTGGGCCAGAGAAATAACGTCGCCCGCAGCCTCGGAGAAATCCGGCTCAAAGATGACCGGCATGTCCTCCGGCATCTTGTCCGTAATGATGCGGGAAGTAATGCCCTCAACCGGCTGCTCTCGGGCACCGTAGATGTCGAGGACCACGGAGGCGTCGGCAAGCGCCAGCGCCTCTGCAAACTCCGCATCGAATTCCATGGTTCGGGAGTACAGGTGCGGCTGGAAGCACGCGATAACACGCGCGCCCTCGCCTTCCGCATCAACCTTCGCGCGTGCAGCGGTGAGCACCGCGGACACCTCCGTCGGGTGGTGAGCATAATCGTCAAAAACGCGAATCCCTTGTGCGGAACCGCGGTACTCGAAACGGCGGCGCACGCCGGTGAAATCGGTCAAACCCGCAGCGAGTTCCGCTGGTTCACCTCCTGCCAATGCGCCGGCAAGTAGCGCCGCAGCGGAATTAAGCACCATATGGTGGCCTGGGACGTGGAGGTCGTAGGCGAGGTCCTCCGGGGGAACGTCGGGAAGCGTGAGGCGCACTCGCACATGCGCGCCCTCCGCTGACACCGTCTCCTCCAGGACTTCGACACCATAGGGCAGCGAGGACTCGTTGTGCGCGCCGTACCCCAAGACGTGGATGCCGCGTTCGGCCGCGCGCTCTCCGGTAGCCACCGCTTGTGCATCCTCGAGGCACACCACGAGATAGCCGCCGTCGATGACACAGTCAGCAAAATCGTCGAAGACCTTAAAGTAGCTTTCGGGGGTTTCGAAGTAGTCCAGGTGGTCCGGCTCGATGTTCGTAATCACCGCTACGGAGGGGCTATAGCGCAGCAGTGAGGCATCGGATTCATCAGCCTCGGCGACAAAAGCGTCACCGGTTCCTCCATGCGCGTTCGTCCCCGCACGGTTGAGCTGGCCGCCGATGGCAAAGGACGGGTCCAAACCAGCCTGCTGCATTGCGCTCACCGTCATGGACGTGGTGGACGTCTTGCCGTGGGTACCGGCCAAGAGGATTTGGCGGTGTCCCTCCATAAGCTCCGCTAGAAGGTCGGAGCGGCGAATCACCGGAATTCCAGCCTCCCGTGCAGCAGCCAGCTCGGGGTTGTCCTGTGGAATCGCCGCGAAGGAGGTCACCACCACCGTGGGCTTTTCGCCGGCGAGATCGAGGTTCTCGGCTGCGTGGCCGATGGCAATGTGAGCGCCCATCGTGCGCAGGACCTCCACCGCGGTGGACTTCTTCACGTCCGAGCCCGTCACCACCGCGCCGCGGGTCACAAGGATCCGGGCAAGGCCAGACATGCCCGAGCCGCCGATGCCCACAAGGTGAACGCGAGACAAGTCAGTAGAAGCAGGAGTAGCAGTCATGAGGGATAATCCTTCGTTCGTGGTGGAGAGGGCCTAGTTGCGAGCACTCGACGCAATGCGGTCAGCGATAGTGGCAGCCACGTCACCCGCGGTGCTGGCATCCGCAGCTGTGCGCATGGCATCCAGCGTGGCGGGGTTGCCGAGGATAGCGCGTACCTCACGGATGAGGCGCTCGGGGCTCAGTTCGGCATCGGGAATCTGGACAGCAGCGCCCGCATCTACGAGCGCACGAGAGTTCAGTGCCTGCTCGCCGTTGCCGTGCGGGAGGGGGATGTAGATGGCGGGCAGTCCTGCGGCGGAGACTTCCGCCACGGTCATGGCACCAGAGCGGCATACCATGAGATCCGCCACGGCGAGGGCGCCGGTCATGTCATCGATATAGGGCACCGGGGTGTAGTTGCTGCGTTCTTCTGGCTTGTCGTTCTTCTTTCCATACGCATGAAGAACCTGGAAGTCCTGCGTGAGGTCGGCGATAGCACCGGCAACGGCAGTATTGATGCTCACTGCGCCCTGGGAACCACCCGTCACGACGATGGTGGGGCGTTCGTCACCTAGATTCCAGTTCTTACGCGCGGCGGCTGCCTTGGAACCATCCGGGTCCTCCCCCAAACCGGGACGTACTGGGATGCCGAGGACCTCGCCCGGCATGCCGGACCCCTCCTGCGCGTTGAAACCGATTCCACCCAGACGCACGCCCAGCTTGTTAGCCATGCCCGCCAGCGCGTTGGTCTCTAGGACAAAGAAAGGAATGCCCAGCGACTTCGCCGCCAAATATGCGGGGGCAGCAACGTAGCCACCGGTACCGAAAACGGCGTCCGCAGCCACGTCTTTGAGGACTGCGCGGGTTTCCCGTACGGACTTTAAAACGCGCCACGGCAGCTTCAACGCATCTGCATTGATCTTACGGGGCACGGGAACCGGGGTAATCATGCGCAAATCCACGCCACGGGCCGGAACAATATCTCCTTCCAAACCGCGCGGGGTGCCCAGAGCGGTCACTCGCGCACCGTGGCGCTGACGCAGCTCCTCCCCCACGGCAAGCGCTGGTTCAATGTGTCCGGCAGTGCCGCCACCTGCGATGACGACGGAAATTCGCGTGGCATTCATGCCCTACAGGCTACCAGCGCAGCATTACGCTACCGACGCTCGCCGCGCCGACGGTCCCCGTGCGCTTCTTGGCGCGGGACGCGGCGGCCAGTGACCGCGCGGCCAAACCGTTCCTCACGGCTGCGCTCCGTGTGACGCTGCGCTTGCGGGCGCTGACGACGTTGAGCGCGCTCTCCTCGCCCGCCACGCTCACGATCTGCTCGGTGCGCGCCGCCGCGACGCTCATTGGGAGGAGTGGGTTCCGGAATGAGGAAAATGCGATCGAAGAGCGGGCGGCCAAAATTCTGCATGGCGGAGACCTGCATCGGCTCGTGGCGCGCAACGTTGCACAACAGACCCATGGAGCCAATCGTAATAATCGCAGCGGTACCGCCGGCAGAAATCATGGGCAGCTGAATACCCGTCACCGGCAGCACGCCGATGACATAGCCAATGTTGATGAAGGCCTGGACCACCACGCCAACGGACAACGTCGCCGCGAGTAGAGACTGGAATTGGTCCTGCGCCCGCTTGGCAGTGCGCAGCCCGAAGTAGCCCAAAATGGCAAAGAGCCCGATGACCAAAGCACCGCCCCACAGGCCGAGCTCCTCGCCAATAATGGCGAAGACGAAGTCATTCTTTGCCTCCGGCAGGTAGAACCACTTGGCGCGTGACTGGCCTAGGCCGACGCCCCAGAAGCCGCCGTCGGCAAGCGAGAGGAAGCCCTGGTACGCCTGGAAACCTGTCCCTTGCGTGTCTTCGATGTTGCCGCGCAGGGCGTCAAAATAGGTGTGGAAGCGGTGGGAACGGAAGCCGCCCGCCAGGAAAACCGTAGCCATGCCGATGACACCGAAGACACCAACGACCGTTGGCACACGCCAGTCCACGCCAGCAAAGACGAGGGTAAAGACCACCACCAAAGCAAAAGACACGCCCATGCCCAGGTCGCCCTGCGCCACGATGAGCACGAACATGATGCCGGAAATGATGGAGTACATCATGAACGGGTCTGTCAGACGCATCGAACGATGAGTCTTATCCGCCAAAGCGGACGCACCATACATCCCCACGGCCACACGTGCGAACTCGGAGGGTTGGAAGGCAACGCCGCCGGGCAGCATAATCCACGACTGCGAACCTACCTCGGCACGTCCCGTACCCACGCCGGGGATAAGAACCAAGATGAGCAGCACGATAGCCAATCCCAGGAACCACGGCACCAGTGCTCGCAGTGTTCGCGGGGACATCCGCAGGCCGATCCAGAACGCGACGAGACCGGCCACCACGAGGATGCATTGGCGCACAGCGGCCGACCAGGGGCTATCGCTTTCTGAAAGCGAGGTCGCCATCGACGAAGAAAAAGCCATGAGCACGCCGATACCGATGAGCGAGAAAATGGCGATGCGCAGCATCTGATAATCCAGCCCGGGGTAGGCGCGTAGGCGCTCGCGGATATCGCGCGCACGGTGGCCCAGCGTGCGGGGTGGCTTCTGGGTAGTGGTCACGGCGAATGCTCCTGGTTAGCGGGCGAGGCGGCGGGCGGCGGCGGCAAACATGTCGCCGCGCTGGCCCATTCCGGTGTACATATCCAACGATGCCGCAGCCGGCGCCAAAAGTACGGTATCGCCGGCATCGGCGTGTTGCACCGCCGCTGCGACAGCTTCATCCATGGCAGCCTGGGGGTCGTGGCTTTCCACCAGCACGATGGGCACGTGTGGTGCGGCCTTGGTGAGGGCTTGGGCGAGCACGTGCTTATCGACGCCCACCAGAACCGCCGCCTTCATCCGATTCTTGTGGGTGCGCAGCAGGTCACTCACGTCTGCGCCTTTGAGCTGACCGCCGGCGACCCACACCACAGAGTCGAGGCCGCGCATGGCGATTTCTGCCGCGTGCGGGTTGGTAGCTTTGGAATTGTCGATGTAGCTTACGCCTGCGTGCTCGTGCACGATTTCGCCGCGGTGCCCGGCAACGACGTACGACTGGAGTCCTTCCGTGATGGACGCCGGATGGGCCCCTGCCCGGGCAGCGACGGCCGCAGCTGCCGCGGCGTCGAGAACGCCAGCCAGACCTGCGGGTTGGAGAGTCGTCACATCATCGATGACGGTGGCCGTGACTCCGGCGAGGTCGTTAATGAAGAGCCCTCCGGCACTCACACCGACTTGGCCTGGGGCTGGCTCGGTGTGGGTAAAACCGATGCGGGGCGACTCGGCGTGACCGTAGTGAGTGCTCACGTAGTCGTCATCCAGGCCGATCACGGCATGGTCACCGCCCAGGATTTTCGCTTTGTCCGCGGCATAGGCCTCAAAGGAGCCATGCCAGTCCAGGTGATCGTCAGCCAGGTTGAGAAGCGCACCCACCTCTGGGCGCAACTGGGAAGACCAGTGCAATTGGAAGGAGGACAGCTCTGCCACGAGGATGTCCACGCGGGGAGTTGCAGCAAGGGCATCGAAGGGAGACACACCGATGTTGCCTACTGCTTGGGACCGCAGGCCAGAGCGCTGCTCATCCGCAGCCATAATGCCCGCGAGCATGCCCGTGGTGGTGGTTTTACCGTTGGTGCCGGTGATAGCCAACCAGCGGCGAGGGGCGCCGAATACCTCGGCGCGGTCTAAACGGTAGGCCAGCTCGACATCGCCGATGACGTCAAGGCCACAGGACTCCGCGGCGGCGAGGAGCGGAGAATCGGGGCGCCAGCCTGGGGAGGTCACCACGAGGGAATAGTCCGCACAATCCACCGTGTCAGTGTCCACGGTAGCTACTCCCAATTCCGACTCGAGCCGTGTTCGAGATTCCGCATTGCCGTCCGCGACGGTGATATCGATGCCTAGGCCAGCGAGTACTGCGGCGCAGCCGCGACCAGACACACCTGCACCGGCGATGAGGACGCGGCCATTGAGGAAATCAGGACGTGGGCTCATGCGCTTAAGCCAATGCCGCTGGCGGTGAGCCAGTCACCGTAGAAGATGGCCACGCCAGCCATGGCAGCCATGGCTGCCAAGAGCCAGAAGCGAACCACCACTGCTGTCTCTGCCCAGCCGCCGTTTTCAAAGTGATGGTGGATTGGAGCCATGCGGAAAAAGCGCTTGCCGGTGGTGCGGAAGACAACAATCTGGATGACCACAGACACCGTCTCAATAACGAAGAGAGCACCGATGACAATCATCAATAGCTCCGTGCGGCTGGCCACGGAAATACCAGCAACGAGGCCGCCCAGAGCCAAGGATCCGGTATCACCCATGAAGATCTTGGCCGGTGCAGCGTTCCACCACAGGAAGCCCAAGCAGCCGCCAAGGCCGGCAGCGGCGAGGAC
Organism: Corynebacterium sp. FDAARGOS 1242; assembly: GCF_016889985.1. Classification (NCBI taxonomy): domain Bacteria; kingdom Bacillati; phylum Actinomycetota; class Actinomycetes; order Mycobacteriales; family Corynebacteriaceae; genus Corynebacterium; species Corynebacterium sp. FDAARGOS 1242. The sequence goes on along the minus strand of NZ_CP069568.1, from coordinate 530,804 downwards.
CGCAAGGTCAAGCGGATCACGGACCTGGTAGCAACCAGCGGTGAACTCGGAAGCGCAGGAATAGCAGAACTGCCAGAAGGTCATGAGCGAGTAGGAGCCCATAACAATGGCCGTCACACCCGCTGCAAGGCCATCGAGACCATCAGTAAGATTCACCGCATTCGACCACGCCGCAATGAGGATGTACATGAAGATAAGGAACACGATGGTGCCCACGACTGCTCCCCCAACCGCAAGATCGAAGGTCTTCAGGTCGCGGGTAAAGGACAGCTTGGTGGATCCTGGGGTGAGCCCCTCCTCATTAGGGAAGCGCAGCACCAAGAAACCGAAGAGCAGGGACAGCGCGAGCTGGCTGACCAGCTTGGCGGTCTTGTTGAGGCCCAGGTTGCGCTTCTTAAACAACTTGATGAAGTCATCCGCAAAGCCCACGGCACCCAGGCCCAAGGTAAGACCAAGGACGAGTACACCGGATGCGGTAAAGCCCACATGGCCGGTAAGCCTGCCGTAGAACCCCACAACGAGGTAAGCCACCAGGATGCCGGCCAGAATAGCGAGGCCGCCCATGGTAGGGGTTCCGCGTTTGCGCAGGTGCGATTTAGGTCCGTCCTCGCGGATTTCCTGCCCGCGGCCGGCGTCAGAGAAGTACCGGATAAGCAGCGGGGTGGTAAAGATCGCCACGAGGAAGCTGACCACACCAGCGATGATGATCTGAGTCACGTGCTTGAAGTCCTTTCTAGCGGCTAGCTGTGGTTCAGCTCTTCCGCGACCAACCAGAGCCGCTGGGCATTAGATGCCTTCACCAAGACCACGTCCTTGACAGTGCGGTTGGCCCAGTCTTCGACCCCTCTCGGGGCCGCGCGCAGGATACCCTCGACCGCTTTCGCTGCCGCAGCGGCATCGGCGCACACCATTGTATTTATACCCTGCTCGGCCGCAGCCTCCGTCATCGCCCGGCAGTTGGCGCTTTCTCCCACTGCGATGAGGTGACCAACGTGGTATTTCGCCAGAACCTCACCCAGTTGGCGGTGCGCTGCCTCAGCGTCACTGCCGAGCTCGCCCATCTCACCCAATACGGCGATGGCACGGGCATCTGGGCGCGCGGCGGCCGTATAGGCCAGAGCAGCGATGGCAGCACGCATGGAATCTGGGTTGGCGTTATAGGAATCATCAATGATGGTGACACCATCCCGGCGGGTACGCACGTCCATGCGGTGTTCCGAGGCGTTGCGATGCCCAGACAGCGCATTGGCCACTGTCTGCGCAGACAGCCCCAGCTCAATCGCCGCGGCCGCTGCCGCTAGCGCATTGGAGACTTGGTGGGAGCCGAACACTTGGAGCTTGACGTCCACTGGTTGGGCGCCGGGGCTATGCAGGGTGAAGGAAGGGCGGGCGACGTCGTCAAGCACAATGTCCGTGGCATAGTACTGCGCCGCCGGAGCACCACCACGGCGAGTCTCCGTGGAGTAGTACACCACCTTGGCGCTCGTGCGCGGCTCCATAGCGGCAACGAAGGGATCATCGGCGTTGAGGACAGCTACGCCGCCCTCAGCTGCGGTGGGCAATGCCTCGATAAGCTCGCCTTTGGCTTTCGCGATGTTGTCTCGAGAGCCGAACTCTCCCAGATGGGCAGAGCCAACGTTGAGAACCACGCCGATGCGCGGGGCGGTGATGTCGGTGAGGTGGCGAATGTGGCCAATTCCGCGAGCCGACATCTCGGCGACAAGGTACTGGGTATGCTCGTCACAGCGCAATGCCGTGTAGGGCAAACCGATCTCATTATTGAAGGAACCTGGTGGTGCCACGGTCTCCCCTACCGAGCGAAAAATCGTGGCGATAAGGTCCTTGGTCGAGGTCTTGCCGGCAGAACCTGTCACGCCCACAATGTTGAGCTCGTGCTGCGTCAAACGCTGGGTGACCGCCCGGGCCAAAGCGGACAGCGCGTGGACGACCGCCGCCGCGGAGCCGTCCTCATCGTTGGCATAGATATCCGCATTGGCGCCCTCACCTTCGACGCGCCCACGGGGCTCCACAATGACGGCCGGAACGCCCACCGGGCGTGCAGCTAGGACGGCGACCGCCCCTTTCTCGATGGCGGTGGCGGCGAAGTCGTGGCCGTCGACGCGTGCACCAGGCAGCGCCACGAAAAGGCCACCTGGGGTAACTTTGCGAGAATCGAATTCTACGAAGCCGGTGACCTGGGCATCTGGATTCTCAACGTGATCGAGACGGCCACCGGTGATCTGTGCGATCTCGCTGAGGCTTAAGGCGATCATGCGTCCTCCTTGGACTGAGAATCATCGTCGCTGTCACGGTACCCCGCGGAGGCCTGTTTCGCGCTGTGACGGAGAACCTCGTCGAGGGCTCGCGCCATTTCTTCGCGGTCGTCGAAGTGGTGCATCGTCTCGCCAATGAGCTGCCCCACCTCGTGGCCTTTGCCTACGACGATGACGGCGTCACCGGGCCGTGCCCACGCAACGACTTCGTCGATAGCTGCGGCGCGGGAGTCTGCTTCGCGAATATCGCCATCGGGGTTCGCTTCACGGGCGCCTTTCATGACGGCCGCGCGGATAGTGGCGGGGTCTTCGGTGCGAGGGTTGTCGTCGGTTACAACGGTTAGGTCGGCGCGTTTCGCGGCCGCGGCTCCCATCAGCGGGCGCTTGGAGGAATCGCGGTCACCGCCAGCACCGACGACGATGCCGATACGGCCGGACGTTCCCTCCAACTGTCCGCGCAGGGTATCGAGTACCGCGGCGATGGCGGCTGGTTTGTGGGCATAGTCCACGACTGCCACGAAGTCCTGGCCGCGGTCAATGCGTTCCATGCGTCCTGGCACTGCGACTTTTTCCACGCCTTCGAGGAATGTCTGCGGGTCGAGTCCGATGGCTGCGGCCATGCCAGTGGCCAGGGCTGCATTAGCGATATTGAATTTACCGGGCATAGGAAGACGGAATTCATAGGACGTGCCGCTGGCGGCAATCGTCATGTCCACCTGCTGGGCACCGGTGGCTTCAGTGCTGAGTTGGCGTGCGGTGATATCAGCCTCGCCCTGCGTTGCAACGCGTGTAAGCGGTCGTGCTGCCGCACGTTTCGCCATGCGCTTGCCCCAGTCATCATCGACGCAGATGACGGCGCGTTCGGCGGCTTGGGGGCCGTCAAAAAGCGCGGCTTTGGCTTCGAAGTAGTCTTCCATCGTGGGATGGAAATCCAAGTGGTCCTGGCTCAGATTGCTAAAGCCACCGACGTCGAAGCGCGTGCCCCGAACACGCCCCAGCTCCAAGGCATGGGAAGAGACCTCCATGACCACGTGGGTCACGCCCTCAGACAGCATGCGGGCGAACAGCTCTTGAAGGGTCGGGGCCTCTGGGGTGGTCAGAGATGTCGGCACCGGCTCGCGATTGATGCGGGTACCAGTCGTTCCGATGAGGCCCACCGAATAGCCAGCGTGAAGGAGACCGGCCTCGAGGAGGTAACTCGTCGTGGTCTTACCCGACGTGCCCGTTACGCCGAGAACGGTGAGCTTTTCGGTGGGGTGTCCATAAATCTCCGCGGCTACGAGACCGAGGATGGCGCGAATATCCTCCACCACGAGGATGGGACGAGACTCCCCTGCCTCTAAAAGAAGGGCCTGTCCGTCCTCATCAGTGAGAATGGCTGCCGCCGGGGTATCCGCGGCATAACGCGCACCATGCACGCGAGTACCAGGCAGCGCCGCGAAGAGCCCGCCCGGTGCCAGCGTGGCGGAGTTAAGGCCGCACGAGTCTACGGTGACCGAGGCGTCCCCGATCACGCGGGCGCCGGCAATGTCCGCTAGGTGCTCGAGGCTGATGCTGCTTGTCACTGTGTCTCCTCTGTGTTGTTCTTCTTTTTCTATCGTTTACTGACTCAATAAGGTCTACTCGGCACGCAATGTCAGCGGTGGGGCCGGTGGTGACGGTGGAATGTTGTCGCGGTTGAGCAGCCATGCGGCGATGTCGCTGAAGACTGGTGCAGCCGACTGGCCGCCAGAACCATCGTCGTTCACGCCGGACTCTGGCTCGTCAAGCATGACGGCGACGACGAAACGGGGGTCGTCGGCAGGCGCGATGCCCGCAAACGTGATCCAGTACTTGGAGTTGGAGTAGGCACCGGTCTCTTCATCTACCTTCTGTGCAGTACCGGTTTTACCGGACAGCTGGTATCCCTCAATCTTTGCGTTACCGGCGGTGCCGTTATTGATGCCCTGCTCATCGGATTGGAAAACAGCGCGGAACATATCCACCACGGTGCGTGCCGTTTCGGGGCTCACCACTTGTGTCTTTTCTGGCTCCTCAAGCTCTTCCTTAGTTCCATCTGGACCGGTGATGGAATCAATAATGCGCGGTTCAATGCGCTCACCGTCATTGGCCAGGGTCTGGTAAATCGAAGCGAGCTGCAGCGAAGTCCACGCTTGTCCCTGGCCGATGGGCAAGTTGGCAAAAGTACCGCCGGACCACTGCGACAGCGCAGGAACGAGGCCAGGTGACTCGTTGGGCAGCTCAATGCCCGAGGTTTGGCCGAGACCAAACTTCTTGAGGTAGTCGGCGTATTTTTCCTGTCCCAGGCGCTCGGCCAACATGAGAGTGCCCACATTCGACGACTTACCAAAGACACCCGTGGTCGTATACGGCTCGACGCCGTGTGGCCACGCATCGCTCACGGTCACGCCGGCCATATCAATAGAACCAGGCACTTGGTGGACCTCATCAGGATCGGTCAAGCCTTCTTCAATCGTTGCCGCTGCGGTAATAATCTTGGCTACTGATCCCGGTTCAAAGGGATGGGAAATACTGAGGTTATCGAAGGTTTTATTCTTCTCCAGCTGGTTCTCAATGTCCTTGTTCGGATCGATGGTGTCCGTGTTCGCCATGGCGAGGACCTGTCCGGTAGCGGCATCCAGAACAACTGCTTCAGCGCTCTGAGCTTTGGAATTTGCTTTCGCCTTCTCCAGCTTCTGCTGGACGTAGGTCTGCAGGTCGAGATCCAGGGTCAAGGTAACGTTCTTGCCGTCGGTAGTCGGCACCTCGTCGCGGAGGGTGCCCGGGATAACCTGACCACTGGCGGAGACATCCTCGGTGGAGCTACCGTCAATGCCGGTCAATGTCGTGTCTCCCGATGCTTCAAAGCCGAACTGGCCCTGCCCATCCATGGACACCTTGCCGATAACGTTTTCCGCGATCGATCCGTTGGGGTACTGACGAATCTGCTGTTCATCGGCAGCAAGACCGTGGAACTGCTCCGAAATTTCCACTGCGACATCCGGGTCTACGTTGCGAACGAGCACCTCGTACTGCGTATCCGCGCGGAGCTTGTCCATAATCTGGTCGGAGTCCACATCCCCGGCATCGATGCCAGCATCTTTGAGCATCCTCGGGATGCCGTCCGCCATCTCGGTGAGGCGGTCGTTGAGCTTGTTATCGAGGAAAGACTCCTGGGCATCAGGGGCAAGGCCGGCGTACTCAGCGGTGTTGACGGCCTCGAGCTTTTCTTGCTGGCGCAATTCATCACGCAGACGCGTTGGCGACACCGTCAGCGAGCGAGCGCGCATGGTGTAGGCAAGGCGCTGTCCATCACGGTCAAGAATCTCACCACGGCCAGCGGTGTCGATGTAGACGCGGGTTCGCTGAGCGGCCGCCTTTGCCGCGAGGTCTGGACCCCACACGATTTGTACCCAAGCAAGACGCCCCATCCACGCCAGCATGACGACAAGCAGCAGTGAAGCGACAACATGCACACGGCGGCGCATCGTCTTCTGCTGGCTAACGGCCGGTTTGCCAGTCCGCGGATGCTTGTCTCGCGTCGCGGGGATAACCCTATCGGCCTCATATCGCTGCCGGGGCTGGTGCGCTGTGCCACGTGGTTGGGAAGCACGGGCCGTGGAAGGGCGCCTCGGGCGCCGACCACCGTTGTGTGGTGGAGTCACACGTCACCTTTCTTTCTGCAGCAGATGGGCCTGGTTTGCCGCCGCGAGCGGCGGGCCTACTTACCCCCGAATTGTGCCCTATGATCACCGCGTGCCCGCGCAGGCACGCGCGGGCAGGAGCCGGAATCTAACCGCGAGCTGCGTAGGGCGCCTGTGCCGGAATATCCGGAAGCTCCACGCCGCCTTCTGCCGGAGCAGATTCCTCCCCGTGGTCCTCATGCTCCGCAGACGCATCGCGCTCTGCATTGTCTCGGTGTGGCTGGCCGGTGTGGAGGTTCGGACGGACATTAAGGTTGTCAGACATATTGGCCGTTGCGTTTGGATCACTCGACGCTCGGCCCGGGCGAACTGGCTCGCCGTTGACGTCCACGACGGATTCCATCTCAGGAGTCGCTTGACGCTTCTCTTCAGTTTTTCCCTCGCCATTTACTTCAACGATGCCCGGCTGTACTGGGATTCCCATGTTGGCTTCGTGCGCACGGCGGGCAACATCCGAGGCTGAACGAACATTCTCCAAGTCCCGGTTGAGGGTCTCCAGCTGATTATCAAGCGTTGATTCATGTGCCGTGAGCTGTTGAATCTTGAATGTTTGCGAGGTCGACAGACCCGATAGCCACATCGCTCCTATCACACCAGTGATAAGCAACGTGATGGCGATGACTGACAGCCGTGCAAAGCGTCCATTGTTCTTGGGCTTCTGAACAACGCGGCGCCCGCGGTTGCTTACAACCTGCTTCGAGCCGAGACGACCTCCACGCAGCCCCTCACTCTTGCGGCGAGTAGGCACGGTGCCGCGGTGCGGGGAACGGCTGGGCAGCGGAGTCGTGCGGCGGCTGCGCTCAAGCAGCGCAGTTGACTGACCAGCGTAGTCGGATCCAGTGGTGAAATCGCGGCTTGCTCCCATGGTAGGGGTCCTCTCGTGGTGGCGGGAAGGGGCTGTGCGGTCTCGAAGCGTCATGATGTTCCTCCCGAGTCATGGAACGATGGGGGTCCTTCCACTCGCTCCAAGGCGCGAACGCGTACTGAAGCGGCCCGCGAGTTTTCAGCGATCTCTTCTTCGCTGGCCTTTTCCGCACCACGCGTCACAATGGAATAGTGGGCGGCAGTACCAGGAAGATCCATCGGCAAACCTGCCGGAGTGGTGGAGGTGCTGAGCTCTTTGAAGGCCTGCTTCACTATGCGATCTTCGAGAGACTGATAGCTCATGAACACCGCACGCCCGCCGACGGAAAGCGCATCCGTAATGACGGGAATAACCTGCTCGATAGCCTCAAGTTCACGGTTAACTTCGACGCGCAGTGCCTGAAAAGTACGTTTTGCCGGGTGGCCGCCGGTGCGGCGAGTGGCTGCCGGAATAACGTCATACAGTAACTCGACGAGACGGGCAGACGTGGTAAACGGTTCCTTGTCCCGTTCTTTGAGCACTGCGGAGGCAATCTTGCCAGCAAAGCGCTCATCGCCATAAGTTTTCAGCACGCGAGCGAGGTCCCCGTGGCTGTAGGTATTGAGTACATCTGCAGCCGTTATCCCCTGGCTCGGATCCATGCGCATATCCAGCGGCGCATCCGTTTTGTACGCAAAGCCACGGTCAACCTGGTCGAGCTGCATGGAGGACACGCCAAGATCAAACAGCGCCCCGGCAATGCCATGTTCCCGGGCGATGGCAAAGATTTCACCCTCACCGTTTGCAATGGCGCCACCAACCTCATCGAAACGGGCATTAACGCCAACAAAGCGCTCTGGGAAGGCAGAGAGACGCTGCGAAGCATTACTTAATGATTGCCCATCCCTATCCACGCCAATGATGCGCACGGAAGGGAACTTTTTGAGGAAGTACTCGCTGTGACCACCCGCCCCCAGCGTGCCATCCACGATGACGGCATTCTCTCCTGCTGCCTCTACTGCGGGTGCCAGCAACTGCGCCATGCGCTCACGCATGACGGGTACGTGACCGTGATTATCGTTCACGTCGTAGGTGATGGTCTCATCCTGTGCCACAGCCCGCTGTCCCCCTTCCTCAAGGCGCCTGAGTTCGCTGTCTGGTTTGGTCGATAAAGATTGAGTGCGTATAGGGCCCTGTCCGAGGAAGGCTTCTGATGTCGGGGAAGTACACCAGATCATCTTCCTCGGGCAGAGTCCGTACACGCACTCTCGTTGTCCCGGCCCTTACAAGAGGCCGGCAAGCACGTCGTCGGCATCTGCTGCCGAATAAGCGTCTTCAGTTTGCGCCTGGTACTCAGCCCACGCGGCTGCGTCCCAGATTTCGAGGAAATCAACTGAGCCAACGACTACGCACTCCTTGGTGAGGTTTGCGTATTCGCGATGACCCGCGGACAACGTGATACGCCCATGCCCGTCAGGACGTTGCTCGTCCGCACTCGCAGCCAAGTTACGGATAAACGCACGCGCGTCTGGGTTGGTACGTGACACAGCCGCCGCTTTCCTAGCTCGTGCCGCGAACTCCTCCCGCGGATACACCGCGAGCGAATGATCCTGCCCCTTGGTGACCATGAGGCCACCGGCCAGTTCTTCACGAAACTTCGCCGGAAGCGTGAGCCGCCCTTTGTCGTCGAGCTTGGGAGTGTAGGTACCGAGAAACATCCCGGGTCCACCTTCCTGTCACTCGAAAACTCCGGATTCCTCTCGCGACAGGAGATCAACTCTCCTCCGCTACGCCCCACTCTACCCCACTTTCCCCCACCTTCCACACTTTGAAGGCAAATTACACGCGCGTGTCTCACTATTATCGCAGATAAATAGCCTGTTTTTCGGTGGGGGAAATTCCCCAACACCCTCTTGACACGTCCCCCAGATAACCCCACCTAGCACTTTAGAATCACGTGTAACTTAAGTAGCTTTACCCACACTTCCCTCTACAGCTCTCTCTTTCCTGCAGAATCACCCGAAAGATGACCCCCAAGCATCCAATAAACACGAGCGTCAGCACCCCCACTATCACCCTGGTGGGGCAAAGTGGGGAGTGTTGGGCAAAGTGGGGCACCCCAACAAAACACAAAAGCGCCGCACCACTCTGCATGCGATGACTAACGTCATCACCGCAAAGTAGTACGGCGCTAGAAAGCTAGTGAGAGCTCTTAACGCTCCTCAAAACGACGGCGGAAGTTATCTTCCAAACGATCGCCCATACCACCATGTCGTTTCTTCGACTGCTGGGGACGGGACGAAGAGGCAGTGGAAACAGACACCAAGGAGTCTCCAGAGTTTCCACGCAGCATCCAGACACCTGCACCAAACATCACAAGGAAGCCGAGAATGGAGAGTGCGATAAACCATAGCGACTGCTGCGCGAGAGCGATACCGCCCACCATCATGCACAGGCCGACGACAACGAGTGCCACTCCACGGAGGGTAATGGCACCGGATCCCCCGCCAAAGGAGGAATCACCAGTTACAGACGCACCAAAGTCGGGGTCATTGGCCAGCAGCGACTGCTCAATTTCACGCAGTGCTTGCTGTTCTTGCTCAGAAAGGGCCACAGCGTCCTCCGTAGTGAGATTCGGGTAAATGATGTCTTTTTAGGGAATGTCTACCTCTATAACGTCAAGAGTAGCGAGATAGTTCCCGCAAAGACAGTCCGTCTCCCTGCGCCCGGCTACTACGTCACCACGATCACAAAAATAACTGCCAACTGCAGCTAATCCCACTACGCAGCCAAGCCACCGAAACCGAGTTCAGATTCGGTCGCGTCGACATATCGCGCAGCCAGCGCCAAATACTCATAGACAGCATCCTCATGAGGAACTGGATCCATTCCCGACGCCACACGGGAACGCACCCGCGAGTACTCCTTAAACTCTGCCGCCCACTGAGCGTCCGCCGGACCTACGAGGGCAACCTGCTCCCATGCAGAAGTAGGCAGACGGCGACGCCGAGACACTGACGATGCTGCTACCCGCGCCCCTGCTGCACGCAGCGACGCACGATAAGCCATCTCTAGAGCGTCCTCAAAGCGACCCTGCGCGGCACTTGAGCGGGCATCCGCCAGCAAATCAAGGGCCTGAGTTAGAAAGCGATCGCGCCGGACACTCTGCAAGGACTCTCGCCTACGCCCCCGCGCTGCCGCTGTTGCTGAAATTACCTGTGCCATGACTACTCCTCCTTGCTTGCCATAACCGCACCTACTGGCTGTGTGCCCGAGACACTCACCTGTGACGTTTCCCTAAGCTTCTGCGACTCACTGTAGGACCGCCTCCGTACATCCACCCCTAACATTAGTTCACGTGTTCGAATCTTGCAACGGTTAAAGTAAATTATTCCGCGTTTTTCGAACGCTAACACGACGACTCCAACCTTCATTTTTCGGTTCCACTTTCGCCGGCTGTACGGATCTGTTGTTATTAGAACTGTGAGTTATACGCTGCGCCGTTTGAGCCCCCAAGAGTTCGCGATTGCCCTTCCACAGTTGGTAGACATCTATATCGAGGCCATGGGCTACTCAGAGGCCATGCGTGACAACTCGATCGCGCGCTGGAAGTCAGACCTCATGCGGCCAGGTTTTTCCTGCGTGGTCGCCACCACCGAGTACGGAATCTCCGGCTTTGCCTACGGTTTCTTAGGCTCCCCTGATACGTGGTGGGATAGGCAGCTCCGCCGTGCATTGATGACTATTGGCGGCCCCAGCCCGGAACAGGAGGACATCCTCCATAACTATTTTGAGCTCGCAGAAGTCCACGTCCGCCCAGCAGAACAGGGCCACGGGCTTGGCCGCAGCATTCTCGAAGCCCTCGCTTGGAATCTGCCGGCGCGCTACATCCTCTTATCCACGCCCGAGCATCCAGGCGAAGCCAACTCCGCCTTCCGCTTATATCGCCGCATGGGCTTTACAGATTTCCTGCGCCAGCTTTACTACCCTGCCGATTCACGGCCTTTCGCTATCCTGCAGTCCTCCGTACCGCTCACGCCCGTCGACACCACCCAACCTGGCGCTTAACCTGCTCGCCCCTGCCAGGTATCGTGACAAGTGTGACTGAACCGAAGATTCCTACCCTGGACGATATCCCCGCTGCCGTGCGCGCTGAGCTTGCCTTCTTCCTCGACGGACAGCGCGACTCCATCGCCGCTATTGGCCAGCCGGTAACCCACGCCATCTCCTACTTGGAATCCTTTGTTCTTAATGGTGGAAAACGCATCCGCCCGCTCTATGCCTGGGCCGGCTTCGTGGGCGCACATGGTCTGGAGGGATCGGAATCGCCGGAGGCAATGCTGCGCGCTGCCTCCTCACTCGAGTTCATTCAAGCGTGCGCGCTTATCCACGATGACATTGTGGATGCCTCCGATACCCGGCGCGGGAACCCCACCGTTCACCGAGGAGTCGCTGCCCGCCATCGCGAATTGGAATTGAATGGAGACGCAGATTTCTTCGGCCAATCTCTCGCCATCCTCATCGGCGATATGGCACTGGTCTGGGCAGAAGACATGCTCCAGGATTCAGGTCTGAGCCCTGAGGCACTTGCTCGCGTGCGCGAGCCTTGGCGCGGTATGCGCCGCGAGGTTATCGGGGGCCAGATGCTGGATATCTCACTCGAGGCTGAGGGCTCCGAGGATGCCTCCTTGGCGGATTCCGTGAACCGATTTAAGACGGCCGCCTACACCATCGAGCGCCCACTCCACCTTGGTGCGGCTGTGGCAGGGGCATCGGAGGAGCTCATCGCTGCCTTCCGCGGCTACGGCCGCGATATTGGTATCGCCTTTCAGCTTCGTGATGACCTTCTCGGAGTTTTTGGTGACCCCGCTATTACCGGTAAACCTGCCGGTGACGATCTCCGCGAGGGCAAGCGCACCGTGTTGCTCTCCCTCGCGCTGCAGCGCACGGATGCCACTGACCCCGTCGCCGCGGCAGAGCTTCGTCGTCTCATTGGCCAGACCGAAGACCCCGATGAGATTTCGCGTATGGCTGAGATTATCGCTGAGTCGGGAGCGCCGGACGTCGTCGAGCAGCGCATCACCGAGCTGACACAGTCGGGCCTGTCGCACTTGTACGACGCCCACGTCTCTCCAGATGTGACTGCAACGCTGGAGGATCTTGCCCGCAAATCCACCGCCCGCCGGATGTAGCATGGCTGCCCGCACATCCACGCGTATTGCCCTACGCATCCCCACCCCGCTTCCCTTGGGCATTGTCGCCAGCATCATTCTGGCGCTGGCGTCCTTCTCCGGCGGCGCTACCCGCAACCGGGGCGGGGCGTTGGAGGCGCTCAATATTGGCTTCCTTGCTTACGGACACGGCCGCAACATCGGCATGGTCCTGTATTGGATTGGCCTCTTCGGTCTTGTCGGTGCGTGGGTCCTGGCTGGGCGTCACGTCATTGCCCCGCAGCTCAAGGATCCAAAACCGGAGGGCGGTCTGCGCGACATCCAACGTATGTTGCTCAGCTGGATTGCTCCCTTGCTCATAGCCGCACCACTCGCGTCCCGGGATGTCTATTCCTATCTCATGCAGGGAGCCATGGTGCGTGACGGCTTCGATCCCTACACCGAAGGTGCCGCCGTCAACCCCGGGCCATTCCTCTTGGAAGTGTCCCACGACTGGCGCAACACCACCACGCCCTATGGGCCGCTGCATTTGTGGATGGGCAAGGGCGTCACGCAGCTGGTTGGTGATCACGTTGCCGCCGGCATCATCGTCTACAAGATCGTTTCCGTCATCGGCTTCGCTGCCATCGCTTGGTCCATCCCGCGTCTAGCCCGCGCTATCGGCGGGGATCCCGCATTGGCGTTGTGGCTGGGTGTGGCCAACCCCGTCATGATTCTGCATCTGATCGGCGGCATGCACAACGAATCCGTCATGGTCGGCTTGGTCTCGCTTGGGCTTCTCGCGGCGGTCCACCACAAGTTTCATGTCAGCCTCCTGCTCGTGGGCATTGCAGTCTCGCTCAAAGCGACGGCCGTGTTCGCCGCGCCGTTCATCGTGTGGCTCATGGTTCACCACTGGGCACCGGAAGGGACGAAGGCGCTCAAACGAGTCGGTATTTTCCTTCTGTCCGGAATCTTTGCCGTGGCTGAGGTCGCGTCAGCGGTTGCGGTGATCACGTGGGCGTCGGGAAGCTCGTGGGGCTGGCTCTCACAGATTAGCGGAAACTCCAAGGTGATTAACCCGTTAGCAGGGCCGACGCTGCTTGCCGACGTCCTCGTGCCCCTCATCCAGTTCTTCTCACCCGATACGACCTACAACGGCGTGCTCGGGGTGCTGCGTTCTGCAGGCATGGTGCTCATGCTGCTCGGGCTCGTCTTGGTGTGGTGGTGGGGACGCACCGGTGTGCGCCGAGCCATCGCCGCCACGGCTGCGGCCTACCAGGTGGCATTCGTCTTCAACTCCGTCACGCTGCCCTGGTACTACGCCTCAGTGTCGACGCTGATGGGCACGTTCCGCCCGCCGCTGCCCATCCTCAAGCTCGTTACGGGCGCCACCTTCTTCATCGGAGTTGCCTTTGCTGGTGACGGAAACCACCAGCTCTACAACTGGTTCTGGGTCATCGGCATGGTAGTCGTGGCATGGAGCGCCACGCAGTGGATCTTTGCTGGTGTTCCTGCAAGGTCGGCGTCTAAGACGTCCTGACTTAGGCCACTTTAGTGCGGAAGTTCGCGGCCGGTGATTGCTTGGATGGTGGCGGTGATATCGGGCGGGAGTGGTATGGCGGCGTGGATGGTTTCGCCACCAATGTTGAGTTCAAAGCTGCGGTATTTCTTGAGTGTTCTCACCAGGCGTTTGATGGATTGACCACTGCGGGTCTCCATCAGGTGGGCCACGGCTAGTGCTGCCATCACAATATTGAGATGTGCTGTGATCGAGTCTTGTTTCCTGGCGTAGATTGGGCGTGCTTTCAGGTCTGATTTCGACATCCGAAACGATTTCTCAATGTTAAATAGCCTGCGGTAATGCCCGATAACCTCTTGGGCGTCAAGAGCGGTCAGGTCGGTTTCATAGCCTTTTATTCCGGCTAGGGCTCGGTGTTTGGCAGCAAGGGCGTAGTTGACCTTCTTGTTCGGGGCGCAAAGATCGATATAGCGGTTGCGCTTGATTGCGATATCGCCGTCAACAGCGCGTTTGACTTTTGCGACTTGCTCTTTGATTCCGCGCAGGCTGCGCCTAGCCCGATCGTGAGAGTACTGGTAATGCGTCACCGTATTCGGGGTTGTGTGTTTGCGCCCATCGCTTGCCGAGGCTTGTGTCCAGATCTGGCCGTGGGTGTAGTCTTCACCGGGGTTTTCCCGCCGCCAGGTTTCAATCACCTCAGGCACGGTGGGGGTTTTCACCGACAAAATGTAGTGCAGACCTGCATCTATCAATGCTTGTTTGTTCGCCGCGGAGAACATGCCTGCATCAGCAACGACGGTGACCTCGTCGAGCTGGTAGGCCTCTTGGAACCGTGTGATCATCGGCAGCATCGTGTGGGTTTCTGCAGAGTTGCCAGCAAACGCGCCCACATGCAATGGAAACCCAGTGGCATCAGTAAGCAGCCCGACAAGGATTTGTGGCTCTACACGGCGCTCTTTGGAAAACCCGGGTTTGCGAAGCTCATCAGGAGTATCGGTTTCAAAGTACAAGGTGGTCACGTCGTACAAGATGAAAGTACCTGGCCCGATACCTGCATGATGGGCCAACGCTTGGGTTAGTATCTCTCCGAACGATTCGGTGGCGAAGGAGGAAAGACGCCTCTGGATGGTGCGGTAGCTTGCGCTGGTGATGCCAACCTCGGCAAGAGTCTCGATGGAATCCAGCTTTGAGCCAGGATTAATCAACCGGGCACGCACCAGATCGCGAAACACCGGATCATCACCGCTTGCTGCAGCAAGACCTAACTCGTTGAAACACGCATCAATACAGTCCAGTAAGTATCCGGCCCGCTGACCGACTACCGGCAGCGGGTTGGAAACGCTGCCTGTTGCCGGTGCGATGTGTTTCACCTCGCCGAAGTCCAATGCCAGTTGGTCACCATCGACGATGCGTTGAGCTTCAGCTCTTAAAAGTGCAAGCTCAGACTCTGAATGCGCTGAGCCGACATGCTTCATCCTTTTCGCACCTTTGCGTTCAGAGAACACCACCTGCACCGCCATCGCCCCAGAAGCGGTCTTGACAGTGCGAATATAAGGACTCACAAAAATCAGACTACTGAACACCCCCGGCACTACCCACTTAGTGCGGAAAAATTCCTACCCACCGACGAAAACCAACAGGTTACAGTGTCAAGAGTGACGTTACTCACCCACCCATGACCTAAGTCAGGTTTCATGTCAGCCTCCTGCTCGTGGGCATTGCAGTCTCGCTCAAAGCGACGGCCGTGTTCGCCGCGCCGTTCATCGTGTGGCTCATGGTTCACCACTGGGCACCGGAAGGGACGAAGGCGCTCAAACGAGTCGGTATTTTCCTTCTGTCCGGAATCTTTGCCGTGGCTGAGGTCGCGTCAGCGGTTGCGGTGATCACGTGGGCGTCGGGAAGCTCGTGGGGCTGGCTCTCACAGATTAGCGGAAACTCCAAGGTGATTAACCCGTTAGCAGGGCCGACGCTGCTTGCCGACGTCCTCGTGCCCCTCATCCAGTTCTTCTCACCCGATACGACCTACAACGGCGTGCTCGGGGTGCTGCGTTCTGCAGGCATGGTGCTCATGCTGCTCGGGCTCGTCTTGGTGTGGTGGTGGGGACGCACCGGTGTGCGCCGAGCCATCGCCGCCACGGCTGCGGCCTACCAGGTGGCATTCGTCTTCAACTCCGTCACGCTGCCCTGGTACTACGCCTCAGTGTCGACGCTGATGGGCACGTTCCGCCCGCCGCTGCCCATCCTCAAGCTCGTTACGGGCGCCACCTTCTTCATCGGAGTTGCCTTTGCTGGTGACGGAAACCACCAGCTCTACAACTGGTTCTGGGTCATCGGCATGGTAGTCGTGGCATGGAGCGCCACGCAGTGGATCTTTGCTGGTGTTCCTGCAAGGTCGGCGTCTAAGACGTCGGCGTCTAAGACGCCGACGGTTAAAAGGCCGAGGCCTGCGCGCGCCGAATAACCTCGCGCGCGAGGTGACCATGCAGTCCATCAATGGGACGCCCCGGCAAAGAGTCGTCCTCGGTAAACAGGTGCGCCAAGATTTCGTTATCGTGCCACCCATTGTCCGAAAGGACAGTAATGACGCCCGAGACGTACTTGGAAATGGCGCCCTTTGAGTTAAAGAAGGACGCGGGGACTAGGCGGTTTCCCTCTGGGTCACGCCAAGCAATGAACTTGCGGGCATTGAGCAAGTCAAAGACGCGGGTGATAGGAAGATCCAGCTTTTCAGCCACGTCTTTGAGCGTCAGCAGCTCCTCGCCGGCGAGCAACTCGACCAGTTCGGGATGGGAATTCTCTTCAGGTTTCGCAGAATTAGTCACAGACACAACTGTAGCGGGATCACACTTTGAGGAGAGGATCGACCATACTGGAATCCATGACAAGGCTGAACGTGGGCGACATTCTTGAGGGACGCTATCGTATCGACCAGCCGATCGCCCGCGGCGGCATGTCCACTGTGTACCGCTGCGTGGATATGCGTTTGGGCCGCGCCGTCGCCGCCAAGGTCATGGATGAGCGCTATCACGATGACCCCGTTTTCGTCACTCGTTTCGAGCGCGAGGCCCGCGCCATGGCGCAACTGAGCCACCCCAACCTCGTCGGGGTCCATGACTTCTCCGCGGACGGACTGCCTATTTATCTCATTATGGAGCTCATCACTGGCGGTACCCTGCGCGAGCTTCTCGCGGAGCGTGGCCCCATGCCGCCTCATGCCGCCGCTGGAGTCATGCATTCGGTACTGGCAGGGCTCAGCGAAGTCCACGACGCCGGGCTCGTGCACCGCGATATCAAACCGGATAACGTGCTCATCACGAACACGCATCGCGTCAAAGTGGGTGACTTTGGTCTCGTGCGCTCAACCAGTGCAGAGCACGATAGCTCCGGCCAGATTGTCGGCACCGTTAGTTACCTTTCTCCGGAGCAGGTCACCGGCGCGGAGATTTCACCGGCTTCCGACGTCTATTCGGCGGGAATTGTGCTCTTCGAGCTGCTCACAGGCACCGTTCCCTTCAGTGGTGAAACTCCGCTGGCCCATGCCACCGCACGCGTCCACGCGGATGTCCCCGCGCCCTCCTCACGTATCGAGGGCGTGCCGATGCTTTTCGACGCCCTCGTGGCCACCGCCACCGCACGCCACCCTGGCGAGCGTTTCGCCGATGCAGGCGAGTTCCTCGATGCTTTGGACGATGTCTCCCGCGAGCTTCAGCTGCCGGCCTTTACAGTCCCCATCCCCCATAATTCGGCCGCTGCCCGCACCGCTGCTGTGCCCACGGACTTTGCCGGCACTGGCAATACCCGAGTCTTCGAAGCAACCTCTGCACTCAACACTCCGCGGTCTGACGCGCCCCAGCCAGTTGCACCAGACTTCGAGACACGCGTCGAACCGCCCCTAGATTCCCCTCCGGCTGAGCCGCCGGTGCCGGTCGAGGAGCCCTACGCTCCTGCCGGTGCCGAAGAAGAACCCGAGGAACGCCCGCTGACCAACCGCAGCGCGGTTTCCCTTTTCGGGTTCCTTATCCTCGTTAGCCTCGCCACGCTCGCCGTTGCGGTGGCGGCGTGGTGGTTTGGCTCCGGAGAATACGGCACGTGGCCGATTCTCTGGAGACCGTACTAGCTTCTAGTTGCGCAGCATCTCCGCGATGAGGAAGGACAGCTCCAGCGATTGCTGGGTGTTCAAACGCGGGTCCACGGCAGACTCGTAGCGGCCCGGCAGATCCACGTCCGTGATGTCCTCCGCGCCACCGAGGCACTCGGTCACGTCCTCACCGGTGAATTCAAGGTGCACGCCGCCCGGGTGGGTGCCCAGCTCGCGGTGAACCTCGAAGAAGCCCTGAACCTCATCGACAATCTTGTCGAAGTGGCGGGTCTTGTAGCCGTTGGACGCGGTGAAGGTGTTGCCGTGCATCGGGTCGGACTGCCAGACCACCTTGTGGCCGGATTCCTCCACTGCCTTGATAATCGGGGGCAGTACGGAGCGCACCTTGTCATGGCCCATACGAGCAATCATGGTGAGGCGGCCCGGCTCACGGTTCGGGTCCAGCTTCTCCGCGTACTCCACTGCCTGCTCCGGCGTCACACCTGGGCCCAGCTTGATGCCCACAGGATTGCCAATGATGGACGCAAACGCCACGTGGAAGTCCTCGATACCGCGGGTACGCTCACCAATCCACAACTGGTGTGCGGACAAGTCATAGAGCTTGGTTTCGCCATTGAAATCCGTACCCAGTCGCAGCATGGAGCGCTCGTAATCCTTCAATAGGGCTTCGTGAGAGCAGTAGATCTCCGCCGAGCGCAGGGTTTCATCAGACACGCCACAGGCATTCATGAACGCCAGGCCGTTTTCAATCTCATCGGCCAAAGCCTGGTAGCGGGCGCCCGCCGGCGAGTTTGCCACGAATTCGCGGTTCCACTCATGCAGGCGGTATAGGTCCGCGGTGCCGGAGTGTGTCAGGGAACGAACCAGGTTCATCGCGGCCGACGAGTTTGCGTAGGCACGAATCATGCGGGCGGGGTCGTGGCGGCGAGACTCCTCATTGGCTTCAACGCCGTTGACGATGTCACCGCGGTAGTTGTACAGGCCGTTCGCATCGAGATCAGAGGAACGCGGCTTCGCGTACTGGCCGGCAATACGGCCCAGCTTCACTACCGGGGTAGACGCGCCATAGGTCAAGACCACAGCCATCTGCAGCAGGGTCTTGATGTTGCCGCGAATGTGCGGCTCAGTGTTGGATTCAAAAGTCTCTGCGCAATCGCCGCCCTGGAGGAGGAAGGCTTTGCCCAAGGCGACGTCGGCAAGCTTGCGCTTGAGCTCCTCAATTTCCGGGGCCACGACGATGGGCGGGACCGATTCCAGAATCTTGCGCACGTTATCTGCTTGCAGCTGGTCCCAGCTAGGCTGTTGCTTGGCCTCACGTGCAATAACGTCCTGGAACTTCTCGTTGATGCCCTCCGGCAGCGGCGGCAGATCAGGAAGCACTTCTTTGGGAATATCTACTGTCCAACTCACACCCAGTATTAAACCATCTCGCGCCTATAGTGCGTTAGTTAATCCCCCGATTGCCCCACCTTATAGATTCACGCGGTTGCCGCGGCTCAACGGCAAGTGTTGCTCACAGGTGCGAAACTTGGCGAGGTTATGGCGGGCGTCGACAAGCGCATCGTGATTCCCATTCGGCACCGGCGGCAACGTGGGGCGTCCCGCAAACTCCCAATACTGCTTGAGCTCACGTGTATAGCGCGGCATTCCCTTAGGCAGCCCAGCCATGTCGCCCCAAAGCTGGGCCAAGACCACATGGTCATAGGCGCCGACCCATGCCCACAGCTCAATGGGGCTGGAATGGCCGCCCATAAACTCGAGGAGCTCCTCACGGATAGTGGCGCGGGACTTCCACACCTCGTTGCCGGGACTCGGCAGTTTGTCTAGGACGTTCTCACGTACCCAGGCATTCGCCTTGGATGGGTCAAAATCGGTGGACACGGCATAGTATTCGCTACCGTCTTCGCCCACGATGCCGATGGAGACCAACTCGATGGTCGATCCGTCCTCGATAAACTCGGTGTCGTAGAAGTAGCGCACGGTTTCGTATCCTAGCCTCTCTTCCATTCCCCATTGTCACCGGGGCCCATACTCAGCGCCGCTACCACACATGTCCTGGACCTGGTGGCGGAGATTCCCGGGAACGACTATTTCCTCGTCACCAAGCTGCTCATGGCCGCAGCATCGTGGTTGTCCAGTGGCTCAACGGGCTCTGCTTGGCGACGCCCCAGCGCCGGCGGCTTCAGCGACCAGCCCAGCACGGGAATCTTGCCCAAGGCCCACAGCGCCAGTGATGCCAGCCCCGCGTACACCATGCACATGCTCAACCAGAACCACGTATTGTCCAACGGCCACTGCCCCGCCAGAGAAACCTCTCGTGGGTACAGCGCCATGGGGAAGCCATACAAGACAGTCAAACCAATTGGGTGTCCCAGATAGATCGGGAGCGTGTGTGCGCCGATGAATCTAAGCCCCGTCGACACTGCCGGAATGTAGGACACAGCCACCGCCACGGCGATGCCCACAGGAACTTCAAAGAACTGCTCCACCATGCGCACCAGAATGTGAAGGTCATGGTCAGCCAACACCTCAGCGCCGGGAAGCGGCCACGCCACCTCCATGGGATTGGCGCGCTGATCCCAGTCACGGTGAATGAAGAAGCCAACGGCGTAAGCCACCAACGTTGCCGAATAAGCCCACAACGTGCGCTGCTCCCAGCGTCCTTGGAATGGTGCCTCGAGAGCATCGGCGAAGACCGTGATCGCGTCACGGAAGTACGCCGCTGCCACGAACACGGGCAGGAACATGACTGCCTTGGCAATGGTGTGAAACTCCGCTTGCCACGCCATGAAGAGGATCGGGAAAAAGCTCAACGAAAGCCCCAGCCACCCCGGGAGCGTGCGCACGCACCACAGGAAGACATTAAAAAGAATGAGGGCATAGAGGAACCACGCCATGGAGTGGCCCACGAGAAGGCTGGCCACCATCTGGCTCGGATCAAAAATGGGATCCCCAAAGACCCAGTGATACTCCACGCGTTTTGTCTGCTGCTCAATGAGCATCCACACCACATAGGGCACAAAGAAAAACCACAGACGCCGCGTAACCAGTTCGGCAAAGCTAAAGCGAAAAACCTTCTGAGAAAAATAGCCACTGACAAGGAAGAACAAAGGCAGGCGCAGAGGATCTAGCCACACGTTAAAGGCAGCCAGCCACGTATCTTGGGCCTCTGGTACGGCTAAAGTGACGTGGAGCAACACCACGCCAAGGATGGATAATCCTTTCGCTACATCAGGCCAGGCAAGGCGATGAGAGAGAGAAGAGCTCACAGATTACTGCGCCTCCGAACCGGGCTCGGCCCCTTCCGGGTAGCCGTGTCCAGCTTGCAGGGATGCTTTGACATCAGAGGCGTAAACATCCACATATGGCTGCCCGGTCAGCTCCGCCAGCTGCTTCATCACATAGTCCGTGAAAGCGCGGGCAGTGTCGTGATCTTCTGGATCAAGGCCGCGTTCTGCTGCCCACGCGGTGGGATCAATAGGCTCGCCCACGCGCATGCCAACGCGCACCGGACGCGGAATCCACGAGCCAATAGGGTTGGCTTTTCGGGTATTGATCATGGCAATCGGCAGCACCTTTTCCCCTGTGGTGAGCGCAATGCGGGCCATGCCGGTGCGCCCCTTGTAGATGCGGCCATCCGGCGAACGCGTGCCTTCGGGGTAAATACCAAACAGATCGCCGCGCCCCATGATGCGCTGCGCGCTGGCCAACATGGCATCGCTAGCGTTCTTATCCACACGGTCAATCGGCACCTGGCCCACGGAGCTAAAGAACCACTTCTGCACTCGCCCCACCAGTCCAGGGGTGGTGAAGTATTCGCTCTTAGCCAGGAAGGTGATCTGCCGCGGGCACAACAGCGGAAAATAGAAAGAATCCATGACCGCTTGATGCGAAGACGCCAAGATAGCCGGGCCCGACTCTGGAATGCGTTCCATACCCTCAGACCATGGGCGGTTCCATACCCGCAAGGCAGGCCCAAAGAAGATGTGCTTAAAAGCCCAATACCACTTGTTTCGCATCGCTTATAGTCCTATCTCTGGTTGTGCCGGCCCCGCGGATGACTCCACGAAGGGCAAGTATACGGTGTTAACCTCGGCGCTCCTGACGGGCGAGATCTGCGACACCGATCATACCTGCCGCCGAGCCCAACTCGGCGGTCGCGACGCGCGCCACGGGGCGGTGACCGGCACCGACAATCTGTTGTGCCATGCGCTCACGGGCTACATCGAGGAATAAATCTGCGTCCTGCGAGACGCCTCCACCGATGATAATGAGCTCTGGATCGAGCACGTCCGCCACCATAGACAGACCCTGGCCGAGCCACTGCCCGAAGTCCTCCATGACGGCTGTGGCCAGCGGATCTCCTTGACGAGCCGCAGCCGTGATGTCTTCACCGGAGGGCTTGTTAGGAAGCGCGGTCTCATACTTCCCACGCAATTCTGCGAAGGTGTCCGGCAGCGCCGTGCCGGACGCGTAGCGCTCCAGGCAGCCGCGCTTGCCACAGGAGCATAAGCGTCCGCCGGGGTTGACAACAAGGTGCCCGAACTCGGGGGCAGTTCCGAAGGCACCGCGGTAAATGCGGCCCTCGGTAAACAACGTAGCTCCGATGCCAGTGCCCACGGCAAAGAAGACCCACTCCTTGGCACCGCGGCCGGCACCGAAACGCCACTCGCCCCATGCAGCCGAATTAGCATCGTGCTCCAAGCGAACCGGTACGTCTATTCGCTTGCTCAACGTCTCGCGCACAGCGGCGTCACGCCACGGCAGGTGCGGAGCAAAACGCACCACTTCGCAGTCAGGATCCAGGAACCCGGCGAGGGCGAGTCCTACCGCAGTGATGTCATGTCGAGCTGAAAGTTCCTCTACGCACCGAACGATGTCATCTTCCAGCTGGCCAGCATCGGTGGCTGTGGGCACGCTTGTGGAATCTACAATCTCTCCAGCTGCATCGATGACTGCAGCACGAAGGTTGGTGCCGCCGATATCGAAACCAATGGTGAGGCCAGCGTCGTCGCCTTCGGCAGAGGGAGAGTGTTCAAGCATGACTAGTAGGATATACCTCCGACTTAGCTCCGGTCACATTCAAGAACCTCGCGCAGACGCGCTCCCATAATTTCCCACGTCCAGTGCTCCTCCACGTGGCGGCGTCCGGAGGTTGCCATGTGGTGCCTCAGGGGGACGTCGCCAAGCAGCAGCTCCACCGCTTCCTCCACCTCCGCGAGGACCGACCCCCTCACGACAACGCCTGACTCTGGGGTGATGGTCTCTGGAGCGCCACCAGAATCCCCCGCGATGACCGGCAATCCCGCCGCCTGCGCCTCTAGGTAAACAATCCCCAGCCCTTCGACGTCGAGCCCTCCACCACGGGTGCGGGCTGGCATGGCAAAAATATCGGCCGCATGCAGTGCCATGAGCAGCTCGTCGGTGTCCCGCGCCTCTTTAAGCACTGCATCAGGACAGTACTCCTGCGCAAGTACCCGCAGTGTGGACTCATAGCTTCCACGGCCGATAATAAGCAGCTGGGCATCCGGGTACGTCTGCCGTACTCGCGGCATGGCGCGCAAAAGTTGATCTTGGCCTTTGCGGGGCACCCATCGTGAGATACACACGATGACCGGCCCCTCACCCAAACCAAAATGCTGGCGCGCTTCCGCCTTCTGCGCCTCCGTTGCGGGCACAAAGTCCTCGAGGCTCACCGCTGACGGCATATGTACCCACCGCGGGTGCGGGCCAAACGCCCTGGTCAATCGACGGCGGGTGTACTCCGAAATATAGGTGACGACATCAGAGGTGCCTCCAATCCGGCGCAGTGCTTGACGGGCCCCAGGCAACATGGACCAGCCCACCTCGTGACCGTGCGTCGTCGCCACGATGCGGCGCGCCCCCGCTTTCCGTGCCGCTGATGCCATCAGCGCAAGAGGAGCCGCCGCGCCGAACCACACGGTCTCAATGTCGTGTTCACGGATAAGGCGCTGCATTTCGTGGGCCGTGGCCGGGGTCGGCAGCATCACCTTACGCGGCCACCGCACCACCGTATAGTCCACCGACTTGTCATATTCAGCAGCGGCATCCACATCCTGTGTTGAGGCAAAAACGACGACGTCCTGCGGGGCGAGAGTGCGGAGGAAATCTCGCAGGTAGGACTGAATTCCCCCAATGGTAGGCGGGAAATCATTCGTGACCAGGAGCGTCCGTGCCATGCGCTAGTACCGGACAGCGCCCTGAACCGGCATCGAATTCAGCGGAACCACAGCAACCGGGACACCATACGTCGATGCATGAACGACCTGCCCGTCGCCGATATACATGCCCACGTGGGTAATGCCCGGGTAGTAGCCCACAATGTCACCTGGCTGCAGCTGATCCAGCGGCACCGGCGTGCCACCAGCGATCTGCGCCTGCGACGTGCGCGGAATACTCTTGCCCATTTGCTGGTAGCTCCACACCATCAGACCTGAGCAATCGAAAGTGTCCGGCCCTGCAGAACCCCAACCATACGGTGCGCCCAGACGAGTCATCGCAGCGTGCACCGCAGCAGAGCCGGAACCATCAGCGAGTGCAGCAAGATCAATATCGGAGGAGCCGCCAAAGTGCTCAACCCATGCTTGACGTGCCTCAGGGCTTAAAGCATCAATTTTTTCTTCCAGCTCCTGTTGCTGCTCTTCGAGCTCCGATTGCTCATCCATAAGCGTCTCTCGCTGGCGCTCCAGTTCATCACGGCTACGGCGTGCCTCTTCAGCGGCATCGACTGCTTCCTGGTGGGCAGCATCAGCCGCTGCGGAAGCAGCCACCATAGCGTCTTCTTCACGCTTCGCTGCCTTTGACAAAGCGCCAAGGTACCCCATGCGTTCCACTGCACTAGCGACATCCTCAGCGTCGAGCGCCGCTGCGATTGGTGACGCCGCATCACGCCGATAGCGCTTTTGCGCCAACGCATCAATTCGCTTCTGTTGTTCGGCCAACGCTGCGGACGCCTCGTCAGCGTTGCGCTGAGCCCCGGCTGCCTGCTCATCGAGTTCGCCGATTCGCTTCTCGGTCTTCTCGATCTCATCCTCGAGGCCCTTGACCTCCTCCCCCTTGGCAGACACGCGCTGGGCGACGTCCGCCATACGCTCGATGAGTCCAGCGAGATCCTCCGGCGCGTCCTCCTGCCCGACCTCTTGAGCAACAACCGAAGGCGCGACAACGGTTGGTGGAACTGCCGCCACCGCACACGCAGTGATAACGGAAGCAAGACGGCGACGCGACATGGACACCCCAGAATCCTAAGAGAATGGCAATAGTTGACTGAAGTATAGCCTCAGTCAAGGGAAACTAAAATACTTCCGTTTAACAATAGCGGAACCCCTTCCCCACACTCATCTTCAACGCGACGAGAGTGACGGAAGGGGTCAAAAATATCGCCTGAGACGCCTCTTAGAAGCGAACAGCAGAGTGGATCGGCATGTAATTCAGGGAACGCTCGCCCACCGGGGTGCCGGTGTTCAGCGCGTCAATGATGGTGCCATGGCCGGTGTAGATACCAACGTGGGATGCACCGGAGTAGTAAACGATGATGTCACCCGGCTGAAGAGCATCCAGGGAGACCTGGGTGCCGGCAGATGCCTGCGCCTGGGAGGTGCGCGGGATCTCCACGCCAGCCTGACGGTAAGCCCAGGAGGTCAGACCAGAGCAGTCAAAAGCGCTCGGACCGTTGGCGCCGTATACATACGGGGAGCCGACTGCAGAACGAGCAGCCTCAAGGACCTTCTCGCCGACAGACTTAACCGGGGCGGGGGCCGGAGCCTCCTGTGCTACCGGCGCCTCAACGGAGGCAGCGTAGTCGGAGCCCTGGTTGGACTTCAAGGACGGGACGTACTTATCAACGTTCGGAACCTGCTTGATGTTCGGAACGTTCTCCAAGCCAGCGACCTCGAAGCGGATGTCGGTGTTCGGAACGACGACCTCGGCGGCGTTGGCGGCAGCCGGTACGGTAACGGCTGCGGTTGCTGCGACAGCAGCGGTGGTTGCAATGCGACGGGTGTTCAGGTTGCCCTGGCGACGGTGCTTAGCCACGAATTTAAACTCCAAATCTTCCAGTGCGCCTACCTTCGCTGCCTCCAAACAGAACATAGTTCTCTTGGAGTGCAACGAAAGCTCTGACCCATGGGCGGGCCTAGCGTTCGACGGTGACCCATTCCTGTAGGACCACCTCCGCTCGGCCCCCGAATTTTAGGAGGGGCCAGACGCGGCGCTTAAATCTTCAGTTCGTATTGAGCACCGGTGCTTGGTACACCGTGTCGGTAACTCAATGTCTCGAATAGGTTACGAAACCATCACAAGCGATGTCGAGTTAGAAACACGATTCCCCCTTCGTTACCGTCCTGTTACCAAACGTCAACCCTAAAGAGACCATCACACATTTTCAGGGTCCAATAGCCAAGGGGGCCCACACTACACATACCCTCACCTGCAACGACGTGATGCCAATAGGATCGCTGGAAACTGGACCATTACAAGTCCCTTCACACGGAAACAGTAAGAAAAATTTAGACTGTGAGCTTCGTCACCTCGCTGTAATGTGGAGTATCAGAAGCCCCATATAACCCTTTCAGCACAGTTTTCCCACCAGAAAAAGTGCCGTCTTCCAGCGGTTTTCCTGTCACCCACGTCACCCCGCTCAGAGATCTGGGCCTCAAAAATTCAAGCGGACACGCTCACATCGCAAAGGTAATGCGCAGGTAAACAGAAGGTTACGAGCCTCCTCCAAGGGACTTGCCCCTGCCCTACTGGCAGCCCTCATACATAAACACGCCAAATGACGCCCTACGGCCGCCTGGCAGCCCCAGCTCCTTTGTTCAGCCGAGCACTCTTCGTCGCCGTGTATTTCGACGCGCAAGCCGGCCTCATCGCCGCCTTCCTCTCGCAGAAGGGGATATCTTCGCCGCCGGTGGTGATGCAAGAATCTGCACAGCCTTTCATGCCGAAGACTTATAGATATAGGTATGTACCAAGGCTTTTCCTACTGCCGGCTCCACCGAACCAGACCCACAGTTAAGCCACAACACCTAGACCACGCGCCACACCCAGAAAGGCACGGCGAGCTGGAGGGAGACGGCGCCAAACGCTGCGCGTCTCGAGAACGCAAAAGCCCGCTCCCCTCCTCTGATGAGGAAGGAAACGGGCTCGGTGAGCGTGTTTCAGAGGCTGGCGCTAAATGCGGCCGTTCTCTTCGTCGTCGCGACGGTTAGCCTCGTTGAGCTGACGGAACATCTCCGCCTCTTCAGCGTGGTTCTCCTCGCGGATTTCCTGTGCGCGGGACATAATGCCAGCGTCATCCGGGGAGAAGATGCCCTGGGTCTCGGCGTCAGCCAAACCAAGCTGGTTAAGCTGCTTCGGAACTTGAGCAC
Source organism: Corynebacterium sp. FDAARGOS 1242 (assembly GCF_016889985.1). Lineage (NCBI taxonomy): Bacteria > Bacillati > Actinomycetota > Actinomycetes > Mycobacteriales > Corynebacteriaceae > Corynebacterium > Corynebacterium sp. FDAARGOS 1242. The sequence goes on along the minus strand of NZ_CP069568.1, from coordinate 503,823 downwards.
CGGCGTACTCGAGCGGAATCGGGTGGCCGTGATCATCGACGGGTCCAAGCGGCTGGTGAACCTCGATGAAGGCACCATTCGGCAGCTGCTTGATAACACCAGTTTCGATACCGTGCTCCAGGACCTCACGGTCAGAGCGCTGCAGACCAACGCAAATACGGTAGGTCATGAAGTACGCAATCGGAGGCAGAACGATAAGACCGATACGGCCGACCCAGGTCATCGCGTTCAGCGAAATCTGGAAGAAGTTTGCCACGTGGTCGTTACCACCAGACAGCGTTACCAGCAGGAAGAAGACGATGGCAGCTGCACCGATAGCGGAGCGAACCGGAACGTCTCGTGGGCGCTGCAGAAGGTTGTGGTGGGCGTCGTCTCCAGTCAGCTTCTTCTCAATGAAGGGGTAGGCGAAGAGCAGGACAACCATAAGGCCACAGAGCAGCGCGACCCAGAATGCGGACGGGATGGTGTAGTTGCCGATGTAGAGCTCCCATGCCGGCATGACACGGGCGACACCGTCAGTCCAGAGCATGTAGATATCCGGCTGGGAACCAGCCGAGACCTGGGACGGGTTGTACGGGCCAAGGTTCCAGATGGCGTTAATCGTCATCAGACCAGAGATGAGAGCCAGAACTCCAGCAACCATCATGCCCATGCCGATTGCCTTTGTGGCGAAGACCGGCATAATGCGGACACCGACGACGTTGTTCTCAGCGCGACCCGGTCCAGGGAACTGGGTGTGCTTCTGGAACCAGACCATGATGAGGTGTGCTGCGATGAGGCCCAGGATGATGCCCGGGATAACCAGCACGTGCAGGATGTAGAAGCGGTCCAGCATCAGGTCGGACGGGAAGTCGCCGCCGAAGATGGCCCAATGCAGCCAGGTACCGATGATCGGCAGACCCAGGATGATGGCGGACATGATTCGCAGACCAACACCAGAAAGCAGGTCATCCGGAAGGGAGTAACCGAGGAAGCCCTCGATCATGCCCAGCAGGATGAGTGCGCAACCGATAATCCAGTTAGCCTCACGCGGGCGGCGGAAGGCACCGGTGAAGAAGATGCGCAGCATGTGGGCAATCATGGACATCATGAACATGAGTGCTGCCCAGTGGTGCATCTGGCGGATGAAGAGGCCACCGCGCACCTCAAAAGAAATGTCCAGTGCGGTTGCATAGGCGCGAGACATCTCGACGCCATTCAACGGGGTATATGCACCGTCGTAGATGACCTTCGTAATGGAAGGGTCGAAGAACAGTGCCAGGTAGATACCGGTCAGCAGCAGGATGATGAAGCTGTACAGCGCCATCTCACCAAGCATGAAGGACCAGTGAGTCGGAAAGACTTTGTTGAGCTGGGTACGCAGGACGCCGGCGGCTGAATAGCGCTCGTCCATGTTGTTGCCCATCTTGGCAAGTTTGTTACTCATTATGACTTACGCTCCCAGAATGCAGGTCCGACGGGCTCAACGAAGTTGCCCTTGGCAACCATGTAGCCTTCGTCGTCCACCTCGATCGGCAGCTGCGGCAGTGCACGGGCTGCCGGGCCGAAGACCGGCTTACCGTAGTGCAGTGCGTCGAACTGCGACTGGTGGCACGGGCAAAGAATGCGGTTGGTCTGTGCCTCGTACAGCGAGGTCGGGCAACCAATATGGGTACAGATCTTGGAGTAGGCGTAGTAATCGCCGTAGTGGAAGTCCTCTTGGCCCTTACGCTCGATGGCTTTCTTAGCGTCATCGTTGCGCAGGCGAATGAGCATCACAGCGTTGCGGTTTCCGTGAATGGAGTGCATGTGATTCTCGTAGACGTCCTTTTCCTCGGACCACTCGGCGCCATCGTTGACGTCCTCCGCTGCGAGCGGGAAGACGGTCTCCATGCCGCCAGCGGCAAGGTCCTCCGGACGAACACGCACCAGGCGTGCAAGGCCGCGGGTGGTGTAGTGCTCACCAGACTCGCCCACGTGCTTCTCAGCGATGGTACCGGTGTCACGAGCGAGGTAGAGCTTTACGCCCTTCTCATGCATGGTCCAACCGGAGGTCCACAGCGTGCCGTCGCCGGTGTAATCCAAGTCGTGGCGCTTCTTCCACGGGTTGTTGATAGCGCCGGCAAGCGGAGCGATAACCGCCAGGCCGAAGAGGACGCCGGCGCCGCCGAGCAGACCCTTGATGGTCTTACGGCGACCCAGAGTCGACGTGTTCCACGAGTCATTCAGCAAAGCAGTGAGGGTACGGCGGTCAACCTCGTCGGAAGGACCGTCGTGACGACGCTGCACGGAAATCTCTTCCGGCAGAATCTTCTTCACGTACTGAACGATGGCGAAGCCAAGACCCAGAATGCACAGACCGGAGGTCAGACCGAGAAGCGGGGTGTATAGAGTGTGCCACCACAGGCCGTCCTCACCCAGCATCTTGTAGTTCCACGGCCAGAACAGGTAGACGCCGAGGAAGGCGATGCCCATCAGCACGGAGATAACGAGCCAGATGGTGATGTTGGTAGCGGCGCGCTTCTCAGCCGGGTCGCCGTCCACCGGGAAGCGCTCCTTACGGAACGCAACGGTGACGTCATCAAGCTCGGTACCGAGAGCGGCGAGCTCGTCGTTGCTCATAGCATCGAGCTCTTTACGAGAGTAATTCTTCTTTACGTTGCTCATGAGCGAGATCCAATCCACATAGCGGCAACGCACAGAAGGCTGATGCCGATAATCCACATTGCCAGGCCCTCAGCCACCGGGCCGAGACCGCCAAGGTCCCAACCTGCCGGAGACGGGGTTTCCTTCGCAGACTTGAGGTAGGCGATGATGTCCTTCTTCTCATCTGCAGTCAGCTGACGGTCAGAGAACTTCGGCATGTTCTGCGGGCCGGTCAGCATTGCCTGGTAGATTTCCTGCTCATTAGCCGGTGCTAGCGGCGGAGCAAACTTACCGGAGGACAGCGCACCGCCCTGACCGGTGAAGTTGTGGCAAGACGCGCAGTTCATGCGGAAGAGCTCCGAGCCCTTGGCAACGTCCTCAGCCTGAATCTGACCGTTGTAGTTGGTACCGCGCAGGGACTCCTGGGCGATGGAGCCATCGTCGTTGTAGACAATGTCGGGGCCGCCACCGTTGGCAGCGACATAAGCCGCGAGAGCCAGAGTCTGCTGCTCGGTGTAGCGCGGGGTCTTACGCTCAGCCTGTGCGTCGTTGGACATCATCGGCATACGGCCGGAGTGCACCTGGAAGTACACAGAGCCGGCGCCGACACCGGCGAGGGAAGGACCGCGATCCTCGATGCCCTGAAGGTTCGCACCGTGGCAAGTAATACAAGCGACTTCGTAGATGTCCTTACCCTCTTGAACGAGAGCTTGGTCATCCTTGGCAGCGGTAGCCACCTGAGCGTCCGGAGTCAGGGCGGAAGCCAAGACACCGGCGCCGGTGAGACCGATGCTCAGAGCGAAGACGCCAGCAAGCGTGCGCTTCGCCTTACGGCGACGGCGGGTCTTCTTAGCCGCGGCAGTGGTCTCCTCCACTGCGGCGGGCTGCTGGATGTTATCCATCATTTTCCTTTAGATAACTCGTACATGGAAGTGAATGGCTGTAGGCCGGAAGGTCCGGCGCTTACGGCCTACTGAACTAGGTAGATGACTACGAAAACGCCAATCCACACAACGTCAACGAAGTGCCAGTAGTAAGACACTGCCATCGCTGCGGTTGCCTGTGCCGGCGTGAACTTGGAGCGGGCAATACGCGCCAAGATGATTCCGAAGGAAATCAGACCTGCAGTCACGTGGGCCGCGTGGAAACCGGTCAGGATGTAGAAGACCGAACCAAACACGGAGGACTGGACAGTCACACCTGCCATGATCAACTCTGTCCACTCGAATGCCATGATGCCCAAGAAGACAACACCCAACGCGAGGGTCACCGAGTACCAGAGTCGGAGCTTGTATACGTCACCCCTTTCTGCTGCGAACACGCCGAACTGAGAGGTCACGGAGGAGAGAACCAGAACAGTCGTGATGACAAAGCCCATCGGCACGTTGATGTGCGCGGTGTGCTCAGCCCAGTCACCCTCCTGGCCGTTCGCACGCGAGGTGAACCACATCGCGAACAGTCCAGCAAAGAACATCAATTCCTGAGACAGGAACACGATGGTGCCGACGCTGACCATGTTGGGTCGGTTCAGCGCGGCAACACGTGGTGCTGCCATACCTTGGTTAGAAACTACGCTCGTCACGCATAACAGTATGGCCGGTTGAGACGCATAAGTCATCTCAATTCCCCCCGATTTTTTGAGGCAACGAGCTAGACCTTCCCAGCCTTCGCGCACCTATCCCACATTTATTCGGTACATAAAGATGTGGGAACTTTGTGCCACGCTTTCCGACGTCCCATTGACGCAGGTAGCGCGACCCCTCGCCTATCGACCATCACACACGCCCCTCGAAATAGTGCGGTGCCAACTCGATTCGCAAGCACTTAGCGCGATTCCTTCAATGAGATAAATCACAAGGGCGAAAGCGGCATCAGTGCAGGTTTGCAACTTTCGGTTGACCCCCGAAGAAAATAGGCTTTTACGTGCTAAAAGTGGCATTGAGAAGGCGCAGTTCTACGAAAGACACTAGGCACATCTACCCCAATGGAGAAAATTTTACGGAACCGAGGGAACTTTCTTGCGGTTTATCCGACTCCGCGATCGACAAAGCCCCCGCCCGGTTGATATCGGGCGAGGGCTAGAGAAGTCGTGGCGCTTATCTGCGCGGCAGAAGAAACCTCTTAGTGCTTTTCCTTCGGCAGGCCGTACTGCAGGGACAAGCCGGTGACAGAGGCAACAAGCAGGACTGCGCCTAGGGCGATCAGCCACAGATACATGAAGATGATGCCAAGGCCGAGAACTGCAATAGAACCGGTCATGGCCAGCGGCCAAATGGAGTTCGGGGAGAAGAAGCCGAGAATACCGGCCTTGTCCTCGGTCTCTGCCTCTTCCCAGTCTTCCGGAGCCAAGTCGACCCGGTTATCGGTGAAGTGCAAGTAGCCGCCGAGCATGAGGCACAGGAGCATGGCAAGGACCATGCCCACGATGCCGACCCACTCAGGGCCATAGAGGTAGCCGTCATCCTTGACGTAGTTCACGCCGATGACGTAGACGATGAGCGACACGAAGAGGTAAGTCGCAATGGCGTAAAAGACCTTAGATGTTGCACGCATTGTGTATCAGTTCCTTTTCTTATGCCGCTTCAGCGGTGTCGACGAAGTTGTCGGCATCGCGGGTATCGCGCAGGGAGTTGAACGGTGACGTGGTCACAGCGTAAGGCTCTTCACCGATGTGCTCAAGAGCTTCAGCATTGGTAGCCTCCGGGTTCTCTTCGCGGAACTTGAGGTACTCATTGAAGTCAGCGCGGTCAACGACACGCAACTCGAAGTTCATCATGGCGTGGTAGGTACCGCACATCTCGGCACAGCGGCCGACGAAAGCGCCCTTCTCCTCAATCTTCTCTACCTGGAAGCGACGCTCCTGAGCGTTAACCTCCGGGTGAGCGTAGACGTCACGCTTGAACAGGAATTCCGGAACCCAGAAGGAGTGGGAAACGTCACCGGATGCAAGACGGAACTCAATCGGGGTATCGACCGGGAGAACCAGGACCGGAACTTCCTCGGTGGAACCTACGGTCTCAATCTTGTTGAAGTTGAGGTAGGAGATGTCACCGGTGGACTTGCCGTGAATCGGGTTCGGGTTCGGGGTGCCCTCCGGGTCGGTGGCGGATTCTTCGGCGAGCTTCTGACGCTCAGCGTCAGCACCGTCGTAGTTCTCGCCGTCTACCTTGTTCTCGGCGTAACCAAACTTCCAGTTCCACTGGTACGCAGTGACGTCAACGGTAACCTCTGGATTCTTATCCAGTGCGGTGACCTTCTGCTGAGCCTGAACGGTGAAGAAGAACAGGCCCATGATGATGAGAATCGGCATGATGGTCAGCGCCAGCTCGAGCGGCACGTTGTACTGCAGCTGCTTCGGGAACTCGCCCTTGCCAGCCTTTTCTGCCTTCTTCGCGTTCCAGCGGAAGATGGCGGTGAGGAAGAGACCCCACATGATGAAACCGATAATCCAGGCTGCAACCCAGACCCAGATCCAGAAGTTGTACATCGATTCAGCCTCAGGGGTAATACCCTTCGGCCAGCCGAAACCGAGGAGGTTCTCCACGGCGGTCGGCGCTGCGACATCACAACCCGCCAGAGCGAGGCCGCCCATGGCGATGACGCCTGCTAGACCAGCCTTGCGGGCGAGATTGCGTTCTTTACGCTGTCCCACGTGTGTTCTGCCTTTCTGTGCACACAAACTTCTCGAATACTCATAGAGCATTCCTACCCAATTAGGATAGAGCATCACGCTCGAGTTTCAGACCTTTTCACTGGCCTGATGAGGAGATGATTCCGCTCCATAAATAGTGAACGAACGGGATGTTACAGGCCCACCTGCACAAGATCACTCCCGCTCCCCCACCCTCCCCCTGCCCCTTATGACTCAATTCACAAGGTTTACTCTGCCCCATCATCCGAAAGTTCGCACCCTAACGGGGAGCGCGGCGCGGGGTTCGCAGATCCTCAACACACGGCCGTAAAGTGTGTCGCAGATGAACCTTCATATATAAGGAGAAACACGTTTATGTGCGGACTCTGCACGCTGCTTAGCGCCGATCGCAACGCCGCCGAGCATCTCGAAGCCCTCGAACAGTCCCTGCAGTGCATGCGCCACCGCGGCCCCGATGCCGCCGGCACCTGGCACGACGAGGATGCCGCCTTCGGCTTCAACCGCCTGTCCATCATTGACTTGGAGCACTCCGACCAGCCTTTGCGCTGGGGCCCAGAAGACAATCCTGAGCGCTACGCTCTGACCTTCAACGGCGAAATCTACAACTACGTCGAACTTCGTGAAGAGCTCACCGCCGCAGGTTATTCCTTTAATACCCAAGGCGATGGTGAGCCCATCGTCGTGGGGTACCACCACTGGGGCAAGGACGTTGTCGAGCATCTGCGCGGCATGTTCGGCTTCGTTATTTGGGATACCGAAACCCGCACCATGTTTGCTGCGCGCGACCAGTTCGGCATCAAGCCGCTCTATTACGCGACGACGAACAAGGGCACCGTATTTGCCTCCGAGATGAAGTGCATCCTCAGCATGGCAGATTCGTTGGGTCTAGACCTGAACCTTGATAAACGCGCCATCGAGCACTACGTTGACTTGCAATACGTTCCAGAACCGGAGTCTCTGCATGCCAACATTCGCCGAGTAGAGTCCGGTTGCACCGTCACGCTACGCCCGGGCGAAGAAGTAGTGGCTGAGCGCTACTTCTCACCCCGCTTCCCCATCCAGCCTGTTAAACAGGGCGAGGAGCAGCAGCTCTTCGATAAGATTGCGCGGGCGTTGGAGGATAGCGTCGAGAAGCACATGCGTGCCGATGTGACCGTGGGCTCCTTCCTCTCTGGAGGCATTGACTCCACCGCCATCGCTGCTTTGGCCAAGCGCCACAACCCGGACCTGCTCACCTTCACCACGGGTTTCGAGCGTGAGGGCTATTCCGAGGCGGACGTCGCTGCCGAGTCCGCTGCCGCCATTGGCGTGGAGCACATCGTCAAGATCGTTTCCCCGGAGGAATACGCCGACGCGGTGCCAAAGATCATGTGGTACCTGGACAACCCCGTGGCAGATCCGTCTCTAGTCCCCCTCTACTTCGTGGCCCAGGAGGCCCGCAAGCACGTCAAGGTGGTGCTCTCGGGCGAGGGCGCCGATGAGCTTTTTGGCGGTTACACCATTTACAAGGAGCCGCTGTCCCTCGCACCGTTTGAGAAGATCCCCTCCCCTCTTCGACAGGGCCTGGGCAAGCTTTCGCAGGTGCTTCCCGACGGTATGAAGGGCAAGTCCCTACTCAACCGCGGCTCCATGACTATGGAGGAGCGCTACTACGGCAACGCGCGTTCCTTTAACTTTGAACAATTGCAGCGCGTTCTCCCTTGGGCCAAGCGCGAGTGGGACCACCGTGAGGTCACCGCACCGATTTATGCCCAGTCCCAGGACTTCGACCCGGTAGCACGTATGCAGCACCTAGACCTTTTCACCTGGATGCGCGGCGATATCTTGGTCAAGGCCGACAAGATGAACATGGCCAACTCCCTTGAGCTGCGCGTTCCTTTCTTGGACAAGGAGGTCTTCAAGGTAGCGGAGACAATTCCACACGACCTGAAGATTTCCCACGGCACCACCAAGTACGCGCTGCGCAAGGCCATGGAGCAGATTGTTCCGCCGCACGTACTACACCGCAAGAAGCTCGGCTTCCCCGTGCCCATGCGCCACTGGCTAGCTGGCGACGAGCTCTACGGCTGGGCACAGGATCAGATTACGCAGTCCCAGACCGAGGACATCTTCAATAAGAAGGAGGTCCTCGAGATGCTCAAGGAGCACCGCGATGGCATCTCCGATCACTCCCGCCGCCTGTGGACCGTGCTGTCCTTCATGATCTGGCACGGCATCTTTGTGGAGGATCGCATCGATCCCCAGATTGAACAGCGCGATTACCCAGTGAAGCTCTAAAACACAGGAAAGCCCTCGCCACTGAATAAACTGGCGAGGGCTTTGCTGATCCCTACAGCATTGATGTCTACTAAGAATCAGTTGAAGGAATCACCACAGGCACAGGAGCCTCCGGCGTTCGGGTTATCAATGGTGAACCCCTGAGCCTCAATGGTGTCAGAGAAGTCGATCTTGGCACCGGTGAGGTATGGGATGGACATCTTGTCCACGACGAGATTGACGCCACCGATGGTGTCGACCTTGTCGCCATCGAGGGTGCGGTCGTCGAAATACAGCTGGTAACGCAGGCCAGCGCAACCGCCCGGCTGGACGGCGATGCGCAGGGACAGGTCGTCACGGCCTTCCTGCTCAAGCAGGGACTTTGCCTTGGCGGCAGCGGCGTCGGTCAGGATAACTCCGGTTGCGGACGCGGGAGCAGTCATGGTTTCTCCTCTTAATATGTACGGAATTTTCTGGAGCCCACCCTACCCCCTCACGCGGAAGGAAGAAAGGATGTCTCGCTAGCACTGGTGTCGTGTCACTTAACCCAACAACAATGAGGGCGGGCCTATTCCCAGAATGTCGTGACAACCTTGTACGCTTAACAACGTGAAACTTCCGTGGCAAAAAGACGATCAGACCCCTTCCCCGGCCGAGCAGACCCCGGCGCCTGAGGAGAAGGCCGCCGCCGAGAAAAGGTACCCCAAGGGCTACACGCCGCCAAAGGGCCGTCCTACTCCTAAGCGCGATGCGCAGGAAATTGCGCGCGGCGTCAAGCGCGATCCCGCGGGCATGTCTGAGGCCCAGCGCCATCAGCACCGCAAGGAGCTCAAGGCCTCCATGTCCAAAGAGGAGTGGAAGGACTACAAGCGCAAGGAACGCCAAGAGTCCCGTGCGCGCAACAAGGAAGCCCAGGAGCGCATGGCTGCCGGCGATGAGCGCTACCTCCTTGCCCGCGATAAAGGTGAGGTCCGCCGCTACGTGCGTGACTGGGTAGACTCGCGCCGCTTCCTCAACGAGTGGGTTATGCCCTTCGCCATCGTGCTCTTTGTGCTTTTGTTCATCAGCAGCAGGAATCCGAACCTGGCCAACATCATCTCCATTGGTTCCATGGCGGTCATCGCGGTCTTCGCTGTCGAAGGTATCTGGCTGTCGCGCAAGTGCAACAATGCTGTGCGCCTGAAGTTCCCGGGCACCACCGAAGCTGGCTTCGGCTTGGGCTTCTACGCTTACTCCCGCGCTTCCCAGCCGCGCAAGTGGCGTACCCCGCGCCCGCAGGTCGAGCGCGGAGCCGCCGTCTAGTTCGGAGGACTCATGCCTGATTTCACCGCCGTTCCGCAGCTGCGCAGCATGCCCCCTCAACAAGCCCCTCAACACACAGGGCGTCTTGCGGAAATCGCCGCGTGGCTTGCTGCCGCGCAGGATTCTGAGAAGGCCCAGCCTCTCGCTCATGTACGTGCGATCATCTTTGCTGGCGCACACGGTATTGCCGAGCGCACTATCGACGGCGTCGGAATCGGGCCATGGAGCAGTGCTGATGAAGAGTCTTGGCGCGAGGATCTCACCACCGCAGCTCACCGTGCGGGGGCCGGTATCGAGTTCGTTGAGTGCGCGGAAGCAGCATCTATCGACCTCGTCCCTGCCATGTCTGCTGAAGAGCTCGAGCGCCACGTTGAGCTCGGCAAGAAGTCAGCGGATCGTGAAGTGGATTCCGGTTCAGATCTCCTTCTTACCTCCGATTTCGGCATTGGTGGCGAGACCGTCGCCGCTGCGGTCATGGGCCGCATTACTCGCACAGAGCCGGTAGCCATTCTGGGCACGCGCACCAGTGGCAGCGTGAGCGATCAGATGTGGAAGACCCGCGTGACGATTGTGCGCGATGCTATGTTCCGCGCCCGCAATCTTGAAGGCTGGGAGGTCGTGCAGACCATTGGTTCCCCGAGCCTCGCAGCATTGGTGGGCTTCATCGCGCAGGCCACAGCGCGGCGAACGCCCGTGCTTATCGACGGCCCCCTGGCCGCCACCGCAGCCGTCCTCGCCGAGCGCAGCGCCCCCGGTGTCAAAGGGTGGCTGCGTGCGGGAAGTACGTCCCTCGAACCAGCCCACGCCCTCGCGCTCAAGGAGCTGGGCCTTAGCCCGCTCCTCGACCTCAAGCTGAGCGCCGGATATCCCTTGGGCGCGCTTGCGGCGCTACCGCTCGTGCAGCTGGCCGCTGAGCTTGGCTAGACAGCGACGTTATTTCGCTTTCACGAGCGTGTGCAGCCAGCCGTGGGTATCCTCCACGGCGCCGCGCTGAATCCCGGTGAGACGCTCACGCAAGGCCATGGTGGTCGCACCGGCCTCATCATTGTTAATGCGGAAGTCCACATCATCACCCATCACATGTCCCACCGGGGTAATGACGGCGGCGGTACCGCACGCAAAGGTTTCCTTCATCGCACCGGAAGCAACATCGTCGGCCCATTCCTTGTAGGTAATGCGGCGCTCTTCGACCTTGAGCCCCATATCCTCGGCCACCTGCAGCAGGGATTTGCGGGTAATACCCGGCAGCAGCGAACCCGACAGTGCCGGAGTAACCAGGGTCTGATCCCCCTCTTCGCCATAGATGAAAGCTAGGTTCATGCCGCCCATTTCCTCGATGTAGGTGCGGTCGATGGCATCCAGCCAGACCACTTGGTCGCAGCCCTTCTCCGCTGCCTGAGCTTGCGCCAAGAGGGACGCGGCGTAGTTGCCAGCGAATTTAGCAGCACCGGTGCCACCCGGGGCGGCACGGACGTAGTCGGTGGATAGCCAGACAGATACCGGCTTGATGCCGCCGGAGAAGTACGCGCCTGCCGGGGAGGCGATCACGACGTAGCGGTACGAGTTCGCCGGGTGCACGCCCAGGGATACATCTGTAGCGATCATGAAAGGTCGGAAGTACAGGGCTGCCTCTCCGCCGGCTTCGGGGACCCAGGCCTGGTCGACGTCGACAAGCTGGCGCAGGGACTCCACAAACTCCTCCTCCGGGAGCTGCGGCATAGCCATGCGCTCAGCAGAGGACTGCAGACGCTGCGCATTCTGTTCCGGGCGGAAAGTAGCGATGCTGCCATCCGGCTGACGGTAGGCCTTGATGCCCTCGAAGATGGCCTGGCCATAGTGGAATACGGTGGACGCCGGTTCCATGCTGAACGGTTCATAGGGGCGCACCTGTGCATCGTGCCAGCCCTTGTCCTCAGTCCAATCGATGGTCACCATGTGGTCGGTGAAGTACGTGCCAAAGCCCGGGTTCGCCAGAATCTCCTGCAGACGCTCCGGGGAGGTGGGGGTATCAGTTCGCGTCACGGTGTAATTCAACATGCCACACAGCGTACTCCCCACCTGCCTATTGAGGTGCAGAAATACAGGAAGTTCGCCCCTGCGCGGCAGCGGCCACTACCACGGGTAGGGTGTGAGGAGTATCCCATTGTCAGTTTTCTCAAGGAGGACATCGTGGCTTCTTCCACGTTCGAACTGCCCGCACGCGGCGCTTTCCCCACCGTTGAGTTGGCCAAGAAGGCCCCCAAGCAAGCAGACGCCCTGCTGATCGCTACTTTTGTTGGCGAAGACGGCCTCGAGGTTCCCGGCACATCCCTGCTCGGTTCATCTGCGTTGCGCTCGACGTATGAGGCTCTCGCGGCCGTGGGCGCGACCGGCAAGGTTGGGGAGATCGTGAAGGTTCCCGCCCCACAGAAAGCAGGTGCTGCACAGGTCATCGCGCTGGGCATGGGTGATGTTGAAGCGCTTGACGATGAAGCCCTGCGCCGCGCCGCCGGCAGCGCTGCCCGCGCCACCACAGGTGTGGGAACGATCGTGACGACCTTGGCGGACTTCGGCGTGTCCGCTGCGGTTGAGGGCCTCATCCTCGGTGGTTACTCCTACCGCGGCATCCGCTCCACCGAGCTCAAGGACGAAGAGCAGCCGGCCACCTTCGTCGTCGTGGCCGATAAGTCCGCCACCGAAGAGTTCGAGGCTGCCCGCACCGTGGCCGAGTCCGTCCTGTTGGCCCGCGACCTGGTTAATACCCCGGCCAACGAGCTCTACCCTGAGTCTTATGCCGCGTTCCTGTCTGCCCAGGCGAAAGATGCGGGCCTCGATGTCGAGGTGCTCGATGAGAAGGAGCTAGACAAACAAGGTTTCGGCGGCATCCTCGCCGTGGGCAAAGGCTCGGCCCGCCCGCCGCGCCTGGTTCGCCTGAGCTGGAAACCGAAGAAGGCCACGAAGCACGTGGCTCTCGTGGGCAAGGGCATTACCTTCGATACCGGCGGTATCTCCCTGAAGCCGGGTAACGGCATGTGGGACATGATCTCTGACATGGGTGGCTCCGCTGCGATGGCGGCAACCATTATCGCAGCGGCGAAGCTGAAGCTGCCGGTCCAGATCACCGCTACTCTGCCGCTGGCAGAAAATATGCCGAGCGCGAACGCTACTCGCCCGGGCGATGTGATTACCCACTACGGCGGCCTGACCTCCGAGGTCCTCAATACCGACGCCGAGGGCCGCCTCGTACTCTCGGATGCGATTGCCCGCGCCAGCGAGGACAAGCCGGACTACCTCATCGAAACCGCTACCCTCACCGGCGCGCAGATTGTGGCGCTGGGTGCGCGTACCTCGGGCATCATGGGCTCCGAGGTCTTCCGCGATCGCCTCGCCGAAATCGGCCGCGAGGTCGGCGAGAACGCCTGGGCCATGCCACTGCTGGAGGAGCACGACGAGGAGATCAAGTCTCAGGCCGCGGACATCCGCAACATCAACGCCAAGCGCGAAGGCGGTATGGAGTTCGCCGGTACCTACCTCAAGCAGTTCGTGGGCGAGGGCATCGAGTGGGCTCACATCGATATCGCCGGCCCGTCCTGGAATGGTTCCGCACCGCGCGGCTACACCCCGAAGCGTGCTACCGGCGTTCCGGTGCGCACCGTGGTGACTGCACTGCGCGAGATTGCAGAATCCTAGAGTGTTTCACCGGCGATGACGTAGTCCTCCTTGTCCGCCAACGGAAGGACCGTGCCGTCGGACATGGCGCGGTCGGTGACGAGCCCGTTGTCATCGACTAGCGCCACCTCGTTGCCACCCTCCCGCAAGCGGCGCAAGCCTTCCTTGAGCATGCGGCGGCCCACGGTGTGAAGGCCGGAGACCTGCGAGAAATCGAGCGCGAGGCGCTTGCCAGAGAACTGACGCTCCTCCAGCTCGTAGAGAATAGCTTCGGTGGCGGTGAAGTTGATGTGACCTTGAAGGCGGATAATCGCGGTCTCGCCGTCCTCGTCCACGCTGCGCACTGGGTGCACGCCAAAGCGGTTATCAGTAGACATCAGGTGCAAGCCCATGTCCGAGGACAGCTTCTGGAAAATAGCGGTGCCCCGCACGCTATTGCCCTGCTCGTCCAAGCGTGGGGAAAGCGTGGCCACGCCGAGCTGGCCAGGCAGGGTACCGATAAGTCCACCGGCCACACCAGATTTAGCGGGGATACCAACCTCCGCCATCCAACGTCCAGCGCCGTCATACATGCCGCACGAGCTCATCACTGCCAGCGTGAGGCGGCAGACGTCGGCATCAAGAATCTTCTCCCCCGTCACCGGCTGGCGCCCACCATTGGCTAGCGTGGCGGACATGACGGCCAAGTCACGGACGTCGACAGACAGCGCGCACTGCGAGGTGTAAGACAGCACAGCGTCGTGCGCGTCATCCTGAATAATCCCGTAGGAGCGCAGCATATGGGCAATCGAGAGGTTGCGCTCGGCATGTTCGAGTTCGGAATCACACAGGCGCTTATCGACGTTCACCTCACGCCCCGCCAGCTTCGAGACAAAGCTGCGGATGCGCTCCACGCGGTCTTCCACAGTCGAATCCACGCCGTTGATCAGCTGGTTAACCACGATGGCGCCGGCATTAATCATCGGATTAACGGGGCGGTGGTCCTTGGCCAGGGAGAGCTCGTTAAAGGCTTGGCCCGAAGGTTCCAGCCCCACCACTTCACGCACCTCACTCAGGCCCAGCTCCTGCAGGGCAAGCGCATAAATGAAGGGCTTAGAAATCGACTGGATAGTAAAGCGGTTCTCCGCATCACCGGCGCTGTACAGGTGGCCGGTGACGGAGCACAGGGCGACGCCAAGCTGGTCCGGGTTGGCGTCGGCAAGCTGCGGAATGTAGTCCGCTACTTCACCACTGTCTTCGTCGCGTACGGAGTTTAGGATCTTCTCTAAATAAAAAGGAATCGGAGTTTTCATCCCGACCCAGCGTATAGAATTGTGATGCATGAAGCCCGCACTCATTATCGTTGACGTCCAACACGACTTCTGCCCGGGCGGTGCTCTCGCCACTGGCAAGGGCAACGACGTAGCTGATCGCATTGGCGCTCTCCAGCCCAGCTATGACACCGTGGTAGCTACCCAAGATTGGCACATTGACCCGGGCACCCACTTCTCTGAGAACCCGGACTTTATCGATTCTTGGCCCCCGCACTGCGTGGCCAATTCCTTCGGCGCGGCTATGCATGAATCCATCGGCGCTGTACAGGCTTACTTTCGCAAGGGTGAATACACCGCGGCCTACTCCGGTTTCGAAGGCGCGGCAGATGGTGTTTCATTGGCGGAGTGGCTGCGCGAGCATGACATCACCGACGTAGACATCGTCGGAATCGCCACGGATCACTGTGTCCGCGCCACGGCTGCTGACGCTGTGAAGGAAGGCTTCACTGTGCGTGTGCTGGCGGACTACTGCTCACCAGTTGATGCGGCCCGGGGCGAGGCCGCACTTGAGGAACTTGCCCAGGCAGGCGCCACCATCGTGAGGGGATAACCCCCATTAACCCTCGTTAACCCTCGTTCTGCTGGCGGCGCTGCTCGAAACGCTCGCGGCGTTCGCGCTGTTCTTCCCTTTTGCGCAAGATGCGCTCCCGTTCGATGCGCTCCCGCATACGCTGTGGATAGCCGGTTTCCTCCACGTCGTAGATATCGCAGCGCAATAGCTTCGCTACTGCGTCTATCCCCTTCGGCCCACCAATGCGGCGCCGGATGAAGGCACCGTTCTCATCGACGACAACCACGGACATCTCGTTGACCACGGTTTCGGGCTCCACAAAGGCCTCGATATACGCGCGGCCTTGTGCCCAGCGCTGAAGCTCCTGGGCGTCCTCCGCGCGAATGGTCTCCCCCGGTGCGCGGGGCGGGCGCAATTGAGATCGGGAACTGTTGCGTCGGAAGGGGTTGAACATGACTCCCCAGCCTACCCCGTGGTGAGGGTGCCCCAATTCACCCCACCCATGCGCACTGTCTGCGGGCACGCTGTAGAATCGAGCACTAGCGTTTCACTACTTCCAACTTTCGAGGAGTCTTATAACTTATGGCACACTCCGTTGTGATGCCCGAACTGGGCGAATCCGTTACCGAAGGCACGATTACCCAGTGGCTTAAGTCCGTTGGTGACACCGTTGAGGCTGACGAGCCTTTGCTCGAGGTTTCCACCGACAAGGTCGATACCGAAGTCCCCTCCCCGGTCTCCGGCACCATCCTCGAAATCAAGGCTGATGAGGATGACACTATCGATGTAGGCGAGGTCATCGCCATCATTGGTGATGAGGGCGAGTCCGCTCCGGCCGCTGACGAGTCTGACTCCGCGGATTCTTCCGAGAAGGCTGCAGAGACCCCGGATAAGCCTGCTGAAGACGCAGAGTCTGAAGCTGCTCCGTCGGGCGATGCTACCGACGTGGAGATGCCAGAGCTCGGCGAGTCCGTCACTGAGGGCACCATCACCCAGTGGCTGAAGTCCGTCGGCGACACCGTCGAGGTCGACGAGCCACTGCTCGAGGTCTCCACCGACAAGGTCGACACCGAAATCCCATCCCCAGTCGCCGGCACCCTCCTTGAGATCCTCGCCGATGAGGACGACACCGTCGACGTCGGCGCCGTCATCGCCCGCGTCGGCGACGGCTCCGCAGCAGCATCCGAGAAGCCTGCTGCTAAGGAAGAGCCGAAGGCAGAAGCCAAGGAAGAACCAAAGGCAGAGGCCAAGGAAGAGAAGTCCGAGGACAAGCCGGCTGCTTCTGGCGACGCTACCGACGTGGAGATGCCGGAGCTCGGCGAGTCCGTCACTGAAGGCACCATTACCCAGTGGCTGAAGTCCGTCGGCGACACCGTCGAGGTCGACGAGCCACTGCTCGAGGTCTCCACCGACAAGGTCGACACCGAAATCCCATCCCCGGTCGCCGGCACCCTCCTTG
The DNA here is from genome assembly GCF_016889985.1 of Corynebacterium sp. FDAARGOS 1242. Taxonomy (NCBI): domain Bacteria; kingdom Bacillati; phylum Actinomycetota; class Actinomycetes; order Mycobacteriales; family Corynebacteriaceae; genus Corynebacterium; species Corynebacterium sp. FDAARGOS 1242. The sequence goes on along the minus strand of NZ_CP069568.1, from coordinate 487,057 downwards.
AGATCCTCGCCGATGAAGACGACACCGTCGACGTCGGTGCCGTCATCGCCCGCGTCGGCGACGGCTCCGCAGCAGCCTCCGAGAAGCCAGCTGCCAAGGAAGAAAAGAAGGAAGAGCCGAAGGCAGAAACCAAGGAAGAACCAAAGGCAGAGGCCAAGGAAGAGAAGACCGAGGACAAGCCGGCCGCTGCCTCCCAGTCCTCTGAGCCGAAGGCAACCGAGACCTCCACCAGGGTCAACAACGGTGACAACGTCCCGTACGTCACCCCGCTGGTACGCAAGCTGGCTGAGAAGCACAGCGTGGACCTGTCCACCGTGTCCGGCACTGGTGTGGGTGGCCGCATCCGTAAGCAGGATGTTCTGGCTGCCGCTGGTGAGGGCGAGGCTCCGGCATCCTCCGCTGGCACCGGCTCCTCCAACCCGCGTACTCGCTGGTCCACCAAGTCTGTGGATCCGGAGAAGCAGGAACTCATCGGCACTACCCAGAAGGTCAACCGTATCCGTGAGATCACCGCCTCCAAGATGGTTGAGGCTCTCCAGATCTCCGCTCAGCTGACCCACGTCCAGGAAGTCGATATGACCGCCATCTGGGACCTGCGCAAGCAGTCCAAGCAGGCGTTCATTGATAAGTACGAGGCCAACCTCTCCTTCCTGCCGTTCATCGTAAAGGCCACCGTTGAGGCACTGGTGTCCCACCCGAACGTCAACGCCTCCTACAACCCGGAGACCAAGGAGATGACCTACCACGCTGACGTGAACGTGGCCATCGCCGTGGACACCCCGAAGGGCCTGTTGACCCCGGTCATCCACAAGGCTCAGGAGCTCACCCTCCCGGAGATCGCACAGCGGATTGCTGAGCTGGCTGACAAGGCCCGCAACAACAAGCTCAAGCCGAACGACCTGACCGGTGCCACCTTCACGGTGACCAACATCGGTTCCGAGGGTGCCCTGCTGGACACCCCGATCCTGGTTCCGCCGCAGGCCGGCATCCTGGGCACCGCAGCTATCACCAAGCGTGCAGTTGTGGTGACCGAGGACGGCCAGGACGCCATCGCTATCCGCCAGATGTGCTACCTGCCATTCACCTACGACCACCAGGTGGTCGACGGTGCCGACGCTGGTCGCTTCATTACGACCATCAAGGACCGTCTTGAGACTGCAGACTTTGACGCAGACCTCAACCTCTAAGCCCTTGGGCAAACCCTAAAGGCAGCTCCCCCGCCATTGCGACGGGGGAGCTTCGTCGTTTTGTCTACTTTTCTCCCCGCGGCACTGCGCAGGCTTCCTGCAGTACCGCACAGCAGTGCTGTTCCCACCCTCGCCGATAGGCACGAGCGCTAGCACCCCGCCGATCTGCCAAAAGTCGGCACCGATCCTGCAAGCGAATGAGGAATCTTTGTCAGTTTTGCGCCTACCGCACGCACCTGACTCCGTCGTTAAGCCACTGCACTGTGATTCAGCACACTAGACTGGTCTGCATGATTTCTCAGAAGTGGTTCCGAGTAGCCCTCGGCATGTTCCTTGTTGCCTGCGGCGCCAACCTCTTCGCCCCCATGGTGGTGGTCTACCAAGTCACCACCGACTTAGGGGTTCTGCACACAACCTTCCTCTTCGGCATCTATGCCCTCGGCATCATGGTGGCGCTCTTTCTCGGCGGCCCCTTGTCTGACTCGCTGGGCAGGCGCGCCATCATGCGCCCAGCCGTTCTAACCACCACAGCGGGCTCACTTATTTTTCTGCTGGGTTTTGAAGGCGCTTTCCTCCCCCTGCTGATTGGCCGCCTGTGCGCTGGAACCGCTGTTGGCCTCGCCATGTCCTCTGGTGCTGCCTGGATCAAAGAGCTGAGCACTCGTCTTACCGTCGGCGCCAAGCGCTCCTCCATCGCCTTGTCTGTCGGCTTCGCTCTTGCCCCGGGCGTTGGCGGCATATGCGCACAGTTTCTGCCGTGGCCCACAGTCGTGCCCTACCTCTTTCACATTGGCTTAGCGCTCGTAGTTGTTCCTCTTGTGTGGACTGTGCCGGAGCGCAAGAATGCTCCTTCCACCCGCTGCGCCTTGTTTCCGCGCAGTGTGCTCACGCCGCGCTATTTTCGCGTCGCCGCCTATGCGCCCTGGGTCTTCGGAACGCCCACCACCGCTTTTGTGTTTCTACCAGCTCAGTTAAGCGAGCATCTGCACCGGCCGATCCTGGTGGCCGGCCTTCTTGCCATGCTGACGATGGGAAGCGGAGTCATTATCCAACAGTTCGCCGGTAGAGTGACTCTCACTCCCGTGCACGGAATGTTCCTGGCTGCCTGCGGTATGGCCTTGTGCCTTATCATCGTGGCATCTGCTCAGCACCGATGGGCCGTGTATCTGCTGCCCGTGACTGGCATCGTGATGGGGTGTTCCTACGGCATTGGGATGCTCAGCGGTCTGGCCGAAACCCAAGCAATCGCTGCCCCTGATGAGCTTGGCGCGGCAACGGGGGTGTTCTATTCGCTGACCTATCTTGGGTTCTTTGCTCCCTTCATCCTCTCGCTTTTAGGCCCTGCGGTGGGCAATGCCACCGCTTTTGTGATTGGTTTAAGCGTTGCCATTCTCACCGCCGCATGGCTTCATCTCACAGCCAGGGGTAGTCAAAATTAATGTCATAGGCCACGTCTTATACTTGAGGACGGTTTAGGCCACACTGACTAACGCCACGAAGGAGTTCAAACACATGGATTTCATCTCTCGCCACCTCGGACCTGATGAGGCCGAGCGCGCGACGATGCTCAAGGCCGTGGGCTACGACAGCGTTGAAGCGCTTGTCGACGCCGCCCTCCCCACCACCATCCGCGCCGCCGAGGCCCTCAACCTCCCGGATGCGTTGAGCGAGGACGCTGCCCAGGCCAAGCTGCGCGAGTACGCCTCTCAGAATGTCGTACTGAAGTCTTTCTACGGCCAGGGATATTCCGATACTCTGACCCCGGCAGTCATCCGCCGCGGACTGCTGGAAGATGCCGGCTGGTACACCGCGTACACGCCCTACCAGCCGGAGATTTCCCAGGGCCGCCTTGAGGCTTTGCTCAATTTCCAGACCATGATCGAGTCCCTCACCGGCCTGCCTATCGCAAACGCCTCGCTTCTCGACGAAGCCTCTGCCACCGCCGAAGCCGTCGGCCTCATGGCGCGTGCGGTGAAGAAGGGCCGGCGCGTTCTGTTGGATTCCCGCCTGCATCCACAGGTCCTTGCCGTGGCTGCCGAGCGCGCCCGCGCCATCGAGCTCGAGGTCGAAATCTCTGATGTTCGCGACGGCATCGTGGGCGAGGACCTCGTTGGAGCCATCCTCGCCTACACCGGTACCGAAGGTGACATTGTGGATCCGCGCGCGGCCATTGAAGAGCTGCATACCCGCGGCGCCCTGGCTGCCGTGGTGGCGGACCCGCTGTCCCTGCTTCTGCTCGAAGCCCCGGGTGAGATGGGCGCGGACGTTGTCCTCGGCTCCTCCCAGCGCTTCGGTGTGCCCCTCTTCTTCGGCGGTCCGCACGCAGCCTTCATGGCCGTCACGGAGAAGCTCAAGCGCCAGATGCCGGGCCGAATTGTGGGCGTGTCCAAGGATGCCGCCGGCCGCCCCGCCTACCGGCTCGCACTCCAAACCCGTGAGCAGCACATTCGCCGCGAGCGCGCGACCTCCAACATCTGTACTGCACAGGCCCTGCTGGCCAACGTAGCCTCCATGTACGCCGTCTACCACGGACCGGAAGGCCTCAAAGCCATTGCGCAGCGCGTCCACGACCACGCTTCTGCTTTCGCCGCTGCAGTAAGCAGCGCCGGTAAGGAGATTGTCTCGCGCGACTTCTTCGATACCGTCACCGTCACCGGTGTCGATGCCGCCGCCATCAAGTCCCAGCTGCAGGAGCAGGGCTACCTGGTTCGCGCGATTGGCGCAGACAAGGTCTCGGTCTCCTTCGGCGAGTCCGCCACCAGCGAGGACGTGACTACCCTTGCCGCTGCCTTCGGCTCCGCTGCGTCCGAGCCAGCCTCGTCTGGCTCCGCCGCCTCCTTCGAGATTCCGTCCTCCGTCCAGCGTGCCGAGGCCCCGCTTAAGCACGAGATCTTCAACTCCATCCACTCCGAGACCCAGATGCTGCGTTACCTTCGCACCTTGGCGGACAAGGACCTCGCACTCGACCGCACGATGATCCCGCTGGGCTCGTGCACGATGAAACTCAACCCCACCTCCGCCATGGAGCCCATCTCCTGGCCGGAGTTCGCTGGCATCCACCCCTTTGCCCCGGAGGAGACCACTGCGGGTTGGCGCGCGCTCATTGAGGAGCTGGAGGCGTGGCTGTCTGAAATCACCGGCTATGCCCAGGTGTCTATCCAGCCTAACGCTGGCTCCCAGGGTGAGTTGGCTGGCCTGCTGGCCATCCGCCGCTACCACGTGGCCAACGGCGATAACGGCCGCGATGTCATCCTCATCCCGGCTTCTGCGCACGGCACTAACGCCGCTTCGGCGACGTTGGCCAACCTGCGCGTTGTCGTGGTCAAGACCGCTGACGACGGCTCCATTGACGTCGCCGACCTTGACGCCAAGATTGAGCAGCACGGCGAGCACATCGCCGGCATCATGATTACTTACCCCTCCACTCACGGCGTCTTCGACCCGGAGGTACGCGAGGTCTGCGATAAGGTTCACGCGGCCGGCGGCCAGGTTTATATCGACGGTGCGAATATGAACGCGCTGGCCGGTTGGGCCCGTCCGGGTGCTTTCGGTGGCGATGTGTCCCACCTCAACCTGCATAAGACCTTCACCATCCCGCATGGTGGAGGTGGCCCGGGTGTGGGCCCGGTGGGCGTCGCCAAGCACTTGGTGCCCTTCCTGCCGACCGACGCCAACGATCCGCAGCTTGACCCGTCCCAGCCCGCGCAGGATGGCAGCGGCGTGCCGTCCACAGCGACGCGTTACGGCTCCGCCGGTGTGCTACCCATTTCGTGGTCCTACCTGGCCATGATTGGAGCACAAGGTCTGACTGACGCCACGAGCCACGCCATCCTCGGCGCGAACTACCTGGCGCAGAGCCTCAAGGATTCCTTCCCGGTGCTCTACACAGGTAATGCCGGTCTGGTGGCGCACGAATGCATCTTTGACCTGCGCGAGCTTACTGACGCCTCCGGTGTCACCGCCGCCGACGTGGCCAAGCGCCTCGTGGACTACGGCTTCCATGCACCGACCCTGTCCTTCCCGGTGGCCGGCACCCTCATGGTGGAGCCCACCGAGTCCGAGGACCTGGGTGAGCTGGACCGCTTCATCGAAGCTATGCGCTCCATCCGCGCTGAAATCCAGGAGATCATCGACGGCCAAGTAACTTACGAGGATTCCGTCATCCACCACGCCCCGTTCACTGCTGAGGCCGTGGCGGAAGATGAATGGGAGTTCGCTTTCACCCGCCAGCAGGCTGCCTACCCGGTGGCTTCCCTGCGCCGCGGCAAGTACTTCCCGCCGGTGCGCCGCATCGACGAGGCTTACGGTGACCGCAACCTCGTCTGCTCCTGCCCGCCGCCGGAGGCTTTCGACTACACCGATAACCAGGAGGATTAATTCAATGACTGAGTACCTGCACTCCCCACTGCATGCTGAGCACGAGAAGCTCGGCGCCACCTTCACGCCATTCGGCCCGTGGGAAATGCCGCTGAAGTACGACAACGAGCTGGATGAGCACCGCGCAGTTCGCAATGCTGCCGGCCTCTTTGACCTGTCCCACATGGGTGAAATCTGGGTCAACGGCCCGGATGCCGCCAAGTTCCTGTCCTACTGCTTCATCTCCAACCTGGTCCCTCTCAAGGAGGGCAAGGCGAAGTACTCCATGATCTGCGCCGAGGACGGCGGCATCATGGATGACCTCATCACCTACCGCTTGGAGGAGACCAAGTTCCTCGTCGTGCCGAACGCCGGCAACGCCGACGCCGTCTGGGAGGCGCTCAACGAGCGCGCTGAGGGCTTCGACGTGGACTTGAAGAACGAATCCCGCGACGTAGCCATGATTGCTGTTCAGGGCCCGAAGGCACTGGAAATCCTCGTCCCGCTGGTGGAAGACAACAAGCAGCAGGCTGTCATGGACCTGCCTTACTACGCCGCGATGACCGGCAAGGTTGCCCGCAAGTACGCCTTCATTTGCCGCACCGGCTACACCGGTGAGGATGGCTTCGAGCTCATCGTCTACAACTCCGATGCCCCGGAGCTGTGGGAAGAGCTGCTCAAGGCCGGCGAAGAATACGGCATTAAGCCCTGCGGCCTGGCTGCGCGCGACTCGCTGCGCTTAGAGGCCGGCATGCCGCTCTACGGCAACGAGCTCACCCGCGACATCACTCCGGTCGAGGCCGGTATGGCCCGCGCCTTTGCTAAGAAGGAACAGGACTTCGTGGGCGCTGAGGTGCTGCGCCAGCGCGCCGAGGAAGGGCCCGAGGCCGTAATCACCGGCTTGGTCTCCTCCCAGCGCCGCGCGGCCCGTGCCGGCTCCGAGGTATATGTAGGCGAGCAGAAGGTGGGCACGGTAACGTCCGGCCAGCCCTCCCCCACTCTGGGACACCCGGTAGCACTCGCACTCATAGACACCGCCGCTGGTCTCGAGCCGGGAGCTGCCGTCGAGGTAGATATTCGCGGCAAGCGCTACCCCTTTGAAGTTTCTGCCCTCCCCTTCTACAAGCGAGAGAAGTAAACTCCACTTCTGAATTCAACTACCGAAAGGACATCCTTCACATGGCTACCCTTCCTTCCGATTTCTCTTACTCCGAGGACCACGAGTGGGTCAACGCTACCGCTGACTCCGTCGCCGGCTCCACCGTTCGCGTCGGCATCACCTCCGTTGCTGCCGACCGCCTAGGCGAGGTTGTCTTCGCCGAGCTGCCGGCCGTCGGTGACACCGTTGAGCACGGCGAGACCTGCGGCGAGGTGGAGTCCACCAAGTCCGTGTCTGACCTGTACTCCCCGGTTACCGGTACCGTCACCGCCGTCAACGAGGACGTGCACGATGACTACGCCGTCATCAACAACGACCCCTTCGGCGAGGGCTGGCTCTTCGAGGTCGAGGTCACCGAAGTTGGCGAGCTCATGACTGCAGAGGAGTACGCCTCCGCTAACGGAGTCGCTTAAAAGTTCTGACGTCGCGGGGACTACCATGGGTTGCCATGACTGCTCCCCGTGAACCATTTTTCCCCGCTGATCGCTCCATCCGCGCCTCCGACGAGCCACTGGAGATCCGGCACCTGGGCCGCATGGGCTACCAGGAAACCTGGGATCTCCAGGCCGAGCTCGCCGCGGCCCGGGCAGCGGGCACGCAGGGCGATGTCATCCTCGTGGTGGAGCACCCGAATGTTTATACCGCCGGCAAGCGCACGCAGCCGGAAGATCTGCCGGATAATGGCCTGCCAGTCATCGACGTCGACCGCGGCGGACGCATCACCTGGCATGGTGAAGGCCAGCTGGTGGTCTACCCCATTATCAAGCTCGCGGAGCCCGTTGACGTGGTGGATTACGTCCGCCGCCTCGAGGAAGCCATCATCCAGGCCGTGCGCCAGCTGGGTGTGAGCACTGCCGGGCGCATCGACGGCCGCTCCGGTGTGTGGGTTCCCTCCACCACCCAGGCTGCCGACCCAGGCGCCCCGAAGCGCGACCGCAAGCTCGGTGCCTTGGGTATTCGCATCACCCGTGGGGTGACCATGCATGGCTTGGCGCTCAACTGCACCAATACCTTGGAGTACTACGAGCACATCGTCGCCTGCGGCATCGACGACGCCGACGTCTCCACGCTCTCGTTGGAGCTGGGCCGCGAGGTCACCATGGAGGAGGCGGAAGCCCCGCTTCTCGACGCCCTCCTCAAAGCCCTCTCCGGTGAACTCACCGTGGCTGATCACACCTTCGCCTCGGCTCCCGATCCCATCAAGGTGGCCAACGAAAAGGCACGTCAGGCTCGCCGTGCTCAGCAAGGTTCTACCCCGGTGGAATAAAGCTTCGAGCGGCTTTGATTGTATTAGGAAGAGCACTAACCGACGCGTAAAGTGAGTTTTTGTGACTGTAAAGCCTGAAGGACGCAAGATGCTCCGCATTGAGAAGAAGAATGCGGAGTCGCCCATCGAACAGAAGCCACGTTGGATCCGCAACCAAGTCCGCACTGGACCGGGCTACGAAGACATGAAGTCCCGCGTTTCCGGCGCTTCCCTGCACACCGTGTGCCAGGAAGCCGGCTGCCCCAACATCCACGAGTGCTGGGAATCCCGCGAGGCCACCTTCCTCATCGGCGGTGACAAGTGCACCCGCCGCTGCGATTTCTGTGACATCGCCACCGGCAAGCCGGAGGAGCTGGACCGTGACGAGCCGCGCCGCGTTGCAGAGAACATCCAGGAGATGGACCTCAACTACACCACCATCACCGGCGTGACCCGTGATGATTTGCCGGACGAGGGTGCTTGGCTCTACGCCGAGGTGGTCCGCAAAATCCACGAGCTTAACCCGCACACCGGTGTGGAAAACCTGACCCCAGACTTCTCCGGCAAGCCGGATCTGCTTCAGGAGGTCTTCGAGGCCCGCCCCGAGGTTTTTGCCCACAACCTCGAAACCGTGCCGCGTATTTTCAAGCGCATCCGCCCGGCCTTCCGCTACGAGCGCTCCCTCGACGTCATCCGCCAGGCCCACGAGTTTGGTCTTATCACCAAATCCAACCTCATCTTGGGCATGGGCGAGACCGCTGCGGAAATCGAAGAAGCCCTACGTGACCTGCGCGAGGTCGGCTGCGACATCATCACGATTACGCAGTACCTGCGCCCGGGCCCGCGCTTCCACCCGATTGAGCGCTGGGTTCGCCCGGAAGAATTCGTCGAGCACTCCAAACTGGCTAAGGAACTCGGTTTCGGCGGCGTCATGTCCGGTCCGCTAGTTCGCTCCTCCTACCGTGCTGGCCGCCTCTACGTTCAGGCTATGGAGGCCCGCGGCCTCGAGCTGCCGGAGAACCTCAAGCACTTGGCCGAAACCTCTCAGGGCGCTACCGCGCAAGAGGCCTCCACCCTGCTGGAGAAGTACGGCCCGTCTGAGGAGACCCCGGTAACCACCCGCATGGTCAAGACCCCCGCCGGTGCAACGAACCCGAACTCTGCGGCGTCCACCATTCGCTAGTTCGATTCTCTTTTTCACCCTCTGACCTTTAAAGTAGGAGCCATGGCTAACGACGACAAGGCATCGCTGAAGGAAGCGAAGAAGCAGGAGCGCGCCGCAAAGCGCGCTCAGCGCAAGCAGAACTGGTCACAGATGTGGCAAGCGTTCAACATGCAGCGCAAGCAGGACAAGGCGCTCATTCCGATTATGCTGGCCGCCTTCCTGGGCATGGGCTTGCTCTTCTTCCTCATCGGCATGCTCTTCAAGGGCCAATGGTTCATGCTCATCCTGGGTCTGGGCATCGGTGCCATCCTGGCCATGTTCCTGTTTACTCGCCGCCTCGAGCGCGATATGTACAAGAAGGTCGAGGACCAACCAGGCGCTGCCGGCTGGGCACTGGAGCAGCAGCTGCGTAACACCGTCGGCGTGGTGTGGAAGGTCAAGACTGGTGTGGCAGCTACCCGCCAGCAGGATCTCATCCACCGTGTCATCGGTAACTCGGGCGTCATCTTCGTCGTCGAGGGCGACCGCAAGCGCGTAGGCCCCACCCTCAACCGCTTGAAGAAGCGCGTGGACCGCTTGGCCGGCGGTGTGCCGGTGTACGAGGTCTTCGTGGGCAATGGCGAGGACGAGGTTCCAGTTTCCAAGCTGCGCAGCCACATCATGAAGCTGCCGCGCAATTACAACAAGAACGAGACCTACGACAACATCCGCCGCATTGAGGCAATGGATGATCTGCCCGGCACCACCCCGGGTTTGCCGAAGGGCCCGATGCCGCGCCAGGCTCAGAACATGTCCGGCATGAACCGCCGTATGCGTCGTATGCAAGAGCGCAAGGGCGGCAAGTAAGTTAAAGCCTCTGCGCTAACCCGCTCACGTCAAAGGGTCTCTTCCGACAAACTCGGAAGAGACCCTTTCTCATTGCAGATTCTCTGCCCCCCCCCCAAACAAACCTTTTCAGTAGAACCATCTGCGTTGACCTTGAAAAGGACACCGCACTGAGAAGCTGAAGCTGCTGCTTAAGCCATGATAACGGCGGTGCCCGTTGCACGGTCGTGGAGGCCGCGGCCATCCGCGTCAACCATCGCGGCGGGGAACAGCACGCCGGTGAGTAACGTGCGAACGGCGGCGCGCCAGAAGCCCACGGGTTTGCCCGGCTCATCGAGGCGAGCCACGCCCATACCTAGAATCAACATGCCCGGCGTGCGGGCAAAGAGCCAGCCACAGACAATGCCCATGACGGCCCACACCGCATAACCCAAGAACGCAGGTCCGCCGAGCGCGCTGGTGTAGAGCTCGAGGAGATTGGCAATGAGCATGGCTAGTAGCCAATCAATAAGAACTCCCCCGGTGCGGCGCATCACTGAAGCGAGTGAGCCGGAACCCTCCTTCGGGAGACCAAGTTTCTGCCCGGGCCACTCCCCCGGCCCAAAGCCATCTTTGTTGTCTGCCATGCCCACCAATCTAGCGCCCCTACACTGCAGCAAGAAATTTCGATCTGACTCCCCCGCCTTCGACGGTGGTGGAGTCAATACCTGTAAACTAGTCGAGAGTAATACAGGTCAACCAACAGGAGACTACCGTGTCCTTCGAGACAATCCAGGACGTCGTAAAGTACATCAAGGAAGAGGACGTCAAGTTCGTTGACATCCGCTTCACGGACGTTCCCGGCACCGAACACCACTTTTCAATCCCAGCCGATGAGTTCACTGAGGAAGCGGCCGCTGAGGGCCTCGCTTTCGACGGCTCCTCTATCCGCGGCTTCACCACCATTGATGAGTCGGATATGACCCTCCTGCCGGACCCGTCTACCGCGTTCGTAGATCCCTTCCGCACCGCGAAGACCTTGAACATCAAGTTCTTCGTGCACGATCCGTTTACGCTTGAGCCGTTCAGCCGCGATCCGCGCAACATCGCCCGCAAGGCTGAGGAGTACCTGACCTCCACCGGCATCGCTGACACCTGTTACTTCGGCGCTGAGGCTGAGTTCTACATCTTCGACTCCGTTCGCTACGGCACCGAGGTGCACAACGGCTTCTACGAGGTCGATACCGATGAGGGCTGGTGGAACCGTGGGTCCGAGACCAACTTCGATGGCACTCCGAACATTGGTTTCAAGACTCGCGTGAAAGGCGGCTATTTCCCAACTGCCCCTGTGGACAAGCACGGCGAGGTCCGTGATGCCATGGTCGAGCAGCTGCAGAAGGCTGGCTATGTCATCGAGCGCTTCCACCACGAGGTAGGCAGCGGTCAGAACGAGATCAACTACCGCTTCGATTCTCTGCTCCACGCGGCGGATGATATCCAGACCTTCAAGTACATCATCAAAAACACCGCTGCCGAGTACGGCAAGAGCGTGACCTTCATGCCGAAGCCGCTGGCTGGTGACAATGGTTCCGGTATGCACGCCCACATGTCTCTCTGGCAGGACGGCAAGCCACTTTTCCACGATGAGGCTGGCTATGCAGGTCTTTCCGATATGGCTCGCTACTACATCGGTGGCATTCTGGCCCACGCACCGGCCGTGCTGGCGTTTACGAACCCGACCTTGAACTCCTACCACCGTCTGGTTCCAGGCTTTGAGGCTCCGATTAACCTCGTGTACTCGCAGCGCAACCGCTCTGCTGCTATCCGTATTCCGATTACCGGTTCCAACCCGAAGGCCAAGCGCATCGAGTTCCGTGCACCGGATCCCTCGGGCAACCCGTACTTCGGCTTCGCTGCCATGTTGATGGCTGGTCTGGACGGCATCAAGAACCGCATCGAGCCGCACGCCCCGGTAGACAAGGATCTCTACGAGCTACCCCCGGCAGAGGCTGCTTCCATCCCGCAGGCTCCGACCTCCCTGGAGGCTTCCCTTGCTGCGCTGGAAGAGGACAACGACTTCCTGACCGAGGGCGATGTCTTCTCCGAAGACCTCATCGAGACCTACATCGAGTACAAGCGCGAGAACGAAATTACGCCATCGCGTCTGCGTCCGACTCCGCTCGAGTTTGAGATGTACTACGACTGCTAAGAATCGAAGCAGCACACTCCGGCCCCTCTCCGCTTCTACGGTGGTGATGGGCCGGTTTCGTTTTCAACGCTTCCTCCGAAAGGGGACGCCGGTCACGCTTGTCCTTCTAAGCCGTGCCCCACACACGGCGTTGTGCCCTCAACAACTACGCACCACAATTCAGTGAAAACTCACCACGTTTTCGCTCTTCAGGATGAGGCATGCGCAATCGAAAGAAACTACCATGCCATCTGTGTCTGATAGATTCCGCCAATTGCCGCCGCCTGGCCCCGCTTGGGGAGGCAGTCTCATGGGTACCTCGATCGTATCCCGCCTCCTTGTCGAAGACGGTTTGATGATTGGCTCCGCCGTGTTCGCTGGCATTGCCTGTGTCATCTTCCTGGTGCTTACCATCGGCTTTGCGCGCTACCGCCAGCCCAGCTTTGCACGCACCACCATGGCGGAATGGTCGATGTACTTCATCGGAATCTTGGCGCTCGGCGCAGCGCTGTCAGGCCTAACGGGTATTCCCGCGTTCCGACTCGTGGGTTTCTGGATTGGTGCTCCCGTCACCGTTGTCACGTGGGCTATTCAGCTCACCCGCTTCGACGGCCAGCCGCGGTTCACCTGGGGTTTGCCGCTGGTGGGCCCCATGATTTCCTCCTCCGTCGCAGGGTTCTGTGCCCGCGATTACGGCCAGTTCTATCACTTGTTGGGTACAGGCTTTTTCGCCATGTCGATTCTCACGGCCGTCCCAACGTTCATCCGTGTGTACTGGGCCGCGTGGCACGGAAAAGTGGATCTCAATGGCCCGAACTCCGCCACCGCCTGGGTGCCACTTGGTGTGGTGGGACAGTCCACCACTGCCATGCAGATCCTCTACCCAGGTAAGTTCTCCGTGTACTACGGTCTCACCGCGATGATTATCGCTATCCCCCTTGCTCTGTGGGCAATGGCGAAGTTCTACCCCAACGTCGTACGGTGGACGGAGTACACACCGGCCTGGTGGGCGTGCACGTTCCCGCCGGGAACAGTGAGCATGGGAGGCCACCAAGTTGCTCTCGTCAACGGCTCTGAGCTTTTAGATCTCATCTCCCTGAGCTTGCCCATCTTGCTCATTGTTCACTGGACAGCCTGTTCCAGCCGCTTTGTCAGCTGGGCTATCGAGGGCCGCCGAATTGCTGAACGCACAAAAGAAAGTGGCCAGCCCGTTGCGGGCTAGCCACCATGCGGCGCAGTTTGTTTACTTTATTTCCTCCGCAGCTTTGACGAACTGAATGACGTGTCCCTGGGTGACGAAGGCAATGGTCGAATCGTCGATGGTGTAGACGTGTGGCTTGGCGTAGACAAGATCGGTGAATGCCTTAGCATCCTCCATCACGGACTTTTCGCAGCCCTTTTTCGTGGTCATCACGTCCTTCAATTCCACGGTGCCGTTCTTTTCGTCGACCGCATAGGTGCCGCTGCCGCCATTGCAGCCGTCATCAACGGCAACGGTGCCGTCTTCTTGGAAGCCGATGGTGATGTTCTTGTTCTTCTTGGCTTCAAACGGGCCGTCAAGGAGAACCTTGTTGGCCTCATCGGCGGAGAGTGGTGCCTTCAGGCCCTCGACGTCATCGATCTTTTCGACAACGCCGGAGCCCTTCTCATCATCTTGGCCGCCAAAGATCTTGGAGCTCAGCTGTGCGAACTGGCTGGAGCTGGAGGCGAAGGGGTTGGTAGGGGCAGACTCCACAGCACCAGCAACGCCGGTGCCAAGGGCGCCGCAGGTCAGTGCTGCGAACGCGGTTGCAATGGTCGCTTTCTTGAATGTGTGCGTCAACATGGTTTCACCCTAAAAAGCATCACGCTACAAACACAAGGCTTTTCATGGGTTTACACTACAGCTTTATACTTTCTCCAAGGAAACCATTTGTCTCACAGCTTTGACACCCACCGGCAAGCTTTTACTTGTCTTCAGACTTGACGAACTGAATGACAATACCCTGGGCGCCCAAGGCATAGGTGGAATCGTCGATAGGGAAGACTGCAGGCTTAATCTCTAGAATCGACTTGAAATCCTGGGCATCAGCCATCACCGGCTTATCGCATGCCATCCTGGTCTCAGTGAGATTGTCAATGACAATCGCATCAGCCCCGTCGAAGTGGTAGGTGCCAGAACCGTGGTTGCAGCCATCGTTGTAGGACAGGGTGCCGTCCTCGTTGAAGGTGACAGATACGGCATTGTTCTTCTTAGCCGTGAAAGTGCCGACAATCGCCTTCTTCGCTTCATCGGCAGGAAGCTTGTCCTTGAAGCCGTCGACCTCCTCATACTTCTCGATGAGGCCGGAGCCCTTCTCATCATCCTTGCCGCCGTCATTGTTGCCGCCCTTGTTGCCAAACAGCTTAGAGCTCAGCTCTTCGATCTGGCTGGAGCTGGAGGCGAAAGGGTTAGCGGAGGTCGGTTCTGCAGCACCAGCAACGCCGGTGCCAAGAGCGCCGCACGTCAGTGCTGCGAGCGCGGTTGCAATGGTCGCTTTCTTGAATGTGTGTGACATCATGGTTTTCACCCTAAAGAGCGCCCCACCCACGCCTCAAGGGATTTCATTAGTTTGTGCTACTACTTTATGCTTCCGCCAAGGAAACAATCTTTCTCCCAGCTTCGCCATGACACCACCATTGACCTTCATCGCTCTCGACCGCGCCAACGTTGATGCGGTGCGCAACCTGCTTGCGGGCCTGCCCAGGGAAGGAATCTATCTGCGCCGAGGCGATTTGGTGCTCGAAACTCCCTACCTGGGTCCAGGTGCGCGGGATGTGTATGCCACGGCGTGGAGCTACGGGCTTAGTGATACTGCCCTGTTCTTCGCCCTTTCCTGTCATGGACGGCTGCTGATGACCGTGGGACAGCGGGTCGTGGTGGGCGTCGATAGGCACAGCCCCTGGATTGGCCGAGAAGAACTGGAGGACTCCATCGTCGACGGTGAGGTCAGCGTGGTGACGGAGCCGAAAGAGCTAGCCTACTGGTTGCGTTTGACGTAGCCCATGCGGGGACGGAAGCCCTGCGGGTGCTTCATCTGCGCCACAGCATCGCCGATGATCATGCGGTGGCGGGCGCTGACGGATGTTGGCATCTGCGCCACGGAGAACCACTGGGCATCCAGGTTTTCCTCGTCAGAAACGACGGGTTCAGCATCGTCCGGAACAGACACGCGGAGGGTGGTGTCCATAAACATGCACTGATCCCCGTTGGGAAAGGTAACGGGGCCGACCTGGCCCACGCCAAGGAGTGCCTCAATGCGACCATCGAGGCCGATTTCTTCCTTGACTTCGCGCAGCGCTGTGGTGGTGATTTCCTCACCCGGCTCGCAGATTCCAGAGACCGGAGCCCAGGCACCATTATCGGCACGCTGCGCCAAAAGCACCGAAGGCAGCTCCCAGATAGCGGAGCCGGTAGGCACCGCGCGCACAATTACCGCGGTAACAGCGGGAAGAAAGAGCTGGTCGTGGCCGATTTTCTCACGCAAAGACAGAATGTATTCAGGGGTGGGCATGGCCTTTATCCTACTGGTTTAGAGGGCTTCCAGAATTCCCGGGAGGAGAGCTTCGATATCGGCTGCCACAGTAAAGGACATTTCCGCACCGGCAGCGGACGCGCACTCGGCGCCGTCGATAGCCGCATCCGTCGTCCCGGAGAGCACGCCCACGATGACCCCTTCCTGCGGGGTTCCTGGCGCTCCATAGACCGGCGCACCGGAGTCGCCGCGGGCCGAGCAGGCGTGCGCCCGCGCGGACCTCGTATCCACCGTGCGGTCGTCATAGGTGAGCTTGCCTGGGCCTTCGCGGTGTGTAAGCTCCCCGCACGTCTCTCCTGTGATGCGCCCCAGCTTGCACACCTGGTCAGGCAAGGTACTCTCCCCCGCTGCGGCGACGGAGGTCAGTATGTCCTGCGGTGTGTAAAAGTCAACGTCGCGGGTAATCTCCACCAATGCGAAGTCGAGCTCGTGTGTTTCCGGCGCCAACAGATCCGAATAGATGATGGTTCCCACAGGCTCCGCTGGGTACGTGAATTCCCCTTCGGCGTTGCCGGCCCACACGGTATCGCCAGGCTCACCGCAATGGGAGGCGGTGACAGCGATCGTGCGGCCGTCGCCAAGCACAAAGCTCCATGCCACCGTGCACAAGTTGAAGTCGAAATTCTCCCCTGGAACGGGCTCACCGGAGCTGACGTCCAGGGCGGCACCTGGCGGCACCGGGGATGCCTCCGGTGTTGTTGCCTGTGGTGGTGCGGCCACCACGGTCGAATACGGCGCGCTGCCTGCCGCAGAGAGGGGTTCCTCCGCAGGTATGCAGGAGGCCGTAGCGAGTCCCACGGCGAACAGGACGCCGGGGAGGATGCGCCTAGTCATCCTGCTCGGGGCTAGCCTCTTCCGTGTTCTTGGCCTTTTCTTTTTCCATCTCCGCGACCTGTTTCATGTCACGGATGAACTTCTCTGGATCAAACTCGGTGTAGTATTCCGGTCCTGAGAACTGTTCCTGTGCCATGGTTTAGACCTCCGTTGTGCTAATCGACGCCATAATGTAGTCCTTCACCGCCGCCGCATCATTCGGCAGGTCCTTGACGTGGCGCTCAGCGTCGAGGATGCCTTGGAAGCGCTCAGGAACCTCTGGTTCTTCACCGATGGCTTCCACGATGGTCTCGGAGAACTTCACCGGCAGGGCCGTCTCCAGACACACAATGGGACTTTCCACCCCGTATTCTTCCTTCACCGCGCGGGCCACCTTGATGCCGTCCGCGGTATGCGGGTCGACGAGGACATCGTACTTCTCGTGCACGTCCTTGATGGTGGCAAGACGGTCCGCGTGTGTCGAGGCACCAGACAGGAATCCATAATCCCCGTGGGCAGCGTCGAGCACGTGCTTCTCGACGCTAAACCCGCCTTCCTTCACCTTGACCCCAAAGAGCTCGTCCACCTGCGCGGCATCGCGGCCAAGCAGATCGAAGACGAAACGCTCAAAGTTGGAGGCGCGGGAAATATCCATCGACGGAGAGGAGGTCTTGTGCGTCTGCGCCGAGGAACGCGGACGGTAGTTGCCCGTGCGGAAAAACTCATCCAAGACGTCGTTCTCATTCGTGGCCACGATCAGCCGATCAATCGGTAGGCCCATCTGGCGGGCGATGTGCCCGGCACAAATATCACCGAAGTTTCCGGTAGGGACACTGAAGGAGACCTTCTCGGTGTTTTCTGCGGTGACCTTGAGGTAGCAGTTGATGTAGTAGACAATCTGCGCCATGAGGCGGGCCCAGTTGATGGAATTCACCGCACCAATGCGGTATTCCGCCTTGAAGTTTGCGTCAGCGGACACAGCCTTAACCACGTCCTGACAATCATCGAAGACACCGTCAAGGGCGATGTTGAAGATGTTGGGGTCATCGAGGCCAAACATCTGAGCCTGCTGGAACGGAGTCATGCGCCCGGCAGGGGTCAGCATAAACACGCGAATGCCCGAGCGACCGCGCATGGCGTACTCGGCGGAGGACCCCGTATCACCCGAGGTAGCGCCCAGAATATTGAGGCTTTCACCCCGGCGCGCCAGCTCGTACTCGAAAAGCTCCCCCAGCATTTGCATCGCCATATCCTTGAATGCAGCGGTGGGCCCCTCAGAGAGGTGACCGATGTGCAGGCCCTCTCCCAGCTCGCTGACCGGGACGATCTCCTCGTTGGCGAACTTCGGGAAGGTGTAGGCGCGCTGCGCGATTGCCTCAAGATCCGTGTCCGGAATATCATCCACAAAGAGCTTCAGTACCTCCGCAGCCAGCGCTGCGTACCCGCCCTCTGCGAGCCTCTGGCGCCACGCGGTCAGGATGGCATCGTCGATGCGCGGGTAGGATTCCGGCAGGTACAGGCCTCCATCAGGAGCCAAGCCTCCCAGGAGGATATCCGTAAAGGAAGCCGGCTGGCGGTCGGTGTCTCGGGTCGAAATGTACTTCACCCCCTGCATCTTAGTGGGTTGGGCGTAAAGTATCAGCCATGTCGGCTCCTCATCCTCGCGAAGTCATCACCACCAAAGCCCTATCTGTGTGGGTTGCCGCAATGCTCGTGTACATCGTGGCGATGACTGGCCGAACCTCCTTTGGTGTGGCCGGGTTGGAAGCTATCGACCGCTTTGAGGTGGACGCCTCCCGTATCGCGGTTTTTACCTCGGTTCAGCTGGGCGTTTATGCTCTCGCGCAGATTCCTACTGGGTTGCTCATTGATAAGTTTGGGCCTCGGCGCTTGCTCGTCATCGGCTCCATCATTATGGGTATCGGCCAAATGGTGTTGGGTTTTACCGCCAACTATTGGGTAGCCATTGCTGCGCGCATGTTAATCGGCTTAGGTGATGCCACCGCCTTCCTCTCGGTGATGCGCATCCTTCCATATTGGTTTCCGCTACACCGAACTCCTATGTTCACTCAGGTGACCTCATCACTGGGTCAGCTGGGGCAATTTATGTCCGCCATCCCGTTCTCCCTCGTGCTGGGGTGGGCTGGGTGGACCACGGCCTTTGTCACCCTGGGCGCGGTGGGCATTCTTATCGCTGTGGCCGCTGCGGTAGCGGTGGCTGATTCCCCCGAAACCCTGGGGATTGTGTCCGCCCCGAAGGAGCGCCCCAATGCCCAGCCGCACCGCCTGGGTACTCTGCTGGCCACGGTGTTGCGCTCCCCGGTGGCCTGGCAGGCTTTCTTTATCCACTGGGTCGGGCTCGTCGCCACCAATGTGTTCGTCATGCTGTGGGGAATGCCGATGATGACCGCGGGCCTCAATTTTTCCAAGACGGCGGCGGGATGGGTGCTCACCTGGTTTAGCGTGTGCATGGTCCTCGTCGGCCCTCTCCACGGCAAACTTTCCTCCCGTGCCAGCGGCTATCGCCCGTGGCTCACGCTTGGGTTCGTCGCGGTCAATATCTCTGTCTGGGTGGTCTTTTTCTTGGCGGGCGGCAGCTACCTGTCCTTGTTTATCCTCATCAGCCTGGTGTCGTTGTGCACACCGGTGGCAAATTATGGCTTCGATATTGTGCGGGAAAACCTTGACCGCACCGTGGTGGCTACCGCGACTGGCCTGGGGAATATGGGCGGGTTCATCTCCTCCATGCTCGGCGCGCAGTTGTTTGGCGTGGCGCTCGACCACTTGGGCCACGGCCCGGACTACCCCATGGCGGATTTCCGTCTTGCGGCATTCGCAGTGCTGGGAGTGTGGTGCGTGGGAATCGTGGGCGTCCTCATTACCCATTTCTTACGCGGCAAGGACTCTGGCCCACGCGCCACCATCGTGCAGGTTGGTTAACCTGCGGGCAGTGCGCTTATCGACGCCTCCAAGGGCACCCCATTCGCCACCGCGAACATTCCCAATCCCCCGCCGATGGGAACGAGGATAGCGAGGCTTACGCCGCACACGGTTCGCAGGAACTCTCGCAGTTGTCGCCGTTTCTCCACGTCAACGCACCAACCTTTATCGTTTCGTTATCTGTGCGTTTGAGAATAAGGCGCCCTCCTGCCAGTAGCGTGCCGGGTCTCTGCCGACTACCTGCCAGAAGCTGGGGGTCTACTGCGCTGGGTTAGATTCGGCGACAATTGGCCCCACCGCAGGGGTGACGAGGCCGGCGTCGAAAGCAGCGAGCGTACCCGCGGCATCCTCCTTGGTTATTTTGTTGTTGGCCACGGCTTTATCCAGCTCAGCTTTGAGAATTTGGCGGGAGCGGTACACATCTGAGGACACCGAGAGGATTCCGCGCGGTACTGATTCCGCAGGGATGCCGAGTGCTTCCGCCAACGCCACGATGCGGTCTTGCTCCGCGGGATCTACGTACGCGTTAAGCGATTGGTCTTGGGGCACTCCACCATCGACGACGTCTTTGACAGTGAGAGTGCCTTCCGGGGTTTGCTGACGCTCTGTCACCCACCAGCCAGTGACGATAGCGGCGATGATCGCCAGCACCACCGCGATCCACACAGCGATAATCTGTTTGGACTTCACGCCCATCAGTCTAGTTCTCTTTCATCCGCACGGTTTAATCCGTGTCGGGACCAAAGGATCCAAAGGAGCCACCACGCGGCGGGTACGGCGGGTCAAGGCGCTCGGAGAGGGCATCAATGATGGAACGGATGGTGTTTTCCGCTACGGGACGGTCGAAGTGTGAGCGCTGCTGTGCGTTCTTCTGTGGTTCGACTGGGCACACGCGTGGCTTGTCGACGTCCACCCGCATCACCGTTCCATCCACACTCAGCGCTGCGTGCGGATCACTATCGGCTGCTCGCGCTGCGGCGAGAAATGCTTCGAGGTCGGCGAGGGTGGCATCTTTCAGGTCAAGGGAAAGGTTAAGGCTCATGATCGGTGCTCCTTCTTTACGGGTTGTGTGGGGTCTGTGGTTCTTTTCCTAGCACTAAGGATATAGATTTTCAGGGAACCGGTTTAGTCATGCTCAAAGGACTCCGCTTCTCCCCAGAACACCTCATCCACCACTTTGCGGGCATGACGCGTGACTTTGAGATAGTGCTCGAGAAAGTCTTGGTTACTCTCCGGCGCCCATCCAGCAGCACCGGCGACCTGTGCCAACTGAGGCCCTGGCGCCGGTAGTTGGTCGACGCGCTTGCCGCGAACAAGGACGAGAGCATTGCGGGCATCGGTGGCCAATAGCCAGGCCTCACGCAAGTCCTGGACTTGCTGTACCGGAATGACCTCATGTTCCTCCAGCGCATCTAACACTCGGAGCGTGGAAGGATCATGCAGCTCCGGAACCTCGTGTGCGTGCATCATTTGCAGCAGCTGCACAGTCCACTCAATATCGGTCAAGCCTCCTCGCCCGAGCTTGGTGTGGGTATTGCGGTCGGCACCGCGCGGCAGGCGCTCATTATCTACGCGAGCCTTCATTCGGCGAATATCGCGCAGCGTTTTCTCGCTCGCTCCTTTGTCTGGATAGCGGAACTCATCAATCATGGTCATGAACCGCTCTCCTACGTCCTCATCGCCGGCAACGAACGCGGCGCGCAACAGCGCCTGCATCTCCCAGGATTCACCCCAACGCGAGTAGTAGCGCTCGTAGGATTCAATCGAGCGGGCTACTGCACCTGACCTTCCTTCAGGCCGCAGGCCCAAATCGACCTCTAGCGGTGGGTCTCCGGAGGGCTTAGCCAGGCGGCGACGCAGTTTGTCGATCATGCTAATGGCCCACGCCATAGCCTCTGATTCTTCGTTTCCTTCTTCGGGCTCAGCAACGACGATGACGTCAGCGTCCGAACCAAAGCCCAGCTCCATTCCGCCTAGACGCCCCATGCCGATGACCGCGATGCGTGCAGGAGGTTCCGCGTCCTCGTTGTCTATCCGCCACGCGCGAACTTCAGCCCTCAGTGCAGCCTCGAGGACGGCATTCCAGATCGTGGAAAGCTCGTGGCACACCTGTTGCACTGGCAGAAATCCGAGGAGGTCAGCTGATGCAATGCGGGCAAGCTCCACGCGGCGCAATGACCTGGCCACTGCCACGGCCTTATCCGGATTGGCATGGCGCTTAGTCGAGTTAATGAGTGCCTTCGACACCTGATCCGGCTTCGTCTCCAGCAGTTTAGGCCCGGCTGCGCCATCGGATAGCTGCTTCACCACATCTGGTGCCTTGATGATGAGCTCCGACGTGAACGGCGAGGTGCCCAGAATCTTCATGAGGCGTTGTCCTACGACACCTTCATCACGCAACATGCGCAGGAACCAGTTACGGTCATAGGCTGCTTCCGACAGTTTGCGGTAGTTCAGAAGTCCCATATCGGGGTCTGCAGTAGCAGAGAGCCATTCCATTAGCGTGGGCAGCAAGATGGCCTGGATTCGGGCCTTGCGTGAGCTGCCCGCCGCCAAGGAGGTGAGATGCTCGAAAGCGCGATCTGGGTGCCGGTACCCCAACGCAGCCAGCTGTAGGAGTGCCGCTTCTCGGGAAAGCTTGAGCTCATCTGCGGACATCGATGCCACAGAGTTGAGAAGCGGGCGATAGAACAGGCGCGAGTGCAGTTCCGAAATAAGAAGGCGAATTTTGCGCAGATGCTCATTCATCCTGTCCGCGGCTGACTGTTGGCCGTGGGAATGGAAACCTGCGTTAATAGCAAGCCACTTCAGCGCAGCGCCATCATCGTTGGATGGCATCGTGTGTGTACGGCGGAATCGCTCCAGCTGTAGGCGGTGCTCCAGCAACCGCAAAAACTCATACGCTTCGATGAGCTGCGTGCCGTCTTCGCGGCCCACATAGCCCGCGCGTACAAGTGCTGCGAGGGCATCGACTGTGGCCAGCGGCCGTAGCGTTTCATCAGAGCGCCCATGCACCAACTGAAGCAACTGCACTGCGAATTCAACATCACGCAAGCCACCTTCGCCGAGCTTGAGCTCACGATGGCGCATATCCTCTGGCACGTTCTCGAGGACGCGACGACGCATGGCTTGGACATCTTCAACAAAGGACTCTCGCTGGGAGGCTGTCCAGACCATGGGGCCGATTTCTTTGAGGTAGTCCTCCCCGAGCGGGAGATACCCGGTCTGCGGACGTGCCTTGAGCTGTGCCTGGAACTCCCATGTTTCTGCCCATCGCTTGTAATAAGCAACGTGCGAATCCAGGGTTCGTACTAGTGCTCCAGACTTTCCCTCAGGCCGTAGGTTCGCGTCGACTTCGAAGAAGCAGGCCGAACCGATGCGGTTGAACTCTGACGCCAGGCGCGTCACCCGGGGCGCGGCGTCCGAACCGACAAAGATGACGTCAACGTCTGAGATGAAGTTGAGCTCCCCCGCTCCACACTTACCCATTGCCAGAACGGCCAGTTGCGCATCGAGTGGTTCATCACCATAGACAGCGCGAACTGCGCAGGCCAGGGCAGCTGTTAGTGCGGCGTCTGCCAGCGCCGTCGTAAGCCGCGTTACCTCGCGGAAACCGACGCGGGGTTGCGGTCGTGACTGCCCCTTTCGCGAGTGAAAAGTACCGGCGAGGTCGTGCGCGGCAATGCGCATCATCAGGGTGCGGTATACCGTTTTGAGCTGAGCCTTATGGTCCCCCGGCTGGGCGCGGTAGGTTCCGGGAGTCGTTAGGTCTTCGCTCGCAGTATCAGGGCGCTCTGGCTCTTGAGCGAAGGTTGCGGGTTCTGCTCCCACCGTTGCGAGAAGAGTATGAAGCATTTCGGTAGGCGTCGGCAGCGCTCGCTGCAGTTCCTTCCATGCCTCTGGATGCGCTGCAAGATGGTCACCAAAGGCCGAAGAACCACCGAGTAGTGCAATAAGACGCACGCGGAAAGTTTCGTCTTCCCGCATTGCGGTAATGACTTCTGGTGCTCCGTCAACGACCCGCATGAGAGTATTGAGCGCCATGTCAGGATCACCTGCTGCAGCCAAAGTCCACAGTTCATCGAGTGACTCGGCGTTATCCCATCCCAACTGCGCAAGGTCTTCCGCAGCGGTCGGTCTCGTCAGCCCAAGAGTTGCTGGTGACGGTACAGATGCAGGACGCATGCTTCTCCTAGAAGTTCAGGTTGTGGCGAAGTTCAAAGGCCGTAATCTGCTGCTGGTACTCGTGCCATTCGTCCCACTTAGCACGTAGGAAGTACTCAAAGACATGCTCGCCTAAGATTTCCGCCATAAACTCAGACCGCTCAAACTCACGAAGTGCCTGATCCAAGCTGGTTGGCAAATCCTTGTAGCCCATTGCAAGGCGTTCCCGGCGCGTCAGCTGGTGGACATCGTCTTCTGCTGGATCTCCGAGCTCGTAGCCTTCCTTAATCCCGCGAAGACCTGCGGCGAGCAGCACCGCGTAACCCAAGTAGGGATTCATTGCCGAATCCAGCGAACGGATCTCTACTCGGCGCGACATTTCCTTGGACAGTCGGTAGGTGGGAACACGCACAAGTGCAGAGCGGTTTGAAACACCCCAGGTCACTGACCCCGGTGCTTCGCTGCCGAACATGAGGCGCTTGTAGGAGTTCGTCCACTGGTTGGTGATTGCAGTCATTTCGACGGCATGCTCGAGAATTCCCGCAATAAACTGCTTTGCCGTTTCCGACAGAGAAATTTCGTCATCCGGATCGTGGAAGGCATTCGAGTCACCTTCAAAGAGACTCAAGTGCGTATGCATACCGGAGCCCGAACGATGCTCAAAAGGTTTGGGCATAAAGGTGGCATGCACGCCTTGCTGGGAGGCCACCTCCTTGATGACGTATCGGAACGTCATAATGTGGTCTGCCATCGTCAGTACATCCGCATGGCGGAGGTCAATTTCCTGCTGCCCTGGGGCGGTTTCATGGTGGCTAAATTCCGTAGCGATCCCCATGGACTCCAATGCATACATGGAGCGACGACGAAAGCTTGGCGCGTTGTCATGAGTAGCTTGGTCGAAGTAGCCGCCATTGTCAGTTGCAACGAGGTTATTGATATCGCGGGCATCTTCGAGAAGATAAAACTCAACTTCTGGCGAGGCCATGCAGGTGAAGCCCTCGTTGGCAGCCTCAGTGACCTGACGGCGCAGAATATGGCGTGGATCCACCATCGAGGGTTGGCCATCAGGCTGGGCAATATCGCAGAACATGCGCGCCGACAAGAGCTCTGGTTCGCCCTTATCGAAGGGCATGATCTGGAATGTCGACGGGTCCGGCATCGCGATGGTGTCTGCCTCAGAGATACGCGAGAACCCCTCGACCGATGAGCCATCGAAGCCAACACCTTCCTCAAACGCAGATTCCAGTTCCGAGGGGCTCATCACCACGGATTTCAAGGCGCCCAGGATGTCGGTGAACCACAGACGGATGAAGCGGATATCGCGTTCTTCAACCGTGCGGAGGACGAATTCGTGTTGGCTGTTCATGATTTAAACCCTACCGGCGGGTGCTGCACTCCAGCCGTAAGTTGCCGTGATTGCCCCCGCGCCGCCAAACGTTCTTCCTGTTCGCAAGAGTAACTCGGGGGCAAAGCTTTTCGAACCAACAAACGCTAATCCAAACAGCATGCTTGAATGGCACCACATCACGAACACATGTACCAAAAAGAAGGGCAATCATGAACTCTTACCACTCAGCTCTCAGCGACCGAGCTATCGAACTCGTCATTAACGCCGCTCAACGGGGCTGGTCTCCCAAGGACCTCCTCCACGTACTTGGAAACTACTGCTACCCCACTATCTACCGCGCCGCTGGACGGATACCGGCCCACATTACGTCTACGGTTCTCCGCAAAGAGTGGCTAACCCTTGAACCCCCGACATCCATGAGTATGACCACTCAAGAGGTGGAAACACTCGTTGAAGAGGTAACGAGGCTTCCTTGGTTGCGTGACGTCGACGTTCTCGCGGAAGAGACCACTTCGAGACCTTCACGCGATAGCAAAGAAGAGAAGATACGAGCCAAAATCATCAACCTCCTTAAGAAGGCAGAGTCGACTCCGTACGAGCAAGAAGCCAGTGCGCTTATCGCCAAAGCTCAAAGCCTTCAGCAACAGCACCGCCTCAACGGACTGTGCGGCGATTCCCCTCTGAAATTCGCCTCCAAACGAATTCACATCAGCGCGCCATACATTAACCATCAAGCGACGCTGCTCAGCGTCATCGCTGACAGGAATGGTTGCTCCGCTTTACAACTTCACCCTAAAGGGATCATCACGATCTTCGGCGCTGAGGATGACCTCGACCATGTCATTGATCTCTTCACGTCACTTCAGCGCCAATGTGATTGGCATATGCGCCACGGTGAGCACGCCGAGATTGCGCAGCAGTTAGGAAATCTTGCTTCATACCGCCGAAGCTTTATTTTGTCCTACGCTTCCCGTATTGGAGAGCTGCTCGATGAAGCAAACCAGTCTTTTACGGCCCAGAACTCTGATGAACCTTGCGCAGGAAGGGCTGCCGAGGAAGATGAACAGGCAACTTTGGCTCTGACACGTCGCACCCTTAACGCTCTGGATCAGCGAAGACTCGACGCAGAGGCAATCCGTGACCGCTACTTCCCGCACGCGCGGACTATATCTTTGGCTGTGGGAAGCCGTGCAGGCATGTCCGCGGGGGCGTCTGCAGCTGAAAAATCTCACCTCAGCGGTGATTCCGCAGGGGTGAAGGGGCGCCGGCAGCTAACACGCTAGGCAAGAGGAAGGACACACAAATGAGTCCCGTACCCAGGTAAACTAGGTGCATAAGACAGGGCCATTTCCGCCCGACAATGAACAATCCATTCTGCCGACGAAGGTGTGTGTATGTCTCCGAAGACGTTCTTAGAAGTCGAAGCCAAGTTCGCCGTGGACGAATCCACCCCGGTACCTGATCTCACTCAGCTCGAAGAGGTCGCACGAGTCGCGGAAACTCGCCATCACTCAATGTCCGCGATTTACTACGACACCGAGGATCTCCGTCTTACTCATGCGAAGATCACGTTGCGTCGCCGTACAGGCGGCAATGATGATGGCTGGCACATCAAGATTCCAAGCGATGCGGGACGTACTGAGATTCGTGCCGAATTGGGCGAACCGGTTGATGGGCGCTACGAGGTTCCGGCTGAGCTCATCCACGAAGTCCGCTCTGTGATCCGTAATCACCCTCTGGCGCCCATTGCGCAGGTAGACAACAACCGTACGGAGTTGTTGTTGGTCGACGAGGCTGACCAGCCTGTCGCGGAGTTCTGCGATGACCACGTCACCGGTTTCTCCTTCCTTCCCGGCGGCGTGCAGTGCGCGTGGCGCGAATGGGAAGTTGAACTCGCGGGAGAACTTCCTGCTTCTAAGAAGGGCGGATCGCTCTTGCGTCACGCTACTTCGTTACTTATTGGCTCTGGAGCCCGCGTGTCATCTTCCCCGTCGAAGCTGAAATCAGCTTTGGGTGACTCCATCAATAATGTTGAGCTGCCGCCGGCTCTCGCTGTGTCGAATCTCGATCCGGACTCCCCCGCTGCTGCTGTTGTAAACGCCCTGAAGGCTAACCGTGACAAGCTCGTGGAGTACGACCCACGTGTTCGCCGCGACGAGTGGGATTCCGTCCACCAGATGCGCGTTGCTACTCGTGAGCTTCGCAGCCACCTCCAAACGTTCCACGGAATCGTTGTCGGTCCGGAAATTGAACGACTGGAGTCGGATCTCAAGCAGCTGGCCAGCATGTTGGGCGTAGCCCGCGATGCAGAAGTCGTCGAAGAACGTTGGCAGAGCCTGCTCGCATCTGAGGATTCGGATGTACTAGATGCGGCCACTCGTGAGCACATCGCGCATGACATGGGCCGTGACTACCGCCGAGCCCACCGTCGCGTCATTGCCGCTCTAGATTCCGACCAGTACCTTGATCTCCTCGATGCTCTCGATGCTTTCCTGGCCAACCCGCCAGTCGCGGGTGAGGACACCGAGCTCGAGGACAACGCAATCGATTCTGAGGCGGAGTCTGCGGCATCCGAATCGACAGAAAAGAATGAGACTCAAGAGCAGCAGGCGCAGCCGAAGGAATCCAAGCCGAAGCATGCCAAGAGCGAGGACGCGGAGCACCATGACCTCGATACGGTTATGGCGCTGCACCTCAACCAGGCGTATGACAAGTTGGTGAAGCGCCACAAGAAGGCGGTTAAGAACTGGGATAACACTGAGTTGACCTTGCATGAGCGTGAGGAGTACTTCCACGACATGCGTAAGGCTGCCAAGAAGCTGCGTTACGCCGCTGAGGCTGCGGGCTCTGCAACCAATCTCAAGACCAAGGGGCTCTACAAGGCGTGCAAGAACATGCAGTCGGTCTTGGGTGACTTCCAGGATTCCGTCACGTCCCGAGACAAGCTCATTGAGCTTGCAGAAACGGCACGTCGCCGCGGCGAAGACACCTTTGGTTATGGTCTGCTCTACCAGCGCGAGCGTGCTATTGGCTTGGAGGCACTCGATGCCTACGCAGAGAGTTTCAAGGCGATTAAGTCAGCTTTTAAGCCGCTGCGTAAGAAACTGGATAAGTAACTCTGCTTAGTCGAACGGTGTAGAACGACACTGACCCCGCTGTTTCCCATATCACCCAATGCACAAGGCACACGGTGGATGGGAATCAGCGGGATCTGTTCTTTGTCAGCAGTTGCTGCTCAAAGGCGCTGCTTTAGTAGTCGTCTTCGGCTGCGTCCTCGGCATCGGCCGCGGCAGTGCGGGCGTTGGCAATCTCGATGGCGTGCTCGGCTTCCTCACGGGAGTCATAGGGGCCCATACGGTTTTCCCAGCCGGAAACCTTGCCCTGGGATACCTCACCGGTAGAGGGATCGTAGAACCACTTCTTGTCAGCGTCAGCCATTGTCTTCTCCATTCTGGGATGCTCATCCCTCATTCAGTGAACCGCGGGAACTGGCTTACTTCTCTGGCACGGTGGCCAGAAAGGTGAGCTTTCGGTTCTCGGTGCACCCCACACTACAGACCGGCAGCGCATCGTGCGGCTAGAATAGACAGGTCACTCTCTTCTGCCCTAGCGCAGAGAACCTATCGCCACCTGCAAAGGAGTACCTCCCCGATGCCCCAGTGGACTGCCCCTTCAACACCGGTCGTCGACCGCGCACGCACCGCTCACCGCGACGCTATCGGTACCGAACCAACGCACATCGCGAGCGCCCCGGCCACGTGGTCGCTCATCGGCGAGCACATCGACCACTTCGGCGGCATCGCCATCATGGGCCTGGCAGATCTGCGCGCTGCAGTTGCCGTTAGCCCCCGAGACGATGGCACCGTGTCCGTTCGCTGCCTGTCTGCTGATGGCAGCACCACCAAGGATTTCATCGCCTTGGAGAAGGTGTCTGCTCTTGCCGCCGAACAGCAGCCCAGCGTTGACTCTGAGGGCCAGCCGATTGCGCCCCCTGCGCCGAAAGGTGGCCTCGCAGCCCGCCTGGGCGGAGTTGTCTACACGATGATCAACCGCCAGTTGCTCTCCCGCGAGACTGCCGGTGCAGATATCACGGTAGTCACGGACATCCCCGACAATGCGGGACTGGGCGCTGCCGCAGCCATTGATACTGCGACCGCTCTTGCATTGCTGGGCGGGGCTGATGAACCGTTCGATGCACCTTTGCGCGCACGTCTGGCTGAGGTCTGCTCACAGGCCGTAGGAACCTTCGCGCGCTTCCCCGCCTTGCGTGCCCGCCACTCCGCCGCACTGCGCGGAACGGGTGAGTCCGTCACCATCATCGACTATGCCGATGGCTCCGTCACCCAGGCACCACACGCGGTGAACCAAGACCTCGTAGCCTTTGCGCTTGCTGTCCCAGGCGACTTTGACTGCGAGGAGACGATCAGTGATATTCGTGCCCGCGAGCGTTTCATCGATGACGCCTGCCATGCCTTCGGCACGGAATCGCTGCGTCTCTTACCGGATGCACCACAGCGCGTCCTTGATTGGTTGGCAGCCGTCCACAAAATTCACGGCCCTGACAACCAGCCCACCATTGCCCAGGCCACTGCGTGGTTGACGTTCTACGCGGAGGAAACACAACGCGCCCAAGGCGTGGCCCGTGCACTACGCTCACGCCGCGGGACAGAGCTTTTCCCGCTGCTGACACAGTCGCAGTCCGCCCTGGCTACGGTTTATGGTTTTGATTCTGCAGAGAAGCTCGCGCAGTTGGCAACCGCCCGCGGTGCTGCTGCCGCACGCTCAGCGCATGCCGGTACGTCAACGGCGGTCATCGCATATGTCCCGAGTACTAAGGCCACCAACTTTGCTGCGGATTTGGCGGAAGATGGGTTGCTCGTGGTTCCGCTAAACGCCGGCGCACCGGCGGTGACCGACAGCTAGTCGGCGGGCCAGGCAAAGAGCACGTCGCGCTCAGCGACGTCAGCCTTGACCAGCGAGACGGTGGTCTCGCTGCCCGTGGGAGGCTGGCCCACAGCCTCCCCTATCACCGGCGGCTCAAGGATAAACAGGCGTGCCTTGTCGCGCTTGTCGCCGCCATCGACCACGACTGAGTCGAAGTTGGTGCCCACCCAGGGAGCGAGCACGGTGGCCTCAGTGAGCTTGAGGCAGGCTCGGTCCACCTGGGAAGCCAACTGTGAGGTGGAGCGCATCGTGGAGATGACATCCCCGGCGCGGTTGCGTACCCACTCCGGGACCTCGTAGCCGCCACTCAACGCGAGGCAAACCTCGGTGGCGAAGCGATCAACGAGCCGGCGCAACGGTGCTGTGACGTGGGCATAATAGCCGCCGATGCCCGCATGAACGTCGGCTGAGGACTCTTCGAGCCACACATAATCTGCGCCGCGCAGTAGGCGCTGCGCCTCGCGCATGACGGCCATGCCGCGGGGAGAATCAGCATCAACTGAATGCAAGAACTCAGAAATCGATTGACCTTCCAACGAGAAACCCAGTGCTTGGGCTTCGGAGCGGAACTCAGCCTCAGCTTCCGGGGTAGCAGCTGCCAAGGTGCGCAAGAATCCAATGCCATGGGATTCCATGAGGCGGCCAGCGCACATGCCAGTCAGCAGGGAAATCTCCGAGTTATAGTCCATGACTTCGTAACGCGGCTCCATCACCAGCTCAAAGTGGCCTTCGCCCTCATCGCTGCTTTCTTGTACTCGCTGCGAAGGAAGGCGCAGGTTAATGGCGTCGCGGCGCAACGAAGAGGCTTGGCGTAGCTTGCCTACCTCCGGCAGCAGCGCAATGGAGGAATGCAGGGAGCCGTTCTCCAAATCCTCGTGGACCTGGTCGTAGTCCAGCCGTGCGCGGTTGCGCACGAGCGCACGTTCCACCGAGAAATCCTCCACCTCGCCGGCGGAGTCGAGGTCGAAGGTCCACAGGACGGCGGGACGGTCGACGTCGGCAAGCAGCGAGGCTCTATCTTCTGACAGCTCTGCCGGGTGCAGCCGCGCTGGCTCATCCGGAAGATAGATGGTCTGGCCGCGCTTGAGGGACTCCTCTTCGAGGACAGAACCGGGTTCGATGAAGGCAGCAACGTCAGCGATGGCATACAGCACGCGGTAGCCACCATCGCGGGCTTCGATGAAAACTGCCTGGTCCAAGTCCAGAGAACCCACCGGGTCGATGGAGACGAGGGGGATATCGCGGGCATCGCGGCGCTGGTCCGCGTAGCGGTCCTGCGCCGAGGCGGCCTGGGCAGTGACCTCTTCCGGGAAGGTGGTCGGGACGGAGAATTCCTCCGCGATGGGACGGAAATCCAGGGGTGCGGCATACAACTTCATGCCGCCCCATTGTTCCAAAAAATAAGAATGTGGGTGCGAATGAGCCAACCTATAAGCCGGATTCTGTACCGCGCGCCAAGGCGCGGTGGTAAACATCCATCCAGGCCAACCGTTGCCGGGTGGCTCAAGCAGCTACCTTCAGGCTTCGGCGAGCAGCCTACTGACGCCTGATCGGGCCCGCTGTCGAGCGGGCCGTGATGCCTTGCTCCCAGTGGGGTTTACCCAGCCACCGCCATCACTGACGATGCTGGTGCGCTCTTACCGCACCCTTTCACCCTTACCGCTCCACCTCGCCGCGCCGAAGCGTAGCGGAGTGCGCGGCGGTTTACTTTCTGTTGCACTTGCCCGCGGGTCACCCCGGGTTGCTGTTAGCAACCACCGTGCTCTGTGGAGTCCGGACTTTCCTCGGCCCGCGCCTAGCCCCAGGAAGAGGCCGGTTCGACGGAACGCGTTTACCCGGTCGGCTCATTCGCGCCTGTTAGTTTATCGCAGCGCGCCCAGATGCCCCACATCGTTAAATCGGTGCAGGGTGCTACCGCCATCGAAGAACTCAACTTCGCTCAACGAAGCCAGCTCCAGGAACAGGTGGTTAGGGGTCTGCGGGCCGGAATCGAGCGCCTGGCGCACGAAGGACTTAATCGGGTTGACGTGGGAGACCACGAGCACAGTTTTGCCTTCGTAGCGCTTTTGCAGGTCACGTCGAGCAGCACTGACGCGGCGGTGAACCGCGCGTAGGGACTCACCACCGGGGCAGGACACGGAGGTATCCTGCAGCCAGCGCGCGTGGAGCTCAGGGTCGGCGGCGTCGGCTTCGGCGAAGGTTTTGCCTTCCCAGCGGCCAAAGTCCACCTCGATGAGCCCCTCTACGGTCTCCACCTGCAGGTCCCGGCCCTCCACTACCGCGGCGGCGGACTGCTGACAGCGGCGCAGAGGTGAGCACACGACGGCGTCGATGTGGGTACCCGCCAAAGCTTGGGCGGCTGCAAGTGCTTGTTTCTTGCCCAATTCGGTAAGCTCCGGGTTCGCACGTCCGGAATACTGCTTGGCTGCGGACATGGCAGTTTGTCCGTGGCGCAGCAGGATGAAGCGCGTCACGGGGCCGGTCTCGAGGCGCCAATCGGAGGCCTTCCAGGAATCGGTTGCGGTTTCCGCAGGCGCAGTGCTTGGCGACGTCTCCCCCGCCTCCCCACTACCCATATCGAGAATGCCAACGGGCTCACCTTTCGCGGCGGCGTCCATGGCGACGTTGGAGAGCTCATCGGCCACCGAGTTCTGGGCGCGTGGAACCCACTCGAGGGTGTAGCTGCCAATCTGGTTGAGCAGGCCGCGTGCCTCAAGGGCGAGCTTTTGCATGTCGGGGTGCTTGATCTTCCAGCGCCCGTTCATCTGTTCCACCACGAGTTTGGAATCCATATAGAACTCCACCTCGTCCGCTCCCAGCTCCACGGCGGCTTCAAGTCCACGGAGGAGTCCGTGGTATTCAGCCACGTTGTTGGTGGATTGCTGGCCTACCACGTAAGCGATTTCCTTCAGCAGCTGCGAGCGGTCTTCGTTGTAGACCGCGGTACCGGAGCCGGCAATGCCGGGGTTGCCGCGAGAGCCGCCATCAGCGAAGATGACGAGTTTCATGATGCCGGGCGCACCAGGTAGGAACCGCAGTCGCCGCACTGCGGGAGGACGTCGGCAGCCGCGTTGCGCACCGCGTTCTGCTCAGCCGGCGGCAACACGATGAAGCAACCGCCGCAGGCACGGCCAGTGAAAGCTGCTGCACCGACGCCGTTTTCCTCACGCACAGTCTCGTACTCATCGAGAACATCCGCCGGCAGCTGTTCGCGCAGTTCGTTGATGCGCACCTGCGGGTCCGGCTGGTTCGCGGCTGCTTCCTGAGCAGCTTCCGCCGCGCGTTTGAGCACCTCGAGCTTGCGCTCAGAATCGGAGACCCTGGCGCCGTGAACATCCAGGTTGGCACGCAGAGCGTGAATTTCGTTGTGGGCTTCCTGCAGCTCGCTCATCAGGTCTGCGATGCGGGACTTGGCTGCGTAGAGATCGTGCTCTAAGTCCTTGCGCTGCTCTGGGTCGGTAGCGGCGCCGAGCTGGGCCTTGTCGTCGCGCTCGCGCTGGCGCAGCTTGCGCTCATCGGCTTGGATGCGCAGGATTTCCAGTTCCATGTCGTCGACGGCGAGTTGGGCGGAACCGGAGGCGTCGATAAGCCGGGCGTGCGCGGCTTGGGCCTTCTCGTATTCCTCTTGTTCCGGGATCGTGGCGGTACCACCCAGCGCCTGGGTGCGCTCCAAGGTGGCCAGTTCGAGCAAGGTCTGCTGCAGGTCCTGTGACAGCTTCATTTAGTTCTCCTTCTGCGCAGAAATAGTCCAAGGGTCGGTGCGGATATCAATAATCTCCGTCTTCACGCGCAATACGCTCTCCACAATATCGCGCGCCTGGGCGGTCCAGGGAAATTCGCTGGCCCAGTGGGCGGTATCCACCACAGCCGGGCCTTCCGGATCCATGAGGTGCGCAGCACGGAGGTGCTCATCCACCGGGTGGTGGCGCAGGTCAGACGTGACATAGACATCCACGCCCAATGCTGCTGCCTTATCGAGGAAGGAGTCTCCCGAACCGCTAGAGACCGCCACGCGCTTGACCATCCGCTCCGGATCACCGGCTGCACGCACGCCCCACTCGGTCTTCGGGAGGGCCTCAGCCACGCGCTGAGTGAACTCCCGCAGAGTGATGGCCTCCGGCAGCTCACCAATGCGCCCTAGCCCGCGGGCTTCCTCAAGGTTGTCATAAGGCTCTACCGGAACGATGGGGCGGCCGGGTTTAATTCCCACAAGTTCCGCCAGCTTGTCATTAACGCCGGGGCGAGCCTTGTCAGCATTGGTGTGCGCGGAGAGCAACGCCACGCCATTGCGGATGAGAGTGTGAATGACCTTGCCCTTCGGAGTATCCGCCGCGACTGAGGTCACCCCGCGCATGAGCAGCGGGTGGTGCACGATGAGCATCTGCGCGCCGAGTTCCACGGCCTTATCCGCTACCTCTTGTGTGCAATCAAGGGCGAAGGCCACGGTGCTGACTTCAGCGAGCGGGTCGCCACAGACCAGGCCCACCGCGTCCCACGATTCCGCCAATTCGGGTGGGTAGGCCTCATGGATCACGCGGCGGATGTCGCCGACAGTCGTGCGTTCTGCCATCTCAAATGCTCCTTAGTTGAAGGTGGGTTTCACGTCAGTCGCGTCGCTGCTATATCCTAGCTTTCGTTCGCCAGCGCACCCTCGAATTTGTAAGGAGTCCCCTTCCATGACGCCTCCGGAGAACGACAATCAGCTCCACATCGTCTTTGTGTGCACTGGCAATATTTGCCGCTCACCAATGGCGGAAATCATCACCCACGATGCCATGGAGACCGACATGCTCGATCTTCTGGCGCGTGTTTCCTCGTGCGGCCTCGGCGGCTGGCACGTGGGCCAGGGAGCCGATGAGCGCGCTGTGGCTGAGCTACGCCGCGGCGGCCACGATGGTGCACACCACCGCGCCAGCCAGCTCGGTGAAGAGCACATGGACGCCGATCTCTTCGTGGCCATGGATACTGGCCACCGCGATGCCCTTCTTGAGCGCGGCATCCCTGAGGAGAAGGTGCGCCTCATGCGCAGCTTCGATCCGAACTCCCCGGAGGATGCCAGCGTAGAGGATCCCTTCTACGGCACCGAGGAGGACTTTGAGCGCACCCGCAAAGAGATTGACGCGTCCGTGCCGGGCCTGCTCGATTGGATTCGCCAGCAGCGCGACTAGACTGGGCTCCATGCTCAAGACGTTCCTCAAGCCTGGGTGGGTACTCCTGCTCATCTTTGTCGTCGCTTTTAGCTATCTCACCTTCACGGTGCTTGCACCCTGGCAGCTGGGCAAGGACGACCAGATTGTGGAGCGCAACCACCTCATCGAGGAAGCCTACGACTCTGATCCGCAGCCGATTGAGGAGGTCTTCTCCGCCGACGGCACTCTCAACAAGGAGTGGACGCGCGCTGAGCTGACCGGCCACTACCTCCCCGACCAGGAGGTTTTATTGCGCCTGCGCCCGGTGGGGTCGAGTCCCGCGTTCCAATCGCTCGTGCCTTTTGAGACCACCTCGGGCATGACGCTGTTGGTCAATCGTGGGTGGGTGCCCACGGATGAGGGCAACGCCGTGCCCCACATCGACAAGGCCCCGAGCACGGAGGTCACCATCGAGGCCATGGCCCGCGTCAATGAGCCTCAGCACGCCTCCGCCCCGACTGAGCAGCAAGGCTACATGCAGGTCTACTCCATCCATACGGAACAGATCGCGGAGCTTACCGACGTCTCCCTCGCCCACGACTACCTCCAACTCACCCCCGATCAGCCAGGTGGGCTCAATCCCCTCCCAGTCCCGAAGCTGGACCGCGGCAACCACCTGTCCTATGGCTACCAGTGGATTGCCTTCGGCATCATGGCGCCGCTGGGCTTCGCATATTTCGTCTGGTCTGAAATCAGGGAACGCCGCCGCGCCCGCGAGGAGGAAGCTGCACTTGCTGCGGCTGCCGCTGCCGTCGATGGCCCCACCACCGACGAGACTGACCCTTCCGTGACAGAGTCCTCGCAGTCTCCTGCACCACAGCAGGACGAGCCCGACACCACAGCGCCCTCCACCGAAGCTGCTCCGGCCTCCTCGCGGCGCACCCGCTCGCGGTACGGCGGCTCTAAGCCGGACTTCTACGAGAAAATCCGCGAGCGCGGCCACGAACGCTTCTAGCCTCGGCCCTTAACCGCAGAGGAGGCGAGGAAAAGGCCCCTTGTCATTCACGCCCGACGCTACTAAATATGGGTCAATGCGGATACCGATGCACCTTCCTGTGCTCGAACCAAGCCCAAATCAAAGAAGCCAAGAACAACAGTGGCGTAACCCACGCCAGACGATGCCACCAATGTGCTCCAAAGTATGATTCATCAGCACTTAGTCCTGCTAGATAATTGATTACAAGCGTTGCGATGAACAGCACTACAACGACAGTAACGCTCCACCAGTAGGCTGCGCTTTTCTGTTTACGCATCAATGCCATCCTCTTCAATACATGTTTGCTGTTTTAGCGCGGGTTTGTGTGGTTAGTCGTCTCCCCCACCCAGACTACATCGTTCGGCTATTGTTCTAGGAAGTCCAACATCAGGGCGCCAATCCTCCAAGTTCCAACTAGGCTTAACTCGGGCGACTTAAGATAGCGGGTGACACACTAACTGGTTGTGGAGGCTTCCGGTACCCGCACCCCCCTTGGTTTTTGCTTCATTCCAACCTGCAGTTTCAGGGATTGGTGACTGCATTGCCCTTCCCAAGACCATAGGAAAGACCATGTATCGCGTACCTTCGGGCTGTCCTTCGCCCTAGAGCACCCGCCCTCCGAGCACGGCGAAACCCCTCTCCGCATTTAATGGAAAGGGGTTTCATTTGGTGCGGCCTGAGGGGATCGAACCCCCGACCTACTGGGTGTAAACCAGTTGCTCTTCCAGCTGAGCTAAAGCCGCAGTGCACTTGGTGCGCTCGCACAAGATTAGCCTATAGGCACCCGCAGCAACAAATCAGGGCCCCTCTTGTTGCTACGAATACCGCCTGAGCAGGGTTTTCTTCTTAATCCTTAAGGCTTCTTGGTGTAGCCGCGAGCAACGAGGCAGGAGCCCTGCCACTCGCCGAGGCGCTCAGCCTTGGTCTGCACGAGGCCAGCCAGCTGAGCGGATTCAGAAATCTCGCCCGGTTCCAAGTTGCCCGGCTTTCCAGCACCCGGGGTCATCAGCCAAATGCGGCCAGAGTCCCCAAGGGGACGAGTAGCGTCTACAAGGCCATCAACCAAGTCGCCATCTTCAGCGCGCCACCACAGCAGCACGACGTCACACAGCTCGTCGGTTTCCTCGTCAAGGAAGTCATCTCCCAGTACGTCCTCAATGGACTCGGAAATCGTGGAATCGCAGTCCTCATCCCACCCGAGCTCGAGGGCAATCTGTCCCTCTTTGATGCCGAGCTTGGCTGCTGATCCGGTCACGTGTTGAGTTCCTTCCGATGGAGTTGTCGTTGTCATGCAGAGTATTTTAACGTCTGCGGTGCACTTTTTCGCGTCGAACCGCCTCCAAATCTGCCTAGAAGTGGACAATTTCCCCAGTAAAACCACCCAAGGGGGCCTTGACGTGTCTCCCCAAATAGACACGCGTATCCTTGTGACAGATCTTTGTACCACGAACCAGGAGGATTCCATGGCCGACTTGGACGCTAAAAACGGCGACTCCAACTTCCCCATCGTTCGCGATGGCGTAGCCGCGTACCTGCACGATAACGACCCGGAAGAGACCCGTGAGTGGATGGACTCCCTCGACGGTCTGTTGGATTCTTCCGATCCGGAGCGCGCCCGCTACCTCATGCTGCGCCTGCTTGAGCGCGCCACGGCAAAACGCGTATCGCTGCCGTCCCTGACGTCCACAGACTTTGTGAACACCATCCCCACCTCTCTCGAGCCGGAGTTCCCGGGCGATGAGGAGTTGGAGAAGCGCTACCGCCGCTGGATCCGCTGGAACGCAGCCATCATGGTGCACCGCGCACAGCGCCCAGGCATTGGCGTGGGCGGCCACATCTCCACCTACGCTGGCGCTGCCCCGCTCTACGAAGTGGGCCTGAACCACTTCTTCAAGGGCAAGGACGATCCGTCCGGCGGTGACCAGATCTTCTTCCAGGGTCACGCTTCCCCGGGTGTATACGCGCGCGCTTTCATGGAAGGTCGCCTCACCGAGGAGGATATGGACAGCTTCCGCCAGGAGCACTCCCGTGGCGAGGACAAGGGTCTGCCGTCCTACCCACACCCGCGCCTTATGCCGGATTTCTGGGAGTTCCCGACTGTATCTATGGGTCTCGGCCCGATTAACGCTATCTACCAGGCTCGCTTCAACAAGTACCTGGAGACCCGCGGCATCAAGGACACCTCGAAGCAGCACGTCTGGGCCTTCCTGGGCGACGGCGAAATGGATGAGCCGGAGTCCCGCGGTCTGCTACAGATGGCGTCCCTCTACGAGCTGGACAACCTCACCTTCGTGGTCAACTGTAACCTGCAGCGCCTCGATGGCCCCGTGCGAGGTAATACCCAGATTATCCAGGAGTTGGAGTCCTTCTTCCGCGGTGCTGGCTGGTCCGTCATCAAGGTCGTGTGGGGACGCGGCTGGGACAAGCTTCTCGACGCCGACAAGGAAGGCGCCCTTGTCAACATCATGAACACCACCTCGGATGGTGACTACCAGACCTTCAAGGCCAACGACGGCGCCTACGTGCGCGAGCACTTCTTCGGCCGCGATGAGCGCACGCTCAAGCTGGTCGAAGACATGACTGATGATGAGATTTGGGCACTGCGCCGCGGTGGTCACGACTACCGCAAGATCTACGCTGCGTACGACAAGGCTCTTAGCTACGCCGGCACTGGCCGCCCGACCGTCATTCTGGCCCACACCATTAAGGGCTACGGCCTGGGCCACAACTTCGAGGGACGCAACGCTACCCACCAGATGAAGAAGCTGACTCTGGAGGACCTCAAGCTCTTCCGCGATAAGCAGGGAATCCCGATTACGGATGAGCAGCTGGAGGCTGATCCTTACCTGCCGCCGTACTACCACCCGGGTCCGGAGACTCCGGAAATCAAGTACATGCTGGAGCGTCGTAAAGAGCTTGGCGGCTTCCTTCCGGAGCGCCGTGAGAACTTCACTCCGCTGACCACCCCAGATTTGTCTAAGCTGCGTTCGGTACGCAAGGGTTCCGGCAAGCAGGACGTGGCCACCACCATGGCTCTGGTCCGTACCTTTAAGGAACTCATGCGCGATAAGGAACTGGGCAAGCGCGTGGTTCCGATCATCCCGGATGAGGCTCGTACCTTCGGTATGGACTCCTGGTTCCCCACCCTGAAGATCTGGAACCCGCGTGGCCAGAACTACGTGCCGGTCGACCACGATCTCATGCTCTCCTACCGTGAGGCCACGGACGGCCAGATCCTCCACGAGGGTATTTCTGAGGCCGGCGCTGCCGCCTCCTTTACTGCGGCAGCAACGTCCTACGCAACGCAGGGCGAGGCCATGATTCCGCTCTACATCTTCTACTCGATGTTCGGCTTCCAGCGCACTGGCGATGCCTTCTGGGCCGCCGCCGACCAGCTGGGCCGCGGCTTCATCATCGGCGCTACCGCCGGCCGCACCACCCTGACCGGTGAGGGCCTGCAGCACATGGATGGCCACTCCCCTATTTTGGCGTCGACCAACCCGGCCGTCGAGGTCTACGACCCGGCCTTCGGCTACGAGATTGCTCACCTCGTTCCGCGCGGTATTGAGCGCATGTACGGCGAGGACCACGAGCCCGTCATGTACTACCTCACCGTGTACAACGAGCCGGTGAAGCAGCCGGCTGAGCCGGAGAACCTCGACGTTGAGGGTCTGCACAAGGGCATCTACCACTACAACACCGCTGAGTCAGGCTCCATCCCGGCCAACATCCTGGCTTCCGGTGTCGGTATGTATGAGGCACTGCGTGCCCAGGAGATTCTGGCTGAGCAGTTCGACGTCAAGGCGGCTCTGTTCTCCGTCACCTCCTGGGTCAACCTGGCCCGCGATGGCGCTGCCCGCAACCAGGAGGCCCTGCGCAAGGGTGAAGCCCCGACTGAGGCCTTCGCCACCTCCCAGCTCAAGGGCTCCGAGGGACCGTTCATCGGTGTCTCCGACTTCGCCACGGACCTGCAGGAGCAGATTCGCCCCTACGTCCCGGGCGAGTACATCGTCTTGGGCACAGATGGCTTCGGCTTCTCCGATACGCGCGAAGGCGCTCGCCGCTTCTTCAACAACGATGCCGAGTCCATCGTTGTCGCCGTCCTCGAGGGCCTGGCTCGCGAGGGCAAGGTAGAGCGCAGCGTCGTGCAGCAGGCTGCTCGCGACCTGAAGCTCGATGACCCGACTGCCACTACCTCCAGGTCCTCCGATGAGGACTAAGGCTTAGGGCTTCAAAGCTTCTAGCCCTCCAGCCCCTTCTGCCCCGCTTCGGGCAGAAGGGGCATTCTCATGCTCAAAGCCATAAGGGCAACTGCCCTAGGTGACAATTTTGGCTCCAGAAATCGAGTCAGAGGCGATAACTTTGGCAGATCGGGCAGTTCGGTCACCGCGCGTGGCTCGGCGCCACAAGCAAAAGGGTCGGCGCCATCAGCAACGGGCACGACCGACATCAGCAAACGGGCTCAGCCACGGCCAGCCAAGGTCTCAGCCAATATCAGCGGGATCTAGCGAGCACACGGTCGAGGACCCGGCCCAAAGCTTTGGAGACCTCGCTAGGTTCTTCCAAGATGACCATATGCCCAGCACCATCGATAACGGTGAGGTTGGCGGAAGGCCAGTGGCGGGCAATGACCTCAGATTGGCGGTGTGGGGTGACAATGTCTTGCTTGCCCACCACAATTTCGCCCGGGATATCGCGCAGACGAGCGGCGGCACCGAATTCGGAGTGCCTCACGAGGTCATCGAAGAAGCCAGAGTAGCTCGACATCGGGGTATCGAGCAGCATGGACACGTGGAACTGTAGCTTGTCCATCTGGGGGAAGCCTTGCAAGAGCGCCGCAAAGGCTGGGGCCACCACGGCGGCTATCTCAAAGCGCGCGTTGTTTGCGCGTTCTGGAAGCCGCAAGCAAGTCCGGTACACCGCTTTCATAAACTGTGTTTCGAGGATTCGCGCAACCCCCTCTGCGGCAAAGCGCTGCATGGAGGTCGACACCAGCACCATGCCGTCAATGCGCTGGGCCACCTGTCGAGGTGCGCGCCGAAGGAGATTGAGGGCAATCATCCCGCCCATGGAATGGCCCAGCACGACGAGAGGTCCGGAAGCGGCACGCTCAGCAATAACGGCCAGCACATCATCGGCTGCGCCCCGAACCGTGCACTCGGAGGGGGTGACGTGGGTGGTGAGGCCGTGGCCGCGGACGTCGACAAGCAAGCAGCGCACCGAGGGATAACTCGCGCGGACGTCGTCGACTTGGGAGTAGAAGCTCTCCGCAGACAAGCAGTATCCGTGAATAAAAACAGCGGTCACCGCAGCATCGGAAGGCCCGACTTCATACCAGGCCACGCGCACGCCATCGTTGTCCACGAAGCCGTGGTCACTGACCTGCGTCAGCCCTGGTTCCGTGGTGAGATCGTGTAATTGCGAATAGACAGTATGCTCGACGCGACGCATTTGTGGGCGGACCCGGCGGGTCCAGCTGCGGGCGATTGCGGAGGAGCGTGCTCGATAAACCATGACATTTCAATACTAGACTGATGCACATGGCTAACGACCTTTCCACACAACTCGCAGCCCGCTTCGGCTCAGCACCGGCCGAGGACACCGATTCGGCACCTGCCGGCGACACGTACGGCGAACTCACTCGCCTCATCACGAAAGTCACGGGCATCGAGGAAGGCTTGGAGCGCGATGCCCTTCTAGAAGACCTTGGGGTGGAGTCACTAGAGCGCATTGAGCTGGCCGTTCGCCTCGAAGAGGCCTGTGGGGTGCGCCTTGATGAAGAAACCATGCTCTCCGTGACCACGGTGGGCGACCTTGCTGATTATCTGGAGGAACACTCGTGATTTCTTATCTCTCTGACATGGACGGCGTCCTCATCAAGGAAGGTGAAATGATTCCCGGCGCGGACGCCTTCATCCAGACGCTGAAAGATAATGACATCGAGTACATGGTGCTCACCAATAACTCGATGTCCACCCCGCGGGATCTCTCCGCACGTTTGAAGAACACCGGCCTGGATATCCCGGCGGAGCGCATCTGGACTTCGGCGACGGCTACCGCGGCGTTCCTCTCGAATCAGGCGGGGCTGTCCACTGCCTACGTCGTAGGCGAATCTGGCCTCACCACTGCCCTGCATGAGGCGGGCTGGATTCTCAATGACACTGACGCGGATTTCGTGGTCTTGGGTGAGACGCGCACCTATTCTTTTGAGGCCATCACCACGGCTATCAATCTCATCCGCAACGGTGCACGTTTCATCGCCACCAATCCGGATGTCACCGGTCCGGCACCCCAGGGCGTACTGCCGGCTACCGGAGCGGTGGCCGCACTCATTACCGCGGCAACGAACCGCGAGCCCTACTACGTGGGCAAGCCGAACCCGGTCATGATGCGCAGTGCGCTGAACAACATCGGCGCACACTCGGAGAACACAGTCATGATTGGTGACCGCATGGATACCGACGTCAAGTCTGGCTTGGAAGCCGGTATGCGCAGCATCCTCGTACGCTCTGGAATCAGTGATGACCGCGAGATTGAACGCTACCCCTTCCGTCCGACGCGCATCATCAATTCCGTAGCAGATCTCCCTGAGCGCATCTTCGATCCTTTCGAGGATTAGGGTTCAGGCGGCGCGCTTGACGACGGCCCGAAAACCGTACTCCCCTGCCAGCATCTCCACCGCACGGCCCAGGGCCTCCAGCTCGCTGGGCGTGCCGGTGAGTACCTGACGGCAGCCGATTCCTACGCCGCGCGCGGCGCCGCCCAGCGTCTTCCCGCTGACGGGGTCCCAGTCGGCATCGCGGCACCAGCGCGTACACCACTGCGCGGTGAGGGGATCATCGCCAGGCACGATGAATTCGCTCTCGCTGCGAATGCAGCGCGCCATAGCCCGCTCGATGGCTGGGCGCAGGCAGCGGGGCATGCCTGAAATCTGCAGCACGGCTGTGCAGACCTCACCGCTGACCCGGTTGGGCCAGCTGCTTGCGGGGCAAGCTTGCGAGTCACCGACTGGACTCGCTGACGAGACCGACGCAGATGCGTCAGCCTGTTGCGGGTGAACGCGTAGATTCACTCCTGTGTCTCCTTTGACGTCCGTGTGATGGCACGCCGACTCAAGCCGACGCAAGACGAGCTTCGTCTTCCCCTACGAACTTGTCTGCATCACGTGCGGTGCGTCTGAAGTGTGACCACAATTTTCCCCCTGTCACTCACACCCCATCAACTCTCAACCTGCACTTAAACCCCCACAGCCTCAAGCGGAACTTGAGACTTCTTCTCCGAAAATCGCCCCACGCGCCACTGAAATCACAGGCGTTTACATAAGCCACGTGGATGTATCGCGGCCACAGCACCCCCACTACCCCCGCGCGGACCAGCTTCACCAACCGCGCAGGGCCCTTCCCGGCGCGACTAGCGGGACTGACACTCCTCCCAGATGGCCGTGTTGGTCTCTGCCCACAGGGGCTTGCACCAGTCTCCGAAGTCACGGTCAGTCAACGCCACCATGGCCCACTCGCCGGCGATCCAGAGGAAGGTGCCGCTCATGCCGAAGTGGCCAACAGCATCGGAAGGCAATCTCCCCATCCACTGGTCTTTCTCACCATGAATCTCAAAGCCCAAGCCCCACGTGCAGTCTTTGAAGCTGCCATAGCCCGGCACAATGCCCCGCAGGCCAGGGTATTGGACGCGTGTCATCTCAGCCACCGTTGAGGGGGCCAGCAGCTGTGGCGACTGTACCTCACGGGCAAAAGCGACAAGGTCCTCCATGGTAGACGTCAGACCATGCCCAGCGGAGCCCTCAAGCGTGGTGGCGGACATGCCCAAGGGAACACAGACGCCCTCAGCGAGGTACTCAGGGAAAGGAATCTCGGTAGCCTTCTCCACTACCTCCGCGGCCCACTCATAGCCCGCCGAGGAATAAATGCGCCGCTGCCCCACGGGTTTCTGCGGTTCGCGGGAATCAAAGCCCACGCCGGAGGTATGCGCCAAGAGGTGGCGCAGCGTGGAGCCTTCGGGACCAGCTGGTTGGTCCAGCTCCACCGCACCTTCTTCCACGGCCACCATCACCCCATAGGCGGCCACCAGCTTGGTCACTGACGCAACGGGGAAGCGGCGGGAAGCATCACCCACCTGCTCCACTACCTCGCCGCGGTGCAGCAGCACACCGGCAACGGTATCGACAGGCCAGGACTCGATGGAAGAAAAAGCGCTCATGCGCTCTAGCTTAACGAGGATCGCGCTCGCAGCCTACGCCATCTCCATCACGGTCAAACTTGGACT
Organism: Corynebacterium sp. FDAARGOS 1242; assembly: GCF_016889985.1. Classification (NCBI taxonomy): domain Bacteria; kingdom Bacillati; phylum Actinomycetota; class Actinomycetes; order Mycobacteriales; family Corynebacteriaceae; genus Corynebacterium; species Corynebacterium sp. FDAARGOS 1242. Next base: position 442,744 of record NZ_CP069568.1, on the reverse strand, counting down.
GGAAACCCGGGTCGCTCGGGTAGATGGGGCGGCCCAGTGCGTTCCACACATCGAGGCAGCGACCGTAGGAGACAGGAGCCGGACGCGGTGCCGGGGCAGGTGCAGGTTTCGGAGCCGGCTTCGGTGCAGGAGCCGGAGCTGGCTGAGGAGCCGGAGCAGGCTCGGGCTTCGGCGCAGGGGCCGGGGCGGGAGCAGGTGCCGGTGCCGGAGCGGGTGCTGGCTTCCGTGGCGACGGGATGACTCCCGGCAGCGGGTTCGGGATGATGCCCTGCTGCACGGCCCAGTACACGCCACCAGCGACGGCGGCGAGAACAGCAGCGGTGATGCCCACGCCCAAGGCAATCTTTTCGCCCTGGGAGGACTGCTGGCCTTCAGCATCGCCAGCTTCTTCCTTGCTGGACGATTCAACGTTCAGGTCAGACGAGAGGTCACCGCCAAAATCAGGCATGGAGGATTCAGACACCGAAGCCTCCGAGGCGGCCGGCTCTACGGCAGGAGCCTCCACCTCTGCGTGTGCGGGGACGACGGACAAGGACAGGGATACGGACAAGGATGCGGCGAGAACCGCGCGAGAGAACTTCTTCATAAAAATAAGTTATAGCCATAAACCTCCGCTTCTGGAAATCCTTCCACCCCTAGGGGTAAAGCCTTCGTAACATGCGGGAAAACGGTTTTTAACCAGCGGGCGAATTCTCACGCTTCAAGTTGCGATCATGCTTCAGTGGAGAAACCGTGGAGGCATGCGCCGTTCCTTCTCTCGTCGCCGCCTCCTTCACGCCTCCGGCCTGGCCACCGCCACGGCCGCCTCCCTCGCTGCCTCTTCTGCTTCCGCCGCCGATCCGAATTCCACCGCTTCGCTCGGCCTAGTGGAACCGCCGCAAGGCGAATTGCCTTTCCTCCATGGCGTGGCCTCGGGAGATCCGATTCCAGATTCGGTTATCTTGTGGACGCGCGTGACCCCCACGGATGAGGCGCTGCCGGGCAGTGGGCTGGGCCCTGCGGTCACCGTGGAGTGGGAGGTGGCCCGGGATGGGGAGATGGGGGACGTCGTCAAGCGCGGGCACACCTATGCCACAGCGGAGCATGACCATACCGTGCACGTGGATCCGCACGGTCTGGAGCCGGACACGGTGTATTTTTATCGTTTCCTGGTGGACGGGGTGTCCTCCCCCATCGGCCGCACCAAGACAGCACCGGCGGCGAGTGCGTCACCGGAGAAGCTCACCTTCGGTGTGGCGTCGTGCGCGAATTGGGAGTCGGGGTTCTTCAGTGCCTACCGTGACATCGCGCAGCGCGCTCATGCAGATCAGCTCGATTACATGGTCTTTTTGGGCGATTACATATATGAATACCGCTCCGGGGCCTATTCCGGTTTCGGCCCGGTGCGCCTGCACCACCCGGCACACGAGATTACGACGCTGGCGGATTACCGCACGCGCTACGGCCGCTACCGTACCGACCGTGACCTGCAGGCCGCGCACGGCGCGCTGCCGTGGGTCGTGGTGTGGGATGACCACGAGATTGCTAACGATAACTGGTCCGGCGGCGCGGAGAACCACGACCCAGCTACGGAAGGGCCCTGGGCCACGCGTCAGTCGGCGGCTATGCGTGCGTACTTCGAGTGGATGCCGGTGCGCGCCACTGCACCGTCCGAGGCGGGGCATCTCTACCGCTCGCTGACTTTTGGTGATCTGGTGGAGCTGACCATGATGGACCTGCGCACCTACCGCGACGAGCAGGTCTCCTGGAACCCCGTGGCGTTCACTAAGGAAGGCCGCTCGATGCTGGGCTCGGAGCAGTACACCTGGCTGCTGAACAAGATTGAGACCTCTCACGCTCGGTGGAAGCTGCTGGGCAATTCCGTCATGTTTGCCCCGCTCAACCTAGTAACACTGCAGGAGAATTCCATCACCGCGCAGGTGGCCCGGGCCCTGACGAGCAACATCACGAGCATCCCCGTCAACGGTGATCAGTGGGATGGGTATTCAGCCGAGCGCCGTGCGCTTATCGACGCCCTCCCGGACCACACCCTCTTCCTCACCGGGGACATCCACACCGAATGGGCCCACACCATCTCCAAGGGCGACCGCATCGTGGGCGCGGAAATGGTGTGCGCTTCTATTTCTGCGCCCAACATCAACGAGGCGCTCAACATGCGCCCGGGCAATGCCATCTCCCACACCGCACAGCAGGTGCTGCGCGCGGCCAACCCGCACTGTAAGCACGTGGACTTGGATAGCCATGGCTATAGCTTCGTCACCGTCACTCGCGAGGAAGCCCACATGCGGTGGCTGCGCGTTGACGATCTGCTGAGGCCGGATTCCCCGGTTCACGAAGCCGTGTCGATGACCTTTAAGCCGGGCGTGGGATTTATCAATTAATTCCGCCAAGCCAGTAACGAAGGGGCCAAGAGGACCGATAAGTCAGATGTAACGCTTCACCGCGTTGCATCCCTATCACTCATATGTCTCATGCGCTCTCTCCCGAGCGTCTCCCACGGTGAGCCTCCCGTTAGTTCGCGGTAGAAGGCTCGGTGGCGTCGGCGGTCGCCACCGCTGTCTCCGGCACGTGGGATTCCTCGCTACCCGTGGCGGTCTCCGTGGCACCCTCAGTGCCCGAACCGCCACCTTCTACTGCTTCAGGAGTATCCACCGGCGCTGGTGCGACGGACGTCTGATCCTGCGGGGCATCCTCCGTCGCCCCGTCCGTCACCTCTGCGGTGGGTTCTTGACCTGTGCTTGCCGGCGTCTCCTGCTCACTCGGCGCAGGTTCCGGCGTAGAGGACTCCGTAGATGGGACTGCTGACTCAGCAATCTCACTCATCCAGCGCGACAGGGACAGCCACCCGGCATCCACACCATCTGGGTTCGCGGAGGCCAGCCACAGCGCGCCAACCACGCAGAGGCCTGCCAGGAGGCCGGTTGTCGACGCCCTCACGCGCCCACCTACCGTCCAGAAATAGGCCCACTTATTCTTCGGCTTATCCGCACGCCAGATGCCTCGCCGGTACTCGTCCGGTTCTTCGTCTTTGTCGTTGTCCGAATACGCTGGGCGGCCCGGCCCATTGTCATTGCTCGTGTCCGTCTTGGCCACAGCCCCCGACACCGCCTGTGACGCTTCCTGAGATTCGGAATCTTTGTCCGCCTCATGCACCTTTGTCGCAGACATGACCGTCGTGGGCGCCTCGTTCAAGTCCACAGGGAGTTCATCCGGGATAGCTTCCGAGTTCGGCAGCTTATACAGGTCCCAGAAAGAGGCAAGCAAGGCCGAACGAATGGCGCGTTCCACGGCCCATTGGCGCGCAGGGTTGACTTGCACGAGCACGCGGTACTTGACTTGCCACGGCTGGCCGGCGACGGTCGGCGCCACGATTCCGGTCGCGGGGAGAACATCCAGCTCGCCGGCCACATCTGCGCGAATATCCGGGGAATGGATGGCATGTTCCGAAATCTTCTCCACGCGCGCGGTAATGTCCGGCAGGTTATCGCCCTCATGAACCGGGATAGCGATATCCACCACTGCACGCGACCACTCTTGCGAGAAGTTCGTCACCACGCCCGCCGAGCCGTTAGGCACCATGACTACCTCGCCTGTAGGGGTGCGCACGGTGGTCGTGCGCAGGGTCAAGGACACCACGGTGCCCTCCACGCCCGTCACGCCGTCGAAGCTCACGTAATCGCCCACACCGAACTGCTTCTCCGACAGAATGAAGAAACCCGCGAGGAAATCACCAATAATGCTCTGCGCGCCGAAACCAACGGCAGCTGACACGACCGTTGCGGGGATGGCCGCTCCCAGGGGCGGCACGCCAAGGTTAGCCAGTGCTGCGACGATAAGAAGGAAATACGCCACCGCTTGGGCCACGTACACCAGCGCGCCGGCCAGCGCTAAGCGCGCCTTGGTTGACTCCTCGTTCTCATCGAGCCGGGACTCGATTACGCGCACGGCCAAACGGCCGATGCGAGGAATGAGAATCGCCGTGAGCAGCATGCCCAGAAGCGGCAGACCGTGGTCGACGACTGCCTGCCAGATGGCGAACATGTAAAACTTCAGCATTGCACCAAGAATAGACCTCAATGCTGCCAGAAGCCTTGGAGAATCAGTCCGCCTTAGCGCTCAGCGCGGTGAATGAGGTAGTAATTGGGCGTTGGCTTCCACGTGTAGCCTGCCGGAACAATATCCTTGCCATAGGCGCCCACGGACTTCGACGTCCACAGCGGAATCGCTGGCATCGCCGCCACGAGCAGGTCCTGGGCCTTGGCATAGTACTCATGGGCTTCGTCCTCGGTACGCGCCTTGCCGGCCCTCTCCAGCAATTTATCGAACTCCGGATTATCAAACCCGGACTCATTTGCCGCTGAGTAGGAGGCAAACAGCGGTGCCAGGAAGGATGACTCGTCTGGGTATTCCGCCTGCCATGAGGTGCGGAACGCACCGGTAATGTGACGCGCGGTGACCTCTTGGCGCAGCTCCTTAAAGGTATCGAAGGGACGGCCCTCCACCTGCACACCGAGGGTCTCCGTCATCTGCTGCGCCACTGCATCGACCCATTTCTTATGGCTGCCGTCGAGGTTGTAGGCAATGCTAAATTTCCCTTGGAAGGGGTCCATCTTCTCTGCCTTGGCCCATAGCTCGCGGGCCTTATCCGGTTGGTAGGTCAGCGCCTCCGCATCTTTCGGTGCTGGGGGCATCACCCCGTGTAGCGGCGCGATAAAACCATTCGCTGGAGTCACGGTGTCATAGAAGAGCTCTGTGGCCAGCTTCTCGCGGTCCACGGCCATCGACAACGCTCGGCGGCGCAGACGTCCTGCCTCGCCAGTGAAGTTGGAATCATTGGCCGGGATGGTTATTTCTAATAGGGAACCCACTGGTCTGCTGAAGGCCTGCGAACCCAGCTCTTTTTCAAAGGTTCCAAGTTTCTCCGCCGGAATGTGGACCAGCACGTCCAGGTCTCCCGATACTAGGTCCTTATAGGCCTTATCCTCTGAGGGATACACCACGAACTTGATGCCCTCATTCTGCGGAGTGCGCGGGCCCGTATAGTGCGGATTGGGCACTAGGGTCAACGCTTTGTCGTGTTCCCACGAGACCAAGACGTAGGGACCGTTGCCAATAGGATCGGTACCGCGTTCGGCGAGTTCATCCTGATCCTCAGAACGCATGGGGAAGAAGACCGAGTAGCCCAAGCGCTCGAGGAAGCCACTAGTGGGACGGGAAAGCTCAATGCGGAAGGACTTCTCCCCCGTCACTGTTAACCCGCGCATGTTCTTCTGGCCCTCATGGAATCCCAGAATCGGCTCGAAATGATGCGCCGAGAGCAGCGACTGGCGCACAGCGGTATTCCACGTATCCACGAAGTCCTTGGCATCGACATCGGAGCCATCGGCAAAGACCGCGTCATCCCGGATAACCACGTTGTAGGTCGTATCGTTGACCTGGGTCACGGATTCCGCCATGTCATAGTGCGGCTTGCCGGATTTGTCGAGGTACATCAGGCCGGAGTACACCAGATTGATAATGGTGTGCCCGCAAACATCATTGGAGTCTGCTGGGATGAGAGAATTCTGCGGTTCCGCAATGTCGGTGGTGATAAGGTCTAGGCCTTCAGTGTCCACGGGTGCTGTGTCCGCAGTACACCCAGTAGACACAGCTGCCGCAGCACACACTACGGTCAGCGCTGCCACCATGCCGCGCCTCAGCCGAACAATTCTCACCTTGACTCCTCTCGCACCCACTTACCTTAACGTATTTATTAGCTTCTAATCATCTCTTTTCTCATAGCGCCGCATAAGTTTTTCAACCAACTCATCGGTGAGCTTGTCATCAGACAAAATGCGGTCCAAAAGCTCACGGGGCGTGGGACCATCAGTGCTCTGAGCTTCATACGAGTCGCCAGAAAGGTCTACGCCAAAGTCAGAGTCGGTATCCGCGGATGCCGCCGCCATCTCCGCGGACATCTCGGCGACCTCTTCGTTGAAGGAATCGAGGAACTCGGAGGCGTCGATAGTCGCGTCGGCCCTGCGCTTTCCTTCCCGCACCTCACGTTCAATGCGGCGCTGCAGGGCCTTTTCCATCTGGTTATGACGCCATGCGCGCAGCTTGGTCGGCTCCAGACGGCGGCCAACAGCACGGCCTTTATTCTCCGCCTTGCGCGCCAAAACCATGACATAGGCCGCGGTGTCATTCACCGGCGCCCACTCCTGCCGAGCAGGCACGCGCCAGCCCGCCCAAATGCCCAGCATGGTCAAGACGAAGGAGACGATAGGGCCAATAATGACGCCCCACGCCAAGTGCCCCGTGGAATTTGCTCCTAGCACTACCAGCGCACACGCCACTGCCGGAATCACGGTGGGGGTGTTATCACCAAACACTGCCGGCTCACGGCCCATGGCGATATCACGAATCATGGAGCCACCCGTGGCCGTAAACACGCCCATCATGATGCAGGGAATGAAGGGCAGGCCGTAGGCGATGGCCTTGAGCGCGCCTGTCGACGCCCACAGGGCCGACACCACCGCATCACCATGCGACTGCACGTAGTCCCATGTCTTGCCCTTGAAGTAGACGAAACGGGCGATGATAGCACCGGTGAACGCTAAGTAGAGATACTCCGGCTGGCTCATCGCGGCGACTGTGCCTCGATTGATGAGCACATCGCGGATCATGCCTCCGCCGAGGGATGAAAACATCGCGATGAAGAAGAAGCCCACGATGTCATAGCCGCGCTGACGGGCCATCGTTCCGCCAATCATGCCCATGAGAAGGACGCCGATAATGTCGGACCAGTAATACAGCGACTCGATTAACGGGTCCATCTCAACACTCATGTGGGTCATCGTAACGGGTAGCGCGCCGATTCTCGCATTAAGGGCACGCTGACCCGCACTTTAGTGCTGCAGCGAGAATGAAAGCAGTGTCGTGCTAGTGCGAGTACAACTTGCCATACGTGTTCTCTATCCAGATTACGTAGAACACTTCCCTGTCTTTCCAGCCTACGAACGGCAAGTTTCCCTTGTGGCGGTAGACCCTAAACCGCGATACGTCTTGAAAAGGCCGTGGAATGTCAGGCTTAATGGCAGTAGCAGGGATGAATTCAGAGCCCAGCCCATGTTTTGGGTGCCGCGTCAATTCTTTCCATGTGAGGACAGACCGCCTGTGCCATTTTTCTAGGAACTCCGCTCGCATAGAATCATCCATTTCTTCAAAGCCCCACCTCTTTTGAAGAAACCTAGTGGATAACAGCGGGTATTCCTCTCGAGTTCTGCCTAGAGCATCAATAACACCTTTCTCTGGTGCGCTTCGTGCTGCGTGAACTGGACGGGTCCCCCTTCGTTTATTCTTGCCCACGGCTAGCAGAAATAGTTCTTAAGATCGGCATCGGTGATTTCGCGGCCGCGCTCGCCTTCTACAAAGTTTCTTTGCCAAGGAGATTCCGTGTGCGTTTTATTGCGCAGCGCCCACGCAGAAAAAGGGCCGTACTTATCCCAGACCTCAATCAGATCCTGTTCAACGTCACGATAGTCATCCCAGTTGAAATCCCCTGAGACAAAGTCGTCTGGGTCAATCGGAAGCTTTCCGTAGTGTTTTAGCTGGTGATAGATATCCACGACTACAGGGCCGTGCGCCCAAGCTTCCATTCGTTCAGGGAATAGTGGAACCCCCGAAGAGGACCGCATATACAGCCCTTTTGCATAATACAGAAGCTTCTGAAGCTTAAGCTGCGTTATCTCAGCGTCGTCGGTCTCATCCGCCCACGCGACGAACCATTCGGCAATTTGCCGCGCCGTATGTTGTTCCATGACAGTCCTCCCTTCCTTCACCGTCAGAGTACAACAAGGCTTGGACCTTCATCTGGCACAACGTTGGGTTGTCATGCCTAAGGCACTTTGTCCCAAGGAAAAGAGGCTGCCTACTGTGGGGCCACCGGGGCTCGAACCCGGGACCAACGGATTATGAGTCCGTAGCTCTAACCGACTGAGCTATAGCCCCGCGTATTCCCTGTCTGCATTCCGCACCAGCGCTGAGACAGCACTCACGCACACAGTGAATCCGCTCCCAGCAACATTAATCGGCAGGCCCAGAAAACGGCAATTTAGGTCCCGTCCTGGCCCAGATTTTCCGGACTTGAACTCTGCGTCGGGTTCTGAGCAACGGCCTTCCGGCCTTTCACCGCCACAACAACGCCAACGATGTAGGACACAATCACCCCAAGGACACAGGGCCAAAACAGTATCACGGACAGATCTAAAGCCCACCTCCCCACAATCTGGGAGAAGGCGGATTTCCCGCTCTCATCTGTATCGCCGCCATCGACCATAAAGAAGCCGGCGAGGAAGAGAAACACCGTGACCACGATGAAGGCCCAAGATTCGGGCCACCCGAGGGCCTTATACGTTCCGGATCCCGCGTCCTCCTTCACGATGCGCACGGGGATAAACCACAAGCCAAGAAGCGCAACGGCCATGATTCCCCCAGCCGGAATGGCCGGAATGGAGAAGAGTGCGAGCCATCCGCCAACGCCAAATATCACCCGCCCCACAGCAAAGAACGCCGCGCCTACAAGGCTCATGACAAGCGCCGCGACGGAGCTAATGTGAACGTTCCGATACTTCATGCCAGAAAGCTAAGCGTGCACCAGCTCTATTTTCGCCCACAAAACTTATACAGCACTCGGCCACGGAAGCACAGCGGACCCACTGCACGCGGACTTTGGACGCTGGGTCAGCTGCCAGACCTATTCTTTCGTCTTCATTTTCCAGGCTTGCCTGCGCTCGCGCCTTCGAGCACGTTTTGCTGTGCGGATGTCCACGACCCAACGCGGAACAAAAGGCCACGGAAGCGGAATCCCGAACGCACCCGTAAAACCAATCGCTCCGATGGCGAAAGCAGCCACGATTGGAATAGTTAGCACCGTTTCGACGAGCTCTGGAAGGTTCATACTTCCGACCACCCCCGCGGCACCAGCAGCGCCCAAAAGTAGTGCGCCGTAGGGATAAATAAAGAGCGGGCCATCACTTTCTGCGCCTACCGCATCGGCTGAGTCGTACCACTCTTCCGATTCGGGAATCCTTCGCACGCGCAGGATGTAGAAGGTCCAGTAGAGCACCATGACAACCACTAACCCGAGGCATACGAGCAAACCAGTAATATCCCCGTCCATAGGATGTGGCCTCCTGTGGTCGCTTTTGCGGTGTGTACTAAAACGCTACCAGCGTCCGCTGAGGTCAGGCTTTGGGCCAAAAATCTGGGTGCGGGCAAGCACCCGAGCCTGGCACAGGTTTAGATGATCACGCATGTGTGAGCTTGTAGTCTTGCGAGCATGAGGCTCCTTTCCTTCAGCGTGTCGAACTTCCGCAGTATCCGTGCAACGCAAACGCTGTCGTTTTATCACGACTGGACCCACTCCACGCCACCCGAAGAAGGCTGGGATTCGGTAAGCCAGCCCATCACCGTGCTGGTGGGCCCAACGGCGTCGGGTAAAAGCAGCGTGCTCGAGGCACTGAACTTCGCGCTGCGAGCCATTTCCTTATCGGCCACACAGTGGCTCGATGATGCCCCGCCTAATCAGCTGCCCCACGCGCCGTTTCGGCTCAACCCCACCACGCAGCGCCGCCCCAGTACCTTCGAGCTGGAGTTTGCCGTCGATGGTGTGCGCTACCTTTACGGTTTCCAGTGGAGCTACACCGGTGTACATACCGAATGGCTCAGCCGCGTGCCAGCGAATCGCTGGACCCCCTGCTTTGTGCGCAGCCGCGGGGAGGAAACACAGTGGACGCGGACGTTTATGGATAAGGGGGACGTCGCCAAGCTTGGCCCCGTTGAGGACACCGAGCTAATCCTGTCTGTCGGTTTGCGCGATGAGCACCCCGTGCTCGCCCCGCTGGCCCGCGCGCTGGTGCATGATGTGGCGTACCTGCCGCATGCGCATTCCGCGGCTAACAATGCCGCGCGGTTTACCGCTCTTATTCGTGAGGGCAAGCTGCGCCTGCACGAGGCTGCCCCGCTGCTGCGCGCGGCCGATGCCGGCATCCATTCCGTACGGCTCAACCAGGACCAGATCCCACGGCATGTCTTCTGTCAGATGCGCCCGGTCATTAATGCGTTGAGCAGTACCGACGGCGCTATCCGACGTCCCGATGCTTTCCGCAGCTACTCCGACGCCGAAATCGAATCCCTGCTCCATGCGATCATCGTCGAGCACAAAGGCGAGGCCACACACTATTCGCTGAGCCTTACCGATGAATCCGGCGGCACGCAGACGTGGATGGCCACCGTGCCACTTGTTCTCGACGTCTTGCGCCGCGGCGGCATCCTGGTTGCTGATGAGCTCGATTCTTACCTACGCCCAGCCCTTCTGGACTTCATCATCCAGGCCTTCCGCGAGCCCAGCATCAACGTCAACGGCGCGCAGCTCATCTTCGCCTCCCACACCTTCAGCGTGCTCGAGCGCGCCGCCGAGCTCGGACTTAATCCGGAAAGCTTCTGGTCCGTGGAGAAGACCGCCGCCGGCGAATCCGAGCTGCATAACCTTGCCGATGTCTCCCTCGACAACCCCGACACTACCCATCGCTTCCTCACGGAGCGCTACGGCACCGCCCCGCGTGAGGCCCTCGACGCTCTCAAGGAGCTCGTCACGGCTAGCGCGTGAGCAAGCTTAGGTTCCCGCGTACAATCGGCGGCCACACAGCCCGCAACATTCAAAGGAGTTACACATGACCGCCGCATACACCACCGAAGCACTCTCCACTGGCGCCGGCCGCGATGGCCGCACCGTAGTCCAGGATTCCGACCTCGACTTCACCATGACCGCCCCGAAGGAAATGGGCGGCAGCGGCGAGGGTGCCAACCCGGAGCAGCTCTTCGCCGCCGGCTACGCCGCCTGCTTCCACTCCGCGCTCAAGGCCGTGGCCAAGGACAAGGACGTCGACGTCACCGACTCCGCCGTCGGCGCGCGCGTGACCCTCAACAATGGTTCCGAGGGCTTCTTCCTCAGCGCCGAGCTTGAGGTCACCATCCCCGGTGTGGAGCAGGAAGAAGCACAGGCGCTTGCCGACGCCGCCCACGAGATGTGCCCCTACTCCAAGGCCACCCGTGGCAACATCGATGTCACCGTCACCGTGGCGGAGGACTAGGACCGCCAGTTAGGAATCGACAGAAGAGGGTTCGCTCTCTTCTTCGAATGCCCGCCACTCACGGAATGCCTGCATCCGTTCCTCGGTGCGCTGCTGTTTCAATTTCAGAACATCATCACGCTTAAACCGAGTGTGCGTTCCGCGCTTGTGGGTCGCTATCGCTCCTTCTTTTGCCCATTTCATGAGGGTTGGACGAGAGACACCCAAAATCTCTGCAGCGACCGTACTGGTAAGTTCCGCGGGTACGCGCGAAATGGTAACTTCACCGCGCTGCGCAACAGAAGTCAACACTTGAGAAATCAGTCGCTGCACACCAAGGGGCAGCGAAACAACACGGCCTTCTGCGTCTGTCACTCGAAAAGTCGCGGCACCGAGAGAAGGTAGCGACTTGAGATCTTCAACCATCGCATCGTCGATCATCACTCGATCATTAATCACCGTCGCGGAGTTCATTGACGCTCCTTTCTCTATTTGCAACCAATAAGACCCTTTCACTTACAAGTGAAACCTCCTCCAATCGTAGCCATACTGCACGTTCGTGACCACAAAGCACCCCAATTCGCCACCCCACCCCTTTACCTGGATTGTCACGGTTTTACCCACGCATAAACCTCCGATCTTCGAAAATCTGAGCCCCACTCCACTGCATATGTCCGTTCCGCCTGCCAGAATCGAATCATGTCTGTTGAAGCACGCGCCCTATCGCTGCGGCGTTTGATGTGCGATTCCGCCGCGATCCGGCTACTGGCCGCGGATAACGCGCCCGTGATTTTGGCGTTGATCGCGGAGTACTTCCCGCGCGGCACCCGGGCGCGTCCAGCGGCAGAGGTCTATGAGCTCATGGTCACCGATTTCGAGGTGCTCGCCAGTGAATTTTCCATGCCCCGCACACCGCAGAATTACTGCAATGATTGGGTCAAGGCCGGGTGGCTCATCAGAAAGTCCGGAAAGAGCTCTCATGGAGAAACGCTCGAACCCAGCGAGGAAGCCCTGTCCGCCCTCGAAGCCATTGAGCACTGGGAAGCGCCGGTGACCGCGGTGACGGCGTCACGCGTGGAATCGATCAGCTCTGCGCTACAAAGGTTGGCGCGTGATACCAACGAAGATATCGCCAGCCGCGTTGCCAGTCTAGAGGAAGAGCGAGACCGCATCGACCGTGAGATTGAGAAGGCCCGCCGCGGGCAGTTCGAAAGGCTCACCACAGCGGAGGCAGAAGAACGCGCCCAAGACGTGCTGAACATGGCCATGGCCGTGCCGAGCGATTTCGCTCATACCGTCCGCCACAGCTATATCCAACGGAAAGACCAAATTGCCTATGACCTGCGCTGCTTGGGCCGTGCCTGCGCTGGCTGCGCGCCAACCCCAATTCCGGCGAGTGGGAGCGCGCCGTGCCGGTCGAAGGTGTCGACGGCAAGTGGATTGGCAACCACCGCCGCCTGCTGCTGACACTCCTCGCGCCCTTTAATATCACGGACTTGGGTCTGCGCCGCAGCGACACCCGCCTGCGCCTGCGCTACCTCAACCACGCACCAGCGCTCTCCGATATCGAAATCCCCCTCGCCGACGCCACCGAGCTCTTCCCCGACACCCCACCCCGGGTGCTCATCGTGGAAAACAAGCAAATCTTCCTGGCCCTGCCGGCGCTTGCCGACGCCTCCACTCCAACCATCGCCCTCCTCGGCTCCGGCACCGCCGCCCATCAGCTCCACGCACTGCGCTGGCTCAACCACGCCGACATCACCTACTGGGGCGACCTCGATGCCGCCGGCTTTGCCATCCTCAACGCCGTGCGCGCCCACTTCCCCCACACGAAGTCACTACTCATGGACACCGCCACCGTCACCGAATTCCAGCACCTAGCCGTCCCCGACCCCGGAGACGGCTCTGCCACCCTCACCCACCTCACCACCGACGAACAGCGCGCCTACCGCTTGCTCTTCACCAAAGGAAGGCTGCGCATTGAGCAGGAGCGGATTCCGTTTGCACATGTGAGTCCGCCGATTAGGGAGATTTTCGGACTAACTCAGCAACCTTAAAGTTCAGGCAGTAGCACAAAAGAGAGGAGCTCCTAAGCCGCTAGGAGCCCTGGAAGGGCCGGATTGAGACATCCCAGCCACGATATTAAACTAATAACTTGGAGTTTTTCCATTATCAGAGTCTTCGAGCTGCAGCTGCTAAAAGTTAAAGTCTGCCAAAACCGCAAACAGTACAATTAATTCAAAAAGTCGAACGTCTTCCACTTAGAATTTAACGCAAACGAACTAGGCACAATTGGATAATCAAGCTGTTTCAAAATGTCTGATTTCCAGTTCAATTCCCCTCGATCTTCAGATAGGAAATTAACGAAAACAGAAAACGGGGACAATGACACACTTGAATTTAGGTCATATACCCCATCATACACCGACTTGACGAATCCACCGTATAACTTTTCAACCCGCCCCTTAACCCTATCAACCGCAGGTCGCCCATAGCTCTTCTCTATCACTTTCCGAAGCTGTATCTTGTCAACATTTGAATTCACAAACCCTCCCCGAACCAGTTTCACAAAGAGACGTTCAAACTCCTCATATTGGGTAATGCTTTCAACAAGAGCATAGATATTATCCGCGAAACGATTCATCGACAACGGCCGTTGAACGTCTTTTAATAGTCCATCAGAAAATAGCCTTTCAGTCTGCTCTACAACATACTCTTTGGCTAACTCCCGCTTGCTCCTCTTGTAACCTAGCTCACTAGAAGAATCCTTCTGAAGCGATAACAACCATTCAACCTGCTCGAAATTCGCCTTGATCATGGAAGCTGTCCTGAAAGCGGAAGAATCAAATTCAGCCCCCTTGTAAGCAAAATCGTGCGTTAATTTCAGCCAAGCCCACTCGAGAATGGTCGGTATTTGCACTTCAAAATTGAGATTTTTTTTGGAATCAGCCAGCTTTGACCGCCATTCCTCAGGGGCGGAAAATATATAACGAGGAGAACTAAAGCCAAAACTTGATGATCCACCAAACCCTGTGGTTTCGCGCTTCCTTTCTTCGATAGGCTTCCCCAAGAGGCCTTTCAGCACCACAAGAGCCCGCTCTTCCTCCCCCGGATCAGGAACAACGACAGTCGCCGCAAAGATATCATCTATTCGACTCCACTTGTCGAACCGGCCCGTTTCAATCTTCTCTGCCACAGACTCGACGGTCTTTAATCGATGCTCAACCACCCACCCCTGCTCACGCAGTTTAGGGACAACCAAATTGGAAAAGAAATTCTGTATTTGTTTATACTCAGCGAAATCGTCGTTAAAACGCTCACGAACCCCTGCATCAACCTGCGGCACGCTACTCCCCTTTATCTGCAATGAAGTCTGACAGCAAATCCAAGAGTGTTGCCGAGCGCGCACTTCTAGGACCACTATCGGAGGAGGAAGCACGCGTATGGGCTCTAAAAGCAGCAGCTTGGGTTCCCTTCTTTGCGGTTCCCGAATACACTTTTTTAAAAAACTGGTCTAGCTTCTTCCGAACCTTTTCAGCTTGGATATCCGACAACTCCCTCATACGAGAAAATACATCGAATAGGGAGTAAAAATTCGCCTGGTTTTTCGATTTTTCAAGGAATTCTGTTCTGACATCACTAGCCTCTAGCACTTTCTTAAAGTTTGAAACCGCTAAAAATGCGCGATCCTGAATATATTTCTTTTTTTCCCAAGTTTTCTGTCGAGATGCGTAAACTTCATCCATCTGCTCCTGGGTTACACCACTGGGACCATTTTCAACTAGCAACAACAAATGACTAGCAAATTCGACATCCTTCATCTGCCGGCGTGCCTGTGCCGCATATCGCGGCCATAACTTCAGTTCACTCTCAATCTTATCTGCAAGCTCTTCAGATGCTTCCGAAAAACATCCTGAGTATCGAGCGTTCCTCAGCTCCTGCGGCGTAAGCTTGTTTACGTTCCGGTTGATGCGGTCGAAAATTTCCTTCAAAAGGTTTTCGGATTTACTAGGAAGAAACTCGATCGAAAACTTGTAAGTCCAAATGCTAACTTTTAGCGCTTCCGACAGTTGATCAAATGTTTTTCCAGCGTTTTCCGCATGTCGAGATTCATCGTCTGCCAACGTAACTTCCGAGTTCGGCTTGACAAATTCCAATATAGTGCTTAGGCGTTGCTTCCCATCAACTACAGAATATCGGATTTCCCCTTCTGGAGAAATTTCTTCGTACAAAAAAATCGCAGGAGCAGGAAATCCAGACAAGATCGTGTCTAAAAAATAGTCCTTATAGTCCTCATTCCATACAGATCTACGCTGATACTCCGGAGAGAGGTCCAAAAGGCCACGCTTATAGAGATCATTGAACCAAGCGACCGTTTGAACTGACTGGCGCCGATTCTTCATCACATTTTCAATTTCTTTTCTGCTCATGAGAAAAGTCTACATCGAGATTAATGTTTTTCTCTCTACGATGCTGCTGCTTCGACCGTTGCCTAGACAGTCAATTCGGACTATCAAGCAATCTTCTGCAAGACTGTCAGAGTACTTGAAGCAGTTGTGCTCTGGATGATTTGCACATATGCCGGCTTAAAGGAGTGGTGAATTCGACGATACATCCTGGCTAGCCACGGAGAGGCAGAAGAAGAAGTAATACTATGTCGGTCCGCACCTCGTGAGTCCCTACAGGCCTCTCAAAGCTACTCTCAGTCATAAAACTGCTTACCTTCGATTTTCAAAGCCTCACCTAGCCACGCAGAATTGCAAAGTTGACGCCCGCTATACAATCCAAAATCCCGTTGAATCATATTGACTCCAATCTGATTCACGTGTTTAATCGAAGTCAACAAGGAGCACCACCATGAACATCCCCACTGACTTCGGCGAGCGCGTCCGCACGCAGCGTCAGCTGCGCGGGCTCAGCCAGAGAGAGCTTGCCGCTATGACTGAAGGCATCCTGTCCCAGCCCACCCTGGCCCGCCTAGAGAAAGGCACGGCCACGCCTACTCTCCACCACATCATGGCCCTCGCGTGGGCACTAGGCATCGATGCCGCTGAGCTTGTGGACGCCACCCCACTCTCTAAGCGCGTGCGCGTTGCGGCCCGTGGTCACCAGACCCAAGTTGAAGGCACAACACAAACCCTTCTTCCGTATCTCCAGCTCCGTGTGAACCTGGATAACGCACATGCCTAATTCACCAAGCCCTTCGAAACAAGGTGTTGAACTCGCTGCTCGTTTTCGCGCGAAGCACAAGCTAGGTGTGGGACCAGTCGATGACATCAACGATCTCATGAAGCTCGTTGATGCTGACTTCATTGTCCTCGATTTAGCGGAAGACCTCGATGCGCTGACGCTACGCGATCCTGGTTCGGGCGCTTTAACCGTGGGAATTGGCACTAGTAACAATCCTTTCCGCCAGCGTTTAACCATCGCGCACGAAATCGGGCACATCGTGGCCGGGGATATCACGGAGGACGGGGCTTCCCTACAATGCGATAAGACCCTTCCCAACCTTCCCAACGAGACTCGCGCGAACACCTTCGCGCGCTGCGTCCTCTGCCCCGAGGAAGGGTTGCGTGAGCTTCCACAGTACGAAGATCCAGAAGAGCTTTTGTCTGCAGTTGTCCAACGCTTCCAGGTCTCTCCTTACGTAGCAGCCATCCAGCTTCATCAGGCGGGCCTCATTTCGAAAGACGCTAAAGAGGAGCTAAAGAGTCACACCGCCAAGAAACTCGCCTCCCGCTTCGGATGGAAAGCCACTTATGACCACGCCTGCCAAATTGCGCAGCTGCCACGAGCTTCCGAGAGGCTCGTCGCCGATGCCTACAAGGCATACGCTCAGGGACTCATCGCACTGCCAACAGTAGCGTTCGCTGAGCAAGTAACCCCCGAGGAAGTAGCGGACTCAATGTACGCCGCCCCGGGTTCTGTCGGTAAAAACCTATCAGGTCAGCGCGATATTGAGGCCGACCTGGAAGACTTCTTCGCAAACGAGTAGGTTCGCCATGACTAGAAGGTTCATCTTTGCGGACACCAGCGTTTTGCTGAACTTCATCTGTGCCGGTGAGCAGCACCTTCTTCTCAAACTCGTGGGCAATGACAAACTCCACGTGCCTGCTGCGGTCAACAACGAGATGCACAGAAAGCTGAAGGACACCAGGTTTCAGTGTGGCTCCCGAACCTGGTCATCACTCATTGCGCATGGCCACGTGCACGTGCTTGACGACGACATGGATCGCCTCTTCAAACACATCCGCCTATTCGCGGGTCCCCGATTCTCAATCCAAGGCGGAATGGCGAAGAACCTGGGAGAATACACCGCAATCGCGCATTGCCTTGCCCTCCTTGAGGAGGATCCTTCGGTGCGTACCGCCATCATCATCGATGATGAAGAGGCCCAGGAGCTCGTACACAAGCGACAGGCAGCAACGGTCTTCACCACTGAAGCCGTGCTTCTCCGCTGCGTGCATCTAGGCGTCCTTACCGACCGCGGCCAGTCCCGCAAGGTGTGGGACAAGCTCTCAAAGTTCGATGTTCTCGCTCCTTTTGAAACGACTCGATTGAACGACCGCACCGTCTACCGGGCGCGAAAGAAAATTAAATGACCCTCACCTGCCAGTAGCCTCCGGTGAGGGTCAAGCAGCTGTACGTAATGTAGGGCTGCTTCTGCCCCTAATCATGCCTCATTTTGCCCTTTCAATCGAGAGACGCACTGCTATCACCCCCAACGCCGCCTGCGATACTCAACCCGAACTGGAATCTCGTCAGGCTCTAATGGTCTGTCAGGGGTCTCGCGGATGGTATACGGCGTTATCTGCTCCGCAAGTAGTTCCTGCCGGTACATTTTGGCAATCTCTGGTTGTTTCTCTTCAATAATCTCGATTAGCCGCTTAGCCAAGTCAAAAAGCCTTTCTCCCTCTGCTTCAGCCGCTATTTCTCGTTCGTACTTCCGTACCGCAGCAAAACCGCACCATTCACGCCAGAGTTCAAACATCGGCCGGTAGTGCTCACAATAGAATTCCCATTCCCATCGCGCAGAAATAATTCCGTGATGCTCTCGGAGCTTAAGTTTCCACTCCTTCTCTTCTTTTGCCACGACCTCAAGCACTTCATCAGGCGAGACTTCCGCGAATCTTTGCACAATGCGAACGCCGCCAAGGGGAGATATTTGCAGCCCTTCCTCGCAGGGGGCGGTGAGCACTCCCTCCAAAAGCACGTCCAAAGGGGAATCCACTAGTTCTTCAAGAGTTTTCGGATCGGTGATTATGAAATCATCGCCGCTTCCCAGCTCCATAGCTTCTCCTAGGCGGCAACTCTCAACCATGAAGCTTGCGGCACTGTCTTCCTCTTCCCCACTTCGTTGCGCGTGAAGCCTCACCTGATGATTCACTTGTTCATCAATCTCAGCGGCCTTAGCCCACGGTCCCTTAATTCGCGGCCGTGGGACCTTACGTATGGATCCGTCCTCAAGCTCTAGGGAGTACCGAAACGAGGCCTTCCCCGAAGGCTGAATGTCCACAACCCGAGCCTTTAAAGATTGTCCGATGATGGAATCGCTTTCTCTAAACGCAACTACGTCTCCAACCTCGACCTTGTCCATTTGCCATTCCTCGCTTCTCGACGCCAACTGAACACTGCCCTCTCAAAGTCTAGTGCTAAAGCGTGCGGTCAGCGCCGTGCTTGCCGACGCTTCTTCCCACCAATCTGACCACATCAAACCCAGGACACAGCGCTTTTCTAGGACTACAGTTTCCGCTATGCACAGACTCTCTACTCTCACCCTCGCCGTCGCAACGGCATTCGCTCTCTCCGCATGCAGCGACAATGACCCGATGACGTCCGAGGCCCCAGACACCACCACCGAAGAAGCAACAACGGCTGAAGAATCCACGACGCCAGAAAGCCCAGACAGCTCTTCAAGCACCAGCGAGGAAGACGAAGACCCCTCCCCAACCCGCGCTGACGAGCAGCAGGAAGAAGAATCCAGCAAGCAGACCATCAACGCCAGCCAGGTCGGCGGCGACTGCGGCGTGACATCGGAGGGCGACACAATCTTCGCCGGCAGCGCTACCTCTTGTGAGTTTGCCGCAGCCATGTTTGGACCTGCCAAGAAGGCCAGCTACGCCCTCTACCAAGCAGACCCCACGGTCAATCCCCTCTACACCGCAAACATCACGGCAAAGAGCCCCGTTACCGGCGAAAGCTACCAGCTCACCTGTCAGATCGGCAGCGATCTAGCCGGCCTGAGTTGCCGTAAGCCCGACGACAACAATGTATTCGCCATCTTCACCTCAGCCGCCCACGACTGGCCGCAGCGCCTAAAGACTGCCGACTAGCTACCAAGCTATTCCAGAATCAACGATGCCGTCTCCTCCGGCGGCACATCCTTCAGCTGCCGGCTCTTGATGGTCCACGATGCCAGCCCCAGCACAATCCAGACCACCAGCGCGATGAGCGGAGCCGTTCCCAGCATGCCAGGCGAGCCCGGTACGAAGAGTAGCGCCAAGAACCCGATGGAGAGGATGCAACCGGCCAGCGCGAAGTACTCGTAGAACTTGTTCGGCGCAATCGGTTTGGACATTCCGGAAACCTGCCCGGTACGCGCAATCTTCCAGGCGCAGAAGCAGGTATAGAAATACGCCACCGTGATGCCGGCACTGGACATGTCGACGACCCACGTCAACGCCGCGCGCCCGAACCATGGGGTCACCAGGCACACCGCACAGACCAAGAGAATCGCATTGCGCGGTGCGCGCTCCTTGCCCTTCAGCTCACCCAAACGGCGCGGGACCAGGTTCGCCCGCCCCAAGGTAAACAGCACGCGGCTTGCCGCAGTGTAGAAACCATTAAGGCCTGTCAACACACCCGCGCTCACCGCAACGACCATGAGCACCAAACCAGCTGGTCCCATTACCTCGCTGATGGCGGCTGCCGGCGGCCATGCCTCTCCTTCGAAAGCTTCGTGACGGGTTCCCACAGCGATGGAGGTTGCAAGCATCATCGCCATATAGATAACCGTCGCGACGGTAATCCCCCATAGCAGAAGCCCCAGCGCCTTCCGCGGAGAGAAATTGAACTCGCCCGCCAGCTGCGGAATGGAATCAAAGCCCACATAAGCCCACGGGGCAAAAGCGATGATGGTCGCCACCGCCGCAGCCGGCGGCACATCTACAGGAAAGGCGGGAGCAAGCTCCGGGCGCTCGACGACGTAATAGATCACCATCGACGCCACAATAACCACCACCGCGAAGATCATGAGCACAACAGCAAAGAACTGGAACCGGCCCGAGAGCGCAGCACCCTTGGAGTTCAACCACGCGAACCCAATGATGAACAGTGAGCAGATGGCTACTTCGGGGAGATAGATGGTCCACCCGGCGACGTCGTAAAGCGCGCCCCGCATGACCAATTCAGGGAACGTGACACGGAAGACGAGCGTGACCGCCGACGCATTCAACGCGACAACACACGAGTACCCCAGCGTCAGCGCCCAGCCTGCGATAAACGCATGAGTCCGGCCGAGTGCGGCCATGGCAAACGCCACGCCACCACCGGTCAGCGGCAGTGCGCGAATGGTAAAGCCGTAGCTCAAACCAATAATGGCAATCATCAGGCCACCAATGACAAAGCCGATGAGTGTTCCACCAAGCCCCGCCTTCTGCATCCAGTCGAAGGGCAAGATATAGGCGCCCCAGCCAATCGCCGCGCCCAACGCCATGGCAAAGACCCACGAGGGCTTCATCGTTTTCCGCAGTGTCGCATTCTCCGACATGTAGTTTCACTCCAGACAATTCGCCTTAAGCGCGAGGACCTTGCGGACGATCCCAGCGTGCGTTTCTGGTAAGTCTATAGATTCTTAATTAAGTGTGTTGCAAATATAATCAACACGACGCAGTTTTCCACCACACATACGAATGATACGAAGCTAAAGCCAAGCTGGGACGGAGTCCTCCTGTCAATCGCTCAAATGTTCTTTGCGCGCCCAGAGATCTGAACCAGGAAAATTCTGCTTCTCGCTTCCATACAGGGGCGCTTGACGACGTCCCTCTCACCTTTGCTTAAAGTTCCACTCCCTACGGGCAGCTGAAGCGACTATCCGACGAAGATGATCGTACAACATTTTTCGATGACGTTGATCGTAAAATGCTGCACAATCATCTCTACCGGAAAGCCGCTTGTTCTGCGTATGAACCCATTTGTGGTATCCAGACCGAGATACCTTCAACAAGCGCGCCATCCGTTTGATACTGAAATTCGCCTTCTCCTGCCGCATTAGTTCGAACTTTTCTGCTCGCGTTGCCTCAAAGCGAAGAAGGCTGTCGCTTTTGACAAAAACTCGTAATCCATCTTGGCTTCCGCCAGCTCACGACACAGACCAGCATTTTCAGCACGAAGACCCTCCTAGCTTAGCCCATCTGAGGGTCCTCGGCGTTGGCGCTCATTTTTTACCCACCGTCTTAAAAGGCCTGGTGCGACGCCAATCTCCTTTGCCACATGAGCGATTGGACGCTGCGACTCGATCACCAGGTTCGCGGCTTCACGCCAATACTCAGGCGTGTACTTCTTGCGCTGTTGATTCTCAATGAACATTCTCTCCTACGGACACAAGATCCGCACAAACAGGGTGTCCACTAAACGAGTGGTAACCTCAGATAGGTTCAGATCTGGGATAAGGTACCCGAAGAAACTCTTCAGAGCGTCGTGACTTGGCCCGTATCCACCTAGTGCCGTGGGCGAGTTACTGCTTAGAGTCTGCTGCAATCCGTTTGAGTGCATCTTCCCATTCTCCGCCGAGTTTTACATCGTACTCTTCGGTGAATTTGTAGAGCTTCCCGTGGTACGGCCCACCGGGGGCGGGGGTCAGTTCCCCGACCAGGGCGCCGCGGGTTGAGTTGTAAAGATCGACCCTCATAAACGGAGTATTAACGAGCTTCGTTACCTGTGAAGCGAGGGAAAGCATTGATTGAGCGGTCCCGGGTGGGATTGGCTCTATGGGCTGGTAGTGCTTCCATTCGCTTTCGATCTTTCCAGCAAGATTAAGCGGCTGGAACTCCCCGTCGAAGAAGGCTGTTCCTGTGGGATTAACGTTTCGATCTATCTGCTGCACGAGGATGGGCTTGTCGTAGAAGCAGTACACCTTATAATCGGTGGGAATCGATTGCGGATTCCTCGCATCGACTACGATCTCCTCTGCAAATACCCTGAATGACTTTTTGTAAGTGGCCTTATCGAGACACCGGTTCTGTTCTGCGAAGATCTCGTTCATCGTCACAGTCTTCTTGCGTAAAGATTCGTAGTAAGTACCTTCTTCCTGCCTAGATAGAACCATAACACCTGATGAGGACGACATGATGTTGGGTTTCAGGACAAACCGTTCAGGCAATCCAGTGAAGTCAATCTCGCTTGGATCCGTCCACACCTTGAATACTGTCGGGGATGGGAGATCGTTGTCGGCGCAAAAACGTCCCAGCGTCACTTTGTTGTTTACCCACCAAGGAGTGTTCTTTTCAACATGAGTTATGCGGTCACGTACGAATTCCGTCCAAGACTTAGTCATGCCGAGGAACCCTTTCTTATATAGAAGGACACAAGCAGTTTGTGACTTGCTCATTAGTAATATTTTAGAGGCTACCGACCAAAGACGTTGGCTGGCTCCTTGCCAAATCGGATCGATTTCTGTCCTGATCTCCGCTGAGGGTGGGGCCTGACCCCGGAAGGTAGACACATTGGGGGTTAGCTAGGCTGCTTGGAACAGTGTAGCCGATGTGAGTTCTTCGAAGTTTTCGGGGGCTAGAAGTGTTGCGACCGGCTATTTGGTAGCAGCGTCGTGACTTTCCGGTAGCGCGTCAGTGAGTATCCGGTAGCAGCTCACGAGAGTGTCTGATGAGGCCGCGTGTCCTTTTGCCACGCGGTCAGATGAATCTTCTCCCAAAGCGTTACTCGATACTCACCATCCCGTTACTGGATAGTCACCACGGTGTTACTAGATACCCCCGCGCAACAGGTGGTCAAATGCTCAGTACTGCTTGCCACCAGAGTCAACGCCGACGGGTACCGCGAAATGCTCGGCATGCACGTTGCCTCCGCGGAATCCAACGCGTCGTGGAAAGGTGTCTTCCAGGTCCTAAAAGCCTGCGAACTTACCGGCGTATTCCTTATCACCAGTGACGTCCTATGAAGGTATCCAGCACGCCATTTCCGACGTGCTGCCCGATGCGTCGTGCCAGCGGTGCCGCACCCATTTCGCAAAGAACCTCTACGAAAAGGTCCCGAAAATGCAGTGGCCTTTGGTCTCCGTGATGTTCCAGACGATCTTTCAGCATCCTGACGCCACATCCACGTGGGCTCAAGCCCGCGAGGTTGTCGACCTGTTGGAACCGAAGTTCGCTCACGTTGCGGCGTATTTGGAGGAATCACTCGATGAGGTACTGGCATTTACCGCAGCGCCGAAACCAGTCTGGACGAAGGTGTGGTCGAACAACCCCACAGAACGGTTACATCGGGAGATCCGTCGACGTACCGACGTCGAGGGCATCTTCCCAAACCGCGAATCCATAACCCGGCTTGTCGGTGCGGTCCTAGCCGAGCAACACGACGATTGGAGCCAACAAAAACGCTACATGTCACTGACCGCATTCGAACACACCAAACACCTCATGCACCACCCAGGAAATCATCGTGGCGACCACCACCAGCTAACCGCCTAACCAAACCCCGAACTTCATACCAAGCCGAAAGCAAAACGGCTACACCACTACACAGGACTTGGCCTCCAAGTAGATGTTGACGCAACACCAGCGGATTGTGGTGTCGCCAACCCGGATTCTAAGGATCGTGGAAACACCTGACCTTGATTGGTGGTGTTTGTGGTGTCGAGTCGTTGGGAGCCTTCGCCGGATGTGGTGGAGCAGCTGTGTTGCTTGGTTTCAGGCGGTCGTAGTGTTCGTAGTGCGGCGTTGGAACTGGGGCTTAGCTTGAGTGTTGCGTATCGGCTGGCTCGTGAGTATCAACTTCCTGTGCGCGTTCAGAAGTCGACTTCTGCTTCGGTTACAGAAAGCATTGAAGCGCTATGGAAGCAGGGTGTGAAGCCGTCAGATATTTCAATGCGGCTTAATGTAGGAACCAGTGTTGTGTACCGCATTGGTATTGAGCTTGGCTTGTGGCAGCGCAATCCGCATGGCCGTCGGGCTAGTGCCACGTCGCGTCGGTGCGAGTATTTGATGCTGCGTTCTGGTGCGATGAGCCGAAAAGACGCAGCAAAAGCCGTCGGTATTAATCCGCGCGAGGCTTTAGACATCGATAAAGGAGTAACCAAGCTCAATGGTGTCGGGCGTGTGCCGTTTGTTCCCGATGGGCCAGACACTGAGCTTTATAAAAGACTTATGCAGGTTTTGCCTTATGTTGACGGCCGTCAAGCAGTGCCCGTCGAAGTTATCCCACAGCACGCGATAGACAAACGTATTAGTCCTCGATATTTATCCGTCGAGGAACGTGAACTTATCGCCGACTTGTACCGTCAAGGCCTAGGCGTGCGTGCTATTGCCCGGCATTTGGGTCGCTCACCGGGAACAATAAGCAAGGAAATGACACGCAACCGTGACGAATTGGGGTTGTATCTGCCGCATGCAGCTCATCGGAAGTCCGTGCTGCGCAGATTCCGGCCTAAGCCACGCAAACTGGACACACATGCAGCATTGCGTGATGCGGTGTGGGCGATGTTGAAGAAGCGATATTCACCGGTGCAGATTTCCCGAAGGTTGCGTCTGGACTTCCCTGACGATGACACTATGAGGGTGTGTCCTGAAACTATCTATATGTCGTTGTTCTTCCAAGCTAAAGGCGAGTTGAAGAAAGAAATCGCCGCATGTCTGCGCCAAGGCCGTGCTGTGAGAAAGCCACGCAACCAGCGTATTGCCCGCCAGCGATTTAGCGACCCCATGGTGATGATTTCCGAACGACCAGCAACGGTTAACGACCGCGCTGTTCCAGGACATTGGGAAGGCGACCTCATTTTGGGCAAGGGAAACAAATCAGCTATCGGCACGCTTGTCGAACGCAGCACCAGATACGTCATGCTGCTGCATCTGCCCAACGGGCATGGTGCTGTAGAAGTGCGCAACGCGCTCGTCGAGACTATCCAACAGCTACCAGCACACCTGCGTGGTTCGCTGACGTGGGATCAAGGAAGTGAAATGGCCGGCCATAAATCATTTACCATTGCCACCGATTGTCCGGTGTACTTCTGTGATCCAGGATCACCCTGGCAGCGAGGAAGTAACGAAAACACCAACGGACTTCTGCGCCAGTATTTCCCCAAAGGCACTGACCTATCCGTCCACACCAAAGAAGACCTCGAGTTCGTTGCCATGCAACTCAACGACAGACCACGCGCAACCCTAGGCTTCGCCAAACCAGCCGAAAAAATGGCCGAACTGCTAAGCTATGCCACCGAAAACTAAAATCGTGTTTCCACGACCACTAGAATCCGCCCAACATCAACTATGAAAGAAAACCCCTTGCAGTACCGAGTACGGGGAACACCAGTACCACCTACGCAGACTCGCGGTACCAACTACCCCAAATCGACAATCTCAGGCCTAAGCTCTTGAACTATCTTGTGACGCCGCTCGACCTACTTCGCAAACGATTACTTATCCTCAGTATCCATCAAGGCTGGAAATCCCCATCGAAATAAGAAACAGTCGCGACCATTCCCGAGAGATGGTCGTCGTAGTACACCATGCCTATCTCACAAACAGGCGTTTGCACGTATATCTTTAGGAGGAATCGTCCCCTCTTGCTCTTTCAGTCGTTCATTTACGATACACGCTCCTGTGGTCGGATCTCCATCGAAAAACTTTGCGGAAACTTCGCTGGTTTTTCTAAAATCTGCTTTTCGTCACCGACTCATTAGAGACAGCTAATCTGAAGCTGTCGCCATCTAGAACTCCTAAATCGACACCTATAGAGGTCGAAGCGAAACTCGGTTTTAAAACAAACTCCTGGGACAGCTTGCCCCCAGGGAATGCCCGAAAAGGGGCTTTATAAAACACTTCCGGCTTACGTATCCCCATAAATTTCGCTATTTCCCGAGCCTTCGACTTCGCCCCTCGGAAAGAACGGAACTGATTCTTCTCCACCTTCTAGCCGGACTTTCACTCGATCTCGGTATGATAGCACCTGAGATACTTCGGACTCCCTTAACAATCAGTACGCATAATAGGATAAATATCCTTCGGTCTCGACTGCGAGCTTGTCAGCCCTCACCCTTCATACTTGTAATTTTTGCTCTAACGTCTTAGCCGCCACACCATTCTGGGATGGGGTAGATTACTTTTCTTTAAAATCAAAGCGTCTTGTTGACATGACAGTGAGAAACCTTCAGTAAAGTAGTGAAAGCCGGTGACTCGCAACCCAGTGATTTGGATGCCTTCAGTGCAAGCCAGGCCACGGATAGCGAAGCTCCTTTCACGATCTAATGCCAGTGAGACATCCTCATCGAGCTGGGGGAAGGATATCTCAAAGTCCCTGTAAAGAATCTGCCCATTCGTCACTGCATCTCAAGTGCCGGAAAGGGAAATAAATAAAGCTATTTTCCATATACCAGGCGAACATCGAATATATCTCGAACTCCTGGATCGTAACGAATTGAACAGGAAGACCTATCCGTTATCATTACGCAACAATACTTTTACTGCCGGCGAGATTTGAATGGCTGTCGATCATCGAGACAATGATTCCACCAGTGCCTTGACATCACCAATCGCAACTGAATCGAGCCGACCCCGATTATGATGTAGATCCAAGATGGGAAGCTCAAAGGAAGCACATGGAAGGCCACACGTCATCGACTCCGCAATTGCGTAACCAAACGACTCCATCAGAGAGGTCGATACATAAACGCCTCCTCGATCCCGCGCCGATCGATATAGGTTGGCCATTTCAGGCTGAGAGAGGTTCATATAGAGCTGAATTCTATCTCTGATCCCCATGGCATCGCATTCAGACAAGAAGCTCGCAGTTCGTGCTGGCTCACTCTCCAAACTTACGACGAATACACCAATGAATTCATCCGGTAGTTGGGCCAAGGCACGCACAGCGTATTGATAGCCCTTGTTCTTGTCAAAGCGCCCGACCCAAACCAGGGGACGTCGATTCCCCGTAGCGAAGTGCGGATCATTATCGAAAAAGTCCGCGGCACCGTCAGCCCTAAAAACACGTTTGTCGACCAAGTTAGGAACTACGGAGAGTCGACTGAGTATGCGGCGCGGCAGCCTCTCCCCAATCTTCATTCTCATGGCGTCTGATGGAACCACTATCTCACTCATCTTATCGATGTCAAGAATGTCAATCTCTTGCTCTACCACAGGCATGCTAGACGAGTGGAACTCGTAAATCACTACAGCGTCTGGGTTCTCTACCAAAGCATTAGCAATTTTAGGGGCGCTCAAGACATGAACCGAATCGTACTCCACACGGTTAATCAAGTACGTGAGATAAGCGTTCGCTCTATCCTCGCGAATGATCCGAACTTCGGTATTCGGTACATCAGCAAAAGTTTGCAGTCCACCTCGGTCTTTTAAGAAGACTACGTCGAAATGCGTGTCCGACTCATCCGCGGCCCTGCCGCGAATCACGGAGGAAACGCCGCCCTTTGAGCAATTTGGGTAGATAATCAACTTACGCATCAGTTTCTCCTAGAACTTAGTTTCCGGGCTTCATGATTTCGAGCATTTCGCGAGCTCTATCATCCCAGGATGCACTCTCGAGGAAGCGAGTAAGCGTTTCAATTTCGCCATAGGTCAATTCAGAGTCCAGGGCGCTCTCAATGCAATGAATGAACTCGTCGACTCCACGATAGACCCAGGTGGAAGGATACTCATGCACCATGCCCATGGGGGCAGTAACGCATCGAAGTCCCCATGCAAAGTACTCATAAATCTTATTCGGATCTACCGATCTCGTGAGCGGAATGTCGGCGAAAGGAATGAGACCGGCCTTCCAAGTCTTTACTAATGGTCGAAGTTCGTCATGATTCATCGCACCTAAAAACTCAACGTTTTTCGGTAGCCTAATCCCCTTGGGCATTCCGTGCCCCACAATTTGGAACGTAACATCTGGCAGCCTCTTAGCTGCTTCCACCACTAACGGCCAATCAAACCAGCTTTCGGTCAAATGTCCTACATAACCGACCTTCCTCGAGGCATTTCGCTGCGCGGTTACTTCAGTTGAGCGAAGTTCACGAGTTGAGTCGATGACGTGCTTGTTGACGGCATTCGGGACAATAAAGTGACGCTCAAGAGCGGGGTACAACGAAACCAGTTTCTCATCGAGAGCGGCGCTAACGCTAACAACTGTATCTACCATCCGGAGCATTTGCCGCTCGAGCTGTGGGTCATACCATTTGGAATACCCTACCCGGTTAAATTCTTCCATATCATCGCGGCATTCATAGACCGTGGTCCAACCGGCTGTCTTCAGCCGTTGAACCGCGGTCACACTTTGAATACTTGGGAAAGAAGAACAAATAAAAGTGCTGTTTTCGGGTGTTCGATCTGCAGTAACAACCTCCAGCAATTCGTTAAAATCAGCGCGTGGAATCTGCGCTAGCTTATCGCTCACCATTGCTGGATACTCCTGCAACGACCCGAACGGTATAAACACAACGCCTATTCCTAAACGGCTATACGCTGCGGCTAGATTATTAGGGCGCAGCGACAAGGTCTCGTGCCCCAGTGGCGGAGCAGTTGTGTCGATAATCATCAAAGGAGTTTCGCGCCCCAACTGTCTGATGAAATCTCGAATGCTAAAGGACTGATCCTGAGCCACACGACTTTCAAAGGGGCCTACGATAGCAGCACGAGAATTTCCCCAATCAACACCTGCAATTTCGAGCGCCGTAGCCCCCTTAGGGATCTCAATCGTGCGTTCAAATTTTGTTTCGATGGATTCTCCAGCAGGCAGTCCTATGAAGGACCCAAACCTTGGGTTCTGCGGCAAGTCCGTCGTCCCCAAAAGCTCGTTTCCATTGCTGTCCATGAAACGCACGCTAAGCGGAGCAATATTCTTCAGCTCCTTGCTTGGAATATATGTCGCCGACAGAGTCAATTCTCGTGCTGAGGAATCCAAAGTAATACGCTGAATGAACTCACTTGACGAAAGCGTAGCAGGCTTACCTGAAGGGTATCGAAAAGCAGCCACACCGTCTGAAGTGGTTTGGAACTGAAAATCACCTAAGAGCATTGTTGGACTCCCGTTCTTCCCCTTCCTCCACTGCTTCCCCACAGCTTCGAAGACAACCGCTTTAGGTGGAACAATAATGTCCAGCCGGTCCTGAACGGGCTTCCCATCAACAGAAGGCGAAAGGTAGGAATAGAATCCCACTGCTTCGGAGATACGGCTCCACTCAAAATCCTCAATCGGTTCCCCGTCGGAATCCAAGAACTTGAATGCGACGAGTGCGAGTCTTGAACGATCGTCTTCTGAAACAGTCTCAACGAATAATGAGATTTTTTGTCCTGGCGAAACATTTTCACGTAGGCTAACGCCATCCAACGGGCGCGTTAATTCATCAATCTTTTGGACTGCCATTTTCCTCTCTGACTTTCCGACTCTAGGGCTCTTTACAAACGAGGATTGTTTACAGCAATGATAGCTTACCTGGCTGTAAGATCAGGGCGATTGGGCTAATCTAGAGGGTGTTCATCTGCAGCAATCACCCTATTGCTGAGTCGATGTTGCGGACTGAAGTGAAGCGTCTTGGAGTTTATTCCGCTTCTTTTATGGTCTCGTGGCGATCTGCTGGGTGAGGTAGTACTCGGTTTCTATTTCCTGTGGAGAGGTTTAATCCAGTGCTTCGTGAAGACGCTTAGTGTTCCACCAGTTCATCCAACGCTAGATGGCGAGCTCGACTTCCCCAACCGACGTTCACGGTCCTTAGGAATGAATTAGTTCCGCTTTGTAGAGACCGTTGACTGTCTCGGATAGAGCATTGTCGAAAGAATCGCCAACTGTTGCTCCGCTTGGCAGGATTCCGCTAAAGCCGTGGAATATCTCAGTGTAAAGTGCTGCCTGCCCCAATCGCTATGGTGAATCAGTTGGTTTCCATGGATTCGCCCAACAGTCGTTAACGCATGCTCCAAGGCCCCCATTGGTAGTGCATCGGTGCGCATCGTCGAGCGTGTGGCAACACCAACAATTCTTGAGCTGTAGACGTCCACGACAAACTCGGTGTAGGCGCATCCTAACTGGGTGCGAACGTAGGTAATGTAGGCTACCTAAAACCTGACTGGTGCGTGTGCATGGAAGTTTCGCTGCACTAGGTCCGGGCAATGATCCGGTGCCTTGGGTTGAACGTGGTGACCGGGTTTCGTCTAGGTCTGCGGCTGAAAGCACCGGCTAGCTTCATCAGACGTGCCGTGTTGTCGCACCCAATATCGAAGGCCTCACAATTAGTCATGTGCCATATTGTGCGGATACCTCAGACCGAGAAATTCTTTGCATGTACGCGTTGGCTCTCTTGGGTGAGCAGGCTATCGCTCCAGGCTCTTGCGCGGGGGAGGCGTGTGGCGGCTTTGCAGTAGCCACGGGAGGTGATTAATCCACGATCTGCTGGGTTAAGGACTCGTCAGATAGCCTTGGGCCTCACACTAATCTTTGTACGCGTCGATGTAGAAGATCATTTTGTCGTGGGTCGGTCGAATTTCGCTGCGAAAAAGCCGAAGTGGTTTTAAGAATCCTGTTTGCTCGTTTCAGCTCGCGTTTTCCTCGGCTCAGACACCCCAAGTCCTTCTTCCATTGTTTCGCCGCCTTACGCGTCTGAGTCATCACGTACTGAAGCGCTGTTACGGTACCACGCCCGTAACGTGTGATGAGATAATACAAAGAGGTTACCGACCTCCGTGTGGGCGCGCTGCAATGAAAAACACTCCAAGCAGACCATATCGATGATCTGATGGACTGCATTCTTCTTGAACCCAACGGAATACTTTCGCGGTAGCCATGTTCGCTCCCGCCTCGAAGGCCACCTACACCATGACCCCGCTCGAGCCTTCAAACCCCACGGTCGGCTCCCTCTACACCGCTCACATCACCGCCAAGAGCCCCGTGACTGGTGAAAGCTATGACCTCGTCTGCCGAATCGGCAGCGACAGTGCTGACCTGACCTGCCAGAAGCCCGGCGATCGCAGCGTTTCCGGTTCCTTCAACTCCGCCGCGCACGATTGGCCGGATAGGGTGAATACGGTCGACTAGTCCTCCAGTGACGGGTTCCATGGGATAAAACTGTCCACAAGAGTCTTAGGAGGAGGGAACCTTTTGTGATTTGCTTGAGGCCGCAGCTTCGCCTTTCAAACTATCTACAAACTCAGTGAGCACCCCGCGTTCTTCCATGCCCAATAGAATGTCGCGAATTGCAAGAAGCTGCATAGATACTCCTTGCCCCTTAGATTCGGCATCTGCAATCACACGAGCAAGTGCCTCGGCAACGCTTTCCGACGCTCCCACTTCCGCACAATGCATCCCTCTTTGCAGTCCCTTCTCCTCTCGGAACTCTTTCGTGCCGATTGCTCCGTCAGCTGGCAGGTCTAGGTAGGAAAGACAGAAATAGTCTGGAAGACCAGCACGGGTGAGATCGCGACGATAGCCAATAGGCCTAGTAACGATTGGAACTGGCGGCGTTGTCGATGAGCGGAAGGCGCTAAATCGGTTGCTGGAAATCCTTTTGAGGTAGCGGCGCGTTCCTGGCACCGCGGCTTCCTCAAAGTACTCTCGTTCAGCTGCGATACTTAGAATATCGGCGAATGTTGCCGAATATTTTCCATCCAGTAAAGAGACCGAACCTGATCCTGAAGGGATCAACAAGTTACTTGAGTTATCTGACATCGCGCCTTGGAATCCAATGATGAGATTGTTGTCCTGGGTGATTACCAAGGTAGATGAGCCTATAACGTTGGCAGCGCTACTATCTATGAGATTAACTAATTCTCCGGTTTGAGAGTCAATGATCAAATTATTGCCATCGTAAATGAGCTCCTCATACCCTGGTGTGAAGTAGAGGTTATCCACCACAAGGTTGCTCGTAATATGGTCGAAATACCCGATTGGATGAACTTGGATTACGGCACTATTTTCGTCAGGGTCGCAAGCAAGTCCCAGCAATTTGCCGTTAAACATGGCGCGACCTTTGCATAGTGTCGGCGTAAGTTGAGGTACTTGAACTGCTGAAGCGTACTCGGCAATCGGTACTTGAAAGAAGAGTACTTCCAAGGCTTTCGAAGACCGCCTCGCTGAATATATTCGTCGATACTCGGCGATTTCAGAAACAGACGTCCTCCAAAATTAGCCATGCTGTATCCCACGGCTTTCTGGTACTCAGATAAGTCGGCCCTTTCGAGTGACTCCGCCGTACGTGAGTGCAACGACCTTACCGAGAAAGAAAAGCGATCCTTACGCTCCTTGGATACAGCCCCCATCCAGTACAGCAGAACGACTACCGCGATAGCCACAGTTGCGGTAACAAGCACCGAATCGGGTATCACGGAAGTCTCCCACAACGCGGTGAGAACCGGAATTGCAATCGTGAGAGGGGTGAGAAACCGGGAAGCATCCGCTACAGTCACTGATTCAGCCAACAATTTCAACGACGACAGACTCGCACCTTTCCAGCGTCGAACTGCCTGATAGACCGTTGCCTCTTCTCGTTTCTGGTGCACAGGGAAACAGCTTATCTCACTCTCACAACAACGTATCGACCCAAGAGAAGTAGCAGCACCGCTTGGAAACTTCGCTAGAGCATCAGCAGCCCCTTTTCGGGATGTTAGAGCTCTACCCCCAGTGCTCAGATAACGGCACTGACGAACTCGAAACGCCTCCCCATTATTTACTGTTTCCGGCATCAGGAGCCGTTAAACTTTTACTCGTCTCATTCTCGCACCCAAGGAGCCTCTCATGCGTCGACCGCCGCGCACCAGTAAAGCACTCGTTGCCCTAGCCCTCACCGCCTCTCTGGTTACCGGACAGGCAACCGCCCCAGCACCTGCTGAAGCACAACAATTCCCAGCCTTCCAGATGCCTGCCCTTCCCCAATTCAATGAGGAACAGTTCCAGCAGGCCGTTGCTGCGCTCGTGGCGCTTGCAGCAAGCGTTGGCGGTTTGGCTCTCATCGCCGGCTTACTGCCCGGAGTCGGTTCTTCCAATGGCTCTTCATCGGCCCCAGCACCGAGCACCACTCCTACGGCAACTCCGAGCACTCCCACTTCCACGCCTGAGTCCTCTCAACCTTCAACTTCCCCGGTACCTACTGAGGAGCCCAGCTCCTCGGCGGAACCGACCACGAGTACAGCTCCCGCCCCAGTTACTTCCGTGGAGCCCTCCCCTGGTTTTGCGCAGCACGTAGCCGGCATCAAAGACCGGCTCGCCACCAGTGAAGAGAAAGATCCATTGTGGGCGTGGACCGCTCCCCGCGGCCCGCAGCTGACACTGCCCACCCACGAAGGCAGCGGCCAAGCCACCCACCCTTCAGTCCTCTACTTTGAGAATGGTTGGAACGGTTGGAAGTACTGGATGGCAATGACCCCGTACCCAGCCAGCGATGAAGGCGATGAGGATCCCAATGTGCTCGTTTCCAACGACGGCTGGACCTGGCAGGCTCCAGAGGGGCTAGATAACCCTATCGATGACCAGTTGGGCAAACCTAACCCGCACAATTCCGACACCCAACTCGTCATGGCTCCCAGCGGCGAAATGTACTTGACCTGGCGCATGGTCGATCGCCCGAACGGAAAGACCAACCGAATCTACCTAGTGAAATCCACCGACGGTGTGCACTGGTCTGAGAAAGAAGAGATCTGGACCGGTGAGCCGCAGTTCATGTCTCAAGCCCTCATCTGGACGGGAGAAAAGTGGCGCCTCTACGGTGTAGCCAACGGCGGTGGTGTGCCTAACCGCGTGGTCTTTTACGAAAGCTCGGATCTCAAAACCTGGTCTGAACCAACCACCGTGTCATTTGACCCTGGCCTCACGTCTGGCCAGCGCCTGTGGCACATCGACGTCCAATTCTACGACGGTGAATACATCGGCCTCGTCCACATCATCCCCGGCACGGTCAAGCAAGGTAACCTCTACCTTCTGCGTTCTCAGGACGGTGTCACTTGGAAGCGCTCGGACACCCCGATCATCTCCCACGAGGAGTCCGGCTACCCGAACCTCTATAAATCCGCCCTAGTCCCCCACGGCAGCGGGGATGACCTCACCTTCGAGCTGTACTACTCCGGTTTTAGCGAAGGCCGCGCTGACTGGCGCATCAACCGTACGGTGGCGGAGCGCGTCAGCGCGGAGTAAGCCCACCGTCCGCGTACCCTCGTTCAACGGGTGCGGACAATGCCCGCACTCGTTTGGACTTGACGTCATAATCAAAGAGGAAGGTCTGGCTCCCACGAACGATGCGCAGTACGCGTTTGCCAGGCCCATTCTCCTTGAAGGTGTACTCCACCTTGTCTTCTGGCTTGGCAACAACCACTGCGGTGAGAACGCCGAAGTCCCGGCTGGCGCGGCCAAAGCCGAGTGTCCACGTATCGGTGGGTTTCTCATTGCGGAAGACAATTCCACGCTGGCCCTCATGGTCGCCTCGGGCGAGGTTAGTATCCGTAGGCTCGAAGTAGCGCGAGCCGTCGATGCCGTAGCGGATGAACACCAATTGGGTTCCATCGACAACGGATCGGAATCGAACTGTCTCGTACTGCGAGCCCACGTATTCGAACTCTGGTGCCACATTCCATCGTTGCTCCGCGTACTCCACAGTGCGCGTCGGTTCAAGGCTGTCTGAGACCACAAAGGGGCCGCAGTCTACAAAGCACGCACTGCGATTCCAGTGAAGGCCTTCCCAAGCGGTGTCTTCAAGATCGAACGCCGACCACGATTCCTCGATCTGGTGATCGACCAGTCGTGAGGCTGCTTCAGCGTCGTGCTCCTTTCCACGAACAGTAAGGACATTATGAGCTAGGCGACTCTGGGCATAGGAACGCAACGGGCCTCTCACATAACCCGGGTGACCTGCATCAACGATGATATTCCTTCCGCGGTCCCAGTAAGTCAGTGACAGGTGGTCAAGATGCCCATGGATCTGCCGCGGCGGCCCGAAGCGCAAGGTGTAATAGCTTTCCAAATCCTTAGGCCTGCGCTGACCAAACCCCGAGCGTCCAAAAATGTAGCCCGCCTCATATACTTTGACTCGCGGTATCTCAGCCCCAGCAGCACCATTCGATAGCGCGAATTCCAACGCCCCTCCACGAACAAACTCTGGACGGCGAGGCATAGAATCACCGACTTCCGCAAATGTTCCGCCCGGGGTAAGGGAATGGGCAATAAATTCCTCCAGAGGCTTTTGCTTGGCACGCAGCTTCTCCACACCCGGTGCCCCAAGCATTTCTAAAGCGCCAACAGAAGTCTGTCGTAAACGTTCAATGTAGTTCGAGTACTCCGGTGCTTGTTCGTTGATAGCACCTTCACCGTCAATCATGACCTCAAGGCACGCTACAGCGCGCTCAGAACCGGTAGAAATCATAGACTCATTGCCCAGCCTATCTCCCACCACGAGCAGCGCAAGAGCCTGAGAGAGCCCATGGTTCCAGTATCCATCAAAATGTTCCAGCAGCCACTTTCCGTGATACTCGATAGCCTCATGCAGCCATTCATCCTCAGGAAAGATCTCACTAAGCGCGCATAGAGACGCCGCCCTAATCGCCACCGCATGCCCGCCCCAAACGTATTCATCGTCCTTCCACTCAAGCGTTACATGGTTCATCTCCCACCAATTCCACGCCACCGCCCACGCGAACTCTGCACCGGCTGCAACTTCCTCCGTCCACTCCGACTCAGGAAGCTCCGCCGCACGGTCCACTATGAAGTCGATCCAGTTCAGTGAGTGCAAGTAAAAACGCACTGTCGGATGCAATTGCTGTGCCTCGATCTGGGGCCAGAACGCTTCTTCAGGATCAAAGCAAACCGCCGGATAAGAATGAATCACAATCATTCCGTTTAACACACGCGAAACCTTGTTTGTACGTCCTAAGCCACCAGAGATCACGATGGGGCGGCCGCGGTTGGGCGAAGTATAAAGCGACAAAACTTTCCTTTCGACGAACTGTCAGAGCTTTCTCGTACTAAACGGAAAGCAGTATTTCGTCCCAACGCGGAAGAACTGTTGTAGTGTCCCAACGAGTCGCAAACTCGCGACACTCTTCTCCCCTAGCAGCAAACGCTTCTTTATCACGCATGCTCAGTACAGTATTTACATGATGCTCGATGGACAGATCTTCGGCAAAGGATCCAAAGACTTGTTCTACTCCCTCTCGCTCCCACAAAAGCGGAATCCCTCGTGCTGCCATCCCCTCGGCCGGCGCAAGATGAAAACTCTCTAGTTCACTCGGCGAAAGAACGAAACCGACTCCACGATTCCATGCTGCGATGTCTGCGCCAAATCCGTCGAAGACTACACGGGGCCTGAGACGAGAGGAAGACGAGACTCTGTTGAAGAATTCAAGGTACAGCTGCTTTTGAATCGCAGAATTCCATACATGTGGATAGTCCCACGGCAGTCGTCCTTTAAACCGCAGAATGTAGCGATCATCTTCCTCTACGAGCTTTTCAAGAAGATCTATGGCACGGTCAGGACGTTTGAGGAATGGGACAAAGCCGACCATTCCCAAGGTGAAACGAGCATTTTCAAGCTTTGGCCGATCAAAGTCGGACAAATCGACTGTATTGGGCAAAACTACAGTCTTGACAGTACTTAGGTCGAATTTGTCCCTTGCCACTGTGCGTACCCACTCAGACACGAAAACAAGGGTGTCTACACTAGTCCATTGGACCTTAGACATCCACGGCCCATTCAGTTCGAACCGGTGCAAACGCGCAACCAAACGGGTAGTTTCAGGCTTGTGGGTGGAGTACCAAGCCAGCGATGGGCCAGCCCACTCACAAAACACCACATCCGCCCACTCTGCAAGCAAACGACTCTGCTCAGGATCATGGTCATGCAGTGTCGTCCATCTGTCCTGCTTTACCTCAAACTTCGACGAACGCTGCAAGTAGTCCATGATCTCACCCATGAATTTGAGGTCATGCGACGCTACCACTACACGACAAGGACGCACCTTGCCTTCGTTTGTCGGAGGTTTCATTTCGATAGCACGAGAAAATGCGTTACCCAAACGAGTTTCAGCCGCGTCCATTGAGTATTCAGCACTGGCGGCGAAAGCTACACGCCGCGCAACCTGAATCTGCCCCAGATTGCTTGCAATGGTCTGTGCAATCTCATCAATCGAATCGCCGGAATTGACATAGAAGGGGTATTCTTCACCCCATACCGCACAATGGTCAGTCGTCCGGTTGATTAGAGGTGCCGTACCAACAGCTCCATATTCGAGTGCCTTCGTAGAAATCTCAAGGCTAGAGTCAAGCTCTTCGCTTCGCCAGCCGAAGCCAATGTCAGCCTCGCTAATTCTTGCCATAGAGTCTTCACGCGTCAAAGCGCCGACCCATGTTACACCACTATCCGAATCCGAATTCGCACGCTCAAGTGCTTCACGCATGCGCTTAGCCCAGCTAGGTTCCGAAGAAGATGCATTTATCTTGGAGCCAATAACCTCGAGCGTCGCCGAAACGCCAAGCTTGCTCAATGCTCGCGGTAGCTCAAGCATCTCCAGAGTCCGCCATTCTTTCGCTAGCTTCCCTGAATATACAAGTCGAAGCGGCGAATTCTCAGGAGCAGCCGCTTCCGTAGGCTCCTTGAACAATTCACTCGGAATCATGGGGGGCATCAACACTGTCTTCCCCGCTGATTCTGTAACAATCCCCTCCCAATACGACCGTGCTGCTTCTGTCTGTGCCAGAATTCGGCGCGAAGCGATGGCGATCTTTCTCAACCGATCTACATTTCGTTCTGAGAGCTTCTTCGGCGGAAAGGGAATATCGGTAACATATGCCCATAAAATCTCAGCTACTTTAGGTTTCAACCCAAGTTGATAGGAAACCTCAAACCCGCGCGCCAAGACAGCGCACGCATTCGAATCAACGACGACTGAATCCACAAAATCAGCAGCCACTTCAGGCGTCAGACCCTCCCCATTCTCAACACCACGAGGTGCGTGAATTACCACGTTTGAGATGCCGTCGATCGAGCTCAGAAGCATATCATTGACGACTCCGTATTTCAGGATGAGATGCACCTCATCAAACAAACGCGACAGGACTCTTGTAACAGAGACTAGCCATACCGACGAACCATCGATTGCATTTACGTTTACATCACCGTAGACGACGATAGACTTCATACTTCTTCGCCTCGCAATACAGAAGTCAAGACCTTCAACACTGGGAAATAAACATCATCTTCCCACTCCCAGTTTGGCTCTGTTCCTTCAATAAGAACCGTTGCCATTGTTCTTAATTCATTCGAGAAATGGTCTTGTTGTGATGCCTTTACTACTAAGACAACCACTCCCCGTGCCTGCGCCTTTCGAATGTGTTCCGACAAGCTTAAGAACCGCGAGGTGGACTGTGATGTTAGTGTCCCCGCCCAGGCACCAGACTTCAATTCTCGTTCATCCACAATAAGATAAGACGTTCCGCTGCAGCATGCACCAAGTTGATGAGGAACCTCAATTCTTTGCACAAAGCCAAGGCCGCCTAACGATTTCGCAAGAGAATCCGACCCAATCACTTCGATTCGACGCTGACGAGTTTCATCGGTAGCACCTTCGAGAGCCCTCAAAACTTCAAACGCATCGCTGTCCATTGTCTGCATGGCTGCAAGCCGTCCTGCTTGTTGCGCTAACGGACGATCCAAGATTGCAGATGCGGTAATTGTTTGCGGTGCAAAAAATAGCCCTTGCTTGGCGTCGGCGGCCCCGTCTTTCGGCACAAGGGCAGGAGCGACTAAGTCATTAAGGTTCCGTTGCCGGGCTTCTCGTTCATATCTCTTTTGACCAGCACGTAGCTCTTCATTAGCTTGCTCCAAACTGCTCACTCGCCGTAGAATTTCGCGCGTATAACCTTCTGATTTCTTTTGAGAAGACACCCACATTGAAAGGAAGAAGAACATAACGCCTAAGGCTCCGATGAACAAGAGGTTCTTCATGACTGTCGGCTCCACAACTATGGCTGTTGAAGCCAACAACGCCGATAAAGCGCCAAGAAGTGTTAGTCCCCTGCCTCGTCGAAAAAAGTCAAGCACTTTCGCTCTCCTTAGAGAAACGTCGACGAACCATCGGTCTACCTTCCTTCCTTGTTCCCGCGCACATTGAATCCAGGAACTCTATGTCTTCCGCACTGACAATCATCATCGCACTGACTTTTCGAGTAAGACGAGTGGCTTTTTAAAGTTTTGTTTAATGTCGCTGAGGAAATCGTGCGCAGGTTCCTTATTCTCCCTGCCCATGAGCTTTGCCCACTCTCGGTACTGAGTGGCTACAAGATCCGTTGGACCATCGGCAATGATATGCCCCTTTGAAATCCAAATAGCCCGACTGCAGTTTCGCTCAATTTCACCAAGCGCGTGCGAAACCAGAAATAGATTTCCTGCTCTCTCCAAAAGCTCCTCCATTCGCGCCGTCGCCTTAGCTCCAAAAGCAGCATCACCTGTCGAAAGCGCTTCATCAATCATTAGGATTTCAGGACGCACCGCAGTTGAAATCGCGAATGACAAGCGAGCAGACATTCCTGATGAATAGGTCTTCATCGGTCTTTTGATCGCGTCGCCCAATTCAGTCCACTCCCCAATCTCTCCAATTTGGTCTTTCGCATCATTAGGACTCATCCCCAGCGCGAGACAGCCTAAATAAATGTTGTGTTCCCCCGAAAGGTCGGGTTGAAGTGCAGGTGAGACTCCCATAAGTGTAGGTTGCGAGCGTGTGAGAATTCGACCAGAGGTAGGAGCGAGCCCTCCGGAAATCATACTAAGCAAAGTTGATTTTCCGGAACCGTTTAGTCCGATAATTCCGATCGACTCCCCCGGCAAGGCGATCAGGGAAGCATCGACTATAGCGTCCACAACTGTTTTCCCACGACCTGCCCGCGTCATACTGGCATCTGAAGAACGCCCCTGACTTATCACGTATCTCTTGGACACATTGTCCACTACAACGTTTGCCCGTTCTACATAATTGATGTCAGGTTCCGATTCCTTCACAGCAGGAGCCGTTGACTCTTCACGCATTTGTGCTTCTTTCTTCCGCTTCGCAGAAAAATACTCGCCGGGTTCAGCCGGCAACTTAGACGAGTCGAACATACTGGTCCTCCGCTCTCCAAAAGAAGATAAAACCAATCACAAAGGCACCTACGCTCCATGCTAAGAGCTCTCCCCACGTCGAAAGGCTCGGCGCGGTGCGGTATATAGAGCAGTCACGGACAGCTGTAAGAAAGATGTAGCAGGGGTTAGCCGACATTATCTGATGAACCGCTGAATGCTCTGTAAACCTGTCGATTGAGAACATCACGCCCGACAAGAAAAACAAGCCACGAGTCAGAAGTCCCAAAATGGTCTTAGCCTCTGGGACCTGTGCAGTGAGACGAGCAGTGATCATCATTAGGCCGCAGCCAAAAACATGGATTAGAAGGAATAGCGGTATCACAAAAACTACAGTCCACGATGGCCACGTTCCCCACTGAAAAAGAAAAGCCGCTATGAGCGCCACACACGCTGGCAATACGTTATCTATTAGTGAACGCAATGCGGTCGAGAAAGGAATTGATGCCCTTGGAAACTGAAATGCCCGAATCATCGAGCGCGAGGACTGCATGAGACTGATGCCAGCGTTCATGAGCCCCGTCATCATAGACATGAAGATAATCCCGATGAAAAGAAAACCAATGAAGTTCTCGATACCACGAGAGGTCTTCAGGAGAAGGCCGAAGAGAAAACCATAGAGCGCGACATCGAATAAAGGGTTTAGCACAAGCCACAACTGCCAAAGACGATAATCCCGTGTTGTACGAAG
The DNA here is from genome assembly GCF_016889985.1 of Corynebacterium sp. FDAARGOS 1242. Classification (NCBI taxonomy): domain Bacteria; kingdom Bacillati; phylum Actinomycetota; class Actinomycetes; order Mycobacteriales; family Corynebacteriaceae; genus Corynebacterium; species Corynebacterium sp. FDAARGOS 1242. Next base: position 401,640 of record NZ_CP069568.1, on the reverse strand, counting down.
CGCCTTGGCGCGTGCGTCTGCGGCGATAAAGTGTCGTCGGTCCACCAACTGTGAAATGTACTCCCCAAGAGTAGGGCGTGTAGCCAACGGATGGAGACCTTCAGGGTTGACTATCTGTACGCGACCTTCATGTCGCGCTACCTGGGCATTGAGCTCTTCGACTCCTCGCTGTGAAGTCTTGGAACCGCGCCATTTGTGGCGTGCCAATATGAATCAGCCCTTCCAGATTTATTGTGTTCGAACGTCCATATAAGTCACGATCTTCGCTGAGGACGCTGAGAATTGCTACAGGGAATTGTACTCAGTCTGTCTAAGAAGTTCGTCGAGAACACCACGGGCTTGCTCGACGTCACCCGCCTGCGAAGTGAATTCAAGTGGAAGCCCTGACAGAGGCGAGCCCTCTACGATGACTCCCCACACAGCTGCCCCACTACCGACGTAGTCAGCATACTTCGAGGGAAGGAATGGGTTAAGGCTCAACGCTGTCCCCGCTGTGTTGGTGTCATTGACAACAAGAGCGTCGAAACGCGTGGAAACGTTAAGGAATTCGAGGTACGGCAAATACCCGTTGATGCAGAGGCATTCCGCTGCGGGATGATTCCACAATTGACGACGAAGCTGGTCGGGCGCCGCGGTGAAGATATGAAGGCGGAACAGGTTACGCACCGGATGATCTTGGAGCGCGGTGAGAACGTCACCAATTCCGCGGTTGGCATAGAAGTTGCCAAAGTAACCGATATTGATGTGATCTGCATCGAGGGCATAGTCCGCCTCCACGAGCTGATACATCTCTTTTGTCGGCTCTGCGTGGTGCCGAATCGTCGACTTAGCGCGCACAAACTCTTGGAGGTCGGTGGGATAACGCTCCAACATGACTTGTCGCTGGTTGGAATTAGTGAAGATGACTTCGTCGGCATACAGCAGTGTTACTAGTTCAGTAAGCTCAAAGTGAGTGGTATACGAGATGTTCGGCCAATCAGATCGCGTGACCATCGTCTTAAGCTTGTGAGTGGTCACTCCCCTAGTGAGCTTTCCCGGCCGAGGTTTTCCGTCTACACCAATGCAGAGTGGATCAGAGAACTCCGCCTCCCATCGTGTCTCAGGATGGTTGTCTTTAAAAAGAGCCGCAGCCACATGGGAACCGGACCAAAGAGCGCGCGAATACATCGATTTATAGGGACCGTAGGCCTTCGCGCGCTTGGCGGCTTTCGTCGCAGCTTGTCGTGCATAAGAACAAATAGCACCCCAGTGTGCAAAAGAAGCGACGACATCGAGCTCTTCAGCGTGAACAAGATAAGGATCCACGATGAGCTTTGTCGAATCATCGTGACCGCGCACGCGCCCCATATTTGCATAAAAGACGTCAACAAGCTCCGCATCATTCCGAATCACTTTTGCTGTCACGTTGGCCGAAGTGTCTGCGAAGGGCGGGAAACAGTAGGAGAACACTAGTCGATTCGCTTTTTCGGTACGCAAACCGCCCCAGCGCAAACCAGGAACACCAATATCTACGGCAGTGTCGATGGCCCGCTGAACATCTGTGGGATGGGCGCGTAGGTAAGTCTCGATGAATCCGAATTGGGCATCCTCAAGCTTCTGAAGGGCCTGCTGCTTAGAGTCACCCTCACGAATCTCGCGGAGTTGTGCAATGCATTCGAGACGCTGCGCTACGTTGAAATCAAAGCTCTCAACTTGGCGCGACACAGAATCGTGTCGGATGGTTCTCAAATACGATGAGTTGCTTGGTGCTGCTGGAACGTTGAACACGAGTCCTGATTCTTCAAGGAAGTGTGCAAAGTAGGCGACGTCCTCACCCGAACGCAGCGATTCCTCATAGCGATAGTTTTGGGCCAGCTCCGAAGGGAATACCTTGCAGGCGTTAAAGCCGAGTGCCCACGGCGCTCTCGCTACTGGAACGGTGGTGCCGCGAAGTGTTGATATACGCGCATTGAGCGAATTCTCTTGAAGGGACCCATCATGTCCCTTATCGAGGATCGGCAGAAGCACACAAACGCCATTGCGAGCATGCTCTAACCCCGTCTCAAGGAATCGAGGTTGAAGGGCGTCATCATCATCGAGAAAAGTAACGAAATGGCGACCAGCACTTGCAATACCAAGGTTGCGGGCGCGGCCGACGCCGGGTGATGCGGTCCGAAGTACTCGTAGATCGAGCTGCGAGAATTGATCTTCCAGATCTAGTTCTATGTCTAGTGCCGCTGGCCCGTTGAAGACGACTAAGACCTCGAAGAGATCGGTGCTTAAGGTTTGATTCGAAAGCGAAGCGAGCGCCGCAGTGAGGCCAGAGCTTGCATCGTTGGTTGAATCATGCGCATAAGAGGGAATGATGACACTGATTCCTGGAAGATTGGCGCTCATCTTATCTTCTCCAACATTTTGTACAGCGACACCACCGCAGAGCTTGGTAGATATTGCTTAACTGGCTTAGCCAAGGTCGCAACGCGTGAAATCACTAGTGTTCGGAGCGTCGGGGCATCGGGGGCTGGACCCTGGTCGCGCGGACCGACATTGGACGCCGAAAGAGGCGCGGAAAGTCCCCGAAGAAAATCATCGGGGGGCCGAGACGTACCGGCTGATTCCTCTACTCTGAGATGAATCCATCTTTCGGAAATGTGCACTCCTGCGACGCCTAGATCTTCGCTCACTATGTCATCGCTATCAACTAGGTCATAGAGGTTGTCCGCCGCTGAGCGCGGCGCCCAGTATTCGACTACTTCCCTATCCCGGATGAGCCGAGCGAGAATAGGAGTTGCTTGGGCAGCGGGAACGTCGGCAAGCACCGCCGGCATATTAACCGCGTGATCGAGTTCCTCCTCGCTGAAACAAAACACCACTGTCCCATGGCTAGCGGGTAAGGGCTGGAGCTGCTCTGAAGAGCACAGGAGCACTGCATAGTCGGTCTCGGCGGGCTTGTAATCATCAAGCGATCCAATTCTCATCGGCACGTTGTCCTTGCCTAGCTAGTTCTTTTCCGAAACAACGCTCGTTACGATCTCCCGAATGACGTGCGGAACGGCTTCATCACGTTGTTTGGCAACCCATTCACGTCCACGCGCGGATACGTGAAGCCTCGAGCGGTCCTCTATGAGGCTTATCCACATATTTGCCAGAGCTTCTGGATTATCAGGTTCCACAACATGCCCAGCCTCAAGTTTCTCAACCAATGCGGCTGCTTCTCCTTGCACTACACCACTAATGTGGAGGCCAACCGACATCAACTCATAGGTCTTTGAAGGCACCGTGCGAGTTAGTGGCTCCCATGAGGTGAGATGAACCAACGCCGTGTCTGCCCAGTCATAAAACTCTTCTAGTCGCTCTGCGGGATAACGGTGCTCGATCGAGGCGTCAGCCCCTGTTTCTTGAATCAAGTCCCTAACAGCAAGCCACGCAGCGCCGTCGCCGACGATGCGTAACCGCACCTTATAGCCCCGATCCTGAGCAATTTTTGCCGCTCTGACTGCATTATCGATTCGCTGAGCACGCCCCACTGTGCCGGCGTAGAGGACATGAAGCTCATCTCGCTGTATCCGGCTCATATCCGCGGCCAGATACTTAGTCTTTGGCGGAAACACATTACGGACGGTGCGAATAACACGTTTACGGCCGTCCCGCTTCGCAGGCAATGTGGCACCCAAATCCGTTGCTAGGTCCTTGGAGGTCGTGATGATTCCATTGGCATGGGTTAACGCGCGCATCATGGCCGTCTCAGTAAGAGCCGTCAAAACTTGGAAAGGGCCTTTGCTCAAGACCACCTCGCGGATCGAGCGTCTGCCCGTTCCGGAGTTCCAGTCATCTTTCTCACGTAGAAGCTCCGGCCATGCGTCGCGAAGATCCACGATGTAGGGAGCTCCAAGATGCCGTGCGACCAGCATGGTGACCACCGAAGTTGGGAGAGCAGGGACGGTGCCGATAATTAGATCGGGAGAAATCTCCTGAATTTGCTTCCGATGCGTCACTTGCATTGCCAGCATCGAAGTTGCGACTGAGGCTTGGTTTAATATTCGGCGAGTTAACGTAGAACCAGCAGGGAAAAACCCTGAGCGGAAGATCCTCTCACCCGAGTTTCCTAGCTCAGCTCGGCGGCAGCCAAGGATGGCGTCTTTAGACAGCCACTGCTTCAAACGGATTTGACGTTGGTAGTGAGGTGGAGGCGCAATCACAGCCACCTCATGCCCAGCCTCGACAAGGATCTTTGTCAGCCACGACCACCGTCGCTGCGGCACGCCGTTCTCTGGGGCCCAGTACTGGGAGAGGACTAGAATCCGCATCCTACGCCGTTCTTCCTAAGTGTCGACATCCTGCGCGGCCCTACAATTAGACCGCGCGGATGTTTCTTTAGCGCCAAATACCCTTGGTATCAATAACAGTCTTGCCTTCTAGCACAGACTGATTGAGGTTAACGAACTCCTTGTGGTTAACGAGGAGGAGAACTACGTCAGCAGCCGCAATAGCTTCCTTCGTGTCCTGCTTTGTAAGGTTGGAAATGTTCGAAAGCACAGCGGGAAGCTCATCGACATTCGGCTCAACGACCCGGATATCGAGCTCTGGGTTATCCACACCGAGACGCTTCACGATTTCCAAGGAAGGCGATTCACGCAGATCATCGATGTCGTTCTTAAAAGCAATACCAAGAGCCGCCACAACTGGCTTCTCTTTACCCTCTAGAGCCGTGACTACTTGCTCAATAACCCATTCCGGCTTGCCGTCGTTGACATCACGTGCCAGCTTAATGAGCTTGGCTTCCTCTGGTGCCGCCGACACAATGAACCACGGGTCAACCGCGATGCAATGACCGCCAACGCCTGGCCCCGGCTGCAGGATGTTCACGCGCGGGTGGTGGTTCGCTAGCTCAATGAGCTCCCAGACATCAATCCCCAAACGGTCGCAAATCAGGGATAGCTCATTAGCGAACGCAATGTTGACGTCACGGAAGGAGTTTTCCGTAAGCTTTGCCATCTCTGCAGTCGTAGCGTTGGTCATAAGAAGTTCCGCTGTACAGAAAGTTGCGTACAGATCACGAGCAAGCTCAGTGCCCTTGGGCGTCAAACCACCGATAACACGGTCATTGTTTTCCATTTCTTCCATGATCTGGCCCGGTAGAACTCGCTCTGGGCAGTGAGCTACGAAAATGGCGTTATCATCTTCATCATTAAGGGACAGATCCGGTCGCAGCTCAATGAGGTGCTTCGCCATATCCTCAGTAGTGCCCGGAGGAGAGGTCGACTCCAAAACGACAAGCGCGCCAGGGCGAAGGTGCGGGGCAAGCGCCTCAGACGCAGCACGAATGTACTTGGCATCTACCTTGTGATTGTCCTGGAAAGGTGTTGGAACGCAAACAATGTAAGCGTCAGCTTCAACCTGCTCAGCCTGCGCGATAAGGTTTCCTTCTCCTACCACCTTGGCCAGAAGCTCTTCGAAACCCGGTTCAAAAAAGGGCACTTTGCCTTCATTAATAAGCTTGACGAAACGTTCATTTACGTCAACGCCGACGACTTTGACGCCCTTTGAGGCGATAAAAGCCGCCGTAGGTAGACCGATGTATCCGAGGCCTACAACGCAAACTTTGTCAAAGCTATTGGCAGCATTCTCCTGAGGCGTCATCTTTTACCTTTCTCGCTACAGTGCTCAGTCAACGGTAGCATGCGAAGCCATTCCACAAACGCGACAGTCTCACTAATAGAAAAATCTACTGCCGGTTTAGCGTTCCCCGCTTTTAGTTTCCTTCGGACCCTATATCCACTGCCCACAGAAATCCCATTTTACCGCCTCTTCACGATAAGCTGACGGACTATGTCACTGAGGAGAAACTACGCGCGCTATGGCGCTTCAACTACTTTTTTCGATTCTGTAGAGGAATTTCTCAACTCAGCCGTGCCAGGTAGCTCTTCCGAGGAGGCTGAGGCGATTTCAATTCGCTATGGTGCTGCCTTCATGGATGTGCTCGTTGAAGATCGCGGCGCCGATACGACTATCGTGTTGTTTCACGCGGCCATTGACCCAGACAAGACCACTCTCCCAGTCTTCATTGGTCGGCACATGGTCGAAGGTGTTGATGCCAACCTGGTGTATGTTTCCGATCCCTCGCTTGATCGGGGCGCAAGTATTGGGTGGTTCACGGGAGATGAGTCGCGCCCATTTCAGGAAGACTTCACTTCGTGCCTGACTCATATTTTCGCTAACTTTTACCCTGATGTGCCTGTCGAGGACTTGGGGAAGAAGGCTATCTTCTTTGGGGCATCAGCCGGTGGATTTGCCACGCTGTATTTCTCGCGCCGCTTCCCCGGTTCATTAGCCGTAGTGTCGAACCCTCAAACCCATATCGGACGCTACCTTGAGCCGCAGGTAAAGGCGTACCGCAAGAAGTGTTGGAGTAGCCGGAAGCTCTCCGAGACGACCATGACCTTCGACTTGGTCACTGAGTACGGTAAAGGTTTCGATAACTTCGTGGCCTACCTTCAAAACCGGGACGATGAGCTGCATTACACCCAGCATTATCTGCCATGGTCCCAAGCAGTGGCTAAGCATCCACAACAGTGGAAGCTTCTCCTCGGGGATTGGGGCGAAGGCCATGCCCCTGCTCCACAGATGCTCCTCACCGGAATTCTCGGCTACGCAGCATCACTAGCTGGCGATTGGGAGCGACTCTTCGAAGACGAGATGTTTGCCAGTTCAGACTAGGGCCGCCCCTAGTTGCGTAGCTTCTTGTTCAGCTGGTCCAAGCGTGCGATGACCTTGTTAGCGCGATCCTCCCCAAGAACGCTGCGCACGTTAGCCACGATGCTCGTCCGATTCTGATAAACGCTGTCGATCGCTTGGTCAACTAGCCTACGCACGCCTCGGCTTCGCGCTAAATTCCAGTTCTCCTGACTGACGAAGCGCGCCTTCCCGCCTCGCTGCTGCATGACGATCTTTGCGACCCGAACTCCCTCGGCTCGCTCGCTTTGTGCCAGAATACGGAAGCCACGAAGGATGTGGCCATGCTCCAAATGAAGGCTCACCAATGTTCGAAAGGTTCCGTCCTCCGTAGGAACGTACGCGAAGTGCCCGATACTCGGGTTATTGGAGGCAGCAAACCCCTCGACTGTCTTGTAGGAAGGAACGCATCGCCCACGGGAATCCTCAATCCACAGGCTCACGAGGAGCTCATTATCGAGTTCGCACTCTGACTCTCCGTAGATGGCGAAGCTGACATCTCCGCTAGCAGGCTGAAGAATGTAGTGCTGACCGCCGCCAACGGTGTCATCAATATTTAGCGAAGTGCTCGTGCTCTGCATCTGCTTAAACACCGTGGGAAAGGCAGCCTCAAGGGCAGCGACATCCGTAAAAGGTGGGAAGGCCGCCATGTTCTCCATGAGGCGTCCCATCACTACGCCTGGCTCATGGCGCATGGCGTTGTCTTGCCCCTCGTGGATAGCACGCAAGTAGCCCACCTGAGAGGCATCCAAAATCACTGGCGCATACCGATCTGATTTATCGTGCGGCCCGCTTTGAGGCTCCACGACGGTGCCGTCTCCCCGCACGGAGCAGATGGATAACAAGCCCATCGAGTTCATCGGCGTGTGGGCTTCACGCAGGTGGAAGAACTGGCCATCTGCATAGACCGCCTCAATGCCAAGCGGCATGCTGACGAGCATGCCTTCAAACTCCGGTTTGATATAGGGCGCAGTGGCTCGGAAGTAGTGAGCGGATAAAACGTCGTCGTCGTCTAGGCGGTAGCGCCCAAACGTTCCCTTAAACCCAATTTCTTGAACGTAGCGACGCACCGCTGTCCACCCGCTATCACCATCAGGAAGCTCGTCGAGGCGCAAAACTTCGAAGTTGTCTGCCGCCTCTTGCAGCTGCGCCCTGAACTTCTGCGGCAAGGACTCAGAGAAAGAGACAACGTGCTTCACATCGAAACCATCGGCGGCCTTCGCAAGTGTTGGCACCGTGTGGTTGAGAAAAATGTCCGTGCGTAGCGACAGGCGTGCATCATCGTAGAGGTAGTCGCGGTATTCGTCTTCCGAGAACCCGGTCTGCTCGTTGCTCGCACGCCACGACGTCGAATCGGGGACGAAGAGACTAAAGCGAGTATGTCCGACGAACATGAAGAAACCTCTACCTCTTCCCTGCGAGTGATATCTGACGGACAGTCTAGCCTTGTTTAGGGGTGGGCTTAAAAGATGCCACACTGGGCCGTTTGAAAAAGCGTGCTGTGCTGGCGATTTGTAATCATCATCGCAAACCTTATATAGTTACATCTCGTTGCACCGAGCGAGGTTACTTGCTCAGCAGCATACGCATAATCCTCCATAGCTCAGTTGGCAGAGCATTCGACTGTTAATCGAAGGGTCACTGGTTCGAGCCCAGTTGGAGGAGCAGATAACGCGCTCGTTGACTATAACAGTAGTCAACGAGTTTTTCTGCTTTTAGGCTCAAGGGCGCTTTCGCGCTCAATGCGGGCCTAGCTCAAAACCAAAGCACATTTAACCTCTCAGAAACTTTGACGAAAGGTTCCTGTTCTACGGTGTCTATGTCTCATCACCGACTACCTCTCGAAGGAACTTTTTCTCATGCGTATTCGTGCTATCGCACTTGCAACTGCTGTTGCTTGTGCTGTTTCCTCAGCTCCAGCTTTGGCTGCTAATGCTTCGACCTACTACTCCACTAAGCAGCACTATGAGCCGCAAGGTTCTGTCTACGCTGAAGCACCCGCAGGCTTTCACCAGATCTACACGTCAACCGTAAACCGCCACGGTTCCCGTGGCTTGTCCAGCTTCAAGTACGACGACCTAGCACAGCAGATGCTGGAGTACGCCAAGGAGCACGACCAGCTCACCGAGTTGGGTGAAAAGCTCATCCCTCAGGTTGAAGCCATGATCATTGTGAACAAGGAACTCGCGGGCGGTACTGGCCAGGATGCCGGCTATGGCAACCTCACTGTCGTAGGCCGTGAGGAACTACAGGGCATCGGGCAACGCAATGCTCAGCGCAACTCCGCATTGATGGACCGAATCGAGGATGAGAACCTCAAGGTCAAGTACATTTCTTCCGGTGAAGACCGTGCCAATGACTCCGGCTGGAACTTCGGCGAGTCCTGGCTTTCGGAGAATCCCAAACTTGCAGACAACCTTGTTGACGGTACGGAGGACGGCCACGTGACCATTGAGACACGAACTGACCTCATGTACGCGCACAAGGATAAGAATGCCCCTTCCTATGAGAAGTACTCGGAATGGAAAGACTCCGAGACCCTCGACAGCAAGGTCGAGGAGGCATATGCCAAACCAGCATCGCAGACCGCTGCACGCAGCCTGCTAAACAAGATCTTCACCGAGGATTTCATCGCGGGCCTCGAAGACGGATCCATCAGTTTTGTGGGCCGAGAAAAGGACGACAAGACAGTCGAGGGCATTGTGGACGCCGCCCTGCAGTTCTACAACCTGTATATCATTGCCCCTGCTCTTGCCCATGAGGAGAAGACTCCGGCAGAGGGTTGGATCTTTGACCAGTATATGGATGAGGCGAGCGGCCCAACCTTTGCTTACCTCCTCGACGTTGAGGATTACTACCAGAAAGGCCCTGCTATTGAAGGCCAGACGGTGGCCTACGACAACTTCGAACCGCTGCTCAAGGAAATGATTCAAGGCGTCAAAGACCGCGCCGACGGCGGTGACATCGCTGCTGAGTATCGCTTTGGTCATGCGGAAACCATTATCCCTCTGGCAGCTTTGCTGAAGCTCCCTGGCTCTGAGAAGGGAATCCCCGCTGATGAACTCTATTCGTGGGAGAACTCCGACTGGCGTGGAGACAAAGTAGCGCCGATGGGTGCCAATATTCAGTGGGATGCTTTCCAGAACGAGCACGGAGAAACGCTCGTGCGCATGCTTTACAACGAGAAGGAAATCGCTTTCCACGACGGTTGTGAGCCCATCGCTGAGGGGTCGACGTTCTACACCATCGATGAGCTTTCCGAGTGTCTGCCACTTGGCTCAACGTCGGACCATTCCAAGGCCCGTCTCAAGGAAGATAAGAATCAGGACAACCCGCAGCCGTCACCGTCTGGTGCCGTGTCTTCCAAGGCCGAGGTGTGGGGTGTTGTCGCTGCGGTCGTTGGCGCACTGGCAATCGCTGTCGGTACCGCTGCTGCTAACACTGAGCAGATTAAGCGCATCCTCAACAAGTATGGAATCCACTTGCCCTTTTAAACTGCGGACTTAGACGCGACAGAACTAGCCGGCTCCATTGATCCTTATGGGTTGATTGGCCGGCTTTTATTTTGCGCCTAGCGCTTCACCACATGCACATCCACCCCACCAAAGAGGCTGAAGCAGTTCACCACGACTTCTGGGGCGCTGGCGGGTAGCTCGGCGGGGTCGGTGGCTCCCTTTTCGACCTTGATGTCGTGGCCGCCAAAAAGGCCAATGCCGCTCACACGGACACGGAACCCTTCCGGAATCCAGACATCGACGCCGCCGAATACCCCGACCGCTTGGATCGTCGTGACGTGTTCTTTGAGGGAGGCTCCGCGAAAGTCCACGTCAGTGCCGCCAAAGATGCCCATGGTGGTGTGATGAGAAGCGATGGGCGTACTACGCACCGTGGTGCCGCCAAAGATGCCGAGGGAGAGGCTCTTCGCGCCATGAACGGCAGGCTCAACCTGAGCCAAGGCACGGCTTACTACCGGTTCGGTCTCACTGTTGACGCGGGTAGTGTTGAGTTCATGGGAGCTCCGCTGTGCGACCTCATGGCCACCAAAAAGTACTCTTTCAGGGTTGTCGAGGAGGTCTGATACAAGGTCAAGCAACTCACCACGGGTTACTGCTTCCGCACAGGCATCAGAGCGTTCCTCGAACTCGGTAACGCTGAGTTGTCCCACAGACATCGCATCAGCCAGAATCTGTGAAGTCGTAGTGCGCTGGGGGGTTGTGCATTTAATGTCGCATGGTTCCATATCTTCATTTTACCTGGTACCGCGTTGTTCAGCGCGAGAAAAAGAAGTGGTCTCTCCCCCACACTGAAACAGGTTAGGCACCAATTTCCGGAGAAAAGTCTGGAAGGCGCTCCCCTATTCCAAGGAGCTCAGCAATAGCTGCCACGGCGCGCTCAGCGCCTTTGCCATCGCCGTACGGGTTGACGGCGTTGGCCATGGCGTCGTAGGCAGCGGAGTCATCAAGAAGCAGCTTGGCTTCTGCCACGATGAGGCTGCGGTTGGTGCCCACCAGCTTCACAGTGCCGGCGACGACGGCTTCGGGGCGCTCGGTGTTCTGACGCATGACCAGAACGGGCTTGCCCAATGCCGGGGCTTCCTCCTGGACTCCGCCGGAGTCCGTCAAGATGATGGTAGCGCGGGCGAGCAACTTGGTGAATTGGTCATACGGCAGTGGGTCCGTAATGATGACGTTAGGCAGGGACTCTACCTCCGGAAGGACGGCGTCGCGCACCTTCGGGTTGAGGTGCAGTGGCAACGCAAAGTTGATGTCCGGGTAGGCCTCCGCGAGATCCTTGACAGCGCCGCCGATTTCCTTCATGGCTTCGAGGTTCTCGCGGCGGTGGGTGGTGACCACGACAAGGCGCTTGTCAGATGCTGCGGCTTCCTGAAGAGCGGAATCCTCAAACTCGGTATCCCAACTTGCGGCTTCCAGCAGTGCATCGATAACCGTATTGCCGGTCACCGCGATGTCCTTGGAACGAACGTTTTCGCGGCGGAGATTCTCCATGGAACCTGCCGTGGGTGCGAGGTGCAGCTCAGCTACCTGGCCAATGAGTTTGCGGTTAGCTTCCTCCGGGAAGGGCGAATGAATGTCACCGGTGCGCAGGCCAGCTTCGAGGTGCACGATTTTTACACCACGATGGAAGCCGGCAAGCGCAGCTGCCATGGCGGTGGAGGTATCTCCCTGCGAAACAATGACATCGGGCTGTTCGGCATCGATAACCTCATCAAGGCCCATGAGAGCACGAGAGACAATCTCATTAAGGCTCTGCCCGGGCTTCATCAGCTGCAGGTCCAGCTTCGGCTCAATCCCGAACATTGTGTTGACCTGCTCCAGCATCTCGCGGTGCTGCCCCGTAGAGACAGCCACCGATTCAAAGCGATCGTCCTTTTCCAGTGCCTTGATGACCGGTGCCACCTTGATTGCTTCCGGGCGGGTGCCATACACAGTCATGATCTTCGGCTTAGACATAAACTTCCTTCGACTTTACTGGGAGAGAATTTCTTTTAGAGTCTACATTGCTTGTGCTACGTGCACATTTCCATCTGCGTCCACACTCACGTGCGCACCCAACGCCTTCACCAGGTTGATGCGCTGCCACGAGCCGCTTGCGCCCTGCCAATCCAGTGGGGTGCCGGGCGCGGTAGCGGTCTGGCGGAGGACGTCGGCGCGCTGTTCGTAGTTGAGGTTGGGGTGGGCGGCCTCGAGGAGGACGGGTGCGGCCTTGGGCACGATCATGGGCGCGTCTGGGTGATAAACGGTGCTCAATCCGTAATCGGCCATAGGTTCATACCGCTCGGCGGCTTGGGCAGCGGTGGTATAGGTGGTGCCGGCAGCATTCTGCTCGTCCACAAGGGTGACGATGTCCTTGCCGGTGCGCCACTGGATCTCAGCACGGATTTCGGCCTCGGCTTGGTGCAGGGCATCGCGCATGCGCGGATCGTTGAGTCGGTCGGCGGCAGCGGCTAGGCCTGTCATGCGGCCGCCGATGACGTCCAGGGGCGAATGCACGCCCATGACCACGCGGCGGTTGCCTGCCTCAACGCCGCGCAGGGCCAGCTGCGGGCCGACCTCCGGAAGCATGGAGGCTAACAACGTGGTGACCCACACCGCTTGGTTGGTGTGGCCGGAGGGGAAGGCTGGGGAATCCAGGTAGTAGTTCTTCCTGCCGTCGTTGTAGCGCTTGATGCGGTCCGGAGCCTGTTGGAAAGGACGGGCAGCTTTGAAGTAGTGCTTCTCGGCAAAGGTAGAGCTAGCCAGTCCACCCGCGCGGGCGAGGTAGCCATTGCCCAGCAGGTATTCGGTCTTGGGCAGGCGGTGCTCAGCCAGGGCGTCGCGGAAGGCTTGGCCAAGCTCAGGGCCCATAGCATCGGAGACCGCGGCCATGACGCCATCGGTGTCCGCGGCGGCGTCGCGTTGCGCGCGGGCGATGAGGGTGGCGTCGCCAGCCGCGGCGTTGTTGATTGCCACGGCTTTATCGAGGTCCTCGGCCATGGTGGTGGGGTTGGTCTTGATGTCGTCATAAAGCCGCACCACTTCCCAATACACGCCGTACTGATAGGACGAGACATCGGAGGGAAAACCCACGAGGTAGTCCGGGGTAAAGGGCCGGGGTGTGGGCGCGCCGGGATGCTGTACTGGTGCCTCACCGGTGCTTGAGCCCGTCATGGGATCTGCGAGCGCGGGGATGGTGAAGGGAAGGTCGGCCGCCAAGGCTGCGGGCTGGGCGGAGGTGACCACCAGCACGGCGGCAATCGGGGCCGCCAGCGCGCGGGAAAATGTAGGCATAAGGGATGTCTTACACCTTTTAGGTGTCCGCGACGTGACGGAAAGGTAAACGGCGATGGTGCGCCACTAGTCTTCCGCGGCGCTGACCTCGCGAATTTCCTCGGGGCAGGCAGCGCGGGATTCTGCAGGGGTCAGGCTGGCGGTAAGAAGTGCCGCCATAGCCACGGCTGCCGACGCCGCATGCGTTGTCTTCGAATTCTCCACACATTTAACCTAACGTGAGGTGGGCCGCAGGGGAAGTCCTCAGCGGAAAACTATTCTCCACTCCCCACATAGCCTTACTTTGCGGGCTCGCGGCAGGTAGGCTGTGTCTCAGACGTGTACGTGCCAGCAAAGCCGCCTGCGCGCGTACTGTGAACGCTGATGTGAACGCCACCGCTGGTACTTGTTGCCGGCTGAAGAAGGGGATGACTAGTTTCCAATGATCCAATTTGTTGTGGGCGCTGCCGCCGGATACGTCTTTGGAACCAAGGCTGGACGCAAGCGCTACCACCAAATTAAGGGCGCCTACGAAAAGGCCGTGAACTCCCCTGTCACCAAATCCGCGGTGCGTTCGGCACGCAAGGCTGTGGCCAACCGCTTGGATCCGGACCCTCGCATGCGCGAGCTGAAGGACTACAACAAAGGGAAGCGCGGCAAGCGTGGCGCCAGCGGCACCGCGGATGGAATGACGGCGGACCGGATTTACGAGCCGGACGAGGATTAGCGCGCACGCTACAGCGCGTACGCATGGCTGCGGATTAGCGTCTGCGTCAGTTAGCGTACGCCGCGGAAGGCGCGGTCATTGAGCTCGCGGCGAGCTTGCTCGAGGGCGACGAGGTCCGCGAAGAGTGAGTTATAGGCCTCTTCGTCGTCGGAGGGGCGCATGCGGCCTAGTTGTGCCTTGAGTTGGGCTACTTGGTCGCCCACCCGGGCTTCCTGAAGTCGCGAGAGCACGGAATCGGCGTAGGCCTCCAGGTCGGTATCGGGGTTGCCGGTCTCGCCCAGCTTGATGGGTTCGACGGCCAGCTCAGAGACGAAGTTGCGGGCCATAAGATCCGGCATCTCCCCGGCCACGGCGGCGAGCCACTCCACGCCGGGCTGTTCGGCACCGGCGGTCACGCCACCGAGGGTGGAGATAGCGCGGCGGATCGTGCGGTAGGCCTCGTTGGAATAGGCGTCCTCGGTAATACCATCGAAGTAGCTGCCGGCGATCTGCGGGTACTGCAGGGCCAGCTTGAGGGCCTCGCGCTGTGGCCACAGGTGCGGCTCGCGGGGACCGGGGATGTGCATGACGGGGGCGCTGGTCTGCGCGGGTGCTGAGGACGTTTCCTCCAGGCTGGCAAAACGCGGGCGCTCCTGCTTTTTAGGTTTGCGGGCCTCCTGGCGTACTTGGTGGAGGACTTCCTCCGGGTCCGGCCAGCCCACCCACCCGGCGAGGCGGCGGGCGTACTCGCGCTGCAGAGGTTGGTCCTGGATCTGGGCTACGACGGGCACGGCGCGGCGCAGGGCCTGGAGACGACCTTCGGCCGAGTCGATGCTGAAGTCTGAAATGACCGAACGAATGACGAACTCAAACATCGGTATGCGGTCCGCCACGAGGTCGCGCACGGCGGCATCGCCGCGCTCAAGGCGAAGGTCGCACGGGTCCATACCGTCGGGAGCAACAGAGACGAAGGACTGGCCGGTGAACTTCTGCTCACCCTCGAAGGCGCGCATGGCGGCCTTCTGGCCGGCCTCATCACCATCGAAGGTGTAAATGAGCTCGCCATGGAAGTAGGAATCATCGAGCATGAGCCGGCGCAGCACTTGGAGGTGATCGCCGCCGAAGGCGGTGCCACAGGAGGCCACGGCGGTCTTGACACCCGCGGCGTACATGGCCATGACATCCGTGTAGCCCTCCACCACCACGGCCTGGTGCTGCTCCGCAATATTGCGCTTGGCCAAATCGAGGCCGAAGAGCACCTTGGATTTGCGGTAGAGCATGGTCTCCGGGGTGTTCATGTACTTGCCCAGCTTGTCATCGTCGAAAAGCTTGCGGGCGCCAAAGCCAATGACATTGCCGGAGAGATCCTTGATGGGCCACAGCAGGCGGCGGTGGAAGCGGTCAATCGGGCCGCGCTTGCCCATCTTGGAAATACCGGCGGCCTCCAACTCTTCGAAGGAAAAGCCCATACGCAGCAAGTGCTTGGTGGCGGTATCCCAGCCCTCAGGCGCATATCCACATTCAAAGTCGTAGATGATGTCCTTGGAAAAGCCTCGGTCCAGGAGGAACTCGCGGCCGGTTGCTGCCTGCGGGGTTTCTAACTGCTGGCGGTAGAACTCGTGCGCAGCCTTGTTGGCGGCGATAAGGCGCTGGCGGGTGCCGGGCTTTTCATCGCGTGCGCCGGTGGAGCCCCCTTGATAATTGATGTGGTAGCCAATTTTTTGGGCTACGGCCTCCACGGCTTCCGGGAAGGTGACCTGTTCCATCTCCATGAGGAAGCTAAAAACATCGCCGCCTTTGCCCGTGGAGAAGCAGTGATAATAGCCGCGCTGCGGGCGCACGTGGAAGGACGGGGTCTTCTCATCCTTGAAGGGGCTCAGCCCCTTGAGCGAGTCATAACCCGCGGGCTTGAGCTGGACGTATTCGCCCACGATTTCCTCAATAGGCGCGCGTTCACGGATAGCTTGGATGTCGCTGTCCGGAATTCTGCCTCGTGCCATGCGTACAGACTACCCCGCGCGGTGGACATGGAGCCATCGACGGTCAGGAGTCCTGCCGCGCGGCTTACAGTACGCGCGGACGGGATTTCAGTTTTGGCCCTATAGCTGCAATGATGGGGGCATGTCCCAGTCCTCCCCTTCCAGGAAATCACTGCCTGCTCTCATCGGTGGTGCAGTGCTCGTGCTTGTTGCGGGTTATTTTGGCATCGACCTCGGTAGTGATGGTGGGAGCAGCAACGGCGGCCAGACGGAGCAGGCCTCGGACAAGGGGGACGAGGGGGACGTCGGCAAGCATGGCTCCGAGGAGGGTGACCTGCCCACCTGCTCTATGGACTCCCTGCCTGAGCAGGCGGAGGAGACCGCGCAGGACATTCTGGCCGGCGGGCCCTATGACTATCCGGACAATGACAACGTGCGCTTTGGCAATTATGAGGGCGTGCTGCCGCAGCAGGATAAGAATTATTATCGCGAATACACGGTGGATACCCCGGGCATCGGACACCGCGGCGCCAAGCGCATCGTCACTGGTGGCGGCAGTGAGACGGACCCGGACGTGTGGTACTACACCGATGACCACTACGAGAGCTTCTGCACGATTCCGGACGCCGAGTAGTGCGTAAGAACTAAAGGATTGTAAACAGCATGGACCGCATTCTCATTACGGAGACTATCCGCAGCCGCGAGGATTTCTATGGTGCGCTGGGCCGTCTGCGCAGCAATGCGGCGGGGGCGCCGCACAACCTCGATGACCTCGCGGATTTCCTGCGGGAGCAGCACATCCAGGCGATCATTGCCGCCGACTTTGACCTAGAGCAGGACGACTTGTCGCGGATCTCTTCGGTGTTGGAGGACCAGGGCGTAGCGCTCGTGCGCTAGCTGAGGAATCCGAAGAGCTCGGCGCTGCGTTGGGCTAGGCGCTCGAGGCGGGATTCTGTCATGGAAGCGATCTGGTCGATGATGGCGCGGTCGCGCTCCACATCGGACTCGGCCTGGTTCCACCACAAGGCGAAGGTGGCGTCCAGCGAGCCGGGGGCGCCGGCGACGAGGTAGTCGTAGACGCGGTAGATGCGCTCGCGTTGGCGGTCTTGGCGGGCTAGGTGGGCGGGCTCGTCCATGACGTAGAGAACGGCGATGGTCTTGAGCAGGGTGACCTCAGCGACCGCGCCTGGCGGGACGTGGAGGTCACCATTCATGCGGCCGAGCGGACCGTCATTGGCTTCTAGGGTGGCGGAAACGGTAGCGCCCACGTAGCGGCCGACGAGCTCGGAGGTCATCTTCTTTAAGTTGGTATAGGAGCGCAGGGAATAGTCGAAGTTGCCGATGGCATTGATGATGTCCAGTTGGCGCAAGCGGTCGGCAGCCTCGAGCAGTTCGTCGGCGGTGCCGCCAAAGGCCTTAGCACCCTTGTCTGCCAGCTGTGCGAGTTCCACAAGGTCCCACAAAACACCCAGTGAGATGCGGCGGGAGATGATGCCGTCTTCGACGTCATGGACGGAATAGGCGATGTCATCTGACCAGTCCATCACCTGGGCTTCCATGGACTTGCGCTGGTCCGTGTGGCCCTGGCGGAGCCACTCCAGGACGTCCGCGTCTTCGTCATAAGCGCCGTATTTGCGGTTGAGTGTGCCGTCGGGGTTGGTCTTGGTCCAGGGGTATTTGCAGGCGGCATCAAGCGAGGCGCGGGTGAGGTTGAGGCCATAGCTGCTCAGGCCCTGCGGCGTGTCCAGGACGACTTTGGGTTCCAGCTTGGTGAGGATGCGCAGGGTCTGGGCGTTGCCTTCGAAGCCGCCGAGGGCCACCTCGTTGAGCGCGTTCTCGCCGTTGTGACCGTAGGGCGGGTGGCCAATGTCATGGGTCAGACCGGCCATATCGCAGAGATCGGGATCCAAGCCCAACCCGGCGCCGATGCTGCGCGCAATCTGGCTGACTTCCAGGGAGTGGGTCAGGCGAGTACGCGGGGTATCGCCGTCGCGGGGGCCGACAACCTGCGTTTTATCCGCCAGACGGCGCAGGGCCGCCGAATGCAGGACGCGGGCGCGGTCCCGGGAAAAGGCGCCGCGGTGCTCCTCGGTGGGGCTGAGGGCTGAGCCTTTGGGGCTCTCGCTGGCCAAGCGGGCGACGTCATCGGCGGAATAGTTGTAACTCACAGGGCTTCAGTTTAGGCGTTGTCCTCGCCCTGCTGGGGCTGCCTCGCGCCAATGACACGGTGGCGCAGAGCCTGGTTAGGTCGGATGATGCGCTCGATGCGGTAGAGGGCCGTGCGCAGGCCTGCGGAGCGCTCCTCCCCTACTGCGGTGCGCAAGCCCAGATAGATAAGCCCGCCGGTCTCGTGGGCTAGATAGCGCCACCACGGGATGGAAAAGCGCGGGGAGGGGTAATAGGGGGTGCCGAGGACGGTGGCCCTGATTCCTTCCTGGCGGGCGATGACGTAGGTGCGCAGGCGGTGGAGCGGATCGGTCACAATGACCGCGTCGGTCACGTTGAGCTTCTCGCGTGCGGCCGCCAGTGAGCTGCGGGTATCGAGTCCTTCGGGGAGGGCGGTGACGTTAAGGGGGACGTCGGCAAGCATGGCTCGTGCTACCCCCGCCTCCGTGAACTTATCTCCGGGCAAGTTCCCTCCCACGGTGATGATGGGGAGATTGTGCGCGGTGGCGTACTCGGCGGCGTAACGCACGCGACCGGCCAGGATGCGGGAGGGGCGGCCGTCGTACTGCGCGGCGCCTAAGACAATGACGTATTTCACTGTCTTACTACCTTAGCGCCGGGAAGGTATCGTGGTGCGCATGACTACTGCCGCTCGTATTGGCCGCGCTGCCCTCGCCGCCCTGGTGTTGGGGTGCGCGACGGCTGGGCCTGCTCTGGCCACAGAATTCGTTGTTGCCGCACCTGAGGCCGCCTCGCTCAAGGACAAGGTGACGGATGAGGCTGGGGTCCTCTCGAGCTCGGAGAAGTCCGAGTTGGAGGACAAGATTGTCAAGCTGCAGCAGGAACACCACGTGGTGGTTTTCGTGGTCTTCGCCTCCTCCCTGCCGGAAGGTGCGGAGGCCTATGCGGGTGAGATTGTGAAGGCCAAGGGGCCGAATTCCGCTGCCTATGTGGTGGGCGTGGAGGATTCCACAATGGGCGTGCAGACCGGTAAGGAGTGGCCGCGCGGGCGTCTGGATGCGATGTATGACGCGGCGTACGGCAAGCTTGCGGGCGGCCGCGAGTATGGGGCGTCGGCGCTGGCGCTTGTCGACGCTGCAGCTTCCGGTTCTTCCGGTTCCTCTGGTGCTTCGGGCTCTTCGGGCTCCTCTGGTTCCTCTGATGGCTCCGGTGGCAATGGTGGGCTGTGGCTGGCTGGTGGCGCCGGTGCCTTGGTGGTGGCTGGTGGCGGCATTGCGGCGGCGAGCCGGCGCAAAACCAAGAAGGACTCGGCAGCCGCGTTGGAATCCGCGCGCCAGATTGAGCCGGGGAATACCTCGCAGCTCGACCGCCTAGATCTGGCCACTCTGTCTCAGCTGGCACAAGAGGAGTTAGTCTCTACCGACGAGTCCATCCGCCGTGGCAAAGAAGAGCTCGATATCGCGGTGGCCGAGTTCGGCCCAGAGCGTACCCGCCCGTTCACGCGCGCGATGAACCACTCCACGCTGACCTTGCAGAAGGCCTTCCAGTTGCAGCAGCAGCTCAACGACAACCTGCCGAAATCTGAAGGTGAGCGCCGCCAGATGCTGGTGGAGATTATTTCCTCTTGTGGCCAGGCTGACGATGCCCTCGACGCGCAGGCAACGGACTTCGCCCAGATGCGTGACCTGCTGATTAACGCCGGCTCGAAACTCGATGAACTCACACGCCGTACGGTGGATCTGCGTGGCCGCTTGCCGCAGGCTCGTACCACCTTGTCCACCCTTGGCGGTTCCTATTCCGAGGAGGCATTGTCCTCCATCGCGGATAATCCGGAGATGGCGGAGGTCTCGCTCTCCGAGGCCGAGAAGTTACTCGAGCGCGGCCGTTCGCTGCAGTCCCAACCAGCCGGCCAGCAGGGGCCTCTCGTGGGTATTATCCGCGATGCCGAACATGCCCTTGAGGTTTCCGACCGACTGCTCACTGGTGTGGAGAACGCCGAAAACTCCATCGCTTCTGCCAAGGCCACCCTGCCGGCGCTCATCGATGAAGTCGAGGGCGAAATCGCCGAGGCCCAGCAGCTGGAACAGCAGGGCAAGGCCCAGGGCTCGCCTGCCGATTGGTCCACGCTGGAGGACTTGCTTTCCACGGCGCGGGCCGCCGTGGACCAGGCGCGCAGCAACGGCCAAGCTGACCCGTTGGGCCAGTACACCGCGCTGACGGCTATCGATACCAAGCTCGACGAGCAACTCGACACCGTCCGCGAAACCAATTCCACTCGTGAGCGCCAGATCGCGCTCTACCGCCAACAAATCGCCGCGGCGGAATCCGCCATCCAGGCAGCCGAGGACCTGCTCTCCTCCCGTGGCCGCGTGGTGGGTCCCGATGCGCGTGTGGCTCTTGCCGATGCCACCCGCCTCTACGCTCAAGCCCAGAATTCCGCATCCAAGGACCTGCGTGCGGCGCTCAACTTCTCCCGCGATGCGGCTGCGGCTGCCCAGACCGCGCTGAGGCGCGCCAAGGCGGACCTGGAGGCGTATCGCCGCCAGGAGCAGCGCCGACAAGCCACCGATGCTGCGGGCAATATCCTCACCGGCATGGTGCTGGGCCAAGTCCTCGGCGGCGGTAGCTCTCGCGGCCACGGCGGCGGCTTCGGCGGCGGGTTCTCTGGAGGCGGCTTCGGCGGAGGTGGCTTCTCGGGCGGCGGCGGTGGCGGTTTCCGCGGCGGCTCCTTCTAGCTGCGCCTTGCGATTTCTACTCAGCTCCTTCCAGCCGCCCCGCATTCACCCGGCGGCTCGGACTTGGTATGGGTCCCAGCCCTGCCTCTGGGTCTGGATCTGGGGGTTGGGGGACACAGTGCACGGGCGGCATGCCGCACAAGGCATCTGCTAGAAGGCGTTTTCACAGCTGAAAACGCCTTCTACTGCCTCTACATGGCATTTTCACGCCCAAAGATGCCTTTTGGCGGATGCCCTTTGCCACTTGCCTTCTGCCAAGTGCCTTGAGCCAGGTGCCTTGCGCCAGCGAAGCTGCTAGTGGGGATTTAGGTGCGTAAGGGGCGGGTGGAGCCGTCGAGAAGCAGGCAGCAGTAGCTAGTGAAGGCGGCGTCCGTGAGAGGTAGTGTGCCCACCGCAACCTCGAGGTCGCGGCCCCGCGGGGTGGTGCGGGCAACCTCGGTGGCGGTGCCAGATACAGCGAGGATGCGGCGCTCGCGGCGGAAAGGATTGGTGCGCTCGAGCAGGTACTCGCGGTCCTGACAGACCGCGCGCAGCTTTTTCACCGTGAAGGTAACCTGCTCCGCCGAAAAGTCGGGTCCGCGCACGCTAAAGCTGCGCGCGTCCGGGACGTGCTCGAAGGCGATGGTGGTGCCCGATCCGGGCAGCAGCAGGCCCGTCGGCGTCACGCGGGCAAGGGTCTCGCCTTCCTCATTCACCAGCGCCTCATCGCGCCACACCCAGCGCTGCATTAGATCAGCACCGTAATGATGGCGACGATGGACAACAGCACCAGCGTTGCGATGATGGGAATCGCGGTGCGCTGCGTGCGCGCTTCCAAGATGACGCGCGTAAACCAGCTCAAGCCCGCGACTTCCCAGTCGTCGAGGTCGCCGGAGTCAGAGCTGTTCTCGCCTTCGAACTCGAGGATGGCCTTGCGCACGCCGGAGTTCTTGGAGGAGAACTGGGCTACCTTGACGCCCGAGCTGTCCTCCACAATCCAGTCCCCGCCTGCCTCGTTGATGAAGGCGAAGGTGCGGCCGTCCAGGGAGGCCTCCAGGCGCTTGTCGCGCTTGGGGTTGCCGGCGAGGCGGTAGACGCGGTCGTCGCTAAGCGTGATCGACGCGCCGAGGTCACCAACGTCGAGGCGCCAGTGATCGCCTTCCACGTCAGCCGAGCGTTCCTGGAACATACCCAGCGATTCTGGCCCCTCCTCCACGAGGAGGACGGGGTTCTTGCTATCGCTGCGGTCCCAGCTGGTGTAATGCATTAGCAGCCAACCAGGCGGGCGGCCAGGTACGCCTCAAGCTCGTCGAGCTTGACGCGCTCCTGCTCCATGGAGTCACGCTCACGCACGGTGACCGCGTTGTCCTCGAGGGTGTCGAAGTCATAGGTCACGCAGAAGGGTGTGCCGATTTCGTCCTGGCGGCGGTAGCGGCGGCCAATAGCACCAGAAACATCGAACTCAACGTTCCAGTTCGCGCGCAGCTTGTTGGCCAGCTCGCGAGCCGGGGTGGACAGCTCTTCCTTCTTCGACAGCGGCAGCACGGCCACCTTGACCGGAGCCAGGCGGCGGTCAAGGCGCAGGACCACGCGCTTATCGGTGCCGCCCTTGGCGTTCGGGGCTTCCTCTTCATCGTAAGCATCGATGAGGAAGGCCATCATGGCGCGGCCCAGGCCGGCCGCCGGCTCAATGACGTACGGGGTCCAGCGCTCGCCGGCCTCCTGGTCAAAGTAGGACAGGTCCTCGCCGGAGCCCTTCGCATGCACGGACAGGTCGTAGTCCGTACGGTTGGCCACGCCTTCCAGCTCGCCCCACTTGGAGCCCTTGAAGTTGTAGGCGTATTCGACGTCGACGGTGCGCTTGGAGTAGTGCGAGAGCTTCTCCTGCGGGTGCTCATAGAGGCGCAGGTTCTCTTCCTTGATACCGAGGTCGATGTACCAGTTGAAGCGGTCATCGATCCAGTACTGGTGCCATTCTTCGTCCTCGCCCGGCTTGACGAAGAACTCCATCTCCATCTGCTCGAACTCGCGAGTACGGAAGATGAAGTTACCCGGGGTGATCTCGTTGCGGAAGGACTTACCAATGTTCGCGATGCCAAACGGCGGCTTCATACGCGCCGAGGTCATCACGTTCTTGAAGTTGACGAAGATGCCCTGCGCGGTCTCCGGGCGCAGGTAGTGCAGGCCCTGCTCATCGTCGACCGGGCCCAGGAAGGTCTTGAGCAGGCCAGAGAAGGCCTTCGGCTCCGTCCAGTCACCCGGCTGACCGGTCTCCGGGTCATTGATGTCTGCCAAGCCATTTGCCGGCTCGTGGCCGTGCTTTTCCTCGTAGGCCTCAATGAGGTGGTCAGCGCGGTAGCGCTTACCGGTGTGCTTGGATTCCACCAGCGGGTCAGTGAAGACCTCGACGTGGCCGGAGGAAACCCAGACCTGACGCGGCTGGATGACGGAGGTGTCCACACCCACGACGTCATCGCGAGACTGCACCATGTGGCGCCACCACTGACGCTTGATGTTTTCTTTCAGCTCAACGCCCAGCGGGCCGTAGTCCCACGCAGAGCGGGAACCGCCATAAATTTCACCTGCCTGGTAGACCAAGCCGCGACGCTTACACAGGCTGACAACAGTATCAATGACGGATGCCATGGTTAGTGGGACTCCTCTGGTAGGGGACAGTCTTTTTCAATGCAAACTAGTCTAGCGCGCGCCTACGTGCTCCGCGCCGTCACCCCACAAGTGCGGTGTATTCTATACACATTTTCGCATTCTTCAGCTATAGTATGTATATCTCTACCTCTATAGAAACGATTGAAAGTGAACGGCGTGAGTACCACCCCTGAAGCCCCTCTCTCCTTTGATATCAATGCCGCCGCGACGGTCATCAGCGCTTTAGATTCACCTTTGCGGATCGATATCATTCAGCGTCTAGCTGAGCGCGATCACTACGTGCACGAGCTCGTTGCCGCAACGGGTAAGTCGCAGCCACTTATTAGCCAACACCTGCGCGTTCTCAAGCGCGCGAACATTGTTGATAGCGAACGTTTGGGTCGCGAGGTGCGCTACAGCTTGGCAGCTCCTAAGGTGTTGCCGCTGCTTGCCGACGCTGCCCTGGCCACCACCTAATACCCTTATTGAAAGTGTATTGATAGGCTAAGCAGCATGGCCATCCACGACAGCATCCCGAAGCTCGGCGCGCGCAATACCCGTCAGCGCACCGCTGTGGTCGAGGTCCTTCGGAAGCTCGACAAGTTCGCGTCCGCCAAGGACATTCACCAGGCGCTTATCGACAACAACCAGAAGGTCGGCCTCACCACCGTCTACCGCACGCTGCAATCACTCTCTGAGATCGATGCGGTCGATGCGCTCCATATGCCTTCTGGTGAGACGCTGTACCGCCACTGCGATACCGATGCCCATCACCACCATTTGGTGTGTACCAAGTGCGGCCGCACCGAGGAGATCGACGGTGGCCCCATCGAGCAGTGGGCCTCCTCGGTAGCCAAGGAACACGGTTTTGAGCTCACCGGGCACGATGCCGAGATCTTCGGCACGTGTGCCGAGTGCTCCGCAGCATCCTAAGCACATCTTCTTAACAGAGAACCTTCCACCTCAGCCCGCCCTATCGTTGGGGCGGAGCTGAGGTTTTTGCCCTTTACCTGCGGCAACTCCACTTCCTCCATCAAATAAAGTAAAGCACCCTTTACAGTAAAGTTTGCTTGACATATGATGTGCGTAAAGCACGCTTTACAGCCGTCACTGATAGGAGGAACTTCATGCCCACTTCTCGCTTTGGCCGCCCCAAGTGGGGCGGTACCCAAACCACACTCATCGCCCTATCCCTAGCCGTGGGTCTACTTATTGCCGCGGCCGCCGGAGTTGCCCTTGGAGTCTTCGTACACCGCGACGCGCCGTGGCTCGCCGTTGCGGTATACACCTTGTGTCTCCTGCCCATTGCCTCTGCAGCTAGCTGGGCGTTCATGGTGGATCGTTCCACTATTCGGGGTGCTACCCCAGACCCAGAGAACTCCATCGAGTCTCACTGGTATTCACAGGCTTCCGAAAACACCCTGCATGCCCTGCTCTTTGCTATCGGTGGCCTAGGCATCATCTCGTCCATCTGGGACTTCAGCGTCTCCGGTACTCTGCTCACCATCATTCTGGGCGCCTTCGTTACTGGCACCTTTGGTATTAGCTATCTCGCCCACAAGCAGGCGGCGAGCTAAGCCGTGGATAACCGCCTCAAAGAGATACGCGAACAACGCGGGCTCTCACAACAAGGCCTCGCCACCGAATTGGGAGTCTCGCGCCAAACCATCATCAGCATTGAAAAGGGGCGCTACGATCCTTCGCTTCCCCTCGCCTTTCAGATTGCGCGCCACTTTTCCTGCCGCATCGAGGACATCTTCATCCCAGATGTCTAGGCGGGCTATTTGACACCGCCGAAGCGACGGTCACGCCGCGCGTACTCTTCCACCGCAGCGAACAGGTCTTCCGGCGTGAAGTCCGGGAAGAGCTTGTCCTGATAAATCATCTCTGCGTAGGCCGACTGCCAGAGCAGGAAATTGGAGGTGCGCTTTTCACCCGAGGGGCGCAAGAACAGATCTACGTCCGGCATATCGGGGTCATACATCACCGAGCTCACCGTCTTCTCGTTGATGGAGCGTGGGTCGAGCTCGCCGCGGGAGACCTGCTCGGCGAGGGTACGGATGCCGTCGACAAGCTCGGCGCGCCCTCCGTAATTCACGCACATCACCAGGGTCATCTTGGTGTTGTCCTTGGTGAGCTCCTCGGCGGCCTCGAGCTCCTTAATAACGGAACGCCACAGGCGCGGGCGGCGGCCGGCCCACACCACGCGCACTCCCCTCTCGTTGAGCCAGTGGCGCTGGCGGCGCAGCACGTCGCGGTTAAAGCCCATGAGGAAGCGGACCTCCTCGGCACTGCGGCGCCAGTTCTCCGTGGAGAAAGCATAGGCTGAGAGGTAGGGAATGCCGAGGGCGAGGCAGGCATCGACGACGTCGAGAAGCACTGCTTCTCCCCTACGATGGCCCTCGGTGCGCTTCATTCCGCGCTCCTCTGCCCAGCGGCCATTTCCGTCCATGACCAGCGCGATGTGGCGCGGCAGGAACTCCTGCGGGATAGCGGGCGGGTGGAGCACTCGGTTCGGGTCAGGCGTAATCACGCATTACAGTCTACTGCTCCATGATCCCCAGCGCGCCAACGCTTCGTTCAAGGTGCCATTGCAGGTGGGCGCGGGTCAGGCGATGGGCTTCCTGCGCCTGGGAGTGGGTGGGCTGGCTGGGGTGGCCGTGGGCGATGAGCCACATGTGGTGCAGGGTTTCCGGGTCTACCTCGGCGGCTCCCGGCGGGCGGCATTGGTGGCAAGCAGCTCCGCCCACGGCCGGGTGGAAGGCGTGGTGGGGGCCGGGCCTTTGGCACTGGGCGCAATCGAACAGGCTGGGCGCCCAGCCGGCGTGGGACATGGTTTGGAGGAGGAAGGCGTCGAGAAGCATAAGCGGATCGCCGTGCTGAAGCTTGTCGAGGACATCGACGCAGGCCTCGTAGAGGTAGGGATCCCCGGGGGCGTCGGCGGCGGCGAGGCGCTCAGCGGACTCGAGGGCGGCGCAGGCGGCGGTATAGCGCTCATAGTCCTCGATGATGCGCGCTCCGAAATAGTCCACCGTGTCTGCCTGCGCGATGGTGTAGAGGTTGCGGCCGGGGTAAAGCTGCACGTCAAGGTTGACGAAGAGCTGCAGGCGCGAGCCAAAGCGCGACTTCGCGCGGCGCACCCCCTTCGCCACGCCGCGCACGAGGCCGTGGTGTCGTGTCAGCAACACGATGATTCGGTCCGCCTCCCCGAAATCATAGGTGCGGATGACGAGGGCGCGGTCGCGGAAATTCTCGCGCATCTAGAAGCCCAGGCGGCCCAGCGCCTTCGGGTCCGACTGCCAATTCTTCAGCACCTTAATGCGCAGGTCAAGGTAGACGTTCTGGCCGAGGAGCTGGATGATTTCCTTGCGGGCAGTGCCAACGATGCGGCGGAAGCGGCGGCCGTCCTTGCCTTCAATGATGCGCTTTTGGCCGGGACGCTCGAGGTAGAGCACGGCGTGGACGTTGAGGACGTCGGGGCGCTCCTGGTCAGGAAGCATCTCATCGACTTCCACGGCCACGGAGTGCGGAAGCTCGTGCTTCAGGCCAGCCAGGGCGGCCTCGCGGATGAGCTCAGCGATGCGCTCAGCCTGGTCCTCGTCGGTGACGTGGTCATCCGGGTAAAACTTCGGGCCTTCCGGCAGGTGGTCGACGATAACCTGTGTCAACTCCTCCAGCTGGACGCGCTCGGTAGCGGAGACGGGAATGACGACGGCGTCAGGGTTGTCCTCGCTGAGAAGCGCATGCAGTGCGAGCAGCTGCGCGCCGACTTGGTCTTTGGAGGCTTTGTCCAGCTTGGTCACGATGCCTATGATGGGAGTTTTCGGCGCGACCTTGCGCACGTTCTCCAGAATCCAGCGGTCACCGGGGCCAATCTTTTCATCCGCGGGAATGGTCAAGCCGATGACGTCGACGTCGGCATACGTGTCTTTGACGACCTCGTTGAGGCGCTCACCCAGCAAGGTGCGCGGGCGGTGCAGACCGGGCGTATCGACGACAACAATCTGCGCATCTTCGCGGTGCACGAGTCCGCGGATGGGGTGGCGGGTGGTTTCGGGCTGGTCGGCGGTAATAGCGATCTTCTCGCCCACCAGCGCGTTGGTGAGCGTGGACTTGCCGGTGTTGGGGCGGCCCACGAAGGACACGAAGCCAGAGCGGAAGCCCTCTGGCGTGTTGGTGTACTGCGAATAGTCCGCGGCGGTGGCCTCGCCTTCTTCAGGCAGGTCCGCGAAGGCGGCGTCGAAATCGGTGCTCATATTGTTTTTCATCATAGCTCACGATTTCTGAATTCCCGCTCCCGCTGCGTGCAGGACGGAAGGTCCTTTTCGTTTGGTCCTCCTACTCTGGTCCCTTCTCTGTACAAAGGGACCTTCTGGAGCCGGTCTTCGCTCTGTACATGGTCCCTTGTCAGTGAAAAGGGACCAGACTAAAGGGACCTATTAATCGGTCGCAGGTGGCGGGTGGTTTGGTCGCAGGTGGCGGGCGGTTTGGTCGCCGGTGGTGGGTGGTTTGCTCGCCGGTGGAGGGCGGTTTGGTCGCAGGTGGAGGGCGGTTCGTAAAGGGCATCCGCTAAAAGGCATCTTCCGGGGTGAAAACGCCCTTTAGACAACGCAAAAGGCGTTTTCAGCCGTGAAAACGCCTTTTGGCTAATGCCTTATGCACGATGCCCCGTGGTAGATGCCCTTTGCTCGCGGTACATCTGCCGGTGAAGCCTGCGAAGCCGCTGAGGCCAGATAGAGGCGAGGCAGATGCTAGGTAGATGCCAAGTAGAGGCGAGGCAGATGCCAAGTAGAGGCCGGGTAGAGGGCAGGTAGAGACCAGGAAGCTAGAGTTCTTCGACGTGGAACTGCAGGCGCGGGTTGGCAAAGACGTCCTGGGACTCAATGAGCTGCAGCTCACGGGCGTCGGCCTCGTAGGTGGTGTGCAGCAAATCGTAGACCGAGGAGGCGGTGCGCTTGAGCGCTTCCTTCGCGTCGTGGGCTTCCACGTAGTGGCCAGTAAACAGCGCCGCGGTGACATCGCCCGAGCCATTGCGCTTAAAAGGCAGCTTCGGGGTGGCCACGAGGTAGACGCGCTCACCATCTACGGCGAGCATCTCAATCTCGTCCTCGTCGGTTTCGGGGCGCTGCACCGAGGTGACCAGCACGGTCTTCGGTCCGATGTCCTGGGCCTTCTTCACCGCGGCGAGGGTTTCCTCGAGGGTGTTGACGGAAGAGTCGGTAAGGTAGCCCAGCTCAAACTGGTTCGGGGTGATGATATCTGCGACCGGTACGACCTTGTCGCGCAGCAGCGGCGGGATGTCATCAGAGACGAAGCAGCCGGATTTGGCATTACCCATGACCGGGTCGCAGGCATAGAGGGCCTTCGGGTTCACAGCCTTGATGCGGTTGACGGCATCCACGATGGCACCGGCGATATCCGGTCCGCCCTGGTAGCCAGAGAGGATTGCGTCGATGCGCGGGAAGGCGCCACGCTTCTCAATGCCGTCCACGATGGCGGTGACATCACTGGCCGGAATCATCGGTCCGCCCCAGTCACCGTAGCCGGTGTGGTTGGAAAAGTTCACCGTGTGAATAGGCCACACTTCGTGGCCAGCACGCTGAAGCGGGAAGACGGCGGCGGAGTTGCCAACGTGACCGTAGGCAACATGGGACTGGATGGAGAGGATGTTCATAACCCTCCATTGTGCTACGCCCCTGAAAGCACCTCAACGTTGGGCCGGGTTTAGATTCCGCCGCCGGGAACTTCCTTGTCCAGCTCGGCGCGCTCGGCAGCATCCGGGAAGGCCTTCGGCCCAGAGGGCTTGGGCTGGTAAGAAACACCACGGGAATCGAGGTCCTCGTACCAGTCCGCCAGCAGCTCGTTCTGCAGGCCGAACATTTCCTTCTCCTCCGCGGCGGTCGTGTGGTCATAGCCCAGCAGGTGCAGGCAGCCGTGGACGGTGAGCAGAGCCAATTCGTGGCCTAGGGAGTGACCAGCGGCGTTGGCCTGGCGCTGGGCGAACTCGGGACAGAGCACGATATCGCCCAACATGGCGGGGCCTGCCTCAGGCGCGTCAGGCCGCCCGCCGGTTGCGCCCGGGGTGAGCTCGTCCATGGGGAAGCTCATGACATCGGTGGGGCCTTCGAGGTCCATCCAGCGCACGTGCAGGTCCGCGATGGTCTGCAGGTCCACAGCCGTAATAGTGCATTCAGCATCCGGGTTCACGTCAAGGCGGCCGAGGGCATAGGAGCAGACGTCGATGAGCATCTCCTCGTTGACACCGTCAAAGCCGGACTCATTGATGAATTCAATGCTCATTTCTTCTCCTCCTGCTCAGCAAAGTTATCGTAAGCGTCCACGATACGGCCCACCAGCTGGTGGCGCACCACATCGGCAGAGCCCAGCTCCGCAAAGTGAATATCCGGCACGCCCTTCAAAATGCGACGCACCAGACGCAGGCCGGAGACCTGGCCGCCAGGCAGGTCCACCTGGGAGATATCGCCGGTCACCACGATGGTGGAACCAAAGCCCAGACGGGTCAAGAACATCTTCATCTGCGCAGGTGTGGTGTTCTGGGCCTCGTCGAGGATGACGAAAGCGTCATTCAGCGTGCGGCCACGCATATAGGCCAAGGGAGCGACCTCGATGATGCCGGCTTCCATGAGCTTCGGAATCATCTCGGGGTCAATCATGTCCCGCAGGGCGTCGTATAGCGGGCGCAGGTAGGGGTCAATCTTGTCGTTGAGAGTGCCGGGCAAAAAGCCCAGCTTCTCCCCTGCCTCCACCGCGGGACGGGTCAGGATAATGCGGCTGACCTGCTTGGCACGCAGGGCTTGCACCGCCTTGGCCACCGCCAAGTAGGTCTTACCGGTACCGGCCGGGCCGATACCAAAGACGATGGTGTTCTCATCAATGGCCTGCACGTAGCGCGATTGCCCCAACGTCTTTGGCCGCACCGACTTGCCGCGGCGGGAGACAATGTCCGCCGCAAGGGCCTCAGAGACAGATTCGGGAGCATCAACTGCGACGAGGTCGAGTGTGTGCTTGACCGTGTCGGTGCTGACCGGGTGGCCACGACGCGCGATGGCCTCGAGCTCTTCCAAAACCTTGCGCGCGCGGGCCACGTCATAGTCGGGACCGGAGGCAGTCACCGTAGTGCCGCGGGCAAAAAGGTCCACGCCGACGAGGTTGCCCAGAACGCGCAGATTATCGTCCGCCGGCCCCAGCACGGTGGCCAGGTAGGCGGAGTCGAGATCAAACTTGGTGGTGATAATAGGCACGCCCAAAAGGCTACCAGCGCGAGGTCAACGTGCCGATGCTAGCCAGCGCCACCATGCTTGCCGACGCCGTCCTCAAAACCTCCGGCCCCAATTTAATCGCCGTCGCACCGGCCGCTGTGAGCTGGGCGAGTTCCTCCTCGCCGATTCCTCCCTCAGGCCCCACGAGCAGGTAGATGGTCTCGGTGGTGTCAAGGTCATTCAGGTCTTTGAGGCGTAGCGTGGCGTCCTCGTGGAGGACCAAGGCGCGTGCACCGGAAATCTCCTGGCACAGCTGACGGGTGGTCACGGGCCCGCGCACGGCCGGGATGCGAGTTCGGCGCGATTGCTTCGCCGCCGCCACGGCCGCCGATTCCCACTTGCTCAGAGCCTTCGGTGCCTTCTTCGCATCCCATTTGGACACGCAGCGATCGGCCTGCCACGCGATGATCTCATCCGCGCCGGCCTGCGTAGCCAAGTCGACGGCGAGCTCGGCGCGCTCCGACTTGGGGATCGCCTGGACCACGATGACGCGTGGGGAGGGTTCGGGGGAGGTCGCGATGTCGTCGACAAGCGCGGCGAGGGTGTCCTTGCCCTGCACGTCAGTGATGGTGGCGGTGATGCGGAGCCCGGACCCATCGATCAGGACCAGGTGCTCGCCTGGTCCCATGCGCTTGACGGTGACCGCGTGGCGGCCTTCCGCGCCGTCGAGGCCCACGGGCTGGCCGACGTCAGCGAGGGAGAGGTCCGGATGCAGGAAGACAGGCAAAGACATTAGCGGCGGAACTTATCGCGGAAGCGGCTAAAGAGGGACTCGCCCTGATTGTCCCCGGCGTGGTGGACCTCGGTGCCGCTGTGGCCAGCGGCGCGGACCTTCTCGAGGGCCTCGCGGGTCTTCTTGTCCAGGTCAGTCGGGATAACAACGTCCACGTGGGCGTGGAGGTTGCCAAAACCATCCGTACGCAGGCGCGGCATGCCCTTGCCCTGAAGAGTGATGGACTCGCCCGGCTGGGTACCCGGCGCGATGTCGAGGGTGAGCTCTTCGCCGTCGAGTTGCTCGACGGTGCAGGATGCACCGAGGGCGGCATCCACCATAGGAACGCGGACGGTCAGGTGCAGGTCATCGGCATTGCGTTCAAAGACTGGGTGCGGTTCGGTGTGGACCTCCACGTAGAGATCGCCAGCAGGGCCGCCTCCGTGGCCGACCTCGCCCTGGGACGCCATGCGGATCCGCATGCCATCGCCGATACCCGCCGGGATAGTCACGGTGATATCGCGGCGCTTGCGCACGCGGCCATCGCCGCCGCAGTGGCCACAGGGATCGGTGACGACCTCACCGAAGCCGTAGCACTTCGGGCAATCGCGGGTAGTCATCATGTTGCCCAGCATGCTGCGCTGGACTTCCTGGACCTGGCCCATGCCGCCACAGTGATCACAGGTAACTGGCTTCGCCTTGGACTCGGAACCGGTTCCCTCGCAGCGGTCACAGAGCACGGCGGTATCGACCTTGACCTGCTGCTTGACGCCACTGTAGGCCTCTTCGAGGGTAATAGTGGTGCGCAGCAGGGCATCATCACCGGGCTGGACGCGGGAACGCGGGCCGCGGGAGGCGGCCCCGCCGCCAAAGAACTCGGCAAAGAGGTCGCCCAAACCGCCGCCGCCAAAGCCGCCGAAACCACCGCCGCCCTGTGCGGCGCGGTCCTCCATGGGGTCTCCGCCCATGTCGACTACCTGGCGCTTCTGCGGATCCAGAAGAACCTCCTGGGCAAGGGAGGCCTCACGGAACTTCTCCGCGGCCTCATCATCGCCCGGGTTCACGTCTGGGTGGTACTTGCGCGCCAGCTTGCGATAGGCCTTCTTAATCTCGGCGTCGGACGCCGACTTATCTACACCAAGAATGCCGTAGTAGTCACGAGCCACGTACTGTCATCCTTCTATATCTCGTTGATGCTAAATCTATTCCGACGGGCCAGCTTACTCGCCCGCCAAAATTTCACTCACATAGCGTGCAACGGCAGAGACCTTGGAGATTGTTCCCGAATAATCCATATACGTTGGCCCCACCACGCCGAGCCCGCCAAGTGCTGCAGCCTCCGAGCCAGTGCCGAAGCCATAACGCGTGGCCACCACTGAGGTTTGGCGCAGCTCATCGGCTTCGTTTTCCTCACCGATGGACACCGAGACATCGCCTAGGTCTGGCACACGCGCCAGCAATTTCAGCACGACGACCTGCTCCTCGAGGGCCTCGATGATGGAGGGCAAGCCGTCCGGGAGCACGACGCGCGTGAGGTTCGACGTGCCGGCCAAAATGAGGCGGTCGGAGGGCTGCTCGACGAGGGTTTCGATGAGCGTCGTTGCGGCTTTGAGGACGTGGGGGCGGATGTCGGCCGGGGAATCGTCGACAAGCGCGGCGAGCTCCACCGAGGCTTCCGTGAGCGTCTTTCCCTCCAGGGTGGTGTTGAGCATGTCGCGCAGGCGGTGGGTCTGCTCGGGGTCGATCACATCATCGAGCTCCACATTGCGCTGATCGACGCGCCCATTATCCGTAATAAGCACCAACAGCAGTCGCACTGGTGAGAGTGCCACAACCTCGCAGTGTTTGACGCGGGAAACCTTAAGGTTTGGCAGTTGCACCACGGCTGCCTGCTTGGTGACCTGCGCCAACAACTGAACCGAGCGGCGTAACACGTCCTCCAAGTCCACCCCGCCTTCGAGGAAGGTGAGCATGGCGCGGCGCTCGGCCTTGGAGAGCGGCTTGACATCGTGGAGCGTATCGACGAACTGGCGGTAGCCCTTCTGCGTGGGCACGCGACCGGAGCTGGCGTGCTCTTGGGCGATGAGGCCCTCGGCTTCGAGCACGGCCATGTCATTGCGAATCGTCGCCGAGGACACGCCCAGCTGGTAGCGCTCGAGCAGGGCCTTGGAGCCGACGGGCGATTGCGAGGCGATATAGTCCGCGACGATGGCGCGCAGGACCTCTTGGCGGCGGGCATCGGTGGAGCTAGACATGTCTTTAAGGCTATCCGTTCTGGCGGGCGGTGTCTTCAGCGACAAGGAGGTCGGTGATGATGCCATCTGCGAGCAGGCGGCCCGCCTTGGTCACGCGAAGGTGGTCGCCAGCGCGCTCGAGCAGGCCACGGTCAATAAACCGCGCGGCAACCGGCTCGGCGGCCGGCGCAAGCCAGGCGGCCGGGATGCCCTCGCGCAAGCGCAGCCCCAGCATGATGCGCTCGGTGTGGCGGTCAGCCTCCGTAAGCTGCTCACGCTCCTTGACGGGCAACTGCCCCGCCTCAATCGCCTTGATGTAGGTCCGCGGATTCTTCACGTTGAAGAAGCGCTCGTCGCCTAAGTGCGAATGCGCGCCCGGGCCCGCGCCCCACCAATTGCCGTCGACCCAGTAGATGCGGTTGTGCTGGCACTCCCCACCTGGCTTGGCCCAGTTGGAGACCTCGTACCACTCGAACCCCTCGGCTTCAAGGGCGGAAGAAATCATCTCGTAGCGCCGAGCCAGCACATCCTCATCCGGTGCGGGCAGCAGTCCCTTGGACACCTTGCGGGCCATGCGCGTGCCGTCTTCCACGATGAGCGAATACGCACTGATGTGGTCCACCCCGGTGTCGAGAGCGCGCTCGAGAGTCAAGGCAACATCGGCGTCCTCTTCTGTCGGCGTGCCATAAATCATGTCCAGGTTGACGTGCTCAAAGCCTGCAGCGATTGCTTCGCGCGCGGCATCGAAGGCACGACCCGGAGTGTGGGCCCGCTCCAGTACCGCAAGCACGCCCGGCGAAGCGGACTGCATGCCGAGCGAGAGGCGGGTAAAGCCGGCGTCGAGAAGCCCGGCGAAATACTCCGGCGACGTGGACTCCGGGTTGGATTCCGTGGTGACCTCCGCACCCGGGGCAAGGCCAAAGGTATCGCGCACCCGATTCAACACTCGGCCCAGGCCCTCGGCGCCCAGCAGGCTCGGCGTGCCGCCACCAATAAAAACGGTCTCCGCTTCGCGGCCCACCTGAGCCGCCGCCATCTCCAGCTCTTTCTCTAAAGCTGAGAGATAATCACTGGTCAGATCCCCTCCCAGCTCACCCGGGGTATAGGTGTTGAAGTCGCAGTAGCCACAGCGCGAGGCACAAAAGGGCACGTGAATGTAAAGACCAAAGGGATCCATGGGGAACAAAATAACCGACTGAACCGTTGAAGCGGTAGTCTATAGTGCAGATTTGATTCCCCGATATTTGAAGAAAGGCCCCCTTTTCGTGGAACCTCCGAGTCGATGTCCCCGCTGCCAACCCAAGGCGGTGGGGTAAGCCGTGTTATCTGCCATCTTGATGATTGTGGCGGGTTTCGCCGTCATCGCTCTCATTATCGTGGCCAACGCGTACTTCGTGGCGCAGGAATTCGCCTTCATGTCGGTGGACCGCACGCAGCTGCGCCAGCGCGCTGCAACCGGGGATAAATCGGCTGAGCGCGCACTCAAAATTACGCAGAAGACCTCCTTCATGCTCTCCGGCGCACAGCTGGGCATCACGATTACGGGCCTGCTCATTGGTTATGTGGCCGAGCCCCTCGTGGGCGAAGGCCTGGGCCAGCTGCTCGGCGGCGTGGGCGTGCCGGTCGGCGTGTCCGTCGCCGTGGGTACGGTCACCGCGCTGGCGGTGTCGACGGTTCTCACGATGCTCTTCGCCGAGCTCTTCCCCAAGAACTACACCATCGCCGCCCCCATGAAGTCAGCACTGTGGCTGTCCGCTTCCACCATGTGGTACCTGCGGATCTTCGGCTGGCTGGTCCACTTCTTCGAGTACTCCTCCAACGCGCTGCTCAAGGTCTTTGGCATCGAGCCGGTGGAGGACGTCGATTCTTCCGCCACGACCGATGACTTGGAGTCCATCGTGGATGCCTCCCACGAGGCGGGTGACTTGGATGAGGACACCTACCTGGTCCTCGACCGCCTCCTCGACTTTCCCGAGCATGACGTCGGGCATGCCATGATTCCGCGCTCACGCGTGGATGTCATCGAGCCGGACACCACCATTGGTGAGGTCCGCGAGATGATGTCGGAAAACCACACGCGCTACCCCATCATCGATGATGAGCACAATCCCATCGGTGTGGTGCACCTCTACGATGTGCTGGGCACTGAGCTGCCTCCGGCCACCCCGGCTCGAGAAATCATGAAGGAACCCGTGGTGGTGCCGGAGCTCATGCCGCTTCCCGACGTTGTCACAGAGCTTCGCGACGCCGACGAGAAACTCGCCTGCGTCATCGACGAATACGGTGGCTTCGTCGGGATTGTGACCATGGAGGACCTAGCCGAGGAAATCCTTGGCGATGTCACTGACGAGCACGACCTCGAAGAGACCGAAGAAATCACCGAGCAGGACGAGACGCACTGGATCGTCGACGGTGACACTCCTATCGACGAAGTCGAGCGCGCCATCGGCCACGACCTGCCCGAGGGCGATTTCGAAACCGTCGCAGGCCTGCTCATCGCGCATTCCGGCATGCTGCCGGAAGAAGGCGAAGAACTCTCCATCGAGCTGGAGGCTGAGCCTGAAGACTGGGTCGACGGCGACGAGGCTCCCACGCGCACACTCAACGTGCGCGTCGAGGAAATCGACCGCCACGTGCCCTCCGTCCTGGCGCTCGAGCTGGTCGAGGAATTTCCGGAAGGAGAAGATGACTAATGACTGATACCTGGTGGTTTAACCTCATCGTCACCCTGCTCATCATCGCTGCTTCCGCGTTCTTCGTGGTCATCGAGTTCTCCCTCATGGGCGCTCGCCGCAACCGCTTGGAGGAAACCGCGGAGTCCTCGGCGGCCTCGCGCGCGGGTCTGCGCTCGCTCAACGAGCTGACCATCATGTTGGCCGGCGCCCAGCTGGGCATTACCGCCGCAACCTTCGTCCTGGGTGCCGTGACCAAGCCCTGGGTCCATCACCTGCTGATGGGCCCACTGGAGGCCCTTGGCCTGCCGCTGGGCGTTGCGGACGTCGTCTCCTTCCTCCTTGCGCTGCTCGTCGTGACCTTCCTGCACTTGGTCATCGGTGAGATGGCGCCAAAGTCCTGGGCCATTGCCCACCCGGAGACTGCCCTACAGCTCATCGCAGTGCCCGCCCGCGGCTTCATTTGGCTCTTCCGCCCGCTGCTGATCTGGATCAACAAGATGGCGAACAAGCTGGTCCGCATGACTGGTGAAGAACCGGTGGACCGCGCCGGTGCAGCCGGCTACGACGCGGAAACCCTCCGCCACCTGGTGGAGCACTCGCGCCTGGCGGGCACGCTTGACGACGACTCCGCCAACCAAATCACCGGCGTCATCGAGCTGGAAGCCGCCACCGCGGCACAGTTGGCCCGCGAGCACGGCTCGGAAATCTTGCCGTTGTCCGCGGATGCCACTGTGGCCGAACTCCATGACCTCGTAGTGCGCAAGTCCATCATGCGCGTGCTGGTCTACCCACGTGCCTCGCGTATCCCCCGCATCGTCCACGTGCGCGATACCTTGCTCGCGGATCCGGATACCCCGGTGCTGGACTTCTCCCGCCCTGCCCTGGCTGTGGGTTCGTCTTCCACCGTGCAGAAAACCCTGGACCAGATGCGTGCCCGCAACGAGCAGCTTGTTGTCGTGGGCAAGCCCACCAAGGACAAGACCGTGTGGATCCTCACCTGGGATGACATCATGGGCCAGCTGTGGCCACAGATTACG
This sequence comes from Corynebacterium sp. FDAARGOS 1242, assembly GCF_016889985.1. Lineage (NCBI taxonomy): Bacteria > Bacillati > Actinomycetota > Actinomycetes > Mycobacteriales > Corynebacteriaceae > Corynebacterium > Corynebacterium sp. FDAARGOS 1242. The sequence goes on along the minus strand of NZ_CP069568.1, from coordinate 364,052 downwards.
GAGCAGCTGGACCAGGCTGTGCCGACGTCGAAGAACCCGGGCGCCTAGCGCGCGTCCCGGGCCCCTGAATAGCGAAAAGCGCCGCCGAGAGAGGGAATCTCGGCGGCGCTCTTCTTTTGTCCTTGTGTGTTGGCAACAAGGAAGTCTGTGGTGCGGCGACTACGCGGTCGTGGCGGCCTTCTTCTGGCGCTTGGCGCGAACGCGGGCAACAACGGCGTCGATACGCGCTCGCTCCTCCAAGAAGGGCGGCGGGTTATGGCCGCGCATGGTACGCACGAAGGCGGGGTGAGCTTCGACGACGGTATGGCGCCAAGCCTGCACGGCAATAAGGGAGGATTCGCCTGCGCGCTTGTACAGATTCGGCAAGGAGACCACGTCGAGATTGCGAGCTACGGCGTCGGTTTGCGCCAGCACGTACTCAACGAGCTCGCGCAGGTAAGCAGCGACCGCAGCGGTACGGCCGCGCAGGGTTTCCGCCAGTTCCGAGACGACGACGGGTGGGCCCGAAATCGGTAGGCCTTCGGCGAGCGCGCGGGCGGTTAGCTGCTTCGGCTCCTCGACGTCATAGTCGCCGGACGGGGCAGCCGAAATGGTTCCGGATTTCAGGCCGGAGACCAGCGCGTGGCGCAGGCCGATGAGCTCCCCGACGCAGCGCCCGGAATCCACGCGGGCATCTTCGACGATGTCCCCCAGTTCGGCCAAACAGTCGAGGGAGAGTTCATCATCCCAATCCTCGATGGCCTCGATGAGGTGCTCGATATAATCGACGACTTCATCGCCGATGTTGTAGATTTCTTGGGTCAGCTCACGGTGGCGCAGCTCGGCTGCGATCTTGTGCATAGGCTGCCCTTTCCGCGAGAACCTCTAGCTGAGGTTTAGAGTTTTTCTGACCCCGCTGACTCTATTAGAGATCCTCGCGTCGGGCTGCGCGACACTCCGAAGGAATTCACAGACTCCGTCCAGCGGCTGCATGCCACCGGACCGTACCTTCGCCGACGTTACTTCTTGCCGGCGTAGAGGCGCTCGATGTCGGCAGCGTAGCGCTGCGCGACGACGTAGCGCTTAACCTTCATGGTCGGGGTGAGCTCGTTGCTCTCCTCGGTGAGGTCCTGTTCCAGGATGACGAACTTCTTAATGCCCTCAGCATGAGACACCGTGGCGTTGACCTGGTTGATGGCGTCCTGGATGTCGGCGCGTAGCCCCGGATCGGCGGCCACCTCACGCATACCTTTGGCAGCGGAAATGTTGTGCTCAGCCTTCCAGCGCTTGAGGGCGTCCTCATCCAGGGTGAGCAGCACGCCGACGAAAGGCTTACCGTCGCCCACCACCATGGCCTGGGAGATGAGCGGGTGGGAGCGCAGGATGTCTTCCATCGGGCCGGGCGACACATTCTTGCCGCCGGCAGTCACAATGAGGTCCTTCTTGCGTCCAGTGATGACGAGCTTGCCATCCTCATCGATTTCGCCGAGGTCACCGGTGTTGTACCAGCCGTCGTTAAGCGCGCCTTCCGTAGCCTCCGGGTTCTGCCAATAGCCTTTAAAGACGATGTCGCCCTTGATGAGAATTTCGCCGTCCTCATTAATACGCAGCGTCGTTCCACCCAGCGGCGGGCCAACAGTGCCGATGGACTGGTCCACAAAGTCCACCGCGGCCGCAGCGGCGGTCTCCGTCAAGCCATAACCCTCGTAGATGGTCACGCCGATACCGCGGTACCAGTGCAACAGCTCCTGGGAAATGGCCGAGCCGCCAGAGATGCAGTACTTCACCTCGCCACCCATGGCCTCGCGGATGGCCGCGTAGACCAGCTTGTCAAAGGCCTTGTGCTTGGCCTTGAGCACTCGGCTGGGGCCCTCCGGCGTGTCCAACGCCTTGGAGTATTCAATGGCGATCTTCTCCGCACGGTCAAAGATGGCGCCCTTGAAAGCGGACGAGCCGTGTGCCTTGGCCGACGCACCATTGCGCACCTTTTCAAACACGCGAGGCACACCCAAAATCAAGTTGGGGCGCGAACGCGCGAACTCGATGGTGATGGTGCCGAAGTCCGACCAGTGGTTCTGGGAAGCGCCACCAATGGTGACCGCGAGGGACACCGCGCGGCTGAAGACGTGCGCCAACGGCAGGAAGGTCAGCACGTGGGCGCCGGGAACGGCAATGGCGCCAATCGGGTTGGTGAGCAGGCCGCGGGCTTCCGCCAGCCAGTTGCGGTGCGTGAGCATGCAGCCCTTCGGGCGGCCGGTAGTACCTGAGGTGTAGACCAGCGAGGCGACGTCGTCGGTGTTGGTGGCTTCGATACGTTCGTTCACGGCGGCGTCGGAAATCTCGCGGCCTTCGAACTTCAACGTATCGATAGCAGAAGAGTTAATCTCTAGGATGCGTCGCAGCTGGGAGGGCGAGCCGTGCAGCTGTGGTGTACCGTCCTCCTGCAGCTTTAGATGCTTGACCAGCTCGGAATGCTCACGCGTTTCCGTAATGGCGAGGATTGCGCCGGAGTCCTCGATGATCCACTGCACCTGTGACAATGAGGAGGACGGGTACACCGGCACCGAAATAGCGCCGGCGGCCCAGATGGCGTAATCCAAGAGCGACCACTCGTAGCGCGTCGTCGAAATGAGCGCCACGCGGTCGCCCTGCTCGACGCCGAGGGCCATAAGGCCCTTGGCCACCGCATACACCTCTTCAACAAATTCCTTCGCGGTGACGTTGACCCACTCGTAGTTCGCAGGTCGGGTAAACATAACGCCGTGTGGGCGGGCCTTTGCCGTGGCCATCATGGCCGTAAGGCAGGTCTCCCCTTCATCAATCTGGAACTGAGCTTTGGTATGTGCCTCATTTGAAGTCACAGGTGTGTCCTTTCCCACAAAAAGTAATTCCAGCCCACTCTACCAACCGGTTTCATCGCATGCGCACGGAGGGCGTGGCACAATTGAGACCTGTGACTACCCGTGATCTGCTTCAAGAGCTCGCCCAGCGCCACGGAGTGGCCTGCGAGTACACCGCCCAGAACGGACAGCCCGTCTACGTCAGCGAAGAGACGATTACCTATACGCTGCGCGCACTCGGCGTCTCCATCTCCGATCGACCTGATGACGAAGAGCTGACCCAGGCCTTGTTTGAGGATTACCTGGATCGCGCCTCCCGCCCCCTGCCTCCGTGCGTGGTGGCTCGTGAGGGTGCAGAAAAATCCTTTGATGTTCACGTCCATGATGGTGATCCGGTCACGGTCACCATCGAGTTGGAAAACGGCGAGACCCGCCCGACCTATCAGGACCCCAACGACGCCCCGGCTGCCGACGTCGCGGGGACCATGTGGGGCGAGGCCAGCTTCCACGTCCCCGGCGATCTGCCGCTGGGCTTTCACTCTCTGCAGCTCTCCTCGCCGGGCATCGGTGAGTATGAGTGTCCGCTCATCGTCGTGCCCAACCACCTGAGCACGGCCGACCGTTATCTTGAGCGCCCCGCCGCGGGTGCCATGGCGCAGCTGTACTCGGTGCGCTCGAAGAAGTCCTGGGGCATGGGCGATTTCGGCGACTTGGCCGAGCTCGCGGAGACGTTGGCGGAAGACTATGACTTCCTCCTCATTAATCCGCTTCATGCGGGCGAGCCCATCCCGCCGGTAGAGGATTCACCGTATCTTCCGACCACCCGCCGCTTCATCAACCCGATTTATTTGCGCATTGAGGATATCCCGGAGCTGCAGCTGCTGAGCTCGGAGCTGCAGGAAGATGTAGCCGAGCTGGCTGCCGAGTTCCGCGAGCGCAACCACTCTGCCGAAGAGATTGACCGCGATACCATTTTTGAGGCCAAGCTGCAGGTTCTACGGGAGCTCTTCAGCCACGAAATGGCCCCGGAGCGCCGTATGGCCTTTAGCGAATACCAGCGCCGCGAAGGTCGGGGGCTGCGCAACTTCGCTCTGTGGTGCGCGGAAACCGAGCTGGAGCGCCACAGCGGTCGCCGCCATGCACTGGACCTCGATGTCACCGATTTGGCCGAGTTCTACTCCTGGCTGCAGTTCCTCTGCGATGAGCAGCTAGATGCTGCCCAGCGCCGAGCACTGGATGCTGGCATGTCCATTGGACTCGTGACCGATATGGCCGTCGGCATTCACCCGAATGGTGCGGATGCCGTAAACCTGTCGGAATACCTCGCCCCGCAGTGCTCGGTAGGCGCGCCGCCGGATGATTACAACCAACAAGGCCAGGACTGGTCCCAGCCACCATGGCACCCGGTACGTCTGGCGGAATCCGGCTACCAGCCGTGGCGTGACTTGCTGCGCACCATGTTGGGCAACGCTGGCGGCCTGCGCGTCGACCACGTTCTGGGCTTGTTCCGCCTGTACTGGATTCCGCGCCACTCCTCCCCGCTCCACGGCACCTACGTGACCTATAACTGGGAAGCCATGCTTGGCATCTTGGCGCTGGAGGCCGAGCGCGCCGGCGCGGTCCTCGTGGGTGAGGACCTGGGCACCTTGGAGCCATGGGTTCAGACCGCCCTGCGGGACATGGGTGTCTTGGGCACCACGATCATCTGGTTCGAACATGCCGAAGAGGGGCCCACCCCACGCCCGCAGGACCAGTATCGGCGCATGGCGATGTCCTCGGTAGGCACGCACGATCTGCCGCCCACCTTGGCCTTCCTGCGCGGTGACCACATCGCTCTGCGCGCCCGTCTGGGTCTGCTGACCACGTCCGTCGCGGAGGAAGAAGAGCAGGACCGCGAATGGCAGAACGAGGTCAAGGACAACCTGCAGGCCTACGGCATGCTGAACAATCGTGAGAACGAAGAAGACGTCCTCGTCGCTCTCCACGAGTACGTGGCCGGCACGCCCTCGGCGCTCACGGTAACCAACGTTGTGGACATGGTCGGTGACGTGCGCGCACAGAACCAGCCGGGCACGACGAAAGACCAGTACCCCAACTGGTGCATCCCGCTGTGCAATACCGCCGGTGAGCCGGTGCTGCTGGAGGATCTCCCGAAGCAGGAGCTCTACCAGCGCCTCGCCCAGGTATCCAAGCGGCCACGGTAGGCAGATCAACGCCCGCCTAGACGAGCAGCCCCACCACTGCCACGACAACGACGAGCGCAATCATGAGCCACAGGGTCAGGCTCACGCGAGATTTCGGCAGGGCCCGCTTGCGCTGAGGCTGCTCGGGGCGCTCGGGGTCCCAGAGGCCTTCACGGTGATCATCGGGAGTCATGGTCACTTATCCTAGTCCGCCCCTCCACGAGCGTGTACACGCGGTCGATGGCCCACATCAATCCCCACCCCATCACGGTTGCGGCCGGCACTGCGGTGACGGCAAGCACCGCCATTTGCGCCCACACGGGAGCTTGCACGAGCCATTCCATGCCCTCAGGGTAGCCTGTTGGGCATGAGCAGCGCACCTTTCGACGTCACCTGCCCCGCAGGCACCATCACCGGCTACGTCACGGAGGATGTGGCCCACTTCCACTCCATCGAGTATTCCCATATCCCCGGGGATTTCGAGAATCCCGAACCTGCATCTCCACGTGACCAGGATGCGCGTACGCCGCACCCAGAGAAAGTTGCGCTCACCATTACCGCGCCTTCCGCGCCGCTTGTCGACGCTAACCTGACCGCCTCCTCGCTCGCTCCCGTATTGGTCTACGTCCATGGCGGGCGCTACGAGCACGGTTCCCATGAGGACCGCCGTGCGGAGGGAACCCCCACGGCAGAGGCCGGCATCGTACATGTGCAGCTGGGCTACCGCGTTGGTCTTCCGGGCCTGGCGCGCTTTCGCGACGATGAGCCCAACCGCTACCGCGCCATTGAGGACCTGCAGCTGGGGCTGGAGTGGATTCAGTGCAATATCGAATCCTTCGGTGGGGATCCCACCAACGTCACTCTCCTGGGCCAATCCGCTGGTGCCAATGCGGTGCTGTGGCTGGCTCGCCGCGATCACTACCGTGGCGCGTTTCGCCGCGTCATTGCGCTCTCCCCTGGTTTCCCGCGCGAGAGTTTTGAGGAGCGCAAGGCCACGCTGCGCCAGGTGATGAAGAAGCCCATCACACGCTCGTCGCTGGCTTCGATGAGCGAGGAGGAGCTCAACGCCGGCTACAAGAAGTTCCGCACGAAATACAACCTCGATATGGCCCTAGGCCCCACGCCGCTGGAGTGCGCACAGCTTGCCGACGTCCCCCTCGTCCTCGGCAGCACCCGTGACGAGTTCTACAATATCCCGGCCACCGAAAAGATTGACCGCTCGCCCTTCCGCGGGATTGCCTTGCGCTATCTCGCCCCGCGCCTCGGTTTCCCACGCAATGGGTTCAAGCCCTGGTATCAGGTGGCGCAGTTCTTGGATAAAGATCGCCCCACCGGGCGCATGGTGGGCGATGCCATCATCCGCCGCTGGACGGCAGAAGTAGCAGAGAAGGCTCCGGGGCAGACATGGATGGTGGAATTTACCCGCTCCTCGGGGCCTGCGCTGCACTGCGAGGAGCTCCGCCCGCTCTTTGGCCGCACGGAGCTGGCCTCCTGGCTGCAGGAGTTTGTGCGCACCGGCGAGCCCGGCTTCGAGGAATACCGCCCGGAACATGCCATCTGGGAATACAACCTCGATGACGGCTCGCACCGCGTGGCGCACTCCAGCTTGGATTATATTTCCGCGGCCTTCGCCCAGGATGGCAGCCTGCTCTGATCCGGGGGCGTTAAGCTAAAAGGCCGGACTTAGGCCAATTTAGTGCGGAACAATCCCACCTCACCGCCGAAACCACCAGGTAGCAGTGTCAAGAGTCACGTTGCTCACCCACCCAAGACCTAAGTCAGGCCACAATGACCGTTTCCGTAGAGCACTGCACGTCTCTTCCCAAACGGATTACCTCTTCGCTCCCCTCGCAATGCGCAACGTCTGCATCGCTCCATCGACATGCTGGAAGCATCTTACAAATGGCGTCTGACAAAAGGCGTCTGACAAAAGGCATCAGTCATAAGGCGTTTTCACGGCTGAAAACGCCATTTACTCATTGCAGATGGCGTTTTTAGACCCAAAGATGCCCTTTGCCAGATGCCTTTTACAAAACGCCCTCCTGTCTTAGGTCAATTTAGTGCGGAACAATCCCACCTCACCGCCGAAAACCACCAGGTAGCAGTGTCAAGAGTCACGTTGCTCACCCACCCAAGACCTAAGTCAGGCTTCGAGGCCTACCGCCCCGCATTCAGAATGGCTAGCCCAACAGGGCCGCGCGCAGCGGCTCGTGGGTCAGCTCCTCCACCATCCATGGGCTAAAGGCAAAAGGTGTGGCCTCCGCAGCGGCGAGAACCTCGCGGGCAGGAGCCCACGCTAGAGAGTCCACCTCCTCTGGGTTCGGCTTCGGGTCATCGCTGGTCTCAAACAGGTAGACCGGGCAGATTTCATTTTCTACCACGCCGGAGGAATCCACAGCACGATAAGCAAAGTCTGGCAGTACCAAACGCGGCGTGCCGCTCAGGCCCAGCTCGAACTGGGCGCGGCGCACGACGGCGTCGACAGTCGCCTCCCCCGGCCCCGGATGTCCACAGAAAGAGTTGGTCCACACACCGGGCCACGTCTTCTTCGACAAGGCGCGGCGGCTGAGCAAAATGTTGTCGTCGCGCACAACCCATGCAGAGAAGGCGAAGTGCAGCGGTGTATCCGCGGTGTGCACCACAGCTTTGTCTGCCGTGCCGACGGGAGTGCCATCAGGCGAGGCCAAAACGACGAGTTCCGTCATAGATTGAGGTCTCCTACAAAGCGCACATTGCCAATGGTAAAGCGCGCATTCCACAGGTTTCCGGCGGAAACGTTATAGACATACTGAAGGTTGGTCGAAGCTCCTGCGCCCAACGGTTGATCCAAACCCGGCGCGGGCAAGGAGACGTGTACCTCGGGGTCATAAGGCACCGGGTCCACCGTTGCCCAGCCACCGTTGCCGTCGGCGCGCTCGAGGGTGGGTTCCGGGAGGGCGTCGGCAGGCAACGGCAACTCGCCAAGGTTGTGAATCTTCACGGTGAGCACCGTGCCGCCGCCACCGGAGTACAAGCCCTGCAGTTCATATTCGACATTGAGGCCCTCGTCTTTGGCCGGCTCCGCCAGGTTTTCGGTCACCTCGCGGACCTCCACGTCTTTAGCCTCGAACGTTGGTGGTTCCGAGCTGGAGACCACGATGTTGTCCTGGGGACCCACGTCTGGTGGCTGCAGGATGCTGCAGGCAGAGAGAGCAGCCAGACACAGCGGGGCACACGCTAGGGGGAGGTACTTCTTCACCGCGAATCCTTTTCCATCACGTCTACGGTTTCTCCCCTACCTTAGTCCACGGGTTGGATATTCCTATTAAAGGCGTAACATCGGCCGACGATGAACTCTATTCTCCGCATCGTCCGCAGTGCTTCTGCCCTGTGGCCGTTTTATCTCGGCGTCCTTCTAACCGCATCGGTCACCGCGATTCTGTCTCTCCTCACCCCGTTCATTCTCCGCGAGGCTACCGATACCGCCGTGGAAGGCGGCGCCTTGCGCACCATCCTGTGGTGGGTCTTCGCTCTCTTCCTGGCTGATGCGCTGGGCAACGTGGTGAAGAATATCGGCGGCTATATCGGTGACGTCATGGTCTCGCGCCTGCGCCAGATTCTCTCCACGCGCTACTTTGCCAAGCTGCTGTCGGTGCCGCAGGGCTATTACGACAACCAGGTCACCGGCACCATTATCGCGCGCCTTGACCGCTCGATTGCGAACGTGACGCAGTTCTTGCAGTCCTTCTCCAATAACTTCTTCGTCATGCTCATCCAGGCCGCCGCAGTCCTGGTCATCACTGCGGTGTATTACTGGCCGCTGGCGATTCTCTTGGCCGCGCTCTTTCCCATCTACATGTGGCTCACTGCGAAGACGTCGACGCGCTGGCAGAAGTTTGAGGCCATCAAAAATGAGAACATCGACGTGGCCAACGGCCGTTTTGCCGAGGTCATCGGCCAGGTGAAGGTGACCAAATCCTTCGTGGCCGAAGCCCGCGAGCTGGCCTCCTTTGGCGAGCGCTACCGCACCGTGGTGGATACTACGAAACCGCAGTCACGCTGGTGGCATTCCATGGACACCGCGCGCGGCGTAGCCATGGCGCTCATCTTCTTCGGTATCTATGGCCTTATTTTCTGGCGCACGTTGGAAGGCCACTTCTCCATCGGTGACATGGTCATGCTCCTGCAGCTGGTCAACATGGCCAAGCAGCCGGTGTTCATGATGAGCTGGATTGTGGATATCAGCCAGCGCGCCATCACCGGCTCCAAGGATTACTTCAAGGTCATGGAAGAAACCCCGGAGTCCACGGTTAACCCGCAGCTGGTGCGCGCCGCCACGACTTCCGACGTCCCCGAGCTCGACCTTTCCCCTGCCGAGCCCCTCACTCCCACCGAGGGCCACGTCTTTGCCTTTGATGATGTCTCCTTCGCCTACGAAGAGGATAAACCGGTGGTCGACGGCATCACCTTCAGCGCCCACGAAGGCCACAAGGTAGCGCTTGTCGGCGAGTCCGGTGGCGGCAAGTCTACGTTGGTCAACCTGTTGCTGGGCCTGTACCAACCAACCGCAGGAAAGCTGTCGGTGCTGGGGCATGACGTGGCCAAGCTCACGGCAGAACGCCTGCGCGCGTCGGTAGGTGTGGTTTTCCAAGAGTCTTTCCTCTTCTCCGGAACCATCAAGGAAAACATCGCCTACGGCAAACCGGGCGCCACGATGGAGGAAATCGTGGCCGTGGCCAAGCGCGCCAACGCCCACGACTTCATCGAGGAATTCCCCGATGGCTATGACACCGTCATTGGTGAGCGCGGCTTGAAGCTCTCCGGTGGTCAGAAGCAGCGTGTGGCCGTGGCTCGCGCCATGTTGAAAGACGCGCCGATTCTCGTGCTCGATGAGGCCACCTCCGCGCTTGATACCAAGGCCGAACGCGCCGTGCAGGCAGGCTTGGATGAGCTCATGAAGGACCGCACGACGCTGATTATCGCGCACCGCCTGTCCACCATTGCGGACGTGGATACCATCGTCACGCTCGATCGCGGCCGCATCTCCGAGATCGGCTCCCCGGCCGAGCTGGCGCAGTCGGATGGCATCTACGCCGAGCTGCTGCGGTTGACCCAATCCGCCTCCGCCGCCGACCGTAAGAGGCTGAAAAAATACGGATTCGTCCAAGCCACCGACGAGTAAGGTGGGGCGCATGCATTTTCCTAGCCTGAAAGAACTCTCTGCCCGCGGCACCCGCAAGTGGACGGTCTATGACGAGGACGTCATCCCCCTCTGGATCGCAGAATCAGACTTCCTCACCGCCCCCGCGGTCAAGGAGGCCATCCAAGAGGCCGTGGATGCCGAGTCCTTCGGCTACACCCCCGCCCCGAAGGCCTCCGAACTTAATGCCGCCGTGGCTGACTTCTATGAGACGCGCTATGGCTGGCGGCCGCAGCACGTGTTCTGGATCGGGGATGTTGTCCGCGGCCTATTGCTCGGCGTGCAGTACTTCACCGAGGGCCCGGTCATCGTGCCGGTTCCTTCTTACCCGCCGCTGCTGGAGCTTCCGGAAACGGCGGGACGCGAGAAGATTGAGACGTCCCTTGAGCTCGCGGACATCGAGCGCGCCTTTCAGGCCGGGGCCGGTTCCATCCTGCTGTCCCACCCCTACAACCCGCTGGGCATTGTCTTTGATGAAGACTGGCTGCGGGGCCTGGTGGAATTGGCGGACAAATACGATGCCCGCATCCTCTCCGATGAAATCCACGCCCCGCTGGTCTACGAAGGTCGCCACATTCCGCTCGGCGCCTTGTCCGACCGCGTTATTACCGTCACCGCCACGTCCAAGGCATGGAACACCGCGGGCTTAAAGTGCGCGCAGGTGTTCTTTTCCAACACTGCGGACGTCGAGCGTTGGAACTCATTGACCGGCGTGGCTAAGGACGGCACCGGCACGCTCGGCGTGCTGGCAGCGGAAGCCGCCTACCGCCGCGGCGGGGAGTTCTTAGATGAGGAAATCGAATACTTGAAGAAGACCCGTGACTGGCTGGTAGAGGAATTGCCCAAGCGCGTACCAGGTCTCAAGACCTCCCACCCGCAGGCCACCTACCTGCTGTGGTTGGACTTTAGCGAGACCGCTATCGGGGATGACCCGAAGCCCGCCGCTTGGGTTCGCGAGCACGCCAAGGTAGCGCTCAACGAGGGCGTGACCTTCGGTACCGGCGGCGAGCATCATGCCCGTCTCAATTTTGCAACCTCCCGTGAACTGCTCGAAGAGGCACTCGACCGGCTGGAGAAGGCCTTCAGCTAGAATTTACATCTCACGTCATGGGCATTATCCTTAGGAAAATGTCCATAAATGACGTTCAGGCCCCCTCCGCATCTGCCTCGAAGACGGGTTCACCCATCGGCATCGTGATCGTTGCCTCCCTCATGCTCTTCTCCATGTTCTTCGGAGCGGGCAACCTCATCTTCCCGCCGGAGGTCGGTGTCTCCTCCGGCACCAACTTCTGGCCGGCCACCTTGGGTTTCCTCGCCGCCGGTGTGGCCCTACCGGTCTTGGCCGTCATCGCGGTGGCCATCTCCGGCCAATCTGTGCGGGATATCGGAAACCACGGCGGCACGTTCTTCGGCGTGGCCTTCTCCGTCATCGCCTACTTGGCCATCGGCGCCTTCTACGCCTTGCCGCGTACCGGCGCAGTGTCCATGGAAACCGCGATTACCCCGCTGCTCGGCTGGGAGGGAACCTTTGCCAACGGCGCCTTCAACGTCGTCTTCTTCCTTATCGCATTGGCCCTGGCCTGGCGCCCCAATGACATCATCGACACCTTGGGCAAGTTCCTGACCCCGGCGTTGGTCATCCTGCTCGCCGCCCTCATTACCTTGGCCACACTGGCCAATCCCCGCGTGCCTGGCACCCCGACCGAGGAGTACGCCTCCGCGCCCTTCGTCACGGGCCTCTTCGAGGGCTACAACACCATGGACGCCATCGCGGGCCTGGCATTTTCCATCGTCATCGTGACCTCGTTGCGCTCCAAAGGTTTCTCCACCAACCGCGCGCTACTGCGCGGAACCATCACCTCCGCCGTCATCGCGGGCGCCCTGCTCGCCGCTATCTACCTGGGCCTGGCGTGGATTGGCCAAACCATGCCGAATGGTGCCTCCTATGATTCCGGCGCCGCCTTGCTTGCCGACGCCTCCAATCTCACCATGGGTAACGTCGGCCAGGCCGTCTTCTCCGCCATCGTCATCCTGGCGTGCATGACCACCGCCGTGGGCCTGATTTCCGCCACCTCAGAGTTCTTCGCCATGCTCGTGCCGAAAACCGTCTACCACTTCTGGGCTTGCCTCTTTACCGCCCTGTCCATCGCCTTCGCCTTCCAAGGTCTGGACACGGTGCTTGCCGTCGCGGTTCCCTTCATCGTGTTCTTGTACCCGCCGGCTATCTCCCTTATCGCACTGACGCTGCTGCAGCCGGTGGTCAAGCGCTGGGTCACCTTCTACTGGGCCTTCCGCTTGGCGCTCTGGGTCTCCGTGCTGTGGTCGGCCGCGACCTCCCTGGGCGCACCCTTGGACTTCTCTCCTGGCCAGGGCGTAGGCCTCGGCTGGGTTGTTCCCACTCTCCTCGCTTTCGTCGTTGGGGTTATCATCGATGTTGTATCTACAGGATCGAAAGAAAGAAGCGAGTAACTCATGACGCAGCGCGCCGCCTTGTCCATCCTCGATTTCTGCACCATCTACGAGGGCGAATCAGCCTCCGAATCTATGGCTCGATCGGTCGAGCTGGCGCAGCGCGCAGAAGCTTTAGGGTTTAAGCGCATGTGGTACACCGAGCACCACAACATGCCCTCCATTTCCTCCTCTTCCCCGGCAGTGCTCATCGCCCATATTGGTGCTAAGACCGAGCGCATCCGCCTGGGCTCGGGCGGCGTGATGCTGCCCAACCACGCCCCGTACGTCATTGCTGAGCAATTCGGTACCTTGGCCGAGCTCTACCCAGACCGCATCGACTTGGGCCTGGGCCGCGCCCCAGGCACCGATATGCAGACCCTCGGCCGGGCACTGCGCCGCGATGGCCACGCCGCCGAGCGCTTCCCGGAGGACATCAAGGAGCTGCAAGGCTATCTCTCCGGCAAGTCCATCATCCCAGGCGTCCAGGCCATCCCCGGCGCTGGCACCAACGTGCCTATCTACATTCTGGGTTCTTCTATGTTTGGCGCATCTCTGGCGGCCAAGTACGGCCTGCCTTACGCCTTTGCCTCACACTTTGCGCCGCAGCACCTTGAGTCCGCCACCTCCTACTACCGCGAGAACTACCAGCCTTCCGAAGCCTTCCCCGAGCCCTATGTCATCGCCGGAGTCAACGTCACCGCCGGTGAAAACGCCGAGGAAGAGTTCGAGCGCGTCTGCTTCCGTCGCGTGAAGGCCTTTGTGGGCCGGGGGAAGCAGCTGAGCGACGCCCAAGTGGAACAGATCATCTCCACCGCGCAAGGCCAACAAATCCTCGACATGCTCAAGTACTCCGCTGTGGGTACCGGCGAGCATGTGCGCGAGTACCTCATGCAGTGCCAAGAGCTAGCACATGCGGATGAACTCATGATTTCGCTGCAGTCGACAAATCATGAGAAGGTGTTGGGTAACATGGAGACCCTGGCACACGCGTGGGAGTTGTAGGGATTTCTCTACTTATCCAAACTTTGTGAACACGCGTGAACTAGTATTCTTCTGCATCAGCAGCGTTAACAAAGAGGAGCATGTCCGTGTCACTTCGCGGTTCCCAGCAGCACAGCAAGATTGCTGACTATCTGCGCGGGCTCATTCGCAGCAAGAAGCTCGCCCCGGGTGACTTTCTGCCCAGCGAGGCCGAACTGTGTGAGCAGTTCTCCTCCTCTCGCGGACCCGTCCGCCAGGCAGTGGCGGCACTGCGCTCCGAGGGCCTCATCTCTTCTGGCCGCGGCCGCCGCTCAGTGGTGTTGGGCCGTTTTACCTCCGAGTCCTTCGACTCCATCTTCTCCGTAACGCACTGGCTGCGCGAGCGCGGCTTCGAACCCGGCGCGAAAACCCTCTGGCTGGCACGCTGCCCCGCTACAGAGCAGGTGGCCAGCTTCCTCCAGGTTGCCGCGGGCGACCCGGTCATCTTCGTGCACCGGGTACGCAGCGCCAATGGCTTCCCGATCTCCATCGAGCGCATGTACTTCCCGCTCGACGTCGGCAGCCACATCCTCAACTTCGACGCTGACAACGGCTCTATCCACGACCACCTCAGCTCCCAGGGCGTGGAGTTCGACAATGTGAACCGTGAACTTTCCCTAGCCTCTGCCAGCGAGGAAGACGCCCGTTCCCTCAATATCGAACCGGGCACCCCGCTATGGCGCCTGCACTTGGACATCTCTGACCACTCCGGTCACCCGGTGGAGTGCACCGAGATTCTCTACTTGGGAGATCGCCTCACGCTCGGCATGACGAGCGTGCGCGGTACCACGTCCCCGCTTGAGGTCAAGCTCTCCGAAGGATGAAAACCCGACTGAGTTTGTTGGGGTTGATGGGGGTGGCGTCGTTAAGCGCCTGCTCCGCCGGCTCCACCGCGATCGTGGATTCCGACTCCACGGCGCTGACCCTTGCCACCACCACGCCCGCTACCTCCCTGGATTTCACCACGGTGGGCGGCGCTGCCATCCCGGCCGCGCTCATGAGCAATGTGTACGAGACCCTCGTGCGCATCTCCCCCGAAGGCGACATCGAACCAGGCCTTGCCGAGTCCTGGGAGGCCGAGCCCACGCGCTACACCTTCCACCTACGTGAGGCCGCCTTCTCCAACGGGGAGGCATTCACCGCGCACACCGCCGCGTGGTCCATCAACGCGGTGAAGACGGCGTGGACTAACGGCCTCAAAAAGCAGATGGACGTGGTGGAGTCCGCCACGGCTGTCGACGAGCACACGCTCGTCGTCGAGCTCTCCCGTCCCTCCGCTGGCTGGCTGTGGTCCATGGGAACCGCCATCGGCGCGATGCGCACCCCCACCGACGCCGTGGGCACTGGGCCTTTCGCCGTGGCGGGTTTTTCTCCCGGCGAATACATCGCACTGGAAGCACGGGACGACTACTGGGGAACCCCAGCCGCCGAGGACATCACCATTCGCTACTTCCCCGATTCCCTCACCGCAGTCAATGCACTGCGCTCCGGCGGGGTCGACGCGGTATGGGGCGTGCAGAATCCTGAGCTTCTCGACACCCTCGACGACACCATCGAAACCGCCATGGGCACCACGAACGGAGAGGTGTTGCTGTCCATGAACAACCAAAAAGCGCCTTTCGACGACCCCCGCGTGCGCCGAGCGGTGGCCTACGGCATCGACCGTGAGGCGGCCAATGACATTCTCTGGGAAGGCCGCGCACAGGATACCGGTGGTGCTCCTGTTCCGCCGACCGACCCCTGGTTTAGTGGGCAGGACTACTACCCCTTCGACCCAGCGCGCGCCCGCGCGCTGATGGAGGACGCCGGAGCGGTGGGCACGCCGCTCACCCTGACCGTGCCGAGCCTGCCCTACGCCCAAACGCTTTCCGAGTTCCTCTACTCCCAGCTGGAAGAGATGGGCTTTGACGTCACGCTGGAAACCGCCGAGTTCCCCGCGGTGTGGCTGAGCCAAGTCATGGGAGCTAAGGATTATCAGATGTCGCTCGTCGCGCACGTCGAGCCGCGCGATATCCCCACCATTTTTGGCAACCCGGACTACTACATTGGCTATGATTCGCCGCAGGCCCGAAAGCTGTTGGAGCAAGACGACATGGCAAGCACCGTCGATCAGATCATGAAGGACATGCCCGCTCTCACGCTGATGAACTTGCCCAATATTGTGCTCTACCGCGAGGGCCTGAGCGGCCTTCAGCCCAACCAGATTACTGACGCTATCGAATTGCGGAGCGTGCGATGAGGTTTTTGCGTTTTATCGGCACCCTCTTTGCGGCGTCGGTCATCATCTTCCTGCTTATGCGGGCCGTGCCCGGCAACCCGGCGCGCGTGGCCTTGGGTGTCAACGCCACGGAGGAGGCCGTGGAGACACTGACGCACTCCATGGGCCTGGATCGCCCGCTTCTCGTGCAGTACGTGGAGTGGATGAAGGGTCTGCTGACGGGAAACTTTGGCATTTCCTTGTCGTCCCAGCAGGACATCACTCCGCTCGTGCTCGACCGCGCTCAAGTCACGCTCTTGCTCATCGGCCTGGCCATCGCGCTGGCGCTGGCGGGCGCTATCCCTATGGGCATTCTGCTGGCCCGTTTTCGTCTGCCCGTGCTCAATGCGGCCACGCAGCTGGGCATCGCGGTACCGAGTTTCTTGGTCGGTATCTTGCTCGTCGCGGTGTTCTCCGTGCACCTGGGCTGGCTGCCGGCGAATGGCTGGCAGCTGCCGCGCGAGGGCTTAAGCCACCTCGTCCTGCCGGTCATCTCGCTGGCGCTGGTGCAAGGCGCGATGCTCACGCGCTACGTGCGCGCTACGCTCATCGAAGAGATGGGCAAGGACTATATCCGCACCGCCCGCTCCCTGGGTGAGTCCCGCACCGGGGCGCTGATCCGCCACGGCCTGCGCAACGCCGCCTTGCCGGTGCTCACCGTCACCGGCGTGCAGCTGAGCACCTTGGTGGTGGGCGCGGTGGTCATCGAGAATGTCTTCGTTATCCCGGGTCTTGGCTCGATGCTTCTCGACGCCGTCTCCACCCGCGACCTCACCACCGTCCAGACCCTCATCATGGTCTTCGTTACCTTTACGCTGACCGTCAACCTGCTCACGGACCTGGCCTACCGAGTCATCGATCCGCGGCTAAAGGAGGCGCGATGAAACCCGGCTATCTTCTGGTGGGCCTGACCATCCTGCTCGCTATGGTCTCCCTGGTATGGACGCCTTATGACCCGAACCTCATCTCCCCCGACCGCCTAGCCTCGCCCAGCTTCGAGCACCTCATGGGCACCGACCGCTTCGGGCGCGATACCTTCTCCCGGATTCTTGCCGGCGCCCAGGTCACCGTGCTGGTCGGTGTGGTGGCGGTGGCCATCGCAGCGCTCATCGGGGTGCCACTCGGCATCATCGCCGGGATGCGCGGTGGGGGCTTCATCATGGCGGCCACTGACCTATTACTTGCCTTCCCAGCGCTGCTGCTGGCCATCGTCGCCGGCGCTGTGTGGGGTTCGTCCACGCTCACGGCTACCATCGCCATCGGCATCGCCGGCATTCCTTCCTTCATCCGCGTCACGCGCTCCGGCACGCTGCAGATTATGACGCAGGACTACATCGCTGCCGCCCGCATCTCGCGCGTGCCGCCGGCGCTCATCGCGTGGCGCCACGTCCTGCCCAACCTGGGCGGCATCATCGCCATTCAGGCCTCCGTCTACTTTGCGCTGGCCGTCCTCGCCGAGGCTGGCCTGTCCTACCTCGGCCTAGGCACTGCCCCTCCGACGGCCTCGTGGGGACGCATGCTGCACGACGCCCAACCCCTCCTGGCCACCCACCCCCTCCAAGCGCTGTGGCCCGGGCTGGCCATCGCCGGCACCGTCCTCGGATTCAACCTGCTAGGAAGCCATGCTGACCGTCACTGATCTGCGCGTGGGCCCCGTCGGCCCCTTCAACTTCGAGATTGCCCCCGGCGAGCGCGTCGGCTTTGTCGGCGATTCCGGCAGCGGAAAATCCCTCACCGCCCTAGCCATCATGGGGCTTCTCCCCGACAACCTTAAAGCCACCGGATCCATCCGCTTTGAAGGCCGCGAGCTGCTCAGCATGCGCGACCGCGAGCTGCGCAGACTCCCCTTGGCCATGGTTTTCCAAGAGCCCATGACCGCCCTCGACCCGCTCATGAAGGTCGCCGAATACGGCCGCTTCCCGCACCAGCTCTCCGGCGGGCAGCGTCAGCGCGCACTGATCCACATGGCCATGGCCCGCAAACCCAAGCTGCTCATCTGCGATGAGCCCACCACCGCCCTCGACCCCCTCACGCAAGCAGAAATCCTCGAGGAAATTTCCGCCGCCACCCAGGACGATACCGCGCTGCTCTTCATCAGCCACGACCACGCAGCCGTCGAGCGCATGTGTGACCGCGTCATCCGCATCGGAGACATCACCACACCTAATCTCAGCCTGCCGCCTACCCCCACTGTGGGCGAACCAGTCATCACTCTTGAGAACGTCACTAAGACTTACCGCGGGGTTACCGCCCTCGATGACGTGTCGCTTAAGGTGCGCGAAGGTGAGCGCCTCGGCATCATCGGCGGCTCCGGCTCCGGCAAGTCCACGCTGCTCAAGCTCCTCACCGGTCTCACCGAGCCCACCAGCGGCTCCGTCACCGTCACCAAGCCCCTCCACATGGTCTTCCAAGACCCCAAGAGCTCGCTCAACCCGCGCATGCCCGTGTGGAAAATCGTGGCCGAAGGCGGCGGCACTCGGGAGGAAGCCGAACGCGTGCTTCACGACGTCGGCATCGACCACGCCGAACGCTACCCCCACGACTTCTCCGGCGGTCAACGCCAACGCATCTCCATTGCCCGGGCCGTCGTGGGCAAACCTGAGATCCTCCTCGCGGACGAAGCCGTCTCCGCCCTCGATGCCGCCTCCCGCGCGCAGGTCCTCGAGCTGCTCCAGCGCGTGACGAAGGACATGACGTTGGTGTTTGTGTCGCACGATATGGACGTCGTCAAGCACTTGTGCCCCACCGTGGCCGTGCTGCAGGACGGCCGGATAGTGGATCGCGGCGAAACGGGTAAGGTGTTGTCCCGTTATGGAACATCCCCTGCCGCAACGCCCTAGCGCCCTTCAGCTTTTTACCGCGTACAACTCCTCCGCGCGCCGCTGGCCCGGTGCCCTGCGCGCGGCGCTGGCCATCATCATTCCCGGCGCGGTCGCCATCCTCATCGGCCACCCCGATGCCGTACTGCTAGTCTCCGCCGGCGCGTTCTCTGTCATCTATGGCGAGGGGCACCCCTTCCGCACGCGGCGCCGCATTATCCTTACCGCCGGCGCGCTGCTCACGCTCGCAGCCACGGTCGGCTCCCTCATCGATGGCCTGGTCCTAACGGCGATATTCACAGTAACCCTGGCGACGGTTGGCGCGTTCATGCAGAATGCGCTGCGTCTGTCGCCGCCCGGCACGTTCTTCATGGTGATGGTAGCGGGTGGTTCGACCATGTTGCGCGGGATTTCGCCATGGGAGGTCGCCGGGTGGAGCCTCGCGGGTGTAGCCGCCGGCTATGTGCTGGGCATGTTGCCGCGGTTCTGGGATCCGCACGGGCCGGAAACGCGCGCGGTGGCGGCGCTGGAAAAGGCTGCGGATTCCTTCGAGGGGGCCTCGGATATCCTGGCCAAGCACCACCAGGCGCAGTCGGCTTTGTCCACCGCGTGGCAAGCGCTTTCCGACGCCGGCATCATCCGCGGCGGCCGCATCCGCCGCCCCGATCAGGCCACTCTCGTGCATCGCGCCTTGGCCGCGCAGCAGCGCATCGTGGCCCATCACCAGCAGGTAGGAGGCAACTCGGATGACCTGTCGGATGCGCCCACCTATGTCGACCCTGACCGCACCACGATTCCGCACACGAAACCTACGATGCGCTATCGCATTTATCGTGCGGCCGTGGGCAATTCCCACGCGGTGGTCACGGCGGAAAAGATTGCGCTGGGTGGTCTCGCGACGGCGTTCATTGGCTTGGCGCTGGGGCTTAGCCGCCCGGACTGGGGCGCGGTATCGGTGCTGTTGCTTCTACAGTGGGGTCCGGATCGGGTGCCGGGCACGATTCGCGGCGTGCAGCGCATGTTGGGCTCGCTCTTAGGCGTGTGCGTTTTCGCACTCATCGCCTGGTTTAGTCCGCATGGCTGGGCGCTACTGTTGGCGTTGGCTGCGTGCCAGTTCTGCGCAGAGATTCTCGTGGTGAAGAACTATGCGCTTTGTGTTATTTTCTCTACTCCTTTGGCGCTGCTGATGGGCAACTCACAAGGGCATCTCGCACACACGATTGGCCAGCGCATGGCGGAAATTGGCTTGTCTGTGGTCGTGGCCATGCTAGTGCTGTGGTTGTGGAAGCCGCACGCGCAGGTGACCAATCATTACCGCTTGCAAACGCGCTGCCTCGAGGCCATGGCGGCTCTCCTTGGCGCGCTGCTCATCAAAACTCCTGACGAAGCCTTGGCCCAGCGCCGCGACTTGCACTACGAGTTGCTTTCCGAGCGCCGCAGCATTCAGTCACTCGCCGCCAACGACTCCACCATTGATCCCTTTTGGGAGCGCCATACCGCACTGCAAACAGCCGGCTATTATCTGTTGGATTTCTGCGTGGTCAACCCGCTCTCACAGCCCAGCCGGGCAGAGCTCAACACGCTTATTGAAAAGGTTACCGAAGCGGAAACTCGTCAATGACCTCATAGCGCGGCCCGCCCCCGCGGCCTTCCCCGAGGAAAGACTGCACCAAACTTATCTCGCTCACCACAAATTCTGGGCCACGGTACACGCTGAGTGCATGGACTGCATCGGGGATAAGCCACGGGTCGCGCGTGCGGCGCCCCTCGCGGGCCAAGGTGAGATGCGGGCGGGATGGCTCGAGCATGAGGTGTTTGATGCGGCCTTGCACACCGGTCCACAGCACGTGTTTGTCGAAGGACCCCGCCCCGCTTAGGTTCAGCGTCACCGGCGAGCCCTCGATGCCGCGGAGCATCTCTCGGACCTCGGCGGCGTCGTTGGGCTGCTCCCCGAAGAAATCCAAGGTGATGTGCCAATTGTCCGGATCAACCCAGCGCAACCCATTGTCCTTCAGTGGGCGCACCGCCCGCACCAGGTGTTCGCGCGCTTCCGGGGAGGGAAAGACAGCGCTGAACAGGCGGATCATTTCACCGTGAGCAGGAGATTCGGATCCAGCACATGTTCCTCGACGCGCTCAAAGACGGCAAAGGCCTCCTCCAGCTCACGGACATTCTCATCAAAATTAGGCAGCGACATGGCATTCCAATCGACGCAGAAATAGGTGCTCTCATCCTAACTCACAGCGCTGTCATTTCGCTTATCTGCGGCAATGGTCACTGTGAACTCTCAGAAATCAACCGGCCCCGCGGTCGGCATCTACCCGCATAACATGCACCCGGGCTTGGTTCCCGGCATTGGTGTCGAGGACCAACGAGTCTGGAGAGAATGTCGATTACGACTTCGACACTGATACGTGGTCTGATGGCTATGAGCCCGAAACCACAGAGGAGAATAAGGAGAAATAGTGGGAATCCCTGACGACGTTGTCCTAGACGGCTATACCCTCATCGAGCAACACGAGATTGACCACGAGTTCCTCATCAATGGCTCGCCGCTCGCCGTGGATACGCCTCTGCTTTTCGCACTCACGATTGTTGGTGTTCTCCTCGTGGCGGCCAGCTTCTTCCTGCGCAGGCCGGTCCGCATCATCGCCGGACTACTGGGCGCGATCCTGACGCTTACCAAGCTGTGGTGGATGCCCATCGCGCTGGCCCGCCAGTTCGAGGACAGCCAAGTCTTCGGCTACACGCTGAAGTACTACCCCCAGTACTGGCCGGCGGCCTCCGTCATCGTGGTCGTCATCGCTATCATCGGCATCATTTCCGCCTTCCTCCGCCGACGCTAACGCGATTCCAGCACGGCAATCGCAATGTGCACGCGGTTGGTGCCGCCGAGCTTGTCCAGGATGTGCTTGATATGGGTCTTCACGGTCGTCACCGACACATAGAGCTGCCCGGCAATCTCCTGGTTATCCAAGCCCTGGGCCACTAACTGCGCCACCTCGTTTTCACGTTCGCTTAGTTCCTCCAGCGGGCTTGGCTCAGGCGCCTTGGCTGCGGGCGCGGGCTCGGGGCGCTTGAGCGCCAGCAGGTTCTTCAGAGCCTTCGGGCTTAGCAACTGCTGCCCTGCGGCCACGGCCCGCACCGCCGAGACCAGTCCTTCTGGCTCGATGGTCTTGAGCAAGAAGCCCATCGCTCCGGCATGCAGCGCATCCACGATGAACTCATCCGTATCAAAAGCGGTGAGCATGACCACCGGAATGTCTGGCGCACTCGCGCGCAGTTTCCCGGCCGCCTCGATTCCGTCCATGACGGGCATGCGGATATCCATGAGGACAACATCAGGGCGCAGGTCCAGCACGCGGGCCACGCCGTCTCGCCCATTGCTGGCCTCAGCCACCACCTCGATGTCCGGCGCGCCTTCCAGGATGAAGCGGATACCGCGCCGCAGCGCCTGCTCGTCGTCGACCAACACCACTGAAATCATTGTGCGCTTGCCTCCTCCGGTAGTTCGAGGACCCAGGTGAAGGTGGAGGCGTCGTCAAGCACGGTGAAAGTACCTCCCGCCAACCGGGCGCGTTCCTCCATGCCCAGCAAGCCGTTCCCGCCACCGGACTCCGGCTGATCCGCCACTTTCTTGTTCTGCATGGTCACCCGGACCTTATCCTCCTCGTTCTCCACCCTGAGCGTCACCTTCTGGCCCGGCGCGTATTTGCGGGCATTGGTCAGCCCTTCCTGCACGGCGCGGCCCATCGTGTGGGCGGCTAGTGTGCTCAGCTTATCGACATCCCCCTTCTCATAGCGCACCTTCGTCCCCGCCGCGCGTGCGCGCTCAATGTGTTCCTCGATGCTCGCGCGCGGATCCACGCGGTCATCCACGCGCAGCGCCTTGATGACCCCGCGCAGGTCCTCCACGGCGGCCTTGGCCTCAGACTGGATGGTTCCCGCCGCCTCGGCGATGTGCTCCGGGTCGGCGTCCTTGCGGTAGCTGAGGCCACCTGCGTACACGGAAATGAGGCTGAGCCGATGCGAGAGGGAATCGTGGATATCGCGCGCAATGCGGTTGCGCTCCTCCAGGCGCGCCCGCTCCTCGCGCGAGCGCAGCTGGTCCTCATTGAGCTCCGCCAGGCTTACCAACGTGACCTCGCGCTGGCGGCGCTGCGCGCGCACCGAGCCCGTAATCCAAGCGACGACGAGCACGATGATTCCAAAGAACCCGTATCCGAAAACCGACAGGTAGCTCAAGTGCAAGTAGGGCACCGCCATGACGGTCACATACGAGACTACCAACACCACAGTCCCCGCCAAGGACCACCGCAGTCGGCCGCGCGAGATGAGCGATATCAACACCACCAGCACTGACAGCGACAGTGGGCGAAACCCGCCTAGCGCTAAGACGAGTAGAGCCGCAATCAGCGTCACTGGGTGGCCGGGGTACTCCTCGTGGATGTTGCGCTCGCGCCGCGAGTGGTGCAGGGCAAAGGGCAGCAAGATCCACGTGACAACGGCACAGACAACCATGAAGGAGGTGATGTAAATTTCCCGGTCGGTCACCTCAAAGCTTTCGATCTGAAGAATCCATGTGGCCAAATCCGCCACCACGCAGAGCAGAATGAGCAGCACCGTGATCCACAGCGGTCTCGTCTTTCTCGTCATGGTTGTCACGATAGCCCTCCCCCACGGTATGAAAATCCTCCCTGCGGAGGATACCGGCACCCGGGGCGCGGTTCATAGTCTAAAGCGCATGAGAAGAACACGAATCTTGTATTATCTGCTCACCGCCTTTGGGCTGGTATACGTCGCTTATGATTTCTCCCACGGCGCTTTCGTGCTCACAAGTGCGCTCGCCGCAGTGTTATACGCGGCTGTCGCAATCGGTCTCACGTTGCTGATTTTGCGCAAGCACCCGGGCATTGCGCACGGGGTGGTGTGGGGCATTGCGGTTTCCAGTGTCGCCGGCCAGCTCAACGAGAACATGTACCACCTCCTTATCCGTACGGTCCCAGACTGGCTGGTCGGCGCTGGAATCGCCCCGCTCAACGAGGAAGTCCTTAAATTCCTCGGTGTCATCTTCATCTGCTCCTGCATCATCCGGCCCTGCCACTGGGCGGACTACGTCTTCGTCGGTGTGGCGGTGGGCATGGGCTTTAGCGTGAGCGAAAACGCCGTCTACTACGTCAACATGACACTGGAGAACCTCGATTCTGATGTCAGGGGAACGCTGCTAGCGCTCCTTGCCCGATTCATAGCGAACCCACTCATGCACTCCTTCTTCACCGGCATCGCAGCATACGGGCTCTCCCGCAGGCAACCGGTGCGTTGGTTGCTCCTCGCCATGGCGGTGCACTTCACGGCCAACCTCGGCCCGTCTATCTCTACCGCGTTTGAGGACGCCTTCTGGCCCATCTTCCCTACCTTCCTCATCCTCATCTCCCTGTGGGTCGCCACGATTGTCAGCATTGTGAAACTCCGCAAAATCCTCCCTGCGGAGGATACCGGGGCCAAACCACAGCTCATAGGGTCAAAAGCATGAAAAACACACTGATTTATTCCTGCATCGGCGTCCTCGCCGCAGTACCGCTTGCCGACGTCCTCCTCCCCGACCCCACTCCCGACACCACCGCCGTGCACGATATCCCAGGGCTAGAATGCCCGGAGGATCCGTACGCCTCCTCGCAGACCTGGGACTGCGAGGGCACGACCATCATTGCTGAAGAAGGCAGCTCTTCCCACGAGGTCGAGACCTACCTGCCGCGGCAGCACCGCTCGTTTACCGGGACCAGCGCGCTAACCGACGCCCCCATCACCACCCAGGCACCGGATCTTTACCGCGTCGAGGACGGCAACGGCATCACGCTGGCGAACCCGCACAACAACACCGTCTCCTTCCTGTATATCGAGGGCCCGAAGGCAAGTGACTTCGCCGACCGTGTTCAGAAGGAGGACGCATGAAGTACCTCTACTATCTGCTGACCCTCGGCGCGCTGGCCGTGTCCGCCTTCCACTACGCGGGCGAGCCCTTCCTGCCCGCAAGTGCTCTGGCCGCCGTTGTCTTCGCCGCCGTACTCGTCTCCCTCACACTGTTCTTCCTGCGCCGCCGGCCGGGAATTGCCCACGGCGTGGTGTGGGGTATCGCCGTCTCCGGGCTCGCGGTGGAACTCAACACGAACATGACCCATCTTCTCGCCCGCGCGGGCCTGGACTGGCTGGGCGCTGCGGGATATGCGCCGCTCATCGAGGAAGTGCTCAAGTTCCTCGGCGTTCTGCTTATCTGCACCTGCGTCATCCGGCCCCGCAGCTGGCTCGACTACGTCTTCGTCGGCGTGGCCGTGGGCATCGGCTTCACCGCGGGCGAAAATGCCACTGCCTTCGCGCGCTTGACGGCGGACAACCTCGACTCGGATACCGCCGGGGCGATCGGGGCGGTGGTCATTCGCCTTGTGTCCAACCCGCTCTCCCACGCGCTGTTCACCGGACTCAGCGCTTACGGTCTGTCCCAGAAGCAGCCGGTGCGCTGGCTCATTGCCGCCATCGCGGTGCACACTACGAAGAACCTCTTCCCGTCGTTAAGCGCTGCGTTCGACGACGCCATCTGGCCCGTGCTCGCCGGGGTGGTCGTCGTGGTCGCTGTGTGGATAGCCACCATCTGGGGGATTAGTGCGCTGCGGAAGAAGGCGGCTGCGCATCCTGCACCGGCGCGCGCATAGCCTTCGTGGCCGGGGAGGGGTGGGCATCCTCGGCGGCGAGGCGCTCAAAGGCCACAGCCGCCAAAGCCGCCGCCTGATCCCCCAGAACGGAATCATCAAACTGCACGAGCGGCGAGTGGTTCCACTCACGCAGATGCTCAGGCGTGTCAGGGTTGGCCGTGCCAAACCACATAAACGTGCCCGGAACCTGGGCCAATACAACGCCAAAGTCCTCCGAAGCCATCATCGGAGTGTCCATGGAAAGCACGTTCTCCGCGCCGAACATCCCCGCCCACAACGAGGCCGCGAACTGGTCTTCGCGCGGGGATGTTTTCGTCGCGGAGTAGAGCACTTCGAAATCAACCTTCGCCGTGCAGCGGTGCGAGGCCGCCACAGAGCTTGATACCTCAATGATCATCTGGCGGACTTGCTCGATCTTTTCGTCGCGAAGCACGCGCACCGTGGCATCTAGTTCCGCCTTGTCCGGGATGACGTTGACCGCGCCGTCGCCCGCGCGCAGGTTCGTCACGGTAATGACGATGGGGTCGTTGGCATCAAAACGCCGCGTTAGAGCTACCTGCAGCGCTACCTGGATCTCAGCCAAAGCAGCCACCGGGTCAATGGCATCGTGTGGGCGCGAGCCATGCCCACCTTTTCCATACACGGTAATGGTCAGGTTCGAGGAGGAAGCCATCATCGGGCCCCCGATGTGATGGAACGTGCCCCGATCCTGCGGTCCGACGTGGAGGCCGTAGGCGGCGATGGGACGTCGCCCAGCAGCGTCGAGCACGCCTTCCTCAATCATGGGCTGCGCACCACCCGGGCCTTCCTCGCCCGGCTGGAACATGAAGGTGACATCGCCCATGAGCTCCTCGCGGTGGCGGCACAGCATCTTCACCGCGCCGATAAGACCAGCCGTGTGCAGGTCATGGCCACAGGCATGCATGTTGCTATTCGTCGAGGCAAACGGGCTGCCCGTCTGCTCGCGCAGCGGCAAAGCGTCCATGTCCGCGCGCAGCAGCACCGACACCGGGCGCTCGCCGCGCTTGCCTCCGCGCAGCACTGCCACGACCGAGCTCAAATCATGCCCGCGGTGGATCTCCAAAGGCAAACCTTCGAGTGCTTCCAACACCTTCTTCTGTGTGCGCGGCAGGTGCAGGCCAATCTCCGGATTCTGGTGCATATCGCGCCTAAACTCCTGCAGCTCTGGGAGCAGCTCACGGCCCTCCTCAAGGAACACCTCGCTGGCGAGCCGGTCCCCCAACTTTGCAGAAACCATGGGAAGCGGGGGTAGTTGCTGGCGGTGGCGCGGCGCCATCTTCATGGTGTCATCCTTTCGCAGAGTGGTTTCCCCGAGCCTACCTGCGGCTGTATTAATGTACTAGGCCATGAAGGTCCTTTCCGCGCTGGTGGCCAGCTCCCTGATGTTCACGCCCGGCTCCTCCTACCAACTGTCTAGCCGCGACGAAGCCTCCTCACAGTGGGCCGTTGACACCATGTTCAACGTCATCGATGGCTTAGGCACCTCCTCCCATCTGCTCACCGACGCATGGTCCACGGAGCAGGAAGAGTACCCATACCCGATTAGGGAAATCGACGAGGTCTCCCTCGTGGAGCGGCGCGCTACCGACGAACCCGGCCGTGAGAAGTGGATCGTCTCCTCGCCGTCGATGGGGCGTGACATTCCCGTCGACGTCATCGTGGGCAACGGCGGGCCCGTGGTGTACTTTCTCGAGGGCGTAGACTCCCCGGAGACCTCGAACTGGATCACCAAGGGGCATGTGAAGCGCGTCTTCGGCAAATCCGACGCCAGCATCGTCATCCCCTCGCAGGGAGCCGGATCCATGTGGACGGACTGGAGAGAGGATGACCCGAAGTTGGGGCGCCACAAGTGGGAAACGTTCCTCATCACAGAACTGGCTCCGCTAGTGGAGGCGGAGCTCAACCACAACGGCAAACGCGGACTCATTGGGTTGTCCATGGGAGCATCGGGCGCGGTGATGATGGCGAACAACAACCCGGGTTTCTTCCATGGCGTGGCGGGCATTTCCGGTTGCTATTCCACCACCAGCAAGGTGGGCCAGGGCACGGTGGACTTGACGGTGCGCACCAAGGGCGGCGACCCGACGAACATGTGGGGCCCGCGCGGTTCGGAAGACTGGCTACGCAATGACGTCATGTCCCACCCGGAGGGGCTGCGCGGCACGGCTCTGTACCTCGCCGCGGCCTCGGGCGCATGGACGGACGAGGAACTGGCGGCTTATCCCGGAAAGTCCGTCAATGATCGCATCGGGGGCACCCTTTTGGAGGCCGGCTCACGTCGCTGTACGGAGGAGTTTTCCGCCGCGCTTTCCGACGCCTCCATCCCCCACACCACCGACTATCTCACCGACGGCACCCACGACTGGGTGATGTTTGGCAAGCAATTGCAACCGGCGTGGGATGCGATTAAACCGGCTCTCTACTAACGTCGACGACATGTCCCGATTCCGCAGCGCTTTTATCCCAGCAGGCATTCTTGTGGGAGGGCTTATCCTCCTCGCAGTGTTCTACGTCGGCTTAAGCCGCCATTACAACTCACAGGAGCTGCAGGCGCTTATCGACGGCGCTAATGCCAACGGCCAGGACTATACCGTCGTCCTCCATAACGAGTTGACTGGGAGCTATTCCTTTAACGCCGAGTAATACAGCGTTCCGGTTGCGGGGTTGGTGAACCTGTTTTAGTCTCTGTGGCCATGGGGGTATTAGAAACCTACTTCCACTACCGCAACTCGGGGATCGCGCTAGTGGAACAAGCATCCAGCTCACCCGACGAACTGCGCGCGCTCGGCGCCGACCCAGCCGACGCCACCGAGCTTTCCCACCTGCACCGCACCTACTTCGGGCAAACCCGCTTTAGCGGCAAACAACGCA
This sequence comes from Corynebacterium sp. FDAARGOS 1242, assembly GCF_016889985.1. Classification (NCBI taxonomy): domain Bacteria; kingdom Bacillati; phylum Actinomycetota; class Actinomycetes; order Mycobacteriales; family Corynebacteriaceae; genus Corynebacterium; species Corynebacterium sp. FDAARGOS 1242. The sequence goes on along the minus strand of NZ_CP069568.1, from coordinate 335,725 downwards.
AAGCCCGCGCTACCGCCCTTCAGCAGCGCCACAGCCTCGCCACGCTCACCCTCATCGAGTCCTACACCGCACGCGTGAAAAAAGACCTCGATGCCTGGAACCTACGCATAAAACTTGCCGGCACCCCCGCCCACAAAATCCGAAAAGTAGCCACCACACGCCTTAAAGAACTAAGGTCCAAGCGCCAAGCCAAACCTGGAGTCAGGTTCACCTACCGAGCCACAGGCCCCAACTCCATGACCATTACCGATGACGCACAAGTCATCGCCGATATCCGCGGCACCCTCGAATCCGTCAACAAACACAACCTCCTCGACGCCGCACGCACCGTCATTGTCACCGGTGGCATTGGCACCAGACCTGCCGTACATGCTCAAGTCGTTGTCACCCTCAACGAACTCGACCAAATCATCAACGGTGATGGGGAGGAAATCGAACTTAACCTCACCAACGGCGCGCGCATGACCGGCGCAGACTTTTTGTCCTATAAGTTTGCCGAGATTGGCTACGCCACCATCATCCACCCTTTAGAGGGACCGGTTAACTCTTATAGGCTCCAGCGGCATGCCAGTTGGAAACAACGCATCAGCCTGGCTGCTGAAACCCAAACCTGCTCTAGGCCCGGCTGCAACAAACCAGCTGACTACTGCGAAGTCCACCACCTCATCCCCTGGCAAGCAGGAGGTTTTACCAACCTTAAAAACCTCACCTTCCTCTGCGCCTACCACAACGGCATTAACGACGATGACCCCAAACGCCCCACCGGCAGGGGCTACATGTTCCGGCTGAACACCGGGGTGAGCTACATCCCACCCTGGGGTGTACCAATTACCGCCATGCCCGAATACCAAGAAGCCACAGCCCGACTCGCTTCTGAGAAAGCAGCACGACAAGCCACAGGCCAACCACCCGACCCACCGGGTGCAGGCTAAACGCCCGCGATTAGGCAACGCGAGCACCGGAACGCCAAACCACGCACCTGCACCGGAACGATGAAACCCGCCAACCAGAAAAAGGTTGACGGGTTATACGGCGTGCTCTAGTCGGCGTCGGTGGACAGCGCCGCGACGAAGGCTTCCTGCGGCACCGAGACGGAGCCGATGGACTTCATGCGCTTCTTACCGGCCTTCTGCTTCTCCAACAGCTTGCGCTTACGGGAAATATCGCCGCCGTAGCACTTGGCCAACACGTCCTTGCGCATCGCGCGGATATTCTCACGCGCAATGATCTTCGAACCAATCGCCGCCTGGACTGGAACCTCGAACTGCTGGCGCGGGATGAGCTCCTTGAGCTTCTTGGTCATCTTATTGCCGTACCACTGTGCGGAATCGCGGTGCACGATGGCGGAAAAGGCATCCACCGGATCGCCGTTGAGCAGAATATCCACCTTCACCAGGTCCGCCAGCTGCTCGCCGGCTTCCTCATAGTTGAGGGAGGCATAACCCTTGGTACGGGACTTGAGCATGTCAAAGAAGTCGAAGATGATTTCACCCAACGGCATGGTGTAGCGCAGCTCCACGCGGTCTTCGGACAGGTAATCCATGCCACCCATCTGGCCACGCTTAGCCTGGCACAGCTCCATCGTCGGGCCCACAAACTCCTCGGGCACAATGATGGTCATCTTCACAATCGGCTCATACACCTCGTTCAGCTTGCCGCTCGGCCAATCGGACGGATTGTGCACGACGGTTTCCGCGCCGTCTTCTGCTACCACACGGTAGGTCACCGACGGCGCCGTGGAAATCAGGTCCAAGCCAAACTCGCGCTCCAAGCGGTCGCGCGTGATTTCCATATGCAGCAGGCCCAAGAAGCCACAGCGGAAGCCGAAGCCCAGGGCGACGGAGGTCTCGGGCTCGAAGGTGAGGGAGGCGTCGTTAAGCTGCAGCTTCTCCAGCGCATCACGCAGATCCGGGAAGTCCGCCTGGGAGATGGGGAACAGACCGGAGTAGACCATGGGGTTCGGGTCGGCATAACCCTTGAGCGGCTCGCTCGCGCCATTCGACGCCCACGTAATCGTGTCACCCACCTTGGTCTCACGCACATTCTTCACGCCAGTGATGAGGTAGCCCACCTCGCCCGGGCCTAGGCCCTCACACTTCTGCATGGTCGGGCTGACGATGCCCACCTCCAGCAGCTCATGGTTAGTACCCGTGGCCATCATGGTGACCTTCTGGCGCGGGGTGAGCTTGCCGTCCATCATGCGGATATAGGTCACCACGCCGCGGTAGGTGTCATAGACCGAGTCGAAGACCATCGCGCGGGCCGGGGCATCCTCGCCGAACTCGGAGGTCGGGGCAGGGACGAGCTCCGCCACCTTGTCGAGCAGCGCCGGCACGCCCTCGCCGGTCTTGCCGGACACGCGCAGCACCTCTTCCGGCTCGCAACCGATAATGTTGGCGATTTCCAAGGAGTACTTCTCGGGATCCGCCGCCGGCAGGTCAATCTTGTTGAGAACCGGGATGATCTCCAGGTCATTTTCCATAGCCAGGTAGAGGTTGGCCAGGGTTTGGGCTTCGATGCCTTGGGCGGCGTCGACAAGCAGGATGGCGCCCTCACATGCCTCCAGCGCGCGGGAGACCTCATAGGTGAAGTCGACGTGGCCGGGGGTATCGATCATCTGCATGACAATCTCCTCCCCCTTGCACGCACCGGACTGAGGAATCCAGGGCAGGCGCACGTTCTGCGCCTTAATGGTGATGCCGCGCTCGCGCTCGATATCCATGTTGTCGAGGTATTGGTCGCGCATGTCGCGCTCCTCCACCACCTGCGACAACTGCAGGATGCGGTCAGCCAGCGTCGACTTGCCGTGGTCGATGTGGGCAATGATGCAAAAGTTTCGGATCTTGGACGGATCCGTAAACGTCGTGGCCGCAAAGTTTCTAGACATGCGTTTAGAATAGACGACATGACTAGGTTGGCCCGCATTTTAGGCTTCGGACGCCCCGAGCCGGTCGATGACGGCCTGCAGCGCATCACCGAACGCCTCGGAATGAACCAGCCCGATGTCGTCACGGAACCGCGCAAAGCCGCCGACATCCGCGTTGAGGCTGCCGCCGCCCACCCCCGCAGCGTCTTCTTCACACCCGACATGGATGGCCAGGCTGACTCTGGTGAAGTGGTGTGGGTCTGGGCGCCTTCCGACGGCAAACAATCCCCGCCGCGCGAACGCGCTGTGCTTATTGTCTCCCGCACCCGCACGACAGTTCTGGGCTTGCTGATTTCGGCCAACCCGAAGCATGCGAACAAAGAGGAATGGCTCGACATCGGCACCGGCGAATGGGACGAATCCGGCCGGCAGTGTTGGGTACGCACCGACCGCGTGCTGGAAATCTCTGAGGAGCAATGCCGCCGCCAGGGCACGCTCTTCCCGGAGAGGCGCTTCGAGCGCATTGCCAACCGGCTGCGCTCGCGCTACCACTGGGCGTGATTTGGGTTTTCATAGCCTGGCTTGCTAAATTTTGTGGGATGCCGAGGCATGTGTGGCGGTCAGGACCTTGGGTCCGCCTTCCTCGGTCAACATTCCTACGACTCTAAGAGGTATAACAATGGCAAACATCAAGTCCAAGCAGAAGCGCGTTCTCACCAACGAGAAGTCCCGTCAGCGCAACAAGGCCGTGCGTTCCGCCGTACGCACCGAGATCCGTAAGTTCCGCGAGGCCGTCGAGTCCGGCGACAAGGCCGCAGCTGAGAAGCAGCTGCGCGTTGCTTCCCGCGCACTGGACAAGTCCGTGTCCAAGGGCGTCTTCCACCGCAACAACGCGGCCAACAAGAAGTCCGGCATGGCCACCGCCTTCAACAAGATGGCCTAAATGAAACCGCTCCTGAAGTGGGTAGGCGGAAAACGTCAGTTACTTCCCGCCATCCACTCCATGCTGCCTGAGAGCTTCGACACTTATGTCGAGCCTTTCTTGGGCGGCGGAGCGGTTCTTTTTTCTTTGGCGCCCTCCCGCGCCCGGGTCAATGACCTCAATACCGAGCTCATTACCGTGTACGAGGTCGTCCGCGATGACGTGGACGAGCTCATCGCCCTGCTCAAGGGCTATCCGAATGATTCGGATTTCTTCTACGAGATGCGCTCCCGCGACCGTTCGCCGGAGTTTGCGCACTTAAGCGCCGTCGAGCGTGCTGCACGTACGATTTATCTCAACAAGACCTGCTACAACGGGCTTTACCGCGTGAATAACGCCGGCCAGTTCAACGCCCCGTTTGGCCGCTATGCTAATCCCACGATTTGTGATGAGCCGAACCTGCGGGCGGTTTCTTCGTATTTGTCTGCTAATGACGTGGTCTTTTCCAACGGCGATTACGCTGCGCTGGAGGCGCATGAGGGGGATTTTGTCTACTTCGATCCGCCTTATGATCCGGTAAACCCGACGAGCAATTTCACCGGCTACCAGTCGGGCGGGTTCGGCCGTGCGGACCAGATTCGTCTCAAGGAGACCTGTGACGAGCTGGATGCGCGGGGAGTGAAGTTCCTGCTGTCGAATTCCGCGACGGATTTCATCAAGGAGCTTTACGCCGACTATCGCATCGAGATCGTAGGTGCCACGCGTGCTGTGAATTCCGTGGCGTCGAAGCGCGGCAAGGTCAACGAGGTGTTGGTGCGCAACTATGCTTAACGACGCCGCGTGGGACCTCGTCTTCCCCCATATCCAGGCCGACATTGCCGAATCCGGTTTCACGGTCTTGGAGGCGAGTGAGCTCAAACGGTTGTCGGGGCGTGAGCCGCGTTTGATGGCTAAGCACGATTTTTCTGCGGCCCGCCCTAAGGTGTTTCAAGAACATGGGTTGTCCATGCTGCCGATTCGCCGCGATGCGTACTTGATTGGCCGCTTCGATCTGTACCAGCCTTTCCCGGAGCAGGCAGGGCCGCTGACGACGATGCCGGTGCCGCGGCATATTAAGTCCATCGACTTTGACAACTTGAGCTCCGAAGCCGCAGCGCTCACGGCAGCAAGCTTGAGCGGCATGGTAGATGATTTCATCGGCGCCGAGTGCGTCGCGACGGTCAGCGGGCGCATGTCGACGCTGCAGCTGCCGATGACTATCGGGGGCCGCGAGGTGGTCGTCGACCGCGCCCAGATGGAGATCGATGCCGGTTTTGAATCGACTGAGCATCTCGTCCTGCTGGAGGCGAAGAACCACGTCTCCCCCGACTTCAATATTCGTCAGCTGTATTTCCCTTTCCGCCGCTTCAGTCTGGCGTTGGACAAGGAGGTCATACCGGTCTACATGGTGTACTCCAACGGCGTGTTCCATTTCTACCGGTATGCGTTTAGGGATCCGGCGGATTTCCGCTCTATCGAGCTGGTCGCGGCTCACCGCTATATCCTCGGCCCCTCGACGGTCACCGCCGAGACCGTTCGCAGCATTCTGGCCGCCACGCAGGTAGAACGCCCAGGGTTCCCCTTCCCCCAGGCAGATTCCTTTGCGCGCGTTATTAGCTTGTTGGAAAATCCGGTTCCCAAGGCGGACATGCCGGAACAGTATGGTTTTACCCCGCGCCAGGCGGACTACTACACCAACGCGGCTCGCTACCTTGGCTTGACGGAGCTGCGCGGCGCCCGCGATGAGCGCAATGCTGCCCTCATTCAGGCGCTGGCTTCACGCCCAGTGTTCCGGGATATGCTTACGCACGTGGTTGATACGTGTCGGGCACTGAGCAAGGACGAAGCCTACGCCTTGATGCGTACCGCCGACTTGGGACTTAAAGAATCCACTCTGCGCCGGCGCTCGGCCACGGTGGCGGCATGGTCGCAGTGGGTAGCGGAGCTGCTCGAGCTGGGACAGCTCCGCATTCCGGGTTAAGGTGGCCTAGATTCTCGGTTAGGCGGCTTGGATTCCAGCCCACACGAGAGCGCAGCCGGCGACGACGAAGAACGTGCCGGAGCCGATATCAATCCACGGGCCCGCGGCGAGGAGGCGCCGGCGAATCGCGCGCGTAGAAATCACCGTGGAGAGGAAGACGAACAGCAGGTAGCTCGACAATGACATGCTCAACACCAACGCTATCGAGAGCCACAGGGGTGGGTGCGGTGGTAGCAGTGGAGCCACCAGCGCGGCCAAAAAGAGCACGATTTTCGGGTTCGACAGGTTGGTAGCAAGCCCGGTGCGGAAAACTTTACCCACCGAGCCCAGGCGAGCAGCCGCATCGTCCTCGTCCTGCGGAGGATGCTTGCGCAGCTCAAGGCCGGAGCGGATGGAGAGCACGCCCATAAAGACCAAGAAGCAGCCTCCCACGACCTGAATGAGCGACAAGACCCCCGGGAATGCCGTCAGCAGAGCAGCGGCGCCAAAGACCGTCAGCGAGCTCCAAAAGAGCACGCCGACCTGGATACCGGTGGCCGCCGCAATGGCATGGCGGCGCGAGCGCGTGGCATAGCGGGTGACCAGCACGATGTCAGGGCCTGGTGCGGCGGCTCCCACCAGGTTCATCAGCAGAATGGCCGCGAACGCGGACCAGCTCATGACAGGCGCTCGAGAAGATCCTCGCGGCCAAACATGCGAGCCGAGTCGATAGCATTGGGCTGGCCGGCGGTGGGATCAGCGTGGGCGTCAAGGAGGACGTCAATCACCGCGTCTTCCTTTTTGAAGATGGCCCCGGCCAGCGGGGACTGGCCGCGACCGTTGAGGAGGTTGACGTCAGCGCCGGCGGCGACAAGTTGGCGCACCAGCTCGGCATGCCCGTGGTAGGCAGCGAGCATGACGAAAGACTGGCCGTCTTGGTTCACCATGTCGACGTTGACGCCTTGCGCGATGTAGTCAAGCAGAGTGGCGTCGCCGGTGCGAGCGAAATCAAAAAGCTTGGTTGCAAAGTCCTGGATCTCATCCATGGTGGGATAGTTTAGCGCGCTAACTCTGCCACTCGCCGCACGGCGGCCTCGATGGCGAATTCCTCGTCGCCGCCTTGGCCCTTGACCGCGCCATCGAGTTCCGCCATGAGGATGACGGCCTTGGTGATGTTGTCCCCAGACCAGCGGCGCGCCACCGGTTGAGTAATTTTAACGGCATATGGCGCCATGCCGGTCTGGGAAGCCAGCGAGTATTGGTCTCCTCGCACGGAATACAGGCGCGCGATGTTGCCCACCTTGTTCGCCAGCGCCGAAGCGATAGCCACGGGGCTCGCGCCTAGTTGGAGCGCGCGGCGGCACGTCGACACGGCCGCTTCCACGCGCCCAGCCACCGCCGCGTCGGCGATGTCCCAGTTGGCCACCTCAGCCACGCCCACGTAGTACTCGTGGACTGCCTCGCGCGTGACCTTTCCGCCGGTGTCGAAGACAAGCTGGGAGATGGCGGAGGCGAGTTCGCGGAGGTCGGACCCGACGCCGTCGAGAAGCGCCTGCACCACGTCCGGGGTGGGGCGCACGCCGTGGGAGGCAAACTCGCGCGTGGCCCACGGAGCCAGCTCGTTGGGGTAAAGGGAAAACACCTCATGGACCTCACCGCTCTTGCGCAAGGCGGCGACGATCTCCGGCGGCTTCTTCTTTTTCTTCAGCGTCTTCGCCGTCACCGAATACAAGAGGATAAGGGTAATGCCGGGCATGGGGTTGGCGCAGGCGTCGAGAAGAATGCGCGTGACCTCCTTGCCTGCCTTTTCCACATCACTGATGACGATGCAGCGCTCATCCCCAAAAAGGGAGGGGCTGGTGGCCTCAAGGATTTCGCCTTCGCTGACCTCAGAGGCCTTGAGCTTGGTGACATCGCCCTGCTGAACGCTCAGGCGGGCGCGCTCGGCCAGGAATTCATCGTCGCCGAGGATGAGGTGCACGGACATGCCTGTCATCTTAACAGCGCCGCGATGAGCCACCCCACAAACAAGAGCACCGCGACGGGACCGGCCTCGACGGTGGTCAGCGGCATGGCGGCAGCAACGCCGTGAATCCAGTCCGCAAGCGGTTCAATGAGGATGACGAGCGGGCGGCCGAGCCCTACCTGTGCGAGCACGGCGGCAATGAGACCCACGACGGTGATGATCGGTACGACGGGGGCTGCGAGCACGTTGGCAATGACGGAGACCACCGATACCCTGCCCGCCATGAGCGCGATGAGCGGCATGGTGACGATGTCCGCGGCAATCGCCACGGCGAAGGCGCGCGCGATAATGCCAGTACCGAGTATGCGCAGCAGCAGCGGGGTCAGCGCCACGATGCCGACGGTGGCCGCGACGGACAGCGCGAAGCCAAAGCTGACCGCAAGGTCGCTATCGGCAGCGAGCAGGAAAAGCACGCCGAGGGAGAGCGCGTGGAGTGGTTCCATCGTGGAGGAATTGAGCACGGCGAGGAGGCCTGCCACCCCGGCGACGGTGGCGCGCTGGACGGAGGGCTCCCACCCCACGAGTGCGACAAAAAGTGCCAACGCGCTTGCTGACGCCCCCACCCGCACCTTCAGTCCCCTCACCACCAACGCCGCGGCAGTGCACACAATGGCAACGTTGGACCCAGACACCGCGCTTAAGTGCGAGAGCCCGGTATCGATGTAGAGCTGCTTGTCTTCGGGGCTTTGGAGGCTGGTATCGCCCAACACCATGCCGGGGATGAGGCCGTTATCGCAGATGGCGCGGAAATTCTCCGCCACGGCGGCAGTCCAGCTGTGTGAGTGGGAAGTGAGCTCGCCGCTGAAGACGGTCTGGCCCACCCCAACACGATCGGAAGAACCGGGCCGGCCGTGGATGGTCACGAGCGAGCCGGCGTAAGCTTCGGGCTGCTCGTTGAGGAAGACCGGCAGCTGCGTCGGATATCCGGGAACGCTCAAGCGGACCATCCAGCCGGAGGCGGTCTGGATGGGGTCTGCGGTGAGTTTTCCGGTGACCTCGGTGCCAAAGTGGAAAGCCTCTGCTCGCCGCATGCGCACCGCCGCCAGTGTGGCGAACAGCGCACCGCTGGATGTGCACAGAATGGCCTGGCCGGGTGCGCGCCGAAGGAAAGCGAAGCAAGCGACAAGCCCCAGTAGCAACCATGGCTGGCCGAAGAGTACAGCGAGCGTGGCCAGCCACGCCACCACCGCAGCCGGCGTAAGCCGCAGCTCCCTCATGGACGCACCTTGTCCTTAAGCTGAGCGAACTTAGCAGGCCCAATGCCGGATACATCCATGAGCTGTTCTATCGACGTGAAGTGGCCTGCCTCTTCGCGGTGCGCAATGATGGCTTCAGCCGTTGCCGGGCCCACACCCGGCAAGGTGACGAGCTCCTCGGCGGTCGCGGAATTCAGCGACACAGTGCCGTCACCGATCTCGCCCGCGCTGCCTTCTTCAGCGCCGGGGAGGGCGCCGACGGTGATCTGTTCGCCGTCGTTAAGCTTCTGCGCCAAGTTGAGGTTGTCCGTGGGTACCTTGGGGCCTGCGGCCTCAAGGGCATCGTTCACGCGCGCGCCCGGCGCCAACGTGACTAGGCCTGGGGAATCCACCTCCCCCACCACGGAGACCACGATATCCGCCGGCGGCGCGCTGCTCACCGCGGGTACCTCGTAGGGGTTAGCTGCCTCGCGCGAGCCACCCAGCCACAGCAACAGCCCTACCGCCGCTAGCCCCACCGCAACCAGGGCAAGCCGCGGTGGCACCCGCAGGCGCGGGCGCGGGTAGTCCACGGAAAGCAGCTCTTCTTCCCCTGTGGGCCGGGTGAGGTCACGCAGGCGGTCAGCGATAGCATTCATGCCCGTGACGCTACGCAGCACCTACCCCCTCCGTCGAGGGCTTAGGCCGCAACCTGTGGATAACTTGTTGAATGCGTCAACTATCAGCTGAAAACGACGGAGACGCCGATGGCTCCGGGGCCGACGTGGACCGAGAGGACGTCGGTAAGCGCAACGCGCATAAACGATGACTCCGGCAGCGCCATACGCAGCAGCTCCTCGAGGCGGCGCGCGGAGCCCTCATCGTCGTTGTACTGCACCGCAACGAACGCGGGCTTGCCCTCCGCGCGGGAGGCCACCAAGTCCACGAGCTTGGTAAAAGCCTTGGTCTGCGTGCGGGTTTTGCCCACCATCTCCAGCTTTCCTGCCTGCACCGCCATGATGGGCTTGGTCGCGAGCAGGGCTGTGGACAACATCGCCGTCGCGGCCGACATGCGCCCAGAGCGGCGAAGGTCATCGATGGAGTCGAGATAGACCCACGTGTGCCCGCGCTCCAGCGTGTTGATGGCCGCGGCGTAGCACTCCTTCAGAGACGCACCTTCCTGGGCAAGCTTTGCAGCGGTCATGGCCGCCGCGCCCATGGCCATGCCGGCGGTTCCAGAGTCGATGACGCGGACGGTGTCAGGGAAGACGCCCGAGGCCGTCACCGCCGCCGACCACGTCGAGGACAGCTCCTTGGACAGGTGGATGGCTAACACGCCGTCGTCACCGGAGCGCTCCATCTCGCGGCCGTAGAGGGCGGCAAGCTCAAGCGCGGTGAGGCCGGAAGTAGACAGCTCAGCACCGTCTTTGCCGTGGCTCTCCATGACGTGGAGATCCACCACGGTGATGCCTAGCTCCTCCACGATGTTCTCGGGTAGCCCCGCGGCGGAGTCGGTAACGACGCGAATCACTAGACGTCCGCTCCCGCGCCGCCCACGACGGCACCGCCCATGTTCCAGCCGTCGAAGTACCACTGCGCGCGGTCCACGTTCTCCGGGGTAAATTCCAACGGGGACAGCGGCTGGGAAGCATCGAATTCGGGGCGGGCGGTCAGCTGCGACCAATGGGTATTCTTCAGCCCGGAAAGGATGCCGTACTGGTGGTGATCCAGGCCCAGTAAGTGGCAGGTCAACGCGGAAATGGCGCCGCCGTGCGCGACGACGAGGACCGCACCCTCGTCCCATTCGGGGTGGGCGCGCATCAGCTCATCGATGACAGGGCGGGCGCGGGTGGCCACATCCACGCGGCTTTCTCCCTGCGGCGGGGCCCAGGTGGGGTCGTGGCGCCAGATGGCGCGCGCACCAGGGTACTGCTCGTCGACTTCGGCGGAGGTCATGCCTTGCCAGTCACCGAGGTGGGTTTCGCGCAGGCGCTTATCGACGTCCACCTTAATCCCCAGCTTTTCCCCAATCACTGCCGCGGTATCACGGGCACGGATGAGGTCGGAGGAGACGATAGCCGTGATCTGTTTGTCCACGAGGAGGTCCGCGGCGGCGCGGGCTTGGGAAAGGCCGACCTCAGAAAGCTCGGTGTCGAGGTGCCCCTGCATCCGGCCGGTGGCGTTGTAGGTGGTTTGACCGTGGCGGATGAGGAGGAGGCGGCGCGTCATAATTCGTCGTCTTCCGGCTCCGGCTGGGCCAGTGGAATCTCTTCGATGGACTCGACGTCGCGCGGATTGACTTCGGTGGACCACTCGCCTGGGCGCTCTGGAGTCTCGAGACCGGGGATCTCAAGGAGCGGGCAGTCGTGGTAGAGGCGGTCGAGACCGTAGAACTCGCGTTGGTCGTTGCGCTGAACGTGAACGACAATGGGGCCATAATCAAGCAGAACCCAGCGGTTTTCGCGGTTGCCCTCGCGGCGCTTAGGCTCAAAGCCCTTCTTGGTCAGCTCGTCTTCGACTTCCTCGACGATGGACCCCACCTGGCGCTCGGTATCGGCAGAGGCCAAGACAAAGACCTCGGTGATGGCGAGCACGTCGGAGACATCAATGGCTGCAATGTTGGTGGCCAACTTTTCATCCGCAGCCAGGGCAGCGGTTTCCGCCATGAGGCGTGCTTCATCAGTAATCGACATGACTATCCCTACACAACGCGTACAGTACTAAGACCTCTAGTCTTACACGCCGAGAACCTATTTTCCTAGTCAACCGCCGTGGCCATCCCCACGCCCCGACGATTCCTAGAGAGGCTTTTCCGGATGCGGGCTGTAGAGGTGATTCTTAGCGATGTACTGCACCACCCCATCCGGCACCAAGTACCACACCGGCTGGCCCTGCTGGGCGCGGGCGCGGCAATCGGTGGAGGAAATCGCCATGGCGGGGATTTCGATGAGCTCGATATCGTCTTGGGATTCGAGCGGCAGCATGTCTTTGCTGAGTTCGTAGCCGGGGCGGGTCACGCCAACAAAGTGCGCCATTTCCAGCATCTCTTCCCAATCACGCCAGCTCATGATGGAGGCCAGCGAGTCGGCACCAGTAATGAAGAAAAGCTCCGCATCCGGGAAAATAGCGCGCAGGTCACGCAACGTATCGATGGTGTAGGTCGGGCCTTCGCGGTCAATGTCCACGCGGGAGACTGTGAAACGCGGGTTGGATGCGGTGGCCACCATGGTCATGAGGTAGCGGTGCTCAGCGGCGGTGACCTTTTTGTCCGCCTTCTGCCAGGGCTGGCCGGTGGGCACGAAGACCACTGTGTCAAGGCGGAAGCGGTGGGCTACTTCACTGGCGGCCACGAGGTGACCGTTGTGGATGGGATCAAACGTGCCACCCATGATGCCGATGCGTTGCGGACTAGTCATGGCTGGTGAGTATACCGGCCACGGCGTCGATGACCTGCACGTCCTGCCCGGAGAGTTCCCCTAAGAAATAAGACGCGTGACGCTCAGCCTTGGTGGCCAAGGCATCGCCGGCGGCACCGAGGGTGAAGTCACAAACAAAATCGCCATCCAGACAATAATCAACGTAGCGCGTTACCGGCAGCCCGGCACGGTTCTGCGCCCACGGGACCTGGTGCAGAGGGTTGCCAAAGGTGAGCACGGCATGCAGGCGCCCGGTGTCAGCGAGGTAGCCCTCGACACTCGTCGCGACCAGCGCTCCCTGCGAATAACCGGCGGCTACCCACCGCGGGTGGCAGTCGGTGGCGGCCTCATAGTCGTCTACCACCTTCGGGGCATTGCGGGCACCGGTGCGCAGACTATCAACGGCTCCGAATGTCACTGAATAGGCCAGCTCCCCAAGAGAGTGCTGCTGGAGAACTCCAAACGCTCGCTGGACGAGCTGCAGCGGGCCTAAGTCCTCACCTTCCTGCGCCAAGGGAGGAAGGTTCATGGCGGCGGGATAAGAGTCCGGATCGAGCGCTAGCACATAGACGCCATCCATAGCGCCCGGGTGGCGCTGCTCTAACTGGTGGAACAGAGCCGCGAAGTTACGGCCCTCAAAGCCAGTGGACTCTGGGGCCTTCGCGGAGTAGCGCTGCGGCCCGACGTACTCGCCCTGCTCCTCATTTTGATCCGAACCACGGGCGACGAGGACCACGGTGCTCGGGCAAGTTTCTACGTCGCCGACGGCTGCGGCCGTCGGCGTGTTTAGAAAGGACGCTGCTGTGACCAACGCGGCAGCGCTACACGTCAGGGCAGGAGAAGAAAGCTTCACCCTACTTTATCTAGCGGAACCGAGCGCCATCGACCATTCGGCCAATGGAATCGTAAACTTGGCCATCCCACTGGTGAGGAGTGAAAAAGTACTGGCCATGGGAACCGCCGGTGGGTTCCGCGGCGTAGAGGGTGCCCACGGAGAGGTCGCACACAGCGTCGAGCGGCAGGCAGTAATCAACGCGGTTGCCGGTAGCGCGCGGGTAGGGCATGAAGCCCATCGGGCCGCCTGCGCCCTTGGTATTGCCCACCACAGATGGATCGTTCTTGCGGGTCAGCGGGTTGCCGAAGGTAACGACGCCGGCGAGCTGACCACGGTTCGCCAGTTCCTTCTCGTGGCTAGCGATCACCATCGCGCCCTGGGAATAGCCGGAAAGGATGTACTGCGGATGGCAGCCGGTGGCACCTTCGTAATCGTTGATGGCACTCATGACACCACGCTTGCCGGTCTGCACGGAGTGTGAGAACTGATCCAAGGCCGATACCGCAGTGTTCATGACTGGCTTTGCGTACTGCAGAACCACGCCGAGCGCCTGCGCCGCGGTGGTAGGCAGGCCCACGTTCGGCACTGTGTACTCCGGGTACGTCGCTGGGTAGTACTTGGGTTCCAGACCGAGGACGTAGACGTCCTTCATCATCGAGTTGCCACCGTGGGTGGCCTGGTAGTGCGATTCGGCATTGCGCAGCATGGCGCGGATGGATTCGCCTTCCCACCCATTGGAGGCACGGCCTCCCTGGTTGGAATACTGCGTCGGGTAGATCTGGCTGTTTTGACCGGAGCCACGAGCGGCCACGAAGACCACTGCGGGGCAGTGCTCATCGGCGTGGGCGGCGGGCGCGGTTACGGCCTGGGGAATGACAAGGGCAGACACTGCCATGACGGCGGCGGCCACGGAGAAAGCAATGCGGGACAGCATAAGAGGAAGGCACCAATCAGTTCTTTGTTATTACCGCGCTATAGATTACTCAGGACTTCACCACCGTGCAGCACGAACCCCCACGCAAGGCAGACAATCTACTCGAAAAGTTTTCGAGTAGATTGTTTTGCGCAGGTCAGGCTCGAAAAATTCCTTTCGAGTAGCTTTCGAGTAGCTTTCGAGTAGCTTTCGAGTAGCTTTTCTAGCTGTCCTTAGGGGCGGGTCTGACCGGTGCCCTGAAGGATCCACTTGGTGGAAGTCAGCTCCGGCAGGGCCATCGGGCCGCGCGCATGCAGCTTCTGGGTGGAGATGCCAATTTCGGCGCCCATGCCGTAGACCTCGCCATCGGTAAACGCGGTGGAGGCGTTGAGCATCACGGCGGCTGCGTCGACCTCGTTGGCAAAGGTCATGAGTACATCGGCGTCCTGGGCGGCAATGGCCTCGGTGTGGCCCGTAGTGTATTCGGCAATGTGCGCGATGGCACCATCAACACCGTCGACGACCTTGGCGCAGATATCCATGGAGAGGAATTCTTCGCGCCACTCGTCATCGGTAGCCTCCACGGCATCCTTGACGCCAAAGGCCTCGAGTTCCTTCACATCACCGTGAATGGTGATCCCTGCTTCCTGGAGGGAGGTGATGATGCGGAGCTTGGAGGCGTCGTCCAGCGCGGCGTCGATCAGCACGCCTTCCGTGGCATTGCAGACGGACGTGCGGCGGGTCTTGCCGTTGACCACCATGTCGATGGCCTTGTCCAGGTCAGCCGAAGCGTCGACGTAAAAGTGGCAATTGCCGGTGCCGGTCTCAATGGCGGGAACAGTAGCGTTTTCCACCACGGCGTTAATGAGGCGGGCGCCGCCACGCGGGATGACCAGATCAACGAGGCCACGAGCGGTGATGAGATCCTGCACGGAATCGTGGGTCTCACAGGGCAGAAGCTGCACGCCCTCGCGCGGCAGATCGAACTCCACGAGGGTGTCCTGAAGAAGTTCGACGAGCTTGGCGTTGGAGTTCTTCGCGGACTTGGAACCGCGCAGCAGCGGCACGTTGCCGGACTTTAGGGCCAAACCGAAAGCGTCCACGGTGACGTTCGGACGGGCCTCGTAGACCATGCCCATCACGCCGAGTGGTACGCGCACCTGCTTCATCTGGATGCCGTTATCCATGGTGCGGCCCTGCAGGATCTCCCCTACCGGGTCCTGGAGGGAGGCTACCTGGCGCAAGCCGCCGGCAATGCCCTCGATGCGGGCAGCGTCAAGCGAAAGACGGTCAATGAGGGA
This sequence comes from Corynebacterium sp. FDAARGOS 1242, assembly GCF_016889985.1. NCBI lineage: Bacteria > Bacillati > Actinomycetota > Actinomycetes > Mycobacteriales > Corynebacteriaceae > Corynebacterium > Corynebacterium sp. FDAARGOS 1242. The sequence continues at coordinate 320,272 of NZ_CP069568.1, read as the reverse complement.
TTCGGACATGCCGTTGTCGCGGCCAGCCTCGATATCAAGCTGGTTGGCAGCAAGAATGTCCTCGGTGTGCGCGATGAGGTTCTCCGCGGCTCGGTTGAGGATCTCATTCTTGCGCGGAGTGGGCAGCTGCGCGAACTGCGGCGCCACCGCCTTGGCGGCGCGGGCTTTGGACAGAACTTCTTCACGTTCGGTGGTGCTCATGCCATACCAACGTACGGAAGAAGCGCGGGTCCGTCAGGGTTTTCTTGTGAAATAGACCAAGCACCCCACCAGCGCGAAGACAGGGAAGACGAGCCAGGCCTGCGACCAGTGCGCAAGGAAGTGGAGCAGGAGGAATGCGAGGACTGCAAGGATGCCGACGATGACGAAGATATTGCCGCTTCTTTTATTCATAAAACGGAATATACAACGATTCATTACTATGTGCAGCGCACGAGGGGTTTAACCCCCAATTTCGCGGCGGCTCTCGGAGGCAGCAAGGAGCAGATTAGAACTACTGACCGATTTCTCTTTCAGGATCGTAAATCTAATATCCGGCGTGCGGATCAACGAGGGTGGGCAGCTGCTTCCCCGCCGCGAAAGCGGTAGCCACTTTAATGGTGTGCGCTCCGATCTTTTCGCGCACTGAGCGCTGCGTGTTGGCAATGTGTGGGGTGATAACCACGCGCTTGTCCTGCCACAGCGGGTGATCCTCCGGGAGCGGCTCTGGGTCAGTGACGTCGAGTGCCGCACCGGCGATCTCCCCTGCTTCGAGTGCCGTGACGAGGTCCTCGGTTTTAATGAGCGGTCCGCGTCCCACGTTGACCACCACAGCATGCTCCGGCATCTGCTTGAACGCTTCCGCATTCACCATGTGGCGGGTCTCCGGGGTCAGCGGAGCGATAAGGACGAAGTAGTCTGCTTTCGGCCAAACCTTCTCCACCTGGGAAATGGGGTAGGTCTCATCTGCTCCTTCGACCGGGTTGCCGGAACGGTTGACCGCGATGATGCGCGGTCCGAAGCCGGACAACATGCTAATCAGCCGCTTGCCAATGCCGCCGGCACCAATGATGGCCACCGTCTTATCGTCATACAGGTACGAAGTGTGGGCCTCCATGTCCGCATAGGAGTCGAAGGTGCCGTTGACGCGACGGTGTGCATGCAGCTGCGCCAAAAGCAACGCGATGGTGGATTCCGCCACCGTGTTGTCATAGACTCCGGCCGCATTCGACCACGGCACCGTACTGTCCTTCATCGCCTCGAGGACGTGGTCGACGCCAGCCGAGGGGATCTGGACGAAGCCAATGTTGTCAGGGAGTGGGTCCGGGAAATCAGTGCCGTCACCGGTGTAGATGAGGAAGGAGGCGTCGGAAAGCGCGGTGCGCTCAAACCCGGCGGCGTCGAGCACCGCGATGGTTTCCTCCCACGGCTTCGGTTCAATGGCGTACTTCATGCATGTCCTCCACTAGTATCCGGCGTCTGGGTCGAGGCGCGTGGGCATCGGTTCACCGCGCTCCCACGCGGCGGCGTTGGCGGTGAAGATAGCACCCATGTGGTGCTCGGCCACCTGAAAAGATGCGCCCATATGGGGCGTCATTGTGGCATTAGGCAGGTCATACAGCGGGTGACCTTCCGGCACCGCAGCCGAGTCCGAGGAGGTGTTGACGCAGACCTCGGCCTCGGCGAGGCTTTCCACTCGTTTATGCCCCGCGGCGTCGATGTCCTGCACTGTTGGCGCCCACACATCGGGGCCCATGAAATAACGCATTAAATTCGGGATGCGAAATTAGACAGGTAATCCGCGTGGACAACGGGACGGCGCATATCCTCCGGCAGCTCCTCGGTGTGCTTGCCCAGCAGGTCACGCAGCGTGGCGGAGTCGTAGCCCACCTCACCACGACCGATGACCTGGCCCTTCGGGCCCATGATGTCGACGATCTCGCCGGCACTGAACTCACCCTTGATGTCCGTGATTCCCACGGCCAGCAGGGAGTTTCCGCCGCGCACCACGGCTTCCATGGCGCCCTCATCTAGGCGCAAGGAGCCGCCAGTATCTGCGCAATACAAAGCCCAGAACTTCCACGCGGAGAGGCGGCGCTCCTCGCGGGTGTGGAAGACGGTGCCCACGGAGGCGTCGTCAAGCGCCTGCCCAATATTGTCCGTCGAAGTCAACAGCACCGGGATGCCGCCGCGGGTGGCCAGGCGGGCGGCGGAGACCTTCGTGGCCATGCCGCCGGTGCCGACCTTGCCACCATCACCAGCGACAACTGCCTTGAGGTCCTTACCGGTGCGCACCTCTTCGACGAACGTTGCGTCCGGCTCCGCCGGGTTCTTGTCATAGAGGCCATCCACGTCGGAGAACAGGAAGAGCGCGTCCGCGCCGACAAGGTTGGCCACGAGCGCGGAGAGACGGTCGTTATCGCCGAAGTGCATCTCGGAGGTCGCCACGGTGTCATTCTCATTCACAATCGGCACCGTACGCATCTGACGCAGCCGGTCAATGGTGCGCTGGGCATTGCGGGCGCGATCGCGCTTGCCGACGTCCGACGCGGTCAACAACACCTGCCCAATCGTACGGTTGTAGCGGGCGAAGGACACACCCCACTCATAGGCCAAGTGGACCTGCCCCACTGCGGCGGCTGCCTGCTTGGTAGCCAGGTCTGTGGGACGCGTAGTCAGGCCGAGTGGGCCCATACCTGCAGCTACGGCACCCGAAGACACGATGATGATGTCGGAGACATGCATACGCGCGCACACGGCATCCACGATCTTGTCGATCTTCTCCGTGGACGTGACAAAGTCATCACGGGTCAGCGAGGATGAGCCAATTTTGATGACGATGCGTTTGGCTTCAGAAATCTGCTCACGCAACGGTGAGGAGAACCCGCTGGATTTTTCCGAAAGAGCGGGCGCTGCCGGATACTCCATGTCCGGGGTTGGCCCCTCGAAAGGTTCGAGAGGGAGAGGATAGTCGAGCTGGTTGTCGTTTTCGGATGACATACCAGCTCAGTATACCGGGCTAGCCCTGCCAGCGATCGCGGTTCGCGGACTCGCGGGTGACTTCCTCATCCACGCCATAGTCGAACTCATCCACCAAACCGCGGCGCGCTTGGGAGGCTCGCTTACGCTCGGCGGCGGACACACGGTTGGCGCCCATGAGGCGGCCATCCTGACCGCGACCAGCATCGGTGGCGCGTCCGCCGGCCATCGGCTCGTACTCGAAGGTGATATCCCCGATGGTCACCGGGCAGCCTTCCTCCGCGCCCATCTTGTGCAACTCCGCCTCCACGCCGGCCTTGGCCAAGCGGTCCGCGAGGTAGCCCACGGCCTCGTCGTTCTCGAAATCCGTCTGGCGGATCCAGCGGTCGATCTTCTCGCCTTCGACGATGAAGCCGCCCTCCACCTCGGGGTCCTTGGTGATGGTGAAGTCGGCGAAGCGGCCCTTTTTCTTAGCAACAGATTTCGGCTGAATGATGGTGTGCGCTTTATCCGCCTTAGCCTTCGGCTGGGACTTGCGGTGCTCGTTGACCATCTCCATGAGTTTGTACTTGAGCGGGTCCAAGCCCTTGCGCGCTACGGCCGAGATGACAAACACGGGCCAACCGAATTTCTCTTCAAGGTCCTCTTTAACGAACTCAGCGAGTTCCTCTGCCTCCGGTACATCGGCCTTGTTGAGGATGATGACGCGGGGGCGCTCGCGCAAGTCCCCGAGGCCGGTGTCCTGATCCAGCAGCTCTTGGTACTTGGCTAGCTCGGTCTCGAGCGCTTCAATATCGGATACTGGGTCACGGCCCGGCTCAATCGAGGCGGTATCCACCACATGGGCGAGTACCGCGGTGCGCTCGATGTGGCGCAAAAAGTCCAAGCCGAGCCCCTTGCCTTCGGCCGCTCCCGGGATAAGCCCTGGGACGTCCGCCATGGTGAAAGACTCATGCCCCATATCCACCACACCCAGGTTGGGCTGGAGGGTGGTGAAGGGGTAATCACCGATTTTTGGCTTGGCTGCCGAAAGCACCGAAATCAGCGAGGACTTACCTGCCGAGGGGAAGCCCACCAGTCCCACATCTGCCATTGATTTTAGCTCCAGCACCAGTTCACGGGCCTCGCCGGGTTCTCCCTGCAGTGCGAATCCGGGTGCCTTTCGGGAAGCGGAAGCCAAAGCTGCATTGCCTAGACCACCGAAGCCACCTTCAGCTGCCACGAATCGGGTTCCTGGCACCGTCAAGTCTGCGAGCATGTCGCCGTCCTCGGTGTAGACAACTGTGCCCACTGGTACTTCGAGAATGAGGTCCTTGCCACGTGCACCATTGCGCATATCGCCGGCACCGTTGCCGCCGCGCTCGGACTTGATGTGCGGGCGGTAATGAAAGTCCATCAGAGTGTGGATCTGGGAGGAGACCTCAAGAAGGATGTCTCCGCCGTGGCCGCCATTGCCGCCATCGGGACCGCCGAGCGGCTTAAACTTTTCACGGTGGACGGACACGCAGCCATGGCCGCCGTCGCCTGCCTGCAGGTGCAATACCACTCGGTCAATGAATCGTGCCATGCTCGCTACTCTCCCAACTGGCCGTTACCAGTTGTCGAATCGACTCTGTATTCAATGTCTAAAGGTAGTCAGTCTACTCGCTGTCTACGCGCCTTCCTGTGGCGCCGCTCATTCCACCACACGATCGCCAGCACTGCGGCGATGAGGAGAAGCGCTAAAATCATCCACCACGATAGCTTAGGTTGCCAGCCAGTTTCTTGCTCTGCCTGCGTGTTCACTCTTTCCGCATGCACGAGCAGGCGATCTGTATTGATGCCATAGGGCGTGCAGGTAATAAGCGTGAGCTTGTCTTTGCCCGCTTCATACGTCACAGCTTCATAGTCTTCGGGCTTGACCACCTCACGGCCAGTAACTTTATAGGTGAGCGTTTCCCCCATGACGTCAACAGTCACGGTCTCACCATCCCGCAAGCGGGGAAGATTATCAAACATTGAGGCGTTAACCATTCCGGTATGCGCAGAAATCACCGCATTGGTTCCGGGGCCGCCAACAGGAAGCGAGGAACCGAACATGTGGCCAGCCCCGCTATACAAAACTGAAGAGGCTGTGGTGTGAAAGACCGGCAGATCCACACCGATGGAGGCAATGCGCAAACGGGCTATTACTCCACCCGTCTCCGGAGCGTTGAGGGTATCTAAGTAACGCTCGAAGCCAGGTGAGTCGGGCGTCGGTGGATAAGCGTGGTGCCCTTGCTGCGCCAGCCAGTCGTTATACTCATGCGCTGCATGAATGTAGAGTTGGCGCTGCGTTGGCGGGTCGATGTCACGCACCGACCGGCCATATGACTCCGCTTGCTGGTGCAGTTGATAGTCGTTGTACTGCGTAGCAACAATGGGATACAGCAGAATGAGGATTCCGGCGACGATGAGCCAGAAGGAACGGCGCTTATTCTTCCGCTTCGTCATCGTCCTCCCTGTTGCGCATGTATATCCATAGACCCAGAGCCAATACTGCAAGACCTAAGACCAGCACCCATACCAACGTCTGTATGCCAGTATCCGGCAACATCGCGGCCAACAGGCCGCTCAAGCGCAGCGCCCCATAAGTATCAGAAGCCGATACCTGGGATGACGGTGCTGCGTCAGATTCACCAGCGTAAGCGTCTGCGGTGACCGTTACCGTTCCCTTATAGCTAAAGGCTGTGTCTGTGTTCTGGTCTATCACCACATCAAAAGAGCAACTCCGCTTCTCCCCCGCGGCTAGCCGGCCGCCGTCACCCAAATTGCATACGCCGACCGGTATGAGGCCGTTATTGTTGATCACATACTCTTCACCAGCGCTATCGCGAACTGTAAAACCAGCTAGCTCGGGCTCCTTGACCAAGAAGTTGCCGATGTGCAGGGCACCTTCGTTCTCAACTTCATAGGTAAAGCGCATGGTCTGAGCCGAATCCGGCAGAATTGCGGTATCGGCTACTGCTCCGCTGAGCGCGCTAATCGGTGCGCCATCGATCTTCTTCTTCACCTTGAGTCCCGGGAAGGAGTTCTTCGCCGTTAATGCCCACTGCGGCCCATCCGTCGACAGATCGCTTGGGGCACTTACCGGAAGCACGTCGAAAGTCCACGTACCGCCGGCAAGGCGTCCATCAGTGTCGGTCGTGGTTCGCGCTGTTGGCGTGCCTAAACGGTCGCCAGCGCTGTCAACGGAGACAACAGCGCCTACGTGTCCTTCGGCAGTCTGCTCACGGACCGTGCACGTGCGATCTACTTCAATTCCTTGCAGCGTGTGTGATTCTCCGGATTTGAGATCGAACGATGCATCACCACAACTCGATGCGAAGCTAAAGGTCTTTCCTTCGCCTGCTGCACCAGTCGACGTCTTGGTGAAAGTGACGTCAACACGGTCTCGAAGGTGCATAGCCTCCGCACCCAGCGTCATGACCGGCTCACCGGAACGTGACTGCAATTTCGGATCAATGCGGAAGTCATAGCTGTACTTCTTCATCGCATCCGTGACCTCATCAGCGGTCAGTGAAGCAAGCTTCTTTGTCGGGTTGTGGGCATCGGGCTGTCCGCCGATCCACTTACCGAATTCCACATATGGAGTGCGCTCGGACCTGGTCGCTTCCAGTTGTACTCGTGGTTGAAGGGCCGAGGACTTGCTCAGATCCAAGGTGCAGTCATAACCGACGGGTAGTTCTACAATGGTGCCGCCAGATGGCTCGGCGGTATCGGTCACCGTGTAGGTGGAGTTAGTGCTTGCCGCAGGAATATTAAAGGACTCTTGCGTACCCGAAGGATCCTTGCATACCAAGTCATATTCGTAGTTGGCTCCATCTGCGCCACCTAGGTATCCATCCTGCATCGGAACGATGCGCACAGGCACAGTGCGGCGTTGATAAGTGTTAACAAAGTCGAAAGACTCTACGGCCGAGTCAGCTGACCCCACGCGTTGGGAAATATCCTTGGAGTTTTGGCTCCACGTCAACTCAGACGGAGTAAAAGACGGCTCAGCTTCTGTTGCCGTACACCATGCACCAGATGGCACTTCCACTTCTGGACTGGTGAACAATGGAGTGGAATCAGGGAAAGCTGCGGTATCTGCAGCTCCCAATTCCGTAGGCAGCCCCACGTTAGAAGTGGAGTAACCCACGCCTTGACACTGGTAGGAGAAGTTAAAGTTCACCGGAGGATTGGCGCTGCGCAAGAGCTTCACGTCATCAGCTTCGGCGACAATCTTCTTGGTCATCTTCACTTTAGATTTGACGAACGTGTAGTAATTCGTCAGAGTAAGCACGTTGTTCGACGTTCCATCCGCATTGTCAGCTTTGATGGAAATCGGCTGCGAGGTCGTGGTTCCTTCCGTGATCTCAGAATCAATGAAGGGCTCGGCGTCATTGCGTTGCAGGCGCCACTCCACCTTCTGCGGGATCAGATGCGTTTCGAGGGTCGGCTTGCCCTCACCCTGCGACTTCTTGAGATCCAGCTGGCCAAATTTATCACCGGTAATGGAACAGTTTGCTCCAACAGGGACATCCACAAATTGGGTGTGGCCGGGCCCCGTAATCTGCTTGACCTCAATCGGCGGCAGGTCACCGGATTCTGCGCTGGTGCCTTCAGGATCAGAGCACACCATGGTGAAGTTGTGCGTGTAATAAACACTGTCACCGCTTACGTCCGGCTGGGCCTTCTCAATGTCAATCGGGGTACTGGCAATCTTGGTGAGATCAACCTTCGCCAAGGTGCGCTTGTAGGTATTAATAAGGCTGACTGGGGAGTCTCCGTTGACGGTAAACTCCAGTGTTTTCTCTGCACGTTTACCACCAGCGGCTACTTCCTGTGTGAAGGTGATGCCCTCAGCTGCGGTGGTATCACCTTCCGTTACCCGGCATGTCGAGCCATCAGGAATATCTGTGAACTCCAACGTATGCGTATCCGTGTTCGAGGACTGCGAGGAGCTGACTTTGCCATTGTGAGACACGGTAACGCCGCCATCCGGCGGAGTGCACACTACGCTGACATCGAATTCACGCTGATATTTCACGTTCTTGCGTACCTGTGAAATGTACTGAGCGGTGTCGGCGTCGAACTGAACGTCCTTGGTAATGGTCATCTTTTTATCGGAATAATCATAAGAATGGCCGATGTTAACCACAGTCTGCGGTCCCACGGCAAAGGTTCCGGAGTCGACACCTTCTGCGGTCTCAAAAGTCTTGGAAATCTCGTCTGCCTTGAGCGTGGAATTACGGTGGATTTCGTATCCATCCCCGCGCTTGCCAGTGTCAACGTTAAGTTCCTTCAGGTGACAGTTACTGCCTTCCGGAATAGTGCTGTTAGGCACTTGGTAGGAGGACACTCCCGGCTGCATAGTAAATCGAGCATGCTCTCCCAAATCGAGTGACGTGCCATTCGATGCCACGCACGACAGGGAGTACTCGACTGGCTGGGCAAAATCGTCGATGCCGGAGGTTCGTTGCTTGATGGTCACACCATCGCCAGCAGCCTGGAAGGTATTCACGATATCGGCTTTTTCTGCAGGTTCATCCACAGCGAGCTCAATCGAACCCGCATTGGATGTCCAGTCCACTCCGCGAACGGTGTCCGGATCCTTTTCGGAGAAACGGCACGTATTGCCGTAGGGCACACGCATTACACCTGCGGGGCCGTCGTTTACCAAAGACCCCAGTGCTGAATCTGCCACGTCGGCTACGAGGTTTTTCGTTTCACTTCCCGCGATGCTGAGGGTTCCGCGCAGATCCACGTTGGTATACGCCCCGTCAGACGACTCCACATTGCGCACACCGCAGTCAAAAGAAATCTCGTAGTTCGCAGGTAGCAAGTTCGAAAGACCGAGTTGGGCGCGGACAAGCTTGCTGACGTCGACGGTAGCCAGCCTACTGACATAGTGGTTCGACACCGTCACCGTATTTTGCTTTGCGTCAGTGGTGTCATCGACCTTAAGCACCGGTGTGGTCTGTGCTTCATCGTTACTCAACGTGGTTACCTGGTCAGAGGTATTGGACGCGGTAATACGGGTACGGTCTACAACTTGGTTCTGAAACTCGGGCTGTTTCGATTCCCAGATACGGCATTCGGAACCTACGCGAGCCCCTTTAATATACTGTGCGTTACTCTCACCACTTGCTAGTTGCAGAGTTCCTTCCACCTTGCCCGCAGCCTCGTCGGGGGTTTCACACACATAGGAAACCTCGTAAACCCCATCCGTCGGTACCTTAGCCGCAGCGGGACCAATCAAGGACTTATACACCTTGACATCACGCTTTTGGAAGGAATACATCGCGTCGATGGTCACGTTGGACGCTTCTTGTGGCTGATCGGAATCGGGAAGCTTGAGTGGGTAAGCTTCGGCCTCATTCTTTTCAATAACTGTCCCATCGAGCTTCACTGTACGGCCATTGAACACGATGGTTTCGGTTTCCGAACCAGTCAAACCGGACAACGGCTTGAGCACACAATCACGCCCCAAAGGTACGGACGTAAACTGGGCTTTTCCATCGAGTTCATTGTTCCCCGAACCCGTTGTGGTCATAGTGACAATCTGTTGGTAGTTTGCGCTATCACAGGTCAATTCAAAGCGGTAGTCACGCGGGCTACCCAAATTATTCACAGCCTCACCGTGGATGTGCTTAGACACATTAAGGGTACCGGTATGTCCGTGGAAGTCGTTGCCCGCGGAAACGCTACTGATACCAGTGGCGTTTGTCGTCCCCTCGGCAAGTTTGACTTTCGCTGAAGGTGTGTTGCCGGTTCCCTGGGTCACGCCATTGCCCGACCACGTCAGTTTCAGGCTTGTACCCGGGCTGGGCTGCGCATTGTTTTCGACCAGAGTACAGGTTGCTCCCGCAGGCAAACCGGAAACCGTGTAGCTGGCGCCGTCGGCAAGCGGGCGGGAATCTGCAAGCTTGATTTCTGGATATGCTGCCTTAAAGCCGGCCGGTTCAGTACACGAATAACCAAGATCGTAAGTCCGCAGCTGGATATCTTTGTAGCTCTTAGCCGTACCGGAAACAGTCTTGCGCAGGTTAAGAGAAGACGGTTTAAACTTCGGTTTCCATGTGACCTTGCACGTCATGGGCACTGACGTTTTATTCTCCATCACCAAAGTCGAGGTTCCCGTGGCAGTATCTTTTTCCAGGGACACTCCCTTGCCCGCCGGGATACTGCCTTCCTTCACCGTGATACTCTTCGTCGCATCCGCGGGGTCGGTGCATTGCCATGTTGGCTCGTAACGGTTGAAGGCGAGGTTTCTTTGCTCGCCTTGTGCACTGGAGCGAAAAAGCATGACGTCACGGGCGGTATTTCCTAAAGAATTCACGGGATCCATCTGACGCAGTGTCTGGGTATAGGTTCCCTCGCCTTGCCACGGAACGGGTATCTCGGTGCTTCCCAGTCGAGTAGCCATGGAAAAATCGAAGCTGGTTTCCTGGCCGGTCGCCGCCTTCTCCATGGTGGTATCTACCGGAGCGACATTACCGGTCATGCGTCCCATGTTGAGCGACAGAGCAAAGGCCTGCGTCCTATAACGGGTAAACAAACCGACATCGAGCGAGGTAATCCCATCCCCGCCCAGAATGTACGTACCCGCTGGGTTTTGGAAGCTGGTGTATTCCTTGCAGTAGACGTCCTTGAAAGTATTGTCTCCGCGATTGTAGTAGCTTTCCTCACCTGGTCCCAGAATATTCTTCGGTTGCCTCGCGGGATCGCAGGCCGAAAGATGCTCAGGAGGTGTAAACCTTCGGTATAGTTCCACGTCTTGGTTCAGCTCAGGAGCATCAAAGCTCATGTTCTCGCCGTACAAGCCAGACTCGGTAGCCTCAGCATCGATGGCAGTCAGCCGGTAGTCCTTAACGTAGGTACCGGTAGCCTTGTCCTTGACCTTGATATTTCGGAACTGAACTTTAGCCATCTGGCCGGGATCCCCCAAACTGCTAGGGTTGGTGAACGTGACAGCAGGGGAAGCGCTATCACCGGCAAATGGCGAGAAATACTGCACTCCGCCAAGCTCGTTGCCGAAAACACGACCATTGACTGGGCCTGTAGAAAGGCCGAACTGATTCACATCGGTAGACCAATTGGTGCTTCCTCCGCCTACGCGTTCAGAGTATTTAAGGAGATTTACGGTATAGCTCAGTTCGTAGCGGCCCAAGTCCTTGGTTACATTCTTGGGTTTATCGGACAGACCTTCCAGCAGGCCTGCCATGTCGATCCAACACAACTGCTGAGCATACGGCGCCACCTCGCCCGTACCTTTGCGGAAAGCACATTGGCGGTACACGTTCTCGTTCGTGCTCCAGTTCCGTGAAATCTGCGCCTCGGCTTGCGCACTTGTGTGCTCTTCCCACGGAGTGTTAGGCAAAGCCAGTCCAACAACGACAACTACAGCGACAACGATCACTGCGCAGAAGCGCTTTAGCGCTGTGCTCAGAGCGGTCACGTGCACGAGAGCTCCTAAAGATTGAGGTTGGTGTAAAGGGCGGAAAGACAGCATCATGGTTTCTCACCCGCCTGGGAATCGCTATCGTCCACTTCAAGTATTGCGTCCTCAGAATCACGGCGGCGTGTGAGGAAGACGATGGCAAGAGCAATGAGCGTCAGGCCGGCCAAGATAAAGCCGATAACACTTGCACCGGTACTGGCCAGCGAGTCAATCGCTTGACGCACCGGACCTGGCTTAGTTGTGTTGCCAGAGCTCTCACTGGGTGACGTGGTGGCTTTCCCGTTCGGCTGTTGCGTGGTGGGTTCAGCGGAAGGCGAATCATTACTCGGCGGCTGCGATGAGCCTCCGGAGGAGGAAGAAGAACCTAGGCCCAACGCTGCCAGCAGGGCTGCGAAAGGCCACCACAGCTGAGATGAACTAGACCCATTGTGGTCTCCCTCCTTCTTAACGCCGACTTCAACTGTGTTGGATTTCTCCGGAGCACGCCCCACCCGACAGTCAAGAGGAGAAAGAGTTCCATCGTGTTGCTCTACGTCGGCCGTCAAACGGTAATCTGCAGCATCCGTCTGTGTCTGGTCTGGTTGCGGGACACAGTACCCATCAGGGGAAAACAGTGCGGTGTTGCGAATCGGAGACCACTCCTGGAGGTTCTTATCAACCGTGGTGAGGATGTCGAAGCGCACGGAGGTATCCGGGTTACCATCACGGCTCTGCGCAAGCTTCGATAAACCCGTCTTGTTCATCGAGAAAACCACTCGGTTATTAACCGCATCAACCGTGAAGTGCTCCCCTTCGCGCAGTTCCACGCGTCCCTGAACGTTGTTAATGCGCACGTTGCGGATCCCCACCAGTTTCAACCGGGAATCTAAGGCATCCACGACAACGTACTGATGAAGTTGCTCATTGGCGTCCCGAGGCGGGACAGAGGTAGTGATGTGGAAGACTACGTCGCTTCCCTGCGTTGCAGTGTCCGTGTTTGCTTTCTTTCCGATAACCGTAGGCTGGTTCTTCGCACGAATGAGCGCGGTCTTGTGCCCTACATAAACCAAGATAGGCGTAGCTATATCGCGGTGTTCGTTGCCGACTGCTTGATTGACTTCAGAGATTTGGTATACCCCAGGTTCCAGGTTGAAGAAAGCCGCTTTACCTTCGGCATCCGTATCTGCAAACTGGGGTGGATCCGTGCGCACGCCGGGGTCACTACTCAACAAGCGCGGGTTGTCTTGGGCGAGCTTGCCCAGATCCGTCGTAGCGTCACCTGGAACATCAATGAGCCGAACGGCCTTGAACCGTGCCTGCGTATCGGCAGGCTCTCCCTGCGCACCAGAGCCCAGAGTTTTTGCAATGACCAAGCTGGCGTTGGACTCGGCCAAAGCCGGAGCCACATGCAGCAGGCTCAGACATACGATCATGAAAACCGCGAGCACGGACGCGACGTGTCCGTTGAAGTGAGCATGGATCTTCATGAGCATATGAACTTTCGCTAACGATAAACCTCTTGGCCTTGCTGGCGCTTCTTACGGCGCCGAGCCAAGAGCCAAAGCAGGTAGGCAACAATAAAGACAACAACAGCAATGGCTACGGTCATCCACGACTGCCACGGGGGCTTGAATCCTTGGTCATAGTTGGCGGGCACATCCGTGCGCTCACCATGGACCAGTAGCCGATGGGAGTTGATGCCATACGGTGTGCAGGTGACGAGGGTGAGAAGGTCTCGCCCCTCCTCGACCTGAAGGTGTTCGATTTCTTCTGGAAGAACGGTTTCGATCCCTGTGACCTTGTAGGCTAGGACCTCACCCATAACTTCCACGGTGAACACTTCACCGGTCGTGATGTGGGTAAGGTTGTCGAACATGGTCAGGGTGGCAAGCCCCGTGTGCCCCGTGAGCACCGAATGTGTTCCCTCACCTCCCACTGGAAGTGCGGTTCCGTACAGGTGCCCTACGCCATGGGCAAGCACGCTTGTCGACGTCCCGTGGTACACCGGCAAGTCAATGCCTACGCTCGGAACTCGCACGCGGGCCATGGGGCCTGCGGTGCGCAGGATATCTAGATAATTCGTGTAAGCAGGTGAATTGACATCAACACCGTTGACCCACGGATCTGGGGCTCCGACTTCCGGCAGTTGCGCGTTATACTCCGCAGCCCGCGCGAATTCAGCGGCGCGCTCATCTTCAGACAAGCGCGACACTGAACGCGTGTATTCCTCTGCGATCTGGTGCTGCTCAATGTTCTTGTAGTACGTCACCACGACTGGGGACAAGAACACCAGCAGCGCCAGGATGAGATAAACAATGGAGCGCGGATTACGACGTCGCCTTCTGCGTTGGGTCATGCAGTGCCCCGCCTTCCCGGAAACCCCTATTTAAGCAGTGCGGGAATCCTTGTAGGAGGTGTAGATACCACGGGCCAGCAGCGCGAGACCCACAAGGAATACCAAGACGATTCCCCAGGCACCGGTAGCCGGAAGCTGACCCAAAACGGAGTTGCGCTGGTTGTCGACTTCAACGGCCAAAGTCTTAGCGGCCACGTCCACAGTGACGTGCTGCGGAACCTCGTTACGGACGAAGTTCTTCGGAGCCTTGGTCTCAAGCACACAGTAGTCCTTGGTAGTCACGCCGGTGGCAGCAGCAAAAGACTGCACCGGGATGGCATAACCCTTTGCCTCAGACTTGAGGCTTGGTGCGGTGCCCGCAGAACCGGTGGTAGTAATCGTAGTTGCTGGAGTACCTTCCGCAGTGGTCGCCATGTTCAGCGGGGAACCGAGCAGCTGCCAATTCTCGCCTTCCTTCTTGCACTGGTAGAGCTCGAACTCGGCTCCGTCAAGGGAATCGCCCTCTTTGGCATTGCCAGAAGTCTTGGTGATGGTCAGGGTACCGAACGTGGTCTTGGTGGGATTGTCCTCTACATCCGGGGTAGCCGGGTCATCACCGTTGGTATCTACCTCAGCACCGTTGGGGAGGAGGATCTTCGCGGTGTTGGTGATCTCGCCGCCTTCTGGGGCCTTAGTGATGGTGGCAGGGAACTCAACGAGAACCTTCAGGCCAGGCGCCCCCTTACGGGCTTCCTGCAACTTGGCAAGGCCCGCCTTGGTGAACTCCACCTGCAGGGTATTGGAAGCAGCATCCAGGGTGGTCGTGTAATCCTCGGCTGCCAGCGTTGCACCATTGGTGGCACCAGCAAGCGAGACCTTTACATCTTCCGGCTTGACCTCCAAAGCCTCGTTGAGCGGGTCTTGAATAATGAAGCGGGTGAGTGTGTCTGCGGGTACCGGTGCGTTGACGGTGTAGGTCAGCTGCTTGCCGATAGTCGCATCAGCATCCTTAACCTGCTTGGAGGGAACCAGGTTCTGGTTCTTCGGCTGAACGGTCTGCTCGTAGCTCCACTTACCATCCACGTCGTGTGGCAGTGTAATAAGGAAGGGCGGAGCGGTGGTGTAGCCGCCGCGATTGATCTCAGTGATCTTGTAGGCGCCGACCTTCAAGTTGTCAGTTGCCGTATCAAAGGTGACAACACCACTAGCATCGGTCTTCTTGGTCACAGCGGTAAAGTTGCCGTCAATCGGAGCATCCTCTGCAGTGAAGGCAGAGAGCTGCTTCCAACCTTCCTGCGTGGTCAAGTCCACATTGACGCGCTCAACCTTGAATTCGGTATCTGCAAGCGGGGTACTGGTATCACCCGGATCGCCAAGGTACTTGGTGATAGTCAGCTTGACGTCATGGTTGGGGTCAATGAGGGAGGCTTCCTTGGGTGTAGCAGGTCCCGGAGGAACGTCCACGCCAGACTCAGAGCCAGGTGTCGCCGCAGCTGAAGCTGAAGACGGGGCGGCTGCTTCTTCACTAGGAGAGGCAGGTGCTGCTGGAGAGGGGGTTTCGGACTGTGCAAGGGCCGGAGCGGCAAAACCCGCACCTGCGATAGAGATGGTACCGGCTGCGATAACCGCAGCGAGGCGAGTAGAGACCTTATTCATATGCTTTTCCGTTCTCTCATTAGAGGGAATTAAAGGGCACGGTCACCGCACCCTTGAGGGTATTCCAACGGAATACTACTTCGCTATCACACTTCTGACAAGCGACGGTCTGCACTTATGCCGCAACCTTCATTCATAGTTCGATACAGCTTCAAGTCCAAACACTCATAGACTGCTCCTAACGGAGCACACCGAAGCAACCACAAAACGCTGAAAGTCCTTCCCTTCTTGTAGAAGAGGAAGGACTTACAATGCGAAAGCCTTGGTCTTATGCAGTAGCTTCTGCAGCGACCTCGTCGGCCGGCACGATGTTAACCATGCGGCGGCCGCGCTTAACGCCGAACTCAACGGAGCCGGCAGCAAGAGCGAACAGGGTATCGTCGCCGCCGCGACCAACGTTCTCACCCGGGTGGAACTTGGTGCCGCGCTGACGCACGATGATCTCGCCGGCCTTAACCTGCTGACCGCCGAAGCGCTTGACGCCGAGGCGCTTGGACTCGGAATCGCGACCGTTGCTGGAGCTGGAAGCACCCTTCTTGTGTGCCATGTGGTTTTCCCTCCTTCAGGGATGAATTAGAGCCGGTTAAGGCTTACTTGATACCGGTAATCTTCAGCGTGGTCACCGGCTGACGGTGACCGAGGCGACGCTTGTAACCAGTCTTGTTCTTGTACTTGAGGATGTCGATCTTCGGGCCCTTGCCCTGCTCGACAATTTCAGCGGAGACAGAGACCTTCTCCAGGTCTGCGGCCTTCGACTTGACGGTTGCGCCATCGACGAGCAGAACCGGGGTGAGAGCAACGGAGGAACCCGGCTCACCCTCGATCTTCTCGACCTTGACGAGGTCACCTTCAGCAACCTTGTACTGCTTTCCGCCGGTCTTGACGATCGCGTACATAGAGGGCTACCCCTTATCTAAACTCGGCTCGCCAGCGGCTGGGTGATGCCCCTGGCGAATGGACATTGGACAATTGCGTTCAGACCAAAAGCCGCGAGAGACGCGCGACATCAGCGCGCGGCCCGTCCAGCGCATTCATGGTCTAAACAGCGACTGTCAAAGACTACCCCGTCAGGTGCCGAAAAGGCAAAACGCCTTTTCTAGCGCGAGCTGCGACGGGTTACGCGGCGCCTACCACGCCCGCCCCTGCGGCGTGCCGACGCCCCCTTGGACCCACCTTCCTTCTCCCGTGCGGGGGTCTCGTCGCGTTGCCGGGACTTCGATGCCTGTGACGCCTCCTCAATGACAACCGACTGCTGGGATTTCATCGAGCGGCGCACCGCACGGCGACGACCACGCCCGCGGGAGCTGCGCGCCGTTGTGACGTCGCCATTTCCAGATTCTTGGGGCTTGGCAGATTCCTGGGCCGTGGCAGCGCTGCTTCCCTGCTCGTCTGCTGCCTTCGGGGCTTGCGGCTCGTGCTCGAAGTCTTCACGCTTCGGGCGGACGTCAGAACGCGAGTTGCCGCGCGTGCGACGCTTGCGGCGCGGTGACTTCTCGAATTCCTCAACGGCCTCCTCGTAAGTCTGGCGCGAGCGTTGCTTCGGCTGCTCTTCGTGCGACGGACTCTGAACCTCGGCCTTCTTCTCGGACGTGCGGGAGGTACGTGTTGCCCGGCGCGGCTTGCGGGAGCGCTTCGACTTCTTCGGCGCCATGCTCTCCGCCACGGCGTAGCCGATGGACGCGCTGTCCGGTGTGCCAGCTTCGACCTCGTCATCGCCGTCTCGGCCGTCGCGGTTGTCGCGGCCGGAGGCTTCGTCGTCTGAGTCGACGACCACCACGTTAGCCACAAGGTCCTCGAGCGCAGAATCCTTATCTTCTACCGCATCCACGTCATCTGCGTCGACACCAGAAGTATTCTCGTCGTCATCATCATGACGGTGCATTCGCACGGCAGCCGGGTGCTGCTTCGGATCGCGGTGTGGCGCGCGGCGCTCCTTACGGCCTCGGCGCTGCGGCTTGGAGTTCTCCTCCTCCGGTTCCTCATCCACTGGGTACTCGTGGATGATAATGCCGCGGCCGTTGCAGGCCTCGCACTCGGTAGAGAAGGTCTCAACCAAGCCGGTGCCCACGCGCTTACGGGTCATTTGCACCAAGCCCAGCGAGGTCACCTCGGAAACCTGGTGGCGTGTGCGGTCGCGCCCCAGAGCTTCCTTGAGTCGGCGCAGGACGAGGTCCTGGTTTTCGGGCAGAACCATGTCGATGAAGTCGACGACGATCATGCCGCCCATATCGCGCAGGCGCATCTGGCGCACGATCTCCTCGGCCGCCTCGAGGTTGTTGCGTGTGACGGTTTCCTCAAGGTTGCCGCCAGAGCCGGTGAACTTGCCGGTGTTGACGTCGATGACGGTCATGGCCTCGGTGCGCTCAATGATGAGCGTGCCGCCGGACGGCAGCCATACCTTGCGGCTAAGAGCCTTGTGCAGTTGTTCATCGATGCGGTAAGTGCTGAAGGCATCCTCGCCATCGTGCTCGCTGGCGTCATAGCGAACGACGCGGTCCGCCAGGTCATGCGCCATAGAATCCACGTAGGCGCTCACCGTGTTGTAGGAACGCTGGCCATCAACCACCAAGGTGCTGAAGTCTTCGTTAAACAGGTCACGCACCACCTTGATGAGCAGGTCCGGCTCCTCATACATCGTTACCGGCTTAGCACCCTTGGTGACCTTCTCGTGTGCAGCACGGGCGCTGATGTCCTCCCACAAGGAGTGCAGACGGTTGACGTCGGTCGCGATGTCCTCTTCCGGCACATTCTCCGCCGCGGTACGGATGATGGCACCACCATCGCCGGGGATGACGCGCTCCAAGATGCCCTTAAGGCGCTTGCGCTCTGGGGCCGGAAGTTTTCGGGAAATACCTGCGCTGCGCCCGCCCGGAACATAGACCAGGAAGCGACCAGCCAGGGAGATCTGGGTAGTCAGGCGTGCGCCCTTGTGGCCGATTGGGTCCTTGGCCACCTGAACCAGAATCTGATCACCCGATTTCAGGGCATTTTCAATTTTGCGGCCGCGCCCACCAATGCCGAGCGCGCGCCAATCGACGTCTCCCGCATACAGCACACCATTTCGCCCCTGTCCGATATCGACGAAGGCGGCCTCCATCGAGGGCAGGACGTTTTGTACGCGGCCGAGGTAGATGTTGCCGATTTGGGAGGGATGCGATTCGGTCGTGACAAAGTGCTCGACAAGAAGGTCATCCTCCAAGACACCGACCTGGGTAATGATTCCGGCACCGTCGGTGCGCTGCTTGTCACGTACCACCATCGTGCGCTCCACCGATTCCCGGCGAGCCAAGAATTCGGCCTGGGAGACGATGTGCTGGCGCTCGCGGCCCTTCTCGCGCAGCTCAGCGCGGCGGCGGCGTTGGGCTTCGATGCGGGTCGAGCCTTTGATGGCCTTGGGTTCGTCGATAAGCTCAGCCCCACGGCTGTCGCCACTGCGCCCCTCGGCACCGCGTCCACGCGAAGTACCGCGGCTGCCACGGCGGCGGCCACGCGACTCACGCAATGGTGCTGCATCCTCGTCGACGTCATCTGCATCATGCTGCTCTGGCTGCTGTCGCCGTGGCTTCGGGGTTGCCCGCGGTGCCATGAAGACTGGTGCGAAGTCGTAGACTTCTGGGTCTTCCTCCGGCATCGGCGTGATGAGTGGGGTGAGGTCATCCTCGTCCTCATCATCTCCAGACTCGGCAAGGGCTTCCTGCAGCATCTCCGCATCGACCTTGTCCACGATTTGGGAGATTTCGTTGTCAACGTTCTTGCGCACGCGCTCGCGCAACTTCTCCTCGTCTTCGCTCAGCTGTTCAGACTGGACGGGCTGTTGTGGCTGTTCCGCAACGTTATCCGTGGAGTCCTCCGGCTGGCTGAACGAGTCCTCCTTCGCAGACTTGTCCTTCTTCGACTTATCCTTTTTCGACTTTGCTGTCTTAGTTTCCTTAGCTGCCTTCTCCGTCTTGTCGGCCTTGGCAACGCGCTTCGTCGCGCGCTTGGCCCGCTTCTTCGGGGCAGTCTTCGCTGGCTTCTCCTCGGCCGATGCCTCTGCAGCTACGGCTGCGGCCTCTTCGTTGGCCTTATCCTCGATCTTCTCGTCCGCGGCCTCGGCCTTGGTGTGGGTGGCGGGTGCAAGGGCGGCGATAAGCTGCCCAATCTCCTCCGGCGTTGCCGAGGACTGCGCAGATTTTTTCATGCCCATCTCTGCGAACTGCTCAACTAGGTCCTTGGAGGCCACGCCCAGTTGCTTAGCTAGGGCGTACAGGCGGGTTTTGGGCGCAAATGCGTCACGGTCAATCCTCGCTACCGCCGCTGCCAGAGCCGATTCACTACGTACTTCTTCTTTTTTCTTGGATGCCATGGGCGGCTAATCTCCCGACGTCTGCTCACCCCGGGCGCAGGTTGCCGCCACACGGTGGTGAGACTTTAAAAACTCTCTGTTTCCGTATTCAGTTATATGAGTATCTGTGCCCTCCATTCTGGCACAGGTTTCAGTTTAAGCTACATGTTAGTATCGCCGCTATGTCCGGACTTGAGAGCGCTGACACACCGAACACCCCAGCGCGACGTGTATCTGCACCGCGCACAGTGGCTCAAGCACGCGCCCGCAACGAGATTGCACTGCGGGATATCATCACCGTTGCCGTACCGGCGGGCATCGCCTCCGGCCTTCGCGCTGTTGACCTTCCCGACCCCTACGCGGTCCCCGTGTACGCCGTGCTGTGGATCGCCATAATCTATGGTGCCTTTCGCATCATTCGTAGCAAGCCGAAGTTCGTCCAAGCTGCACAAGAAGAGTACCGGGCGGGCGATTACCCCGTTCTCGCCTACTTTCTGCCCGTCCTTGCTCTCTTCTCCCCTCTCATCACTGAGGGAATTAAGTCCACCGGGATTATCGGCGATGTCTCACTCAACCCCATCCTTAGCGCCGCCGGGCTCACTGCCCTCTCCATCCCCGCGTTCATCATCGGCGGCCGCGCTTTCGGTACCACCTCCTACCGAGTGGGCAAGCGCCGCATCAAGGCCATCACCGAACAAGGAAGCCTCGAAGGCGTCACTCAAGAGAGCATAACCGCGGTGGAGAAACACCCGGAAGTCCTCAGCGGGTTGGTCGCCGCCGGTGCAGTCACTGGCAATACCACTTCCATCTCTGAGCTGGGACGACTGCTCGGCTACGAGGAGGGGCTCGAAGAAGAACTCCGTGAACTAGAAGCGGCCGGCGTGGTGAAGCTACCTGGTCTCATCCAGTGGAGTGGTGAGCGGACCTTTAACATCACTCTGACCGAATCTGGCGTGCGCAGCATCGACGCCTCGCGCACGCGCTAGCGCGGAAGGGTGTCATCTTCCGGGAAGAGTTTCGGACCAATCCACAGCATGAAATAGACCAAACCAACGAGGACTGGGATCTCAACAAGGGGACCAATCGTACCGGCAAGGGCTTGGGCAGACATCGCTCCGAAGGTGCCGATGGACACTGCAATAGCAAGTTCAAAGTTGTTTCCTGCTGCAGTAAACGCCACGCTGGCAGACTGCGCATAGTTCATACCAACAGCCTTTGCCACGCCCAGTGACAGCACAAACATGCCCACGAAGTAGATAATCAGCGGCACCGCCACGCGCGCTACCGTTGCTGGTTGCTCCACAATGTGCTCGCCCTGCAGGGAAAAGAGCAACACAATCGTGTACAGCAGACCAATCATGGCTAGGGGCGATACGGCCGGAAGGAAACGGTTCTCAAACCATTCGCGGCCCTTTACCTTTTCACCCCAAAAGCGAGACAGCACACCCAACAGGAGCGGGATGCCCAAGAAGACGAGCACGGACTTCACAATGGCCCAGAAGGAAAAGTCAACACTTGTCACATCCAGTCCCAACCAGCCGGGGAGGATGCGAAGGTAGAACCAGCCCAGAACACCAAACATAGCGACCTGGAAGATGGAGTTGAGGGCGACAAGCACAGCCGTTGCTTCGCGGTCAGCGCACGAGAGGTCCGACCACACAAGCACCATGGCGATACAGCGCGCAAGGCCCACAATGATGAGGCCGGTACGCAGCTCCGGTTGGTCTGCCAGGAAGAGCCACGCCAGGGTAAACATAAACGCCGGTCCCACCAGCCAGTTGAGGACGAGCGATACCGCCATGAGACGGCCATCCGTGGCAATTTCCTTGGTCTTCTCGTAGCGGACCTTGGCCAAGGGCGGATACATCATGACAAGCAGACCAATGGCGATCGGGATGGAAATCCCGCCCACTTCAACGGCGCCCAAGGCTTGGCCAATTCCGGGAACGAAGTGGCCAATGAGTAGTCCGGCGGCCATCGCCAGAATAATCCACACGGGTAAAAATCGGTCAAGAAAAGACAACTTCGGGCGCTGCGACACGGCCATGCCTTCCCTCCTTCTAGCTTGAACAGAACGTGATACGAACATTCAATCTACAGTTCATATTGATAGGCGTCAATATAACGGCGGGAGTGTGGATAGCTCCTATACTGATCGCATGGCTTCCTCTTCCACGCCCGAGACCAGCGCGCGCGGCACTGAGTGCTGCTCCTTAAGCATGGGCCCGCTCAGCGACGCCGAGGCGATGCATTTTTCGCAACAATTCAAAGTCCTCGCAGACCCAGCCCGACTTCGTCTCCTGTCCATTCTGTGCGAGGAAGGCTGTGGCCCGATGAGCGTCACGGAGCTCACCGGGCTCACTGCGCTGAGCCAGCCCACGGTCTCCCACCACTTAGCGCGCCTGCGGGAGGCCGGCCTACTATCCAGGCAGCAATGCGGCCGCACCGTCACCCACCAGGTGAACAAAGACGCTTTTGCAGCCTTGCGCACGCTGCTGTCATTCGACTAACCAGCGCCCGATCTGATCTGCGCTCGAGCACGCAAGGCGGGTTCGAGCGCAGAAATGACAAAAGCCCGAACAGTTCATTCATCATTGTGAACTGCTCGGGCTTTATTGCGCGCTAGGCGCGGTGAAATTCTTTAGAGGTTCGGGAACCAGATGGAGATCTCGCGCTCAGCGGACTCCGGGGAGTCGGAACCGTGGACGACGTTCTCGCCGACGGTCAGGGCGAAGTCACCGCGGATGGTGCCCGGGGTGGCCTTCTCTACCGGGTGGGTGCCACCGGCAAGCTGGCGCCATGCGGCGATAGCGGACTCGCCCTCGACGATGCCAGCAACCAGCGGTGCGGAGGTGATGAAGTCGACGAGCTCACCGAAGAACGGCTTGTCCTCGTGCTCGGCGTAGTGCTTCTTGGCGGTCTCCTCGTCGGCGACGCGCAGATCCATGGCGACGAGCTTGAGGCCCTTGCGCTCAATGCGGGAGATGATCTCGCCCACGTGGCCGTTCTTGACGCCATCCGGCTTGATGAGAATGAGTGTACGTTCAGTCATAGGGCACATAGTACAGGTAAGCCGTGGCCGCGTCCGCGCGGAGGGGCATTAAGTGAGACGTTGCACGATTTCCTCGGCACGCTCATGGCTGGTTCCCCGGAACCACATCTGCACTTGGCGCACAGCGGTACCGTACTGACCATTTCCAAGAAGGCCCTGCAGCTCTTCTTTCTGCCACTTTTCGAGATCCTCAAATTCCACCGGACGCTGCTCGTTGTGGCTCTTGAGCATGCCCACCACGAGGAAGATGAACGCAGGAACAAGCAGCGCGAGCGGCAGCGCATAGCCGCCGTCAAACAGCTTGGCTAGGAGGGCGGCGAGGCAGAGCAGTGCGGAGAGGCCGAAGAGAAGGTAGCGCATGGTCGCTAGTCTAGCGCGTCGAGCGTGGATGTCAGCCACATGCGTGAGCTCATAAGCAGGCGCTTTGCCGCAGCAGTATGCGGGGCCCACAGCTCAAAGGCGTGGACACCACCTTCGACGACCTCGCACTGCGTGGGCACGCCAGCGAGCTTAAGCCGCTCGGCATAGTCCAGGATTTCGGCGTAAAAGAGCTCGCTTTGCCCAGCGTATAGCCAGGCTGGGGGCAAACCTGCAAGGTCAACACGCCGGCCGGGTACAGCATACGGCGCGTCCGGGTTCTCGCGAACGTAAAAGCGCCAAGCTCGTGCATTGGAGTCCGCGTCCCAGATGACGTTGCGCTCGTCGGACGCGGTCCGGTCATCGAGCATCGGGCAAAACAGCCACTGCCCTGCCGGTTGAATTCCGCCTTCGTCATGAAGCCGCTGGCACAGGGCCGCAGCCAGCCCGCCGCCAGCGCTTTGGCCGCCAATGACGATGTGTTCGGGCCTCACCCCCAACTCCTCGGCGTGGGTGAGCAGCCAGTGGTGGGCCGAGTGGACGTCGTCAAGCGCTGCCGGGTACGGGTGTTCCGGGGCAAAGCGGTAGTGGGGAGCCACGACCGTCACGCCCACCTCCGCGGCGGTTTCCTTGAGGTGCTTGACGTCCTGGCGGGGATGGCCCATGAGCAAGCCGCCGCCGTGAATCCAGAGCACTGCGGCGCGGGGATTCTCTGGTTCGTAGATGGTGGCGTGGATGTCCCGGTTCTTCACGCGCCGGGTACGCACGCCGTGGATATAGGGCGCGGGCCACAGCGCAGGCACAATTCGGCCCGCACGGCGGATGAGAGGGTTAGTCGGGTCGAAGAGCGACATGACTGCCGCACCTGCGCGCAGCTCCGTCCGAATGTACACTCGCGCCTACTTCTCGTTGAGGTGTTGCGTGGTGAGGTAGCCGCGTTCCATGCGGGCCACGATAACCGAGCGCATATACGCCGCCAAGGCCCAGAGCAGTGCAAAGATGATGAAGATGGTCGCGACAGACCAGTGGATCATAAAGCCCAGCACAATGCCGATGATGTGGAAGACAATCTGCGCGCCCACAATCCATGGCTTATTCATGAAAGGAAAGGAGGCCAGCAGGAGGACCATAAACCCGATGACTACGCCGTAGTTGAACGGGGTCCACAGGGTGCCATCGTAGAGCTTGTAGAGCATGGGCAGTGCCAGGACGAGAGTGAGCAGCTCCAGGGTGAGGGAGCTGGCCACGACCATGCCGCCGAACTGCTTGAGCGGGTCCTTCGTGGGGGCTTGGCCGAGGCCTAGCGGGCCAATTTCGTCCTCGGGGATGGGCTTGCGGGAACTCATGCGGGCTCCTTTCCAAAGAGGGCGCGGGCATCGCCTGCAGTGACGACCGAGCCGGTAATGATGATGCCGGAGCCGGACTGGACGTCGGCGTCTTCTGCCAGCTCAACGGCCTGAGCATAGGCGCCGGGCAGGTCGGGTTCAACAAAGACGCGTTCCTCACCGAAGATATCGCGGGCTAGTTCGGCCAGCTCATAGGCATCGCGGGCACGCGGGGAGGTGTTCTGAGTGATGACGACTTCCGTGAGCACGGATTCTAAGGCCGTAAGGATGCCGGTGGCGTCCTTGTCGGTGAAGATGGACACCACGCCGATAAGGCGCGCGAAGTCGAAGTCACGGTCGAGCGCTGCGGCCAGGGCCTTAGCGCCATGCGGGTTGTGGCAGGCATCTAAGAAGGTTGTGGGGCTGGTGCGCACGCGCTCTAAGCGGCCGGGCGAAATGGCCTTGGCAAAACCGGTACGCACGGAGGCAATGTCGATGGGGTTGCCTGACGACGCCCCAAAGAACGCCTCCACCGCCGCCAACGCCACGGCCGCGTTCTTGGCTTGGTGCTCGCCGTGCAGGGGCAGGAAGATGTCTTCGTAGAGACCACCAAGGCCCTGAATGGTGAGCTGCTGGCCACCCACAGCAATGCGGGATTCCAGCGCGGCGAACTCCGAACCGGCGCGAGCCACGCCGGCGCCGACGTCCACGGTGCGCTGCAGGATAACCCGCATGGCATCTGGGTCTTGTTCGGCGATGATGGCGATGTTCTCCCCCGGCGTGAGCACGTCGTCGACGTCGTGCTCGCGGGCCTTGATAATTCCGGCCTTCTCGCTGGCGATTTCCGTGATGGTGTCACCGAGGTAGTCGGTGTGGTCCATGCCGACGGGCATAACCACGGCAACTTCGGCGTTGACCACGTTGGTGGCATCCCACGTGCCGCCGAGGCCGACCTCGACCACGGCGACGTCGATAGGCGCATCAGCGAAGGCCGCATATGAGATGCCCACGAGCACCTCAAAGGTGGACATGGGGATCTCCGAGCGGGAATCCACCATTTCTACGTAGGGCTTGATTTCGCGCCAAATACGCACGAAGTCGCGCGGGTGAATGGGGTGGCCGTCGATACCGATGCGCTCGGTGACCAGCTGCAGGTGCGGGCTAGTCACCAGGCCCACGCGGCGGTGGAAGGCGCGCAGCAGCGAATCGATCATGCGCGCGGTCGAGGACTTGCCGTTGGTGCCGGCCACCTGGATGACGTGGAAGGAGCGCTCCGGATTGCCCAGCAGATCCATGAGCATCTCAATGCGCTCCAGGCTCGGCTCAATGATGGTCTCCGGCGCACGCTCGTTGAGCTCCGCGGTGACCTGGGCCAGCTCGGCGAGTTCTTCCGGCGTGGCCTGCTCGGGCGCGGCCTCTTCGTAGTCCTCCTCGCCGCCGAGGTTGAGTGTTAGGCCAGAGTCGGTAATCTCCACTGGGCCGCCATCGGTGCCCTCCGCGAGGGCATCAACGATTTCATACTCCTCGCGGCCTTTCTCCTCCGCCACTACTTGAGTCCCTCCAGACGTGCGGTGATGCGCTCAACTTCTTCCTGGGCCACCTGCTGGCGGGTGCGGATCTTCTCCACCACGGCTTCCGGGGCCTTGGACAGGAAGGCCTCATTACCCAGCTTCTTGCCGGTCTGATCCAGTTCCTTCTGCGCCTTGGCCAAGTCCTTCTCCAGGCGCTTGCGCTCGGCTTCCACGTCCACGGCACCGGACGTATCCAGGGTGACCTCCACGGTGGCCTGGGACAGGCGCACCTCGATGGAGGCGGATGCAGTAAAGTCCTCGCCCGGCTCAGTGGTGTTGGCCAGGTTGCGGATGAGGCCCTCCTGGTTCTGCAGGTCAGCCGCTGCGAAGTCGAGGCGACCCGGAACCTTCTGGGAGGGCTTCACACCCTGGTCGGAGCGGAAGCGACGCAGCTCGGTGATGAGCTTGTCGGCATCCTCGATGCGGCGGGCAGCCACCTCGTCCTTCTCCGCGCCACCGTTGGTGTGCTCCTGGGTAGGCCACTGCGCGGTGACGATGGTCTCCCCGCCGGTGAGTGCCTTCCACAGGACTTCAGTGACGAAAGGCATGGTCGGATGCAGAAGGCGCAGGACCAGGTCGAGCACGCGACCCAGGACGATTTGGGTACTGCGTCCCGTTGCCTGCTCCTCAGCGGTCGCTGCATCAAAGTCGCGCGGGATCTGTGTCTTGGCAATCTCCAAGTACCAGTCACACAGCTCATCCCACACGTAGTGGTAGAGCAACTCGTTGGCCTTTGCGAACTGGTAATCATCGAGATAGGCGTCCACCTTGACGCGGACTTCTTCGGCGCGGTCGAGGATCCAGCGGTCGGCGTCGGTCAGCGCGTCACGTGCCGGCAGCTCCGCCACACCCGCGCCGTTCATGAGCGCGAACTTGGTGGCGTTAAAGAGCTTGGTGGCAAAGTTGCGGCCGGCAGCCGCGGCGTCAACTGCCAGCGGCAGGTCCACACCCGGGTTCGCGCCGCGGGCCAGGGTGAAGCGCAGGGCATCCGCGCCATAGTCGCGTACCCAATCCATCGGGTCGATGCCGTTGCCCAGGGACTTCGACATCTTGCGGCCCTGCTCATCGCGGACCAGGCCGTGGAGGTAGATGTCCGTGAACGGCACCTGCGGGCGGCCGTCCTTGCCCTCACCGAGCAGCTCCGGGGTGTGCGCGCCGGCAAAGGTACCGAACATCATCATGCGTGCCACCCAGAAGAAGAGGATGTCATAGGCGGTAACCAGCACATTCGTGGGGAAGAACTTCTCCAGATCGTCGGTCTTCTCCGGCCAGCCCATGGTGGAGAACGGCCACAGGGCCGAGGAGAACCAGGTGTCGAGGACGTCCGGATCCTGAACGTAGCCCTCCGGGGCCTCTTCGTCGGGGCCGAGGCAGATGATATCTCGTTCAATTTCGCCAGACGCATTTGTGCGCTCTGGCCCGTACCAAATCGGGATGCGGTGGCCCCACCACAGCTGACGGGAGATGCACCAGTCGTGCATGTCATCGACCCACTCGAAGTAGCGCGGCTCCAGCGCCTTCGGGTGGATGGTGGTATCACCTTCACGGACAGCGTCACCGGACATCTTCGCCATCTTCTCCACGGCCACAAACCACTGCAGGCTCAGGCGCGGCTCAATCGGCTCGCCGGAGCGCTCCGAGTGGCCCACGGAGTGGACGTAGGGGCGAATCTCCTTGACAATGCGGCCCTGCTCGCGCAGCGCCTCGCGGATCTCCACGCGGGCCTCCTCGCGGGTCAGGCCGTCGAACTGCGTGCCGGTGTTGGCGATGTGGCCGGTGGTGTCCATGATGGTGGGCATGTCCAGGTTGTGGCGCTGGCCCATGGCGTAGTCATTCGGATCGTGCGCCGGCGTGATCTTCACCGCACCGGTGCCGAATTCCATGTCCACGTAATCATCGGCGATGATCTTCAGGCTCAAATCATCGCGGAAGGGGTGCGGCAGCTCCTGGCCCACCAGGTGGGCATAACGCTCATCGTCGGGGTGGACGGCAATGGCGACGTCACCCAGCATCGTCTCGACACGGGTGGTGGCGACAATGAGGTGCGGTTCATCGTCGTTCAGCGAGCCATAGCGAATGGACACAAGCTCGCCCTCGACGTCCTTGTACACGACCTCAATATCGGACACGGCAGTCTCCAGCACCGGGGACCAGTTAACCAGGCGGTTGGCCTGATAAATCATGCGCTCGTCGTAGAGGGTCTTGAAGATGGTCTGGACGGCGCGGGAGAGACCCTCATCCAACGTGAAGCGCTCGCGGGACCAGTCCACCGAGTCACCGATGGCACGCATCTGGTTCTGGATGGTGCCGCCGAACTCTTCCTTCCATTCCCAGACCTTATTGATGAATTCTTCGCGCTCATAGTCCCAGCGCTTCTTGCCTTCCTGCTCACGCAGGCGGGCCTCCACCTTGGTCTGGGTAGCGATACCGGCGTGGTCAGCACCCGGCAGCCACAGGGTGGCATAGCCCTGCATGCGCTTGCGGCGAATGATGGAGTCGATCAGAGTGTGGTCCAGGGCGTGGCCCATGTGCAGCTGGCCGGTGACGTTCGGCGGCGGCAGCACGATGGAATAGGGCTCGGCCTCCGAGGAGGCTTCCGGGGTGAAGTAACCAGCGTTCACCCAGCCTTCGTAGAGGTCCTTCTCTACTGCCTGCGGCTCCCAGGACTTGGGAAGCTGGTCCGCGCGGTTGGTGCCAACGAGTTGCTCTTTATTCTGATCAGTCACCTGGTCAACTCTACCCTGTGCGTCAACTGGCACCCGACCCCTGGCTAGAGTAAAGACATGTCGCACATTTCACGTCTTCGAACCCGCCATTTTGCCCGCGCTAAGCAGGATTCCCAAGCCTTTGCTTGCATGACTAGTTATGACTGCATGACCGCCGGGATTTTTGATGAAGCCGGCATAGATCTGCTGCTCGTGGGGGATTCCCTGGCCAACGTGGTCTTGGGCCGCGAGACCACGCTCTCGCTCACCCTCGATGAGATCATTCCGCTGGCCCGCGCGGTCGTCACAGCCACGTCCCGCGCCTTCGTGGTGGTTGACCTGTCTTTCGGCACTTATGAGGCCGGCCCTGCCCAGGCGCTGGAGTCTGCCGTGCGCGTCATGAAGGAGACCGGCGCACAGGCCGTGAAGTTGGAGGGCGGCGCCGAGCGGGCCCCGATTGTTGCCGCGCTTGTCGACGCCGGAATTCCCGTCTGCGCCCACATCGGTTTCACGCCCCAGCAGGTCCATGCCTTGGGCGGCTTCGTGGTCCAGGGCCGCGGCGCCGGTGCGGAGAAGCTGCACGAGGATGCCCGCGCGCTTGCCAACGCCGGCGCCTTCGCCGTGGTTCTCGAAATGGTTCCCGCCGCTCTTGCCGAGCAGGTAACCGCGGAACTGCCCATCCCCACCATTGGTATTGGCGCCGGCGCGCAGACCGACGGACAGATACTGGTGTGGACCGATGCCTTTGGTTTAGGTGGGCCAAAGGCGCCGCGCTTTGTACGGCGCTATGCGGATCTGCGCGGCGCGCTGCTCAGCGGCGCGAAGGAGTACGTGGCCGATGTGAAAGAACGCTCCTTCCCCAACGCCGAGGAATCCTTCGAGGACTAGGGTTTGATCCATGAAGATTCTTCGTACCAAAGCTGAGCTGCGGGATTTCCGCGCATCTCTTAGCGGATCTGTCGGTTTCGTGCCCACGATGGGCGCGCTTCACGACGGCCACGGTTCCCTCGTGCGCCGCGCCCGCGAGGAGAACGACCACGTCATTTGTTCGGTCTTTGTGAACCCGCTGCAGTTCACTGATTTAGGCGACTGCGAAGATTTCCGCGCCTACCCGCGCGACCTTGACGCCGATGCCGGGCTGCTGGATTCGCTCGGAGTCGATGCCGTCTTCGCTCCCAGTGTGGAAGAGATGTACCCCGGCGGCACTCCCCAGGTGTGGGTTCGCACGGGCGAGATGGGCTCGGTCTTGGAAGGTGCTTCGCGCCCCGGCCACTTCGATGGCGTGGCCACGGTGGTCACCAAGCTCTTTAACCTCGTGGGCCCCGACCGTGCTTATTTCGGTCAAAAGGATGCCCAGCAGGTGGCCATCCTGCGCCGCATGGTGAGTGACCTCGACCTGCCAGTGGACATCATCAGCGCGCCCATCGTCCGCGCAGCAAATGGTGTAGCCGAGTCCAGCCGCAACGCTCGCTTGAGCCCTGCCGAGCGCGAGCAGGCCGTGGCCTTATCCCGAGCACTCTTCGCACTAGACGCCGGCGCCTCGCTCGACGACGCCCAAGCCCAGCTCGCCTCCTCCCCCGGCATCACGGTGGATTACCTCACCGTGGTGGACCCCGCGACGCTCGAGCCCGTTGACGCACAACACCGGCCCGCCCTAGCGCTGGTGGCAGCGCAGGTGGGGCCGGTGCGGCTTATCGATAATCTCGTGCTTGAGGCCTAGTCCTTGAGCAGGTGAGCGACAGCCTCGCGCTCCTCACGCAACTCCTGTACGGAGGCCTCGATGCGCTCCTTCTGGAAATCGTTGAGCTCGAGGCCCTGAACGATTTCCCACTTGCCATCGCGGGCCACGGTGGGGAATCCCGCCACGAGCCCCTCATCCACGCCATAGGAGCCATCCGAGACGACGGCCGCGGTACGCCAATCCTCCGTGCCGTGGATCCAATCGTGCATGTGGTCCACCGCGGCAGACGCCGCCGATGCTGCCGAGGACTTACCACGCACAGCGATAATTTCCGCTCCGCGCTTGGCCACCTTCGGAATCATCTCCTCCTTGTACCAGTCCTCATCCACCTCAGCGTTGGAGAAAGTCAGGTCTGGGAACTGGGACGCGGAGTGGTTACCCCACACGGCCACCTTGGTCAGCTCTGCGGTGGGCATGCCGGTATTGAGGGACACCTGGCTCTGGGTGCGGTTATGGTCGAGGCGCATGAGAGCGGTGAACTGGCTCGGGTCCAAATCCGGGGCGCTCTGGGACGCAATGTAGGCGTTGGTGTTGGCCGGGTTGCCCACGACGAGAACACGGACGTCGCGCGCGGCGACGGCGTTAAGCGCCTTGCCCTGCTCGGTAAAGATGGCACCGTTGGCCTCGAGCAGATCGGCACGCTCCATGCCTTTCGTGCGCGGACGGGAACCCACAAGGAACGCTGCCTTGGTGTCCTTGAAGGCCACGTTCGGGTCATCGGTGACGGTGATGCCGCGCAGAAGCGGGAAAGCGGAGTCATTGAGCTCCATGGCCACGCCTTCAGCGGCGCCAATGGCCTGCGGAATCTCCAGCAGAGCCAGCTCCACTGGGGTGTCCTTGCCATAGACATCACCGGCAGCGATGCGCCACAGCAGCGAGTAGGCGATGTTGCCGGCAGCGCCGGTCACAGTGATCTTGACGGGTTGAGATGCGGTCATGTGTGACATCCTTTCGACTCGGTACTCGCCTTCCCAGCCTAGTCCCGTTTCTTTCCCCCATGGGGTGCAATTTCACCCCCGAAATACCCAAGATTGGTGTACTTGAACTCCGTCTAGACAGTTTTTCGGCATAGTAGTAAGAAGCGGGCATAACCAGCCACCAATTCAACGCGTACAAGGACGGAACATTCATGAACACTGAGGTCACATCGGTCAACGTCGGCTCTGTTGAGCACGTGATCGATGTTGCGATCGCGGAGTTCTCTGACCATGGCTACGCCGAGACCAAGCTCGACACTGTGTCGAAGCTTTCTGGCATGTCCAAGCGCATGATTCACTACCACTTCGGGGACAAGAAAGGTCTGTACCAGCAGGCCTTGGCCACCGCCGCCAAGCGCCTGAACCCGCCGGAGGGCAGCCTCGCCGTTGACTCGGCCGTGCCTGTGGAAGGCGTGCGCACCCTCGTTGACTGGATGTTCCGACAGCACGTGGAGCACCCGGAGGCCATCAAAATGATGACGATGGAATCCTCCCACAGTGTGCTGGAGTCCTCGCAGGCGATTATCGACGTCTCCCAGATCTCCCTCCACCTCGACAGACTCCTCATGCTGGGCCAAGATTCCGGCGCTTTCCGC
Organism: Corynebacterium sp. FDAARGOS 1242; assembly: GCF_016889985.1. NCBI lineage: Bacteria > Bacillati > Actinomycetota > Actinomycetes > Mycobacteriales > Corynebacteriaceae > Corynebacterium > Corynebacterium sp. FDAARGOS 1242. Next base: position 288,232 of record NZ_CP069568.1, on the reverse strand, counting down.
CCGGGTATTTCCGCCAATGACATTTTCACGCTGATTTCGGCTCTGACGATGTACCGCGTGACGAATCACGCGATGATGAGCAATCTGCTCGACATCGACATGCATACCCACAACAACACGGAGGGTCTACACCGCATGGCCGTCGATGCCGTGCTGGCCTTCCTTACGGCGAATATCCCCGACATCGGTTTTGAGTCTTACCTCACCCAGAACGAGACCGAACTTGAGGCCGAGTCAGCGCCCTTGGATGTGTACTCCACTGAGGACGAGGGCGGCGCATCCACGAGCCTCTACGGGTAGCTCTCCCATTACGTTGTTAGCAGTTCCGCTTGAAGGAGCCCAGGATTCGTACTCCTAGCCCCATGCTGGGGCAGGCTATGTTTATCTGCGTTCCTTCTGCCTTGTGGCAGCGGAACTAGTCGCTGGCTTCGGTATGGCTTGTTTTCGTCCCTGTCTGAAAATGATCCGGGGGGTGATGCCGCCGAAGGCAGTGACATACTCCAGACTGCTAATAGGAACCTGACCCACACAGGATGTGTGAGGTCTCAAGTAATGTGGATGCCAGCGTGAAGTATGTCCGACCACCAGCGATGAAATAAGTCTCATACTCGTTCAATTCGCTAGGAGGTCTGGCATGACCTACGACTATGTCATCGGCATGGACGTTGGCAAATACTTTCACCACGCTTGCGTCTTAGATATCGACGGCGCCCAAGTGCTATCAAAGCGTATCAACCAAAACGAAAAATCCCTGCGCACACTCTTTTCAACGTTTAGCGCAAACGACCACAAGGTCCTTGTCGTCGTGGACCAGCCCAATAACATTGGGCGACTAACTGTCGCGGTTGCCCAAGATATCGGAATCGATGTGCGCTACCTTCCAGGTTTGGCTATGCGTCAACTCTCACGTATCCACGCTGGTAATGCCAAAACTGATATCCGGGATGCATATATCATCGCCCACGCTGCAAAGAACCTTCCGGAATCCCTCCGCAGTGTCGACCGCGTCGAAGAAGCCTTTCTCCAGTTGAAAGTCCTCAACGGCATCGACGAAGACTTAGCGCGCTCCTACACCAGGCTCATCAATCAGATTCGAAGTGCACTAGTTGGCTGCTACCCGCAATTCGAGCAAGCCCTTCGCGGCCAGGTGATCCACCGCAAATGGGTTCTGCACCTACTTGCACGCTACGGCGGGCCGACCAAGATAAAGCGCCTCGGAAAAGCCAAAGCAGCTGCCTTCGCTCGACGCTATAAGGCACGCAATCCCGAGCCCGTCATCGATGCCATATTCGCTGCCATCTCTGAGCAAACAGTCGCCATTGCTGGTGCACAATATGCCGAAATGGGCGTAGCAATGTCGGCGAAGGACGCGCTTTTAAAGCTCGAGCACCGCAAACAAATCGAGCAGGAAGTCATCGAGCTCATCAACGACATCCCCCACACTCAAATCCTGCTATCCATGCCAGGAATCGGGCCGAAGACGGCTGCCCAAATTCTCATGACCGCGGGCGACATGTCCGACTTCCCGACAGCTGCGCACCTAGCCTCTTACGCTGGCTTATCACCCCGAACGAATCAGTCCGGAACCTCAATCATGTCGAACTCACTGAACAGAGCTGGCAATAAAAAATTAAAGAACGCCCTATGGCAATCATCTTTTGCATCCATCAGATTCCACGAGCGTTCACGGCAATTCTATGAACGAAAGCGCCGTGAAGGCAAGAGACACAACGCTGCAGTCGTAGCACTAGCCCGCAGACGGCTCAACGTCCTATACGCCATGATGAGCAACCACGAGTACTACCGCGATCCCGACCAATCACAGGAAGTCAAAGCAGCCTAAACCCCAAGAACCAAACAGCCGACTGGGAAACCCCAGTCGGCTAACAGCCATGCCAGAAAACAACACGGCCAAACAACCCCGGCTGAAAAATCAACCCCGGCTAATCCACCCGCGAGGTTGACAAACTATATAGGAACACCCCCCCAGGCGGCGCCATCGCCGCCCCTCGGTTCCCCGCTCTACCCGCACAGTATTCGCCCGGGTCTCTTTTCCGACTCCGCGCGAGCTCCCTTGCCCCCGGCACCGCACGAGTAAAGGAACCAAAGTACAGGAACCATCTGCGCGCCGAGCTCAACAAAAGCCCAGCTCACGATCACGCGCCACTGCCAAAAGGTCCCACTTATCTGGTTCCTTTGCCCCTTACACCAGCTTCACGCCCCATCACCACACGGTGGGCCTATATTGCTCTGCGTCCCAGGACACTCCTCGGTACAAAGCCAACGCATCGACACGAGTATGGCATCTGCTAGAAAGCGTTTTCACGAGTAAAAACGCCATATGAACAGCACAAAAGGCATCTTCAGGAGTGAAGATGCCTTTTGAATAATGCCACCTGATTTGGCAGGTAGTACGTGGCAAGTGTTGGTTACAGGCCCAACTCTTGCTTCAGTTCCGCAGCGATGCGGTCCAGTCGCTCTTCAGCGCCTACCCAATCGACATCGCCTTCCCGCACCACTTCGAGGTAGCACTTGAGCTTCGGCTCCGTACCCGAGGGGCGGATAATGACGCGGTCGTTGGCCTCGGTTTCCAGGACCAATCCGGGGGTCGGGTCCAGGCCTTGGTAGCCCTTCGACATATCGCTCGCGCGCAGGACGGGCGAACCGGCCAGCGATTCCGGCGGGGATTGCAAGATCTGCTCCAAGGTGGGAGCAATCTGCGTGATGTCTTCGAAACGGAAAGTCAACGGTTTCGTCTTGTACGTGCCTAATTCAGCGGCGAGCTCATTGAGTCGATCTTGCAGGTCCTTGCCTGCAGACTTCAACTCGGCTGCCAAGCACGCGACGGTCACCGCGGCCGAAATGCCGTCTTTGTCCGCCACGGCTTCTGGGTCGCAGCAATACCCGATTGCTTCTTCGTAGCCAAAGGTCAAGTTAGGTGTGCGCGCAATCCATTTAAACCCAGTGAGCGTCGTGCGCCACTGGGCGCCGCGTGCCTGTGCAATGCGCCCGAGGAAGCGGCTCGACACCACCGAGTTGGCCAACACACCGCCGTCGCGAGCCAAGTAGTCACCCAACAGGGCACCGGTTTCATCACCGGTGAGCTGACGCCACCCGCTGTCAGTAGGAATGGCGACAGCACAGCGATCTGCATCAGGGTCCAGAGCCAAGATGATGTCACTTCGTGTTTTCTGAGCTGCTGCAAAGGCACAGTCAAGCGCACCTGGCTCTTCGGGGTTGGGGAAAGTAACGGTGGGGAAATCGGGATCCGGCTGCGCTTGCTCCGCCACCAGTTCAACCTCAGTGAACCCGACTGCTTCCAAAGCGTTGAGTGCTAGGTCGCCTCCCACGCCGTGCATCGGGGTGAGAGTGATGCGAAGAGCTCGCGGCCCTTCACCTGCTCGCTCTTGAATGCGCGATAAGTAACGCTCGCGGGTATCAACCTCTTCTACTTTCCCTGGGCCGTTGGCTGCATCACGAGGCACCTGATCGGCAGGGGGAGCTGCAGCAATTGCGGCGGCGATCTCAGAATCGAACGGCGGCACGATTTGCACGCCTTGACCGTCACCTTCAACTACCCGACCTCCCAAGTACACCTTGTAACCATTGTCCTGAGGCGGGTTGTGTGAGGCAGTCACCATAACCCCGGCATCAGCTCCTAGTTCCCGAACTGTGAATGCGGTGAGCGGAGTGGGATTCTGCGGAGGGAGAACCAATGCATGTCCACCCGCAGCGGCAACCACATCAGCAACATCGCGATGGAAAGCAGCAGATCCATGACGAGCGTCGCAGCCGACCACAACTTTTGGTACGTCCACCTGCTTGTTCAACACGTCCATCAACCCCGCTGTCGTCCGGATAACGACAGCTCGGTTCATCTGCGACTCACCCGGACCGATTGTGCCGCGCAGACCAGCAGTGCCGAAAGACAGCGGGCCTGCAAACAGAGTGCGTAGCGTTTCCTCATCCTGTGCCTCGACGAGGGACTCTACCTCTGCGCGAGTTGCCGGGTCTGGGTCGTGTTCGGCCCACTGCCGAGCGGTCTCCAGTATGGATGTCATTTTAAGCCTCGAATCCTTCGAGCACAGCTGCAGAGGAAGAGAGCCCCAAGCGCGTTGCGCCAGCATCAATCATGGCCTGGGCGGCCTCAGCATCACGGATCCCACCCGAGGCCTTTACTCCGAGGCGACCCTCGACGGTGTCTGCCATAAGCTTCACGGCATGGACCGAAGCACCACCAGCGGGGTGGAAGCCAGTCGAGGTCTTGACAAAATCGGCGCCTGCGCGCTCGGCGGCTTGGCACGTGGCGACGATTTCTTCATCGTCAAGCGCAGCAGATTCAATGATGACCTTCACGATGACTGGAGCCGGTGCAGCATCGCGCACGGCCTTGATGTCGGCCTCCACCGCGGCGTAGTCATGGGACTTGACCTGGGAAAGATTGACCACCATGTCAATCTCTTCGGCACCGTCTTTCACTGCACGTGCAGTCTCAGCTGCCTTCACCTCGGACTTTACAGCGCCAGAAGGAAAGCCAACGACGGTGGCTACGTGTACGCCCGCCGGCACCTCAACAGGCAATTGGTTCGGCGATACGCAAATTGAATAGGTGCCCAGTTCTCCCGCTTCCTTGGCCAAAGCGGCCACCTGGTCCGGGGTCGCTTCCGGTTTAAGCAGGGTGTGATCAATCATCTGGGCAACGTCAGTGCGAGAAGTCATAATGTCTCCTAAATGTCGGTGAATGTGTGTTAGCTGATTCGGTCAAGAATGATCGTGCGCTCTTCAGACAGCGGTTCATTGGTGATCTGAAAACCGCTGTTGAGAACCTCCAAGGAGCGCTCGAAGCGGTCTGGGGTTTCCGTGTGGAGAGTAAACAGTTTCTGTCCCTTGGTCACCTTCTCGCCCTTCGTGGCATGCAGTTCAATACCAGCGGTGGCCTGTACCGGATCTTCCTTACGCGCACGACCGGCACCCAGGCGCCACGAGCTCACACCGACAGCGAGAGCATCTAGTTCGGTCAGGTAGCCATCGGATTCTGCGATGACATCGTGGGTGTGGCTCGCTACCGGCAGAGCGGCGTCTGGGTTACCGCCCTGTGCCTTGATCATTTGCTTCCACTTGTCCATAGCACGGCCGTCCTTGAGGGCTGCCTCAACGTCGGCGTCGTGAACGCCGGCTGCCTCGAGCATCTCGCGGGCCAGAGCAACGGTGAGTTCGACGACGTCCGCCGGACCGCCACCGGCGAGCACCTCCACAGATTCCTCAACTTCAAGTGCGTTACCTACCTTGCGCCCCAGAGGGGTCGACATATCAGTCAGCAAAGCAGTCGTCTTCGTGCCAGCGTCTTTACCCAAATCGACCATGGTTTGCGCCAACTCGCGAGCCTGCTCTTGGTTCTTCATGAATGCACCGGAACCGACTTTAACGTCGAGGACCAAGGAAGACGTACCTTCCGCGATTTTCTTGGACATGATGGAGGAGGCAATCAGCGGGATAGCTTCCACCGTGGAGGTGATGTCACGCAATGCGTAAATCTTTTTATCTGCTGGAGCCAAGCCAGCACCGGCAGCACAGATGATGCAACCTGGATCCTCCAGGATTTCCATCATGCGCTCATTACTCACATCGGCCTGCCACCCTGGAATTGCTTCCAGCTTATCCAGCGTTCCTCCCGTGTGTCCGAGGCCGCGTCCAGACAGCTGAGGTACGGCGACACCGAAAGCCGCAACGAGCGGTGCGAGCGGTAGGGTGATTTTGTCACCGACGCCTCCGGTGGAGTGCTTATCGGCGGTTTTCTTCGACAAAGAATCGAAGCTCATCGTTTCACCGGACGCGATCATGGCCTGGGTCCAGCGCGAAATCTCTTCACGGTTCATGCCATTGAGGAAAATGGCCATATTAAGTGCGGCCATCTGCTCATCGCCCACCACTCCACGCGTGTAGGCGTCAATAACCCAATCAATCTCAGCAGGGCTCAGCACCCCCTTGTCACGTTTGGTACGGATAACGTCGACTGCATCAAATTTCTCGGCCACGACAACTCCTTCACTCTTGGCCTACCTACTCCGGGATGCGGAATGCAGCCCGCTGTGCTTTACCTCACTGCAAATTCGGGCTTGTGCATCGCAACACAGCCCATTATTATCGCTAATAGAACAGATGTCAATGAGGAGTTTTATTTTTGTTCCTGAAGCGCTGGAACACGCCTCCTCCCACACCGCAAGAAAGGACCCATCGCTATGGATGCGACAAAAACGCCAACAGACGTTGAGCTTTTGGAGAAGGCGAGGGAAGCAGCACACCACGCATGGGCACCGTATTCCTCATTCCCGGTCGGCGCCGCCCTGCTTCTCGACGATGGCCGGGTCATCACCGGCTCCAACGTCGAAAATGCTTCCAGCCCCCTTGGTATCTGTGCCGAGCGCAACGCCGCCGCTCACATGATTACGTCAGGAGATGCCACCGCTGATGACGGTCACTTGCCCAATCTGCCCGTAATTCGCGCTGTTGCCATCGTTGGCCTCAAGGCTGAACCGTGCTATCCGTGTGGCGCGTGCCGTCAGGTGCTGCGCGAGTTCAACTGCGAACGAGTCATCGTTTCCGTCGATGGTGCACCCCGCAGCTTCGACTTCAGTGAAATCCTTCCCCACTCCTTTGGCCCCGAGGCCCTCTAAGAGAATGGTCTGATAAACATGGAACGCCTACAAGGTCTTTTAGGAATCCTCGCGATCCTTGCGGTCATTTACGTTCTTTCCAGTTCCCGCAAAAACATAAAGTGGCGCACGATCGGTGTGGGCCTCGCCCTACAGATTGTCTTCTGCTACCTAGTGCTGGCATGGGAGCCCGGGTTCAAAGCTCTCGAAGCGGTCTCCCACGGTCTCACCAAGCTCACTGATTTCACGAACGAAGGTACGTCGTTTGTATTCGGTGGCTTACTCGGTGAAGACTTCATTTTCGCGCTCAATGTTCTTCCTGTAGTCATCTTTTTGGGCGCAATTATTGCTGCGCTCTACTATCTCCGGGTTATCCAGTACTTCGTCGAGTACGTCGGTTCGGGCATTAAATGGCTTATGGGCACATCCAAGGTGGAGTCTGTCTGGGCCACGACAGTTATTTTCCTCGGCCAGTCGGAGGCCCCTCTCGTCATCAAGCCCTACCTGCCCAAGCTCACTCGTTCGGAGCTCTACACCTGTATGGTCGGCGGCTTCGCCTCGGTCGCCGGCTCCACGCTCATTGGTTATTCCCTATTGGGCGCACCGTTGGAGTATCTTCTGGCCGCATCCTTGATGAACGCCCCCGGTTCCCTTCTCATCGCCAAGGGCCTCATGCCGGAGACCGAGGAATCTAATCTAGATGCCACGGTCAAGGACGTGCGCGATAACGATTCCAAGAACATCATCGATGCCATCAGTAGCGGTGCCATGGCCGGTGGCAAGATTGCCATTTCAGTGGCCTGCCTCCTCATTGCCTTTATCGCCATGATCGCTATGCTTTCCGCCATCCTCGGCGGCGTAGGTTCCATCTTCGGTCAAGACAATTGGTCTCTCGAAGGCCTCTTTAGTCTCCTCTTCGCGCCGGTGGCATGGCTTATCGGCGTCCCGTGGGACGACGTTATGCAGGTCGGCAACTTCATTGGCCAAAAGACAATCCTCAATGAGTTCGTTGGCTACACCGCGTTTGGTGAAAACATCGACCAGCTCAGCGACAAAGCCATCATGCTCTCTTCCTTCGCCCTGGCTGGCTTTGCCAACATCTCCTCCATCGGTATTCAGATTGGATCAATCGGCGGCCTTGTACCAGAGCGCCGCGGCGAAATTGCGAAACTCGGGCCTAAAGCCCTGTTCGGTGGTTTCTTAACCAATATGCTCAACGCCGCCATTGTGGGCGTCATCGTCGCCCCCATGGTTCTTTAACCCGCACCAAGGAGAGCCTCTCAGCACGAGAGGCTCTTTTGTTTTTCTCCTAAAGCTGAAGCAATCGGTTCGCTGTTTCTTTGTCGATGACGACATGCGTCGCCAACTTCATACGCAGCGCGGTATCGATGGCTGCCATCTTTTGAAGCCCACCGGCCACCAAGAAGCGTTGCGGAATCGCCTTTAGCTCTGAGAGTGAAATGCCGATAGTGCGCGCATCTATAGCTGGCGAGGCCACCTCCCCATCGGCCGTGTAAAAACGCGAGCAGGCGTCACCAACGGCCTGGCGTTCAAGCACATGGATCTCCTCTTCACTGAGGTATCCAAGGTTCATCAACAGGCTATCGCGCGAGACAGCTCCCACAGTGAAAACCGCAAGATCAGCGTGGCGCCCTGCATTCAAAATGGAAGAAATGTGTCGATCTTTTTCGACGATTTCTTTTGCTTCCGCAGAGTCGAAAATGACCGGCAGAGGAAGGCTTAGAGTCTCGGCTCCAAACGCCGCACTAATGCGCTTGAGCGTGTCCATGTCATTCGTCACGCGGATAGAGTGCGAATGTCCGCCTTTGAGCTGTACAATCTCGACTCCAGCCACGCTTTTTGGCTGCATATGCCGCGCCACTGAGTGCATGGTATTCCCCCAGGAAATTCCCACACTCATACCGTCATGGACAAGTTCATGGAGCATCTTGGCCCCGACGCGCCCCAAGCCCTCTGTAAGCGTGTCTTCATCACCACGAGGGCTAAAGACGAGACGAACATCCTCAAGCCCATAACGCTCCATTAGACGTTGGCCTAGTTCATCGCCGTCCTCACGGGGATCATGGATTTCCACCGTGACGTATCCGCGGGTTTTGGCATGTTGCAAGAGCTTGGCAACGGTTGGCCGGGACAACCCCATCTCAGCAGCCACCTCGCTTTGGCTCAGTCCTCCGCGATAGTAAAGCTTGGCCACCTGCAGTGATTGTTCGTCACGTAGCTCCATGGTCGATTCCTCTCATCCACTCTGGTTTGAGCCGCAAAAATGGCCGAGCGACGCTTTCCAGCACCACCCAGCCATAAATCTACAGCCGGTTTAAGCGGATTCCTTCGCTTCGTCCGAGTAGACGAACTCCGGCTCACCTTCGCCCTTCACGCAGGCTTCGGTGATATGGACGCTGGCAATATCCTCGCGGTCCGGCAGGTCATACATCACCGGAACAAGCAGCTCCTCCATGATGGCGCGCAGGCCACGCGCACCGGTCTTGCGCTCCAGTGCCAACTCAGCGATGGCATCGAGCGCTTCATCCTCGAAGTGCAACTCCGCGCCGTCCATGCTGAACAGGCGCTGGTACTGCTTGACCAAGGAATTCTTCGGCTCGACGAGGACCTTGACTAGGGACTCACGGTCCAAATTGTCTACCGTCGCCACAACCGGAAGACGGCCAATAAACTCCGGAATCAGGCCAAACTTCACCAAGTCCTCGGGGCGGACCTGCGAGAAGAAGTCAACAGACTCCTTCTCATCCTTGGTCTCTAGTTTGGCGCCGAAGCCCACACCCTTCTTGCCCACACGCTCCGAAATCACCTTGTCCAAACCTGCGAAGGCGCCAGCAACAATGAACAGGATGTTAGAGGTATCCAGCTGGATGAACTCCTGGTTCGGGTGCTTGCGCCCGCCCTGCGGCGGGATGGCCGCCACGGTTCCCTCAAGAATCTTCAGCAACGCCTGCTGCACACCTTCACCGGAAACGTCACGAGTGATTGACGGGTTCTCCGACTTGCGGGAAATCTTGTCTACCTCATCAACGTAAATAATGCCTTGCTGCGCACGCTCAACATCAAAGTCGGCTGCCTGGAGCAGCTTGAGCAGGATATTCTCCACATCCTCGCCCACGTAGCCGGCCTCGGTAAGGCTCGTGGCATCGGCGATGGCGAAGGGGACGTCGAGAAGCCGGGCTAGGGTCTGCGCCAGGTAGGTCTTACCGGAGCCAGTGGGGCCCAGCATGAGGATGTTGGACTTGGCAATCTCCACGTCCTCTTCCTGTGCCTTCTTGCGGCGACTCTCCAAGCCCGCGGCTTCTTCTGCCTTGATGCGCTTGTAGTGGTTGTACACCGCCACCGACAGCACGCGCTTGGCCTGATCTTGACCGATGACGTACTTATCTAGGAAGGCCGAAATCTCCGAAGGACGCGGCAGGCGCATCTCCTTCTCTTCATCCGCCTCGGCCTGAGCTGCGCCGAGCTCCTCCTCAATAATCTCGTTGCAGAGCTCAATGCATTCGTCACAAATGTAGACGCCGCCGCCGGCGATAAGCTTCTTTACCTGCTTTTGGCTCTTTCCACAGAAGGAGCACTTGAGCAGGTCAGCGCTTTCTTGCATACGTGCCATGAACGCCTTTCGACTCTTTTCTCTGAGGGTGTTAGTGGGGCGATTCTACCGCAGCCCCCGCGGTCTTCATTCCACTCTAGTAAACCACTCACCCATGAGCTTCATTCCCCACTGAGTGGCGCGCCATTGAATTTAAAACAGTCTTTAATCAACATAGACAGAGCTGCTTGCTCGTTTACTTCTGCTGTCCGCCCCTTCACCGACGTCGGCGTCAGCAAGGCCCTCTACACCACCGGCGCTAGCCATACCACTGGCGCTAGCCTCCTAGGCTGAAGCTCGGACACATCCGCCCCAACCGTTCAGGAGCAACTCCAGGTTCGACCTTCAAGACCAGGCCGCGACCGATCTCGACGCAGACGCCCTGCTTGTCGACGTCACCTCGCGCGACTCCGTGCGAAACCTCTCCTGGGACGTCGACAAGCGCTATGGCCACATCGTCATCCTGCCAGTTTATGAGGGCTAAGCCGCTCTTCGACGAAAGCAAGCCCCGCCCCGGAACAAATCCGGAGGCGGGGCATCGCGCCTACACGCAACTTACCTAGGCGTTGAGCTTGCGGTAATCAAAGACGGTATCGATGAGACCGTACTCCACTGCTTCCTGGGCGGTGAGAATCTTGTCACGGTCAGTATCGATGCGAATCTGCTCAGCGGTGCGGCCGGTGTGCTCAGCCAGGGTCTCCTCCATGAGGCGGCGCATACGCTCAATCTCGTTGGCCTCAATCTCAAGATCAGAGACTTGGCCCTGGGTGCCCTGCGTGCGCGGCTGGTGGATAAGCACGCGAGAGTTCGGAAGTGCTGCGCGCTTACCCGGGGCACCGGCAGCCAGCAGGACGGCTGCGGCGGAGGCGGCCTGGCCCAGGCACACGGTCTGCACGTCCGGGCGCACGTAGCGCATGGTGTCATAGATGGCCATCAGCGCGGTGAAGGATCCACCCGGGGAGTTGATATACATCGTGATATCGCGGTCTGGGTCCTGAGACTCCAGCACCAGCAGCTGCGCCATGATGTCGTTAGCGGAGGTGTCATCGACCTGGGTGCCCAGGAAGATGATGCGCTCCTCAAACAGCTTGGAGTACGGGTTGGTGGTCTTGGATCCCTGCGCGTTCTGCTCAATAAACTCTGGCAGAACGTAGCGGGAAGAAGGCATCTGAAGGTTAGACATTGTATTAAGGCTCCTTGTTCCCTAGTTGCTGATAGGACCGTTGACGGACTCGATGACGTGGTCGACGATTCCGTACTCCTTGGCCTGCTGGGCGGTGAACCAGCGGTCACGGTCAGAGTCCTTGGTGATCTGCTCAAAGGTCTGGCCGGTGTGCTCAGCGATGAGCTCAGCCATCTCACGCTTGGTCTGCGCGAACTGCTCAGCCTGGATGGCGATGTCAGCTGCGGTACCACCGACACCAGCGGAAGGCTGGTGCATCATGATGCGCGCGTGCGGCAGAGCGTAGCGCTTGCCCTTGGTGCCGCCGGAGAGAAGGAACTGACCCATGGAGGCAGCCAGGCCCATGCCGTACGTGGCAATATCGCACGGCGAGTACTTCATCGTGTCGTAAATGGCCATGCCCGCAGTGACAGAGCCACCCGGGGAGTTGATGTAAAGCGAAATGTCGCGAGTGGGGTCCTCGGCAGACAGCAGGAGGATCTGGGCGCAAAGCTTGTTCGCAATCTCATCATCGACCTGGGTTCCCAGGAAGATAATGCGCTCGCGCAACAGGCGCTCGTACACGCTATCGCTCAGATTCATACCCGTAGACGACGAGTTCATTGAAATCTTCTCAGACATTAGTGGTTCTCCTTCAAGTGAAGAATGCTTTAACTGGCCCCACCTTACCGGCATTCCTCTCAAACTTGGCCTCTGTTCGCTATGAGCGTTGGGGCACAGCGCCAAAGGCGCACACGGAAGCTGGGTTAGCATTTACTCATGTCTGTTTCCGAGCTGTCCACCAGTACCCAGAACTATTTGAAAGCTATCTGGGGGCTAAAGGAATGGTCGTCCGAGCCCGTTACCGCCACACTTATAGCGAAACAGCTGGGACTCAAGCTCTCCTCGGTCTCTGATGCAGTGCGCAAAATGGCGAAGCAAGGGCTCGTGTCACACACGCCCTATGGCTCTGTGGAGTTAACCGAACTTGGCAGGCAGTACGCATTGGTCATGGTGCGCCGTCACCGATTGCTTGAGTCTTTTTTGGTTCAAGCATTGGGCTACACCTGGGACGAAGTCCATGATGAAGCCGAAAATCTCGAACACGCGGTGTCTGACATGCTCATAGAACGTGTGGATAAGTTCCTTGATTACCCCACTAGGGATCCACACGGCGATCCTATCCCTACGGTTGACGGACAGATCACAATCCCCAGTGCGCATCGCCTCACCGACAGCGGTGCACAATCGCAGGTGACCGTGGAACGCATTTCTGATTCCGACCCACAACTGCTGAAGTTCCTTGAAGAGCGCGGCATTGTCACTGGGGCTATTCTTAGCACGCGCGAGGGAGCGCCCTTTTCAGATTCTCTCGAAATACAGGTGGCCGGCAGCACTCAGTGGGTAGTACTTGGACGCCCAGCTACCGACGCAGTGTTTGTAGCACACCACAACCTTTAGATCTTCCCCTTTGCATTAATCCTGCTCTCACCTGCCCTTTTCAAAACTACGCAATGCCGTAGTTGCAACTACGGCATTGCGTAGTTAGTCTTTTCGAATATCACCTATCCCACTTATGGCTAAGGCCAGGATGAGCAGGATTGCCATGTCAGACTCACCAGATTTGGTGTACTTTTCCAGCGTTTCAGAAAACACGAAAAGATTCGTCGAACGCTTAGATAGACCCGCGGTGCGCATTCCACTGCGCCCCAAGAAAACCGGGATGATCCAGGTATCACACCCGTACGTACTCATCGTTCCCACCTACGGCGGCGGCTCGCTCAAACGCGCAGTCCCCAAACAGGTCATCGACTTCCTCAATGACCCAATCAACCGCTCCTTTATCCGGGGCGTTATTACCTCAGGGAATACCAACTTCGGAAGTGCTTACTGCGTCGCCGGACGCATCATTTCCGCCAAGTGCCACGTACCGGAGCTGTATCACTTCGAGCTTCTCGGCACCCAGAGAGACATTGCCGCCGTAAAGCAAGGCCTTCAAAAGTTTTGGGAGCAGCAAAAGCAGCTAACGATGACACCCCATTAATCCCCCACAAGATGAAGAACACATCCGCATCACACAGATTGGAAAACACAATGTGGCCTCTCGATGCCACCCCCACACAGACTAATGGCGCTACGCCCCGCACCGCTTCAGCAAACAATGCCGGCGGTGTCGGCAAGCGCAAGAGCTACCACGCACTCAACGCGCAGCTGAACTTGTTCGACGCTTCTGGAAAAATCCAGTTTGACAAGGACATTCAGGCAGCACAAGACTATGTCACGCACCATGTCGCTCCCCGCATGCATCAGTTCGATTCCACCAAGCAACGCTTGGAATGGTTGGTTGATAATGAGTACTACGAGCGGGATTTCCTTGAGCTTTATGATGACGCCTTTCTGTGCGCCATGTATGACAGAGCTCATCGAGCTAAGCACCAGTTCCGCACCTTCCTCGGCGCATTTAAGTTCTTCACTTCATATGCACTGAAAACCTTTGATGGCTCCCGATTCCTAGAAGGCTACGAAGAACGCGTCGCCACCACAGCTTTATACCTTGCACAGGGCGACGAAGAGCTCGCAGAAAAGCTGGTGGATGACATCATGACCGGACGCTTCCAGCCCGCCACCCCTACTTTTCTCAACGCAGGCAAAGCCCAGCGCGGCGAAATGGTCTCCTGCTTCCTCCTGCGAATCGAAGACAATTTGGAGAGCATTGGCCGCTGCGTGAACTCTGCACTGCAACTATCAAAGCGCGGTGGTGGAGTGGCCCTGTTGCTGAGCAATCTGCGCGAATCCGGAGCCCCGATCAAAAAGATTGAGAACCAGGCTTCCGGCGTAGTCCCAGTCATGAAGATTCTCGAAGATAGCTTCAGCTATGCCAACCAATTGGGCGCCCGGCAGGGCGCTGGAGCCGTCTACCTGCATGCGCACCATCCAGATATTCTTCGCTTCCTGGATACTAAGCGGGAAAATGCCGATGAGAAAGTCCGCATCAAGACTCTTTCGCTGGGGGTTGTTATTCCAGATATAACCTTCCGGCTGGCCAAAGAGAACAAGGATATGCATCTTTTTAGCCCGTATGACATCGCTCGCGAGTACGGCGTAGCCATGTCTGACATGTCCATCACCGAGTACTACGACGAGCTGGTTGCCAATCCGCGAATCTCTCACACGACCATTAAGGCCCGCGAGTTTTTCACCACGCTGGCTGAGCTTCAGTTTGAATCCGGATACCCCTACATCCTCTTTGAAGATACGGTCAACCGCGCTAATCCCCTCAAAGGACATATCAATATGTCCAACCTGTGTAGCGAAATCCTCCAGGTCAACACGCCATCGACCTACGGAGCTTCGGGTGACTACACCACCGTTGGCCAGGATATTTCCTGCAATCTAGGTTCGCTTAACATTGCGAAGGCTTTTGAATCGCCGGACTTCGGGGAGACCGTCGAAACCGCAGTGCGTGCTCTCACGAAGGTGTCAGACCTGACGAATATCGAAGCTGTTCCCTCCATCGCTCACGGAAATGCTTCCATGCATGCCATTGGTCTGGGCCAAATGAATCTCCACGGCTTTCTTGCTTCACAGCGTATTCCTTATGGCTGCGCCGAGGCACTGGACTTTACAAATATCTATTTCCTCACGGTGACCTACCATGCGCTCCGCGCATCCCATGCACTCGCGGTTGAAAAAGGTCAACGATTCACAGGATTCGAAGAATCCACCTATGCCACTGGCGCCTACTTTGACAAATACATCGACCAAGACTGGGCGCCAGCCACTGAACACGTAAAACAGCTCTTCCATGAAGCAGGCGTGCAGATCCCTCAACGCGAGGATTGGCTACGCCTCAAGAATCAAGTGATGCAAGACGGCATCTACAACGCCTACTTGCAGGCAGTTCCACCCACTGGATCAATTTCCTACATCAATGACTCCACCGCGTCCATCCACCCAATTGCCTCCAAAATTGAAATACGCAAGGAAGGCCGCTTGGGGCGCGTGTACTACCCCGCGCCGGAAATGACCAACGACAACCTGGAGTATTTCGATGATTCCTACGCCGTGGGATACGAAAAAATCATCGACACCTACGCCATGGCCACCCAACACGTGGACCAAGGGCTTTCCCTGACCTTGTTCTTTACCGCTGATACCACCACGCGGGACATCAACAAGGCACAAATCTATGCCTGGAAAGCCGGAATCAAGACCCTCTACTACATCCGTTTACGCCAATCCGCGCTCCAAGGAACCGAGGTCGAAGGCTGCGTCTCCTGTGCTTTGTAGGAGCACGGTCCTCCCCCTTGTCCACAACCATTCACTCAGAAAGAAAGAAGCTATGTCTTCAACATCGAATAGTGCTGAACTAACCAGCATTTCAGTTACTCCGCCGAGCTACCGGCATGATCCTTCAGCCCGCATCCGCGCCATCAATTGGAACCGGGTGAGCGATGACAAGGATCTTGAAGTGTGGAACCGTCTCACCGCCAACTTTTGGTTGCCAGAGAAGGTCCCGCTTTCTAATGATCTCCCGGCGTGGCAGAAGATGACACCCGAGGAACGCAACCTCACCATGCGGGTGTTCACGGGACTCACCACCCTGGATACTGTCCAGGCCACCGTGGGTGAAATCTGTCAGATTCAAGATGCCCGCACCGAACACGAGGAGGCCGTGTATACCAACATCGCCTTCATGCAGTCAGTCCATGCCCGTTCATACTCTTCAGTGTTTTCTACCCTGAGCAGTACAAAGGAAATTGATGAAGCATACCGCTGGGCGGTGAATAATGACCTTCTCCAGGCACGCGCCAAGAAAGTGCTCGCGCACTATTTTGGGCCGGATCCACTCAAACGCAAGGTGTCATCGACGCTGCTTTCCTCGCTGCTTCTCTACGCGGGTTTCTATCTTCCCTTGCACTTTTCTGTCCACGCCACCCTGACAAATACGGCAGACATGATTCGCCTCATTCTGCGTGACAAGGCAGTGCACGGCTACTACTCGGGTTACAAGTATCAGCGCGGTCTGGAATCCACGACTCCGCTACGGCAGAAGGAGATGCGTGATTTCACCATTTCTTTGCTCGAAGAGCTTTATGCATTAGAGCTGGACTATTCCGGCGAGCTATATGAGCCTTTGGGACTCATGGATGATGTAGCCGTGTTCGTTCGCTATAACGCCAATAAGGCACTCATGAATTTGGGCTACCCGGATTATTTCCCGCCCGAAGAAACGGAAGTGAACCCAGAAATCCTCGCGGCCCTAGCCCCCGGAGCAGATGAGAACCATGACTTCTTCTCCGGATCTGGTTCCTCCTATGTCATTGGTACTGCTGAAGAAACGAGTGATGATGACTGGGATTTCTAAACCTTTTCCGCGACCGGACCAAGGAAGCTGGCTTGAGACCATCGCGCTTTTTGAAGCCATCCGCGAAGGAAACCAACCCGCAGCCATGCGGCTGTTGAATACATCCGCCGCACGAGAGGCCGTCCTCGGGGGGCTTCTAGGACTCATCGAACTGTACTTCCGCCATGAAGAAGGAGACAAAGTAGATGGCTTCCTCACCGCCGCCCACGCTGCCGGCCCACCACCGGCCTTTGGCTGCAAGCCTTTTCTCCCTTGACCACGTCTCCCTACACCCAACTAAGAAAGAAGGTTTACCATGACCACCCCACGTATCAGCGTTATCGTCGGCAGCCTGCGCCGAGAGTCATTTGCACGCAAGATTGCACACGAGGTGCTCACGATGATCCCTGAAGACTACGAGGCAAACATCGTGGAAATCCGTGACTTGCCGCTCTATGACTTCGACTACGATGACCCCGCCGTCACGGACAAGCCCACTCCGGCTGAGTACACCACCTTTCGCGAGACCATCAAAAACTCGAGCGGGATCCTCTTCATTACGCCAGAGAACAACCGCACTATCCCCGCCTGCCTCAAAAACGCAGTGGACATCGGCTCTAAACCCAACTCAGATGTGGCGTGGAAGAACCTTCCCGCAGGTATCATTAGCCACTCTGTAGGCCGCATGGGCGGCTACAGTTCACAGAAGAACCTTCGCCTCGCCCTGTCCTACTTCGATATGCCGCTCCCTGGTCAGCCCGAAGTATTTCTGGGCCAATCCCCCACCCTTTTCGAAGAGTCCGGACATCTCAATCAACGTACCGCAGACTTTGTCAAGGATTACGTTATGCGCTTCCTGCAGCTAACCGACGAGGCCTTTAGAGCCACGAACGGCTAGCGGTATCCCCCGCCAACACACATCACGCCCTCTACGAAGTACTCAAAGACTCCTAGAGGGCGTTCACAATGACACAAACCCCGGATTCAGGCTCATCCTTGAGTTACCTGAATCCGGGGTTTCATGCGCGCTCGCCACCACACATGTGGCAGCAGCGCGTTACAAGCGGGAGATTACTTCTCCTCGGAAGCTTCTGCAGCGTCCTCTTCTTCGATTTCACCGAAGTACTGGTCAACGTCAACCTTGTTGCCCTCTTCATCGGTGACCTCGGCACGGCAGATGGCCATTGCCAGGGCCTTGCCACGGCGAACGTCAGAGAACAGGTTGCCCAGCTGGTTGCTGGACTGCAGCTGCTGGATGAACTGGTTCGGGTCCATGCCGTAAGACTGCGCGGTGAACAGGATGTGGTCGGTCAGCTCCTGCTGGGATACCTCCGGCTCCTCAACCTCAGCCAGTGCGTCCAAGAAGAGCTGGGTGCGGACGGATTCCTCAGCGGACTTGCGAGCATCAGCATCGAACTCTTCGCGAGTGGTGCCCTGAGCCTCAAGCAACTGTGCCAGTGCCTTCTCGTCGTGAGCCATCTGGCCCATGACCTGGTGCAGCTGAGCGTGAACCTGCTCGTCGACGATGGACTTCGGCAGCTCGAAGGAAACCTCGTCGAGAGCGGCCTTGAGGACCTCATCGCGGATGTTGGCAGCCTGCTCGGACTTCTTGGTTTCCTCAACGCGGGTCTTGGTGTCTTCGCGTAGTTCGTCGATAGTGTCGAACTCGGAGGCCATCTGTGCGAACTCGTCGTCGAGCTCCGGAAGCTTGCGCTCCTTGGTCTGCTGGACGTGGACCTTCACGGTGGCCTCTTCGCCCTCGTGCTCACCGGACTGGATGGTGGTGGTGAACTCGTTGTCCTCATCGGTCTTCATGCCGCGCAGAGCGGTGTCGAGGCCCTTGATGAGGTTGTCATCACCGATGCGGTAGGTCATGCCCTCGTGGGATGCTTCCTCCAGCTTGGCGCCATCCACCTCAGTGGTGATGTCGATGACAGCGAAGTCACCGGTCTTCATCTTGCGCTTGGTGTCCTTGAGTTCACCGAAGCGGGAAGCCAGGTCCTCGAGTGCCTTGTCGACGTCCTCATCGCCGATCTCGAGCGCCGGAACCTTGACGGAAATCTTGGAGAAGTCCGGAACCTCAAACTCCGGGCGCACGTCTACCTCAGCGGTGAACTCGACGAAGTCATTGTCCTCCAGCTTGGCAATGTCAACCTCCGGCTGGCCAATAACCTTGAGCTCGTTTTCTTCAACGGCCTGCTCGTAGCGAGACGGCAACATGTCATTAACGACCTGCTCGAGGATAGGGCCGCGGCCGAAGCGGGCGTCGATAAGCTGGCGCGGAGCCTTGCCCTTACGGAAGCCGGGGATGGAAACCTGCTGCGCGATCGCCGCGTAGGCCTGTGCGATTTCCTTGTCCAGCTCAGCGAACGGAACGTTGACGGTGAGCTTGACGCGCGTATCGCTCAGCTTGTCTACGGTGGTCTTCACGAGAAACTCTCCTGATTGTGATCGTCTAAAGATGAAATTTGGGGGCCTGGATGAGTGTCCAGGCCCCCATACGTCGGGGCGACAGGATTTGAACCTGCGACCCCCTGCTCCCAAAGCAGGTGCGCTACCAAGCTGCGCCACGCCCCGTATGGAAAGCCTCTGCGCCCGGAAGATCCGCGCGCAGCTGCGCTTCATACTGGGGCTAGTGTACCGATAGCCGCTTGACTATCCCAACACCGACCCTACCTTAATCACGTTTATGCATGTCAGGGGATACTCCCCAGCTTAAAAGTCGAAGTCGAAATCAAACATTCCGCCATCGCCTCCGTCGCCGCCAAAGAGGCCATCAAAGAAGCCGCCTTCTTCGCCTCCCCCGACATCGCCGGCACCCATATCGCCGGCCTTGTCCATGCCAACGGGATCCATTTCACCAACGCTGTCCATGCCGCCACCCCAGTCGCCGCTTTCAGCCGCGGCTGCGGAGTAGCCGACGCCGGACATACCCGCGAACATCGCATTGAACATCATGGAATAGCCCACCATCCACACGCCGGTGGATAACGCATCAGCCCACCACGGGCGCGAGTACCAGCCGGCTGGAACCGGACGTCCTGCTACGACACCACCCGGGTAGTAGTTCGGGGTTTGTGCCGATGCGCTTGGCGACGCCGTCAGCGTCTCACCGTTCGCCTCCACCGTGCGGGTTTCCGTGACCTTGCCCGCTTGGCGCTGACCCTCCAGCGGCGGGAGTTCGGGGCCTGGGTCCATGCCCATAATCTCACGCGCGGCCGCCACATAATAGAGCCCCTCCAGCGCGGACTCGCGCGCTAGGTGCGCCTGCTTGACCGTGGTGGCCTGGGAAATCGCCGAGTTGGCGGCGGTAAAGCGCTCGGACGCATCCGCCATGGCTTGCTGGGAGGCGGTATCCGTGCCGCTGATATTCATCACCTGACCGCCAAGGCGCTCGGTCCAGCGGCGCGCATCAGCCAGCACATCCTCAAAACGCTGGGATTCTCGCAGCTCCTGCTGCTTCTTTCCGTTACGGGAAGACAGGAACCACACGCCACCACCGGCGATGAGAACAAGGAGCAATAAGGAGCTCACGAAAGCACCACTTTCATCTATGAGTCGAACACTGTGTTTTTGATTGCGTACCTACTCAAACTAACGCCCTTTAGCCTTATCTAGTTCCCGTTTTCACTTCAGAGCCATCGTGCGCTAAAGTAACTCGTACGCCGTTTCACGCGCCCAGCGCGCAGAGATTCGGGCTAGTGGGAATGTCGTATAGTGGCTAATACCTCAGCCTTCCAAGCTGAAGACGCGGGTTCGATTCCCGTCATTCCCTCCACGAGAAAGCCGCACTGACCACCTGTTTTAGGTACCCGGTGCGGCTTTAGTCGATCTCTAATTCGCCTGCGACGGCTCACCCACCTGGGTAGCCGCGTCGCGTGGCTTTCCCTCAGTGGGTCAAGGGGGTAGCACTAAAGCGAAGAAACCCTCCAACGCCTATCAAAAAAGCGCCAAAGCTACGCTTCTAGCTTTTGTCCCCCTTATGACGTTCAAAGATAAAGAACACGATCCCTACTATTACCAAGAGAATAATTAGCGGCAATAGCTCAATTATGCCGAAGCTCATTTCCCCTCCTTTGGTTTCATCTTAATGCGCGCCCACGGAGAAGCTTCCCGTTTCTGAGAGCCAAGGAGATTTGGAGCAAAATAGCCACGCCGCCCTACCTGCGCGTGATTTGCATGTAAGCCGGTTCCGACGCCTCCCGTAACGCGTTGTAACTTCCAGAACTGTCACCGTCGACCAGGGTGCGACCACTAACGCTTTAAACCTCAGGATGGCCCTCTCCTTACCCTCGGACGTATCAAGTATCGTTCATTTGAGACCGGTTTTCAACAGTAGGCGAGCGCTCCATTGTTTATCAGGTCCATTCCGGAGCATTAGACGCACTTTTGCCTATTACCTCTGATTCTCATCTTCTGCACGGATGACCATGCTCTGCGTAGAGTGGGCCGCATGACTGTACCCAATATCGAACTCAACGATAGCAACACTATCCCCCAGCTCGGCTTCGGCGTCTTCAAGGTAGATCCCGACAAAACCGAAGAGCTGGTCCTCGAAGCCCTCAAGGTGGGCTACCGCCACATCGATACCGCCGCCATCTACGGCAACGAGGAAGGTGTGGGCCGCGCTATCGCCAAGTCCGGCATCCCGCGCGAAGAGCTATTCATCACCACGAAGCTGTGGAATGACCGCCAGACTGATGCCGCCGCTGCACTCGATGAATCCCTGGACAAGCTGGGACTAGACTATGTGGACCTCTACCTCATCCACTGGCCCTGCCCGGACAATGGCACCTACGTCGACGCATGGAAGCAGCTTATCGAGCTGAAAAAGGCTGGGAAGGCCAAGTCCATTGGTGTCTCTAACTTCGAACTGGAGCACCTAGACCAGCTGGAAACTAAGACTGATGAGACCCCCGTGGTTAACCAGGTGGAGCTGCACCCCTACCTGCAGCGCTGGCGCGAGCTCGATGCCTTCCGCGCCCACAAGGTACAGATTGAGGCTTGGGGTCCACTAGGCCAGGGTAAGACGGACCTCTTCGAACAGCCGGAAATCACCGAGCCTGCCGAAAAATACGGCGTTTCCCCCGCTCAGGTGATTATCCGCTGGCATCTGCAAAATGGCGTCATCGTGTTCCCGAAGTCCGAGAATCCGGAGCGCATCGCGCAGAACTTCGACGTGTTCGGCTTTGAGCTGGACGAGGCCGAGATGGCCGCCATTACCGATCTCGACCTCGGGGAAGAGGGCCGCGGCGGCCCTCACCCCAAGGCGATGAACTACTAAGCCTCCGGAAGCTCCGGCGGAATGTTGGTGCGCTCGTACT
Organism: Corynebacterium sp. FDAARGOS 1242; assembly: GCF_016889985.1. Lineage (NCBI taxonomy): Bacteria > Bacillati > Actinomycetota > Actinomycetes > Mycobacteriales > Corynebacteriaceae > Corynebacterium > Corynebacterium sp. FDAARGOS 1242. Next base: position 266,136 of record NZ_CP069568.1, on the reverse strand, counting down.
CGGCAAGGATGTCGATGCGGCGCTGGTGGCGCTCGGCACGGGACCATTCCTGATCCAGGAAGGCATCCACGATGGCGAGAGCCTCCTCCTCGGAGTGCATGCGCCCGCCAATGCCGATGAGCTGAGCGTTGTTGTGCTCGCGGGCAAGACGTGCGGTCTCGGGGGACCAAGCCAGGGCGCAGCGCGCGCCCTTTACCTTGTTAGCGGCAATTTGCTCACCATTGCCGGAACCGCCCAGCACGATGCCGAGCGATCCCGGGTCGTTGACGGTCCGCAGAGCGGCCTCGATGCAGAATGCCGGGTAGTCATCCTCGGCGTCGTACTCATGGGCACCGCAGTCAATGACGTCGTGGCCCTGCTTCTCCAGGTGTTCAGCGATGATGTTCTTCATCTCGAAACCTGCGTGGTCTGCTCCTAGATAAACGCGCATGCCCCACATCTTAGCGGGCAGGACGACTGTCCGCTGAGCCCTGCCATTAATAGCGTGCGCTTGCTACGCTTGGGGCCACTCACACACAAGAGGAGGTTTTCATACCCATGACACGACGCGTGGCCAGCCTATACTTCATAGCTTTTCTCATCGGCGCCGGCTTGTTCGCCGCAGGTTTCTTCACGGAACGCAGCTTCCTCCGGCCCCTGGTCATGGCGATCGTGATGACCGCAGCTCACCTCGGGGTGGGCGCATGGTGGATAGCCCAGAAGCCACACCGCGCGGCTGGGATCACCGCCGGTGTGCTTGCACTCCTCGCGGGAGCTTCATGGGCCACGTGGGTAGTCGCCGCGTGGGAGGAGTTTCAAGCGCAAGCCTCCCTCCCAATCATCAACATTGCCGGGCTGCCCGCCTTCGCGCTTAGCCCAGTGGTCCTCATCTGCGTCATCGTCTCAGTGACGCAGAATCGAACTCGCTAAACCTGCGGGGCTTCCGTGCGGGAGCGCTTGAGTTCGAAGAAGTAGGGGAACTGGGCGAGGCGCACGGAGGCGTCGAAAAGCTCGCCGGCTTCCTCACCAGTAGGAACACGAGTAATCACTGGCCCGAAAAAGGCGGTATCACCGAACTTCACCACAGGGGTGCCAACCTCATCGCCGACCTCGGAAATGCCACGGTTGTGGAACTCGGTGAGTTTTTCATCCATTTCTTCGGTGTTGGCTACGGAGGCGTAATCGGCGTGGAGGGAGGCGTCGGAAAGCGCCTGCTTGATGATGCCGTCATAAGCACCGTAACCCTGCTTGCCGCCCTGGCCCTCCGTGTGGATGCGGGTGCCCATCGCGGTGTAGAAGGCATCGACCTTCTCCGGGGCTTCCACGGCAATCTTGGCTGCTACGCGGGCAGGACCCCAGTTGGCCTCCATCATCTTCATGTACTCCGGATCCAGGTCGCGGCCCTGGTTGAGCACGGACAGGGACATTGGTTCGAAGGTCACCTCGATATCGCGGACCTTCTCCACCTCCTTAATCCAACGCGAGGTCAGCCACGCGAAGGGGCACGAGCAGTCGAACCAGAACGTCACTTGTTGAGCCACGGTAAATCTCCTTTGCTTGTGTAGTCTGTAGCACCCCACCCTAGGCGGGTGACTACGCTGGTGCAGAGACTTAAGGTACCGAGAAAGAGGAGAGACAGTACATGACCTCGATTAACCTCACCCGCGAGGAAGCCCAGCAGCGTTCCGACATGCTGGAGGTAAGCCACTACGACGTCGCGCTAGACCTCACCGGGGAGGAGTTCTTCACCTCCACGACCGTGGTCAAGTTCCGCGTGACGAAGGCCGGCTCGACCTTCATTGACCTGCGCGGTGATGAGCTTCTCGAGGTCCGCCTCAACGGCGCTCCCCTGCCTACTAGTGCTTATGACCCCACCTATGGCATCCCGCTTTCGGGGCTGCAGGTGGCGGAGTATGAGCTGAAAGTCGTGGCGAAAATCCGCTACTCCCGCACCGGTGAAGGCCTGCACCGCTTCGTCGACCCGGTCGATGGTGAGGCCTACCTCTACACCCAGTTCGAGACCGCCGACGCCAAGCGCGTCTTCGCCTGCTTTGACCAGCCGGATTTGAAGGCTACGTACTCGCTGACTTTCGAGGTCCCGGAGCACTGGACGGTGATTACGAACTCCCCCATCACACGTTCGGGCAACACCGTGCGCGCTGCGGTGGACTACCCGCTATCTACGTATCTGATTGCGCTGTGCGCCGGCCCATACGTGGGTGTGACGGATACGTGGACCGGCAGCTTGGCGGAGCACCCGGAGGGCTCGCCCGCGCAGACTCTTGAGGTGCCGCTGGGCATTTACTGCCGCCCGTCGCTTATGGATTCGCTCGACGCGGAGCGCATTTTTACCGAGACCAAGCAGGGCTTTGATTTCTACCACCGCAACTTCGGCTTTGCCTACCCCTTTGGCAAGTACGACCAGATTTTCGTACCGGAGTTCAACGCCGGTGCGATGGAGAACGCCGGCTGTGTGACAATTCGTGACGAGTACGTCTTTACGTCTCAGGCCTCACACTATAAGTACGAGCGCCGCGCGGATACCATCCTGCACGAGCTGGCCCACATGTGGTTCGGCGATTTGGTGACCATGCAGTGGTGGGATGATTTGTGGCTCAACGAGTCTTTTGCTACCTGGTCAGCGGCGATTTCCCAGGCGGAGGAGACCCAGTACGATACCGCATGGGTAACCTTCGCCAACGTAGAGAAGGCCTGGGCCTACCAGCAGGATCAGCTGCCCACCACGCACCCGATTTCCACGGATGCCTCCGATATTGAGACCGTGGAGCAGAACTTTGACGGCATTACCTACGCCAAGGGTGCGTCGGTGCTCAAGCAGCTGCAGGCCTATGTGGGCCGTGAGAACTTCTTCGCCGGCGTGCGCCGCCACTTCCAAGAACACCAGTGGTCAAACGCCACCTTCGGGGATCTACTGCGCCACCTCGAGGAGGCCTCGGGGCGCGACCTGTCATTCTGGGCGCAGCAGTGGCTCAAGACAACGGGCGTGAACACGCTGGGCGTGGCGTTGGAGACGGACGAGTCCGGCACCATCACGCAGGCCTATCTCACCCAGCGCGGCGACACCCTGCGCACGCACCGCATCGCTGTCGGTGTCTATGCCTTGCAGGGCGAGAAGGTGGTGCGCACCGAGCGCATCGAGATGGATATCGACGGCGCCTCTACCGAAATTCCGGAGCTTGTGGGCCGCGCGCTTAGCGACGTCCCCTTCGTCCTTCCCAACGACGATGACCTGACCTACTGCCTCATCGATCTGGATGCGGGTTCTTTGCAGTTCTTGTTGGAGAATATCGAGAAGTTCGAAGATCCTATGGCCCGCACCCTGTGCTGGTCCACCGCGTGGGAGATGACCCGTGCAGGTTCGATGCGCGCCCGCGATTTCGTCGCACTCGTGGCCCGCGGTGCGGAGGCCGAGACCGAGCTCGCCGTGCTCGAGCGCATTCTCGCCCAGGCTGCTACGGCCCAGTCCACCTATGCCGATCCGGAGTGGGCGAAGGAGGATGTGCAGCTTGCTGACGCCCTCCTGGCAGGCGCCCGCTCCGACGACGCCGAGCGCGCAATCGTCTTCACCCAGGCGCTGGCCGGCATCAAGCTTCACGACGCCTCCCGCGCCTTCTTCCAGGACCTCCTTGAGGCCTCCTCGGATGCGGGCTTGCGCTGGAAGGCCATCACCGCGCTCATTGCTGATGGCTCGCTTGCCAGCGCCACCGGCCCCGAGCACGCCGGCGCCGCCATGACGGCTGTGGCTGAGGAACTCAAGCGCGATAACACCGCGACGGGCTACCAGGCTTCGCTCAAGGCGCTGGCTGCGGTGAACACCGAGGACAACAAACGCGCGGTCTGGGACGAAATCGTTGCTGGTGAGTTGGGAAACCGCGACTTGGAGTCGAAGCTAGCGGGCCTGACTTTTGTCGGCTCAGACGAGCTCCTGCCGAACGCTGAGTTCTTCGACGTGGCGGAAAAGATCTGGTCCGCGCAGTCCAACGAGATTGCCCTGACCACGGTGACCGGGTTGTTCCCGCGCTGGGATGTCAGCCAGGAGACCCTCGACCGCGCCGACGAGTTCCTCTCCCGCGACCTGGCCGGCGGCCTGCGCCGTACGGTCACCGAGCAGCGCGACCGCCTCGCCCGCGCCCTGCGCAACCGCGCCGTCGACCGCGGTTAATCGTTTTCTCCCCGCAACCAGTGTCTTTTCTGCTCCGGTTGCGGGGTTGGTGGGCCTGCTTTAAGCTTCGTGGCCATGGGGGTACTAGAAACCTACTTCCACTACCGCAACTCGGGGATCGCGCTAGTGGAACAAGCATCCAGCTCACCCGACGAACTGCGCGCACGCGGCGCCGACCCAGCCGACGCCACAGAACTTGCCCACCTTCACCGCACCTACTTCGGGCACACCCGCTTTAGCGGCAAACAACGCAAAGCACGCGCCGCCGCGATGGCACAACAACATAGCCTTAGCATTCTCATCCTGATCGAGTCCTACACCGCACGCGTGAAAAAAGACCTCGACGCCTGGAACCTACGCATCAAGCTTGCCGGCACCCCCGCCCACAAAATCCGCCAGGTTGCCACCAAGCGCTTAAAGGAGCTTCGTGCCAAACGTGTAGCTAAACCCGGAGTACGCTTCACCTACCGCTCTAAGGGACCGAACTCCATCACCATCACCGATGACGCCACCGTCATCGCCGATATCAGAGGCACGTTAGAATCCGTCAACAAAACAAACCTGCTTGATGCTGCCCGCACCGTCATTGTCACCGGTGGTATTGGCACCAAACCCGCCGTACATGCTCAAGTCGTTGTCACCCTCAACGAACTCGACCAAATTATTAATGGTGATGGGGAGGAAATAGAACTTAACCTCACCAACGGCGGGCGCATGAGCGGGGCAGACTTTTTGGCCTACAAGTTTGCTGAGATTGGCTACGCCACCATTATCCACCCCCTTGAAGGCCCGGTGAACTCTTATAGGATTAAGCGGCATGCTAGCTGGAAACAACGCATCAGCCTGGCTGCCGAATTTCAAACCTGCTCTAGGCCCGGCTGCAACAAACCCGCTGATTACTGCGAAGTCCACCACCTCATCCCCTGGCAGGCAGGAGGTTTTACTAACCTCAAGAACCTCACCTTCCTGTGCGCCTACCACAACGGTATTAACGATGATGACCCCAAACGCCCCACCGGCAGGGGCTACATGTTCCGGCTGAATACTGGGGTGAGCTACATCCCGCCCTGGGGTGTGCCAATTACCGCCATGCCCGAATACCAAGAAGCCACAACCAGACTCGCTTCTGAGAAAGCAGCACGACAAACCACAGGCCAACCACCCGACCCACCGCCAGGATCAGGCTAAACGCCCGCGATTAGGCAACGCGAGCACCGGAACGCCAAACCACGCGCCCGCGCCGCAACGCTGAAACCCGCCAACCACAGCACGGTCAGCGGGCACATCGGCGATCCCACTTGTAGCCCAAGCAGGTGCGTGCATTCTATAACCGCACGATTAGATTGGGCGCAGGGGTTAGCTCGGTCTAGGGGCAAACAAGGTTCGCGCTAAAGGAAGAAAAATTCGGGCGCAGGGGTTAGTCGAGGGACGGTGAGGGATCCTCGCCAAGCTCAACTTCGACGGAGACGGCGTCGGGGCGCAGGGTTTCCTCCAGCTGAGCGACCACGGTGCCGTCCTCCATCTTGACGGTGCGAGTAATCCGCAAGACCGGTTGCGTACGGCCGACCCCAAGTATCTTTTGTTCCTCCGTGCGCGCGGTGGCCGCCATGAGGGAATCTCGCTTGAACACCGGTGGAAGCCCCAGCTCCGCCAATAGCGTAGACAGCGGCTTCTCCAAGTCCTGCTCCTTAAGCTCTGGTGCCAAGGAATGCGGGATGAGCAGGGTCGTGGCCATGATGGGCGAGCCTTCCGACACATGCACTGCGCGCGCCTCCCACACGGGGTCCTCGTCCTCGATGCCGAGGGCGGAGGCGAGGTGGCCGGGGGCGTCGATAAGCACAAGTGAAAGCACCTGCACCGAAATATCGAGACCGTGTTCGCGCAGCTGCTGCAGAGCACTGCGCCCACTCGTCAGGCTCAGCGTCGGCGGGGTCGCACGCACGAAGGTGCCGCCAGTGCGGCCTCGTTTGCGGTCGATGAGTCCTTCAATCTGCACGATGTCGAGCGCGTGGCGCACCGTCATGCGCGCCACCTTGTATTCCTGGACCAGCTCCCGCTCCGTAGGGAAACGGTCGCCCGGCTGCAGCTCACCGGATTCAATCTTGCTCCTAAGCGAATCCGCGATCACCAAGTACGCAGGGCGGCGGCGTTGAGAGGTGGACACGTCTCACAACTGTACCGCGCCCCACGGTTTTTGCATCTCGAGCGACGGGTGCTTACTTCCGCTGGTTGAGCTCAATACGCGGGCGCACGCGAATCTCCGTCAGCTGCGTCGTCGGGCCAGCATCAACGGTGGCGCGGATGGCCTTCGCCACCTCGACCGGGGCGATAACGTGCTCCGGGTTGTAGTCCTGCAGGCCCTTGAGCATCGGGGTATCCGTCGGGCCCGGCGCAACGGTGGACACGCGGATGCCGAGCTCGCCGAGGCGCAGGCCATCAGCAAGCGCGTACAGCGCATGTTTGGTGGCCGCGTAGATGACGTTGTCGCCATAAGAGTGGATACCAGCACCAGAGTTGATGAACACCGCAAGGCCTTCTGCTGCACGCAGCGCAGGCAGAAGAAGGCGGGTCAGCTCCGCCGGAACATGCACGTTGAGGTCCATCTGCGCGCGCCAATCGGAAGGCCGAGCGCTCTCCACCAAGTGCTTATCCGCCCGGGCCGCGGCATGCACGAGCACATCGACGCGCTCGAGCGAAGCCAGCTCGTCAGGAAGCGCTGCACCGTCGAGAAGCGACAGCAGGTCGATGGCCACCGGCACGATGTTCTCCGCCTCCGGCAGCTCCCCGGCGCGCCGACCCAGGGCATACACACGGTGGTCCTGGGCTAGGTCCTTGATGATCTCCACGCCCATTCCACCAGTAGCACCGGTCACAACGGCAGTCTTCAGCATGTTTGTTCCTCCTTCGGTTAGCGGAAGCGCTTCGGCACGTCCGGCTCCCCCAGCGTCAGCATCAGGCGATTTGCCCAGTTGAAGAACGCGGAGGAGTTGATGACGTCAATGATGGATAGCGTATCGAAACCCGCCTCGCGGAGACCATCCACGTGGGAGGCGTCGAACGCAAAGGGCGACTCGGTCAGGGCCACGGCAGCATCGCGGATGGCGGACCACTGCGCCGAGCCCAGGTCAGCGGAAACACCTTCATCAAGCAAGCGGTCAATCGCTGCGGCGTCACCGCCCTCCTCCTTAGCGCGCTGCTGGTGCACCGACGCGCAGTACTCACAGCCGTTGAGTCGTGAGACCACCGTGGCGGCCAGCTCACGCTCAGCGCGGCCCAAGCCACCATCGGTGTTGTAGAAAATATCCAGGTCAGTCTTCGTGCGTGCCTCGAGCGCTGCCGGGTCGCGGGCCAGCAGTCGGAAGTATTCCATGTCGATGCGCTCGGGCTTAATCAACGCATCGCGCTGCGCGTCCGTGAACTCCTCCTTCGGCTGCGGCGGCACCCACGGCTTCCAGCCCAGCGAGTGCGCCACAAAGCCCTGCGGCTTGACGACGTCCGGCACCAACGTCCCCTCCCCCGGAACCCACTCCGTAGTGTGGGTCGGGCGCGGCGCCTCAGTCACGGCTGCAGCCTGTGCGGTGCCAGCAAGCACGGACAAGCCGTGGGCCACGCGCAGCTGGAAGGACAGGAAGCTCACGAGCTGTGCCAGCGTCACGATATCGTCGTTGGACCAGCCGGCCGCCTGCAGGTGACCAATCGCGGCCGGGGAGGCGTCCTTGGGGTGGAAGGCCAGCAGGTGGGCGAAGTCAAGGGCGGCGGCGAGGCGCGGGGAGCCGTCGAAAAGCGCAAAGCCGCCGTCGGTGTAGGGGCCGGTGGTGATGCCGCGCTCCACCGCGCGGGACACTTCTTCGGCGAGTTCCTCCGATTCCTCCGCCAGCAGGTCGGAGTAGAAGGCGACTGCAGTCGGCGCCTGATACACGCCTGCCACAAAGGTCGCGATGGCGTAGCGCTCCGCATAGCTGAACGTGCCGGGCTCTTTAGGCTCGAGGAGCGCAGCGAAGGAGGCCTGTGCGTTGTCCTGTGCTTCGGGTCGGCGCTCGCGCAGCTTGGCGACGTCCCCTTCGACGCCCGCCAGTAGGTTAATGATGTCTGCCATGGACTAATCCTTTCTTGATTGGCCCCAGGCTACAGGCCGAGGTTGAGGTCGCCGGCGCGGTAGCGCGAGCCGGGAATGGCCTCGATAAGCTTCCTGGTAAACGGTGACTGCGGGTTGCTGAAGACCTCGGCGGTGGGCCCGGATTCCACCTGCTGGCCCTTCGACAGCACGGACACGGTATCGGAGATTTGGTTGACTACCGCCAGGTCGTGCGAGATGAAGATGTAGGTCAGGCCAAGCTCCTCCTGCAGTCGGGCAAGCAGGCGCAGGATCTGCGCCTGTACGGTGACGTCGAGCGCAGAAACGGCCTCGTCAAGGATGACCAACTCCGGTTCCACAATCATGGCGCGCGCGATGGCCACGCGCTGGCGCTGGCCGCCGGAGAGCTCGCGTGGGCGGCGGTCATAGTAGTCCGGGTTGAGCGCCACCAAGTCCAGGAACTCCTTGGCCTTGGCTTTCGCCGTGCTTGCACGCGCCCCCTTCAAGTTCCGCAGCGGCTCCGCCACCGTCTGGCCGATGGACTGCTTGGGGTCCAGAGAGCCGTAGGGGTTCTGGTAGACCAGCTGGATATTGTTGCGCTCTTCGCGCAAGGCTTTGCCGCGCAGGCCCACGATGTCGCGCCCACCCACGCTAATACTGCCCGACGTCGGGGTGTTGAACATGGCGATGCTGCGCCCAGTCGTCGTCTTGCCGGAGCCGGACTCGCCCACTAGCGCGTGGGTGCAGCCCTTGGCCACGGTAAAGGAGATGTCATCGACGGCGGTGAAATCACCGAAGCGCTGGGTCAGGCCCTCCACTTGTACCAAAGGTTCGCCCGCGGTGCGTTCAGTAACCGGCGCGGCGCCGGCGTCGGCGACGGTGAGGGAGGGGGCGTCGGCAAGCAGGCGTTTGGTGTAGTCGTGACGCGGGTTCGTCAGCACGGTGGCGGCTAGGCCCTCCTCGCGCAGCTGGCCGGCCTCCATGACCACCACGCGGTCGGCGCGATCGCCCGCCACCGCCAAGTCGTGGGTGATGAAGAGGATGCCCATGCCGAGCTCCGCGCGCATATCGTCGAGGAGGTCGAGGATGATCTTCTGCACCGTGACATCGAGGGCAGAAGTGGGCTCGTCGGCGATGATGAGGTCCGGCTCCAGCGCCACGGCCGCAGCGATGAGCACGCGCTGTTTCATACCGCCCGAGAGCTCATGCGGGTACTGGTTATAGCGGCGCTCGGGGTCATCGATGCCAACGCGCTCCAGCAGCTCCAGCGCGCGGGCTTTGCGCTCGGCGACGCTGCCGATGTGGTGGATGGCTAGGCCCTCCTCCACCGAGGCGCCAATGGTCTTGAGAGGATTAAGCGAGTTGTTCGGGTCCTGCGGGATGAGCCCGATGCGGCGACCGCGCAGCTCGAGCCACTCGCGGCGGCGCAACGAGGTGATATCGCGGCCATCGAAGGTGATGGTGCCGGCATCAATCGTGGCGTTGGAGGGCAGCAGGCCGATGGCGGCCATAGCAGAGGTAGTCTTACCGGAGCCGGACTCGCCCACGATGGCGGTCATTTGCCCCGGGTACACCGCAAGGTTAACGCCCCGGACGGCGGGAACGTCACCGCGACCGGTGGAATAGGAGACGTTGAGGTCCCGCACGCTAAGCAGGGGCTGCGCTGAGTGTGTTGCTTCAGACATGTTAGGCCTCCACGGGGAAGTTCTGGGACAGGCGGTTGGCGGACATCACCACGGCAACGAGCGCGATGCCGGGCAGGATGATGAGCCACCAGGCGGTGGCCATGAAGTCGCGGCCCTCGGCAATAATGAGTCCCCACTCCGGGGTAGGCGGCGGGGCGCCGTAGCCCAGGAAGCCGAGGATGGACAGCTGCAGGATGGCAGTACCGAACTGCAGGGTGGCCAGGGCGATAACCGGAGTCAGCGAGTTCGGCAGGATGTGGCGCAGCAGCACCGTGGTGCGGGTCGCGCCAGCACCGTAAGCCGCCTCGATGTACTCGGCATTCGCCACGGTGATGACCTGGGAGCGGGCCAGGCGCGCGAAGGTGGCCACGGAGGTGGCACCGACGGCGACCGCCGCCTGCACCGAGCCGAAGCCCAGCACGATGATGATGGACAGTGAGAGCAGGATGCCGGGGATGGACAGCAGCACGTCGACAACGCGCATAAGGATGGTGTCGACGACTCCCCGCAGGGAGCCGGCCAAGAGACCAATGAGCGTGCCGACGACGAGCCCCACCGCCACGGCGATGAGCGCCCCAAGGAGGGACTGGCGCGCGCCGTACACCACGCGGGCATACAGGTCGCGGCCCACGGCATCAGTGCCCATGAGGTGGCCGTTCTCGCCCGGCGGGAGCAAGGCGACGTCGGTGCCGGCATAAGGGTCGGCCGAGGTAAACAGGCCGGGGAACAACGCAGCAAGAAAAGCCACAGCCACAACAACGATGGCGATAAGAGAGCCCGGCTTAAGCCACGGGTTTCCCTGACCACCCGCGGCGCGACGGTAGCCGCCGCGCGGCTTAGTGTGCATCATGCTCATGAGCGCACCGTCCTTTCTTCAGCGCCAACAGCCGGGGCTGCGGCGGGCGTACGGGGAGCCTTGTGGTCGGAGGACTTCGCCCGCAGGCGCGGATCGAGCACTGGGTAGAGAAGGTCCACAACAAGGTTGATGATGATGTAGGAAGTAGCAGCGATGAGCACTACTGCCAGCAGCACCGGGGTATCGCGGTTGGCTACGGCCTGGGCAGTCATGTAGCCCAAACCGGTCCGGCCAAAGACCGTCTCCGTCACCACGGCACCGCCTACAAGCTCACCGAAGAGCAGGCCCGCCATGGTCAGCGTCGGCAGAAGTGAGTTGCGCAGGATCGTGCGCCAGAAGATCCAGGACTCCGAGGCACCGCGCGAGCGCACCGCCTGAACGAAGGGACGCGATTGCGTCTCATCGATAGAGCGGATGAGCACCTGGATGAGTGGAGCAGTCATCGGAACCGCCAGCGTGAGCGTAGGCAAGATAAGCCCCTCCACGCTGCCGGGCTCAATGACGCGTACCCAGCCCAGCTGGAAGGAGAAGACCTGGATGAGCAAAATACCGATCCAGAATCCGGGCAGGGAGACCATGAGGGACGGCAAGCCACGGAAGAAGGTTGCAATACCACCCAGGCCCGGCAGCGTGGCCAAAAAGGCCACCAGCACTGCCACGATGATGGCCAAGCCGATGGCGCAAGCGGCGAGGATGAGGGTGTGGGGCAGGGCGTCGGCAAGCAGCGTGGCTACCGGCGCACCCGACTGCGTCGAGTTACCGAAATGGCCGGTCAGGAAACCTCCCAACGCGGTGAAGTACTGCACCATGAGCGGCTTATCTGCGCCCATCTCCTCACGGATAGCGTCAATCTCCGCCTGGGACAGGCCCAGGGCCGGGTCACCGAAGCGCGACTGCACCGCATCCGACGGCAGCGCCGAGAGGAGGAAGAAGGCCACGGTATAGGTAATAAGCAGCACGAGCACGGCTTGCCCGATGCGGCTAAGAATCTGGCGGGTTGTCATCTACTTGCCCTTCCTGTCGATGGTGACCTCGTAGAACCACGGGCGCGCGACCGACTCGGGGCTAAAGCCGGATACCTCCGGGCGCACGGCATAGACCACGGGTTCCTCAAAGAGCGGCAGTGCATAGGCTTGCTCGGTGATGTAATCCTGGACGTCTTCAGTGGCCTTGATGCGGCCTTGCACGTCGGGGGTGTCGAGGACGACGTCGAGAAGCTCTTGCAGGTGCTTATCGACGGGCTCCCCTTCCCCATCCTGGTTAAGGAAAGCGTCGCGGTTGTTGATGCCGTAGAGCGAGGTGATGACGTCGTAATCGGCGCGGCCCACCATCGAGTGATAAATCTGCACCTTGTTGACGTCCTTGGCGTCGGCGTTCTGGGTGGCCTGGTCACCGGCGTTGACACGGATTTCAATTCCGATGCCGCGAAGCTGGTCCTGCACCATCGTCATGACCTCCTTGGAACGCGGCTGCGGCAGCGCGGTGTTCGTGCGCAAGCTCAGCCGCTTTCCGTCCTTGACGCGGATGCCATCGGGGCCTGGTTCCCAGCCCGCCTCATCGAGGAGGCGCTGAGACTCCTCCGGGTCGAAGGTATAGGCAGCGGATTGGTCCTTGTAGGCCAAGCCGGTCTTCGCCACGGTTGAAGTGGCCAGCGGGTAAGAATCGGAGAAGAGCACGCGGAGAATCTCCTCGCGGTCGATGCCGTGGATGATGGCCTCGCGCACACGTTTGTCCTGCAGCAGCGGGTGATCGAAACGGAAGGCGAACTGGTTATTCATCGAGTTGGTACCGCGCGAGACAATGCTGATGCCACGGTCTTCCAACAAGGATTCCTGCGGGGCGGAAATCTGGCGGGCGATGTCCGCTTGTCCCGAGGTAATTGCGCCGGTGCGCACGGACTCCTCAGCGGCCAAGATGTAGTGAATACCGTCGATCTGCGCGCGGCCCTGGTGCGAGGCAGCGGGCGGCGCCCAGTCATAATCCTCGCGGGCCTTGAGATTAAGATCCGTGCCGATTTCTTCCGACTCCACCACGAACGGCCCGGAGCCAATAACGTTCACCGCGTTGCCGGGGCCGAACCCTTCGTTGTCGAGCTCGAGGGTCGAATCAGATAGCAGGCCAGCGTTGTAGGCGGAGGTGGCTTGGAGGAAGCCTGGGGAAGGTTTGGTGAAGTAGAACTTCACGGTGTCCTCGTCAACGACCTCGCCGCGGTCATAATTCGCAATCTGCTCCGAGCTAGTCAGCGTGCGGGTTTTATCGCCGCGGCCAAACAGGTCAAAGTTAGCCACGACGTTCTCCGCGGTAAGCGGGGAGCCATCGGAGTACGTGACGTCCGTGCGGATGTCGAAGGTGTACTCGGTAGCGTCCTCGTTGACTTCGGGCATCTGCGTGGCGATCCACGGCGAGAGCTCCAAGGTATCTGGGTCTTGGTAGAGGAGGCGGTCGGTGAGCTGGTTGACCACGCCGCCGTTGGGATAGAAACCTGCGGCAGGTGGGTAGAGCGTGCGGAAAAATTGCGGCTCGAGATAGGTGAGGACGTTGTCCTCCCCGGCCGGCCGGTCCGTGGCCGAGCAAGCGCCGACGGAAGCGGCAAGAGCTGCGGCCAGGGTAGCGGCGAGTGCGCGTAGAGTTTTCACGGTAAGAGCTTTCACAAGATAGTTCGTTGACGTGCGTGTGAATTTAACACAACGCATACCGACCGGTATTATTCCACTAGACAGCACAGTCTAAAAATTGAGGTTTGATTATTATGCCCTCCATCGCCATCGTTGGCGCCGGCCCACGTGGCATTTCGCTGGTTGAGCGCCTCGCCGCCCACCTGCGCGCCGCCCCTCTTGCAGCACCCCTGACGCTGCACATCATCGACGACGCCCCACTGGGCGCCGGCCGTATTTGGGATACCGAGCAAACTCGCACGCTGTGCATGAACACGCTCGCTGGCGCGGTAACCCTCTTCACCGAGCCGGGCTCCACCACCACCGCCCCGGTACTGGAAGGCCCTATTCTCTACGAGTGGATCCAGCTGCTGCGCGGCGAGCGCCCAGACCTTTCCCCCGCCAAACTGGAGCTTTACGACGCCTTCCCACCCCACCGCGACCTCGCCAGCTCCTTCACCGAGGAGCTGGAGCAGACCCGCCCAGAGTCCAACCCTTCCCGCGCGCTTTACGGCGCCTACCTGGAGTGGGTCTATGAGGTGGCACTGGCACAGCTGCCGGAGAACGTTGACGTGGTCCAGCACCGCGCCCGCGCGCTGTCCGTGGAGGACAGCGGTGAGCAGGATGTCATTACACTTTCCGATGACACCACCATCACCGCCGACGCCACCGTCCTGGCCTACGGTTGGCAGGTCCCGGCACTCAACGAATCCGAGCGCGCCCTGGCGGACGCTGCACAGTCGGGCCTGCACTGGGTCCGCCCCGACAACCCCGTCGAGCAGCCAGTGAGCGACGTTCCTGCGGGCGAGAAGGTCCTGGTCCGAGGACTGGGAATGGGCTTCTTCGACGTCATGGCGCTACTCACTATCGACCGCGGTGGTGAGTTTGTGGAGGATCCTTCGACGCGCTCCGGGCTACGCTACGAGCCGAGCGGCGACGAGCCGCACTTCATCGTGAGTTCGGGCCGCGGATACCCGTATATTCCGAAGTCGGAGTACCACGCGTTGCCACCGAAGGCGGCGCTAACCCGCTTCCGCGCCGCGGTGGCCGCTCTCGATCCGAAGGCTGAGCTCGACTTCGGCACGCAGCTTTTACCGCATATCCTGCGCGATGCCTACGCCGAGTACTACGAGAACCAGGCGCGCGTGGCCCCTGAGGCGCTTAAGCGCCCGCTCGAGGACATCCTGGCAACTATCGACGCCACCGCGGTTGATGCCGCGGACTTGCGCAGCATGGCGAACCAGCTCACCGCAGCGCTCGAGGGTTTCTCGAGCCAGCCACTGGACCTGGCACACTGGGCTCACCCGCTAGCCGATTTCGAAGGCGGTGACCTTACTGAATACATCGCCGAGGGCCTGGCCCGCGATATCCGCGAGGCAGTCGCTGCTGCCGATTCTCCGCTGAAGTCCGCGCTGTGGGCCATCTCCGCCGCGCGCAAGCCCGCCTCCATAGCTGGTTCCGAGGGCCGCATGACGTGGGAGTCCCGGACCAGTACCTACAAGGAATTCATGGCCTTCGGCCAGATGGTGGGCTCTGGCCCGCCGCTATTTCGCACGCGCCAACTGCTCGCGCTTGTCGACGCCGGCCTCGCCACCTTCCTCGGTGAGCGGCCCCAGCTCGAGGTGGGCGAGAAGTTCACGCTGCGCACCGCGCATGGCAAAGCCTCCTCTGCCTGGCTTATCGACGCCTGGATGCACTCCCCCGACGTCCGCCGCGCCGCCGACCCTCTCGCGGTCTCGCTCAACGGCCGCGTGCGTGCCTTCGTTGACCACGGCCAGGCTACCGGCTCGCCGGAAACAACCTGGAACCGTCGCGTCGTGAACCCCGGCGGTGGTGAGGACCCCCGCCTGCACATCATCGGCATTCCCACCTACGCGCAGTGGCCGGATACCACCATCTCCCCCATGCCGGGCACGGACCCGCTCATGCTGCAGGAGACCGACCGCACTGCTGGTTCCCTCCTCAACACCTTCTAGCTAACACGTGGCCCTGACTCCTCGGGGCCTCTTTCCCCCCACGGGTTTTAGTTCAGGGCGTCGAGGGCCTGCTCGAGGTCAGCCAGTAGGTCATCGATGGACTCAATGCCCACCGAGATGCGCACCAGATCCGCCGGCGGGACGAGCTCGGAGCCCTCGGCGGAAATGTGCGTCATGTTCTGCGGGTGCTCAATGAGGGACTCCACCCCACCGAGGGACTCGGCGAGTGAGATGAGCTTGGTATTGAGGCAGACCTGGCGGGCATGTTCCTCGCTGTGGAAGCGCACTGACATCATGCCTCCGAAGCCGCGCATCTGCTTCTTCGCCAGCTCGTGCCCCGGGTGGGACGGCAGGCCCGGGTACAGAACCTGCTTGACCTCGGGGCGGGTCTCGAGGAATTCGGCCACGGCCTGCGCGTTAGCGCAGTGGCGGTCCATGCGGACCTCGAGGGTCTTAATGCCGCGGGCGGTGAGGTAGGCGTCGAAAGGCGAGGAGACCGCGCCGACATTGCCCTGGAAGTAGAGCAAGCCCTCATCCATTTCCGCCGAGTTGGTAACAACTGCACCGCCGAGCACATCCGAGTGGCCGCCCAGGTACTTGGTGGTGGAATGCAGCACGTGGTCTGCGCCCAGATCTAGGGGGTTCTGCAGGTAAGGCGTGGCGAAGGTGTTATCGACGACGATCTGGGCGTTACTGC
Source organism: Corynebacterium sp. FDAARGOS 1242 (assembly GCF_016889985.1). Lineage (NCBI taxonomy): Bacteria > Bacillati > Actinomycetota > Actinomycetes > Mycobacteriales > Corynebacteriaceae > Corynebacterium > Corynebacterium sp. FDAARGOS 1242. Next base: position 250,031 of record NZ_CP069568.1, on the reverse strand, counting down.
TCTCCTTGACCACGCGGGCAACCTCGGCGATGTCCGTAACGGTGGTGGCCGGGTTGGTGGGAGTTTCGAGCCAGATGAGCTTCGTGTTCTCCTGGATAGCCGCCTTGACCGCCGCAATATCCGCGGTGTTGACGATGCTCAGCTCCACGCCCCACTCGCCGTAGTCGTGGTGGAGCAGGCGATACATGCCGCCATAGGCATCGTTCCCCAAAATCACGTGGTCACCCGGGCGCACGATGATGCGGATAAGGGTATCGACGGCCGCCATGCCCGTGGCAAAGCAGCGCGCGTACGACGCGTTTTCAAGTGCCGCGAGGGTCTTTTCTAGGGAGTGGACCGTGGGGTTAGCCACGCGGCCATACTCGTAGCCGCCGCGCAGCTGCGCGAGACCATCCTGTTGGAAGGTCGTGGAAGCATAAATCGGCACGTTGATGGATCCCATATACGGATCCGGCTGGTAACCGGCATGGATGGAACGCGAAGAAAAGCCAAGAGTGCGGTTGTCAGTCATGGCACATCAGTCTAGACCAAGCTGTTCAGTAGCGAGAGTGACAGCCTTTTAATATTCACTCATTGTGCCTACTATCGGTAGGCGTCCCTCACGAGCAAACGAAAGGCCACCGTGATCACTTTTACTACCGCCGAAGACACCGCCGTCGATAGCGTCACCCAGTGGTGGCAGAGCGAGCACATGCGCTCGTGGCTCGTCGATAAGCCCATCGGCATCGGGCTCATCCTGATCGTCGCCATCGTGGGCAATTGGCTACTACGCCGCCTCATCACCAAGCTGGCTGATAACAGCATCAAAAAGGGCAAGCTGAGCTCACCTCTCTCCCCGCGCAAGACTCACGTGGAAACCGACAAAGCCCTCGCCTCCACCAACGAAGCCCGCCGAGTGTCCCGAATCCAGACCCTGGCGGGCGTCGGACGTTCGGCGGTAACTATCTTCGTCTGGGTCTGGGCCGTGCTCGCCATCCTGGACAAACTTGGCGTCAACGTCGCCCCGCTCGTGGCTTCAGCAGGTGTTGTCGGTGTTGCCCTCGGTTTCGGCGCCCAAGCGCTGGTGAAGGACTTCCTCTCCGGCATTTTCATGCTCATGGAGGACCAATACGGCATCGGCGACACCATCGACCTTGGCAACGGTGTCTTCGGAGATGTGGAATCCATCTCCCTGCGCATTACGACCGTCCGCGATATCGATGGCGCATTGTGGTACGTCCGCAATGGCGAAATTCTGCAGGTAGCCAACCATTCCGACCGCTACTCGGTGGCCCGAATCCAGGTTCCGGTTGCGCTCAGCAACGATCCGGACAAGGCCTACTCCGTCATCAACGCCGCGGCTGCCGACGCCTCCCACGACCCCGCCATCCGTGACATCATCTTGGCCGCACCTACCGTCAACGGCATGTCTGGCCTCGAGGTAGACCACATGTCCTACCGCGTGTCCGTTAAAACCCTGCCCGGCAAACAGTGGGACGTCCAGCGCGCTCTTCAGTCCAGAATTCTCAGCGCTATGCATGCAGAAGGTATTTCCACCCCCTACCCGCGTGGGATGGCCATCTTCGACATGGAAGAATCAGGTCAAGGACAAGGCCTGACGCGAAAGGAAGACTAGGCATGCAACCGAACAGTGTGTACGAGGCCATCGGTGGGATGGAGACCTTTGAGAAGCTCGTCGGCGGCTTCTACGCCCAAGTGCGCACTGACGACGTCATCGGCCCCATGTATCCCGACCAGGATTGGGACGGCGCAGAACAGCGCCTGCTGTGGTTCCTCGTGCAGTATTGGGGCGGCCCGCAGCTCTTCTCCGAGAACCGCGGGCACCCGCGCCTGCGCATGAGGCACGCCCCCTACCCCATCGACATGGCTGCCCATGATCGCTGGTTGGAGCTCATGGGAAACTCCCTAGCAAAGATCGATGAGGACACCATCCCGCCGGCCTACCGCACCATGATCTGGGATCACATGGAGCGGGTAGCGGCGATGCTCATCAATACCGCGCCTTAAAGGTTGAAGGCGTCCTTCACCGGCTGGGAGACCAACTCTCCACCGCGGGTCATCAGGCCACCAGCCAGGCCCGGGAAACGCTCAACTGCGGCATCATAGCCGCCTGCGGCAAGCGCACGCGTGTACGGCAAGGTGGCCGAACCCAGCGCGCGGGTAGAGGTGTTGGCCACGGCACCCGGCATATTGGCCACGCAGTAGAAGAGGGTGTCGTGAACCTTGAAAGTCGGGTCGTCGTGCGAGGTCTTGTAGGAGTTCTCGAAGCAGCCGCCTTGGTCAATGGCAACGTCGACAAGCACGGCGCCTTCCTTCATGCGCTTGACCACATCTTCCTTCACCAGCTTCGGCGCTGCGGCGCCCGGCACGAGAACCGCGCCGACGACGAGGTCAGCCTGGAGAAGTTCTGCCTCCAGCGCTGCCGGGTCAGACACGATAGTGCGCACGCCGCCCTGGTACTGCTCGTCGAAGCGCTGCAGCACGTGCGGGTCGAGGTCCAGCACAGTAACCTCTGCACGCAGGCCGTGGGCCATGGCCACCGCCGATGCGCCAACCTGGCCACCGCCGATGACTACCACGCGCGCCGGCTGGGTACCCGGCACACCGGAAGCCAACACGCCGCGGCCGCCCTGCGTGGACAGCAGGTGGTGTACGCCTTCAATAACGGCAAGGCGGCCAGCGACCTGGGACATCGGGGTTAGCAGCGGCAGGGTGCCACGGCCATCGGTGACAGTCTCATAAGCAACGGCGGTGGTGCCGGCCTTCATGAGAGCCTCCGTGAGGGGGCGGTCAGCTGCCAGGTGGAGGTAGGTGAAGAGCAAAAGGTCATCGCGCAGGAAGCCGTACTCTGACTCGAGCGGCTCCTTGACCTTGACCACCATGTCCGCGGCCCAGGCTTCCTCGGCGGTCGCAACGATGGTAGCGCCGGCCCCCGTGTAGAGCTCGTCCGAGAACGAGGCACCTGCGCCGGCATTGGTCTCAATGAGGACCTCGTGGCCGTCCTGCACCAGCGTCTGCACGGCGCTGGGGGTAAGGCCTACTCGGTTCTCGTTGTTCATGATTTCTTTGGGGGCTGCAATGCGCATGGTGACAGGCTCCTTTGGGAACAGAAAATGTTTGTGCCTTGCCTAGCTTAGTCCACAACGCTGCAGCTTGGGGGCCGATTTGCGTTCTGAATCGCGCTCTGCCCCTTCAGGGGCTAGGATGCCGGAAATGAGCAATCTAACCGGTAGTGTGCGTGAGGTTCGCCGTTCGTTTCTCCCGTTGGGATGGACCGCTTTCGGGGGGCCTGCGGCCCATCTGGGTTATTTCCGGGCCGAGTTTGTCCACCGCCGGGGGTGGCTGGGGGATGCCGCTTATGCCGATCTGGTTGCCATGTCGCAATTTTTGCCGGGCCCGGCCAGCTCCAAGGTAGGCATGGCGCTGGGCTACGCACGCGCGGGGCTTGCGGGTATGGCGTATTCGTGGTTCCTGTTTACGTTCCCGTCGGCGCTCATCCTCACCGTGTTTGGCCTGGCGGTTCCGGGCAGCGAGGTGAGCTGGCTCGACGGATTATTAGCCGGTCTTCTCGCTGCGGCGGCCGGCGTGGTGGTGCATGCCATTGTGGGCATGGCAAAAAAGCTCTTGACGACGCCCACCACCTGGGCTCTCGCCCTCATCAGTTCTGCCCTACTCCTGGTGGCCGGATCGGCATGGCAATTAGCCGTGCTCGCTGCGGCGGGTCTGCTGGGGGCAACGGTTCTGCGCCGATTCTTGCCGACGTCCGAGGCACCCGACACCGCTACCGGCCTCCGCCCGGTACCCGCCGGACTAGCCTGGGGCTGCCTTGGCGCGTTTTTCCTCCTGCTCGGTGGTTTGGCGGCTGCAGCACAGTTCACCGATTCCTACTTCATCACCCGCGCCAACGCTTTTTACCAGTCTGGCGCGCTGGTCTTTGGCGGCGGGCACGTGGTGCTGCCGCTCTTGGAGGACCAGTTCGTGGGGGCCGGCTGGCTGAGTCAGCAGGAATTTTTAGCCGGCTATTCGGTAGCGCAGGGAGTGCCGGGACCGCTGTTTACCTTTGCGTCGTATCTCGGTGCGGTTGATGGTGGCATCGCGGGCGCCGTCTTGGGCACGGTGCTGATCTTTCTGCCCGGTGCGTTTCTCACGCTATCGGCGCTGTATTTTTGGGCGCGGTGGAATCACCTGGCGTGGCTGCGCGGCGCGTTCTCCGCGATTAGTGCGGCCGTCATCGGCCTGCTCGTGGCGGCCCTGTGGGATCCCATCATTACCCACGGTATTACCAGCTGGGCTTCTGGAGTGATTGCGGTCGCTGCCGGTGCAGCCTTGTTCTTCAAGGCTCCGCCGTGGTCCGTCGCGGTGGGCGCGGCCCTGGCTGGCGCGGTACTGCTCTAGCGCGTGGTGGCAGAGCGCGTGTTGGCTCTGCCACCACGCTTAGAAGAGGGACAGGCGCGTCGAGTGATAGACGCTGCCAAAGGGGGCATCCACACGCACCCAACGGCCTTTTCCAGCCACTCGCAGGTGGCGAGGCACATTCATGGGGGCAGCAAACCCTGGGATGAGCCCCAAGTTGGTGCAGGCGAAAATCATCCGCATGGGGATTTCCACCTTGTCATCCCCGTTTTCCACCGTGATGACGGTTTGATTAAGCAGACTGCTCGGCGGGCCCATCGGACCAGAGAATTGGCGAGCTAGCTGCTGGCCCTGATCCGCGAGCTCTCGTACGACGGTCACGGGAAGCGAATCGATCTCCGCAAAACCGTCCTGCGGCGGCAGCGCACCGGGCCACGAGGGGTCGCGGGCGGGGCCGAGTTGAAGCTCCACGGGCTCGCCGAGGAGGTCGGGGTCGGGGGAGGTCTCGAGGGCGTCGAGAAGCGACTGCGCCGAGACCACCGCACCGTCGCGCCCAACCGTGCCTTCGACGCGGCGGGAGGCCAAGACCTCAAAAGGCGTGGTGACAAACACCTCGGCGGAGGCATCGTCGTGCTGGCGCAGGCGCACCGACGCCGAGGCGTCGAGGCCAATCGCGCGCGTAAGCAGGGCGCGAAGCCCTACCCCACCGCTACGTACTTCGAGCGTTTCACCGACCATGGACTAGGCGTTATCGTCCAGCTCAACGACAGCATGCTCGAGGATGATGCTGCGCTCCTCCTCGCTTACCTCGCGCGGCATCTGTGTCTCTGGGTCGATGGTGACCTGGACGCAGTCGATGATGCAGGCGACCTGGCCCTGGGAGTCCTTGATCTTCTGACGCGTGGTAAAGGACGTGCGGCCAAGGCGCACCACCGTGGTTTCCACCGTCACCGTGCCGTGGCGGCCATCCCACTTGATAGGGCGCACATAATCGGCCTCAATGTGGCGGACGAAGGCCACCATGTTAACGCCACGCGAGTAGAAGTTGTGCATGGCAAACGCCAAGCGCGCTTCCTGCGCCAGCTCGATAAAGTTGGCGTTCATCATGTGGCCATACATGTCGAAGTCCGACCACCGCACGCCAACGGTCAACTCGTGGACGTTATCTGTGGTGCCCTCCGACACGACATTCTGAGCGGACATTCCAGGTTCCTTCCTGAGGTTTAGGTAGGCGCTAGTCTGCGCCTACCGACTGGGCAAGGGGTTCAACCTAGCGGCTGAGTTTGCGGTGCGTCACGCGGGACGGGCGAGCTGCCTCTTCGCCGAGGCGCTCGACCTTGTTCTTCTCGTAATCACCGAAGTTACCCTCGAACCAGAACCACTGGCCCTCAGCAACGTTGCCCTCCCACGCCAGGATGTGGGTACAGGTGCGGTCCAGGAACCAGCGGTCGTGGGAAATGACCACCGCACAGCCCGGGAACTTCTCCAGAGCGTTCTCAAGCGAGCCAAGGGTTTCGACGTCCAGGTCGTTGGTCGGCTCATCGAGGAGGATCAGGTTGCCGCCTTCCTTGAGCGTCAGCGCCAGGTTCAGGCGGTTGCGCTCACCACCGGACAGAACCTTGGACGGCTTCTGCTGGTCCGGGCCCTTAAAGCCGAAGGCCGACAGGTACGCACGCGAGGGCATCTCGTTCTGGCCAACGTGGATGTAGTCCAGTCCGCCGGAGACGACCTCCCACACGGTGGCCTCGGGGTCGATGTTCTCACGGCCCTGGTCCACGTAGGACAGCTTGACGGTCTCACCGACGGTAACAGTTCCGGAATCCGGCTGCTCCAGGCCCACGATGGTCTTGAACAGGGTGGACTTACCCACACCGTTCGGGCCAATGACACCGACGATGCCGTTGCGCGGCAGGGTGAAGGACAGGTCCTTGATGAGGACACGGCCATCAAAGCCCTTGGTCAGGTTCTCAACCTCCACGACCTTGTTACCCAGACGCGGCGGGGTCGGAATCTGAATCTCTTCGAAGTCGAGCTTCTTGTACTGCTCGGCCTCGGCCGCCATCTCCTCGTAGCGCTGGAGACGGGCCTTGTTCTTAGCCTGGCGAGCCTTGGCACCGGAGCGAACCCAAGCGAGCTCGTCCTTCAGGCGCTTCTGCAGCTTCTTGTCCTTGGCGCCGGCCACCTCGAGGCGCTCGGCCTTCTTCTCCAGGTAGGTGGAGTAGTTGCCCTCGTAGGGGTAAAGCTTGCCGCGGTCAACCTCACAGATCCAGCCCGCGACGTGGTCGAGGAAGTAGCGGTCGTGGGTCACAGCCAGGACAGCGCCTGGGTAGGACTCGAGGTGCTTCTCCAGCCACTGGACGGACTCGGCGTCAAGGTGGTTCGTGGGCTCGTCGAGAAGCAGCAGGTCCGGCTCACTGAGTAGCAGCTTGGCCAGTGCCACGCGGCGACGCTCACCACCGGAGAGGTTGGTCACTGGGTCATCAGACGGCGGGCAGCGCAGGGCTTCCATGGCCTGCTCAATCTTGGAGTCAACCTCCCAAGCATCGGCGTGGTCCAGCTCCTCCTGCAGCTTGCCCATTTCCTCCATGAGCTCGTCGGAGTAGTTGGTAGCCATTTCCTCGGCGATCTGCTCGAAGCGCTGCTTCTTTTCAAAAATCTCGCCGAGGCCTTCCTCAACGTTCTCGCGGACCGTCTTCTCCTCGTTGAGCGGCGGCTCCTGGAGGAGGATGCCCACGGTCTTGCCCGGATCGATGAAGGCCTCACCGTTGGAGGGCTGGTCAAGGCCGGCCATGATCTTCAGGATCGAGGACTTACCTGCACCGTTGGGGCCCACGACGCCAATCTTGGCGCCCGGGTAAAAGGCCATAGTGACATTGTCCAAAATGACTTTGTCACCGATGGCCTTGCGCACGTTTTTCATCGTGTAGATGAACTCGCCCATGTTTCACCCTTTGCTTCTGTCAGGAATGGTAAATAACAGTACAAAGACTACATCACATGGGCGCTGACGGTGCCCCGGCCTGGTTAGACCATGACCTCCTCCGGCTCCGGAATCTCTTCCACGGAGCTCTGCGCCTGCTGGCGGTCAGCGGCCGTGTCCTGCGGGGTATCTTCGGTGGCCCGTAGCGCCTCGGGCATGGGGTCCGTCTGTTCCGACGAGGATGCCGTGCTTTCCGACGCCGTATGGTCCACGTCCGGCACCGGCGGGTTCTCTCCCAACCACAACTGCTCCGCACCTTCTTCGCCGTAGGGGGTGCCGATCTTTATAGACGTAATAATGAAACGGTTAAGGTCCAAGCCCACATGGCCGGCCTTAATGTACGTCCTGGAACGATTGCCACCCTGCGGGTCCTTCCATTGGTCGGTGACGATCGAGCCCATGACAAAGACAGGCATACCTTTCCGGAGTGATTTCTTGACGTTGATGGCACACTGGCCCCAGACTTCGGCATCGATAAAGTTGAGGTCGAGCTCGCGCCAGATGGTCTTGCCCTCCTCGGTGGTCTCAGGAACGCTGCGGGAGGAGGCGATGCGGAAACGGGTTTTGTACATCGTCTCGCTGATTTTGGTCAGGTGTGGATCGCTTGTCAGGCGTCCGGTCAGTGAAATGGGATATTGCGACATTGCGGGATCCTTTACGTGGTTCGTGATGGTGTGTGTAAGGAGGCGTTGAAGGCCTCCCTTGATTCGCATCATTGCCACGTCCCACAGCGCCGGCAATACCCTCGCCGAAAACCTGTGGATAACTTGTTGTAAACGTCAACAATGTAGGGTTTTAGGCCCCAAAACTCACAGGCCGCTACACCATTAGTGCGGGCGGAAACCCGCGTCATCCCCTTCGCTCATCTGCTTGAGCATGGCATTGTAGCTCTCCAGGTCAGCATCGCCATCGACGTCGGCCTTCGCATCATATCGGCGGGCCTGGGCACGGTCCTCACGGAGCCAGTCGATAAACAGCTTGCCAAACACCACCACCAGCGGGAACTGGCCGAAGCCCCATGAAATACCGCCACCGGTGCGCTGATCCTTGACAAGGTCCGGGTCCCACGGCAGGTTCAACGACTCATAAAACTCCAAGCCCAAGATGGACTGCATCTGCATGAGGTAGACACCGGCAAAAAGGTGCAGCGGCATTGAGAAGAAAAGGATGGCCAGACGAATCCTCGTCGGCGCGCGCCACGGCAGCGGATCAGGGCCGATAACCTCCCAGTAGTAGATGTAGCCGGAAATCAGAAAGACCCAGTTCATGATGACGTGCCCGGCATGTTCTGAGATGGCAACCTCATAGAAGCTCGGGAAAAGGTAGAGCACGTAGAGAAACGTCAGGAACTGCAGAACATTGACCGCTGGGTGCGTGAGAAAACGCAGGGTACGGGACTTGGTGAGGGCTACAGCGGCGTCGTGAAGCGTTGGCTTGCCAGGCGCCCCCGGCTCAAAAGCCTCCATCATGAGCGTCACCGGTGCGCCCAGGACGAGGCACAATGGGATGGCCATGGAAAGGATCATGTGCACGAGCATGTGCATGGAATACAGCGCAGGCATGTACAGGCCAATGCCGTTGCTCAGGATGAGCGTCATCCCCAGCGAACCCAACAGGAACCAGGCGGTCCGCTCGGCCGACCACGTGAGGCCGCGGCGCTTGAGACGCCACAGCGCATACAGGTAAAAGCCCGCGAGGACGAGACCCAGTGAGCCAAACATGAGGTCAAAGCGGAACATGGTCCACACGTTGGAGAAAGTGGGGGCGTCGAAAAGCTCATAGCCCACCAGAATCTGCATGGCATTCAAATTCGGGTCACGTGGAGGCGGTGGCGGGGTGCGGCCCATGGAAATGGCCACGCCCACGGTGGCGGCCATGATGGCGACCTCCACGATGGACACCCGAATGAACAGGCGCGGGGAACTCTTAAGCTGCGGAATGGTGATGCTGCGATGCACGTAACCGACCGCCGCAAGCACCACGGTGAGCACAGCTTTGCTCAACACCAGCAGGCCGTAGCGCGTAGAGAAAAGATCGCTCAGCTCAACGCGAATGAAGGCATTGACCACTCCTGTCGCGGCAAGAGCCACGATGGAAAACAGCGCCACAGAGGAGTAGCGGCGCACTGCCACATCCATGTCGGGACCGAGGCGGCGGCCGTGGGCAATAAGTCCCATGAGCCCACCGACCCACAACATAATGAAGAAGAGGTGGAGAAGCAGTGAATTCGTGCCATAGTCGTGGTCACCGCCGGCCGCGGAGTGGCCTTCCAACCCGAGCGGAACAGTAAGGAGCAACGACAGGAAGAACACGCCTACCTGCCCCGCCCATGTGCGGGCAAGGAAGCCGACGAGGGACACAAGAGCGGCAAGACCAGCGGTAAGCAGCCAGACTTGCGACGCCGCAATCTGCCCCACCGCCATGCCCATCAACTCCGGGTTGAGCACCTGGGCAATGGGCGTGCCTGTCAGGTCCGACATCACGAGGGGAACCTCAAGCAAGGACACCCCAGCGGTGCCGACGGCAGCCCAGGCGCCGGTGCGGGCGGCAATGTGGCCGTCAACGGTAAGGCCGGCCCGAATGAGCTGATCATTGTCCTTATCTGGCACGGCCGGGTAGATGAAGAAAGCACTGGCCATGAACGAGCCAATAGATAGCGCCATGAGCATCCACGCGGCTGCACGGAAGAAGGGAAGGCCGAAGGTGGTGATGCGGCCTGGGTCAGGGATGCCCAGCGCCGCGAGCGAGTCCGCGAGAAAAAACAGCGAGATAATTCCGCCGACAAGACCCGCAAAAACGACAAAAGAAAGATTGAGAAAGCGGGAAGATTGGGCCCGTGGACCTGATTGTGCGACCGCCGTCACAGGCGCGTGTTGGCCTTGTGAGCTGGAGTTATCTTTCTCTTCGTGCATAGTGGGCAGTGTACCGCCCCCTCTTCTCTCTTACCTAAAAGGCAGCAAAGTCTCAGCAATAGGGTAGTCTGCACTCATGGACTCTCGTCAGCTTCACCATTTTCGCACCATCGTGGACCACGGCTCGTTCACGCAGGCTGCGGAGACGCTGCGGCTTACACAGCCGTCATTAAGTCTGACCGTTCGCAGGCTTGAGGAGGACCTCAACGTCAAATTACTTTCCCGTGGGCGCAGTGGTGTTAAGACTACGGAGGCTGGTGAGTTCCTCTACGGAGTCGCTACCTCGATCGACACGCTACTGACCACAGCCACCACGCGGCTAGCGGAAATTGCAGCGGGAAACGCAGGTTCAGTGACCTTGTGCTCAGCGCCTGAGTTTAACTGGTTGTTTATGCCCACAGTATTGCGGCGTATGCGCGAGCGCGCGCCACAAGTAAACGTATCCTTAAGTGACGTTGAGCCCTCCGAGACACTCAAGCGCGTGCTGGAGGGTACCGCAGAGATTGGCATCATCCCCAGCACCAATCCACAACGCTTCCAGCACATTTACGGCGAGCAGCTGACGATTAACCGCGCGGCGGATATGGAATTCCTCGTAGCTCTCCCCCAGCGCTTGTCCCACCTGCCGGACCCGGTGCGCTTGTCTGCACTAACGGCAGAAACGTGGCTGCTGCCGCAGCGTTGGACGGAGCTGAGCGGGCTGCCGGAGCTGCTAGACCACCTGTGGTCCACTGCCCCTGAGTGCAAGCCTGCCACCGTGCAAGAGGTCTCGACTCTGCAGACGGGCCTGCCGCTCGTGGCGGGCGACTACGGCATCAGCCTCATGCCCCACACCGCCCAGGCTTTGGGCCAGCGGGGAGTGCACTTCCGGCGCATCGAGGAGCACCTGCCGTCGATGCAGGCCCTGCTCATCCACCGCGCAGACCGGGCGCTGACCCCGGCGGCGCAGACGCTTCTCGACGTCCTCCTGGACACCTCCTCCGAGCTTCCTCCAACGAGCTAGGTTTCCGGCTCAGTGACGTGCTGCGTTATGATGTCTCGGTACGCCTCCATAGCTCAGCGGATTAGAGCAGTGGGTTTCTACCCCATGTGTCGCGGGTTCGAGTCCTGCTGGGGGCACGCAGGTCAGAGCCACTTTTTGCCGCTTTAATGGGCGGTTAGAAGTGGCTCTTTCTCGCTCTCATTTATGCTGAGAAGTATGGATATCACTCTCGCCACGTTTGACCATGCCCCAGACACTGCGCTGAGGGGGAAGCGCTTTCGGAATGCATGGGCGCCGTCGGAAAGCTATGCCCAGTCGCGCCGAGGAGTACTCACCGGCCAATATCCGCAACGCGGCGCAACTACACGCATCACGGAGGTCTTCGAGGAAGCGGGCTATGAGATTCGGCAGGACACCGACGAGGTTTCTGCCGCGCAGAACGTGTTCCGGCTCCTCGAACAACCGGATCCCGCCGCGGTGGCATCACTCGACGGCATCGTGGCGGTAAGTTCGCTCCAGGCAAGCGAGGATGGCACCGCGCCGATGTCGCTGTTGTGGCCTGGTGTAGCGGAGGACGGCGAGAGCATTGAGCTAGTATCCCCGTTGGACCTTGCGCCGACGCTGGCGGCCATCGCTGGCCTTGACGTGCGTCCGAACGCCGCACTGTCCTTTGACGGACTCAACCTCGTGCCCTTGCTGCGCTACGGTGCGGCGGGGCATGCGGCGCTGTTCTTCGATAACGGTGTCCGCATGATGGACGCCACGCTTATCGACGGCACCGCTACTCCGCCCTCCGCCCTCCCGCGATTGCAGGAGGAGTGGGGGCTGTGGAAGAGCTTTATGGACATGGGGCCGCTTCAGTAATTACTGGACGGGGATGACGACCCACAGAATGAGGTAGAGCAGGACCCCGGAGAAGCCCAAGAGCGTGGCTACAACGAAGAGCACGCGCACCAGAGTCGGGTCAAGGTCGTAGGTTTCTGCGATGCCACCGCAGACGCCTCCGATCATCGTGTCGGTAGTGGAACGAGTTAGACGCTTGTTATTCATGATGTCTCCTTTCAACTTCCATTATTCAGAACGAGTGCGGGAAAGGCATCGGGAAAAACCCTGATTTTCCTCTACTCTGGGTGGAAACCTTGACCCCAGAGAAAGGACGCCGTTTCACCATGGCTCATTCACCCGGACTGCCTGCCCCTACCCGCACGTCCTATGCCCTGCTTACTGGCGCTAGCCAAGGCATCGGTGCCGCAATGGCCAAGGATTTAGCGGCACGCGGCTACAACGTCATTCTTGTTGCCCGCCGCAAGGATGTCTTGGAGTCCATCGCTGCGGAGCTGCGTTCCCGCCACGAGGTCGACGCCATCGCACTGGCCGCCGACCTCTCCGAGGCTGCCGACGTCTCCCGGGTCATCGACTTCATGTCGGGCAAGGAAATCTCCATCATCGTCAACTCGGCGGGCATCGCCAGCTTTGGCAAGTTCATGGACCAAGACTGGGACTACGAGACGCGCCAATTCGACCTCAACGCAAAGGCCGTGCACCGGTTGACCCGCGCAGCACTTGATCAGATGCTGCCACGACGAAACGGCGCTATCTGCAACGTTGGTTCGGCTGCCGGCAACGTCTCCATTCCCAACAACGCCACCTATGTGTTCACCAAAGCCGGCGTCAATGCTTTCACGGAGGCGCTGCACTACGAGCTGAAGGGCACGGGCGTTAGTTGCACGCTGCTCGCCCCTGGGCCGGTTCGCGACGCCGTCATTCCGGAGGAAGAGCAATCCATCGTGGACAAGGTGGTACCAGACTTCCTGTGGACCACATACGAGTCTTGCTCTGAGGAGACTCTCGAGGCTATGGCCCGCAACCAGCGCCGAGTGGTTCCCGGGCCGCTGTCGAAGGCCATGAATGCACTGGGCAAGATCGTCCCTACTCCGATTGCCGCGCCGCTCATCGGCAGCTTCTATTCCAAGATGGCCTAAAACACACCAGAGGCGCCCCCCTCTCTTGCCGAGAGTAGGGCGCCGTAGTGCGTGCGGGGTTACTTACCCTGCAACGGGGCGTCCTGTGCAATGGCCTTCTGCGCGGCCTCCTCGCGAGCGAGCTTGCGCTCTACCCAGAACTCGGCGTTCTTGATTCCGAGCGCCTCGGGGTCGAACTGCGGGTCCTTGCCGGCCTTCTTCTGCGCGCTGTAGTCCTTGAGGCACTTGAGTGCCGGGATTTGCAGGAAGAGAATCGCGATGATGTTAAGCCAGGCAGTTGCGCCCACACCGATATCACCTAGAGCCCAGGCAGCACCCGGAGTAGAAGTAGCGCCGATAACCACGGAACCAACGAGCAGCACGCGCAGTACCCACACCAGCGTCCGACGGGCGACCTTGTTCTTGATCCAACGGTTGAAGTAGGTGAGGTTAACTTCCGCCATGTAGTAGTAAGCCAGCACCGTGGTGAAGGCGAAGAACGCAATAGCAATGGCAATGAAGGTTGGACCGAAACCAGAGAGCAGAGTGTCGAGGCCGTGCTGAACATAGCCCGGGCCGACTGCAATATCGTCCGGAATCGCACCGGCGTAGCGCACCGGACCGTCCTCGGATTCGTTCTCAAAGACCTTGTACATGTCAGTGGAGATGATGATGAACGCGGTAGCGGAACACACGAAGAGGGTATCGATGTACACCGCGAAGGCCTGAACGAAGCCCTGCTTCGCCGGGTGGGACACTTCGGCAGCAGCTGCGGACTGCGGGCCCGTACCCTGGCCGGCCTCGTTGGAGTAAATACCGCGCTTCACACCCCACATGATGGCAGAGCCTAAAAGGCCGGAGAAAGCTTGCTCTGCACCGAAGGCGGACTTGAAGATCATGCCGAAGACCTCGGGGATCTGGCTGAAGTTCACAAAGAGAATGATGATGGCGAAGAGGATGTAGGCACCAGCCATGAACGGAACAACGAGGGAAGCGAAGTTGGCGATGCGCTTGACGCCACCCACGATGATGATGGCGAGCACGCCTGCGAGGACGACGGCGGACCAACCAACGCTAATACCCCATGCATTATCGACGGCCGCGGCTACACCGTTGGCCTGAATAGCCGGCAGGAAGTAGCTGGTGGCCAGAATCATGGCGACGGCGAACACGCAGCCGTAGACCAACATGAAAGGGCCTGCCTTGGTGTGCTTGTAGGCCTTCTCGATGTAGTAGGCCGGGCCACCGCGGTACTCGCCAGTGTCCTGGTCCTTCTCCTTGTAGACCTGCGCCAACGTACATTCAACGAAGGACGTCGCAGAGCCCAGCAGCGCCACAGCCCACATCCAGAACACCGCACCTGGGCCACCGAAGGCGATAGCGGTGGCAACACCGGAGATGTTGCCCACGCCCACACGGCCGGCCAGGGAGATCATGAGGGACTGGAAGGAGGAAACTCCGGATTCAGAGCTTTCGCCGTCCTTGAGCTGCTTGATCATGTCGGGGATGCAACGGATTTGGAGAAACTTGGTCACCACGGTGAAGTAGATGCCTGCGCCAAGGCACAGGAAAACCAACACGGGCGACCAAATTACTGTGTTGAGTGTGTCGATAAAGCCTGACATCGGAGGAAACCGTCCTTCGGGATTTGTGAGTGCCGTCACTTTTCGGGCTGGATTCATCATGGCCCATCACCTAAGGCCTTCGTGAGTAGAATCATGAAAAAAGTTCGGCCCCTCTGCCGTATCCACTCACCTCCACACAGCAAACCCCCAGCTCACATCGATTTAGGCGAACTACCCCACCTCTTTGAGAAAACCTAAACATGCGGCCACTAGTCACCCCCTTAGGCACCCCCGATAGCGCCCTGAGCCCTGCCAAGAAGGCCGCTACAAGGGAGGAAACTAAGGTGGGAGCCATGAGTGAAATCCCTACCAAGAATGACCGCCTTGTCTGGATTGACTTGGAGATGACCGGACTCGACCCCAAGCGCCACGTCATCGTGGAGGTCGCTGCCGTAGTTACCGACGCCGAGCTCACCATCCTGGACGAAGGCCTCGACCTCGTAGTCCACGCCACCGAGGACGAGTTGGACCAGATGGATAACTTCGTCGCCACGATGCACGCCAAGTCTGGGCTCGACAAGGAGATTCGCGAATCCACCGTGACGATTGAAGAGGCAGAGGAAGCGGTACTGAGGCTCGTCGAGAAGCACTGCGACCCCAACCACCCCGCTCCGCTGGCCGGAAATTCCATCGCCACCGACCGCATGTTCATCCGCACCTACATGCCGCGCTTGGATAAAGCCCTGCACTACCGCATGATTGACGTCTCGACGATTAAGGAGCTTGCGCGGCGCTGGCACCCGCGGGCCTATTTCAACCAGCCCGATAAGGGCATGGCGCATCGAGCCTTGCAGGACATCATCGAGTCCATCCGCGAACTCGACTTTTACCGCCGCAGCGTGTTCCGCACCGATGAAGGCCCTACGAGCGAGGAAGCGGAGCAACTGAAGGCTGACACGACCACGGATTACCAGGCGTTTTTGTAAAATCACCGGCGTGGGTTAACCTGTATCTCGTTGCTTTCAGGCAACGATGGTGGCTGTAGTTCAGCTGGTAGAGCACCAGGTTGTGATCCTGGGTGTCGCGGGTTCGAGCCCCGTCAGCCACCCCAAAGTCGCCCACACCGCACGATGAAACTCGTGCGGTGTTTGCGTTTTCCGGTTGCGGGGTTGGTGAACCTGTTTTAGTCTCTGTGGCCATGGGGGTATTAGAAACCTACTTCCACTACCGCAACTCGGGGATCGCGCTAGTGGAACAAGCAACCAGCTCGCCCGATGAGCTTCGCGCGCTCGGCGCCGACACCAGTGACGCTACTGAGCTTGCCCACCTTCACCGCACCTACTTCGGGCACACCCGCTTCACCGGCAAACAACGCAAAGCACGTGCCGCCGCGATGGCACAACAACATAGCCTTAGCATTCTCACCCTGATCGAGTCCTACACCGCACGCGTGAAAAAAGACCTCGATGCCTGGAACCTCCGCATCAAACTCGCCGGCACACCCGCCCACAAAATCCGAAAAGTAGCCACCACACGCCTTAAAGAACTAAGGTCCAAGCGCCAAGCCAAACCTGGAGTCAGGTTCACCTACCGAGCCACAGGCCCCAACTCCATGACCATTACCGATGACGCACAAGTCATCGCCGATATCCGCGGCACCCTCGAATCCGTCAACAAACACAACCTCCTCGACGCCGCACGCACCGTCATCCTCGACGGCGAAGCCGGCACCACACCCACCATCCACGCCCAAGTCGTTGTCACCCTCGACGAATTTGACCAGATTATCAACGGCGACGGCGACGAGATAGAACTGCTCCTCACCAACGGCGCGCGCATGACCGGGGCAGAATTCCTATCGCATAAATTCGCCTCCACCGGCTACGCCACCATCATCCACCCCGTGGAAGGGCCCATTAACTCCTACCGCACACAACGCAGCGCCAGCTGGAAACAACGCCTCACCTTATGCGCTGAAACCCAAACCTGCTCTAGGCCCGGCTGCAACAAACCAGCTGACTACTGCGAAGTCCACCACCTCATCCCCTGGCAGGCAGGAGGTTTTACCAACCTTAAAAACCTCACCTTCCTCTGCGCCTACCACAACGGCATTAACGACGATGACCCCAAACGCCCCACAGGCAGGGGCTACATGTTCCGACTCAACACCGGGGTGAGCTACATCCCGCCCTGGGGTGCACCGATAACCGCCACACCCGAATACCAAGAAGCCACAACCAGACTCGCTTCTGAGAAAGCAGCGGGGCAACCACCCGACCCACCACCAAGCGCAAGCTAAAACCACCACCAGGTACTGGCTAAACCCGCCGCGAGCACACACGCGCACCCCACGCCACAACCCGCCAGCCACACCACGGCCAGCGGGCACCTTGGTGATCCCACACGTTAGACTGCAGCAATGATTGATTTCACCGCCTCCGCCGATGTTGTCGCTCCCCAACTGCTAGGTGCGGTGTTAACCCACAACGGGGTCTCCATACGCATCACTGAGGTCGAGGCCTACCTTGGTTCTTACGATGAGGCCTCCCATACTTTTAATGGCCGCACCCCACGCAACGCAGCGATGTTTGGCCCACCAGGCCGCCTCTACGTTTATATGTCCTACGGCATACATCGCAACGGCAACATTGTCTGTGCACCGGAAGGCCGCGGCGAGGGCTGCCTGCTGCGCAGCGGGGAGGTCATTAAGGGGACAGACCTCGCTTACGAGCGACGCGGAAACACCGATTTTCACAATTTGGCCCGTGGTCCCGGAAACCTAGGGAAAGCCCTCGGTTTCACCCTCGACGACAACGGGACCATCATCAACTTGAACGAACGCACCGAGGAACCCGAGTGGGTATGTGGACCGCGCATCGGGATTTCCAAAAATACAGAGGCAGCCCTGCGCTTCTGGATCCCCTTCGACAAAACTGTATCCCGGCGTCGCGGCATGCCCGCGTAAGGTATCCAGACACCAGCGCTTGGCCGCTAGCTATCAGCCAACCCCGGCCCTACAGGAACTTGGTCAATAATCGCCGCTAACTCCGACGATGCCTGCTTCATGTCTTCAACGTCTTCTGCATCGCCTTTGGAGTGCCGGAACATATAATTCAGTACGCCCACGTTTCCCACGCTGGTAGCACAGAAGAATTGCCGAAGATCCGCCGCTGGGTTCTTCGCACAGGCAAAATAGCGGCCCCCAGCTTCAAAGTCTAGTTCCTCAAAGGGAAGTACTTCTTGGCCATGTTCTTCCTGCTGGCGCTGGTAATCTTTTGCAGCGAATGTACGCAGCTCTTGCGCTGCACGTTGAGGATTCTCAGGGCACACATCGTAGATGTCCCCTTCCTCGTAATAGAAGCTATCGACTGAGAACTGATAAAGATCGGCTTGATAAAAGCGGCTCCAACCGCGATCCGCAACGGCGTCGTACGCGGGGTCATGCTGAAGCCCGGCAAATTCCTCCGGCATCGCCTCCAGAAACGTTTGCAGGCTCACCTCAGTACTGCATGCTGCAGAATCACCCGTTTCGCCCGTTGGCGACACTGTACTGTCGCGTCCCCCTTCAGCTTGCTGCGCATCCTCTGTCGTACACGCCGCAAACAAAAAGACACCATCACCAAAGGAAGGACAACGAATTTCGGCCTAGACATGTGATCACCCATACGACGTCGAAAGGATTATGGTGCAACCCTAACCTCTGCATCGAGGTGAGCTATTGATTCGCGGTAGCGTTCCCCGCAGACCAGGTGGCCCAATCCATGTTCCAGTCCCCCAAACCATCAAGCGGGCTGAGCACCCCGCCGCCAGTGTTGGAGACCCTGACCACGTCACCGCGTTTGACGGTGTTCTGGAACCACTGGGCGTCCTCGGTCGTGACATTGATACAGCCATGAGACTGGTTGTAGCTACCCAGCGCCCCCACCGCCCACGGAGCAGCATGAATGTAGATACCGGAGTAGGACATCTGCGTTGCCCATTTGACGTCGGTCTTGTATCCGCCGGCATCGAGTGCCAGTCCGAAGGTGGTGGAATCCATGGTCAGCTCCGGATACTGGTCACCGATGACATACACGCCGTTCGGGGTATCCCACTTTCCATCCGCGCCCATGGAAATCGGAATCCGGCGCAAAACCTCACCGTTTTTGAATACCGACATCATCTTGGAGTTGTTGTCCACCAACGTGATGACGCGGTCACCGATAGTGAAGTTCGTTGAGGCGTCCTCACCGCCATAGACGCCGCCGCCGAGGTTTCGGCCGTAGAGGTCGACGTCGACAGTCACGCTCGTTCCCGGCTCCCAATACTGCGCCGGGCGCCAGCGCACTTCCTGGTTGTTAACCCAGTAGAAAGCGCCCTCCACCGACGGCTCAGTCTTGACCGTGATGGCCTCCTCAGCTGCTCTGCGGTCGGTGACATAATTGCCAAAACGCACGCCAATAACCTGCCCTACGCCCACTTCAGACTCTGGGAGGGGACTCAAGGCAACTTCAGAAACGGCCGCCGCCTGTGGCGTGGTGAAGGTAATGGCTTTATGGTTGCCGTCCTTGTCTTTCGCATCGATGGTGTAGGTGCGGTTATAACCCAGCACCTCGGTGTTCTTCCACGTTTTCGAATCCGAGGAAAGCTCATCTTCCACCACCTTGCCAGACTCGTTGGTCATGGTGACCTCTTTGAGCCCCGCAGTGGAGGTAACTTCAATCGGTTTAGAAGGGTCAACATCTTCTGCCCCATCCTTGAGCGAGAACTTGAGCTGCTTCGCCTTTGCGGCTGCCGACGCCGACGCTTCCGCCGCCGCGCTCTCCTGCGCCTCTTCGGCCGACATCTTCGCTGCTTCTTCCCCAGACTCTGGAGAACCAATAGTACAGGCAGCCATCAGGGACGCGGCCGCCACGAGACCCGTGAGAAAACCTGTGGGACGTGCCTTAGGGAATAGAGAACGCACACAAACCCCTAGATAGATGAGACGCTGATAAAGACAATGCACCCAGCCTAGTCCGCACAACCGCCGTCAAACTAGATGACCCCGCCGCCTTTAACCGTTTCGTTATCGATCCGCGGATTATGGAAGGAAGCGCCGCCAGGTATGCGTTGAGCAATGGCGTTCTAACACACTCAAAACCGCTGACAACCTGGCGATTTTACCTTTTTCAAGCCAGGGTGTTAAAGTTACATCTCGTTGCACGGCAGGCGCTGAGGAAATCAGGAGCCCGCTAAGACAACGACTGCGCCATTAGCTCAATTGGCAGAGCAACTGACTCTTAATCAGTGGGTTCGGGGTTCAAGTCCCTGATGGCGCACAGTACATCCCCTTCATCAACTCAGTTGGTGGAGGGGATTTCGCATTCCCCGGTAGCAAAAGAGGGAGCTTGTGCTTGCCCTTAAAACACCTCGAGTTGCTCCAGCTTGGGCCGCCACCAGGCGGCGGTCGTCGCGAGGAATTTCTTGTGCTCCGGCCCAGATATCTCATTGAGGGCCCGCAGGTACTCGGGCACCATGGCGCGCGGCAGACGCAGCCCCATGGTCAGATGGGGTGTCCAGCGTGGACCGCGTCCATCCGGGTTTGCGGCACTGACTTGGCGCGCGGCGGTCTCCAACTCATCGGTGGTTTCCAGCATCCATGCCACCGTCTGTTTGCTCTTGGTGCCGAAAACAACGGTCCCTACGCGGCGAAACACCGCAGGCAGGAGAGGCGGAAGCACGTCGCGGGCCACATCCACGACAGCCGTATCCATCGTTGGCGCAAAGGTCACCGTGATGTGCGGGCGCTGGCGCTGGAGGGGAAAGCCCCGCTCCGCTAGCGCGGAAAAGACCTCCCGCACAGACTCTTCGTCCTCCGGATTGAGGTACAACAGGAGGTTCTCAGGCGAATTGCGACTCACGCCGCCTAAGTCTAACTAACCGCCTGCAGCGCCACCACGGGATGTCCGCGGTGCTCGACGATATCTGCCTCCACGCAATACACCTCGCGCAGAAGCTCAGTGCTCAACACATCTGACGGGATCCCGTGCGCATGTACCTGCCCGTCCTTCATCACAACGAGCTGGTCGCACATCCGGGCTGCCAGGTTGATGTCGTGGATCGCCACGAGTGCGAGGCTGCCTTCCTCCCTCGCCTTCGCCGACACATGGCCCAGTACGAAGAGTTGGCGGTGGAGGTCGAGGGCGGAGGTGGGTTCGTCGAGAAGCATGAGGCCTGGGTGCCCCACGAGCATCTGCGCCACGGCGACGAGCTGGCGCTGGCCTCCTGAGAGCTCATTGAGGTAGCGCTGCGCAATCGCATCGAGTCCCAGGGAGTGCAGCACTTCGGCAGTGCGAGTGATGGGGTCCTCGTATAGTTCCCGGCGGGCCGCAATAAGAACGGCCTCAAAGGCCGACAACGCCGCGCTGTTCGGCAGGTCCTGTGGGACGTATCCGATGAGCTGACGGCGCCGCTTCCCGCGCGGAGCCTCGCCATCAACACGGAAATCCACCGTGCCGCCGCGAGCGCGGTGAACGCCGGCCAGCGTCGTGATGGTCGTCGTCTTGCCGGACGCATTCGGCCCCAGTAACCCCACCACCTGCCCGCCGCGCAGCGTCGGAAGGCTTAATCCATCCACCACCATGTGTGAGCCGTACCCGGCTGACAAGTCAGAAACGGTGAGTTCTACGTCCACAGTGCCCTCCTCCGGGTCATGACGATGGCGATGAACAACGGCGCCCCCAAGAGCGAGGTGACGATGCCGATGGGGATGGCCACGCCGGGCTTGATGACGAGACTAAGCGCGTGGGCGGCGCACATGACCGCCGCACCTGCAGCCATGGAGGCCGGCATGAAGTAACGCTGGTCCTCACCCACCAGCATGCGCGCGATGTGCGGGCCAACCAGGCCGATAAAGCCAATGATGCCGGCGAAGGCCACGGTGGTGGCCGCGACGAGCGAGACCACGATAAGCACGATGATGCGCAGGCGGGAGGTGTTGATGCCGAGGGCGGTGGCGCGGGCGTCGCCAAGCCGCAGTGCCGTGAGCCTCCACGAGAGTGCACCCAAGATGGGCAACGCCACCGCCAGCACACCTGCCAGAACGGCGTTGGCCTGCCACGTGGCACGAGTCAACGAGCCCATGGACCAGAAGACGATTTGCTGGAGGGCCTCGCTGGAGGAGCGGTACTGAATGAGCGCCAACATGGCTTGGAAGAAGAAGACGAGGCCGATGCCAAGCAGCACCATTGTCTCCGACTTCGCGCCGCGAAGAACGGCGGCGACAACGATGATCGCCGTGGCGATGGCCGCGGACAGCCACGCGATAAGCGCGAGGTTGAACTGCGGCTGGGCCAGCAGCTGCCAGCGCAGCACGATGGCGCTGGCCCCGCCGAAGGCCGCGGCGGCGGAGATGCCGAGGGTAAAAGGCTCGGCGAGGGGGTTATCCAAGATGGTCTGCATGTGCGCGCCCGCCACCGACAAACTGGCGC
The DNA here is from genome assembly GCF_016889985.1 of Corynebacterium sp. FDAARGOS 1242. Taxonomy (NCBI): domain Bacteria; kingdom Bacillati; phylum Actinomycetota; class Actinomycetes; order Mycobacteriales; family Corynebacteriaceae; genus Corynebacterium; species Corynebacterium sp. FDAARGOS 1242. The sequence goes on along the minus strand of NZ_CP069568.1, from coordinate 227,827 downwards.
CGATGAGCAGGGCCATGACTGCCATCGGTAGGCGCAGGTGCCAGAGGACCGTCCGCGTTTGCTTGTCGACACCTCCCGGGTCCACCAGACCCCGCAGCACCTCACCCGGAGTGAGGTCGATAGCACCAACGATGACGCTAAGTAGGAAAGCAGCGAGGGCTACGGCGGCAAGAGCGAGGACGATGGCGATGCGGCGGCGTGTCACACGGGCGTGCTCCCGCGCGAGTGCCGCGGCGGCCGCCGCTGGGTTCGGCGCAAGGCTCGACGCAGCGTTCGGCGCTGGGTCTGACGCTGGGTCTGACACTGTGTTCGGCTCGGTGTCGGCGCTCGTGGTGCGCTGGGCGCTGCCCGAGCGCGCAGTAGATGCGGTAATACTCATGATTAGTTGGTGCTGAAGAAGGTTCCGTCGCCAGAGACAGGCGAGTATTTCTCTTGGGCGTCGGCCCATTCCTGCTGCACGTCGATGTCAGCGTAGTCCTCCGGGTGGAGCCAGGCAGCGATCTGGAGAAGTGCTAGGTAGTTGAAGGGCGAGTTGTAGAACTGGTGCCACAAGCCGTGGAGTTGGTGCTCCTTCACGGCCGTGAGATCAGGAAAGCCGGGTTGGACGTCGGCAAGCATGGCGGCGCTGTCGTGCGCGTCCTTCTCGCTGATGCCGTACCCTGCAGCCGCGAAGCCGGTGTGGCCCGTGGAGCTATCAACCTTGGCGGACCAGTCGCCGCCGGTGGCGATGATCATGTCAGGGTCAGCGTCGATGACCTTTTCGGGGGTAAGGGCGCCGGACTCGCCATCGATGAGGCCATCAGCCACGTTCTTACCGCCGGCAACGTTGACTAGCTGGGAGATGTTGGAGTCATTCCAGGAGCCACAGCAGTCCGACACACCTGCCGCGCGCCACACGAAGGTGGATGGTTTGTCTTTCACCTTCGCCGCGCGTTCTTTCACTAGGTCAACGTTCTTCTGCCAGTCCGCGATGAATTCCTCGGCGCGATCCTCGTGGCCAAAGATATCGGCGAAGATTTCCATGGTGGGGACGGTGTTCTCCAGCGGCTTGGCGCGGAAGTCGGTGACGGCGTAGGTGAGTCCAGCCTGGTCCAGTTTGTCGGTAAGTCCTGCGGTTTGGGAGGCCTCGTATTGGTCTTTGGAGAGAACAATAAGGTCTGGGTCGAGCTTGATGAGTTCCTCCACGGTGACATCACCCTTGGTAAAGCCTCCGATTTCGGGCAGCTCATTCACCTTGGGGACGGTCTTTTCCAACTCGCGATAGTAGTCGGGCACGTTCTGCTTGAGATCTGAACCGATGGCTACGACCTTGTCGAGGGGGTCGTCAGCATTAAGGACGCCGGTGGCGAATACTGCGCGCCCCTCGCCCAGGATGACGCGCTCTGGCTCCTGGTCCAGCTCCACGTGGCGGCCGGCTAGGTCCGTGAAACTCACGGCAGCGGTGCCGTCTGCAGATGCAGACTGCGTAGCGTTTTCAGCCGTTGTTCCGGCGGCACAGCCTGCCACGGTACTGGCAAATGCTGCCACAAGGGCGAAGGCGCCAACTCGTCGCCGTGCTGTCAGGTGCTGTGTGGGGCGTAGAACCACTGTGCTTCCTCGTTCTTTCATGTTCGCGTGCAGTATCGCACTCCAATAAGGACGAGTTCATAGTACACATTCAGCTTAGGCTACCCAAAGCCCCGATAGGGTAGCCTTTGCTTCTCTTGGAGAAGGCGGGGTAAAAAGAAACCCTGCCTTGGACGTTTCCAAGACAGGGATCTCACGCGTGCGCCGTCGGCGCAGCGCCCGTAAAGGGGTGCTTAGCGGCGCTCAGCCAGCAGGCGCTGCAGCTCCTTAATGTCGGACTTGCGGCGCTTGGAGCGGAAGACGGAGAAAGCGATGAGGCCAACGACGGCAGCGCCGACGCCAGCGAGTGCCATCTGCACGTTGCGGTCCTGCAGCTTCTGGGTGGCAGCCCCCTTGGCGTCGTCCACAAAGTTCTGCGGCTTGCTGCGGTAAGCCAGCTCATCCAAGGTGCTAGCCAGCTGACGGCGGGTGCGCTCGATGTCGCGCTGGATATCATCAATGTTGCGTGCCACGGGAAATCTCCTGAGATTTTGACTGTGTTTTTGTTCTAACGTCGACATTCTACATTGACCCCAGCGTTGCCCGCATGTCTACTCGCACGGTGGGTAGGACCGCGATCACGGTAGGGTGGGGACCATGACTGAAGCACAACGACTGTCCGTGGGAGACACAGCACCGGCTTTTTCCTTGAGCGACGATGCCGGCAACACCGTGAGCCTGAGCGACTTTGCCGGCCAGCGCGTCCTGGTCTACTTCTACCCGCGCGCTAACACCCCTGGCTGCACCAAGGAGGCCTGCGATTTCCGCGATAGCCTCGAGCAGCTCAACGGAATGAATATCGCCGTCGTGGGCATTTCGCCCGATAAGCCGGAGGCCTTAAAAAAGTTCCGTGAGGACCACGAACTGAACTTCCCCCTTCTGTCTGACCCCACCAAGGAAGTCATGACCGCTTATGGCGCTTTCGGGGAGAAGAAGAACTACGGCAAGGTCGTCCAAGGCGTTATCCGTTCTACCTTCCTCGTGGAGGAAGACGGCACCATTGGTCAGGCCATGTACAACGTCAAGGCCACTGGCCACGTTGCCCGCGTGCTCAAGGGGCTCAACTAGATCGTGGAATCCAGTTCAAAGTCACCGGAGATACTGGTCCCGAGGCGTCGGCCAGCGCAAGCGCGCAGCCGCGCCAAATATGACCGGATTTTGTCCTGCGCGCGTCAGACGCTCGTGGACCATGGCTTTGAGTCTTTCACCTTCGACGAGGTCTCGCGCCGCGCGGAGGTACCCATCGGCACGCTGTACCAATACTTTGCCAACAAGTATGTGCTGATGTGCGAGCTTGACCGCCAGGACACGGCGGAAATGTTGGCGGAAGTCGAGCGTTTCTCGCACCGCGTCCCGGCGCTTCAATGGCCGGACTTTCTTGAGGAATTCATCGACCGTATGGCGCGAGTGTGGCGCAATGACCCCTCGCGCCGCGCGGTGTGGCATGCCGTGCAATCCACGCCGGCGACCCGTGCCACGGCCGCGGACACGGAGTTGTCCCTGCTCAAGCCCATCGCGGAGATCCTCGAACCCCTAGCTCCCGGTATGGACGATGCCGCCCGGGTAGAAATAGCGGCCTTCCTCGTCCACACCGTCGTGTCCTTGCTCAACTACAGCATCATGCGCTCCGAGGACAGCGTCGATGGCGTGGTGGAAGAGATTAAGCGCATGCTCATTGCCTACCTCTTCGCTATTGCGACGGGCGGCTGAGAATCACCGTGGCGGTGGCATAGTCGCCGTCATGGCTGATGGAGAGCGCTGTGGTGTACTCACCCAAGGAATCGTGCGCTTGGCGGGCTATCTCCCCGCGCAGTGCTAGGGCCACGCGGCCCCAGGCGTCGGGGTGAACCTCAATCTCTGCCCAGTCTACGGATTCCTCTGCCATGACCGGAGCACTCCCATAGAGCGCCTGGGACCATGCCTTGATGAAGGCTTCCTTGGCGGCCCAGCGCCCAGCCAGGTGCTGCGCGCGGGCCTCCCCTTCCAACCCGCGGGACTGCGTTACGCGCAGCTCGAAGGCGCTAAAGACCCGCTCGAAACTCGTGCCCGGGGTATCCAGCTGCTGAGCAAAGGAGGGAATGTGCACTAGGTCGGTGCCCACGCTCACGCCGCTTACTGTCATGCGGGCCAGCTTAGCGCGCCAGCTCCTGCTTGAGCTCCTCCAGCTCATCGCCGCCGGCCATCCACTGGGTCAGCTCGGGAAGGGTAACGTCCGCCTTGGCGGCATCTAAGGACATCTCTCCAACGGTCAGGACCACGAAGTGGTCGCCCACCAAATAAGCGTGCTGCGGGTTGTGGGTAATAAACACCACGCCCATGCCGCGCTCGCGGGCAGCGTTAATGAATCGCAACACCATGCCGGACTGCTTCACGCCGAGTGCGGCGGTGGGCTCGTCCAGGATGATGTAGCGCGCGCCAAAGTAGATGGCACGCGCGATGGCGACCACCTGGCGCTGGCCGCCGGAGAGTGCGGAGAGTTCCACGGAGACGTCGCCAAGCACAATGCCCATCTCAGCCAGCTGGTCATGCGTAATACGCTTCATCTCTTCCTCCCGCAGACGCCCCAGCGCCCCCGTGAGCTCCTGCCCCAGGAAGAAGTTGCGCCACACCGACAGCGAGGGCACCAAGGCCAAATCCTGGTACACGGTGGCGATACCGGCATCGAGGGAATCACGCGGGCTATCGAAACGAACCTCGTCCCCATCGACCGTGATGGTGCCGCCGGTGGGCTGGTTGAGGCCCGCGAGAATCTTGATCAGCGTGGACTTACCCGCGCCGTTGTCTCCCAGAACGCAAGTCACCGCGCCTTCCTGCACGGTGAGGTTGATGCCGCGCAGTGCGTGGAAGTTGCCGAAGGTTTGGGAAATATCGTGCAGCTCAATCATGGTTTATCGCCTCTTGGTGAAGTTAGCTACCGACGTATTCGTCAGCACAGCAAAAAGCAGCATGGCGCCGAGGAAGAACTTGAACCAGTCCGGGTTCCAGCCCGCATACACGATGCCCTGATTGGTCATGCCGAAGATGAGCGCGCCGATGGCGGTGCCCACCGCAGTGCCTCGCCCACCGGTCATGGAGCAGCCGCCAATAACAGCGGCGATGATGTAGAGGAACTCGTTACCAATGCCCTGACCTGCCTGGATGGAATCGAAAGCGAAGAGCGTATGCATACCGACGAACCACGCGGCAAAACCGACGAACATAAACAGCGCCACCTTGACGCGGCGCACGGGAACGCCTACGGCACGGGCGGCAGCATCGTCGCCACCGACGGCGAAGATCCAGTTTCCCCAGCGCGTTTTGTACAGCACCCACGAGGCAATCGCCACGAAAAGGATCCACCACAGGACCGTGGCACGGATACTCAGCGAGCCCACGTGGAGGGTGCCAGCGAACACCACGCGTGCGGAGGGAAAGCCTTCCATATCCGCGATGGTGGGCGTCGCCACCTGGCCGGTGACCAGCTTGGTGATGGCCAGGTTAAGGCCCTGCAGCATGAGGAAGGCCGCCAAGGTGATGAGGAAGGAATCAATCTTGGTGCGCGTGACCAACAGGCCGTTGAGTGCACCGATAGTCAGCGCCGTGAGCAGAGATAGCCCCACGCCTACCCAGGAGTTGAGGTGGAAATTGTAATTGAGCATCGTGGCCACGAGTGCCGCCGAGGTCACGGCCACACCGGAAGACAGGTCGAACTCGTTGCCGATCATGAGCAGGCCCACCGCGAGGGCCACAATGCCCAGCGTGGAGCTGGCATACAGCACCGTGGAGAACGCCTCCAGGGAACGGAAAGCGGGGGCGACAATCATGAACAGAACAAAAATGACCACCGCGCCGAGCAGGCTGGCCAACTCTGGGCGGCGGATAAGACGGGAGAATCCGCTGCGCTGGGTCAGGCGGGTATCGCCTGTGCTTGCCGACGCCTCCTCGTCCCCCCTCACCGGCACCGCCTGGCTCATCGCAGGCCCTCCTTTGCCGACTCAGAGATGATGTCCACGTTGGTGGAATCCACGAAAGACGGACCGGTGTAGACCGGGCGACCGCCGCCCAGAGTGGAGCCGTTACGGTGCGCAAGCCACAGGGCGTCGACCGCAAGGTAGCCCTGCATGTAGGGCTGCTGGTCCACGGCCCATTGAACCTTGCCGTCCGCGATGGCGTCGACAAGCTCAGCGTTGGTATCGAAGGTGGCCACCTTCGCTTCAGAACCAGCATCCGCCACCGCGGCGGTCGAGCGCATAGCAACCGAAGCCTGCAGGGCCATGACCCAGTCGATGGACTTATCCTGCGCAAGCTTGGCGTTGATGGTGGACTGCGCGGCGGTGAGGTCCTTGCCGTTGACGTAGAGGATCTCCACCTTTCCGCCGGCCATGCCCTCCTTGAGGCCGGCACAGCGCGCCTCCTGGGAGGAGTTGCCCTGCTCGTGGATGACGCACAGCGCGTGTTTGGCGCCATCGTCCTTGAGGCGCTCACCAGCCTTGGTGCCCGCGACCTTTTCCTCTTGGCCGAAGAAGGCGCTCATGCCGTACTTTTGGTAGTCATCCATGCCGGCATTCAGCCCCACGGTGGGGATTCCAGCGTCGGCTGCCTTCTTAGCCACAGGGCCAATAGCGCCCGCATTCGGCATAGTCACGGCGATGCCGTCGACACCAGAGTCGATGGCGGACTGGACCAGGTTGGCCTGGTTGGGAGCCTCCGGGTCTGAGGAATAGCGCAGCTCGATATTGTCCTTGCGCGCCGCATCCTCCGCGCCCTTGCGCACGAGGTCCCAATACGTGTCACCGGGCGCGCCGTGGGAGACCATGGCGACAACGAGGCGTTCGGTATCGACGCCTCCGGCTAGTTCGCCGTCGGCGCTGGGGCGGGGTGCGCCACCGGTGGCGGAGCACCCCCCAATCGTGGCGGCAAGGGCAACAGTAATAACACCAAGTAAAGGTTTTGTGCTGATTTTCACCCTTGCATGGTGCCCCAGCCCGCACCTCGAGTTCAACCCGTCTGACCTGCTTCTTTATCGTTTCAGACGGTGCACGCTGGGGGTATCCGGCAGCTTTCTACCCCCGCTCGGCGTCGGGTTCGAGTACACCATGACGCATTCGCGCGTCTTCACTCAGCAGCACGGCAGCCTCGCGTTCCTTGACCTCCGCAGCGTGTCCATCGCCCAGATTGCGGTGGACCGGCCGCTGGTAGAGCGCCGAGCCGCCCCGCATGGCTTCCTCGAGGCGGCGTAAGCCATAGCGCTCTCGCATCTCGGCTCTGTCGCGCCATGCCCGTGCATAGTCCTCGCCGCGTTCAGCCACGAGTGCCGTCACGAAGGCCCCTGGATGCACGACCGCGATGAGCGCGGAGACATGGCCGAAGCCCAAGGACGTCACCAGCCCCGCTTTGGGCGGGGTCCGGCGCAGGTCCAGCGGTTGGCGCAACCACACGAGGTGCTCGTGCCGGCGCAGCTCAGGGTCCACGCAGTCCAACGAACGGTTCGGCGGAACGATACCTCCGCGCAGCACCTGGCAGAGTCCGATGAGCTGGAAGGCGGCGGCACCGCCTTTGGCGTGGCCGGTCAGAGTCTTTTGCGAAATCACGTAGAGCGGGTTCCCGTCGCTGCGCCCGAGGGCACGCGCGATGCGCTCGTGGAGGTCGGACTCATTAGGGTCATTGGCGCTCGTGGAGGTGTCGTGCTTGGACACCACCGCGATGTCATCTGGCACCACACCGAGTTCCTGCAAAGACTGCGCGAGGCGCGAGTCTGCTCCCCCGCGCGCGGCTGACAGCGCGCCAAGGCCCGGCGCGGGGATGGAGGTGTGCGCGCCGTCAGCGAAGGACTCGGCAAAGCCCACCACGCCGAGGACCGGCAGGCCCAGCTCCGCGGCTAAACTTCCGCGCGCAAGCAGCAGCGTGCCGCCACCTTCAGACTCGACAAAGCCGCCGCGGCGGCGGTCGTTGGCCCGGGAGAAGAAGCGGTGCTCGATGCCCTTGGCCTCCATTTCTGAGCTATCGGCAGTAGCCGCCATGTCGCCGAAGCCGGTGATTCCTTCCACGGAGAGTGCATCAATTCCGCCGGCGACAACGACATCTGCCTTGTGCAGGCGCAGCTTGTCCACGGCTTCCTCGACGGAGACCGCCGCCGTTGCGCATGCCGCCACTGGATGCACCATCTGGCCGTAGCCGCCGACGTAAGACTGCATCACGTGCGCGGCAATGACGTTGGGCAGGGCTTCCTGCAGGATGTCGTGTTGGCGGGGGTGGGCGAGGAGCTTATCGACGTACAAGGAGCGCAATGCCTCCTGCCCCGCCATACCGGTTCCCTGGGTGGAGCTCACTCGCGCCGGGTGGACGTGGGCAAGCAGCTCGGCTGGGCTAAAGCCCGCGGCAAGGAACGCCTCGACGGTGCACACAAGGTTCCATAGCGCCAGGCGGTCCACGCTTTCCAGCATGTCCGAAGGGATGCCGTAGACCCCAGGATCGAAGCCTTCCGGAATCTGGCCGCCGACGAATCGCGTCATGGCTACGCGCCGCGGCACGCGTACAGCGGATCCGGCAGGGCGGGTCACCTGCCATTCAGCCTCACCGCCGGGGCTCGTGAGCACTCGCCGCATTGTTGCGCCCTCGCAGCTATCCACGAAGGACTGTGCGGTGGCTTCATCCTCCACGGCGAAGGTGATCGGTTTCTCCAGGTAGATGGTGGTGAGTTCAGGCGCGAGATTATCCACCATGGGCAGGTGTGGGCCGAAGTCATCGTGGAAGCGGCGCACGCCGATGCCGGCAAGGACCTCATCGTGGAAGCGGTCGTAGATATCTTCCTCTGCGATTTCTTCGCCCTCCGGCGTGGTCCACGCTGCCGAGGAGTCATCCCACGTCACGAGGCCACGGCTCCACGCCAGCTCCAGAACGCCTGTGGCGGAGAGATCACCGCTGACTTCCGCCTCGAAGCGCGTTCGCGAAGTGCCTAGCGGGCCCAGCTCCCCTGCTCCCACGATGACGACCATATCTTCCAAGGACTGGCTAACCCCATCGAAGCTGGGTGTCGTCCACTCCAGTGGCGCAAGCACATTCGGCAGAGCCTTGACGGTGCGCGGCGCTGGGCTGGGGGACTTGGTGGGGGTCGGGGGGACGTCGCCAAGCGCGGCGTCGCGAGCAAGCGCAGCGAAGTCCAGGTCGGCCCCAGCCAAACCGCCTGTGAAGTCCATAACCACCGGCGCTTCGGCAGTCTGGATGAGGATGTCCTCGTTCGCGGCATTATCCACAAGGCACATCGCCATGTCCTTCGCCGAGAAGGTGCTCACGCCGCGGGCCTCAACCTGCTCGACGAGTGGATCGTTGCCCGCCATGAGCCCTGTACCGCGCACCCAACCAATGAGCGCGTGGACCAGCGAGGTCCGCGCGCCCCAGGTGTTTTGCTCGGAGTGCCAGCGCTGTACCAGGGCGTCGAATGCTGCCTTGGCCTCGCCATAGGCACCGTCGCCACCGAAGCGCCCACGATTGGGTGATCCGGGAAGAACCACATGGAGGCGATGCCCCAAGTGGGTATCCGCGCCCAGCGCAGACAGGCCCGCGATGAGCCTTTCTACCGACCACAGCAACAAGCGCATCTGCGCTTCTGCTTCAGGACCAGCCTCCGCCACGGTGCCGCTTACGCGCGGGGCGGCAAAGGGGAAGAGCAGGTCCGGCACGAAGGACGGCTTGCGCAGCTCGGTCTTTCCGCCCACGGTGTCCGTCTGTTCTGAGCCGATCCACTCCACCAGCGCGTCGATGTCGGCGAAGGAGTTAAGGTTGGCCGGGACTACCCACAGCGCTGCTGTGCCAACGGCACGGGTGCGGTACAGCTCCTTGAAAAACTCCAGGCGGTCCGGGGTAAGCTGCGAGGTCGTCGCGATAACGGTGGCACCTTCGACGAGCAGCTCGGAGATAATTTCCGCGCCAATCGAGCCCGGCGAGCCACCTGTGACCACGGCCACCTGCCCGGAGTGGAGCAGGAATTCACCGGGTACCTCAGCATCCACCGCTTGGTGGTGATAGCCCAGGTACTCGGCCATACGCGCAACCTCCGCGCCGGCACCCAGGACATCAAGGGGCGGATCTTCGACGCCGGCCGCCGCAGCGCGGACAAGGCCCTCGCGGGCATAAGCCCAGCAATCATCAAACAGGACAGCCTTCTTCGCGTCGAAGGCCGGCGCTACGCGCTGCGCCCAGTCCGGGCCAAGCTCCGCAGCCACAAGGTTGGCGAGGTGCTCGTCGTGCACCTTCTGCTCACCGTGCTCAGCGTCGTCACCGTGCTCGGCGTCCTCACGGCCAAGGGCTTCCAGCAGCGTGTGGGCGGAATCCTCGAGCGCGGATTCGAGCCGCTCCGTGTACGCAGCCAGCGCCGCTGGATCCACGACGGTGGCAGCGCTCGCGTGCGAAACCCTGGCCACCGTGACGTCGGCGCGGGTTGCGGTGGCGTTAAGGGAGGCGTCGATAAGCTCATCCAGCCCCTTTACGGTGGTAGCAGCGCTGACGGGTAATGTGGCCAGCTCCCCGCCGCGCAGGGACGCGCCCTCCCGGCTGCCCAGCACGAGCTCCGCCAGTGTGCGCTCGACCCAGCCCGGTCCCAGACCCCACTCATTGTTCACACGTTCGGCAATATATCCCGGCTTCTTTCCCGCCGGTCCGGTCACGCGGCGCACGGCCTGCGCCACCTGCTCGGTAAGCACCGGGCCAAACGCGTGATAGCCCGGCGCGCGCTGCGCCACGGTCTGCGCCAGCTCGCTCACCGGCATGTCCGCCGCACCGTCGATGGCGGCGATGCCGAACTCTACGCCCAGGTCCAACAGCAGCTGGTTGCGGCGGGAGGATACGCCCTCTACCAAACCTTCAATCGTGTCGGTGGCCGCAATCTGATCGGGACGCACCTTCGTCCACAGGGCGATGAGCATCTCAACCGCCTGCTGTGTGCTCAGCGGCTGGTCAGGAACCTTTTCGGTCGCGGAAACGGGGGTGGCTGTGTGGGTAGCCGACAGCTCATCGGCCGCGAGCTGTGGTGTGGGCTGTGGCGGCTGAGAAGGCTCGTTCGTCGGCGCGGTCTCCCGGGCCGGTGCCGGCTCTGTGTCCTCGGCGAAGACCCGGGCATGGTCGCGCTCGGTGTTGAGGACCTCGACCTGAACGCCGTCATATTCCGGCAAGCTAAGAGTCTGCCCCATCATGTTGGCCACTGTGGGAGCGTGCCCCACCCCGACCTCGACGAAGCGCTCTATGCCTAAGCCCGGAAGCCCGGAAGCGGTCTGCACACCGCGCGGGGTCAGCAGCAGGTCCTGCGTTTCGATCCAGCGCACCGGGGAAGCAAACTGCCAGGCCAGCAACTCCACCAGCAGCGTGCGGCCAAGCCTCTGCGGGTGTGCCGCGGCTGCTGCGAAGTCCTCCAGGATGGCCGCGATACGCGGCGAATCAACGACCTCTGCGATGGCTTCCACGAAATCACGGTCCACGGCGAAAGGCCGGGCAACGAGGTTGGGCACGTAGCGCCCCACCAGCACATCCAGGTCGATGTCCTGCGGGATGAGCTCATCCAAGTGGGCGCAGAAGTCATCTACTCCGTCCACCAAACGTGAGGAGTGGAAAGGCACATCAATGCCGGGGATGGGAACGAAGGCATGCTGGCCAGGAGCCCAGTGCTCGGCGTTCTCCTCGATGGCAATAAGGCCATCCACCGTCCCAGCAATGGCGTACTGGTGCCCGGCCACGTTGTAATTGACCACCTCGAGGAACTCCCCGGTGACCTCAATAGTTTCGGCAATGTAGTCCGTGACCTCATCGGCGCGCATCCCCATCTTGTGGGGCCTTAGCGCGCCCAACCCGTAGCGCGAATAGCCCTCAGCATCGCGCTCCACGAGACGGTCCATGGTGAGGCCGCGCACGTAGACGATCTCCAAGACTGCCTCGAGTGTGAGCACCTCGGCGTAGGCAGCCAGCGCGTTGTACTCGCCTACGGAGTGCCCGCCAAAGGCCGCCGTGCTATCCAGAACCCCGGCTTCTTTCAACGCAGCAATCTGCGCGCAGCCCAGCGTGGCCATGGCTACCTGTGTGAACTGGGTAAGGTACAGAACACCATCGGGATGGGAATACGTCGTGCCACGCACGGCCACGGTATCCGGGTTATTCCGCACGATCTCCAGAATGGAAAAGCCCAGATGCTGCCTCGTGTGCGCATCGGCGCGCTCCCACACCGCACGTGCGGCGGGAGAAGTCCCATACTCCTGCATCCCCATCCCCGGAGCCTGAATTCCCTGGCCGGGGAAGGCATAAAACGTGCGAGGCGTGCTCATCGTGGCGCGTGCCTCCAGCACCACCACGCCGTCACTCGTCGCGGTCACGGAGCGGACCTCGCCGTGGCCGCTGCGCTTATCGACGCCCACCCGGTCCACCACCAGCTCCACCTCACTGCCTGGACGTACCGGCGCGAGCATGGTCGCAGACCATTGTAGGACTCGGGTGCCATCGAAGGCTGCGGCAGTTTGTGCCAGCGCCGAGGTCCACATGCCATGCGCAATGGGGCCATTGTCTAGCCCCGCCAGTGCGGCAGCATTCGCAGACGTGTGAATGGGGTTATGATCCCCTGTCACCACAGCGAAAGGACGCATGGAGTCAGGCGCCGTAACGGTGAGGCGGTGGCGGAACGACCGCGGGGTCTCCCGAACGAACTCGAAAGCGCCCTCAGCGGCGTCGTCTGCGCCCGGCGCAACACGAGTGCCGGTGCGGCCGGGGATGAGGAAACGTTCGCGCAGCCGGGCAAAGTTGCCCTCGTGCTCAATGTTCACCGCGACCTCAACCACGCGGCCTGAGACCGTATCCCACACGCCTCGCAGGCGGGCGGTGGCCTGTACTTGTAGGGGATCCGCGCCCGGTGCGGCTGCGGCGGCGAGAAGCCTCGCGGCTCCTTCGGCTAGTTCCAGCGAATGCTCAAGGTGGACAAGGTTAAGCAGGCCCTCAACCACGGGTTCCACTACCGCGCCATGCTCGCCGGCCGCACCCTGATCACCGGCCGTGCGGGCCTCTGCGATGACGGCGAAAATGGCCGGCCAAGCAGTACCTACCAAGACGTCGGGCACGACTGGGCCATCGGCGCTACCGGCACTGGTCACGGAGACATAGTTCGCGATGTCCGCTGCATCGAGCGTGGCCGTGACCGTAGCGCTGCTGTGGTCTACCTCCGGCAGTGTTCGCCCAGCAGCCACGCGGGCCAGCTCCCGCATAGCGGAAGCAGCATCCTCGGCGCTGACGACGGGCGAAGCGCCCGGCACGCTCGGCGCGGTGATACGCACGCGCAGCGCGGCATCAGCGTCCGCACCGCCGTAGGCACCGCCACGAGCACTGAGGCCTAAAGGAACGGTAAACCAGAAATCCGCGGAGTCGGTGCTTACCGGTTCAAGGGTCGCGCCGGGCACATCGAGGCGTAGTGGATTCGCCTGCTCGCGGCCAGCCCAATTGAGGCAGGGAGCCCGGCGGATGAGTTCCTCAGCGCTGGGCACAGGAGCATCCAGGTGTGGACTGGGAGCTGCTGAAAGCAGGTCGATGGTGGCCTGTTCGAAGCGCTTGAGCAACTGCGCAACCGGTTCGTTGGCGTATTCAATGCCCTCGACGCCTGCTGTACCTGGGATGATGCAGACACTGTCGGCATCGAAGTGCTCGTCATGGGCCTGCCACAAGGAATCCTGGCGGAAGCGGCGGCGCACGGAAGCATCGATAATCGGCACAAACCCCGGTGGCTTACCGGGGCCGTCGACAAGGAACACGAACCACGCAGCATCCGTCGGGTGGAGGGCAGCGTCGCCATAAAGCTCAACAAGCTCGTCAATAGCGGCCGCAGGGTCGGTGGCATCGACCGTGACCTGCAGGGCTATCTCACCGTGGTCGACCTCATGCAGGCGGGCTTCAGTACGCGCCACCATGTGCTCGAAGCGAGTGCACCACGATTCATCCGCCCAGCCGTCGTGGAAGGACAACTCCACATAACGTCGCAGCCACTCGGCGTAGCTCATGGCGTCGAGGTCCCCAAAGTAGGGCTTACACGTCTTTGCTAGGGCAGCACTGATCTCTTCGCGGTGAGCATCCACTAGCTCCTCATCACCCGCGACTGCATCGAGCAATCGCCCGGCATGGGCGAAGGAATTATCCAGCTCATGGATGCTAGCGCCGAGGTCGGAACGGCCCGAAGTGACATCGTCTTCCGTGGCAGCAACGAGTGCCTGCTTCACCGACGCCGACGCCGTGGACTCGGCGGTGGCCATGGCGGCGGTGCCGATCATGATGGCGTCGACAGGCGCTGCGGGCAGGCCACGACGCCGCGACCACTCGCCGGTGAGGTACTCCGCGCCCTGCGCTGGGGTGGCGATGCCGCCGCCGACGGCAAGCAGAACGTTGGGGTGCCGGCGGATATCGTCATAGGTGGCGGCAAGGAGCTCGTCGAGGTCCTCAGCGGAGTGGTGGCCGCCGGCTTTGCCACCTTCTACCTGCATAATGAGCGGAGTGGGAACGGTACGGGCGATGGCCAGCACCTGCTTGATCTGTTCCACTGTGCCGGGTTTGAAAGCTACCCACGGGATGTTCTCCGCGTGGAGGCGCCGTACTAGGTCACTTGCTTCCTCGTGCGGCGGGATGCCGGCAGAAATGACCACGCCGTTGAGCGGCGTCCCCGCGGCCCGTGCCCGGGGAATGGCACGCTGGCCTTCAATCTGGCGCCGCCACTGTGAAGCAGATAAGTACAGAGCATTGAACTGGGCGTTAACACCCGGCGCGAGAAGGCGTGCGAGTCTCTCCAGGTTCTGGTTCAGAATGTCCTCGGTGTGCTGGCCGCCGCCGGCAAGCTCCGCCCAGTGCCCAGCATTGGCAGCCGCGGCAACGATTGCCGGATCCACCGTGGTTGGTGTCATGCCGGGCAGCATGACCGGGGAGTAACCTGTCGTTTCAGTAAAACGTGTGGAGAGGCGTCCGCCAACCAGACGTGGCGCGAAATCGGACCAGGCTGCCGGCACGGCAGAGGCACGGCCGGGCTCGAAGAGCTGCGCTTGGCCCTCAGCGGTACCCACGGCTAGGGTTCCCACGCCACGTCCGGCCACCACCTCTCGGGTTAGCGGCTCAACGCCGCGGGTGGGTCCTATCTCCAGAATCCAGCGCGCGCCGGCGGCAACCGCCTCGTCGACGCGGGCAGGCCAGTCAACGGTATCTGTCAGCACAGCGCGGGCAAGCTCGCCAGCAAGCACAGCATCGAGCTCGAGGGCGGCGGCCCAGCGCTCCACCTGCTCCACAGCTGGAGCTAGGGCCGGATGGTGGAAGGCGGCATCAACATCAAGGTCCGTGAAGGTCACCTGTTCATCTGCCATGCTGCGACGCACGCGGGCAAGCTCCTCCGGGGTGCCTACGATGACGCTGCGTTCGCGGCCGTTGATGAGACCGATATGGGCACCCAGCTCGTGGAGTTGTTCCTGTGTAGCTCCCTCAACTACCACCATGGGCGCTCCCTGCGCGGTGCGCACGAGCCCGTGGATGCGGGCAGTCGTCGTCAGCGCAGCACCAATGAGCCGGGCTATGGCCAGTGCCTCGCCTGGGGTCGCGCGACCAGACGTCACAGGGGCGGCAAGCACGCCTTGGGAATGACCAAGACTCAACACGGCATTAGATATATCTAGGCCCTGTGCCCGCACAGACTCCAGGACCGCAAGCTGAGCGCACAGGATACCCGGAGTGGACACAGCGGGGGCGGATAGCGCAAACCCAGATTCTGCCTCCGCCCACGTTAGTGGTGCGAAGCCGTGCGGGGAGGTGGGAAGGAGGGCGTCGCTGAGCGGAGCGAGTATCTCTTCCGCGTCGGCGAGATAGGTCGCAAGCTGCGGCCGCACCCCCGCAGCGAGTGCCTCCCGGAGGGTAGGCAACCAGGGGAAACCCTGGCCGGAAAAGGACAGCGCATAAGGTGCCGCGCTTACTCCCTGCGCAGCGATGTTTGGGATATCCACGCGCGCTATTCCCCCAAGACACGCGCTACACGTTGCGCAGCTTCGTCTAGGGAGGGCTGCGTTTGGGGCTTGGGCAGGCCACAAAAGACCTGGCAGGCGTGGTCCGGAACGACCTCAGCGGAGCGCGACAGGCCGCGCTCGGCGAGGTACTCGTCAAAGAACATATCGATACTCATACCGACATCAGATTCTACCCACTAGGATCAATGCGTCATGGCCTCTCGCACCCCCTTCTTTCTCGCTGCTCTACTCAACGTCCTCGTTGTTGCATTGGTGGTGTGCGGCCTGCTATTTCCCTCCCCTGCCGAGCACCCAGACACTGCGCAGGGCAACGCGCCCTCATCAACGCGCGAAGAGCCCACGAGCACTCCTAAGGAGGACAGTCCCGAGGTTGACGCAGACAGACGCGAGGTGGCTGAAGCCTTGGCCGCGCTGGAATCCTTGGAAGTCAAAGGCCGCGCGCCGATGACGGATTACGATCGCGCGCAGTTTGGGCAGGCGTGGTCCGACGATGTCACCGTCGAGTTTGGCCATAATGGCTGCGATACTCGCAACGATATCCTGCGCCGTGACCTGGACAATCTTGTCATCAACGAGGGCACCTTTGACTGTGTAGCGATGTCCGGCACGTTGCATGACCCGTACTCCGGGCAGGTCATCGACTTTCAGCGTGGGGCGGGGACATCCGAGGCGGTGCAGATTGACCACGTTGTCGCGCTGGCCGACGCCTGGCAGAAAGGTGCCCAGCAATGGTCGCCCGAGCAGCGCCGCAATTTTGCTAATGATCCACGCAATCTTCTCGCCGTCGACGGGCCGCTTAACCAGCAAAAAGGCGCCGGCGATGCCGCCACGTGGCTGCCGCCTCATAAGGCCTTCCGCTGTGAGTATGCACAGCGCATCGTTGACGTGAAGGCGGCGTATGGCGTGTGGGTAACCGAAGCAGAGAAAGAAGCACTCAGCCGCCTGCTGCAGGAGTGCTAAAGACAGGAGAAGGGCCTTCCCCGGTATGTCGGGAAGGCCCTTCACCGTTGCTACGGGCAGTGTTTAGTGGCCGTTGTTGTTCTGGTTGAGCTGATTGCGCAGCTGGTTGAAGTAATCACGCGCGGACTGCGGCTGGGCATTGCCCTGCGGAGGCGTAGGGAAGCCCGGCATGTTACCGAAGCCCTGCTGTTGCGCATTCTGGACATGTTCTTGGGCCTGCTGTTGAGCGCGCTTAGCCTGTTCCATGACTTCAGCGTCACGGCTGGCACGCTCGTCACGCTCACGGCGCTCCTTCTCCTCGCGGCGGCGACGTTCAGCAGCTGCATCTTCGCGGCTGTGCTTTGCTTCGCCGGCCGGCACCTTTGGCTTCGGAGCGGAATTAATG
The DNA here is from genome assembly GCF_016889985.1 of Corynebacterium sp. FDAARGOS 1242. Lineage (NCBI taxonomy): Bacteria > Bacillati > Actinomycetota > Actinomycetes > Mycobacteriales > Corynebacteriaceae > Corynebacterium > Corynebacterium sp. FDAARGOS 1242. The sequence goes on along the minus strand of NZ_CP069568.1, from coordinate 210,886 downwards.
GCGTCGGTCGACAGGAGCGTGTCGCGCATACCGCTGAAGAGGTCCTGCATGCCGCCCGGGTTAGACGGCATGTAGAGCACGTTGGTGTGGGCGCGGTCCGCCACATCCACCATGGCGTCGAGGTACTGGGAGACCAGCATGAGGGTCTCTGGGTTCTCCTCCACACCGGCAGCGCGCAGCAGCTCGTACTGCTGGGCAATACCTTCGACAATTTCCTTACGCTGGTCAGCCACACCGCGACCCTGCAGCTTCTTGGCCTCAGCCGCACCTTCCGCTTCCTTAACCACGCGGATCTTCTCAGCCTCTGCCTGGGCCACGGCAGCCTCGCGCTCTCGCTGTGCTGCGTTAATGGAGTTCATGGATTCACGCACACGGGCATCCGGGCGAATATCGGTAACGAGGGTGTTGACGAAGTTCCAGCCGTAGGCAGCCATGTTGTCGCGCAGGGACATAGCTACGTTGCGGGCGATGGTGTCCTTGGAGGAGAAGGAATCATCCAGGTTCATGTTCGCCACAGAGGAGCGAACGTTGTCCTGCACATAAGCCACAATCTGCTGCTCATGGTTGGACAAGGTGTAGAAGGCCTGACGCTCGCTGCCCTGGACTACCTCATACTGCACGGCCACAGGAATCTGGACGAAGACGTTGTCCTTGGTCTTAGTCTCCACCATGACATCGAGCTGGCGAATCTGCAGGCTGATCTTGGCGCGGACGCGGTCAACCAACGGCACCTTGAGGTGCAAGCCCGCGTGGGCAACGTTGACGAACTTACCCATACGCTCAATGATGGCTGCTTCCTTCGTACGCACGATGAAGAAGCCATCGAAAGCTAGGGCGGCGAGAAGCAGGACTATCACGCCAAAGACAATGAGGGGACCCATGGATTAGCCTTTCTAGGATCAGTTCACTTTTCGCAACTATTTTGCCATAACGTGACACCCACCACGAGGCTGCGTGGAGCACTCCCCACCAATCGTTGCTCACTAGTAATACGCCTGCGCCCCGAGCGCCCTAGCTTTTCCTCCCTAGCGCTCGTCGGCCAATCGGAAGAGCTCGCCCAGAATCCCCGAACCGTCCTCCGCAATCCCGTTGTGCTGGAAGCGATTAGTTACCATCGGACGCAGGTCACGGTAGGTCTCCCCCGTTGCCATGGAATCCTCGAAGGGGACGAAGATGTCGTCGAGGTAGATGGCGGCAGCAGCGATCAGGGGGACGTCGGCAAGCACTGCGGGATCATACGGGGACCTGGTCCACTCATGCGCAGCCAGTTCCTCCGCACCTTCTTTGAAGGGGCGCAGCGCCGGGTCCTCGTCGAATTGCCAGGGGAAGATGTGTTCGCCGGTCAGATACGTGCCGTCTTCAGCATACTCGGGGAACTCCTCGCGGATGCGGTGCGCCGCCCAGCCTGTAACGGCTTGGCCGCCGACGCCACCGTAGATGGATTCATGAATCGCCGCGTACAGTGGGCCGGCCTGGAAGCTCACGCGGCTTCCGACGTCGTTGAGGAAGTCCGAACGCAAGCGCTTTTCACCATTCACTGTGCGGAAAGGTTCCTCCAGCAGGTAGGCCAAAGAATCAAAGCCAGTGCCGCGGCCCAATTCAATACCGATGGTGCGGAAGCGGCGCGCAGACAGGCGCTCACCCGTGGGTAGGAGTTCTTCCGAGTTGTCTAGGTGGTGGAGGATTTCCTCGACGCGCGCTTGAGCCCACGGGAACTGGGCGTAAAAGCGCTCATGGCGGACCTTGAGCTTGGCAAAGGTCGTGCGGTAGAGGTCATCCGCCCCCTTGGTCAAGGTGGGCAAGCCACCCGTAAGGAAAGCCCGACCGATGGACTGTGGGAACATCGAGGCATAGGCGGTGATGATGAATCCCCCGAAGGATTGGCCGAAGAGATCCCAGGACTCCTCCCCTAGGTGCTCACGCAGGCGCTCGGCATCGCGCACAATGTTCTCCTGGCGCAGCTGCGCCAAGCGCTGCGCCGTGCGGTCCTCAGCCGGGCTAAGTTCGTCGATGCGGTGGCTGCGCCCGGTGCCACGCTGATCCATGAGGATCCAGCGGTAGCGCTCCAGGCCCTTCCCGATAAGCCCGGTAGCGTCAAGCGGCCGCGGAGACGGAAAACCCGGCCCGCCCTGGTTATAGAGCAGTGCCGGGTAGTTCTCACCGCCCGGTGGGATGATCTCGCGCGCGTAGAGTTCGAAAGAACCTGCGGCGGGATTGTCATAATCCCAGGGGGCGGTGAGGGTGTGTTCCTTGATGGTGTGGCCGAAGCGTTTCATGCTTCTAGTAGACCACGAAACCCTCCTTGCGGAACGCATCTCGGACAGATTCAACGTCTTCCGGTTTAGGTGGCTTGGTGTCCTCAAGAGTGTACGGGTAGCCCAGCTCGTGCCACTTGTCCGCGCCCATGTTGTGGAAAGGCAGCACCTCGACTCGCTCGACGTTGCTCTTCCAGCGGGACGCAATCTTGACCACGTTGGCGACGTTTTCTGGGGAATCCGTCAGGCCAGGGACGAGCACGAAGCGAATCCACACCGGCTTGCCCATCTCATTGAGACGGTCACCGAAGTCGATGGTGGGTTGCAGCTCGCGGCGCGTGACTTCCTTGTAAGTCTCCTCGTCACCAGCCTTGACATCCAAGAGAACGAGGTCAATGTTGTCCAAGTCCTCGTCGCGCAGGCGCGCACCCAAGTATCCCGACGTGTCAATCGTCGTATGGATACCCGCGTCGTGGACCTCCTTAAGCAAACGCCGAGCGAACGCAATCTGGAACAGCGCCTCGCCGCCAGACATGGTCAGTCCGCCCCCGGAGGCAGTAAAGACTGGCTTATAGCGCTTAATGCGCTTGACCACGTCTTCGATGCGCTCCAGAGTGCCGACCTTCATTTCCATCGTGTCAGGGTTGTGGCAGTACTGGCAGCGCAGCGGGCATCCCGACATGAACACCGTCATGCGGGTTCCAGGGCCATCAACGGCGGTCACCAGCTCCCAAGAGTGAACGAGGGCAATGTCGCCAGAACGGCGTGCCTGCATCAACTCCGGGCGGCTGAACTCGTCGAGGTCATTATTTGTGCCCAAACCGGCGGCGGCGCCGCGCACCTTGTCACCCTCTTCAGGGGACAGGTGGACGACGCCGGTAATGCCATCTGCCATTTAGGAGCCCTGGTGGAAGGTACGGGAGATGACGTCGAGCTGCTGCTCGCGGGTCAGCTTGACGAAGTTCACTGCGTAGCCAGACACACGGACAGTGAGGTTCGGGTACTTCTCCGGGTGCTCAACAGCGTCCTCCAGGGTGGACTTGTCCAGGACGTTGATGTTGGCGTGGTAGAGGCCCGAGTCCATGTTGTTGGCGGAACGGTTGGCCTTCATGGTTGCGAGACGCTCGTCGAAAGTTGGGGTAGCCATGATGTTTTCTCCTTTTCGGAAGTGGTGTGAAAGTGGTTTATTTGGAATCCATGATGAAGCCGGCGTCGAGGACACCCACCAGGTTGGTGATGCGTTCCTCAGGCGTGCGGCCCAAACCGGACGGGGTGATGGTGTTCGTCAGCGAGATGCCGTCGAGCGCATCCTTGTAGTCCAGCTTGCCCACCGACAGCATGGAAGCAACCATGCCGTGGTTGTCTGCACCGTTCTCCGGGTTTGCGCCCGGGGCGAACGGAGTACCTGCCTGGTGGCCAGACGGGAAGGAACCGGTGGCCTTGCCGTAGACCACGTTGGAGGTAATGGTCAGCACAGACTGGGTCGGGATGGCGTTGCGGTACATCGGGATGGCCTTAATCTTCGCCATCACGGTGTGGACGATGGTGGCGGCGATGTCATCGGCGCGGTCATCATCGTTGCCGTAGAACGGGAAGTCACCTTCCGTCTTGTAGTCCACGATGAGACCAGTCTCATCGCGCACCGGGTAGACCTTGGCGTACTTGATGGCGGAGAGGGAGTCAGCCACGATGGACAGACCCGCGATACCGCAGCCCATGGAGCGCACGATGTCAGAATCGTGCAGCGCCATCTCGATGGACTCGTAGGCGTACTTGTCGTGGCAGTAGTGGATGATGTTGAGGGCCTCAACGTAGGTGCCCACAACCCAGTCCAGCATCTCCTCGTACTTCTGCCAGACCTCGTCGAAGTCCAGCGGGCCATCACCCTGGATAGCCTCGTAGCCGTCCACGACTTGCTTGCCGCTGACCTCGTCGCGGCCACCGTTGATGGCGTAGAGCAGGGCCTTAGCGGCGTTCACGCGGGCGCCGAAGAACTGCATTTGCTTGCCGACGGCCATCGGGGACACGCAGCAGGCAATCGCGGCGTCGTCGCCCCACTGCTCACGAATCTGCTTATCGGACTCGTACTGGATGGACGACGTCTCAATCGAGATGTGAGCACAGAATTCCTTGTAACCAGCCGGCAGCTGCGGATCCCAGAAAATGGTGATGTTCGGCTCCGGCGACGGGCCAAGGTTGACCAGGGTCTGCAGCAAACGGAAGGAGGTCTTGGTGACCATGTGGCGGCCGTCAGAACCGAAACCAGCATCGGTCCAGGTTGCCCAGTACGGGTCACCAGAGAAGATCTGGTCGTAATCCTCGGTACGCAGGAAGCGCACGATGCGCAGCTTGAGCACCAGCTGGTCGATGATCTCCTGAGCGTCTTCCTCAGTGATGATGCCAGCGGCAAGGTCGCGCTCGAAGTAGCAATCGAAGAAGGCGGAGAGTCGGCCGATGGACATGGCGGCGCCATCCTGAGACTTAATGGAAGCCAGGTAGCCAAAGTAGGTCCACTGCACGGCTTCGTGAGCGGTCTTGGCCGGCTTAGAGATGTCAAAGCCGTAGGACTCAGCCATGACCTTGAGCTTCTTCAGAGCCTTGATCTGCTCAGCATGCTCCTCACGGTAGCGAGCCCAGTGCTCGGAGAATCCGACATCGCCCACTGCATGCTTGGACGCTTCCTTCTCAGCGATGAGGTAGTCCACACCGTAGAGAGCCACACGGCGGTAGTCGCCAATGATGCGGCCACGGCCATAAGCATCCGGCAGACCGGTAATGATGTGGGAAGAACGAGCAGCGCGGATGCGCGGGGTGTAGATATCGAAGACGGCATCATTGTGCGTCTTGCGGTAGCGGGTGAAGATCTTCTCCACCTCGGGGTCGGTTTCCTTACCGGCCTCCTTGATAGCCTGCTTGACCATGCGCCAGCCACCATTCGGCATCATGGCGCGCTTCAGCGGGGTATCCGTTTGCAGGCCAACAATGACGTCGTCCTCTTCGCAAATGTAGCCAGCCGGGAAAGCGTCAATATCAGTTGGGGTGTGGGTGTCGACATCGAAGATGCGCTTCTTGCGCTCGATGGACAGGTAGTTTTCTTCCAGGTGCTCCCAGACGCGCTTGGTCTTTTCGGTCGGGCCCTCCAGGAAGGAAGCATCTCCGTCATAGGGGGTGTAGTTGCGCTGGATGAAATCGCGGACGTCGATGTTCTCGGTCCACGGGCCTTCTTCAAAGCCCTTCCATCCCTCAAACTGGACGGATTGCTCAGTTGCGGTGGTCACTATAATGACTCCCTTCGTACTTCATACGACGTGTGGAAAATCTGCCACAGAAGGGTTTTGGTGACTCCAGTTCACGGGCAATTCGGTCATCACGGTTGTCACCGAACCCCTCTCTGCAGCCCATAGTAGGGGCAAAGCTGTAAATACTCATATCCTGCGTTTTATGGGGCAGATCACTAAAAGCACCACAAAGTGGGCACCCCGCTGGTCACCGGATCCATGGGTAACGACCGTACTGTTGACTCACGGGGGTAGACTACCCCCTAAAGTGGCATTCACCACACATTTTCCCGTTAATCGGGCCAGCTCAAGCTCCTTCTTGGTGTGTGTCCGCGCCGCGCTCTATTGTTATGCGCAGTATCCTCATCTCGCCCTTCAGCAAGGAGCTCTTCGCGTGTCTGACACCGCCGCTACTGCTAGCCCCGCCACTGCCCCAACTCACCCCGTGGACGTTGTCCCGCCAGCGCCCAAGCTGGCGGCTCTCGGCCTCCAGCACGTTCTCGCGTTCTACGCCGGCGCAGTGATCGTTCCGCTACTCATCGCTGGTTCCCTGGGCCTCGATGAGGCCACCACAATCCACCTCATCAACGCCGACCTGTTGACCTGTGGTCTGGCAACGTTGATCCAAGCGGTGGGCGTCGGCAAGCACATTGGCGTCCGTCTCCCCATCATCCAGGGCGTGACCACCACAGCGGTGAGCCCCATCATTGCCATTGGCATGAGTTCAGGTGACCAGCCGCTACCCACAATCTATGGCGCGATTATTGCCGCCGGTATCTTTACGTTCTTCGCCGCGCCGGTCTTTGGACGCGTGCTCAAATACTTCCCACCCATCGTGACCGGCACCGTGCTTCTGGTCATGGGTACCTCACTGCTCGCGGTGTCCGCCAATGACTTCGTGAACTACGCCGACGCCGCCCCCGCCTCGCGCGACCTTCTCTATGGTTTCGGCACGCTCACCATCATTATCATCGTGCAGCGTTTCTTCCGCGGCTTCCTGGGCACACTCTCTGTACTCCTCGGCCTCGTCATCGGCACTGGCGTGGCCTTGGCACTAGGTGATACGTCCTTTGACGGCGTGCGCGAGGCCGACGCCATCGGTATAACCACACCTTTCTACTTCGGTATGCCGAAGTTCGACATCATGGCGATTCTTTCCCTCATCATCGTCATGATCATCACCATGGTGGAAACTACCGGCGATGTCTTTGCTACCGGTGAGATTGTCAAGAAGCGCATCAAGCGCGATGACGTCGTGCGCGCCATTCGCGCCGATGGTCTCTCAACCACCCTTGGCGGCGTGATGAACTCCTTCCCCTACACCTGCTTTGCGCAGAATGTCGGACTCGTACGTCTTACTGGTGTGAAGTCCCGCTGGGTAGCCGTGTCCGCCGCCGGCTTCATGATTATTCTGGGCCTGCTGCCCAAGGCAGCTGCCGTGGTGGCAGCCATTCCGTCCCCAGTGCTCGGTGGTGCTTCCCTAGCACTCTTTGCCAACGTCGCATGGGCCGGCCTGCAGACCATTGCCAAGGAAGATATCACCGACGGCCGCAACGCCGCCATTGTCACCACCGCACTGGGACTGGCCATGCTCGTCACCTTCAAGCCGGACGTGGCAGCGGCCTTCCCAGAATGGGCACAGATCTTCGTCTCCTCCGGTATGTCCATCGGTGCGATTACCGCCATCCTGCTCAACCTGCTGTTCTTCCACGTCGGTACGCAATCCGGTGACGATATCAGCCGCATCGACGGCGAAGGGGTGTCTCTCACCGAGCTCAACGCCATGGAGCGCGAGGAATTTGTCAGCGCGCTGCGCCCGCTCTTCAACAACGAAACGTGGCCTCTGGAGGCAGCTTGGGAGTCCCGTCCCTTCGACGACGTCAGCCGCCTGCGTGAGGCCATCCAGGTCGCCGTGCTGACCGCCCCGCGTGAGCAGCGCCGTGCGCTCATCCACGATTACCCGGCCATGGATGAGCTGCTGCTTGCCGACGTCACCGAGGCCGCCACCATCTCCGCCGACCGCGGCTCGCTTGCCCTCGATGACTTGGATGATGTCCAAACACAGCAGCTTATCGACGTCTCCCGGGCCTACCGCGAGCGATTCGACATGCCCTTCGTGGCTTACCTAGACACCAACGATTCTGCCGACCGCGTCATCGACGGAGGCGTGCGCCGCCTCGCCAACTCCGACGAGCTGGAGCAGCGCGTCATCTTGAGCGAAATCATCGAGATTGCCAACGACCGCTTCGACATCCTGCTGGCCGATGCCAACCCGGTACGCGCTTACTGGGACCGCAAGTTCACCGAGGTGGAATGAACATAGTTCATTCCACGTTCGATCGGTTCATTCCACGTTCGATCGGGTCATTCCACGTAGACTCGGGTCACTGGAATTCCATGGTGACCTGGGCCTGTGGGTCGACGCCGCGGATGATGCCCTCATAGAAATTGCGAGCTTGGTCCTGCAAGAGGTCGCGGTTATCGTTGATGTCCTTGCGCTTCTTATCAGCGCTGAGGACATCAGACACCGTGGAGGCAGCATCGAGTGGCTGCGTGGTCCAACTCAGCACGCCGTTGTCTTCTACTGCGGTCTTGAACTCCTCGTCGGTATGACCGATGAAGATAAATTCCGGGATGCTGACGGTATAGGCGTGCTCACCGGTCTCCGTGACGCGAACATCCTTGCCTTCAATTCCCAGCTTCGCCTTGTAGGAGTACTGCACGAACTGTGTGCGATCGGTCCACGGGACGCGCACCCCAAAGACTTCGCCGGCGGAAGACTTCTCCGCCAGTCCCTGAATTCCGAGACTGAGCAGCACCACCTGTTCTTGGCGCTCCACCGCGGTGACTATCTGCGAATTCGTGGACTCCACTGGTGCGCTATACACATCGCGCGGCTGACGCACGATATACATACCCAAACCGGCGCAGACGAGAGAAAGAAGCACTACGACGGCAATAAGCGTGGTGCTGAGCTTGCGGTTAGACATGAGCTTAAAGCTGGAACTGCTCGGTAACCTCAACGCGGCGCTTGTGCTCCATCCAGAAGGACAGGAACGGCACCACACCGGCCAAAGCAGTAGTGATGAGCTTGCCCACCGGCCACAGCGCACGCGGACCCAGAATCAGAATCGACACGAGGTACACCATGTAGGCCACACCATGCGCTTGGGCGATGAGCGTGGCCCAGGACGGCATTTCCATGCCCACGCCGTACTGCAGAATCATGCGCACGACCAGAATAAGCAAGAAGATACCCGTAACCGTGGCCGCGATGGAGAAGAACTTCAGTGGTCCGCGAATGCGCTCCTTGCGGTCTGGGTGCACGGCATTGTTCGCTGGGTTGGTCATGAGTTCTCCTCTTCGGTGCCGCGGCGGCGGCGCTGCTTATTCATGGCATTAAAGGTCTCGACGTCCACCTGCGGGCGCGGCGGCAAGAAGTCTTCGTCGATTTTAGTCACCTGTTGTTCCTTGGCTACGTCCTTGGCCTTGGCTTCATACCGGGCTGGCTCCTGCCCCAACTCGAGAGCTTCATTCTCCGCATCAATGCGCTCGTTCTCATAACGCAGTGCGGTGCGGTAAGCATAGACCACGAAGACAGCAAACAGCGGCCACTGGAAGGCATAGCCCAAGTTTTGGAAGGTTCCTGAACCGGACTTGAAGCGGGTCCACTGCCAATAGGCAAGAAACAAAAAGAGCACGACGAAAAACGCGATGAGGACGATGTGCCACCATCGGACCTTCATCTTCTTTCTCGGGGCTTGGTTGGTGCTCACGCGTATCAGCCTACCCACCATGGTTCGAAAAGTGGATTTCCATCGTAGGCCTGCCGCCCTGTAAGCTATTCAGCGTTGCTCCGAACACAGTATGTTTCGCGGCTACGTCTTTCAGCGCCCGTGGCGGAATTGGCAGACGCGCTAGATTTAGGTTCTAGTGTCTTATGACGTGTGAGTTCAAGTCTCACCGGGCGCACACCATCAAGGTCTGCGTTGAAGCTTCTTACTTCAGCGCAGGCCTTGTTTTTTCTTGAAGGCGATAGTGCCCGTGCCTGGTTCTAGTTTGGTCCCCCACCTCGCTAGCCCAGCTGGTGGATGCCGGGGCTAGCGGTAAAGGTGGGGCGGCTGCTTAGACCTGGCGGGCGAGTGTTGCTAGGGGCTCGCGCAACTGCGCCAGGGCGCGGCCACGGTGTGAGACCGCGTTTTTCTCCTCAGGCGTCATCTCCGCAGCAGAGCGCTGCTCGCCCTCGGGCTGAAAGAGGGGGTCGTAACCAAAACCATTCTCGCCCTGCGGTGCGGTGAGCAGCGAACCGGGCCAGCGGCCCTCCACCACGTGTTCCTCACCATCAGGAGTGACCAGTGCACAGACGGAGACGAAGGCCGCCGCGCGGCGCTCAGCAGGAACGTGCGCCATCTGCCCCAGCAGTAGGCGGTTATTCGCCTCATCATCGCCGTGACCACCGGACCAGCGGGCAGAAAGCACTCCCGGCATGCCGTTGAGTTCCTCGACGGCGAGGCCTGAATCATCGGCAATCGTGGCAAGCCCAGTGTGCTGTACCCCGGCGCGGGCCTTGATCAGAGCGTTGTCAGCAAAGGTGCGGCCATCCTCAACGGGCTCCGGATAGGGCTCCACGGCCGACAATGGGAGAAGCTCGATACCCTCAATTCCGGCATCGGCCAGGATCTTCTCCAACTCTTTTAGCTTCTTCGCGTTATTGGAAGCAACGAGAAGCTTTACCATCCCAGGGCCGCCTTCTGTGCCTCAATGAGCTGAGCACAACCAGCCTGGGCCACATCGAGCATGTCGTTAAGCTCCTGACGGCCGAACAGTCCGTGCTCGCCGGTGCCCTGAATCTCGACGAAGTCGCCGCCTTCCTGCATGACCACGTTGAGATCCACCTCTGCGCGAGAATCCTCCTCATAAGGCAGGTCCAAGCACACATGGCCGTCGATGATGCCGACGGAGACCGCCGCGATGGGGTCGAGCAGTGGCTCGCCCGGCACAACGCCTTCCTCCTTGAGGTAGGCAATCGCATCAGCCAAAGCCACATACGCACCGGTAATGGACGCGGTACGAGTACCGCCGTCTGCCTGCAGCACATCGCAGTCCAACTGGATGGTGTTCTCCCCCAGCTCAGACAGGTCCACCGCCGCACGCAAGGAACGGCCAACAAGGCGAGAAATCTCGTGGGTGCGACCCTTGACTTTGCCCTTCATGGACTCGCGCGGCATGCGCTCATGCGTCGCAGACGGAAGCATGGAGTACTCAGCAGTGAGCCAGCCTTCGCCGGAATCCTTCTTAAAGCGCGGGACACCAAACTCCACGGAGGCGGTGCACATGACGCGGGTATTGCCGAACTCCACGAGCACCGATCCAGCCGGGTTGGTGGTGAAGTTGCGGGTAATGCGGACGCTACGGAGCTGGTCGAGCGCGCGACCATCAGCACGAGTGAAATCAGTCATGCCCCTACCCTACCGCGCGGGTTTAGAGCTCGAATTCCATCCCCGAGGCGCCCAGAACGATCTCGCCATCAAACTCGCGCGTGGCAGCCGCATACGTCGCTGCGGCGTCACCCCACGGCTGCAGGTGAATGAGCACGAGCTTCTTCACCCCAGCTTCGCGGGCCAAGCGGCCGGCTTCGGCACCGGACATGTGCATGTTAGGAGCTTTACCCTCCGAGGTTTCGCCCCAAGCGGCCTCGCACAAGAAGATATCGGCGCCTGATGCAGCGTCGATAAGCGCCGGCGTGTACGCCGAGTCCGCGGAGTAGCACAGCGTGGCACCGCTTTTCGCGTGTTCCATGCGTAGCGCATAGGTTTCTACTGGATGCACGGTGCGGAAAGGGGTGATGTAGACATCGTCGACCAACTGGCGTTCGCGGTCGACCCACGGGCTAAACGCGAATGTATCACTCATATCATCCACGCCGTTGGGCTCATCCGAGGACAAACGGCCCAAATGGGACTCAGTGGATGACGGCCCAAGGCAGAAGTTGCGGGAGGCAGCCGGCGCAGTGGGGTGGAAACGGCGCCACACCATCAGTGACGGGAAGTCCAAGCAGTGGTCCGCATGCAGGTGGGTCAACGCCACGTGGGCATCGCACGGATCTTGGTGTTCTTGCAAGCGGGCGAGGGTCCCGGGGCCCAGGTCCATAACGATGGACGGGGCAGAGTCGAAAGACACGAGGTAGCCAGAGGCCGGGTTACCAATAGTGGGCACCGAGCCTGAACAGCCGAGGATGGTCAACTTCATGCGTTCAATAGTTCCACGAAACAATGAGGATTGCTGGATTTGAATCGATTGTACCTGTTCATCCGCCATTAAATCTGGGGCCCGAGAAAGCGGGCCGCCAGTCGTGAGAATGACTCGTGGTCACCGGTGCACTCAAAACTGCGAGTGGGGGTCTGCCCTTCGGGCGCGAGCATGTCGGTGGTGGTGAGGATGCGCATGACATCCTTCGCAGTCTCTTCAGCCGAGGACACCAGTGCGACATTGTCACCAATAGCAAGCTGAATGACACCGGTGAGCAGCGGGTAATGCGTGCAGCCCAGCACGAGGGTATCCACGCCCGCCGACTGCAACGGAGCGAGGTATCCTTCCGCCACACCGAGGATCTGGCGGCCGGCGGTAATACCGCGCTCCACAAAGCTCACGAAATCCGGGCAGGCCACAGCGAAGGATTCGACGTTCGGGTTCACCGCGAAAAGATCCTGGTAAGCACCAGAGGTGATGGTACCTTCGGTGCCGATAACGCCAATCTTGCCGTTGCGCGTCGTGGCGATAGCGCGGCGCACTGCCGGGCGGATAACTTCGACGACGGGGATGCTGTAGCGCTCACGGGCGTCGTGAAGAAAGGCCGCCGTAGCTGTATTGCAGGCGATGACAAGCATCTTGCAGCCGCGCTCCACCAGCTCGTCTGCAATCGCCGTGGACAACTCACGTACTTGGGCGATTGAGCGTGGGCCATACGGCGCGTGGGCGGTATCGCCGATATAGATGATGGACTCATCCGGCAGCTGCTCCATGATGGTGCGCGCAACGGTCAACCCGCCCACACCGGAATCAAAAATGCCGATGGGAGAAGAGGCGTCAGGCATCAGCGCATCCCTGCCTGCGGTTGCGGTTTTACCTTCTTAATCGGGTCATCGGAGGTAATCACCATGCCCGCCACAATGCCGCCAATAGCACCAAAGAGGTGACCCTGCCAGCTCACTCCTTCATAGATGGGCAGCACGCCCCAGATGAGACCGGAGTAGGCAAAGCCCAAGCCAACGCCCACAAGGAACTGACTAAGCGAGCGGTTAAAAATACCGCGCACGATGAGGTAAGCCAACCAGCCATAGACCATGCCGGAGGCACCGATATGGGAGGTACCTGGCCCGCCGAGAAGCCACGTGCCCACGCCGGCAATGAGCACGACGATGATGGTGACTTCCCACCACGCCTTGCGGCCAGACAGACCGATAAGGAAGCAGAAAATAGCTCCTGGCAGGGAGTTTCCGATGAGGTGCTCAAAGTTGGCGTGCAGCAGTGGCGCAGTAAAGATTCCCCAAATACCGTTGAAGTCCAGCGGATGAATTCCATACTGTCCCAGGTCATTGCCGAAGAAAAGGAAGTTAATGATGTGGATAATCCACTCGATGGCCAAGAAGCCCACGGTGAGCGACAGGGCCGTCTTGAGGCGCCCGGTACGCGTGTAATTCTTCGAATCGCCCGCATTAACGGTGCGCTTCTGACCTACCCCGGCACTATCCGGAGCGGGCTGGAAGGGGTTGGGCTGATAGGAATTCTGCTGGCCAAACGGTCCACTGCTCGTCATAATGCCCCAACTTTAGCAAGAGAGCAACGAAGAGTACGCCTCCAAGCCCAAGCCTGGGGCGGCATTAACCACGGCATCTACGATGGCAGCCTCCACGGCATCGGCCGCCGCGGCACTGAGGGAGGCGAGAACTTCGGCGTCGACTCCGGGCGCGGTTTCTGCCGTGCTTGCCGACGTCTCCCCTACCCTCCCCGTCGCCGCCGCAAAGATCGTGTCGCCATCCAGCGGCGAGTGGGCTGGGCGCACAGCGCGGGCAATTCCATCGTGGCCAGCCAGGGCTAGGCGCTTGGCCTGCGCCTTGGTGAGAGGAGCATCCGTAAGTACCGCGCCGATGGTGGTGTTGAGATGCGCCTCCGCTAGGCTCGTCGCGGCAGCAAAGCGCTTGACGTCTACGGCTGATTTGTCAGGTGCGCCAAAGAGCCGGCCGGTCTCTCCATCGATCACTTGGCCCACGGGGTTGGCAACGACGACGGCGGCGAGGGTGTAGGGGGAGGCGTCGACAAGCGCACTGCCCTCCCCTCCCCGAATCTTTCCTGCACAGGCGCCCACGCCGGCGCCGACGCTACCGGTGGTGTCATCGTGTCCCGCCAATGCGGAACGCAGTGCCTGCGCGCCATCCTCTGCGGAGGGACGCTGGGGACCGGCAAGCAGGTCAAAGATGACGGCTCCGGGCACGATGGGAACGCGCGGGCCCGGTTTATCTTCGCCGAAGACCGGAAACCCGATGCCGGCTTCCTCAAGTCCTCGCATAACGCCATCGGCCGCGGCCAAACCAAAAGCCGAGCCGCCCGCGAGGACAATCGCGTGGACGCGCTCGACGGTGTTGTGTGGCTCTAGCAGATCAGTTTCGCGCGTACCGGGACCGCCGCCGCGTACATCAACGCTGGCGACGGCTCCGCGCTCACCGCAATAGATAACGGTGACACCAGTATCCTCACGCGTGGTGTGGCCGACAGAAAAGCCAAGCTCAGGAACAGTTCGCATGGCTTTAGTCCATGATGACGTTGAGCAGGGCGTCCTGGCAGAAGGCTAACCACTCCACAAGGGTGTCGCGGTCCGCCCCCTGGGAGCTGTGCTCGACATCGCCTGCTGCCACGAACAAACGCAGATCATTGAGCCCAGCGAGGAAAGCGTGGGCTTCCTCCTCACTGATGGTGACTTCAACTCCGCCAGTTGGACCAAGCGCGGTGTTGATGACTTGGAGATTCTCCAGCTTGGCGCGGGCAATATCGTTTTCGTGCAAGGAGCGCAGCAGCGCATTATCGCCATCGAATTCCTCATCGCCGGGCTTCTGGAAATCCGGGAAGAGGCGAGCAAGCGATGGGTCCTCCGGCGCTTCCGTGTGACCGGTAGGCATATCCACCATGTCCGCCAACTCATCTTTCGGCGCCGATTGGGCACGGGCAATGATGGCCTCCGAGACCGTCGCGGTGAGGTCCCCGATCACCTCGCGCTCCATGGGCTCAAAAACAGCGGTGTACTTAGCACCGCGCATGAAGGACTTTTTCTTCTTCCAGGCTTGCATGCTGTCCCCTCCTTAGCCTGCCTGCTGCATCGTGGCCCACAGACCCGCAACCTGCAGCTTCTTCACATCGGCCTCGACCTTGTCACGCTCACCGCTGGAGACGGCGGCCTTACCTTCGGTGTGAACCTGCATCATGAGCTCGTTGGCTCGCTTCTTGTCATAGCCCAGGACCGTCTGGAAGACATAGGAGACGTAGCTCATGAGGTTGACGGGGTCATCCCAAACGATGCACATCCACGGCAGGTTTTCGCTCGTGGCGACGTCGACCTCAATGGCCTCATCCAATTCCGGGGTGGCCATGGGCGAACTCATCACCACGCCCGCGGACGTTTCTCGGTGCGCATTCATGCCCTCTACACTAGCCAAAAACTGTGACACTGTGAGCGGCTATACTGACGAGTACTCAATATGTGATTATCGTTTCCAGGTGGCTGCCGTCGATGAATTCCTTTGCTCTCCCCACCGCCCTGGCGGATATTCTTGCTGGTCGTACTCCATCCCGCGAGGATATTGCTCGCCTTCTCCAAGGCATCCTCACTACCCTCGTGCTGGGAGGCACACTCGTAGCCGCCGTGATCAGCCTGACGTCACCTTCACGGGGCGGAAGCTCGGATGACAGGCCAGCCCCCGAACCCGCGCCGGCCTCCTGCGACTATGAGCTGCCCGCACCCCACATCCAGCGCACATTGGAGACTATCCAAAACGAACTTATCGAGGCCCTCAATACCTGGCGCGCGGAAGACAACCAAGGCCCACTCGTGCCGTTGATTGACCGCCAGACCGCGGCCCGCGAAAAGGCCGAGTGCAACGCGGTGACGAAGACCGAAAAGCCAGCGGACGAGAATATTCAGATGGTGCAGCATCACCTGCCTCTGGACCAGGCCAGCGCCTATGAATTCGTGGAGGCCTTCCGCCAGTCGCCATCTCACGTCGCAGCTCTCCGGGACCGCCGCATGTCCACCGCCGCCGTCGGCGCGGCCTATAACGATGGTCAGGTTTACGTAGTCATCCAGCTGGAAGAATAGATTGGCTGAATTTTTGCTGCATGCTGAGTAGCATCTTCGATGTGACTAATACCTCAGACAACGTCGTGAACGCCGGAAATGTCCCTTCCGACCGATCCACGGCCCTGCTCACCGATAAATACGAGCTCACCATGCTGCAGGCAGCCCTGCGCGATGGTTCAGCTCACCGCCAGGTAACGTGCGAGGTTTTCGCCCGTCGCCTGCCCAACGAGCGCCGCTATGGTGTCGTCGCCGGCACCGAACGCGTGCTGCGAGCCGTTCGGGATTTCCGCTTTACCGCGCGCCAGCTGGCGGAGATGGACTTCCTCGATGAGGAGACCAAGAATTTCCTCGCTCACTACCGCTTCTCTGGCCAGATTGATGGCTACCGCGAAGGTGAGATTTACTTCCCCTATTCTCCGCTGTTGACCGTGCGCGGCACCTTCGGTGAGTGCCTCATCTTGGAGACGGTCATTCTCTCCATCATGAATTCCGACTCTGCGGTGGCCTCGGCCGCCTCGCGTATGGTCGTGGCTGCCGACGGCCGCCCGATTATTGAGATGGGCTCGCGCCGTGCTCACGAATACGCCGCGGTGACGTCCGCGCGTGCTGCCTACCTGGCGGGTTTTGAGGCCACCTCCAACCTCGAGGCAGGCTACCGCTACGATATTCCGGTCTCGGGGACGGCGGCGCACTCGTGGACTCTGGCGCACGTTAACGACGACGGCACACCGAACGAGGAAGCTGCGTTCCGCGGCCAGATCGAAACCCTTGGCGTGGGCACCACGCTGCTGGTCGATACCTATGACATCACCAAGGGTGTGGAGACCGCCGTGAAGGTTGCTGGCACGGAACTCGGCGGCGTGCGCATCGACTCAGGCGATTTGGCTGCGGTAACGCGCCGCGTGCGTAAGCAGCTCGATGACCTGGGTAACCACAACACCAAGATCGTGGTTTCCTCCGACCTCGACGAGTTCGCCATCGCCGGCCTGCGCGGAGACCCCGTCGATGTCTATGGAGTGGGCACCTCCGTGGTGACTGGCTCGGGCGCGCCGACTGCCGGCATGGTGTACAAGGTCGTGGAAGTCGATGGTCATCCGGTGGCCAAACGCTCCTCCTCCAAGAAATCCCACGGAGGAGCCAAACGGGCGCTGCGCACATACCGCTCTTCCGGTGTGGCCGTCGAGGAGCTCGTGCTGCCTTTCGACGCTGAGGATCCGGACACCGGCACCCTCACCGCCCGTGCTATGACCGTGCCGCTCATGCGCGATGGGGAAATCGTCGACGGACTTCCCTCCCTCCACGAATCCCGCGATTACCTCGCCAACGCCATCACGACTCTGCCGTGGGAAGGCCTGGCGCTCACTCGCGATGAACCGGCGGTGCCGACGCGTTTCATCGGCTTCACCTCCTAAAGACACACCGGCTCCGCCCGGCGTTAGCCGAGCACTACACTGGGGCAAATGGACGAGCACTCAGCAACGGTTGATCTTCTCGACGCCGCCGTCGCCGCGCTTGGCGGGGCCCGGCGCGAGGGCCAAGTGCGCATGGCCCAAGCGGTCACTTCCGCTTTGGAGAAGGAACGCCACCTCGCGGTGCAGGCAGGCACCGGTACCGGTAAATCTTTGGCCTACCTCGTGCCGGCGTTCCGGCATGCTCAGGAAACCGGCAACACCGTCATCGTGTCGACCGCTACCTTGGCCCTGCAGCGTCAGCTGGTGGAACGCGATCTTCCGCGTTTAGCCGAGGCCCTCGAGCCCCACTTGGAGAAGAAGCCGACCTTCGCCATCATGAAAGGCCGTTCCAACTATGTCTGCCTCAACAAGGTTGCCCGCGCCTCCGAGTTGGAGGATGAGGAAGCCCTGCTCGATGCCGCCGACTCCCCTTCCTACCTGGGCCGCCACGTCCAGCGCGTCTACGAGTGGGCTGAGGATACTGACACTGGTGACCGAGAGGATCTTGAACCGGGCGTGCCAGATCTGGCCTGGCGGCAGGTCTCGGTGACGTCTGCTGAGTGTGTTGGGGCGGCGCGCTGTCCGCACGGCGAGGACTGCTTCGCAGAGCTGGCGCGGCGCCGCGCTGCGGACGTCGACGTGGTGGTCACCAACCACGCGCTGCTGGCTATCGACGCCGTTGCAGACGTGAATATCCTGCCGGAACACGACGTGGTCATCATCGATGAGGCCCACGAGCTCGACGGGCGCATCACCTCGGTGTCAACCTCAGAAATTACCGGCCGCGCCCTCAAGATGGCTGCAACCCGCGCCAAGGCGCTGGGTGCCAACGGCAAGGACCAACGCTTAAGCGAGCAGGCAGCCGAGCTTACCCAGCTCTTGGGAGAATTCCTCCCCGGCCGCTGGACCGACCTTCCGGAGGAAGCCAAGCAGCAGCTCATGGCGCTGGCAGATACCCTTTCCTCCTGCCGGGAGACCATTGCCCGCACCCCGGAAGGCGAGCAGGCTAACGATCCTGAGAAATTTGCCGAGCGCCAAAACCTGTCTAACCACCTCTCCACCCTCGTCGAGGCCATCGCCCGCATCCTCGATGTCTTCGCCACCGGAGATCCAGCCGCGCATGCGGATGTGGTGTGGCTAGAGCGCGATGAACGCACGCTGACCGATACCCTCGCCGTCGCACCGCTCTCCATCGCCGGCATGCTGCACGAAAAGCTCTTCGGCGAGCAGACCGTGGTGCTTACCTCCGCGACCTTGGCCCTGGGTGGTCGCTTCGACGCCATGGCTGCGCAGTGGGGCCTGCCGAAAGGAACGTGGGATTCCCTCGACGTAGGCTATCCCTTCAACCCCGCGCGCAGCGGCATCCTGTACACCGCGAGCCACTTGCCGCAGCCGGGCCGTGATGGACTCAGTCCGGACACCATCGAAGAAATCCGCGAGCTCATCATGGCCGCGGGCGGGCGCACCCTGGGGTTATTCTCTTCGCGCCGCGCCGCCCAACAGGCCGCTGAGGAGCTCAAGCCGCAGGTCCCCTTCGATATTTTCCTCCAAGGTGAAGACTCCATCGGTGCGCTGGTGGATAAATTCACCAAGAACGAGAATTCCTGTCTCTTTGGCACCCTGAGTTTGTGGCAGGGAGTCGACGTGCCCGGTCCCTCCTGCTCGCTCGTGCTCATTGACCGCATCCCCTTCCCCCGCCCGGATAACCCGCTCATGCAAGCCCGCACTGAGGCCGCGAAGGCAGCCGGCCGAAACGGATTTATGGAAGTCTCCGCCACGCATGCTGCGCTGCTCATGGCGCAGGGAGCGGGAAGGCTTCTGCGCTCCGTCGATGACCGCGGTGTTGTCGCTGTGCTTGATAACCGCCTCGTGACCAAACGCTACGGCTCATACCTGTGTGATTCCATGCCCCAGATGTGGCGCACCACCGACCCGGACGTCGTCCGCGGCGCGCTCAAGCGGCTCATCGAAGCACGCTAAGGACGACGCAACGCACACACCGTGGCTGAGTCCGGTGCTACCTCGGTAAACCCCGCATCCCGGACCACCACGGCGTCCTGCCGGGCGCAGGCCTCAGCAAAGTCCTCGGGATCTACCTCTCGCACGCACAGCGCAAAGTCCTGTGCTGCCCACTTTTCCACCTCGTCCAAGCTCATCGCCGCGGCAAGCAACATGGAGCCATGCCCCACTTGGGCAGCGGCCTTGCCTGCGCTCATCTCGAGGGAGGCATCGATGAGGATAAGGGGGACGTCGCCAAGCGCCGGCCGCGGTGCATCCTTCGGCAGATCCGTGTGACCGATCTGCAGCTTGGCCACGAGTGGATCGACCTCGGAGACCGCAGAGGGCACGAAGGCTCGGGCGCGATCTGCCACCGTCACACCAGGCAAGCCCTGCACATCGCGCCATGCCTTGTTGCGAGCTCGCCGTGCAACCTTACGGATGCGGTGCCCATACCACTGCCCCAATGCTTCAGCGAAGGCACCCTCTTGGCCGGCGCGTTCATCCAAGCAGAGCTTGACGACGGCCCTCGCCGCCGCCTCCAGCACCTCCGTGCGGCTCGGCGGATCCTGCTTGGGCAGGTTCAGCGCAATCTGCATGGCCTGGACGGTCTCTGGCTTGTCAGGGTCCTCAGGATCATCGCGCCAGCTGCGCTCACTGCAGGCTTCGACGAGCCGGCGGTGAGCCTCGCGGAGACTAGTCAACGACGACCTCTTCCATGGGAATGCCCAAGATTTGCAGGATTTCATCCATATACGGGTGGTTAACGGAGGTGTCCGCAACCTCACGCAACGCAGGTTTGGCGTTAAAGGCAATGCCAAGGCCCGCGGCGGAAATCATGTCAATGTCATTAGCCCCATCGCCCACTGCAACCGTCTGGCGCATGCTCAAACCAGAATCGGCGGCGAACTCACGAAGGAAGTTTTCCTTAGCCTTGCGGTCGACGACGTCTCCGATGACCCGACCAGTAAGCTTGCCGTCTTCAATTTCCAAGGTATTGGCGCGAACGTAGTCAAGGTCGAGCTCCGCGGCGAGATCCTCAAGGACTTGGATAAAACCGCCGGATACGACCGCCACGCGGTAGCCCATGCGCTTCAGCGTACGGATGGTGGTGCGCACACCCGGAGTGAGCTCAATATCAGCGGCGGTCTGCGCGATAACGGATTCCGGAAGACCAGCCAAGGCGGCTACGCGCTCACGGAGGGATTCTTCGAAATCCAATTCTCCGCGCATGGCGCGCTCGGTCACCGCAGCTACCTCTGCCTCTTTACCGGCATGGGATGCGAGCATTTCGATAACCTCGCCCTGAATCAGCGTGGAGTCGCAATCGAAGCAGATCAGGCGCTTGGAGCGGCGCTGCAGGCCGGAGCGCTCAATGGCAATGTCGACGCCCTGCTCGGTGGCCAGACGGGCCAGGGTGGCGCGAACGGGGTCCGCGGAACCTTCAACGGTGATGTAGAGTTCAAGGCCGTTAAGTGGGTACGTCGACAGCCCGCGAATGCGGTCAATGTTGGCGTTGAAGTTGGCCAATTCTTGCGCAATCGCAGAGACATGGCTGGCATTGAGTTGGCGGCCGAGCACCACGACGACGTGCGTGGACCGCGGGCGCGAAGTGGCTTCATCCGCGCGCAGCTCCACGGTGAGCGACTGAGCATAAATGCTGAGGGTGTTGCGCAGTCCCTTTTCCATCGCCTCCACGCGCGAGCTATCAACGCGCACGTAGGCCGACAGGGAGATGCGCCCGGAGAAGATAGCCTGCTCGACGTCGACAAGCTCAACGTTATAGGAACCAAGGACGCGGAAGAAGGCCGCAGAGACACCTGGCTTGTCGGGACCGGACGTTGTCACAACGGCGAAGGCAGTCTGGTTAGGGTGATCGTTCTGGTTATCCACGCTGTCATTATCGCATGTCCCTTTCGTCCGCAGACGACCCCCTAACCTGACTTAGGCCAATTTAGTGCGGAAGTTCGTGGCCGGTGATTGCTTGGATGGTGGCGGTGAGGTCGGGCGGGAGTGGTACGGCGGCGTGAATGGTTTCGTCACCAATGACGAGTTGAAAGCTGCGGTATTTCTTGAGTGTTCTCACGAGGCGTTTGATGGATTGACCACTGCGGGTCTCCATCAGGTGGGCCACGGCTAGTGCTGCCATCACAATATTGAGATGTGCTGTGATCGAGTCTTGTTTCCTGGCGTAGATTGGGCGTGCTTTCAGGTCTGATTTCGACATCCGAAACGATTTCTCAATGTTGAATAACCTGCGGTAATGCCCGATAACCTCCTGGGCGTCAAGAGCGGTCAGGTCGGTTTCATAGCCTTTAATTCCGGCTAGGGCTCGGTGTTTGGCAGCAAGAGCGTAGTTGACCTTCTTGTTCGGAGCGGAAAGATCGATATAGCGGTTACGCTTGATAGCGATATCGCCGTCAACAGCCCGTTTAGCTTTTGCGACTTGCTCTTTGATTCCGCGCAGGCTGCGCCTAGCCCGATCGTGGGAGTACTGGTAATGCGTCACCGTATTCGGGGTTGTGTGTTTGCGCCCATCGCTTGCCGAGGCTTGTGTCCAGATCTGGCCGTGGGTGTAGTCTTCACCGGGGTTTTCCCGCCGCCAGGTTTCAATCACCTCAGGCACGGTGGGGGTTTTCACCGACAAAATGTAGTGCAGACCTGCGTCAATGAGTGCTTGTTTGTTCGCCGCGGAGAACATCCCTGCATCAGCAACGACGGTGACTTCATCGAGTTGGTAGGCCTCTTGGAACCGTGTGATCATCGGCAGCATCGTGTGGGTTTCTGCCGAGTTGCCAGCAAACGCGCCCACATGCAATGGAAACCCAGTGGCATCAGTAAGCAGCCCGACAAGGATTTGTGGCTCTACACGGCGTTCCTTGGAAAACCCGGGTTTGCGAAGCTCATCAGGAGTATCGGTTTCAAAGTACAAGGTGGTCACGTCGTACAAGATGAATGCGCCTGGTCCAATACCTGCATGATGAGCCAACGCTTGGGTTAGTATCTCTCCGAATGATTCGGTCGCGAAGGAGGAAAGACGCCTCTGGATGGTGCGGTAGCTTGCGCTGGTGATGCCAACCTCGGCAAGAGTCTCGATGGAATCCAGCTTTGAGCCGGGATGGATGATCCGGGCACGCACCAGATCGCGAAACACCGGATCATCACCGCTTGCTGCAGCAAGACCTAACTCGTTGAAACACGCATCAATACAGTCCAGCAAGTAACCGGCCCGCTGACCGACTACCGGCAGCGGGTTGGAAACGCTGCCTGTTGCCGGTGCGATGTGTTTCACCTCGCCGAAGTCCAATGCCAGTTGGTCACCATCGACGATGCGTTGAGCTTCAGCTCTTAAAAGTGCAAGCTCAGACTCTGAATGCGCTGAGCCGACATGCTTCATCCTTTTCGCACCTTTGCGTTCAGAGAACACCACCTGCACCGCCATCGCCCCAGAAGCGGTCTTGACAGTGCGAATATAAGGACTCACAAAAATCAGACTACTGAACACCCCCGGCACTACCCACTTAGTGCGGAAAAATTCCTCCCCACCGACGAAAACCAACAGGTAACAGTGTCAAGAGTGACTTTACTCACCCACCCATGACCTAAGTCAGGGAACCTTCAACGGTGATGTAGAGTTCAAGGCCGTTAAGTGGGTACGTCGACAGCCCGCGAATGCGGTCAATGTTGGCGTTGAAGTTGGCCAATTCTTGCGCAATCGCAGAGACATGGCTGGCATTGAGTTGGCGGCCGAGCACCACGACGACGTGCGTGGACCGCGGGCGCGAAGTGGCTTCATCCGCGCGCAGCTCCACGGTGAGCGACTGAGCATAAATGCTGAGGGTGTTGCGCAGTCCCTTTTCCATCGCCTCCACGCGCGAGCTATCAACGCGCACGTAGGCCGACAGGGAGATGCGCCCGGAGAAGATAGCCTGCTCGACGTCGACAAGCTCAACGTTATAGGAACCAAGGACGCGGAAGAAGGCCGCAGAGACACCTGGCTTGTCGGGACCGGACGTTGTCACAACGGCGAAGGCAGTCTGGTTAGGGTGATCGTTCTGGTTATCCACGCTGTCATTATCGCATGTCCCTTTCGTCCGCAGACGACCCCCTAACCATTACAGACGGCACACACGACAAACGCCGCCTCCCCATCGCAGTGATGGGGAGGCGGCGTTTTCAGGAGTTCGCGTATCTCTCCGCGCCCGTCCGGGCTAGCGAGTGACTAACCGGACTGGGGCACGAGACCCGCAGGATTAGTGGCCGTAGTGTGCTTCCTCACGGATGCGCTTGACCATGTGCGGGTAGTGCAGCTCGAAGGCCGGACGCTCAGAGCGGATACGCGGCAGGGAGACGAAGTTGTGGCGCGGCGGCGGGCAGGAGGTAGCCCACTCCAGGGAGTTGCCGTAGCCCCACGGATCGTCCACGGTAACAATTTCACCGTAGCGCCAGGACTTGAAGACGTTCCAGATGAGCGGGATAACCGAAGCACCCAGGACGAAGGAGAAGATGGTGGAAATCTGGTTGAAGACCGTGAAGCCATCCGACTCCAGGTAGTCAGCGTAACGACGCGGCATACCCATGTTGCCAACCCAGTGCTGAATCAGGAAGGTGCCGTGGAAGCCGATGAAGGTCAGCCAGAAGTGGATCTTGCCCAGACGCTCATCCAGCATGCGGCCGGTCATCTTCGGGAACCAGAAGTAGAGGCCAGCGAAGGCGGAGAACACCACGGTACCGAACAGGGTGTAGTGGAAGTGAGCGATAAGGAAGTAGGACTCAGCCAGGTGGAAGTCCAGGGCCGGGGAAGCCAGCATAATACCGGTCATACCGCCGAAGAGGAAGGTAGCCAGGAAGCCCATGGCGAAGATCATCGGGGTATCCCAGGTGATGTGTCCCTTCCACATGGTGCCGACCCAGTTGAAGAACTTCACACCGGTCGGAACCGCAATCAGGAAGGTCATGAAGGAGAAGAACGGCAGCAGGATGGCGCCGGTCACGAACATGTGGTGTGCCCACACAGCCATGGAGAGTGCACCGATGGCAAGAACGGCGAAGACTAGGCCGATGTAGCCGAAGACCGGCTTACGGGAGAAGACCGGGACGACCTCAGAAATAACACCGAAGAACGGGATAGCGAGGACGTAGACCTCTGGGTGGCCGAAGAACCAGAACAGGTGCTGCCACAGGATGGCGCCACCGTTAGCGGAGTCGTAGATGTGGCCGCCCAGCTTGCGGTCGTACAGAACACCAAGGGCTGCTGCGGTCAGCAGCGGGAAGATCATCAGAACGATGATGGAGGCGGTCAGCACACACCAGGTGAAGACCGGCAGACGGAACATGGTCATGCCCGGTGCACGAAGGGTCAGCACCGTGGTGATCATGTTGACTGCGGAAGCAATGGTGCCGACACCGGTAGCGCCCACACCAACGATCCACATGTCCGCACCGATACCCGGGGTATGAACGGAGTCAGCCAGCGGCATGTACATGGTCCAACCGAAGTCAGCTGCGCCACCTGGGGTGACGAAGCCGAGCAGCATGACGATGCCGCCGGTAAGGGTGATCCAGAAACCAAAAGCGTTCAGACGCGGGAAGGCCACATCCGGTGCACCAATCTGAAGGGGCAGAACGTAGTTACCGAATGCCCACACAACCGGCGTTGCGAAGAGCAGCAGCATGACGGTGCCGTGCATGGTGAACAGCTGGTTGAACTGTTCGTTGGACAGGAACTGCAGGCCCGGGCTGAAGAGCTCAGCGCGGAGGAGCAGTGCCATGAAGCCACCGAGGAAGAAGAAGCTGAAGGCCATAATCATGTACATGATGCCCAGCTGCTTGTGGTCGGTGGTGGTCAAAAGCGTCCAAGCCTTGGAACCAGTCTTAGCGTTACCAGTCGGCTCCGGACGTGTGGGCGCGACGTAATCGTCGAGCCGTGGCGCCACAGCGGTCATAAAATCCTCCTGAAGAACAAGTGCCTCACCACGTGGTGCGCAGCGCACGATCTCGCGCTTCGATCCACATAATCAAACACCTAGGTTTACTCGCCTTATATTAGGGCACGGCACCGGCAAATATCCAGCGCTCGCTCAACTTCTGCCAACGTTGCTAACCCCGTTTGGAGCAGGAAAGGTCCCCGAACTGCCTGCACGACGACAGCCGCTGCGCCGATGCCCACTCCGAGGTGCACCTCCCCCGTGATTCAGAACACAACGGCGGGGGTGCAGCCGGCCCAAAATACGAAAAACGCACCCCCTGAAAGAATCAACCTTTCGATTGATCCTTCCGTCAGGTGCGTGTCATGCCCAACATCGGGATAAGCGCTGTTGCGGATGTGATCAGCGCCCTATCGCAGCCGAATGTTGCATGGCTAAGTGTGGGGCTTGTTTAGAAATCCCAGTCGTCGTCAGTCGTCTCCTCCGCCTTACCAATGACATAGGAAGAGCCGGAGCCAGAGAAGAAGTCGTGGTTCTCGTCGGCATTCGGGGACAGAGAAGAGAGGATCGCCGGGGAGACGCGAGTCTCATCCGCCGGGAAGAGGCCCTCAAAACCAAGGTTGTTGAGTGCTTTGTTGGCGTTGTATCGCAAGAAGCGCTTAACGTCCTCGGTCCACCCCAGCTCGTCGTAGAGATCCTCGGTGTAGTCAATCTCATTCTCGTAGAGGTCATAGAGAAGATCGAAGGCGTAGCCCTTCATTTCTTCTTGACGCTCCGGGGAGAGCTGCTTGTAGCCCTGTTGGAATTTGTAGCCGATGTAGTAGCCGTGTACGGCCTCATCGCGGATGATGAGGCGAATGATATCGGCCGTGTTCGTCAGCTTGGCGCGGGACGAAAAGTGCATCGGCAGGAAGAAGCCCGAGTAGAAGAGGAAGGACTCCAGCAGTGTGGACGCGACCTTCTTCTTCAACGGGTCATCACCCTGGTAGTAGGACATGACAATCTTCGCCTTGCGCTGAAGGTTCTCGTTTTCCTCAGACCAGCGGAACGCATCGTTGATCATCGGGGTCGACGCCAAGGTCATGAAGATGTTGGAGTAAGACTTCGCGTGCACCGACTCCATGAAGGCGATGTTGGTTAGGACTGCCTCTTCGTGTGGCGTGACGGCGTCGGGAAGCAGCGATACCGCACCCACCGTGCCCTGGATGGTATCCAAGAGCGTCAGACCGGTGAAGACACGCATGGTGGTCTCCTGTTCCTTCTCCGTCAGCGTCTTCCAGCTGGGGATGTCATTGGACACTGGAACCTTTTCCGGGAGCCAGAAGTTACCCGTGAGACGGTCCCACACCTCGGAATCTTTCTCATCCGGGACAGTATTCCAGTTGACCGCCTTCACCGGAGCCTCGTGGCTGGCGATGTAGTCGTCATACTCGTGAGACACGCGCGTTACCTCGTCTTTCTAGTCTGAGTGTTCCTGTGGCCATCGTACCCACTTGGCCTGCATTCCGGTAAGTGTCGCTACTCCCCATGCATCCAGTAGCGACAACGGGCTAATTTATACTGACGTTTTATGTGTTCCGAGTCCGCGTTTCTCACGCAGAGGGAGGTATTGGCATCGTGGCGACTACGCAAGAGCCACACACTCCGCTGCTAAGCACCGTGCTGGACACCATGGGATCAGACATCGTCAGTGGCACCCTCCCCGCTGGTGAACGTTTTACCCTGAACGATATTTGTCAGCGCTTCGATATCTCACGCACCGTGGCCCGCGAAGCGATGCGCGCCCTTGAGCAACTGGGCATGGTGGCGTCCTCGCGGCGCGTCGGCATTACGGTGCTGCCGATTAGCGAGTGGGCCGTCTACGATTCCTCCATCATCACGTGGCGCCTGAACTCGGAGAAGTCGCGGGACGGGCAGCGCAGTTCCCTCAATGAGCTGCGCTTGGCCATCGAACCTATTGCAGCGTCCCTAGCAGCTCAGCATGGTTCCCCGGCGGACAAGGAGGAGATCCTCGAGCTGGCGCAGCGCCTGCACGCTTTTGAGGACACTCCCGCGCGGCGAGTCGGCGAGCAACTCGCAACCGACCTGCGCTTCCACACCATGGTGCTGCATGCATCGGGCAATGAGATGTTTGCGGCACTGAGCCCGTTTCTTCTATCCATGGTGCGCGGACGCTCGGTGTTTGGCTCGCGCAAGCGCAACCCCACCGCGGGAACGGCGCAGCTCCATTTGGATTTAGCGCACGCTATCCATCGTGGGGACGCTACAGAGGCAGAAAAAATCGCACGCGCCATCCTCACGGAGGCACGTGCGAAAGAGACCTAACTCAAAGGTCTACAGCATGCAAGATACGCAGCCCTCAACCTCAGTTCCCTCCAACGCCATCTGGCGCAGGCGGATGTAGTAGAGGGTCTTAATGCCCTTGCGCCAGGCATAGATTTGCGCGCGGTTGATATCACGGGTGGTGGCGGTGTCCTTGAAGAACAAGGTCAATGACAAGCCCTGATCCACGTATTTGGTGGCCACAGCGTAGGTGTCGATGATCTTCTCGTAACCGATCTCGTAGGAATCCTTGAAGTACTCAAGGTTGTCGTTATCCATGTGCGGCGCCGGGTAGTAGACGCGGCCGATCTTGCCTTCCTTACGGATTTCGATCTTGGAGGCAATCGGGTGGATAGATGAGGTCGAGTTGTTGATGTAGGAAATCGAACCAGTCGGCGGCACCGCCTGCAGGTTACGGTTGTAGATGCCGTGCTTGGCGACGTCCTCCTTCAACTGCACCCACTCCTCCGCCGTCGGCGTGTGAATGGAAGAAGCCGCGAACAGCTCCTTGACACGCTCGGTGCGGGGAGCGAAATCAGCTGGGTCGTAGCGGTCGAAGAATTCACCGCTTGCGTACTCGGATTCGGGGAACTCCGTGAAGTACTCGCCGCGCTCACGAGCCAGTTTGTTGGATGCACGGAGTGCGGCGTACATGATGGCCGCGAAGTAAGCGTTGGTGAAGTCCAAGCCTTCTTCCGAGCCATACTCGATGTGCTCGCGACCGAGGTAGCCGTGCAGGTTCATCTGGCCCAAGCCGATGGCATGGGAATCATCGTTGCCCTTGCGCACCGACGGTACGGAGTTGATGGACGTCTTATCCGCCACTGCAGTCAGGCCGCGGATGGCGGTTTCCACGGTCAGCGCAAAGTCCGGGGAATCCATGGTGGCCGCAATGTTGAGCGAGCCCAGGTTGCAGGAAATGTCGCTGCCCAAGGTCTTGTAGGTCAGGTCTTCATTGAGCTCGGAAGGAGCATTCACCTGCAGAATCTCAGAGCACAGGTTCGACATGTTGATGCGGCCGGTCTTGACCGGGTTCGCGCGGTTTACGGTGTCCTCGAACATGATGTACGGGTAGCCGGACTCGAACTGTAGCTCCGCGATGGTCTGGAAGAAGTGGCGGGCATTGATCTTCTTCTTGCGGATGCGCGGATCCTCCACCATCTCTTCGTAGTGCTCAGTGACAGAGATATCTGCGAAAGGCTTGCCGTAGACGCGCTCAACGTCATACGGGCTAAATAGGTACATGTCATCGTTCTTGCGGGCCAGCTCGAAGGTGATGTCCGGAACGACGATTCCCAGCGACAGGGTCTTGATACGGATCTTTTCATCCGCGTTTTCACGCTTCGTATCAAGGAAGTTCATGATGTCCGGGTGGTGCGCGTTGAGGTATACCGCACCAGCGCCCTGGCGTGCGCCAAGCTGGTTGGCATAGGAGAAGGAATCCTCCAGAAGCTTCATCACCGGAATGACGCCGGACGACTGGTTCTCGATGTGCTTGATCGGCGCGCCCGACTCGCGGATGTTGGTCAGCAGCAGTGCCACGCCGCCACCGCGCTTGGACAGCTGCAGTGCGGAGTTGATGGAGCGGCCAATAGACTCCATGTTGTCCTCGATGCGCAGCAGAAAGCAGGATACGAGCTCGCCACGCTGGGCCTTGCCAGCGTTAAGGAAGGTCGGGGTCGCCGGCTGGAAACGGCCGGTCATGATTTCGTCCACGAGGTGCTCAGCCACCTCGGTATCGCCATCCGCAAGGAAAAGTGCCGTCATGGACACGCGATCTTCGAAGCGCTCAAGGTAGCGGCGGCCATCGAAAGTCTTCAGCGTGTAGGAGGTGTAGTACTTGTAGGCGCCCAGGAAGGACTTGAAGCGGAACTTGTAGGAGTATGCGCGCTTGAACAGGGACTTGATGAAGTCGAAATCGTACTGCTCGAGCAACTCCGGCTCGTAGTACTTATTTTCCACCAGGTAACGCATCTTTTCTTCCAGGTCGTGGAAGTAGACGGTGTTCTGGTTCACGTGCTGGAGGAAGAATTGGTTCGCGGCCTCACGGTCCTTGTCGAACTGAATCTTGCCGTTCTCGTCATACAGGTTGAGCAGTGCATTCAGCGCGTGATAGTCCAGCTGCTCTTCAGGCTTCACAGGTTCGGCGACGGTCTTACCCAGTTGCGTGGTCACGACGTTCACGGGCCTTTCTTTGCTATGGCGAAATTGGAGAGACGAAAATCTACAGGGAATACATAGGAGAAGCCCTAGGCCGCAAGGCCTAAGGCTGCAGCGTTGGCCAGCAGGCCTTCGCGGCAAATTGTGACATCTTCCTCGGTACCAAGAAGTTCGAAACGGTACACATAAGGCACCTTACACTTGGCGGCGATGACATCGCCCGCCTTGCCAAAGTCGGTACCGAAATTACTGTTTCCTCCGGCCACGACCGCACGGATAAAGCTGCGGTTGTGTTCGTTATTGAGGAACCGGATGACCTGCTTGGGCACGGGTCGCGTGTTCTGCTTGCTTATCGATGCCCCTCCCCCATACGTCGGACACACCAAGACGTAGGGTTCGTTGACGATGAGCGGATCATCAGTCAGGCGCAGCGGGATGCGGGCGCTAGGAAGGCCGAGCTTCTCAACGAAGCGGTGGGTATTTTCCGTGGCGGAAGAGAAATACACGACCAACATGATGAATTGTTATGCAGTTGCCGCCAAGGAGCTCAGGCCCTTGATGCGGTCAGGACGGAAGCCAGACCAGTGCTCGCCGTTGGCCTCGACGACCGGTGCCTGGACATAGCCCAGGGCCATGACGTAGTCGCGAGCCTCATCGTCCATGGAGATATCCACCATGTCGTACTCAAGACCGGCGCGGTCGAGAGCCTTCTTAGTGGCGTTGCACTGAACACAAGCGGGCTTGGTGTAGAGAGTGATGCTCATATGACGGTTTCCTTTGACGCTGCACACGTAGTGACTAATGAATTCTGCTGAGTGACTTTTAGCTCTGGCTACGCGGTGTAGGGCCGCCGCCTGAGCAACATCAACGACACTATACTTTGTGCCAAAACCCCGCAACTAACACTACATATAGTAGTTACACCAGTGATATTCCCAGGATGTAAGTCCCCCGGACCCCACATATTGACCTCGTGCACCCTGCTTCTTCGCCAACGCCGTAACTACACGCGTGGTATTTCCCGCAAGTTAACCAAACGTTCACCCGTTTTGTGGCAAACACCACAAACGGGCGCGGCCCGCGCCGCGCCCGTTAAGTCTCATTCACGAAGCAGTCAGGAGACCTCAGTCCGTCATACACGTTGACGAGTCCGGCCCCTGCCCCTCTTCGCGGGTCAAACCGAAAAGCACTTGGCTCATCACCGTGGTGTCTCGAGGCAAATCTGGATGTAGCGGCTCTGCCCCACACAGCTCACCGAGGTCGATATTCACCACGTCAGCGCCGCCCACAGCTTCCAGCACAGAGGTCGAGTTGGGGGTCACGGTGACATCAGCAGGCGAGTAAATCGAGGTATACAACGGGCCCGGCGCCGTGTCCGGCAAGGCATTGAGATTCTCCATGAACTCAGACCCCACCACCTGCTGGATACCAGCGCTGCTTGCAAAGAAGCGCGCCAAGTTCGGCATGGCCGCAATCATCTTCGCCAACACCGTCCCCATACCGTCGAGCGTGGTGCCGTGGAAATTGCCGCCTAGTGCCACCGCATGGGAAACATGTTCCGGCGAGCCATACATCTGGGTGTAGGTCTTAATGTGCAACCCGCCCTGCGAGTGCCCCACGAGGTTCACCTTCTCGCTTCCGGTTACTTCCCGTACATAGTCAATCTGTTCTGCGACCTCACGCGCCGACTCGTCGAGGTCGGCGATCCCCTTCGTGCGTGCACTTGCGTTCTGCAGCGTCACATCATAAGCCCCGTAGTCAAACGCCCACACGCACATCCCTCGGTCTTGCAGAACTGGGATGAGTTCGTCCCACGTAGAAGCATTGTCAGATGTTCCATGTATGAGCACAACCGGCTCACGTACCTCACCGCTCGCTACGCAAGAGGGATCATTGATGCCCAGTGACGGGTCAGCCGTACTGACCAAATCAATGTCTACAGCGTGGGCCACCGGTGCCGAGAACCCAACGACGGCAGCACACATCGCCGCCGCGATACGCCTTTTCATACGCTATTTCTTCTTTCTATTGTCCGCTGGGGAGTGTTCTAACCCCACCCGATAATTATATTCATCGGAGCTAATTTGGCGAGGCAGACGGGCATAAAAAAATTCCGCCTCCCCCAAATTAAGTGGAGGAGGCGGAATGAGAATCCCTCGATTCTTAGCCCTGGCGAGCCTTGAAGCGCGGATCCTTCTTGTTGATCACGAAGACCTTACCGTGGCGGCGAATAACCTGGGCGCCCGGCTTCTTCTTCAGCGACCGAAGCGACTTGCGAACCTTCATCGGGCGCTCCTTTCGTTATGCGCAAACTTCATGCGAGTGGTTAGTTCAAAGCATAGCCGGGCGAAGGGCCCAGCAATGACACGAGGAAAAATGTTACCGCACAAGCGCGTCATTACCAAAACACTCACGCTTGAGAGTATTTCGACCGCAATTCCTCGGAGACCTCACCCAGCGTCTTGCCCATCGTTTCCGGTACGAGCGCGCGCGTATAGCCCAGCGCTACCACGCCCAACACCGCAAAGACGCCAAACGCTAGTGAACCGCCAAGCCACTCCACCACCGGCAGGAAGAACTGCGCTACCACCCAGTTGCTCACCCACAGGGCCAAGCCCGCAATGCCCATTCCCAAACCGCGTACCTGCGCCGGCACGATCTCAGAAATAAGGAGCCACGTTGCCGGTGACACCGCCGCTTGTTGGCACGCGATGAACGCCGCCATGCAGGCCAACGACACCATAGCCAGCGGTGTCGAATCCTGCGCGAAGTGGTACACCACTGCAAGCACCACGAGCGATACTACGTTGCCACCCAGCCCAACCATGAGCAGGCGACGCCGCCCCACGCGGTCTACAACGCGCATACCGACCACGCAGGCAATAACCGACACCACGCCGATCACCATGGACGTGTACACCGAGCTTGTCGTCGACAAGCCCACCTGATTCATCATGGTCGGCGCGAAGTACACAATCGCATTAACGCCCGTAATCTGCTGCGTCAGCCCCATGAGCATGGCCAGCCCGACCGCCCAGCGCATCCACCTGTGCGCGGACAGTGCGGCCCATTCGCCTGTGCTTGGCGACGCCCCCTTCTCCTCCCCCGCCCCTACCCGTGCGCGCACAGCGGCCGCGTCATCATGACGGCCCTGCGAGGCCAGCCATACCGGCGTATCAGGCAAGAAGAACATTCCAATGGCCAGCGCGGCACCCGGCACCGCCGCGAGTCCCAGCATCCACTGCCAGCTGCCCGTTGAGGCAAGCGCGGAGTTCACCCCATAAGCCACTAGCTGACCTACCACAATCATGAGCGTGTTCAGTGACACCATCCGCCCACGCACCGCGGCCGGAGTGATTTCTGAGATGTACATCGGCGACACTATGGACACTGCGCCTACTGCTAGCCCCAAGACTGCGCGGGCCGTGGCAAGTTCCGTCGTCGAACCCGCCAATGCGCACCACACCGATCCCGCAAGGAAGATAAGGCCGCCGAGGATAAGCGCGCGACGTCGGCCCATCCTATCCGCAACACGCCCCGCAGCCAGCGCACCCACGGCAGCCCCGACGAGCAGCATTGAGGTCACCAACCCCTCCTGGTGTGCTGACATATCGAACTCTGAGCCCACAAAGAGCAGTGCGCCAGACATGACGCCGGTGTCATAGCCAAAGAGGAGACCCCCCAGCGCTGCCACGCCAGCGATGACCAACACGTAAGAATCTTTGTTCACGAGTGCATATTGTCGCAGGCGGCTACCATGGTCGTCATGTCACACGAATCCACAAACCTCCAGCAGGACATCATAAAAGCCCTGGGTACCAAGCCCTTGATCGATCCAGCGGAGGAGGTTGAGCGCCGCGTCACATTCCTCGCCGACTACCTTCGTACCACCGGCGCGAAAGGCTACGTCCTCGGCATTTCCGGCGGCCAGGATTCCACGCTAGCTGGCCGCTTGGCGCAGCTGGCCGTCGAACGCGTCGAGGGCGCGCATTTCTGGGCGCTTCGCCTCCCCCACGGCGTGCAGGCAGATGAGGAGGATGCCCAGGTAGCGCTCGACTTCATCCAGCCCGATTACCGCCTGACCATCAATATCGCTGAAGCCACAGCTGCCCTCAATAGCGCGGTTGCTACTGCTCTCGAGGCTTCCACACTCGGCGATTTCAACCGCGGCAACCTCAAGGCCCGCCTCCGCATGGCTGCCCAGTACGCGGTGGCCGGGGAGGTCGGCGCCCTGGTAATTGGTAGTGACCATGCCGCCGAAAACGTCACTGCATTCTTCACCAAGTGGGGAGACGGCGCCGCCGATCTCATCCCGTTAGCCGGCCTCAACAAGCGCCAGGGCGCCCAGCTTCTTGAGCACCTCGGTGCACCTGAATCCACGTGGACAAAGATCCCTACTGCGGACCTTGAGGATGATCGCCCGCTGCTTTCGGACGAAGAAGCCCTCGGCGTCACCTATACCCACATTGATGATTACCTCGAAGGCAAGGCCGTGCCTGCCGACGCCCAGGAACGCATCGAAACCCTCTGGCGCCAAGGCGCCCACAAGCGTGTCATGCCTCCCGGCCCTCAATAGCCGCCTTGCGGTTGCGGGGTTGGTGGGCCTGTTTTAGTCTCTGTGGTCATGGGGGTATTAGAAACCTACTTCCACTACCGCAACTCGGGGATCGCGCTAGTGGAACAAGCATCCAGCTCACCCGATGAGCTTCGCGCGCTCGGCGCCGACCCAGCCGATGCCACAGAACTCGCCCACCTTCACCGCACCTACTTCGGGCACACTCGCTTCACCGGCAAACAACGCAAAGCACGTGCCGCCGCGGTCGCACAACAACATAGCCTTAGCATTCTCACCCTGATCGAGTCCTACACCGCACGCGTGAAAAAAGACCTCGATGCCTGGAACCTACGCATCAAGCTTGCCGGCACCCCCGCCCACAAAATCCGCCAGGTTGCCACCAAGCGCTTAAAGGAGCTTCGTGCCAAACGTGTAGCTAAACCCGGAGTCCGCTTCACCTACCGCTCCAAGGGACCTAACTCCATCACCATCACCGACGCCCCGACCGTCATCGCCGATATCCGCGGAACCCTAGAATCCGTTAATAAAACAAACCTGCTTGATGCCGCCCGCACCGTCATTGTCACCGGCGGTATTGGCACCAAACCCGCCGTACATGCCCAAGTCGTTGTCACCCTCAACGAACTCGACCAAATCATCAACGGGGATGGGGAGGAAATCGAACTTAACCTCACCAACGGCGCACGCATGACCGGCGCAGACTTTTTGGCCTACAAGTTTGCCGAGATTGGCTACGCCACCATCATCCACCCCCTTGAAGGCCCGGTGAACTCCTACCGGATTAAGCGGCATGCCAGCTGGAAACAACGCATCAGCCTGGCAGCTGAATTCCAAACCTGCTCTAGGCCCGGCTGCAACAAACCAGCTGATTACTGCGAAGTCCACCACCTCATCCCCTGGCAAGCAGGAGGTTTCACCAACCTCAAAAACCTCACCTTCCTATGCGCCTACCACAACAGCATTAACGACGATGACCCCAAACGCCCCACCGGCAGGGGCTACATGTTCCGGCTGAACACCGGGGTGAGCTACATCCCGCCCTGGGGTGTGCCAATTACCGCCATGCCCGAATACCAAGAAGCCACAACCAGACTCGCTTCTGAGAAAGCAGCACGACAAACAACAGGCCAACCACCCGACCCACCGGGTGCGAGCTGAAGCTTCGCACCCACGCCGAGACGCCGAAACCCGCCAACCACACCACGGTCAGCGGGCACATCGGCGATCCCACACCTAGCTGAGGAGCTCAATCGTGGCTTGTGCCGCCCTGCCTAAAGGTCCGTAATAGGCAGGCCCATGCGTCGTAGCGTGAACCGCCAAGGGGTGCAGCTGGTGCATCGGCACCCACTTTTCGTATTCTGCCGGCACCCCATAACCGCGCAGAATCTCCTCATAATACGGCGTGCCAAAAAGCTCCAGCATGGCTAGGTCTGTCCACGGGTGCCCGCCATGCGCAGCTGGGTCAATCATGACTGCCGAGTCCGCAGTAAAGAGCACGTTGCCCGCCCACAAATCACCATGGATCCGCGCAGGCGCCACATCCCAGGACGCTGATTGAAAGGCATCGGTGGCGCGCTGGGTGACGTCGCGAAGCTCCTGCGGCAGCGTCACCACAAAGGGAAGTACGCGCTGCTGCGCGTAAAACTCTCCCCAACTCGAGCATGGTTCACAGGGCTGCTCCACGCGCCCAATGAAGTTCGCACCTTCCCATCCCTCGGGCGGAGCACCGAAGGCCGAAGCACCTGACTCATGTACCTCGCGAAGCGCCGCACCGAAGGTACGCGCTGCCTGTGCGCTCGGACGCGCCTGCGCTACGCGACGCGTACTAATCGTCGAATCCGTCAGCCCCGCGACCTCAACCACGACGTCCTTACGTGCGGCTGCTAACCAGCGCAGGCCCGCGGCCTCCGCGCCGGCTTGGTCAGGTCGCGCTACTGACTTGGTATAAACATCCATGCACCCCAGCATAGGAAAAGGCCGCCTCCCTTCACGGAGACGGCCAGCGGTGGAGCTAACGGGATTCGAACCCGTGACCCCCACACTGCCAGTGTGGTGCGCTACCAACTGCGCCATAGCCCCAAGGCGGTATTGAATTTTAAAGTGGAGCTAACGGGATTCGAACCCGTGACCCCCACACTGCCAGTGTGGTGCGCTACCAACTGCGCCATAGCCCCTCATACGAGGTACAACCTTCACGGTTGCAACTCGTAACAATATATCGCGCCCCAATTCGCGAACCAAATCGCGAGATGGGGCGCGTTATTTACTCAATCGCTACTTATCCAGGACGAGGTCAACCCATTCCATGATGGACGTGTTCTCATCCTCCGGGATGTCCTTGCCATCCTTGATGATGCGCGGCGAGGACACGCTGCCAGTTTCGGACTCCAGCTTCTCGTAGTTGGCGGCAACGAGCTCGTTGCCTTCGCCCACCTCGGCTTCCTTGATGGCCATGACGGTGTCCTTGTCAGCGCCCAAGGACTTCGCGGCGTCAGCGAAATCAGCCAAATCCCACTTGTTGTAGACCTTGGACTGGTTCTCCATCAGGTACTTACGCAAGTTCCAGTACAGCTTGGCATCACCAGACTTGGCCACCTGTTCCATTGCAGCAGCAGCCTTGGAGGAGTGACCCTTGTTGGTCTTGATGCTCTCAAGGCCGTTCTGGCTTCCGTCCAAGAAGTTCAGGGAGCGAACGTGGACGATGAGCTTGCCCTCGTCGATGGCGTCCTTCATCTGCCCGTCAGTTTCCTTGGCCAAGTCACCACAGTGGGGGCAAGAGTAGTCTTCGTAGAGCTCAACCTCGACAGCGTCCTTCCCAGCCTCAGCGGACTTGAGGGTCACTGCGTTGTCTGCCAGAGACATTTCCATGGTGACGTCTTCTGCAGCGTAGTCCCCCAACGCATCGGTTTGGGCGCTGCGACCTTGGTAGACGATGTAGCCGATAACCACGGCCACGATGACCAGAAGAACAGCGAGGCCCCAGAGGAATCCACTATTACCCTTGGAGTTGGGGTCTTTAACTGTGCTCATTGAACAACCTTGCCTTCATGACATTTCTTCGAACAGATGGAAGCCTACACACCGTAGTTAAGGGTGCAGTGCAAACTTGGTAAACGGACGCTTGATCGTCCACACCATTAAGACAGAATAGAAGACATCACGCAGTAGTGTCATCATGTAGTTCATCACTTGGGCATCCTTGTCCGGGTTGGCCTCGAAGCAACCACAATCAATTCCGAGTCCACGCAGCCATGCTTGCGCAATGCCGATCATGAACAGAATCAGCACTACCTGCCCTACCCACGCCGATTGACGCAAGAAAAGCCCCAGGAGCAGCAGCAATCCGCCGCACACCTCCAATGGACCGATGAGGTAGGACAAGTAGTGCGACCACTCGGGCGTGAAAATCTCATAAGCTTTAATACTCTGCGATACCGCGAGCTGGTCAGAGAACTTCGACAGCCCAGCCTTGATCCAGATGTAGGCCATGTAGAACCGCGCGAATGCACTGATGATGTCGAGCACCAAGGCGGTGCTCACCTTCTTTTTTGCCACGCATCAACCTTAGCAAACCCACTACCAGTACCTTTAATACTTTTCCAGAGGCAAAGGAGTGGCTATGAACCGAGAACCTCAGCGACCAGCGCTTGAGCTTCCGACTGCACCTGCTTGAGGTGCTCCTCACCGCGGAAGCTCTCGGCATAAATCTTGTACTTATCCTCGGTACCGGACGGGCGGGCGGCAAACCACGCGTTCTCCGTGGTCACCTTGAGGCCGCCAATGGCCGCACCGTTGCCGGGGGCTTCGGTGAGCTTGGCGACGATCTCTTCACCCGCCAACTCCGTTGCGGTGACCTGCTCCGGAGAGAGTTTCTTCAAAATCGCCTTCTGCTCACGGTTGGCCGGGGCATCGGTACGCGCATAAGCCGGCGCACCGTATTCTTCCGCCAGCTCCGCATAGCGCTGGGACGGGGTCTTGCCGGTCACTGCCAGGATCTCCGCCGCCAGCAGGTCCAGGATGATGCCGTCCTTGTCCGTCGACCACACCGTTCCGTCGAAGCGCAAGAAGGAGGCACCGGCGGATTCCTCGCCACCGAAGCCCAGTGAGCCGTCGACAAGCCCCGGCACAAACCACTTGAAGCCCACCGGAACCTCCACGAGTTCACGGTTCAGGCTGGCTACCACGCGGTCGATCATGGAGGAGGACACCAAGGTCTTGCCCACCCCGGCGTTACCCCACTCCGGGCGGTGGCTAAACAGGTACTCGATGGCCACGGCCAAGTAGTGGTTCGGGTTCATCAAGCCCGCATCCGGGGTAACAATGCCGTGGCGGTCAGCGTCGGCATCATTACCGGTAGCCAGGTCATACTTCGCGCGGTTCTCAACCAACGAAGCCATAGCGTCCGGCGAGGAGCAGTCCATGCGGATCTTGCCATCAGTATCCAGCGTCATGAAACGGAAGGTGCCATCCACCTCCGGGTTCACCACGGTCATGTTGAGCCCGTAGTGCTCAGCGATGGCCGCCCAGTAGTCCACCGAGGCACCACCCATGGGGTCCGCACCGATGCGTACGCCGGCATCCTTAATCGCCTGCATATCCACCACGTTGGCCAGGTCCGCGACATAGGTGTCCACATAATTGTGTTTCACACAGCGCTCATCTAGAACACCGTCGACCGGCACGCGCTTCACGCCCTCAAGCCCGGCGCGCAGGTAGTCATTAGCCTTCGCCGCAATCCAATCGGTGGCCTCCGTATCCGCTGGGCCGCCGGTGGGCGGGTTGTACTTGAAACCACCATCGCGCGGCGGGTTGTGAGACGGGGTAATAACAATGCCATCGGTGCCTGGGTTGGTCAGGATGGCGTGGGAGACAGCTGGCGTTGGGGTGTAGCGACCCCGATCATCCACGCGAACCTCCAGCTCATTCGCAAGGAGGACCTCGAGGGCAGAGACCATGGCGGGCTCGGACAAAGCGTGAGTATCGCGGCCGATAAAGATGGCACCGCTCGTGCCCTGCGTGGCGCGGTAGTCCACGATGGCCTGGGTGATAGCCAGGATGTGGGCCTCGTTAAACGCGGTATCCAAAGCGGAACCGCGGTGACCGGACGTGCCAAAGGCAACCTGCTGGTCAGGATTGTCAGCATCGGGGGTTCGGGTGTAGTAGGCGGTGACCAGTTCCGCGATGTCGATGAGATCGGAAGGCTGGGCTGGGTGGCCAGCGCGCTCGTGTGCCATGAGGTCCTCCTTGAGACGTGGATGTACCTTTAGCTTGCCTGCTTCGCGGAGGTTTCGCATCCCAATTAGGATGGGTGCCATGCCACAGACCATTCTTGTGGGCTGCGGGGCGGCGCTCGGGGCGCTTACCCGTTTCGTCCTCTCCACTCTCCTTGGCGGCGGCGCGCTGCCGCTACTCCTCATCAACATCGTGGGCAGCGCTGTCATGGGGTATGCCAAGCCACCGGCCTTCTGGGGTACGGGCTTTCTCGGTGGCTTCACCAGTTTCGCCACGTTTGCTTATCTCACCTCCAGCTTCGGCCCAGCACAGGCAGGCGCCTACGTTCTGGCCACCGTGGTGGGGTGTACAGGGGCGTATGTGCTTGGCGACGTCTCCCGGAGGCCCGCATGATCATCATCTCCGCCCTCGCCGTGCTTGTTGGCGGGTTTGTGGGAGGCTGCGCACGTTTCACATTTACCCGCATTTTGCCTTCCCCCACCTGCACATTCGCGGCAAATATCACCGGAGCGGCGCTCGCCGGCGTGGCCTATGGTTATGCCGCTCATACGCACGCCCCGGAGTACTTTCTCCCACTTCTTGCTGCAGGTTTAGCGGGTGGCTTATCAACGTGGTCCACGATGGCTAAGGAACTCGGAGAAATGATAAAGGCCAAGCGCTGGTGGCGCTTGGCGCGTTATCTCTTCTGGACTATAGGCATCGGCATCGTGGTGGCCTGGCGCGGAGCTTGGGTAGGCTCCCTGCTTGCCTAAGTCTCTCCTAGGCCAACAGGTTAGTCGGCGATGGCGTCCAGCGGAGGCGTCTTCGCTGCGCGCTGTGCCGGCCAGATGGCGGCGAGTACGCCCACAATGCCGGAGCCAACCAGCATGATGATGAGCATCAGCCACGGCACGGTGAGGGAGTCGAGGCCGTCGTCGGCAAGCACGGAGATGAACGCCCAGCCCAAGCCGAGGCCGAGGATCATGCCCATGATGGCGCCGAACAAGGCAATCTGGACCGATTCCACCGTGATCATCGTGCGAATCTGGCGGCGCTGAGTACCCACGGCGCGCAACATGCCGATCTCCTGGCGGCGCTCAATGACGCCCAACGTCAATGTGTTCACGATACCCAGGATGGCGATAATGACCGCCAGCGCCAACAGCGCGTAGAGGATGGTGAGCATCTGGTCGATCATGCCGGCTGCCTCGCCGGCGAATTCGGCGCCGGTGCGCACCTGCACCACGACGAGGTCCTTGACGGATTCCTCCAGGTTGGTTCGCAGCTCCTCCGTGTCGACGCCTTCTGCCGCGTTGACGGCGACCATCATGATGTCAAGGCTCGAGGGGTCTACGACTTCGGTCGCCGCAGACTCAGAGAGTGCCAGCCGCGGCAGCATCTGGAAAGGCTCATAGGTACCAATGAGGGTGACCTCGGAGGTATGGGTTGGATCTGGGCCGGCGAGCTCGTAGGACTGGCCGACCTGCCAGCCTTGTTCCTCCGCCAGCGACGTATCCGCGATGAAGCCCTTCTCATCGCCCAGCTTGAGGGAACCTTCCGCGACGGTGAGGTTGAGGATGTCGTCGGCGTTGCCACCGATAACCTGGCTGATGGCCATCTGCGGGCCATAGTTCATCGAGGCCTGGCCATCCACCATGATAGGTGCGGAACTCAATGCCACGACCTGGCCCGCGCCTTCAGCATTCCGGGCGAGATCAGCGGTCTCATTCGGCGTGGGGAAATTGCCCGTCGTTGGCCCGGCAAGCAAGAAATCAGCGCGAACATCCTCGTCGATGGCATCAGATACCGAAGCCTTCATCGTCGCGCCCAGCATGCCGATGGCGGTCACCAAAGCAACGCCGAGCATCAAGGCAAAGGCAGTGGCGGCGGTGCGACGCGGGTTGCGCGCGGAGTTCGTGGCGGCCAGCTTGCCCACCGCGCCGAAGGGCGCGCCCACCACGCGACCAATCGAGGGCACGATCGGCAGCGAGATCGCAGGTCCAGCGAGGAAGAAACCAACGATGAGGTTCAGAGCACCGAGGCCGACGAGAGAGGCGCGGATGCCTGTGGAGACGTCGAGAAGCACGCCCAAGACCGCAAAGATAATGCCAGCGATGAGTAGCAACGCGCCCAGAACCGTACGCACGAGGAGGGAGGAACCAGCGGCGGACTCGGTCGTGCGCATAGCTTCAACGGGTTTAACGGCACCCGCACGGCGCGCCGGCGCCCACGCCGAAATAACGGTGACGACCGTTCCCAGGATGATCGGCACGACAACGGCGCTCACGCTCAGACCCAGACCGCCACCCATTGGCATGTCCTGCGCGGAGAAGACCGCCTTGATGGCCGCGACGAGGCCCACGCCGGCCACCACGCCCACTGCGGAGCCCACGAGGCCCACGATGATGGCTTCAGTCACGACAGAACGCGTGATCTGGCCGCGGGAAGCACCCAGAGCGCGAAGCAGCGCAAACTCTTTGGTCCGCTGAGCGACGATCATGGAGAACGTATTCGCGATGATGAACGTACCCACGAGCAGCGCAATGAGGCCGAAGGCGATGAGGAAGTAGTTGACAAACTTCAGCGCAGAGGAAATCTGGTCGGAAATTTCCTTGGCCAGTTCTTCGCCGGCCTCAGCATCGACGTCGAAAGTCTCGTTGAGGTGATCCACGAGCTCCTCAGCGCTGACCCCGTCAGCTGCGGCGACCTTGAGCTGGGATGAGTCGCCGTAGCGTTCGGTGAATCCCGCGTGGTCCATCAGCAGGGTCAGGCTCGCGCCTTGGTCCACGGCAGGCTTGACGACGCCCACCACTTTCACCTCATCACGCTGGT
The DNA here is from genome assembly GCF_016889985.1 of Corynebacterium sp. FDAARGOS 1242. Classification (NCBI taxonomy): domain Bacteria; kingdom Bacillati; phylum Actinomycetota; class Actinomycetes; order Mycobacteriales; family Corynebacteriaceae; genus Corynebacterium; species Corynebacterium sp. FDAARGOS 1242. The sequence continues at coordinate 168,528 of NZ_CP069568.1, read as the reverse complement.
CCGGGTGGACCACGACGAGAGTATCGCCCACGTGAATGCCGAACTTCTCGGCGGCGGAGTCATTGATGAGAACTTCAGCGGTGCCGTGGGGTTCGGAGCCGTCGACAAGCTCAGCGGGCTCGCCGACCGACTGATCAGCCGGATAGTAGGGCTCAACGCTGGCGGTGCCGCCGCCGGTCTGGAAGGCCTCGGACTTCTCGTTAGCCGCTACGACGGTCTGGCTGCTTTGAATGTTGACCGCGCGCACGTCGGGATCATTGGCGATGTCCTCCCGCATCTTCTGATCGAGTGCGGGGCCGTCTTCCTTCTGGCTTACCGCTGCGTCCACGCCAGTGAAGGCAGTGTCAACGGCAGAGTCGAAGGTATTCGACAGCGCGTTGGTGAACATGAAGGAGCCGGAAATAAACGCGGTACCCAGCACCACGGCTAGGAGCGTGAGGGCAAGGCGCAGTTTGTGCGCGAGAATATTGCGCACGGATACCCTGCGCATGGTGTTCTTCGTGGCCATGCTTTAGCCCTCGATTTCTGCCATCACAGCGTGGATGGACTCCATAGTCGGGTTGTGCAGCTCGTTGACGAGGCGGCCATCGGCAAGAAAGACCACTCGGTCGGCGTAGGACGCCGCCTTAGCGTCGTGGGTGACGATGACAACGGTCTGCTCATCCTGGTCCACAGCGGTGCGCAAAATATCGAGCACCTCGGCAGAGGAATTGGAGTCCAGGTTGCCGGTGGGCTCATCACCGAAGATGATTTCCGGGCGCGAGACAAGCGCGCGGGCGCAGGCCACGCGCTGCTGCTGGCCGCCGGAGAGCTCTGCTGGGCGGTGGCTCAAGCGCTGGGCAAGGCCCAGGCGTGTGGTGATTTCATCGAACCATGCCTGATCCACCTTCTTGCCCGCGATATCAGTGGGCAGGGTGATGTTCTCCGCCGCGGTGAGCGTCGGCACGAGGTTGAAGGACTGGAAGATGAAACCCAGACGGTCACGGCGCAAGGCGGTGACGTCCTTATCGCTGAGTTGGGACATGTCAGTATCACCGATAAAGGCAGAGCCGGAAGTAGCGGAGTCTAGGCCCGCCATGGTGTGCATGAGCGTGGACTTGCCAGAACCAGAAGGGCCCATGATGGCGGTGAAGGCGTTGCGCGCAAACTCAACGTTGACGTGGTCCAACGCGGTGACTGCGGTATCTCCCTGGCCGTATTGCTTGAACAGGTCGACGGCGCGGGCCGCAGCAGTCATCGTTGGGGTGGTCATGGACGTGTTCTCCTTATAGATGGGGAAAGTAACGTCACTACCCTATCTTACCGTGGGTTAAATGTGTGACGCGTGTGGTCTAAAATATGGGATATGTGCGGATCTCTTTTGGCTTTGGAACGCTATGACCGCAGCGCCGAAGCTGCCGCGGCGCAGGTGATGAGGCACTATTCCACCAGCTTCTCCCTCGCTACTAGGTTGCTTAATCCGCAGGTGAGAGTAGACATCCGCAATCTTTATGCCATGGTGCGCACTGCAGATGAAATCGTCGATGCGGGGCTCGACCCCCAGGTTGCCGCCCCGCTTCTCGACGCCTACGAGGCCACCGTCCGCGCCGCACCTTCCCAGCGTTTTCACACCGACCCGGTAGTACACGCTTATGCGCTCTCGGCACGCCGCTGCGGCTTTAGGGATGAACACGTGGCACAGTTCTTTTCCTCGATGCGCTCCGACCTGACACGCACTGTCCACACCGCAGAGTCTTTTAAGACTTACGTTCGAGGCTCTGCCGAAGTCATTGGGCTGCTGTGTCTGGATGCTTTTTATGCAGGTGCGCCCCGGCCCGACGGCGTCGAGGAAGGCGCTGTGCGCCTGGGTGCGGCATTTCAGAAGATTAATTTTTTGCGGGATTTGCACGAGGATTCCAGCGAGCTGGGCCGTGCTTACTTTCCCACGCTGCGGGAACCGGACAAGCTCGATGAGGAGACGAAGGCCGCAATCGTTGCGGACATCCGCGAGGACCTAGCTCATGCGCGCACCGCCACGGGACTGCTTCCCCTGAGCTCGCGAGTAGGGGTAGCCGCAGCGACGGCCCTCTTTACGGAGCTCACGGATCTCCTCGAGTCCACTCCTGCGCACGACATCATGTCTACTCGCGTCAGCGTTCCAGCAGCGCGGAAAGCTGTCCTTGTTAGCCGCGCCGCAGCACTCGCGGTAAGGAATAAAGGTTAAAAACATGACCAAACATGTCGTTGTGATCGGCGCTGGTATTGCAGGTCTAGCCACCGCGGCCTTGCTATTGAAGGAAGGTATGCGTGTCACGGTCGTCGACAAGCAGCGCGGCGTCGGTGGACGTGCGGGAAGCCTGAACGTGGATGGTTTCCGCTTCGATACCGGCCCTTCGTGGTACCTCATGCCGGAGGCCTTCGATGAGTTTTTCCGCGCCTGCGGCACCAGTACTGAGCGCGAACTGGACCTAGTTGACCTCTCCCCGGCGTACCGCGTCTACAACGAGGACGGCGAGTTTCTTGACGTGGAAACAGGCGTAGACGAGGTAGCCCGTCTCTTTGACTCCCTTGAGCCGGGCGCTGGCGCCAAGGTGCGCGCGTATCTCGCGCGAGCTTCCGAAGTGTATACCGTTGCCTTGCGCAACTTTCTCTACACCACGTTCTCCCGCCCCACGCAGCTTCTCAGCAAAGATGTGATCACGCGGCTGGGCACGCTCGCGCTGCTGCTGACGCGCTCGCTCGATGCCCTGGTGGCCGCCCAGTTTAAGGACTACCGGCTGCGACAGATTCTGACCTACCCGGCGGTGTTCCTGTCCACGGAGCCGAAGGCGGCACCGGCGCTGTACTCTTTGATGAGCCATACGGATTTAGTGGAAGGTGTGCGCTATCCGCAGGGTGGGTTCGCTGCCGTTGTCGACGCCATCGCGCGGCAGGCAGCCGACGCCACCTTCGAGCTAGGCACAGCGGTGGTAGCGATCAACCATGCGCACGGGCGCGCGACAGGCGTCACGCTGGACGACGGCCGCACAATCCCCGCCGACGCCGTTGTCTCCGCCGCGGACCTACGCCACACGGAAACTGCTCTGCTTCCGAAGGAACTGCAGACCTATCCGGAACGCTACTTTGCCCGCCGCGACCCTGGTCTGGGCACGGTCTTAGTCTTTCTTGGCGTGAAAGGTTCTCTCCCGCAGCTAGCGCACCATACGCTTCTGTTCAGCAGCGACTGGACGCCCGACTTCAAAGCCGTCTACCACGGCCCCGCGACAACGCGACCGCTGGGAGCCTCGGAGTCGATCTATGTGTCGAAGACCTCCGCCACCGATTCCTCGGTGGCTCCGGACGGCTATGAGAACCTCTTTATCCTCGTTCCCGTCCCGGCGGACGAATCCTATGGCCATGGCGATGCCTATGGTGCTGAAGAATCTTCCCGCGTAAATGCCATTGCTAACGCTGCCGTGGCGCAACTGGGGTCCTGGTTGGGGATTAAGGATCTTGAGGGGAGAGTCGTCGTCAAGCGCACGCTCGGCCCCGGCGACTTTGCCGAGCAGTACAATTCCTGGTCCGGTGGCGCCGTGGGACCTGCCCATACGCTGCGCCAGTCCGCGTTTTTCCGCGGCCAGAACCAGTCGCGCACGCTGAGCAATCTCTATTACGTCGGCGGCACCACTGTCCCAGGCGTGGGCGTGCCGATGTGCCTCATTTCGGCACACAATGTTCTCACTCGCATGAAGGAACAAGCTTTTTATTAGCCACCGCCCTAGAGGTGAGCTCTCGCGTAGTCTTAAATGGCTGGAGACCATTGATAAAGCAAGAAGGGCAGGGATGGAGCCATGGCGGAGACTACTGAGCAGGCTAGCGATATCGTCGAGGCATGGCTTAAGCAAGAGGATGCCATCGATCCTCAGAAGGCCCCACAACTGCAGGAACTCCTAGCCAAGGTTCCGCGCAAGGAGCTCATTTCCATAGTGGAGCGCCAGAATGCGCTGCGCGCGGCACTGGCTCTTCGCTTACTTCCGCGCGAAAAATCCATCGCTGTCTTCGATGCACTGGATGCCAAACACCAGGCGGACATTATTGATGAGCTGGGCAACGCCGATGTCTACGAGTTCTTCGATGAACTTGAACCGGAAGACCGCGTGGCACTCTTGGATGAGCTCCCGGCAGAGATTGCCGACCGTCTCCTGCGTTCGCTGACCCAAACCCAACGCGATGTCACTGGGGTGATTCTGGGCTATCCCAAGCGCTCTGTGGGCCGCCGCATGTCCCCTGAGGTTCCCGATATTCACCCCGATATGAGCGTCGACGAGGCGTTGGACACGCTGCGAGCGCAGTCGGATGAACTAGAGACCATTTACACGGTGCCGGTAACACGCCCCGACCGCCGGTTGGTGGGAGTAGTGAGCCTGCGGGAAATTTTCACGGCGGAATCCGGGGTGCAGATCGCTTCCATCATGCAGGAACCTCTCTTTGCTTATGCCAGCGCCGATGCCGAGGAAACCGTCCGATGGTTCCTACCGTTGGATATGCTGGCGCTTCCCATTGTGGATGATTCGCACCGTCTGGTGGGTCTGCTGACCTTCGATGACGCCACTGACATCGTCGAGGAAGCCGACAGCGAGGACTCAGCACGTGCTGGTGGTACGGAAGCGCTGCAGCAGCCCTACTTGTCCACTCCCCTTCTCAAGCTCGTGCGTTCCCGCATTGTCTGGCTGCTTGTTTTGGCAGTGTCCGCACTGCTCACGGTCCAAGTACTCGATTCCTTTGAGGACACGCTCTCTAAGGCAGTTGTCCTGTCCTTGTTTATCCCGCTGCTGACCGGAACCGGTGGAAACACTGGCAATCAAGCAGCGACCACGGTCACCCGTGCCTTAGCCCTCGGTGATGTCCGCACGCGGGACATTCTTTCTGTGCTGTGGAGTGAGCTACGCGTCGGAATGCTCTTGGGTGCGGTGCTTGGGCTGGCGGGGCTCGGTCTTGCCACGGTGGTGTACGGCGCTGATATCGGCATTGTTATCGGATCAACGCTGTTTTTAATTTGCTCCATCTCTGCGACTGTTGGTGGACTCATGCCCATCGTGGCCAAGACTATTGGGGCCGATCCGGCGGTATTTTCCAATCCGTTTATTTCGACCTTCTGCGACGCCACGGGCCTGATTATCTATTTCCTCATCGCTAAGACCGTATTGGGAATCTAAGCCTGCCTTATGCTTGGTCGTGATGTCTACTGCGCCATGCCGACTTAGCCGAATGTCGCCCTGCTAATAGAACCATCAAAGTAGACGAGATCCTGCTCAGGGTAGTTCCACACTGCTTGGAACGTGCGCGGCAAACGAATGCCGTGGGCATCGGGTAGGTAGTCGGCACACCTCGCTGTCCAATCCACTTGGGTCATCGTGCCGTCTTCACCAGCGACTGCCCTATCGTGCGTCCTAAACTCCACCATTTCATAGGCTTCATTGAAGGTGAACACGCCACTTACCGTGATGCCCTCGTAAGTAAAGGTCGCTTCGACTTCCCGTTCAGAAAGCTCGGTGAACTCGATGTCGTTTCGCAACAGGCTCTGCGGAATAAACAGCGACTCCGCGAGATACGTCACGAGTGCTGCTTTATCCATCTCAGGACCGCGTTCATCAAACAGCGTAACTGCCTTGCCGATGACGCCTTTCATCCCGCCCTTACCGTCAGCGAAATAGTCATATCCCTGAAAAGGTACCCCCGCCACTGCACTTTCTACCAAGGCCAGCCTGCGCGGCTCGGCAGCGAAGTTGTACTGGTCATAATCGATTATCAGCTTCCGCCCATCCTTGCCTTGGCGGAAGTCAACGTCCGCAAACTCTAGATGAACCCACGAATACTTTGGCGTACCGATATAACCATTGCGCTGAATGTAGTTTTGGATCGCGGCTGGGAAAGCGGCGAAATCTTCCTCAACAAACACATCAGCAGAATCTGTATAAGCTGCTGCTTGGGCCCGTTCCACGTCCCGCGAAAACTCAGACCTCAGCGGTGAATACGGGACAGCGAACCACACTGCTACTGCCCCGACAAATACGGCGATTATAACCACTACAGTCAAGGCAACAGTTTGAGAACGACGTATCCGCATCGCACGCTCCTGGTTAGACGAAAGGGCCTTCCATAACTAAGACTAAAGCGGCGGGAAAGGAAACAACGTGGGATCGACGAAAGTGAGATGGGCATAACCTGATTCCTGCCTCATGGGGGTGGCATTCTTTCTATGTGTCCAGACGTGGAAGTCCAGACCTGCTGGTGGTGGTGTGCTGGGGCTGTTGGGTGGGTGTAACACGCCCTGGGTGTGACGCCTTTTAGGTCTGGGCTTATACGGGTTAAGGGACATTTCGTGTGGATAAATCGATACGGATTCCCGGAGCAGCCTGGGATAATGCCGTGATCTTGATTTTGAATCGGTTCCAACAGCCCGATCGATGAAATCAACACCGGATAGTCCTAGGTCTGTGGTAGGAGGACTGTTGTTGGTGCGGTAAGGCCAATTCGGGCCTGACCCCCGGAAAGTAGACACGTCGGGGGTTAGGTCTTCGTTCACACCGTCATAGACGTCCATTTCCCATGTCGTCACCGTCGACCGCAGACCAGGTGTAGAAAGCGGCGACCCTGCTGCCATCTGCCGGGGCGGTTTGAACCACGGAGCGGGCGAGGGTAGGCCGACGGGTTGTTATTGGTGCTGTTCCGAGGCCACGGCGGTCCGGGTATCACTCTTTTTCGCCTCGAGTTTCGGGCTGTCGGCGAGTTTGAGCCAGATGACACCACCGATGATGACAGTCAGCCAGAATCCCTTCACGAGGGTGAGGGTCTCATCAAAGAATACGGGGCCCAGCAGGGCGGCGCCGACGGCGCCGATTCCGGCCCAAACGGCGTAGCCGATACCCACGTCGATCTTCTTCAGAGCCACGCTGAGGAAGAACAGAGTACAGAGGAAGAAAACGATCGCTATGAGGGACCACGTGAGGTTGGTGAAGCCTTCGCTGCCGTTGACGCTTAGAGCGTATCCAACTTCAAATCCTCCGGCGAGTAGTAGAGCCAGCCAGGGGTTGGCGTTTTTCTCGGTGGTTTCTGGGGCGGCAGTGCCGCGGGTCGCATTGGTGGACATGACTGCAGTCCTTTCTGAAGATGGGGCGAGGGGGAGTTGTTAGACAGTGCCGGCGAGGTTGAGCCCGACGACGCCAGTGATGACGATGCCGATACCCAGCAGCTTCTTCCACGTCAGCTTCTGAGAGAGGAATAGCGCGCCGAGGATGACAATTCCGACGCCGGACAGAGAGGTCCACAGCGCATAGCCGACACCGACGTCGAAGGTCAGCAGGGCCAGGCTGAGGAAGAAGGTGCCGATTCCGCCGCTGACGAGGGTGGCAACGCTCCACCAAAAGTTGGTGAAGCCTTGTGCTTTTCCGGCGGAGATGCCTACTGCGACTTCGAAGATGACAGCGATTCCGAGGTAGAGCCAACTCATGGTAAGTGTCCTTTCAAGGGTGTGCAGGAGCGCTGATCAGCGTCCACGTTTGTTTTGTGTCTGGAGGTATCGGGAGAACGGCTCATTGCCGCGCTCGACGGGCAGATCATGGAAGACGGCAGACCGGAGTTCATCGGTGATGCCCAGCGAGGGATAACTGGTGCGATAGTCGAATCCCCATTTGGCGACGGCATCACGGTCGACGGCCACGTAGACGGCTTCGATGCCGTGGTCGAGAGCAAAGCGATAACACAGCCCGCAAGGTTCGCCGGTGGCGAGCAATATGGTTCCGGATAGATCCTCCCGGTCGTTGAGGACTTCACGCATGGCGACGATCTCCGCGTGAGCACTTGGATCGCGAGTCTCCCGGACTCGGTTGACTCCGAAATTCGAGATGATGCCCGAGTCGTCGACGACTACACCGACGAAGGGCAACCCCCCGGCCTCAACGTGCTCCACACACCTTTCCACGGCCTGGTCCATGACCTCGACGAGGGCCTCCGGGGCAGTCGTGTTCATGGGCGAGCCTCGCGGGGGGCAGTGTTGATGGTCAGGTCGTCGACGGTCTTCTTTAGCCGTGTAGCGCTGGGGACTCCGGACAGAAGATAACCGTCGACCATGAAGCCCGGCACAGAGGTGATGCCGACGGTGTTGACTGCATAGTCCTGGCCGGCTTGCTGCCTGGCTCGTCGGTCCTCGCTATGCAGAGCGGCTTCAACCTCGCCCGCGTCAAGACCTACGGAAGTGGCGACGTTAACGATCACGTCGTCATCGCCGATGTTCCTGTCATCCTGGAAGAACGCTTTGAACATTGCCTCGGAGTACGCGTCGGCTTTACCGCGCTCTTGGGCCAGCTGGAGTACCATGAACGCCTTCTCGGTGCGTGGCTGCGGAGAGATCGTCGGGAGGCTGATTGACACGTTCAGGCGCTCGGCCATCGGGTAAACCGCGTCCTTCCAGATCCGCGGTAGATAGTCATCTTCTGGCCGCAGAGTAGGAACAGGGTGAGGGCGTAGCTCGAAGGGGCGAATGGTTACCTCGACGTCACGGTCTCGCTTAAGCTCGTCGATTGCTCCCTCCACGAGGAAGCAGAACGGGCAGACGTAGTCGATAAAAACATCAATTTTCGTGGTCATGGATCAGGCCTTTCGATTCAGAGCGTGTATGTACATACATATATAGGTGTGTGGGTCGACCCCGGAAACGCTGGGCCCCTTAGGAGATGAGCTTGCTGATTGTCCGGAATGACTGGTCGAGATCAACCAGGTTCAGCTGCGGGTAATTTTTGGCCGCATCACTGAGAAGCTCGCAGATCTTCGTTTCGTATGGCTCGTGGATTTCTGTCACGACCTTGAGACCGGCGTCGGTAATAACTGCAAAGACCCCTCGCCCATCATCTGGGCAGGTGTCCCGGAATGCCAGCCCCTTGGCCTCCATTCGTTCGACCAGTCGGGTTACCGAGCTCTGAGTAAGGCCGACCCGGTTCGCAAGCTCGGTGATCCGCAGCTCCCGATCGGATGTCCGGCTCAGATGGAGCACGGCTCGGTACTCAGTAAGGCCGATATTGTAGTTGTCAAGCAGCCACTTACCTAGTGTGGTGTCGACCGCAGCGACAATCGCTGCGACCTGCGCCCACGACGCACTGAGAGTGCGGGCGGGAATGGCCTCAGTCGTTGCTGCCTGGGACATGATTGCTCCTTCGTGTTCGACTTAGAAGGGGACTCTCTTGGGTGTCAGGTGTCGGCTTGGATATTACGTTTTGCCTCGCCCGTGCTACGGACACACCTTCGCGTTACACATGGTGATTGATCTGTACTCGCGTGCCATCGTCGGGTTCGTCGTCGCAGAACGAGAAAACAGCCAACGGACCTGACCCCTGTTTGGTAGACACCTGATATCCAGCCCTGTTGGGTTGGGAAGAAAGGTAATCTACCACCATGCCTAGGTACTCCGAACAGTTCAAACGTGATGCTGTGGCCCTCTACGAAAACAATGAGGACCTCTCACTTCACGCGGCTTCAGCAGAGCTTGGAGTCAATCGTTCCTCACTTTATTCCTGGCTTAAGCAGTACGGCACCGGCAAGCGTGCCCGCACGAAGACCGTGCGCGACAAGGCGAAGGCGACGACTGATTCTGAGCGAATCCGCCAGCTAGAAAAAGAAAACGCAAAGCTGCGCGAAGAACGCGACATCCTGCGCAAGGCCGCGAAGTATTTTGCCGAAGAGACACGCTGGTAATCCGCTTCCAGTTTGTCTATGACCACCGAACCGAGTACTCGGTCAAGCGGATGTGCCACGTGTTAAAGCTCAATCGCTCCTCGTTCTACAAATGGGTGCAAACCCGCGAAAAACGCAGGTTAAAGATATGTTCCGATGCTCTTATTGGTGCACGAATCAAGACCATCTTCGATGATGAGCACGGGCTTTATGGTGCTAAACGCATCGCTGCAAGCCTCAACGACGATACGGACTTTCCTCCGATCAATCACAAGAAGGTCGCACGCATCATGAAATCCATGGGCCTGAAAGGCTTTACTAAACGGCGTCGGTGCATCACCACCAGGCGCAAGCCTGGCCACCGCGTCATGCCAGATTTAGTAGGCCGTAAATTCACCGCTGATAAGCCGAACCAGGTCTATGTAGGCGATATCACCTACCTGCCGTGTAAGGGCGGCAAGAACATGTACCTAGCCACGGTCATTGACGCCTACTCGCGCAAGCTCGTTGGTCATGCGATAGCTGATCACATGCGGGTATCGCTGGTTATCGAAGCTTTGTCCCATGCCAGCAAGGTTCGCGGAAGCCTTAAAGGGGCAATTTTCCATTCTGATCATGGCAGTGTGTACACCTCACAAGCCTTTAGGGACCACTGCGCCCAGCTTGGTGTACGCCAATCCATGGGCGCGGTGGGTACAAGTGCTGATAATGCCCTGGCAGAATCCTTTAATGCCGCCTTAAAGCGTGAAGTTCTGCGTGATCGAAAAGTCTTTGACAATCCAATCATCTGCCGCCAAGAAGTCTTTCGATGGTGCATGCGCTACAACACGCGCAGACGGCACTCCTGGTGCAACCTTCTAGCCCCCGATGACTTCGAAGCACTCACATCAGCTACACTGACCCAAGCAGCATAGCTAACCCCCGACGTGTCTACCTTCCGGGGGTCAGGCCCCCCACCTGGTGGTCGGTACTTACAGGCTAGGTGCGAAAACGAGAAAGAGACCGTTGGAACTGGTGGTGTTTCAACGGTCTCTTCTGTGTTTATTGAGTTGTTTGTTGTTGTTTGGTGTCGGCGGTTTCTTACTCTCCCACAACCTCCCGGTTGCAGTACCATCAGCGTTAGCAGGCTTAGCTTCCGGGTTCGGAATGGGTCCGGGCGTTTCCCTGCTGCTATAGGCCACCGACAAACACTTAGAGCATACTCTGGTTGCTGGTGTTGTGTCAGATACTGTGTAGTGGACGCGAGCAACAGTGACGTGATTGTTTGTCTTTGTTGTGTTTGTGTTGATTCTCCAAACCCTGTTTGTTTTTGGGTTTGGTGTGTTTGTTTTGGTCTATTAGTACCAGTAGCCTTCACACCTTGCGGTGCTTCCAGGTCTGGCCTATCAACCCCATCGTCTGTAGGGGACCTCAAATGAAACCTCATCTTAAAACAGGCTTCCCGCTTAGATGCTTTCAGCGGTTATCCCTTCCGTACGTAGCCAACCAGCGATGCTCCTGGCGGAACAACTGGCACACTAGAGGTACGTCCGTCCCGGTCCTCTCGTACTAGGGACAGCCTTCTTCAAGTTTCAACGCGCGCGGCGGATAGAGACCGAACTGTCTCACGACGTTCTGAACCCAGCTCGCGTGCCGCTTTAATGGGCGAACAGCCCAACCCTTGGGACCTACTCCAGCCCCAGGATGCGACGAGCCGACATCGAGGTGCCAAACCATCCCGTCGATATGGACTCTTGGGGAAGATCAGCCTGTTATCCCCGGGGTACCTTTTATCCGTTGAGCGACACCACATCCACAAGTAGGTGCCGGATCACTAGTCCCGACTTTCGTCCCTGTTCGACATGTCTGTCTCACAGTCAAGCTCCCTTGTGCACTTACACTCGATACCTGATTGCCAACCAGGCTGAGGGAACCTTTGGGCGCCTCCGTTACATTTTGGGAGGCAACCGCCCCAGTTAAACTACCCACCAGGCACTGTCCCCAACCCAGATCATGGGCCAAGGTTAGATATCCAATCCGATCAGAGTGGTATTTCAACAACGACTCCACACGTGCTGGCGCACGCATTTCAAAGTCTCCCACCTATCCTACACAAACCGAACCGAACACCAATACCAAGCTATAGTGAAGGTCCCGGGGTCTTTTCGTCCTGCCGCGCGTAACGAGCATCTTTACTCGTAGTGCAATTTCACCGGGCCTGTGGTTGAGACAGCAGAGAAGTCGTTACGCCATTCGTGCAGGTCGGAACTTACCCGACAAGGAATTTCGCTACCTTAGGATGGTTATAGTTACCACCGCCGTTTACTGGGGCTTAAATTCTCAGCTTCGCAGCCAAAAGACTACTAACCGGTCCTCTTAACCTTCCAGCACCGGGCAGGCGTCAGTCCATATACATCAACTTCACGTCTTCGCATGGACCTGTGTTTTTGATAAACAGTCGCTTCCCTCTATTCTCTGCGACCCCACAACCCACCACCAACGCAAGGTTGGCTTAAGTCGTGTGGTCCCCCTTCTTCCGAAGTTACGGGGGCATTTTGCCGAGTTCCTTAACCACAGTTCACCCGAACGCCTTAGTATTTTCAACCTGACCACCTGTGTCGGTTTAGGGTACGGGCCATACATCCACATCGCTAGAGGCTTTTCTCGACAGTACTAGATCACCAACTTCACCCCAATTGGGCTACGCATCACGCCTCAGGTTCTACGGTGTGCGGATTTGCCTACACACCACCTCACACGCTTACACCAACAATCCACTAAGCGGCATGGCTACTACACTGTGTCACCCCATTGCTTGAACCACACTTCAGGCCCCACGACATCAACAACCAACGCACTCAAAGAGTGCATCAATTATTTCCGCGGTGGTTAGTATCAGTGCTTTATCATGGGCGCGGATATACGGGTACCAGAATATCAACTGGTTGTCCATCGACTACGCCTGTCGGCCTCGCCTTAGGTCCCGACTCACCCTGGGAAGACGAACTTGACCCAGGAACCCTTAGTCATCCGGCGGGAAGGATTCTCACCTTCCAATTCGTTACTCATGCCTGCATTCTCACTCGCACACACTCCACGCCTCCTTACGGTAACGCTTCCACACGTGCACGACGCTCCCCTACCCAATACAAAGTATTGCCGCGGCTTCGGCGGTGTGCTTGAGCCCCACTACATTGTCGGCGCAGGACCACTCGACCAGTGAGCTATTACGCACTCTTTCAAGGATGGCTGCTTCTAAGCCAACCTCCTGGCTGTCTTCGCGATCCCACATCCTTTTCCACTTAGCACACCCTTAGGGGCCTTAACCGGCGATCTGGGCTGTTTCCCTCTCGACTATGAAGCTTATCCCCCACAGTCTCACTGCCGCACAACACAATTGATGGCATTCGGAGTTTGGCTGACATTGCTAAGATTGTAGTCCCGCTCAACCAACCAGTAGCTCTACCTCCACCAAGCTCATGCGACGCTGCACCTAAATGCATTTCGGGGAGAACCAGCTATCACGGAGTTTGATTGGCCTTTCACCCCTACCCACAGCTCATCCCCGCAGTTTTCAACCTACGTGGGTTCGCGCCTCCACAACCTCTTACAATTGCTTCACACTGGCCATGGGTAGATCACCCCGCTTCGGGTCCAGGACATGCCACTAAACACCACATTAGGATTCGGTTTCCCTACGGCTACCCCACACGGGTTAACCTCGCGACATGCCGCTGACTCGCAGGCTCATTCTTCAAAAGGCACGCCATCACACACACGGTGCTCTGACGGATTGTAAGCACATGGTTTCAGGAACTATTTCACTCCCCTCCCGGGGTACTTTTCACCATTCCCTCACGGTACTAAATACACTATCGGTCACACTAAGTATTTAGGCTTACCGGGTGGTCCCGGCAGATTCACAGCAGATTCCACGAGCCCGCTGCTACTCGGGCAACCCAACAACCCATGCATTGAAGCCTTCAACTACGGGACTATCACCCTCTACGGTCGGCGTTTCCACACCACTTCACCTAACAACAACACACAAGCAAACCAGTGGTAGCTGGCTAACATCAGGGCCCACAACACCGCACACACAACCCCTACCAAGTATCACATGCACACGGTTTAGCCTCATCCACGTTCGTTCGCCACTACTAGCAGAATCATATTTTATTTTCTCCTCCTACGGGTACTGAGATGTTTCACTTCCCCGCGTAAACCCCCACAACAGCTATGAATTCACTGAAGGGTAACACCCCATAACAGGTGCCAGGTTTCCCCATTCGGACATCCTCGGATCAACGCTTTATTGACAACTCCCCGAGGCTTAACGCAGCCTTACACGTCCTTCATCGGCTCAGCATGCCAAGGCATCCACCATGCGCCCTAAATAACGAACACACAACCAACACACAACACAACAAACGCTGCCCGCATGCTGGCGTGAACTACACAAAACACAAAAGAACAGAAATCACACAAACCACACACCCACACCACCACCCGAAAGCAGCAGCATAAAAAGCATGCGGTTTAATGCTCGCGTCCACTATACAGTTCTCACACAACACCCCACACCAACAACACAACCACCAAGCAAAAGCCATCGACAGTGTGCTACCAGCATGGGTTGACATCCAGGGGATAATGCCCCAGACACCCAACAATGCACCAAAGTACTTCAACAAAAATTACGTGTTGGAAGATTAAAAAGCTTGGTTAAGGTGTATCTCCACCCGATTCAAACACGGTGGCAGCAAAACTTTTGTTTACTCAACCACCACACACATGAAACAAACCCATGTGCTATCAACACCAACTGGTGTCTTAATTAATGCTCCTTAGAAAGGAGGTGATCCACCCGCACCTTCCGGTACGGGTACCTTGTTACGACTTCGTCCCAATCGCCGATCCCACCTTAGACAGCTCCCTAACAAGTTTGAGCCACTGGCTTCGGGTGTTACCAACTTTCATGACGTGACGGGCGGTGTGTACAAGGCCCGGGAACGTATTCACCGCAGCATTGCTGATCTACGATTACTAGCGACTCCGACTTCATGGGGTCGAGTTGCAGACCCCAATCCGAACTAAGACCGGCTTTCAGCGATTCGCTCCACCTCACAGTGTCGCTGCGCGTTGTACCGACCATTGTAGCATGTGTGAAGCCCTGGACATAAGGGGCATGATGATTTGACGTCATCCCCACCTTCCTCCGAGTTAACCCCGGCAGTCTCTCATGAGTCCCCAACCAAATGCTGGCAACATAAGACAAGGGTTGCGCTCGTTGCGGGACTTAACCCAACATCTCACGACACGAGCTGACGACAACCATGCACCACCTGTACACCAACCACAAGGGAAACTACATCTCTGCAGCGATCTGGTGTATGTCAAGCCCAGGTAAGGTTCTTCGCGTTGCATCGAATTAATCCACATGCTCCGCCGCTTGTGCGGGCCCCCGTCAATTCCTTTGAGTTTTAGCCTTGCGGCCGTACTCCCCAGGCGGGGCGCTTAATGCGTTAGCTACGGCACAGAAGACGTGGAAGCCCCCTACACCTAGCGCCCACCGTTTACGGCATGGACTACCAGGGTATCTAATCCTGTTCGCTACCCATGCTTTCGCTCCTCAGCGTCAGTAACTGCCCAGAGACCTGCCTTCGCCATCGGTGTTCCTCCTGATATCTGCGCATTTCACCGCTACACCAGGAATTCCAGTCTCCCCTACAGCACTCAAGTTATGCCCGTATCGCCTGCACGCCCGGAGTTAAGCCCCGGAATTTCACAGACGACGCGACAAACCACCTACGAGCTCTTTACGCCCAGTAATTCCGGACAACGCTCGCACCCTACGTATTACCGCGGCTGCTGGCACGTAGTTAGCCGGTGCTTCTTATACAGGTACCGTCACTTGCGCTTCGTCCCTGTCGAAAGGAGTTTACAACCCGAAGGCCGTCATCCCCCACGCGGCGTCGCTGCATCAGGCTTCCGCCCATTGTGCAATATTCCCCACTGCTGCCTCCCGTAGGAGTCTGGGCCGTATCTCAGTCCCAATGTGGCCGTACACCCTCTCAGGCCGGCTACCCGTCGACGCCTTGGTAGGCCATTACCCCACCAACAAGCTGATAGGCCGCGAGCTCATCTTGCACCGAAAAACTTTCCAACCACCACACTAAAGACGGTTCCTATCCGGTATTAGACCCAGTTTCCCAAGCTTATCCCAGAGTGCAAGGCAGATCACCCACGTGTTACTCACCCGTTCGCCACTCGAGCACCAGTGCAAGCACTGGCCTTTCCGTTCGACTTGCATGTGTTAAGCACGCCGCCAGCGTTCGTCCTGAGCCAGGATCAAACTCTCCACAAAAAGGCCGTGAAAAGCCCAAACCTAGACAAAAAAGACAAACCAACACAAACAACACCACAACGATGCTGCCTGAACTGGCAAATCCAAAAATTACATAAAGAAAAAAACTTCAACCAACCCCCAACCCGACGGGGCACAAAAAGAAGGGCTGGCCTAGTCAGAAGATTTCATCAATACGCCCAAACAACTTACTGTTATTTACAATGACGCCGCTTGAAAAAGCGCCATCCGGCATACACCAACCGCAACACACATACAATGCATCACGGCCAACAATGATTACAATCAACCAACACAAAAAAGTACATTGGCACACTATTGAGTTCTCACACATCATCCGCACACCACAAGAAAATTAACCAAACGTTAACCTCTCGCAAGCGGCCCGAACAACATTACCCAACAAGCCCAACCAAAGTCAAACCCGCCGAACAAACATTGTCCCAACATCTACCACCAGTTAACCAAACGGCTACCTCGCGGCGACTCGAATTAATATACGCACACCCCCAACAAACAACAAATCCCCAGGACAACCGTGAGGTTGGACCGGGGAAACGTCGCCAAGCACTGCTCCTTAGTAGAGCTCTTCCTCTTGCGTGCGCTCGATGGTGGCCCCCAGGGCCTGAAGGTTCTCCACGAAGTTTGGGTAGCCGCGATCAATGTGGAAGACGTCGTGGACCGTCGTTGTCTCATCTGCGCATAGTGCAGAAAGGACCAAACCGGCACCGGCTCGAATGTCGGAACTCCAGACATGAGTGGAGGACAATTGTTCCTGACCACGAATGACAACGTGGTGACCGTCCACCTGCGCGTCGGCACCGAGGCGCAGCATCTCATCAACAAAGCGGAAGCGAGACTCGAAGACATTCTCCGTGATGATGGAGGTTCCCTGCGCTACAGAAGAAAGGCCAATGGCGATCGGCTGCAGATCCGTGGGAAAGCCGGGATACGGCAAGGTCTGGTAGTCCACAGCAGTGGGGCGGCGATCCATGCGTACCCGGAATCCGTTGACATAAGCCTCAATCTCCGCGCCGGCGGACTTGAGCTTTTCCAGCGGAAGGTGCAGATGCTTGGGCGCAATACCGCCAACAGTGATGTCACCTCTCGTCATCACCGCTGCATAAGCCCAGGTGCCGGCAACGATGCGATCACCAATGACCTCGTGCTCGGTCGGGTGCAGTTTGTCCACTCCCTTGATGGTGATGGTGGAGGTTCCTTCACCCTCGATGTTGGCGCCCATCTCCTTGAGCATGAGGCACAAGTCGACGATCTCCGGCTCGCGCGCAGCATTGTGGAGCTGCGTTTCGCCCTCCGCAAGGACGGCGGCAGTCAGGATGTTTTCGGTCGCGCCCACAGAGGGAAAGTCAAGCTTGATGCTGGCGCCGCGCAAGTGTTCCGCTTCGGCTACGACCGCGCCGTGTTCAATACGGGTACTCGCACCAAGTTTTTCCAAACCGGATTGGTGCATATCGAGCGGGCGGGAGCCGATGGCATCTCCGCCGGGGAGCGCCACCTTGGCATGCCCACACCGCGAGGTCAATGGGCCAAGCACGCACACCGAAGCGCGGAACTGACGCACCGCGTCGAAGTCAGCGTTGGAGTGGAGCTCGGCGGGCGTCGTAATGCGCACCGTGTGCCCCTCAATCTCCACGGAGCAGCCCAGGCCCTCGAGGACCTTGCGCATCAGGGGGACATCGAGAATCTCAGGACAATTGGTCAGCGTGGTGGTGCCCTCCGCCAACAAGGCCGCAGCCATCAGCTTCAGCACACTATTTTTGGCACCGTCCACCTTGACGGTGCCCTGCAGGCGCGCCCCACCGGAGACAATAAACTGGTCTTTCACGCCCACCCAACTTACCTACAATCAGGGCAACGCGCCGATGCGACGTGCTGCATTCACCGCTTCATAACGGGTATGAGCACCGAGTTTGCGCATCACAGAGCGCAAATAAGACTTCACAGTCTCGGCGCCGATCCCCATTTCCTCGGCCGCTTCCACGTTAGTATGGCCGAGAGCCACACACGACAGAACATCGAGCTCGCGGGCAGATAGCTTGGTGGACTGCTTGACGCGTACTGGGGACACCATCTGATCACAGAGAGCCTCGAGCTCCTTGCGCAGGTCCTCATCCGATACGCGGTTTGCCAGCATACGCAGCTTGGAGTGAGTAGAACGTACCTGCTCCCACTCCGCGCCATTCATTACGTGGCCACGCGCGGCTCCACCCTTTCCGCTGTCAGCACGGCGGAGGGCTGAATTCACCGCAAGGTCCTGCTCCAGGCAACGAGCGGTCATGGTGACTTCTTCAATAACCTTGTCGCCCAAACGCACCGGCGAGTGGACACCGACATAGAGGACACCGCGAATCTCTCGCTGGACAGTGACCGGCACCGCAACGATGGAGTGAAGACCTTCATCCTGGATATAACGGTCATTCTCATGACTAATCGTCGTGGCGCGGGTGTAGTCAGAAACACCGACGGCGCGACGCGTGCTCACCACGCGTCCACCGACACCCACGTTGGCGTCAATCACGAGGTTCTGTAGCGCCGGCGTGCGCAGACCTACCCACTGGGTAATCTGCAAACGATTATCCGGCAATAGGGTTCCGTACATAGTGACGGGAATACCCGTAGCAGTCTTCAACGACGACAGTGCTGCGCGTACGGCCTCGTCGTCATCCTTGAGTCGATGCGGCTCCATGAGACTCTCTCTTACTCGGGGGTAACCAGCAGGTGCACCCATATTCCCCGCTGAGAACGGGGGTAGGTGAACACTGTTTGTGAAGTATAACCGGCCGACGGGGGTAATTCTAAATCGCGCCACACAGCTCACAGTCAGGGAATCCCACATTCCATGCCCGAATGATCTGTTCAGAATTTATATACCACTTTGTCTACTAGCGGAGTGTAAGGTGTCTGCTGTACGTCAGAACTTATTTCCAAAGGAGTCCACATCGTGGCTGTCTACAACAACATTCTGGAAACCATCGGCGGCACCCCGCTCGTCCGCCTCAACCGTCTTACCGAAGGCCTCGGCGCCGAGGTGCTGGTGAAGGTCGAGTCCTTTAACCCGGCAAACTCCGTGAAGGACCGCATCGCCAAGGCGATTGTCGACGCCGCCGTAGAATCCGGTCAGCTCAAGCCTGGCGGCACCATCGTTGAGGCCACCTCCGGCAACACCGGTATTGGCTTGGCACTCGTCGGTGCTGCACAGGGCTACAAGGTCATCCTGACCATGCCGGAAACCATGTCCAACGAACGTAAGGTTCTGCTCCGCGCTTACGGTGCTGAGATCGTTCTTACCCCGGGCGCTGCCGGCATGAAGGGCGCCGTCGAGAAGGCGAACGAGATTATCGCCGAGACCCCGAACGCTATCCTGGCTTCCCAGTTCGCAAACGAGGCCAACCCGAAGATCCACGAGCAGACCACTGGCCCGGAAATCTGGAAGGACGCCGAGGGCAAAGTTGATGCCTTCGTCGCCGGCGTGGGTACCGGCGGCACCGTAACCGGCGTTGGCCGTTACCTGCGCTCCCAGAACGCCGACACCTATCTCGTTGCCGTCGAGCCGTCCGACTCCCCTGTTCTCTCCGAAGGCAAGGCTGGCCCGCACAAGATTCAGGGCATTGGCGCCAACTTCGTGCCGGAGGTTCTAGACCGCGAAATCCTTAACGAGGTTCTTACCGCTACCACCGAGGAGTCAGTGTCTACTGCACGCAAGCTCGCTACCGAGGAAGGACTGCTGGTCGGTATCTCCTCCGGTGCCAACGTCTCCGCTGCTCTGAAGCTGGCTGCTCGTGAGGAATTCAAGGGCAAGACCATCGTGGTCGTTGCTCCAGATTTCGGCGAGCGTTACGTCTCCACCATCCTCTTCGAGGACATCCGCGAGGCCTAAAGCAGCCCCTCTTCCCCACTGCGCCCATACGCACAGCGAGGAAACCACCACCCAGCGAATAAAAGCGCCCTATTTCCCCAGGGCGCTTTTTCTTTATAGATAGGATGGTTCGCATGCACATCTTCAAGATGATCCGCGAGGACCTTAACAATGCCCGCGATCACGACCCAGCCGCCCGCGGTGACGTGGAAAATGCTGTGGTCTACTCCGGTCTCCACGCTATTTGGTCACACCGCCTTTCCCACCGCATGTGGAAGCGCGGTTGGCGCGGCCCGGCCCGCATTTTGGCGCAGCTGAACCGCTTCTTTACCGGCGTGGAAATTCACCCCGGGGCCACCATTGGACGCCGCTTCTTCATCGACCACGGCATGGGAATCGTCATCGGTGAGACCGCCGAAATCGGCGACGGTGTCATGCTTTATCACGGCGTCACCCTCGGCGGCCAGGTGCTCACGCAAACCAAGCGCCACCCCACTATTGAAGACAACGTGACCATTGGCGCCGGCGCCAAGGTCCTGGGCCCCATCACCATCGGCGAAGGCTCCGCAGTGGGCGCTAACGCCGTGGTAACTAAAGATGTGCCTCCGAACCACATCGCTACCGGTATCCCAGCTAAAAACCGTCCCCGCAAGAAGGACGAGCGCATCAAGCTGGTGGACCCGGATTACTACATCTAGAGGTTGCCCTCACGCGTGGTGAGTGGCTGGTAGTCAGGGTTCTTCTCAATGAACCCTGCCACTGCACTGCAGGTAGGGATGACTTGACGGGCTGCCGTCGATTCATCATCTAATGCTGCCTGGATGAGAGTCTTTGACAGGCCCTGCCCCTGGTAGGCATCGTGGATGACGGTGTGGTTGAACTCGCGCGTTGTTGCGGTATCGGCGTACTCGGCGAAGCCTGCTTCTTCCCCATCAACGGTGATAACAAAACGGGATTGATCGGTTTGGTGCGCAGTTGAAGTAGTCATAGTGCCCATTAAACCAAAAGCCGCCTGGGACGAACAGAGACAAAAGAACCCCCTCCATGTTTGGAGGGGGTGTGCTCTTGTGGCCAGAGCCAGGATCGAACTGGCGACCCCACACTTTTCAGGCGTGTGCTCTACCGACTGAGCTATCTGGCCAGAAGCCACAAGTGACTTCGGCGACCCTGACGGGACTTGAACCCGCGACCTCCGCCGTGACAGGGCGGCGCGCTAACCAACTGCGCCACAGGGCCATTTTTAATTATCTCTTGTGCGCTGGGCACGAATAAGTACTCTACACAACGCTTCAGAAAGTCGCCAAATCCCCACGTCAATGTAAGTTTTCAGCCAGCTTTAAACAACGTCATTTCAACCTTGTGATTCGCACTAGACCTATCAATCCTAGCCCTCAAGAACCCCTTCATCTGAAGGACCCGGAGCGGGACGATGGCGCGACAACAAGAAGCGCCCCGAAGCTTGCTTCTTCAACAATGCTTCGAGGCGTGACAATGGTCTTGATTGACGCATGGCGACCCTGACGGGACTTGAACCCGCGACCTCCGCCGTGACAGGGCGGCGCGCTAACCAACTGCGCCACAGGGCCTTACGTATTCTCTTATGCACCAACACGAAGGTGTTGGTACCCCCAACGGGATTCGAACCCGTGCCGCCGCCGTGAAAGGGCGGTGTCCTAGGCCGCTAGACGATGGGGGCCCGTTGCCGTTCAGGCAACTTCGTAAAAATATACTGGAGACATCCACTCTTAACCAAATCGCTTTGGCAGAAAGACATAAAACCATGGCTAACCAGCACGATACCTGCTCCTGTCACGAGCCTGGAGTGCACGGCTATAACTCCGATAGCGAACAGAAAGCGAAGTATCTGGCTCGCCTCAAGCGCATTGAAGGGCAGACCCGCGGCATTCATCGCATGATCGATGAGGACCAGTACTGCATTGACATCATTACGCAGATATCGGCAGTAACCTCAGCGCTGGAAAACGTCTCTCTCGCACTCCTTGAGGACCACATTGAGCACTGCGTGGCCGGCGCTGCCACCAAAGACGAGCAAGAGGCTACAGAGAAGCTGGAGGAGGCCATGAGGGCCATTAGGAAACTCGTCAAAAGCTAGCAGAGCTAGCGCTCAGCACTGGGGAGCAGTAGAGCAACATAAAGAAGCAAGAAAAGAAAAGAAAAAGAGCCGCCCAAAGGCGGCTCTTTTTGTGGGCCCTGCGGGGATCGAACCCGCGACCTGCGGATTAAAAGTCCGTAGCTCTACCAGCTGAGCTAAAGGCCCAACGCTCCTACATTGTAGTAGGTGGCCTTCTAGAAAAGAAAATAGCCCTCACCTAGAAGTGAATGAAGCGGTGAGGGCCACTATTCGGCAAGGACTGCCGTGGGGAGACGAGCGAACTAGCCGCGCATGTCACCCTTCTCCATGAAGTTCACCTGGAACTCGAAGGCGGTCTTCAGATCGTGCGGGGTGTGCTGGAACTTGTTGGCCTTGGCACGCTCGAAGTACTCCTCCAGCAGCGGACGGTAGTCCGGGTGAGCCACTGCGATGACCTTCTCAACGCGCTCCTTCGGAGCCAAGCCACGAAGGTCAGCAACGCCATACTCGGTGATGATCACCATGGTGTCGTGCTCAGTGTGGTCGGTGTGGGACACGAACGGCACAATGGCGGAGATGGCGCCGTCCTTGGCCACCGACGGGGACACGAAGGTGGAGATGTAAGCGTTACGGGTGAAGTCACCAGAGCCACCGGTACCGTTCATGATGCGGGAGCCGGAAACGTTGGTGGAGTTAATGTTGCCGTAGATATCGCCCTCAATCATGCCGTTGGAGGAAATCAGGCCCACGCGGCGGATAACCTCCGGGTGGTTAGATACCTGCTGCGGGCGCAGGATGATGTGCTTGGCGTAGCGCTCTGCCTCAGCATTCATCTTGTCCGCGTACTCCGGGGACAGCGCGAAGGAGGTAGCGGAGGCGACGGTCATCTTGCCGGCGTCGATAAGATCAAGCATGCCGTCCTGGATAACCTCGGTGTAGGCCTGAATGTTCTCGAACTTGGAATCCAGCAGGCCAGCCATCACGGCATTCGGAACGTTACCCACGCCGGACTGCATGATGAACTTGTCATACTCGAGACGGCCAGCGGCAACCTCACCTTCGAGGAATTCGATGAAGTTCGCGGCAATCTTCTCAGAGACCTCATCCGGTGCCTTGAACGGAGCGTTACGGTCCGGAGCGTTGGTCTTGACCACGGCCACGACCTTCTCTTCCGGAATCTCAATGTAGGTGGTACCCACGCGGTCAGCCGGCTTGGTGATCGGAATCGGCTGACGGTTCGGCAGCTTCTCAATCTTGTAGATATCGTGCATGCCCTCGAGGTTCTCGGACTGCCACTCGTTGACCTCAATGATGATCTTGTCCGCTGCCTCGATGTACTCGAGGTTGTTGCCCACAGCGGAAGACGGAACAATGTTGCCGTTCTCATCAATACGGACAGCCTCAATAATGGCTACCTGGAAATCACCGTAGAAGCCCTCTTCAACCTGCTGGCCAGAGTGAGAAAGGTGGATGTCTTGGTAGAGAGCGGAGCCGTCGTTAAAGCGGTTACGCAGCGCCGGGTCCGAGTTGTACGGAGAGCGGAAGCGAATGGCGTTGGCCTCTGCCAGCACGCCATCACAGTCCGGAGCGGTGGAGGCGCCGGAGAATACGTCGATCTTAAACTCCTCGCCCGCCTCGTGAGCGGCCTTGGCCTTCTCAGCGATAGCAGTAGGCAGGGCCTTGGGGTAGCCAGCACCGGTAAAGCCGGAGATACCTACGCGGTCACCATGATTGACAAACTTTGCAGCTTCGTCGGCGCTCATAACAAGCTTCTCAAACGGTGCGTACGCGATTCTCTCAGACATTAAATCCTCCTTTATGTACGAAAAAGGGCCTAGGTTACGGCCCCTTTCACTTAGTTACATACACCACATTAGCGAATGCGTGGAGAGTTTACCGCACTCTTTGCAAAACTGTGCACCCCCTCTCTATCCCCGTTCCCCACATACAGTCAGCGCTACCCGTGGCAGCACACGCTCAATTTGCTACCCCACCCCCTCACCGCGCACAATGAGCGACGTGACTCTTGCAATCGGAAAAATTCAGCTCAACTCCCCCGTTGTTCTCGCCCCCATGGCTGGCGTGACCAACGTGGCTTTTCGTGTGCTGTGCCGCGAGCAAGAAATCGAAAAGACCGGCACGGTGTCCGGTCTCTACGTCTGTGAGATGGTCACGGCGCGTGCCCTTGTCGAGCGCAACCCAAAGACCATCCACATGACCACCTTCGATCCGCAGGAGAACCCACGCTCCCTGCAGCTGTACACGGTGGACCCGGAGTACACGTATAAAGCAGCAAAAATGATCGTGGATGAGAACCTGGCAGATCACATCGATATGAACTTTGGTTGCCCGGTCCCCAAAGTCACGCGCCGAGGTGGTGGTTCTGCCCTGCCGTATAAGCGCCGCCTCTTTGGCAATATCGTGGCGGCCGCAGTCAAAGCCACCGAAGGTACCGACATTCCGGTCACCGTCAAGATGCGTGTGGGCATCGATGATGAGCACCACACACACCTCGATGCGGGACGCATTGCGGTGGAAGAGGGGGCGTCGGCAGTCGCGCTCCACGGCCGCACCGCTGCGCAGCGCTATTCCGGTCATGCGGATTGGAATGAGATTGCGCGTCTTAAGGAGCATCTTGCTGACACCGGTATCCCGGTGCTGGGCAATGGCGACATTTTCAAGGCCACTGATGCCCACGCCATGATGGAGCAGACCGGCTGCGATGGCGTCGTGGTTGGCCGCGGCTGTTTGGGCCGCCCTTGGCTCTTTGCCGAGCTATCCGCGCACCTGCGCGGCGAGCCAGTCCCTTCCGAACCCACGCTGGGTGAGGTCACGCGCATTATGACGCGCCATGCGGAGCTCTTGGCTCAGCATGAAGGTGAGCGCCAGGCCAGCCGCGATATTCGCAAGCATATCGGCTGGTATCTGCGCGGCTTCCCCGTCGGTGGAGAAGTCCGTGCAGGTCTCTCCCGCGTCAATTCTCTCGACGATCTGCGTGAATTGCTCGCGCCGTGGGCGGATTCGCCTGCGCTTGCCGACGACGCCGATGGCGCCCGTGGCCGCCAGGGTTCCCCCGCCAAGGTGGTCCTCCCCGAAGGCTGGCTGGATGATCCAGAAGATGCCACGGTGCCCGAGGGCGCGGAGCTGATGCACTCCGGCGGCTAAGTTCTTTCGAGGCAGAGGAACCAGTCCAAGATTTTTATCGTTTGACTGATTCTCAACGCGCGCTAGACCAAAAGATAAAGTAGTCTAGCAGACATGCGCGCAGCCTACCGTGAACAACTGGATAATTTCGCCCATGACCTCATCATTATGAGCGATACCGTCCATAAGCTTATGACCCTCGCCTCTCAGGCGTTGCTGGAGGGTGCCCTCCAGCCGGCCGAGGAGGCCGTCTCGTTGCGTGAAGAACTCGATGAGGTCCGTGAGCGCTGCAAAGACCGCGCTGTGTCCCTTCTGGCCCTTGAGAACCCCATGGCGAAAGACTTGCGCCAAGTGATCTCCTCGATCTATATCGTGGAGGACTACTACCGCATGGGCCGCCTAGCACAGCACATTGCCACGAGTGCGCGCCGCCGCCACCCAGAGATTGTCGTTCCGGCGGATATCCTTGGCTTCTTCGAAGAGTACGCGCGCCTCGTGCTGGATATGTCCATGGGACTGAAAGATCTCCTTATTACACGTGACCCGGATCTGGCTCTGCGTCTCAAGGAAGATGATGACGCGGTTGATGATATCAACCAGCATCTGTTGCGGATGCTTACCCAGCGCGAGTGGAAGGGCACTGTGCGCCAGGCAGTGGAAACCGCACAGCTTTCCCGCTACTACGAGCGCTTCGCAGACCATTGTTCTTCCGCCGCCGGCCGCATCATTTACCTAGCCACTGGCTTGGACCCGCAGCGCTATATGCACAAACGCGATGAAGAACAGCGCGAGGCCGAGATGGAAGCCCGCATGGCTGAGTTGGAGCGTCAGTTCCACCGCTAAGGCGTACCGCCTCATGGCGTGCCCCGTTTGCATGCTGAGTTCGGCTTCCCCTTTAACCAAGTCTGCCCCCTCCCAGACCGAAAGGTCTGGGAGGGGGCAGACTTGGTAGAGCGACTCTCTACGGTTTAGCCGAAGCGGCCGGAGATGTAGTCCTCGGTCTCCTTCTTGGAAGGATTCTCGAAGATCTTGGTGGTCTCGTCGAACTCCACGAGGTGGCCCGGCTTACCGGTGGCCTCGAGGGAGAAGAAACCAGTCTTATCGGACACACGAGCTGCCTGCTGCATATTGTGGGTCACGATAACGATGGTGAAGTTCTCCTTCAGCTCGTGGATGAGGTCCTCCACAGCCAGGGTGGAAATCGGGTCGAGCGCGGAGCACGGCTCGTCCATGAGGAGAACCTCCGGCTCCACGGCAATCGCACGAGCGATGCACAGACGCTGCTGCTGACCACCGGAGAGGCCGCCGCCCGGCTTGTCCAGGCGGTCCTTCACCTCGTCCCAGAGGTTAGCGCCGCGCAGGGACTTCTCAGCAACTTCCTTGAGCTTCTTCTTGTTCTTTTCACCAGACAGCTTCAGGCCAGCGACCACGTTGTCCTCAATGGACATGGTTGGGAACGGGTTTGCCTTCTGGAAGACCATGCCGATGGTGTTACGCACGGACACCGGGTCAACCTTGGGGCCGTAGATGTTCTGGCCGTCCAACAGGATTTCACCCTTGACGGAGGCACCGGGGATGACCTCGTGCATACGGTTCAGGGTGCGCAGAACTGTGGACTTACCGCAGCCGGACGGGCCAATGAACGCGGTAACGGCCTTGGCAGGGATCTGCATGTTGACGTTCTGCACGGCGTGGAAGTCGCCGTAGTAGATGTTCACGTCATTGAGCGCGAGCTTAGACATTAGGGAGTTTCTCCTCTTAAGAATGTATGGCGGAATCGAATGTTACGGCGATCTATTTCTTGACCGAGAACTTCGCGGAGATGATTCGGGCCGCGATGTTGAGGATGGCAATGAGGATAACCAGCGTCAGCGCTGCACCCCAGAGCTTATCCAGGACGGCCGGTTGTGCGCCGGCCTTGTACATATCCAACATCATCAGCGGCAGCGAGGACTGCGAGCCCTTGAACGCATCCCAGTTGATGATGGAGGAGGAACCAACAAGGACCAGCACCGGAGAAGACTCACCCATCACACGCGCAATTGCGAGCATGATACCGGTAACGATGCCGGACAGAGCGGTCGGCAGGACGATGCGAGCAATGGTCTTCCACTTCGGAACACCCAACGCATAGGAGGCTTCACGCAGGTCCATAGGAACCACGCGGAGCATCTCCTCGGTGTTACGCACCACGATAGGAATCATCAGCAGCACCAAGGAAAGCGCCACGGCGAAGCCGGAGCGGCCAAAGCCGAAGAGCGTAATCCACATAGCGAAGATGAACAGCGCAGCAACGATGGACGGCACACCGGACAGGATGTCCACCATGAAGGTGGTGGTACGGCCGAGCCATCCACCCTTGGAGTACTCCACCAAGTAGATAGCGGTGAAGATACCAATCGGGATGGAGATGACGGAGGCCAGGATGGTCTGGATGAAGGTACCGATGATGGCGTGAGCAGCACCGCCGCCTTCAGCACTGTTCATGATGCCGCGCTGGGACGCGGTCCACCAATCAGCGTTGAAGATGATGCCGCTGCCACGGGCGAAGAGCTCCCACAGAACCCAGACCAGAGGGACCATGGCAAGAATCATGGCCCCCCACACCACGACGGTGGCAATGGTGTTGGTGGCTTTTCGGGAAGCCGAAATATCAAGGAAGGTAGCGCCTGCGGAGGCAGGCTTGGCGTTAGCAGTAGTAGTCATTGTGTCCTCCTCCCTACTTCTTCTTCACGATGGCGCGGGCAATGGCGTTGACCACGAAGGTCAGCAAGAACAGCATGAGGCCGGCGGCGATGTAAGCACCTGCGCGCATCTGGTTACCGAACTCTGCGGATGCCAGGGCGATGGCCATGGCGAAGGTCGTACCGCCGTCGAAGAGCGAGAAGCGGAAGTCCACCAGCGGGGAGACAACCATGTACAGAGCCATGGTCTCACCCAATGCACGACCGAGACCGAGCATGGAACCAGCGATGTAGCCGGACATACCGAAAGGCAGCACCGTCATGCGGATAACTTCCCAGCGGGTGGCGCCTAGCGCCAAAGCGGACTCAATCTGACCAGGAGGGGTCTGGACGAAGACCTCACGCGCCGTAGCGGCGATAATCGGAAGAATCATCACGGCCAGCACGATGCCACCGGTGAAGAGGTTACGGCCGGTAGCAAACGACGGCGAGTTGTCGAAGACGGTGAAGAGAAAGAACCCACCGGCCCAGGACTCCAGCCACGAGTAGAAACCGGAGAGCGCTGGGCCGAGGACCTGCCAGCCCCACAGACCATAAACAATGGACGGGACCGCGGCGAGCATATCCACGAGGAAGCCCAGTGGCTTAACCATACGTGCAGGTGCGTAATTGGACAGGAAGATGGCAATCGCCAACGCGACCGGCATAGCCAGCAGCAGGGCGAAGACGGAGATGAGCACCGTGGTGCCGAACATGGTCGGGATACCGAACTTCATCGCGGAAGTATCGTTGGTCTCCCAGCGGCCACCGTAGGTAAAGAAGCCCATGATGCCACCGTCGTTAACGCCCAAAGCAGGCACGGCACGCCACAGCAGGAAGCCTGCAATGGCAGCAATCATGACGGTGATCAAAGTAGCCGAAGCAGAAGACAGGAATTCGAAGACTCGGTCGCCTGGCCGCTTAACTCCACTTCCGGAGTCAGCCGTGGCAAGTTCTTCGGATCCGCCGGTATTAAGCCGCTCAGCAGCGGAGACGGAAAGCTCCGTCTGCTCTGGCGCCGTGGTGAGATTATTGTCTGCCATGAGACGTTCTAATCCTTTTCAGCGTTAAGAATGGAAATTGTCATTACATACCTGCGCCCCCAAAGCGCGAATCGAGTGCGGCAGTGGGGGCGAGAGATATTTAGCTTTGTGAAGCTCTAGCGCTTACTGCAGAGCGTCAACAGCAGCCTTCAGCTTGTCCAGGTGTGCACCCTCAACCGGGATGAAGCCCTGAGCAGCGAGCTGGTCATCCTGGTGATCCAGGACGGTGGTGAAGAAGGCCTTGACCAGAGCGGAGGTCTCCTCATCGTAACCAGCGGAGCAAACGATGTTGTAGGTGGTCAGGATGAGCGGGTATGCGCCCTCGTCATCGGAAGAGAACAGAGCGTCGGAGTCAACAACCATGTTGTGCTCGGACTCGGTCTTCTTGAACTCCAGGTTCTCCAGAGCAACGTTGACGGACTCGGTGTTCAGCTCAACCGGGCCGTGGCCGAAGTCGATCTTAGCCTTCTGAACGCCGGCTGCTTCTTTCTGGTCGGCGAAGCCGGCCTCAACGTAAGTGATAGCGCCCTTGATGTTCGCAACCTGGTCAGCAACACCAGCGGAGCCGTTTGCACCCTCACCAACTGCATCCGGGAACTGCTTGCCCTCGCTGTCCCAGTCGCCGGTAGCGGCCTTCAGGAACTTCTGGAAGTTAGCGGAGGTACCGGACTCATCGGAGCGGAAGATGACGGTGATGTCCTCGTCCGGCAGGTCGGTGCCCTCGTTGTCAGCAGCGATTGCCTTATCGTTCCACTTGGTGATGTCACCCTTGAAGATCTTGGCCAGGGTCTTGGTGGAGAGGTTAATCTCGGTGCCCTCGAGGTTGTACGCGATAGCAACCGGACCGATGGTGGTCGGCAGGTGCCATGCCTCGTTGCCGCCACAGCGCTCAGCAGCAGCCTCAACCTCGCCCTCGTCTTCCTTCAGAGCGGAGTCGGAACCAGCGAAGTCAGCCTGGCCGTTGGTGAAAGCCTCAACGCCAGCGCCGGAGCCGGAAGCGTTGTAGGACAGGGAAGCGTTCGGGTGATCCTCAGAGAATGCAGTCTGGAAGTAAGACATTGCATTCTGCTGGGAGGAAGCGCCGTCACCGACGAGCTCGCCGGAGACGTCAGAACCCTCAGAGCCGCCCTCGGAAGAGCCAGAGTCGTTGGATTCAGAGCAGGCGACGAGAGCAGTGGAGGTAGCGGCAACGATGCCGAAGATTGCAGCGGTGCGCTTGAAGTTGCGAATCACGGGAAACCTTTCCGGTGTGGATACAAGAGAATGATTGTCCGAGGAAATCGCCCTCCACCCCATCTACAAGGCGAGCACGATTAACTCACGAAACGTAAAGGTATCCCGAGTGGGTTAACCACACAAGGATCTAGAGGTGAACAATCGGTTAACTTGTACCAAAAGCCCGTGAGACTAGTCACTTTTAGCCCAGACGCAGTGCTCCTCAGCGATGAAAAAGCCAAGCCTCTCGTAGGCCTTAACAGCTGGCTCGTTGTCTGCCTCGACATAAAGAATTACCTTCTCAGCGCCTTTGTCCACCATACGCTGCAGCCCAGCGCTCAGAAGCGGACCACCCAGCCGGCGTCCGCGGAAAGCTTCCGCCAATCCCACCACATAGACCTCACCGAATGCAGAATCCTCTTCGGTATGCCATTTAAGCCAGTGGAATCCCGCCATTGTCGCTCCAGCGTGATCAGGTGCGGCACTCTCATCGCTACCACCGATGCCAGCCCACAGGAAAAGGACATCAGCCGGGTCAAACCACTCGGCCTCCATGCCGCGATGTAGGCGCTCGATGTCCCAGCCGCCCTGCTCCGGATGCCAGGAAAAAGCCTCATTGTTTACGCGTACCCACTCTTCTTCCACGCGTGCACGGTCGAAGCGCTCGACTGACTCGGCATAGGACAGGATGTCCAGCCCTTCCTCCAGCGAGGGGTGCCCGGCAGCGTCACGCAGCGCATCACCGTCAATAGCCATGACGAGCAGGCGCCTGACAACGTCCATCCCATTCTTCTTCGCCAGTGCTTGTGCGGCGGGGAAATTGCCGTGTGCCCACAGGTGTGGGTGGGCCGGGAGGGCGTCGTAAAGCGCCTGTCCCACCCCTGCTCGCCGATGGTCGGGAGAAACGACGAGCTCTACCTGGTCGCCATCACGTGCGGCCACGCCTACAATGTCCTCACCAACCCTGGCGAGCAGGTGCTCATGGCCCAGGCGGGCATCGCGCAGCCCAAGGAGGAACTGCTCCGAAAGCGGGTCGATACCATCGTGGGCAGCGGCGTTCTGTGCAAGCCGCGCCACCTGCTCCGCGAGGTCGGGACGCTGCGGCAAGGTACGGGTTTCAATATTCATGGTTCCCAGCCTACGTGCGGTAGAAATAGAGGGGTGACCGTCATCCATCTCAGCCGCACCGTCGTGCGCCTCGCCGTCGTGGCAGGCGTGGTGTTGACTACGTGGCTGGCGGATTCTGCAGTGGCCATGCATGCGGAACACACCGTGGCCCAAAAAGCTAAGGCTAGCTCGCAGTTGGAGAATACCCCGGACGTCTTTATTGGTGGTGTGCCTTTTACCGCCGCGGCGCTCACCAAAGAGATCCCCTACATCGAGGTCAACTCCTCCGACGTCGAGGTACCCAAGCTGGGCATGGTCAATGCCTCGACGACCCTGCGTGATATCACCATTCGCCCCGAGCAGCTCTTTAACGGCGATCTTGAGGGCTCACCCGTCTCGACGTACACACGTAGCATCAGTCTCGATGGCGTCGCGCTCGGCCGCTTGCTGGGAATTACGGACTTGTCCATTGCCAATCCGGATGACATGTCCCCTACCGGTGGTCTGTCCGCCGAAGCGGAGCTGACCGGCACGCTTCCAGGGGATACCAGCAAATCGACCGCTACCGTCACGCTGCGGCTCGTGGGCCCAGAGTTCCGTATGAGCGTCTACGGCACGAACGATGAACGCCTCCAGAAGGCCTTCAGCTTGGTGCTGGACACTCGCGAACTGCCGCTGCCTTCGCAAGCCACCTCGGTAAAACTGCACGGCGGTTCCATTTCCTTCGAGGTACAGCGCCGCAACATCACGCTCAAAACCACGCAGCTCTCACCTCTCGAAATCGACGGTTCGGAAGAGAAGGCCGTAGAAGACGCCGCACAGAAGGCCCAGGACACTGCCAACGAGGTGGGTAGCGCGCCGACGACGCCTCCCAGCTGGCGCCGGAACTAGCGTATGGACGCTCTACTCACCGCGGGCGTCACCAGCCGCTTACTTAATGCGGATAAAGTCTCGCAGCACCTCCCGAATAGTGCGCTGAGACGCCGGGCGCGGATCAATCGGTGCGAAAACCTCGAGTGCATTCGGCACTGACTCGATGTGGATTGTCGTGAAGGTACCTTCCGATTCGCCATCGGCCTGGAAGCGGTGCGGCTCAGGACATTCCAGGTCCACTTCAGCGGCATCTTCAAAGTGCAAGGTACGTGCATCCGTTATCTTGTTGAGCCAATGACGGCGATCCACACCAAAGAGGTGGAGGACGCCCACCAATCCATCAAAGCCGTGTAGGTCAGAGACACCGAATAACCCGAGGCCCTGGTCGAAAGAGTTACGCGGATTCGTCACCACCGGAAGCGGGCCCAGGAAGGTCCACGGGTTGGTGTTGGAGGTGAACATGAGCGGCACGTTATCCGCCTTGAACGTGTTTCCAGAGCGCGACACCGCACGCACATTGATGCGCGGCGGGCGGATACGGGCGCGCTGGTAGGCCTGAAACGACACTGCCAGATAGCGCAGCGGGGTGGCAGAAAAGCCCTTCTCACGAGCACGATCCACACGTGCCAGCACGTCCGCATCCAAGCCGAAGCCAGCGTTGACCGCAAACCAACGATCATTCCATGTGCCGAGGAAGACTTCACGGCGAATATCACGATCAAGCATGCGC
Source organism: Corynebacterium sp. FDAARGOS 1242 (assembly GCF_016889985.1). Classification (NCBI taxonomy): domain Bacteria; kingdom Bacillati; phylum Actinomycetota; class Actinomycetes; order Mycobacteriales; family Corynebacteriaceae; genus Corynebacterium; species Corynebacterium sp. FDAARGOS 1242. The sequence goes on along the minus strand of NZ_CP069568.1, from coordinate 135,694 downwards.
GCCAGCACGTGTGCGGCTTCAACGGGGGTGTTGGGGAAACCGAGAGCGCGGACGAATACGTTAGCGGAACCAGTCGGGATGACTGCTAAGGCTGGAATGTCCTGTGGGGATGGTCGCGACTGTGCATCTACAGGTCCGAGCAGACCATTGACAATCTCATTGACCGTGCCATCGCCTCCGAAGGCCAAGATAACGTCATAGTCCTCCCTGGTCATACCACGAACCATTTCCTCAGCATGGCCCGGGTAGTGAGTAAACTGCGTCAACAAACGCAGGCCCTCCACACCGCGAATGATGGGCAGCACCTCCCGGAAGAGCGCCGCATTCTGGCTGGTGGAATTCGGATTAGAGATGAGCAACACGCGCATGTCACTCCAGGGTACTGGAGCCTAGTGGTTGCCGTGTCCCCGGCACGACTACGCTGGGGCAGCATGAGCGAACAGAACAATAATGAGAACCAGCCCCAGGACCGCCGGGACGCACATCCGGAAAACACCAAGATTGACGGCAACGACGCCGTCAACCAGGCCGCCGAAGCCTGGAAAGATGCTGCCTCCCGTAACATCCCCACCGTGGACGTAGCTGAAAACCCGCTACCGGATGAAACGGCTAACCTTCGCCAGGGCCCGTCGCTGCACGATGGCCTGCTGGGCCTGCTTCCCCTTGTCGGCGTGTGGCAGGGCGAGGGCCAGGCTCACAGCACCGACGGCGAGCAGTACTCATTTGGTCAGCAGCTCATAATCGCGCACGATGGTGAGAACTACCTGACTTACACCTCCCGTACGTGGAAGATCGATACCGAGGGCCACCCCACCGGCCCTGATGTCCGCGAGTCGGGTTTCTGGCGCATCTCCCTCAAGGATGAGATCGAGATGACCTACACCTCCTCCAATGGCATCAACGAGATCTTCTACGGCTCGCTGTTCAACGAGCGCGCTTGGCAGCTTGAATCCGCCTCGACCATGGTGACCGAAACCGGACCGACCAACCTCGGCCCTGGCAAGCGCATGTACGGCCTCATGCCGAATAACAACCTTGGCTGGGTAGACGAGCGCCTCGTCGACGGTGAGATGCGCCCCTACATGTCCGCCGAGCTCACCCGCGTCGCGGGTTAACAGCCCAACCCACGCGTCAAAGAACTCCGAGGGGACAGTAATTAGCGGGCCAGTGAGGCGTCGATAAGCCCGCGTATCTCCTCCGCATTCCCCGGCGCCTTGAGTTTCGCATCATCGAGGCGGGTCACACGCACCGCCGTGCGCACGGAGGAGACCAGCCATACCGAATCTGCGCCCTGCAGGTACTCCACAGTAAGTTCCTTGGCCTTGCACCGAAAACCCTGTTCTGTGGCGTGCTCAAAGAGTGCGGCCTGCGTAGTACCTGGCAGGATTCCCCTGCCCGCCGGTGTGCGAATTTTCGAGCCTTTGACGGCCACGACTGTCGACGTCGCCCCTTCCAACACCAAACCCGTCTCCGGGTCCGTAAAAATGACGTCATCGAAGCCGCGCTCGCGCGCGAGCCGCAGCGTGGCCATGGTCGCCGCGTAGTTCAGCGTTTTCGCCGGCAGCTCCTCCGCCACCTGCCATAGACGCGGCGTACTCATCACCTTTACACCCGTCTCGCGTTGCTTGAGCACATCCTCCGGGATGTCCTGAACCACGACCCAGGCTGAGGGCACGCCCGTCGACGCCCTGCCGCGTGTATAAGTCCACGTGCACTTGGCTTCCGGCAGAGCTTGTCCACTCGTTGCTGCCCCGTAGAAATCCGCGATTGCCAACTGAGTAGCTTCTTCCCACTTGTGCATCGGCGGTTCTGGTAGGTCAAGCGCGCGGGCAGACTGGGCAAAACGTTCAGCGTGGCGCTGGAAATTCGCAGCCTTGCCGTCACGCACGAGGAGGGATTCAAAGATGCCATCGCCGCGGGTGACCGCAGCATCATCCCAGTGCACCAGGGGCAGGCTCGGCATGTGCCGTCTTACGGACCCTCCAAAAGGTTCGACAACGTAGATGACCGGCTCTTTTCTGGGCTGAAGGCTCATAGACTCGATTATGCCCTACCATCGGAAGACGTGAGTTACTCTTCGCCGCTTCTTTCCCGGCCCGGAGCCGCTGAGCTTCAGGGCGCCACGCTTGTCGACGTCTCCGGGGTCCCCTGGCACTACGGCAACCCCTTGGTGGAGCAGCGCGCCGTGGAGACCGGATCCGCGATTATTGATCGCTCCCACCGCCGTGTCATCGCAGTCTCCGGACCGGATGCCCGGGCTTTTCTCCATAATTTGTTGAGTCAAAAGCTCGATGACGTTGAGGCGGGTTTCGCCGCCGGTGCCGCGGACCTCGACATGCAAGGTCACGTGCTGCACCACATGGATCTGGTCTTTACGGGAGAAACCTTCTTCCTCGATGTCCCTGCTGCGCAATTCGACTCGCTCAAGGATTTCCTCTCGAAGATGGTGTTTTGGTCCGAGGTCACCGTGGACGAGGCTGACCTCGCCGTCATCTCCGTATTAGGTACTCCCCTGCCGGCGCCAGCTGCCGCCGTGGCTGAACGCTCCATTTTCTGGCCCGGGTGCCCGCGACAGGATATCCTCGTGCCGCGTGCTGACCTCGTTGCCGCCGTGTCCGAGCTCGAGTCCCACGGCGGCAGCGTGGCAGGCCTTATGACCTTTACCGCTGAACGAGTCAAAGCCCGCGAACCCGAACTCGCTGCTGACCTCGACGGCAAAACCATCCCCCACGAGGTTCCGCACTGGATCCGCCGCAGCGATGACCGGCCGGCTTTCGTCCACTTGGACAAGGGCTGTTACCGCGGCCAAGAGACGGTGGCCCGAGTGGAGAACCTCGGCCGTTCGCCGCGCCTGCTCGTCCTGCTCTACCTCGACGGCTCCGCCCCTGAAGCCCCCGAACCAGGCGCCGACATCACTCTTGGCGGACGCCGGGTAGGACGCCTAGGCACCGTAGTGGACGATTGCGACTTTGGCCCTATCGGGCTGGGCTTGGTCAAGCGCAGTGCTCTAAACCAGGGTGACCTTTCTATTGGTCCAGTTGCCGCGTCCGTCGAACCAGATTCCATCCCCCAGGATGAAGGCCCGAAGGCAGGACGCGCTGCCGTGAACCGCTTACGCGGCCGGTAGTGGTATATCGCACACGACCCCATCGCCACGGCGTATAGCACTTTTTTAGCCCGCCGCTGGGGGTAGTTCGGAATTTTTTCGTCACACACGCTATGGTGTCTTACAGGAACATACACATATCTGACTAAGACGATGGGGCGGCCAAGAATCCCTGGTCCGCCCTACACACCTCAAGGGGGTCATGCACATGGGACGCGGACGCGCAAAGGCAAAGCAGACCAAAGTTGCACGCCAGCTGAAGTACAATTCGCCCGAAATGGATCTGGACTCTCTCCAGCGCGAGCTCGCTTCGCAGCATTCCCGCAACAACGAGGATGACCAGTACTCGGAGTACGCCGATTATGGCGAGGATGACTGGGACTCGGACGAGTGGGATGAGGACGATTCCGACGAGCGCTAAGCTCAACTCTCAGCACGTACGCGAAAGGCCGGCGGCCCCCATTCCCCCTCTGGGATGAGGCCTCCGGCCTTCTTCGCGTCTGCTATCCCCAAGAGGATTTCCACCCTTGGTGGGCCCATTAATGTTGGCCCCACCAAGGTTTAGGTTTTAGAAACCTGGGTGCTCGCCCGTCACTACCACGCGCGGCTCACCATCCTGGGCGGCGCGTACGGCGCCCAATTCCCAGGCCTCGACGTGGCGGGCGGTCATCATGGCCAGAGCGCGCTCGCGGTCTTCTGGGGCGACGACAGCAATCATGCCTACACCCATGTTGAAGGTCTTTTCCATCTCTTCGCGGGAGACCTTGCCCACGGAGGAAATGGTCTTGAAAATCTGACCCGGAGTCCACGTCGAACGGCTCACTTCAGCGGTCAGGCCCTCCGGGATAACGCGCTCTAGGTTTCCGGCGAGGCCACCTCCGGTGACGTGGCAGAAGGTAGACACTGCGCACTCGGAGGTCAGCGCCAGGCAATCCTTGGCGTAAATACGGGTCGGCTCTAGCAGCTCCTCACCGAGGGTGCGACCGAGGTCCTCCATGTAGCCGTCGAGCGGCAGGCCCGCCTGCTCCAGCAGGACGTAGCGAGCCAGCGAGTAGCCGTTGGAGTGCAGGCCGGAGGATTTCATGGCAATGAGCACGTCGCCATCACTGACCTTGTCCGGGCCCAGCAGCTCATCGGCTTCCACCACTCCCACGGCAGTGGCGGACACGTCGTACTCCTCCTTGCCCATAACACCTGGGTGCTCAGCGGTCTCGCCGCCGAGGAGTGCCGCGCCTGCCTGAACGCAGCCTTCGGCAATACCTTTGACGATGTCTGCGACCTTCTCCGGCACAACTTCACCGACGGCGATGTAGTCCTGCAAGAAAAGCGGCTCGGCGCCGCACACCACAAGGTCGTCAACGCACATGGCCACCAAGTCGATGCCAATGGTGTCGTGCTTGTCCATCGCCTGGGCCACGGCAAGCTTGGTGCCCACGCCATCGGAGCCGGCAGCGAGCACCGGTTCTTTATACTCCCCCAGCTTGAACAGCCCGGCAAAGCCCCCGAGCCCACCCATGACTTCCGGGCGGGTGGCGCGCTGAGCGTGCGGGGTAATCAGCTTTACCGCGCGGTCGCCTTCCTCGATGTTGACGCCGGCGGCTGCATACGTGTTGTCGCTCATGAGTGAACTAGTCCTTACTCGTTAGTCGTGGTCGAGCCCTGCAAGGTGCGCACGGCCTCAGCGTTGGGGTTACCGGCGGGAAGGCCGAGCGGGTAGTTGCCATCGAAGCAGGCACAGCACAGTTCATTGCGCGGCTGCTCAGTAGCGGCCACCATCTCATCGATGGAGACAAAGCCCAGGGAGTCTGCACCAATGGCGGTGCAAATGGTCTGGGCAACTTCCTCTGGGTCATCGGAAGGGTTGGCGTTGGCGATGAGCTCGCCTGGGGAGGCGAAGTCGATGCCGTAGAAACACGGCCATTTCACTGGCGGCGAGGCAATACGAACGTGCACCTCGGCCGCGCCGGCCTCACGCAGCATGCGGATAAGCGCGCGCTGAGTGTTGCCACGCACGATGGAATCGTCCACCACCACGATGGACTTTCCGTCAATCACTTCACGCAGCGGGTTGAGTTTGAGACGAATACCCATCTGGCGCTGGGACTGCGTGGGCTGAATAAAGGTGCGGCCCACGTAGGAGTTCTTCACTAGGCCATGCGCGAAGGCCAGACCGGATTCGCGGGCATATCCCACGGCTGCGGGGTTTCCGGATTCAGGCACGGGGATAACCATGTCCGCATCAGGTGCGGGGTACTGCCGCGCTAGACGACGTCCAATCTCCACCCGCGTCGCATTGACCGAACGGCCCTTGATGTTCGTGTCTGGGCGCGCCAAGTACACGTACTCGAAGACGCAGCCGTGACGCTTAGGTTCTGCGAAGCGCTCAGAGCGGATACCAGTCTCATCGATGGCGATGAGCTCACCGGGTTCAATCTCACGAATGAACTGCGCGCCCACAATGTCAAGAGCACAGGTCTCACTGGCCACGACCCAGCCCGTGTTCAGTCGGCCCAGGGCGAGCGGGCGCACTCCATGCGGGTCACGCGCAGCGTAGAGCGTGTGGCCATCAGTGAAGGTGAGGCAGAAGGCTCCTTTGACCTCAGGAAGCAGCTGCAGGGCCGAGTCAAAGACGGAGGTGTCATCCGAGACACCGTCGGCAAGCAGCAGAGACAAGCACATAGAGTCCGAGACGGACTCTTCCTGCGGTTTGGCAAGCCCACGCTCCACGGCTTCCGCACGCAACTCCAGATAGTTCACCAGGTTGCCGTTGTGACCCAACGCGATGTCGACGCCACTGGGCGAGGTCCCGAACATCGGCTGCACATTGGACCATTCCTTGCCGCCGGCCGTGGAGTAGCGCGTGTGGCCCACCGCCACGTTGCCGTGCAGGGACGTCAGAATGGATTCATCGAAGACGTTGGACACGAGGCCCATGTCTTTGAAGACCACGATGCGGTCATCATCGCCCACCGCAATGCCCGCGGCTTCCTGGCCGCGATGCTGGAGGGCAAAGAGTCCGAAATACGTCAGCTTGGACACCTCTTCCCCCGGTGCCCAAACACCGAAAACGCCACATTCTTCACGGGGTTCTGGATCGTGGGCAGGATCCTCCGATAATGGCTTAGTCTTGCTCTGGACGTGTTCAGCTACCACGGCGCCAATCCTAGTCGTTTCGGTCTGTGAAAACTAACGGAATGATGGGCAGCCACTCCGCGATCTCGTGCGCGCGGGACCCAGAGGCCTCTAGACGCGGGCTGGCGAGCGCCTGTTCCCAGGACAACAGGCCGGTGGCCAGCTGCAACCAGGTGAGTGGATCCGTCTCCACCACATTCGGAGGGGTACCACGGGTATGGCGCGGGCCTTCGATGCACTGAACTGCCACGAATGGGGGGACTCGCAGCTCGACTGAATGACCCGGCGCGTCCGTTTCGAGTGTGCGCGCGGTGGTGCGGGTGGCCTGCGCAAGTGCGGCGCGACCTGGTTTTTCTACCTCTTCAGGGTTGCGAATCCAATCCGCGATGGCCTCCACGGCGGCGCGGGTGGTAGCGGCATCAACGGCCTTCTTCATCGGTGAAGCACTCTCCCTGCTACTTTCTTATCCATGTCACCAACTCTGTCGGAAGAAAAGAACCCGGTACAAACCGGGAAGTCCCCTGCCATCACGCTGCGTTTTATGGCTGCGCCCACCGATCTCACGATTGCTGGCGCCCAGGGCATCGGCGGCGGCCGTGTCTTGGAGTGGATCGACAAGGCGGCCTACGCCTGCGCAGTGCAGTGGTCGGGAACCTACTGTGTGACAGCCTACGTGGGTCACATCCATTTCACACGCCCCATCCCCTCCGGCCACCTCGTGGAGGTTCGCTCCCGCATCGCCATGACTGGCCGCTCCTCCATGCACATCGTCAACGAAGTGCTCTCTGCTGACCCACGCGATGGCATTTTTACCCGCGCGTGTGACTGCCTCGTCATTTTCGTGGCCAAGGACACCGAGACAGGAAAGTCCGTTCCGGTACCGCCGCTGCAGCCGGAGTCCACGGAGCATCAGCGTGTGTGGGAAGCCGCTGAGTCACGTATTGAGCTGCGTCAGGCCATCGAGGAAGAGATGGAAAAGCAGACGTATGACGGTCCCTCGGACGCACCGCGCATGATCAACCGTTTCTTGGCCAAGCCTACCGACGTCAACTGGGGCGGAAACGTCCACGGCGGCACCGCGATGGAGTGGATCGATGAGGCTGGCTCTGCGTGCACGATGGAGTGGTCAGGCGAGCACACCGTGGCGGTCTATGCCGGCGGTATTCGCTTCTATCGCCCGATTCACATTGGTGACCTTATTGAAGTCGATGCCCGCATGATGCGTACCGACGCCCGCTCCATGCAGATGTCGGTTCATGTGCGCTCCGGCAACCCCCGCGGCGGCCGCGAGCAGCTACAGACTGCCATTCACGCGACGGTGTCGTACATGGCCATGGATGCTGACTGGCAGCCGCTGGCTGCCCGCCAGTTCACTCCTCGTACCGAAGAGGATAAGCGCCTCTGGGAGCACGCCGGCATCCTGCGCGGCCTACGCGGCAAATACTCCCCGAAACCATTGGTGGTGGCGCCGAAGCACCAGCACGTGGACTAATGCGTGTGCTGGTGCCCATCGGCCCGCGCTGCGTTAAGAAAGGGGCTCCACGCGGGCTGCGACATGCAGCTTGCCTGGGTCCTTGGCCTTGCGCAGCGTGAGGTCGCACGCGCCGGCTCCGCTTGCGTCATCGGCACCAGCAGGTGCCACGTATACCCCAGTCGTCGCTGGGAGGATAACCGGCTTGTAGAAGTCAGCAGTGATGCGGGTACTGCCAGTTAGCACGCCTTCCAACACGGACAGCATCCGCGCGTGGGTATACATGCCGTGCGCAATCGTGGCGGGGAAACCAAAGAGCTTCGCGCCCACCTTGGAGACGTGAATGGGGTTCTTGTCACCAGAGGCTTCAGCGTAGACGCGGGTGCTCTCGGGGGTAAAGCGCAGCGTCGCTGTGGAGGTGCCCACCTCATCACCGGGGAAGTCGAGGAAGCGCTCCGCCTCGGGGCGGGTAGCGACCTCCTGCGGGGTGTCCTTGGTGAACTTCGCGCCTTGGCCCAGGAAGGCGGAGGTCTGGCGCCAGATTTCTTCGCCGGCCACGCTGTAGGTGGTCACCATATCGATGACGAGGCCCTTGCGATGCGGGCGAAGATTCTCAGCATGGACCGTGATGTCGAAAGCCTCATCCACGCGCAGTGGACGCGTCTGCTCAATGCGGTTGGACAGGTGAACCACGCCGAGTGCCAGGAAGGGGAAGTCTTTGGCAGCCATGACCTTGATGGCCAGCGGGAAAGCCAGCGCGTATGGGTAGGTAGCGGGCACTTCGTTGCTCAGGCGCAGGCCGGTGGCCTGGCAGTAGCGCGCTAAGTGTTCCGTGTCCACGCGAACGCTGTCAACGCGGAAGGCCGTGCGGGGATCGGCGACCGTGCGCTTGCCTGCACCGATGCCGGGTACCGGCACTGCGCCGACCATGAGTGTGCGGTAGAGGGCGGACAGGTCAGGAATCTCAGTCAGGGTGGTGTAGTTCATTTAGGCTCCCATGAGGTTTTGGCCGCAGACACGGACGGTGTTGCCGGTCACTGCCGCAGACGCAGGGGCAGCGAAGAAAGCGACAGTTTCAGCGACGTCAATGGGCTGACCGCCCTGCTGCAGAGAATTGAGGCGGCGGCCAATCTCGCGCGGGCCGGTCGGCATCGCTGCGGTCATGGCGGTCTCAATAAAGCCCGGTGCCACAGCGTTGATGGTGGAGCCGTTCCCCGCGAGGACGGGACGCAGGGCGTCGACCAGCCCGATGATTCCGGCCTTGGTGGTGGCGTAATTCGTCTGACCGCGGTTACCGGAAATACCGGCCATGGAGGACACACCAACCACGGCTGCGCCCGGCGCGAGGGCACCAGACTCAAGGAGATTTTCGGTGATACGCACTGGGGCGAGGAGGTTAACAGCAAGAACAGCATCCCACTGGCCTTCGTTCATGTTCGCCATGAGCTTGTCGCGAGTAATACCAGCGTTGTGCACGATGACGTCGATGACGCGGCCGTGACGCTCCTGGGCGTGCTGCGTAATCTTGTCGGCTGCTTGCGGATCGGTGACGTCGAGCGGCAGCGCGGTGCCCTTGACCTGATTGGCGGTCTTGGCCAGGTGTTCGCTCGCTTGTGGGACGTCGATGCAGATGACATCAGCGCCATCGCGCGCCAGTACCTCAGCAATGGTGGCGCCAATGCCGCGGGCGGCGCCGGTAACGACGGCGAGACGGCCATCGAGCGGCTTTACCCAGTTCTGTTCGCCCTGTAGCTCGCCGCCCTGCGCGCTGACGCGGACGACCTGACCGTCGACGAACGCTGACTTGCCCGACAGGAAGAAGCGGAGGGTGGACTCCACCTCTGCGGTGGCGGCTGGGTCAGCCCACACCAGGTTCACAGTGCCGCCTTTGCGCATTTCCTTCGCAAGAGAGCGCGTAAAACCTTCGAGGGCACGGGCGGCAATGCGGGCGTCGATAGTATCGGCTGCCTCGGGGGTGGTGCCGACCACGACGATGCGCGCGCACGGCAAGAGGTTGCGCATCTGCGGATTGAAGAAATCATAGAGCTCACGGAGCTGTTCTGGGGTCTCAATACCCGTCGCATCGAAAACCAGTGCAGCGCGCTTGGCTTCCGCAGTTGAGTCGATGACCTGGTAGTCCACGGCCAGCTGGGAGCGGAGGAACTCGGCAATACGGCCTTGCCCACCCAAGACGATCGGGCCTTCGAGGGCAGGTTCACCGGCCTTGTGGCGGCGAAGGGGGTAGCCCTGCGGCACACCCGCTTTGGCGGCCAATGGGGAGTTGATGAGCTTCTCAGCAATAGTGACGTGCGACATAGGGTGGCGCGATCCTTTCTTAAATCTTCACAACCTTGCGAGCTTTGTTGACTTGGTTGCAAGGTTAGTTAATTGAGTGATAGAACTAACACTATCACTTAAGTTGTGATGCGCACTTCCTTGAGGGGTCTCCACCCCTCTCACCGCGATGACTCGCACAAACCACCCCGCGAAGGAGCATTAGATGACCACCCCTCAGCACCGCGTCGCCATCCTGGGCGGCAACCGCATCCCGTTTGCCCGCTCAAATAAGCAGTACGCCCACGCATCCAACCAGGACATGCTCACCAGCGCCCTCGACGGCCTGGTGGCACGCTACGGGCTTCACGACGAACGCCTGGGCCTCGTCGCTGCCGGCGCCGTGCTCAAGCACTCCCGTGATTTCAACCTCACCCGCGAGGTTGTCCTCGGTTCCGCACTGGATTCCACCACACCGGCTATCGACGTCCAGCAGGCCTGCTGCACCTCCCTGGCTGCCGCCATCCACGTCGGTGATGCCATCGCCCAGGGGCGTATTTCCGCTGGTATCGCCGGCGGTACGGATACCACGTCAGATGCCCCGCTGGCGGTCAATGACAACCTGCGCCGCACCTTGCTCAACCTCACCCGCGCCAAGTCCACCGCACAGCGCGCCCAGCTCATCGGCTCCATCCGCCCCTCCCAGCTGGCCCCAGAGCAGCCGCAGAACGGCGAGCCACGAACCGGCCTGTCCATGGGTGACCACGCCGCCATCACCGCCCGTGAAATGCACGTGACCCGCGAAGCACAGGACGAGCTCGCACTGGCCTCTCACCAGAACCTCCACAAGGCCTGGGAAGAAGGCTTCTTTACTGACCTGACCACCGGCTTCCTCGGCGTCAATCGCGATACCAACCTGCGTCCGGATTCTTCGCTGGAATCGCTGGCCAAGCTGAAGCCGGTCTTCGGCAAGCGCGACGCTGAGCAGCACGGCGCCCAGGCCACCATGACGGCTGGTAATTCCACACCGCTGACCGACGGCGCCTCGGTCGCCCTCTTGGGCTCCGAGGAGTGGGCAGCCGCGCACAACATTGAACCGCGTGCCTTCCTCGTGGATTCCGAAACCGCTGCCGTCGACTTCGTCCACGGTCCGGATGGCCTGCTCATGGCCCCTACTTATGCCGTCCCGCGCCTACTGGAGCGCAACAACCTCTCCCTGCAGGATTTCGACTTCTACGAGATCCACGAAGCCTTCGCCTCCCAGGTTCTGGCCACTCTGTCTGCATGGGAGGACGAGACCTACTGCCGCGAGCGCCTCGGCCTGCAGTCCGCCTTGGGCCCGATTGACCGCGCCAAGCTCAACGTCAAGGGCTCCTCACTCGCCGCCGGCCACCCGTTCGCCGCAACCGGAACCCGCATTCTTGCAACGACTGCAAAGATTCTCGAAGAGAACGGCGGCGGCCGCGCCCTCATCTCCATTTGCGCCGCCGGCGGCCAAGGCGTCGCAGCCATCGTCGAGCGCTAAAGAATTTATTCAGAAAGGAAATCCCATCATGCCTTTGACCAAGTCCTCCGATAAGAAGTCCACCGTCGACCTCAACAAGAACGCCTCGAACGACGCCCCCAAGGCCGAGGCCCGCAGCCCCCACCGCCTGCCCACCACGCCAAAACCATCCGTAGCTACGGAGCTGGGCGCGCTTCTCGACGGCCCCCACGCCTCCTTCCGCGACGAGCTGCGCACCTTCCTCAATGACCCAGAGCTCTTCCCGAAGTCCCACCTGCCCATGGCAGAGCAGCGCGAGCACACCTTTAACAATCTGGCCAAGGTGCGCGACTTCGGCGGCTTCACTCATGGCCTGCGCCGCGCCAACGGTGGTGCTGGCAAACCAAACCTCTCTACCTTTACCCTCGAGGGCCTGGCCTGGGTCGATGGCTCCCTGGCTATTAAGTCCGGGGTGCAGTGGGGTCTGTGGGGCGGTGCCCTCGACCAACTGGGCACCGAGCGTCACATCGAGTGGGTCAAGAAGGCTGCCAGCCTCGAGCTGCCAGGCTGTTTTGCCATGACCGAGCGCGGCCACGGTTCCGACGTCCAATCTTTGGAGACCACCGCCACTTACGATCCTGAGACCCAAGAATTCGTGGTGAACACCCCATCCGATACCGCGGTGAAGAACTACATCGGTAATGCCGCCAAGGACGGCCGCGCCGCCGTCGTCTTCACTCAGCTCATTACGCCAGAAAGCGATGGTCGTTCCCACGGCGTTCACGCCATTATCGTCCCCATCCGCGACGAAGAGGGCAACGAGCTGCCGGGCGTGACCTTGGGCGATCATGGACACAAGGGTGGCCTGGTGGGCGTCGATAATGGCACCCTGCGCTTCGACAACGTCCGCGTGCCGCGCGAGAACCTGCTCAACCGCTTCGCTGACGTCGATGAGAACGGCAAGTACTCCTCCCCCATCGAGTCGAAGAACTCCCGCTTCTTCACCATGTTGGGCACCCTCATCCGCGGCCGCATTGGCGTCTCCGGCGCTGCGGGTGCCGCTACCGAGGCCTCCCTCGACATCGCGATTCGCTACGCCAACCGCCGCCGTCAGTTCGAGGGCGCAACCGGCGCCGAAAAGCGCCTTATCGAGCACCGCCAGCACCGCCGCCGCCTGCTCATCCCGCTGGCCCGCACCTACGCGCTGCACCTGCTCTACAACCAGATTCTGGAGCGCTACCAGGAGCAAAACGACCAGCACGAGGCCGGCACGTGGTCCGTCACGGAGCCGACCGAAGAGCAGAAGTTCGCCTCCCGTGAGATGGAGTCCCTAGCTGCGGCTATTAAGGCTGCTCAAACCCAGCACGCTACCCGCACCATTCAAGAGTGCCGTGAGGCCTGCGGTGGTGCCGGCTACATGTCGGAGAACCGCCTGACCACGTACCGCGCGGATTCGGATGTCTTCTCCACCTTTGAGGGTGACAACACCGTGCTCATCCAGATGGTGGGCAAGAACCTGCTGACCGCCTACGGCCGTGAGATGAATGACATGAGCCCGTGGGACACCGTGAAGTACGCCGCCACCACCGCTACTGACGTGGTCAAACGTCGTTACGGTTTCACTACCCGCCTGCAGGGCCTGGTGGACCGCGTGAACCCGTCTGAGGCCTCTCTGTTCGACGCCACCTACCAGGCAAAGCTTATCGACGACCGCGCCCAGTCCGTCCTTTTCTCCCTCGTGCGCCGCATCCAGCCGGCACGTAAGGCAGACAAGGTTCAGGCTGCGGCCATCGTGGACCAGTGCCAGGACCACCTCATCGCCGCCGGCTGGGCTCGCGTGGACACCTTGCTCGTACAAGCCATGATTGAGGCAGAAGAGCGCCTGGAGGAAGGCTCGCTGGCGCGCCAGGTCTTCGAGCAGCTGCGCCACCTCTTCGTCTTCGACACCTTGGTGCAGCACGCCGGGTGGTACCAGGAGCACAACCTCATCCCGGCTGGCCGCATCAAGGCTGCCCGCGCGGCCATCAACGACCTCGTTGATTCGCTTGCTCCGTGGTCCGTCGTGCTCGTGGATGCCTTCGGCGTTCCGGCTGAGGCTCACAACATCCCGATGCTTAACGAGGCCGGCGTGGATCCGCTCCACAAGTAAGCCACTACCGCATTTCTAGGAAGACACCCAGCCTGCGGGGTGTTTTCCCTGTTTTCAGACAGTGCCGATTAGAACTGTTTACTCTCTGAGCTATGACCACACAGCATCCAATGTTCTCCAGTTCCTTTCCGCCCTCCGATGATCTCCTTGAGCCAAGCCCGCTTCGCAACGACATCGCTCTGAGGCTCTGCCACGGCGAATCCCGCCAAGACATCCACAATGACTACATTGAAGTCCTCGATGACCCCACCGAATGGGAGGCTAGCCATGAGGAACCTTATCCAGAGGATTTCGACGCCATCATCGACGAAGTCGCCGCAGAATACGGCCGGCTGGTCACGGAAAAGTCGGAGGATGTTAAGCGCCTCGATGCCCTGCGCGACGAGCTAGCTCAATGCGATATCTCCTTCACGTTCAACGAGGCGTGGGATCTATCAGACGGCGTCTGGGTAGGCTCCGAACTCGCTGAAGAAGAAGGCCGCAGCGGTTATGTCTACTGCCACCGCCAAGACATCAGCCGGGTTATCTACGACGGCGAGCTGTACTTTGGATTCTCCGCCATGGAGAAAAGCGAGGAGGCAACGCTCAAAGTCGGGGAACAGCTCGTCGAGGCTCTGCGCGCCGTGGGCTTTGACCCCGAGTGGAACGGCTCGACGACAGGTCGCGTTCTGTGCCACGACGTCGCCCTCGAATTCCCCCTCGCCGACGACCTCACCGACTAGGTCCCTCCACATGGTCTGCCCTGATAGAGGCTAGCCCGCGACCACCATCCAAATGGCTACCATGTGCACCACCGCCGCGGCAATCGTCGCGGTGTGGAAGTGCTCATGGTAGCCATACCAGCGCGCATTGCGCCCCGGCCATTTGAAGCCGTATATCAATGCGCCTAGCGAATAGACCAGTCCACCTGCGAACAACAGCCACACCACGGCTGGGCCCGCGGACTGCCACAGGTTCGGCAGCAGCGGCAAGATGAGCCAGCCCAGCACGAGATACACCACCACATCCAGCCAGCGTGGGTGGTTAATCCACACCAGATTCAGGACAACGCCCATGATGGCTCCCACCCACGCCGCACTCAGCATCCACAGCGCCTGCGTGGGTTCTAGCACGATGGCGCACAAAGGAGTGTAAGTCGCCGCGATGAATACCGAAATCGTCGCGTGATCTGCCCGCCGCCACCATTGCACCGCGCGCATGGATACCCAGGGCCAGCGGTGATACAGCGCCGAAACGGTAAAGAGACCAACCACGCCCACGCCGTACACCGTTACCGCGAGCCCCTGCCACCACGGCAGCGTCATCCACGCAAACGTGATGAGAACCGTGGAGGCGATGACCGATAGAATCGCCGCACAGAAATGCCCCCAGCCGCGCGTGAGTGGCCGCGGGCCACGGTCTGCCATCCAGTAGGTGCGTTGGATGCGGGCCTCTTGGTCATTCGGAACTGTGGTTGGTGGAGTCATGGCTACGTTCCCCTCAGGTGTCCTAACCTACGTGGCCGTAAGCATACACGTTTTGCTGTGCACAACGGTGCCTTTAGTGCCGTCGTCCATCACCACTTCGTTGGCCTCTGTGTTTCTAAATGACACCCTTGCTTCCCCGCGCGACGAAGGTCTAAAATTGAGGTCAAAGGTTCCGCCCCACCGAAAGAGCCCCTGAAGGCTTTCCGGCTTACCCCGGTAGGTGGGGCGGTCGCTATTTTGGCTTGAGTCTACAACGTAAATTGGAGCGCTTAGACGTCACAGGCAGGGCCTCGCCAAAGCGAGAACCCTGCCCAGTCGCAGTGCGGTGCGTTCGCTTTACTCCACGACGGAGTTGGCGCCCACCGCGTGGCCGAAGAGGTCCGGCAGGGTGGCTGCCCAGGCCTCGCGCAGTTCGGATACGGCGATGGACTCGCCGCCGAGCTCCAACTCACCGTTGTCGGTAGTCTGGCCAACGACGACGGTCGGCACGCCGCACTCCTCAGCGCGGTGCAGCAGGGTGTCAACGCGGTCGGCGGTCGTGGCCACCAGTACGCGGGAGGCGGACTCGGAGAAGGCCGCCACAAAAGCGTCCTCGTGAACCTTGGATAGATCCAGGCTCAGGCCCACACCACTACGCTTGGTCATCTCGAATGCGGTGACGGCAAGGCCGCCCTCGGAGATGTCGTGCGCCGCGGTCAGGCCCTCGTTGCCCACAAAGAAGTCCGCGAGGCGCTTCTCGTTGGCCAGGTCCACCTGCGGCGGCAGGCCGTTGAGTCCGTCCTTCGACTGGTGGCCTTGCTCGTGCGCGTTCACCTGCTGCCAGATGGAGCCACCGAACTCATCCTTGGTCTCACCCAGCAGCACGAGAACCTCCGGCTCATCCACATGGCCGAGCTCGTTGCCGATGGATTTATGGACGTCATCGATGACGCCGAGGACGCCCACGACGGGCGTCGGCAAGATCGGCTCCTCGCCAGTCTGGTTGTAGAAGGAAACGTTGCCGCCGGAGACGGGGATGCCGAGCTCGACGGCGCCATCGGCAAGCCCATGTACGGACTCGCGGAACTGCCACATAACGTCCGGGTTCTCCGGGGAACCGTAGTTGAGGCAGTTGGTGATGGCCACGGGACGGGCACCGGTGACGGCAACGTTGCGGTAGGCCTCTGCCAGCGCCAAACGTGCGCCCATGTTCGGGTCCAGCTTGGTGTAGCGACCAGAAGCGTCAGCAGAGACGGCCACGCCGCGGCCGGTCTCCTCGTCGATGCGCAGCACACCAGCATTGGCGTGGTGAGACTGCACGGTGTTGCCGCGCACGTAGCGGTCGTACTGCTCGGTGATGAAGTCACGCGAGCACAGCGCCGGGGAAGCCACAAGCTTCTTCAGCGCTACGGTGAGGTCCTGCTTCTCGACGCCTTGGAACTCCTGCAGCGCATCCTGCCACTCCGGGCGGGCATACGGTCGGTCATAGACTGGGCCCTCATTAGCGATGGTGTGGGCAGGGGCATCCACAACTACCTCGCCCTGGTGGCGAATGATGAGATGGTCACCGGTGGTGACCTCACCGATTTCCGCGCAGGTGACATCCCAGTGCGCGCAGATTTCCTTGAACTTCTCCACGTTCTCCGGGGTCACCACGGCGCACATGCGCTCCTGGGACTCGGAAGCCAGGATTTCTGCAGCGGACATGTTCTCCGCACGCAGCGGAACGTTGTCCAGGTTGATCTCCATGCCGCCGTCACCGGAGGCAGCCAACTCGGAGGTCGCGCAGGCCAGGCCCGCACCGCCCAAATCCTGGATACCGACAACGATGCCGGACTTGTACAGGTCCAGGCAGCATTCGATGAGGACCTTCTCTGCAAACGGGTCGCCCACCTGAACCGCCGGCAGCTTGCGCTCCGCGCCGTCCTCGAAGGTGTCAGAAGCCAACACGGACACGCCACCGATGCCATCGAGGCCGGTGCGCGAGCCGAAGAGCATGACCTTGTTGCCAGTACCGGAAGCAAAGGCCAGCTTGAGGTCTTCGACCTTCAGCGTGCCCACGCACAGGGCGTTAACCAGCGGGTTTCCGGAATAGGACTCATCAAAGACGGTTTCTCCACCAATGTTGGGCAAGCCCAAGCAGTTGCCGTAGTGCGAAATACCATCGACTACACCCGGCAGGACGCGCTTGGTATCCGCGGCATCAGCGAGACCAAAGCGCAGCTGATCCATAACGGCAATCGGGCGCGCGCCCATCGCCATGATGTCGCGGACGATACCACCCACGCCGGTGGCCGCTCCCTGGTGCGGCTCCACATAAGACGGGTGGTTGTGGCTTTCCACGCGGAAGGTCACCGCGTTGCCGTCCCCGATGTCTACCACGCCGGCGTTCTCACCAATACCAGCGAGAATCTTCGAGCCCATCTCCTCGGTCATGGTCTCGCCGAAGTAGCGCAGGTGCACCTTGGAAGATTTGTAGGAGCAGTGCTCCGACCACATCACGGAATACATGGTCAGCTCGGCGTCGGTAGGGCGACGGCCCAAGATCTCGCGAATCCGGGCGTACTCATCATCCTTAAGACCAAGTTCGCGGTAAGGCTGCTCCAGGTCCGACTGCTGCGTGGCCTGCTCGACGGTGTCGTTGTGTACGGTCATTGTTTCTCCTTATAACCGTCGGCGCGTGCTAAGCGACGACCTTGAGGGCGGACACAAACAAACCCAGACCGTCGGTGGACGGGCCGGTGAGAAGATCGATGGCATGCTCCGGGTGCGGCATGAGGCCCACCACGTTGCCGGCCTCATTGGTGATACCAGCAATATCATTGATGGAGCCGTTGAAGTTATCGGTATAGCGGAAGACCACGCGGCCCTCGCCCTCCAAGCGCTCCACGGTTTCCGCATCTGCCTGGAAGCGGCCTTCACCGTGTTTGGCGGGAATGAGGATGCGCTGGCCCTGCTCGAACTCGCGAGTCCACGCCGTCTCAGCGTTGGCGACCTCAAGGTAGGTATCCACACAGTGGAAGTGCAGGCCCTGGTTGCGGGTCAAAGCGCCGGGCAATAGGCCCGCTTCAGTCAAGATCTGAAAGCCGTTGCAAATGCCCAGCACCGGCATGCCCTTATTCGCAGCCTCGACGACCGCGCGCATGACGGGAGCCAGCGCCGAAATCGCCCCGGAGCGCAGGTAGTCGCCGTAGGAAAAGCCGCCGGGAACCACGACAGCATCGACGCCGCGCAGGTCCTCGTCCGCATGCCACAGGGACACGACTTCGGCACCGGCGGTGCGGGCGGCGCGGGCCGCGTCGACGTCGTCAAGCGTGCCCGGGAAGGTAATAACGCCGATCTTCATTACTGGATGACCTCGTAGTCCTCGATAACCGTGTTGGCCAGCAGGGTGGAAGCAACCTTCTCCAGCTCCTCCGCGCTCACGGAATCATCGACCTCGATTTCGAAACGCTTGCCCTGGCGCACGTCGCTGACACCAGCAACCCCGAGGCGCCCCAGCGCGCGGACGACGGCCTGACCTTGCGGGTCCAAAATCTCGGCCTTGGGCATGACATTGACAACTACACGAGCCATGAAAATTTTGCCTTACTGTGCGTGAGTATGGGTGCCCCGTCAGTCTATCGCGCAACCGGGGAGGTTTGGCGAATCCTCAGGGGGTGAACAATCCCTAAACGAGTGAAGAATTCTTGGACAACCTCTCTTAAACGCCCAACTCTCCGGTATCGCACTATACAACCAGCTAGTAGAACAAGATCCACCGTCACTCATCTCCCCGATTCAAGGACTCTTCTCATGCATCTCAAGCGTATTGGCTCGCTCGCCATCGCCGCACTGGTTTCCACCTGCGTGGTTGTTCCTCAGGCCACTGCTGCGGTGGACGGTTCCACCGCCGTCATTTCTGAGGTGTATGGCGGCGGCGGCAACAAGGGCGCCCCCTTCACCCACGACTTCATTGAGCTCTACAATCCGACGGATACCGCCATTGACGTCACCGGCTGGTCCGTGGAGTACTTCTCTTCCTCCGGCAATTCGGGCGGAAAGCACGACCTGTCCGGTTCCATCCCAGCCGGTGGCCACTACCTCATCCAGGAAAATGGCGGTGGCACTGGTGAACCTCTGCCCACCCCGGATGCTGAGGGCAAGCTGTCCATGTCCGGCTCCAAGGGCTCGGTGAAGCTTTACGACGCCTCCGGGTCCGAGGTTGACATCGTGGGGTACGGTTCGGCGTCGATAAGCGAGGGCTCCCCCACACCTGCCTTGAGCAACACTACCTCCGCGCAGCGCAACGAGGCCGGCACCGACACCGACGACAACGCTACCGACTTCAGCACCGCCGCCCCAACACCGAAATCCGGCGGTGGCGCAACCGCGCCGGATCCGGATCCCACCCCGGCCGAGCCGGGCTCCACCGTCACCATCCCGGACATCCAGGGCACCGGCGCAGAGTCCCCGCTTAAGGGCCAGACCGTCACCACCCAGGGCGTTGTCACCGCCGTGTGGAAGGGCGAGAAATCCCTTAATGGCTTCACCATCCAGACCCCGGGCACGGGTGCAACCGCCCCGACCGAGGCCTCTGAGGCAGTCTTTGTCTACACCGGCGGCACCGGCTTCTACCCGTCCATCGGCGAGTCCGTCGAGGTCACCGGCAGCGTTGACGAGTACTACGGCCAGACCCAAATCGCCCTGACCCAGGGCTCTGTGCTTTCCGACGCCCTCCCCGCCGTCACCCCACTCTCCCTCGACGCCCTTCCGGAGGGTGACGAGGCCCGTGAGAAGCTCGAATCCATGCTGCTCAAGCCCGGCGTGCACACAGTGACTGACAACTACGGCCTTAACCGCTACGGCGAGCTGGGTCTAGCCCCGGGCACGGAAGCGCTGCGCCAACCGACAGACAAGTTCGCCCCAGGCAGCACGGAAATGCATGCTCTGGAAGAGTCCAACGCGGCGAAGTACGTCATCCTCGATGACGGCTCTACCCGTGACTTCACCCGTGATGGTGCCTCGACGAAGCTGCCGTACATCATGCAGAACGGCTCGGATGTGAAGACCATCCGCACCACCAACCAGGTGGAGTTTGCTGACTCTGGTGTCATCCTGGGCTATGGCCACAACCAGTGGCGCTTCCAGCCCACCTCGATGATTACCGGTGACTCTGCCACCGCAGACCTGCCGATCACGTGGGACCCGGCTCGTCCGGAGGCCCCGCAGGTGGAAGGCGATTACACCGTGGCGGCGTTCAACGTGCTGAACTTCTTCATCAACTTGGGTGAGGACAACGGCGCGAAGGCGTATAAAGACCGCTTTGGCAATGGCGTCGGCTCTGACAGTGGCACCTTCCGCGGCGCGTGGTCGAAGTCTGCGTTCAATGACCAGAAGGGCAAGATCCTCACCGCGCTGGAGGGACTTGATGCCGATGTCATTGGCTTGTCGGAGATTGAGAACGCCGCGAACACCGTGGGTGGCTCCTACGATGATGCCGTGAAGTACCTCGTGGGTGAGCTCAATACCCGCGCGGGTTCTGAGAAGTGGGATTACGTCAAGGCCCCGGCCAACTCCGCGGCCGACACCGACGTCATCCGCACCGCGATCATCTACAAGAAGGATCGCGTCGAGCCGGCTGGTGAGGCCACCTTGCTTGAGGACGAGCGTTTCAAGGGTACCGCCCGCACTCCGCTCGCTGCGGAATTCAAACCGGTTGCTGACAAGTGTGCTCCTGAGGGCCCCGATTCCTTCGTGGTGGTCACCAACCATTTCAAGTCCAAGGGCTCCGTGGCTAACGGTGATAAGGACACCGGCGATGGCCAGGGCAATAACCCGAACGTGCGCAATGCTCACGCTCAGGCAGTACTCGATGGCCTGTCCAAGCTGCCGAAGTGGCAAGAGAAGGCCACCTTCGTCATGGGCGACCTGAACACCTACTCCAAGGAAGACGCCATCTCCATCTTCCGCAACGCTGGCTACACAATTCCGGTTGAGGAGCTCAACCCGGAGTCTGAGTGGCAGGCCGTCGCGTCCTACCAGTTCTCCGGCCGCATTGGCTCCCTGGACCACATCCTGGCCAACGAGCACGTCGAGGCCCAGGCCGCACAGACCTGGAACATCAACTCCGACGAGCCGATTGCCATGGAATACTCCCGCCGCAACTACACCGGCGGTGATGTCTTTGAGGCCGACAACCCCTACCGCTCCTCCGACCACGACCCGGTCAAGGTAGGTTTCAACCTTGCGACGGTGAAGCGCTCTGCTGACGAGCTCAAGGATTGCGACCCGTCCGAGGACCCAACGCCGTCTGACGACGCCCGCGGCATCAAGTCCGTCACCATCAACGACAACGGACATCTCATCATCACCTACACCGACGGCACCACCGAGGACGCTGGCAAGGTCGTTGGCGCCGACGGCAAAGACGGCAAAGACGGCGACAAAGGCGAACCCGGCCAGGACGGCAAAGACGGCACCGATGGCGAGGACGGTACTGACGGTAACGATGGCGAAGACGGCCGTGGCATCAAGTCCGTGACCACCAACGACAAGGGCGAAGTCGTCGTTACTTACACCGACGGCACCTCCGAAATCCTCGGTACCCTCGCTGGCTCGAAGGGCGACCAGGGCGCACCGGGCCGCGACGGCTTCGATGGCGCACCGGGTCGCGACGGCACCGACGGCCGCGACGGTACCGACGGACAGAACGGTAAAGATGGCAAGGACGGCCGCGGTATTAAGTCCGTGACCACCGACGCCAACGGCGACCTTGTCGTCACCTACACCGACGGCACCTCAGAGACCGTCAAGGCCGGCGACAAGCCGGCGGCCCCGGCGGGTGGATCCTCTGTGAGTGAGCGTTGCTTGCCGACGGTCCTCGGCCTCACCATCCCCGCCGCCCTCGCTATCCCACTGGCCTTCCTCGGGAACATCAGCGCGCAGTTCAACATCCCGGGTCTTGAACCGGTGCAGAAGCAGATTGAGTCGCTGACGTACAACGTCACGCGCAACATCCCTCGCGAGGCTCAGTACGCTGCTGGTGGAATCGGCCTGCTGGCTGCCCTCGGCATCATCGCTGCTGCCTGTGCTCCAACCAAGTCTGAGTAAAGCTCCCTGCTGAGCGCTTCTGTTCAGCCTGGTTAAGCCCCTCGTGATGACGAGGGGCTTTTCTCGTTCCGGTTGCGGGGTTGGTGGGCCTGTTTTAAGCTTCGTGGCCATGGGGGTATTAGAAACCTACTTCCACTACCGCAACTCGGGGATCGCGCTAGTGGAGAAAGCATCCAGCTCACCCGATGAGCTCCGCGCGCTCGGCGCCGACGCCAGTGATGCCGCAGAACTTTCCCACCTTCACCGCATCTACTTCGGGCAAACCCGCTTTACCGGCAAACAGAAGAAGGCACGTGCTGCCGCGGTGGCACAGAAACATAGCCTTAGCACTCTCACCCTGATTGAGTCCTACACCGCCAAAGTCAACAAAGACCTCGACGCCTGGAACCTACGCATCAAGCTTGCCGGCACCCCCGCCCACAAAATCCGCCAGGTAGCCACCAAGCGTTTAAAGGAGCTTCGTGCCAAACGTGTAGCTAAACCCGGGGTACGCTTCACCTACCGCTCTAAAGGACCGAACTCCATCACCATCACCGACACCCCCACCGTCATCGCCGACATCAGAGGCACCCTAGAATCCGTCAATAAAACAAACCTCCTTGATGCTGCCCGCACCGTCATTGTCACCGGCGGTATTGGAACCAAACCCGCCGTACATGCCCAAGTCGTTGTCACCCTCAACGAACTCGACCAAATTATCAACGGTGATGGGGAGGAAATAGAACTCAACCTCACTAACGGCGCACGCATGACCGGCGCAGACTTCTTGGCCTACAAGTTTGCTGAGATTGGCTACGCCACCATCATCCACCCCCTTGAAGGCCCAGTTAACTCCTATAGGCTCCAGCGGCATGCCAGCTGGAAACAACGCATCAGCCTGGCTGCAGAATTCCAAACCTGCTCACGCGACGGCTGCAACAAACCAGCTGATTACTGCCAAGTCCACCACCTCATCCCCTGGCAGGCCGGAGGATTCACCAACCTCAAAAACCTCACCTTCCTCTGCGCCTACCACAACGGCATTAACGACGATGACCCCAAACGCCCCACCGGGCGCGGTTACATGTTCCGGTTGAATACCGGGGTGAGCTACATCCCGCCCTGGGGTATGCCAATTACCGCCATGCCCGAATACCAAGAAGCCACAGCCAGACTCGCCGCCGAACAAACAAGACAAACCACAAGCCAACCACCCGACCCACCGCCAGAAACAAGCCAACCACCCGACCCGCCGCGTGCAGGCTAAACGCCCGCGATGAGGCAACGCGAGCGCCGGAACGCCAAACCACGCGCCCGCGCCGAAACCCGCCAACCACACCACGGTCAGCGGGCACATCGGCGATCCCACAGCTAGTGGAGGCAAGCGCCGAGACGGCGAAACCCGCCAGCCAGAAGAAGGTTGGTGGGCTATTCGGCGTGCGTGAAGACGGAATAGTCGGCGGGGCGGGCACCCGCAGCGACGGCGCGCTCGGCAGCCTTGAGGAAATCAGAGACAACCTTGCGGTCATCAAGGTTGCGGCCAGAAATGGACAAGCGCACGGTATTGCCGCGCTCAGCGGAGCGCTCCGCAGCGCGGATAATGTTGCGGCGCCACCACTTGGCCGAGCCAAAGCCCTCACCAAAAGACAGGTTGCGGGCTTGGTGGAGCTCGCCAGAGCGAAGGTCGTGAATACCCCGGGTGGAGGCAGCGAAATCGAAGTCGAACTCAGGAAGGACAGAGAGCGTGCCCTCCGACATGCGCCAACGCGGCGGCGCAAAAATCGTGGGCTCAAAGCCAATCTTGGCCATCTGCCGGGTCGCGCCCTTCAGGCGCAGGCGCGCCTCATGCGCATCCAGGTTGGCAAACTCCGCGCGACGCCCTTGGACCGCCTGGTCAAAGCCATTGAGAATCAGCACGCGGCCCGATTCAGCTTGCTCCCGCAACCAAGACTGTGTCACCGCATCCTTAGCCAGGTGCCAGTTGCCGTCAATGTGCGGCGCCACCAGCAACGAAACAGGAATATCGGCTCTATCGAGCTGCTTGAGCAGACTGGAGGCCTGGCTTCGGGTGTCATCAAAAATACTGGAAATCGAAACCAAAAGGTGGCCATGCATAAGGAAAATTATCGCACAGCCACCGCGCCGCCGCGCGCCGAGCGGGGGTGAAGCCTAAGCCTCCGCCCCCGTCGCTTGGTTAATGAGCCACGCATACTCAAACGCGTTCTGCTTCCACTTGGCATAGCGGCCTGACACGCCACCGTGGCCGGCAGCCATCTCAGTCTTGAGGAGGAACTCGCCGCCGGTGGCGACGTCGCGAAGCTTGGCAACCCACTTCGCCGGCTCCACGTAGAGCACACGGGTGTCGTTAAGCGAAGTCAACGCCAGAATATTCGGATACTTCTGCGGCGCGATGTTCTCGTACGGCGAGTAGGAGGCCATGTAGTCGTAAACCTCCGGGTCGTGGTACGGATCGCCCCATTCTTCCCACTCCACCACCGTGAGCGGCAGCTCCGGCATAAGGATGGAGGTCAGCGGGTCCACAAAGGGCACGTTAGCTTCGATGGCCTTGAACCTATCCGGCGCCATGTTCGCCACCGCACCCATGAGCAGCCCACCTGCGGAACCGCCTTCCGCCACCAAGGTCTCCGGCGTGGTCACCCGGCGCGCGATGAGGTCATCAGCCACCGCGATGAAGTCCGTAAAGGTGTTCTTCTTCGCCAGCATCTTGCCGTCGTCGTACCAGTTGCGGCCCATCTCGCCACCACCGCGCACGTGCGCCATGGCAAAAATCATGTCGCGGTCCATGAGCGACAAACGGAACACCGAGAAATACGGGTCCATATTCGCCTCATAAGACCCGTAGCCATAGAGCAACGTCGGGTTCGGCTGCGTGCGGTCCAGATCCGCGCGGTGCACGATGGACACTGGAATCTTCGTCCCATCGGGCGCCTCCGACCAGACGCGGTAGGCCACGTATTCGTCCTTGTCGTAGCCGCCCGGGACTTCTTGCTCCTTGAGCAGCGTGTACTCGCCCGTGGCCACGCGGTAGTCAAAGAGCTGCGCGGGCTGAATGAAGGACGTATAGCTCACGCGCAGCACCGGCGCATCCCACTCCGGGTTGCCGGCCACACCGACGGTGTAAAGCTCCTCGTTGAAGTTGAGCTCGCTTAAGGGCGTCCACCCCTCTCGCACGTCCATCACCGCCGCACGGCCGATGCCGCCGCGGCGATAGCCCACGACGATCTGGTCGCGGTAGCAATCCACGCCCTCGATGCGCACGGAGTCATCGTGCGGCATGAGGACGGTGAGGTCGCGCAGGGCTGGCAGCTCCTCAGCAACCGCGCAATACCCCAAGGCAAAGTTGGGACCCGTGGCATTGTGCGTGACGACCCAATAGTCAGTGCCGCCCACCACGGCATGATCGACGTCGTAGTCCACGCCCGACTCGCGCTCCCACAAACAGCGGAACTCACCCTCCGGGTTGTCCTGCTCAAGTACCCACGCCTCATTCGTCGTCTTCGAGCCGGAGACGATCATGATGTACTTCTCGCTGCGGGTCGTGCCCACGCCGATGCCGAAACGCGAGTCCTCCTCGCTCATGACCACGACGTCCTCCGACTGCGGGGTTCCCACGCGATGGCGCCACACCGTATCCGGGCGCCAGGCATCGTCCACGGTGGTGTAAAAGATGAACTCCTCCCCTACCCACGTCGCACCGTAGAAGATGCCTTCCAAGCGGTCTTCCAACAGCTCGCCGGTACGCAAGTCCTTGATGAAGAGCTCAAAACGCTCATCGCCAGCCACGTCGACCGAATAAGCCAGCAGGTCACCAGAATCGCTCACCGTGGACGCACCCAGGGCGAAGAAGTCGTGGCCGTCGGCGAGCGCGTTGACGTCGAGAAGCACCTGCTCCCCGTCGGGAGCGCCTTCCTCCGGGATAGTCGGCGGGGTCCACGGATCGGAACCTTCTGCCACCGGGATGCGGCAGCTGTAGCCGTACTCCTTGCCCTCCTCGGTACGGCCGTAGTACCAGTACTCGCCACGGCGCTGGGGCACGGACATGTCCGTCTGCTTGATGCGGGACTTGACCTCAGTAAAGATGTTCTCCGTCAAGGTGTCCAGGTGCGCGGTGCGCTCTTGGGTATAAGCGTTTTCGGCCTCAAGGTACTCGCGGGTCTCCGGAGCGTCTTTCTCACGCAGCCACTCGTAGTCATCGACGAAGCTGCGGCCGTGAAACTCTCGCGTGATGGGGTGCTTAGCAGCAATCGGTGCGTTCATTCAGCCTCCTTAAAAAGTGGTTCCGGACAGGCGCTCAAAGGCCTCAACGTAGCGCGCGCGGGTGGCCTGGACCACGTCCTCGGGCAGGCGCGGCGGCGTGGACTCCTTGTCCCAGCCGGAGTTGGTGAGCCAATCGCGCACGTACTGCTTGTCAAAGGAAGGCTGGACCTTGCCTTCCTCATAGGTATCGGCCGGCCAGTAGCGCGAGGAATCCGGGGTGAGGACCTCATCGGCCAACACCAGGGTGCCGTGCTTATCGACGCCAAACTCGAACTTCGTATCCGCCAAAATAATGCCCTTCTCCTCCGCCAACGCGGCTGCTGTGGCATAGATACGTAGGGTCGCCTCACGCAGCTCCTCGGCGCGTTCGCGGCCGAGCTTGTCCACGACGACGTCGAAGGACACGTTCTCATCGTGATCGCCCTGCTCCGCCTTGGTGGCCGGGGTGAAGATGGGCTCGGGCAGGCGGGAAGCCTCGGTGAGTCCCTCGGGCAACTCAACGCCGCATACGCTGCCGGATGCCTTGTACTCCTTGAGTCCAGAACCGGTGAGATAACCGCGGGCGACGCACTCGAAGGGCAACATGTCGAGCTTCTTCACCACCATGGCGCGGCCGAGGACCTCTTCGGGGATGCGCTCATCATCGAGCGGGCCGGCGAGGTGGTTGGGGAAATCGATGGCGTCGAAGAAGAACATCGAGGTCGCCGTGAGCACGCGCCCCTTGTCCGGGATGGCGGGTTCCAGCGCATGGTCATAGGCGGAGATGCGGTCGGAGGCCACCATGAGCAGGGTGTTGTCGTCGATGTCATAAATATCGCGCACCTTGCCGGAGGCGATGTGGGTGTAGGAAGAAAGTTCAGGACGCATGACAACCATCCTAGCCCCGTCTACACTGCATCAAGATACGTCCCTATTCCGAGGAGTTAGACCACCATGCGCACTCGCGTGACCTCTCTTGTGACCTCTGCTGCGCTGGTGTGCGGCGCCCTGTCTGTGCCCGCTGCGCACGCAGCCGACGTCTCCGTGCGCGAGTCCGCCCACGGCCAGTGGCTGTGCTCGATGTCGGCGTCGGCGTCGGATCGCGAGCTGGCTCGCGACGTCCGCGAAGGCTACATCAACACCATCCGCGAAACCTCGGAGCAAATTCAGGCACAGTTCCCGAAGCTGGACTTCTCGGCGTACACCTCACGGGACGTGAGCAAGGCGCCGGGCTATACAGCGACGGTCGCCGCGCTGGGCAGGGCCGGCTACACCGGCGCGGACATGCTCATCATCTTGGTTGGTGCTTCTGCTCCGGAGGCACTCGTGGCGGACGAGTCGGTGTTGCTGCCTGAGGACGCCGAGTATTCCATCAACGCAGCAGCCGCCCGCTCTGAGAAGGGCCCGGCACCGCTGCTGTCAACGGGTAGCGATTTTAGCCCTAAGCTTCGCGCCGCCTTGGCGGAAAACCAGGCACAGGAGAAAGAAGCCGTCGACGCCTTCAACGCGGCTCAGTCGCAGGCCTTCGAAGAGTGCGTTTCTGAGCTGCGCGAACGCGGCGCGGAAGAGGGCATTCAGGAAGTTCCGGAGCTGACTATTCCGGGCGAGACCACGCAGGAGAAGAGCTCGTCTACGGGCGCTGCGGTCATTGGCGTGATGGTGGCGCTGACCGCGATTATGGTCGGCGGCTACCTGGCCTCGAACGGAAAGTCGATCGGTGCCTTCGGCGGCTTTGAGCTGCCGGTGCTGCGTGTACCGGGGCTTGGCTAATGGCAGAGGACCCTCGTTCTGACGAGCTGGCTGTCGTCGTGAGCGACGATGGTGCCCTCGTCCTCGGCCCCGCAGCTGAACTAGAGCGCTTGTCTGACAGTACTGACTCCTCTCCCATTACTCCCCAGCTCCTCCAGCGCGCGGGCCAGGCATTGTCGGGCCTTGAGCAGTACCAGAAGGAATCTGGTCGGTGGCTCAAGCTCGACGCGGAATCGGCTGCGTATCTCAAGCGCATGGGAATGAAGCGGGCGATATTCGGGCTGGTGTCATCCGCGTGAAGGACACCCCTCGCGGGGCGAAGGCTGCCAACGGTGGCGCTCTTCTCAAGCACGTGAAGTTTGACAAAGCGGGGTTGCTCACGCCTGCGGCGCCGATGGTGTTGGCGTCGATGATGCAGCAGGTGGCCGTCGAGAAGCAGATGGCGCAGATGCAGACTTACTTAGAGCGCATCGATGCGAAGCTCGATGCAGTGTTGCGCTTCCAGCAGAACACGCTGGCGGGCGAGCTCGACGGCGTGGCGGAGACGCTTGCCGAAACCGCTCTCGTGCTCGAGGAGACTGAAAAGGTTACCGATACGCAGTGGGCCGCCGTGCAGCATCTCAACGCCGACCTGGCCAAGCTGCAAGGCCGGGTGTTGCGGCACCTCACGGCGGTGGCCGAGCGGATGGCGCAGTCCAAAACCTCGCCCGGCAGGGTCAAGGAGACATTCCAGAAGACCAACGACGACGCGCGCTTCTGGCTCTACGAGCTCGCCCGCACCGTGCAGCTGCAGAACCAGATGTACATACTGCAGCTCAACCGTGTCGAGGCCGTGGAAGGCGAGGCCGCCACCGACTACGCCGCTGCGGTGGCCCGCGCGCGAGACAAGCGCGCTGCGCGGCTTCTGGAGACCCTGTCCGGGATTGCCCAGACGGCGCATGAGCTCGGCAGCTTCTCGACGTTCCGCAAGGCCATCGACTGGAACTCTCCCCGCGCCGTGCAGGAGGTCAACCGCTTCTTTGCCCAGCTTCGTGATTTCTCCGAGGCTGCCAACCTAGTCGTCGAAGGCACGGAGGACTTAGAGCCCGTCCGGCACCTCGACGCTGCCCGCGAGCTCACCGCGTCGGGCTCAGCCCGCGCCCGCGAGGCTGCTGGTGTTGCGCAGCAGCGCACCTTAGAAGCCCGCGAAACCGTAGCCAACCGCACCCGGCAAGCCTGGGCACAACCCGCAGCGCCCTCGAGGCCGCGACGAAGGGCGCAGACAACGCGCCGGATAAAGCAGAAAGTGACTAAATGGTCGTTTCGATCAAATAAGGGCCAGAAAATTCGATCTGGGCAACCTTATTTGATCGAAACGTACATGGACCGGGCCAGCGCGGTACGTTTTCGTAAATAGCGCCTCAAAAACTCACGTTTGAGAGGGCTTGTCTGCGAAAACGTACCGCCAAGGGTGGGGAGCTAGAGGATGTCGCCCGGAGTGTAGGAGGCGGCGTGCGGGTGCTGGTCCGTTAAGGCCTTGATACGGCCAAGCACCTGGGCCACCTGGGACTCGGCGGCGCCGATGAAGGCGTGCTTGTCGGAGAGGGCGTCGGCAAGCGCGGCGGCATCGAGCGGGAGGCGCTCATCCGCAGCAAGGCGCTCGATAAGATCCTGCTCACCGCCGTTCTCGCGCATGTTAAGCGCCACAGCGACGGCATTTTCCTTGATGACCTCGTGCGCGGTTTCGCGGCCCACGCCCGCGCGCACGGCCGCCATGAGGATGCGGGTCGTGGCGAGGAAGGGCAGGTAGCGCTCCAGCTCGCGGTCAATCATGGCCGGGAAGGCGCCAAACTCAGCCAACACGGTGAGGAAGGTTTCAAACATGCCGTCGAGGGCGAAGAAGGCGTCGGGAAGCGCGACGCGGCGCACAACCGAGCAGAAGACGTCGCCTTCGTTCCACTGCTGGCCGGACAAGTCCGCCACCATGGTGAGGTAGCCGCGCAGAATCACCTGGAAGCCGCCGACGCGCTCGCAGGAACGCGCGTTCATCTTGTGCGGCATGGCGGAGGAGCCCACCTGGCCCTCCTTGAAGCCCTCCGTCACCGTCTCGTTGCCGGCCATGAGGCGAATCGTCGTGGCCAAGGAGGACGGCGCAGCGCCGAGCTCCACCAGCGCGGAGACAGCGTCAAAGTCAAGGGAGCGGGGGTAGACCTGGCCCACCGAGTTAAAGACACGGGAGAAACCAAGGTGGTCCGCAATGCGCGTCTCCAGTGCAGCAAGCTTGTCCTCGGAGCCGCCCATAAGATCCAGCATGTCCTGGGAGGTGCCCATCGGTCCCTTAATGCCGCGCAGCGGGTAGCGGCTGAGCAAAGACTCCACGCGTTCGATGCCGAGCAGCATCTCATCAGCGGCAGAAGCGAAACGCTTGCCCAAGGTTGTGGCCTGCGCTGCCACGTTGTGCGAGCGGCCCGCCATCACCAGCGCCTGGTACTGCGCGGCGCGCTCGCCGATGCGCGAGACCACCGCAATCGCCTTATCGCGGACCAGTTCCAGGGAACGCAGAATCTGCAGCTGCTCGACGTTTTCGGTGAGGTCACGCGAGGTCATTCCCTTGTGGATGTGCTCAAATCCAGCCAAGGCGTTGAACTCTTCGATGCGCGCCTTGACGTCGTGGCGCGTGATGCGCTCGCGCTCCGCGATAGAGGCGAGGTTGACGTTATCGACCTGCGCCTCGTAAGCGGCGATGGCCTCGGCGGGCACGTCGACGCCGAGGTCCTTTTGCGCCTTCATCACCGCAATCCAGAGCTGGCGCTCCAGGATGATCTTGTTCTCCGGAGACCAGATTTCAGCCATGTCTGGGGAGGCGTATCGAGCGGACAGGACGTTGGAAATGTTCTTCTTTTCAGCCACGTCGCTCATTATTCCACGCCGCGGGGCACTAGATACTAATTTCGCCCTTCGCCGCGCGGTCACCAATGTCGGTGCGGAAGAAGCTACCGTCCAGCTCGATGCGGCGGATGACGTCGTAAGCGTTGGCACGAGCCTCCTCCAGTGTGGCGCCCTTGCCCAGGACGTTGAGCACACGTCCGCCGTTGGAGACCACGCCGCTTTCCGACGTCGCCGTGCCCGCATGCAGGATCTTCTCGGGATCCGCAAGGTCTGGGGAGGTGATGACATCGCCCTTGCGCGGGGACGCCGGGTAGCCCTCAGCTGCGAGCACGACGGTCACGGCGTAGCCGTCCTCCCACTCCAGCGGCTCCAGCTCCGCGAGGCGGCCTGTTGCGGTGGCGTGCAAGACCTCTCCGAGCGGGGACTTCAGCAGGGACAGGACCGCCTGGGTTTCCGGGTCGCCGAAGCGGGCGTTGAACTCGACAACGGCCGGGCCTTCCTTGCCCCATGCCAAGCCGGCGTAAAGCAAACCCGAATACGGGGTGCCGCGGCGAACGAGCTCGCGGGCGACGGGGACACAAATCTCGTCGACGATGCGCTGCACGCCATCCTCCGGCAGCCACGGCAGTGGGGTGTAAGCGCCCATGCCGCCGGTATTGGGGCCCTCGTCGTTGTCGTAGGCGCGCTTGTGGTCCTGGGCCGGCAAAAGCGGGACGACGGTCTCGCCGTCGACGAGGCAGAAGAGGGAGACCTCCGGGCCATCCAGGAAGGACTCGAGCAACACCGGGTTGCCCGCGGCATGGACTGCGTCGACGTGTGCGCGGGCCTCCTCGCGGGATTCGGTCACCACCACTCCCTTGCCGCCGGCGAGGCCGTCATCCTTGACCACAAAGTGCGGGCCAAAGCGGTCGAGGGCCGCTTCAATGTCGGCCTCCGCGACGCCCGGCGCAAGCTGTTCCGCGCGGGCAGTGCGCACGCCGGCGGCCGCCATGACGTCCTTGGCGAAGGCCTTGGACCCCTCAATCTGAGCCGCGCTTGCCGACGGCCCGAACACCGCCACCCCACGTTCCCGCAAGGCATCAGCCACACCGTTGACCAGCGGGACCTCCGGTCCAATGACGACGAGGTCCGCAGCGATGTCAAGGGCGAGCTCCACCATGCGGGCAGGGTCATCCACCTGGGAGTACTCCGGGTGGACCGTGGCCTGCTGCGCGTGCGCCGGGGAGCCCGGAGCGATGTGAAGATCGGTCACGAAAGGATCAGCTTTGAGGCCGGTGAGCAGGGCGTGTTCGCGGCCGCCCGAGCCAATTACGAGTATGCGCATGACGTCCATCTTAACTGGCGGTAGCCTAGGGGCCATGTCGTCTGTATTTACTAAGATCATCAACGGTGAGCTGCCTGCTCGCTTTGTGTACCGCGACGAGAAGTGCGTCGCCTTTTTGTCCATCGAACCGCTGCGCTACGGCCACACCCTTGTCGTTCCGGTGCAGGAGGTTGATAAGTGGACTGATCTGGATCCTGAGACCTGGGCACACCTCAACGCCATCGCACAGGAAATCGGCGGCGCTATCAGCACCGCCTTCGATACCCCGCGCGCCGGCTACATCATTGCTGGCTTCGATGTTCCGCATACCCACATCCACCTCTTCCCTGCGGAGAAGATGGAGGACTACGACTTCACCAAGGCCTTCGCCGCTGACGCCACCGACCCCGCCGCTATGGACGAGGCTGCCGCGCGCATCCGCCAGCACCTCGGCACCGACGAGGAAGGCTACCGCAGCTAGTCGGCCTGCTTAGCCTTCGGAAGGCACACCGTAAAGACGGAGCCGCGGCCCAGCTCGGAGTCCACAGAAATCGAGCCGCCGTGCTGCTCCACCAAAGACTTCACAATCGCTAGGCCCAAGCCCGAACCACCGGTGTCTCGGGTACGCGAGGTATCCGCCCGGTAGAAGCGCTCGAAAATGTGGGAGGCATCCTCGGGAGAGATGCCTTTGCCGTCATCGGAGACGTCGATAAGCACGTGCTCCTCATCGTCCCGTAGCGTGAGCGTGACGGACGCATCCTCCCCGCCGTGGCGAATACCGTTGGACACAAGGTTGAGCAGCACCTGGTGGAGGCGGTCCGGATCGCCGTCCACAATGGGGATATCAGTGGCCTCATTGTTGACGTTGATGGTGCGACCGGCAAATGCCGCGCGCGCCGAAGAGCCCACCGAAAGCACCAGCTCCAGCATGTCCACCTGGCGCATATCTAGGCGGTTGCCCTCCGCACGGGTCAGGGACAGTAGGTCTTCCACCAGCAGAGACATGCGCTTCGACTCAGCGTCAATCTTGCTGAACACAAACTCCGCATCCTGCGTCGCGCCCGAGCGGTACAGCTCAGTATAACCGCGCAGACTCGTCAGCGGGGTGCGCAGCTCGTGGGACGCATCGCCAACGAAGCGGCGCATCTGCTGCTCCTTCTCCTGCGCGTCGACCACGGAGTTCTGCAGCTGGCCCAGCATGACGTTGAGCGCCGCGGCGAGCTGCCCCACCTCGGTATGCAGCGGCCATTCCGGAACGCGCTTATCGAGGTTTCCGGCCGCGATTTGTGACGCCGTCTTCTCCACGACCCGCAGCGGCCGCAAGGCCCTATGGATGAACCACATGCCCACGATGGCGATGATGAGCATGACCACCGCCGCGATAATGACCTGCACGATGGCTAGGCCTTTGAGAATAGAGTTCTCTGTGGTCATGTCCTTGGCCACGACCACCACGGAACCATCGGGCTTTACTGCGGCCACCGCGCGCCACTCGGTGTCGCCCTCCGTCGAGGCAACGCTCATCGGTTCGCCGCCGACGTAGACATCCCGGACATCGGGGATGGCGGCCATGGGCCCGGTGGAGACCACGGAGCCGTTGGGGTAATAGGCAATCGCCACGTAATCCGTCGGTGGGCGGCGGCTGCGGTCCTGGGTGTAGAAGGTTTCGTCGAGGTTGCTAGCCCAGGAATGGAGGGCGTCGTTCAGCTCTGTGTCCACGCGGGTATAGAGCACGTTGCGCATAATCGACGAGACCGCCAGCGAGGACATCGCCAAACCGATGCCCGAGACAAGCACCATGAGCACGAGCAGCCACGTGCGCAGCGGCAGGGCCTTGGGGCGCTGGATGCGACGGCGCTGGGTCTTCTCGCGCACGGGAGTGCCCCCGGAAACCGAAGCCTGCGTGTTCGTGTTGTTCGTGGTGGTATCGCTCATGCTCTCTTCAGCCTACGAGCGGGGCATGCGCAGAACGTAACCCACGCCGCGCACGGTGTGGATCAGCGGGGTATCACCGGTGTCGATCTTGCGCCGCAGGTAGGAGATGTAGGACTCCACCACGTTACCGTCGCCGCCGAAGTCGTAGTGCCACACGTTGTCGAGAATCTTCGCCTTGGACAGCACCACCTCACGGTTCTGCATGAGGTAGCGCAGGAGGTTGAATTCGGTGGGCGAAAGCTCGACGATTTCGCCGCCCTTGGTGACCTCGTGAGTGTCATCGTTGAGCGTGAGGTCAGCATAGGACATGGTGGCGCTGCCATCCTGGTCTTCCGTAGCACTGCCACGGCGCAGGATGACGCGCAGACGGGTAATCACCTCTTCCAAGCTGAAGGGCTTGGTCACGTAGTCATCGGCGCCAATGGTGAGGCCGTGGATGCGCTGGTCTACGGAGTCTTTGGCGGTCAGGTACAGCACAGGACCGTCGAGGCCTTCGCTGCGCAACTTGCCCAGCAGCTCGAAGCCATCCATGCCGGGCATCATGACGTCCATGATGTAGGCATCCGGGTTAATCTCGCGAGCAATACGCAGGGCCTCGTTGCCGGAGTTAGCGCTGTGAACGTCGAAGCCCTGGAATTTCAGGGAAACGGTGAGCAGCTCAACGATATTCGGCTCGTCATCGACGACGAGTACCTTGATGTCCTTGGAATCATCCATGGTCCCGCTTAATCCTTTCTCCGCTGAGCTCGATGCCACGACGGGGCACCTGGGGCGCAGCCTCTGTTCAGGTATCTCATTCAAAGAGATGAGTATGGCATTGCGCCTTCCCAGGGTACTGAGCGGAGTCTGTGCGTGCGCTGTGAACCGAAAGACGGCTGGATGTTTGCCTAAAATAACGAACCATGACACACGTTTCCCAACGCACCGACCGCCTCACCGTGGCCGCTTGGGCCCTCTGGGACTGGGGTTCTGCCGCCTTCAACGCGGTGCTGGTGACGTTCATTTTCTCGGTCTATCTCACCGATTCGGTGGGCAAACAGATCGAGTCCCAGTTCACCCCGGCGCAGTGGTTGTCCTGGTCCATGGCTGTCGCGGGCCTTGTCATCTTCGCCGTGACCCCGATTATGGGCCAGCGCTCGGACCGGTTAGGCACGCGGCGCCGGGCCTTAGGTTTCTGGTCGCTGCTGACGTTTCTCGTCATGGCCAGCTTGTTCTTCATCCGCAACGATGCACCGCTGTACTTCTGGCTCGGCCTTGCCGGCTTGGCGGTCGGCAGCGTGACCATCCAGTTCGCGGAAGTCAACTACTTTGCCCAACTCAACCAGGTGGCCACAGAGGACAACGTGGGGCGCGTGTCCGGCTTAGGTTGGTCCGCGGGTTATTTCGGTGGCATTGTGCTGCTGCTCGTCTGCTACTTCGGGTTTGTAGCGGGCGAGGGCGGCGCACTGGGGCTGAGTACCGAGGGCGGCTGGAATATACGGCTTGTCGCGCTGTTGGCAGCGCTGTGGTTTGGCTTAAGCGCCATTCCGGTGTTGCTCCGGGTGCCTGAGATTGCCCCGTCGGGTGACACGACCGGTGGCGTGGCAGCGTCCTACCGCGAACTCTGGCGAACGTTGCGCTCGTTGTGGTCGGAGGATCGCAACGCCTTTGCCTTCCTTTTTGCCTCCGCCATCTTCCGCGATGGCCTGTCGGCGGTGTTTAGTTTCGGTGCGGTGCTGGGAGTCTCGGTCTATGGGCTTTCGCCTGGCGATGTCCTCATGTTCGGCGTCGCCGCCAACATTGCAGCCGCACTTGGCGCGGTGGTGGGCGGGCTTATCGATGACCACGTCGGCCCCAAAGCCATTATCCTCACCTGCCTGGCGATTCTTACCACCATGGCCGGGGTGATGTACGTCGCGCAGGGAGCGACGGCGTTCTGGATCTGCGGGCTTATCCTCTGTCTCTGCGTTGGCCCAGCGCAGGCCTCCGCGCGCGGCTTCCTCGCTCGCGTGGCTCCGCCGGGCCGCGAGGGCGAACTGTTCGGTCTCTACGCCACGACGGGACGCGCAGTCTCGTGGCTAACGCCTTTCCTGTTCGGAGTTTTCGTCTCCGTGATAGGTCAAGGCGACCGCGGCGGCGTGCTCGCCATCGGCCTAGTCCTGCTCTTGGGGGCTCTTGTCCTTATCCCAGTCAAGGACCCCGCCAAGGCTTAACGCTCTCACACGCTAGAAGTCCTGCGGGCGCGGGATGTTGCGCAAGTTGGACTTCGCCATGCTGAGCATCTGGCCCACGCCGCCATCAAAGACGGTGCGGGTAGCCGCCTTGGAGAAGCCCAGGAGCTGCTCGAAGGTGAGCGTCGGCGGGAGGGAGAGGGCGTTGGGGTCGGTGACGACGTCGATAAGCGCAGGCCCCTCATAAGCCAAGGCCTCCTTGATAAGGCGCGGCGCGTCCTTCGGGTCCTCGATGCGGAAATGCTTGATGCCCGCAGCTTCCGCGATCTGGGCGAAGTTGACGTGCTCGTGGTCGGTCTCGTGTTCTGGGAGGCCTTGGACCAGCATTTCCAGCTTGACCATACCGAGGGAGGAGTTGTTGAAGACGACGGTCTTCAGCGGCAGGTTGTGCAGCTTCACGGTGAGTAGCTCACCCATGAGCATGGAGAGACCACCGTCACCGGAGAAGCTGATGACCTGGCGGCCCGGGTTCGCGGCTTGAGCACCAATGGCCATGGGCAGGGCGTTAGCCATGGTGCCATGGCGGAAGGACCCAATCTGCTCACGCTGACCATTGGGGGTGATGTAGCGCGCGCCCCACACGTTGCACATGCCGGTATCAACGGTGAAGATGGCATCCTCGTCGGCTTCCTTGTCGATGAGGTCCGCGATGTACTCCGGGTGAATCGGGGTGTGCTTCTCCACACCGGAGGTGTAGGCCTCCACGACGTGCTCAAGCTTGTCGTAGTGCTTCTTGAGCATCGTGTCGAGGAAGGAGCGGTCCTTCTTTTCATCGACGTGCGGCAGGATGTTCTCAATGGTGGCGGCAACGTCACCGGTCACCGGGTACTTGATGCGGGTGCGGCGGCCGATGTGGGAACCATCGATGTCGACCTGCGCCACGTTGGCATCGGGCAGGAAGTCGTTGTACGGGAAGTCCGTGCCCAAGAGGATAAGCAGGTCGGCGTCGTGGGTGGCCTCATGGGCGGCACCGTAGCCGAGGAGGCCGGACATGCCGACGTCGAAGGGGTTGTCGTACTGGATGTACATCTTGCCGCCCAGGGCGTGGCCGATGGGCGCCTTAATCTTTTCCGCGAGGGCCAGGACCTGCTCGCGCGCGTTCTTGACACCGGCGCCGACGAAGAGGGCAACAGTCTTGGCCTCATTAATGGCCTGGGTCAAAGCAGCGGCCTCGGCCGGGTCCGGGTAGACGATGGGGCGGCCCGCAGAGATGGCCGAGGACGTAAAGGTGTCATCCTCTGCCTCCTGCATGGAGACGTCACCGGGGATAACGAGGACGGAGACGCCGTTGCCCGCCATGGTGGACTGGATGGCGTGGTGCAAGACAACGCCTCCCTGCTCAGCAGAGTTCACCATTTCGCAGTAGCCGGAGCACTCCTGGAAGATGGCCTCCGGGTGGGTTTCCTGGAAGAACTTCGAGCCGATCTGGCGCGATGGGATGTGGCTAGCAATGGCGAGGACCTTGGCGCCGTTGCGGTGGGCGTCGTAAAGCCCCTGGATAAGGTGCGTATTACCCGGGCCGCAGGAGGCAGCGCACACGGCCAGCTTGCCGGTGGTGAGAGAATCCGCCTCCGCGGCGAAGGCAGCGGCCTCCTCATTGCGGACGTGGACCCACTCAATAGAGGAGCGGCGCACCGCATCCACGATGGGGTTAAGGGAGTCACCCACAAGGCCGTAAATGCGCTCGACGCCTTGGGCCTCGAGCATCTCGACGAGTTGTGCAGCATATGTGCGTGCCATGAAGTCTTCCTCTCTAACGTTTGTTGTGAACAGAACCCCAGTGTTGCTCTAACAGGGCCGGTTTCGCCACATTAAAGCTAGATTCTCACGTAAAAATTCCTTTGTGACCTCAACAACAAAACCCTTTGCGAAGAATTGAAACTGTAACGGCCGTTCGGTAGAGTTTCGCATCATGACTGACACTCAGAACACGGCGTCTGCCGACGCCCTCCGTGCCTCCGCGACGCGCCGCTGGAGCTTCTTTGGAGTCGTGTCCTTAGGTCTGCTCATGATCGGTCTGGACAACTCGATTCTCTACACCGCGCTACCGGAGCTTTCCGAACAACTCCACGCCACCTCCCTGCAGCAGCTGTGGATCATCAACGCCTATGCCCTGATGCTCGCCGGCCTCCTTTTGGGCACCGGAACGTTGGGCGACAAAATTGGGCATCGCCGAATGTTTGTCATTGGTCTATGGATTTTCGGTGCGGCGTCGTTGACAGCAGCACTCGCGCCCGGCGCGTGGGAGTTGGTCGCCGCCCGCGCCTTTCTGGGGCTTGGTGCCTCCATCATGATGCCCGCCACGTTGGCTCTTATCCGCCTGACCTTCGAGGATGAGATCGAACGCAACACCGCGATTGGCATTTGGGGCTCCATTGCCGTCGTCGGTGCCGCAGCTGGCCCGACCGTGGGCGGCTTCTTGCTGGAGCACTTCTGGTGGGGGTCGGTCTTTTTAGTCAACGTGCCCATCGTCATCATCGCGCTTGTACTCACCGCGTTTCTCGCGCCGCCGAACGTGGCGAACCCCGCCAAGCACTGGGACGCTTTGTCCTCGTTGTATGCGCTGATGACGTTGGCATCCCTCGTTCTCGTCATCAAGTCTGTAGCCAGCTCCCACCTCAACGCCATGCTCATCGG
Organism: Corynebacterium sp. FDAARGOS 1242; assembly: GCF_016889985.1. Classification (NCBI taxonomy): domain Bacteria; kingdom Bacillati; phylum Actinomycetota; class Actinomycetes; order Mycobacteriales; family Corynebacteriaceae; genus Corynebacterium; species Corynebacterium sp. FDAARGOS 1242. The sequence goes on along the minus strand of NZ_CP069568.1, from coordinate 96,604 downwards.
CGGCGCGCTCGCTATCTGCCTCGTGGGCGCCGTTCTGTTTACGCGCCGCCAAGACAGGCTGGAGGATCCCCTCCTCACCTTCGATATCTTCCGCTCCCCTATCTTCACGGGAGGTGTACTTGCCGCAGCGGGCGCCATGTTTGGCATGGCGGGCCTGGAGATGACCACAACACAGAAGCTTCAGCTCGTCGACCTGTACTCACCTTTGCATGCCGGCCTCATCATCTCCATCATCGCGCTGGCAGCACTGCCCATGTCTGCCCTGGGTGGTGCAAACCTGCACCGTTGGGGTTTCCTGCCGATTATTGCCGGCGGCTTCCTCTTCATGGCGGGAGGCATCGGCTGCACCGTGTGGGGCGGGCACCGCGAACTCTTCCCTGCCTACTTGGCGGGGCTCTTCCTCACCGGTGTGGGCGCGGGCCTTGTCATGTCAGTATCCTCCACCGCCATCATCGGTGCGGCCCCGGCGTCGCACTCCGGTATGGCCGCGGGCGTGGAGGAGGTCTCCTATGAATTCGGTACGCTGCTGTCCATCGCGGTGACGGGCTCGCTCGTACCATTGCTGTTCACGCGCGGCCTCCCTGAAGACATCCAGGAGCTAGGTATGGAGGCGCTGTACACACCGGAGCTTGCCGGAGTATCCTCCAGCGCCTATACCCACGCCTACCTCAGCACCGCCGCCGGGCTCGCCGTGGTGATGCTCATCTTCGCCGCAGTAACCGGATGGTGTTTCCGCACTAACCCGACATCTGGAGGTGCCGATGCCCCGCATCAGTAAAAAGATCGAAACGCTCGACATGGCGCTCGCGATCATCGAGAAGGAGGGCGTACATGCGCTGACCTACGATTCCCTCGCCACGGCGACCGGCATGAGCAAGTCCGGACTCATCTACCACTTCCCTACCCGGCACCAGCTGCTCATTGATTGTCATACGCTCTGCGCGGAGCGCTGGGAAGAGGAACTCATCCGCCTCTCCGGCGGCAAGACCGCAGATCAACTCACCGAACGTCAGCGCTACCGCGCGGCCATCGAATCGATGGGCAAGAATGACCCGCTCATTGAACTCCTCATGTCCATCCACGCACAGTCACATCCGGACTTTCAGGGGGTATGGAGGGACGTCGATAAGCGCTGGCTCCCTGACCCCGCCACGGCAGACGAGTCCGTCCTGTTAGCGTCGGTCATTGCGAACGGGCTGTGGGTACATGATCACCTCACCGAGCGCGCCCTGCCGCCGCGGCGACGCCGAGCGCTCATCGACGTCGCCCTCAGCCACCTCGCCGAATAGTGTGCGGCCGAACAAAATGAGCTGGAGACGAGACTTGAACTCGCAACCTACGCATTACAAGTGCGTTGCGCTACCAATTGCGCCACTCCAGCACCGCGGATGATCCGCTAGGGGAATCGTACCCGAGTCCACCCTGAAGACGGAAAGTCGGGGTCTCTATGCTGCACAGAAGCGTGCGCCGCGCCACACTAAAAGCACTGGCAGGTGCATAATTCGGCGGCAGTTACTAAAGTGCTGATTTATCGAACCCAGAAATGTTGTTGAGGTCTGACTTTTCCGTGTCTGTTCTTTCTTCGCTTCGCCAGCGCTTGCGCGATGGCTCGGCACACGTCGCCACCATCGACGCCGCCAAAGCTGCCCCGCCGCCCTCCCCGCTTGCCCCGGTTGATCTGACCGACCCGGCGCAGGTCACGGGTGTTATGGAGATTGCCGCGCGCGTCGGTGAGATTCTCATCGCAGCTGGCACAGCGAATACGGATGCCCAGGCGCAGATCCACCTTGTGGCCTCCTCCTATGGTCTGCACTACTGCCACGTGTCGATTCTGCTTAACACCATCACGATTCACACCGCGATTGGCACCGGAACAAACCGTCGTAACCTGCACGTATTCCGCGTCGCGCCGAGTATTGCGGTGGACTTCACCAAGCTGTCCGCGGTAGACCGACTCATTCGCTCAATCCACTCGGGTGCCACTCCGCCGTCGATGGCGGAAAAGATTCTCGACGATATCGATGCAATGAAGAATCCGTACTCGAAGAAGACCATCGTGAGCGCCTGGGGCGCTATGGGTGGTTTCATTGCCGTGATGCTGGGCGGTGACCTGCTCGTCGGCGTGGTCACGTTCCTCATCTCGGCGCTCATTATGGGCACGAACATGTTCTTGGCCCAGTACCGCCTGCCGCCCTTCTATCAGAACCTCGTGGGCGGCCTCTTGGCGGTTGTTCCGGCGGCGATCTTGTACAACGTGTTTGCGCAGTTCGGCATCCAGATGCTGCCCTCACAGATCATTGGTTCGGGCATTATCGTCCTCGTGGCTGGCCTGACGCTGGTGCAGTGTTTGGTGGATGGCATCACGCGCGCGCCGGTGACGTCCTCCGCGAAGTTCTTTGAGGCCCTCATGTCCACCGGCGCCATTATCGCCGGTGTGGGCCTGGGTATCCAGATAGCCGGCTGGCTGGGCTTTAGTCTGCCGCCCTTGGCCACGTTGGCGCCGCCCGTCTACCACCAGATTCCGCTGCTCGTGGTGTGCGGTGGAATCGGCTCGGCGGGTTTTGCGCTGGCGCTGGGTGCGTCGTGGACAGAGGTCGCCATCTCCGGATTGACGGCCGCGGCAGGTATGGTCTTTTACTATTCCGTCGTCGTGCCTTTTGGTGTAGGCACGGTGGTGGCCTCGGGTATTTCGGCAGTGGCCGTGGGCCTGGCCGGTGGTTTGCTCTCCCGCCGCTACATGATGCCGCCGCTTATCACGATGATTGTGGGCTACACGCCCATGCTTCCGGGTCTCACGTTGTACCGCGGCATGTATGCCACGCTCAACGAGCAAATCATCACCGGCGTAACCAACCTGGCCAGCGCTATGGCCATCGCCGGCGCGCTAGCAGCTGGCGTGGTCTTTGGTGAACGCGTGGCTCGTCGCCTGCGCCGCCCGAAGTACTTCCGCCCCTACACCGCCTTCAAGCGCCTGGGCACCTTCTCCTTCGCCCGTGCCACGCGCCTGGCACAACGCGCCCGCATCCCGCGCGTGCCTATGTCACCCTTCGCCCCTCGTCACAACCTGCCGGCTCCGCCACCGCAGTATGGTCCGAAGCCACCGACCCCGGCGCAGCAGGCTCGCTTCCAGCAGGGCGATGCGGTCACCGATATGTGGCCTGCCACCACCCAATTTCCTGCGCAGCGCCCCACCTACACGGTGCCAGGCAAAGACGCCCCCACCACCCCGCCGGCCGAGCAATAGCGTAGAATGGCCGGTCTGAAAGCTTTCACACTTCATTCCAGGAGGACTCCGTGCCACCCAAGGTCACAGACACTCAGCCTGCCGCTGATCAGACTCATGCCGTCGAGGAAGAGACCGCCCGCGCCGCGCGCCGCGTCGTTGCTACCTACGCCGAGGATTTCCTGGACGGTGTGACGCTCATGTCGATGCTGGGCGTTGAACCCGAGGGCTTGGTTCACCGCAAGGTACTGGCAGAGCACGAAGACGCTGCGCCGAAGAAATCCACGAAGAAGGCGTCCAAGAAGGCCTCGAAGAAGGCGACTAAGAAGGCAACAAAGAAGGCCACCAAGAAAACCACTAAGAAGGCGACCAAGAAGTCCACCAAGAAGGCAACGAAAAAGGCGACCAAGAAGACCACTAAGAAGGCCTAACTATGCCTGGGCGCTCCAATAGCTTCGTCGTCGTGGCCAACCGCCTGCCGGTGGACCTCGAGACCAGCCCCGATGGCACCCGCACATGGAAGGCCTCTCCGGGCGGGCTCGTCACCGCGCTCTCCCCTGTCTTGGAGAAACACCACGGCTGCTGGGTGGGCTGGCCAGGCGTGGCTGATGAAGCCCCGGAGCCCTTTACCACGGACAACGGGGTTTTACTCCACCCGGTGCGCCTGACCCAGGACGATTATGAATCCTTCTACGAGGGCTTTTCCAATGCCACGCTGTGGCCCTTGTACCACGATCTCATCGTGACACCCATCTATAACCGCGACTGGTGGGACGCCTACCGCGAGGTCAATTTGCGGTTTGCCAACGAAGTCGCTGCCGTGGCCGCAGAGAACGCCACGGTGTGGGTACAGGACTATCAGTTGCAGCTCGTGCCGGGGATTCTGCGCCAGCTGCGCCCAGACCTCACCGTTGGTTTCTTCCTGCACATTCCATTCCCCTCCCCCGATCTCTTCCGTCAGTTACCGTGGCGTGAGGAATTGGTGCGCGGGCTTCTCGACGCCTCCTTGATCGGCTTCCACCTCGAATCCAACGCCCGCAACTTCCTCGAACTCGCCCGCACTCAAGGTCTTGAGGTCGAAGGAGAGGTAAGCACCCGCCGTGTTACCGCCCATATCACCTCGAATAGTGGGCATTCCGTGGGCGTGGCTGCCTTCCCGATTTCCATTGCGGCGGGTGAGTTTGGAAATGAGGGGGATGAGGGGGACGTCGCTAAGCTTCGCGCCGAATTGGGGGATCCGAAGCGCATCATTTTGGGCGTGGACCGTCTGGATTATACGAAGGGTATTCTGCAGCGTCTCACCGCGTTTGAGGAGCTGCTCGAGACCGGCGCGCTGGACCCAGCGGAGGTGACCCTGGTGCAGCTGGCCACTCCGTCGCGGGAGCGGATTGACCACTATCGCGCCACGCGCTCCAAGGTGGAGGAAGCCGTGGGCCGCATCAATGGGCGCTTTAGCCAGCTCGGCCGGCCGGTGGTGCACTATCAGCACCGTTCCGTGCCCAAGGACGTGCTGCGCAGCTACTACCGTTTGGCGGATATCATGCTGGTCACGCCGTTTAAGGACGGCATGAACCTCGTGGCCAAGGAATACGTGGCCTCTCATGGCGATGGTTCGGGCGCACTCGTGCTTTCTGAGTTTGCCGGTGCCGCGGCGGAGTTGACGCAGGCCAACCTGTGCAACCCCTTCGATATCGAGTCCATTAAGCGCGCGCTGCTTTCGGCTGTCAAGGCCCTTGATGAGTCCCCGGAACTCATGCGCGAGCACATGCTGGCAATGAACCGCCAGGTTCGTGAGCATGACATTGCGCTGTGGTCGGAATCCTTCCTCGGCGCACTGAAGGCAATGAAGGAGGCATGATGCGCAGGTTTTCTATGGCGCTCATAGCGCTGTGCTTGGCCGCGCTTCCTGCCTGCAGGTCCGCTGAGGAGGAACCTGCTCCGCGGGGTGATGAAAGGGTCGTTGGCAAGCAATGGCAGGTCACAAACCTGTACACCACTCCGGAGGCACCTTCGGCTATCCCACCGGATACGGCGCAGGTTCCGCACATGAGCTTCGGTGAGCACACGGTGGTGGGCTCGACGGGATGCGTGCCGTTTACCGCCGAGGTGTCTTTTACCGAGGGTGATAAGAACTCCACGATTTGGGAGGCCGATGGCATGCACGTGGACAAGGTTGACTACGAATCGGTGCCGTCGAACGAGGACTGCACGGGCTCGGCGCTGTGGGCGGATAAGCTTCTGCGCACCCTCATCGCGCAAGGTCATGATTTTGATTTCGCGCTGAACCACAACAACCAGCTGGTTTTGACGCTGCGCACGGACAAAGTGGATTCCCCCATCATTCGTATGGCCTCGCTCTAGGACTAGGGTTTTAGGGCTAGGGTGGGCACCATGATGGATGCTCTTGCCTCAGCCTCGCACCTCGCGGTGGTGTCCGATTTTGACGGCACACTCGCCGGTTTTGCCACGCGCCCAGACGCCGTCCAGCCGGAGAAGCGCTCTCTCGACGCGCTGGCCTCGCTTGGGCAGTTGCCCGACACCACAGTGGCGGTGTTGTCAGGCCGCCACCTCGACGGGCTCAAGCGCGTGTGTTCGCTGCGCGAGCCGGTGCTCATGGGTGGCTCACATGGCGCGGAATCCTCGTGGGAAGAATCCCCGCTGACCCCGGAGATGAAGGCGCACCTAGCAAAGAAAGAGGCGGAGATTGAGGAGATCATCGCCCGCCATCCCGGCGCGGAGCTAGAGGTCAAACCTTTCCAGCGTGTGCTGCACTTGCGTGCCCTAGAGCTCACGGACCCCGCTGCTGCCGCCGCGGCGTATGAGAAGGGCTTAGCCTTAAGCGCGGATGGATTCCCCAAGACGGCGGGCAAGTGCGTTGTGGAGTTTTCCGCCACGCAAGCGACGAAGGGCACGTGGATTAAGACCTTGCGCGAGCGTGTCGGCGCCACGGCCGTGGTTTTCTTAGGTGATGACACGACCGACGAGGACGGTTTCGCCGTGCTCAATCAGCCGCCGGACCTCGGCGTGAAGGTGGGCGAAGGCGATACCTTGGCCACGCACCGCGTCGCGGATGTCGTGGCGGTGTCGGAGTTTCTGGAAGATCTCGCGGCCGCCCGTGCGGCTCACGTTCCACGTTAAAAGCCCGCGCCGTGCCCCTTACCTGTGCCGCGGTGTCTTACGCCGGAGGCGCGACCGTGCGGCCTTCGTGGAAGGTCGTGCTGAGCACCTTGCGTGGCGGCTCTTGGGTCTGACTGGTGCGCGACGACGCCCCCGTCCGGGCACCCGCGCGGTCGATGAGGTCGGCGAGCATATGCCCGGCGGCCGCTCCTTTCGCTTTGTTGGGCTGCACGACGGTGCTCAGACCCACGGCTAAGGCTGGGGCGATGCCATCGAAGCCGGTAACAGACAGCTGCGAAGGCACGGCGATGCCGTGGTCGCGTGCATAAGCCAGCACGCCCAGCGCCATGGAGTCCGTCGTACACAGCACCGCAGTAAGCTCCGGATGCGCGGTGAGCAATTCCTCCGCGGCAGCGTACGCCGTGCGGGAATCATTAATGTGCCGGGTGACCACAGGAATCGACTCAGGAGAAAGACCAGCTTCCTGAAAGACATCCAGTGCTCCCAGCACGCGGGAGCGCTGCACGTGCATATCGGCGGCCGCCAGCTGCTCGGGAGATACGAAACCGTCGAGACGTTCGCGGTGTAGGCGGATGGTGAGGATACCGATGTGGGTATGGGAGGCGTCGATAAGCGCGCGCGCTGCTGGGGCAATCGCAGCCCTGTCATCGATACCCACGAAGGGCAAGCCGGAATCCGTGGGCTGGTCACAGACCACGACCGGCAGCCCGCGCCGCCGCACGGCCTCGAGGTAAGCATCGCCCGCAGCCACGGAGTACACCACGAACCCATCCACCGCTGCGGAGCCGACGAGCTGGCCTGCGTGAGCGTCATCGGACGCGCCCACTGTATCGGGGCCGGCCGGAATGAGGGTCAACGTTGTGTTCGCGCCTGCGGAGGCCTCCGCCATGCCGGCAAGGAAATCAACGGACGCCATGTCCTCGAAGGCATAGGACAGGTGCTCGGTGAGCAGTACCCCCACCGAGCCTTGGCGGCGCGTGCGCAGGCTGCGCGCGGTGGGGTCTGGCCCGACGTAACCGCGGGCGGCAGCTGCGGCTAGGATGCGTTCGCGGGTGGCAGGTGCCAGCTGGTCAGGGCGGTTATACGCATTGGACACCGTGGTGCGGGAGACCCCGAGTTCGGCGGCGAGGGAGGCCAGCGTGGTGCTGCGAGTGGACATGCCGGTTACCTTACCCGTTTTCAACTCATCATCATTTGACAACAATTTTCACTAGGACGTTAGAATAGACGCCATGACTACATCGCTCTCACGCCAATCTTGGCGCCGCCCCACCGCTCTCCTTTTCGCCGCTACCCTCGGCGCTGCATCGCTGACTGCTTGCTCCTCCAGCGGTGACAACTCTGACGGCGATGCGGGGGCCGGAAGCGATAAAGAGACCATCCACGTCGTCGCCTCGACGTCCATCTGGGCCGACGTGGCGCAGGCGGTGGTCGACACAGCACAGACCGACGTCAACATCAACGTCCGGGCCATTGTCACCGGCAACGGCGTGGACCCGCACCACTTCGAGCCCACCGCGGCCGACATCGCCCGGGCTAACGAGGCCGATGTCATCATCGCCGGTGGCGGCGGCTACGACGCCTGGCTCTACCAGGCCGTCAAGAACCAAGACGCCATCATCCACGCCCTGCCCCTCACGGAGCATTCCCATGACCATGCGCACGATGAACATGGACATGACCACGAGCACGCGCATGAGCATGACGAGCATGAGCACGCGCACGACGAGCATGAGCATGAAGACGCCCACGATCATGGCGACCATGACCACGCACACGACGAGCATGCGCACGATGAGGGCCATGACGAGCATGAGCACGCCCACGACCACGAGCATGACGTCGAAACCGTCAGCATGGACGAGGCCAAGAAGATTGCCGCCGAGCACCCAGAGACGATCACCAACATCGAAGGCAACGAGCACGTCTGGTACGACGCCGCAGCCATCGAGAAGGTGGCCAATGAGGTAGCCAAACTAGTCAACGAGACCAACCCGGAAGCCAAGGCCACTGCGGACCCGCTGGTTCAGCGCGTGGAGAAGATTAAGGATCGCGTCGAAAAGCTGCCGGCACAGAATTACGCGCAGACCGAGCCCATCGCGGATTACATCATGAAGTACTCCGACAGCACCGACGTCACCCCGGAGGGCTACCGCAAGGCCACCGTCGCCGAGGGCGAGCCGAGCGCTGCGGACCTTGCGCGCTTCCTCGAGGCGATTAACCAGGGCGAGGTCGACCTGCTCATCTTCAACCCGCAGACGGAGACGGACATGACCAAGCGCATCCGCTCCGCCGCTGAGGACAAGGACATCCCGGTCGTCGAAATCGGCGAAACCCCGCCGGAGAACACCGACTTCCTCGACTACTACGAGGAAGCCGTCAGCGCACTCGAGGCTGCATAAGTGCTCGTTTCCTTTCACAATGCCGCAGTGGAACCGCTATGGTCGGACCTGAACCTCGCCGTGGACCGCGGCGAGTTCATCGCCGTTTTGGGGCCCAACGGCGTGGGCAAATCCACGCTGCTGGGCACCATCCTGGGAACGCGGAAGCTCACGACGGGCACGGTAGACGTCGATTGTCGCGTCGGCTTCATCCCCCAACAGCGCATGTTCCCCGCTGACCTCCCATTACGCGCCCGCGACCTAGTCTCCCTGTCCCTGGCACATGGCACCGTGACGCGCCGCCGGCCTCCCCGGCACCGCGTCGATGAGCTGCTGGAGGAGGTGGGCGCAACCGGTATTGCGAACCGCCGCGTGGGCCAGCTTTCCGGCGGCCAGCAACAGCTTGTCCGCCAGGCCCAGGCGCTTGCCAACGACCCAGAGCTCATCCTCGCCGATGAACCACTCTTGTCGCTGGATCCGGGCAAGCAGCAAGTGACGGTCGAGCGGCTCGAGGCATGGTGCCGCGAGCGCGGTACCTCCGTCCTTTTCGTCACGCACGGCATCAACCCCGTGCTGCACGTCGTCGATAAGGTGCTTTACCTCGCGCCGAACGGGCATACTTTTGGCCCAGTAGATGAAGTCATGCGCTCCGACGTGCTGTCCGAGCTTTATGGTTCCTCCGTGACCGTCCTCAACGTCGATGGGAGGCTCATCGTTGTCTAAGTTCATCGAAGACACCCAGTACCTTTTGCAGGTTGATTTTGTGCAGGACGCGCTCATCGCCTGTGCGCTTCTGGGCATCCTCTCGGGAGTGATGACCTCGCTCATCGTCTTGCGGCAGATGTCCTTCTCCGTGCATGCCACCTCGGAGCTCGCGCTCATGGGTGCGGCCGCAGCGCTGTTGTTCGGACTGAACATCGGCTTCGGCGCGATTGCCGGCGCCATCGTCGCCGCCATCATTCTGGCGGTGCTCGGCCTCAAAGGCCAACAGGACAGCGCCATCGGCGTGGTCATGAGCTTTGGCCTAGGCTTGTCGGTGTTATTCCTGCACCTCTACCCTGGCAACGCCAACACCGCTATGACGCTGCTGACCGGACAAATCGTCGGTGTATCTTCGGCGTCCGTGTGGCTGCTGGCGGCGACGACCGTCATCATTGTCGCAGCCGTTACTATTTTGTGGCGCCCGCTTCTTTTTGCCTCCGCGGACCCTGTCATGGCGCAGGCAGCGGGCGTGCCGGTGAAAGCCCTCTCCGTGGTCTTCGCAGTTCTCGTCGGTTTGACCGCCGCGCAGTCGGTGCAGATCGTCGGCTCGCTGCTCGTCATGGCTTTGCTCATCACGCCGGGCGCGGCGGCAGTGCAGATTACCTCCTCCCCGCTGCGCGCGGTGGTGTGGGCAACCATCTTCGCGGAGGTCTCCGCCGTGGGAGGGTTTATTCTGTCGCTAGCGCCGGGCCTGCCGGTGTCGGTCTTCGTGACCACTATTTCTTTTGTCATTTACCTGGTTTGCCGTCTAATCGGCTGGCTACGCAACCGCCGCGCGGTTCGCGACGACATCGCCGCCGCCCGCGTCACCAAAGCTCACTTCGAGGGCCGCAGCGATTCGGAAAAGCACCACACCAGCACCCACGACGAGCACTGCGCCCACCCCGACTAAACTTTTGTTCCATGACCATCGTGGAATTTCAGGGATTCAAGCGTAAATACACCGTCGTCGCGCCGGAAGATCCCGGCCCGAACCAGCTGCTTTTCCTCCACGGTTCGCTGCAAAATGGCAGCGTGATGCGGCGCTTTACAAACGGCACTTTTGATGAGCTCGCCGCCCGCACGGGCACGGTGGTTGTCTACCCCGACGGTGTGGATAGGCACTTCAACGACGCCCGCGGGGTACTGCCGGTCAAGGCCCGTGAGCTTGGCATTGACGACGTCGCCTTTCTCCAGCACGTCGCCGCCACCGTGCAGGAGGAATACGGCACGCAGCGCACCTACGCCTGCGGTTATTCCAACGGTGGGCAGATGGTAATACGCCTGCTTTTCGACGCCCCCGGCTTCCTCGACGGCGCCTGCATCTTCGCCTCGACGATGGGCAGCGGCGCTAACCATGCGCCGTCTAATCCCGAGGGCTATAAGCCCACCCCAATTCTCATGATGCACGGCACTGCGGACCCGCTAGCGCCTTATGAAGGCGGCCAAGCTGGCCTCGCGAATAGCTCCCGCGGCGAGGTTACTTCCGCGTTGTGGACTGCGCAGCGCTTCGCCACGATGAACGGTTGCTCTAAGGCCAAGGTAACCCGCCCGTTTTCTGATGTGTCTTTGCACTCCTGGGAAGGTGACAACCCCGTCGAACTGTGGACCATGGAAGGCGTGGGCCACGTCATCCCCTCGGGCAACGGGCTCGACGCGCGCTTGGGCCCGAATACCGATAGCTTCATCGCAGCCCAGGTGGTGGAGGACTTCTTCGGCTTTTAGCCCCGCGGCTCGCCTCCCCCACCACCTACCCAGCCCTGGAAATGCAGCTCTCTGGTGGATTGCAGGGCGTCGGCAAGCGCGTGAAAATGCGAACAGGAGGTCTGGTTTTCCTGCCCTGGGAATTTGCAACAGGATTGGCAGCTCAACCCATAGCGGGTAAGGTTTTGATGGCTAACTGGACTCTGTTCTCTGCAGCAAAGATGTCAAGCAGCTGGGAAACTATTTTCTTGATCATCGGCACAGAAAGATGTTTTTCTTCCGCGATGCCATTATTTGAGTGCCCACATACAATTCCGTTTAGAATTCGAAGCTGAATTGCGGATAGTCGCTCGAGGTTTCGCTGCATAGAGGTTTCGCTGCATATCTGGTTCAGGCATTGTCCCAACAGCTACGCCGTTTATATCGAAGCAACAACTTAAGTTAAGGCCCCCATGGCCGGAGCGAGCTTCCCGGGTAACCACACAATATGCAGACGCGCCCAAATTGATTGCCTTTTGAAGCTTCTCACGCGAATGCTGTGAATAATCCACCAAGTAAATGAAATCGCTGCTCTTTAACTCTTGTATATCCCATACCCAGGTCGCCGAGTCTTTGCGCTCGCACAACACCAGCAATTGCTCCTGTGAGCGAGACAATGCATTCAGCAGCTCCCTTTGAGTGGACGCACATTCAACCTGGGGCCAGAGGAAGTAGCGTCTTAGCTCATCGAGTATCGGTTGCTCATCGTCTCGGATGCCAGCGAGCAGACACGGCATATCCGAGTATTTCAATCGCCACACTAAAGCGTTACCTCGCAGTCTGCTTGGTCGGCTACATGCTTGGAATGCGTCGCGACGACGACAACGGCGCCTTGGTCAGCGAAAGCACGAAGGTGTTCAACAACCAGCTGAGCATTGTCCTCGTCAAGCGCACCGGTTGGCTCGTCCGCCAATACGATTTTGGGCTTGGAAAAGAGGATCCTCGCCAAGGCTACTCGTTGTTGTTCGCCGCCCGACAAGCCGCTGACCACACGCTTTTCATAGCCGCGTAAACCAACCTGCGCCAAAGCGCTGTCTAGCGCCTCGTCGAAAGCACGGCGCGAAACGTTACTGGCTGCGAGCTTCACGTTGTCGACAACGGTGAGGTCAGGAACCAAGCCGTAATCTTGAAAAAGATACCCAACGCATTCGCGTCGATACTTGCGCAGTCGACCTGCCGATAGCGATGCAATGTTGTTTCCATCCCACATGATTGAGCCTTTGTCCGGCGAGATCAGACCGCCCAAGAGGTTCAACAGGGTGGTTTTCCCACTTCCGGAGACACCGGTTAATGCAGTCACCCGGCCAGCCGCAAAAGACCGCGTAAGGCCGGAAAGAATCATTTTTCCCTTCACACTGTAGTGAAGGTCTTCAACCTGAATTTCCATATCCTAATCTCCCTCGCTGTCTGTCCAGCGCATTTGATTTCGCGCACTAATCCACCAGGTCAAACCGATTGAAATACACATCCACACGATCGAAAATGCGACGACAGCAAGAACGGTTGCCGTGGACCACCTGTTTTCAAACCCCATCGACCACGTTGATGGATAGTGCGATTCCAGTTGTTCCTTATGCTCGCGCAAACGATACAAAACCCAGCCGATGGTGGTAACGAAAAAGAATAGCTCGGCCAGCAGAATCTTCCTGCACATCTTCCACGGGCTGCGCCCACAAATGAAGGAAACATAGAGCTCTCGCCGGAACGCCACCTGGAAACTGAAAAGCCCCGCGACGATTAACAAGGAAACCAGTAATATCGCTACGACCGTATTTAACGACCAAAGGCTGAATTGATCTTTGGCTTCCTCAAGGGACGATCGCCAGGAATCAGCATGCGGTTGTGCCGTGGCAAGCACCTTGCCCACCGTCCCATCTTTCAGCTCACCAACGACAGTTGGCTCGATGGCAAGGAGGACTTTCTGCGAGGCTTTCGCGAGTAAATTCCGGTCACCGATAGCTTCAAGCCCCACTGGTAACGAGACCACAATGGGGTCATTAATTACTGGCCGCAGCTCAACGTCATAGGAAAAGACTTGCCCAAGCGAACAATCCTCTTTCCAGTTAAAATCTGGAACTTTCTTCTTCGCGAGTTCGGCTTCAAATGCAACGGAGTCAATAATCGTCTGTTTGGATTCTTCACTGAGGGCAACGGGAGCACAAACGGTTACGTCTTCTTCAGAAGGGGAAACACCAGCTTGAACGGCGAACCGATGGTTGCTGAGAATAACCGGGGCTTCCAGTTGAGTCGGCCAGGTAAGCCAAAAAGGATCCGCTAAGAGTAGCTTTCCTTCGCGGTCCGCCTGGCGCAAGGGCGCTGCAGCTGCAGCCTGTTCTTTTTCATCCGGAGTGATATTCGAGCTCAGGGCAAACTCTTGCTCATTGGCATGTCCGCTCCAATACGGTTGCAATTCCTCTCGCGCGGACACCTCAGCACCGGTATCAACCATCTGCGAAAGTGCCGTCAGGCTCGTCAAGAGTGCCAATAGCCGGACAGCATACAGTGCGTAGGTAATTGGACGCGCCCGAACCTTGCCTTTGATGGCCTGCGGGATCGAAATATTTCGAACCAATAACTGCCCGAGCACATAGCCCAGCGCCAAACCGACCCATTGGAGCAACACAGAAACGCCGAAAAAGGCCCAAAACAACGTCGCTTCTGCCCAGTCGTTGTAAAGATACAATGCCGCCGCAATAAAAATGATCGCAAGAAAAAATGGTAGCCATGTTTGCTTGGCAAACCGCGTTACATCAAGCCTTAGCGTCTGCGATAGCTTTAGCCCCAAAAGTCTGTGAATGCCGATTTCGCGAGCCCGCACTAGGCAGTGCCCGCCACCCAACACGAGCGCGAGTAGAAAAGCAGCCGCGACCAACAAAGGCAGCGACGAAGTCATGACGAAACTCCAAGTCAAGTTCTGGAGCCCTATCACGGAATACCCGCGCTCCTCCAACCATGTCGTTAGGTCTCGAGCGTCGTTTTCCGATCCTTTAATGTTAAAAACTTGGCGCGGTTCCTTAGTCGGAATTTCCGACAATGGATACCAAACAAGCTTTTCGCCTCTCTGAAACTTTTGAGACTCAAAGTTAGCTACACCTGAAGGCAGAGCCGAGGAGTAGATTCGCAGCTCACCATCCGAATCAGCTAGCGAGGAGTAATAAATCGATACGTCAAATCCTGAGTCCCCTGCAAATTCAGAAAGCTCAGGAAACAGTGTTTCTGTGTGACTGTCAGGTTTGAAGTCTTCGATCTGGACAAACTCGTTGCCAAGCCGATAATCCAGAGTCGATAAGAGGCTGGCTCCGACAAAGGCAATGAATGCGCTAATAACCGTAGAGAGCAAAATCCCTACGGTTAGTAGTCTGACTGAAGTTTTCATCGAGCCTTAGCAGTGTCGGTAATAGGACTTATTTCCAGAGGGCTTCTTGGGAGCTGTTGCTCGTGACCAAGTGTTTTTGTTGACGCAACCGCTATCCGACTTGAAGGTACCAACAGCAGTTGAACCGTGCCGCACCCCATTGTGAAAGTAGTGCGACCAAACTTGGCCACTACCCGTACCGTAGTCCCACGTGCCGCCATCGATATTTACAATCGTGGCCCCAGCAACACCTGTACCACCCAACGCCAACAAACCTGCGAGAGTTACTGAAACTGCTCGCTTAGACATGCTCACTTTCATAAGCATTCCTTTCTTGAGAAGGATCCGAACTTATAGCGCGCGATACTGAAAGATATACGCTGCCCCTAAACCGCATTCAAGTGTCAAAAGTTACCTTTCGCAGATTCATCAACTCCGCGCAAATATCCAGGCCTCAATCCGCAGCTCTCTGGTGGATTGCAGGGCGTCGGCAAGCGCGTGAAAATGCGAACAGGTGGTCTGTGTTTCCAGCCCTGGACATTTGCGACCAGGACGGCGGGAGCTGCCCAGCAGACACATTGGAGGCAAACAAAAAGGCGCCACACAACGCGACGCCTTCCAAATTACTTGTTACTTCGCAGCGCGACGCTGCCGAGCAAACTCCGAAAGCACTGCACCCGCAGCAACGGATGCGTTTAAGGATTCGACCCACGCGGTCATCGGGATGGACATGATGACGTCACAGTTCTCGCGGACCAAGCGGGAGATGCCCTTTCCCTCAGAGCCGATGACGATGACCACGGGATCCTTGCCACCCGTGTAGGTGTCGAGCGTGTGCTCGCCGCCGGCGTCCAGGCCAACGACCTGGTAGCCGGCTTTCTGGAATTCCTGCACGGTGCGGGTCACGTTGGTCACGCGCGCGACAGGCAGGCGTGCTGCGGTACCGGCCGAGGTGCGCCAAGCCACCGCGGTAACGGAGGCCGAACGGCGCTCCGGGATGATGACGCCGTGGCCGCCGAAAGCAGCGACGGAGCGGATAACCGCGCCGAGGTTACGGGGATCCGTAATGTTGTCGAGGATGACGAACATGCCCGGTTCCTGAGCGTCGCGCGCGCGATCCATGAGGTCATGCACCTCGGCGTACTTGTAGGGCGGAATCTGCAGGCCGATACCCTGGTGCAGACCGTTGCCAGTCATGCGGTCCATCTCGTGGCGCTGCACCTCAAGAATGGGGATGTTGCGGGTATTGCACATGGCCACGGCCTCCGACAGGCGGGCATCGTTGCGCGTGCCCTGCACAATGTAGAGCGAGGTGGCCGGCACCTTGGCGTGGAGGCACTCGATGACCGGGTTGCGGCCCACGACCATCTCTGCGGTTTCCTTCTGGTGGCGGCCCGAGTTACGGCGCTCGCGCTCCAGTTTTGCCTTGTGCTTGGCGTGGTAAATACGGTCCTCCGCCTTGGGCGTGGGGCCCTTTCCAGCCAGGCCCTTGCGGCGCTGACCGCCCGAGCCCTTCGTAGCGCCCTTCTTGTTGGACTTGCGGGCGCCCGCGCCGCCGCGGCCGTGGGTGCGTGCCATGGTTCTTCTCCTTTGTTGTCCTTGGCCTAGCCCAAGGACGGTTAGTCCGCCAGGGACCAGGTGGGACCGTCGGCGGTGTCAGTGATAGTAATACCCGCGGCGGTCAGGCGGTCGCGCACAGCGTCCGCAGTAGCCCAGTCCTTCTCTGCGCGGGCGGTCGTACGGCGCTCAAGCTCAGCCTGGACAAGAACGTCCAGTGCCGCGACAGCGCCGCTTGTTTCGCCACCATCTTTCCACTGTTCATCGCACGGATCAAAGCCAAGAACCGCAGCCATGGCGCGCACTGCTCCGGCGAGGCGCTCGGCCTCTTCCCGGCGGCCTTCAGCAAGGGCCTTATTTCCTGCACGCACCGTGGTGTGGACTTCCGCCAACGCCTTCGGCACGGCGATGTCATCATTCATGGCCTCTGCGAAGGCTGGGGTCCACTCGCCCTTCTCGACGCCCTCGAACTTGCCCACGAAGTCCTCGATGCGGCGGTAGCCCGCAGCAGCCTCCGTAAGCGCGGCCTCGGAGTACTCGAGCACGGAACGGTAGTGCGCGGAGCCCAAGTAGTAGCGCAGCTCCACCGGGCGGACAATCTCCAGCATGTTGGCGATGGAGAGCACGTTGCCCAGGGACTTGGACATCTTCTCACCAGACATGGTCACCCAGTGATTGTGCATCCAGTAGTTGGCGAACTTATCGCCCGCCGCATGGGACTGCGCAATCTCGTTCTCGTGGTGCGGGAACTGCAGGTCCAGACCACCACAGTGAATGTCGAACTCGCTGCCCAGATAGTAGGTGGACATAGCGGAGCACTCCAGGTGCCAGCCGGGGCGGCCCCTACCCCATGGCGTCGGCCAAGCCGGCTCACCCGGCTTGGCAGCCTTCCACAGCGCGAAATCCTGCGGGCTGCGCTTACCTTCGGTTTCCGACTCGCCCTGCTCCATATCCTCGACGCGATTACCGGACAGCGCACCGTAATCAGAACCTTCGGCGACATTCCATGCGGCGACGTCGAAATAAACCGAGCCGGAGGCGTCTTCTCCTGCGGTGCCACCAGGCACGGCATACGCATAGCCGGCGTCGATAAGCCTCTGCATGTACTCCACCATCTGCGTGACAAAGCCCGTCGCGCGCGGCTCCACCGAGGGTGGGAGCACACCGAGGGTGTTGTAGGCCTTGGTGAACTCGCGCTCGTAGGTGGATACCCACTCCCACCACGGGCGGTTGTTTTCTGCGGCCTTGGTCAGAATCTTGTCATCAATGTCCGTCACATTGCGCACGAGTGCCACGTCATAGCCCTGGGCCAGAAGCCAACGGCGCAGAATGTCGAAGGCCACGCCGGAGCGCAGGTGGCCTATATGCGGCTGAGATTGCGGAGTGGCG
This sequence comes from Corynebacterium sp. FDAARGOS 1242, assembly GCF_016889985.1. Classification (NCBI taxonomy): domain Bacteria; kingdom Bacillati; phylum Actinomycetota; class Actinomycetes; order Mycobacteriales; family Corynebacteriaceae; genus Corynebacterium; species Corynebacterium sp. FDAARGOS 1242. The sequence continues at coordinate 79,077 of NZ_CP069568.1, read as the reverse complement.
CCACAGAGATAAATCGAGGCATGGCCGGGGCGAACCGGCTCAAAGTCACGTTGGGTGCGGGTGGCGGTATCAAAAATGCGCAAAGTACTCACGCCGACTAGTCTAATTGACCCTCCGGTGGGAATTCACCATGGCCGATGCCCCCGCGCCTCAGCACTAGGTGCCGTGCCTTTCTTTTCGACGGTGTAGCCTATTTCTCGTAGTACTTGCGCAGCAACCTCTTGATTATCGGCTACCGCTCCGCGCAACTGATCATCGAGCCACTTTTCTCGGCTCTGCGCAAGAAAGCTTTTCCAACCGGGACGTGAACGAAAGCCACACTCCATAAAAAGAAAGAAAAAATAATCCTCCAGGGATACCCGGAACCGACGGCCGCCAATAGGAAAATGTATATCCTCAATTCGGCCCTTCTTTCGAGGGTTCTTCACCCCAGAAAAGTTCTTCATTAGTGCGGGACTCAACAGTCCGGCCACCCCTGAGTGGTGAATGTGGGCCGTCGGAGCAGTACGATTCTCTCGCTCATATTCGAAACGAACGCCTGGGGCTGTTCCTACACGCAGCTCGAATTTGCTCGACTTCACGCTGAGAGATGATTCATCGGGCGACAGGGACGTGTGAAAGCGAACAACGGATTCGAAAAGGTCGCTGTAGGAAAACCGATCGCCTCCCTGACTTCCTACCCCGTAGACCAACGGTGCGTGAAGTTCTAACAATCCAGTGCCATCGTCTGGATTGAGATCTGTCCACACGCGGATATCGGAATCTTCATTGAGGGGCAAAACCTTCACATGCACGGCATGCACCCAGTTAAAAAAATTCTGCTGTCAGATGTTGCCCTAGTCCCCCCATGCGCACCGTCATTTAGCGTTCAAGCATCAGCTCTACGCGACGGAGTTCGTCATAAAGGTCGCGCTCTTCCGTGGAAAAACGGCCGGATTCTGCGAGCATGCGCAGATCTTCAGAACTAAGGTTCGCCCCAATGGCTACTTCTAAGGCATGCAGGAGTTCCCCATACCGAGCCCGCAGGGCCTCGGTATTTATAATTCGCATTGTCAATGCCACGGCAGCCTCCTCTCCCTCGACTTTACGTTAGGAATTGGGGGCGCGCCAGACCACGGCGGTGGCCACGGCGGCGCGGCCCTCCTCGCGCCCGGTGAAGCCGAGACGGTCAGTCGTGGTCGCAGAAATGGAGACCGGCGCACCAAGAATCTCACTCAACACAGACTCAGCCTCCTCGCGGCGCGGCCCCATCTTAGGGGTTTGGCCGATGAGCTGGGCGGAGGCGTTGCCGATGGTGAAACCTTCCTTCTCCAGCAGCTCTCGGCACTCGCGCAGCAGCTGCGCACCGGATACGCCATCATATTCCGGGCGGCCCACGCCCACGAAGGATCCGAGGTCACCGAGGTGGGAGGCGGACAGCAAGGCGTCGACAAGCGCATGCGCCACCACGTCTCCATCGGAGTGGCCCTCGCAGCCATCTGCGCCCTCGAAGAGGAGGCCGGCAATCCAGCACTCTTTGCCGGGTTCGATCTGGTGGGCGTCTGTGGCAATACCAACGCGCGGGATGATGGGGTTAGTCACTGGGCACCTCAAAAATGGTCGGTTCGGCCTCATCTGTCACAGCCCTGGCGAGGACGAGGTCAATGGGAGTGGTGATTTTAAAAGCGAAGGTATCACCCTGCACGGTCTCCACGCGCGCGCCGTGCCATTCCATCAGGCTGGCATCATCCGTGGCGGTGAAATCCGGGTCCTGCTCCCAATAATCCATATTGGCCTGACGCAACGCGGCCAAGTTGAAGCCCTGCGGCGTCTGCACTGCGCGCAGACGGGAGCGGTCCGGGGTGGACAGGACAGTCTCCCCCTCGACTTCTTTAATGGTGTCTGCCACGGGCACAACTGGGATAACGGCGACGGCCCCATCGAGCACGCGCTTGGCGACGCGCGCGATCATTCCCGGAGGCGTCAATGCCCGGGCCGCATCGTGGATGAGGACCACGGCGTCCGTGTCCGGGATTGCCTGAAGACCAGCCCACACGGAATCGGCGCGCTCGCCACCGCCATGGACAAGCCGGAGGGGGATATCGGCGGCAACGCGCTCAAGGATACGTGCGGCGAACTCCTCCATCGCGGGACTGACCAGCACGATGACCTCATCGACGATGCCGGAGGTCACCATGGCCTGAACGGAGCGCTCCACCAAGGTGCGGCCGCGTAGCTCGACATAAGCCTTGGGCACATCCGCGCCGAGGCGCGTGCCTTTGCCCGCGGCGGCGACGAGCGCGATGACGCGAGGTTTAGTCTTCGTCGTCGAAGGAGAGATCATCAAGATCGATGTCGCTATCAACGTCGGTAGTGATGGACTTATCGTCCACCAAACCTGCGGCACGATGGCGCTCGATGGTGGCGTCGATTTCCTCCATCATGGTGTCGGCCTTCTTTTCATCGACCGGCTTAGCCAGGGAGAGCTCACCCACGAGAATCTGGCGCGCCTTGGCCAGCATGCGCTTCTCACCAGCAGACAGGCCACGGTCCTGGTCGCGGCGCCACAGGTCACGAACAACTTCAGCAACCTTGTTGATGTCGCCGGAGGCGAGGCGCTCCTGGTTGGCCTTGTAACGGCGGGACCAGTTGCCGGCTTCTTCGACGTCTACCTCACGCAGAACCGAGAAGACCTTTTCCAGACCTTCCTTGCCCACGACGTCACGGACGCCGACCATTTCGACGTTCTTGGAGGGCACACGGACAACCAGGTCGGACTGGTTGATGTGGAGGACGAGGTACTCGAGGGTCTCGCCACCCATCTCGCGCGTTTCAATCGCCGTGATTTTGGCGGCGCCGTGGTGCGGGTAGACGACGACCTCTCCGACCTTAAATTCCATTGCCACTCCTTGTGAAGCCTTTGAAGACGATGCTCATCGAGGACGCTCGCTTAGCTCTCGATGGGCCGCATATACAGGGAATCGATTCTAGCACGCAGGATTTCACCCCCGCCCGCTGAGGCATCGCGGGGAGGCTATACACCACGACGCGTACGCGGTGAAGCACGGCTACCCCCGGTTTACCCAAGGGGTTTGCCGGAAACTGTGTGCTTTTCGTGGAGAGGGACTAGGCTAAAGCGTTGATAAGCTTTGTGATCGCAATTCAATGGAGGACACTCACAGTGCAGTCCCTGAAGTCCGCCGCTCGCTGCGGTGCCATCATGTCAGTTACCGCCCTTTCCGCGCTGGCGCTGGCGTCCTGCTCGGCTGGTCATGTTGCGCAGACCGCAGAGAAGGTTGCAGCTGTCGATGGCGCAACCGCCAGCACCGAAGATGGCAAGGTGGCCGTACGTGACGTCACCATTCAGGTTGAGCCGGACTCCGGTGAAGCCTCCCTGAAGTTCATCGCCGTGAACCAGGGCTACAAGGTCGATGAGGTCACCTTGGAATCCATAAGCGTTGATGGCCAGGATGTCGTCATCGAGGGCGTTACCCCGATTGCCCGCGATCAGGCACTGTACGGCGATTCCGCAACCAACCTGGAGAACCTTCCGAAGGATGAGAAGGACAACAACGTCACCTACGTGACCACTTCCCTGGAGAACGATGGCTTCGCCTTCGGCGGCTCCCGCCCGGTGACCTTCACCTTCAACACCGGCACCATTGAGGTCGACGCCACCGTGTCCGCCTCCCCGCTGGAGGCCGGTAAGTTTGACCGCGACCCGGAGTCCGAAGAGGGCTACACCGAGGCTAAGTAAAGCTTCGTCCACGAGGCTCCACACCGCCCTAGCTGCACACTTCACACCGCCCTAGTTGGCACAGCGTGCAGCTAGGGCGGTTTCGCATTGCTGGACCTTCTCCCTCCTAAAACGCACTAACGCCGCCGCACACAGAAAGTGCACGGCGGCGACAGAGTGGTGAGTTCTACAAGCTTCTAGCGCATGGAGGAGCTAGCGAGGATTGCCTGAGCCCAGCCAAGGGTGGACAGGGTGGCCGGAACCAGCAGGAGGTTCGGCGCCTGCGGGCCACCGTACCGAACCATGGTGTCCATGACCTGGTTCAGCGGCTCCGGGTAGGAAGCAGCGGAAGCGGCCGGGGTGCCAGCCACAGCGACGGCGGATGCAGCAGCGATTGCAACGAGGGAACGACGGATCTTCTTCATTGTGTCTCCTTGAATGATTCTTTGAGGGGGATAGTTACGGGGTTATTACAGAACGTTCAAAATGAAGCCCAAGGAGGACAGGGCTGCCGGTACGAGGATGACGTTCTGAGCATCATAGCCAGCAACGTTGGTAATCTGCGTCAGGACATCTGCGAGCGGCTGCGGTGCCTGAGCGGCGGAGGCAGCAGGGGTACCAGCCAGGGCGATAGCAACAGCAGCACCGGCGGCGACGAGGGTACGACGGATCTTCATAAAATCACCTTAGGGGTTGTGAGAGTTGTGCATGGGGGGACGGTTTCACGCATCACTTATTAAAGTTTTGCCCGTAACCTGACTAACACTGTAGGGCCTTAGTGATGATGATGCCTAGGTTCGTGGGGAATATTTCCATATGGGGGTAATAAAGATTTCTTGATGATGAGTAAACAGAATCCTCGATGTCCGGGCCGCTTACTACAGTAAGAGGCATGGCTAAAAAGGTTCGTCCCGTTCACACGTGCACCGAGTGTGGCTTCGTCTCCCCCAAGTGGTTGGGCCGCTGCCCTGAGTGCGGGTCGTGGGGAACGCTGCAGGAAACTGCTGCCGCGCAGGAAAGCAGTGCCGCGCAGGCAGCGATGAGTGGACGTCGGCCGACGGGCCTCACGCCAACGAGCCCGGCTGTCCCCATCACCAAGGTGGGGGCGGCACAGACCAAGGCGCTTAACACCGGGATTGGGGAGCTTGACCGCGTCCTTGGGCGCGGTATCGTGCCCGGCTCCGTCGTGCTTATGGCAGGCGAGCCGGGGGTGGGCAAATCCACACTGCTACTTGAGGTCGCATCGCGCTGGGCGCAACTAGGCCGCACGGCGTTGTACGCCACGGCAGAGGAATCAGCTGGACAGGTCCGGGCCCGCGCCGAGCGTACCGGCGCACTGCACGAGACGCTCTATTTGGCAGCGGAGTCGAATCTGGATGTTGTCTTCGGACACGTCGAGCAGCTTAAGCCCAGCCTCATCATTGTGGACTCGGTGCAGACCATGCATGCAGCAGGCGTCGAAGGCGTAGCCGGAGGCGTGGCGCAGTCCCGCGCAGTCACCGCCGCATTGACCACATTAGCTAAGACCACGGGAATCCCGATCCTTCTCGTTGGTCACGTCACCAAGGACGGCAACGTGGCCGGTCCGCGCGTGCTGGAGCACCTCGTCGATGTGGTGTTGAACTTTGAAGGTGACCGCCAGTCCTCTTTGCGGCTGTTGCGCGGGCTCAAGAACCGCTTCGGCGCTACTGATGAGATGGGCTGCTTTGAGCAAACCGCCGCCGGCATCCGCGAGGTCGCGGACCCGTCCGGGTTGTTTCTTTCCCACCGTGGTAGCACACCGGACGGCTCCGCGGTCACGGTAGCCATGGATGGTGTGCGCCCCATTCTCGCGGAGGTACAAGCGCTCACGGTTGATCCGGTGGCCAAGAATCCTCGCCGCGTCGTGACTGGTTTGGATGCCAACCGAGTCCCCATGGTGCTTGCTGTCTTGCAGGCTCGGGCGGGTGAGCGCACCAACGACAAAGACGCCTACGTCGCCACTGTAGGTGGCATGAAGATTCAGGAACCTGCAACAGACCTCGCGGTAGCCCTAGCCACGTGGTCCTCACTCCATGAGCGGCCGCTACCACCGAAGACTGTGGTGATTGGAGAAGTCGGCCTAGCCGGCGAGGTACGCCGCGTGCCCAACCTGGATCGTCGTCTAGCGGAGGCTGCGCGTTTGGGCTACCGCCAGGCCATCGTCCCGCCCGGCGAGGTAGAGGTCACCGGCATGCGCGTGCATCAAGCATCCACGTTGAGTGAGGCAATTTCTGCGCTGAGCTAGCACTGCCCTAGTGCTGCCACGAAAGCTAGCGCTTAGAGCAGGTTGAAAGGCAAGGGTGCCGAGTAGTTGTCACCGATGACGGTGTGCAGGAAGTATGCACCGGAATCGGCCTCTGGGCGGTCAGTGCACTGACCGGGTTCAGAGCGCTTGCGGGACCAGTCGGCTTGGAAGAAGCGGGTCTCGCCGGACTTGAAGGTTTGCTTGCCGGTCTCCACGGAGGCGTAGCAATCGGTGTCAGACCACACGCGCTCGTTGGAGCCCATCTTGTAGACCTCAAAGCGCAGTTGCTGCTCATCGAGGTCGATGGAGCAATCCTTCGTGGTGGGGTTGAAGACTTCCATGTAGAAGGTCGGCATCTTGCCGCCCGGAACGCTGTCCTCATTGGTCTTAGCCATAACCTTGAGGTCCTCCAGGGAGCATTCCGTTTTCGAGGGATCCACGACCAGCTCGGTGTTCTGGGATTCTTCGCTCTTCTCGGCATCATCCGAGCCCTCTTCCGAAGGCTGATCCTCTTCGGATTCGGATGCTGGGGTCTCAGACTCAGTATCCTCGGGCTGCGAGGTAGTCGTCTGCTCCGATGGCTGAACCAAGCTGCTGGATGCCGCTGCCGGCTGCGACTCCTTATCCTCTGAGGACCCACCGAAAAGCGCAGTGGCCGCCCAGATAAGGATGACCACGAGCACCAGAATCGCCACGAGCGCAGCAATGCGGCGGCGAACATAAATCTCGCGCGGCAGCGGCTTCGAGGTACGGGTTGGCTCAGTCACAGCCTTTAGTTTAAGGGGACTGAGCGCTAACCCGGGCCAGCGTTAGGCCGCGTGTCTCGTTCTTTCCCCACCACGCAGCCTTATTGTCGCGCTACTGCACGCCGTGGAGGACAACGATCTCCACACTGGAGTCCTCAAGGAGGTAGCGCAGGCCGACGATACCGAGCGTTCCAGCGTCGAGAAGCTCGCGCGCCGCCGGGACGTCTGAGATGATCTGCGAGACTGTCTGTGCGGTGTTCTCACGCTCAAAGTCAGCGCGGTCCTCGCGGCCATCGCGCCGAGCCACCATGGACGCTACCGCGACCTGCTCAATGATGGGGCGCTGCAGCCCCGTCGGCAGCTCGCCGCCATCCAGGAAATCGGAGGCCGCGCTCACCGCACCACAGGACTGATGCCCCATCACGACGAGCAGGTTGGCGTTGAGGTTCTCCAGGGCATAGTCCAGCGACGCCATCACCGCACTATCCAGGATGTGCCCCGCTGTACGGATGACGAAGGCATCACCGAAACCAATGTTGAATACGTGCTCAATCGGCGCGCGGGAATCCGAGCAGGCCAGCACAATAACGCGCGGGTCTTGGCCCTGGGTCAACCCAGCGCGCAGCTTGGCATCCTGATTAACGGCAATAAGGTTTCCGCTCACGAGGCGACGGTTACCTTCCTGGAGGGCTTCCCAGACTTCCTGTGGACGGTGCGGCACATGTGCTAGAGGCATGATTCACACTCTAGTCCCACCACCCCTACACTGAGGTGTTTATGGATACCCAAGCTGTCATGGAGTGGTTCGACGCTCACGAGCGCCCCCTGCCCTGGCGGGCGCCGGGGACCTCGGCCTGGGGTGTACTGCTCAGCGAGGTCATGAGCCAGCAGACTCCCGTCGCGCGCGTGGCCCCGCAGTGGGAAGAGTGGATGCAACGTTGGCCCACGCCCCAGGATCTCGCGGCGGCGTCCAAAGCCGATGTGCTGCGCGCTTGGGGCAAGCTAGGTTATCCGCGGCGTGCGTTGCGGTTGTGGGAATGCGCGAAGGAGATTGGGGAAGGTGAGGTTCCGGGGGACGTCGATAAGCTCTTGGCCCTGCCCGGTATCGGTGAGTACACCGCGCGGGCGGTGGCGGCGTTTCATTTTGGGCATAACGTGCCGGTGGTGGACACCAATGTGCGCCGCGTCTATGCCCGCGCTGAGACGGGCCGGTTCCTGGCGCCGACACCCTCGAAGCGCGAGTTGGCACAGGTGGAGGAGCTTCTTCCGGAGGAGAATGGGCCGCGTTTTTCGGCGGCGCTCATGGAGCTGGGAGCGCTCGTGTGCACGGCGAAGAATCCGGACTGCATGGCCTGCCCCATTAAAACCAAGTGTGCCTGGCAGCTCGCCGGATGCCCCGAGCCGAGTGAGGAAGAGGCTGCGCGGGCGAAGAAGCGCGTGCAAAAGTTCACCGGCACGGACCGCCAAGTACGTGGACTGCTTCTCGACGTCCTCCGCGCCTCACCCCGCCCCGTTGCCCAGTCCGAATTGGATGCTGTGTGGGAAGACGCTCCGCAGCGCGCTCGCGCACTCGCTTCACTGCTGGACGATGGCCTTATGGAGCAGAACGAGGAGGGGCTGTTCCATCTTCCTCAGTAGGGCGATGGGAGAAGTCGATAAGCCGGCCCATGGTCCAGTTGCGGTCAGTAAGCATGCGGGCGCAAACAAGACCGCAGCCAATCGCCACGACGGCCATTGAGGCGATGGCGAGGTTGTTCAAGGCTTGGTCCATGTTGCCCACGTTGAGGTGGTAGACAGTGCGGAACATGGCGGTGCCCGGGATCATGATGACAGACGCCGGCACCGTCGTAGTGATACGCGGCAGGTGTGCACGCTTGGACGCCACCGCACCCAACAGGCCCACGATGAGGCCACCGATGAAAGCGCCCACGTAGTTGGTCGCTCCCCAGCTGATGAGGAACAGACGCACGATGTTGGCCACCGTCCCCACCGACGCCGCCACCAGTACCATCCGCCGAGAGGAGTTGAACAAGAAGGCAAAGCCAGAAATGCCGAGGAAACTTGCCACGGCTGCTGCGATATACCATTGGGCATCGGGGCTCGGGATGCCTGGTTCAGGTGTCAGTTCCGTGGTCCAGCTCACCAGCGCCACGGTAAAAGTGGCCGCGGTAATGATGGTCAGCGCATACGCCAAGCGGGTCAGGCCCGCGCCGAAGTCGAAGCGTGCGAGGTCAATAAGCGCCGAGAACAGCGGGAATCCTGGGATGAGGAACAGCACCGCCGCAACATAACCGGAGGAAAAATCGGCGGGGTTAGCGATGCCTGTAGCGGCGACCGCCTTGGTGGTGATGAAATACACCAGGCTCGCTACTGTTCCGCCCGCCACGATGCAGCCGAGCTGGTGCACGTGTTTGTGATGCAGTGAGGCGCGGGTCAACTGACCGCAGAAAGCCGCCAGCGCAACGAGGACGACTGCATAGACGGTGAAGTAATTGAGCACGGCAAAGGATGCACAGGCAACGGCTGCCGCGCAGGCCAAGAGCCAGCGGTTCCACCGTTTAATCACCGTGGACTCGATGACATCGAGCATGGCGCTGAGATCCTCAGCGGTAATTCCTGAAAACAGGCGGTTGTGGGTGAGGTCCTCGAGAGCCTCGATGCGAGAGGCATCGACGGCCGGTGAATGCTGCTGGGCCACAACGGTCCGAAAATCACGGCCGCGGTGAAAGGTACACGTGATTTGGGTGACGCCAACGTCAGCATCAAGCCGGTCGAAGCCCAGCGCGCGAGCAGCACGTTTCATGCCGCGCAGCACCCGATAGCCCGACGTGCCCGCGCCCATGAGCATCATGCCCAAACGCAGGACGACGTCAGCCTCATACCCCATCCGGACATAGTCGGTGCTGGGGTGAGAGTTCATTAACGCCAGCGCCCCCGGAAATTCAGGCCACCGGGTAGGTTGACCCACATGCCACCGCGGGAATTAAAGGTCACGGGTCCGACCTTCGTCGACATCGACGCACCGGAGCCAGAGACGTTAATCCAGCTGTTCTTACCGGTCTTCTTCCGCTTGCGATAGTAAATTCCCATGCCAGCAAGCTTAGCGCGGATGCGCAACTGAGCTAGGAAGACTACGCTCAACATCGTGAGAATTAAAGCCCTGATTACTGCTCTTGCGACCGCTGCGGCCGTCGCCGTGGCCACACCAGCAGCACAGGCAGTTCCCCCGGGCACCGTGCACTCCGCCGCCCCAACCGAACAGCCCAACGCGAGGATCACGGCCATTTCCTACGCCTCCACGCTCATGGACGGCACTCCCACCACAGTCACGGGTATGGTCTTCGAACCCAAGGTCCCGTGGAACGGGCCTGGTGAGCGGCCCACCATTGTCTACGCGCCAGGAACTCGCGGGGCAGGCGACCAGTGCGCGCCGTCACGTGCTTACACAGCACCTAGTGCCGGAGGCAGGGACCAGAACTTCGATGCTGCCGCAGGACTTTACGACTTCGCCCTATCGCAGGGCGTACGTGTTGTGGTCACGGACTACATCGGGCTCGGCACCCCCGGCCACCACTCCTACGTGAACAACATCGAAGAAGCCCACGCGGTTCTTGACGCCGCCCGCGCGGGCCTCAAGCTCGCCGGTGCACCGGCCACTGCCCCCGTCGGCTTTGCCGGTTATTCCCAAGGCGGTGGCGCAGCTGCCGCCGCTGGCGAGTACGCGGCCACCTATGCGCCTGAGCTCAACGTCAAGGGTACCTTTGCCGGCGCGCCACCAGCAGACCTTTTCGAAGTCATGCGTGCCGTCGATGGTTCGTCCCTTGTCCACGTCTTGGGCTATGCCATCAATGGTTTTGCCGAGCGCAGCCCCGAATTCTCACACGAAATCATCGATGAGCTGAACCCCCGCGGGCGCAAGTTCCTCACTGATGCCGAGACTTTCTGTGCCCGTGACTCTATGTCTGCCTGGGGAAATGTCCGCACCAGCGAGCTCACGAACAACGGTGAATCCTTTGAAGAATTGCTGCGCCGCAAACCAGCGGCCTCCCGCATGTTGAGGGAACAGCGCCTAGGCCAGCATGCTCTCAATGCGCCAATGCTGGTCATGAATTCCCCCACCGATGACATCATCCCTTACCAGCAGGCGCGCACCATGGCCCGTGACTTCTGTGCAGCCGGCGGCACCGTCCAGTTTGAGGATGCCCGGGCCGTCAACATCCGTCCCGGCTCCGGCGCCAACCATGCCGCGCCAATGGCCCGTTCGCTTCTGCGCGGCACGAGATACCTCATCGACCGCTTCAAGGATGTCCCCGCCCCATCGAACTGCCAGCCTGCTGAATCCTAGACTCGCCCCCCAGGACTCACACAAAGAACCTGACTTGGAGTCGCCGGCTGCGCCCGCCGCCATCCTTTTTCATTTTATTGTCAATAAGCATCAGTGGCGATAGGCTGAGTGCATGGCACACGAGCACCACGACCACGATCACTCCAGCACGCCGCTGCGCGCACTTCTGATCGCGCTCAGCATTACCGGCACCGTCTTCTTCGCGGAGCTGATCGGCGGCTGGTTGGCGGGTTCAATGGCGTTGATGGCGGATGCTATGCACATGCTTTCTGACGCCGCTGGGTTAATCATTGCGGTGCTAGCGGTGCTGGTGGGTCGCCGACAAGCATCAGCCCAGGCCACCTACGGCTACCGGCGGGTGGAGGTGCTTGCGGCGCTGGCGAACGCGGTAATGGTGCTGGTGATCTCGGTGTGGATTGTCGTCGAGGCGGTTCGCCGACTGCAGAGCCCGGCCGAAGTACAGGGAAAAACGATGCTGATCATCGCGGTGATCGGCCTGGTGGCGAATGCGCTATCGGCGTGGGTTCTGCACCGCCACCGCGAATCCTCGATCAACGTGGAGGGTGCGTTCTTGCACGTGCTGGTCGATATGCTGGGCTCGGTGGCAGTGATCGTGGCGGGCATCGTGGTGCTGACCACCGGGTTCGTGGCTGCGGACGTGATCGCCTCCCTGGTGATCGCGGCGATGGTGCTGCCGCGCGCATGGCAACTCATGCGGCTGTCGGCGAGCGTGCTGCTCGAGCAGGTTCCGGCGGGCTTCGACGCCAGCGCAATCGAGCCCGCGCTGCGGCAGGTCGAAGGCGTTGCCGACATCCACGACCTACACCTGTGGAGCCTGGATGGCGTAAGCGTGCTCACGACCGTGCACATCGTGCGTGACGGCACCGTCGACGCCGGCCCGCTGTTGGATGCCGTTCAGCACGCCCTGCACGAATTCGGCATCGAGCACTGCACCATCCAGATTGAGCACCCGGAGCACGAATCGCACGAGACGGTGTGCTGATTCAGTTCTAGCCTGACTTAGGTCTTGGGTGGGTGAGCAACGGGACTCTTGACACTGCTACCTGGTGGTTTTCGGCGGTGAGGTGGGATTGTTCCGCACTAAATTGGCCTAAGTCTGTGATGTCTAGCGACTTTTTGGACACGGAGTCCAGGATGTTTTTGGACGGGATGTCTAGTGGCTTTTTGGACGTTTGCGGCGGTGGAATAGCCGAATGGCTATTCCATTGCATAAGCGTAGAAAGGTCGCAGATTTCGATCCCGTTCGTGACGGCAAGACGGTCACACAGTTTTGCAAAGAATTAGGAATCTCGCGGCAGACGTACCACAACATCAAAAGCCGGATAGCGCAGAAGGGTCGCGCAGGTATTGTGCCTGATTCGACTGCCCCGAAGAATCCGATTAAGAAATTTAACGAGGCCGATAAAATCGCAGTCGTCCACGCCAGGCAGGAGTTGATGGAGCAAGGCTTGGATTATGGGCCTTGGTCGATCTACTACTTCTTGTTTGACACTGTAGGCCCAGATTCCACACCGTCGCGTTCTACAATCGCCTCGTGGCTTCATGAGCTGGGATTTGTTGATGCCAATGCCCGCAAACGCCCCCGCAGCTCCTATAAGCGCTTCGCCCGTGATCTCGTCGGTGAACTCTGGCAAATCGATGGACTGGTCTACCGCCTCTTTGACCATGCCCACACACATGTCACGATTTACCAGATTATCGATGATGCCAGCAGATTCGATGTCGGAACCACAGCGTTCGCTCTGCCAGAAAACGGTACTGATTCCCGCGCCGCACTGGCCGCAGCGTTCGCCGCCTACGGCAAACCTCAAGAAATCCTTTCCGACAATGGCGATGCGTTCGCCACCTATCACCGTGGTTTTCTCTCTGCTACTGAAACTTGGCTCGCTAGCCAAGGTGTACTTGCTATTGCTGGTTTCGCCCCGACAACCCAGGGAAAAGACGAACGCTCTCACCGCACGTTGACCCAGTTCCTCGATGCACGCCACCCAGTCAGCCTTGCTGAGGTCAACACCTACCTGGCCGAATATCGCCAGGTCTACAACGAACGACGACGGCACCAATCACTGCTGGTCGGCAAAATGCACATCACACCACGCCAGGCCTTCGATACCTTCCCCAAGGCACCATCACCTACACATCCACTCGATCCCGAGCAGGTCTGGGCCCGCGTAGTCGCTTATAACCAAGCGCACAATCCACAAGCTGTATCCGAAATGCTAAACGGCCCCGCGGAAGCGGCAACTTCACACGAGGCCTGCACCGATGACATGGCAGCTTTGCAAGGCATACCTCCCACCGATACCCCCACACTAACGGCGCCGACAACAAATTCAACAAACCATTGGGGTATCCCAGACCAGCTCTGCGTAAGCAAAGACGGCGTTGTACGCGTGTGCGGCTTCGGTCTCTACATTGGTCTGAGGTTTAAAAACCGCAGACTCTACTCCACAGTCACAGCCGAAAACGTTGCGGAGTTCTACACGGCCCATGACGGTGAATTCCTCTTCAGCGTGCCACTGCCGATCACGTTGAGCCACAGACCACCAGGTGGCCAGATCAACATCAACCTCGTTGAAGGAATGAAACACCGCCAACCACCGCGGATGAACCCGAAACTATCCAAACCCCGGCCGAAACGCAGGCCACAACCATAAACCGCTAGAAGTGTCCAAGACCTCCATGGATTCCGTGTCCAAAAAGACACCGGACTCCATGTCCAAAAACCCTATGGACATAACAAAATTGGCCTAAGTCCGGCTGATTCAGTTCTAGTGGTGGACTGGGGGGGCGGGCCGCTCCGTGAAGGTCACGCACAGCAAGCCCCGAACCGAACGTGGTTTCACACGCATGCGGTTCGGGGCTATTCCTCATGGGCCCAGTGGCTGGGCCAGAGTCAGCGCTTAGAGCGGCTGACCGGCGCCAGCGCCTGCCGGCGGCGGGTTGCCGTCATCGCCATCATCGTTATGGGACTCGTCAGCGGAATCGCTGCCAGACTCCCCAAGGACATCCGGGCTGATGGTATCCGGCTCATCCGAGGATGCTTCCTCATCAGCCTCGCGCACGGCGATGTCCTCCAAGTTCTCGAGCTCTTCATCGAAGGTTCCCTCCGGCAGCGGGCGCGGACGCGGGGTGAAGGTGAAGGTGGCCGAGGAGTTGTCCTTGGACTCGCCGTCCCAGCCCTCGACGTCCACGGTGATGATTTCACCGGCACCGATTTCACCGTAAAGGATCTTCTCGGAGAGCTGGTCCTCAATCTCACGCTGGATGGTACGACGCAGCGGACGGGCACCAAGAACGGGGTCGAAGCCGCGCTTGGCCAGCAGGTCCTTGGCCTTCTGCGTGAGCTCGATGCCCATATCGCGCTCGGAAAGCTGCTTTTCCACGCGACCAATGAGCAGCTCTACCATCTCCACAATCTGCTCCTGGGTGAGCTGGTGGAAGACCACAATCTCGTCGATACGGTTGAGGAACTCTGGGCGGAAGTGCTTCTTCAGCTCATCGTTAACCTTATTCTTCATGCGCTCGTACTGCGCATCCGAATCGGTCTCAGAGGAGCCGGTGAATCCCAAGCCCACAGCCTTAGAGATGTCCTGGGTACCCAGGTTCGAGGTGAAGATGAGCACCGTGTTCTTGAAGTCCACGTTGCGGCCCTGGCCATCGGTCAGGCGGCCATCCTCAAGCACCTGCAGGAGGGTGTTGTAAATCTCCTTGTGGGCCTTCTCAATCTCGTCGAACAGGACGACGGAGAACGGCTTGCGGCGGACCTTCTCGGTCAGCTGGCCACCCTCTTCGTAGCCCACGTATCCCGGAGGAGCACCAAAGAGGCGGGAGGCGGTGAAGCGGTCATGGAACTCACCCATATCGATCTGGATGAGGTCATCATCCGAACCGAAGAGGAAGTTAGCCAGGGACTTCGATAGCTCCGTCTTACCCACACCGGACGGACCCGCGAAGATGAAGGAACCAGATGGTCGGCGCGGATCCTTCAGGCCTGCACGGGTACGGCGGATAGCGCGGGAGACAGCCTTGACGGCCTCGTCCTGACCAATGATGCGCTTGTGCAGCTCCTCCTCCATATTGAGGAGTCGGTTGGATTCCTTCTCTGTGAGCTTGAGAACCGGGATGCCAGTCCAGTGGGCCAGGACCTCAGCGATCTGTTCCTCGCCGACCTCGGCGATTTCTTCCAAATCACCGGAGCGCCACTGCTTTTCCTTCTCCGCGCGCTCTTCACCGAGCTTGCGCTCCTGATCGCGCAGACCTGCTGCCTTCTCGAAGTCCTGCGCATCAATCGCGGCTTCCTTTTCCTTGCGGACCTCGGCAATGCGGTCATCGACCTCACGCAGGCCTTCCGGAGCGGTCATGCGCTTGATACGCATGCGAGCGCCAGCCTCATCGAGAAGGTCAACGGCCTTATCCGGCAGGAAGCGGTCATTGATGTAGCGGTCAGACAAGGAGGCCGCTGCCTTGAGGGCCTCATCGGTGTAGGACACGCGGTGGTGCGCCTCGTACTTATCGCGCAGGCCCTTAAGAATCAGAATGGTGTCATCGAGGGACGGTTCTTCCACCTTGACCGGCTGGAAGCGGCGCTCGAGAGCAGCGTCCTTCTCAATATGCTTGCGGTACTCATCCAGGGTGGTTGCACCAATGGTCTGGAGCTCACCACGAGCCAGCTTCGGCTTCAGCAGGGAGGCAGCATCGATGGCTCCCTCGGCGGCACCAGCGCCCACCAGGGTGTGGATCTCATCGATGAAGAGGATGATGTCACCGCGCTGGTTAATTTCCTTGAGAACCTTCTTCAGGCGTTCCTCAAAGTCACCACGGTAGCGGGAACCGGCCACCAGGGAGCCCAGGTCCAGCGAGTACAGCTGCTTATCCTTGAGAGTCTCCGGGACCTTGCCGTTGACAATGTCGAGGGCCAAGCCCTCGACCACGGCGGTCTTACCCACACCGGGCTCACCGATGAGCACCGGGTTGTTCTTAGTACGGCGGGAGAGCACCTGCATGATGCGCTCCACCTCAGACTCACGGCCCACCACGGGATCCAGCTTGCCGTCCTTAGCAGCCTGGGTGAGGTTGCGGCCGAACTGGTCAAGCACCAGGGAGTTGGAACGCTCTCCGGCGCCGCCGGAACCGCCACGACCACCCTGGCCAGCACCAGCACCAGCGCCTACTGGGCCAGGACCGCCCTGGGAGGTGCTGCCACCGTCACCTTCGCCGCCCTCATAACCGGAGAGCAGCTGGATAACCTGCTGGCGCACGCGCGGCAAGTCCGCGCCCAGCTTGGTCAGCACCTGGGCTGCCACGCCATCGCCTTCACGAATGAGGCCGAGGAGCAGGAACTCGGTGCCAATGTACTTGTGGCCCATTTGCAGGCCCTCGCGCAGGGAAAGCTCAAGAACCTTCTTGGCGCGCGGGGTAAACGGAATGTGGCCAGTGTGTGGCTGGGAGCCCTGACCAATAATCTCCTCCACCTCACGGCGGACGTCCTCCAGCGAGATGCCCATGGATTCCAGGGCCTTGGCGGCAACGCCTTCACCCTCGTGAATGAGACCCAGGAGGATGTGCTCGGTGCCGATGTAATTGTGGTTGAGCATGCGTGCTTCTTCCTGCGCCAAAACGATGACGCGGCGAGCACGGTCTGTAAACCTCTCGAACATGACCTCTTACCTTTCGCTGTTAATGTGTCATCCACTCTAACGCGCGGGGTCGACACTCCATTCACGATTTTTCTCCGCATCACCATCACACGCCCGTTTCCCCAGCTCACCACACTGTACGCCGGTAGCGAACAGGCCCAAATGGCCGCACCCTACGCCTGCCGCCCCTGGGGAAATCTCCCCGCCACTAGGTTGGGCCCCACGATGCTTGTTAAAATAAGCGGCGCTGGTTCGGGATGCAGCGTGACGTTTGATTCCCGTTCCTTTCCTTATCACTCACGGCGTCGCCCCTCATTTCCCTATACCGGAGGTTTCGCTCCGTAAGTCTCTCTGCCCCATAAGGAACTCTCATGGTCAGCGAGCTGATGTCACCACAGACTCGCTCGCCCCGCCTCCTCAACGCACTCCCTATTGGCGAGGTGCTCTGGCCCTCTATGAACCTCCCACCGCAGGTCATGAAGTACACTAACCTCCTAGTTAGCACTGTTGACACGTTGAGGGAGGAGCCAGTCACCATGTCGCAGCCACAGCAGGGTGCCTTGCTTGTCGACGATCTTATTGGCCACTCGCAGCTTCTTAGCGTTACCGAGTCCGCCACCTTGGGCCGTCAGGGCGATATCCTCCTTGCCGCCGACGACCCAGCCATGCACCGCACGTTCCTGCAGGTATGGTCCAACGGCGCCCAGTGGTTCCTCAAAAACATTGGCAGCTTCGTCGCCGCCACCATTCAGCCACCGGCCTCCTGCGGATATGGCCGCACGGTGCTGAGTCCCGGCAGCATCGAAGTACTACACCCGGGAACATCAACGCTGTATTTCTCCACCGCCACGATGAGCTACGAATGCGAGCTTACCGTCATGCAACCGCTACGGAGCCCTGAACCTAGCCTGCCACCGGATGGCCCATTCACAACCCACGTCTTTGAACCCAACGAGGAGCAGTGCCTCCTACTCAAGGCTCTGGCCCAGCCTCTCATCGATGATCCCGCTGCCGAACCACGCGTGGTTGTGGGAACCCAGCGCGAGCTCGCCGAAACCTTGGAGTGGACGGAAAAGAAGGTTGAGCGCAAGATTCAAACTCTGGCGGAAACTCTGCAGAAGCTCGGCGTGCCTCAATTTCAGCCGGGGCAGAAGATTTCGTGGCGCATCGTTCTGGCGCAGTTCGCCGCGGCCCACCCCCAATACTATGCACACCTTTCATAACAATTCAGTCATCATTTCTTGATTTGACCTTGGATTCCTGCGCAGTACTGGTACTCTTTGTCTGATTCTGTTTTCTCCACGCTGCAAGGATCTGCCCACTCTCATGCTCTCCCCGTTCTCGCTGCGCACGCTGGCCGTTCTTGGCTTAGCACTCGCCACACTGTCGGCGTGCGCCACGGACAAGGACACCGCTGAGGATGCGCCGAAGTTCACAGTCAACGGCACCACATCCCGGTCGGATGCGACGCCGACGGCGGCGGAGGCATCAAAAAGCGCAGAGCCTACCGGGCTACATCTGCGCCAAGCGGATGGTTCATTCCTTATTACCACCAAACAGCCAGGTCCAGGGCCGGTCGATGAAATCACCGCAAATTACTCTGAGCTGGAGGAATACGGCTTCGGAATGCTGCGTGCGGTGGTGGACAACTCCGGCTATGACGGCACCGTGAGTGGCTCGGCACCCACTGGTGTGTTGCAGTGGGCTGTCGGCGGTGTGTTCGTTCTCAATGCCCAGGCGATGAACCTCAGTGACGACGAGGCAGACTTGGAGAATAATGCCGAATGGCACGTTGCCCTGTTGGATGGCGAAGGGAATAATCATCTCGACGAAGCCACTCAGAGCACTGTGAGCTGTAATTTCGGCGTCTGCACATTGGCCGCAGCCCTTCAGGAAGCCGGCAGCTTCACCGCCGAAATCACCATCCGTCAGGCGGGCTATGAACCTTTCCTCATCCGTCAGCCCATCATCGTGGCGGCCTAGCAATGAACGCGCAGCCCACCGCCTCCGGCCTACCTTTGGATCTTGAGCCTGCGCTCAGTGCCAAAGGCTATTCGCAATTCCATCAGATCGGCGCCGGCGGCATGGGCACCATTGTTTTTGCCCGCAAGGAAAGCCTCGACCGCGAGGTGGCCATCAAGGTTATTGCCCAGCATGCGACTGGGGACGATGCGGAGGTCCGCCGCTTCATGGCGGAGATGCGCACGGTGGCAGCGCTGGATCACCCAGCTATCGTCCCCATCTACGACGGAGACATTACTCCAAGCGGCGTGCCGTATTTCGTCATGAAGTTCCTGCGTGGGCCCAGTTTGGAGGCGCGCATCAACCGCCGGATCTTGGAGAATTCCAAGTTCACGGTGGAGCAGACCGTGCATCTGCTGACGCCCATCGCGCAAGCTCTGGATTATTTGGCGGCGCTTCCCTCCCCGGTCATTCACCGCGATGTCAAACCCGCGAACATCATCGCGGATAGTGATGCGAGTGACGAAGGATGCACTGTCATGCTCGCGGATTTTGGCATCGCCATCAATGAGGACGCTACCCGAATGACTCGGGAGGGCCTGCGCGTTGGCACCGATGCATACATGGCCCCAGAGCTCTACCCCACCCAGTTAGCGCAGGCCCCGCCGCAGCCCACGGCGGCCAGTGATCGGTACTCGCTGGCGCTTATCGCGCTGGAGATGCTCACCTTGGTCAACTTACGTCGCGCTACGAGTCCGCAGCAGTGGGCGCACAGCCGCACCATCCCTGAGCTGACTCCACAGAACCTAGCGCTTGCCAACGGCCCCTCGGCTCCCGCCCTCAACGCCTTTTTCGCCACCGCGCTCCACCCGGATCCGCAGCTGCGCTTTGCCACTTCCACCGAGATGATGGAAGCACTGGCCGCTGCAGCGGACACGGAAGGCCCTGTCACGGCACCGCAACCTTCCTCGCGGGGCACAGCACCATCCACCACGCCCGCCAACGCCGTTCCCGCACGCGCAGCCACCTCAGCGGGCGAGAATGCCGCGACTGCCCCCTCGCGACGTCGCTTCGCCCTTCTCGCCGCAGTTCTGGCGGGCATACTTCTTGTGACTAGTGTTACCGGTGGCTTGGTTCTCGCTGGAACTGGCTGGGACGCCGAAGAGAAGGTCCTCGCCCAATCGTTCCCGCTGCTCTTCCCCGCACGCCCTGGCCGCGCGCCATGGAAGGACATGAACTGCCGCTCCGCGGAACCGGAGGCAGGCCAACGCGCCCGTATCATTTGCGAAAGCGATGACCTCACCTTCGTCGGCGCCGACTTTGGTACCGAGGACAACCGCGACGCGATCGTGCCGGCCACCGTCGAGGAGCTTAGTAGTGATGCCTGCACCATCACCTCCGCGGAAATCCCCGACCAGCCCGGCACATGGGGAATCTACCCCACCGGAGTATCCGCTCGTTTTGCCTTCGTACTCGCAGGTCCCAACGCCGACGAGGACCGCCTGAACCTACCCGTGTGCTAGCGCTGTGCTTGGTCCTAGCGTTGCCTCGTGGCACGACGTGTTGTCCCTTACACTGAAGGGCATTCCGAATCGACCACATAAGGATCCCCTCTCATCGTGACTACGCTTCCTGAATTCTTCACTTCCCAGCACCAGCTGCGCGAACTTGCCGTCCTCGACCAAGGTGCCGGTTCCACGTTGTTCCTGGTTGAGGACCCAGCTCAGAATCAGCTGCTCGTGGAGTTGTTTTCCGCCGAGCACCGCGGCGTGCTGCGAGAAGCTGGCGTAGCTGGGCAGCTTCAGCACAGCGCCATCGCCCCCATCGTGGGCACTGGCACGACAACAAGTGGTCAAGAGTTCTTTGTGCGCCGCTGCTTTCCGGGTGAACAGCTTTCGGACTACACCAGCTCCGGGGTCGGCGCGCGGCATCTCTCCCGCGAGGAAGCTCTGGCCACCTTTGCCCCGCTGGCCGACGCCGTGGATTTCCTGCTGCAGCGAGACCGCGCCGGTTATGCCCTGCGTGCGTTGAATCCGCGGCGCATCATCTTAACCAGCAATCGCTCGACGGCGTTCCTCGCCACGGTAGGCCCCGATGCGGCCTTTACCCCGTCCCGCGCCTCCGCGCAGGAGGTCATCGGGCGCCTCGCGCACCTATTGTCGGCTGCCTATCCGGCGTTCCGCGCAAATGCGGCCTACCCTTCCGCCGCAGCCGTCCTCGAGGCTCTGCGCGCCCAGGGTTCCTACCACCAGGCGCCCCAGACTGCGCCGCAGCCAGCAGTTCACCCAGCCCAGCAGCAGCCTTTCCAGCAGCCAGCGCAGCCTGAGCAGCCTAAGCAACCCAAGAAGAAGTCTTCCGCGAAACTCCTGCTAGGGCTCGGCACCGGTGCTGTGGCCCTGCTGCTCATCGCCGGTCTGCTGTGGTTCTTCATCGGCCGCGCCTCGTGGTCCGAGCAGGAGCAGGCGCTTGCCGACGCCCACCCGGGCCTCCTCAGCTCCCGCCCCGGCGACGAGGGCTTTGAGGGAGCGACGTGCGAATCCCGCGAGCCGGAGGAAGGCCAGGAAGCCAAAATCACGTGTACCGGTGATGGGGTGACGTACTCGGTGGCGAGTTATGGGGACGTCGAGAAGCGCGAAGCGGCCGGCCCAGCCCAAGGCGGACAGGAACTCTCCAACGGACAGTGCACGGTGCATAGCTACGATCTGTCCGATGCGGAGCCGCTATACTACATGGCCGCCGAAGACTCGGACAGTGCCGTACTGGTGTGGGGCGAGGACGCCGAAGAGACGCGCTTGCGCCTGCCACTGTGTTAGTCCCCCGGTTAGTCCACGCGCTTGAGCAGCGGTGCCAGCACCGCGATGACGATACCGGCAACGCCCGCAAAGAGGAAAGCCCAGTGCGTTCCCTGCGCCGTGGCGGCGGCAGCGCTCAAGCCTGCCTCAGTACCCGCACTTGTACCGCGGGTCAGGAAAACTACGAGGAAGGCCGTACCCATCGCGCCCGCCAACTGCTGGAATGTGTTCATGATGGCAGAACCGTGCGAGTAAAGCTTCTCCGGAAGCGAGGACAGCGCGGTAGTCATCAGCGGGGTCATCATGAGGCACATGCCCAAGGAGAACAGCACGTGCATGCCCACCACCATCCACAGCGCCGAGGACTCACCCAACGTGGCCATAAGCCACAGGCTCACCACCATAAACAGCGACCCTGGAATCATGAGCGGGCGCGGGCCCAAAGAGTCGAAGATGCGGCCCACAAAAGGTGAGAGGAAAGCCTGCAAAATACCGCCCGGCATGACTGCCAGGCCGGTGGCGAATGCCGTGGCGCCCAGGGTGGTCTGCAGGTAGATCGGCAAGACGGTCACCATGCCGAGCATGAGGCCGAAGGACACAAGCAGAATAATGACCGCCAGCGTGAAGTTGCGAACGTGGAATGGGCGCAAGTCCATCAGTGCGCGATCATCCAGGGCAAGGCGCCGCTGACGAAGGATGAAGACGATGAGCCCCACGGCTCCGATGACGCTCACGGCAAACTCTACCCACGCACCACCATTGAGCATCGTCTCAATCGACGACAGTCCGTAGACCAGCCCGCCAAAAGCAACGGCGGATAGGAGCACGGAGAGTCCGTCCAACGGCACGTCGCGGCTCTCGCCCACGTTACTCAAGCGCCACAGACCCGCCACCAAGATGAGTGCCATGAGGGGAACCATGGCCCAGAAAATGACATGCCAGGTATAGCGTTGAAGAATCGCGCCACCAACCGTCGGGCCCAAGGCAGGTGCCACCGAAATCACGACGGAAATAATCCCCATCACGGTTCCTCGGCGTTGCGGCGGGACCAGGGTCATGGCCACGGTCATGAGCGTCGGAATCATTAGTGCCGTGCCGCCCGCTTGGAGGACGCGACCGAAAAGAAGAATGACAAAACTCGGTGCTAGTGCTGCCACCACCGTGCCGATAAGGAACAATCCGGTGGACGCGAGGAAGATCTGGCGAGTGGTGAGCCTTTCGATGAGGAAACCTGTTGTCGGAATCACCACAGCCATGGTGAGCATAAAGCCGGTAAGCAGCCATTGCGCGCTGGTGGCAGGGATACCGAAGTCCGCCATGATCGCTGGCAACGCCACCGACAGCGACGTCTCATTGAGGATCATGACCATGGCCCCTAGCACGAGGATGCTGAGGTTGATAACGACCTTCGCAGGGATCTCAGCGGACATGCAGTCAGCAACACCTTTCCACAACCACACCGCCTCGCCACGGTGGCGGAGCGCAAAGGGAATAGAGTACTACTCGCTGTGCACGGGCGCCACACGGAGCACAGCTATTGTGGCCTGGGTGACACTCCCCAGACTTTCAGCGAGCAGGTCGGTTGAGATGGCAGGGTAAACACCAACCTGCCTGCTAGAGAAAGGGCCCAACGGATGCAGCGGGAGCTCCACCTCATCAGCCCTGCCGGGAAAAGCATCATCGTGCGTCCCGGGCAGCAGCTGGTGGCGGGCCGCGATGGTGACTTTCCCCTCGCCCCTGATGATGCCTCCATGCACCGCCACTTCCTCCGCTTTTGGCAGCAGGAAGATACGTGGATGGTGAGCAACGTGGGCAGTTTCCTCGCAGCCGAACTCTCCTCCCCACGCAGCCGCACCAACGGACCCATCCGGCTCGTTCCGCAGAGCACCGCGGCCATCCCGGAAGGGACCTCAATGCTGTGCTTTACGACGCCCAGCGGATCCTACGAACTCACCGTAACGCGCAGCCAGCCCTAATCATTGAATGTTTATCGCTTAGCCTTGGCGTTTAACCTTGCGCTGAAATGAGCGCGCGGGCATTTGAGTCGAGAACAACGACTTCACCAGCACCTTCGATGCTGCATCCCAGCCAGCGATATTCTGGCTGGTCCGGCCAGCCGGCATCAGCGTTGTAGGAGCAGCTGAAGTCATCCTCCATGAGGTAGCCGCGGTTGCCGCCCTCCATTGGCGCGAAGTCATAGTTCTTGTAGTAGTCAAGAACCTCCATCGCTCGCGCGCAATTCGTATCGTGTGTCTTGGCGTAGACGTACTCACCGTCGCCTAGGTCCCCGCAGATGGTGCCAGTAATGGCATGTCCTTCTGCATCTGGCTTCGGTGGGAAGGTATCCGAGTAGTACTGGCCTTGGTCCTTGACCGTGAAGTGGTGTCTATCAAGCTGTACCGTAAATTCGTCCTCACTCGCGGCCTCGAAGGTTACTCCGCCCATGGTGACGGTACTGCCAGCTTCCAGCATGGTGAGAGCAGCATTATCACCGCCCATCTTCACGTTGGGATAAAAACCTTTATCCGAGTCAAAGTTGACGGAATTGGACAGCCACGTTGGCATACCAGGCGCTGGATACAGGGGTGGATCAGCAAACATAACGGCACACCCAAGTAACCCTTTATCCTCAGTGACTGTACAGGCCACACGCTCATCTGGGCTGCTCACTCCGTACACGGTAGAGGTTGCGTGGCCAAGGTTAGTTGCAATGAATTCTTCTTTATCTTTCTTCTGCAGTCCAGAGTCGTCTTTTTCTTCCTGCTCGGTGGCCGTGGTCGCCGGGCTTTCGTTAGAGGACTCAGCGTTTTCGGAGGACGACGTTGCGGCGGCGGAGAGATGCTGGAACTCCGGCTCATCACTGGCGGTGTCATCGGTAGATGAACACGAGGAGGCAGCACAGGCGAGCAACGCGACGGAAAGGACAGGGAAAAGCTTCTTCATACCTTGCATCGTTCCACGAGTTGGCTGCTCGCCTGGGAAACAGAAGACACTTTTTTATAACAACGCCCGCGCAGCCGGGACGTTGGCATGCGCGGGCGGAGCGGAAGCGTGAGGAGTTAGGCTTCCGGCTTCACAATCGGGAAGAGAACGGTCTCACGGATACCCAGGCCGGTCAGGGCCATGAGCAGACGGTCAACGCCCATTCCGGTGCCGGCTGTCGGCGGCATACCGTGCTCCATGGCTGCCAGGAAGTCCTCATCCAATACCATGGCTTCCTCATCGCCGCCGGCGGCCAAGCGAGCCTGGTCCTCGAAGCGCTCACGCTGGATAACCGGGTCCACCAGCTCGGAGTAGCCGGTAGCAAGCTCGAATCCGCGGACGTAGAGGTCCCATTTCTCGGTAACGCCTGGCTTGGAGCGGTGCTGACGGGTCAGCGGGGAGGTTTCCACCGGGAAATTCTTCACAAAGATCGGACCTTCCAACTGGTCCTCACAAAGAACCTCCCAGATTTCCTCGACCAGCTTGCCGTGGCCCCAGCCGCCGTTCTTCGGCACATCAAGACCAATGACGTCAGCGATGCCCTTCAGCGTTTCCACGTCGGTGTCAATGGTGACCTCGGGCTGGCCCGGGAACTTGCGCTGCAGAGCCTCATTGAGGGAGGGGTACATCTCAATCTCCGGCCACTTGTCGCCGCCGAAGTCATACTCGGTGCCATCAGCCAAGGTCACGGTGGTGGAGCCAAAGACGGCGCGGGCCACGGCCTGGATGGACTCGCGAGTGGTACGTGCGCAGTCGTCGTAGTCGCCCCAAGCGGCGTAGGTTTCCAGCATGGCGAACTCTGGGGAGTGGGAGCGGTCGACGCCCTCATTACGGAAGTTGCGGTTGATCTCAAACACGCGGTCAATGCCGCCAACGACGGCCCTCTTCAGGAAGAGCTCCGGGGCGATGCGCAGGTAAAGGTCAATATCCAGCGCATTGGAGTGGGTTACGAAGGGGCGGGCAGCCGCACCGCCATGCAGGGTCTGGAGCATCGGGGTTTCGATCTCTACGAAGCCCTCATCCTCCAAGTAATTGCGCAGCGCACGCATGACCTTCACACGGGTCATGGCATTCTTACGAGCCTCCTCGCGCACAATGAGGTCATTGTAGCGCTGGCGAACGCGGGTCTCCTCATTCATGTCAGCGAAGGAGACCGGCAGCGGGCGCAGGGACTTAGCAGCCATGGTCCATGCGGAAGCCATGACGGACAGCTCCCCGCGGCGCGAAGCAATAACGCGGCCACGCACGGAGATGAAGTCACCCAAGTCGACGTCAGACTTCCAGGCCGCAAGGCGCTCTTCGCCGACCTCAGCCAGGGAGAGCATGGCCTGTACCTGGGTGCCGTCGCCATCCTGCAAGGTGGCGAAGCACAGCTTGCCTGTATTGCGCATAAAGATTAGGCGGCCAGCGATAGCGACCTCAGCGTCGGTCTCCTCGCCGGCGTTAAGGTAGGTAACTCCCTCATCACCACTAGGCTCTTCGCCTTCAGCCAGCACCTGGTACTTCTGGCGCAGATCCTTCATGGAGATCGTGCGCTCAACAGTCACCGGGTAAGGATCGGTGCCGGTTTCCAGCAGACGGGCGCGCTTCTCGCGGCGAATGCGCAGCTGCTCAGGGACGTCGTTAACTTCAGTATTCTTCTTCTCGCTCACGGTTGTCTAGGGTAGTCGATCCCTATGCGCGGGCGCGATCCCGATTCACAGAGTGTTCACCTCAAAGACATGAGAGATCAAGCGGCTGGTCACCTTAACAGGATTAACTCAGAGGGTCCGATACGACATCTCTGCGATTCTCAATTACTACGATCTCAGGAGCACTCCCATGGCACTTCACGGCCGCAACCTCTTGACTAACATGTTCACTTCTTCTCGTTCCTCCCTTACCTGCACCTACAAGTGCGGTAACGCCTGCTTCGGCGAATGCGAGAACACCTCTGATAACCCGTACTTCGGTGACCAGTTCTCCCGTCGTACCGCTCTGCGCGCCGGCGGCTTGGCTGTCGTCGCCGTCGGCGGCTCCTCCGCCCTGGCTGCGTGTGCCGCTCCGGGTGAGGAAGACTCTGCTGCTGGCAGCAGCGCCGCCGGCAAGACCTCCGAGGTCAAGGAATCGGAAATTGAGCTGACCTCCGCTGAGGGCATGCACTTCGAGAAGGTCGAGCCGAACACCAAGGATGAAGTTGTTATCCCGAAGGGCTATGAGCAGTCCGTTCTCATCGCCTGGGGCGACCCGGTCATCGAAGGCGCTCCGGAGTTCGACGTCAACAACCAGACCGCCGAGGCTGCTGAGAAGCAGTTCGGCTTCAACAATGACTTCGCTGGCCTCATCGAGCACCCGGATGACAAGAACCGCCTCATCTACATGTGCTCCCACGAGTACACCACCGAGCCGATGATGTTCCCGGACTACGATCCGGAGAACCCGACCGAAGAGCAGGTCAAGATTGGTTGGGCTGGCCACGGCCACACCATCCTCGAGGTCTCCAAGGTGGGCGACACCGGTGAGCTCAAGCGCGAATTCGGTCCGCTCAACCGCCGTATCACCGCCACCACCCCGTTCACCCTGGTTGGTCCGGCAAAGGGCTCTGACTTTGTCAAGACTTCTGCTGACCAGAAGGGCGAGAAGGTCCTCGGTACCCTCAACAACTGCTCCGGTGGCGTGACCCCGTGGAACACCATGCTGTCCGGCGAGGAGAACTTCGACCAGTACTTCGCTGGTGGCGACGTCAAGGATGAGAAGGCTGCCGAGTCTCTCAAGCGTTTCGGCATCAAAGAAGGCCCGTCCGATCGTAAGTGGGAGAAGTACGATGACCGCTTCGACGTCACCAAGGAGCCGAACGAGCCGAACCGCTTCGGCTGGCTCGTAGAAATCAACCCGCTCGATCCGGAATCCACCCCGGTTAAGCACACCGCAGTGGGCCGCTACAAGCACGAGGCCGGCAACATCCACATCACCAAGGACGGCACCGTGGTGTGCTACTCCGGTGATGACTCTCGCTTCGAGTACATCTACAAGTTCGTCTCCTCCAAGAAGTACAAGGAGGGCGACCTCAAGCACAACATGTCCATTCTGGACCACGGCACCCTCTACGTGGCCAAGATGGAAGGTAACTCCCCAGAGAAGGAAATCGACGGTTCCGGTGTCCTGCCGGAGGACGGCGCTTTTGACGGCTCCGGTGAGTGGGTCAAGCTGCTGACCTCTGACACCGAGAACAACAAGTTCGAGTCCCACGTTGATGGCATGTCCGCTGAGGAAGTTGCCATCTTCACCCGTGAGGCTGCCGACAAGGTCGGCGCTACCAAGATGGACCGCCCAGAGGACGTGGAGATCAGCCCGGCCAACGACAAGGTCTACGTTGCTCTGACCAACAACAAGTACCGCGGTGCTACCGGCGAAAACGCCAAGAAGAACCAGGAAGACCCGATGGAGTACGCTCCGGTCAAGGAAAACAAGAACGGCCTCGTCATGGAGATCGAGGACGACCACGCTGGTGAGAAGTTCACCTGGAACCTTCTGCTGGTCTGTGGTGACCCGAAGGAAGCCAACACCTACTTCGGTGGCTTCGACAAGGAGAAGGTCTCCCCGATTTCCTGCCCGGATAACCTGGCCTTCGATAACCACGGCAACCTGTGGATTTCCACCGACGGCAACGCCCTGGATTCCAACGACGGTCTGTACGCCGTGACCGTTGATGGTGAAACCCGCGGCGAGCTCAAGTGCTTCCTCACCGTCCCGGCTGGCGCTGAGACCTGTGGCCCGATTGTTGATGATGACCGCGTGATGGTCAACGTTCAGCACCCGGGTGAGGCCGATGACGCCACCTTCGAGAACGCTACCTCCCACTGGCCTGACGGTGGCAACTCCACCCCGCGTCCGGCCGTGGTTGTGGTCTGGAAGAAGGACGGCAAGATCGGTTCTAAGTAAAGAACCTCCTCGGTGAGTAGCTCACCCCGAGCTACTCACCACCACCTGTTGCGTTCGCCTTAGGACGAGCGCAGCTGGGCTTCGAGCACATCCTGCGCGAAGTCCCACAATGGGGTCTTGACCCCAGCCTTGGCGCCCATGCGTCGGATTGCTCCGACCTGGGCGTCAAGTTCGTTTGGTAGACCTTCTTTGATGTCACGCTGCATGGAGGACGTGTTGTCCGGGTGCTGCTGGCGGGCGAACTCCATGGTCTGTTCCACCACATTGTCGGGCAGGTCCACACCGAGTGCACGTCCAACGGCCTCGACTTCGCGCATAAAGGCCTCAAGCTGGCCGGGGATTTCCTGACAAAGGTAACCAATTGGTTTATCCACCAAGGCGCCTAAGGCACCTGTGGAGGTAACGAACATGGCTTTCGACCAGACGTCGACAAGCGCGGCGTCGTGAAACTTGCTGGAGGCACCCGCCTCCTTGAGCGCGACCATCAGCTCCCTGCCTGTGCGGCACAGGGACTCCGGGGCATCGGCACTCAGCGGACCGAAAGCCAGGGATAAGGGCCCCGGATTGCGCTTGATCCGAGCCGGCCCCAGGCGGGTGGCATAGACGCGAGCAACACCGGCAAGGATGTTTTCCTCCCCGAATTCCTCGGCCGCTAAGTATGGAATCTCTACCGAGTTGTGCGTGGTCACCACAGGGATCCCCTGCAGGACCTCGCGGTCCTCAGCGCTGCCAAAGGTCTCGTTTCCCGGCAGCACCTTCGACGCAATAATCGCCACGTCCAGCCCACCCAAGAGCTTCTTGACCTCAGCAAAGGATTGCGCAGCCGGGACCTTAATGACCTCGGTGGTGGTGGGCTCTGCGTGGGCGTCGATCAGCGTCACGCCCGTCTCCCCCAGCACCCGCAAGGTCCCACCACGAGCGACGAAGGCGACGTCGTGGCCCGCTGCTTTCAGTTTTCCGCCAAAATATCCGCCGATCGCGCCGGCTCCCAAAATGCCAATCTTCATGCCTCCAACCTAGCCGGTTGTAACGCATGCCACAGGCTTTTATCCACGCTGCTCCAGATTGCGGAAGCCAATGCCCAACGGCACGCCTGCGTTGTCGATGAGCCGCACGCCGCCGATGGTGGCCGCGATAAAGAGGCGGGCATCGCCCTCTGCGGGAGCCTCCCCAAGGTCGCGGCCGCGCAGCTCCACGTATTCCGGCTCGACGCCTGCGGCGGCCAACACTTCACGTGCCACGCGGACGACTTCCTCGGCCCCGGACTCCGCCGCGTACGCACCGGCGGTGAGTGCCGCTGACAAGGCGCCGGCTTGCTCGCGTGCTTCGGGTGCCACGTCAGCGTTGCGTAGGCTCATCACCACCCCATCCGGCATGCGCACCGAAGGCACGCCCTGCACACACGCCCCGATGTGAAGGTCCGTAAAAGCTTGTTGGGTAGCCACGAGCAGCTCGTAGTCCTTCTCCCCCATGAACACATCGCTGGGACCCAAAGCACAGGTAAGCGCCACAATGCGGGTCAACTCCGCGCTCACGTCTTCCATGCCGTGATCGGGCGCGAGGATCCGCGTGCGCTGGCTCTGCGTGCCATAGCGCCACACCACGTCGACGCCGTCGAGGGCGGTGATGTCAGCGTCGTCGTCAACGGCGACGACAACCACGCCTCCACGCACGCGCTGTGCTGCCTGCACGAGTGTCAGGTGCCCGGCGTGAATATCGCGGCCGAGTGGCACCAGCACTACGCGCTTGCCGGTCTTGCGGTAGGCACTGCCGACCATGCGGATGCGCTCGAAGTCCTCCACTAGGAGTTGCTCTGCCACGGCGCTTCCTTTCTTACTGCCCACAGTTCCAATTCTTCAATCTTCTCCTGCTCGCCCACCATCCGGGCAACATCGCGGTAGTTGCGCGCCATGCCGAGCTCCACCGCGGCGGGATAGGCCGCGATGATGTCATCGGCGTCGAGGTCGAAGGAGCTGCCCATAAAATCTTCGATAATCCCCGCCTTTATCGACGCCCACGCGGTGAGTGCAGCGAGCATTTCCGCGTAGAACAGCCGCGCGGCTCGCTCGGCACGTTGTGCCTCAGGCACCGTTTCTGCGGTCTGGTGAATCTCTGAAAGCAACAGACTAATGACGGTCTCCGCTACCTCATCGGGTGAGCTCACCGCGTAGGAGTCGCCCATTGGCGCTGCGGCAATCGTCACGCAGCCCTGCGTCTCCAGCTCATCGAGCGCTTCCACACCGGCCAACAACGAGGTGTGGATGACGATCTGTCTCGGGCGCACGTGCGGGGCCACATCCCCCACAGCCGCCTCCAGCTCCCTCGCCGTCGCGGCGAGAATCAGCGCATCGAAGCGGTCCAGCTGGGCGGGGTCCTCAAGCTTCTCAATGGTGTGGCCAGCCATCTCCAGACGGAGTGCGAAGTGAATGCCGGCTCGGGAATCACCCCACACCGCCACCCGCATGCGTGGTGCCTGCATCTACTTCTTGTCGTCCTTGTTCCGCTGTTCCTTCCCGCGCTTGCTGCGCGCCATGAGCTCAGCCACGGAGACCGCGCCCTCGCGCTTCTCATCACTGCGGCGGCGGCCGCGAGTGTCCTCTGCCCGCGCTGCCTGCTGCGCGCTGCCTGCCTCCGGCTTGCGGTGACGGTGGTGCGGCTGCGCGGAGCCAGCATCCTCCTTGACGTGCTGCGCACCTGCAGCACCCTGGTTCCACTGCACGGCTTGGAAGCTATCGGTCTTGAACTCCGGCTGCTGCTGCGCCGTCGTCTCAGTCGACGGACCATCTGCTGCGCGCTTAACCGATTGAGCAGACTGCGCAGGCTTCGGCGTCTGCGTGACGTGGTCCGCTTGCGCTGGCTTCGGCGTCTGTGCAGATCGCGTCGGTTGCGGCGTCTGCGTCGGCTGCGCGGGCTGGTCCTCTCGGCGCGGCTCGCCCATCGGGCGGAATGCCGGGGCCTGGCCCTGCGAGGAGCGCGGCTCGCCAAACGGTGCCGGTCGTGTTCCCTGCTCCTGCGAGCGCTGCGGCTGTTGCTGCGAGCGCTGCGGCTGTTGCTGACCAGTTGGCTGCTCCGCCGGCCGTACCTTCGGCGTACCAGTCGGCTTGGCCGCGGGCTTCTCCGCAATCAGGTTATCCAGCGGGTTGCTCACCGGATGCGTGGGCTGGGTGCCGAGGCGGCCCGCGACCGCGTCGGCAGTCGGGGCACCGCCAGACTTCTGGGTGAAGTTCACGGAGTTGGCATCGCCGCGCTCATCCACGCCGGCGCTGCCGGCCTTGCGCTCCAGCTCCTGGATGCGGCGAGCCTCCGCATATAGGGCTGCGGGTTCGTAGACCCATTCGCGGCCCGAGATCTCCTCAATCTGGGAGCGGATGGCTTCCAGCTCAGAACGGATCTCTGCGAGCACCTCGCTGTTGTCCGCTGTAGATGCGCCGGAGGCGGTCAGCGCAGACGCGGCATGGGCGCGCTCCACAGCAAGTAGCTCCTTGGCCTCTTGAGCCTGGCGGCGGTAGCGCACCACGAGGAAGAAGCCGAGAACCGCTGCCCATAGTGCGGCAAGCAGCGCAATCTTGAGCGCATTGACCGAGCCCCAAATGAGCATGACCAGGCTGGCAATCACGGCCAGAATGACCAAGATGATGAGACCGATAGAACCGGCGTCCGTCTTCGACTCGGACTGGGTCTCAGGCTCAACAGTCGGCGGCGTGGCCTGTGAAGGTGCCGGCTCGTGCGGGGACTCGGGGGCATTGTGCGGGCTCGTCATGACCACTAACTTACCGCTTGTGCCCCATCTGTTGGAGGTGGAACCTCGCAGTGTCGCTCCAAGACCACACCGGCTACGCTCATGGCCACACCACCCAGCGCGGAGGCGAGTACTCCCGCTAGGTCACCGGCGGCAGCCACGAGCTCACCGACGCGCGGCACGACGTACACGGCGATGCCGGCGTAGGCCCCGCCCACAATGGCGCCGGTCCATGCTGAGGCTTTGCCGACCAACAAGAATTGCGCAATGGTCATGGGGTTAAGCTGCGAGTTGTCCAAACCGATTCCGTGCTCATCTTCCTTAGCACTGCGCACCTTGAGGGTAAGGACGCCGCACACCACCGCCATGGCCCACAGGGAAATCGACACCGTTGCTGGGATAGCCAGCATCGAGCCATAAAAGCGGGTGGTGAGGATAGCAGCCGCGGCGGCTACAAACAGGGCCGTACCAACGAGCGCGCTAATCGACGTCCTCGTCATTACTCATTCACTTCCTTTACCGCCGCAACCTCCTCCTCGTCGAGGCCGGCGATGAGCTCGCGCACTGAGGTGCCGTTGAGCTCCGCGTCTGGGTCCGCGGCCAACCACGGCACGAGCACGAAGGCGCGCTGATCTGCATACGGGTGCGGAAGGATAAGTTCTGGGTCGTCGGAAGTCACGCCGTCTATCTGCACGATGTCCACGTCCAAAGTGCGCGGGCCCCAGTGCCGCACGCGGACACGCTCGGCAGCCTCCTCCAGCTTCTGCCCGCGACGCAGCAGCTCCAGCGGAGTGCAGTCCACGTCCACGATGAGCACCGCATTGAGGAAATCTCCCTGGTCTGTCACTCCCCACGGTGGGGTGGCATAGACCGGAGAGGCGGCGATGGTCTCATCGGCAAACTCGTCGAAGACGGTCTGGAGGAGCGCGCGGCGGTCTTCCATATTGGAGCCGATGGACAGGACTGCGCGCATTAGCCTGCCATCCGCTTCCGGGAGCGGCGGGCCACGACGGCCACGTCGGCGAAAGTGCGCGGGATAGGTGCCTTCGGCTTGTGGATGGTCACCTCGATGGCGTGAAGAATCTCGAAGCGCTCCATTGCAGTCTCGGCGACCTCCGCGGCCACTGTCTCGATGAGATCGCGGGACGGGCCTTCGACGATGCCCGCGGCGACGTCGGCAAGCTCGGCGTAATTCACTGTCCGCGACAGGTCGTCCTCGATGCCTGCAGTGTCTAACCAACAGGTGACATCCACGATGAAGGGCTGGCCGGTCTTCTTCTCCTCTTCGAAGACGCCGTGGTAGCCAAAGCACTCCAGGCCCGTGAGTTCGATGCGATCCGCCATGTTTTAGGCCCTTCCCAAAGACGTCGAGACCACCGTGCCACCATCGGCACCGTTGGCGTAACTTCCGGAGGCATGCGCGCCGCCCGTATACGCCGCGCCTGAATTCCAAGCGGCGGCAACATCCACGGCATCGCGCGAGACGTCCACTTCGTGCACGCGCACGCCCCACGCGCCCATCTGTGCGGAGATTGCCGTGACGGCCGCAGTGGCCGGATCCGCGAGCAGCGGGCTGGACTCGGCCCCGCGGTCCTCCCGAATAGCCGCGAGGAAGCGCTTGCGGGAGGCCCCCACGAGCAGTGGGAATTCGCCCTGGAGGAACTCCGGCAGGGCCTTGAGAAGCGCCCAGTTATCCTGCGGGGACTTGGCAAAGCCTAGGCCGGGGTCAACAACGATGTTGTCGTGGCTGACGCCGGCGGTGAGGGCGGCGTCAGCAAGCGCGGCGAGGGACTCGTGGACATCGCGCACTACATCGCCGCCGTGGTCCGCCACACCGGCCGCGCTGCCGAACTGAACGGTGCGCCAGTGCATCAGGCACACCGGAAGACCCGTGGCAGCCATGGTGCGATACATGTCCGGGTCGGCAGCGCCACCGGAAACGTCATTAATCATGTCCACGCCGGCTTCGGCCGCCGCTGCGGCTACCGACGCCCGCATCGTATCCACCGAGGTCTTAATCCCCTCCTCGTGCAGCGCCTTGATGACGGGCACGACGCGGCTCTCTTCCTCCTCGGCAGCCACGCGCACCGCACCGGGGCGGGTGGACTCGCCGCCGACGTCAATCATGTCCGCGCCCGCGTCCACGAGGTGGTGGGCGTGTGCAAGGGCATCATCTACCTTGATCCAGCGCCCTCCGTCGGAGAAAGAATCCTCCGTGACATTGAGAATTCCCATTACCAACGTGCGGCCGGGGACGGTGAGGTTGCTGACTGCCATAGGGGTTAGCTCCTAATCAGGCTCATGACCTCCGCACGGGAGGCCGCGTTCTTCTTAAAACCACCGCGCACCGCGGACGTCGTCGTCGTTGCCCCCGGCTTGCGGATGCCGCGCATGGCCATGCACAGGTGCTCGCATTCGATGACCACGATGACGGACTGGGCGTGGAGAACCTCCACCAGCGCATCGGCGATCTGGCTGGTCAGGCGTTCCTGCACCTGCGGACGCTTGGCGTACATATCCGCCAGGCGTGCCAGCTTGGACAAGCCGGTGACATGACCGTCAGGGCCCGGGATGTAGCCGATGTGCGCCGTGCCATAGAAGGGCACGAGGTGGTGCTCGCACGTGGAGTAAATGGGAATATCGCGCACGAGGACTAGCTCCTGGTGCTCCTCAGCGAAAGTCTTGTGGAGGACCTCCGTGGGGTCTTCGTGCAGCCCGGCGAAGACCTCCGCATAGGCACGAGCCACGCGCGCTGGGGTCTCACGCAGGCCCTCGCGTTCGGGGTCTTCGCCCACGGCGATGAGCAGCTCGCGCACGGCGGCTTCCGCGCGCTCGTGGTCGAATTCGCGCTGAGCTGGGATGTTATCGCTCATTGTCCTGGCCGTCCTTGTACGGGTTGTTGCGGTGTTCCTGCTCGCCCCAGCCGGGTGCACCCCAGCCGTGGTTTCCATGACCGTCATGACTGCTGTGGCTGTCATGACGGTCGTCGCTGTCATGGCTGTCCGGCTTGGCGTGACGTCCACGACGCTCCGCCTTGCGCTGCGGCTCCGGAGCATCCGTCACGCGCGGAATTTCCTGGGTCTCATCGTGGCTGAGGCCGCCCTGGGCGTTGCGCAGTTCCTGTTCCGGCACCTCCTGCTCGTGGCCGGTCGCATCGGTGACGGGTTTAGCTTCAGACTCACCGAAGAAAGTATTGCCCTGGTCAGGGTCCACCACGTCACCGGCATGCTGGCCAAAGCTGAAGCCGATTTCCTTCTCCGAAGCGGTGGGCTCAGACTGCCCCTTTTCCTGGGCGGCGAGGCGGCGCTCGCGGGCGGCCCGGGAGGCGTCGAGAAGCGTCATGCGCTTCGGCAGCTCCTCACCGCGCTCCTTGGCCAGTTCTACCGGGGTCTTCACCGGCTCGCGGCCGGCTTGGCGCGGGAAGCGATCGTCCTCATTCGGGAAGACGTCAAAGGCCTCGCGGGGCTCGATGCCCTCAAAGATGCCCTCGAGGTCTGGGCGGCGCAGGGTCTCCTTCTCCAGGAGCATCTCCGCCAGGGTGTCGAGGTAATCGCGGTGTTCAGACAGGATGTCATAAGCCTGCTGGTGCGCGCTGTTGAGGAGGTAGGCCATCTGCTCATCAATCTTGGCGGCAATGGCATCGGAGTAGTCGATGGTCCCGCCGCCACCCATCTGGCTGAAGGGATCGCCCTGCTCCTTGCCGTACTTGACGGTGCCTAGATCCGGCGAGAAGCCGTACTCAGTAAGCATGGACCGCGCAATCTTGGTGGCATGCTCAATATCGGAGGAAGCACCGGTGGTCGGTGCGCCGAAAACCAGCTCCTCAGCGGCACGGCCACCCATGGCGAAGACGAGGCGCGCGAAGAGCTCATCACGGGTGTACATGCCCTTGTCATCTTCCTGCGCGGTCATGGCGTGGCCGCCGGTACGGCCGCGGGCCAGGATGGTGACCTTGTAGACGCGCTCAATGTCCTTGAGCGCCCACGCGGCCAGCGTGTGGCCGCCCTCGTGGTAGGCGGTGACCTTCTTCTCATGCTCGGAAATGATCTTGCCCTGGCGGCGCGGGCCGCCGACGACGCGGTCGGTAGCCTCTTCCAGCGCATCATAGGTAATGACGTTGCCGCCGATGCGCGCAGTGAGCAGGGCGGCCTCGTTGAGCACATTGGCCAGGTCGGCGCCCGACATGCCGGCGGTGCGCTTCGCCAACTGGGCCACGTCCACTTCCTTGGCCAGCGGCTTGTCCTTGGCATGCACGCGCAGAATCTCTTCGCGACCAGCCAGGTCCGGGTTGGTCACCGGGATCTGACGATCGAAGCGGCCCGGGCGCAGCAGCGCCGGATCCAGGATGTCGGGACGGTTGGTCGCGGCGATGAGGATAACGCCCTCGCGGTCACCGAAGCCGTCCATCTCCACGAGGAGCTGGTTTAGGGTCTGCTCGCGCTCATCGTGGCCGCCGCCAGTACCGGAGCCACGCTGGCGCCCCACGGCGTCAATCTCATCGACGAAGATGATGCACGGGCTATTCTCCTTGGCCTGCTTGAACAGGTCGCGCACGCGGGAGGCACCGACGCCGACGAACATCTCCACGAAGTCGGAACCAGAAATGGAGTAGAACGGCACACCGGCCTCGCCCGCCACGGCACGGGCCAGCAAGGTCTTACCGGTGCCCGGCGGGCCGTAGAGGAGCACGCCGCGCGGAATCTTCGCGCCGAGGGCATGGTAGCGCTCCGGATCATCGAGGAAGTCCTTAATTTCCTGCAGCTCATCCACTGCCTCGTCCGCACCGGCCACATCCGCGAAGGTGTTGGTCGGCATATCCTTGGTCAGCTCCTTGGCCTTGGAGCCGCCAATGCCAAACATGCCGCCAGCGCCCTGCTGCATGCGCGACATCATCCAGAACAACAGCGCGAAGAGCAGCAGCATCGGCAACAGGAAGCTAATCATCGAGCCGATGAAGGAATCCTGCGTGACCTTCGTTTGGTACTTCTCAGCACCAGAGTCCTTAACTGCGTTAAAGACCTGCTCGGAGGCGCGCGCCGGGTACTTGGCAATGACCTCCTCGATGCCCTCCTGCTCTTCCACCGTCACCGGCTTCTTGAGCTTGAGGCGCACTTGCTGCTCACGGTCGTCGATCTGCGCTTCCTCGACGTTCTTGGAGGTCAGCTGCTCCATGGCCACCGAGGTGTCCACCTGCTTGAAGCTGCGGGCATCGTTGGTAAAGAACGTGAATGCGTACAGCAGGATGAGGACCAGGCCCGCGATGGAGCCGTAGCGGATGATGTTCTTGTTTTTCATTAACTACCTTGCACAATTGCGGCTTAAAGCGCCGGACAAGAATAAAGATTAATCGTTGCTATAGACCGCCGGATGCAGCGTGCCTACATAGGGCAGGTCACGGTAGTGCTCGGCAAAATCCAGGCCATACCCCACGACAAACTCGTTGGGGATATCGAAGCCTACATCGAACAGGTCAAGCTCTGCCTTGACCACCTCTGGCTTGCGCAGCAGGGTGACTACCTCCAGGGAGCGCGGCTGGCGGCCCTGCAGGTTACGGATGAGCCAGGACAAGGTCAGGCCGGAATCAATGATGTCCTCCACGATGACCACATCGCGGCCTTCAATGTCGCGGTCCAAGTCCTTAAGAATGCGCACCACGCCCGAGGAGGAAGCCGAATTGCCATATGAGGACACGGCCATGAATTCCAGCTGGGAAGGAATAGTCAGCTTGCGGGCAAAATCGGTGAGGAAGAACACCGCGCCTTTGAGCACACACACGAGGATGAGGTCGTCTTCTGCGTTGCGGTATTTCTCCGAGACGCGATCCGCCATCTCCTGGATGCGCTCCTGGAGGGCATCTTCAGCGACGAGGACGGCTTGGATGTCTGTGCCGTAGGGGTGGGCGGGGACGTCTGAATCATGATTGTCGTGCACGTGAGCGCTCCTTTGCTGACCGAGGCAATAGTGACAGTGTGCCACCAACCCTCAAGACTTCCAACCTTGTGCCCACCTTTTCGCCCCTCACCGCAACACCACCTTGACCGTGCCACTGTGTGCACAGCTTATCCACGCCACGAATAGCTTCCCGCGTGACCTCCACGCCCTGCTCGCGCAGCCAGGCGGCCAGGGCGCGGCGGCGCTTCGGTTCCGGGAGCGCGGCTAGCTCGGCGCAGTTGGGGGTGGGTGGGGTGAGGAGGGAGGCGTCGTCAAGCGCGGCGTCCTGGGCTGCCTGGGCCAGGGCCGGGATGGGGTCACCGCCCACGATGTCCGCCAGGCGCGGGAGGATGTCACGGCGCAGGGCCACACGGCGGAAGGCAGTATCCGCGTTGTGGGGATCGTGCCACACCTCGACGCCCAACTCCGCGCAGGCGGCCTCGGTCTGGGTACGGCGCACGCTCAGCAGCGGGCGCACCACGCGGGCGCCTTCCACCTCGGCGCGCTCGAGCATGCCAGAGATTTTCCCGCGCAAGGCGCCCAGCAGCAGTGTTTCGGCCTGGTCATCGGCGGTATGCGCCACGGCCACCTCACCCCAGGGCGCGAAGGCCCGGTACCGCGCGGTGCGGGCTTCGGCCTCCACAGAGCCCTGCTTGCCGACGTCCACCCGAATCACCTCCGCCCCCGCTCCCCACGCCCGAGCTTGGTCGGCTGCCCGGCGCGCCTGAGCGGCCGATCCCTCCTGCAAGCCATGATCGATACACAGGGCGGTGACGTCGTGTCCTTCGGCGACGAGCGCTGCCGTCAGCGCGAGGGAATCCGCGCCGCCGGACAGCCCCACCGCGATGGCGCGCGGCGTGTCCCCCACCACGGCGCGGGCGGCCACGCGGCAGGCCAGGAAGTTGGGGCTGTGCCGCGGCCAGAAGGGCTTCTTAGAAGTCATGGAGTGCGGTGGCCAGGGCGTCTTGGGCTTTACGGGCAGACATGACCTCGCCGTCATTGACCAGGAAAGCGAAGGCGTAGACCCGGCCGGACGTTCCCTGTGCGGTGCCGGCGAGAGCGGAGGTTTCGGTCAGGGTTCCGGTCTTGGCGCGAACGAAGCCGCGGGCCGGGGACTCCGGGTAGCGCTGGTAGAGGGTACCTTCGCCGCCGGCGAGCGGGAGGTAGCCCAGAAGCGGGCGGAGGTCCTCGCTGGCGACTGCTGTGTCCAAGATGTGGGCAAGTACACCGGCAGGGATGCGGTTATCGCGGGATAGGCCAGAACCGTCCTTGAGGGTGACACCGTTGACGTCGATGCCGTTGTTTGCCAAGACGTCGAGCGTTGCGTCCGCCGCTCCCTCGAAGCTGGCCTCGGCATTGTGATGGACGGCGAGTTCGCGGGCGATGGCTTCTGCCATGACGTTGTCGGAGTCCTTCACTGCCTGCTGGGCGCGCAGAGCCAGCGGCTCGGACTCGCTGCTGGCGATGACCGCTGCCCCGGCGGGGGCAGCGGCGATGTCGGCTTGGTCCGTGCCCAGGCGCTGAGCGAGGGCGCGGGCAACGTCGAGCGCCGGCTCATGGGAGCGCGGGACATCGCCCGTCTTCTCCCCCAGGCGGCCGCCATAAAGCATGGCCGGCTGAATAGGCGCGACGAAGCCGCCGTCAATGTTGTCATCATCCCAGCCAGGGGCTTGGTCGGGGCCTTGCCAGACCGACGTGTCGATGGCTACGCGCGTGACGGTGCTCACACTATCCTTAACTTGTTCCGCCAGCTCATCAAGGCGCTCATCCGTCAGCCAGACGTCGCCCGCGGCTTTGATGACTACCTCGCCGTCCTGTGCCCCTCGGACGACCTCGGTGGTGAGGCGTTCCTCCTCATCGAGAGCAAACGTGGCTGCGGCGGCGGTGAGAACCTTCGTGGCTGAGGCCGGTGTCAGCGGCTTGGCTGGCTCGCGCTCCCACAGCACCTCGTGCGTCGTGGTATCGATGACCTGCGCACCAAATGTTCCGAGTGCCTTGTCTTTGCCCAGTTCATCCAGCCGAGCCTTGAGCGCTGCGGCGTCGATTTCGCCGGGCTCAACGGGTTGGACTAAGGCTGCGGGCGCGGCCTGTGTATACGGCTCGCCGTGGTCCAGATGATCGTAGGTGCGCTGGATCTTTACACCCAACGCGGCCGTCGCCGCCACGGCTCCCGCAGTGACGAGGGCCGCAGTACTCCACCAGACATGCTTCGCTTTCATCGCCCTTTAGAGTAGCGCGGTAGACTAAGCGGAGCACATGCCAACCTAGTAACAATGGAGGAATCAGCTGTGAGCGTTGAAGTAACCATCGAGATCCCGAAGGGCTCCCGCAACAAATACGAGGTGGACCACGAGTCCGGCAAGGTTTACCTGGACCGCTACCTGTTCACCCCGATGGCTTACCCGGCCGACTACGGCTTCATCGACCACACCCTCGGCGAGGACGGCGACCCGCTCGACGCACTCGTCATCCTCCCGGAGCCGGTCTTCCCGGGCGTTGTCGTGGAAGCTCGCATCCTCGGTGTGTTCAAGATGACCGATGAGGCCGGCGGCGACGACAAGCTGCTCGCTGTCATCGATGACCCGCGCTGGGAGCGCTACCAGGACATCAACGATGTGGAGCAGCACATCAAGGATGAGATCGAGCACTTCTTCGTCCATTACAAGGACCTGGAGCCGAACAAGGAAGTTACCGGCTCCGGCTGGGGCGACAAGGCTGAAGCGGAGAAGATCCTCGAAGAGGCTAAGGCCCGCTTCAAGTAAGCCTTTGAGGTCCCCTTCCCCCGGCTGCTTCTACTTTCTTTCGCCGATTCACTGTCGTTCACGGTAAATAGTGGCGAAAAATTGCGAATTTTGGGGCACTATTTACCGTGAACGTCAAAGGCACACGTGACCGAAGAAGCTGCGGTGGGAAGCTAGCCGCAGCGGGAAGCGAGCCAAGAGTCGAGCTCGGATTCTGGGGCATCGGGAGCGATGGGGTCTTCGGCGAATTCCTCACCGGTGCGCGCCTTGTCCTTGGCCGTGGTGAGCATGAGGGAGCGGCCGTCCGGGTAGTCAATGACCATGTTGGCGGAGGCGTAGCCGGCCGTCGGTTCGCCGAAGGTGCGCACGTTGTCCAGACCGCGGAAGGCTAGGAGGGTGGCTTCGGCGGAGGAGGCGGTGACACCGTCGGTTAGCACGGCGACGGGAATGTTCAGCTTGCCACCGGACGTGGTGGTGGGGGTGCCACCGCCGGTGACAGAGTTGCCGTCAATGACAACGTCCGTGGTCCCCATGCGGCTGACAAAGGAGAGCGCGGTGCCGTCCGGCAGCAGCGGGCTGAGCCCTGCGTACATGGGCCCCATGTCACCACCGTCATTGCCGCGTAGATCGACCACTGCGGCACAGGCCTCTGGGTGGGCGGTCAACCCCGTTGCCAAGGTGTCCGCGTATGCCTGGCCGTCATCGTGGCGGCCGATGGACGGGACGGTGGCGCGCAGGACGCCGTCTTCAAACTCAACCGAGGGATCGGTGTTGTCGGTGGCCTTTTCCTTCTCGGTACTAAAGACCTTGGAATGCTTACCGCCGGCGGCGTCGATGGCGGCATCGAGGAGATCCGGGTTCGTGGGGTCCTCTTTGAAGGCCTCGCGAGCGCTCTGGAATTCCTCGCTCTCACCGTAGATTCCAGAGATGGCAGCGGTATCCACCATCGCGGTGTTAATCCGCTTTTCGCTGGCATTGAAGAGGAATACGGGTTTTCCCAACAGCGCCCCGCCATAGGAAGGGCCGAAGAAATACACGGCCGCCAGCACCACGATGAGGGCGACTATAAAGAGTCCGCCGAAGATTTTCAGTACCGTTTTCATTCTTTTCGCCCTCCGGTTCGCAGCACGTAGCCGCGCAAAGGTTCAGCCAGGACAACGGCGAGGAGCGTGACGAGCCAGCCCACCGCTAGGAAACCGAAGGCCATGAGCAGGCGGCTGAGAACATCAACGTTGCTCTGATCGACGCTGGAGAAAAACATCAGCGAGGCGATCCCACCACCGAAGAGGAAGCCGAAGAGGCTCAAGGCCACAACGGGGCCCATCACCACAAGAGCGCCGGAGCAAAACTGGAAGCCGCGCGGCACACCCATGAGATCCAGGGAGCGAATGAGCTCCTTGTCCTCGAAGATTCCGGAGACCTGGCCCAAGATGATGGACATGGTGGTCAGCGTGAATCCGAAGATGAGGGTTAGCAAAACACCGGTGGAGATGTCCTTGAACACCACGTTCATTCCAGGGTCTTCCTTCAAAACCATGGCCAAGGCATCGGAGCCCAAAGGTGCTGCGACGAGGAAACCCGCCAAGTAGCCGAAGAAGCCGATGGCCGCACTTCGTTTCCATGCCGGGCGCGCATTGCCCGCCACGCGCTGGCAGGCCACGAAGTGCGCGGTACCGGGAAAGAGGGACATGACGTGCGCACCGAGCTGCAGGATGAAGGGCGCGATGAGGTTGATGCTCATCAGCATGCCGAACATGACCACGATGACCATAGCGGTGGGCGGGCCCGCCTTCCCGGAGAGAAACACGCCACCAACTGCGACGAGGATGAGGAAAGCGATGACGCGCCACCACCGGTAGGCAGCAGGCATCTGACGCTTGGCCACCCCCAGCGGACTCACACGCACGCGCTGCATGCCGACGAGTGCCGCACCGATGGCCAACAGAAAGAGCACACCCGCCACGGCGAGGTAGCCCCACCAGGGAAGGAGAAGCTCGGACAGGGCAATAGAGCGCATCTGGAAGTCCAGCTGGGTAAAGACAGGCGCGATGAGCAAGCTGATAAGCCCGCCCAGCACGATGCCGATGAGGGCTTGCAGTCCGGTTTCCACAATGGCCATGCGCTCCACCTGGCGGGAACTCAGCCCCAGCAGGCGCAGGGTAGCCAGACGGTGCTCCCTGCCGGAGGCGCCGAGGACGGCTGCCTGCGCGGTGAGGTTAAACAGCGCCGGAAGAATAAACGCGCAGGCCATCAGAGCCAGGGCGAACCACGGATAAAGGAAACCCTCCATCTCGTTGCCGAAGGCCTCCTTGCGCGCGGGCACGGCCTCCTCGACGTGTTGGGCACGCTCCCAGAACATCCACGTACCGCCCGCGACGAGGAAAGCAATGGCGGAACCAATGGTCAGGCTCACAATAGCCAGAACCGAGACGATTCCCGTTCCGGAGCGCGCGCGTATCGATTCGCGTTGCAGGTCAAAGACTAAAGTCGCGGTGTTCATCGAACCACCCCAAGGCGGCGGTCATCGTGGATGATGCCATCGCGAATCTCCACGCGGCGCTGCATCCAGTCGGCCACCTTCGGGTCGTGCGTGACCATGACCAGGCTGGCACCCGACTGGCGCACGATGGTGGTGAGCATCTGCATCACCTCGTGGCCCGTGGACTGATCCAGCGCACCGGTGGGCTCGTCGGCGAAGACGATGCCCGGATTCGCCACCAGCGCACGCGCAATGGTCACGCGCTGCGCCTGGCCACCGGAGACCTGCGCCGGGCGACGATCCGCCAAACCGCCAAGACCCAGTTGGTCCAGCAGCTCCATCGCGCGCTTGCGGGCAGCCCCGCGCGATACTCCGTTGAGCATCGCGGGCAACGCCACGTTGTCGACGTTGCTCAACTCCGGCAGTAGCTGACCGTCTTGGAAGACGAAGCCGAAGTTGCGCAGGCGGAGGCGGGAGCGGGGGCCGTCGCCAAGCGCGGAGAGCTCCTCATCCCCGTAGCGCACACTGCCATGCGTAGGGGTGAGCACGCCGGACATGCAGTGCAGCAGCGTGGATTTGCCGGAGCCAGACGGCCCCATGACGGCCACGAGCTCGCCCGGCGCGATGTCGAGGGAGATTCCAGCGAGCACCGGGCCGCCGCCGAAATCCTTGGTGATGTCTGTCAGGGAAAGTGTCTGTGTCATGTCTTTCATTCCACCGTCTCGGGCTCGCTTTAAGAACAGCCCTAGCGTTGCTCTTTACGGTAGTGCCAGCACTACCCCTGCCGGGACCGCCGCCCGTTATGCTGTGAAACGTGTTCCGTAGAAAGCCCCAACCCACCACCCACGAACAGCAGCAGGCGGAGAAAATTGCGCAGCTCACGGCCTCGCGCCGCGCCATCGCGGATGCCTACGAGGTGGAGCGTGCCCGCATCGAGCGCGACTTGCACGACGGCGCGCAGCAATACCTCGTGGCCGCGAGCATGAAGCTGGGCGAAGCGCTTCTCGACGCCCCCTCTGACCTCACCGAGCTCCTCACCGCCGCCAAGCAGGACGTGGACCGCGGCCTGAATTCCCTGCGTACGACGGTGCACGGCATCCACCCACAGGTCCTGCAGGACCACGGTTTGGTGGCCGCGCTTGCCGACGTCTCCTCTTCCCACGGCCCCCACGTCAGCGTCTTCGCCCCGCATCCGTTACCCAAGCTCTCCGCCTCGGTGCTGGCCTGCGGCTACTTCTTCGGCACGGAGGCGCTGACCAACGCAGCGAAGCACGCGCCCGGCGCGCCAGTCTCCGTCTTAGTGACCGCGGATGCCTCCTTAAAGATCACCGTGGTGGATGAAGGACCCGGCGGGGCGCAGGTGGTGCAAGGCCATGGGCTGGCCGGGATGGCCGAGCGCCTCGCTGCCTTTGGCGGGGAGATGACTC
This sequence comes from Corynebacterium sp. FDAARGOS 1242, assembly GCF_016889985.1. Classification (NCBI taxonomy): domain Bacteria; kingdom Bacillati; phylum Actinomycetota; class Actinomycetes; order Mycobacteriales; family Corynebacteriaceae; genus Corynebacterium; species Corynebacterium sp. FDAARGOS 1242. The sequence goes on along the minus strand of NZ_CP069568.1, from coordinate 34,371 downwards.
TTTCTTCTCCGCCTGGCGGGCCGACCCGGGTAGCAGCCTCGATTCCCCTTCTTCTCAATCGCGGACAGTCAGGAGTTTAAAAAATGAGTTTAAGGATTGTGGTGGCGGATGATTCCGCCATCCTGCGCGAGGGCCTAGCCGGCCTTCTGGAGCGCCGCGGGCATTCAATTGTGGGCCAGGCTGATTCTGCCCCTTCACTCGAGGCGGTGGTGGACTCTCTGCGCGATGAGCTGCCGGACATCGTCATCACGGACGTACGCATGCCGCCGGGCATGGGCGACGACGGTTTGAAGGCCGCCGTGAACTTAAGAAACGCATACCCGGGTCTGCCCGTTATGGTGCTCTCTCAGTATGTGGCCCCCGCATACGCAGTCGAGCTCTTCGACTCGCCCGATGCCGGCACCGGCTACCTGTTGAAGGACCGCGTCTCCGAAGTGCGGGACTTCCTTTCCAGCTTGGATGTGGTGGCCCAGGGCGGCACCGTCATCGACCCCACCGTGGCGCAGGCCCTCATGAGCTCTGGGCGCAGCGGCCTGGGCGAACTCACCCCGCGGGAGCGCGAGGTGCTCGAATTGATGTCCCGCGGCAAATCCAACAAGGACATCGCCTCCGAGCTCGTCCTTTCTTCCGCCGCGGTGGCCAAACACGTCTCCAATATCTTCACCAAGCTGCGTTTAGACCCCAGCGAAGACAACCGCCGCGTCAAGGCCATCTTGGAGTACCTCTCCGCCCACCGCTAAAGCCCGCGCACCAGGTGGAACTCTTACCCCGTCGCGCTCTCCACCCGGCCTACGCTCACGTCAAAACTCCACCCCGCCTACGCCCACGGCAAATAAGGCCCAAATTTTCGCAATTTTTCGCCCTTATCTACCGTGAACGACATCAAACTGCCGAAAGACACCTCACACAAAGAACCGGTGCCACATCCACGGCGGGTCCAGATACCGCTTCGTCCCTTGTGCCACCCCGCGCACCTGCTCCACCACCTTGTCGAGGTGATGCTCAATTGTGGTCGCAGTGAAGTGGAGCGGCGTGTAACCGCGATGTACGGCGTCATTCAGCTTCTGACGGTCAAGCTCGAATTGGCGGCGGTTCTCCCCTCGGTGATAGGCGTAGCCGTCGACTTCGATGGCAATCTTGTGCTCCTCCAAAAGGAGATCCCACCGATAGGGCCCAATTTTGGCGTTGTTGCGCACCCTAAAGAAGGGCTCCAAAGCACGGGTAAGTGCCCGCTCAGGCACGCTATCCGCACCGATCACCGCCTTCTCCAACACGCGCCGAGTGTGCTGCGAGAACCGCCGAAAATCCATGGAGAGCAACTTCAACCGCCCTTCGGCGTCCCTGCCCGCAAGGAACTTTTCAAGGAACATCACCGCATGTCGTTCTTCCATGGCTTCCACTGCCTGCAGTGGATTGCAGACGTTGATCCCGTCATAGGGGAATACCCCCTTGGGGCGGGCTCGGCGACAGACATAAAAGCGGGTGTCTTCCAGGCCTTTTTCGCGTATGAGCTGCAGCGGAAACCCAGGTTTCCGCTCAAGAAGCACCATCGCCGCGGAATATCCGTCCAACGCACTGTCTGGCCAATGCCGGCTGAGCACTTGTGCTAGCTCGTATGCCGTTGGTTCACGTGGCAGATACAGCCCCCGCGTAATTTTGATCGCCTCGCCTTTTGCCGCTGCCGCCGAGCCAGCACGGCCGACAATCTCCTCCATATAACCCCCTCCGATCAAAAGCCCCACCCCCATACTGCTCACAGTAAAGTGCCCCCACCAGCCCTGCAACCGCGCCCACGTAAGCTGGGGCGCATGCAGAACGTACAACCTACCGAAGTACCCGACAACGCCCAGCTCATCGACGTCCGCGAGGACTTCGAGTGGAACACCGAACACGCTCAAGGCGCGACCCACATCCCCATGGGTGAGCTCGTTGACCGCCTCGACGAGATTGATCCGGACCGCGATATCTACGTCATCTGCCATGCAGGCGGGCGCAGCATGCAGGTCTGCCAGTACCTCGAACATGCGAAGGGCTGGGACGTCATCAACGTCGATGGCGGCACGGACGCGTGGAAAGCTCAGGGCTGCCCGATGGTTCACCCGAGTTAGCACCTACTTTCAACTTGGTACCAAATGCGGTACCATAAACTCGTGGTTTCCAAAGTCGATAAAGCTTTAGCGAAGATGCGAACCTCGCGAAATGATGTCCGGTTCTCCGAGCTACAACTTGTGTGTGACTTCTATTTCCAGGAACAGAACATGAACCTCGCCGACAAATACACCTATCAAACCGCCTGGTCCGAAGAGGATGGAGAATTCGTTGCCACAGTCCTAGAGTTTCCTTCCCTGTCATGGCTGGATAGCACTGCAGCCACCGCAGAAGCCGAGTTGCGCAGCGTCGTCGAGGAAGCTCTCGAAGACATGCAACGCAACAACGAACGCATCCCCGAACCATTTGGACAGCGCAACTTCTCAGGAAAGTTCAATCTTCGCATACCTCAGTCACTTCACCGAGACCTGACCATCGAAGCGGAGCGCGAAGGGGTGTCCCTCAACACTCTCATTGTGCAAAAGTTGGCTTCCGCATAAAACTAGTGGGACGCGACCCATGATTTAGGTTTGCGACGGTAGGCGATCTAGAATCATCGGCATGTCTTCATCAAATTCTGTTTCAATTCCTACCGCGCTGCTGGAGTCCCCCTCCTTCCAGCTGGAGCGCCTCCGCCGCCGCACCCGCGAAGGCGTCGAGGCAGCACTGCAGACCCAGCAGACCACCCTGCGCGAGTACTGGGTACTAACCTGCCTCGTGGAAGAGGCCGCTTCTTCCCAGTCCGCCCTTTCGGAAACCTTGGCTATTGATGCCTCCGATATGGTGCGCCTGCTGGATTCCCTGGAGTCCCGCAATTGGGTCAAGCGCGAACGCGATGCCAAGGACCGCCGCCGCCAGATCATTGCCTCCACCAAGAAGGGCGCGAAGGCCCACAAAGAGCTTGCCGTGCTCGTTGCGGAGGCGGAGGACGCTGCCTTGGACGAATCCACCAACAAGCAGCTCAAGCACCTGCGCAAACTGGCCACGGCCATCATTGCTGCAGATGCGTCCAACGACGCCGAAGGTGGTGATGCTTAAATGACAGACTCTGAAACTAGTCATGGTCGCCACGCACTCAAGACCGAAACCGCGAAGGTCCCCGAACAATATCTCCTGGGCTCCCTAGCCCCGCCTGAGCGCACCTTGTGGGACATCGTGCGCACCACTGCGGAGCAGTACCCGGATGCTGCAGCCCTCGACGATGGTGAGATCCTCACCTACGCCGAGCTGCTTGCCGACGTCTCCGCATGGGCCTCCGAGCTCCACGCTAACGGCGTGCGCCGCGGCGACCGCATCGGTATCCGTATGACCTCCGGCAAGCGCGAGCTCTACCTCGCCATCCTGGCCACCTTGGCCGCCGGTGCTGCTTATGTGCCCGTCGACGCCGACGACCCCGACGAGCGCGCCGAGATGGTCTTCGGCGAGGCCGACATCGACGGTGTCTTCACCGACGAGGGCTTCCGCATGCTGCGGGAGGTTGATGCCTCCCGCAGCGGCAATGAAGATGGTACGCCGTTCGAGGAGCCGCGCCCGGAGGACACCGCGTGGATCATCTTTACCTCCGGCTCGACGGGCAAGCCCAAGGGCGTGGCCGTCAGCCACCGCTCCGCGGCCGCCTTCGTTGATGCTGAGGCTGCCCTCTTCTTGGCCGATAGCCCGCATGGCCCGCTCGGCCCAGACGACCGCGTTCTGGCTGGTTTGTCTGTGGCCTTCGACGCCTCCTGTGAGGAAATGTGGCTGGCCTGGGGCCATGGCGCCTGCCTGGTCCCAGCACCGCGTTCCCTCGTGCGCTCCGGTATGGACTTGGGTCCTTGGCTCATTCGCCGCGACATCACGGTGGTGTCTACCGTGCCGACCTTGGCTGGCCTCTGGCCTGCCGAGGCCCTGGATAATATCCGCCTCCTCATCGTCGGCGGCGAAGCCTGCTCCCAGGAGCTCACAGACCGCCTGGCCACCGAAGACCGCGAGATGTGGAACACCTACGGCCCTACCGAGGCCACCGTCGTGGCCTGCGCACAACACATGCAGCCAGGCAAACCGGTATCGATTGGTTTGCCGCTGAATGGTTGGGACCTGGTGGTCGTCGATAAGCAGGGCGATCCCGTCGCCATCGGTGAGGTGGGCGAACTCGTCATTGGTGGTGTGGGCCTGGCTGCCTACCTGGACCCGGTGAAGGACGCGGAGAAGTACGCGCCGCTGGAATCCATGGGTTGGGAGCGCGCCTACCGCACTGGTGACCACGTGCGCCTGGAAGAGGACGGTCTGTACTTTGTGGGCCGCGTCGATGACCAGGTCAAGATTGGTGGCCGCCGCATCGAACTTGGTGAGGTCGAGGCCAACGTCGCCGCCTTGCCGAACGTATATAACTCTGCCGTGGCCGTGCAGAAGACTCCGGGCGGCGAGTCCGTACTCGTTGGCTATGTTTCCCTGGATGACCCGGACGCTGGTTTCGACCACGAGGCAGCCCATGCCCGCCTGGCAGAATCCATGCCGGCCGCGCTCGTCCCGCGCATTTGTGTCATGGATGAGTTGCCGATTCGTACCTCCGGCAAGGTGGACAAGAAGGCGCTGCCGTGGCCGCTGCCAGGAGTCGGCGTGGAGGCAGACGGCCTCAACCCAACCGAACAGTGGCTGGCGGAGCTGTGGGTGGACACCCTGGGCGTTTCTGTGGACGACGTCAACGCCGACTTCTTCTCCCTGGGTGGCACCTCTTTGGCCGCCGCCACGCTGGTGGGCCGCATCCGCGAGCGCTTCCCCACCGTGGCCGTGCGCGACCTCTACGACCACCCGCGTCTGGGTTCGCTCGCAGAGCAGCTGGCTGGTGCCGAGTCCGTCGAGGACGCCGGGCCTGCCCGCGAAGTCAAGCCCGTGGGCGCGGGCACGCGCATTGCGCAAACACTCATCCAGATCCCCGTCATGACGCTGGCTGCCACGACGTGGCTGGCCTGGCTGCTGTTGGGCTCCAACGTGGCGAACCTGCTCGGCGTGGAGTGGGCCATGACCACGCCATGGTGGCTGGTTGCCGTACTCCTCGTGGTCTTCGTCACCCCGGTGGGCCGCATCCCCATCGGCGGCTTTGGTGCACGGCTTATCACCGCCGGTATTAAACCCGGTGAGTACCCGCGTGGTGGCTCAACGCACCTGCGCATTTGGGCGGCGGAGCGATGGGCAAACGCCTCCGGCTCGCGTTCCATTGCGGGCGCGACCTGGGTCAACAACTATGCCCGCGCGCTTGGCGTCAAGATTGGTCGCGGCGTGGACCTGCACTCTTTGCCACCAGTCACGGGCTTGCTCACCTTGGGCAAGCATGCCGCCATCGAGCCGGAGGTGGACCTTTCTGGCTACTGGCTTGACGGCGATATCCTGCGCGTCGGCGCGATTGAGGTGAAGGAAGGCGCTCGTGTGGGCGCACGCTCGACGCTGCTTCCGGGCACCGTCGTGGGCAAGGACGCGCACGTGGAGGCTGGCTCCACCGTAACTGGCCGCAAGAAGATTAAAGATGGCCAGCGCTGGTCTGGTTCGCCTGCCAAGAAGGTGGGGCGAACCAAGCACCGCTTCCCGTCCCATGCCCCGAAGCGCCGTCCGTGGTGGGTCGCCATCTATGGCGCCACCTCCATCCTGCTAGCCATTCAGCCCATTGTGGCGCTGGCCGTGGGCGCGGCGGTCGTCGTGAGCCTCATTGCACTTACCGACGGCTCCCCCTTCATCGGTTCCCTCTTCTTCGCACCGCTCGGCGCCCTCGCTGCGTTTGCCACCTACATGCTTCAAACCTGGCTCGGTGTGCGCGTGCTCTCGCTTGGCCTCAAGCCAGGTGTGGCACCAGTGCGTTCCTTCAAGGGCTGGCGTCTGTGGGCCATCGAGCGTCTCATGGATGAGGCTCGCACGCAGCTCTTCCCCATTTATGCTTCCCAGCTCACCCCGGCCTGGCTGCGCTCCCTGGGTGCCACGATTGGCAAGGATGTGGAGATTTCCACGGCTGTCATGGTCCCTAAGCTCACTGAGGTCAAGGACGGCGCGTTCTTGGCGGATGACACCATGATTGGTGGCTACGAGCTCGGCGGCGGCTGGATGCTCACGGGTGAAACCAAGGTGGGCAAGCGCTCCTTTGTGGGCAACTCTGGTATTACGGGTCCGGGCCGCAAGCTGTCGAAGAATTCGCTGGTTGCGGTGCTCTCCTCGACGCCGAAGAAGACCAAGTCTGGTGCCAACTGGTGGGGCTCCCCGCCAGAGCGTATGCGCCGCGTCGAAGCCCACGTGGACGGTGTGGAAGGCGAATCCCTCACCTACAACCCGGGCTTCGGCGTTAAGGCCGCCCGTGGTGCGATTGAGACGATGCGCCTGCTTGCGCCGATGACCTCGGCCATGCTGCTGGCCGGCACGCTGTCTGCTCTCTACGCGCTTGCCGACACCTTCGGAATCGCCGCCGCCTGGGCAGCTAGCGGACTCGTCCTCATGGTGGCCGGTGCCATCGCGATGACGATTACCGTGGCCGTGAAGTGGATCTGCGTGGGCACGCAGACCCCGGGCGATCATCCGTTGTGGTCCGCCTTCGTGTGGCTCAACGAGCTGCAAGACACCTTCGTGGAGGCTGTCGCGGCGCCATGGTTCTTCACGCACACTTATGGTGCGGGCGAAATCAATCAGGGCTTGCGCGCCCTGGGCGTCAAGATTGGCCACGGCGCGTGGATTGATTCCTACTGGTTCCCGGAGACCGACCTGTGCTCCGTCGGCACCGGCGCCTCTGTGGGCCCTGGTACCGTGGTGCAGACGCACCTGTTCCAGGACCGCGTCATGAGCCTCGATACCGTGACCATCAGCGATGGCGCAACGTTGGCCTCCCACTCGGTGGCGTTGCCGGCGTCCGTCATTGGCTCCACCGCCACGGTGGGCCCTGGCTCCCTCGTTATGCGCGGCGATCAAGTCCCGCGCAACTCCGAGTGGCAGGGCAACCCGATTGAACCGTGGAAGAAATAAGAATTAGCTAACGGGCAAAGTCAACGACATCAATGATCTCGTTGGCTTTGAAATCCCAGGCCTCCACGCGGACGCGGTCAGAGAAAACCTTGACCCGCAGTCCGCTGGAGGCCTCTTCCTTTTCCTTGACAATCTTTTCGTCATGGTCGCCATCCGGCAGGTACTCATTGAGGATTGCGCCGGTGTTGACTACCGGGAATCCGGTGCGCCCGGCCTCGCCGGTGCCATCGTAGCGGCGCGTACCCCACCAGTTGTTCTGGCGAAGGGAAGAATGGCTGTGGCTGCTGAACCACACGATGTTGGTGTGCTTGTTGACTACGTTGGACAGGGCTTCAAGGTCCTCAAAGTCATTCTGGTACCACGCCGAATGGGACATCGACACCGTCTCAGGCAACAGCGGGTGGCTAAAGACGAGCGCCGGAGTTCCCTTCGCATCCCAATAGTTCAAACGCTCATCGAGCCAATCCAGCTGTTCCTGGCCCAGCCGCTGGAACGGTTCTTTTCCGCCGCGGTCAACGTCGGAATAGTATTCCGTGTTGACAGAAATGAGTGGAACGCCGTCGACCACAATCTCGTTCCACGGCTTGTCCTGGCCTGCATAGGTAAGGAAGCGCTTCAGATACGTTTCTGAGCCTTCCGGACCGTACATCTCGTGGTTGCCAATAGTCCACAGCTGCGTTCCCGCAGCATGCGGCGCTTCCTTCTGTGCCTGCAAGAACGTGTCCCACTGCTCTTGGGAACCGTCATCCACAAGGTCACCGTTGATGACCAACGCACCGGCTTTGTCCTCCATAGCGTTAAGCAGCCCAATTGCTTCCTTATAATCTTCGGGGTCGCCTTGAACATCGGATAACACATCGATGATGGCCTGCGGCTTGCCGGTGACCTCAGGCAAGCGCTTGACGACGCCCACGTTATCCACCGCCCACCACCAATCATCGTTACCGTTGGCGTAGGTGAACGTGACCTGCATGGACCGCGCGCCCGCTGGGACCTCAATAGGTAGCGACTCATGCTTGGAGAAGACATCGTGGTCGAATGACGCGATTGTCTGCGGTGCGGCTCCATCGAAGGACACCTGCACCATAGCGTTCTGTCCCTCTTTTCCTTGGCGGTAGTGATGATCAAACTCGAGGTTGATGTCACCTTGGCCCGCCACAGGAATGCTCGGGGACGTCAACTGGGCGGTCATGGCATCGGTGTCATTGAGGCGCTGTTGCTTGCTATCAATGATGACCAGATTGTCGTGGGCTTGAGTAAACCAATGACGCATGTCCGTCTCAGCAGCCCACGTCCAGTCACGGATCGTTGACGTAGTCCAGCCCTTCCACCGAGCTTCACCAGAGTTCACGCCGTCGACGGAGGACGTCCACCCCTCCGGCATACGGTGCGTAAAGCGGGCGGGATTCTCCACCTCATCAAAGCTCTCGTGCCAGATGACTCGGTTGTCCGTCGGTGTCGACGGAGTCTCCTCTGAATCTTCCGGAGCACCATCTTCGGACTTCTTGGAGCTACTGGAAAGATTCCACTTGAACAGTGAAGACGATGAGCTGGACGAGGAGGACAAAGAGCTGAAGGATGACTGGGCAGACGCGACCGGCGCTACAGCGCACAGGCCTGCGACGGCGAGCGCAGCAGGTGCAAGAAGGTGATATTTCATAATGAAGTGAATATCTTGCCTGAGCAACGGCAGGGTAACGCTGACATGAATTTTTTCACCTAATCTCACTGCACATCATCCCTCTGCCGAGATGCGCAAAGAGGCGGCAGGTATTCCTGCCGCCTCTCTTTCTTTCCTGACTCGCGCTACTGAGCGGTCAGTACGCGGTGACTAGTCACCAATCTGGTCGCGACCGCGCTTCACAATCTTGTCATCGACTTGACCCACCAGCTCGTGATCCTTGTTGGTGTACTCGAACTTGGAGAGCACATAACGCATAGCGTTGATGCGGGCACGCTTCTTGTCGTTCGACTTGATGGTGATCCACGGGGACTCATCAGTATCCGTGTAACGGAACTGCTCTTCCTTCGCGCGGGTGTAGTCATCCCACTTATCCAGGGACGCCAAGTCCATCGGGGACAGCTTCCACTGACGTACCGGGTCAATCTGACGGATAGCGAAACGAGTGCGCTGCTCCTTGCGGGTTACGGAGAACCACAGCTTGGTCAAGGAGATGCCGGAGCCAAGAAGCATGTTCTCCAGCATGGGAACCTCGCGGAGGAACTCTGCGTGCTGGGACTCAGTGCAGAAGCCCATGACACGCTCAACGCCGGAGCGGTTGTACCAGGAGCGGTCGAAGAAGACGATTTCGCCGCCGGACGGGAAGTGCTGAATGTAGCGCTGGAAGTACCACGAGGTGGACTCACGCGGGGAGGGTTTCTCCAGCGCTACGGTGCGGGCACCACGCGGATTAAGGTGCTCGTTGAAGCGCTTGATGGTGCCGCCCTTACCGGCAGCGTCGCGACCCTCAAAGATAATGATGTGGCGCTGACCAGTTTCCTTGGTCCAGTTCTGCCACTTCAGCAGCTCGATCTGCAGGGCACGCTTGATGGACTCGTACTCGTCGCGCGTCATGCGCTCCTCGTACGGGTAGTTCTCACGCCAGGTCTCGACAGGCGAGCCGTCCGGCATGATCAGCGCAGGATCGTCTTCATCGGAGTCGTCGACGACGTAGCCGTCGGTCTGTGCAAGGTCGATCTCGGGAAGTTCGTCGTCTTTAATGTCAGCCATGCTCATAATTCTATCTATGAACCAGACATCTGGCTGAGCAAATCTTTCCGCAGCCGCCCCATTTACCCCCACTTTCGGAAGAACGGCGGCATCGCCCGAGCCTTACCCGGCGTATCCCATCGCAACAAAGTACGTTTCTGACAAATAGCGCCCAGAGAATCCAAGATCCGGGGCCTTAAATGATCGATCCGTGCTTAGCTGCTACCACCACGGTACGTTTTCGCAACGAAGCACTGAATTTTCGAGATTCTAGGCCACTATTTACGAAAACGTACCGCGTCGTTCTAGTACCCGGCGGATTCTAGTGGTCGTGGAAACACGATTTTAGTTTTCGGTGGCATAGCTTAGCAGTTCGGCCATTTTTTCGGCTGGTTTGGCGAAGCCTAGGGTTGCGCGTGGTCTGTCGTTGAGTTGCATGGCAACGAACTCGAGGTCTTCTTTGGTGTGGACGGATAGGTCAGTGCCTTTGGGGAAATACTGGCGCAGAAGTCCGTTGGTGTTTTCGTTACTTCCTCGCTGCCAGGGTGATCCTGGATCACAGAAGTACACCGGACAATCGGTGGCAATGGTAAATGATTTATGGCCGGCCATTTCACTTCCTTGATCCCACGTCAGCGAACCACGCAGGTGTGCTGGTAGCTGTTGGATAGTCTCGACGAGCGCGTTGCGCACTTCTACAGCACCATGCCCGTTGGGCAGATGCAGCAGCATGACGTATCTGGTGCTGCGTTCGACAAGCGTGCCGATAGCTGATTTGTTTCCCTTGCCCAAAATGAGGTCGCCTTCCCAATGTCCTGGAACAGCGCGGTCGTTAACCGTTGCTGGTCGTTCGGAAATCATCACCATGGGGTCGCTAAATCGCTGGCGGGCAATACGCTGGTTGCGTGGCTTTCTCACAGCACGGCCTTGGCGCAGACATGCGGCGATTTCTTTCTTCAACTCGCCTTTAGCTTGGAAGAACAACGACATATAGATAGTTTCAGGACACACCCTCATAGTGTCATCGTCAGGGAAGTCCAGACGCAACCTTCGGGAAATCTGCACCGGTGAATATCGCTTCTTCAACATCGCCCACACCGCATCACGCAATGCTGCATGTGTGTCCAGTTTGCGTGGCTTAGGCCGGAATCTGCGCAGCACGGACTTCCGATGAGCTGCATGCGGCAGATACAACCCCAATTCGTCACGGTTGCGTGTCATTTCCTTGCTTATTGTTCCCGGTGAGCGACCCAAATGCCGGGCAATAGCACGCACGCCTAGGCCTTGACGGTACAAGTCGGCGATAAGTTCACGTTCCTCGACGGATAAATATCGAGGACTAATACGTTTGTCTATCGCGTGCTGTGGGATAACTTCGACGGGCACTGCTTGACGGCCGTCAACATAAGGCAAAACCTGCATAAGTCTTTTATAAAGCTCAGTGTCTGGCCCATCGGGAACAAACGGCACACGCCCGACACCATTGAGCTTGGTTACTCCTTTATCGATGTCTAAAGCCTCGCGCGGATTAATACCGACGGCTTTTGCTGCGTCTTTTCGGCTCATCGCACCAGAACGCAGCATCAAATACTCGCACCGACGCGACGTGGCACTAGCCCGACGGCCATGCGGATTGCGCTGCCACAAGCCAAGCTCAATACCAATGCGGTACACAACACTGGTTCCTACATTAAGCCGCATTGAAATATCTGACGGCTTCACACCCTGCTTCCATAGCGCTTCAATGCTTTCTGTAACCGAAGCAGAAGTCGACTTCTGAACGCGCACAGGAAGTTGATACTCACGAGCCAGCCGATACGCAACACTCAAGCTAAGCCCCAGTTCCAACGCCGCACTACGAACACTACGACCGCCTGAAACCAAGCAACACAGCTGCTCCACCACATCCGGCGAAGGCTCCCAACGACTCGACACCACAAACACCACCAATCAAGGTCAGGTGTTTCCACGATCCTTAGAATCCGGGCCCGGCGGTTAAAACATGAGTAACCCCGCTCGCCCATCGTGGGGAGCGGGGTTTAACGCTTAGTTCTGCGTGAACAGCGTGCTGCTTAGAGCAGGCCGATCAGCTTCTTGGCGCCGGAAGCCATGTCACCCAGGTTGTAGAGGATGGTGAGGATATCGCCGATGATGCCGGTGGAAGAAAGGGTACCCATTGTAAATCTCCTTGGGATTGAAAGTGTGTGTTTAGTGCTGCCCCATTAGGGGAGCAAGCTTACTTGGAGGACAGGCCCTCGAGAGCGGAGGTGTCCGGCTCGATGGTGTAGTCGCTGCCCTGAGATACTGCACCGGAAATGGTGTCAAAGACCTTAGCGAAGCCGCCGAAGAGCTTCTTGATGCCCTCAGCGAAATCAGCGAAGTGGCCGAGCTGGTCAGCGATGAAAGAAAGATCCATTATGGTCTCCTCTTGTGAAGTCCGGGTAGAGAATGTGCCCGGAGGGGTTTGCGGTTTGCAGACACCCTCAGCGGGCGTCACAGGAAACTATTTTGGCACACCTCCCCCGCAATGCAAATGGATGACGTCGTTACTTTCCTCACTGAATCGATGCCCCAAACAAACATTCGCCAAATGTTATTTATTAACCTTTTGTTCACTTTGCCTGCACAAACCCCACCAGCTGCGGAAACGCAGCTCTTTAAAGTCCACCGAGATAAAAGTTTGCTCGGACATGTAACAACAACTCCACAGAGAGCGATTCATAGGTGCCAGAAGCCTTGAAATTGACCGGAAAATTTTTCATCTGACAAAGCAAATATACCCCTAAACGGGGTTAGCTAAGGACACGATACGGTCTCAACGCAGAGAACGCTCCCCACGCAGAAGCGCGGGGAGCGTTCTTTTTGTTATTAACCGAGGCCGCAAAGCGCCTCGACTCGGGGAGCGATAGCTTAGAAGCCCATGCCGCCCATTGCGTCAGCGTCCGGCATGCCAGCGCCTGCACCAGCCGGCTCCGGCTTATCAGCCACAACCGCCTCGGTGGTCAGGAACAGAGCAGCGATGGACGCAGCGTTCTGCAGAGCAGAGCGGGTGACCTTGACCGGGTCATTGATGCCAGCGGCCATAAGGTCTACGTACTCGCCAGTAGCGGCGTTGAGGCCCTGACCTGCCGGCAGGGACGCAACCTTGTCGGCGACAACGCCCGGCTCCAGGCCAGCGTTCTGAGCAATCTGCTTCAGCGGAGCAGACAGTGCCTCGCGGACAATCTTGACGCCGGTGGCCTCGTCACCAGTGAGGTCGGAGAGGGAATCCAGAACCTCGGCTGCCTGCAGCAGAGCCACGCCACCGCCGGCAACGATGCCCTCCTCCACAGCAGCCTTAGCGTTGCGCACAGCATCCTCGATGCGGTGCTTGCGCTCCTTGAGCTCCACCTCGGTAGCAGCGCCGACCTTGAGGACTGCCACGCCACCGGCCAACTTGGCCAGGCGCTCCTGCAGCTTCTCACGGTCGTAGTCGGAGTCGGAGCTCTCGATCTCGGCGCGAATCTGCTTGATGCGGCCATCGATCTGCTCCTGGGAGCCGGCACCCTGAACGATGGTGGTCTCATCCTTGGTCACGACGACCTTGCGGGCCTGGCCCAGGTACTCGATCTCGGCGGTCTCGAGGGAGAGGCCGACCTCTTCGGAGATGACCTGGCCGCCGGTGAGGATGGCCATGTCCTGCAGGGTGGCCTTGCGGCGGTCACCGAAGCCCGGAGCCTTCACGGCAACGGACTTGAAGGTGCCACGAATCTTGTTGACAACGAGGGTGGACAGAGCCTCGCCCTCAACATCTTCGGCGATGATGAGCAGCGGCTTGCCGGTCTGCATGACCTTCTCCAGCAGCGGGACGAGGTCCTTGATGTTGGAGATCTTGGAGGAGACCAGCAGGATGTACGGATCCTCCAGGACGGCTTCCTGGCGCTCCATATCGGTAGCGAAGTAGCCGGAGATGTAGCCCTTGTCGAAGCGCATACCTTCGGTGACCTCAAGGTCAACACCGAAGGTGTTGGACTCCTCAACGGTGATAACGGAATCCTTGTTCACCGAACCGTTGCCCACGGTGTACATGGCCTCAGCGATCTTCTCGCCGATAGCCGGGTCAGCGGCAGAAATGCCGGCGGTGGTAGCGATCTCTTCCTGGGTCTCTACTTCCTTGGCGGAGGAGAGCAGGGAGTCCACAACCTTCTTGGTAGCGGTCTCGATACCGCGCTTGATACCCATCGGGTTGGAACCAGCGGCCACGTTGCGCAGGCCCTCGCGGACCAGCGCCTGAGCCAGAACGGTAGCGGTGGTGGTGCCGTCACCGGCGACGTCATCAGTCTTCTTGGCTACTTCCTTGACCAGCTCAGCGCCGATCTTCTCGTACGGGTCCTCGAGCTCGATCTCGCGCGCGATGGAGACACCGTCATTGGTAATGGTCGGGGCGCCCCAGGACTTCTCCAGGACGACGTTGCGGCCCTTCGGGCCGAGGGTGACCTTGACGGCGTCGGCAAGCGTGTTGAGACCACGCTCAAGGCCGCGACGTGCCTCTTCATCGAAGGCAATGATCTTTGCCATGTGTTTGTGCTCCTTAAGCTTTGTTGAGGACGACACTCACGTCTGATCTATGACGGACGCCCGCGACGGCACGGCTGGCGAGTGTTCTCCAGCCCCAACCACATAGATGACTCGGTTATTTCTGGCACTTGCGAAGTGGAAGTGCTAGCGACCATTCTGGCACTCTCCCCCACCGACTGCAAGGTTCAACACGAACGCTATAAGCGAACGGGCGGTGCTGTCGCACCGCCCGTGATGTTCCGAATCGCCCGTTAGATTAAGAAGCCTTCTTCGCCGTCCACTTATATGCCGCCGCAATAGCACCAATGAAGAGGACGACGCCGATGATGTTGGCGGCCGTGCCGCCGGAGAAGATCTCGAGCGGGGAATCGCCTGCGGACGCCGCAATAAGGCCCGCGTTGACCACACCGAACAGGGACTCGCCGACAATCAGGCCGGTAGCCAGAAGGGTTCCCATGCGCTTGGCAAAGTCCGGGCTGGACTGACGCGCGGCCCAACGGTTGTAGAAGTAACCCAGGAAAGCACCAATCGGCACCACGATGGTGATGGCGGCCGGCAGGTACATGCCCATGCCTACGGCCAGTGGGGATAGCGAGTACTTGTCGGTGAAGTGGCGCAGGCACTCATCGATAACGATGATGACCGCACCAATGGCGGCGCCCAACCCAATGAGGTTCCACGGCAAGGAGTTATCGAAGATACCGGAGGCCACCGAGGACATGAGCGCTGCCTGCGGTGCTGCAAGGGCGTCTTCACCGGCTCCTTCCATGCCTTGGAAACCGAAACCGGTGAGCATGATCTGCAGAATCGGCGGGATCACCAAGGAACCAAAGAGAACACCGATGATGAGCGCTACCTGCTGCTTCCACGGAGTAGCGCCGACGAGCTGACCAGTCTTGAGGTCCTGAAGGTTGTCATTCGAAATGGTGGCAATACCGAAAACGATGGCCGCGGTGAACAACGTATAGGCCACGAGCGAGAGCGGCTGAGCATCCGTTCCGCGGGTCACGGCCGCAATGATGAGGGCGGCGACGATCACCGCGATGATGCCGATGGAGGAAATCGGCGAGTTCGACGCACCGATAAGACCCGCCATGTAGCCACAGACCGAGGCAATGACGAGACCCACGAGCAAGGTGAAAAGAACGGAGACCGTGATGAGAACGGCCATGTGGTCGTGAATATCGGTGCCGCGAACGAAGTTCCACAGCAGCAGCGCAATCGGCACCATGAGAACGAGAATGGTGCCAATGACATACGGAGCCGGAATATCTTGCTCCTCCACGGCCACCTGCTGGCCTTCCTTGCGGTTGCGGGAGGAAGCGAAAGACTCGGCCATGCCCTTGGCAATCGGCCCGGCAATCTTGAGGAGCGTCCAGATGGCGGCAATGGCCATGGTGCCCACACCAACGAAGCGAATCTTGCCGGAGAAGACCGTATCGACGGTCTCCATGAGGGTAGCCGGGTCACCCAGGGCCTCCCCACCGGTGAAGATGGGCAGCAGGAAGATATAGGAGATAACCACACCGACGAGCATGGCGATACCCACCGCAAGGCCCACGAGGTGGCCCACACCAATGAGTGCGAGGGACAGGGAGGAACCAAGCGTCGTGGCACCTGAGCCCAGCTTGAAGTAGGCAGCCACCTGAGATGCTGCGGCCTTCATCGCGGCAAGGAGCGCCATGACGGCGGACAGAACGCCGCCGAAGACGATGACGTGCAGACCCTTCGTGTTTTCCTCGTGCGCGGCCTCACCTTCGGCACCGGTACTATCGCCCACCTTGAGGACCTCAGCCGCGGCCACGCCTTCCGGATACGGCAGGTCAGAACCGGTCACCAGCGCGCGGCGCAGCGGAATGGAGTACATGACGCCGAGGACACCGCCGATGGCACAGACTGCCGCGGTATCGACGAAGGAGAAACCCTGCCAATAGCCCACCATGACTAGGCCAGGCAGAACGAAGATGATGGCAGAGAGCGTACCCGCCGCCGAGGCGATGGTCTGCACGATATTGTTCTCTTTGACGTTGTGGCCGGCAAAGCGGCGTAGAACCGCCATAGAAATCACGGCCGCAGGAATCGACGTGGCAAAGGTCAGGCCCACCTTGAGGCCGAGGTACACGTTGGCGGCAGTGAAGATCAGGGTGATGAGTCCACCGATAACGATGCCGCGAAGTGTCAGCTCGCGGAGCGTGGACTGGGAACCTTCGGCGGTGGTCGTCGCCATGTCAGGTCCTTTCTAAGGAATAGTTACTAGAACCTGGAATACATTACTCCCTACTTGTCGATAGACCGATTCCGGGATGCGAGTAGGTTGTAGAGCATGACCACGATTTCTGATTTTGTGACCACTGACCGCGATACCATCTTCCGTCAGCTCAGCGAGCTCGTCTCCTTTAATTCCGTCCACAATGAACCAGGCCTGGAGGACCAGACCGCGAAGGCGGCGGAGTGGGTTCACGCCGCGCTTGCCGACGTCGACTTCACCCCCGAAGCCATCACCACTGCTGATGGTTCCACGGCAATCGTCGCCAAGCGCAAGGGCAAGGACGGCGCAAAGACCGTTTTGCTGTACTCGCACTATGACGTCGTGCCTGCCGGCAACCCGGAAGCCTGGGACTCCGATCCTTTCACCCTGACTGAGCACGATGGTCGCTGGTACGGCCGTGGTGCTGCCGACTGCAAGGGCAACGTTGCCATGCATCTGGCAGCCCTGCGCGCTCTGGATGCTGTCGGCGGGACGGACCTCAACCTCACCGTCCTCATCGAGGGCTCAGAGGAGCGCGGCGGCGAGGGCCTGTCTGCACTCATCGAGGAACGCCCGGAGCTTTTTGCTGCCGACGCTATCCTCATCGCTGATGCCGGCAACGCCAAGGTCGGCGTGCCGACGCTGACGACCTCCCTGCGCGGCGGTTCCCAGATCAACGTCAAGGTTTCCACCCTCCACTCGGCTGTGCACTCCGGCCAGTTCGGCGGCGCGGCTCCCGACGCCGTCAAGGCGCTTATGCGCACGCTGGATTCCCTCACGGATGAGTATGGCCGCACGACTATCGACGGCGTCGATTGTGAAGGCACCTGGCCGCTGGCCGAGGGCCAGGACACCGCCTACAGCGAGGAGAACTTCCGCGCTGATGCCCAGATGCTCGACGGTACCGAGGTCATGGGCGCGAAAGACCCAGCCGGCGCCACCGCCATCGCGGACATGATTTGGGCCCGCCCAGCAGTGACCATCACCGGCTTTACCTCAACCCCGGTGGCCGAGGCCGTCAACGCCGTGCCGGCCACCGCAGAGGCCAACATCAACCTGCGCACCCCCGCCACCATGGATCCCCGCGCCACCGCGGAAGCCGTGGCCGAGCACCTGAAGAAACACGTGCCCTGGGGCGCGCACATTGAGGTCACCATTCTCGAGGCCAACCTGGGCTTTGAAACCGACCCGGCCAAGCCCGCCGTCGCGCTGCTCGGCGAGTGCCTCGGCGAGGCCTACGGGGCGGAGACCATCACCCAGGGCATGGGTGGCTCCATCCCGCTAACCGTGGAACTGCAGGACAAGCACCCGAACGCGGAGATTGCTCTCTTTGGCGTCGAGGAGCCGCAGTGCACCATCCACTCCGCCAACGAATCGGTCGACCCGACTGAGATTGAGAAGATTGCCATCGCCGAAGCACTGTTCCTGCAGCGCTTCGCCTAAGGCGCGGTAAGGGGGCCTCTGCCTGCAGGGTGCCCCTATATAACTGTGTGAAAAGAAAAGTGTGAAAATTTAAGCCCCAATCTGTAGGATGAGCACTAGTCAATGCCTGCCATTGCGGTGGGTTTAGCCCCGTCCCAAACCTGGAAAGGACGCCCCCGCAACAACCGTGCTCACTCTCTTCAGCGCCCTGGTTCTCACCACCATCGCCGCTCCTTTTCTCATCTTCTACCTCGGCCGGCGAGCCTTCGGTCTTCTCGCGATTGTGCCCGCCGTCGGGTTCTTTTGGGTGCTACATCAACTCACCGAAGGTACGTTGCGAGACGGCCATCAGCTCGCCTTCGACGCTGAGTGGATGCCCGCCGCGCACCTCGATATCAGCTTCCGCATGGACGCGCTCTCCGCACTGTTCAGCCTTATCGTCCTTGGCGTGGGCGCCTTAGTACTCATCTATTGTTGGGGGTATTTCGACCATTCGCGTCGCCGGCTAGCGCTCTTCGGTGGGCAAATGGTGGGCTTCGCCACGGCCATGTATGGCCTGGTGATTTCCGATAACTTCCTGTTGCTCTACGTCTTCTGGGAAATCACCTCCCTGCTCTCCTTCCTCCTGGTGAGCTACTACGGCGAGCGCGCCTCCTCGCGCCGTGCCGCGCAGCAGGCCCTCATGGTCACCGCCCTCGGCGGCCTCACCATGCTCGTGGGCATTATTCTGCTGGGCCGGCAGACTGGCGCATGGTCCTTCACCGCCATTGCATCCACCGAACAGCTGGCAAACACGCCGTACCTCACCGTGGCCATCGTGCTTATTCTGTGCGGCGCGCTGTCGAAATCCGCTATCGCCCCGGCCCATTTCTGGCTGCCGGGCGCTATGGCCGCCCCGACTCCGGTCTCGGCCTACCTGCACTCCGCTGCCATGGTTAAGGCCGGTATCTACCTTGTGGCACGCTTGGCTCCCTGGGTGCACGACATTTCCACGTGGCACCTCGTGGTGCTGCCCTTGGGTGCTTTCACCATGCTGCTCGGCGGCTGGATGGCGCTCAAGCAGCGCGATCTCAAGCTCATCTTGGCCTACGGTACGGTCTCCCAGCTGGGGTTTATCACCACCATCATTGCCATCGGCTCCCGCGAAGCCATGCAGGCAGGCCTTGCGCTGACCTTTGCGCACTCTCTGTTTAAGGCCGCGCTCTTCATGATTGTTGGTGCGATCGACCATGCGTCGGGAACGAGGGACATCGACAAGCTTGCAGGGCTGGGCAAGAAGAAACCATTCCTGTACATCCTCGCCATCATCCCCGCTATGTCCATGGCGGGTGTCCCACCCCTGTTGGGCTTCGTGTCCAAGGAGGCCACGCTCGAAGCGATTATGGGCGAGGACCTGCTCGTCGGCATGCCACGCAATATGCTCCTCGTGGCCGTCGTCGCGGGTTCCGCACTAACCATGGCCTATGCGCTGCGCTTCCTCTGGGGCGCCTTCGCCGCCAAGGGGCAGGAGGAGCCTTCTGAGGCCGTTGCCGCCATGCACCCGGTGGGTCCTTTCCTGTGGATCCCGCCGGCCGCGCTGACGCTGCTCACCATCTTCTTTGGCCTTTCGCCCACGCCGCTTTCCCACGGCATCACGCAGCACCTCAACAACACCTATGGCGCGGACGAAGCCTCCCACCTCGCACTGTGGCATGGCTGGACCATCCCGTTGCTGCTGTCGGCGGTCATCATTGTCGCCGGTGTGGTGCTGCACTGGCAGCGCCGAGCGCTCGCCAAGGCACAGTTCACCTACCCGGCGCTGGGCTCGGCGGACAAGGCCTACGACACCGTCATCAACTCCCTGCGCCAGCTCTCGCTGCGTACCACTGCCTCGACGCAGCGCGGTTCGCTGCAGTTCAACCTGACGGTCATCTTTGCCACGCTCATGGTGCTGCCCATCATTATGTTGATCCGCGGTGACCTCACCAACGTCCACATGATCGTGGCGGAAAACCCCTGGCAGGCTATCGCCGCGGCCATCATTATCATCGCCGCGGTGGGCGCAACGGTGCTGGATAACCGCCTCTCTGGCGTCATTGTTGTCGGCGTGACCGGCTACGCGCTGTCCTTCATTTTTGCCCTCCATGGTGCACCGGACCTAGCGCTGACGCAGCTGCTGGTGGAGACCATCATCATGGTGCTCTTCATGCTGGTTCTGCGCCGCATGCCCTCCAATACCGAATGGAAGCAGGACCCCAAGATTGGTCGCCTGCGCGCCTGGCTCGCCGTCGGCGTGGGTCTCACGGTGACCGTCGTGGGTATGTTCGCTGTCAACGCGCGCCGCGAGGAACCCATCTCGCAATACATGCCGGAGTTGGCCAAGGAGATTGGCCACGGCGCTAATACCGTCAACGTATTGCTCGTGGACCTGCGTGCGTGGGATACCTTCGGCGAAATCACCGTGCTCATCATCGCCACGACGGGCATTTCCTCGCTCGTCTTCCGCACTCAAAGCTTTGCGCGTGCTTCCCGCCGCCCCACCCTCCGGGTTACGGGCCGCCGCTGGCTGGCCGCGGGCGTGGAATCGGAGAAAGCTCTCAACCGTTCCCTCATGGTGGATGTCAGCACTCGTCTGCTCTTCCCGTCCATGATGGTGCTGTCTCTTTACTTCTTCTTCAGCGGCCACAACGCCCCGGGCGGTGGATTTGCCGGTGGCCTTGTCGCAGCACTTGCGCTGATCCTGCGCTACTTGGCGGGTGGCCGCGCAGAGCTCGAGGAAGCGCTGCCGCTCGACGGCGGCCGCACCATGGCGGTAGGTCTGCTCCTTTCCCTCGGTGCGGTGGTCACCCCGATGTTCTTCGGCTATCCGCCACTGACCACGGCCTATACGAAGTTGCCCATCCCGCTGATTGGGGATGTGTCTCTACCCTCGGCGCTGATTTTCGACGCCGGCGTCTACCTCATCGTCGTGGGCCTCGCGCTCTGCACGTTGACGTCGCTAGGCGCGAAGCTCGATGAGGAAGAGGAGATGCGTAAGCAGCGAGCCCGCGACCGCGCTCGATCCTTGGCCCGCCGCTCAAAGGAGAAAGAGAAAGGACACGCCTAATGGATGCCAATTTGATGCTTCTGCTGGCTGCAGGCGTGCTCTGCGGGGCCGGGGTCTACCTCTTGCTGGACCGCGCGATGACCAAGATGCTGCTCGGCATTTTGTTGCTGGGCAACGGCGCCAACCTCTTCATGCTCATGGCCGGTGGCCAGGCGGGCTCGCCGCCTATCGACGGCCGCACTTCCCGCCCCTACGGCGAGCAGATCGCGGACCCGCTAGCGCAAGGCATGATCCTCACCGCCATCGTCATTTCCATGGCGCTGACCGGTTTCATCCTCACCTTGGCGTACCGCCAATACCGTTACCGCAGTGCGGACGTTATTGAGGATGACGCTGAGGACACCGCTATTGCGGCCATGGCTTCGCGCCCGGGCAATGCGTCCGCAGCGCCGGACCATGACGCCTCCAATGACCCAGCCACGGGCCGCGCCACCAAGGAAGGCGATAAATTTGGCCCCCAGGTCTTTGAGGAACCGGTAAAGGAGGCGAATGATGACTGATTCCATCGCTTCCGCTGTGCACGCGCTACTGCCGTATGTCAGCTACCTCATTCCGCTGCCGATTATCATCCCAGCCTTCGCGGCCGTCCTTGCCATCTTGTGCTCCCGTAGCGTTAATGCTCAACGCCGCGTCGCATTCTTCTCCCTCCTCACCTTGGCTGCCGTCAATGCCGTGTTGATTTTCATCGCGGACACGACCGGTATCCAGACTTTGCAGGTGGGCGGTTGGGATGCCCCCGTGGGTATCACGCTGGTGGCGGACCGTTTATCCACGGTCATGTTGTTTACCTCCTCCGTCGTTCTTTTCTCCGTGATGTGGTACGCCATTTCACAGGGTGTGCGCGATGGCACGAAGGACGAGCCGGTGGCGGTCTTCCTGCCGACCTACATGCTGCTCACCATGGGCGTGAACGTGTCTTTCCTGGCAGGCGACTTGTTCAACCTCTACGTGGGCTTCGAGATCTTCCTCGTGGCCTCCTATGTACTGCTCACACTGGGAGCTTCCGCGGCCCGTGTGCGCGCAGGCGTGGGCTACGTAATGGTGTCCATGGCTTCCTCGCTCATCTTTGTGCTGGCCTTAGCCTATGTCTACGCCACGGTGGGAACGATGAACATGGCGCAGATCGGCATCCGCATGGAAGACATCCCTGAGGGAACGCGCACCGCGGTATTCTCCGTACTGCTCATCGCCTTCGGCATTAAGGCGGCCATCTTCCCGCTGGATGCGTGGCTGCCGGACTCCTACCCCACCGCACCGTCGCTGGTCACCGCAGTGTTTGCGGGCCTGCTCACCAAGGTCGGTGTGTACTCCATTATCCGTGCGCGTACCTCCATCTTTACCGGTGGTGGGCTCGATACCCTGCTTATGTGGGTCGCGCTGGCCACCATGCTCGTCGGTATCTTGGGTGCCATTGCCCAATCCGACATCAAGCGTTTGCTGTCCTTTACCCTGGTCAGTCACATCGGCTACATGGTCTTCGGCGTGGCCCTCGGCACTGCGCAGGGCCTGTCCGGCGCCATCTTCTACGCCGTGCACCACATTCTGGTGCAAACCACACTTTTCCTCGTCGTTGGCCTCATCGAGCGCCAGGCCGGAACCTCCTCGCTGCGCCGACTGGGCTCGCTTATCTACAGCGCACCGCTCATCGCCATTTTGTACTTCATTCCGGCAATCAACCTCGGTGGCATACCCCCGTTCTCTGGCTTTTTGGGCAAGATCATACTTTTAGAAGCCGGCGCGAACGAAGGTTCCTGGCTCTCCTGGGTGCTTATTGGCGGCGCAATTCTCACGTCGCTGTTGACCCTCTACGTCATGGTGCTGGTGTGGGCCAAGGGCTTCCTGCGTGACCGCGCTGATGCTCCGGAAGGCCACCTGGCGATGGTGCGCCCCTCCCCACTGAGCGAGGTCACCGAGTACGTCGACCTCAAGGAACGCGATGACGTTGGCCGCGTGCCTTTCGGCATGCTGGCCTCCACCTGCCTGCTGGTTATCGCCTCGGTGTCCATGACCTTCCTGGCGGGCCCAATTTCGGGCGTGACCACGCGTGCGGCCACGTCGGCGCAGGATGATTCCATCTACCGCTATGCGGTACTGGGTGATTCCTTTGAAAACCCCACCCGCCACCTCGATCCAAAGGACCGCTACGACAGCGGCGCAGACTCGTTGAAGAACCGTAGCGAGCCCCTGCCGGAGCGAAAGCCGGCGGAGCCGACACGGGAGACGTCGGCAAGCGCGACGGCTCCCCTGCCTACCTCCGTAGGCGCTGCTGAAGAGGAGGTCGCACGATGAGACTCTCGGGTTTCAAGCACCGCTTCCGGCCCTGGTTCGTGGTGTGGATTGTGGTCATGTGGTGCCTGCTGATGGGCGAGGTGACCGTAGCGAACCTCGTCGGTGGGCTACTGGTGGGCCTGTTCATCGTGCTGGCGCTGCCGCTGCCGGCCATGCCCGTCGAGGGAATTTCAGTGAGCTGGGGCAAGCTCATTGTCTTTGCCGCCGGCTGGTTCGTCGATCTGCTCGAGGCCTCCATCAAGGTGGGCTGGCTGGCCGTGCGCCCGCAGCCCGTGCCTAAGACCGCCATTGTGAAACTGCCCATGCGCGTGGAGAATGAGTTTGTGCTCTCGCTGGCTGTAAGCCTCTACAACCTGCAGCCGGGCGGGACGGTGTCCGATATCGATATTGCTAACCGCATGCTCACCATCCATCTGCTCAACGCCGACTCCGAAGCCCACCTTGAACGCGAGATCGCTGCGGTGCGCAAGCTGGAGGCGGACCTGATTGCCATTTTTGAAAGGAGCCACGCCTGATGGATACGGGACTTTATGAAATCCTGCTCACGGTGGCTGCCGGTTTCCTCGTGGTGGCCTTCCTCATCACGACGTGGCGCATCGTCGTCGGCCCTAATTCGCTGGACCGGCTCGTTGCCATGGACGGATTTGTAGCCATGTTCCAATGCGCCATGGCCACCTATATTTGCTGGACACTGGACACGACGGTGTCCAACGCCATGCTCGTCGTTGCGCTGTTGGGTTTTATCTCCACGGTGTCTGTCACCCGCTTTAGGAAGAGGGATTCATGAGTTACGCACTGATTTCCGATGTCCTCTCGATCATCCTCATCCTGGTCGGCTCTATCCTCATTCTGGCCGCTGCCATTGGCGTTGCACGATTTAGTGACACCATGGCGCGCGTGCATGCCATTTCCAAGCCGCAAACTACCGGGCTTATCTTCACCATTCTGGGTGCGCTCATCAAGGTGACGGGCTCGGAGGACTTCAGCGTGGCGGAACGCGGGGACCTGGGCATCCTTATCTTGCTCGTGCTTTTTGCCATGATCACCAGCCCTGTCACCGCGCAACGAACCACCCGTATTGCTCGCCGCGAGGGCCTCTACGGCACGGCGGATTCGATGACGCGCAACGAGCATCCGGCGACGCGTTCAATGCGTCGAAAGTAGTTAACGGTGGTTCGCTCACCTTTAAGGATGCACTGCTCATATATCCTCCTAGAGACACATTTCATCGTCTGAGGAGAATTTCCGTGAAGAAGCTGCAGGGCATCCCGACGATCTGCGCTGTCCTCGCGCTGGGGATCGCAGTGATGGTCTACCGTATCATCCAGTTCGACGGCCACAAGGCTTTCACGTTCATCCTCCCCTTCGACCTGGCCATTTACCGCATGGCGGGCGAGGATCTCAACGCAGGCGGGCTGCTATACGACGCCCCCTATATCTACGAGTTCCCCTTCACCTACCCGCCGTTTGCGGGAATTCTCTTCCAGGTCCTGCCCTTCTTCAGCAAAGATACTCTGACCATCCTCTGGCCGGCATTGATGTTCCTGGCGGTCCTGGCCATTGTGGTGATGATTTTCCGCGAGCGCGGCGTCAAGCTCACTCCTGCGGCCGTTCTGGTCGCGGTGTTGCTCACTGCGCTGACGCCGGCGAATGAAACGATGCATGGCTCCCTGTACTACGGCCAGGTCAATGTTTTTCTGATGTTCCTCGTGGCCCTGGACTTCTTGCCGCTGAAGCGCCGCCTGCCCGGCATCGGCATCGGTCTGGCAGCGGGTATCAAGCTCACGCCGGCCTACATGGGCCTCGCGCTGCTCTTTGAGAAGCGCTGGTGGGCCGCTGTGGGCTCCGTCGTGACCTTCCTGGTCACCGTGGTTCTGGGCTTCATCTTTGTGCCGGATGCCATGAATTTCTGGACCGACGCCATGTTCAATTCCTCGCGCGTCGGTGAACATGCCAACCCTGGCGCAAAGTCGCTGCGCTCGCTCATGTTCCGCTTGTGGGGCATCGACGGCGGAATCCTGTGGCTGCTAGCAGTCTTGGTCATCTTCGTGCTCACGTGCCTGGCACTGCGCACTGCATACAAGCGCGGCAACCGTACTGCCGCCTTCGCGCTGACGGGTATTAGCACCTGCTTGGTCTCGCCCTTCTCGTGGTACCACCACTTCGTGTGGACTCTCCCGTTTGTGATCATGGTCTTCGTGGCCGTCAACCAAGCGGTGGGCAAGCGCGTTAGCGGTAAGTTCGGCGAGCAGCTCGCCGCCCTTGCGGCGCTGGCTGCGCTCTTCGTGGTGTCTCTGCCCTTCATGTCGGTGCCGGTGTGGTTCTCCATGTCCTCGGCCAACCTCGACTCGATGACGTCCTTCCAGCCGTGGGCCACGTCCCTGTGGACGCTGTCCTGCATCCTCTTCATTGCCGGCTACGCCCTGTGGGGCTTCATCGCCCCGCGCCCGAAGGCCGGCACGGCAGTTCCGGCGTCGAAGGCTTAGTCCTCAGCCAGCGGCAGCAGCTGCTCCATCTCGTCCGCGGTGGACTTCACTACCTTCTGCCAGCTTCCAGTCTCCTGGTACAGGCGGCGCTGGCGCTCATATCCCGCCCCGCCGTCGATGATTTCCTGCACCAGCTGCAGTTCCTTGGCGCAGCCGAGCTCTTCAGAAAGCGGGGCCAGCTGAACCAGCAGATCCGCTAGCTCGTCTTTGACCCAGCGCTCATCCGTCGCACGTGAGGTGATGACCAGCGCGTCCATGCCATAGCGCGCCCCGCGCCACTTGTTCTCCGCCACGTGCCACGGCTGGAGGGTGGGCAACTGCTCACCGGCGTCGAGCAAGCGGTCGTAGTAGACGACGAGGCAGTGCGTGAGCGCCACGATGGCGGAAAGCTCGCGGAGGTTGGAGGTGGCGTCGGAAATGCGTACCTCCACCGTGCCCCACTTGGAGGCCGGGCGGATATCAAAGTGCATGGAGCCGGTGTGGTTGATGACTCCCGAAATGGCCTGGTCCCGCATGTAGGACTGCCACTGCGCCCAGTCCTCAAACTGATAGGGCATGCCCGCGGTGGGCAGCTGCTGGTACAGCATCGTGCGGTTGGAGGCGTAACCGGTATCCAGCCCTTCCCATGCCGGGGAGCAGGCAGAAGTCGCCAACAGGTGCGGGTACTTCGTCATCAAGGCGTTGATGATGGGCCACACCCGGTCTTCGTGGCGAATGCCCACATGCACGTGCGTGCCCCACAGCAGCATCTGCTGCCCCCAATACTGGGTTCGGTTGATGATTTCGGAATAGGCGGGCTTATCGGACACCGGGTTCTTCCGGAAGTCCGTAAAGGGGTGCCCGCCGGAAGCCCACAGGCGCACGTCCATGGCGTCGGCCGCGTCACGCACTGCGCTAAGCGACGCCTCCAAATCCCTCATTGCCTCCGGTACCGTCGCGCATACCCCGGTGACGAGCTCCACGGTGTTCTGGAGGAATTCCTTTTCCACGTGGATGCCGGGATGAGCAGCATTGACGCGATCAATAAGCTCGGCACCACGCGGCACGAGATCCCAGGTCACTGGGTCAACGAGTGCTACCTCCCACTCGACCCCGAGCGTGGGCTCAGGGGAGCGGGCGAACTTCTCCTCCGGAATATTCACCTGTCTATCGTATCTGTCAGGTGGATGAATCTAATAAGATTTTATTCCTTAGGCCTGCGGAACTGCGAGGACCACGACGACAGCGTCGCCCTTGGTGTAGTCGCCGGTCAGCTCGGCCGGGTACGGCGCGATGGCACCGCCCGGAACGTTGCCGCCGTAGTACTGGGCTGCCAATTCCTTGGCCAGGTTCTCTGCTGCGGCGTCGCCCTCCGGGTAGTAGATGGTGGTCTGCGGTGCGACGAGAACGTCACCGCTCAGGTTGCCCACCTCAGAGACGTTGAACTTCTCGGACTTAAGGCGCTCAGCCTCGTCGGCGGCGTAGTTGGCGCGGCCGGAGTTGTTATAGACGTTGACCGGGATATCTGCCTGCGCGCGGTCAGCGGCGGCGCCACCCTCGGCCTGGTCGCCGCTTTCAGCACGGTCGTTGTTGTCAGCACGGTCGCCGCCTTCGGCGCGGTCGCCGGCCTCAGCGCCCTCGCCTGCGTTGGCGTTATCCGCAGTCTTGTCTGCGCCTTCGGCGCTGTCGGGGGTAGTGCCACCAGCGGCTGCATCCTCACCTCCACCGGCCGCGCCGCCTTGGTTCTCGCCTTCGGCACCGCCGTTGGCGGGGCCGGTGACTGCGGCGTCGTTAGCGCCCTCGGAGGCGACATTTTCAGACTTATCCGAGGTCATGGCGTAGAGCCCCCACATGCCGAGCATGACGGCTACGGCGATGAGCACCATCGCAAGCCCACGCACGGGCAGCTTGGGTGCAGACGCAGCGGAGGCAGGCGCAGCGGAGGCAGGTGTAGCGGAGGAAGCGGGCGAAGCAGAGTTTTCCGGATTCACATTAGTCACACAGGAAACTCTAGTAGCCAATTGTGGTAGCGCGGCGCATTGCCACGCGCGGCGTGCCTAGTCGCCCGTGGAGCGCGCAGCGCGGCGGACGTCCTCGCGGGCGTCGCGAAGCCGGCGCAGGCGAGTAACGAGGAGGGGGTAGGAAGAGTGGGCCGCAGGGACGTCGAGAAGCACGTTAAGGCGCTGATGATAGCGCACCGACGAGATGTCCAGCTGCGTGCGGATGGCCTCCTCCTTGGCGCCGATATCGCGCGGGGCGTGGGACTCGAACTCCAAAATGGCGGCGTCTAGGTCTGACAGGGACTGCATGCTTAAACTGTATGTCATGACTATTCGTCCCATCGTTATCCACGGCGACCCGGTCCTTCATAACCCGACCGAGCCGGTGACCGAAGCCATCGATTCACCCGAGCTGCAGGAGCTCATCGCGGACATGCACGAGACCATGGATGCCGCGCACGGCGTTGGCCTGGCCGCCAATCAGATTGGCGTGAACAAGCGTCTCTTTGTCTACCACTGCCCCGACACTGACGGGCCTGATGACACCGAGCTGCCTGAGGGCGGCATGCGCCGCGGCTGCGTCATCAACCCGGTACTGGAAACCTCCGAGATTCCGGAAACCATGCCCGCCGATGACGGCTCCGACGACGAAGGTTGCCTCTCCGTTCCGGGCGAGGGCTTCCCCACCGGCCGCGCTGACTGGGCACGCGTGACCGGCAAGAACGAAAAAGGCGAGGACATCTCCATCGAAGGTTACGGTTTCTTCGCCCGCATGCTGCAGCATGAAACCGGCCACCTCGACGGTTTTGTCTATACCGATGTTCTTACCGGCCGCTACAAGCGCCAGGCCAAGAAAACCATTAAGCGCAACGGCTGGACTGAAGCCGGCCTCACCTGGTTGCCGGGCGAGGACGAGGACCCCTTCGGACACGACGACTAATGTCCCGCATCTTCCGCTCCGATGACGTCTCCGTAGGTGAGCGTGTGGTGGCCCGGCGTGATTTCGGCGACGTGCACAGCGACGTGATTGGCCACGTGTTGAGCCTTGATCCGCTAATCATCCGCCCGCAGGAGGTGGGCGGCTACCCCTCATCGCTCGACGCCGTGGAGATTCCGCCGGAGCAGCTGAAGATTATTAAACGCCTCTCGCCACGCACGGTACGCAACTCCGATATCCGCGCCGTCGAGGTCGCCACCGCGGCCGCCTTCCCTGGCAAGAAACATGCGTGGACCTCTGATGGGCAGTGGCTCATGCGCGCGGGTGATGGTGTGACGGGCCGTTCCAACTCGGCGGTGCCGCTGGGCCCGTCTGCAGGTTTCCTGCCTATCCCCATCGAGGAAATCGATGATTTCTACGACCGCCACGGACTGCCGACGCGCCTGGCCATCCCGGAGCGCATCGGCAAGTCTGCTGAGAAGCTCGTCGCCGCTGAGCCGGATAGATGGTCCTTGGAGCCAGAGATTCTCGTCATGGTCCGAAGCCTCGAGGATCTGCCGGAGCTTTCCGACGTCCACTTTGTCATCGATGAGCAGCCCGATGATGCCTGGCTCGACCTGTATCATTTTCGCGGCCAGGCGCTCCCGCCACTAGCACTAGAGTATCTGCGCAGCAATATTGAGGGCACCCTGGGCTTTGGGCGGCTGCTATCCGATGCAGGCGAGACAATTGCGATTACGCGCGGCACGCTCACCGAATCCGGCGATGGCACAGTGTGGCTGGGCTATTCCGCCGTCGAGGTGGCCGAAGGCTGGCGGCGCAAGGGCCTGGGCACTGCTTTGGGCGCGCACATGCTCGCGTGGGGAAAGAACAACGGCGCACAAAAGGCATACTTGCAGGTAGTAGCGCACAATACCGCAGGTATCAGGCTATACCAGAAGCTTGGCTTTATTGAGCAACACCGCCACCGTTACGCCTGCCGCGTGCCTCAAGTACCCTGAATCACATGCGCATCGCTTCGTGGAACATCAACTCCGTCCGCACCCGCGCGCACCGCGCGGTGGACCTGCTGGCCAAGCACGACATTGACGTGCTCTGCCTGCAGGAAACCAAGGTGACGGATGAGAAGTTCCCGCGCGAGCCTTTCGAAGAGGCCGGCTATCACGTCACCTGCCACGGGCTAAACCAATGGAACGGCGTAGCTATTGTGTCCAAGGATGAGCCAGAGGAGGTCCAGACCTTCTTCCCTGGGCAGCCAGGGTTCCACAAGGACCCGGCGAAGGAGCACAAACGTGAGGCCCGGGCGGTGTCCGCGCGCATCCGCGGGGTGGAAATCTGGTCGCTGTACATCCCCAACGGGCGCGAGATTACGGACCGGCACTACGACTACAAGCTGCAATTCCTCTACGCACTGGCGCGCTACGTGGAAACCCGCGCGCACTCGAAGCTACTGCTCACTGGTGACTTCAACATTGCTCCGCGCGATGAAGACGTGTGGGACATCAGCCTCTTCCGCGGCAAGACGCACGTCACCGAACCGGAACGCGCAGCTTTCCAGATGCTCGAGGAAGCTGGCCTGGAGGAGGTCACGCGCCGCTTTACGGAGAAAGAGCGCTGGACATACTTTGATTACAAGTCACTGCGGTTCCAGAAGAACGAAGGCATGCGCATCGACTTCCAGCTAGCCAGCGAGCCACTTGCTCGCCTCGTACAGGGCGCCCACGTGGACCTGGTGGAGCGCGCCGGCGATAAAACCTCGGACCACGTGCCGCTCATTGCAGATTTTGACGTCCCTGATTTCGCTTCGGTGCGTTAGGTGCATTAAACACTGATGAGCCTGAATGTTGATCTCTCCGCCTGGCAGCTCGCGCTGCTGATCCTTGACTACGGCATCAAGATCATCGCCATTGGCGTCGTCCCCGAAGGGCGCCGCCCGTCCAGCTCCACTGCCTGGCTGCTGGCTATTCTCGTGCTGCCCCTCGTGGGCCTGCCGCTCTTCTTGCTCATGGGCTCGCCGTACATCAACCGACGGCGTCACCGCATCCAGCAAGAGGCCAACGAGCTCATCAGTGACGTCACCGCCTCCACCCCCAATCACCCGGAGGGCAGGCTTTCCCCCGAAATCGAATCGCTCATTCAGCTCAACCGCAACCTCACCGGCCACCCGGCGCTCATCGGCCACAACAAGGGGCTCCATGCTTCCTATGAAGAGGCCATCATGGCCATGGCCCGGGCCATCGACCGTGCGGAAAAATACGTGCTCATCGAGATTTATATCCAGTCCTGGGATGAGGTCACCGACATCTTCTTCCAGTCACTGAAACGTGCCCGCGAACGCGGCGTGGAGGTCAAGCTGCTACTAGACCAGATTGGCAGCTACAAGTACAAGGGCTACTGCACGCTGGGCAAACGCCTCACCGCCATTGACGTGGATTGGCGTCTCATGCTGCCGCTACAGCTACACAAGGGCCGCTTCCGCCGCCCCGACCTGCGCAATCACCGCAAGATCGTGGTCATCGATGGCCACACGGGGTTCTTAGGCTCGATGAACATCATCAAGCGCCAGTACAAAACCAAAGACCGCGCGTGGATCGACTACATGGTGGAGCTCACCGGACCAATCGTGACCTCGCTGGCGGCTGTGTTTGCGGTGGACTGGTACTTGGAGTCTGAGGAACAGCTCTCCCTCGACATGCAGCCTTATGACGACGCCATGACGGAAGACTCCAACCACCTCCAGCTCGTCCCCTCCGGCCCTGGTTACACGACGGAGCCCAACCTGCGCATGTTCAATTCGGTGGTGCACCACGCCAAAGACAAGCTGGTACTGTGCTCGCCGTATTTCATCCCGGATGAATCCCTCCTCGAAGCCGTGACCACCGCCTGTTACCGCGATGTGGAGGTCGACCTCCTCGTCTCAGCGAAGGCCGACCAGTTCATGGTCGACCATGCACAGTCCTCCTACTACCAGGCTCTCCTCGAGGCGGGCGTGCGGATTTTCCAGTTCCCTGAACCTTTCGTGCTGCATTCCAAGTTCATCCTCGCGGACCCGAACCTTCCAGGGCGCCAACCGCTGTGCATGTTCGGCTCCTCCAACATGGACATGCGCTCCTTTGGCCTGAACTACGAATCCACGATGCTCGTGGCCAAGGGCGACCTCATTGATGACTTCGCCCGTTTGGCCATCAACTACAAGAAGGTCTGCCACGAGCTGACCCTCGAGGAATGGAACAAGCGCGGGCTGTTGCGCCGCTACGTGGATAACGTCATGCGCCTGACCTCGGCCCTGCAGTAGCTCGTCGAGCCACTTACACTAGGCCGTGCCCTCACCCGCACGGCCAAGGTGGGCCGAAGCAAACAGCCCGCATAGAGCGACAACGCTGCACACCACCATGCCAAGCGCCATGGTGAGAGCTGGGTTCGATCCGAGCCCCATAAGCGGGCTCACCACGCTGGCCAGCAGGGATTGGCCAAAGCCCAGGATGGCGGAGACGCTGCCGGCGCGCGAGCGCATCAGCCCGGTGGCAAGCGCGGTGGCGTTGCCCATGATGAAACCCGTCGGCGCGATGCACACAAAGAGCACGCTGAGGGACAGCCACACCGGCGCGTTCGCCATGACCGTAAGCAGCAACAGCAGCGCGCACACCACGATGCCGCCGACACCACTGCGCAGCATGAAAGCCGGGGAGACGGAGTCCATAGCGCGCGAGTTCACCAGCGTGGCGGCAAAGAGCCCCACGGCATTCACACCGAAAATCAGCGAATACGCTAGGGGCGAGAAGCCCCATTGGTCCTGAAGGACAAAGGCCGAGGCTGAGATGTAGCAAAACATCGAGCAGAAGCCGAAGGCCATGGTAACGAGGTAGGCCCACACTCGGCCGTTGGTGATAACTGCCCAGTAGTTGCCGGCAACAGTACGGGCCAAACTCGAACGAGCCGAATCTGAGCGGACACGGACTGTCACGGTCTCCGGGACGATGAACCAGGCCAGAATCAGCTGCAGCGCATGAAGGCCGGCCAGAACCCAGAAGATGCCGCGCCAGCCCAGCGGCTCCGCCAGCACGCCGCCTAGGACGGGGGCCACCGCCGGGGCAATTCCTTGCAGAGCCATAAGCAGTGAATAGGCTTTCGCCGCGGCGGCACCGTGGACGAGGTCAGGAACAACGGCACGCGCGAGCACCACGCAGGCACCGCCGCCGAGCCCCTGGAGCAGGCGAGCGACCACAAGGATGATGGCGCTGGGAGCCAGTGCCGCCAGCGCCGACGCAGCCAAGGCCAACGCTGCGCCACTTAGCAACAGTGGCTTGCGCCCTATGGCATCAGACAGCGGCCCCATGAGCAGCTGGCCTATGCCCATTCCGATGAAGAAGCCCGAGATGGTCAGTTGCACCATGGAGCGGGTCGTGCCGAGGTCCGCCACGATCGCCGGCATGACCGGCAGGTACATATCCGTCGCAAAAGGCGCTGTTGCGGACAACAGCGCCAAGGTTGCAAGGAGGGGAAAGCGGATCACGCGTCGCGGCGCTCCACAGCCACAATGCCGAGGAGCCACAGGGCCAAAGCCCAGCCGAAGAAGACGACCACATTCATGCCGACGCTATCCCAGGGCGCGGAGTCCTCCACCACGTCCATGGTCCAGTTGGTAAAGGCAGTAAAAGGCATGAAGTGAATCATCTTGTTACCGACTACCGGCAGGAAGCGCACGGTGTTCTCAATGCCCATGTAGAGGATGAGCGAAATCGCGACGGTACCCGCGGTATGGCGCAGCAACCATCCCAAGCCCTGGACAAACATGACCGCGCCGAAGCCAGCGACGGGCAAGGCCCACAGCAGGCGCTGAGCGCGTTCATCCGAGAAAGGCTGGAAAGCCTCTGCAGCGGATTCGTTGGCGGTCATATCCGCCAAGACAAAGATGTAGACCGCTCCCAAGAACAGGATGAGGGCAGCAATCACGCCATAGAGCAGCAGTTTGGCCAGCGCCACCGTCCAGCGGTTGGGATTGGCCATGAACGTCACGGTTTGGGTCTTGTGACGGTACTCAGTGGTAATCACCATCGCGCCCTGAATCATGAGAATCGGCACGATCAGCACCAGGAGAATCGCCGCCAGCGCATTCGGCTGCAGCGGGCTAATGCCCAGTACAGCCTCGCCCGCATTAAGCGAGTTGAGCAACGTCCAGCCCGTAATGATGACGAAGATCAGACCAGTGGTCCACCAGAAGGACTTCGTTGTGCGCAGCTTGGTCCACTCAGCATGCAGCGTATTAAGAAACATTGGTGGTGACCTCCTTCTGGGCCTGATACTGCACCGCATCCGTGGTCATCTTCATAAAGGCCTCCTCAAGGGAGGCGCGGTGCAACGTGAGCTCGGTCAGCGGCACTCCAGTGGAGTAGGCCAGCTGGCCCACGAAGTCAGTGGTCTGATTCGGGATAACCAGAGTTGGGCGCTGCTCCTCATCAGTAGACGTGGAGAACGTCACCCCGGCCTCCTTCAGCGCAAAGCCGAATTCACGCAGGTGTTCCGATCGCACAACAACTGAGGCGGAAGAGTTGTCCTTGACAAAGTCATAGGTGCGCTGGTTCGCCATCAACCGCCC